>NZ_LMKL01000001.1:0-812500 GCF_001421505.1 Sphingomonas sp. Leaf17
CCGACCAACCATCCGGTCAACCGCTGCGGTGAAACCCCTCTACGTCCAACCACCCCACACGTCAAACACAAACTGAAACTTTTCTGACTTTTCCTCAAAAATCACGGAACTACACGCCGTCGGCGCGTCGCTCCGGTGATATCCGTCATCGAATGCCCGAATCACTGGTACCGCCACGAATTCCCGGCATCACGCCCAACTGCCAAGCCACATCCAGCGCCTGAACGCGTCCGGTGCCGGAAGCTCCGCCGCCGACAGGATGGGATGAAAATACACGAACACGATGGTCGCCAGCGCCAGACAGCTTTCGTCCCAGTGGCGCACCGGTCGCTGGCGGGCGAACGCGATCGCCAGGACGATGCATAGCCAGATGCTCGACAGATAATAGTAATAGAAGAACCCGAGCGACTTCGGGATGATCGCCCAGATCAGCAGCGACCCGGCCCACAGCCCCGCGGCGGCCCCGGCCATGGCGTCGCGCCGACGGATGAGCATCCACAGGCACACGCCCACCGCCACCAGCCCGCCCCACATCACCACCGGGTTGCCGATCATCAGCACCCCGCGCACTGCACCATCGACCGGCTCGTACAGATACCAGATCGGCCGCAGATCGAGCGGCCACGTCCACCAGGACGACTGATAGGTATGCGCCGGCAGCACCTGGGTCTGATAGCCCCACATCTCACGCTGGAAGGGTATGAGCCGCGCGGGCGTCATCGGGCTGTCATGGTAGAAAAAGGCCGGCAGGAACGTCGCGAAATAGGTGGCGACACTGCCCACGCCCAGGGACGCCAGCGCCGCGAACCACCCGATCGTTCCGAAGGACGTCGGATGGCGCCGGCGGATGACCACGAAAGCGACGCCGGCAAAGGCCACATACGGCACCGCCGTCCACTTGACCCCGACCGCCAGCCCCAGCAGCACCGCGCCACCCAGCCATCGCCGCCACGCCTCTCCCCGACCGCCTGCACGCGCGCTCCAGAGCAGCATTGCCACCGCCAGCACGACGAAACACGCAAGGAACCCGTCGAGCATCGCAATCCGTGCCTGCACGAACACCGTGAAGTTCATCAGCGCGAACAGGCTGCCGATCACCGCCGGTCGCAGCCGCCCGACCATCAGCCACAGGATCCAGAACACGCCCAGCACGGTCGCGGTCCCCGCAATGCTCGACAGGATCCGCCACCCCAGCGGCCCGTCGCCGAACAACGCGATACCGGCCGCGATCAGGGTCTTGCCGAGCAACGGATGTTCGGGATTGTGCGATGGACCCAGCGCCAGCAGCGCGCGGGCGGCGGGCAGGTAGTGTATCTCGTCGAACATCGGTTTCGACGGAACGGTCAGGCGATAGCTGAACAGCGCCTGCGCCAGCACCGCGATGGCCGCCGCCGCGCGGCGTGGCGTGTTGAGGATCGGTCGCATCACCGCCTGTGTCCGCCAGCGCGCGCGATATCTCAAGCGGCAAAACCCGCGCCATAGTTGACGCCGCCCCCCCCTGCCCTGCAAAGCGACGCGCATGAAGCGCAAAGCCGGCCAGGACCCCTCGATCACCGCCCATTGGCGTCCCGCGACTCAAGCCATTCGCGGCGGCTCCGCCCGCACCGAATATGGCGAGACGTCGGAGGCGCTGTTCCTTACCTCGGGCTACAGCTACGACTGTGCCGGAGACGCCGCCGCGCGCTTCGCCGGCGAGCAGCAGGGCATGACCTATTCCCGGCTGCAGAACCCGACTGTCGAGATGCTGGAAAAGCGGATCGCGATGCTGGAGGGCGCGGAGGCCTGCCGAACGATGGCCAGCGGCATGGCGGCGATGACCGCGGTGCTGCTCTGCCAGTTGCAGGCGGGCGACCATGTCGTTGCCGGCCGCGCCGCGTTCGGGTCGTGCCGATGGCTGACCGACACGCTGCTTCCCAAATTCGGCATCGCCACCAGCCTGGTCGACGCGCGCGACCCGCAGGCGTTCCAGGACGCGGTGCGACCCGAAACCAAGGTCTTCTTCTTCGAAACGCCTGCCAACCCGACGATGGACGTGGTCGATCTGGCCGCCGTCTGCGGCATCGCCCGCGAACGCGGCATCACTTCGGTCGTCGACAATGCGTTCGCGACGCCGGCGCTGCAAAGGCCAATGGATTTCGGCGCGGACGTCACCGCCTATAGCGCGACCAAGATGATGGACGGTCAGGGCCGCGTGCTGGCCGGCGCGGTCTGCGGGACCGAGGATTTCATCACCAACACCCTGTTGCCCTTCACCCGCAACACCGGCCCGACCCTGTCGGCCTTCAACGCGTGGGTGGTGCTGAAGGGGCTGGAAACGCTCGACCTCCGGATCACCCGCCAGTCGGAAAACGCGCTGAAGGTCGGGCAATTCCTCGAAGGTCGCGTGCCGACGATCCTGCATCCCGGCCTGGCCAGCCATCCGCAGCACGAACTGGCGATGCGCCAGATGAAGGCGGCGGGCACGATCTTCGCGATCATCCTCGACGGCGGGCGCGAACAGGCACACGGCCTGCTCGATGCGCTGCAACTGGTCGACATCAGCAACAACATCGGCGATTCGCGCTCGCTGATGACTCACCCCGCCAGCACCACCCACGCCGGCATGGCCGAGGACAAGCGGCTGGAGATGGGCATCACCGAAGGCATGCTGCGCCTGAACGTCGGGCTGGAGGATCCCCAGGACGTGATCGACGATCTCGACCGGGCGCTGCGCGCCGTGGGGCTGTGAAGGCCTTTTTCCCCCACGCGGCGACGACCGGTGGCGTGACCGTGCGAGTCGCCACCAGCTACCTCGCCGACCAGTCGGAGCCGCGGCGGGGCCGCTGGTTCTGGGCCTATCATATCCGCATCGAGAATGACGGCGCGCAGCCGGTCCAGCTGCTGACCCGTCACTGGACGATCACCGACGGTCGCGGCGCGAGCCACACGGTCGAGGGCGAGGGCGTGGTCGGCGAACAGCCGATGCTCGATCCCGGTGCCAGCTATGATTACGTCTCGGGCTGCCCGCTGGCCACGCCGACCGGCGCGATGGAGGGATATTACAGCATGGTGCTGGGCGATGGCGCGCGGCTCGACGTCGCCATCCCCCGCTTCGTGCTGACCGCGCCGGCGGTGACCGGATGAAGCGGACGCACCTGCCCCTGAACGGCCTGCGCGTGTTCGATGCCGCCGCGCGCCATCTGTCCTTCACCCGCGCCGCCGACGAGCTGGCGGTGACACCCGCCGCCGTCGGCCAGCAGATCCGCGCGCTGGAGGATACGCTAGGCGTCGTCCTGTTCCGCCGCACGACGCGCGGGCTGGAGCTGACGCCGGAGGGCGAGGCCGGCCTTGCGCCATTGCGCGACGCGTTCCTCCAGTTTGAGGAGTCGGTGCGGGCGATGCAGTCGGGCCAGTCGTCCAAGTCGCTGACCATTGCCGCCCCGCGCGACGTCACCGAACGCTGGCTGATGCCCCGCCTCGCGCGCATCGCCGCCGCCGATCGCGATCTGCGCTTCACGCTGGTCGCGGCGGACGAGGGTGGCGACTTCACCGAGGCCAATCTGGATCTCGCCATCCGCTGGGGTGACGGGCCGGGCGAGCATGAAGGGCTGGCGATCGATTCCGATGGCATGGTCACACTGGCGGGTACGCAGGGTGGACCGGACGGAGCGATCGGCTGGCCAGGCGCGCCCGGTGCCGATACGACGCATTGCATCCGGGTGGCCGATGCCGGTCTGGCGATCGACGCTGCGATAGCCGGACTGGGCCACGCCACCGTGCCGCATCTGCTCGCCGTCGCCGATCTGGCCGGCGGCCGGGTCCGGCAGATCGGAGACCCGACGCCGTCGGCGTTCGGCTACTGGCTGGTCGCCCCCCTGCCCCAATGGCGGCAGAAGAAAGTACGCGCGCTGGTCGAGGCGCTGACCGCCTAAGTTCCGCTGACCCGCCAAGGCTAGCGAGGGCGCTCAATACAGGAAAGACAGGCAGTAACCGTGATCGAGTCAGCGGCCGACAAGGTGCGAATCTACCAGTTTCGGAAAATGGGCTACATAGGAACGCGGGCAGACATCGCGGATACGCGATCAAAGCGCCCCGCCGACAGCCTAGCCTTCGTCATTGACGCCGCGCCAGATATTCAGGCGCTGTACCGGTCACCTGACCCGGCGCTCTATGTATGGCTAAACAACGGTCAGGAGTTCCCTTGGTATGTGGGCAAGGCGGGCAAGGGGCTGAAGACCCGGTGGGATCAATGGATAAGCGGTTTCTACGCCACCGCCGCGGAACGCCGGAAACTGGCCGACCACGCCAAAGCAACGACGGGGCTGGCCATGGCCGAGCGCATCCGTCGACAACCCGCCGGCAGTGTCGAGCTATGGGCGCGTCCTGCCGGGTCCATCACACTACTGGGCCTGTCCGGTACACTTGTGAGCGCCGAGGAGGAAATCCTCATAAAACTCCTTCGACCGCGGTGGAACGACGGCGGAGACAGATCGCGCGACGATATCGTGTGACACCGCCACCCGCGCCCGCACGGCATCGCGGTCATGCGGGCCGACCGGATCAGTACCGTCCCCAGGTAAAGCGCGACGACAGCGCGTAATTCCACACCGCGCCCACCAGCACCCCGACCAGCGCCGACGTCGCCCATGCGCCGTCGCGCGCGCCGTGCAGGAACGCCGCGATCCCGACATTGGCGATCGCCCCGACCGAACACACCAGACAGAACGACACCCATCCATCCAGCAGCGCCCGCCACCCGGTCAGCCGCCGGTCGCGATAGGTCAGCGCATTGTTCAGATAGAAATTGAACGTCATCGCCACCAACGTCGCGACGATCAGCCCGGCGATATAAGACATGCCGAGCACGACGAAGCACAGCGCCAGCACGGCCATGTGCAACCCCACCCCCAGCACGCCGATCGCGGAAAACATCGCGAACCGCACCGGCACGAACCGCCCGAACATCCGGTCGTACAGCGCGATCAGAAACTCTATCGCCACGACATGGTCCAGCTTGCTCTCGCCCTCGGTCCGCACGCGGAAGGTATAGGGCAGCTCGCGAAAGCGCAGCGGCGCGGCGCTGGCGGTCATGATGTCGAGCAGGATCTTGAACCCGATCGCTGACAGGTCCGGGGCCAGCCGCCGCAGCGTCTCGGTGCGGATCATGAAAAACCCGCTCATCGGATCGGTCAGGTCCGCCTTCAGCACGCGCCGCGACAGCTTGGTGGCGAGCGCCGACTTGGCTACCCGGTCGCGGTCCCAGTCGCCCGTCCCGCCGCCCGCCACGAAGCGCGACCCGATCACCAGATCCAGCGACGGGTCGTCGGTCAGCGCCATCAGCATCGCCGGCAGGATCGTTTCGTCATGTTGCAAATCGCCGTCGATCACCGCGACCATCGGCGCGGCGGTCGCGCACATCCCCTCGATACAGGCCGAGGACAGGCCGCGCCGGCCGATCCGCTGGATCACCCGCACCCGCGTGTCGGTCCGCGCCAGCGCCCGCGCGACGTCGGCGGTCCCGTCGGGGCTGTCGTCGTCGACGAACACCGCCTCCCACACGAGTCCCGCCAGCGCCGCGTCGAGCCTTGCCACCAGCGCCGCGACATTGCCCTTCTCGTTGAAGGTCGGGATGACGATCGCAAGCGCGAGCGGCGCGGGGCTCACAGCGCGGCCAGGACCAGGTCGCCCATCGCGGTCGTGCTGACGCTGCCGCCCAGATCGGCGGTCCGCGCGCCGCCGGCGATCACCGTCGCCACCGCCGCCTCGATCCGGTCGGCGGGCGCCGGCATGGCGAGCGAATGGCGCAGCATCATCGCCGCCGACAGGATCGCGGCGCACGGATTGGCCTTGCCCTGGCCCGCAATGTCGGGCGCGCTGCCATGGATCGGCTCGTACAGCCCCTTGGCCGCGTCGTTGATCGCCGCCGACGGCAACATGCCGATCGACCCGACGCACATCGACGCCTGATCCGACAGGATGTCGCCGAACAGGTTGCCGGTCACCAGCACGTCGAACTGCCCCGGATTGCGCACCAGCTGCATCGCCGCATTGTCGACATACATGTGCTGCACGGTAACGTCGGGGAAGTCGCGCGCGACCTCGTTCATCACGTCGCGCCACAGCTGCGACGTTTCCAGCACGTTCGCCTTGTCGACCGACATGAGGCGGCGGCGGCGGCCCATCGCGGTGGTGAAGCCGACCCGCGCGATCCGCGCGACCTCCGCCTCGTCATAGCGCATCAGGTCATGCCCCTCGCGCAGGCCCTCAGGCGTCGTCCCGCGCCCCTTGTCACCGAAATAGACGTCACCGGTCAGTTCGCGGATGATAACCATGTCGATCGCACCCGCGACCTCCGGCCGCAGCGCCGACGCATCCTCCAGCCCGGCGAACATCTTGGCCGGGCGCAGATTGGCGAACAGCCCCAGATTCTTGCGCAGGCCCAAAATTGCCTGCTCCGGCCGCAACGCGCGTTCCAGAGTGTCGAACGCGGGATCGCCGACCGCACCGAACAGGATCGCGTCCGCGCGATACGCCAGATCCATCGTCGCGGGCGGCAACGGATGCCCCGCCGCGCGATAGGCGGCCCCACCGACCAGCCCGTCCTCGAACGTCAGCCCCAGGTCGAGCGCATCGAGCACGCGCCGCGCCTGCGTCGTCACTTCGGGACCGATGCCGTCGCCGGCCAGTATCGCGATCAGGGGCATGGACTGTTCACCTCTCGTTAGCCCCGCGTCCTTGCCGGGCGGCCCGGCATCACGCAACCGCCCTTTTCAACCGGTCGACCAGCCGCACCCGCGCCGACAGGACATCCACGCGCCGATCGACCAGCACATCGCGCGCCAGGAAATGCCCGGTCAGCGCGAGGCCATCGAGAATATCGGGCCACCCGGCCACCCCGCCGTCGCGCAGGAACGGCGGCAGGCGCATCAGCTTCGTCTCATAACCGACCGCCGCGCCTCGCGTCACCGCAGCCCCACTGCGCGGGCTGACAAAGGCCAGGTCGCGGTCGACGCCGGTCACGACGCAGACACTCAGATCCAGCCCGAATCCCATTTCGGCAAGCAACAGCCGTTCGTACAGCACCAGCGCCATCGCCCAGTCGCGGGCCAGCGGCGCGGCGGCGATCGCACCGATCAGCCCGCCCAGCCCGTCATACAGCCGGGGATAGGCCTGCCCCTCCGGCAGGCTGGCGGCGGTCAGCGCGGTCGCCCATTCCAAGGCACCGGCGGCCAGCGGCTCGCGGTGCAGCGACGCCCGGCTCGCCAGCGGCTCGACGGTCAGCGCCGGCAATTGCTCCTCGGTGCGTGCGCGCCACTCGCCCATCACCAGATTGGCGGGCTGCAACACGGGGCGCAACTGGCGCGACCGGCCGCCGCGGACATAGCCCGGCTGCACCCCGTCGGCACGGGTCAGCGCCCGCGCCACGACACCGTGTTCGCCGTGGTTGCGCGTCGACAGGATGATCGCTTCGGCCCGGATATGCATGGTCGCCGCCAGTCCTAGCGCGTGCCGGTCAGCGACGCACCCGTTTCGCGAACGCGGTCAGTCGCGGATGCGCCACCAGCCGCTTGGCCAGTCCGACCGCGCCGGCGAACCCGGCCAGGACCGCCACCGTCGCGCGATTGCCCGGCGTCCGCCGCAGCATCAGCAGATCGACGCACGGCGTCCCACCGGTCGCGAACTGCCGCTTGTGCTGCCCCTCGCCTTCCGTGAAGTCGAACCAGCGAAAGCCACCTTCATCCTGCAGGTCGCGCATCGCCGCGGCATGCAGGACCGCGCCGGGTGACAGCGCGGCAAACGCCGGATCGTGGCCGACATGATCGTACCGCACCACGTCGCCCTCGACCGAACACCACAGATATGCCGCGGGCCGATCGCCCATGAACAGCAACCATGCGCGAACGCATCCCGCCGCCGCCAGCGCCGCCAGCGTCGATCGCGACTCCGCGTCGTCGGGCAGCCCGTCACCGATCAGCCGCTCCTGATACGTCGTCGCCGAAACCGCGCGGGCAGATTCGTAGAATGTCGCGAGACCGGCGACGTCGCGACAGGCGCGCACGTCGATCCGGCCGCCATTCGCCTCCGCCAGCCGCCGCGTCTTGCGCCGGATCGCCGCCCGCGCATTGGTCGACAGCCCGGCAAGCCACGAACCATGGCCGATCGACAGGTCGGCATGGTAGCGGACATAGCGCTGAGTAACATGGACCAGCGCCCCCGGCATCCGCGCGGTCGCGTCCCCGACCAGCGCCACCGGCAGCGACGTGACGAGATACCCGTCGGCTGATGACGGCAGTGTCGGCAGGACCGGCATCACCCCTGCGCGCACCATATCCAGCGAGAAAGGCACCCGCACAAGCCGGCGGCGGATCGTCGCAAGTCTCCGCGCCCCGACCTGCAACTTCAGCGGCCACGGGACCGCGCTCACCCTTTGCGTTCCGACACCCAGTTCGACCAGAGCTGTTCCGCCTGCCGCCAGCGGGTTCGCAACGTGTCCGGCCCCAGCGGCCGGTCCGGCTGGTCCAGTGCCAGCGCGGGGCGATCGGCGAAATGCCGCGTCGGCAGGACGTCGCGCATCTCCGCCAGAACCCCGCACAGCGCCTCGAACCGGCGGACATGGACCGCATTGGCGCGCGTGCCCGACCGGTTGGCCAGTTCGAACCCGTGGCTGACGATCGTCATCGCGGTGTGCTGGCAGACCGCGGCATGTTCCAGCGCGTCGTACATCTCGCCGGTCGACAGCGCGCAGATCTGCACCGTGCGCAGCTTGCCCGGCTTGTCCTCGATGACGGTCACCGGCACTTCGATGACGTCGCGCAGGACCGGCGCGATCTGTCGGTGGTCCAGACCGATTCCGCTAGGCGACGGTGCCTGCGCCCCGTTGTGACTGCTGTCATACTGGAACCCCAGCGCCGCCAGCACCGCCAGCGTGTCGTCGTTCGCGGCATAGCTGCCGGCGCGGAACGCCACCGGCTGCGGCGCGCCGGCCGCCACCAGCAAGGCGTTCGCCTGTTCGATCAGCGCCCGCTGCTCCGCCCGGTCATATTCGGACAGGTCGCTGCGGGCATGAACCTTGCGGTCGGTCACACTGGCATCGGTCCAGCCGGGGTGAAGATGCAACTGCACTTCCTGCCCGGCGGTCAGGATCGCATCGACCGTCCGCCGGAACGGATCCAGCCCGAACACCAGCGCCGGCATCGGATCGACGAAGAAGCACGCCTTCAGCCCGTGCGTGTTCAGCCGGTCCAGCTGATAGGCGACACCAACGCCCGCCGGTTCGATCGAACGCTGATGGATTCCCGCGGCATCGTACCCGGCGGTGTGATGCCGCCAGGCGAACTCGGTATCTATCGTCAGGAACACGGCGGTCGTCACACGCGGAAGCTAACACGACCCGGTGAAGATTCCCTTGATCGTTTCGTACCACGGCAACGTGGCGGCGGGCATTACCGGGCGTGATAGAAATCATAGACCTGTTGCGCGACGCTTGTCGACACGCCCGGGGCCTTGCGCAGATCCTCCAGGCTGGCGTTGCGGACCGCGCGGCCGGTGCCAAAGTGCATCAGCAGCGCCTTCTTGCGCGCCGGCCCGATGCCGGGCACCTCGTCCAGCGGGCTGGCACCGATCGCCTTGGATCGCTTGTCGCGGTGGACGCCGATGGCGAAGCGGTGGACCTCGTCGCGCAGCCGCTGGAGGTAGAACAGCACCGGCGCGTTGACCGGCAACTGGAACTCGCGCCCGTCAAGCATGTGGAACACCTCGCGCCCGTCGCGGCCGTGCATCGGCCCCTTGGCGACGCCGACCAGGCACACGTCCTCGATCCCCAGCACCTCCAGCGCCTCCCGCGCGGCCGCCAGCTGCCCCTTGCCGCCGTCGATCAGCACAAGATCGGGCCAGTCGCCCGCATCCCGGTCCGGATCCTCGGCCTGCGCGCGGGCGAATCGGCGGGTGAAAACCTCGCGCATCATCCCGAAATCGTCACCGGGCGCGGTCGCCTTGTCCTTGATGTTGAACTTGCGATACTGGCCTTTCCGGAACCCCTCCGGCCCGGCGACGACCATCGCGCCGGTCGCGTTCGTCCCCTGGATATGGCTGTTGTCGTAGATCTCGATCCGGTTCGGCGGCTCGGGCAGGTCGAACAGGTCGGCCACCTCGCGCAGCAGCTTTGCCTGTGTCGTCGATTCGGCCAGCCGCCGCTCCAGCGCCTCGACCGCGTTCCGGCTGGCCTGGTCGAGCAGCCGCTTGCGGTCGCCCCGCTGCGGCACGGCCACCGTCACCTTGAACCCCGCCCGCTCGCCCAGCGCCTCGGCCAGCAGGTCGCCCTCCTCCAACTCGCGGTCGAGCAGGATCGTCTTCGCCGGCGGCACCTCCTCATAAAACTGGCTGAGGAAGCTTGTCAGCACCTCATCCTCGGGTACGTCGTTGGTGTGCTGCGGGAAGAAGCTGCGATGACCCCAGTTCTGGCCGCCGCGAATGAAGAACGCCTGGATGCCGATCAAGCCATTCGCCGCCGCCATCGCGAAGATGTCCGCATCGCCGACCCCTTCGGCATTGATCGCCTGTGTCCCCTGAATATAGGTCAACGCCTTCAGCCGGTCGCGCAGTATCGCCGCCAGCTCGAAATCCATGGCCTCTGCGGCCGCCTGCATCTGCGCGCCCAGCTTGGCCTGCACGCCGGTCGACTTGCCCGCGAGGAAGCTCTTGGCATCCTCGACCAGTTCGGCATAGGCGGGCGGCTCGATCCGCCCGACGCACGGCGCGGAGCACCGCTTGATCTGGTACAGCAGGCACGGCCGGTCGCGATTGTTGAAGAAACTGTCGGTACACGACCGCAGCAGGAACAGCTTCTGCAACGCATTCAACGTGTTGTTGACCGATCCCGCGCTGGCGAATGGGCCATAATAATTGCCCTTGGCCCGCCGTGCGCCGCGATGCTTCTGCACGCGGGGAAAGGCGTGATCGTCGCGCAACAGGATGAACGGGAAACTCTTGTCGTCGCGCAGCAGCACGTTGTACGCCGGACGATACCGCTTGATGAGCTGCGCCTCCAGCAGCAGCGCCTCCGCCTCGTTGTTGGTCGTCACGATCGTCATCGACCGGGTCTGTGCGACCATCCGCTGCAGCCGCTTCGTCAGCCGTTCGACCTGCGTATAGTTGGCTACGCGGTTCTTCAGCGCGCGTGCCTTGCCGATGTAGAGCACGTCGCCCCGCGCATCCTGCATCCGGTAGACGCCCGGCCGCGCCGGCAGCGTCGCCAGCACGTTGCGGATCGCGGCGACGCCGGTCGCCAGATCGGGCGTATCCGCCCCGCGCACCGCGAACGCGGCCTTGTCCTCGTTGAAACGATCGGGGGTGTTGGGTGTCGACATTACCGGGAATCTGGGGATGCGAGGGCGTAGCGGCTAGGGGGCCAGGCCGATGATTCGGGCTGGAAGGTTACAAAGGTTATACCCGCGAAGGGGGGGGTAGCGGCGTTTCGGGATGCCGGAGCGGCGTTGGAGGATCGGTCGGGCAGAACGCTGTCAAAGTCGGGGCGAATAGGACAGCGGTTTTTTTTCGGAACATCGCTGATCCTGTCGGGTGCCGGTACGGTGGCTAAACGATCGCCGATCTCCCGTTTCCCCGCGCCTGCGGGGGAAAGGGAGATGGAAATGACCCACCCCTTCTGGCCTCCCCGGCGAAAGCCGGGGCCCAGTTGGGAGACCGCCAATGATGAGGGACGGTCCACCGTTAGCAACGCTAACCCAACTGGGCCCCGGCCTCCGCCGGGGAAGGGATTAAGCGGCAATAAACACCATTACGCCGTAGCAAACAGCTTCGTCCCCACCACGCCGATGACGGTCAGCGCCATGAACCCGATCTGCACCGGGTTGAGTTTGTCCCCGAACAACAGGACGCCGCCGATGACCACACCGACCGCACCCAGGCCGGTCCACACCGCATAGGCGGTGCCGGCGGGCAGGCCGCGCATCGCCAGCGCCAACAGGCCCATGTTCACGAAGCTCAGGATGATCGGCACGCTCGACGCGGTCCAAGTGCCAAGCGTCGCGGCCCATTTCAGGCTGAGCGCCCAGCAGATTTCGGTGACGACGGCGATGCCGAGAATGATCCACGCCATTCGGATTGCTCCTTTGGGGCGGGCTCGGAAAGGACAGGCAGCATCGCCGGAAACCCGGAAGAGGCGATGGTGCGAAAGACCCGGATGCTGGGATGCGTCACAACAATTATTCCCCGGCGAAGGCCGAGGTCCAGTCAGGCAAGCGTCAGATCGAGCGTCCGGCACCAGCATCCAACGACTTGGCGACTGGACCCCGGCTTTCGCCGGGGAGCGGCAGAGCCAACCGCTAACGGCTTGATCTAGTTCAACCGACCCAGCCCGGCGATCGTCCGGTCGATCATCGCCCGGTCGCTATCGACGCCATGCTGCTCGGCGATCAGCATCGCGGCGGCGCGCTGGGCGGCGTCGGCGGCACGGGCGCGGACCTCGGCAATCGCGGCGCGCTCGGCTCCGGCGATCTTGTCCTCAGCCATCTTGGTCCGGCGGGCCATCAGTTCCTCGGCGTCGCGCTTGGCCTTGACCAGAATGGCCTGCGCTTCGTGATGGGCATGCTCACGCATCGTCGCGGCATCGGCCTCGGCGGCCTTGGCCTTTGCCTCATATTCGGCGCGCAGGGCCTCGGCCTCGGCGCGCAGCCGGGTCGCCTCGTCAAGCTGAACGCGGATCGCGGCGATGCGCCCGTCGAGCGCCTTGCCGATCATCGCCGGCACCTTCTTGACGATGGCGATGGCGATCACGACGAGCGCGGCCACCGCGACCCAGCCGGTCGAGTCCATGCCAAGCGCCATCGGGCTGGCGACATGTTCCACGCCACCATGCGCCTCGGTGCCGGCGACGTTGCCCTCGATCCCGTCCTTGCCGCGAATGGCCTGCTTTTCCAGACCCTCGGAGGAGGCGGCATCGGCGAGGTTCTCGGCGACGACCGCGCTGGCAATGAAGCTTGCGTCAGACATGGGCGGTGGTCCTGCGTACCGCGTCGGCGGCGGTGTCGATGCTGACGGTCAGGCCGGCGACCTTGGCGACCAGATCCTGAGTCACGTCGGCGGCGACGGTCGAAAGATTGGCGAGCGCCTCGGCCTTGGCGTTGGCGATGGCGAGGTCGTGATGCCCGGTCCGCTCGGCCAGTTCGGCGTCGGCGGCGTGCATCTGCTTTTCGAACGCGGCGGTCGCGCGCGCCTTGGCGGCGGTCGTCTCGGCATGGGCGGCGGCGCGGGCCGCGTCCATCTCGATGATCCACGCGGCCTCGGTCGCGTCGGCCTGTCGGCGGGCGGCTTCGGCGGCGGCAAGGTCGGCGGCGATCTGGCCGTCACGCTTCTGCACGGTCGATTCGACACGCGGCACCATGCCCCGACCAATGACGAAATAGGTCAGGCCGAAGATGAGCAGCAGCCAGAAGATCTGGGATGCATAGGTGGCGGTGATCTGCGCGATCTGAGGCATGGCGGACGCCCGTCTTTATGAAAACTGGTACGCGCCGGGTGCGAAACACCCGGCGCGCGAAGGTCGCGTGATGGTTACGCGACGAAGATCAGCAGCACGGCGACGACGAACGCCAGCAGGCCGAGAAGCTCGGCTGCGGCGAAGCCGATGAACAGGCGACCCTGCTGGCCGTCTGCCGCACCGGGGTTGCGCAGTGCGCCTTCGAGGAACTTGGCGAAGACGTTACCCACGCCGAGTGCGGCGAGGCCCGCACCGATTGCTGCCAGACCGGCACCGAGCAGCTTTGCGGCTTCTGCGTCCATGATGATACTCCCTTGGAAAAATACGATAGTGGTTGAAAGGACTTAGTGAAGGTTGACCGCGTCGTTGAGATACAGCGAGGTCAGCAACGCGAAGACATAGGCCTGGATCGCGCACACCAGCAGTTCAAGCAGGGTGATGCCGATCATCAGCAGGAAACTCGGGATGGCCACGACCGGCGCGACCCAAAGGGCCTCGGCGTTCAGGCCGTTGATGACGAACCCGGCCAGCACCTTCATCAGGATATGCCCGGCGGTCATCGCCACGAACAGTCGCAGGCCAAGGCTGAACGGCCGCACCAGGAACGAGAACAGCTCGACCGGCGGGATCAGCCACATCAGCCACCACGGCGTACCGTGCGGCACGAACAGCGAGAAGAAGTGCAGGCCGTGGCGCGAGAAGCCGACGATCAGCACGATCGCGAACGACAGGATCGCCAGCACGCCGGTGACGGTCAGATGGCTGGTGATGGTGAAGGGGTGGACGCCCGGCACGATCCCGAACGGCATCATGCCCAGGATGTTGGCGATCAGGATGAACATGAACAGCGAGAACACGTACGGCAGGAACTTGCGCCCCTCCGGCCCAATGTTCGCGGTCAGCATGCTGCCGATGAAGCCGGTGAAGGTCTCCACCGCCGCCTGCCAGCGACCGGGCACCAGTTCGCGCTTCATGCCGCCCAGCATGAACACCCACAGGACGAGCAGCGTCGCTACCATCCACAGGGCGGAATTGGTGAAGGACAGGTCATACCCGCCGACGATCCACCGCTGATCGAACACCGGTTCGATCAGGAACTGGTGCATCGGATCAATCTTGCCGCCCGTCCCTGCCACGATTCCCGTCACCCCACATACGACGAACGCCCGGTCACTCCGGGCGTTCGCCTGAAATCTTCATGATGGATCTGAACGCGACGCCGATCCCGAGGAACAGCGACACGAGCAGAAGCCAGGGCGACGTGCCAATCAGCCGGTCAAGGACCCACCCGATCAACGCGCTGCCGATGAGACTTCCGATCAACGCGGCAAGAACCCGGTTGCCCTGGGAATAACCCCTGTCGGCATCCACCGGTTTCTGCCCCGTCCGCAACGCTTCCCGGTCCCGCGCGACCTTCAGCCGCTCGTCGAGCGCCGTCAGTCGCGGGTCCGCGTTGCCATGGACGTCCCGTCCGGGTTCATTCTCCGCCACACGCTTCCCCACCCGATTGTCATCATTCCGGGAGAAAGCGCGCAGAGACGAACGCTCCCGCCAAGGCGCGGCCCGTTTAGAAACAGGGCGGGTTCAAGTCAACCGGTGTGGCAACCGGATCATCATCCGGCCGTCACACATCCGTCATCGCAGCCGCAACCGATGGACGCGGCTGGCCGCGCCCCTGGTCAGACGCAGCGCGGGTCGCGCTCCGGTGCGCCGCCGCCGCGCGTGGCCCATGTCCCGCCCGGCGTCTTGTACTTCTCGCCCGCATTGGTCTGCGCGATCAGGTTGCAGCCGCTGGTGAACGCAAGCTGCTCGACCGTCGCGCCGCTGGCGCTGGCCTTCTGGGTGTAGGCGGCCTTTCGCTGGATATTGATGTTGTTGACCAGCGCGCGCAGGTCGGCCGTGGCCGTCCCGACGATACCGATATAGCCATCGGGCTGTTCGCCGACCTGCCCCGCCGCCCGCGCCGCCGCATAGGCGGGATCGCGCTGGGCATAGGCGGTCGCCGACACACCGGCCAGGACGACCGCGCCCGCTATCAACCAGACCTTGGTGTTCATCTTAGAATATCCCCGGATTCTGCTGGATCAGCGACTTCGCCTCGCCATCGAGACGATAGACCACTTCCTGCGTGACGTTGATGTTGAGGTTGATCTCGATCGGCTTGTCCGGGGCGCTGACGTTGACGCATCCGCCAAGCGGCGCGGCCCCTGCGATCAGGCCAAGGACGATCATCCTTTTCATACGCACATAGGTCGTGGTTCCTGCCGGCATCTTCAATCCTGTTACGGTCATGGCACGGTCTCGCTTGCGGGGGGCTGAACGGATCCTGGCGTGGTGGGCGGTCTGGCCCGCTTGTTCTGTTCGTCGAGCAGATTGGGCAGATTGCGTTCGATCAGCCGCTTGGGATCGTAAAAGGACAGCGCGGAATCGAGCAGCCCGCGAAACGGCGCCTTGATGCGGATGTTGAACACGAACGGCAGCTTCTGGAGACGGCGGATCAGGAAGTTGGATTTCGCCCCCTCCCCCTGGCTGATGCCGGCAAACTTTACTTCCGTCACCATCTCGCCGGCCAGCGCGCCGTTCATCACGATCGACAGGTCGCGATAGCGCAGCGACTTCAGCGCCTGGAATGCCAGATTGGCCCATACGCCCAGATCCTTCTGACTGATCGCGCCGACATAGGCGAGCGTGCCGCCACCGGGCCGGACCTTCAGCGTGCCGTTCTCGATCCGCCCGCCCTTTTCATCGAAGATCATCGGCAGCGTCCCGTCGAAGATACCGGTCGCGCTGATGTTCTGAAACGAGAATTGCTGAAGGAACGCGCCCGCGCCCGCGCCATTGATGCGGAACGTCATCCGCCGGGCGCCGGGCGCGGAAAAATCGAGCAGTGTCGGGTCCAGCGTCAGCAGCCCGCCGGCAAACGGCCAGCGCCCGCTTTCCACCAGCACCCGCGAATCGGCATAGGTCTGGTATCGGATGGTGCCGTCGGTGACGGCGATGCCGGGATTGACGCTTGCGATGGTGGCGACCTGACCGGGCTCGCTTTCCAGCGCGAGCAGATCCTTGAACCGGATCTCGCCCCTGATCCCGCTGACCGGGCCGAAGGCGGCGGCCAGATCGGTGCCGGCGGTGCGGAACACGCCCGTCGAGCGCACCCCGGCGGGGGTCCAGGCGATATGCCCCTCGCCCGTCACGGTGCCCTTCACGTCGGCGATGACGCCGAACGTCAGCCGGGTCAGCTGGTCGGGCTGCAACCCGTCGCCGAAGGTCAGGCCGGGCACGGCCAGGGTCGCGTCGCCGGTGCCGGACGACAGCGCGTGGTCGATGCGGACGGTGGCGACCGTCACGCCGGCGTCGGGTGTGACGAGCGTGCCGGTGGTGGCGATCCGCCCATCGACCAGCGTCAGGGCGACGCCCTGCGCCCGCAACGGCTTGAACCGCGCCTCCGCCGCCGCATCGGCAACCATCAGCACGCCGTTGACCGACAGGCGGCCGTCGGTCAGACCCCAGCGGCCGTCCGCCGCCGACAGGACCAGTGGTACGTTGCCGATCTGACCGCCGCCGCCGGTGAACGCGCCGCCAAGCCCGCCGCCCGCCAGCCGCCCGGTCAGCGTCGCGAAATCCAGCCGCGTCACCCGGTCCGGGTTGCCGAGCCGCGCCGCCAGCCCGTCGATGGCAAAGCCCCGATCGCTCAACCGCAGCGTCGATCCGCTCGCCGCCAGCGTCAGCGGTGTCGTGCCCAGTCGCCCGCCGAGCCGCGCGCCCGCAATCCGCGCGCCACCACCGACGGTGCCGCCATTTACCCGGAGCAGTGCGCCATCGACCGGGCACAGCGTGATCCGCGCGGGGTCCAGCACTAGCCCGGAAACCGCCAGCCGCCGGACCGCGAGCGGGGCACAGGCCGGATTGACGACCAGCCGCGCCCGCCCGTCCCACAACGCGTTGATCGGCAGCGCCAGTCCATCCACCCGACCATCGCCGAGCGGACCGGACAGCGTCGCCCGCGTCGCGATCCGGGTCACGCCACTGGCCGTCGCGCTGAACGTCACCGGCGACAGCGCCAGACTGGCCCCACCCGCAGCATAGGGCGCGATACGGGCCAACCCGCGTACCGGTGCGCCGGGCTGTGCCTGCGCCAGTGATACGCGCGCGACCGGCAGTCCGCCGCCGCTGGTGGCCAGCGTCGTATCCAGCCGTACCCGCGCGCCGGGCCAGCCGAGCGTCACGCCGCTGCCGCCGTCGAGCGCGACCCGCGCGCCGCTCGCCGCAGCCAGCCCGAGCCGGGACACCCTCGCCCCGCCGCGCCCGTCACGCAGACGGACCGCGATATCCGCATCGCCGTCGAACCCGCGCCCCGCCCGGCGGATCGCATCGGCCAGTTGCGCGACCAGCGGCGCGACCGGCGTGCCCGCCCCGCTGCCGCCCCAGCCGGTCGCGCGATCGACCAACGCCGACGCGATCGACACGCCGCCGACCCGGACCTTGCCCTCGAACGCGCTGTCGCTGCCGATCCGATAGGTGCCGGCGATGGCGACGGTTTTCGCCCGCGCCTGCGCCGCGACCGCGCTGGTGCCCGTCAGGTCGACCGCGCCCCGGGTCGCGGCGGCGCTGCCCGCGAACCGGACCGTGCCGGCCGTACCGGCCAGCCTTGCGGCCGGATGCGTGATGCCGGCGGTGGTCAGCCTGGCCTGCCCCTGCCAACGATCCAGCGCGGCCCCCAGCGCCAGATCGAGGTCGGCCGAAACCTGCCGTACCGTCACGGGACCGCACGCCACCATGCCCAGCCGGATGGGGCCGGTGACGGTCGGCGCGGCCTTGCGGATCGACACGCGCAAGGGTGCCGCGACCTTCTCAACGATGCAGGAACCCGCCTTCAGCCGGTCACTGACGACCGCCAGCGTGCCCCTGAATCCGTCGTCCAGCCGCCCCGCCCCGGCCAGCCGCAACCCGACCAGTCCGGCCGGCGTCTCCAGCCGCATCCGACCATCGGCAAGGTCCAGGTCGATCGACGGCAACGCAAAGGGCTTGCCCGATGGCGGCGGCAGCAGCCGGTCGATCGCGCCAAGCGACACCTTGCCGCCCACAACCCGCCCGCGCATCCGCACATGGCCCGCGCGCAGGCCCGTCACGCGCGCGCCGGACAGGTCGATCGACGTCCGCGTCTCGACCCAGTCGGCCACGAGGTCGGGGTTCGCCGGATCGCCGATGACGACATCGAGCAGCCGCTGACCGCCCAGTCCCAGGTCGGCGATGCGATAGCGTACCGGCACCCCTTTCGCGGCCAGCGTCCGGTCGATGACGTCGCTGGCGATCGTCCGCCGTTGGGTCCACGCCACGACCAGGGCGATCAGCACAAGAAGGGCCAGGGCGAGGATGACGCGCAGCCACAGGGCCATGCGCCCGAAACCCATGCGCCCGAAACCCCCGCGCCCGAAACCCAAGCGCCGGAAGGCAGGCACCGCGGGCCGGTCGTCGCTTGCCTCGCTCACCCGCCCCGACACTCCAACCCAAAAAGACGCACATGTCCTTGGCAGGCCCCGCGCCCGCTTGCAATTGCGACCACGCGCATCCTACGCTTGGCCACGATGGCCGACACCGACGCCCCGCACGACAATCACGGCCATCGCGGGCGGCTGCGCAAGCGGCTGGCCGAGGGCGGGGGCGATGCGCTGCTCGATCACGAACTGATCGAATATCTCCTCGCGCTGGCAATTCCGCGCCGCGACACCAAACCGCTGGCCAAGGTGCTGCTGACACAGTTCGGCGGCATCGGCGGGGTGCTGACCGCCGACCCGGAGGCGCTGTCGCGGGTATCGGGCATGGGCGAGACGTCGGTCGCGGCGATCAAGATCGCCCATGCCGCCGCGATCCGGCTGGTGAAGTCGGAAGTGGCGGCGCGTCCGGTGCTGGCGAACTGGCAGGCGCTGCTCGACTATCTGCGCGCCGACATGGCCCATCACCCGGTCGAACGCTTTCGGGTGCTGCACCTGAACACCAGGAACATGCTGCTGCGCGACGACGTGATGAGCAAGGGCACGATCGACGAGGCGGCGGTGCATGTCCGCGAAGTCATCCGCCGGGCGATCGACTTCGGCTCGGCCGCGCTGATCCTCGTTCACAATCACCCCTCGGGCGACCCCGCCCCCAGCCGCGCCGACATCGACGTCACCCGCGCCATCGTCGAGGCGGGCAAGCGGATGGGCATTGCCGTTCACGATCACATCATCATCGGCACCGGCGGCCATGTCAGCTTCCGCGCGCAAGGGCTGCTTTGAGGCTGGCGATTGTGGTTTCAGGGTCGGCCATGCCGACAGGACCGGTAGCTGCTATATCGCCTCGTAAGACGCTTAATAATAGAGTTTTTTCGGCACCGTTGGCAACCACGTCGTCTTGGACGTCCTGATTGCTGACGGAAAAAGGGCCAAACCGGCCGTTAACCTTTTCCGGCTATCCTGGCATCCAACGAAATGACGCACGTCGGCATTCTGCTGCACCGCCCGCATCGGATCTGACCGTCATCGGCTTGCTCACTGTGTCGCGATACAGTGAGCAAGCCAGAGATAGGATTGGATACCGCTGATGTTCGCTTGGTTCGTAAAAGCCGCACCGATCCGCACAAAGTTCAAGGTCTTACTTCTCGCTCACGCGGTGCTGGGTTCCACGGGCGTAATCACGACTTGGCTGGCGGCGGGCGGATCGGGCAACATGGCGCTGACGGCCATGGCGGGCGGTGCCCTCATCGCCACCATCGCGCTCGTGCTGGTCAGCGGGCGGGCGATCTGCACGCCCTATGTCGAAACCGTGGTCCGCATGGAACATCTCGCGGCGGGCGACCTGACGTCCCCGATCAGACACACCACGAACACCGACTGTGTCGGCCGCATGACCAAGGCGATGGCCGTGTTTCAGGACAACGCCGTGGTCGTCCGTCAGGCGGGCGAGAGCCAGCGGATCATCGTCGACGCGCTGGGGACCGGCCTCGGCCGGCTGGCGGGCAATGACCTGACACACCGGATCACCACGGCGTTTCCCGCCGAATACGAGGTGGTCCGCGACAATTTCAACAGCGCCATGGACGCCGTGGCCGGCGTGATGGCGTCGGTGACGGAGGCCACGTCGGGCATCACCAGCGGGGCCGGCGATATCCGCCAGGCCTCCGACGACCTGTCGCACCGCACCGAGCAACAGGCGGCCAGCCTGGAGGAAACCGCCGCGGCGATGCAGGAGATCACCGGCACGGTGCGCCAGACGGCCAAAGGGGCCGCCCGCGCCAATACCGTCGTCAGTGCGGCCCGGGTCGAGGCGGAAAAATCCGGCGCGATCGTCACCCGCGCGGTCGACGCGATGAGCGGCATCGAACGCGCGTCGGCGGAAATTTCCGAGATCATCTCGGTCATCGACGGCATCGCGTTCCAGACCAACCTGCTGGCCCTGAACGCCGGGGTCGAGGCCGCCCGCGCGGGGGATGCCGGACGTGGCTTCGCGGTCGTCGCCTCCGAGGTCCGCGCGCTCGCGCAGCGGTCCGCTGACGCGGCCAAGGACGTGAAGACCAAGATCACCGCGTCGTCGGAACAGGTCGACATCGGCGTCGGACTGGTCAGCGAGACGGGCAAGGCCCTGACCCGGATCATCGAGCGGATCGCCGAAATCAGCACGCTGGTGTCCGCCATCGCCATTTCCGCCGAACAGCAGGCGACGGGCCTGCAACAGGTCAACACCGCGGTCGGCGAGATGGACAATGTGACGCAGCAGAACGCCGCCATGGTCGAGGAGGCCACCGCCGCCGCCCGCAGCCTGGCGGTCGAGGCCGACGCGCTGGCGCGCGAGGTCGCACGTTTCAGGCTGGGCGATGCCGCAGCCGCCCGACCGGCGCCGGTGGTCCACCAGCTTCAGGCCCGCGCCGCCTCCGCCGGCCGCGCCATGGTCCGGCCGGTGCGCCGCGCGGGCGGTGGCGGATCGGCGTCCGCCACCGCCCAGGACGACTGGTCCGATTTCTAACGGATCGGTGGTCGCCGCCAAACCAACCGATCGAATACGGTTAGGGGTTTCTCAACCAGCGTTCCGTATGACTTGACCGGACATTTTCGACATCTGGAGCCTGCCGTGAACAACATCAAGATAGGCGGCAAGCTGGCCATCAGCTTTGCCGTCGCCATGCTCGCGCTGATCGCGCTTGGCGGCCTTTCGATCTTCAAGATGAATTCGCTGGCGGGCGCGGCACAGCAGCTTGGCGTGGTCGAGCGTGACAAGCTGACCGCCATGGGCGAGCTTGACGCCGCCATCAGCGATTTTCGGTCGGCCGAAGGCCTCGTCATCATCGGCACCCTGCCCGATGAAAAAAAGATCGCCATCGACCGGGTCAAGGGTGCCGACGCGACGATCGACCGTCAGTTGACATTCCTCAGCGGCACGCTGGCCAACCCGGTGTCCAAGACCCGTCTCAAGGAATTTGCCGACAACTGGCGGCCGCTGCGGCAGGGGGCGAACGAGACGATTCGCCTTGGCCTGGCCAACCAGAACGATGTTGCCGGCGCGCAGTATCTCGACGAACTCAAGCCGTTCATGACGGCGGCGGCGGCGGTCGACACGATGCTCGACAACCAGAAGGCCCTGTCGCAGACCCGCGCCGACGATGCCAAGGCATTGGCCGGAACCGCAAAGACCATCACCATCGTCGCGACGCTCATCGTGCTCGCCACGCTTGGGTTCCTGCTGTTCATGCTCATCAAGGGCATTGCCCGGCCGGTGGCGGCGATGACGGCGGCGCTGACCGAACTGGGTCGCGGCAACCTGGCTGTTGCGGTGCCGGTCGACGCGCGCAAGGACGAAATCGGCGATCTCGCCACCGCGATGACCGCGCTGCGCGATCAGTTGTCGGCGGCCGAACGCGCCAAGCAGGAACAGACCACGCTGATCGTCGACAGCATCGGCACCGCCCTGGAGCAGCTGGCCAAGGGCGATCTGACCACCCGCGTCCATGCCGACCTGACCGGCCCGTTCGCCACGCTGAAGACCAATTTCAACGCGGCCCTCGACGAAGTGTCGTCGGTGATGGGCGCGGTGTCGGAGGCGACGAACGGCATCAACAGCGGTGCCGCCGACATCCGGCAGGCCTCCGACGACCTGTCGCATCGCACCGAACAGCAGGCGGCCAGCCTGGAGGAAACCGCGGCGGCGATGCACGAGATCACGACGACCGTCCGCCAGACGGCGGAGGGTGCGAACCGCGCCAACGTCGTCGTCGACGAAACCCGGATCGAGGCGCAGAAGTCGGGCGACATCGTCAGCCGCGCGGTCGAGGCGATGAGCGGCATCGAACGCGCGTCGGCCGAGATTTCCGAGATCATCTCGGTCATCGACGGTATCGCCTTCCAGACCAACCTGCTGGCGCTGAACGCGGGGGTCGAGGCCGCCCGCGCCGGGGATGCGGGACGCGGCTTCGCGGTCGTCGCCTCCGAAGTCCGCGCGCTCGCGCAGCGATCGGCTGATGCCGCCAAGGACGTGAAGACCAAGATCACCGCCTCGTCCGAACAGGTCGATATCGGGGTCGGGCTGGTCGGCGATACCGGCAAGGCGCTGACCCGCATCATCGAGCGCGTGACGGAGATCAGCAGCCTGGTATCGGCGATCGCCGCCTCCGCCGAACAGCAGGCGACGGGCCTGCAACAGGTCAACACCGCCGTCGGCGAGATGGACAATGTGACGCAGCAGAACGCCGCCATGGTCGAGGAGGCCACCGCCGCCGCCCGCAGCCTTGCGGTCGAGGCCGACGCGCTGGCGCGTGAAGTCGCCCGCTTCAAGCTGGGCAACACGGTCGCCGTCCGCGCCGCGCCGGTGGTCCACCAGCTTCAGGCCCGCGCCGCCTCCGCTGGCCGCGCCATGGCCCGGCCGGTGCGCCGCGCGGGCGGTGGCGGATCGGCCGCGCCCAAAAGCGACGACGACTGGTCGGACTTCTGACGCCCGTTAACCATAAAAAAACCCAAATACGGGATCATGCAGCATGACCGCTCTTCCGCTCACCTCCACCCTCGACACCGCATCCGCCGGCCTTCTCCGGTCCCGGTTGCTGCAGATGATCGAGCGCCGCGAAGCCATCGTGCTGCACGGCGGCGAGGTCGAGCGGGTCGGCCAGTCCTGCCTGCAGGTGCTGGAAGGCGCGCGCGTCGCGGCACGCGGTGCCGGTCTGCACTTCTCGCTGGTCCACCCCAGCGAGGCCCTGACGTCGATGCTGACGCTCACCCGTCTCGACGCCCTGCTCGATCCTGCTGCCTGAAGGGCCACCGGTCATGAACCTCGACGAAATCCAGCAGATTTTCTTCCAGGAATGCGACGAGGGTCTGGCCATGATGGAGGCCAGCTTCGCGCAGCTCCGCTCCGGCGACTATGACGCGGAGACGATCAACACCGTGTTCCGCGCGGTCCATTCGATCAAGGGCGGGGCGGGTGCGTTCGGCCATGACCGGCTCCAGGGCTATGCCCATCATTATGAAACCGTGCTGGATCAGGTCCGCAACGCCCAGCTTGCGCTGACGCCCGATCTGCTGAACCTCATCATTGGCGCGTTCGACAAGCTGTCCGACCATGTCGGCGCGGCGCGCGGCGAAACCGACACGCCGGCCGACGCGGTCATGCTGGAACGCCTGGCCGCCGCGTCGGAGGGTCGCGCGATCGCAACCGACGACGACGGCGCGACGGCACCGGCCGCCTCGACGGCCCCCGCCGACGATTTCGACTCGCTGTTCGACCTGCTCGACGCCGAGGACACCGGCCCGGCACCGTGGCGCGTATCCCTGCGCCCCGGGCCACGCGCGTTCGACCATGGCGGCGAACCCGTGCTGCTCCTGCGCGAGCTGGCGATGCTGGGTGCCGATGTCATCGCGGTCGACACCGATGCGTTGCCCGCGCTGGCCGACCTCGACACCGACCGGTCTTATCTCGCCTGGACGGTTCGCGTCCCCGGCACGGTCGACGAGGCCGATATCCGCGGCATCTTCGACTTCATGGACGACGCGTTCGAGCTGGACGTGGTCCGCGATCACGGAATCGTCGCCACGGCCCCGGTGGAGGCCAGTGCCGATGCTGGCGACGATACCGATATTTTCGACGCGATGCTCGCCGACCTTGGTCCCGCCCCCGTCGTGGAGGCACCAGCACCAGCGCCTGCCGCAGCGCCAAAACCCGCCCCCGTCAGCCCGGCGGCCGCCGTCGTGCCGATCCAGACCGTCCTGCCGACCGAGGCCGCGACCCCGCGCGCCGCCACCCTGCCCGCCAGCCAGACGATCCGCGTCGACCTCGACAAGCTGGACCGGCTGGTCAACCTGGTCGGCGAACTGGTCATCACTCAGGCGATGCTGGCGCAGCGGCTGTCCGAACACAGCCTGACCGGCATTTCCGAACTGACCGACCTCGATCACCTGACCCGCGAGTTGCAGGACAGCACGATGGCGATCCGCGCGCAGCCGATGAAGACCGTCTTCAGCCGCGTGCCGCGCATCATTCGCGAACTGGAACTGGAAACCGGCAAGCGCGTCCGCCTGGATGTCGAAGGCGAGATGACCGAGGTCGACAAGACCGTCGTCGAGCGTATCGGCGAGCCACTGACCCACCTGATCCGCAACGCGGTCGATCACGGCATCGAGACGCCGGCCGAACGCGTCGCCGCCGGCAAGCCCGAGGAAGGCGTCGTCAAGCTGTCCGCCGCGCACCAGTCGGGCCGGATCGTCATCACCATTTCCGACGACGGACGCGGCATCGACCGCAAGCGCGTCCGCGAAAAGGCGATCGAAAAGCGCATCATCGCCCCCGACGCGACGCTGAGCGACGAGGAGATCGACAACCTGATCTTTGCCCCCGGCTTCTCGACCGCCGCCACCGTCTCCAACATTTCGGGACGCGGCGTCGGCATGGATGTCGTGCGCAAGAACGTGCAGGCGCTGGGCGGCCGGATCGGCATCGTCTCCAATCTGGGCAAGGGGTCGAGCTTCAGCCTCAGCCTGCCGCTGACGCTGGCGGTGCTCGACGGCATGATCGTCACGGTCGGCGAACAGACCTTCGTCATCCCCTTGAGCCACATCGTCGAAAGCCTGCGTCCGCAATCGGGCGAGGTCCGCGCGATGGGCCCGGACGCCTCGCTGCTGAACGTGCGCGGCGATTATGTACCGGTCCACCGCGTCGGCGAGCAGCTCGGCATCGCCCAGTCGACCGTCGACCCGGAAAAGGCGGTACTGATCGTGGTCGAATCCGACGCAGGGCAAGCGGTGCTGATGGTCGATACCATCCAGGACCAGCGCCAGGTCGTGGTCAAAAGCCTTGAGGCCAATTACGAGGCGATCCACGGCCTTGCCGGTGCCACCATCCTTGGCGACGGCCGGGTCGCGCTGATCCTCGACGTCGATGCGCTGATCTCGCGCTGGCGGCGGGACGGTCGTGGCGGCGGCGCGCCGCAGCGGCTGGCCGCATGAGCGCCGCCCCCGCCGCCCGCGCCTTCGACGTGCCGCCCGCCCGTGCCGCCGAGTTCGCATTCGAGCACCGCGATCATGTCGCGATCGCCGAGATCGTCTATGCCGATTCCGGCATCCTCCTGCCCGACGGCAAGATGCAGCTCGTCTATGGCCGGCTGGCCAAACGGTTGCGGATTCGCGGCCTGACCCGGTTTTCGGAATATGTCGCGCTGCTGGGCACCGACCCGGCCGAGCGGATCGAGGCGATCGACGCGCTGACGACGAACCACACCAAGTTCTTTCGCGAGGATCATCATTTCGATCATTTCCGCGACACGGTCTGGCCCGGCCTGACCCGCCGTCTGGAAACCGGCGGTCGCGTGCGGATGTGGTCGGCCGCCTGCTCCAGCGGCGAGGAACCCTATACGCTGGCGATGACGATGCTGGGTCGCGACAAGGCCAACGCCACGCGGCTCGGGCGGCAGGATTGCCAGATCCTGGCGACCGACCTGTCGCCCACCATTCTCGATCAGGCGCGCGCCGGCACCTATCCGGCTTCGGTTTCGCAAGGCGTACCAGCAGACCTGCGCAACCTGTGGCTGGTGCGGCGCGGCGATCTGGTGGAGGTTCATCCCGCGTGCAAGGCGCTGGTCGCCTATCGCCCGCTGAACCTGCTGCGCGACTGGCCGATGAAACAGATGTTCGACGTCATCTTCTGCCGCAACGTCATGATTTATTTCGACGAACCCACCAAGGCGACGTTGCAGGCGCGGCTGGCAGACCAGCTCGCGCCCGGCGGTCACCTGTATATTGGCCATTCGGAACGCCTGTCGCCCTCGGTCGCCCCGCGATTCGAATCGATCGGCCGGACGATGTATCGAAAGCTCGGCGCATGACTGTGCGTACCCTGATCGTCGACGACTCCGCCACCATGCGCGCGGTCATCGCCCGAAACCTGTCGCAGGCCCCCGGGATCGAGGTCGTCGGCGCGGCCGACGGCGTGACCGCGGCGCGCGAGATGATAAAGGCGCTGAACCCCGACGTCATCACGCTCGACGTCGAGATGCCGGGCATGAACGGCCTCGACTTCCTCGACAAGATCATGCGCCTGCGGCCGATGCCGGTGGTCATGCTGTCGACGCTGACCAGCCGCGGGGCTGACGCGACGATCCGCGCGCTGGAGCTTGGCGCGTTCGATTGCGTCGCCAAGAACCCCAACGGGCTGGAAATCCGCAACAACCCCGGCGAGCCGACGCTGGCCGACATCGTCCGCGCCGCTGCCCGTCGCGGCCACAAGCCCCGCATGGAATCGAGCGTACCCAAGCCGCCGGCCGCCTACACCGCGCGCGCCGACGCCCTGATCGCGATCGGATCGTCGACCGGCGGGGTGGAGGCGCTGATCGAGGTCCTGCGCGGCTTTCCCGCCGACTGCCCGCCGACGCTGATCGTGCAGCACATGCCCGCCACCTTCACCACCACCTTCGCCGCGCGGCTCGACCGGCTGTCGCTGCCGACCGTGCTGGAGGCGCGATCGGGCGTGCCGCTGCAACGTGGCCATGTCTATCTCGCGCCCGGCGGCAGTCACCATCTGGAGGTCATCGGCACCAGCGAGCTTCGCTGCCGTCTGGTCGCCGACGATCCCACCAGCGGCCATCGCCCGTCGGTCGACCGGCTGTTCACCTCGGTCGCCAGGACCGTGGGTGCCAGCGCGGCCGGCGCGATCCTGACCGGCATGGGCCGCGACGGCGCCGCTGGACTGAAGCTGATGCGCGACGCCGGCGCATTCACGGTCGGCCAGGACGAGGCCAGCTGCGTCGTCTACGGCATGCCGCAGGCCGCCTATCAGATCGGCGCGTGCGAGGTGCAGCTGCCGCTAACCAAGGTCGCCGGTCGCCTGCTGCTGGAATGTCGTGCATGAGCACGGCCGAACCCATTTTTCGCCGCGTCAGCGTGATCCAGGGGGAAACCCGGGTATCCGACGATCCACAGGTCGTGATGTCGACCATATTGGGCAGTTGCATCGCCGCCTGCCTGTACGATCCCGACGTCAAGGCCGGTGGCCTGAACCATTTCCTGCTCGCCGAACCCGGACAGGGCGACACCGACCCCCGGTCGATGCAGCGCTACGGCGTCTACGCCATGGAAGTGCTCATCAACGCCATTCTTGCCAAAGGTGCATCGCGCCACCGCCTGCGCGCGCGCATCTATGGCGGAGCGGCGATGCACGACGGCTTTCGCGACATAGGCTCGGCCAATGCCGCGTTCGCCCGCCAGTTCCTGCGCGACGAAAGAATCGCGCTGGTCGGAGAAGATGTCGGCGGAAAGTCGGCCCGCCGGGTCGAGTTTCGTGCAGCCCTGGGCCTCGCCCGGTGTCGCATCGTGACCGACACGATGACGCCAATCCCCAAACCAGTCCGTCGTCCGGCACCGCCGCCGATCGGTGATGTGGAGTTCTTTTGATGTATCTTACCAGCCCCAAGGGCGGAGGAGGCCCGGTGTCCAGAAAAATCATGACCGTCGACGATTCGCCCAGCATGCGCATGCTGCTGCGCGTCGCCCTGACCGATCTCGGCTATGACGTGGTCGAGGCCGAGGATGGCCTCCAGGCGCTGGAACGGTTTCCCGACGAGGAACCCGACCTGCTCATCACCGACATCAACATGCCCCGGCTCGATGGCTTCGGCCTGATCGAGGCGGTGCGCGGCGATGACGGCAACCGCAACCTGCCGATCCTGGTGCTGACCACGGAAAGCTCGGACGAGAAAAAGGCCCGCGCCCGCGCAGCGGGTGCGACCGGCTGGATCGTCAAACCCTTCCACCCGGAAAAGCTTGCCGCCGCGATCCGTCGCGTTCTTCATTAACCATTGGGCCTGTAAGGAAGAGCGCATGTCACGTCAGCTCATCACGTTCCAGCTCAGCGACCAGGTCCTGGGTGTGGACATCATGGCCATCCGCGAAATCCGCGCATGGTCCCCCGCCACCCCCCTGCCCAACGTGCCCTCGCACGTTCGCGGGGTCGTGAACCTGCGCGGCGTCGTGCTGCCGGTGCTCGACCTGCGCCACCGGCTGGGCTGGGGCATCACCGATCCGACCGCGCGCCACGTCATCATCGTCGTGCGGATCGGCGAACAGCTTCAGGGGCTGATCGTCGATGCGGTGAACGACATCGTCACGATTCCGGAGGACGGCATGCAGCCGTTGCCGGACATCGGCGACACGCCGGCCGCCAATTTCCTCGAAGGGCTGGCGACGATCGAGGATCGGCTGATCCTGGTGCTGGCGCTCGAACGGCTGGGCGATCACAGCGTCAACCAGCTCGAAGCCGCCTGACCCGCCACCCCATCCGTTTCGCGTAAGAGTATCATCGCAATGGCCAAGACCAAGGTTCTCGTCGTCGACGATTCACTGACCATGCGAGCGCTGATTTCCGGCGCGCTGGAGCGTATTCCCCAGGTCGAGGTCGTCGGCGTCGCCGATGGCGCGGACGAGGCGCGCAGCATGGTGGTGCAGTACAACCCCGACGTCATGACGCTCGATATCGAGATGCCGGGCATGAGCGGCCTCGAATATCTGGCCGAGATCATGGAAAAGCGGCCGATGCCGGTCATCATGTTCTCCACCCGGACCGAGGCGGGGGCCGAAGCCTCGGTCGAGGCGCTGCGGCTTGGCGCGGTCGACTGTTTCCCGAAACCCAAGGTCGCTCTGCAAAGCGAGTTCGAGGCGATCCTCGGCAAGCTTGGCAAGCGGATCAAGACGGCCAAGGGCGCAAAGCCCCGCGCCACCGGCGCACCCAAGCCGGTCGTGGCCAGCGCCCCGTTCGACTGGAACGGGCATCTGGTGACGATGGGTGGCGACGCGGCCAACACCCAGCTGCTGTTCGACGTGTTCGGCGCGTTTCCCGCCAACTGTCCGCCAACCCTGGTCGTCCAGCATCTTGGCAACGGCCTGGCCGAAACGCTGGTCCGCAAGCTCGATGAAACGGTCGCGCCGCGCGTCGTGCTGGCACAGGACGGCATGGCCGTCGAACAGGGCACGATCTATTTCGCGCCCCCTGGCGACGCGCATCTCGTCGTGGATTCGTGGCCGGGCGGCAAGTTGCGGCTGCTGCCACGCGACCCGGTCAGCGGCGAACGGCCGTCGATCTCGCTGCTATTCGCCTCGGCTGCCAAGGCCGCCGGCAACGCCGCGATCGGCGTCCTGCTGGCACCCGGCGGCGAGGACGGCGCGACGGGCCTGAAGGCGCTGATGAGCGCCGGCGGCTACGGCATCGCCCCCGCCGACCTCGAAGGCTCCGGCTTCACGCTGTCGCGCAACATGGCGCAGCAGCCGGTATCGACCGATGCCGTCGCCCCGACGATCATCAAGCTGTCGGGCAAATGACCATGGCCCAGTCGGGGATCCAGTCTGGGGGCCGGTCAGGCAGCCAGCCGGGTGGAACGGCCGCGCAGCCGTCGACATTCGACGATACCGGCGGCGTATCCGCGCCGCTGGCCGCCGCACTGGCCGACGAACTGGTAGCGCTGACCGTGCAACTGTCGGATCTTGCCTATGACCTGGGCCAGTATCCCGACACCCTGCGCCGGCACATGACCAGTATCCAGGCGATCGACCGGATCACGCAGGCACAGCTTGCGATCGCCGACGTTCTCCGCTCCGACGAAACCGTCGTCGACCGGCTGGCCCACATCACCCTTGCCGGCCTGTCGAGCAGCATCGCCACGCGGATGGACCCGCCGGCGAACCGGTCCGGCTGACGCCTCGTCCCGCCGCGAACCGACCGTCGCGGGTATTTGCATCGTCGCGATTTTCATCTACCCGCCCCGCCTCCGAACAGGAGGATGACGGATATGGACATCAACGACCGGCATGATCCGGTCCGGTCGCGCTCCTTCGCAGTGACCGACGACGCGCCGCCGACGTCGATGCCGATGCATCAGCCGCCATCGCCCTATGCGGCGCTGGTCACGAACATTCTCCAGGCACGCGCGCAGTTTTCGGACCTGTTCGACGCGTCGCTGTTCTCCGATCCCGCCTATGACATGCTGCTGACGCTGTTCACTGCGGGCGAGGATGGACGGACCATGACGACCAACAGCTGCTGCGCCGCCTCCCGCGTCCCGCGAACGACGGCACTGCGCTGGATCAAGCTGTTGACCGCGCGCGGTCATGTCATCGCGGTTGATGATCCCAACGACCGCCGCCAGACCCTGCTGCGACTTTCGCCGGCCGCGCGGGAGCATGTTCGCGGCTGGCTCGACGAGCATGTGCTTTCGCAAGCGACGATCGCCACCTGACCCGCCGCGGGGGCGGGCACCCGTATCCGCCCTTCAGGCCAGTATGATCGTGTCGATCGCGTGCGCCACGCCGTCCGCGTCATTGCCCCGGGTCACATGGTCGGCCGCCGCCTTCACGTCGTCGGGCGCCTGACCCATCGCGATCGACAGCCCCGCCTTCGCGAACATCGGCAGGTCGTTGCGCATGTCACCGATCACCGCGACCGCCGAGAGCGGAACGCCCGCCTCCGCCGCCAGCATTTCCACCGCGACGCCCTTGTTCGCCTTCCGCGCGGTGACGTCGAGATAATAGGATTGCGACAGGGCGATGGTCGCCGCATCGCCGAACCGCTCCTTCATTGCGGTGGCCAACGGGTCGATGACCGCCGGATCGTCGCTGACGAAGGTCAGCTTGGCGACGCGGTCGAACAATGGTGCGAAATCATCGGTTTCGACCGGCTCCTGCGCCGACGCCCTGCGTTCGCTCTGGCTGTGCGGTCCGTCGGCGTCATCGGCATACCATTTGCCATTGGCGAAGACCCACAGGCCAAGGCCCGCATCACGCGCCATCGCCACCGTGTCGCGTGCGATGTCGGCCGGCACCAGATGCTCACCGACGATGGTGCCGTCGCTGGTAAAGGTCTCGCCGCCGTTGAACGCCGCCATCGGCATCGTCACGTCAAGCGCACGGCCCAGCGCCAGGATTCCCGATGTCGGCCGTGCGCTGACCAGCGAGAAGCCGATCCCAGCATCGCGCAGCCGCTCGACCGCAGCGATCGTCGCCGGGGTCAACTGCTTGTCGAGATCGACCAGCGTGCCGTCGACGTCGGAAATGACCAGTCGAATCCCGTTCACTGCGGAATCTCGACATGGCCGCCAAAGCCATAGCGCATCGCCGACAACAATTTGTCGCCGAAGGTCGTGTCGACGCGGCTGCGGAACCGCGCATACAGCGCCGCCGACAGGACGTTGGCCGGCACCGATTCCTCCATGGCCGCGTCGATCGTCCAGCGCCCCTCCCCGGAATCCGCGACATTGCCGGAAAACTGTTCGAGCATCTGGTCCTTGGCCAGCGCCTGCGCCTGCAGGTCGAGCAGCCAGGACGAAATCACGCTGCCCCGACGCCAGACCTCGGCGATGTCGGTCAGGTTCAGGTCGAACCGCTCATCCTCGGGCAGTTTGTCGGACGCCTTGCCCTTCAGGATATCGAAGCCCTCGGCATAAGCCTGCATCAGGCCATATTCGATGCCGTTGTGGATCATCTTGACGAAATGGCCCGCCCCCGCCGGCCCGGCGTGGATGTAACCCTGCTCCGCCCGATCGTCGGCATGGTCCGCCGCGTCGCGGCCCGGCGTCCGGGCAATGCTGCCAAGCCCCGGGGCCAGTGCCGCGAAGATCGGGTCGAGCATCGTCACCGTCGCATCGTCGCCGCCGATCATCATGCAATAACCGCGCTCCAGGCCCCATACGCCGCCGGACGTGCCGACATCGACATAATGGATGTCCCGCTCGGCCAGCGCCTTGGAGCGGCGAATGTCGTCCTTGTAGAAGCTGTTGCCGCCGTCGATGATGACGTCGCCTGCGTTGGCGTGTTCACTGATCGCGGTGATCGTATCCTCGGTCGGACCGCCCGCAGGCAGCATCACCCACCAGATCGCCGGGCTGGCCAGCTTGCCGCGCATGTCGTCAAGCGAATCCGCCCCTTCCGCGCCATCGGCGACCAGCGCCGCCACCGCGTCGGCCGATCGGTCGAAGGCGACGATTTCATGGCCCGCGCGCATCAGGCGGCGTGCGATATTGCCACCCATGCGGCCAAGGCCGATCAATCCGATCTTCATGCAAGGTCTCCGGTAGATGCGGCCGCTGCGGGGTTCGCGCGGGTCCGCTGAAAGGTAACGGCGGCCGGGGTCGATCCCGGCCGCCAGACGCCTGCCCCGTGCCGGGACAGGGTGGAAGGGATCAGGCCGTCGCCGGATGCTTCCCGGCGATCGCCCCGAGCAGGTCGTCGAACGCCTTGACGAACGAGGCCACGCCCTCCTCGACCAGCCGGTCGGTGACGCCGTCCAGATCGAGACCAAGGCGTTCCGCCTCGGCCAGCGTGTGCCTCGCCGCGTCGATATCGTCGGTGATCGTTTCGGCCACCATGCCGTGATCGCGGAACGCATCCATCGTCGCGGGCGGCAGCGTGTTGACCGTGTCCTGGCCGATCAGCGTGTCGACATACAGCGTGTCGGGATAGGCCGGATCCTTGACCCCGGTCGATGCCCACAGCAGCCGCTGGACCTGCGCGCCCTTGGCCGCCAGCGCCTGCCAGCGCTCCGACTGCAGGAACTCCAGATACCATTGGTAGGCAATGCGCGCGTTGGCGATCGCGACCTTGCCGCGAACCGCCTTCAGCGCGTCGGACTCCGCGTCGCCGTCCGCGATCCGCGTGTCGATCTGCTTGTCGATCGCGGCGTCGATGCGGCTTACGAAGAAGCTGGCGACGCTGGCGATCCGGTCGATAGGCTGGCCTTGCTTCACCCGCTCCTCAAGGCCCATCGCATAGGCCTCGGCCACGCGCTTGTAGGCATCGAGCGAGAACAGCAGCGTGACGTTGACGTTGATCCCGGCGGCAATGGTCGCCGCGATTGCCGGTGCGCCCGCTGGCGTGCCCGGAATCTTTATCATCAGGTTCGGGCGGTCGACCGCGTCCCACAGTTTCTTCGCTTCGGCGATCGTCGCATCGGTATCGTCGGAGATATAGGGCGAGACCTCAAGGCTGACATAGCCGTCCTTCGCCGCCAGGCGATCATAGACCGGGCGCAGCGTTTCAGCCGCCGCCTTGATGTCCTGGATCGCCAGATGCTCGTACCGGTCGATCGTCGCCGCATCCGGGTTTTCCCGGTCATAGTCGGCCAGCGTGGCGTCATAGGCATCGCCATGACCCATCGCCTTTTCAAAGATCGACGGGTTCGACGTGACGCCGGTCAACCCGTCCTCGTCGACCAGGGTCTGGAGACCGCCAGCCTCCAGAAACTTGCGATCGACGAAGTCCAGCCACGGTGCCTGTCCGATGGCACCCAGTTCTTTCAGGCGGCTCATGCCTTGTTCCTTTCGATCAGTTCGCGCGCGACCTTGACGACGTTGTCACGGGTAAACCCGTATTTATCCTGCAATTTGGCAAGCGGTGCGGACGCGCCGAAGGTCGACATGGTGATCGTGTCGCCGTCCAGCCCGACATAGCGGTCCCAGCCCATCGACCCGGCCTGCTCGACCGCCAGTCGCGCCTTGACGCCCGGCGGCAGTACCGAGTCGCGATAGGCGCGATCCTGCTGCTCGAACCGGACCCAGCTTGGCAGGGAAACGACGCGCGACTTCACGCCGTCCGCCGTCAGCGCCTCGTGCGCGTCCAGCACCAGCGACAATTCGCTGCCCGTCGCGATCAGGATCACGTCGGGGTTCTCGTCGCCGGTCAGTACATAGCCGCCCTTTTCCAGCCCGTCCGCCGATGCCAGAGTGCTGCGATCCAGCGTCGGCAGCGCCTGACGCGAAAAGATCAGCGCGGTCGGGCGGAACTCGCTTTCGACCGCCATCTTCCACGCCACCGCGACCTCGGCCGCGTCGCCTGGACGGATCGTGTCGAGACCGGGAATCGCGCGCAACGTCGCCACATGCTCGATCGGCTGATGCGTCGGGCCATCCTCGCCGACGCCGATCGAATCGTGAGTGAACACGAACGTCACCGGCAATTCCATGATCGCCGCCAGACGGATCGGCGCGCGCATATAGTCGGCGAACACCAGGAACGTCGCGCAATAGGCGCGAAGGTACGACAGCGCCATGCCGTTGGCGATCGCGCCCATGCCATGTTCACGCACGCCGAAATGGAAATTGCTGCCCGAATAATCGTCCGCCTCGAACGACGGCTTGCCCTCCAGCAGCGTCTTGGTCGACGGGGCCAGATCGGCCGATCCACCGATCAGCCACGGCACGTTCCTGGCGATCCCGTTCAGCACCTTGCCGCCGGAATCGCGCGACGCGACACCCTTTGGATCCGCCGGGAAGGTCGGGATGCCGGCATCCCAGCCATCGGGCAGGCGACCGTTGAGCAACAGGTCCAGCTCGGCCGACAGCTCAGGGTGTGCCGCGGCATAGCGGGTACGCATCGCATCCCACTCACTGCGAAGCGGCTGGCCGCGCCCGGCGATCTCGCCGTTGAATCCGTCGATCACACCGTCCGGCACCAGGAAATCCTGATCCTCGGGCCAGCCATACGCCTTCTTCGTTGCCTTGATCGCATCGGCACCCAGTGGCTCGCCGTGCGCCTTCTCGCTGCCAGCCTTGGGGCTGCCCCAGCCGATGACCGAGTGGACGACGATGAAGGTCGGCTTGTCATCGGTTGCCTTGAACGTCGCCAGTGCCTCGGCCAGCGCCGCGGTGTCGTTCGCATCGTTCACATGCAGCACGTTCCAGCCATAGGCCTCGAACCGCTTGCCGACATCCTCGTCGAAGGCGATGCTGGTGCTGCCCTCGATGCTGATCTGGTTGCTGTCGTACATCCAGCACAGGTTCGACAGCTTCAGGTGACCGGCAAGGCTCGCCGCCTCGGCCGATACGCCCTCCATCATGTCGCCGTCGCCGCACACGACATAGACGTCGTGATCGAACAGCGGGAAACCGTCCTTGTTGTAGCGCGCCGCCAGCCAGCGCTCGGCGATCGCCATGCCGACCGAATTGCCGCAACCCTGACCCAGTGGGCCGGTCGTCGTCTCGACGCCTGTGGTGTGACGATATTCGGGATGACCGGGGGTCCGTGACGACAACTGGCGGAACTGCTTGATGTCCTCCAGGCTGATCGCCGGGTTACCGGTCTTTTTGCCCTCGCGATCAACCTCCTCGACGCCGGCCAGATGCAGCAGCGAATAGAGCAGCATCGACGCGTGACCGACCGACAGCACGAAGCGGTCGCGGTTCGGCCAGAGCGGTGCTGACGGATCATAACGCAGGAACTTCGACCACACCGTCCAGCCGACGGGGGCCAGCGCCATGGGCGTGCCGGGGTGGCCGGAATTGGCCTTCTGCACCGCGTCCATCGACAGGGTGCGGATGGTGTCTATCGCAAGGCGGTCGGGCGATCCGTCCTCGTGCAGCGCAGTTGGGGCGGAAGCGGAAGTCTTGGTATCGACGTCGGACATGCAGGGAGCCTCATTCTGGTCGCTGGTCGAACGCGCATGCGCCCGAACTGGTTGCCGGATGCAATGCCCTTAATCACAGTCGGGCGATCGTTCCAACCGTGTCACGACCCCATCGGACCCGATATAGGCCGCATTGATCTCGCGCAGGAACAGGCCGTGGCCAAGCACACCGGGTATCGCGTCGAGCGTGGCCGCCAGCGCGCCCGGGTCGGCGATCCCGGCAAAATGGCCGTCGACCACCAGATTCCCCTGATCCGTCCGGTACGGCCCGGCATCCCCCTGCCGCACCGTCACCCGGCCAAGGCGTCCCAGCGCGGCCAGGATGGAGGCACGGGCGAAGGGCAGGATTTCGACCGGCACCGGGGCCGCGCCGATCCGGGCGACCCGCTTGCTGCCGTCGGCGATGGCGATCATCCGGTCGGCGGCCACCGCCACCAGCTTTTCGCGCAGCATCGCACCCCCCGCACCCTTGATCGCGAAGAAGCGGTCGTCGATCTCGTCCACCCCGTCGATCGCCAGGTCCAGCCGCGCGATATCGGCAAAGTCGCGCACCGTGATACCGTGCGCGACCGCCAGTGTGGCCGTCGCATCCGACGTCGCCACGGCATCAATACGCAGGCCGGCGCGAACCCGTGCGCCGATCGCCGCGACGGCATGGGTCGCCGTCGATCCGGTGCCCAGCCCGACGATCATGCCGTCCTGAATTTCCACAACGGCCGCCTCGGCCGCGCGCCGCTTGTCGTCATCGGTGCGCGTCATCGTCCGATCGTCATCGCAAAGGCCATCCTTTTCAATTCACTACATCGACAGGCCACATCGTCAGGCCACTGGGCGCCGCCGAATGCCTGATCGAGACAGGGCGTTTCGCGCGTCGATGACCCGTCCGCCATATAGTCCTTCATCCACCTGCACAGAACCGGGCGATCCGGGAATATATCCATGGATCGTATATCAAGTTTTTCTCATGCGTCGTGCGGATCGCCACCCGCGATACTAGACCAGCATCCAGTTTACACGCAGTCCTCGTGGATAAAACGGTCAATCAGGTCGTGATGGGGAACGAGATCGGCCTATATTTTGACGATTGCCGGTTGACGCTGTGCTTTGGAAGTCTAGTTGGAAGCAACAGTTTTGGAGCTTCATGATGACCGAACAGACCGTCGACACCAATGCCGTCGAACTGGCAACCGAATTGACCATTGCCTGGCTTGGCAATCCCAATACCCGCATCTCCGCCGACGAAGTGCCGGCATTTCTCAGCAAGATGCATGACACCGTGTCGGCATTGCTGGGATCGATGGATACCGCACAGGTCACCGAAGTCGCGACCGAATACACGCCGGCCGTCACTGCGCGAAAGTCGCTGGCGTCGCGCGATCACATCATTTCGATGATCGACGGCAAGCCGTACAAGACCCTGCGTCGTCACCTGACCACGCACGGCCTGACGCCCGAGGAATATCGCGAGCGGTATGGCCTGAAGTCGGATTACCCGATGGTCGCCGAAAGCTATTCGGAAAGCCGCCGCGCCATGGCCAAGAAGATCGGCCTCGGCCGCAAGCCCGGCCAGCGCAACGCGCCCAAGACCGACCAGTCGGCTCCCCGCGCCAAGCGCAAGACCGCCGCTCCCGTCGAGGCGTAACGGGTCCGCCGTCCGGTTGCGACCGGACGGCTGCCCGTTTCAGTGAAAAGCCCGTCGCCATCGTCATGATGGCGGCGGGCTTTTTCGTGTTGGGCGCGGCACCGTCCCCGCCGGATGTTGCCCCTTCTACTGGCCGAACACGCCCGGCCGGTACAACAGGGTGATCGCCACCCGCCGATTGCGCGGGTCCATCGGATCCTTGGCGATGATCGGTTCGCGGTCGGCAACGCCCTCGATCCGCTCGAACCGCTTTTCCGGCAAGCCCCCTTGCAACAGGCGACGACGCGTCGCCTCCGCGCGGCTGCTCGACAGCATCCAGTTGTTCATCGCGCGCGGGTCGCCGTAGGGGACCGCGTCGGTGTGGCCGCGGATCATGATCGGGTTGTCGGCGCTGGCGATCGTCGTCGCGATGAAGCCGATCAGCTTCGAGGCTTCAGGCTCCAGCGCGGTCGTGCCGCTGCCGAACATCGAATAATCGGCATTGTCGATCAAGTCGATGCGCATCCCGTCGCGGGTCTGGACGAAACGGATATGCTTGGCGAGCTTGGCCATGGCCGAGGTCCGCGACACTTCGCGCATCACCTTCTGGCGCATCGACGCGAAGTTCCGGCGATCCTCCGCCGCCATCGCCTCGCGACTTTTCAGCGATCCCTTCTGTCCGGTGCCGACATCCTTGCCACCGGTCGCGCCGGCGGGAATGGTCAGCGATCGCGTGCCGGTCTGCGCCGCCTTGTGCGGGTAGTTGTCCTTGTCGATGATCGACGATCCGCCGAACAAGCCGTTCGACCCGGCGCTGTGCTGGCGCAGGTCGACCAGCGTGGGCGCGAAATAATCGGCCAGCGCCTTGCGCTGCTTCTCGGTCGTCGCGCCGAGCAGCCACAGCAGCAGGAAGAACGCCATCATCGCCGTCACGAAATCGGCATAGGCGACCTTCCATGCGCCGCCATGATGGCCGCCATGCCCCTCGATATAGATCTTCTTGTAGATGATCTTCGGGGGCACGTTGGCCCCATGCGGTGCGCGCGCCATCGCTTAACGCCCCCGCAGCCCGTCGAACACTTCGGCGAAACCGGGCTGGTTCTTGTGTGCGATGCCGCTGCGCGCGGCCTCGATGACCAGCGGCTGCGGATGACCGTGCAGCGAGGCGATGATGATCTGCTTGACGACGATGTAGATCGCCGCGTCGGCATCCAGCACCTGCTTCAGCCGTCCGGCCAGCGGGGCGACGACGCCATAGGCCAGCAGCACACCCATGAACGTGCCGACCAGCGCCGACCCGATCATCCCGCCCAGCACGCTCGGCGGCTTGTCGATCGACCCCATCGTCTTCACGATGCCCAGCACGGCGGCGACGATACCAAGGGCGGGCAGCGCGTCGGCCAGGCTGGCGAGCGTCGTATGCGGGCTTTCTGCCTCGTGGTGGTGGGTCTTGATCGCGTTGTCCATCACCTCCTCGACCGCGTGCACGTCCAGCGTGCCGGACGACACGACGACCAGGCGCAGCGTGTCGGCGATCAGGTTGACCAGCGTGTGATCGCCCAGCAGGCGCGGATATTCGGCGAAGACGGCGGACGACTTCGGATCCTCGACATGCGGCTCCAGCGCGATCGGCCCCTCCGTCCGCAGCATCTTCATCAGCTTCGACACCAGGAAGATAACGTCGAGATAGTCCTGTTTCTTGTATTTCGGCCCCTTGAACACCTTGGCAAGACCGCCGCCCATCGCTTTCAGTTCCTTGCCGGAATTGCCGATGATGAGCGCGCCCGCGGCGGCGCCGCCGATGATGAGCATCTCGTGCGGGATGGCCTCCATGACGGGGCCGAGCGCGCCGCCGGTGATCGCGAAACCACCGAACACCATCGCGAACAGGACGACGAGGCCGATTGCCGGAAACATGGTCTTGGATACTCCCTGGGCGTCGGCAACACCGACAGGCCATCTGCCGCCATGGTTAATCCGAGAAGGTAGCTATTCGGTTACCATCCGGAGGCAATCCGTTTGCCCGGGGCGGATTGATGTTCACCATCCTTATCGCCGATCCCGGCCAATTCCGCCGTCATCGCCCGTGACCCTGGATCCCAGCGCGCTGGGATGCCGGTCGAACAAACCAGGCGGCAAAAACTCAGCGCAGATAATCGAACAGCGACAGTGACGACAGCTTGCTGAAGCTTGCCTGCGTCGCGGACAGCGCGGTCATCATCTTCTGCATCTCGACGATGGCGGTGGACACATCGGTGTCCTCGATCGACGAACGCAGTTCGGCGCGGTCGGTCTGCGCGGCTTTCGACAAGCCCTGCTGCAATTCGACCGACGCCGCGCGCGCGCCCACCGCGCCGCGCGCGACCGACACGGCGTCGTTCGCCCCGGTCATGCTGGTGATCGCCGATTTTGCGGCCGTCGTCGCCTCTCCGGCAGTCCCCGTCCGCAGCGCGGTAGCCAGCGCATCCAGCACGGCAAACGCGTTGGTGCCGCCGACCGTGAAGATGCGCGACGCGGTTTCGCTGCCCTGCACCGACTGGGTGTCCGAAATCGGCACCGCGCCCGGCGCGGTGTCGGCCAGCGTATAGCTGCCGTTCGCAGTCTTCGTGACTGCGGCCGCCCCATCGGCTCCACCGAACAACGGCTGGCCATTGGCGTCGCGGGTGTTGGCAAGGTTCAGCAGCGTGGATGAAATCGCGTCGATCTGGTCCGCCGCGGTGCCGCGGTTGGCCGCGCTCAGCGTTCCGTTGGCGGCCTGCACCGCCAGCTCCAGCGCGCTCTGCACCTGCGTCGCGACCGATGCCAGTGTCGTATCCGACTGCTGCAACGAGGCCCCGACGGCCTTCATGTTGGCCTGATAGGTGACGTCGTCGCTCGACAGTCGCGTCAACCCGGCCAGCGTCTGCGCCGACATCGGATCGTCGGCGGCGGTCACCACCTTCTTGCCGGTCGCGATCTGCGTCTGCAACTCCGTCGCCTTGGTCGACAACGCGCCCATCCGCTTGGCGGTGGTGTCATAGAAGCTGCTGGATGAAATCTGCATGGCGCTCACCGGATGTCGATCAGGGTCTGGAAAATGTCGCGCGCCACCGAAATGACGCGGCTCGACGCCGAATAGGCCTGCTGGAAGCGCATAAGTTCGACCGCCTCGGTATCCAGGTTCACGCCCGTCGCGGAATCACGCATGGCGACCGCACCGTCACGGATCGCGCCTTGCGCGTCGGCGATCGTCTGCCGCTGTTTCAGCGTCGTCGCGTTGCCGGTGATAAGTGCGGTGATGCCGGTTTCGAACCCGCCGGCGGTCCGCGCCGCGTCGATCGCGCTCAGATTGCCGCTGTTGCGCACGCCACCGCCGGTGCTGGCCGCGGCGATGCCGCGCGGATCGGTGATGACGACGCTGATGTCGGTCGGCCGGTCACCGGTCGCGAACAGCGCGGTGCCGGGCTTGCCGGTCTGGTCGTCACCGCCGGTCTGGATGGTGTTCATCCGGTCGGTAAACTCGCCGGCGATGGTATCCAGCGTGGCACGCGCCGTTGCCAGCTTCTGCGCCCCGTCGACCGTGCCGGCCAGCGCGCCGCCATTGGCGGTCAGGCTCGATTCGCGGCCGTCCATCGTTACCGTGAAGGCCGGGACGCCGTCGCTGGTCTGTTCATATCCCAGCGCGCCGACGGTCTTGCCCGACACGAAGAGCGGTCCGGACTTGCCGCCAAGCGTGACGGTCGCCCGGCCAATCGGGTCCAGCTTGCTGTCGACATCGACCAGCGCGCTCATCTGTTCGAGCAACTGGTCGCGCTGATCGGACAGATTGGCGGCAGCCGAACTGCCGCTTGCCGCCCGCCCCAGCCCGTCATTCACCTTGGCCAGCGATTGACCCAGCCGTTGCAGGGTATCGACCGATGCGCGTGCCATGGTGTCGAGATCATCGGCAGCCTGCGTGAACGCGGCCCCGGTGGCGGTAAAGGCGGTGGCCGTCGAGGTCGCCGCCCCCAGCATGTTGGACCGCAGCGCGGTGGAGGTCGGGTCGGACGCCAGCGTACGCGCGGCGTTGAAGAAGCCCGTCACCCGCTCGTTCAACTGGTTGCCGGCCATGACCGAATCGATTCGGTCCAGCCAGTTCACGCCGGTCGCGGTCCGCGCCAGATCGGCCCCCGAACTGCGAACCGCGTTGCTGGCATATTCGTCGGCGGACCGCACGACGCCGCCGGCGATGACACCGCCGCCGGCCAGATTCTTGTTGGTGGCAAGGACACCGGCGGGCGCGCCGATTTCCTTCAGGTCGGTCGTGCGCCGCGCATAGCCGGTCACATTCGCGTTCGCGATGTTCTCCGACACGGTCGTAAGCGCGCTCTGATACGCTTTTACGCCGCTGGCACCGATCGACAGGAGATCGCTCATGCCGCCGGTTCTGGCGGATCATGATTAACAATTGGTTGCGACTTCGCGAGAAAATCGGTCATCGCCTTGCCGATCCCCATCGGCGCGTGGACCGCCATCGACTGGGCAAGGTTCTGGTCCTGCATGTCGCGAAAAGTATCGCTGGCCTGGCTGTCGAACAGCGGTTCGGCCAGCTTGGTCTTGCGCATCGCCTTCAGCATCATGCCGGTGAAGACCGCCTCGAACTTCTCGCCCGCCGCCTTCAGGTTCGCCTTGCCGGCCAGCCGGCTGGTGTCGCCCGATATGCCGCCGGTGGCCGGAAGTGCTGGTGTAGCGATCGGCGTCACAGGACGATCAACTCGGCCTTGAGCGCGCCGGCTTCCTTCAGCGCCTCCAGGATGGCGACCAGATCGGCCGGCGATGCGCCGATTGCGTTCACCGCCTTGACGATGTCGGCCAGCTTGGGACCGGGGGCCAGCAGGAACATCGGCCGCTTCTCCTCCTCGACCGCGACACCCGACTTCTGCTCCAGCGCGGTCTGGCCCTGGCTGAACGGCGCGGGCTGGCTGATCCGCTGGTTTTCGTCGATGCGGACCGTCATCTTGCCGTGCGTCACCGCCGCCGGTCCGACCCGGACCGCCGAGTTGATGACGACGGTGCCGGTACGCGCGTTGACGATGACCTTCGCGGTCGGTTCGGCCGACACCACGTCGAGATTCTCGATCATGCTCATCAGCGTGGCGCGTGTATCCGCGCCCATCGGCGCGCGGACCGCGACCGACACCGCGTCCATCGCCTGCGCGGTACCGAAGCCCAGCTTCTGGTTGATCGCGCCGGCGACATTCTGCGCGGTCGTGAAGTCGGCACGCGCCAGGTTGAAGGTCAGGTTCGGGGCGGTGTCGAACCCGGTGGCGACCGCGCGCTCGACGGTCGCACCCTCGGGGATGCGCCCGGTCGAGGGGACGTTGACCACGATCTGCGACCCGTCCTTGCCCTCGGCACCGAGACCGCCGACCGCCAGATTGCCCTGCGCCATCGCATAGACCTGGCCGTCCGCACCCAGCAGCGGCGTCAGGATCAGGCTGCCGCCGCGCAAGGACTTGGACTTGCCCATCGAGGCGACGGTGATGTCCAGCTTCTGCCCCGGCTTGGCGAAGGGCGGCAATTCGGCGGTAATCATCACCACCGCCGCGTTCTTCATCCCCGGATTGGCGCTCGGCGGCAATTGCAGGCCGAAGCGCGAGGCAACCGCCTTCAGCGACTGGACGGTATATTCCAGATTGTCGTCGCCCGTGCCGGGCAGGCCGACGACGACGCCGTAACCGGTCAGCTGGTTCGATCGGATGCCCTGGAATCCGCCGAGGTCCTTGACCCGGTCGGCCCAGACGGGAGTCGCGACCAGCAGGCTGGCGAGAAAGGTGAGAAGCGCGCGGATCATGGGAATACGGTCCTTAGAACGGACTGATGACCGAGAAGAACCGGCCAAGCCAGCCCTGTCGGCCGGCGCGGGCGACGTCGCCCTTGCCGGTATAGGCGATCTGCGCGTCGGCCACGCGGGTCGACGGCACGCGGTTGTACGCGTCGACATCGGCAAAGCGGACGATGCCCTTGATCTGGACGAACTCGTCGCCGCGATTGAGCGTCACGCGCTTCTGGCCCTGCACCAGCATCGTGTTGTTCGGGAACACCTGCGCCACGGTCACGCTGATTTCGCCCGACAGCGAGTTGGACTGATCGGCCGACCCCTGCCCGTTGAAATTGCGGCCGCTGCCGGCACCGATATCGGTCGGCCTGAACAGGCTGAGCGAACCGGTCGACGGCGGCGTGATGCTGAGGCCACCGTTCGAATCCAGTTTGGACGACGAGGATTTCGACGCCGCCGTCCGTTCGACCAGCACAATGGTCAGCGGGTCGCCAACCCGCCGCGCCCGCGTGCCTTCGTACAGCGCGGCATAACCGTCGCTGGCCTGGAAGATCGAGCCGTTGGCGGGGGCCGCGACCGGCGCGATCACGGGCGCGCGGGCGACGGTGAAATCCTCCTTCGGGGCCTTCTTGCCGAACAGGCCGGCATCGGCCGGGGTCGGCACGACCGCCGCGACGACCAAAGTGCCGGCGACGGCGGCCAGCGCGATCTCGATCCAGCGGGTGCCGAACCGGAATGGGGTGGGTGCTCTGGATGCCATGATTACAGGTTCTGGTTCACGTATTTCAGCATGTCGTCGGTGGCCGAGATCATCTTGGAATTGACCTCGTACGCGCGCTGGGTCTCGATCATGTCGACCAGCTCCTCGACGACGTTGACGTTCGACCCTTCCAGCATATTCTGGCGGATCTTGCCGCGGCCATCCTCGCCGGCGACGCCCAGATTGGCCGCGCCCGACGCCGACGTCTCGATCAGGTAATTGTCGCCCGTCGCCTGCAGCCCCGCGCCGTTCGGAAAGCTCGCGACCTGGATCTGGCCGAGCGTCGTCGATTCCGACTGGCCGGGGATGCTGGCCGACACGGTGCCGTCGGTGCCGATGCTGATCGACGTCGCGTTTTCCGGAATCGTGATGCCCGGCTGAACCTGATAGCCCTCGCCCGTCACCAGCAGCCCTTCGGCCGAGCGCGAGAAGTTGCCGGCGCGGGTGTAGCCAAGCTGCCCCCCCGGCAACTGCACCTGGAAATAGCCGTCGCCGTCCAGCGCCATGTCCAGCGCGTTGCCGGTGGTGTTCAGCGACCCCTGCTTGTCCATCCGCGCCGTGCCCTGCACGCGCACGCCGGTGCCGAGGTTCAGGCCGGTCGCGTATTTGCTCTCCGCGGTGCTCGCCGCACCCGGCGCGGTCACCGTCTGGTACGCCAGCGTCTCGAATGCGGCGCGATCCTTCTTGAACGCGGTGGTGTTCACGTTGGCGAGGTTGTTCGAAATAACGCGCATGCGCATGTCCTGGGCATCAAGCCCGGTCCGCGCGATATGCATGGCTGCACTGCTCATTTGGCTATCCTCAGCTCGGCAGACGCATCAGGGATGCGCTGCTCTCGTCCAGGTTCTTGGCTTCCTTCATCAGGTTCGCCTGCACTTCGTAACTGCGCTGGTTCTCGATCATGTCGACCAGCACCTGCGTCATGTTCACGTTCGATCCCTCGACCGCGCCCGACTGCACCTTGGCCGTCAGATCCTGGGGCAATGCACCCCCGCCGCGCACGCGCAGCAGATTGTCGAGACCCTTGACCGTCTGGCTGCCCTTGATGCTGGCCAGCTTGATCTGGTCCAGCGCCTGTGGGGCATTGGGATCGCCCCCTTGGGGCACGATGCTGATCGACCCGTCGGCGGCGATCGACACGGAATCGGCGGGCGGCAGCGTGATCGGACCGCCCTGCCCCATCACCGGATGCCCGTCGCCGGTCTGGAGCACGCCCGACGGCGCGACCTCAAGGTCGCCGCGACGGGTATAGGCCTCGCTGCCATCGGCCGCCTGCACCGCGATCCAGGCGTCGGGGCTGATGACCGCGACGTCCAGCGACCGGCCGGTCTGCTGGATCGCGCCCTGCGACATGTCGGCGTCGGTCACCTCCTCCGACGTCGGCGCGCGCGCCATCAGTTCGGCCCCGCCGCCCTTCAGCTCCAGCCGGTCGAACACGACGCGGTCGGCGCGAAAGCCGATCGTCGACACGTTCGCCATGTTGTTGGCGATCGCGGCCTGCGCCGCCATGTGCGCCTTCAGCCCCGTCGCCGCCGTGTAGACCAGCTTGTCCATCGCTTATATCCCCCCGCCCTGCGTCGTCGTCAGCTACGGATGTTGAAGATGGTCTGCGAAATCTGGTTCGCGGTATCCAGCGCCTTGGAATTGGCCTGGAAGTTCCGCTGCGCCGCGATCAGGTCGACCAGTTCTTCGGTGATGTCGACGTTGGACCGCTCGATCCGCCCCGACATGATCTCGCCCAGACCGTCCTCGCCCGGCGTGCCGGCCAGCGGCGTGCCGGACACGCCGGTCGCGGTCCAATAGCTGTTGCCCTGCTGACGCAGGCCCGCCGGATTGACGAAGTTGACGGTCGCGACCTGGCCCAGCGCCTGCACGTCGCCGTTTGAGAAGCTGGCCTTGACCACGCCCTTCGCGTCGACGGTCACGCCCTGCAACTGGCCGACTTCCTTGCCGTCCTGGCTGCGTTCGGACACGGTGAAGGCGGAGGCGACCTGCGTCGTCTTCAATCCGAAATCCAGGCTGATCGCCTGCGACGCGGTGCTGCCCGCCGGGGTGATCGGGTCGAACGTCGTCTTGGCGAGCGGCGCGGTGATCTTGCCGCTGCTGTCGAACGTCATCGCCACGCGGCCGGCCCCGCCGCTGTTCAGGGGCGTGTCGCCGACATAGGAATAGGCGGCCCAGGTGCTGGTCGGGTTCGCCGCGTCGCCCACCGTCTCACGCTTGAAATACGTCGTCATGGTCAGAGCGTTGCCGGCCGCGTCATAGATCTGCGTGTTGGTCGACTGGTTGTAGCTGGTGGCGTCGAACCGGTCGAAGGTCGCGGTCGCCGGCACGACGGCGTTCGCCGACAGATTGGCGGTCATCGTCACCGCCTTGGTCGCGATCGCCGTGCCGCTCGTCTCGGGCAGCTTCAGCGCGGTCGCGGATCCCAGGCCGGTCGCCGTCGCGGTGCCCGATGCGTCGACCGGATAGACCTGCAGATAGCTGCCCTGCGGGTCGGTGACATAATGGTTCGCATCGACCTGGAAACTGCCGTTGCGCGTATAGTTGATCGCAGCGCTGCTCGTGCTCGGCTTGACCGCGAAGAACCCGTCGCCCGAAATGGCAAGGTCCAGCGAGTTGGACGAGGCGATCATGTTGCCCTGCCCGAACTGCTGCTTGTTGGCCTGCACGACGACGCCCGACCCGACCATTTGCGTCGGCGACAGGTTGACGCTGGACGCGATGACGTCGGCGAAGTCGGTGCGGCTCTTCTTGAACCCGTTGGTGCTGACGTTGGCCAGATTGTGCGAGATGGTCGACATCTCGGTCTGCGCGGCCTGAAGCCCGCTGAGCGACGTGTAGAAGGACATGGGAGGTTACTCCTGAAAACGCGAAGTTGGGGTTCAGCCGATCTGGCGGACGGCGGTGGTGGCGATCGTGCCGATACCCGGCAGGGTCAGTTGCGCGGGGCCGGTCGACGGGATCGACACCGACTGCACCGGTGCCCAGACCAGCGCGCGGCTGGCCACCGTCCTGCCAGCATCCTGCGCCAGCGCGGTGACGGTGAAGGGACCGGCCCCCGCGTCCGCGCCGGCATCGGTCTTGCCGTCCCAGTCGAAGGTCGTCGTGCCCGCCGTCTGCGCACCGAGGTTCATCGTCTTCAGCACCAGGCCGCTGGCGTCGGTGATCGTGACGTTCACATTGCTCGCCGACGCGTCCAGCTCAACCCCGCCGGCGATCCCGCCCGCGCTGCGGCCATACGCCGTCGACCCTGCGGTCAGAACGGTCTTGCCGACATAGGACATGGCGTCGGTCGCCGATGTCGCGCCCAGCTTGTCCGAAATCGCCTTCAGCGTGCCCGACATCTCGGTGATGCCGGACAGCTGCGAGAACTGCGCCATCTGCGCGACCATCTGCGTGTTGTCGACCGGGTTGAACGGGTCCTGATTGTTCATCTGCGCGGTCATCAGCTTCAGGAAATCCGCCTGCCCCAGCGTGTCGGATTTCGACGTAGCTGTGGCGGCCTTGGCCGCCGTCGCGCTGCGGGTGATGCCGAGGCTGCTGAGCGTGGAGTCAAAGGATGTGGCCATGATCAGCGTCCGAGCTTGAGGGTGTCGATGATGAGCGACTTGGCGGTCTGCATCACCTCGACATTGTTCTGATAGCTGCGCGCGGTCTCCATCATGTCGACCAGCTCGCGCGTTTCATCGACCGCAGCTTCAAAGACGTTGCCGTCCTTGTCCGCCTGCGGGTTGCTGGGGTCGTATCGCTTGGTCGGCGCTTCACCGGCGTTGACGATGCTCTCGACATCGACCGTGGCAAGACCCGTCGCCTTGTCGAAACTGGTGCGGAACACCGGCTTCATCGTCTTGTACGCCTCGGCCTCGCTGCTCGCGATGCCGTTGGCGTTGGCCAGGTTCGACGCGGTCGTGTTCATCCGCACCAGCTGCGCGGACATTGCCCGACCGGCAACCTGGAAAATCGACATGGGCGCGTTGGCCATCTTATTCGCCCTTCAGCGCGCGCGTGATCTGGCTGATCCGCCCGTTCAGGAATGACAGCGTTGTCTGGTACTGGACCGCATTCTCGGCGAAGGCGGTCTGTTCCTGGCTCAGCTCGACGGTGTTGCCGTCCATCGACGCCTGGGTCGGCACGCGGTACTTGATCGCACCCGCCATGCCGGTGCCGCTGTCGCTTTCCATCGAGGCGAGCGCCTGTCTGAAATCAACGTCCTGCGCCTTGAAGCCGGGGGTCGACGCGTTCGCGATGTTCGACGCCAGCACGCCCATGCGTTGCGAACGCACCTGCAGCGCCGCGCCATGAACGCCGAAAAGCGAGTCTCCTGCCACCGATGGCCTCCTTCACGCAGGGATTGCGCGTCCGACCATAAGCAATGGCCGTGCCAGTTCGGCTTTCAGGGGTGAGCGGGCGCCGGATCGACGGGCGGCACCGGCGAGGCGGCAAACCCTTGCCGGTCGGGCGGCAACCCTGCCGGGCAGCGATTGCCGCTTGTTCCGTTCCCCGGCGAAGGCCGGGGCCCAGTCGCGACTTCCTTGTGACGACGTTTGACCGCGCCCCAGGCCCGCCTTGCCCGTCATCGCCGGGATCCCACTTCTACCCACCCCGGCGGAGGCCGGGGCCCAAGTGGGTTGGCGTCCGCAGCTATTTACCACCGTTTGCCCAATTGGGCCCCGGCCTCCGCCGGGGTGGTGTAGATAGCGTACTGGCCGACCTGTCACACGCCCCACCCTCGCAACCTTCCATCTCCCAGACGCGCATCTGGCCCGGCCCTTGCTACTCACGCACCCATGACCGCACCCGACCAGTTTTTCGCCCAGCTCCTCGACCCCGTCGCCCTGGCCATCGTCCTTGGCGGCACCGCGCTTGCCGTCGTGTTGCGCGCGCCGTTCGCCGATGTCGGCCGGGCGCTGGCCGCACTCGCCACCCTGACGCGTCGCCGGTTCGACGCCGAGCCGCTGCTCGTCCAGATCGCCGCCCTCTCGCGGATCGCCAAGCGCCACGGCGTCATCGCGCTTGACCGCACCGTCATCGCCGACGCCGACATCGCCGCCGCGATCGCCGTCATCGTCGACGGGGGCAATGCGACGATGGTCGCCGATCTCGTCCATTATCGCCGCCGCGCGCGCGCCGAACGTCACCTTGCCGCCGCCGAGGTCTGGGCCGGGGCCGCCGAGGCGGCACCGGCGATGGGCATGGTCGGCACGCTGATCGGGCTGGCCAGCATGTTTGCGACGATGACCGATCCCGCCACGATCGGCGCGGCCATGGCCATCGCCCTGCTGGCGACCCTGTACGGCGCGCTCATTGCCAATCTGGTCGCGATGCCGATCGCCACGCGCCTGCGCGCGCAGGCGCGGCACGAGGCGTTCGAGCGGACCCGGCTGGAGGCCCCTCTGGTCGCCCTGGCCATCCGCGAAACCCCGCGCAGCCTGTCGAGTGTGGCGGCATGACCCATGACGACGATTTCCCCGCCATCGCACCCGGCAAGCCGCTGTGGCTCATCACGCTCACCGACCTCGCCCTGCTGCTGGTCGGCTTTCTCGTGCTGATCCAGGCCACCCGCAACAGTGACGGCGACGCGCTGGCACAAGGAATCCGTGCCGGCTTCGGGTCGCGCGCGCCGCAGGAGGAGGCCATGCCCGTCGCCGCCGCCGGCATGATGAACTTCGCACCCGGATCGTCGATGCTGCCCGCCGCGCCCGACGCGCTCGTCGCCTGGGCGCACGAAGTCACCCGTGATCCCCGCGTCCTGCTGACCGTCACCGGTTCGTCGGACGGGACCGCGCAGGATGTCGACCCGACCAGCGGCAACGGCGCAGTCCTTGCCGCCGACCGCGCCCGCACCGTGGCCGCCGTCCTCGCAACGCGCGGTGCCGTGTCGCCCGGCCGGATGGTCATCACTACCGATACCCGCCCCGGCCGCAGTGCCGCGACCGTGACGCTGGCCTTTGCCGGCACGCCGTCGCCCGACGCGCGCCCCTGATGGAGACGATCATGTTGCGTATTCTGCCCCTTCTCCTGCTCGCCACGCCCGCCTTGGCGGCCGGCTTCCAGGACACCGCCGGCCTCGACCGCGCGGTCGCCGCCTTCACCGGCCGGCCAATCGGGGCGGAGGGCGGCGCGCGCACGCCGGTCGACCCGCGCCTGCGCCTTGCGACCTGCCCGATGGTCGCGATGTCGTGGCGGACCGAGGCGCACGACGCGGTCGTCATCACCTGTTCCGGGCCGGACTGGCGGATCTTCGTCCCCGTCCTGAAACCCGCCGCCGCTGTCCCGGCACGGCCGACCGCCATCGCGGCGGTCGCGGCCGCGCCGGCGGCGAAGGCGGAGGTCGTCATCAAACGCGGCGATCCCGTCATGATCGAGGCGGGTTCCGCCGGCTTCTCCATCTCACGTCAGGGTATCGCCATGGGCGATGCCGCCGCCGGCGCGCGCTTCATGGTCAAGGTGGAGGATACCCGCACGCCGGTGCAGGCCGTCGCGGTCGAGGCCGGTCGTGCCACCCTGCCCGGCTGGCAGGAATAATTTCTAAATCTTTTCACACGCCGGCCGTTTCCTACAATGTCAGCAATTACCAAAGGGTGCGGACATGGTGGAAACGGTAGGATCAAAGCCGGTATCGATCGCGGGGGCCGCGGTGTCGCGTCTCGCGCAGACGGCACCGACGCCGACCGTTCAGGCCGGTATCGCACGCAAGCAGGACGCGGCAACGATCGTGTCCGGCACGACGGCCAGCATGCTGGCCGCCGCGCCACCGGTCGATGTCGAGCGGGTCGCCCTCATCAAGAAGGCGATCGCGGACGGGACGTTCCCGATCCAGCCCGCGACGATCGCCGACCGCATGATGGCCCTGAAGCTCGAATGGAGCCCCAATGACCAGGCGTGATGCCCTGATCCGAGTCATCGACGCGCTTCATGCCGAAATCGCGGCGTTGAAGGCGAACGACGCCGGCGAGCTGGAACGCGCGACCCAGGAAAAGCTGGTCGCGATCGAAGCGATCGCCGCCGCCGGCACCGGCCCTGCGGGTGCCGAACTGCGCGGCCTGGCCGAGGAAGCCGACCGTCTGAACGAAACCTGCCGTATCTATGTCAACCTGATGGCGGCAAATGTTCGCCGCCGCCTGCAAACCCTGACCGGTGACAGCGGCAACGCCTATCGCTCGCCGGTGGCCCGCGCGTACGCGTAAGGGGTGAAACGCGCGGGAAACCGCCGTTTTTGATACAGGGCCGCAGACTGGCACGGCCCTTGCTGAATTGGTTCCCAACAAGGGGCCAGATTTCCGCGATGCCAGTCAATCCCATCCCAGTCACCGCAGTTGGTGCCAGCCGCGTCCAGTCCGCGATCCAGCTTGCCAGCAGCAGGACGGGCGTGGATTTCGACTATCTGCTCGGCCAGGCCAAGCTGGAAAGCGGGCTGCGCGCCGATGCGAAGGCCGGCACCTCGTCCGCCAGCGGCCTCTACCAGTTCATCGAACAGAGCTGGCTGGCGGTCGTGAAGAACCACGGTGCGAAGCATGGCCTCGGTTGGGCCGCCGACAGCATCGGCCGGACCGCCGGCGGCAGGCTGAGCGTCGGCGATCCCGCCACGCGGCAGGCGATCCTGGCACTGCGCAACGATCCCGCCACCGCCTCGCTGATGGCCGCCGAACACGCCTCCGACAACAAGGCCGCGCTGGAACAGACGCTGGACCGCGATGCGACCGGCACCGACCTGTACATGGCGCATTTCCTGGGCCTTGGCGGCGCGAAGAAATTTCTGGGCGCGATGGAATCGGGGTCGGCGACCACCGGTGCCGCGCTGTTCCCCGCCGCCGCCCGCGCCAACCGCAACGTCTTCTACGCGTCCAACGGCCAGCCGCGCTCGCTCGGCGAGATCTACGATCGCTTCTCGGCCAAACTGGGTGCCGCCGGCTCGGCCGCGCTGCCCGCCGTCCAGTATGCCGCGCAGGCGTTCGATGCCGAGGGATCGACCGTCATTACCGGCGGCGGGCAGAGCATGAACGATGCGCTGGCCTGGGCCAGCACCGCGCTCGGCAAGTTCCGTCAGGCGTCGTCCGGGATGCCGGCCGGCACGCAGTCCGCCGCCAACTTGCTGCGCCCGACGCCCGACACCGCCCGCCTCGCCTACATGATGCTCGCGAGCATGGGAGCCTAACGGGTGCCCGCCTTCCTCTCCAACCTGCGCGGTTCGGCCCTGCCGCTGGCGATCCTGCTGCTGGTCGTGCTGATGGTCGTGCCGATGCCGTCGGCGATGCTCGACGTGTTCTTCGTCGCCAATATCGCGATCAGCCTGGCCGTCCTGATGGTGTCGCTGAACGCGCAGAAGCCGCTCGACTTCTCCGCCTTTCCGACGGTCCTGCTGTTCGCCACGCTGTTCCGCCTCGCGCTCAACGTCGCCTCGACCCGCGTCGTGCTGGTCCACGGACATGAGGGCGAGGCCGCGGCGGGCCATGTGATCGAGGCATTCGGCACCTTCCTGATCGGCGGCGACTATGTCGTCGGCCTGTTCGTCTTCGCGATTCTGGTCATCATCAATCTGATCGTGGTCACCAAGGGCGCGGGCCGCGTGTCCGAAGTGTCCGCCCGCTTCACCCTCGACGCGTTGCCCGGCAAGCAGATGGCGATCGACGCCGACCTGAACGCCGGCCTCATCACTCCCGACGAAGCCAAGCAGCGCCGCATCGACACCGCCACGGAAGCCGAATTCTATGGCTCGATGGACGGTTCGTCCAAGTTCGTGAAGGGCGATGCGGTCGCCGGCCTGCTGATCCTTGCCGCCAACATCGTCGGCGGCCTGATCCTGGGGCCGGTCAGCCACGGCATGACCATCGCCGATGCGGCGCGCACCTATATCCTGCTCGCGATCGGCGATGCCCTCGTCGCGCAGCTGCCGTCGCTGATGCTGTCGATCGCCGCCGCCGCCATCGTCACCCGCGTCACGTCGAAGCACGATCTCGCCGGCCAGATCGGCAGCCAGTTCGGCTCGGTCCGCACCTGGACGCCGGTCGCCGGGATCCTCGCGCTGCTCGGCCTGATGCCGGGCATGCCGCATCTCATCATCCTGTCGGCCGCAGCCCTTGCCGGCTTCGCCGCATGGAAGCTGCGCCAGATCGAGCGCCGCCCGCCGCCGCCCGAACCTGTCGTGGCCGCAGCACCGCTCGACCAGTCGAAGATCGGCTGGGACGAGGTCACCGACGCGATGCAGGTCAATCTCGACATCGGTTACGGCCTGGTGCCGCTGGTCGATGAACGCCGTGGCGCGCCGCTGATGGGCCGGATCACCGGTGTTCGCCGCCAGCTGTCGAAGGAACTGGGCTTCGTCGTGCCGCAGGTCCGCGTCCGCGACGACATCAACCTGGCACCCTATACCTACCGCGTCCTCGTCAACGGCGTATGCGTCGGCGAGGATCAGGTGTCGCCCGACGAGATGCTCGCGCTCGATACCGGTCAGGCGTTCGGCGAATTACAGGGCAAGAAGGCCAAGGATCCGACCTTCGGCCTCGACGCAACCTGGATCGCGCCGGGCGATGCCGATGCCGCGACCGGTGCCGGCTATCTGGTCGTCGATCCCGGCACCGTCATGGCAACGCACCTGAACCATGCGCTCGGCCAGCACGCCACCGACCTGCTCGGCCAGGACGAGGTCCAGTCGCTGCTCGACGGGCTGAAGGAACGCGCGGCGCAGCTGGTCGCCTCGCTGTCGCCCAACCCGCTGCCGATCACGACGCTGACCCAGGTGCTGAAGGGCCTGCTGGCGGAGAACATCCCGCTCAAGGAGTTCCGCCTGATCGCCGCCGCCATCGCGGTCGCCGCGCAGAAGTCGGCCGACGCCGACGAGATCATTGAACTGATCCGCCCGCAGCTTGGCGCGCTCATCATCCAGAAACTGTGCGGCGTGCGCGAGCCGCTGCGCGTGATGACGCTGGAGGGTCAGCTCGAAGGGCTGCTCGGTCAGGCGATGCGCGGCGATCCGTCGCGCCGCCACGTCATCGAACCCGATCTCGGCCGGCGCATCGTCGACGCGCTGCAAAGCGCCGCCCAGCCGCTGATCGCCGAAGCCAAGCCGTTCGCGCTGGTCGTCCAGCCCGCGATCCGTGTCGCCATCCGCAAGCTGGTGAGGACCTGCATGCCCGATACCCCCGTCCTGAGCTTCTTCGAAGTGCCTGAAGAAAAAGCCGTCGAAGTCGTCGCCGTCATCGGCGCACCCGGAGCATTGCCAGCATGAGCGCCCTACCGATGCGCAGCGCCTTCGCCGACGCGACGCCGCTGACCTACGCCCCCGCCCCCAGCGCCGAACTGCTGGTCCGCAAGCATTTGCCGATGGTCCGCCGGATCGCGTGGCACGTCCATGGCAGCATGAGCAGCGTGGTCGAGATCGAGGATCTGGTCCAGGTCGGCCTCGTCGCGCTGGTCGAGGCGGCGGCCGCGGCCGAGGATCGCGGCGGTCATGCCTTCCAGCTGTATCTGAAGACCCGCCTGCGCGGGGCGATGATCGACGAACTGCGGCGTCAGGCCACCACGACGCGCGGGGCGATGCGCCGCCGCCGTGCGCTGGCCGAGGCGGTGTCGGCACTGACCGTCGAAACCGGCAAGGCCCCGGGCGAAGCGTCGATCGCCGAGCGCCTGGGTGTCAGCGTCGACAAATTGCGTACCGAATATGCGACGTCGGAGGCGATCCGGTTCGAGCCGATCGACGACGTCTACACCGACGACACGCCGTGGTTCGCCTCCGACATGCCAGACGCGTTCGAGCAGCTGGCCGACGGGCAACAGCGCGACGCCCTGATCGCCGCGATCGCCAGCCTGCCCGAGCGCGAGGCGATGACCATCCAGCTCTATTATGTCGAGGAACTGAACCTGGAGGAAATCGGCCAGGTGCTCGACGTCACCGCCGCCCGCGTCTGCCAGATCAAGAAATCCGCGCACGACCGGTTACGCAAGGCACTGACCGGGCATTGATTCTTCTCTCGGCCGGGGGGCCGTCCAACGACAGGGCGTCGGTCGAATGGCCGGCGCCCTTTGTGCATGCGCCCGGCATTGACCGCGACCGCACATATTCATTTGCGACAAACATGCGATTACGGAGCCGGTTACGTGAAACAAGGCTCAGGACTGTCCGAGCCTGAAGGATTGCGCCCCTTAACTCAACTGCTCACGAAACTTGCCGTCAGGTGTCGTCGGCTGCTGCGGCACGTCGCTCCAACGAAGTTGTGAGGCATCCACGAGGTCGCCGCCCATATGCTCAACGAATGCGGCGCGGATCGCCAGCTTATGTCGGGTCCATCGTTCCGGCTGCGAGTTTGGATTCATGTCGTCTGCGAGAAAGACCCACTCGACGAACTGGTCTGCCGTTACTGGTCCTTCGGACGGTATGAGTTGATCGACGTGCATCGGCTGATCGTTCTTTATGCAACCGCAAAAGCCCCACTCGACGCAAACCACATGCATGAGCTGATCGTACCCGTCCTTCGTCATATGACTTTCATGGCGCGGCGGGGAAATGTCCGCAACTGGGCGTTTGCCGATAGGCGGCCTTCACGATGTCGACAGCAGCGGCTGTTCCTTCCGGCCCGGTGCGGGGCCAACCCCGAGGCGGTCCTTTGTCGCCCACGCCGCTGTTGGCAAAGCGCGCGCAGACGCTCCCGTTCGTCACACGGCAAGCATGATCTTCGGGTTCAGTTGGACTGACGCTGGCGCTCGCAGCGACTTGGAGTGCATCTTCGATCCGCTACGAAGAGCGAACACTCATGCCCCTGTGGGACCATCTTTGGCCGACATAGGGTCAGATGCTGGAGTCGTTGTCCAAATGGTTCGCCAAGGCCGGGGCGCGGAGGCGATCGCCGATACGCTGCCTGATGGCATGATCCTGAACCTGACGGCGGCTCGTTATGCACGCGACCGGGCGCTAGCGCGCGCCTACTTTCATATCGTTATCGCCCATCCGATCGTTCGCGTGCAGAGCATCGGCCTCGGCAAGGCGGATCATGCAACCCGCATGGTCGGCGATTTTCGCATTTACGATCTTGACTGGACCGGAACCAAAAGTTTCTCGTCATTCTGGACTCGGCCCAGAATCAAGAGCCGCTAAGGTTGCGCGTCACTGCTCTGGATCCCGGCATGCGCTGGGATGAAGGACGTTTCGGCGATGAACGACAGCGGTGATACGTGAATGTCGACCGCTCCTGAGGCGAGCCGCCGCGAGCCGTTGATTGCCTCAGCGCATACCAACGACCGAAACCCCGGTGGCGTGGTGCCACCGGGGTCCGTCTCGACCTTTTCGCATGAGAAGGCTCGGCCTTGCGCCGGCACCCGTTGGGGGGCGGCGGTACCGGCGCGAGAACGCCGTTATTTCAGGAGCGACAGGACGCCCTGCGTGCTCTGGTTCGCCTGGCTCAGCATCGCGGTCGAGGCCTGGCTCAGGATCTGGGCCTTGGCGAGTGCGGTCGATTCCTCGGAGAAATCGGCATCCTCGATCCGGCTGCGCGCGTCCTGCATGTTGGTCGAATTGCTGGTCAGGTTGTTGACCGCCGACTCCAGCCGGTTCTGCACCGCACCCAGGCCGGCGCGGGTCGTCGCGACCTTGGCGATGGCGCTGTCATACTTGGTAAGCGTTGCGGCAGCTACCGAGGTGCCGCCCGACACCACGCCTGCCAGATCGGTGTCCGTGGCAAGGTTGCCCAGCACCACCGGAATGGCGTCGTTGGAATTCGCGCCGGCCTGGATGGTCACGGTGCCGCTGGTGCCGGCCGTGCCGTTCAGCAACTGCTTGCCGTTGAAACTGGTGTTGGCGACGATGTTGGTGATCTGGGCCGCAAGCGCATCCTGCTCCAGCTTGATGTTGCCGACGTCGTTGGTGGAATAGGTGCCGTTGGACGACTGGACCTTCAGTTCGCGCATCCGCTGCAGCATGTTGGAAATCTCGTCGAGCGCGCCTTCCGCGGTCTGCGCCATCGAAATGCCGTCGTTCGCGTTACGGATGCCCTGGTTCATGCCGCGCACCTGCGCCGTCATCGACGAGGCGATGGCGAGGCCGGCCGCGTCGTCCTTGGCCGAATTGATGCGCTTGCCCGTCGACAGGCGTTCCATCGCGGTCGCAAGCATCGTCGATGCCATCGTCGATGCGCTGGTAGCGCGCAGTGCGGAAATATTGCTGGCAATTACAGTCATTGGTGGTCTCCATCTGCATGACGCTCTCCGCCGCCCCCCGGACGAAGGTCGAGCCGCCACAAAGGGAAACGGCGCGACCGGGCCAGGCTTAAGCAAAAAAAATGCAGTGCAGCAGAAATGGGGCCTCCCCGATCGGCACGATGCCGTCGGGGTGTCCGTATTTCTGGCAGATGACACAAGGTTTCGGTGGGTCCGAACCCGGCGCCCTTGGGGGGGCGGCGCCGGGTTCGGACCCTTCCCGACCTTAGCGCAGCAAGGACATGACGCCCTGCTGGCTCTGGTTTGCCTGGCTCAGCATCGCGGTGGATGCCTGGCTCAGGATCTGGGCCTTGGCGAGCGCGGTCGATTCCTGCGAGAAGTCCGCATCCTCGATGCCGCTGCGTGCCGAAGCGAGATTGGTCGAATTGCTGGTCAGGTTGTTGACCGCCGACGAAAGCTGGTTCTGCGAGGCACCAAGGGCCGCACGGCTGGTCGCCACCTTGGCGATCGCTGTGTCGTAGTTGACCAGCGTCGCGTTTGCGACCGATGCACCGCCGGTAACGACGGCGGTGATCGCCGAATCGGCCTTCAGGTTGCCGAAGGTGACGTCGATCGAGTCGGCGGCGTTCGCGCCGGCCTGGATCTTGACCACGCCGCTGGCGCCAGCGGTGCCGTCGAACAGTGCCTTGCCGTTGAACTTGGTGTTGGTCATGACGTTGTCGACCTGCTTGGCCAGCGCGTCCTGCTCCAGCTTGATGTTCGCGACGTCGGCGGTCGAATAGGTGCCGTTCGACGACTGGACCTTCAGCTCGCGCATACGCTGCAACATGTTGCCGACCTCGTCGAGCGCGCCTTCCGCCGTCTGCGCCATCGAGATACCGTCGTTCGCGTTGCGGACGCCCTGGTTCATGCCCTTGATCTGCGCGGTCATCGACGATGCGATGGCCAGGCCGGCTGCGTCGTCCTTGGCCGAATTGATGCGCTTGCCGCTGGAGAGACGCTCCATCGCGGTCGACAGCGCACCCGACGCCATGGTCGAGGCAGAGGTAGCGCGCAGGGCGCTGACGTTCGTTCCGATAACAGTCATTTTCCGGTCTCCATCAATGGCGCCCCCCAACCGTCTGGAGTGAAAGCCGAGCCGCCAAGTGGAGAAACGGCAATCGACCGGCAGGATTTAGCCGGCGGCCGAACATTTTTTGCCGGTCCGTTGCCGGCCGGGAAAATGCCGGATTCGAAGAATCGACGCTAAACCTTCGATTCCCTGTGCCGTTCATGCGCGCGCGGGCGTGCCCGGAAAAAAGTTGCCGCCCTGGCTGCCGGTTTAACCACCTGTTTACCACGCATGGCGCATCTAAGGTTTCTCGAAAGGATGCCGTACATGCCCGCGATCTGGCCCTCTGAAAGACTGAAGTCCGAGAAGGTGACCCTCCTCTCGTCGCTGCGTGCGCAGGGGCTGGTGCTGGGTGATGCGGCAAAGGGGCGTCCCGCCGCCGGCGACACGCTGCTGGTGATGGACGGCGAGGACGTGACGTCCCCTGCCCGCACGCTGGTGGTCGCCGATGGTCCGCGTGGCCTGGTTCGTGCATCCGAGGGCAAGCCCGCCCGCCTGTCCTTTACCCATGACGATGCAGCGGTCGGCAACGGCTTTGCCCGCGCGCTGGTCGCAGGCGCCGACGCCCCGACCGCCGCCGATCCCGAAAGCCTCGCCCTGTTCGCGCTGGCCGAGCGGGTGGCGCAGGCGGACATCACCGTCCTCATCAACGGACCCACCGGCACCGGCAAGGAAGTGCTGGCCCGCGCGATCCACAACGGCAGCAACCGCCGCGACAAACCGTTCATCGCCATCAACTGCGCCGCCCTCCCTGAGTCGATGCTGGAAGCCCTGCTGTTCGGTCACCAGAAAGGCGCGTTCACCGGCGCGTCGGCCGGCGGCGAAGGCTTCTTCCGCGCGGCCGATGGCGGTACGCTGCTGCTCGACGAGATCGCCGAGATGCCGCTCCAGTTGCAGGCCAAGCTGCTCCGCGTGTTGCAGGAGCGCGAGGTCGTGCCGCTGGGCGCTTCCACGCCGCAGTCGATCGACGTCCGCGTCATCGCCTGCGCCAACCGCGACCTGCATGCAGAGGTCGCCGCCGGCCGGTTCCGCGCCGATCTCTACTACCGCCTGTCGGTCTTCCCGCTGTCGACCCGCTCGCTGGCCGAGCGTCGCCAGGACATTCCCGCGCTCGCCGCGACGATGATCCTGCGCCACGCCGGCAACCGCAGCGTCGTGCCGTGGCCGACCGCCGAGGCGATCGACCAGCTGATGCACCACGACTGGCCGGGCAATGTCCGCGAGCTGGAGAACGTGATCCAGCGCGCGTTGCTGTTCGCCGGTGGTGATACGATCGGGGCGCATCACATCGTGTTCGACCGTCCCGCTGCCCTGCCGATGGCAGAGCGCGCCGCCAACGACACCCCGTCGACGCTGGGCAACATCGTCCAGATGAGCGAGTTCGCCGCGATCCGCGAGACGCTGGCCGCCTGTGGCGGCAGCCGAATCGAGACGGCCAAGCGTCTGGGCATTTCCGAGCGCACGCTACGCTACCGTCTCGCCAAGGCGCGCGAACAGGGTGAGGACATCACCCAGCCGACCTATCGGGCCATGTCGGCATGAGTCCCGTCTCGGGTCCGATGGGCGTCGACCGGGTGATGGCGCTGCGCGCGCAGATCCTGGAGCGCAACCAGGCGCTGAGCCGGGCCAGCGCCACCGGCAACGCCGCCGCGCCGACCGCTGTCGCCGCGGAACCGACCAGCTTTGCCTCGACGATGGAAACCGCGCTGAAAAGCGTGAACGAAGGCCAGCAACAGGCTTCCAAATTGTCCGAGGCGTATGAACGCGGCGAAACGATCGACATCGCAAAGGTCATGCTGGCCCGCCAGCAGGCCTCGGTCGGGTTCGAAGCCACGCTGCAGGTCCGCAACAAGCTGCTGAGTGCCTACAAGGACATCATGAGCATGCCGGTCTGATATGAGCAACGCTCTCGCCACAACCTCGCCGATCGCGGTGCCGGAACGGTTCGCCAATCCGCTGCGCCAGATCCAGGGCGTCCTCGCCCAGCCGGCGGTTCGCCGTTCGCTGCCCATGGCCATGATGGTCGGGATGGTGGGCGCGGCTGCGCTCGCCTGGGCCACGCTGTCGACGCCAACGCAGAAGACGCTGTTCAGCGGCCTGCCCGATGCCGACAAGGCGGCGGTCACCTCCGCGCTGACGCAGGCCAACATCACCAGCCACATCGACGACGGCAGCGGCGCGCTGACCGTCAACGAGGAGGATTACAGCCGTGCCCGCCTGTTGCTGGCGGGTCAGGGCCTGCCCAAGGCGGCACCCGGCGGCTATGCGATCCTCGACCAGTTGCCGATGGGCGTCAGCCGCGCGGTCGAGGGCGAGCGTCTGCGCCAGGCCCGCGAAAGCGAACTCGCACGATCGGTCGAGGAAATTGATTCTGTCGCCGAGGCGCGCGTCCATCTGGCCATGCCGGAATCGACCGTGTTCGTCCGCGACAAGGCCAGCCCGTCGGCATCGGTCATCCTGAAACTGGCTGCCGGCCGGTCGCTGTCCGACGCGCAGGTGTCGTCGATCGTCAACCTCGTCGCCTCGTCGGTGCCGGGCATGAAGCCCGACGACGTCACCATCGTCGACCAGATGGGCGCACTGCTCACCAAGTCGGGTGGTGCCGGCGGTGGCTCTGCGGCGGGCGACGAACGCATCGCGTTCCAGCGCCGGGTCGAGGAAAAATACCGCCAGCAGCTCAACCAGCTGCTGACCCCGCTCTACGGCGCAGGCAACTTCACCGCCGAGGTTCAGGCCGATGTCGATCTGGACGAAACCCAGGCGACGCGCGAAAGCTATGACAAGCAGGGAACGCTGAAGGCCGAAACCGGCAACTGGACCGGCAACATGGCGGCATCGCCCGCGCCCGGCGGCATCCCCGGCGCGCTGTCCAACACGCCGCCGCCCGCCAGCACGTTGCAGGCCCCGCAGGCGGCGACCGGCGCACCCGGCACCACGCCCGCACCGGTCGCCGGTGGCCCCGCACCCGATCCGGCCAAACAGTCGGACAGTTTCCAGCGCGCCTATGATCTAGGTCGCGAGGTCTCGGTCACGCGCGCATCCCCCGGCGGAATCAAGCGGCTGTCGGTCGCGGTCCTGCTGCGCGATCCCGAAACCGGCAAGCGGACCCAGGCCGAAATCGGTCAGGTGACCGAGCTGGTGAAAAGCGCGGTCGGCTTCAACGCCGGGCGCACCGATCAGGTCACCGTCATCAGCCGCAAGTTCGCCGGCGCTGAAGCCCCCGCCGACGCGCCTTGGTACGACGCCGGCTGGCTGCCGGTCGTCGCCCGCAACGTGACCGCGATCCTGATCGCGCTGATGGTGCTGCTGCTGGGTGTCCGGCCGATGGCCAAGGCGCTGATGAAGAAGCGCGAGGATGCGACGGCGGGTACCGATGGCGGCCCCGCGACCGGCGAAGGCGGCGGCGAGATGGTCGAGGTGATGGAGACGGGCGACGACGGCGTCGCGCGGCCCGTCATGCGCGCGCTCGCCCCCGGTGGTCGTGGATCGTCGGGCGGATCCGCCCCGATCAGCATGGACCAGCTGGAACAGACGCGCGGTTACGACGAGCGGATCGGCGCGGTCCGCGGCTTCACCCGCGACAACCCCACGCGTGCGGCACTGGCCGTGCGCGACATGATCAAGGCCTGATCCCCGATGGCCGAGGCCGATCACAACCGTAGCTATACCGGCGTCGAGCGCGCGGCCGTCCTGATGATGCTGGTCGGCGAGGAAGAAGCCGCCGCGATCCTGCAGAAACTGGAGCCGGAGGAAGTGCGCCTGCTGGGCAAGGCGATGTTCGCGGTCGCCGACGTCAGCGAGGACGAGGTGGAACGCGTGCTCGACGATTTCGTCGACAAGGCGCGCGAACGCACCACCATCGGCTTCGAGCCGCGCATGCAGATCGAGGCGGTGATGCAGCGCGCGCTGGGCCAGGAAAAGGCCGACAGCATCCTGGCGCGCATCACGCCCGCAGAGGCGGCGTGCGAGATCGACCTGCTCGACTGGCTCGACGCAAGCGAGATCGCCGCGCTGATCGAGAAGGAACACCCGCAGATCGCCGCCGTGCTGATCGCCAATCTGGATCCGTCGATCGGTGGCCAGGTGCTGGAAATGCTGCCCGACACGGTGCAGCCCGACATTCTTCACCGCATCGCCAAGCTGGGGCCGATCACGCCCGAGGCGGTCGACACGCTGAAGACCATGCTCGCCAACCGCACCGGCGGCGCGTCGAAGAAATCGGGCGTCACGCTGGGCGGCACGCGCGAGGCGGCCAAGATCCTGTCGGGCGCGCGCAAGACGGTCGAACAGCGGGTCATGCCCAAGCTGTTCAAGATCGACAAGGAAGTCGCCAAGGCGATCGAGGAGGCGTTGTTCGTCTTCGACAACCTGCTGGAGATGGACGACAAGAATCTGGGGGCGCTGATCCGCAACGTCGACGGCGACATCCTGGTCCGCGCGCTGAAGGGCGTCGACGAGACGATGCGCAACCGCTTCCTCGGCTGCATGTCGGCGCGCGCCGCCGACGGCATCCGCGACGAAATCGAAAGCCGTGGCCCGATGAAGCTCAGCGAAGTGCTGGAGGCGCAGAAGATGATGATCCAGATCGCGCGCAATCTGGCCAAGGACGGCACGATCATGATGGGTGGGGGTGAAGACGACTATGTTTGATGTCCGGGGGGGCACGGCGGATGTCCAGGGGGCCGGGTTCGCGGCGGGGTTCGCATCCCGCCACGACACGACCGCCAACGTGCTGGCGGCCGCGTTTGCACCGGCCGGCGGCTTTTCGGCGGTCGACATGCGCGGCACGCACAGGGCCGCCGCCCATGTCGATCCGACGACGTTCGCGGCGCAGGGTGGCCCGCGCCACTTCAGCCCGGCCGATCCCACGACCAACCCGACCGAGGGATGGGACCTGATGGACCCGGACAGCGCGCACGACGCGTCGTTCGTCAACCCGCTGGAGGCCGCGCACAGCGCCGGCTATGCCGAGGGTCTTGCCGCCGCCGCCGCTGCACAGGCAGACGTCGCCGAACGCGATCGCGCGCTGCTGACCGGACTTGCCGCCGCGATCGGATCGGGCGACCGGATCGACCGCGAACAGGTCGCGCAACGCCTGCGCCAGACGGTGCTGTTCCTCGTGACAAAGCTGGTCGGCGAAGTCGGCATCGCGCCGGACCTGATGGCCGCGCGGATCGCCGCCGCCTCCGACTTGCTGGCCGAGGCCGGCGAACCGGCGCTGCTGCGCGTCAACCCGGACGATGTCCACCTGCTGGACGGCCACCTGCCGAACAGCGTGTTCGCCGCCGGCGACGCGACCATCGCGCGTGGCACCTTCGTCATGGAAAGCGCATCGACCATCATTGAGGACGGCCCCGAACTCTGGCTGGAACAACTGGCCCGGGCGATCGACCGCGTACCGGTGCCGCCGCTGTGCTGAACCGCTTCACCGCCGATTACCTCAAAACGCTTGGCATCGCCGATTTCACCCCCGCGCCGCAGGTATCGGGTCGGCTGTCGTCGTTCGACGGCCTGCTGATGGAGGCGGTCGGCCTCACTTTGCCGGTCGGCACCGTCTGCCAGGTCGGCGGCCTGCACGATGCCAGGGTCGAGGCGGAGGTCATCGGCTTTCGCAACGGCCGCACGCTGCTGATGAACCTTGGCGGACCCGCCGCCCTTCTGCCCCGCGCCCCCGTCCGGCCGGTCGGCCCTCCGGGTGAGGCGGAGGTCGGCGCGGCCCTGCTTGGCCGCGTGGTGGATGGTGCGGGCAAGCCGATCGACGGGCTTGGCCCCATTCGCGGTGCCGGGCGCTGGCCGCTCGCCGGCAAGCTGCAATCCCCGCTCGACCGGGGCCGCGTGCTGGAGCCGATGGACGTCGGCGTCCGCGCGATCAACGGCCTGCTGACCGTCGGTCAGGGCCAGCGCGTCGGCATCATGGCCGGGTCGGGCGTCGGCAAGTCGGTACTGCTGGGCATGATCGTCCGCGCCGCCGCCGCCGATGTCGTCGTCATCGGCCTGATCGGCGAGCGCAGTCGCGAAGTCGCCGACTTCCTGGAAACCAAGATCGCCGGCGCGGCGCGGGCGCGGTCGGTGGTCGTCGCGGTGCCGGCCAATCACTCGCCGGTCCTGCGTATCCGCGGCGCCCTGCGCGCCACCGCCATCGCCGAGGCGTTCCGCGCGGAGGGCAAGAAAGTCCTGCTCATCATGGACAGCCTGACCCGCGTCGCCCATGCCGGTCGCGAAATCGGTCTGGCGCTGGGCGAGCCGGCATCGGCGCGCGGCTATCCGCCGTCGGCCATCGCGATGCTGCCCAACCTGATCGAACGCGCCGGGGCGGACGCGAAGGGTAGCGGTTCGATCACCGCGATCTACACCGTGCTGGCGGACGGCGACGACGGCAACGATCCGGTCGTCGATTCCGCCCGCTCGATCCTCGACGGGCATATCGTGCTCAGCCGCGCGCTAGCCGAACACGGCGTCTATCCCGCGATCGACATCGGCCCGTCGGTCAGCCGGGTCATGACCGATATCGTCGACAAGCCGCATCAGAAAGCCGCGCGGCAGTTGCGCCGGCATCTGGCGACCTATGAGGAAAATCGCGATCTCGTGCTGATGGGCGCCTATCGCCCCGGCACCGATCCGGCGATCGACGCCGCCATCGCCAGCCACCCGGCGATCATGGAATATATCCGCCAGGATTATGACGAGATCATCCCGATGGCCGACGCGGTCGCGGAGCTGACCGGCGTGTTCGGCGAGTTCTGAAATGGCCGCCGACCGCGCCAAGACGCTCGCACGACTGCACCGGGTCCGCACGCTGCAACTGAACCTGAAGCTGGCCGACGAGGCGACCGCGCGCGACCGGTTCAGCCGGGAATCCGCGCTGACGACCCGCATTGCCGAACTGGCGGATGCGGTGTCGCCGGTCCCGTCGCTGGCGGCCGGCTTCTCGCTTGGCGCACAGGCGCATTACCGCGAGCGCCTGCATCACTCCGCCGCCGCCGCCGGCAGCCGGATGCGCACCGCGCAATATCAGGCGGATCAGGCCAGCGAGGCGACCAAGGCGGCCAAGCGCGACCAGAGCGCGGTCGAAAAGCTGATGGCCCGCGCCGATAAGGAAGCGGTGCTGAAGGAAATCCGCGCGATGGAAGACGCGCCGGCCTTCCGCCGAAATCGGCACGATCCTTGCTGACCTAACGGCAAGCCGATGCGCAAAGGGGGATTTTGCCGCGTGATTGCACCACCAACCATCGACCGCGCCAACGCCGGCGCATCGCCCGTGCGGGTCGATGCGGGCGTCGGTCGCGGCGGCCCGCGCCAGTTCGCGCAGACGCTGGCCGGTTTTCTCGACCAGGCCGACGACGCGGCGATGCCCGCCACCACTCCGCCACCGGTTGCCGGGCGGCAAGACGAAGCCAGTGACGGCAAACCGCTGCCGGACGAGACCGAGCCGGTGACGGCCGACCCCGCCTTTGCCTGGGTGACGATGGCACCGTCGGTCGTTCCGCTCCGCCCGGTCGCATTCGCCGCACCCGTCGCAAGCGCCGCCGGTGGCGTGCTGCCGCCGCCCGCCGTCGATCCGGCCGCAACCATCGGCGCGGTGCCAGCCGATCCGCGACCCGCCGGTCTTTCAGCGATCCCACCTGAGGCGACGGCATCCCTGCTCGCGGCGGTCGACCTGTCGGCCGTTCCGCCATCCGCCGGACAACCGACCAGCCCGACGACGCCGGGCATTATCCGCGACTCCGCCGGGGCGGTGCCCGATGCGCCGCTGCCGGTTGTTTCCCGTGAAGGTCCAGTGCCTGAACCCATCGTCGCCAGCGCAACCCCTGCCCCCGCCGGACAGGTGTTCGCCGCCGCGATCAAGGCCGCCCGCGATGACGATCGCCCGAACGCCACGTCGCGTGACCCGGCCGCCCCCCTTGCCGCGCCGGGGGCCGGCCCCACGGCCGAGATACGGACCGTGACCGCCACCAGCGATGCGCAGCAGGCTCCGCTCGACATGCGACGACAGGACTGGCCGCAGGGGATGATCGACCGGATCGAGCAGTTGCGCGACGCCGCCGACGCCGCCGATACGCGCATCCGCCTGATCCCCGATGCGCTGGGCGCGATCGACGTCGGCGTCCGCCGCGACGGCGATACGATGCACGTCCATTTCACCGCCGATCAGCCCGCGACCGCCGCGCTGCTGGCCGATGCACGCCCGCAACTGGTCACGCTGGCGCAGTCGCGCGGGCTGACGCTCGGGCAGAGCGCGGTCGATACCGGTGCCGGCCAGTCGCATACGCCATCGCAGCAGCAGCAGGCAGCTCCGCCGCGCGCGCCCGTTTCCGTCGCCCGCCCGTCCGCCGCACCGGCGACCGGCACCGACGACCTCCGTTTAGCCTGAACCCGAAGGAACCCTGACCATGGCCGACAAGAAGGAAGACCCCGCCGCCCCGAAGAAAAAGGGGAAGATGGGCAAGATCATCGTGATGGCCGTCGGGCTGGTCGTGCTGATCGGCGGCGGCGTGGGCGGCGGTATCTATGCGGCCAGTTCCGGCATGATCGGCGGCGGCAAGCATGAGACGGCCGAAGACGAGAACAAGCCGAAGCTCGTCCCGAAAAGCGAGCAGAAGCATCCCGGCGACGAAGCCGAGGGCGAAGGCGGCGGGCACGGCGGCGGCGAGGCCGAAGGCGAATCGGCAGCGGTCGAAAACCACGGCAAGCCCACGCCCGAGGGTGAAGGCGGCGACGCCTATGCCTCGAATTATTACGCGATGGAAAAAGAGTTCACATCCAACCTCGCGGACTCGGTCCACTTCGTCCAGGTCGGCGTCGCGGTGTCGACGCCTTATGACAATAAGGTCATAGAAAACCTGAAAACCAATGACATAGCGGTCCGTTCGGCGGTCTTGATGACCCTATCGGACACGTCGGAGGAGCAGGTTTTCACCAACGACGGCAAGGAACAGCTGCAACGCCGACTGGTCGCGGCGATCAACAAAACCCTCAAGCAAAAGGAAGGGTTCGGCGGGGTCAGTAACGTTTACTTTACCAGTTTCGTCGTTCAGTGACGCCATGGTTAACGGCCCATCAACCACGACAGCGTCCGACCGGCGCGAGCGTACCCGGCCCCCGGCCGCCCATCAGGGCGTGCTGGGTCCGGCCAAGCTCAATCCGTTCGGCGACCTGCACACGCTGCAGCACCTGTCGGTGCGGCTGGCGCGGTCGCTGCGCGGGGTGTTCGAGCCGCTGCTGCATCAGGAGGTGCGCTGCTGGGCCGAACCGCTGATCGTCCAGCGCTTCGCCGATTACCGCGCCGAGCGTCCCGACGGCCTGACTGCGTGGCTGCCGCTGGCGATGGATCCGCCGAGCGGCGTCGCGCTGTGCGTCGTCGATGGCCGGTTCGTGCTGGAACTGCTCGATCTGTTCTTTGGCGGATCGGGCGGCACCCCGGCCGAGCTGCCCCCTGAGTTCTCGCCCGCGTCCGAGGCGATGGTCCACCGGCTGGGCAAGATGATCGCCGTGCCGCTGCGCGCGGTCTGGGAGCCGCTGGCGCGGATCGAATTCGTCCCCGGCCATGTCGAATCAAACCCGGCGATGCTGTCCGACATCGACGGCGACGATGCGATGATAGTCACTCGCTTCGGCATTGCCGCCGGCAGCGCGCGTCCCGTGTTCATCGACCTGGTCTATCCGGTCACCGCGCTGAAGCCGCACAGCGTCTCGCTGACGGCCAAGGTGCTGGGCAAGTCGGCCGAACCGGATCCGACCTGGCGTACCGGCCTGACCCGCGCGGCGATGGGCGTGCGCTTTCCGGTGCGATCGGTGCTGGCCGAACCGATGGTCAAGCTGTCGCTGCTGATCGACCTGAAGCCCGGCGACGTCATCCCGATCCAGTTCGGCGCGGAGGTGCCGGTCATGGTCGGCGGCCTGCGGCTCGGCACCGGCACGGTCGGCGTCTCTAACGGTCAGGCGGCCGTACAGCTTACCCACATCATGCGTATCGACGACGAGGGATTTTCATCATGACCGACATGACCGGCGGGTTTCCGGTCGACTCCGCGGTGGCCGCCAATTTCCGGCTGCTCCAGGACGTCGACGTCAAGCTGACCGTGGAGATCGGCTCGACCAACCTGTCCCTGCGCGAACTGCTGGCGCTGGGTGAATCCAGCGTGATCGAACTCGATCGTCAGGCCAACGAGCTTCTCGACGTGTTCGTCAACGGCACGCTGATCGGGCGTGGCGAGGTCGTGACGGTCGGCGAACGCTTCGGCGTGCGGATGACCGAGATCCTCAACCCCGACAAGCGCGGCTGACCGTCCATGCTCTGGTCCTATATCCTGAAGCTCGTCATCCTCCTGCCGCTGGTCTGCGGCCTGATGATCGGCTGCCTTTATCTGTGGCGCAAGCTGGAGACGCGGATGCCCGGCAAGTCGACCGCGCGGCTGGTGACGATCAAGGAAACGATGATGATCTCGCCCGGCCTGCGCCTGGCGGTGATCGACTTCGAGGGCCGCCGGCTGCTCGTCTCGGTGGGGCGCGGCGGCGTGACCCTGGTCGACAAGGTGGACGCGTGACCATCACCGTATCACGGCATGGCACCGGGCCTGCGCTGATCCGCGGTGCGCGGTCCAGACCACGGCGCAGCGCCGCGACGATCCTGTGGATCGGCCTTGCCATCCTGCTGGCGATGCTGATCGCGATGCCGGCCTTCGCACAAGGCGCGCCGGCCGCCGCGCCCGGTGCCGGCGACGCGGTCGACCGCGCGCTGGGCCAGCTTGGCGGCGGCGCCAATGGCGGCTCCGGCTCGCTGAGCCTGTCGCTGCAGGTGCTCATCATCATGGGCCTGCTGACGATCCTGCCCGGCCTGCTGTTGATGATGACCAGCTTCACCCGGATCATCATCGTCCTGTCGATCCTGCGGCAGGCGATGGGCCTGCAACAGACCCCGCCGAACCAGGTGCTGATCGGCCTGTCGCTGTTCCTCAGCTTCTTCATCATGGCCCCGACGATCAACCAGATCAACGCGACCGCGATCCAGCCCTATGCGGCGGGTCAGCTGGCCGGCACCGACATGATAAAGGCGGCGGGCGTCCCCCTGCACGCCTTCATGGTCAAGCAGACCCGTGTGAAGGACGTGACGATGTTCGCCGAACTGGCGAAGTCCGGCCCCTATGCCTCGGCCAACGACATTCCCTTTTCGGTCCTGCTGCCGGCGTTCATCACCAGCGAGCTGAAGACCGCGTTCCAGATCGGCTTCCTCGTCTTCCTGCCGTTCATCGTCATCGACCTCGTCGTCGCCACCGTGCTGATGGCGCTGGGCATGATGATGCTGTCGCCGACGATCATCTCGCTGCCGTTCAAGCTGCTGCTGTTCGTGCTGGTCGACGGATGGGCGCTGACGATGGGCAGCCTCGCCAACAGTTTTTCAGGGTAAGCGACGATGGACGCACAATATTTCCTGTCGGTCGCGAACCAGACGATGTGGGTGCTGGCACTCGCAACCGCGCCGATCCTGATCCCGGTGCTCGTCTCCGGCCTCATCATCGGCATGGTGCAGGCCGCCACCTCGATCAACGAACAGACGCTGTCGTTCGTCCCCAAGCTGATCGTCGTCGCGGTCTCGATCGTGATCTTCGGCAGCCTGATTTTGGGCCTGCTCAGCGACTTCACGATCGGCATCTTCGACCGCATCCCGGATCTGGTCCGCTAAGCGCATGCTCGGCTTCGGCCTCTCGATCGAACCGCAGTTCTGGGCGCTCGTCTTCGTGATGGTGCGCGTCGGCGCGGCCTTCATCACCGCGCCGGTGTTCAGCGCGGTGTCGATCCCGTTGCAGGTCCGGGTCATCCTGGCCGGGGCGATCGGCGTGCTGGTGCTGGCCGTCCACCCGGTCACGCCACCGGCGCAGATCTTTTCGGTCGCCACCTTCCTGTCGATCGCCTCCGAAGCCCTGATCGGCCTGGCGATGGGCTTTGTCCTGCAGATCGCCTTTTCCGCGCCGCTGATCGCCAGCGAGCTGATCGGCGGGTCGATGGGGCTGAGCATGGCGACCAGCGTCGATCCGATCAACGGCCGCCCCTCGCCCGCGCTCGGCCAGTTCTTCTCGCTGATGCTGACCCTGCTGTTCCTGTCGGTCGACGGGCATCTCGTCCTCGTCGAAATGGTCGTGAAAAGCTATGAAGCGATGCCGCCGGGCGAGGCGTGGCTTGGCGCGGAGCGGCTGAAGAACATCGCGTTCTTTGGTGGTTATGCCTTTCTCGCCGGGTTGCTGCTGGCGTTGCCGGTCGGCTTCCTCCTGCTCTGTCTCAACCTCGTGGTCGGCATGATCTCGCGCTCGGCCCCGTCGCTGAACCTGTTCGCGGTCGGCCTGCCCGCCAGCCTTGCGGTCGGCGTCATTTCCCTCGCCATCGGCTTTCCCGCCATGGGCGACTACATGCTCGTCATCATCCGCGAGGCGCTGGCCGCCACGCAGAGCCTGGTGCTCGGCTGATGTCGGACGAGGGCGGCGAACGCACAGAAGCCCCATCAGCCAAGCGCAAGAAGGACGCCGTCGAAAAGGGCGACGTCCTGAAAAGCGTCGAGCTGGCTACCGCGCTCAGCATGGCGGCGGGCGTGGGCTGGATCGTCATGGCGGGGCCGTCGCTGGTCAAGGCCTGCCGCGAGGTGATGGCGACCAGTTTCCAGTTCGGTCGCGCCGATATCGAGGATTTCTCGCCCTTCCGCCCGTTGCTGGAGGCCGGGTGGAAGCTCGCGCCGTCGATCGCGACGCTGTTCGCGGTGTCGATCCTGGCCGCGCTGCTCAGCCGGGCCGCACTCGGCTCGCTCGGCTTCAACGCCGGGCTGATGGCCCCCAAGGTGTCGCGGATGAACCCGGCCAAGGGGATGTCGAAGATCATCGGCGTCACCGGCTGGATCGAGCTTGGCAAGTCGCTGATGAAGGTCGTGCTGCTCGGCAGCATCGGCGCGTGGATGCTGTGGAAGACATCGCACAGCACCTTCGGTCTCGGATCGTCCGATCTTGGTCAGGCGGTCGGCACGCTTGGCGGCACGCTGACCACGATCCTGATCGCGATGGCCGGCGGCCTTGTCGTCATCGCCGGCATCGACGTGCCGATCCAGGCGATCCGCCGCCTGTCCAAGATGCGGATGACCAAGCAGGAGGTAAAGGACGAGCACAAGGAAAGCGAAGGTTCGCCCGAAGCCAAGGGCCATATCCGCCAGCGCCAGCGCGAGATCCTGAACGGCGGCGCGCGCAAGGCGGTGGCCGAGGCGCATGTCATCCTGACCAACCCGACCCATTTCGCGGTTGCCCTGCGCTACGATCGCGGGCGCGACCAGGTGCCCGTCGTGGTCGCCAAGGGGCGCGGTGCCACCGCTCTTGCGATCCGCGAGATCGCCGCCGAGTTCGCGGTCCCGGTGCTGGAGTATCCGCAGCTAGCGCGTGCCGTCTATTACACCAGCCGCGAGGGGCAGGAGGTCCGCGACGACCTGTATGCCGCGATCGCCACCGTCCTTGCCTTCGTCTTCGGGCTGAACGCGCGCGCCGGCGGCACCGCACCGATGCCGACCGTCACCGTGCCCGAAACCGCCCGCTACGACGAACATGGGGTGAAACGGCCATGACCGATCCGAATAGTGTGAATCCCGCTTAAGATTTGCCGCCGCCCGGCCGTTTAACCCTGTGATACGCATCGGACACAGCCCATGGCCACCGTTACTTCTACCACGACAGCCTCTGCCAGCACCGTCGTCAGCTCGGCCTCGCAGGAGATCCTGAAGTCGCTCGGGACCGGCTCGGGCGTCGACACGACATCGCTGGTCGCCTCGCTCGTCAAGGCGCAGTTCGCGGCCAAGACCGCGGCGCTGACCGCGCGCAACGACACGTTGTCCAGCCAGATTTCCAGCGTCAGTACCATCAAGAGCGCGATTACCGGGTTCTCGAACGCCCTGGACTCCCTGGTCAAGGGCGGCTCGATCGCCAGCCAGCCGACGACCAGCAACGCCGGCATCCTGACCGCCACCGCGCTGTCGGGTTCCAAGCTGTCGGGCCTGTCGAAGACGATCGCCGTCAACCAGCTGGCCGGCGCACAATCCGCGACGACGCAGGTGGCGATCGCCGACCGGACCGCCGCGATCGGCACCGGCGAGTTCACGCTGACCACCGGCACCGCCACCTATTCGGCCGACGGCACGGCGATGACCGGCTTTGCCGCTGGCAGCAGCCCTGCCGTCAAGATCACCATCGATTCCACGAACAACAGCCTCGATGGGCTGATGAAGGCGATCAACCTGGCCAATGCCGGCGTTTCCGCCTCGATCGTCACCGACGCCGATGGCTCGGCCTATCTGTCGTTGAAGGGCACGTCCGGCGCGGCGCAGGCCTTCACGCTGGCCGCGACCACCGACACCGATGGCACCTTGTCGCGGTTCAACGTCGGCACCGGCGCGACGGGGACGAAGCTGAGCGGGGTCGCACAGAACGCGAAACTGACGGTCGACGGCGTACCGATCCAGCGAAGCTCAAACACGATCAGCGACCTGATCGACGGCGTGAAGCTGTCACTCAACAGCGCGTCGCCCGGCACCGTCGTGACGCTGGGCAGCCAGACGCCAACGGCCGCGCTGCAACAGGCGGTCAGCGATGTCGTCGCCACCTATAACGAGGTGATGACCGCGATCGCGAAGGAAACCGATCCGATCAACGGCGTCCTGCGATCGGATCCCGCGGCCAAGGCCCTGCTCCAGTCGATGAAGGGCCTGACGACCAAGGCGCTCTACACCGGGGCCGCCGCCGGCGCGCCGACCACGCTGTCCGAAATCGGCGTCGCCACCAATCGTGACGGCACGCTGAAGCTGGATACCACGCGGCTTGGTCAGGCGCTGACCCAGTTTCCATCGGCGGTGGAATCCATGTTCGCCTATTCCAGCCTGGGCATCAGCGGGCTTTCCGCGGCGATCACGGCGATTTCGACCAACGCCGTCAGCCCGTCGTTCGGGCTGGGCGCCTCCAACACCCGCTATGTCGCGCAGCAGAGCGACATCGCCTCGGCCCAGGCCAAGCTGGACGACGCCTCGGCCGTCATGTCGACCCGGCTGACCAAGCAGTTCGCCGGATCCAGCGCCCGCGTCACGGCCTACAAGGCGACCCAGACCATGCTGACCAACCAGATCGCCCAGTGGAACAAGAACTGACGATGTACGCCTCCCCCCTCTCCCGCGATCCGGAAGCGATGTACCGGCAGATCGACGTCGTCGGTCGCACCACCAATGCCGATGGCCCGGCGCTGGTCCAGCTGCTGTACGAGGAGCTGGTCCGTGCGCTGCGCGTCGCGGCCTGGGCCGCCGAACACCGGCAGTTCAAGGCCAAGAGCGAGCGCGTGACCCGCGCCACCGCGATCCTGTTCGCGCTGGAGGCGGGCCTCGATTTCGACAAGGGCGGCGACCTGTCGGTCACGCTGTCGCGGCTCTACGCCGGCGCGCGGCGGCAGGTCGTCGACGCCAGCCTCGGCCACGACCCGCAGCCATTCCGCGACGTGGCCACCAGCATGGAGGAAATTGCCCAGGCCTGGCGCACGATCCGGGCCGGGTAAGCGACCGGACCTGCGCCGCTACGCGCTCAGGCGTCCGCCCAGCGGCGCAGCAGATTGTGATACACGCCCGTCAGACGCACCACGGCCGGGTCGCCCTGCCCTGACATAGCCGCGACCGCCTGGACGCCGGAGTCGAGGTCGAACAGGATGCGGCGCGCGGCGTCGTCGCGCACCATCGACTGGATCCAGAAGAAGCTGGCGACGCGCACACCGCGCGTGACCGGCGTCACCCGGTGCAGGCTGGATGCCGGGTACAGCACCATATGCCCGGCCGGCAGCTTGACGCTTTGCGGCCCGTACAGATCCTCGACCACCAGTTCACCGCCGTCGTAGCTGTCCGGGTCGGACAGGAACAGGGTCGCCGACAGGTCGCTGCGCATCCGGAAATCGGTTCCGCGCCTCAACCGGATGGCGTTGTCGACATGCAGGCCGAAATCCTGCCCGCCGGCGTAGCGGTTGAACAGCGGCGGATAGACCTTGAGCGGCAGCGCGGCAGCCACGAACAACGGGGTCCGCCCCAGCGCATCCAGCACCATGTCGGCCGCCTCGCGCGCCGCCGGCAGATCCTCCGGCAATTGTTCGTTGCGCTTGGCAAGCGCCGCCTGCGGACCCGAGGTGGCGTTGCCGTCGATCCACCCGGCCGCGTCGATGATGCCGCGCAGGCGCGCTACGGCCGCCACATCGAGCACGTCGGGAATCGCGATCAGCATGGCGGCATCTCCGTGTCCTCCCCGCCTTCGGGCAGGGAGGGATAGCAGGTCAGAAACTGTAGAACAGGCTCAGCACCGCCTGCCGCCGCTCACCCGGGGTCGCCCAGCCGCCGCTGACCGCACCGGTCGTGGCGTTGACGTTGTTGCGGATGGTGGTGAAGTATTTCTCGTCCGTCAGGTTCTGCACATTCAGCTGCGCGGTCAGCCCGCCGCCAAAGGTATAGGCCAGATAGGCCCGGTGGGTCAGGTAATCGTCCGACCGATACTGCACCGGATTGGCGATATTCGGCGCATTCAGCGCGAAGTCGCCCTGATAGGTCAGGCCATAACCGACCTCCAGCCCGAACGGCAGCTTGTAGGTGGTGAACAGGCTGCCCGAATGCTTCGGCGTCTGGATCAGCTGGCTGTCGGCCTGCGGATCCGGGTTGGCGACGCTGTTGCCGCATCCCGCAAGGCCGGGCCGGGCAAGACAGGTGTTCGACACGCTCTGGCGGATCGTGCCGTCGAGATAGGTGTAATTGGCAAAGATCGTCCAGTTTTTCGTCACATTGCCCGACGCGCCCAGCGCGACACCGTCGACCCGGCTCTTGCCGTCCAGCACCTGCAAGGTCGGCAGGGCCGGATCATTCGACGCGACACGGTAATTCGTGCGTTCGTTGCGGAACAGCGCAGCGGTCAGCTCCAGCCGCCGGCCGAACAGCCCGGCCTTGGCCCCAACCTCGTAATTCTTCGCGGTTTCCGGGGCCACGTCGCAGAAACTGGCGGTGCCCACGCCACAGCCAAGCCGGACGGTCGACGACGACGGCGTCTTGGCGTTGCCATAGCCGCCATACAGGCTGACATTGTCGACCGGCTTGAACACCGCGCCGACGCGGTAGGAGAACAGCCGCTCGTTGCTGCGTTGCGGCGCGGCCGTGGCGTCGGTCAGCGCGACCGTCCCCGGCGGGACGAACGGCAACGGCAGTGCACGGAAGGTCGCATCGACGCTTTCCCAGCGGACACCGCCGTTCAGCTCGAAGTGCCGCCCCAGTTCCAGCGTGTCGAACGCATAGACCGCGATGTTGGTGGTGGTCGATTTCGACTGCGCGGTGATCGTATAGTTGGTCGGGCCGGTATAGGTCGTGTTCGGGCTGGCGAGGCCGATCAGCCCCTGTGCGACCGCCACGCCGCCGGCGGTACGCAGCAGCGACCCGCTCGTGATGGTGTAGTCCTCGACCGCCGCCGACATGCCGATGTTCAGCACGTTGCGGATACCGCCCTTTTCACCGGTCTGCACGCGCAGGTCGGTCTGGTTGAACAGCAATTGGTTCTCCTGATCGCGGACCAGCCCGCGCGGGCCGGACGGCAGGTAGTTGCCCGCCGGAACCGCGGTCGGACAGGCCAGACCGACCGTGCTGGCCCCCGTCGCGCCGATCGGCTGCAAACCGGTGGTCCCAAGGCAGAACGTCCCCTGCGGTGCGCTGGTGACGCTGTACTGGCCGACCCGCTGCCACCGGGTCAGGTTGCGGACGGAAAGGGCGTCAGACACCGCGTGCCGGAACGTCGCGGTCGCGCGGTCGACGGTCGTCTCCTGCGTATCCAGATTGACGATGCCGAAATAATCGCTGTTGTCGACGCCGGGCAGCGCGCCGTCGTTCACGCCGCTGCGGAAATAAGGAACGCCGTAGATCGGCGTATTGTCGTCGCGCTGGTGGACATAGGCCAGCGTCAGGCTGGTCGGACCGTCCATGCCGAGCGTGATCGACGGCGCGATGCCCCAGCGCTCGTATTTCTCGACATTGCGACCCGGCACGTCGTTGTGGTGATAGACACCATTCAACCGCACCGCGACCTGATCGCCGACCCGCACGTTGCTGTCGATCGCGCCGCGATAATAATTGTCGGTCCCGACCGATCCTTGCGCGATCGTCAGCGTCTGGTCGGTCGGCTCCTTGGTGACGAGGTTGATCGTGCCGCCGACGCTGCCCGATCCGTTGAAGACCGAATTCGCGCCGTTGTAGACCTCGATCTGCTGAAGGTTGAACGGGTCGGTGCGGCTGTACTGCGCGCTGTCGCGCACGCCATCGACGGTGATGTCGTTGTTCGCGCTGTAGCCGCGCAGGTTGATGCTGTCGCCGTAACCGCCGCCGCCCTCGCCCGCGCCGAAGGTGATGCCCGGGATCGTCTGCAAGGCATCGCGCAGCGTCTGCAGGTTCTGCTTGCGCAACACCTGGTCGCTGATGACGGTGATCGTCTGCGGCGTGTCGAGCAGCGCCGACGTCGCCTTGGGGCTTTCCACCTTCGTCGCTGGCAGCGCCTGACCATTCACGACGATGTCGTCGCGGGTGTCGTTGCGCTTCTGGTCGGCGGTATCGGCGGCGGCAACCGCGACCGGCGTGTCAGCCGCGACGGCTGGTGCGGAGGCGATGAAGCCGACGCAGGACAGCGCCAGAAACGATACGGACTTCGACAATGCAGTTCCCCTTTGCTCTTGGGGACGCCGCTATTGAGAGTCGTTCGCATTGTCAACGCTAATGCGAGTGCATCGCACTTACGCCTGGTGTTTTTGTTCCATCTCCGCACCGATCGCCGTCGCGCGCCCATCCACGGCCTGCGCGAACAGCCAGCTCCGGATCGCGCTGGCGAGATTGGGTGGCGCGTCGGCGGCGATCCGCAACACGTCGATCTGCGCGACCAGCGCGCTGAGCGGCAGGGCGAGCCGCTGCGCTTCTCCCTCCAGCGCCGCCCAGAACACCGGCTCAAGGCTGATCGATGTCTGATGCCCGGCAATGGTGATCGAACGCTTGAGCGGGCCGTAAAACCCGCCCGGCGGGCTTGCGATCATTCGGTGTCGAACAACGCGGCCAGCTGTTCGATCAGCGTTCCGCCCAGTTGCTCGACATCCATGATCGTCACGGCGCGCGCGTAATAGCGCGTGACGTCGTGGCCGATGCCGATCGCCGACAGTTCGACCGGCGACTTGGATTCGATCCAGCCGATCACCTGCCGCAGATGCCGTTCCAGATAGCTGCCCGAATTGACGCTGAGCGTCGAATCGTCGACCGGTGCGCCGTCCGAAATGACCATCAGGATCCGGCGATCCTCCGGCCGCGCCATCAACCGGCTATGCGCCCACAGCAGCGCCTCGCCGTCGATATTTTCCTTCAGCAACCCCTCGCGCATCATCAGGCCCAGGTTGGTGCGCGCCCGCCGCCACGGCTCGTCCGCCTTTTTGTAGACGATGTGGCGCACGTCGTTCAGCCGCCCCGGCTGCGGCGGGCGACCGGCAGCAAGCCACGTCTCGCGGCTCTGCCCGCCCTTCCAGGCGCGGGTCGTGAAGCCGAGGATCTCAGTCTTGACCCCGCACCGCTCCAGCGTCCGCGCCAGAATATCCGCGCTGATCGCCGCGATCGAGATCGGACGGCCGCGCATCGACCCCGAATTGTCGATCAGCAGGGTGACGACGGTGTCGCGGAAATCGGTCTCCCGCTCGATCTTGTAGCTGAGCGACTGGGTCGGGTTGACGACGACGCGAGCGAGCCGTGCGGCGTCCAGCATCCCCTCGTCCTGATCGAAGTCCCACGACCGCGCCTGCTGCGCCATCAGCCGCCGTTGCAGGCGGTTGGCCAGCTTCGACACCGCGCTCTGCAGATGCACGAGCTGCTGGTCGAGATAGCCGCGCAGCCGCGCCAGTTCGTCGGCGTCGCACAATTCGGTCGCGGCCACGACCTCGTCAAACCGGGTCGTCCACGGCTTATAGTCGAACTGCGACGACGGGTCGAAGCTGGGGCGATTAGGGCGGACGGGCTGCATGCCCTCCTCGCCATCGTCGCCGGGTTCGCCGTCCAGATCGTCGGGCGGATCGCCGCCATCCTCGCTCTGCCCCTCCTGATCCTCGGCCTCGCTGGTCTCGCCGCGCGCCTCGACCTCACCCTCGCCCTGACCGCCCTCGTCCTCGCCGTCGTCGGCGTCGTCATCGGCGTTCGTCTCGTCGGTACCCTCGTCCTCTACGCCGCCCTCATCGGTGGATTCGGGGGTCTGCTCACCCTCGATCAGTTCCAGATCGCGCAGCAGTTTGTTGGTCAGCGCCTGAAACGCCCGCTGGTCCTCCAGCGCGATCGACAGCGATCCCAGATCGGCCTTTGCATCGATCCAGTCTCGCACCAGCGCCAGACCTGGCGCGGCTACCGCCGGCGGCGCGCGTCCGGTCAGCGCCTCGCGCACCATCAGCCCCAGCGCGGTCGACAGCGGCACCTCGTCCCGGTTGCGTGCCCGCGTGATCGGGTCGGCACGCAGCCGCGCATCCAGCGCCACGCCCAGATTATCGGCGATCCCCGCATAGCCGCGCGCGCCCAGCGCCTCGACCCGCGCGCCCTCGACCGCATCGAAGACCGCGCGCGCGACCGCATCGGCCGGCGCGCCGCGGGTGTGCAGCGCGACGTCATGGTGGCGCAGCCGCAGGGCAAAGCCATCGGCATAGCCGCGGGCTTCAGCGACCTGATCGGCCGGCAGGGTGCGCGACGGCATCGGCACCTTGATGTGCTTGCCCGACTGCGCCGGCGCGTCGGCGGTGAAGGCGAGTTCGACCTCGCCCTCGCCCGACAGCGCACGCGCGGTGCCGCCGAGAACGGCCTTGAACCGGTCGATGGGGGTTTCCTGCGCCAACGGTCGTTACGCCTTGCCGACCACGCTCTCGGGCAAATCCTTGCCGAACACACGCTGGTAATATTCGGATACCAGCGCCCGCTCCGCCTCGTCGCACTTGTTCAGGAACGACAGGCGGAACGCGAACCCGACATCGCCGAAGATCAGCGCATTCTGGGCCCAGGTGATGACGGTGCGCGGACTCATCACGGTCGAGATATCGCCATTGACGAAGCCTTTTCGCGTCAGGTCGGCGACGCGAACCATGTTCTCTACCGTTTTCTTGCCCTCGGGCTTGTCATATTCGCCCGACTTGGCGAGCACGATCTGCGCCTCGACCGCCGCCGGCAGGTAGTTCAGCGTGACGACGATGTTCCAGCGGTCCATCTGGCCCTGGTTGATCTGCTGCGTGCCGTGATACAGCCCGCTGGTATCGCCAAGGCCGACCGTGTTGGCGGTCGCGAACAGGCGGAACCACGGGTTCGGGCGGATCACCCGGTTCTGGTCGAGAAGCGTCAGCTTGCCCTCCGTCTCCAGCACGCGCTGGATCACGAACATCACGTCGGGACGGCCGGCGTCATATTCGTCGAACACGAGCGCGGTCGGCGTCTGCAACGCCCAGGGGAGCAGACCTTCGCGGAACTCGGTGATCTGCTGCCCGTCCTTCAGGACGATGGCGTCGCGACCGACCAGGTCAATGCGGCTGATATGCGCGTCGAGGTTGATACGGATACACGGCCATTTCAGGCGCGCCGCCACCTGTTCAATGTGCGTCGACTTGCCGGTGCCATGATAGCCCTGCACCATCACCCGGCGGTTGTGCGCGAAGCCCGCCAGCACCGCGATCGTGGTATCCGCGTCGAAGACATAGGCCGGATCGAGGTCGGGGACACGTTCGTCCGCTTCGGAAAAGGCGGGCACCTCCATATCCGAATCGATGCCGAACAGGTCGCGCACCTTGACCATGCGATCGGGCGCATCGAGGATCGTCGTCTCACGGCCATCTTCGGAAGACCGGGCAGGCTGGGTATTGGAAATATCGGTCATGCCACTCTCATTGCCGTCGCGGATAGGGGCAAGGGACCGGCCCCTGCCGACCGCATAACGGTCGAGGGAGGAAAACGGCACCTCAGGCTTTCTCAGTGCGAAGCGAAACCGCCGGCGTCAACCCGTCACCGCCGTGTCGGCCGCCCGCGCCGCCACGGGAAACAGCCGGACGAAGCGTTCGGCGAGCGCACGGCTGCCGGTGTAGCGCACACGACTTTCCGCGACGGCGTCGGCGAGCGGACGGCCGTCGAACACCACGGCCGCAATCGTCGCTGGATCGCCCTCGATCATCAGGTCGACCCGGTCACTATCGTCGCGGCGGATCGCGATGCCGTGGATATCAACCCGCGCGACGAAGCGATCGAGCGGCAGGGTAAAGCCGATGACCGCGACGAAGCCGCGCGCAAGCTCGGCGCTGAACGCGCCGCGCAGGGCCAGCATCAGCGAGGCGGCGCTGTACGGTCGCCCGGCCTCCAGCGCGACCGCCCCTGCGACCCAGCGGTTCAGCGCGCGCAGGATCGGTTCGATTTCAAGCCCCCACGCCGTCAGTTCATAGACCTGGACCGGCCGGCGTCCCTCGATCACCCGCCGGCGCACGACACCTGCCGCCTCCAGCCCCTCCAGCCGCTGGGTCAGGACATTCGCGCTCAGGCCGGGTAGCCCGGCGCGCAGGTCGCTGAAGCGCCGCGCCCCGAACAGCAATTCGCGCACCACCAGCAACGCCCAGCGTTCGCCAAGCCGCTCCAGCGCCTGGGCCGTGCCGCAGGCGTCATCGTACCAGCGCTTGGCCATGCGCGGCGCGATATTCTGTCCCGCTGTGGCTCCGTCAGACCCGATAGGTTGCAATTGTTAACCCTCATATGCACCACCCGCTTATCAGCGGCGGTGCGTGGCGCAATGCCCATGCTGATTTTCATCGACCGGCCCGGCAGGTCGTTCAATCTGGACGCGACCCCCGTTCCCATGCGACCGACGGCTGCGACACAGGATCATCACGAGGAACGACGATCATGAGCTATATCCAGGGGTTCGTCATACCCGTCCCGACCGCCAACAAGGATGCGTATCTGGCGCTGGCATCGAAGGCGGCCCCGGTGTTCGTCGAATATGGCGCGTTGCGCGTGGTCGAGACGTGGGGCGACGCGGTGCCGGAGGGCGACGTGACCGATTTCTGGAGCGCGGTGCAGGCGACCGGGGACGAGGCGATCGTCTTTTCGTGGATCGAATGGCCCGACCGCGAAACCTATGTCGCGGCCGAGGCCAAGATCATGGCCGATCCGCGCATGGCCCCCGACGGCCCCATGCCGTTCGACGGCAAGCGGATGATCTACGCCGGCTTCGCCCCGCTGCTCGACACGATGGTGGTGCAGGCGCCCGCCGAGGAGGCGTAACCGTTGGTCGGCGGCACGGTCACGCGAACGCCTGCGCGCCCTTCAGTTCCTGATAGGCGGCGATCACCCGCTGCAATGCGCCTTCGTGGCTGCGGTCGCCGCCGTTGCGGTCGGGATGGTAGCGGCGCACGAGTTCGCTGTACCGCTTGCGCAGCGCGGTCCGGTCGACGTCGGCACCAAGGCCGAGCACCTTCAGCGCCTTGCGCTCGCCATCCGACAGGGGTTTGCCGTCCGCCCGTCCCGCCGGCGACGCGGCACGCCCGGCGAACCGCGCGCTGATCGCGTCGAGCGGATCGGCGAAATCGGCCCATCGCGGCGGCCGGTCGCCCGACTGGCCGGTAAAGGCACGGGTCTCGCGCTCCCACCCCGCGAACGGGCGCTGGGCGTCGTGAATCTCGTCGGCGGTCATCCCGTCGAAGAAATTATAGCCGGCGTTGAACGCGCGGACATGCTCAAGGCAGAACCAGCGGAACTGCGGCGGACGATCGCCGCCACCGCTACCCTCCAGCGGCGGCGCACGAAACTCGCCCGCCTCCGCACAGCCCGGAAACATGCAGACGCGCCCCGTCCCTTCCACCCGGCCGTGAAACCTCGGACCGGGCCGATCCTTCTTTTCCGTCGAACGCGTCACCGGTTCCCCATGAAACAGCAAATCGGCTATATAGGCGCGATGGACAGCACCGCCACCGCTCCGCTCGCCGAGTTGATCGCCGCCCGTCTGACGACCGCGCTCAACCCGACGCATCTGGATGTCGTCAACGACAGCCACCACCATGCCGGCCATATGGGCGACGACGGCACCGGCGAATCGCACTTTACCGTGATCGTCGAAAGCCCCGCCTTCGCAGGCCAGTCGCGCGTCGCACGGCAGCGCCGCATCAACCACGCGCTCGCCGACCTGCTCGCGACACGGATCCATGCGCTGGCGATCCGCGCCCGCGCGCCCGGCGAACCGGCATGAGCTATCGCCTGTGGTACTGGCCCGACCTGCAGGGGCGCGGCGAGTTCATCCGCCTGCCGCTGGAGGCGGCCGGCATCGCCTATAACGATTGCGGCCGGATGCGCGGGGCCGAGGTGATGCTGGAGAACATGGAAAGCCATGGCGGTCGCCAGCCCTTCGCTCCGCCCTATCTAGAACTCGACGGCCTGATCGTCGCGCAGACCGCCAATATCCTGATGTATCTGGGCGAGCGGCATGATCTGGCCCCGTCGGGCATGCGCGACCGGTTGTGGCTGCACCAGCTGCAACTGACGATCGCCGATCTGGTGGCGGAGGTGCACAACGTCCACCATCCGGTCGCGGCGATGGATTACTATGACGCGCAGAAGCCGGAGGCCGCACGCGCGGCGCTGCAGTTCCGCAACGAGCGCATGCCGAAATATTTCGACCATTTCGAACAGGCGATCGCCAGCAGCAGCGGCGACTGGCTGGTCGATCACCGCTGGACCTATGCCGATTGCTCGCTGTTCCAGATCGTCGAGGGCCTGCGCTACATGTTCCCGCAACGGATGGCGACGCTGGAACCCGATTATCCGCGGCTGGTCCGCATCCGCGACCAGGTCGCCGACCTGCCCGGCATCCGCGCCTATCTGAAAAGCGACCGGCGGATCCCGTTCAATACCGACGGCATCTTCCGCCACTATCCCGAACTCGACGCGGCGTGACCCTCGCCGACACCGTCCGGGTGGCGCGGCCCGCCGCGCGCATCCTGCTGGTCGATGCGCAGAACCGGGTGCTGATGTTCCGCTTCACCCCCGATGATCGCCCGCCATTGTGGTGTACGCCGGGCGGCGCGGTCGATCCCGGCGAAACCTATCCGCAAGCCGCGCGCCGCGAATTGTGGGAGGAGGTCGGCCTGGATGTGGATTGCGGCCCGGAAGTCGCACGCCGCGTCGTCGACTTCCGCACCTTCGAGGGGACCGAGGTCTGTGCCGACGAACGCTATTTCCGGGTCGATATCGACGCCTGCGACGTCCGCCCCGGCGGCCTGACCGCGCAGGAACAAGCCCTGCTGGTCGGCCACCGCTGGTTTACGCGGGACGAGATCGCACAGCACGACGAAGCCCTGTATCCCGCCGATCTCGTCGACCTGCTCGACGCAACGGAGAGCCACCATGCTCGATGATTTCATCCTACAGACGATCACCCCGGTTACTCACGATCTGGGCGGGTTCAAGGTCCACCGGACGCTGCCGAACAAGGCGCGGACGATGGTCGGCCCGTTCCTGTTCTTCGACCAGATGGGACCGGCAACGCTCGCGGTCGGCGGCGGCATCGACGTGCGCCCGCATCCGCACATCAACCTGTCGACCGTCACCTATCTGTTCGACGGCGCGATCGACCACCGCGATTCGCTGGGCACCGATGCGCGGATCGAACCGGGCGCGGTGAACCTGATGACCGCAGGGCACGGCATCGTCCATTCCGAACGCTCGCCCGGCGACGAGCGTGCGCATGGCCCCACTTTGTCCGGCATCCAGACCTGGCTCGCGCTGCCCGACGCGATGGAGGAAATCGACCCTGCGTTCGAGCATGTGACCAAGGCGCAACTGCCGGTCATCGACACGCCGGGCGCGCGCGCGCGGATCATCATGGGGTCGCTGTGGGGCCAGACCGCGCCGACCACGACCTATGCCGGCACGATCTATGCCGACATCGCGCTGGAGGCCGGCGCGGCGGTGCCGATCGACGCGGTGGCCGAGGAGCGCGCGATCTATCTGGCGATGGGCGAGGCCACGCTGGAGGGGGTGCCGCTGGAGCCGCAGGTCCTCTACGTCCTGCGCCCCGGCATCGCCGCCACGCTGCGCTCGGCCACCGGCGGCCGGGCGATGCTGTGCGGCGGCGATGCCTTCGCGACGCCGCGCCACGTCTGGTGGAACTTCGTCAGCTCGCGCCGTGACCGGATCCAGCAGGCCAAGCGCGACTGGAACGCCGGTGACTTTCCCAAGGTGCCCGGCGACGACCAGGAATGGATCCCGATCCCGGAGGTACCGAACACGGTCAGCTATCCCTGATCGGCTTGCGGCGCACGGCGGGCGTGGGCATGGTCCGGCAGGCCGGGACGGCAGCAAGGCATAAGCCCGCGCCGTTCGCCATCGGGAGGGGATCTGACCATGCAGCGTATCGCACTGACCACGGGCGTCGAGCTGGACGTCGCCACCGCCGGCGACCCCGCGCACCCGCCGATGATCCTGCTGCACGGCTTTCCGGAGTCGCACCGGACCTGGCGGCACGTCATGCCCGACCTGGCGCGCGACCATTTCGTCATCGCGCCCGACCAGCGCGGCTATGCCGGTTCGTCCAAGCCGGAGGGCGTCTCCGCCTACACCCCCGACAAGCCGGTCGCCGACCTGATCGCGCTGGCCGACCATTTCGGGCTCGACCGGTTCACGTTGGTCGCCCATGACTGGGGTGGTGCGATCGCATGGATGGCCGCGCTGAAGCATCCTGACCGGATCGCCCGGCTGGTCATCATCAACGCGCCGCACCCGCTGATCTTCCAGCGCACGCTGTTCGACGATCCGGCCCAGCGCGCCGCCAGCCAGTACATGACTGCCTTCCGCAACCCGACCCTTGAACGGCATATCGAAACGATCGGCCTCGACGCGTTCTTCGACACCAGCTTTGCCAAACACGCCGATCTGGCCATGCTCGCCGACGACAAGCCCGACTATCTGGCGGAGTGGAGCCAGCCGGGCGCGATGACGGCGATGCTGAACTGGTACCGGGCCAGCGCGATCATCGTGCCGGCGATGGACGAAACGCCGGCACGCCCCGACTGGCTGGACGCGCCGTTCCCGCCGCTGGCGATGCCGGTGCTGGTCATCTGGGGCCTGCGCGACGTCGCCCTGCTGCCGAGCCAGCTGGACGGTCTGGATACGCTGGTCCCCGACCTGACGATCGCCAGGGTCGACGCCGGGCATTTCGTGCCGTGGGAAAATCCGGATGCGGTCATCGCCGCCATCCGCGACTGGGAAAGACATCAGCCCGGTTGATTGTGATGGCGGCCGGGATCGTTCCGCCACGCTTGGTTGCGCCAGCCCGCGCGCACCAGTAAAGCCCCGGCTCCATGCCACAGCCGCCACTCATCCCCCCGCTCATCATCGCCGTCCCCAAGGGGCGTATTCTTGTCGAGGCCATGCCTTTGCTGGCGGCGGCCGGTATCCATCCGGAAGCGGCGTTCACCGACCCAGACAGCCGGGCCTTGCGGTTCGAAACCGACAACCCGGGCATATCGCTGATCCGGGTGCGCGCGTTCGACGTGGCCACCTTCGTCGCGCACGGGGCGGCGCATATGGGCATCGTCGGGTCGGACGTGCTGGCGGAGTTCGCCTATTCCGAGCTGTACGCGCCGGTCGATCTCGGGATCGGCCACTGCCGCCTGTCGGTCGCCGAACCGGCCGACATGGCGCAGAAGAACGATTCCCGCGGCTGGAGCCATGTCCGCGTCGCGACGAAGTATCCGCATGTGACGGCGCGCTATTTCGGCGATCGGGGCGTGCAGGCGGAGTGCGTGAAGCTGAACGGCGCGATGGAACTGGCCCCCACGCTCGGCCTCGCCCCGCGCATCGTCGATCTTGTATCGTCGGGCCGCACCCTGAAGGAAAACGGATTGGTCGAGGTCGCGCACATCATGGACGTCACGTCGCGGCTCGTCGTCAACCGCGCGGCGATGAAGACGCGCGGCGACGTCGTGCCGCTGGTCGACGCCTTCCGCCGCGCGGTCGGCGAGAGGGTCGCGGCATGATCCGCCTGTCGACGACCGATGCGGGCTTTGCCGAGGCGTTCGATGCGCTGGTCAACGACCGGCGCGAATCGGATTCGACCGTCACCCGCGATGTCGCGGCGATCATCGCCCGCGTGCGGGCCGAGGGCGAGGGCGCGGTCCGCGACCTGACGCTGGCGCTCGACCGGCATGATCTCGATGCGACCGGCTGGCAGGTCGACCTGGCCGACTGCAAGGCGGCGTTCGAGCGACTTGAACCCGAATTGCGGATCGCGCTGGAACTCGCGGCCACCCGCATCCGCGCCTATCATGAAAAGCAGCTGCCGGTGGACAGCGACTTCACCGACGCGGCCGGCGTCCGGCTTGGTGCGCGCTGGCGGCCCGTGGATGCGGCCGGGCTGTATGTGCCCGGCGGCCGGGCGGCCTATCCCTCGTCGCTATTGATGAACGCCATTCCCGCCAAGGTGGCGGGCGTCGGCCGGATTGCGATGGTCACCCCGACGCCCGACGGCAAGATCAACCATCTGGTCCTGGCCGCCGCGCATCTGGCCGGCGTCGACGAAATCTGGCGTATCGGTGGCGCGCAGGGCGTCGCCGCGCTGGCCCACGGAGCCGGACGGATCGCCGCCGTCGACGTCATCACCGGTCCCGGCAATGCCTGGGTCGCGGAGGCCAAGCGCCAGCTGTACGGCGTGGTCGGCATCGACATGGTCGCCGGCCCTTCCGAAATCGTCGTCCTCGCCGATGGCCTGAACGATTCCGAATGGACCGCCGCCGACCTGCTGAGCCAGGCCGAACACGACGTCACGACCCAGTCGATCCTGTTCACCGACGACGCCGACTTCGCCGACCGGGTCGCCGCCGCCGTGGATCGCCAGATCCCGGAACTGGCCACCGCCAACGTCGCGCGCGTGGCGTGGGACGCGAACGGCGCGATCATCGTCGTGCGCGATCTGGACGAGGCGATGCCACTGGTCGACCGGCTTGCGCCCGAGCATCTGCAATTGTCGGTCGACGCTCCCCAGACGCTGTTCGACCGGGTCCGCCATGCCGGATCGGTGTTCCTCGGCCGGCATACGCCCGAGGCGATCGGTGATTATGTCGCCGGTCCCAACCACGTCCTGCCGACCGGCCGGCGCGCGCGGTTTGCGTCGGGCCTGTCGGTTCTCGACTTCATGAAGCGCACCAGCTTCCTCGGCCTGACCGAGGACAGTCTGCGCGAACTCGGCCCCGCCACCGTCGCGCTCGCGCGGGCGGAGGGGCTGCCCGCCCATGCCAAATCGGTGGCGCTCCGCCTCCGCCTGAACGATTGAACGCTGTCATGACCCGCACTTCCGCCCGCTCCAAGGCGCGCGCCGCCGCCCGCCTCGCCGCCGTCCAGGCGCTGTACCAGCACGAGATGGAGGGGACGCCGGTCGTTCCCCTGCTGCATGAGTTCCATGCTCACCGGCTGGGCGCGGTGATCGAGGATGTGGAATATGCCGAGGCGGAGGTCGATTTCTTCGACGACATCGTCAAGGGCGCGACCGCGCGCGCGGGCGAGATCGACCTGCTGATCGAGGGCAAGCTGGCCAAGGGGTGGACGCTCGCCCGCCTCGACAAGCCGATGAAGGCATTGCTGCGCGCGGGCACCTATGAGTTGCTCGCGCGCGTCGACGTGCCGGTCGGCGCGGTCATCAGCGAATATGTCGACGTCGCCCACGCCTTTTACGAACGACGCGAGGCGGGGTTCGTCAACGGCCTGCTCGACGCGATCGGCAAGGATGTGCGCTGACCTGATTCCTCCCCGGCACAGGGAGGGGGACCGCGCTCAGCGGGCGTGGTGGAGGGCGCGTGCCCCAGGCGGGACGCTCAATAGACCTCTCCAAGCGTCGGACTCGCTGCCCTCCCCCTCCACCATCGCTGCGCGATGGTCCCCCTCCCCGTGCCGGGGAGGAATTGGCGGGTGACCGAAGCCGAGTTTCTGACCGCGTTACGCAGCCTGCCGCTGCACCCCGGCGCACGCGGACTGACCGACGATACCGCCGTCCTCGACGCCGGCCCGCTGGTCGTCACCACCGACACACTGGTTGAGGGCGTCCATTTCCTCAGCGGCGACCCGCCCGGCGATGTCGCGTGGAAACTGCTGGCGACCAACCTGTCGGACCTCGCCGCCAAGGGTGCCTCGGTCGAGGGCGTATTGCTCAACTACCCGCTGCGCGACGATGCGTGGGACCGCGCGTTCCTGACCGGTTTCGGCACGGCGCTGAAGGCGTTGGGCGCGCGGCTGATCGGTGGCGACACGGTGACATTGCCGCCGGGCGCACCGCGCGTCCTGACGCTGACCGCATTCGGCCGCGACGCCGCCGCCCCGCCCCGGAGCGGCGCGCGGGCGGGCGACGCCTTATGGGTGACGGGGACGATCGGTGACGCCGGCATCGGGCTGGCCATCGCCGGCGGGCAGACCGGGCCTGAGCGGTTGCGCGACGCCTACCGCCGCCCTTTGCCCCGTCTGGCCACGGGACGCCTGCTGGGGCCTCAGGTGTCGGCGATGATGGACGTGTCGGACGGGCTGCTGATCGACGCCGCGCGCATGGCGGCGGCAAGCGGGCTGGCGGTGGCGATCGACCTGTCGGCGGTGCCGCTGTCCGATGCCCTGCGCGATTTCGCGGGCGAGTCGCGCGACGTCCGGCTGGCGGCGATGACGGCGGGCGACGATTACGAACTGCTGTTCGCGCTGGCCGATGGTGCCATGCCCGCCGCGCCGGCGACCCGGATCGGGATGTTCGCGGTCGGGTCTGGGTTGAGCCTGCACGATGCGGGTGAGACGATCCCCCTGCCCGGCAGGCTCGGCTATCAACACGGCGGTTGACCGCCCCCCATCCGTTCGTTTCGGACGTAGTCGAAACGACCGGGATCGGGACACCCTTGCGCATTCCTCCACCCCTGATAGCCTCCCGCTCCTAACGATGAACGACCCGGACAACCGGGCGTCCGCCAGGAGAGGGAATAGCGACGTATGACCACGGTCTACCTCGCCATGATCTGCGGCCTTGTCGCCGTGATCTATGGCTTCGTCACCAGCCGTCAGGTGCTGGCCGCATCGCCCGGCAACGCAAAGATGCAGGATATCGCCGCAGCGATCCAGGAGGGGGCGAAGGCCTATCTGGGCCGGCAATACGTCACCATCGCCATCGTCGGCGCGGTCGTGGCGCTGGTCCTTGCCTTCACGCTGGGCTGGCTGTCGACCGTCGGGTTCCTCATCGGCGCGGTGCTGTCGGGCGTGGCGGGCTATGTCGGCATGAACATCTCGGTCCGTGCGAACGTCCGAACGGCGGAAGCCGCGCGAACCTCGTTGCAGGCCGGGCTGACGATGGCGTTCCGGTCGGGCGCGGTGACGGGGATGCTGGTTGCCGGACTCGGTCTTCTCTCGATCAGCGGCTTCTTCTGGTATCTGGTCGCGGTCGCGCGCCACGCCCCCAACGACCGGATCATCGTCGAGGCGCTGACCGCGCTGGCATTCGGGGCCTCGCTGATCTCGATCTTCGCGCGGCTGGGCGGCGGGATCTTTACCAAGGCGGCGGATGTCGGCGCGGATCTGGTCGGCAAGGTCGAGGCGGGCATCCCCGAGGACGACCCCCGCAATCCGGCGGTCATCGCCGATAACGTGGGCGACAATGTCGGCGACTGCGCCGGCATGGCCGCCGATCTGTTCGAGACATACGTCGTCACGCTGGGCGTCACGATGATCTCGATCGCGCTGCTGATTCAGGCGGACGCGGCCGAACTGATGCGGCTGATGACGTTGCCGCTCGCGGTCGGGGGGGTGTGCATCATCACCTCGATCATCGGCACCTACATGGTCCGGCTTGGGCGCGGTACGATCATGGGCGCGCTGTACAAGGGGTTCTGGACCAGCGCGATCCTGTCGGTCCCGGCGATCTACCTCGCGACCAGCATGGTGCTGGGCGATATGCATGCGGTGATCGGCGGGGCGGGCTTCCTCGACGCCGGGACCGACGCGCTGACCACTGGGGCGGAGAGCGTGGGCCAGCGGTTCACCGGCATGGACTTGTTCTGGTCGATGCTCGTCGGCCTGGCGGTCACCGGACTGATCGTCTGGATCACCGAATATTACACCGGCACCAATTACCGCCCGGTCCGCAGCATCGCCAAGGCATCCGAGACGGGCCACGGCACCAACGTGATTCAAGGGCTGGCGATCAGCCTGGAATCGACCGCGCTGCCCACCCTGGTGATCGTTGTCGCGGTCATCGTCGCCTATCAACTGGCGGGGATCATCGGCATCGCCTTTGCCGCCACCGCGATGCTGGCGCAGGCGGGGATGGTCGTCGCGCTCGATGCCTATGGCCCGGTCACCGACAATGCCGGCGGCATCGCCGAAATGGCCGGCCTGCCCGACGATGTCCGCCAGCGCACCGATGCGCTGGACGCGGTCGGCAACACGACCAAGGCCGTGACGAAGGGCTATGCGATCGGCTCGGCCGGGCTGGCGGCACTGGTGCTGTTCGGCGCGTACACCACGGATCTCGCGACCTACTTCCCCGACCTGACCGTCGATTTCAGCCTGTCCAACCCCTATGTCATCGTCGGCCTGCTGCTCGGTGCGCTGCTGCCCTATCTGTTCGGCGCGTTCGGGATGACGGCGGTCGGCCGCGCGGCGGGCGCGGTGGTCGAGGAGGTGCGCGCGCAATTCCGCGACAATCCCGGCATCATGCTGGGCACCAGCCGGCCGAACTACGCGCGCACCGTCGATCTGGTCACCCGCGCCGCGATCAAGGAAATGATCGTCCCCTCACTGCTGCCGGTGCTGTCGCCGATCGTCCTCTACTACGTCATCACCGCGGTCGCCGGACAGGCGCAGGGGTTCGCGGCACTGGGTGCGATGCTGCTCGGCGTGATCGTCTCGGGCCTGTTCGTCGCGATCTCGATGACCAGCGGCGGCGGCGCTTGGGACAATGCCAAGAAATATATCGAGGACGGCCATCACGGCGGCAAGGGGTCGGAGGCGCACAAGGCGGCGGTGACCGGCGACACCGTCGGCGACCCGTACAAGGACACCGCCGGCCCGGCGGTCAACCCGATGATAAAGATCACCAACATCGTCGCGCTGCTGCTGCTGGCGGCGCTGGCCGGGGGCGGTGCAGGCTAGGTTTTCGCGCTTGCAATGTTGGAAATGAAGGGGGATGCACAGGGCCATGGTGCCGCGATGGGGATGGCCGTGCCATGGGAGGCAAGGTCATGACATCACTGTTGTTCGGGGTCGTTGGCACGGCTCTCCTGCTCGCGACCCCGACCGCCGCGCCGGTCGCCGCGTCACCCGGTGAAACGCCCCCCGCCACCGACCGCATACCGGTCGAGACATTCGCCACCCTGCCCAATGTGACCGACCCGCAACTGTCGCCCGACGGCACCCGGATTGCCGCCAAGTTCAACGTGAAGGGCGAGCAGTTGCTGGTCATCAGCCAGTTGTTCGCCGCCGCCGGCGAGATGAAGCCACCGGCCATCGTCCGCACCGGCAAGACAGTGGACGTCAACTGGTGGCGCTGGGTCGGCAACGACTGGCTGGCGGTCGGCCTGGGGTCGCAGCAGACCGTGTACGGCACGGAGACGTATATCACCCGCACGCTGGGCGTCAGCGCCGACGGCCGGACGATGAACAAGATCGACTGGGAAAAGTCCGGCCTGCGCGCCGACGATGTGATCTGGCGCGCCCATGACGGCAGCCCGCGCATCCTGCTGTCCAAGCAGACGGGGATCGACACGATCGACCAGTTCTACCCCGGCGTGTTCGAGGCCAATCTGGCGACCGGCAAGATGAGGCGGATCACGGTCGGCTATGAAAATGTCTATGACTGGTACGCCGACGCGCAGGGGCGGCTGCGCATGGGCTATCGCCTGGATGACGACACTGGACACAGCACGCTGCTGTACCGTGACGCGGCGAGCGGTGGGTTCAAGACGATCGCGCGGGCCGGCAAGGGCGGCGACATGGTCATTCCCGCGCTGTTCCGCGCCGACGGCACCGCCCTTGCCACCGACGACACCGATGGCCGCGACGCACTGTACGAGGTGTCGTTGCCCGACCTGAAACTGGGCAAGCGGGTCTATGGCCTTGCCGATCACGATATCGACGGCATCGTCCGCTCGGCGTCGGGTGACGGACTGGACGGCGTCGTCGTCACCGACCGGTATACCCATACCGACTGGCTTGATCCCGCGATGAAGGCGATCCAGGCGAAGATCGACGCGGCGATCGGATCCAGTCGCCGCGCGCGGATCGTGTCGCGCAGCCAGGATGGCGCGCGCATGCTGATCGAGGTCGGCGCACCGGACCAGGCCGGGGCACTCTATTACTGGGATACCGCCGAAGGGTCGATGAAGCTGTTCGCGTGGCAGAACCCGGTGCTGAAGGGGCGCCGGCTGTCGCCGGTCACCACCGTGCAATACACCGCGCGCGACGGCACGCCGATTTCGGCGGTGATGACGTTGCCGCGCGGGCGCGAGGCCAAGGGGTTGCCGCTGATCGTCCTGCCCCATGGCGGCCCGTTCGCGCGCGATTCGGAAGGCTATGACTGGTGGGTCCAGTATCTGGCCGAAAGCGGCTATGCGGTGATCCAGCCCAACTATCGTGGATCGTCCGGGTTCGGCCGGGATTTCGCGAAGAAGGGCGAAGGCCAGTGGGGCCTGACCATGCAGGACGACCTGAACGACGCGCTGACCTACATGACGAAGGCGGGGATCGCCGACCCCAGGCGCGCCTGCATGATCGGCGCGTCCTATGGCGGCTATGCGGCGATGCGCGCCGCCCAGCGCGATGGCGCGCTGTACCGGTGCGCGGTGTCGTTTGCAGGCGTGTCGGACCTGGCGGCGATGCGCCGCTACGACAGCCAGTTCCTGTACGGCAAGACGCGCACGGCCTGGCTGAAGAAGCAGGCCCCGGATTTTCGCAGCGTGTCCCCACGCTTTGGCGCGGCCGGCTTCGCCATGCCGATCCTGCTGGTCCACGGCAAGGAGGACAAGCGCGTTCCGGTCAAGCAATCGCGGCTGATGGCGGACGAACTGAAGCAGGCGGGCAAGCCGTACGAGTATCTTGAACAGCCGCTGGCGGATCACCATTTCTCACGCGGGGAAGACCGGCTGGAGTTCCTGACACGGATGAAGGCGTTTCTGGATCGCCACAATCCGGCGTGATCGCGTCAGCCTGATCGGGCGGCGTGTGAGCGACAACACCGCCCCGGCTTTCCTTTTCAACCGTCCCGCGTTAAGGCGGCGCGTTTTTACGACCAGATTGCTGTCTAATTAGGGGCCTTATCGCTTGGCGAAAGAAGAACTTCTCGAAATGCGCGGACAGGTGGTTGAGCTGTTGCCCAACGCCATGTTCCGTGTCCGCCTGGAAAACGATCACGAGATCCTGGGCCACACCGCCGGCAAGATGCGCAAGAACCGCATCCGCGTCCTCGTCGGCGACGAAGTGCTGGTGGAACTGACGCCGTATGATCTGACCAAGGGGCGGATCACCTATCGTTTCAAGTAAGGCGTTTTGACCCGTGCCGGTGCGCGATCGCATCGCGTAACGGCATCAGGGCGCTTCAAGCATGGTTGACGCAGGCGGTGCAGTCCCCGACACGCCGCCCCCATGCCTGACCTGACCGCCGCCTCGACCCACAGCCCCCTTCCCCGGCTTGTTCTTGCCTCGACCTCGCCACGACGCCTCGCGCTCGTGGAGCGACTGGGGGTGCAACCGTCGCGCGTGGCCGCCCCCGACATCGACGAAGCCCCGCGTCCACGCGAAATCCCGCGCGACTATGCGCTGCGGATGGCGGTCGAGAAGGCGCATGCCGTGCCGCGCGGCGAGGGTGAGGTCATCCTGGCCGGCGACACCACCATCGCACTGGGTCTCAGCGTCCTGCCCCCGGCGGAGACGGAGGCCGTGCAGCGCGACCTGCTCGCCCGCCTGTCCGGGCGGCGGCACCACTGCCTGTCGGCGATCTGCGTCATCGACACCGCCGGCACCGTCCGCACCCGCATCGTCGACACGATCGTCGCGTTCAAACCGCTGTCGGCGGCCGAGATCGACGCCTATGTCGCCTGTGGCGAGGGGCTGGGCAAGGCGGGCGGCTATGCCATTCAGGGCCGGGCGGAGGCGTTCGTCCGGTTCCTGTCGGGCAGCCATTCGGGCGTCATCGGCCTGCCGCTGTTCGAGACGCGCGCGTTGCTGAAGACCGCGGGACTCCCACTTGGCTGAGGGGCGATTGGCGGAGTGGCTGTACGAGGACGGGATCGGCGAGGCGCGGGCCGCGCTCGTCGCGGACGGCGCGATCGTCGAGGCGCTGATCGAACCGGAGGGCGAGGCGCTGCGTCCCGGCGACGTGGCCCCGGCACGCCTCGTCGAACAGATGCCGGGCCGCCAGGGCCGCGTGACGCTGGTCGACGGGCGTGGCGATGCCTGGCTGGCGCATATTCCCCCCGGCGTGACGCTGGGCGCAACCCTGATGGTGGCGATCACGCGCGGTGTCATTCCTGAACGGGGTCGTGCCAAGCTGGCCAAGGCGGTGGCGACCGACGCGCGCCCCGGCCCCGCGCCCGACCTGCTGGCACGGATCACCGCTACCGGCATACCGGTACGGCATTTGCGCCCGCATGAGGCCGATGCGCTGGAGGCGGCGGGCTGGTCCGAATTGCTCGACGAGGCGGACAGCGGCGAGATCCTGTTCCCGACCGGCGCGTTGCGGATGGCGCTGACGCCCGCCATGACCCTGTTCGACGTCGACGGCGCACCGCCGCTCGACCGGCTGGCGCTGGATGCCGCGCGGCAGGTGGCGCTGGCGATCCGTCGCCACGGGATCGGGGGGTCGATCGGCGTGGATTTCCCCAACCTGACCAACAAGGCCGCGCGGCAGGCGGTGGCGGCGGCGATCGACGCGCATCTGCCGTTGCCGTTCGAGCGGACGCAGGTGAACGGCTTCGGCTTCCTGCAGATCGTGCGGCCGCGCATGCGGATGGCGATTCCCGAACTGATTCGTACCGATCCGGTGGGAGCCGCGGCGCGGGCGGCGATGCGCGTGCTGGAGCGTACGCCACCGGGCGGTCCGGCCGCGCACCGCCTGCCGCCGGCAGTCGTTGCGCGAATCGAATCGCATCCTGACTGGATCGCGCGACTGTCCGCGCGCATGGGGGCCATACCGATCCTGGAGCCTGACCGATGACCACGACCCGCTGCCCGATGTGCAAGGCGCCCGCCGTGCCAGAATATCGCCCCTTCTGCTCGCGCGGCTGCCGCGATCGCGACCTTTTGCAGTGGCTGGGCGACGGATATCGCATTCCGGGCCGACCAATTGGCGATGATGAACCGGACGGGGTAGACAGACCCCAAGACCCTGTTTAAAGGCCGCGCTTCCAGACGCGGTTTCGACCAAAACTGGATGTGCCCGGATAGCTCAGTTGGTAGAGCATGCGACTGAAAATCGCAGTGTCGGCGGTTCGACCCCGTCTCCGGGCACCACTTTCCCGCCCCCCGCGTTGATGCGATGACAGCGACCCCGATTGGCGGGTTGCGGCTGAGGAAACAGTCCCATGAGCGACGCACTGGCCGACACGACCATCGACACGCCCGAGGGGCCGATGACGTGGGCGGAATGGAAGAAGAAGAACCCGGTGCAGATCCCGTCGCGCCGGACCAAGGGCAAGAAGCTGCCCAACAAAGTCAAGCTGACGACCGACGAGGTTTGAGGGCGCTTCCCGCACCCGTCATCCCGGCGAATGCCGGGATCCAGCGTTGCAAGGGTCTGCCCCGAGGCTCTTGATTCCGGATCAGGTCCGGGATGACGGCTGATTGGTTTGTCAGCGCACTGTCCCGCCGCCTGTTCCCCGGCGAAGGCCGGCGCCCAGTTGGGCAGCCGATCGTACTTCATCACCGCCACTGACCCACCTGGACCCCGGCCTTCGCCGGGGAACAGGCGGCGTGGTAACGTGAGTCAGACGCGAACGGGGCGCAACTCGGTCCGCGCCGCATCATCCGCATCCAGACGGGCCTCGTCGCCCGATTCGAACAGCGCGGAGCGCACCAGCTTCATCTTGGCGAGGCGATAGACGATCGCGGTCCGCACGCAGCCAAGGCCGTAGATGCAGCTGCGGCGGAAATTGATGCTGGAGGCTTCGGCGAAATATTTGGTCGGGCAGGAAATCTCGCCGATGCGGAAATCGAACCACGCGGCCTGCGCCACCATTTCATTGTCGAACACGAAATCGTCCGAACAGGCCAGCAGCGGCAGCCGCTCCAGCACGGTGCGGTTCCACGCGCGATAGCCGGTGTGATATTCGGACAGCTTCTGCCCCATCACCAGATTCTGGAACGCGGTCAGCAACCGGTTGAACACGTATTTGTAGCGCGGCATCCCGCCCGCCAGCGCGCCGTTACCCAGGATCCGCGATGCCATCACCGCGTCGTAATGACCCGATGCGATCATCCCCGCCATCGCCGTCACCAGATGCGGCGTATACTGGTAATCCGGGTGGAGCATGACAACGATGTCGGCACCGCGCGCCAGCGCCGCGGCGTAGCACGACTTCTGGTTGCCGCCGTAACCACGGTTACGGTCGTGCGCGACGACGTGGAGGCCAAGCTCGCGCGCGACGGCGATGGTCTCGTCCTTGCTGCAATCGTCGGTCAGGATGACGTCGTCGACCAGATCGCGCGGGATTTCCGCCACCGTCTGCCGCAACGTCTTTGCCGCGTTATATGCCGGCAGTACGACTGCCACCTTCCGACCACCGATCATGTCCGCTACTACCCGAAAAAAAATTAGCCTCAAGCCGACGCCCGTAGCCGTCTTCGCGGCATGGCGATACGGCAAGCTTGAACGAACATGGTTACCATTCCAATAAGGTGGCGCTTTCCCCGCATGTGCAATGCTTTGACACCGTCCGTCGTACCGGCGCGCGCCTGATGACCGTTCCCCTGCCCGAAACCGCCGCCAGCGTGCAGTCGCGCCCGTGGTTCGTATTGCCCGCGCGACCGTCGGGCCGCGCGCTGTGGGCGCGGGCCGGCCTGTTCGCGGTCTGGCTGATGGTCGTTGCCCTGCTGGTGTCGCAGCATGTGTTCTGGCGGGACGAAGTCCGCGCCTTCTCGCTGGCCTTGCAGGGCGACAGCCTGATCGCGATGGCCCGCGGCGTGCAGGGCGAGGGGCATCCGGCGCTGTGGTACATCCTGCTGCGGCTGGCGCACATGGTCGTGCCGGTGCGCGAGGTGTTGCCGGGCGTGGCCGCCGCGATCGGTATCGTCGGAGCCGCGATCCTGACCTTTCGCGCGCCATTTCGGCTATGGTTCGTCGCGATCGTCCTGTTCGGCGCGTTCGGGCTGTTCGAGTTCGTGGTGATGGCGCGCAATTACGGGATCAGCATGGTGGTGCTGTTCGCGATCGCCCTGGCGTACGACCGGGGGCGTGATCGCGGTATCCTTCTGGGGCTGCTCCTGCTGGCGCTGTGCAACACCAATGCGCAGGCGATTTTCTTTGCCGGTGGCATCCTGCTGTTCTGGCTGGTCGAGATCGTGTGCGCGCACGGCCTGCGCCCCAACCGGGCGTGGCGCGAGTGGGCGGTCGCCGCTGCGCTGACGCTGATCGGCGTCGTGCTGTGCGCGGTGACGGTGTACCCGCCGTTCAACGACGCCGCCGTGTCGCCCCGGTCGGAGGCGTTGAGCGTCGGCCTGATCGTGCAATCGATGCTGTCGGTCGCGGCCCCGTTCGGCGACCTGATGCCGGACATGCTGAAGTGGATTCCGGGCATCGCCGTGCTGCTGGGCCTGTTGATGATGGGCAGTGTCCTGTCGCTGATCCGCACGCCGGCGGGCCTGCTGTCGGGCGTCGTGGTGCTGGTCGCGCTGCTGCTGTTCTTCCAGCTGGTCTATCCGGGCAGCTACCGCCATCAGGCGCTGTTTCTGGTGTTCGTGATGACGATCCACTGGCTGGTCGCGCAGGGCCATGGCGGGCGCTGGCCGGGTGACGGGACCGCGTTCCGGCTGATGGAGGGCATCGGCCAGGGGGCGTTCGTCGTCCTCCTCGCGCTGCAACTGCTGACCAGCTACGATATCCTTGCCGGCGCGGCACGCGGCGTCCCGTTCGGCCGGGCCGCCGATCTGGCCGCGCTGATCCACCGTCGCGGGCTGGACGATGCCACCGTCATGGCCGACCCCGACGTGATGGTCGAGGCGCTGCCCTATTACGCCGACAACCCGATCTGGATGGTACGCGAGCACAAGTTCGGCCGCGTCGTCCGCTTCACCCGCCATGCCCAGATCCACCTGACCGCCGGCGATCTGCTGCATACCGCGCAAGACCTGCGGCGGATGCGCGGCAAGCCGGTGGTGATCGTGATCCAGCGTCGCATGAACCCGGATGCCCCCGCCTTCCGCGAACGCGCCGGCTATGTCGGCAGCTACAGCTCGACGCCCGAACAGGTCCGCGCATTTCTGGACGCGACGACGCGGATCGCGGTGTTACGCCCCGCCCGGACCGACGAGGACTATGCCGTCTATCTGCTGAAGGACCCCGTAACCGGTTCTTAGGAGCCGGAAGCGTAACCGTATCGGCACCGTATCAACGAAGCGAGCCGACGCGCGATGAAGCCCTTGCCCCTGATCGCTCCCAACCCACCGCGCCTCAGCGACCTTGTCGCCGACCTGCGGCGGGTCGAGGCGTCGGGCGTGTACAGCAACAACGGGCCGGAGGTACGCGCGTTCGAGCGCGACGTCACCGACCAGCTGTTCGGCGGTTGCGGGGCCAGCCTGGCCGTCGCCAACGCCACGCTGGGGCTGATCGTCGCCATACGCCATGCCGCCGGCCTGAACCCCGCGCCGGGCAGCTATGCGCTGATGCCCGCGCTGACCTTTGCGGCGACTGCGCAGGCCGCAACCTGGGCAGGGCTGACGCCGCTGATCTGCGACATCGACCCCGACGACTGGGCGGCGGCCCCGGCGGAGGAGGAACGGCTGCTGGCGCTGCACGGCAGCCGGATCGGCTGTATCGTGCCCTATGCTACCTTCGGCAACGCGATCGACCTGGACCGCTATGCCTGGCTGCAACGGCGCTACGCGGTCGGCGTGGTGATCGACGCCGCGTCGTCGCTGGGTACGATCGATGCCGCCGGCCACGGGTTCGGCGCGGATGCCCCCTTCGCGATCGTCCATTCGCTGCACGCCACCAAGCCGTTCTCCGTGGCCGAGGGCGGGCTGATCCACAGCGGCGACACACATCTGATCGCGACGCTGCGCGCGATGGGCAATTTCGGATTCGAGTCCGGCCGCAGCGCCACCCTGCCCGGCATCAACGCGAAATTGCCCGAGGTGCTGGCGGTGGCGGCCCGCGCCAAGCTGCGCGCGATCGGCGGCCTGTGCGACCACCGCGCGACGCTGGAGGCCGCCTATCGTGCGCGGCTGGACGGGTTCCAGATGCAGTGCGTGGCAGGCATGCGCCGGACGATGCAGTTCATGCCGGTCCTGCTGCCCGCCGACGCCGCGCATCGCCGCGACGCGGTCATCGCCGCGCTGGCGGCCGAGGGTATCGGCTGCGGTCAGTATTTCAGCCCGCATCTGGGCGAGCAGCCCTGGTTCCACGCGACCGCGACGATCGAGGCGACGCCGGTCGCCGACGCGGTCGCCGCGCGGATGCTGTCGCTGCCGATCACCGATGCGATGGACGTGGCGGACGTCGCGCGGATCGCCGACACGCTGCGCCGCGCGGTCGCCACGACGCGGACGGCGGTGGCGGCCCAGCCGCGTAGCCAGACGCCGGCCATCGCCTCGGTCGTGGTCGTCGGCGGTGGTCCGGCCGCCACCGCGATGCTGACGTCGGCGACCAAGCGCGGGCAACTGGGCGCGCTGGCGGCCAGCGGCCTGGTGATGGTCGAACGGGACGCGGTCGTCGGTGGCGGACGGCTGGGGCGCTACGCCATCACCTCGGATTCGACCGCGCAAACCTTCCTGACCGCGGTGAAGGACAATCCGTACCCACAACTGGCCGCACTGGCCGATGGTCCCGCCGCGCGGGTGGTGATGAGCCATGCCGACCAGCTTGGCGTACCACTGGTCGAGGTCGGGCCACTGCTGCGCGCGACCGGCGACCGGCTGGCCGATATCGTCCGCGATAACGGCGGCGCGGTGCTGACGGGTCATGAGGCGCTGGGCGCGACGCGGATCGGCGCGGACCTGTGGACGGTGCAGATGAAGCGGCTGTCCGATGGCGCGACCTTCGACCAGCCGACCCGGTCGGTCGTCATCGCGACCGGCGGGCATCAGCCGATCGACCGGCTCGCGACGCAGATGGTCGCGGGCGCGAAGCTCGCCGATCTCGCCGCCGACCGGCTGATCCAGTCCGATTCGGTGCTGACCGTCGGCGGGTTCGAGATGGTCGCCGACCTGCTGTCGAAACATCGCGCGCCGCGAATCGCGGTCGTGGGCGGATCGACCAGCGCGCTGACCACGCTGGCGCTGTTGCTGAAGGGCCGCCCCGCCCTGCCGCTGGGCGCGGGCGCGATCACCCTGCTGCATCGCCGCCCCTTGCGCCCCTTCTATCATTCGGTGGCGGCGGCGTACGCGGAGGGGTTTACCGATTTCGGCCCCGACGATATCTGCCCCGTATCGGGCTTCGTCTATCGCCTCGCCGGGTTCCGGCTGGAGGCGCGCGACCTGGTCGTGCGGATGCTCGGCATCGACGGGCGCGCGCCCGATCCGCGCGTGGCCCTGCACCGCATCACCGGCGATGACGATCGGCGCGCGCGCGACCGCATCGCCAATGCGGACCTCGTGATCGCGGCCCTTGGCTATCGTCCGTACGCGCTGCCGCTGGCGATGCCGGACGGCACGCCGATCCCGCTGGCCGCGCAGGACGGGCGGCCGATGGTCGACCGGCATTGCCGCGTGCTGGACGCCAGCGACACCCCCCTGCCCGGCCTGTACGGCATCGGTCTGGCCGCCGGCTTCGTGCCATGGGGCAATCTTGGCGGCGAGGCGAGTTTTTCGGGGCAGGCCAACGGCCTGTGGCTCTGGCAGAACGATGTCGGCCAGATGATCGTCGACCAGGTGCTGCGCGACGGTGTACGCGCGGTCGCATGACCGATCCTGTCGCCCCGGACGCCGCCACGACCGCCGCCCCGACCGTCAGCGTGGTCATGCCCGCCTATAACGGCGCGACGCTGATCGGCGCGACGCTGGCGTCGTTGCAGGCGCAGACCTTCACCGATTTCGAGGTCATCGTCGTTGACGACCATTCGACCGACGACACGCTGGCGGTCGCGCGCGCATGGCCCGATCCGCGCATCCGCGTCATCCAGACGCCGGCAAATGGTGGCCCGGTCAAGGCGCGCAATCACGGCGTGGCGCAGGCGCGGGGGCGCTATATCGCCGGGCTGGATCATGACGACCTGTGCCATCCCGACCGGCTGGCGGCGCAGGTGGCGTGGCTCGATGCCAACCCGGCCTGTCCGCTGGTCGCGACCAACGTCGCCTTCCTGTGCGACGGCGTCGTGTCGCGCTCCAGCTATCCGGTCACGACCAGCCCGGCCCTGATCGGCTGGCTGCTGCACATCGAAAACCCGCTCGCGTGGTCGACCGTCATGATACGCGGCGACGCGGCTCGCGCGCTGGATCCGTTCAGCCGGCACGAGCGGCTCTATGCCGAGGATTTCGACCTCTATCACCGCCTGCTGCCGGTCGGGCCGATCGCCCGCCTCGACGACGTGCTCGTCCAGTATCGCCAGCACCCCGGCGGCGTGTCGAAACGCTTTGCCGACAGGATGCGGGTCAGCGCGATCATGGTCCTGACCGACGTGCACCGGCCGGCGTTCGGCGACATGGCGGAGCAGGTTGCCACGCTGTTCGTCGAGCATCTGATGATGGGTAAGCCGGTTGGCGACCGGGCGACGCTGGGCGCGCTGGCGGCGGCGCTGGCGGCGGCGCAGGCGACCTTTTTCGCCGGACGTGCCTGTACGCCGGCGGATGTGGCGCTGATCGACCGGGAAACCGCCAGACGCTGGGCGCGTATTCAGCGTACCGCGTTACGCTCGGGGGCGCTCGGGCTGGCGGATGTTGTTAAAATCCCGTTCGGCCGGCGGAAGCAGGGCGGTATCGGTTTCGGCGAACTCGCCGCGTCGGGACTGGTCGGCGGTGTCCGGCGACTTGGGCGTCGGCTTGGGTTGGCCTAACGACGAACCCGCACAGCTCGCCTTCGATACCTTACCGGTTGCAAGTCGTTGGCGGCATGATCGTTACACTCCCCCAGACGTACCACCCCGGCAGAGGTCGGGGTGATGCAGGCGTCAGGCGGGTTGCCCCCGGCCCGTCAGGCCTTGGCGGCGAAGATCAGCCGGTCCGGCCCGAGCTTTGCGAACACCGTATCCAGATCGCGCTCGCCGACCGCGAAACAGCCTTGGCTGCGGCCCAGCATCCCGCGCGTCGCGATCATGTCACGGTTCGCATACCACGCCGAATGGACGACGATCGCCCGGTCCAGCGCGTTGCAGTTCGTGCTGTCGAGGCCGATCAGCCGCTGCGACCGGCCATGCTTGCCGACATAATAATCGGACGTCAGGAAAGCCCCCTCCGACGAGGCATTGGACCCCTCCCGGTTCGAGAACCGCTGCAGCCAGCCGGTGTGCGCGGGATCCGACCCGCTGCCATGCGTGACCAGCAACGACGTGCTGCGCCCGCTGGCCAGATCAATCAGATGCAGACGCGGTTCGGAGGACGATGCGGCGAAGTCGACAATCGCCATCCGGTCACGGCGGACGCCGTGCGATCCGGCACGGTTCAGCGCGGCCATCGCCTTGCGCATCAATTCCGGCCGGACGACGCGCGGCGATGTCGGCGTGGCGGCAACCGACCGGCGCGGCAACGGCGGCTGGCTCATCGGTTGCAGGTCACGGCCGGTCAGCCGGTTGGCGGCGGACACCGCGCTTGGCACCGACAAGGCGCCGGCCAGCACCAGACCATTTTTCAACATCGCACGCCGCGAGCGCAGCGAATTATCGTGTTCGATCATCGAATACCCCAGATCCCGCATGCCCATGGATATAGCAAAAATCGTTAGCGTTTTCCGTAAGGGTTGCCACAACTTGCCCCGGACTCAGGCCGGTTCGGCGCGCTTTGAATACCAAATCGGGATTTCGCGCACGGCACCAGCGGCCGGGTCGCGCGTTATGGACCGCAAAGAAAGACTGGCACATCGCCAGCCTGAACGCCGAGCAGAAGCGCCGGCAAGCCATTGGAGACAGGCGATGTTCCGCGCGATGACGGGTTTGGGGATCGGACTTTTCGCCGCGATGGCCGTGGCGATGCCCGCCGCCGCCGAGGATATCGCCCCGGCCAGCGCCGTCGCCCTGGTCGAATCCGCCGCCATGCTGGAACCCGGCAAGTTCGTCTGGAGCGATCCGGCCACCGCCGAACCCGTCACCATCGTCATCAGCCTGCCGCTGCAGCGCGCCTATGTCTATCGCGGCAAGGCGCTGGTTGCGGCGACCACGGTATCGACCGGCATGGACGGCAAGGAAACGCCGGTCGGCATCTATCCCATCCTGCAGAAGAATCGCGATCATCGGTCCAACCTGTACAATGACGCGCCGATGCCGTTCATGCAGCGCCTGACCTGGGACGGGATCGCCCTGCATGCCGGGCGCAATCCGGGCTTCCCCGACTCCCACGGCTGCATCCGCCTGCCGATCAGCTTTGCGCGCAACCTGTTCGCGATCACCAATGTCGGCACCACGGTGGTCGTGACCGATGACCTCGTGGCCGACGCCACGCTTGATCCCGCGCTGTTGCAGACCGAGGCCGAGCGCGCGAACATGGCTATGCTGGACCTGCCGCCCATCCGCTGAACCGCGTCGTCGGGCGCTTCTTTTGCGGTGCAGCGGAACGCAACCGGCGGTCGATGTGTTCACGAAACGATGTCAGCCAGCCTTCATGAACCCGCCCGACGCGGCACCGCCCCTCGTTCGCCCACCAGCGCGCCGCCACTACTTGACCCCGGTGCCAGCCTGTTCCTCGACTTTGACGGGACGCTGGTCGAACTGGCCGAAACCCCGGACGGTGTCGTCGTCGACGCCGAGCTCAACGGTTTGCTGGCCGCCTTGCCGGTCATGCTGGGTGGCCGCGTCGCTATCGTGACGGGTCGCTCGATCGCCCAGATCGACGCGCTGCTCGGGATGCCCGACCTGCCAGTCGCCGGCAGCCACGGGGCCGAACAGCGTGTGTCGGCGAGCCACGACACGCCGCAGCGTCCGCCCGCGCTCGATGCGGCCAGCGCCGCGTTCCGGGGCTTCGCCAATCGCGACCCGCATCTGGTGGTCGAGGACAAGAGCCTTGGCACCGCGCTGCATTATCGCCAGTCGCCCGGTCACGAAGGCGCGGCGCGGGCCTTGGCGGAGGGGTTGGCGGCAAGTCTTGATCTCGTCGTGCAGCACGGCAAGATGATGGTCGAACTGCGCGCGCCCGGCGACAAGGGCCGCGCGATCGCGGCACTGATGGCCGCCCCTCCGTTTGCCGGCACCGTGCCGGTTTTCCTTGGCGACGACCTGACCGACGAGGACGGGTTTGTCGCCGTCGCCGCGCTTGGCGGTACCGGCATCCTGGTCGGTCCGCCCCGCGACACCGCCGCCACCGCGCGCCTCGACGGCGTCGCCGATGTGCGGCGCTGGTTGATGAACAGTCTGGAGCACAGCGCATGACCGCCGACATGAACCTTTGGCCGATCGGCAATTGCCAGGTGTCCGCCCTGGTCGATTCGACCGGCCGCTTCGTCTGGGGCTGCGTACCGCGCGTCGATGGCGACCCGGCGTTCTGCGCGCTGCTCGGCGGCGAAAATAGCGAGACGGGCTATTGGGCGATCGAGCTTGAGGGCGCGACGACCACGACCCAGTCCTATCTGCGTAACACCCCGATCCTCGTCACCCGGCACGAGGACGCACAGGGCAACGCGGTCGAGGTGACCGATTTCTGCCCGCGCTTCGTGCGCGAGGGGCGGACCTATCGCCCCACCACCTTCATCCGCATCGTCAAGCCGGTGGCGGGGTCGCCGCGCATCCGCGTGGCCCTGCGCGTTGCGACCAACTGGGGCACGCCCGCGCCGCAGACGGCGGGGTCGAACCACGTCCGCTACATCATGCAGGATCAGGTGCTGCGCCTGACCACCGACGCGCCGGTCGGCCGCGTGCAGGAGGGCGATTGGTTCCGCCTCGAACGGCCCCTCCACTTCTTCCTCGGGCCGGACGAGAGCTTCACCGGCGTCATCGGCGAAGCGACACGGATCATGCTCGACCGCACCATTGCAGAATGGCGCGACTGGGTGCGCGGCCTTGCCACCCCGCTGGAATGGCAGGACGTGGTCATTCGCGCGGCGATCACGCTGAAGCTGTGCCAGCATGAGGAAACCGGCGCGATCGTCGCGGCGCTGACGACCTCGCTGCCCGAACATGAGGGGTCTGAGCGCAACTGGGATTACCGGTATTGCTGGATCCGCGACGCCTATTACACGGTGCAGGCGCTGAACCGGCTCGGCGCGCTCGACGTGCTGGAGGGGTATCTCGAATATCTGCGCAACATCGTCGACGCGGCCAAGGGCGGGCATATCCAGCCGCTGTACGGCGTCGGCGGCGAGGCGGTGTTGACCGAACGGATCGAAACCGGCCTGCCTGGCTATCGCGGGATGGGTCCGGTCCGCGTCGGCAACCAGGCCTATGAGCAGATCCAGCACGACGCCTATGGCCAGATCGTCCTGTCCAACGCGCAGGCGTTCTTCGACCAGCGGCTGTACCGCATGGCGGGCGAGGAGGATTTCCGGTCGCTGGAAAAGGTCGGCGAGCTGGCGTGGACCGTCTATGACAAGCCCGACGCGGGCCTGTGGGAGCTGCGCACCAAGGCGCATGTCCACACCTATTCGGCGGCGATGTGCTGGGCCGCGTGCGACCGGCTCGCCAATGCTGCGGTCGCGCTGAAGCTGGAGGATCGCCGGGCGTTCTGGCAGGACCGCGCCGACACGATGCGTAGCCGGATCGAGAAGGAAGCGTGGCGCGGCGACACCCACCGCATTTCCGCGACCTTCGGCGGCGACGACCTCGACGCCAGCCTGATCCAGTTGCTCGACCTGCGGTTCCTGTCGCCTGACGACGTCCGGTTCCGCGGCACGTTGTACGCGGTCGAGGAGGGCCTGCGCCGGGGCAGCCACATGTTGCGCTATGCGACCGAGGACGATTTCGGCCTGCCGCACACCGCGTTCAACGTGTGTACCTTCTGGCTGATCGAGGCGCTGCACGTCACCGGCCGCGATGCCGATGCCCGCGCGCTGTTTGACGAGATGGTCGCGCGCCGGACCCCGGCCGGCCTGCTGTCCGAAGACATCGACCCCGCGACCGGCGAGTTGTGGGGCAATTATCCGCAAACCTATTCACTGGTCGGGTTGATTAACTGTGCCGTCCTGCTGAGCCGCCCATGGAGCGCCGTGCGATGAGCCGACTGATCGTTGTTTCGAACCGGGTCCAGCCACCCAGCAACGACCCCAACGCCAATCAGGGCGGCCTTGCCGTCGCGTTGCTGGCGGCGTTGAAGGAAAAGGGCGGGATCTGGTTCGGCTGGTCGGGCGAGACGACCGAGAAATTCACCGGCCACATCAATTTTCAGCAGGGTGGCGGTGTGACCACCGCGACCGTCGACCTGGAGGAACAGGATTTCGACGAATATTACAACGGCTTCGCCAACCGGACGCTGTGGCCGCTGTTCCATTACCGCATCGACCTGACCGAGTTCGAGCGTGACTTCAAAGCGGGCTATGTCCGCGTCAACGCGCGCTTCGCCGACACCGTCGCGCCGCTGGTCGAGCCGGACGATATCGTCTGGGTCCACGATTATCACCTCATCCCGCTGGGTGCCGAAATGCGCGCGCGCGGCATGACCAACCGGATGGGCTTTTTCCTGCACATCCCGTGGCCGCCGATGCGACTGCTGACGTCGTTGCCCAATCACCGCGAACTGGTCGAATCGCTGTTCGCCTATGACGTGGTCGGGTTCCAGACGCACGACTGGCTCGACAGCTTCCTGTCCTATGTCACGGGAGAGCTTGGCGGCACGCTGGGCGACAATGGCATGGTGACGGTCGGCGACCGTACCATCCGCGCGATCGCCGCCCCGATCGGCATCGAAACCGCCTCGTTTGAAAAGGCCGCCCAAAGCACCACCGCGCGCCACGCCTGCGAACGCATGTGGATGAGCGCTACCGGCCGCAGTCTGATCGTCGGCGTCGACCGGCTCGATTATTCCAAGGGGTTGCCCGAACGGTTTCTGGGCTACGAACGCTTCCTCGCCAGCCATCCGGAGCGCAGCGGCCTTGTCTACCTGCTGCAGATCGCGCCGCCGAGCCGCGAGAAGGTCGATACCTATCGCGAGATCCGCGCGACGCTGGATTCGCTGTCGGGCCGCATCAACGGCGAATATGCCGATATGGACTGGGTGCCGATCCGCTATGTGAACAAGGGATATCCGCGCGACATGCTGGCCGGCATCTACCGCGCCGCCCGCATCGGACTGGTCACGCCGCTTCGCGACGGGATGAACCTGGTCGCCAAGGAATATGTCGCGGCGCAGGATCCGAACGACCCCGGCGTGCTGATCCTGTCGAAGTTCGCCGGGGCCGCCGAGCAGCTGACCGACGCGGTGCTGGTCAATCCGTACAGCGCGGAGGAAATGTCCGACGCCATCGCCACCGCCCTCGCCATGCCGCGTGAGGAACGCATCCGCCGCTGGGAAAAGCTGATCGACAATGTCCGTCGCGAAGACGTGATGTGGTGGTGCGAACTGTTCATCGACGCGCTGAACGCGGTGCCGCAAAGCGCCGAGGCCAGGGCCTAACGATCACAGGACCGGCCCGATGCTGGCGCGTATCCTGTCGGTCTTCGAGCCGTTCATCCTGATGCTGCTCGGCACCGTCGCGCTTGCCAGCCTGTTGCCGGCGCGCGGCGGATTTGCGGATGCGGTGGCGATCATCGCCGACGCCGGCATTGTCGCACTGTTCTTCCTGCACGGCGCCAGGCTGTCGCGCGACGCAATCGTATCCGGCCTGCGCGCGTGGCGGCTGCATCTGGTGGTGCTGGCGGTGACGTTCGGGCTGTTCCCGCTGCTCGGGCTGGCGCTGAGCCAGTGGTCGATCCTGTCCCCGCCGATCGCGATGGGCCTGCTGTTCCTGACCCTGCTGCCGTCGACCGTGCAGTCGTCGATCGCGTTCACCGCCATCGCGCGCGGCAATGTCGCGGCGGCGGTGTGCAGCGCGTCCTTTTCCAACCTGCTCGGCATCGTGGTCACGCCCGCGCTCGTCGCGCTGCTGATGCACGCGACCGGAGGCGTGTCGCTCGATTCGGTATGGACGATCGTCGGACAGTTGCTGCTGCCGTTCGTCGCAGGCCATCTGTTGCGCCCCTGGATCGGGGCGTTCGTCACCCGGCAGAAACGATTGCTGACCGTTGTCGATCGCGGCTCGATCCTGCTGGTCGTCTACTCCGCGTTCGGCGCGGCGGTGGTCGGCGGGCTGTGGCAGACGCTGTCGCCTTTCGACCTGGCGACGATCGCGCTGCTTTGCTGCGCGCTGCTGGCCGTCATACTGGGCGCGACGGTGATGCTGGGCCGGGCGATGGCGCTGCCGCGCGCGGACGCCATCGTTCTGCTGTTCTGTGGGTCGAAGAAGAGCCTCGCGTCCGGCGTGCCGATGGCGGGCGTCCTGTTCCCGGCGGCGCAGGTCGGCGCGATCCTGCTGCCGGTCATGCTGTTCCACCAGATCCAGCTGATCGCCTGCGCGGTTATCGCCCGTCGCTATGCCGACGCGGCCCCGGTCACCGACCCGCCATCTTGACATCCCTGGAGGCGCCCGACACTGATAGCGCTAACAAGAGGATGAGGATGGACATGGCGGACTTTACGTTCGATCCGGCCGATGCGCTGGGATCCGACTGGGAGCAGGCGACCTTCGTCGGCCGGCTCGATGCGGGCGACGGCCCCACGCCGATCCTGGTGAAGCACGGTCGCGCGTACGACATGAGCCGGGTCGCACCGACCGTCGCCGACCTGATCGAAAGCGGGTCGTTCGACCCCGCCGCCGGCCGCGATCTGGGGCCGCTGGCCGATCTTGGCCTTGTCGTCACAGGCGACGGCCCCAGACTGTTGTCGCCCATCGACCTGCAATGCGTGAAGGCGGCGGGTGTCACCTTCGCCGTCTCCGCGCTGGAACGGGTGATCGAGGAACGCGCGCGCGGCGACGCCGATGCGGCGGCCGGTGTCCGTGCCCGTCTGGAACAGCGGATCGGCGGCAGCATCCGCAGCGTCGTCCCCGGTTCGCCCGAGGCCGCCGCGCTGAAGGCGGCGCTGATCGAGGACGACATGTGGTCGCAATATCTGGAGGTCGCGATCGGCCCGGATGCGGAGGTCTTCACCAAGGCCCCCTGCCTGTCGACCGTCGGCTGGGGCGCGGAGATCGGCATCCGGTCGGATTCGACGTGGAACAACCCGGAACCCGAAGTCGTCCTGCTGGTCGACAGTCGGGGCAAGATCGTCGGCGCGGCGCTGGGCAACGACGTCAATCTGCGCGATTTCGAGGGGCGGTCGGCGCTGCTGCTCGGCAAGGCGAAGGACAATAACGCGTCCTGCTCGCTCCACGCGTTCGTGCGGCTTTTCGACGGGCATTTCACGCTGGACGACATCCGCGACGCGGTCGTCTCGCTCCGTATCGAGGGGCCGGAGGGCTATGCGCTGGAGGGGGCGTCGTCGATGCGCGAGATCAGCCGCGATCCCGAGGCGCTGGTCACACAGACGATGAGCCAACACCAATATCCCGACGGTTTCGTCCTGTTCACGGGCACGATGTTTGCGCCGACGCAGGACCGCGACGATCCGGGACGCGGCTTCACCCACAAGGTCGGCGACACGGTGCGGATCGCGACCCCGCGCCTCGGCTATCTCATCAACCGGGTGACGACGTCGGCCGATGCCGCGCCCTGGACCTTCGGGCTGGGCGCGTTGATGCGCAATCTTGCCGGCCGCGGCCTGCTGTGAACGGAACGACCATGACCGACATCATCGCGCCAAAGACCGTGCCCGCCGATCAGCGCGCGCGCTATCCCAGTCTTGCCGGCAAGCATGTCCTTGTGTCCGGCGGCGGCAGCGGCATCGGCGAGGCGCTGGTGACCGGCTTCGTCGCGCAAGGCGCGCGCGTCTCGTTCATCGACGTCGCGGTCGAGGCGTCGGAGGCGCTGGTCGAACGGCTGACGCCGGGTGCCGCCCATGCGCCGCGCTTCGCGCGTTGCGACCTGCGCGACATCGACGCGCTTCACGCGACGATCGCCGGGTTCGAGGCGGAGAGCGGCGGTATCGACGTGCTGGTCAACAACGCGGCGAACGACGACCGGCACGAGGTCGGCACCGTGACGCCGGCCTATTGGGACGACCGGATGGCGGTCAACCTGCGCCACCTGTTCTTTGCCGCACAGGCGGTCGCGCCGTCGATGAAGGCGGCGGGCGGCGGCGTCATCCTGAACCTGGGGTCGATCAGCTGGCACCTCGCGCTGCCCGACATCGCGCTGTACCAGACCGCCAAGGCCGGGATCGAGGGGATGACCCGCGCGCTGGCGCGCGATCTGGGCGGTGACAATATCCGCGTGGCGACCGTCGTCCCCGGTGGCATCAAGACTCCGCGTCAGGATGCGTTGTGGCATGACGACGCGGAAACGAACCGGATGCTGGCCGCGCAATGCCTGAAGGCACGCGTGTTGCCCGACGACGTTGCCGCGCTGGTCCTGTTCCTGGCGTCGGACGACGCGCGGATGTGCACCGCGCACGAATATTTCGTGGATGCCGGCTGGCGCTGAGCCGCCTGCCCCCTTCCATCCCGGCCGCGATGTCGTTAAACCAGTTAAAGAAAATTGAATAACAATTGATCGCGATCGGAATCGCGGTTCGGGAGGATCATTCATGAACGTCACGAAACTTCGGGCAGGCCTGCTCGCCACCGCATTGGTCGCGATGACCCCCGCGTTCGCCCAGACCGCCCCCGCTCCCGCCGCCGATCCGTCCGCCAGTGTCGCGCATCCCGCCCTGTGGCCCGCCGCCAAGAGCCAGGGTCTGGTCGATGCGAAGACGGAGGCTTTCGTCACCGACCTGATGAAGCGGATGACGCTGGAGGAAAAGATCGGCCAGATGATCCAGGCCGATGTCGGTTCGATCAAGCCGGAGGAACTGCGCCGCTATCCGCTGGGCAGCATCCTCGTCGGTGGCTCGACCCCGCCGATCGGCGCGCCCGACCGCACCGGGCCGACCGCCTGGCTGAACACCGCCAACGCGTTCGGCGCGGTCGCCAATGAAAAGCGCAGCGGCCACACCGTGATCCCGCTGATGTTCGGCATCGACGCGGTGCACGGCAACAACAATGTTATCGGCGCGACGCTGTTCCCGCACAATATCGGCCTTGGCGCGATGCGCGACCCAGCGTTGATCCGCAAGATCGGCCAAGCGACCGCCGTCGAGCTGGCCGCGACCGGGTGGGACTGGGCGTTCGGCCCGACCATCGCCGTGCCGCAGGACGACCGCTGGGGCCGCGCCTATGAGGGGTATTCGGAGGATCCGTCGATCGTCCGCTCCTATGCCGGCGTGATGATCGAGGGGCTGCAGGGCAAGCCCGGCAGCAGCCGCATCCAGGACGGCCATGTCGCGGCCAGCGCCAAGCATTTCCTCGGCGACGGTGGCACCAAGGACGGCGTCGACCAGGGCGACGACCAGATCCCCGAAAGCGAGCTGGTCGCGATCCACAACGCCGGTTACCCCGCCGCCATCAACGCCGGCACGATGACCATCATGGCGTCGTACAACAGCTGGTACGGCCAGAAGATGCACGGCAACAAATCGCTGCTGACCGACGTGCTGAAGGGCAAGATGGGCTTTGACGGCTTCGTCATCGGCGACTGGAACGGCCACGCGCAGGTCGCGGGCTGCACCAAGGACAATTGCGCGCAGACGTTCAACGCCGGCCTCGACATGGCGATGGCGCCGGACGGCTGGAAGGGCCTGTTCGACAACACGCTGGCGCAGGTGAAGGCGGGCACGATCCCGATGGCGCGCGTCGACGACGCGGTCCGCCGCATCCTGCGCGTGAAGGCCAAGCTGGGCCTGTTCGACCCGGCACGCCCGCTCGCCGGCAAGTTCGACCTGCTCGGCAGCCCCGATCACCGCGCGATCGCGCGCGAGGCCGTCGCCAAGAGCCTCGTGCTGCTGAAGAACACCGGCGTCCTGCCGCTGAAGGCCAGCGCCAACATCCTGGTCGCCGGGTCCGCGGCCGACGACGTCGCCACCCAGTCGGGCGGCTGGACGCTCAGCTGGCAGGGTGACGGCAACACCCCCGACATGTTCCCCGGCGCGACGTCGATCTATGCCGGCATCGCAAATGCGGTGAAGGCCGGTGGTGGCACCGCGACACTGAGCGCGGACGGCAGCTTCACGAAGAAGCCCGACGTCGCGGTCGTGGTCTTCGGCGAGCAGCCTTACGCCGAAATGCGCGGCGACATCCGCACGCTGGAGTTCCAGCCGGGCGACAAGGAAGCACTCGCCATGCTCAAGGGGCTGAAGGCCAAGGGCGTGCCGGTCGTCTCCGTCTTCCTGTCGGGTCGTCCGCTCTGGGTAAACCCCGAGCTGAACCAGTCGGATGCGTTCGTCGCCGCCTGGCTGCCGGGCAGCGAGGGCGCGGGCATCGCCGACGTGTTGGTCGGCGATGCGACCGGCAAGCCGCGCCGCGACTTCACCGGTACGCTGTCGTTCAGCTGGCCCAAGACCGCCGGCCAGTTCACGCTGAACAAGGGCAAGACCGGTTACGACCCGCTGTTCCCGCTCGGCTACGGCCTGTCCTATGCCAAGGGTGGCACCGTGCCCACGCTGGGCGAAGTCTCCGGCGTGGACGCGAGCCTGGCCAACACCAGCCTGTTCTTCTCGCGCGGCAAGGTGCCCGCCCCGTTCGCCTTCGCGACCGACAGCAAGGTGACGCGCGCGCCGGTCGACAGCGCGACGACGCAGGAGGGCGCGGTCAAGCTAACCTGGCCGGCAGGGGCTGCATCGACCGTCCGCATCGGCGGTCCGCTGCTGGACCTTGGTCGCGAGACCAACGCCGAGGTGCTGTTGCAGATCACCTACCGCGTCGATACCGCCCCAACGGGCAAGGTCGCCATGGCAATGGCCGGTCCAGGCGGCGCGACGACGCTCGACGCGACCAGCCTGTTCGCCGGCGACGTCGGCAAATGGAAGACCGTCCGCGTACCGCTGAAGTGCTTCCGCGAAGCGGGGCTGGACGTGACCAAGGTGAACAGCCCGTTCGCACTGACGGCGAGCGCCCCGTTCACCCTGTCGGTATCGGACCTGCGCCTCGCGACCGATCCCAGCGGTCAGGTCTGCCCGCCGAAGATGTGACGGGGTGCGGTCACGTTGACGATCCCTTCTGTTCCCCGGCGAAGTCCGGGGAACAGTTCGGTAAACGTCAATAATGGCTCGCCAGACCTGACGCTTTGGAAGGTCCACGCATTGCAAGCTGCCATCCTTTCCCCGCAAAGGCGAGAATCCAGGGTCAAGCAAAGCAACAGCTTGCAATACTTCTGGTCCTGCCCCTGCGCCTTCGCGGGGGGGAACGCAGGGACTAACGGCGTCAGAGTAGTCCCCGCCGGGCCACCCGTCGCCCCCACCATACCATCCGGCACGGCAGGGACGACGCCCATGTTCAGCCGGCCAGCTTCGCGGCCGTCTCCGCGATCCGCTTGCCCTGATACCGTGCGCCGTCCAGCTCGACCGCGCTCGGCATCCGGCTGCCATCGCCATCGGCCAAAGTCGTCGCGCCATAGGGCGAGCCGCCCTTGATCTCGTCCAGCCCCATCTGGCCCTGGAACCCGTAGTCCAGCCCGACGATCGTCATGCCGTGATGCAGCAGGTTGGTCAGGATCGAGAACAGCGTCGTTTCCTGCCCGCCATGCTGGCTGGCGGTCGAGGTAAAGGCACCACCGACCTTGCCGACCAGCGCGCCGCTGAACCACTGCCCGCCGGTCGTGTCCCAGAACGCCGCCATCTGCGATGGCATCCGCCCGAACCGGGTCGGCGCGCCGACGATGATCGCGTCATACGCCTCCAGCGCCTTCGGCCCCTCGATCTCGGGATGCGCGGTGTCGGTCTTGAACCCGGCCGACTTGACGACCTCAGCCGGCGCGGTTTCAGCGACGCGGCGGATATCGACCTCCGCACCGCCGGCACGCGCGCCCTCGGCCACCGCAGCGGCCATCGCCTCGATATGGCCGTAGGACGAGTAATAAAGCACCAGAACCTTGGTCATCGCATATGCCCTTGATTGGCCCACCGCACGCAGCGGAAGGCAGGAAAATGATTACGCGGCGTCGACAAGCACGATCTCGGCGTCGTCGGTGGCGGTGATCGTCACCGTCCGCCCGCCCGACAGCGCCGCGCCGTCGCGAGGCTCGAACGCCTGACCGTCGATCGTGATCCGCCCGACCGCCGGCACCAGATAGGCATGCCGCCCCTCGCCGACGCTGTGCGTCACGCTCTCGCCGGCTTTCAGCGTCGCCCCCATCACCCGCGCATCGGCGCGGATCGGCAGCGCGTCGCCGTCATCGGCAAAGCCGCTGGCCAGCACCACGAACTGGCCCGACCGTTCGCCCTTCGGGAACGGCTTGGCCCCCCAGCTGGGCGATCCGCCCTTGCGGCTTGGCTCGATCCAGATCTGGAACAGCGTCGTCTCGACCGGCTCCAGATTATATTCGGCGTGGCGCACACCCGATCCGGCGCTCATCACCTGCACGTCGCCAGCGCCGGTCCGCCCGGTGTTTCCCAGCGAGTCCTTATGGGTGATCGCGCCCGACCGGACATAGGTGATGATCTCCATGTCGCTGTGCGGGTGCGGCGGGAAGCCAGCGTTCGCGGCGATCGCGTCGTCGTTCCACACCCGGATCGCACCCCAGCCCATCCGCGACGGATCGTAATAATTGGCGAACGAGAAATGGTGCCGCGCGTCCAGCCAGCCATGATTGGCATGGCCCAGGCTGTCGAAGCTGCGGCGGTCAATTCCGGGTTTTGCAATCGTATCGGTGGTCATCGAAGCCTCCTGTCTGTTGCCGCCAAGATAGGGATTGCCATCACGCCGTAAATGGAAACACTGGAAACCGATCGTTTCCCGATATAGCCTGCGGTGGACGACGGAGGACCGATGCGACTACCCGATCTCGAAGCCTGGGCAATCTTCGCCGCCGTCGTCGAACATCGCTCGTTCAGCGGTGCCGCCGACGCGATCGGCCTGTCGAAAGCCACCGTGTCGAAGGCGGTAACCCGGCTGGAGGCGCATCTGGGCCAGTCGCTGTTCCATCGCACCTCGCGCCGGCTCGCGCTGACCGAGGCCGGTCGCCCGCTCGCCGACCATGCCGCGCGCATCCTGGCCGAGGCGCGCGCGGCGGAGGAAGCCGCGCATGACGCCGCCACCGCGCACAGCGGCCGCGTCCGGCTCGCCGCGCCGATGAGCTTCGGCGTCATCCATGTCGCGCCGCTGCTGGCCGCGTTCCTGACGCTACACCCCGGAATCGAGATCGACCTGCATCTGTCCGATGCGCGCGTGGACATCGTCGCGGAGGGGTTCGATGTCGCGCTCAGGATCGCCGAACTGCCCGACAGCTCGCTGCGCGCACGCCGGCTGTGCACGGTCGCCGCGTTCATCGTCGCCGCCCCCGCCTATCTCGCGGCCCACGGCATCCCGGGCCACCCGGCGCAACTGGGCGAGCACCGGCTGCTCGGCTATTCCAACGTCACCGGCCCGTGGCGGTTTCGCGGCCCCGGCGGCGCGGACGTCGCGGTGCGGGCGCAGGGTCCGCTGACCGCCAACAGCGGCGAGGCGCTGGTGCCCGCGCTGATCGCCGGGCTTGGCATCGCCCGCCTGCCCGACTTCATCGTCAACCCGCATCTGGCATCGGGCGCGCTGGTCGAAATCCTGGCCGACTGGGCCCCCGCGCCGATCGCGTTGCACCTGATGACACCGCCGAGTCCCTTGCGGCCCGCCCGAGTCGAGGCGCTGATCGCCTTCCTCGCGGACCGGCTGCGCGACCGGGCAGAGGCCGCCACCCCGCGGATTTCCGCCACTTAACCCCGAATTAACCTTTTGCGTTCAGATATTCCGTAGTTAATGAATCAAGTTGGGCGCGGGCTATGCCGTCCGTCGGGCCGAACGGGGGAATGCGGGATGCGCGTACTGCTGATCGAAGACGAGCCGACGACGGCCAAGGCCATCGAACTGATGCTGACCAGCGAAGGCTTCAACATCTACACGACCGATCTGGGCGAAGAGGGCCTCGATCTGGGCAAGCTGTATGATTACGACATCATCCTGCTCGACCTGAACCTGCCCGACATGCACGGATACGACGTGTTGAAGAAGCTGCGCGTCGCGCGCGTCTCCACGCCGGTGCTGATCCTGTCGGGTGTCAACGAAATGGACTCGAAGGTGCGTTCGTTCGGCTTCGGCGCCGACGATTATGTGACCAAGCCGTTCCACCGCGAGGAACTGGTCGCGCGCATCCAGGCCGTCGTCCGCCGCTCCAAGGGCCACAGCCAGTCGGTCATCCGCACCGGCAAGCTGGCGGTCAACCTGGACGCCAAGACGGTAGAGGTCGACGGCGCGCGCGTCCACCTGACCGGCAAGGAGTATGCGATGCTGGAGCTGCTGAGCCTGCGCAAGGCGACGACGCTGACCAAGGAAATGTTTCTCAACCACCTGTATGGCGGGATGGACGAGCCGGAACTGAAGATCATCGACGTCTTCATCTGCAAGCTGCGCAAGAAGCTCAGCATGGCCTGCGACGGCGAGAATTATATCGAGACGGTCTGGGGCCGCGGCTATGTGCTGCGCGATCCCGACGAGGTGCCGGCCGTACAGGTCGCCTGACGTTTCGCTACCGAGGTCCCGGTCACCCGGGCATCAGGTCGCGGTGCCGGGGGGCGCCGCGACCTTTCTCGTTTGTGGCGCTCCGTCATTGCGAGCCCAGCGAAGCAATCCAGTGCGTCCTGCCGCGACCCTGGATTGCTTCGCTGCGCTCGCAATGACGGAAGAAGGGTTCAAGCGCAGCCCCGCAATCCCCCCACCACCGTTCGTTTCGAGCGACGTCGAGAAACCGCAAAGCCTAGCGCACGTCAGCCATAGCTTATCGTAAACGCCAGAGCAAAAGGCTCATACCGATCAGGGCGACGATAACGGCAATGCATCCCCACAACGGTATGGGCTTCGAAAAGCGCTCGCCATCCGGATCATGCTCCACCCAGAACGCATTTTGATGCGCTTCCACGGAAGCAACCAAAGTCGCCAAATCGGCATCACCTGACACAGGTTCGCCGACAGACCCCAGATACGACGACAAGAGCCGTTTAAGGTCGTTCGGCCGGGGGGACATCGCTGATGGCTCAATGACCACCAAATCGCCCCGCGCCACGATGTCATACATCTCGCCCGCCGGACCGTAAGCTCTGGGATAAACGTTGTCTTGAATATCGACGGCCTCGAGATAGGTCTCGGCTACCTCAATCGACGGAAAAACAAGAAGGGGTTCATCCGCTTCCACAAACAGCATCGGCATGATTCAAGCGTGTCAGGATCGGATGATCGCCGCAAGCGAGCTTGCCCCTATTTCCTTACCCACGCCTTCTGCCCGCCGATCCACGTCTCCTCGACCTTCGTCGCGCGCAGGTCGCTGGGTGAGGCCAGCGTCGGATCGCGGTCGACGATGATGAAGTCGGCAAGCTGCCCCGGGGCCAGCCGCCCGAACTGGTTCTCGGCAAACCCGGCATAGGCACCGCCGGTGGTGAACGCGGCCCAGGCCTGTTCGCGCGTCACGGCTTCCTCCGGCCGCCAGCCGCCGAACGGCTGACCGGCCGCGTCCATCCGCGTAAAGGCGGCGGCCCAGCCCGCGAACGGGTTGGGATCCTCGACCGGATAGTCCGACCCGAACGCCAGCGGCACGCCGTTCTTGAGCATCGTCGCCCAGGCATAGGCCCCGGTAAGCCGCACCGGACCCAGCCGCGCCTCGGCCATCGTCCGGTCCGACGTGGCATGGGTCGGCTGCATCGACGCGATGGTGCCGTGCTTGGAAAAGCGCGGCAGGTCGGCGGGATCGACGATCTGCGCATGTTCGATCCGCCAGCGCCGGTCGCCCTTGTAGGTGCCCGACATCTCGTCGATCGCATCCAGCGCCTGTGCGTTCGCCTTGTCGCCGATCGCGTGGACCGCGACCTGATACTTGTCCATCGACGCGCGGCTCATCAGGTTGCGGATCACGTCGTCGGACATGAAACCCGCGCCCGACTGGCCCGGCGCATCGCTGTAAGGCGCCTTCAGCCACGCGCCACGCGACCCCAGCGCCCCGTCGCTGTACAGCTTCACGCCGACCAGCTTCAGCTTGTCGCCGTACAGCCACGGCGTCGGCCCGGTGCCGCCGATCGTCACCGTCGTGTCGACACCCGCGCCATAGCTCATGATCCGCACGCGCAGATTGCCCAGATCGCCGATCCGGCGATAGGTCATCCAGTCGTCCAGCGTCGTGCCCATGTCAGCGGTGGCGGTGATGCCGTCTTCCAGCAGCATCAGCTGCGCCTTGAGAAACGCGGCGTTGCGGTCCTTGGCCAGCGGTTTCGGCACCGCCGCCTGCACCAGGTTCATCGCCGAATCGACGAACACGCCCGACGGCTGCGCGCCAGCCTTCTCGATCCGCCCGCCCGCCGGGGCCACGCTCTTTGCCGTCACGCCGGCGATCCGCATCGCCTCGCTGTTGGCCCAAGCGGCATGGCCGTCGGCGCGTTGCAGCCAGACCGGCCGGTCCGGGACCGCGCGGTCCAGTTCGGCCGCGGTCGGGAAGCGCCCCAACCCCCACGCCTCCTGATTCCAGCCGCCGCCCATGATCCATTTCTTGTCCGGGTTCGCCGCCGCATAGGCCGCGATCCGCGCCAGCGCCTCGTCCAGCGACTTCGCCGCCGACAGGTCGAGTTCCAGCGCGCGGAACCCCAGATCCATGATGTGACCATGCGCATCGACGAAGCCGGGGATCAGCACCCGCCCCTTCATGTCCGCCCGCCAGTCCAGTTTGTCCGGCCTTTTGTCCTTTGCGGACAACAGCCTGGTGACCTTGCCATCCAGGCTCATCAGCAGCCCGGTGAAGCGGACGACCTTCCCGTCCTTGTCCAGCGTGATGCCAGTGACGTTGTCGACCAGCGCATCGGCGAAGGCCGGGGTGGCGAGGAGGGATAGGGCGACGAGGGAAGCCGTGATCCGCCAACTCTTTTCAGTTCCCCGGCGAAGGCCGGGGCCTAGGTGGGAACGGGATCGTGACGACAGACGGTCCTTCGTTGGCAACGCGGACCCGGTTGGCCCCCGGCCTTCGCCGGGGTGGTAGATGACTGAGGAATCCACACGCACACCCTTCACTTCGGCAACCTCCGCACCAGCGCGCTCGTATCCTGCCGCGCGCCACCCATCGCCTGCACCTCGGCATAGAAGCCGTCGACCAGCGCCGTCACCGGCAGGTCCGCGCCGATGCGCGCGCCCTCGTCCAGCGCCAGCCCCAGATCCTTGCGCATCCAGTCCACGGCAAACCCGAAATCGAACTCGTCGCGGGCCATCGTCGGCCAGCGATTGACCATCTGCCAGCTTTGCGCAGCACCACCCGAAATCGCCTCCAGCACCCGATCCAGGTCGAGGTCGCTCTTCTGCGCGAATCGCAACGCCTCGGCCACGCCCTGCACCACGCCGGCGATCGCGATCTGGTTGCACATCTTGGTCTGCTGGCCGGCGCCGGCCGCACCGACATGGACGATGCGCGCGGCATAGGCCTGCATCAGCGGCGTCGCGGCCGCCATCGCGTCAGCGGACCCGCCGCACATGATGGACAGCGCGCCCTTTTCGGCTCCCGCCTGCCCGCCCGACACCGGCGCGTCGATGACCAGCAGGTCGCGCGCCGCACCCTCCTCGGCCAGCCGCCGGGCAATGGCCGCCGACACGGTCGTATGGTCCGCGAACAGCGCCCCCGCCCGCATCACCGTGAACGCGCCGTCCGGCCCCAGCGCCACCGCCGCCAGGTCATCGTCATTGCCGACACAGGTGAACACCGCATCGCATCCCGCCGCTGCCTGTGCCGGGGTATTCGCGACCGCGCCGCCATATTTGTCCGCCCACGCTGCCGCCTTGGCGCGCGTGCGGTTATAGACGGTGACGTCATGTCCGGCGGCGGCAAGATGCCCCGCCATCGGCGCGCCCATGACGCCGGTCCCGATGAATGCAAGTTTGGCCATGGACCCAGCGCATAAGCCGTGTTCCCCCGCCGCGCCAGATGGTCTAGTCCCTCGCCGTCATGGCAACCCTATCCGCCGAACCGGCCGCAACCCTTCCCGTCACCATCGCCGACGTACAGGCCGCGCACGCGCGCATTCGCGACTCGATCGTGCGGACGCCGACGCTCATCAGCCGCACCCTGTCGCAGATGACCGGTGCGACCGTGTATCTGAAGTTCGAGAATCTCCAGTTCACCGCCGCCTACAAGGAACGCGGCGCGCTCAACACATTGCTGCAACTGTCGGACGAAGCGCGGGCGAAGGGCGTCATCGCCGCGTCGGCCGGCAACCATGCGCAGGGTCTGGCCTATCACGCGCACCGGCTCGGCGTGCCCGCGACCATCGTCATGCCGCGCAACACTCCGACCGTGAAGGTCACCCAGACCGAGGGCCATCACGCCAAGGTCGTGCTGCACGGCGAAACCTTCGACGAGGCCTATGCCCATGCCCGCGTGCTGGAGGCGGAGTGCGGCTTCACCTTCGTCCACCCGTTCGACGACGTGCGCGTCATCGCCGGGCAAGGCACGACCGCGGTCGAAATGCTGGAGGACGTGCCGGCGATCGACACGCTCATCACCCCGATCGGCGGCGGCGGGCTGATTTCGGGCATGGGCGTCGTTGCGCGCGCGGCCGACCACCCCATCGAGGTGATCGGGGTCGAGGCCGAGCTGTTCCCGTCGATGTTCAACCGGATCAACGGCACCGACCTGCCGTGCGCCGGCGATACGCTGGCCGAGGGGATCGCGGTCAAGGAACCGGGCGGCATCACCTCGTCCATGGTATCCGAACTGGTCGACGACATCCTGCTGGTGTCCGAACGCAGCCTGGAGGAAGCGGTCAGCCTGCTGCTCCAGATCGAAAAGACCGTGGTCGAGGGGGCCGGGGCCGCCGGCCTCGCCGCGCTGCTCGCCAACCCCAAGCGGTTCGAGGGGCGGACCGTGGGCATCGTCCTGTGCGGCGGCAACATCGACACGCGGCTGCTCGCCAACGTCCTGCTGCGCGATCTCGCCCGATCCGGCCGGCTGGCGCGTTTGCGCATCCGGCTTCAGGATCAGCCGGGCGCGCTCTACAACATCGCCCGCATCTTCGACGAACAGCGCGTCAACATCATCGAAATCTATCACCAGCGCGTCTTCACGACGCTCCCCGCCAAGGGCCTCATCACCGACATCGAGTGCGAGGCGCGGGATCGCGCCCATCTGGAGCGGCTGGTGCTGGCGATCCGCGCCGGGGGGTACGAGGTCAGCACGGTCGAACTGGCCTGATCCACCCCGACGGCGGCGGTGCGTCCCGGACCTGGACGACGACCGCCGCCGGGTTAACCCATTTTGATGGTAAAGCCGCTTTGCACGCCGGCCCGCACTGTCCATATACGATGTCCGGGTCGGCTGTTCGTCCCCAACAGGATCGAGGACAACCCCCGGTGACCGCGCCCTTTCGTTTCCCGCGCTTCTTCGTCACCAGCCCGTCACCGTGCCCCTATCTGCCGGGTCGCGAGGAGCGCAAGGTCTTCACCGAACTCACCGGACAGCACGCCATCGAGCTGAACGACGCGCTCGGCCGCATCGGTTTCCGCCGCAGCCAGGGCGTCGCCTATCGCCCGAACTGTTCGGGTTGCACCGCCTGCGTCTCGGTCCGCGTCGTCACCCATGAATTCGTCCCCAACGCGACGCAGCGCAAGCTGCTGCGGCGTCACGGCGACCTGACCGTCTCCGCCTGCCGCGCCTGGGCGACCGACGAGCAGTATCAGCTGCTGCGCCGCTACCTCGCGCTGCGTCATCCCGGCGGCGGCATGGCCGGCATGGACGAGGAGGATTATGCCGACATGGTCGAGCATTCCCCCGTCAATTCGATGATACTCGAATACCGCGAACCCTCGATCGGCGGCGCGCGCGGGAAACTGGTCGGGGCCTGCCTGACCGACCGTCAGGCCGACGGCCTGTCGATGATCTACAGCTTCTTCGCCGCCGAGGGCGACACCCGGCCGGGCCTCGGCAACTTCATCATCATGGACCACATCCTGCGCGCCCGCGACGCCGGGCTACCCTATGTCTATCTCGGCTATTGGGTAAAAGGATCGGCGCGCATGGCCTACAAGGTGCGGTATCGCCCGATTGAAGTCCTCGGCCCGACCGGCTGGAAACTGCTGGTCGACGAAAACGCCCCCAGCGCGCCGCCGGCGGTCGCAGGATTGGCGATGCCGCAGCCGGCGTAGGCGGCGGTGGGCCAGGATGGCCTGAGAGCCCGACTCATAATTCGAGTTTAGCGATGCGGCGTGTCATGCGCCTGATCGAAGCGATGATGAGCCATGCTTCTGCGGAGGCAATGGACGCCTCCCAGTCCTTGGCGAGACGTCGGCAACGGTTGAGCCATGCGATGGTGCGCTCGACGACCCAGCGCCGGGGCAGGACGACGAAGCGGTGGGCATCGGAACGCCGGACGATCTCGATGACGAGGCGGTCGATATGCGCGATGGCGGTGGCCAGTTTCTGCCCGGCATAGCCGCCATCGGCGAAGCAGCGGCTCAGGGACGGATAGGCATCGCGACAGCGTTCGATGAGGTCCGGTGCGCCGTCGCGGTCTTGGATGTCAGCGGAGAGCACCAGTCCGTCGAGGAGGTTGCCGGCCGTGTCGGTCGCAATGTGGCGCTTGCGGCCCTTGATCTTCTTGCCGGCGTCATAGCCGCGCGGCCCACCCGCTTCGGTGGTCTTGACCGACTGGCTGTCGATGATGCCCGCGGTCGGTTCTGCCTCGCGCCCTTCGGCAACCCGTACTCCGGCCACCAGTACCGCGTTGATCGCATCGAGCAGGCCGCTGTCGCGCATCCGGTAGAAATGGTACTGCACGGTGGTGAACGGGGGAAAGTCCCGAGGCAGTTGTGCCCACTGGCATCCCGTCGCGGCAAGGTACTGGATCGCGTTCCACAGATCCCGTGCCCGGTGCAGGCGCGGGCGGCCCACCCTGGTCGTGCGGGCCAGCAGCGGCGCGATGATCGCCCATTCCCGGTCGGTGCAGTCGCTTGTGTAACGCAGCCTTCTTCTGTCATGCTCGCGACGAGCGGTTTCGGTCCAGCCCATGTGCTCTCCAAGGTGTTCGCAAACCCCGGTGAATCACAACTGACTGAAATCGCTCAACCTAATTTTCGGTCGGGCTCTTAGCACACGACCGTGATTGCTCTTCTGACCGATCAAGACTACAATTTCTAAAAACTTAATGACCAAAGGCGACTCCTGCCGGCAGTTTTTGAGCGAAAAAGCGGGCCGTCGGTCAGCGACCACTATCGGACGTTCTCTGCACAGCCTATGAAGATCTGATGAGCGACGGCACACGTCTAAAAATGGTCCAAGTTGTGCTGCGATGGGCTTGGGACCCTATTCAAATCGCGAGCGCCGACGAAGCGTCCGACGAATACGATATGTATGCTCCTAGGGTGCTCGAATTGCTTGATCAGGGCGCTCCGAATGAGCGCATTGCCGATTATCTGACGAGTGTCGTTCGAGACCGAATGGAACTTCCCGTCAGACGAGAGCGGGACGAAGACATTTCCTCGATGCTGCAAGAACTAAGCAAATTGGTTAGAAGCGGCTAACGTCCGCTCTCCTCCATTAGGGCTGATACAGGCTTTGCGTTCTGGACGATGCCAAAACGTATGCTGGGTCGCGGTAGCGGACATAGTTGCCATAAAGTCCGGCAGTCCGGCAGTCCGGCATCGCGAGCATCCACCCTACCCGGCCCCCGCTATTCCTCCCGCGTCACCACGACATCCACGTCCAGTGCCTCGCCACCGTCGCCCAGCCGCGACCCTGCCACCGGAGCGGCGCCCATCGCGTCGAGCGCGACCGCGACGCGGACATAGCCTTCTTCCGGGCACACCCCGGCACACGGGTCGAAACCGATCCAGCCGATGCCGTCGACATAGGCCTCCGCCCAGCCATGCGGCGTCGGGCGGTGGGTGCCGTCGAACACCGCCGCGCAATAGCCCGAGACATAGCGCGCCGGCACGCCCAGCGACCGCGCAGCCACGACGAACATCTGCGCCATGTCGCGCGGCGTGGCGGACCGGCGACCGAACGCTTCGCCTGCGCTGAGGCCAACCAGAGGCCGCCCACGGTCGACTGCGAACCGGGCGTGCAGCGCGCGATTGATCGCGTGCAGCGCGCTGAGCGGCGTCACCCCGGCGGACAGGTCGCCGGCAAACCTGGCGATCGCTACATCCGCCTCGGTCGCCGGCGTCGCGCGCAGGAACAGCAGCGGCGGCAGCGTTTCCGGCACGCCGTGCAGCACGCCGTCGGAATGGCTGGTCAGCACTTCGCCGGTGACGGTGATCTCGATCCCGTCGAGCGGCCCCTCGGCATACAGCATCGTGATCGCGTTGCCGAAGCCGTCGCGCCCATCGCGCAGGCGCACGTCGCAATCGACGTCGATCCGCCACGACGCGACCGTCTGGTCATGGCTGTTTTCCGGCGTCATCCGCATCATCTGAACAAGGCGACCCTGCGGTGCCGAAAAGCGATAGATCGTGTGATGCTCGACCGACAGCCGCATCAGTTGAACTTGAACTGACGGCCGATCGCCGCGTGGAGCAGATCGTTCTCGGCAATGAACGCCTGGAGATGTTGATGCAGGCCGGACACGATGACCGCGCTCGACCGTGTCTTGGCCACGCGGGCGGCACGCACTCGCGCCATCCGGTCCGCCTCGCCGTGCAGGCCGGTCCGCTTGGCCAGCAGGCCGAGGATATCGACCGTCTCCTCGACCGACGCCGCCAGGCTGCGCGGCAGTTCGGACCGTGCCAGCAGCAGATCGATGACGTTGCCCGGCCGCAACCCTTCCGAATACAGCCAGCGATAGGCGGTCACCGCCGACACCGTTTGCAGGATCGTCGTCCACTGGTCACGGTCGACCACGCCGCCGACCTGCTCGCCCTCGGGCAGCAGGATGTGGTATTTGACGTCGAGCAGCCGCGCGGTGTTGTCCGCCCGCTCGATCGCCTGCCCCAGCCGGATGAACCACGTCGTCTGGTTGCGCAGCATCCGGTGAATCGCGCCCTCGAACCCGCGCGTCTCGGTCTTGGTTGCCTCGACCAGCCCCAGCGTCGCGTCCGGCCCGTTCAGCGTCGCGCGGTTCTCGAACAGCAACCACGCGCTGTTGATCGCGGTCCACGCCTCGCGCGTCAGCGCGGTCCGCACCGCCCGCGCATTGTTGCGGGCCATGTCGACACACCGCGCGATCGACCCGGGATTGGCCGAATCCAGCGTCAGGAACCGCGCGACCGTCCCCTGGCTGAGCGTCGCGCCGCTCGCATTGAAGGCATCGCTGCTTTCGGTCACCGCCAGCGCGGACAACCACGCCTCCTCGCCCGCCGGCCGCGACGACAGGACGTCCAGCCGGACGGTCGCCTCCACCAGTCGCGACACGAAATCGGCACGCTCGACATAGCGGCCAAGCCAGTACAGCGACGATGCGGTGCGCGACAGCATCAGGCGATCCCGCCCTGCGTCTGCGTCATGCCGCCCATCGTCTGGCTCTGCCCGCCGCCGCCCTGTTGCTGGATCAGCGCGTCGCGCATCAGCACGAAACTGTCCTTGGTCCCGCCGCCCTGGCTGGAGTTCACCACCAGCGACCCTTCCTTCAGCGCGACGCGGGTCAGGCCACCCGGCACGACCTGCACCCCGTTCGATCCGGTCAGCACGAACGGACGGAAATCGACATGGCGCGGGGCCAGCCCGGACTCGGCCAGCGTCGGCACCGTCGACAGGGCCAGCGTCGGCTGCGCGATGTACCGGTGCGGTTCGGCGATCAGTGCGGCGCGGAACGTCTCGATCTCCGCCCGGCTCGCGGTCGGCCCGACCAGCATGCCGTAACCGCCCGATCCGTCGACCAGCTTCACCACCACCTCGTCGAGATGCTCCAGCACGTATTTCAGTGCCTGCGGTTCGCGACAGCGCCATGTCTCGACATTGGGCAGCCTGGCCTCGCCGCCTGAATAGAATTTCACGATTTCGGGCATGTAGCTGTAGATCGCCTTGTCGTCGGCGATGCCGTTGCCCGGCGCGTTGATGATCGCGACATTGCCCGCCGCATAGGCCGCGATCAGCCCCGGCACGCCCAGCGCCGAGTCCGGGCGGAACACCAAAGGATCGAGGAAATCATCGTCGATCCGGCGATAGATCACGTCGACCTTCACCCGGCCCGCGATCGTCCGCATCCACACGACATCGTCGTCGACCACCAGATCGACCGCCTCGACCAGTTCGATCCCCATCGAATCGGCCAGAAAGCTGTGTTCGTAATAGGCCGAATTGTAATGACCCGGCGTCAGCACCACGCAGATCGGCGCGGCCACCCCGTGCGGCGCGACCGACTTCATCGTCTCCAGCAACCGGTCGGGATAGCTGTCGACCGCCGCCACCCGGAATTGCGCGAACAATTCGGGGCACAGCCGCAACATCGCCTCGCGGTTTTCCAGCATGTAGCTGACGCCCGACGGCGTGCGGGCATTGTCCTCCAGCACGAAGAAGTCGTCCGGCCCGGTCCGCACCAGATCAATGCCGCAGATATGGGCCCAGATCCCGTGCGGCGGGCGCATGCCGGCGATTTCGGGCCGGAATTGCGGATTGCCGTAGATCAGGTCGGCCGGCAGCACGCCTTCCTTCAGAATCCGCGCCTCACCGTAGATGTCGTCGAGAAACGCGTTGATCGCGAGTACGCGCTGTTCCAGCCCCTGCGCCAGCCGCGCCCATTCATCGGCCAGGAATACGCGCGGGACGATATCGAACGGAATGATCCGCTCGGCCGCGTCACTCTCGCCATAGACAGCGAAGGTTATGCCAAGCTGGCGAAAGGTGGTTTCGGCCGCCTGCTGTCGACGCCGTAGTTCAGTGTCGGGCGTCTCCTCCAGCCAGGCACCCAGTGCCGCCAGTTCAGCGCGTGGCGTCGTGCGATCGCCCTGCCCCAGAATCTCGTCGAACGCGCGCCCTATCCCCATGTGCGTCCCAACGTGCCCCTTCGTGTTTCAGTTGCATGCTGGGACAGAATGTTGCGTCGCACAAGCGGATTTATTGCGCCAGTTGCTCCAGGAACGACGTCGTCAGTACTTGCGGCAACACCCGGGGTTCGGCCGTGCCGGGCGCATAATACAGGTACAGCGGCACCCCGGCCCGGTTGTGCGCGGCGATGAAACGCCCCAGCACCGGGTCGCCATCGGTCCAGTCGCCGACCAGCACCGCGACGTTGTTCGCGGCAAAGGCGGCGCGCGTGCCCTCCGTCTCGATCGCGGTCTTTTCGTTGACCTTGCACGTCAGGCACCAGTCGGCGGTGAAATAGGCAAAGACCGGCCGCTTCTGTGCGCGCAACGTCGCCAGCCGGCTTTCGCTGAACGGCTCCGCTTCCATTCCGGCCCCCGCTACCGTCTGCGCCGCCGCCGCCGGCGCGCGCGTGACGATCGCCGCACCCCCGACCGCCGCGACAACCAGCACCGCCGGGGCGATCCAGCCAAGCCCCAGCCCGCGCGCCTGCCGTCGCCCGCCCGCCCACAGCGCCAGCGCGCCGACCAACGTCACGCCCAGCCCGATCGTCAGCCCGTCGACTCCCGCCTGCCGCCCCAGCACCCAGCCCAGCGCCAGCGCGGTCAGCCACATCGGCACCGACAGAATATGCCGCAAGGTCGCCATCCACGCCCCCGGCTTCGGCAACCGCCGCCGCAGCGCCGGCACGAACCCCAGCAGCAGGAACGGCAGCGCAAGACCCAGCCCCAGCCCGCCGAAGATCGCCAGCGCCGCGGGCCATGGCAGCACCAAAGCCGCGCCGAGTGCTGCCCCCATGAACGGCCCCGAACACGGTGTCGCCACGAACGCCGCCAGCGCGCCGGTCGCGAATGATCCGGCCGCCCCCGCATGCCCGGCAAAGCGCGGCATCGGTACCTCGAACAGGCCGGCAAGGTTCAGCGCGATGACCACCGACAGCAGCATCAGCACCAGGATCGCACGCGGATCCTGCAACTGGAACGCCCAGCCGACGGCGCTCCCCCCGGCCCGCAGCGCCAGGATGATCCCGCCCATCGCCAGACAGACGAGGATGACGCCGGCGGCATAGGCCAGCGCATCGCCGCGCGCGGTCCGCGCATCGGTGTTGCCCTTCGCCAGCGCCAGGGCTTTCAGCGAGAGGATCGGGAACACGCACGGCATCACGTTCAGGATCAGCCCGCCCAGCACCGCGCCGGCAAAGGCGAGCAGTGCCGTCGTCCAGACCGCTCCTGCGCCCCCGGCGCTTTCCTCACCCGCCGCGGGCACGGCACCGGGTGCCGCCATCACCGCCAGCCCGGTGCCGTCGCCGATCCGCAGCACGCCGTCGATCGGCCCGCCCGCCGCATGGGTCGGCTTGACCTTGGTCGCGACGATCACCCGGTCACCGGCGCGGGTGATCGTCTGCGGCGCCGCCGCCTCGATCGCGTCGACACCGATCGGAAAGAAATAGGCGTTCTCCAGGCTGGCAGTGGCCGGATAGGGTATCGCGATCCGCACCCCGCCATCGGCCTGCGCCGCATACGCCGCCCTGGCGTCCAGCACGCGCGGGATGGCCCGCCGCCAGTCGCCGAACGCGGTCGTCTGCGCCGGCGAAATCGCGCCATCGCCGACGCGCAGCGTCAGCGCCAGTTCCTGCGACTCCGGCACGCATACCGTATCGGTGCACACCAGATAGCTGGTCTTCAGCCGAACGGGGAGCGGGGTGCCGACCGCCAGTCCCGCCGGCACCCGGAACCGCACCAGCGGCGCGTACGGCGCTTCATAGACATAGTTCATCAGGCCAGCGACGATCAGCGTCGTCGGCACCGGCCATTCGGGATCGGACATCGACGCGCCCGAAGGCAGCGTCCAGGCATAACTCGGCGCGAACCCGGCATCGCCCGGATTGCGCCAATAGCCGTGCCAGCCCTTTTCGGGCACCGTCGCCAGCGCGATCGTGACCTCCTGGCCGCTACGCGGCACGGCGCTTTCGGCGACCATCCGCATCCGCAGATGCTGTGCACCGGCCGGTGTCCCCAGGAGCAAAGCCAGGACCAGTGTCACAATGCCGAAACCGAAAGCGCGCACTGGCTGATCCTTGCCTTAAACCCGTCACGCGGCCCATAGCGGTCGCGGACAGGCTTTGCACTCAAGGATACCGATGAAAGCGTTGATCGCCGCCGCCCTCATGGCCTCCACTGCGCCGCTGGCCGCCCAGACTACCCGGACTGCGACCGCGCCCGCACCCGCGGATCAGGCCATACCGGCGGCACCCGCCCCCCGGTCCGCGATCACGCCGCCCAGGCTGATCGTCGCGATCTCGGTCGATCAGCTGTCGGCCGACCTGTTCGCGCAGTATCGGGGGCGCTTCACCGGCGGCTTCGCCCGGCTGCTCAACGGGGCGGTATTCCCCAGCGGGTACCAGAGCCATGCCGCGACCGAAACGTGTCCGGGCCATTCGACGATCCTGACCGGCTATCGCCCCGCCAACACCGGCATCATCGCCAACAGCTGGGTCGACCAGCGCGCCGGCCGGCCCGACAAGATCGTCTATTGCGCCGAGGACGAGCGCGTCGCCGGCAGCAACCACGACAGCTACACCGTATCGGACACGCACCTGAAGGTGCAGACGCTGGGCGAACGGATGAAGGCCGCCAACCCGGCGACCCGCGTCGTCTCGGTCGCGGGCAAGGACCGCGCGGCGGTGATGATGGGCGGCCACAAGGTCGACGAGCTGTGGTGGTGGGGCGGCAAGGGCTTCGTCTCCTATGCCGGCCGCGTGATGCCCGCCGTCGTCGCCCGCGCCAACGCCGCCACCGCCGCGCTGATCGCGCAAGCTCAACCCGCCCTGCCGCTGCCCGGCTTCTGCAAGCCGCTGGACCGGCCGATCACGATCGGCGGCAAGGTCTATGGTCAGGGCCGGTTCGTGCGCGACGCGGGGGATGCCAAGGCGTTCCGCGTGTCGCCCGCCGCCGACGCCTCCGTCTTTGCGCTCGCCGCCGGGCTGGTGCAGGACATGAAACTGGGTCAGGGTCCGGCGACCGACATCCTCGCGGTCGGCGCGTCGGCGACCGACTATATCGGCCACACCTATGGCACGCAGGGCACCGAGATGTGCATCCAGATGACCGAGCTGGACCGCAGCCTCGCCGGCTTCTTCGACGTGCTCGACGCGACCGGCGTCGATTACGAGGTCATGCTGACCGCCGACCACGGCGCGCACGACGCGACCGAACGGCAGATGGAACGCGCCATGCCGATGGAGGAGCACATGGCCGAAAACGTGCTGGCCAGGCAGGTCGGCACGGCCATCGCCCGCGACATGGGGCTACCGGGCAGCGTCCTGCTGGGCACCGAGGGCGACGTCTATATCGACGACACCCTGCCCGCCGCGACCCGCGCAAAGGTGCTGGCCGAGACGATCCGCCGCTATCGTGCGATGTCGCAGATCGCCGCCGCCTTCACCGCCGCCGAGATCATGGCGACGCCGATGCCGGCCAGCCCGCCCGAAAGCTGGACCCTGATCGAGCGCGCCCGCGCCTCGTTCGACCCCGACCGGTCGGGCCAACTGGTCGCCCTGTTGAAACCCCGCGTCACCAGCATCGTCGCGGCCGGCGGCGGCTATATCGAAACGCACGGATCCCCGTGGGATTACGACCGCCGCGTCCCGATCCTGTTCTGGCGCAAGGGGCTGACCCCGTTCGAGCAACCCCTGTCGGTCGAAACGGTCGACATCATGCCGACACTCGCCGCCACCATCCGCCTGCCCGTCTCCGGTCAGGACGGCCGCTGCCTCGACCTCGACCCCGGCCCGGCGACCACCTGCCCGATGTGAAACCCCTGTTCCCCGGCGAAGGCCGGGGTCCAGTGGCGAAAGCGGTAGTGATGGCCCGCTACCCGTCATTATAGCGACTGTGGCGACTGGACCCCGGCCTTCGCCGGGGAACGGGCGCGTTCCCCTACCGCGCCTCGAACGCCCGCACGCCCGGCCCCAGCCGGTTCGCGCCGATCGCCAGTTTTTCGCCCGTGAAATCCGCCACGAACGCGGGACTTTTGGTCTGCCCCGGCGCGAGCCGCGCGTCGTTGTCCTCGATTCGCAGGCCAGCGGCCGAATAGGTCTTCGCCTCCGCCGCGATCACGATCAGCGCGGACGAATTTTCCTTCCCCCGGCCCTGCACGAATGTGTTGCGCGCGATCAGCCCGGTGCCGCCTTCGGACAGGTCGATCATGTAATTCGACTTCGTGCCCTTGGTATCGTCGAAGCTGTTGTCGGTGATGACGACGTTCGGCACCCGCAACTTGACGTAATGTCCGCCGGTCCCGCGCTCGAACCGCGAATGGGTCACGGTCACGCTACCCTTGTTGGCGAGATAGATGGCGTGCGAACAGCCCGGCGATTCATCGCACTGGCCAAGTCCCGCAAAGGTCGACCGGTCAATCACGATCTTCTGCGCCACCGGCTCGCCGCCAAGGATCCCCTCCTGACTATCGAGGAACATCGCGTTGCGGACCGTCAGGTCGCCCATCTCGGTACGGATTCCCGCGCCGTTGCCGTCGCTGACCCGGTATCCGCGGAACACCAGCCCGTCGACCACGCTGCCCTGCCCGCGCAGCACCAGCGCCGCCTTGTCCTCGCACGCGACCGCCTCGAAGATCGCGGTCCCCGGCGTCGCCGCCTTGAACGTGATCCGCCCGCCCTGCTGCACCGCGCATTGCCGATAGGTGCCCGGCGCGATCAGGATCGTTGCGGTCCCCATGCGGATCGACGACACCGCCTCCTGCAGATCGGAGAATCGTTCGCCGGTTTCGACCACGGTGAACGGCCCGCCGGATTGGGCCGCAACCGGGCCGGCCAGCAGGAGCGAGAGGGCAAGGAGATGACGCATGGGAGATCCTTTCGGCGACCGGCCTGCCGGAAATTACGGGTCGCGCAAAGGGGCAACCCCGATCCCGTTCGTCCTGAGTAGGGACTGAGCGAAGCCGAAGGCGCGTATCGAAGGACAGGTCACGCGCGAAAACCCATCCTTCGATACACCACGTCGACTTCGCTCGGTGGCTACTCAGGACGAACGGAGAAAACCGACGGCAGCCATCAGTCAATATTCGGCCGCAACCACCGCTCCGCCTGCGCCAGTTCCACCCCGCGCCGCGCGGCATAATCGGCGACCTGATCCGGCCCGACCCGCGCCACGCCGAAATATTCCGCCTGCGGATGGCCGAAGTAGAAACCCGACACCGCCGCTGTGGGAAACATCGCGAAACTCTCGGTCAGTTCCAGACCCGTGGCGGCCGGCGCATCCAGCAGGTCGAACAGGATCGGCTTCAGGCTGTGATCGGGGCACGCCGGATAGCCCGGTGCCGGCCGGATCCCGCGATATTGTTCCTTGATGAGCGCATCGTTGGTCAGTTGTTCGTCGGGCGCATAGCCCCACAGGTTCTGCCGGACATGTTTGTGCAGCCGCTCGGCGAACGCCTCGGCGAAGCGGTCGGCCAATGCCTTCAGCAGGATGTCGTTGTAATCGTCATGGGCCGCCTTGAACCGCGCGATATGCGGGTCGATGCCGTGGATGCCGACCGCGAACCCGCCGAACCAGTCTCCGGCGGGATCGACGAAATCGGCCAGGCACATGTTCGCCCGCCCCTCGCGCTTGGCGATCTGCTGGCGCAGCATGGGGAACCTAAATTCCTCCCCGGCACGGGGAGGGGGATCATCCGCAGGATGGTGGAGGGGCGCTTCCGCAAGGGCTTCGCTTCGTGGCAGCCCCCCCTCCACCGGCTGCGCCGGTCCCCCTCCCCGTGCCGGGGAGGAATAAACGACCACGTCATCGCCCTCGCGCCGCGCCGGCCACAGCCCCGCGACCCCACGCGGCGTCAGCCACTTTTCGGCAATGATCGTGTCGAGCATCGCCTGCGCGTCCGCGTACAGCGACGATGCGCTCTCCCCGACCACCGGATCGGTCAGAATCGCCGGGAAATTCCCCGCCAGCTCCCACGCGCGGAAAAACGGCGTCCAGTCGATATAGTCGCGCAGGTCGCTCAGATCCCAGTCTGGGAATACGTGCACGCCCGGCTTCGCCGGCGCGGCCGGCTTCAGCGCGAAGTCCGCCACGAACCCGCGCGCGCGCGCCGTCTCGATCGGGATCAGCTCGCTCTGCCCCTTGTTGGCCCGCGCGATCCGCACCGCTTCATACTCGTCCGCCGTCCTCGTCACGAATTCGTCGCGGATCGTGTCGCTGACCAGCGTCGACGCGACCCCCACCGCGCGGCTGGCGTCCAGCACATGCACGACCGGCCCGTCATAAGCCGGCGCGATTCTGAGCGCGGTATGCACCTTCGACGTCGTCGCCCCGCCGATCAGCAGCGGCATGGTCATGCCCGCGCGCTTCATCTCCTCGGCCACCGTCACCATTTCGTCCAGCGACGGCGTGATGAGGCCCGACAGGCCGATCATGTCGGCGTCATTCTCGTTCGCCGCCTCCAGGATCTTCGACCAGGCGACCATCACGCCCAGATCGACCACGTCAAAGCCGTTGCACTGGAGCACGACGCCGACGATGTTCTTGCCGATGTCGTGGACGTCGCCCTTCACGGTCGCCAGCACGATCTTGCCCTTGCCGCGCGCGCCCGGCTCCTTCATCGCCTCGATATAGGGCAGCAGGTGGGCGACCGCCTTCTTCATCACCCGCGCCGATTTCACGACCTGCGGCAGGAACATCTTGCCGCTGCCGAACAGGTCGCCGACGACGTTCATGCCGTCCATCAACGGCCCCTCGATCACCTCGATCGGGCGTCCGCCATTGCCGGCGATGATCTGGCGCGCCTCCTCGGTGTCCTCGACGACATGCAGGTCGATACCCTTGACCAGCGCATATTCCAGCCGCTTGTTGACGCTCAGCGACCGCCATTCCGCCGCCGCCTTCTCGGCGACCACGTCGGTCCCGCGATACCGCTCGGCCAGCGCCACCAGCCGGTCGCCGGCCTCCGCGTCGGTGTTGAGCACCACATCCTCGACCGCCTTGCGCAGTTCGGGGTCGATATCGTCATAGATGTCGAGCTGGCCCGCATTGACGATCGCCATGTCCATGCCGGCGGGGATCGCGTGATACAGGAACACGCTGTGCATCGCCCGGCGCACCGGCTCGTTGCCGCGAAACGAAAAGCTGAAGTTCGACAGCCCGCCCGAAATATGGACGTGCGGACAGCGCGCCTTGATCTCGCGGCACGCCTCGATGAAGTCGACGCCGTAATTATTGTGTTCCTCGATCCCCGTCGCCACCGCGAACACGTTGGGGTCGAAGATGATATCCTCCGGCGGGAAGCCGATCGTCATCAGCAGGTCATAAGCACGCGAGCAGATTTCGACCTTGCGGTCCTTGGTGTCCGCCTGCCCGACCTCGTCGAACGCCATCACGACGACCGCCGCGCCGTACGCCATGCACTTCTTCGCCTGTGCGATGAACTGCGCCTCGCCCTCCTTCATGCTGATCGAATTGACGATCGGCTTGCCGGACACGCATTTCAGTCCCGCCTCGATCACGCTCCATTTGGAACTGTCGACCATGAACGGGATGCGCGCGATGTCGGGCTCCGCCGCGATCAGCTTCAGGAACGTCGTCATGGCGTGTTCGGCGTCGAGCAGCCCCTCGTCCATGTTGACGTCGAGCACCTGCGCGCCCGACTCCACCTGCTGCCGCGCGACCTCGACCGCCGCCGGATAGTCCCCCGCCATGATGAGCTTCTTGAAGCGCGCGGATCCGGTGACGTTGGTGCGCTCGCCGATGTTGACGAAGTTGGTGGAGGAGGTGGTCATTCTTCTACTTTCCTCCCCTCCCGCTTGCGGGAGGGGTCGGGGGAGGGACTGATGGAACCGCGAGCGAGACGCTGGAGGAGCGTGCCCTCCCCTAGCCCCTCCCGCAAGCGGGAGGGGAACTATGCCGCCATCGTAAACGGTTCGAGGCCGGCCAGCTTGGTCCGCACCTCGGGCCGGGCGACGACGCGTGGTTCCAGCCCGCGCACGCCGTCGGCCATCGCCTTGATATGCGCGGGCGTCGAGCCACAGCATCCGCCCAGCACGTTGACCTGCTTGGCCACCGCCCATTCGCCGACCAGCCCGGCGGTCGTCGCCGGCTGCTCGTCATATTCGCCCAGTTCGTTGGGCAGGCCGGCATTGGGATAGATCATGATGAGCGTATCGGCGATCGCGCTCAGCGTCTTCACATGCGGCCGCAACTGTTCCGCGCCGAACGAACAGTTCAGCCCGATCGTCACCGGCTTCGCATGCCGTACCGCATGCCAGAACGCCTCGACCGTATGCCCCGACAGGTTGCGCCCGCTAAGGTCGGTCAGCGTCATCGACAGCATGATCGGCAGGTCGCGACCCAGCGCCTCGCCCGCCTCGATCGCGGCCATGATCCCGGCCTTGGCGTTCAGCGTATCGAACACCGTCTCGATCAGGATGAAATCCACCCCGCCCTCGACCAGCGCGTCGATCTGGGCGCGGTACACGTCCTTCAGGTAATCGAACGTGATCTCGCGGTATCCGGGATCGTTCACGTCCGGCGACAGCGACAGCGTCTTGTTGGTCGGCCCGATCGCGCCGGCAACGAAGCGCGGCCGCCCGTCCTTCGCGGCATATTCATCCGCCAACGCCCGCGCGATCCGCCCCGACTGCACGTTGATCTCGCGCACCAGATGCTCTGCACCGTAATCGGCCTGCGAAATCAGGTTCGCGCTGAACGTGTTGGTCGACACGATGTCCGATCCCGCGTCGAGATATGCGCGGGTGATCGTCTCCGGCACGTCCGGCCGGGTAATCGCCAGAATGTCGTTATTGCCCTTCTGGTCATGGCTCAGGCCCAGGTCACCGGCATAGGCGGCCTCGTCCAGCTTCCAGTTCTGGATCTCGGTGCCGAAGGCGCCATCGGTAATCAGGATGCGCTTCGCCGCCTCGGCATTGAATCGATCGCGGATGCTCATGCTGTGGTTCCCTTCGCCCGAACGCCCAGCAGGTGGCAGATCGCATACGCCAGTTCCGCCTTGTTGAGCGTATAGAAATGCAGCGACCGTACGTCGCCCGCATAGAGTTTGCGGCACAATTCGGCCGCCAGCGTCGCCGCGACCAGCCCGCGTGCGCCGGCATGATCCTCCAGCCCGTCGAACAGCCGCCCCAGCCATGCGGGGACGTCGGTGCCGCACATCGCCGCCATCTTCTGCACCGCCGCGAAGTTCGTCACCGGCATGATGCCGGGAATGATCTCGGCGGTGATCCCCGCCGCGCTGGCCCGGTCGCGAAAGCGGAAGAACGTCTCCGGCTCGAAGAAGAATTGCGTGATCGCCCGCGTCGCACCCGCGTCCAGCTTGCGCTTCAGATTGTCCATGTCGGCATCGAGGCTGGCCGAATCCGGATGCCCCTCAGGGTAAGCCGCCACCGAAATCTCGAACGGATGCAACCGTGCCAGCCCCGCCGTCAGGTCGGCGGCGTTGGTGTAGCCGTCGGGGTGCGGCACGAAGCCGTCCGCGCCGGGCGCATCGCCGCGCAGCGCGACGATATGCCGCACGCCCGCCGCCCAATATCCCTGCGCCACCTGGTCGATCTCGGCCTTCGACGCCTCGACACAGGTCAGGTGCGCGGCCGCCGCCATCGTCGTCTCGCCCGCGATCCGCGCGACGGTCGCATGGGTCCGCTCCCGCGTCGTCCCGCCCGCGCCATAGGTCACCGACACGAAATCCGGGGCCAGCGGCTCCAGCATCCGCACCGCTTCCCACAATTGCGTCTCCATCTTCTCGCTCTTGGGCGGGAAGAACTCGAAGCTCACCGCCACGTCGCCCGCCACATCGGCATAAAGGGGGGCCGCCAGCGCGTTGCGCGCCTCCTCAAGCTGCGAAACCGAAATCGTCGTCATGCCGCCATCCTATCGCGCGCCGCCCCGTCAGCCTTGCGCCCCATCCAGAGTTTTACCGTCAATTCCCCGCCCCCCAGCGTCTCGCCGCGCACCGGGACCAGCCCGTTGGCCACGAACCAGCTCTCGATCTGCGCGTCGGAAAAGCCAAGCCGGGTATGCGCGTCGCGCTGGCGCAGATCCTCGCGGTCGTGCGGCGCGAAATCGGCGATCAGCAGCCGCCCGGCCGGCCCCAGCACCCGCGCCGCCTCGGCTATCGCGGCATCCGGCGTCTGCGCGAAATGCAGGACGTGGTGCAGGATCGCGACGTCGGCGCAGGCATCGCCCATCGGCAGCGCATACAGGTCTGCCTGCCGCAACTCGGCATGGGTCAGCCCGCGCTCGCTCAGTTTCACCCGCGCCAGCCGCAGCATTTCCGAACTCCGGTCGATCCCCATCGCCTCGCGCGCGCGGCCGCCGAACAGCTCCAGCATCCGACCCGTGCCGGTGCCGATGTCGATCAGCGTGCCGATCGGTTCGGCCCCCAGCATCGCGCCCATCGCCGCCTCGACCTCGCTTTCGGCGATGTGCAGCGACCGGATCGCGTCCCATTCGCCGGCATGCGCCTCGAACCACGCCGATGCCGACGCCGCCCGGTCGGCCCGCACCGCCGCCAGCCGCGCGCTGTCCGCCTGCGCCCAGTGATCGACCTGCGGCCCGGCCCAGCCGTCCAGCGCGGCGGTGACCGGTGCCACGACCTGCGCCTTGCCCAGCGCGACGAAGACCCAGCTTCCTTCCTTGCGCCGTTCGGCAAGGCCCGCGTCGCACAGGATCTTCACATGCCGGCTGACGCGCGGCTGGCTCTGCCCCAATACCTGCGCCAGTTCGCCGACCGACAGTTCCATCGACCGCAGCAGCGCAAAGATGCGCAGGCGGGTCGCGTCGGCAAGCGCGCGAAAGACGTCGAGGGCGGCAATCATCGGCCATCATATAAAGATATCTTTATATGCGGTCAATGAAACGCTCGCTTGCGGACCCGAATGGCGTGCCATAGCGTTTGCACCCGGATCACGACCGTTTTCGAGATCCTTTGCGTAAACAACAGGGAGTACCCCGTATGAAGAAGCTCATCATTCCGGCAATCGCCGCCATCGCCCTCGCCGCCTGCAGCCAGAACGCGCAGAACGAAACCGCCGAGGCCGGCAACGCGATCGCCGCCGACGCCGCAGCGACGACCGATAACGCGGCCGACGACGTCGCCGCCGCGACCGACAACGCGCTCGACAAGGCTGGCCAGTCGCTCGACAATGCCGGTGCAGCCCTTGCCAACGCGGGCGACCGCGCCGCCGATTCGACCGGCGAAGCCCTGACCGACGTCGGGAACAAGATGAAGGATTGATCGCTTCAACGATATCCGGCTGGCCGGGGTGCGACATGGCATCCCGGCCATTCCGACCTACTGATTTCCGGTGACCGATCATCATGCCGACGCCAGCCATTCCCGCCGCCCTGGCAATACTGCTGGCTGTGTCCGCCTGTTCCGGTGCCGACGACCAGCCCGGCACCGTTTCCGCCGACGAGGCCCGACAGTTGAACGAGGCCGCGGCGATGCTCGACGCGAACAGTGTCGATCCCGCCCTTCTCAATACGCAGGATACCGCGCGATGACCGACCAGCCCACCCGTCGCCTTGGCGCGACCGATCTGCACATCGCGCCGCTGGTGCTGGGCGGCAACGTCTTCGGCTGGACCGCCAACCGCGCCGCCAGCTTTGCCGTGCTCGACGCGTTCGTCGCCGGCGGCGGTACGATGATCGACACCGCCGACGTCTATTCCGCCTGGGTCGATGGGCATCAGGGTGGCGAATCCGAAACCATGATCGGCGAATGGCTGCGGGTCAGCGGCAAGCGCGACGATGTGCTGATCGCGACCAAGGTCGGGATGCTGCCCGGTGAAGGCGGCGAGAAGCTCGCGCCCGCCCGCATCGCCGCTGCCTGCGACGCCTCGCTCCAGCGGCTGGGCACCGACCGGATCGACCTGTATTTCGCGCATCAGGACGATGACGCGGTGCCGCAGGATGCGGTCCTCGAAGCCTTTGGCCGCCTGATCGACGCGGGCAAGGTGCGGGTGCTGGGTGCTTCCAATTTCGGCGCGATGCGGCTGAAGTCCGCGCTCGACACCGCCGCCGCGCACGACCTGCCGCGATACCATGTGCTCCAGCCCGAATATAATCTTGTCAGCCGCCACAAGTTCGAGGGGCAGTTGCAGGATCTGTGCGTCGTCGAAAATATCGGCGTCGTTCCCTATTACGGCCTCGCCTCGGGCTTTCTGACCGGCAAATACCGGACGAAGGACGATCTCGGCAAAAGCGTGCGCGGCGGCCGGATGGGCGAATTGCTGGAGGGTCGCGGGGCCACCGTCCTTGCCGCGATGGATGCCGTCGCCAGTGAAACCGGCGGATCGCTCGCCCAGATCGCGCTGGCTTGGCTCATGGCCCAGCCGGGCGTGACCGCACCGATCGCCAGCGCCACCTCGTCCGCACAGATGGACGAACTGATGGCCGCGATGACGCTGTCGCTTGACGAGGACCAGCTGGCCCGCCTGACCAACGCCGGCGCCTGAGCCGCCCGCGCATCGTGTAGCAATTGGTTCATCACTGCCGCGTAATGGTGACCATAGGTTTGCTGATCGAAGACGGGAGTGTCCGCGCATGTATCATACCGCCCGGTTCTCAACCGCCGATCCGGCGGGCGACCGGGCCGTGGCGGATTATGCTGATCCCTACGCCGTGATCGCCGCGTTGCAGGCGCGGATCGCCGAGCAGGAGGCGCAACTGGCCCATGCTCACAAGACCTTCGCCCATGCCTCGGTCGCGGCCCGGATCGGCGTATGGGAATGTGATCTGGCCAGCAACAGCCTGACCTGGACCGACACGATCTACGACATGTTCGACCTGCCGCGCGGATCGCCGCCCGACCGCGACCGGACGGTCAGCGCCTACACGCCCGAGTCCGCCGCCCGCCTCGACAGGCTGCGCCGCGCGGCGATCGCGGAGGCCGGATCGTTTTCGCTCGATGCCGACATCGTCACGGAACGCGGCAACCGCCGGGTCATCCGCGTCACCGCGCTGGTCGAGGCCGAAAACGGCGTGGCGGTCCGCCTGTTCGGTATCAAGCAGGATGTGACCGAGGAGCGCCGGATCCTGGACCGGATGCGCTATCTCGCCAGTTTCGACGCGATGACCGGCCTTGCCAATCGCGCGGGGTTTCAGGCGCGGCTGGCCGATGGCGACCGTCCGATCGCCGCGCTGTTGCTGGTCGACCTCGACGGATTCAAACTGGTCAACGACACGCACGGGCATCTTACGGGGGACGCCTGCCTGCGCACCGCCGCCGACCGCCTGGCCACCGCCTGCGAGGGCGTGGACATGGTCGCGCGGATCGGTGGCGACGAGTTTGCCGTCATCTTCGCCGACGGTCGCGATGTCCCGCACGCCGCCGACCTTGCCGCCCGCATCGTCGAAACGATGGCGGATCCGGTGTCCGTTGCCGGCGCGAAGCTGGCGGTGGGCGCGTCGGTCGGCGTCGCCTTCGCCAACCGCGAGGATACCCCCGATTCGCTTTTCGCGCGCGCGGATGCGGCCCTGTACGCGGCCAAGGCCGGCGGACGCGGCGTCTATCGCATCGCCTGACGCTGCCGTCGGGACAGGCTGGCGGCACCGCCCCAACACCACCGCGCCGGGGGCGCTTCCACCGGGCGGTCGATCGCGCGGCGCGCCGGCTTGGCAAGGCTCCCCCGATCGGCGATGATATCGTATCCGGACGGCATCGTGCCCGGCGGATATGACAGGGGACGGATTCGCGATGATCGTCAGCGGCGGAACCCACACACCGGGCGTACCGGCCTCGGCCTTCGCGATGGAACCGGGGATGGCGATCCGGTACGACCAGCCAACGGCCATGCTGTCGGCGGCGGTAACCGGCTACACCGTCTATCACGCGGCCAGCCCGGAACCCCGGACGGACTGGTTCCTGCCCGCCCCCGCCATGATCTGCACCACGGTCGACGCCGGACCGATCACGACGCAGATCGCGGCGAACATCGCCTCGCCGCCGCCCGGCCCGTTCCTCATCGGACCCAGCAGCGCGGTGCAGCGGACCCTGACCCACGGCGGTGCGATGGTCGGCATCGGCCTCAGCGCCGCCGGCTGGGCCAGGTTGACGGACCGGCGGGCCAGCGACCTGCACAATCGCGTCGTCCCGCTGTCGTCCATGATCGACCCGGCCCTTGCCCAGCAGCTTGGCGACGCCATCACCAGCACGCCGAACGACGCCGGCCTGAAACCCCTGCTCGATTCGCTGTTGCCCGGGCTGCTGCGGCGCGACCATGGCGACGAGGCCGCGATCCATGCGCTGATGGCCGCGATCGTCACCGACGGGCTGATCGAGGTCGGCGACGTGAGCGCGCGGCTCGACATCGAACCCTTCACCCTGCGCCGGCTGTCGCTGCGCTATTTCGGGATGCCGACCAAGCTGTTGCTGCGACGCGCACGCTTCCTGCGCTCGCTGCTGCCGATGCTGTCCAATCCGGGATCGCCGGATCGCGGGTGCATTGATTCCAGCTATCACGACATGTCGCATTTCCTGCGCGATTCCAACGCCTTCATCGGCACGACCCCGCGCCGGTTCCTGGCCCACGCCACGCCGTTCCTGCTCGCCAGCCTGCGCGCGCGCGCCGCCGTTCTGGGGGCGGCGACCCAGGCGCTGCACGGTGATGCGATGCGGATCTCGATGCCGGCCGCACCGTGCCCGTTCCCCACGCCAGCCCAGCAGCCGGCGCCGGCCGGCGCGTCTCCCGCCTGACCCTTGCCAGCCGGCGTCAGTCCCCGGCGAACGTCAGCGCCGATACTCGCCGCTCGCGGTCGTTGATCGTCAGCGGGCGGCCCGCCGGCGGCTGCGACCGCTGCGGACAATCGGCGCGCAGGCAGGCGCGGCATCCCAGCCCGATCGGCGTCGCGGCCCCGCTCAGATCGACGCCTTGCGCGGCCGCCAGCGTCGTCGCCACGTCCGCCGCCACGCCAAGACCGATGGTGAAGTCCGCCGCCACCCCGCCGTACCGCCGCCCCTGCGGCTGGACCGTGCGCGCCAGCGTCAGGAACCGGCTGTCATCCTCCAGCACGACCAGTTGCACCATCAGGCTGCCGGGCCGCTCGAACGCGCGGTGCAGGTGCCACAGCGGGCAGCGCCCCTCCGCATCAACCAGCGCCGCGCCGCTGGCCCCGGCATAGCGTTTCGACGCCTGCCCCGCCCGGTCGATGCGGATCATGAAGAACGGCAGGCCCCGCGCGCCGACCCGTTGCAGCGTCGTCAGCCGGTGCGCGACCTGCTCGAACCCGGCACCGAACCGTCGTTGCAGCAGTTCGATGTCATACCCGGTCGCCTCGCACGCGCGCAGGAACCGGGCATAGGGCATCATCAGCGCCGCCGCGAAATATCCCGTCAGGTGGCGGCGATACAGCCGGTCCGCCGACCGGTCGGCAAAGCCTGCGGCGCGCGCCAGCGCCTCGATCTCGGCCCGCGCCTCGATCTGCGCCAGCTGGAACGCGGCGGCAAAGGTGCGCGAGGCGGGGTCGAGCAGTTCGGACAGTTGCAATTGCCGCGCGTGCAGGTCCAGCCGGCGCAGCACGTCGGGCATCACGTCGACCGGCAGGATGCGGATGGTCAGCGTGTGCCGCACCCGCAACCGCTCGCCGATCGCGCCATACAGGTCACCCGCGCCCAGCCGCAGTTCGTCGGCCAGCGTTTCCGCCGCCGCGTCCAGATCGGCGAAATGGTTGCGCCACCGCCCGATCTCGCGCCGGACCAGCGCGACCGGATCGACGGCATCCGGCGTCGCCCCGGCCATGCCACCACCGGCCACGCCACCACCGGCCAGCGCATCGAACGCGCGCGCGAACGCCTCCGCCCCGCCAGGGGCGGCGGCCAGCCATTCCTCCAGCTCGCCCCGGTCGATGTCCAGGTCGGCGAACAGCGGGTCGCCCAGCCGCCGCCGCATCGCCTCCGCTCCGCCCCCCGGCTCGCCCGCCGACAGCACGCGCGGGTCGAAATCGAACGTCTCGACCATCTTCATCAGCAGCGTCGCCGACACCGGCCGCTGGTTGCGCTCGACAAGATTGAGGTAGCTCGGCGATATCGCCAGCATCTCGGCCATCGCCGCCTGCGTCAGCCCCGCCTGCCGCCGCACTCGCCGCACCGCATGCCCGGCCAGCAATTTCCGTTCGGCCATCAATCCCCCCTCCGCCATCCATCCTTACAATCGTCAAGATTTTACAGGATGACAAACGGCAATTGCACCGTTTCCCGCCCATACCCCTTTTCCGGGGTAACCTTTGCAACCTTCCGCTGTGAAGACCGCCATTTTGCGCGGTTCGTGACACGATCCGGGCATCGCCCGCCATCACGGTGGCGCGGCGTAGCGCCAGTCGTCATAAGCGGGACCGCAACGTCATCAGGAACACCCGTGGCCAAACCCGTCGAGCGCGAATCGAACATCGTCATCCTTGCCGCGCTGGCCGCCAATGTCGGCATCGCCATCGCCAAGTTCATCGCCGCCGGCATCAGCGGATCGTCATCGATGCTGACCGAGGGCGTCCATTCGCTCGTCGACAGCGGCAACCAGGTTCTCCTGCTGTACGGCCAGCACAAGGCCAAGCGCCCGCCCGACCATGCCCATCCGTTCGGCTATGCCCGCGAACTGTATTTCTGGAGCTTCGTCGTCGCGATCCTGATCTTCGCGGTCGGGTCCGGCGTGTCGATCTACGAAGGCTGGCGGCACATCTGGGAACCGGAACCGCTGCGGTCGCCGACGATCAACTACATCGTGCTCGGCGTCGCCTTCGCCATGGAGGGTGCGTCCTGGGTCATCGCCATGCGCGCGTTCGGCCGGGCCAAGGGCAGCGTCGGCTGGCTGCGGGCGGTGCATGATTCGAAGGATCCGTCGGGCTTCATCGTGCTGTTCGAGGATTCAGCCGCACTCGCCGGCCTCGTCATCGCCGCGATCGGCGTCTGGCTCAGCCACGCGCTGGGCGACCCGCGGATCGACGGCATCGCCTCGGTCATCATCGGCGTCGTGCTGGGACTGGTCGCGATCCTGCTGGCGCGCGAGGCCAAGGGGCTGCTGATCGGCGAGCGCGCGGACCCCGCGATCATCGAGACGATTCGCGGCATCGTCGCGGCCAGCCCCGGCATCACCGCCGTCAACCACGTCCGTACCATCCACACCGGGCCGACCGAGATCTTCGTCGCGATCAGCGCCGATTTCGAGGATTCGCTGACCATGGGCCGCGCCGAAACCATGATCGAGGATATCGAACGCGCGTTGCACGATGCCGAACCGATGCTGACCTCGATTTACATTCGCCCGGAAAAACAGGAAGATGCGGCCACCCTGCCACCCCCCGACCCTGTGTAAAGGTTCGTACCCCATGCGTATCGCGCGTCCCTTCCTGACGGGGTTGCTGCTCTGGCTCGCGCTGGCGATGCCGGCGAATGCCGCCGTCACGATCACTTTCTGGAGCCACGAGCTCGGCAACAGCTTCCCGCACGCCTTCTTCTCGCTGCGCGGGACGCCCGACGCCGGCGGTCCGCCGGTCGACGCCAATTACGGCTTCACCCCGAAGGCGATCACGCCGGCCATGCTGTTCGGCACCATCCCCGGCCGGCTCGACATCGCCAAGCCCGGCTATATCCGCGGATCGGATGCGCAATTCGCGATGACGATCACCGATGCGCAATATGCCGCCGTGCTCGGGCTGGTACGACAGTTCGGCGACCCGGTGACGCGCTACGACCTGAAGACCCGCAACTGCGTCCATTTTACCAAGGAGGCCGCCCGCCTGCTTGGCCTCGACGGGATCGACCAGCCCAAGCTGATGAAGAAACCGCGCAGCTATCTGAAGGCGGTCGGCCGGGCAAATATCGGGCGCGTCACCATCCTCGGCATTCACGGCAAGACCTATCTCGCCGGACTTTCGCCGCTGGGCGCGGCGGCGGACACCAACCCGGCGCGGGTCCGGCTGCCCGCCGGCAGCGCGCCGGCAACCGCCGCCGCCGACTGATCGGGTCAGGGACCGGCCACGATCTCCAGCAGGTCGAGCGTCGATTCATAGTGCGGATAGGGCAGGACCAGCCGCCACCGTTTTTCGCCGATCCGTTCGACAAAGCCGGCCATGTCGCGCTGCGTATCGCGACCATAGGCCAGCCCGCCGCGCTCGTCGCCCAGCGCCAGCGTGCCCAGAAACACGCTGCGCGCGTCGGTATCCTCGAACAGCGACCCCGCCATGCGCTGCGATCCGGTCATTTTTTCCAGCCGGTCGATCGCGCCCTCCTCGCTCACGCGGCAGGCAAACCAGCCATAGGCGACATGGGTCAGGCCGTATGGTCCCTGCCCGCCCAGCTTGATCGTACGACAGCGATACGTCCCCGCCGGCGGTACCGGGTCGGGCAGCGACCGATCGGGGTCGTAGAGGGCCGGATCGGCGGCGATCACAGCCCCCTTTCCGTCCGCCCTGACCGCCGACAGCGCCGCCATCCACGCGGTGCGCCAGCCGCGCAGGCGCGAGCGGTCGGTCGCCGTGGCCACCTTGCGCCAGTCGACCGCGCGCGGTGCCTCCGCCGCATCCATCGCCGCCGTCATCCGCGCCGGCAGGCCACCGCCTGCACACCCGCCCAGCAACAGGCAGGTCGCCAGCCCCATCCGCGCCGGATCCCCGATCCGCTTCGCTCGTCCGGTCACGCGGCGGTCCAGCCCCCGTCCATCGACAGGTTCGCGCCGGTGATCGACGCCGCCTCGTCCCGGCAGAGGAACAGCGCGAACGCCGCGACCTGCTCGGACGTCACGAACTCCTTGGTCGGCTGCGCCGCCAGCAGAACGTCCTCCATCACCTGTTCGCGGGTCAGCCCGCGCGCCTTCATCGTGTCGGGGATCTGCTGTTCGACCAGCGGCGTCCAGACATAGCCCGGCGAAATGCAGTTGACGGTGATGCCATGCGTCGCGGTTTCCAGCGCGACCGTCTTGGTCAGCCCGGCGATGCCGTGTTTCGCCATGACATAGGCCGACTTGTTGGGACTGGCGATCAGCGAATGGGCCGACGCGGTCGAAATGATCCGCCCCCACCCCCTGGCCTTCATGTGCGGCACGGCGGCGCGCATCATGTACCAGGCCGATGTCAGGTTGATCTGGACGATCGCCTCGAATTTTTCGGGCGGGAAATCCTCGATCGGCGCGACATGCTGGATGCCGGCATTGTTGACGATGATGTCGACGCTGCCGGTTTCCGTCACCGCCCGTTCGATCATCGCCGCGATCTGGTCCGGCTTCGTCATGTCGGCCGCGTCGTACAGCGCCGCAGCACCGCTCGCCTCGGCCAGCTTCGCGCGCTCCGCCTCGATCGCGTCGGCGGGGCCGAAGCCGTTGATGACGACCGCCGCCCCTTCCGCCGCGAACGCCTTGGCATACGCCAGACCGATGCCGGAGGTGGAGCCGGTGACGACCGCCGTCTTGCCCTTGAGGAACATGCGTATTCTCCCGTGAAAATCTTTCAGCGACCAAGATCGAATGCGGCGGTGCGCCCGGTCAGCATGTTTTGCGCGACCAGTTCGGCATTGGCCATCGTCCGGTCGACCGCGTCTGCGCCCGCGCGCCAATGCTCCTGCATCGTCCGCGCCGAAAATTCGTAATCGCTCGCCCCGCCGGCCCAGGCGTTGGGCCGGTGGATCAGATGGACGACGCTGACCGGCTGCTCGGCCGCCATCGCGGTCAGCGCCACGACATCCGGGTCGCCAGCCATGTCGGCGGGCAGCTTGGCCAGTACCCGGCGGATCGCGTCGCGGTCACCACGCTGGCGCATCAACTGGTCGGTCACCTGCCGGGTCCGGCTGGAAAAGCGGATTTCCTTCTCGCGCGCCGCGACCTCCATGATGGTGCGCGGGCGCTCGGCGCTGGCGGAAAACAGATCGACCTGGAACACCAGCATCGCCCCCTCCTGATGGTCCAGCACATGCGCCAGCGGCGTGTTGGACACCAGGCCGCCGTCCCACCACCATTTGCCGTCGATCTCGACCGGCGGCAGGCCCGGCGGCAACGCGCCCGACGCCATGATGTGCCGCGCATCGAGCCGTTCGTTGCGATTGTCGAAATACCGGAAATTGCCGCTTTCGATATCGACCGCCCCGACCGACAGCCGCACCGGCCCGTCATTCAGCAAATCCCAGTCGATCAGTCCGTTCAGTGTCGCGACCAGCGGCGTCGAGTCATAGAAGCTCAGCGCGTCGCACGATCCCGGCACCGCCAGCATCGGCGGCACGAACCGCGGGCTGAAGAACCCCGGCACGCCGGTCATCGCGACGAAGCCCGCCGACCATTCGTGCAGGAATTCGCGGATCCGGTCGTCGGGAAAGATCGGGAAGCTCGGCAATGCGCCGGTCATCGTGTCCCAGAACGCGCGCAGCCGTTCGACCCGGCGCTCGGGCGGATTGCCCGCGACGATCGCCGCATTGACCGCGCCGATCGAAATGCCGGCAACCCAGTCGACCGGAATATCGCTCTCGGCCAGCCGTTCGATCACCCCGGCCTGATAGCTGCCAAGCGCCCCGCCACCCTGCAGCACCAGCGCGACATGATCGGGCAGCGGCATCGCGCGTGCCTTGCGACGGGGTCGGGGATGTGCGCCGGACGCTGGCGTAGGGTGTGCGCCGGACGGCGGCTTGGGATCTGCATCGGCCATCGGTCAAGGCTTGTGCAGCGAACCGCCATGCCAATCAACCATCGCTTGCAACCCGCGGGCCGCCTGCGCATTCATGACGCAAGTGTAACGCGTATTGCGAACAGGGGGATGGCCATGCGGCTCGACGATTTCGATCCGAACATCAATGTCGAGGACCAGCGCGGGTCCGGCGGCGGCGGGTTCGGTGGCGGTGGCGGCGGGCTGCTGATGGGCCTGCTTCCGCTGATCGGCAGCCGCTTCGGCTGCGGCGGCATCGTCGTCGTGCTGATCGTGATGGCGGTGTTCGGCGGGTTGGGCAATCTGGGCGGCATGATCGGCGGCGGCCAGCAATCGGCGCCCACGACGCAGTCCGGGCGTCCTTCGGCGGGCACCGACACCACGACCAGTTGCACCCTGAACGCCGAAAGCAAGGCCGCCTGCGACAGCTTCAGTTCGGCCAACGCGACCTGGAAGGCGCTGTTCGCCCAGCAGGGCGGTCAATTCGTCTCGCCCAAGCTGGTCTTCTTCGGCAGCCAAGGCGGTCGCTCGGGCTGCGGCGCGGCGCAATCGGCGATGGGGCCGTTCTATTGCCCGACCGACCGTGGCATCTATCTCGACACCGATTTCTTCGGCGAACTGGCCAACCGCTTCGGCGCGAAGGGTGATTTCGCGCAGGATTATGTGATCGCGCACGAATTCGGCCACCATATCCAGAACCTGCTCGGCACGTCGGACAAGGTCCAGTCGATCCAGCGGTCGGCAAGCGAGACCGAGGGCAATGCCGCCTCCGTCCGGCTTGAGCTACAGGCTGATTGCTATGCCGGCGTCTGGGCCGCGCAGAACCGCGACCGGCTGGAGCCGGGCGATATCGAGGAGGGGATGACCGCTGCCCGCGCGATCGGCGACGACACCCTGCAACGCGAGTCGCAAGGGCGCATCGTCCCCGACAGCTTCACCCATGGCAGCGCGGCTCAGCGCATGAGCTGGCTGAAGCGCGGTCTGGAAAGCGGTGATCCGGCGCAGTGCGACACGTTCGCAAGCGCGATCTGACGAGGCGGGGGCTTGCGCGCCCCCTTACCCCCCCCCGGCGAAGGCTGCGGTCCAATCGGGCTAACGTCGGCAGTTACATACCAACGGCGGCCCCAACTGGACGCCGGCCTTCGACGGGAGATTGTGGGTCACGGCCGGAACCGGCGCGTTTGGCAGGCCGAAAACACACAGCCCCTGAACGCGCCTCGTGATTACACCTTCACCAGCATCTTGCCGGTGTTACCGCCGGAAAACAGCCCCAGGAACGCGTCGGGCATCGTCTCCAGCCCCTCGTGCACCGTCTCCTGCCGCTTCAGGCCACCGGACGCCAGCAGCGCCGCCATCTCCTGCTGGAACTCGGCCGTCCGCTCCATGAAGTCGCTGACGATGAACCCCTGCATCCGCACCCGGTTGCCGATCAGCCGTGCCAGATACCGCAATTCGGTCGCCTTGCCGTCGTTATAGACGTCGATCATGCCACAGATGGCAAACCGCGCGCCGGGCCGCGCCGTCGCCAGCGCCGCGTCGAGATGCTCGCCGCCGACATTGTCGAAATACACGTCGATGCCCTTGGGCGCGGCGGCCATCAGCTTTTTCACCAATGGTCCTTCCGACTTGTAGTCTACGACCGCATCAGCCCCCAGCGACGTGACCCAGGCGCATTTGTCCGCACCACCCGCCGATCCGATGACGGTCATGCCCTTGGCCTTGGCGATCTGCACGACGGTCGATCCGACCGCCCCGGCGGCGGCGGACACGAATACCGTGTCACCCGCCTTCGCCTCGGCCACCGCGAGCAGGCCGAAATAGGCGGTCATACCCGGCATGCCGAGCTGACCCAGATACGCCTGCATGTCGACGCCCAGATCGGGAATCACCTGAACCTGTGCCGCCGGCAGGACCGCTTCGTCGCGCCATCCGGACATATGCTGGACGATCGCGCCGACCTTGACCGAATCCGACCGGCTCTCGATCACTTCGCCAACCGCGCCGCCCTGCATCGGCTTGCCCAGCTCGAACGGCGGGACATAGCTTTTCACGTCGTTCATCCGGCCCCGCATATAGGGATCGACCGACAGCCAGCGGTTGGCGACCCGTACTTCGCCATCCTGCAATTCGGCGGGATCAAGATCGACCATCGCGAAATCGGTATGTTTCGGCATACCCTGGGGGCGTGCCTTCAGGCTCCACGCTCGTGCCATGTCCATCTCCTTGTCATGCTACATTCGAACGATCGGTACGCCGCCTTGCAATGTCGATCAAGACCGTTGCCAAAACGGCGGGGGGCCGTTGCCCGACGCCCCCTTCCATATTCATGCTACCCGGTGCGCGCGCCATATTGCCAAGCGAAAACCCGCCGATTAAACGAAACCACACGGGCCTGGCCCGAAAGGCGCGGGGCCGTAGCTCAGATGGGAGAGCGCTGCAATCGCACTGCAGAGGTCAGGGGTTCGATTCCCCTCGGCTCCACCACCGCGCCTGACGCAACGCTCCCCTCGTCCGATCAGGCCGGCTCCATCGCCGCCAGCAGGTCGTCGACCGCCCCCACCGCGAACGCGCTGAACTCGTCACCGATCGCATAGGGCAACAGGATCCGCCGGTCCTTCAGCAGCGCGCCACAGCTATAGGTGACGTTCGGCACATAACCGCCACGCTGTTCGGAACTGGGGAACAGCAGGGGCGACGCGGTCCGCATCAGCACCTTCGACGGATCGTCCTTGTCCAGCAGGCAGGCACCGACGCAATAGCCGCGCACCATGCCGACGCCGTGGGTAAAAACCAGCCAGCCCTCGTCGATCTCGATCGGCGACCCGCAATTGCCCATCTGCACGAACTCCCACGGGTATTTCGGACCCATGATCGGCGCGCCGGTTTCCCAGGTGTAGAGGTCGTCGGACCGCAGCAGCCAGATATTCTCGTTGTCCTGCCGCCCCAGCATCACGAACTGCCCGTCGATCCGCCGGGGGAACAGGGCCATGCCCTTGTACCCGGTCATCGCGCCGGTCAGCGGCCGCATGTCGAACGTTCGCATGTCGACACCGCGCAACATCTCCTGCCGCGACGATGTCCCGTCGAACGCGGTATAGGTGCCGATCATGCTCTTCACGCCGTCATGATCGGTGAAGTTGACCAGACGCAGATCCTCGACCCCCTGACGCTGGCTCGGCAGGACGGGAAAGATCACGGTTTCGGACGGATCCTGGCTGTCCTCGCACTGCAGCCGCACCCAGTCGTCGTCATCGTCCTGTTCGATCTGCGGCGGCACACCGTGCGCGCTGGGCGGATCGAGCGTCAGCTGGTCGTCCGCGCCCCAGACGCCGGTCCGGAACGTCACCGACGAAATATGCCCCTCACCGATACCGCGCAGCGACAGGACGAAGCGGACACCGCCCTCGACCGTCTGGTCCTCATCAGGAAGCCGGACGATGCTCGGGTTGAACAGGGCGGCCGATTCAAACGCATATTCCTGACTGAAATAGGCACCGATCAGCAGGGCGGTCTCCTCGTCGACCTCGACCTCGCCGATCTCGCCGCGAACCGCCTCGAACCGGCGGCGGAACACGGCGTCGGCGTTGCGATGCCGCTCGCGCATCGGCTTCTCGATCAGCCGGAGCATACGCGTCCGCATCGCCGGATCCAGCGCCAGAACGCGCTGCACCACCGCTTGCGCGCGCGACGGGCGACCGTCCTTGAACGCGTCCGGATAGTCGAAGCTGAACGGGCGGATCACCGTTCGCGACGGATCGGGCATCAGTTCGATGTCGAGCTTGGTAAAGACGTCGGCGGCATTCATCGGCACTTCAACCTTTCATGGCAGGCCGCTGGCAATCGCGGCACCGGGATACTCGTACCCTGAGCGATGCGCGGACGGTTTGTATCCCTCCGACACGCCGATCGGTGCAGGATATTCCCGTTTCGGGCCTTGCCTGGCGCTTTGCCGACCGGTCCTAGTATCACACGGCCCGCCGATGCTACGGCCCCTCCGACTCAAGGGGCAGTCGAAAGGCGGATCTTGGCACACGATCATCACGCACATGGCCACGGGCACGGACAGGGCCACACCCATGCCGGCGGCCACGGGCACGCGCACGCGCCGGCTAGCTTCGGTCGTGCCTTTGCGATCGGCATTGCCCTCAACATCGCCTTTGTTCTGGTCGAGGGCGGGGCCGGACTGTGGACGGGGTCGGTCGCGCTGCTGGCCGATGCGGGTCACAACCTGTCCGACGTGCTGGGCCTCGCCGTCGCCTGGGGCGGTGCTGCGCTCGCACGGTCCGCGCCGTCGAAACGCTTCACCTACGGGCTGAAGGGGTCGACGATCCTCGCCGCGCTGTTGAACGCCCTGCTGCTGCTGGTCGCGCTGGGCGCGATCCTGCTGGAGGCGATCCAGCGCTTCGCCGACCCGGCCCCCGTGGCGGGGCTGACCGTCTCGGCGGTCGCCGCGATCGGCATCGCCGTCAACGCGATCACCGCGATGCTGTTCGCCAGCGGGCGCAAGGGCGACGTGAATATCCGTGGCGCCTATCTGCACATGGTGTCCGATGCGGCGGTGTCGGCCGGCGTCGTCGTCGCCGGGCTGCTGATCTGGAAAACGGGCCTCGGCTGGATCGACCCGGTCGTCAGCATCGTCATCGCCGTGCTCATCTTCTGGCAGACCTGGGGCTTGCTGCGCGAGACGGTGGAAATGGCGCTCGGCGCGGTGCCGCGCGCGGTTGATTACGACGCGGTCGACGCCGCGCTGGCCGCCCTGCCCGGCGTCACACGCGCCCACCACATCCACATCTGGCCGATGAGCACGACCGAAACCGTGTTGACCGCGCATCTGGCGATGCCGGCGGGCCACCCCGGCGATGCGTTTCTCGACTCCGTCCAGGCGATGCTGCGCGACCGGTTCGCGATCGGCCATGCGACGTTGCAGGTCGAGGTCGGCAGCCAGCACTGCGACCCGCAGACCTGCGCCTGACCGAGCCTTAAAATCCTTCGGGCAGGTCGATCGGCCCGACGACCTCACGATAGCGCGCGACCGCATAGCGATCGGTCATGCCGGCGATGAAGTCGGCGATATGCCGGCTGCGATCCGGTTCCCCCGCCGGCAACCGGTCGCGCCATTCCGCCGGGATCAGGGTCGCATCGTCGCGATAGGCCGCGAACAGGCCAGTGACGATGCCATGCGCCGCGTTCGCCGCCGCCATCTGGCGCGGATGGTGATACAGGTTGGCGTACATGAAGCGTTTCAGGTCACGCTCCTCCTCGCGCATCGCCGGTGAAAAGGCGGCCAGACACTGCCCCGCCGCGCGCACGTCGTCGACACGGTCGATCCCGCTGGCGGCGATCCGCGCCCGCGTTTCGCCGATCAGGTCGTTGACCATCTCGCCGATCTGCCCGCGCACCAGTTCGCCCAGCAGCCGCCGTTCGGCCACGTCCGGGAACCGCGCGCGCGCCGCATCCCAGTTCCGCGCCACGATCGGCACCGCCATCAACTGGTCGAGCGTCAGCAGCCCCGCACGCAGGCCGTCGTCAATATCGTGATTGTCATAGGCGATGTCGTCGGCGATCGCCGCCACCTGCGCCTCCAGCGAGGCAAAGCTGGTCAGGTCGAGCGGAAACGTCGCATCCGCCGCGCGCAGCGCCCAGCCCGGATGCCGCACCGGGCCGTTATGCTTGGCCAGCCCCTCCAGCGTTTCCCACGTCAGGTTCAATCCGTTCCACAACGGATAGGGCCGTTCGATCTCGATCAGGGTACGCAGCGTGTGGCCGTTATGATCGAAGCCGCCGACACCCATCAGCGCCGCCTTCAATGCATCTTCGCCAGCATGGCCGAACGGCGGATGACCGATGTCATGCGCCAGACACAGCGCCTCGGTCAGATCCTCGTTCAACCCCAGGATCCGCGCGACCGTACGACCAATCTGCGCGACCTCAAGACTATGCGTCAGGCGGACCCGGAAATGGTCGCCGTCGGGGGCCATGAACACCTGCGTCTTGTGACGCAGCCGGCGGAAACTGATCGAATGGATGATCCGGTCGCGATCGCGCTGAAACGCATTGCGCGGGCCGCGTACCGACCCGGTCTGCTCCGCGTGGAGCCTGCCCCTGCTGCGCTCCGGGTCCGACGCCCAGGGCGCACTTTGGGTCATTTGGTCGGCAGTTTCGTCAATTTCTGGCCCTTGTCGCTGGTGAAGGTAAAGGCCGAAACCCCCTGCTTGGCCAGCGTGTTCACGAACGTCCGCGCTTCCGCTTCGGTCTTGAACGGTCCGGTAACGACCCGGTTCGTCGCGCGCAATGGCGTCGCATAGGCCGGACGCCCCTTCAGCGCCGCCGCCTTGGCCTGCACCGACGACCACGCCTTGGGCAGGTCGTTCGCGTTGGCACCACCCGCGACCTGCACCCATATCCGTTCGGGATCGGCCTTGGCCAGCTTCTTTTCCTCGGCCGCAGCCTTGTCAGCCAGCACCTTCTTGTCCGCCGCCGCCTTCTTGTCGGCCAGCAGCTTCTTTTCCGCGGCAAGGGCCTTGGCCGACTTCTTTACCGACGTCTTCGGTGCGGCCTCGGCCTCGGCCAGTGCATCCGCCTCGGCATTTTCCCGCGCGGCGGCGGCGGCGGCGCGCGCGGCCTGACGACGGCTCAGGCGCGGCGTGACAGCAACCGCCTCGACCGGTTCCGCCGGCATCGCGGCCGGCAGCTTTGCACGTGTCGCGCGCGTCGACCGTGCGGGGGCCGGTGGGTCGTCGGTGACCGCCGCCGTCGTGCGCGGTGTGACGGTACGCGCCGGCGAAGTCCGAACGGGCGCTGTCCGGGTCGCGACCCGCGTCGGCGTGGTCACGGCGGCGGCGACCGGCGGCGCGCTGGTTGCCGCGTTCGGGTCGATCGTCAGGTCGGCCATCGGCATCGACAGGCCGGCGACGATCCGCGCGAGGATCGCATCGTCACCGCGCGTCGCGGGCGGCATCGCCTCCGGTCCCGTGGCGGGTGCGGTACTCTGCGCCGCGACGGCCGGTGAAGCGGACTGCGGCCCGCTGGCCGATGCCGGGGTCATCGCCGCCATGTTGGCCAGCGATGTGGCGTTCGGCTGGGACGGCGTGGTTGCGCGCGATACCGACATGCCCGAGGCCACCGGTCCGGTGCTGGCGAAGCCGGGTCGCGTGTCCGCTCCCATGGTCTGTTGCGGGGTCTCCGGGCGGACAGGGATCGCCGCAAGCTGCGCGACCGTCGATGCCGCGAGGGTTCCGTCCGCCTGCGGACGCGTCGCGGCCCCACTCGCCGCCACGGACGATCCCGCCTGTCCGGCAAAGCCCGGACCAAGCGGTCGACCGCCCGGGACCGGCGACGACGGCGACGCAGCCGGCGTTGCCGTCACACCCGGTTGCACGGCCTCCACCCGCGCCGTCGCGGTCGGCAGCGACTGCACCATCTGCATCGGACTCGCGACCGTCGTCACGGTCGATGCCGCCAGCGGAACGCGACCGGGCACACCCGCTGTCGTCGCAGCCATCTGCACGGGTGCCGTTTGCGCCGGTGCCGACGTTCCGCGCTGCGCGCGACGATCATCGCGCGTCCGGCCACGGTTTCGCTTCGGGTCGATCGCGGCGGTCCGGACCGGCGCGACCGGCGTGGTCGCTGCCATCATCGGCGCGGTCGGGTCGCGGCCCAGCGCCGGCAATGGCGGCACCATTCGCGCATCCGCCAGCCGCTCGGGCGTCGGACGGACCTCACCGAAATGGACCGCAAACGCCCGGTCCGCCGCCGGCAGCGTCGGCAGCCGCTCGAAAAACGGTTGCAGCCCGCTGCCAAGCGCACCCGGCATCATCGTCGTCGCAATCTTCGTCGCCCCAGCCTGATCGCCGGTCATCGCCAGGATGAACGCACGCGCACGCCACGCGCCACGATCCTGCCGGCGCACCAGCGTGTCGATCTGTTGCAGGGCCAGTGGCTGGTTGCCGGAAATGCCGAGCGACAGCGCATACCGGCGCAGCGTCTCGTCATCACCGCCGCGTGACAGCGCCAGCCGGTAGTCGCGTTGCGCCCGGTCCTGCTCGCCGATCAGGTCATAGGCCAGCGCCCGGTCGCCGGCAAACGAGCCGGGGTCTAGGCCAAGCGACTGCGCCTGCGCGAAATAGCGCAGGGCTTCACCGGGGCGTTCGGACCGCACCAGAATTGACGCCATCCCCGCCTTCACCCGGGCATTGCGCGGATCCGCCTTTTCCGCCCGCGCGAAGAACGCCGCCGCCGCCCGCAGATCGTCGAGCTTCAGCGACAACTCCCCCGCCGTCACCAGCGCATCGGCGTCGTTGGGCGCAGTCGCCAGGCGACGCATGACGACACCCAGCTTGTCGGCGTCGGTGTTGAGCGGCTGAACCATCTGCAGGCCCTGCGCCATGATCGGCGTCGGCATGGCGACCAACGCGATGGGCAGCGCGATGGCCAGCGGGGCGGCAGAGAGCAGGGCGAGCGGGCGTAGGGAATGTCGCATGGATATGTTCACCCTAGACCGCAATCCGCATGGAGCGGCAAGGCAGGGATCCCGGTGTCACGCCAGACCGGGGCACGCCGGCGATGAACCGGCGCGCCCCGCTGGCCTGACCGACACGCTATTGATTGTTCTGGCGATGGAGGAACCGCGGGATCTCGATCGAATCGGCTTTCTCCGGCTCGCCGTCCTCGCGCACGGCCCCGCGCGCTGCGTTCGACATCCGCTCGAACAGCGTGCCGCCCAGCTTGACGCGCGGCGCTGCCGCCGGTGCCTCGATCGGCGCGGCCTCGCTGCCGGGTGCGAGCCAGCGACGCCGCGCGCCGCCCTCGTCCGCCGCTGGCGTCGGCACACCCTGCGGCATGGCCGGGGCCGCGACCTGGGCGACCGGCGCGGTCGGAACCGGGGTTGCCGGCACCGCCGTGTCGGCCCCGAGAACCAGTTCGTCCTCGCCTGCGCCCGCTTGCGCGGTCAGGTCGAGCGGCTCCTCGACCTTGGCCACAGGCGGCGCAACCGGTGCCGGGGCCGGGGCCGGCGCAGCAGCAGCCGGAGCCTGCGTCGCAGCAGCGGGGCGGAACGACGTCGTGTCGTCGGTCTTGCGCGCGCCGAAACTGAAGCCGCGGGTCGGTTCGGGTGCCGGCTGCTCGGGCTGGACGTCAGCCTCGATCCCCGTCGCGACGACCGAGACGCGGATCTTGCCTTCCAGCTCCTGGTTGAACGCCGAGCCCCAGATGATGTTCGCATCCGGGTCGACCAGATCGCGGATATGGTTCGCCGCCTCGTCGACCTCCAGCAGGCGCATGTCGTCGCCGCCGGTGATCGAGATGATGACGCCCTTGGCCCCCTGCATCGACACGCCGTCGAGCAGCGGGTTGGCGATCGCCTTCTGCGCGGCTTCCAGCGCGCGGTTGTCGCCGCTTGCCTCGCCGGTGCCCATCATCGCCTTGCCCATTTCCTGCATCACCGAGCGCACGTCGGCGAAATCCAGGTTGATGAGGCCGGGCATGACCATCAGGTCGGTGATGCCGCGAACGCCCTGCTGCAGGACCTCGTCGGCCATCTCGAACGCTTCCTTGAAGGTCGTGTTGGCGTTGGCGATCAGGAACAGGTTCTGGTTCGGGATGACGATCAGCGTATCGACGTACTTCTGCAGTTCCTCGATGCCGGCATCGGCCGACTTCGACCGGCGCTTGCCCTCGAACGCGAACGGCTTCGTGACCACCCCGACGGTCAGGATGCCCATGTCGCGCGCCGCCTTGGCGATGACCGGCGCGGCACCCGTGCCGGTGCCGCCGCCCATGCCCGCCGCGATGAAGCACATGTGGCTTCCCTCAAGCAGCTTGGACAGTTCGTCGATCGATTCCTCGGCCGCCGCGCGACCGATCTCGGGCCGGCTGCCGGCACCCAGCCCTTGCGTGATCTTGGTACCCAGCTGGATCCGGCGCGGCGCGATCGACTGCTTCAGCGCCTGCGCGTCGGTGTTGGCCACCAAAAAGTCGACGCCCTGCACGTCGGCCCGCATCATGTTCGCGATCGCGTTGCCGCCCGCGCCACCGACACCGATCACCGCGATTCGCGGGGTCAGTTCGTCCACTTCTGGAGCCAGGAATTCGATGCTCATCGCCATATTCTCCGCCGTACCCGGTCCGATACGCATGACCGGGTGCCTGATTAACCCTGATGCACGTTTCGCCGGACCCGTTCCAGCCGAAATGCCATGCACCCCTTACGAAATATCAATAATTCGCCCGCGCGGCCTGGATCAGCTTGCGGACGAGCTGGAACCCGCGCGGTCGATGTACCGTCGTCTGGGGGACCTGCAGCGCGCGCAGGTCGATCGGATCGGTCGCCGCGTAAAAGGCCAGCCCGGCCAGCGTCGCGAACGCCGATCCGGCATGGGCCTCGGGCAACCCGGTCAGCCCGCGCGGCCGGCCGATCCGCACCGACCGGCCCAGCGACTGCTGCGCGTAATCGGCAATGCCCTTCAGCTCCGCGCCACCACCGGTCAGCACGACCTGACGCCCGACCGGCCCCTCGAACCGCAGGTCGACCAGCGCCTTCTGCACCAGCCCCATCAGATGCTCCAGCCGCTGGCGGATCACGCCGATCAGCTGCGCCTTGGTGATCTGCGCGCCCTCGCCCGCGCCGTCCTCGGCCGAAATCGGCATCACCGGGATCATGTCGTGATTGTCGCGCGGCGACGCGTTGGCCGAACCATGGAAGCACTTCATCCGCTCGGCCACCTGCCGCCGCGTGCCGAACGCGCTAGCAATATCGTCGGTGATGTCCGACGCACCGACCGGGATCGACGCAAGGCCCACCAGCATCCCGCCCGCGAACAGCGACACGTTGGTGATCCCCGCCCCCATCTCGACCAGCGCGACGCCGAGTTCGCGCTCCTCCTCCGACAGGCAGGCAAGGCCGGTCGCGACGGGGGAGGCGATGATCGACTTCACCTCCAGATGCGCCGACCGCACGCACAGGTCCAGATTGCGGACCGGCGACCCGTCGGCGGCAACGACATGGATGTGCACCCCCAGCCGGTCGGCATGCAGCCCGAGCGGCTTCTTCACGCCTGTCAGCCCGTCCAGCGTGTAGAGCGCGGGCTGCGCGTGCAGCACCATCCGCCCCTGCGGGTCGATCGAGTTGCGCCCCGCCGCCAGCAGCGCGTCGATATCGCCCTGTTCGACCCGGTGGCCGCCCAGTTCGAACTCGATCGAGGCGACGTCGGACACTAGGCCACCGGCCGAAAATCCGACCCAGACATTCTCGATGTTGATGCCCGCGATCCGCTCGGCCTGCTCGACCGCCTCGCGCACCGCCGCCTCGGTCGCGCCCATGTCGGCGATGTAGCCGCGCTTGACGCCCCGGCTCTCGCGCTGGCCCGTGCCCAGCACGATCAGTTCGCCGCCATCGCCCTTTTTCGCGATCATCGCCGATACCTTGGACGACCCGATGTCGAGCGCGGTAATCAGCCCCTCCGGTGCGGTCTTGGCCATGTCCCTACCCCTCTTCGCGCGACGTTGCCGCTGCCCCAGCAGCAACCGACGGCGTCTGTTCAGTCTGCGCGCCATCGCCCGGATCGGCAAGCGCGTGATTTTCGTCAGCGCCGGGCTTGCGCGCGACCAGCTTGCGGGGATCGCGCATGTCGAACCGCTTCCACCCCTTGCCCAGCAGCGCGCGTGCGCCGTCCAGCTCGGCGAACTTCACCAGCGCCCGGTCCGCCCCGTCCTGCGGCAGCGCCAGCGTCTCGCCGGTCGCAAAGGTCAGGTCCCAGCGCCGGTTGCCGATCCAGGTCGCCGCGCGCACCTTGGGCCGCAGCGCGGGCGCGGCGGCGAGCAGCGCCTGATACGCCCCCTCCTGCCGGTCCGCGCCGGGACCGATGACCAGCGGCAGGTCGGGGATCGCATGCGCCTCGACCGGGGCCAGCAGCACCCCCGACGCGTCGATCAGCGTCAGTTGCCCGTTGTCCTGCCACACCGCCGCCGGCGTCCGCTCGACCACATGCACCAACAACGTGTCGGGCAGCCGGCGCGACACATGCGCGTCGGCGATCCAGCCATAGCGCAGCAGCTTCTGCCGCACCGCCTCAAGGTCGACCAGCGGCATCGCCCGCGACTGCTGGTCCAGCGCGACGGCATAGACCGACATCCGGTCCATCCGCTTCAGGCCCGTCACCTCGATCTGCTCGACGCGAAACCCCGCCTTGCCAGCACTTTCGGCCAGCGCGGTGCCGATCATGCCGGGAATCCCGATCCAGCTGGCCGCGACCACCACGACCGCACCCACCGCGCCCAGAATCGACCAGGTCGCCAGACGCTTCAGCGCGGCTTCGCTGACCGGCAGCGCGCCGACGATCCGGTCCAGCGTCGATGCGCGCTTGACCGCCACCTTGCGCCGGGCGGTCGGCCGCTTGGGCGGGCTGCCGCGCTTGATCGTCCGGCTCATCCGTCGCGCGTCCCGTCATCGGCCATCGCCTCGTCGACGATTCGCTGAACCAGTTGCGGATAGCTCATGCCGATGTGCCGCGCCTGTTCGGGGACAAGGCTCAGGGGCGTCATGCCCGGCTGTGTATTCACCTCCAGCAGAAACAGCCCGTCGACCCCGCGTTCGTCGTCCCAGCGGAAATCGGCGCGCGACGCCCCCTTGCAACCCAGCAACCGGTGCGCCGCCAGCGCGATGTTCCGGCACGCATCGGCAATCGTGTCGGGGACCTCGGCCGGGCAGACATGCTCGGTCAGCCCGTCGGTATATTTCGCATCGAAATCATACCAGCCGTTTTTGGGCTTCAACTCAGTGACGCCCAGCGCCTTGCCACCCAGCACCGCCGTCGTCAGTTCGCGTCCGCGGATATACGGCTCGGCCAGCAACTCGGCGAATTCGCTCCACGGTCCCACCGCGTCGCGGCCGATCGGATTGCCGTAATTGCCCTCGTCAGTGACGATCGCGACCCCGACCGACGACCCTTCATTGACGGGCTTCAGCACATAGGGGCGCGCCATCGGGTCGCCCTCGAACAGATCCGCGCTTTTCACGATCCGCCCGCCCGGCATCGGCACGCCCGCCGGCACCAGCGTCTGCTTGGTCAGTTGCTTGTCGATCGCGATCACCGAGGTCGCGAGGCCGCTGTGCGTGTAGCGCAGGCCCATCAGGTCGAGTAGCCCCTGCACCGTCCCATCCTCGCCCGGCGTCCCGTGCAGCGCGTTGAACACCAGGTCGGGCTTCACCTCGGCCAGCCGTGCGGCGACGTCGCGGTCCATGTCGATCCGCGTCACCCGGTGGCCAAGCGATTCCAGCGCATCGGCGACGCCCGCGCCAGACATCAGCGACACCGGCCGCTCGGACGACCAGCCGCCCATCAGGACGACGATATGCAATGGATTCAACGTTCAACTCCCACCCGCTGGATTTCCCATTCCAGCGTAACGCCCGAATGCGCCAGCACCCGTTCCCGGACTTCCTCGCCCAGCGCCTCGATCTCGGCGCTGGTGGCCGACCCAAGGTTCAGCAGGAAGTTGCAATGCTTCTCACTGACCTGCGCGTCGCCGCGTGTGAGGCCGCGACAGCCCGCCGCGTCGATCAGCGCCCATGCCTTGTGCCCGTCCGGGTTCTTGAACGTCGATCCGCCGGTGCGGCTGCGCAACGGCTGCGACGCCTCGCGTTCGGCGGCGATCCGGTCCATCTCCGCACCGATCGTCGCCGGGTCGCCGGGGGTGCCGGAAAACACCGCTTCGACCACCACCGCGCCCGCCGGCAGGTCCGAATGACGATAGGTGTAGCCCAGCCGTTCCGCCGGCCAGACCTCGACCGCGCCAGCCCGCGTCACCACCGTCGCCTCGATCAGGATGTCGGACACATCGCGGCCGTAAGCGCCGGCGTTCATCCGCACCGCACCGCCGATCGTGCCGGGAATCCCGCGCAGGAACTCAAGCCCCGCAATGCCGGCATCGCGCGCGGCGCTGGCGACCGTGATTCCCATCGCGCCCGCGCCGGCCCGCACCCGGCCATCCTCGACCGACACCTTCGCCATCGCCTTGGGCAGGCGCACCACGACACCGGGCACGCCGCCATCCCGCACGATCAGGTTGGATCCGACGCCGACCGGCAGGACCGGCGTCGCGGCGTCCAGGTCTCGCAGCATCGCCGCCAGATCCGCGACATCTGCGGGACGCACCAGCCATTCCGCCGGCCCGCCAGTGCGAAACCAGATGAAGTCCGCCAGCGATCCGCCGGCCTCGACCCGCCCACGCACGTCCGATGGCAATGTCGAGGCCAACGCCGTCACCGCCCCATGCCCCACAGGTTCATCCACGCGGTCCACGCCGCCATGTTGGCCTCGGCCGCCTTTTTCGCGGCCTCCTGCGCCTTCACCAGCGCGTCGCCGGCACCAAGCGCATGGTTGCCCGCCTCCAGCGACTTGCGCTGCGCGTCCAGCATCTGCTGCTGCATCTTGATCGAGGCACTGAACCAGTCGTTCATCGCGTCTCTCCAATAGCCTGGGCCAGCCCCGCCGCCCATTTGGTGATATCGCCCGCTCCCAGGCACACGACCATATCGTCGGCCTGAAGGGTCGCCGCCAGTTCGGCCGCCAGCGCATCCGCGTCCGCCACCGTGGCCGCGAACCGGTGCCCACGCCGTTTCAGCCCCTCGACCAGCGCGTCAGCGTCGACGCCCGGCACGGGATCCTCGCCCGCCGCATAGACGGGGGTCACCAGCACGCGGTCCGCCTCGTTGAACGCGGTCTGGAATTCCTCCATCAGATTGCCGAGCCGCGAGAAGCGATGCGGCTGTACCACCGCGATCACGCGGCCCCGTGCGCCCTCACGCGCCGCCGACAGGACCGCGCGGATCTCGACCGGGTGATGGCCGTAATCGTCGATGATCGTCGCCGTGCCGCCATCGACCGCGACCTCGCCGACCTTGGTGAAGCGTCGCTTGACCCCGCCGAACGCCGAAAACCCCTTCTGGATCGTCGCGTCGTCGATCCCGAGTTCCAGCGCGACACCGATCGCGGCCAGCGCGTTCTGCACATTGTGCCGCCCCGGCATCGGCATCTCGATCCCCTCGATCGACCGCGTCGCGCCATCGCGCGCGCGGACGATGCACTCGAACCGGTTGCCGCCGGGAATCGGCACGACATTCACGCCGCGCACATCGGCCTGCGCCGAAAAACCATAGGTCACCACGCGCCGATCGCGCAGGCGCGGCAGGATCCCCTGCACCTCCGGATGATCGAGGCACAGCAGCGCCGCGCCGTAAAACGGCACATTCTCGACGAACTGGACGAACGCATCCTTGACCGCATCGAACGACCCGTAATGGTCGAGATGCTCGGGGTCGATATTGGTCACGACCGCGATCGTGCCGTCCAGCCGCAGGAAGCTGCCGTCGCTCTCGTCCGCCTCGACCACCATCCAGTCGGACGCACCCAGCCGCGCGTTCGAGCCGTAGCTGTTGATAATCCCGCCATTGATGACCGTCGGATCGACCCCGCCCGCATCCAGCAGCGCGGCGACCATGCTGGTCGTCGTCGTCTTGCCATGCGTCCCCGCGACCGCGACGGTCGACTTCAGGCGCATCAGTTCGGCCAGCATCTCCGCGCGCCGCACGACCGGGATGCGCGCCTCCAGCGCCGCCTCGACCTCGGGGTTGCTGCGCACGATCGCGGTCGAGGTGACGACGACCGCCGCATCGCCCAGATTATCCGCCCTGTGACCGATCGCGACCGGGATCCCCTTGTCGCGCAGGCCCTGCACGACATAGCCCTCGGCCACGTCTGACCCCTGCACGCTGTAGCCAAGGTTCTTCATCACCTCGGCGATGCCCGACATGCCGATGCCGCCGATGCCGACGAAATGGATCGTGCCGATGTCGGTCGCGACGCCCTTGGTCCGGGTGCTCATGCGTAGGCTGCCTTTGTGGTCTTCGTCGTGACGGGCAGGCGGACGCGCGGCGCGTCGAGGCTCTCGACCAGATCGGCCAGATCGCTTGCCGCATTGGGTCGGCCGCACGACCGCGCACGGCCCGCCGCGTTCTGCAACGCCGCCGGGTCCAGCCCCAATTTCTGCATCTGCTTGGCCAGTTCGACTGCGGTGAAATCCCCTTGCGCGATCGTCCGCGCACCGCCCGCCATCGCGATCTCGCGCGCGTTCACGCTCTGATGATCGTCGGTCGCGCTCGGCAGCGGCACCAGAATCGCCGGACGCCCGGCGGCGGTCAGTTCGGCGATGGTCGACGCGCCCGCCCGCGCAATCACCAGATGCGCCCACGCCAGTTGTTCGGGCATGTCGGGCAGGTAGGTGGCGATCTCGGCCGGAATCGCGTGCTCGGCATATTTCGCGCGCACCGCGTCGATATCCTCGATCCGCGCCTGATGCGTCACCTGCAACCGCCGCCGGAACGTGACCGGCAACATCGCAAGACCATCCGGCACGACCTGACTGAGGATGCTCGCGCCCTGACTGCCGCCCGTCACCAGCACGCGGAAGATGCCGTCTTCCTCCAGCAGCGGATAGGGCCGCGCGCGCAGCGCCAGCACCGCCTCGCGTACCGGATTACCGACCAGATGAACCTTGGCCGACAACTTTGCCGCCAGCCGCTGCGTATCCTCGGACGACGTCGCGATCGCATCGACCCGCCCCGCCACCAGCCGGTTGACCCGGCCCAGCACCGCATTCTGTTCATGCACCGCGGTCGGGATCTTCTCGGCGAACGCCGCCAGCAGCGCCGGGAGCGCCGGATATCCGCCGAAACCGATTACGGCAGCCGGCTTGAACGTCCGGTACAGTTCCCGCGCCATCGCCCGGCCGCGCCACATCTCGCGCGCCGCCTTCGCCCAGCCGACGGGTCCGCCCGTAAAGCGCCCGGCCGGCAGGACATGCGTCTGCACCTCCTCGAACAGGCCGGGAAAGCGCACGCCGCGCGCGTCGCTGACCAGCGCGACCCGGTGGCCGCGCTTCGTCAGTTCGGTGGCCAGCGCGGCGGCCGGGACCATGTGACCGCCGGTGCCCCCGGCCGCCAATACGTAATGCTTGCTCATGTACCGCTCCAGCGGACGATATAGGGCGACCGCGTCAGGAACGGATTGCGCCGGGTGAACGCCAGCAGCAACCCCATACCGATCGACAGCGCGATCATCGACGACCCGCCATAGCTGATGAACGGCAGGGTCATGCCCTTTGACGGGGCAAGGCCGGTGTTGACCGCCATCGACACCATCGCCTGCGCACCGAACTGCACCGCAAGGCCGGACGCCGCCAGCAACCGGAACTCGTCCTGCTCGTCCAGCAGCTTGACGAACACCCGGACGACGATGGCCAGAAACACCAGGGCGACGATGGCGCAGGCGATCAGCCCGAATTCCTCGCCGATGACGGAAAAGATGTAATCGGTATGCGCCTCGGGCAGGCCGAATTTCGCGCTGCCCGCCCCCGGCCCGGTCCCGGTGAACCCGCCGGCGGTCAGCGTCGCACGCGCCGCGTTGACCTGAAAATGGTCGCCCGCGCCCGACCCCTCGACGCCGGGAAACAGGAACGCGTCGATCCGCGACCGCGCCGTGCCATAGAAGACATAGGCCGCGACCAGTCCGACCGGGACCATGCTGACCAGCCCGACCAGCACTTTTGTCGGTGTGCCCGCGATCATCAGCAACGCCATCCACACCGTACAGAAGATGATCGTCTGCCCGAAATCGGGCTGCAGCATCAACAGGCAGGCGATGCCCGCGGTCATCGCGCCGGTAATCAGCACGGTCGGCAGGTCATCGTCCTTCGCCTTCAGCGACAGCAGCCACGCGACGGTCACGATGAACAGCGGCTTCAGGAATTCGGACGGCTGAAACTGCGCAAAGCCGAAGCCGATCCAGCGCGCCGCGCCGTTGACCCGCACCCCGATCAGCGGCGTCAGCGCCAGCATCAGCGTGAACAGGCCCGCGCCCGCGACCGCCAGACGCCGTGCGGTCGCCACCGGCAGCATCGACACCGCGAACAGCACCGGCAGCGAGATGCCGACCCAGATCAGCTGGCGCCAGAAATAATAGAGCGGCGTGAACTTCAGATGCTCGCCCGAATAGCGCACCGCCGACGCCGGCGACGCCGCCGCCACCGCCAGCAGGCCGATCGCGATCAGGAACAGCGTCAGGACCAGCAGCACGCGGTCGATATCCCAGAACCACGTCCCCAGCGGCGACCGGTCGCCACGCCCGCCGCGCTTGGCTCGCGTCGTGACCGTCGGCGGGGTCTGGCAGGATGCTCGGACGTCGGTCATGCCAGTCCCTCCACAGCGGTTCGGAATGCGGCACCGCGCGCTTCGTAATCGCGAAACTGGTCGAAACTGGCGCAGGCCGGCGACAGCAGCACCGTATCACCGGCCCGCGCCCGCGCGGCGGCGGCACGGACGGCCGCATCGAGCGTGCCCGATTCCTCCACCGGCATATGCGATCCGAGTATCTTGGCGAACGCCGGTCCCGCCTCGCCGATGGTATAGGCACGGACGATGTTGCCGAAATGCGGGGCGCAGGCGTCCAGCTCGTCGCCCTTGGGCTTGCCACCGACGATCCAGTGCGTGCGCGGAAACGCGGCCAGCGCCGGCGCGGTCGATTCCGGATTGGTCGCCTTGCTGTCGTCGACATAGGCGACGCCGTTCACGACGTCGATTCGCTGCATCCGGTGCGGCAGGCCGGCAAAGCTTTCCAGCGCGCGGTCGATGTCCGCCTCGCCGACGCCCAGTGCCTTGGCGACCGCGATCGCGGCCAGCGCGTTCTGTGCGTTGTGCGGCCCCTGCAACGACGGCCAGCGCGACTGGTCCATGCACACGCCGGGCGCGATCTTGGTCAGATGTTCGCCCCGCGCCGATAGCCCGCGCGCGATCGCAGCGGAGGCCGCATCGCCGATACCGATGATCGCTTCATGCTCCGGCGACTGCATCGCGAACAGCCGCGCCTTGGACGCGGCATAGCCCTCGAATCCGTCATACCGGTCGAGATGATCGGGCGTGATGTTCAGCAATACCGCCACGTCGCAGTCGAGCGTCGCAGTCAGGTCGATCTGGTAGCTCGACAGTTCGAGGACATAGACCCCACCCGCCGGCAACGGTTCCTGCCCAAGAATCGGCAGGCCGATGTTCCCGCCCATCAGGCTGGGAATGCCCGCGGTCCGGAGGATGTGGTGGACCAGCGCGGTCGTGGTCGACTTGCCGTTCGTCCCGGTGATCCCGACGACCTTGTGCGCCGGCAACGACGCGCGGCCTTGCGCGAACAATTCGATGTCGCCGATCACCGGCACGCCAGTATCTCGCGCTTTCGCGGCGATCGGATGGGTATTCAACGGCACCCCCGGCGACACGACCAGCGCGTCGAAGCCGTTGAGATCGTCGAGCGGTGCCACCATCAATTCCTCCCCGGCACGGGGAGGGGGACCATCCGCAGGATGGTGGAGGGGCGCTGCCACGAGCGACCCGCCCGTGGCGCCCCCCCCTCCACCAGCTTCGCTGGTCCCCCTCCCCGTGCCGGGGAGGAATGGCGCACGCTTCGCCGCCTCCGAATCCCACGCGACGACCGACGCACCGCCCGCCAGCAATGCCCGCACGGTCGCCGCCCCCGACCGCGCCAGCCCCAGCACCGCGTACCGCTTCCCCGCCCAGTCGCCTGAAACGATCATCGCAGCTTCAACGTCGACAGACCCGCCAGCGCCAGCACGAACGCGATGATCCAGAACCGGATCACGACCGTCGGCTCGCTCCAGCCAAGCTGCTCGAAATGGTGGTGGATCGGGGCCATGCGGAACACGCGCTTGCCGGTCCGCTTGTAGAAGAACACCTGGATGATGACGCTCATCGCCTCCAGCACGAACAGCCCGCCGACGATGCCCAGCACGATTTCGTGATGCGCAACCACCGCGATCGTCCCCAGCGCGCCGCCCAGCGCCAGACTGCCGGTGTCGCCCATGAACACCGCCGCTGGCGGCGCATTGTACCACAGGAACCCGAACCCTGCGCCGACCACCGCACCACAGAAGATCGCCAGCTCGCCCGCCCGCGGCACATGCGCGATGCCCAGATAATCGGCGAACTTCGCGTTGCCGACCAGATAGACGATGACCATGAACGTCACGCTGGCGATGATGACCGGCATCGTCGCCAGGCCGTCCAGCCCGTCGGTCAGGTTCACCGCATTGCCGAACGCGACGATCGTGAACGCCGCGAACAGCGGGAAGCCCCAGCCGAGGTCGATGTACATCCGTGTCGTGAACGGCAGGTACAGGTGGCTGCCATTCTGCTGCATGATGATGAATGCGGCGATGCCGGCGATCGCGAACTCCAGCATCAGGCGGGTCCGGCCGGAAACCCCGGCGGTGCTCGCCTTTCGCACCTTGTCATAATCGTCCATGAAACCGATTGCACCGAAGCCCAGCGTCACGAACAGGCACGACCAGACGAACGGGTTGCTCAGGTCCATCCACAACAGGATCGCCAGCCCCATCGACGTTAGGATCATCAGCCCGCCCATCGTCGGCGTGCCGCGCTTGGCCAGATGCGTCTGCGGGCCATCGGCGCGAATCGGCTGCCCCTTGCCCTGTCGCACGCGCAACCAGCCGATGAAGCGCGGCCCGATCAGCAGGCCGATGAACAACGCCGTCGCCACCGCCCCGCCGGTGCGGAACGACTGATAGCGGATGAGGTTGAGAAGACCCGGAAACCCCAGCGCTTCGGCGATCAGATACAACATGTCATTTTGCCCCGCCCGCCAGCCCGGCTACAACACGCGCCAGACCGACCCCGTTCGATCCCTTGATAAGGACCGCATCCCCCGGCGACAGCATCGGTTTCAGCCGCGCCAGCGCGGATGCGGCATCGGCCACATGGACGAAATCGACCCGCCCCTCAAGCGCGGCGGCCAGCGGCGCCATCGCTTCGCCGACCAGCAGCGCCGTTTCGACGCGCGCGGCCAGAATAGGCTCCGCCAGATCGGCATGATAGGCGTCGGACTTCTCGCCAAGCTCCCGCATTTCGCCCAGCACGGCGATGTGCCGCCCCGGCTCCTGCGCCAGCACGGCCAGCGTCGCGCGCATCGACGCGGGGTTTGCATTGTAGCTTTCGTCGATCACCAGCGCGTCGCCACCGGCCACGCTCACCATCGCCCGCGCGCCACGCCCGGTCAGTCCGCCCATCTCCGCCAGCGCAAGGCCGGCAAGGCCCAGATCCGCGCCCGCCGCATCGACCGCCGCCAGCACCGCCAGCGCATTCGATACCCAGTGCATCCCCGGCTGCGCCATGGTGAAGCTCAACTCGCGCGCGCCGATCCGCGCGGTGACGAAGGTCGCGCCCGTCTTCAGCCGCATCGTCTCGGTCGGATGGACATCGGCCGCGCGGTCCAGACCGAACGTCACGATCCGGCTCGCAAACGGCCGGGCGGCGGCGATCAGCCGGTCGCGGTGCGGGCTGTCATAGGGCACGATCGCGGTGCCGCCCGGCTCCAGCCCGGCAAAGATCTCGCCCTTGGCATCGGCGATCGCGCTTTCATCCGGGAAAAACGCGGTATGCGCCGGCGCGATCGCGGTCACGATCGCGATGTGCGGCCGAACCAGCGTGGTCAGGTGCGCCAGTTCGCCGGGATGGTTCATTCCCATCTCGAACACCCCGACCCGCGTCGCCGCCGGCATCCGCGCGAGGCTCAAGGGAACGCCGGTATGATTGTTGTAGCTCTTGACCGACCGATGCACCGCCCCCGGTATCCCCCGGTCGAGCGCGGCGAACAGCGCCTCCTTGGCGCTGGTCTTGCCGACCGACCCGGTCACGCCGATGATTTTCGCACCCGTCCGCGCCCGCGCCGCCCGGCCCAGATCCTCCAGCGCCGCAAACGTATCGGCCACCCGGACATGCGATCCCGCGCAATCGCCGCCGACCAGCGCGCCGCCGGCCCCTTGCGCGAATGCCTGATCCAGAAAGCGGTGGCCGTCGGTCGCCTCGCCGGTCAGCGCGACGAACAGGTCGCGTGGCCCGACCTCGCGCGAATCAAAGGCAACGCCATCGACGGTGAAATCGCCGGACGCCGTGCCCCCCGTCACAGCGGCGATATCGGCAGCGGTCCACAGCGGCACCGCACTCACGACGGCCGACCTTCTTCCACCGGCTCTCCGCCTGCCCCGCCATAGTTCAGGCCAAGCCGCCGACGCTCGCGCGGCTTGGCCGCCGCGGTGTCGGCGCAATCGGCCGGGCCGGTCGCCGCGCGCTTGGCCGGCATCACGATCTTCTTCATGCCACGCACTCCCGCGCCACCGCGACGTCGTCGAACGGCAGCACCATGTCGCCGACGATCTGGCCCTGTTCGTGTCCCTTGCCTGCGATCAGGACGATGTCGTCCGGACCGGCATCGGTCACCGCCGCACGGATGGCATCGCGCCGGTCGCCGATCTCGTCCGCCCCGCGCGCGCCGGCCAATACCATGGCGCGGATCGCGGCCGGATCCTCGGTTCGTGGATTGTCGTCGGTCACGATCACCCGATCGGCCATCGCCACCGCGACCTGCCCCATCGCCTCGCGCTTGCCTTGGTCGCGGTCTCCGCCGGCCCCGAACACCACGATCAGCCGCCCGCCGGCATGCGGCTTCAACGCCGCGATCGCCGCCTCCAGCGCATCGGGCGTATGCGCGTAATCGACATAGACCGGCGCACCCGCCGACGTGATGACCGCGCGTTCCAGCCGCCCGCGCACCGGCTGCAATCGCGACAGGTTCGCCAGCGTCGCCGCCACGTCGCCGCCGGTGGCGATGACCAGCCCGGCCGACACCAGCGCGTTGGCGGCCTGATACGCGCCGATCAGCGGCAACTGGATCTGGAACGTCCGCCCCGCCGCCTCGATCGTCAGCCCCTGCCCCAGCAGCGTCGGATCACGCCCGACCAGCCGCAGCGTCTCACCGCGCGTGCCGACCGTGATGAGGGGGTTGCCCCGCGCGTGTGCCAGGTCGATGACCCGCGCCGAATATACATCGTCGGCCCACACCACCGCCGTGCCGCCAGACGACAGCACCTCGGAAAACAGCCGCAGCTTGGCGGTCAGATACGCCGCCATGTCGCCGTGATAATCCAGGTGATCGCGGCTCAGGTTGGTGAAGGCGGCGGCGGCGACGCTCAGCCCCTCGGTCCGGTACTGGGTCAGGCCGTGGCTCGACGCCTCGAACGCCAGGTGGCTGACCCCCTCGCGGGCCAGCCCGGCAACGTTCGACAGGAAGGTGACGACGTCGGGCGTGGTCAGCCCGGTCGTGACCCGTTCATCGGCGGTGGTCACGCCCAGCGTCCCGATCGACGCGGCATGATGCCCCGCCATCCGCCACAGTTGCCGCACCATCTCGACGCAGGACGTTTTGCCGTTGGTGCCCGTCACCGCGACCGACACCGCCGGGAACGGCGCGAAGAAACGCGCGGCCAATCGGGCGAAGGCGGCGCGCGGTTCGTCCGCAACGATATGCACCGCACCCTCAACCACCGCGCCCGGTGCCGCCACGACCGCGATCGCGCCGGAGCGGACCGCATCGGCGATATAGTCCTCTCCGTTGACGCGCGCGCCCCGGAACGCACCGAAGATGGTCCCCGGCGCAACCTTGCGGTGGTCGATGGCAAAGCCGGTGACGACCATGTCCTGCGTCCCGCCGGTCAGCATGCCCAGTTTCATCGCGCGCGCCTCAATTGCCGGTTGCCGGCTTCACGCTCGGATCCTGCCACAATGTCGGCAGGATGTCCGATACGTCGATGTCCTGCCGTTCCTGCGGCACCACCCCCAGCATGGCACCGACCCGCGCGATCGTGCGACCGACGACCGGCGCGGTGTTCCAGGCGGCGGTCTTCCAGCCGAACGTCTCCTTGGTGCCCAGCGGTGAATCGAGCATGGCCAGCACCACATAACGCGGCGCGTCCATCGGAAACGCCGCCGCAAAGGTCGCCACGTTGCGCGACCGGTCATAGCCACCGGCCACCGCCGCCTCCGCCGTACCCGTCTTGCCGCCCACCCGGTAGCCCGGCGCGTCGCCCTTGCGCCCCGTGCCGCGCTGCACGATCAGGCGCAGCATCTGCCGCATCCGCGCGCTCGTCTGCTCGCTGATGACCCGCCGCCCCTTCGGCGCATGGCCGGGCGCGACCTTCAGCAGCGTCGCCGGACGCCAGATGCCACCGTTGACCAGCGCGGCATAGGCACTGGCCAGATGCAGCGGCGTCACCGCGATGCCGTGGCCATAGGCCGTCGTCATCGTGGTCGTGCGCGCCCAGTATTTCGGCCACAGCGGCCCGCCCTTCTCGCGCAGCTCGATGTCGGGCTTGGTGTCGAACCCCAGTTTCCTGAACATCGTCTGCATCCGCTGCGGCCCGACCTCGTCGGCGACGCGCGCGGTGGCGATGTTGGACGAATAGATCAGCGTTTCGGCCATGTTCAGCCAGCGCTTCGGATCGCCGCGTTCGTCATGGATCGTGTAGCCGCCGACCTGCAACGGGTGGGTGGCGTCGAACCGGCGCGCCATGGATGTCACGACGCCGGTATCCATCGCGGTCGCCATCGTGATCGGCTTGAACGTCGACCCCAGCTCGAACACGCTCTGGGTCGTGACGTTGCGCAGCTGTTCCGACCCCGCCATGCCGACCCGGTTCGGGTTGAACGTCGGCAGCGACACCATCGCGATCACTTCGCCGGTCGCCACGTCCAGCACGATCCCGCCGCCGCCACGCGCGGAGAACGTGTTCATCGCCCGGCCAAGCTCGCTTTCCATCGCCGCCTGCACCCGCGTGTCGATCGACAGCGCGACCGGCGCGCCGTTCAGCGCCGGGTTGGTCAGCCGGTCGTCGAGCACCCGCTCCATCCCGCTCATCCCGTGCCCGTCGGTCGACAGGAAGCCCAGCGCATGGGCGGCCAGCGATGATTGCGGGTACAGGCGCTGCGTCTCGCGGTCGAACACGATCGCCGGCTCGCCGATCGCATTGACCGCCTCGACCAGCGCGGGGCTGGCGCGCCGTTGCAGGTAGGCAAAATTGCGCCCCGACGTCAGCAGCCGATAAAAGGTCGGCTGATCGCCCCGATCGGGCATCAGCTCGGCCAGCTTCTGGGCGATGTCGGTCGGATCGCCGATCAGTTTCTTGGGGTGGACGGCGATCGTCCAGGCGTCGATCGTGCGCGCAAGCGGCGCGCCGTTGCGATCGACGATGTCGCCACGCGGCGGCACCGCCAGCACCGACGTCCGCGCCGCGCCGCCGGTGGTCATCACCGCCAGCATGCCCAGACGGCCGATCACCAGCATCACGCCCGCCGCGAACAACAGCATCAGCATCATCAGCCGCATATGCGCGGTCGCGAACAGCGCGTGGCGCTGGCCGTTGGTGCGTTTCGACTGGACCGGGCGGGCGACCGTCACTGTCACCGTTTGCGCGCCCGTTCGGTCCGCGCGCCGGTCAGGATATCACCGAAGGTCTGGTCGCTCAGCAGCTTGCGGTCGAGCATCGCCACCGCCTGTGGCCGGACCTTGGCCACCGCCGCGCTCCTTACGGCCGACGCGATGCGCACCAGCCGTGGCTTGGGCGCAGCCTCCGGCACCGCCTGGCTCACGGCAGCGACGCGAACTGCGGCGGGTGCGGGTGCAGACGCGGCCGACGTTGGCTTGGCCACCGCGACGGCAGCAACGGCGACAGGCGCGGTTACAACCGGCGCGACCGGCAACGCAGGCACCAGCAGCGCGGCCATCTGCGCGGCGCCACCCTCGCCCATGTTCGGCACGGCATGAAGGTCGATCGCGGCCAGTGCCGCCTCATCGGGCACGAACTGCGACGCGGTCGGCGACGACAGCGCCAGGATGTCGCCGTTCCACTTTTCCAGCTGGGCAAGGTTCGCCCGCGTGTCGAATTCGGTTTCCAGCGCGCGGATATCGCGCTCGGCATCGCGGATGCGGCCGTTCAGCGCCTCGACCTTCTTGCGCTCCGACGCGACCTGCAACGACACCAGGTAGAAGCCAAGGATGATCGCGACGCAGCTGCCGAACCAGCCAAGCCCCTTCATCCGATACGCCGCCGTCATATGCCGAATCCCTCTGTCCAGGCCGGTGCGGCCGTTCGCCGCGCCGTCCGCAATGTCGCCGAGCGCGCGCGCGGGTTGCGCGCCAGCTCATCGTCGCCCGCCTTCACGCCGCGACCCACGCGCTCGAAGCTCGGGGCAGGACCATCGACGATCATCGGCGCGTGCCGCGACCCTGTCGGAGCCGACCCGCTGCGATCGCGCAGGAAGCGTTTGACCATCCGATCCTCCAGGCTGTGGAACGTGACCACCACCAGGCGACCGCCCGGTTTCAGCGCACGCTCGGCCGCGAGCAGTCCCGCCGCCAGCTCGTCCAGCTCGCGGTTCACATGGATGCGGATCGCCTGAAAGCTGCGCGTCGACGGATCCTTCTTGTCGTGCGGCTTGTACCCCAGCGCGCGGCGGACGACGTGCGCCAATTCGGCGGTGCGCGTGATCGGCCGGGCCGCGACGATCGCGCGCGCGACCCGGCGCGACTTCTTCTCGTCGCCATACTGGTACAGCACGTTGGCGATCGCCTCCTCGTCCGCCTCGTTGACGAAGTCGGCGGCGCTCATGCCGACCTGCGCCATCCGCATGTCGAGCGGACCGTCCGACTGGAAGGAAAAGCCACGGTCCGCCTGGTCGAGCTGCATCGACGACACGCCGATATCCATGACGACCCCGTCGACCGGCCCGTCCAGCGCCGATTCCAGCCCCGAAAAATCCGCATGAACCAGCCGCAGCCGATCCTCCGCCGCCTCCAGCGCGCGTCCGGCCGCGATCGCATCGGGATCGCGATCGAACGCGATGACGGTTGCGCCCGCCGCCAGCATCGCCCGCGTATAGCCGCCCGCGCCGAACGTCGCGTCGACATGCGTCTCGTCCGGGCCGATCGACAGCGCGACCAGCACCTCGTCCAGCAGGACCGGGATGTGCGGAGCCTCGCTCACAGCGAAATCCCCTTTTCGGCGCAGTGGAACCGCGCGGCGGACTTCATCATGTCGGGGGCGTCTTCGGTGTCGATCAGCGTCTTGGGATCCCAGATCTCGATATAGTCGAACACGCCCCAGAAGAAGGCGTGCGCGCCGATGCCGGCATGAAAGCGCGGGAAGCCCGGCATGATGAAGCGCCCCGAACCGTCGAACGGCACGGCCTCGCCGTTCGCGCCGCGCCGCTTGATGTTGTAATCATACTCGCCGTCGTCGGCGGTGTGCCCCGCCTCGCGCATGTCGAGCCGGCTTTTCAGAACCGCGACGAAACCCGGATCATAGGCGACCAGGCACCGGTTGCGCTGGTGGACACCGATGATGACGGTACCGCCATCCTTGCCGTCGGCGCGCGGCGCGTTCTGGGCGAGAGTAGCGCGAAGGCTTGCGGGAATCGCGACCCGACCCTTGTCATCGACAAGCCCGAGGCCACTGCCCTGATATTCGCCCCTTTCCGCCACGCCGACCTCGCACAAGGCGCACACGACTTCGCTGTCCGAACCACGGCGAAACCCGCGATCCGGTGGCCTTTTCCAAAGCTGCAGCGAGCCTGCCCCGTTCTTAACGTAGAGTTATCAGGGGCACCCTGGGGATGCAACGGGTGATTTGGGGATTTCACGGGATATCAGGGCGCTTGCCCGCGTTTCGGCAGCGCGCATGGCAATCGTGCAACATCCGTCATCAGATACGTCGCGCCTGTCCCTTTTTCCTCTTATTACAACAGCATGGGGAGCATTTCTCCAGCATAATCGCAAGCCGACCGACCCTCATGGCAGGCTGGCCCGCCGCCACCATCAGAACAGACCGGGCACATCGCGCTGCGCCGGCGCGCGCCGCGTGGGGATCAGCAACGTCCGCTCGTCACCAAGCCCGGCGTTGGCCGATTGCGCGGCGTTGCGGCCGCCCTGCGCCTGCCCGGAAACCGAAGCGCTGATCGGGGTGCAGCTTCGCCCGGCCAGGAAATCGAGCGCGGCGCGGGTCGACGCCTCCTGCGGATTGCCCATCGGATAGCTGATATCGTCGTCGGCGCGGCAACTGGCCTCCACCGTCCCCGCCAGCCCGGTGTAATAAGCCCCCTGTCGCGCGCTGTTCTGCGTCGCCAGCGCGACCACCCGCAACCGGTCGTCACACGCCGCCTTGTCCAGACCGATCTGCCCCACCGGCTTGCCGTAGGTATTCGTGCCGATCAACGCGGCCCGTCCGTGCAGATACGGGATGAACGAATTGATGACGAGTTCGCTTGCCGAGGCCGTCCCGCCGGTGCCGATAAACGCGATCCGGTTGGGCACGACCGACTGCGGCTGCGGCATGAAATAGCGTGTCTCGTTGAACTCCGATTTTTCCGGGCGGAACGTCGTGTAACTCAGCACGTCGGCGGTCGAGCGGTTCCCGCCCAGCAGATCGCTCATCAATTCGGCGATCTGGATCAGGCCGCCGCCATTGTAGCGGAAATCAACGATGAAATCGCTGATCCCCTGCGCCTTGAACGTCGCGAACGCCGCGCGCAGCGCCGGGTCGGCGGTCGAAATGAAGGTTCGCAAGTTGAGGTAGCCGACCCGGCGTCCGCCATCGTTGATGACCTGCGTACCATAGCGGCTCGACACCGGCGTCAGCGCGAAGTCGCTCTTGGCGACGCTGACCGTCCGCGTACCGCCGGCGTCGGCGATTCGCAGGAACCGGGTCGTGCCGACGGTGTCGGGGCCAAGCGCATCGGACACGCCGGACAATCCGCTGGCCGCCGCGATATCGCCGACCGTCCGCAGGTTGCTGCTGCTCGTGCCGATCGCCAGGATTTCGGTGCCCCGATCGATCCCCGCCGCCAGCGCCGGTCCGTTCTCGAACGCCTCGATCACGAACAGGCGACGCTGCGTCGAATCGGTGCCCAGACGGACGCCAAGCCCCGCACTCGACCCCGACTCGTAATAGGCGTTTTCCTCGGCGATCGACGTCAGATAGGTGAAATAGCGGTCGCGGCTCTGGCTGCGCGCTGTCGCGGTCATCGCATCAATATAGTCGTCGACCGTGGAATAGGCGCCGGGATCAAGGCTAGCGGGCAGGGTTTCGGGAAACAGATACCATTCCCGCAACTGCGCCGCGGCCCAGTCCTGACGCTCGCGCAGCGAGCATCCGGCCACCGCGACCGGCGTCGGCGTGGGGGTCGGTGCCGGCGTCGTGACGACCGGAACATTGCCCGTACCGCCGGCACTCGACGAATCGCCGCCACCGCAACCCGCGATCATCGCGGCCAGCCCCGTCATCGCCCCAAGCCGCCGAATATTCATGGACATCGCCTCTCCTGTTACGGACAGGTCTAGGCGGACGCGATGCCCCTGTCAGTCCCAATAATATCGACAGTCTTTCAGCGGATTACGGCGCATCCGGATCAGGGAACGGCGGGCGTCGCCGGCGTCGCGCTGTTGGCCGTCACGCTGGTCGCGCCCGGCGAGACGCCCAGGTCGACAAGCGGCTCGTTGGTGGCGGCAACACCGGTGTCGTTCGCCACGATCAGATTGGCGACGACATCGGCCTTGGGCGCACCCACGGCCGTCACCGCGCCGTCCTGCCGCACGGCGGAGAAGATGGCGCTGGCCAGACCGATCAGCAGGATGACAGCGGCAAGGCCGATCATCCCGACCTTCACCCGTTGCTTCGTCTGCGCGATATCATGTGCGTTCGGCATCATCGTACCGCACCCTGATAACGGATCACCGCGCACTTGTCGAACAGGGTCAGGCTCCCGCCTCCCCGACGGCCAGCCCCTTCGCCGCCAGCCATTCGGGGTTGTACAGCGTCGACAGATAGCGAAAGCCGCTGTCGCACAGGATCGTGGCGACCCGCGCGCCCGGTCCCAGATGCCGGCCAAGCCGTACCGCCCCGGCGACGTTGATCCCCGACGACAGGCCCAGGCACAGCCCCTCCTCGGACAGCAGGCGGCGGACCCAGGTCATGCCCTCGGCATCGCCGATGCGGAACTGCGTGTCGATCGGCGCACCTTCCAGATTGGCGGTGATCCGGCCCTGCCCGATCCCTTCCGCCACCGACGAGCCTTCCGATTTCAGTTCGCCATGCGCGTAATAGGCATATAGCGCCGCGCCGTGCGGGTCGCTGAGGGCGATGCAGACCGCCTCGTCCCTGGCCTTCAACCCCAGCCCGACGCCGGCGATCGTGCCGCCCGTTCCGGCCGCGCAGGTGAACCCGTCGATCCGGCCGTCCATCTGCGCCCAGATCTCCTCGGCGGTGCCGGCGATGTGCGCGCGACGATTGGCGATATTGTCGAACTGGTTGGCCCAGACCGCGTTTTCGGTTTCCTCCGCGATCCGACGCGAGGTGTGCACGAAGTGGCACGGGTTGGAATAGGGCGCGGCGGGCACGAGCACCAGTTCGGCCCCCAGCGCGCGCAGCGTGTCCATCTTCTCGCGGCTCTGCGTCTCGGGCATAACGATGATCGTCCGGTATCCCTTGGCGTTGGCGACCAGCGCCAGGCCGATGCCGGTGTTGCCCGCCGTCCCCTCGACGATTGTCCCGCCGGGCTTCAGCGCGCCACGCGCCTCGGCATCCTCGACGATGAACAGCGCCGCCCGGTCCTTCACCGACCCGCCCGGATTGGCATATTCGCATTTGCCGAAAATGTCGCAGCCGGCGGCCTCGCTCGGCCCCTTCAATCGGACGAGCGGCGTGTTGCCGATGAGGGCCAGGGTATCAGGAACAATATGCATGGATACCAGATGGGCCGGATCGCCGCCGCCGACAAGGCAAGCGATGCTTGGCAACGCCCAAGCACGGCTGAGTCGCTGGGCGCTGCCGCATCGTCGCGCCCACCCGTCGGGCCATCACCCCTTCCGTCAGACGCCTTGACCTGTGTTGCTGCATGCGCGAGATGTCGCGCCGCTATGAAAAGCCCCATCCTCCCCGCCATCGCCGTCGCGTCGCTGTTCGCGCTGGCCGCCTGCAACCCCAAGCCGACGACCGAAGTCGTCGACGCCAACCCCGATCCCATGGCCAACACGCTGGCCAACGCCGCGCCGATCGCGCTGCCGCCCGCGATCGAGGCCGAAAAGTCGATGCGCTGCAAGGACAACAGCCTTGTCTTCGTGACCTTCTTCCAGGGTGCAAAGCAGGTCGTGGTCCGCACCGAGAAGGACGGCACCCCGACCACCCTGACCGGCGAGACCGAGGGTGGCGAACTGACCGCGCCCGGCGGCTGGGCCTTCAAGGGCAACACGTCGAACATCACCCTGACCCAGCCGGGCAAGCCCGCGCTGACCTGCAAGGCCTGATCGCCGCCCACGCCGGCATGACCTGAATCTGCTGCCCGGGCAGGGGTTCAGGTCCCGTCGGCGTCCTGCCTGATAACCCGGCACCCCACACCCCGTCGGACGAACGCCCGACGAAAGTCGCGGCGCGACCCGCTTTGCCCATTGCGGCCGATGGTCGCGATAGGCATTTTGCCTGCATGAAAACAGTCGCGATCTACAGCCTGAAGGGCGGCGTCGGAAAGACGACGCTGTCGGTCAATCTCGCCTGGTGCGCGACCAGCCTCAGCGCGCGGCGAACCTTGCTGTGGGATCTCGACCCGCAGGCGGCGGCCAGTTTCATCCTGTCGGCCGACGCCCCGCGCGACCGCGCCCAAGCCGCGTTCGCCAAGGATGTCAGCCCCGCCCGCCTTGCGCAGCCGACCGCGTGGCCGCGCCTCGACCTGATCGCCGCCGACGCCTCGCTGCGCGGTCTCGATCAGTTGCTGCACGAACTCGACAAGAAGAAGCGGCTGCACAAATTGCTGTCGGGCCTGTCGGGCTATGACCGCGTCGTCCTCGACTGCCCGCCCGGGCTGACCGAAACCGCCGAACAGGTCATGCGCGCAGCCGACCTGATCGTCATCCCCGTCGTCCCCTCGCCGCTGGCCCAGCGCGCTTATGCCGAGGTTGAACGGCATCTCGGTGGTCGCACCCCGTTGATGCCGGTCCATTCGATGGTCGACCGCCGCCGCCGGCTGCACGCCGATGCGGTGGCCGCCCAGCCCGACTGGCCGATCATCCCGATGGCCAGCGTGATCGAGACGATCGCCGAACACCGCGCGCCGATCGGGGCGATTGCGCCGAAATCCGCCGCGGCCACCGCCTTTGCCGACCTGTGGCGCAGCATCGAGGCACGGCTCGCCTGACGATGAAGCCGCTCGACCCGCACATCGTGCTCGGTGCCTATTCCGTCGGCGTGTTCCCGATGGCCGACGCGCGCGATGCGCCCGACATCTACTGGGTCGAACCACGCCAGCGCGCGATCCTGCCGCTCGACGGCTTCCGCCTGTCGCGCTCGCTGAAAAAGACGATCGCGGCCGACCGTTTCCGCGTCACCGCCGATACCGCCTTCCACGACATCATGCTCCTGTGCGCCGAATCCGCACCCGACCGGCGCGAAACCTGGATCAACGCGGCAATCGAGCGGGTTTTCCTGACCCTGCACGCCATGGGTCGCGCCCATTCGATCGAGTGCTGGGACGGCGACCGGCTCGTCGGCGGCCTCTACGGCCTGTCGCTGGGGCGGGCGTTCTTCGGCGAAAGCATGGTCAGCCGCGCGACCGATGCGTCAAAGGTCGCGCTGGCCTGGCTTGTCGCCCGGCTGCGGGTCGGCGGCTATGATCTGCTCGATTGCCAGTTCCAGACCGATCATCTCGCCTCGCTCGGCGCGATCGAGATCCCGCGCGCGCGTTATGTGGCGTTGCTGGCCGCCGCGCTTGCCGGGACCGATGGCGCGCCGTCGTCGGCAGGAGCAGCCTCCTCCGCGTCCGGTGATTTCCGCGCGCTCGACCGCCTGGCCGCCGGGGCCGCGCCGTCGCCGGCGGATACGGTGTCCGGTCCCTTGTCGGGGAAGGCCATCGCACAGCTCTTGGTCCACACGTCGTAGACCGGGTGCTGGACGACGTTCAGGCCGGGGCGCTCCTTGTAGAGCCAGCCGGAGAATGCGCCGCGCCACTTGCGGTCCGCCGCCTTCACGTACAGCTGCACGAACGCACCGGTGAGCTGCTCCTGTTCCCAGGGGGCGGTCTGTTCGCAGGCGCGCAGCTTGATGACGACATCGCCCAGCCGGGTCGCCTGGCCGGGCTTCAGCGTCACGTCGCGGGCGACACCATTGCGCTTGTTCAGCAGGCCGACGACAGCGACACGCTGCGCCATCGGCGTCGATCCGGTGTCGACCGCCGCCTGCGCACCGGTATCCACCGTCTCGACCGCATCCGGGCCGGCGGGCGCGTCGGGAATTTCGACCGAAACGGGGGTTCGCTGCGGCACGGCCATGTCCTGCCGGGTCAGCGCGGTATAGCCGAACCAGCCGCCTGCCCCCACGCCCGCCACCAGAACGCCCGCGGCGAGCAGCCGCCGGTTCATCCCTCTGGCGTCCAGGCTTCGTAATCGCCGGTCGCGGCGGGACGCTTGCCGCCCTTTTCCATCGCGCCTTGCGGACGATAGGCCAGCGGCGTGCCGGTCATATTGGCAACCGCCGGCTTCTGCCAGCCGCGCACCGGCGGCAGCACGTCGTCAGGCGCGCCGTCGATCTGGTGATGCAGCCAGCTGAACCATTCGGGCGGCACCCGGCTGGCGTCAGTCGATCCGTTATAGATCACCCAGCGTCGCGGGTTGCCCGCGGTGTCGCGGCCGCCCTCGTAATATACGTTGCCAAGCGAATCGGTGCCGACCTTCGCCTTGCCGCGAAGCCCGAATTTGGTGCCGAGAGTGGCGCCGTTCCACCAGGTGAAGGTCGATGCGAGAAAGCCCATGCCCGCCGCTTACCGCGCACGCGATGCGAGGGCAACCGTGGGTATGCCCGTTGGCGGCGCACAGGCATGGAAATCGGCCGGCCGAATCCGCTGGCATCGGCCCTGCCGCACTGCCATCCTGTATCGTCACAAGGGGATCGCCATGGCGCAGATCGAACGCGCGCGCGCCTTGATCGCGCATATTGCCGAGCATCTCCGCGCGGATCTGTCCGTCGAATTGTGGAACGGCGACGTCCTGCCGCTCGGGCCGGGCGCACGGGCGGACATCCGCATCCGGATCGCCTCGCCCGCCGCGATCGGCCGCCTCGTCCGCTCGCCTCGCCTGACGACCCTGGTCGAGGTATATCTGGCGGGCGACCTGGACATCGTCGGCGCGAGTCCGCTCGACGCCCTTGGCCGCTGGGATCACCTGAATGCCGTCCACCTGAAACGCAACGTCGACCGCCGGATCGTCCTGCGCAATGCGCTGCCGTTCCTTGCGGCGCGCGCGCCGGCGGACGCCGGGTTGCGCTTTACCGACCGGGTCCGCCGGCTGGCCGGCCGTGGCCGCGACGACCAGTCGATGATCCAGTTCCATTATGACGTGTCAAACGCCTTCTATGCGCTGTTCCTTGGGCAGGACATGCAATATTCGGCCGCGGTGTTCGCAAACGACGCGGACGACCTGGATGCTGCCCAGCAACGCAAGCTGGCGCTGATCTGCGCCAAACTGCGCCTGAGGCCCGGCATGCGGTTGCTGGATATCGGCTGTGGCTGGGGTGGCCTGGCGGCCTATGCGGCGGACCATCACGGGGTGACGGTCCACGGCGTCACGTTAAGTGCCGCGCAACTCGCGGAGGCAAGGAGGCGCACGGCACGGTTCGGCGACCGGGTTACCCTCGAATTGCGCGATTACCGCACGCTGGACGCCAGCGAAGCCTATGACGCGATCGCGCAGATCGGCATGTTTGAACATGTCGGCATCGACAATCACGACATTTTCTTTGCCCAGATGGCCAGGCTGCTGGTGCCCGGCGGCCTGTATCTGCATCAGGCAACGACCCGCCGCGCCACCCGCGACCTGACCCGGTTTCGTCGCCAGTCCGCCTATATGAAGGTCATCAACCGCTGGATCTTCCCCGGCGGCGAACTGGACTATCTCGGGATGACCGCCACCAATCTGGAGCGGTGGGGATTCGAGGTGCGCGATGTCGAGACGATGCGCGAACACTATCACCTGACGCTGAAGGCATGGAGCGAACGCCTGTATGCGCGCCGCGACGAGGCTGCCGCCGAAGCCGGCCTGACCCGCACCCGCCTGTGGCTGCTGTATTTCGCGCTGTCGGCGACCGGTTTCTGGCGCGGCGTCCTCTGCGACTTTCAGACGCTGGCACAAAAGAAGATCACGGGCCGGTCGGGACTGCCGCCACTGCGCTGACCCGATCGGCCATCCGCCCGCCGTGATCGCTTCGACCAACCGGTCCTTTTACTTTCCCGGCCCGCCGGTCCAGCGGACGCGGTCACCCTCGGCGATCCCCAGTTCGCTCGTACGACCGCCGACCAGTTCCAGCACGGCCCCGACCGGTTCGCCCGACGGAATGGGGCTTTCCGAAAACGGCACGGTGTTCTCGGCGATATGCGCGATCGTGCCGTCGGCGCGGATATAGACGATGTCGAGCGGCGTCGGCGTGTTCTTCATCCAGAAGCTGGCCTCGCGCGGCGCGCCCCCCTCTGGCGGATAGGGCCAGAACAACATGCCGCCGTCGGGCTTCAGGTCGGTACGATACATCAGGCCGCGCGCCTGCTCCTCGGTGGTCTTGGCGGTTTCGACCGTGAAGACATGCGACTTGCCCGCGCTCTCGATCGTCACGGGTATCGTCGCGGCCGCGGCCTGCGCCGCGTTGGCACCGGCATCGCTCGCGGCACAGCCCGGCAACGCGGCCATAGGGGCCAGAACCAGCAGCATCGCCATCATCGTCTTCATGCGTCACCCTCTTCGACACTGACCGCCAACGGCCCCTTGCGGCCATCGACGATCCGCGCCTGCAACGGCTGATCGGGTTCGACACCCATCAGGCCCGCGCGGCGCAATGTCTCCATATGCACGAACACATCGGCCCCGTCACGGTCGCGGACCATGAAGCCATAGCCCTTCAGCCGGTTGAACCATTTGACGGTCACGCCCTCATACGGTCCCGCCTCGTCGATCAGCGCGACCGGATCGACCCGGTCTGGCTCCCGCGGCCGCGGCGGTGGCGGCTCGATCGCATTGGTCATGTCGATCGTCAGGATCTCGCGCGCCTGATAGCCCCGGTCGCGACGAATGGTCACCATGTCGACCCGCGCGCCTTCGGGCAGGCTGCGGCGGCCATGCGCCTGCAACACGGAAAAATGGATCAGCACGTCGCCATAAGCGGCATCGTCGGCGACCGCGAAACCGAATCCGCGGGTCACGTCGAACCATTTCATGATTCCGCCGACGCGACCGTCCCCGACGTCCAAGGCCGGCGTGTCGGCGTCGCGTACTTCCATCCTGTCATCCCGTTGCGCGTCGCTACGCATGGTATACCCCCGTGGCCTTGCTACCATAGACCGTCGGCATCGCAATGCAGCAAACGTCGATGACCTACGGCAATTGTACTATATTGCGCCAGCCGCCGGATCGTGATGGCGTGCCGTTCAGGCGTCCGCCCCGTCGCAGAACACGTCCGGATCGAAATCCACGTCCGGCTCCATCGCGGCGATGCGGCGGGCCAGTGCAAAGCCGTGCCCGGCCCGCAGCATCGCCGCGATCTGCTTTTCACGGGCAGGACGATCGACCACCGTGTTGCCATACGGCCCGATCCGCTTGCGCCGCGCGAAGGTCAACGCGGCCCTGCACGACCGCGCATCCACGTCGGGGGTCAGCGCGGCGATATCTGCACCGTCGATGCCCGACGCGCGAAACTCGTCGGCCACCCGGCGCGCGCCAAGGCCACGCCGTGCCATCGCCGCCGCCCGCGCCTCGGCGAACGCCCGGTCGTCGATATAGCCAAGGCCGGCCATCCGCTCGCCGATCGCCACCGGGTCGGCCGGCTCCCCGTCCCAGCCGCGCTCGCGGATCTTGCGGCGCAGATATTCGACCAGCCGCCCCCGCGTCGTCGCGAAACGTTCGACATAGCGCAGCGCCATCCGCTCCAGCGCTGGCGCATCGAGCGGTGGGGGCGGCGTACGCGGCTGGCGACGATCGTGGGGCATCCGCCTTGTTTGTGCCACACTGGCGTAGGATTTTGAACGACCGTGCCGACGATATGTCGAAACGGGATGGATCGCAGGCGGCTTCGCGTGCGAGATAATCGGGATAGCGTGCGCCCCGCACGCCTGGGACGACAAGGTAAGACCACGGCATGACGACCGCGATCGCAGACTCTTCCATCACCCCGTCGGCCGTCGATCCGACGCGTCCGACGCCGACGACGGACAGCCTGCCACGCCGATTCGCCGATTTCGCCACGCTGGGCGAGGCGCTGGATTATGCCGCGACCGGTTCACGCGGACTTAATTTCCATGACGCCCGCGGCACGCTGACCCGTCCCTATCCGTTTTCGGAATTGCGCGACGACGCCCGCGCCATGGCCTGTCGCCTGATCGCCGCCGGCGTGGCACCGGAAGACCGCATCGCGCTGGTCGCCGAAACCGGGCCGGAGTTCGCCGCGCTGTTCTTCGGCGTCGTCTATGCCGGCGCGTGGCCGGTGCCATTGCCGCTGCCGACCTCGTTCGGTGGTCGGGAATCCTATATCGAGCAGTTGCGCGTACAGCTGTCGAGCTGCGACCCGACCATGCTCATCTACCCGAACGAACTCGCGCAGATGGCCGGCGATGCCGCGACGCTGGCGGGTGTGCAGGGCATCGACTGGTCCGAATTCGCCACCCGCGAAGCAGGAGAGGTCGCGCTTCCCACCGCCGACGCCGATTCGATCGCCTATCTTCAGTACAGCAGCGGCTCGACGCGCTTCCCGCACGGCGTCGCGATCACCCACGCCGCCCTGCTCAACAATCTGGCCGCGCACAGCCACGGGATGGAGGTGCGCGACAGCGATCGCTGCGTCTCCTGGCTACCCTGGTATCACGACATGGGGCTGGTCGGCTGCTTCCTCTCGCCGGTCGCCAATCAGGTTTCGACCGATTACCTGAAGACCGAGGATTTCGCCCGTCGCCCGCTCGCCTGGCTCGACCTCATCAGCCGTAACGAGGGTACGACGCTCAGCTATTCGCCGACCTTCGGCTACGACATCTGCGCCCGCCGCATGTCGTCGCAGACCCGCGCCTCGGACCGGTTCGATCTTGCCCGCTGGCGCGTGGCGGGCAACGGCGCGGACATGATCCGTCCCGACGTGATGCAGGCGTTCGTCGACGCCTTCGCCGATGCCGGGTTCCAGGCATCCGCCTTCCTGCCCAGCTACGGTCTGGCCGAGGCCACGCTGGCGGTGTCGATCATGCCCCCGGGCGAGGGGATCCGCGTCGAGCTGGTCGAGGAAACCCAGCTGTCCGGCGGCAGCGCCGATGGTGGGCGCCCGCAACGCTACCGCGCGATCGTCAACTGCGGCAAGCCGGTGCGCGACATGGTCGTCGAAATCCGCGAGGAGGACGGAACCCCACTGCCCGAGCGCGCGATCGGCAAGGTCTGGTGCCGTGGCACGTCGGTCATGGTCGGCTATTTCCGCGACGATCCCGCCACCGCCGCCTGTATGGTCGATGGCTGGCTCGACACCGGTGACATGGGCTATATGTCGGACGGTTACCTCTACATCGTCGGCCGCGCCAAGGACATGATCATCGTCAACGGCCGCAACCACTGGCCGCAGGACATTGAATGGGCGGTCGAACAGCTGCCCGGGTTCAAGGCCGGTGACATTGCCGCCTTCGCGATCACGACGCCCGGCGGCGAGGAAACCCCGGCGGTACTGGTCCAGTGCCGCAGCTCGGACGAAAGCGAGCGTACCCGTCTGCGCGACGAGATTCGCGAGCGCGTCCGGTCGGTCACCGGCATGAACTGCGTGATCGAACTGATCCCGCCGCGCACTCTGCCCCGCACTAGCTCGGGCAAGCTCAGCCGCGCCAAGGCCCGCAACCTGTATCTCAGCGGCGACATCAAACCCTATGACATTGCCGCCTGACCTCTACGGGAACCGGTTTTTCTTCGATACCGACCCGGTGATGGCAACACTCCGCTAACCAGCGCCGCCGTACCGTTGCAGGGTGTCAAGAACCCAAACGCCTCTGCCCGGCCCGATCACGGTCGATACCCGTTCCCTGATCGGCCTGCGAGAAGGCGCGAACCCGGCCGAATGGGGCCGGATCCGCGCGACCCAGCTGGAGGCGGGGCGTCAGCTCGCCCTGCTCTGGATGGCGGCCAACCTGGTCGCCGGCGCGATCACGATCTCGGTCTTCGCGCCGATCGCCCCGGCGCTCCATCTGGCCGGCTGGGGTACGCTCCTGACCGTCATCGCGGTCACCGTCGCCATGCGCCGGCTGTCGGTCCGTCCGGTCGAGGGTGCGGTCGCCTCGCTGCGCGACATCCGCGATACCGCATTGGAGGGGATTGCGCTGGCCGCCGTCTGGTCGATCCCGCCGCTGTTCTTCGCCATCGGGGGCAGCACACCCGCCTATGCCCTGTTGATGATCCTGTCGGTCCTGATGGCCGCCGCCGCCTTCGCGATGGCACCGCTGGTGCTGGCTTCACTCGTCTTCCTGGCCGTCGTCGGCCTGTCGCTGGCCTTGGCGCTGGCGATCGGCACCGCCTGGACCGCCGCCGCCGCGACGCTGTTCCTGACCGGCCTGCTGATGACCACCTGTTTCGCCCGCGCCCGCGCGCTGGTGGCGATCCGGGCGGCGGAACTGGCGTTGGCCGAACGCGACGGGACCGTCAGCCTCCTGCTGCGCGAGTTCGAGGATCACGCCGCGCACTGGCTGTGGGAAACCGACGCGGCCCGGCGGATCGTCCGGCCGTCGGCCCGCTTCGCCAGCGCCTGCGGCCGTGAGGCCACCGACATCGACGGGACGCCCCTGCTGCAACTACTCGCCGGACCCGACTGGGACAGCGGCGACGTCGCCCCCGCCCTGCGCACGCTCGCCAACCGGTTGAAGGCGCGTGAAAGTTTCCGCGACCTGCGCCTGCCGGTGCAGGTCGACGGCGCGGAACGATGGTGGGACATCGCCGCCAGCCCGCGCTTTGACGAACGCGGCGCGTATCTCGGGTTTCGCGGTGTCGGTTCCGATGTGACCGAACAGCGCGCGTCTGCCGACAAGATCAACCGGATGGCCCGGTTCGACATGCTGACCGGCCTGCCCAACCGCCTGCTGGTCAACGAAAAACTGGCGCAGGCGATGGCCGAGGCGGATCGCTGGGGCGGCCGGTGCGCGTTCCTGATGATCGACCTGGACCGGTTCAAGGCGGTCAACGACACCCTTGGCCACCCGGTCGGCGACCGGCTGCTGAGCCGCGTCTCGGAGCGGCTGAGCCAGTTGATGGGCACCACCGCGACCTGCGGCCGCCTGGGCGGTGACGAATTCGCGGTCGTCATTGGCGACGTGCGCGATCTGGATGCCGCCGAACGGGTCGCCCATGCGATCATCGAAACGTTGTCGCGGCCCTATGAACTCGACCAGCACACGCTGCACATCGGGGCCAGCGTCGGCCTTGCCATCGGCCCGCGCGACGGGCGCACCGCCGAAACGCTGATCCGATCGGCAGACCTGGCGCTCTACCGATCGAAGGACAAGGGCGGCGGCGTCTTCCACGCTTACGAGCCGCAACTGCATGCGGAGGCGGAGGAACGCCGGATCCTGGAAATGGCGCTGCGCAAGGCGCTGGAGCACGGCGAGATGCACCTTGCCTACCAGCCGGTCGTCGACGCCGGCACCGGGTCGCCCACCGGGTTCGAGGCGCTGTTGCGCTGGACCCACCCCGATCTCGGCGTGGTGCCCCCGTCCCGGTTCATCCCGTTGGCCGAGGAAGCGCGGATCATCGCGCCGATCGGCGAATGGGTTCTGCGTACCGCCTGTACCGAGGCCGCCGGCTGGCCATCCGAGGCGCGGATCGCGGTCAACGTGTCGGCCGATCAGTTGCACAGCCCGGGCTTCGTTGCGGTCGTCGCCTCCGCGCTCGCCAGCAGCGGCCTGTCGCCCGAGCGACTCGAACTGGAGGTCACCGAAAGCGTGTTCATGCGCGAGGAGACGGGTGCGACCCGCGCGCTCGAACGAATCCTCGACATGGGCGTTCGCCTGAGCCTCGACGATTTCGGCACCGGCTTTTCGTCGCTCGGCTACCTCTCGCGCACCCGGTTTTCCTCGATCAAGATCGACCGCAGCTTCGTGCAGGAGGCCGCCGCCGGCGGACGCGAGGCCACCGCGATCATCCGCGCGGTCGTCGCACTCGCCGACAGCCTCGGCATGGCGACCACGGCGGAAGGCGTAGAGACCGATATCGAACACCGGATGGTCCAGACGCTGGGCTGCACCAAGGTTCAGGGCTATTACTTCAGCCGGCCGCTAACCGTGGCGGATGCCCGCGCCCTGATCGACCAGCACTGGCGCGGTGCCGCCGATGCGGCGTAACGCTATCCGGCGAGCGCACGATAGGCGTGCGCCGCCGCCAGCATGTCCATGAAAAATCCGATCCACATCGCGGCCAGCACGGCGTTCGACACCAGATACAGCCGGAAGCGCGTTGGCACGGCGAGCCTCCGTACATGCGCATGACTGTGCAGGATCCGCGTCAGCACATAGATCCACGCCAGCAGCGCCTGCGCCACGCCGGCCTGCCCGGTAAACAGCAGCAGCGGGACCAGCACGAAGTACAGCACCGGCATCTCGAACATGTTGGCGAGATTGTTGGCCGGCAGATCGACCGACGCGAAATAGGCGCGGGCCGTCGTTCCATCGGTGAAATCGGACGCACTCGGCGGCGTCGCCTTCATATGCCCCAGCCGCGCCCGCACCATCAGGCCGAACATAACGAAGGCCAGCCCGACCAGCAGGAAGGTCGGCCATATTATGTTGAGCAGGATCATCGTGCGTCACTCCCCGGATGTCGCAAGGATCATGGAGGTACGATCGCCGCGCGCGGCCCGCCGCATGGGCACCTTCACGATACCGCACCACTGGAACGCCCCCGGCCTCAGCCAGGGGCGATCCCATCACATATGGATCGTGCGGCCATACGCGCCGAGCACGCTTTCGTGCATCATTTCCGACAGCGTCGGATGCGCGAACACCGTTTCCATCAGCTCGGCTTCGGTCGTCTCCAGCTGGCGGGCGATGACATAGCCCTGGATCAGCTCGGTCACTTCCGCGCCGACCATGTGCGCGCCCAGCAGTTCGCCGGTCTTGGCGTCGAACACCGTCTTCACAAAGCCCTCGGCCTCGCCCAGCGCGATCGCCTTGCCGTTGCCGATAAAGGGGAACTTGCCGACCTTCAGCGTATAGCCCGCTTCCTTTGCCTTCGCCTCGGTCATGCCGACGCTCGCCACCTGCGGGCGGCTGTAGGTGCAGCCCGGGATGTTGCCCTTGTCCATCTGGTGCGGTGTGCCGCCCGCGATCTTTTCGACCGCGATGATGCCCTCATGGCTCGCCTTGTGCGCCAGCCACGGCGCGCCGGTCACGTCGCCGATCGCCCAGATGCCGTCGACATTGGTCTGGCCGTAACCGTTGGTCTTGATGTGACCACGATCGGTTTCGACGCCCAGCGCCTCCAGCCCGATATTCTCGGTATTCGGCACGATGCCGATCGCGACGATCGCGTGGCTGAACTCGTGGGTCGTGACCGTGCCGTCCTTCCCCTTGATCGACGCCTTGACGCCGCCGACGCCGGATTCCAGCTTTTCCAGACCCGTACCGGTCATCAGCGTGATGCCCTGCTTGGTCAGCGCCTTGTCCATGAACGCGCTGACTTCCTCGTCCTCGACCGGCAGGATGCGCGGCAGCATCTCGACGATCGTCACGTCGGCACCCATGTCGTTGTAGAAGCTGGCGAACTCGACGCCGATCGCGCCCGACCCGATGACCAGCAGCTTGGTCGGCATCTCGGTCGGCACCATCGCGTGGCGATAGGTCCAGATCCGCGTGCCGTCGGCCTTGGCGAACGGCAGGTCGCGCGCGCGCGCGCCGGTCGCGACGATGATGTTCTTGGCTTCCAGGTCGACGGTCTTGTCCGCCTGCTTGACGCTCAGCTTGCCTTTTGCCGTGATCGTGCCGACGCCCTCGAACACCGTCACCTTGTTCTTCTTCATCAGACCCTTGACGCCGGCGTTCAGCTGGCCCGCCACCTTGCGGCTGCGGTCGACGATCTTGGCAAGGTCGAAGCCCGGCTTCTCGCAGCTGAGACCGTAGGAATCGGCATGCGTCATGTAATGATAGATTTCCGACGTCCGCAGCAGCGCCTTGGTCGGGATGCACCCCCAGTTGAGACAGATGCCGCCCAGCCGCTCGCGCTCGACGATCGCGACCTTCAGGCCAAGCTGGCTCGCGCGGATCGCCGCGACATAGCCGCCGGGGCCGGAACCGAGGATGATGAGGTCGAAAGTATCAGCCATGAAAAGCTCCGCAAACCAATGGGATATCACGCACGCCACCCCGCCGGGGCAGCGGCGCGTCGTTCAGATCTCTACCGGCGGCACCCGGCGCGGCTGGCGATCCTCGCCGATCGCGACGAAGGTGAACTTGGCCTCCGTCACCTTGTAGCTGCGATCGTCATGCCGCGCGCGCCGCCAGCTTTCGACGTCGATCGTCATCGACGTGCGCCCGACCTTGGTCAGCCGGGCATAGACCGACACTTCGTCGCCGACCACGACCGGCCGGTGAAAGGTCATGCCCTCCACCGCGATCGTCACCGCCCGGCCATGGCTGTGGCGCGACGCGACCGACCCGGCGGCCGAATCCATCATGCTCATCAGCCACCCGCCAAAGATGTCGCCATAAGGGTTGGTATCCGCCGGCATCGCGATCACGCGAACCGCCGGCAGGCCCTCTGGCGGCATTTCGTCGGGATGCACGTTCACTTACGCCAGCATGCCCAGCGGCGCTTCGACCAGTTCCTTGAACGCCTTCATCAACTGCGCGCCATCCGCGCCGTCGATCGCGCGGTGATCGAAGCTGCCGGTCGCGCTCATGACGCTCGCCACGCCCAGTTCACCGTTCACGATGTACGGCCGCTTCTCGCCCGCGCCGATCGCCATGATCATGCCCTGCGGCGGGTTGATGACCGCCTCGAACTGCTTGATGCCGAACATGCCCATGTTGCTGAGCGACGCGGTGCCGCCCTGGAACTCATGCGGGGCCAGCTTGTTGTCGCGCGCGCGGGTCGCCAGATCCTTCATCGACGTCGAGATCGTCGACAGCGATGCGGTGTCCGCCCCCGTGATGATCGGCGTGATGAGGCCCGACGGCGTGCTGACCGCGACCGAAATGTCGGCGCGGGCAAAGCTGACCAGCTGGTCCGGCGTGAACATGACGTTGCACTTGGGCACCGCCATCAGCGCGACACCCAGCGCCTTGATGAGCAGGTCGTTCACCGACAGCTTCACGCCGCGCGATTCGAGGCTTGCGTTCAGTTCGCCGCGCAGCTTCAGCAGCGCGTCGAGGCGCACGTCCACCGTCAGGTAGATGTGCGGCACCGTCTGCTTCGATTCGGTCAGGCGGCGCGCGATCGTCTTGCGCATGTTGCTGAGCTTGGTCAGCTCGTGCGGGATATCCGGGATCGCGGCGGGCTTGGCGGCAGCGGCAGGCGCGGCTGCGGGAGCCGGCGCAGCGGATTCGGGCTTGGCGGCCGGTGCAGCACCAGCCTTCGCACCATCAACGTCCGCCTTGACGATCCGCCCGTTGGGTCCGGTGCCGGTCACGGCCGACAGGTCCAGTCCCTTGTCGGCGGCCAGACGGCGCGCCAGCGGGCTGGCCTTGACCCGAGTGCCCGAGGCTGCCGACGCGGCAGCCTTGCCGGCGTCGGCGGGACGGCCGTGATCTTCGGCCTGTGCTTCGGTGCGCGTCGCGGGTGCCGCCTCGCTGCCGGTCTTGTTCGGGTCGGTCGCGTCGGGCTTCGCTTCGCTGGCCTTGGCGGCGGGAGCAGGCGTCGAATCCTTGGCCGACGAATCGGAAATGCTGGCGGCGTCCTCACCCTCTTCGGCAAGAATCGCGATGACCGATCCGACCTTCACGCCGTCGGTTCCCTCGGAGATCGTGATCTTGGCGATCACGCCCTCATCAACCGCCTCGAACTCCATCGTCGCCTTGTCGGTCTCGATTTCGCACAGGATATCGCCCGACTTGACGCTATCGCCTTCCTTCACAAGCCATTTGGCCAGCGTGCCTTCCTCCATCGTGGGCGACAGCGCGGGCATCTTGATCTCGATCGACATGAAGGTCCTCGTTTCCGTAGCGGCCCCGTTCTCTCGCGTCCCAACCGCGCCGGGTCAAGGCTTGCGTCGCATCGCCAGTCACGTCACCGTAGCGAAAGGGGAGCAAAACATGCGTATCTATCTCGTGGTGATCGACGACAGCCCGGAAGCGGAGATCGCGCTGCGCTTTGCCGCGCGGCGCGCGGTGAAGACCGGCGGCGGCGTCGAAATCCTGACCCTGCTGCCGCCACAGGAGTTCATCGCCTTTGGCGGCATCCAGGCCACGATCGAGGAGGAGGCGCATCTGCATGCGGAGGGGCTGGTGACCGCGGCGGCCGGCACGCTGCTGGAGGAATCGGGCCTGCGCCCCTCGATCACCGTGCGCGAGGGCGACGGTCCCAGGATTGTCCGCGAGATGATCGACGCCAACCCCGATATCGCCGCGCTGGTGCTGGGTGCCGCCGCCAACGGCCCGCCCGGCCCCCTCATCAGCCATTTCGCCGGCCCCGACGCCGGCGCGCTGCCGGTCCCGGTCATGATCGTCCCCGGATCGCTGACGCGCGAGGCCATCGACCGGCTGAGTTGAGCGGCACGACGACCCGCGCCGGTTCAGACCATGTCGTTGCCGAACAGGTCGGACTCGATTTCGGCCACCCGCGCCCGCCGGCGGCACAGTGCCTGCTGCACCGAATCGTTGACCTCGTCGGCGCGGTTTTCCCGGCTTGCCTGCAGATGTTCGATGTAGACCGGTTTGTCCTCATGGCTCTCCCGGCGTTTTCGATAGAAGTCGAAGATGCCGCACAGCGACGGCGGCAACAGATTAAGAGTATAGCCCAGCGCCGCACCGCCCCGGATATCCCGCTGAATATCGTCCAGCGGCCACTGGTCCCACGCCAGGGGATCGGCATCCATCCGCTGCTGCCAGTCCTTCAGGAATATATGCGCGCCGGGTGTGTCGGCGAGATAGATCGTGCCGCCGCGCATCTTCCCGTCCCGAAGCACGGCAACGCCGACATCCTCGCCGATCCCGCGTAGGTACGGCCAAGGGTCGCGGTGCAGGATGGCATCGACGTCGACATAAAGCAGCGGGCCGGCAAGGTTACGGCGCTGGTCCGCCAGGAATGCGGCTTTCCGCCGCACGACGGTCAGCCAGTCCTGTCCCGACGGCATTTCGGTCATCACGATCGGCAGGCCTAGCCGTTTCGCCGATGCCTCCAGCCGGCGGGCTTCCCGGCGGTACACGGGGTCGTCGGTATAATAGGCGACGATCGTCCCGCAGCGATCGTCCAGCCCCTCGGGCGCGCTCTGCGCCAGCGTGTCGAACCACTGCCGGTCGGTTTCATACCCCAACGCTTCCAGATGATCGAACAGGCCCGGCGCAAGACGGAATTGACGGACGAGCCGCGCGGCGTGAACTGGATCGGCCCAACTGTTGCGCCGCGCGGCGTCGATCGGCCGGATGCCGTTCAACGGCATCGTCAACCCGTCTGGTATCGGCCGTTGGTGAAACGACGCAAATTTATGCGCGAACGACAGCCCGGTCCAGCGTGCGATCGCCCGCTGGCAGGATCCGGGTGTGGTGACGAGCTTTTCATAGCGGATCATGCGACAGGACAGGTCTGTCCGCGAGAGCGCCTCACGGACCGCGTCTGCGTAATCGCTCAGCCCGGGATCGGCGAACGACTCATAATCAGGGGTAACGTTCAGGCTGTAATCATGGCCGATGAAAGGCTGGCGATCATAGGATGCGTGGCGCGACACCAGAACACTGCGCGGATCACGCACGGTCAGCAGGATGAATCGTTGCCGCCGGCGCCGGCCCAGCGTCGACAGGATCTTGTCGATCGCAAATATGTCCTTGGGACGCTTCGTGACAACGAGGTCTCCAACCCTGTTTTCCTTATGCAGCGCGGATACCTCCGCCGGCGAAAAGCGGACCGGCAGGCCGTCCTGCGTCGCCCCCGCATTCGCCATCGCCATATAGAGCAGGGTCGAACCGCTGCGGGGAAAGCCGCATATCGCGATATTTCGCAGCATGTGGCGTAAACCCCGACCGTTGACCCACTGCGGCGTACAGCAGCACGGGTTCCAATCTACCAGCTTCGACCGGCACCGCGATCTGTTTTTCGTTCGGCATGTTGGGCAGGCGCATGGTCGACCCATGTCATGTGCGAAAGGGTGCGGACCTTTCGCACTCACCCGTCGTTACGCTTGCTCTGGATCAGGAGCATTGTCCCATAAAGAAGCATTTCATCGCCGCGCTGATGGCCGTGGCTGTCGCGACGCCCGCCATGGTGCCGGTCGAGGCAACGGCCCAGCGGCGGGACAACGACCGCCGCTGGCAGGGCGACCGGGACAACCGCAACTGGGATCCGGCCAGCAGCCATCGCGACGGCAGGTATCGCGAACGTCGGCTTGGCCGCAACGACCGGATCTATCGCGGTCGTGACGGGCGCGCCTATTGCAAGCGCAACGACGGCACCACCGGTCTGGTCGTCGGTGCGGCGGCCGGCGGCCTGCTTCGCCAACCTGATCGGCGGCGGCACGCTTGGTACGCTGGCGGGTGCCGGTGGCGGCGCGCTGCTGGGACGCTCGGTCGATCGCGGCAATGTAAAATGCCGGTAAATATCTGGTAAACAAGGGCCTATCGACGGCAACCGGGTTATCGGTCGCCGTTTTTTGTCGCGCAAGATCTGTCTTTGGCGAAAAAACGCTGTCCTACACGGGCGCTGTTTGACATGGTTTTGCAAGGTCGTGACCGGCTTCTGCGGACAGACCACCGCCCCCCTTTGCGGGTATAACCTTTATAACCTTCCGGCGCACTGCCGCCGATTCGCGGCCCTCCCCTTGCGTCTCGTCGGCATCCCCGGCACCCTTGTCGTCATGCTGATATCCCTGCTTCTCGCCGCCGCCGCGCCGGCCCTGCCCGCCCCGTCGCAGCCACGGCTGCGTGCGACAGTGACGGCGCTGGTCGGGTTCGGCACGCGCCACACCCTGTCGACCACCACCGATCCGAAGCGCGGCATCGGTGCGGCGCGCGACTGGACGGCCTCCCGGTTCCGGGCGCTCTCGGCCGGGTGCGGCGGCTGTATCACCGTCGAACGGATCAGCCGCCGGTTCACCGGCCCGCGCGCCCCCCAGGGCGTTCTGGTCGAGGACGTGCTTGGCATCCAGAAGGGCCGCGATCCGACCCGCGTCATCATCGTCGGCGCGCATGTCGACAGCCGCGTGACCGGCGAGATGGACGCGACCTCCCACGCGCCCGGTGCCAACGATAACGCCTCGGGCGTGGCGCTGGTGCTGGAGGCGGCGCGACTGTTGTCCGGACGCCAGTTCGACGCCACCATCGTCTATGCCGTCTTCTCGGGCGAGGAGCAGGGGCTGTGGGGCGCGACGCTGCTCGCCGATACCGCCAGGGCGCGCGGCTGGACCGTTTCCGCGATGCTCAACAACGACATCGTCGGCAACAGCGTGGGGCAAGGCGGCGTCCGGGTGGCCGACCGGGTCCGCGTCTTTTCCGAAGGGATCCGCGCATCGGAAGACATCGCCCAGCAGCAGCGACGCCGGGCGGAAGGCGGCGAGGATGACGGACCCAGCCGCGCGCTGGCCAAGACGGTCGACGGCGTCGCCCGCACCCTGCCCGACGGGCTGGACGTGATGCTCGACCGCCGGCCCGACCGGTTCGGACGCGGCGGCGACCACGAACCGTTTCTGAAGCTCGGCTATCCGGCGGTCCGCTTTTCGGTCGCGGCGGAAAACTGGGATCGTCAGCATCAGGATCTGCGGACCGAGGGCGGCACCGACTATGGCGACACGATCGCCGGCATGGACTTTGTCTATCTGGCCCGGGTGACGGCGATCAACGTCGCCACCATCGCCCGCCTCGCCGCCGCGCCCGCGGCGCCATCCGACGTCGGCATCGCCGGGGCGTTGTCGCGCGACACGACGGTGACCTGGAGCGCCGTGCCGGGTGCCGCCCGCTACCGGGTCCGCTGGCGGCGCAACGACACCACCGACTGGACCGGCAGCCGCGACGTGACGGGGACGCAGACCGTCCTGACGCAGACGCCGGTCGACGACCATTTCGTCGGCGTATCCGCACTGGCGGCGGACGGCAGCGAAAGCGTGGTCAGTTTTGCCGGACGCGTTGCCCGGCCGCGGTGAAACCGCTCAGCCGCGCTGCCCGCGAATGATGGCATAGACGGCCCTCGCATCGGCAATGCGCAGGAACCGGGCCGATGCGCTCAGCGCCGGGGTCCAGATTCCGAACCCCGACCGGCCGCTGAACAGCGATTCCGTCTCGAACTGGATCGTCCCCGGCCCTGCCGCCGTTTCGCGCAGGTCGAGCATCGGCAGATTGCGGATATCGAGCGAGCGCATCGACCCGCCAAGGCCCTGCCGCCGGATCAGGATACGTTGGTCTGTGACGGCGTAGCGCGTGCGCCGTCGCAACCACATGTCGTGCAGGAACCGCCCGGCGACGACATAGACCCCGACCACCAGAAACGGCACGCCGAACAGCGTGAATTCGGTCGGTGCGTCCGCCGTCCAGGCCGTGATGTTCCAGAACACCATGAACCCGCCCCAGAGCAGGCTGAACGGAATCAGCAGCCACTCGATCGGCCGCAGGAACAGGCCGCCATCCGGCCGCCCGGTCCAGAGCAGACGTTCGCCGGCGAACAGCGTGTCGTGCCAGGCGTCCGTCACGGTGCCTGACGACGCGGGGACCAATACGGGATCGGCCCGGTCCGTCGTCACCGACGGACCAGCTTCGATCCGCGCGCCTTGGTATATACCGTCCGGGTACGCGGGCGGCTGTAGGAAACGACGTCCTCATAGGTCGTCGTGGTCGTCGTCGTGACGCTGGGCGCGTTCTGGACGGTGACGGTCGTCGTGCCGCCCGGGCCATAGCTGACCACCGGCGCGCCATAGCCGTGGTTCCCACCGACCTGGGTCGTGACGACGGTCGTCTGTCCATCCGCCGAGGTCCAGCGGCCGTTACCCCGGTCGATCATGGCCGGCGCCGTGCGATAGGCGTCGGCATAACCGCGGTCGCCATAATATGGCGGCGGCGGGCCGTCGGGGGCCATCGGCACATCATAGCCCGCGCCATAGCCATCCGGCCCGGCGTCATGGCCGCGTGGCGGCGGCGGCGGCGGCGGCATCCGCCGACCGCGATCTTCAGCCCTGCGATCTTCAGCTTTGTCGATCGCATAGCCCGCCGCGGCACCGACACCAGCGCCGATCAGCGTACCACCCAGTCGGTTGCCGCGTCCGGCGATCACGTTGCCCGCAACGCCGCCGGCAACCGCACCGATCGCCGCGCCGCCGACCCCGGTATCACGTCGCACCGGAGGCGGAACTTGCGTGAAGCCCGGCCGGGCGTAATCGCGCACGACGGCGGGCGGCGGCACGCGATCGGCGGCGTAGGCGACGTCATCCCCGGCATAGTAACCGGCGTCGTCATACCGGTCCCAATTGACCGCGCTCATCGAATCATACACCGCGCCGCGCCCGTCGATCAGCACCGCGTCGTCGTAATAGCGCGTCCAGCGGTAGCCCTGCGGGGGCCGCGCCAGCCCATAGGTCGACCAGTCGTTGATATAGAAGCGCGGTGCGTTCCAATAGGCCGGCAGCGCATAGCCCCGGGTAGGGCGACGATAGGCGCGCCAGCCGCCGGGTGCGTTGGTCCCACCCCACCAGCGGCCATCGACCTTGCTGCCCCAGCGCGGTGCGTGAACGGTCGGCGACAGGGGGCGGGCGCCGGGCGCGGCATAGGTGGCACCGGGCGCGCGCTGGACGATCCGCTGCGCCTGCGCGTCACCGGCAAATGCCATCCCGGCCATCAGGCCGGCGGCGATCCCTGTCGTTGTCCACCCGATCGTCCGTCGCATCGTCGCTACTCCCTGGTTCCGCCCACCTCGCGCCAACGCACGATCTGTTAAGGTGTTGCTTACCAAGGCCGCCAGCGAGTCGCCATCGCCCGCAGCGTCCCGATTCGGATCAGCCCCAGGTCGATAGGACAGGGTTAACCGATCCGGGTCGACAGCAGCACGCCGATCGCCGCGCATCCCGCCTCGTCCTCGGCGTCGAACCGCGCCGGCACGGGGCTGTCCAGATCAATGACCGCGATCACGCGCCCGCCCTGCATCACCGGCACCACCAGTTCCGACCGGCTGGCCGCGTCGCAGGCGATGTGGCCGGGAAAGGCATGGACGTCGTCGACCCGCTGCACCTGCCCGCGCGCCGCCGCCGTGCCGCACACCCCCTTGCCGATCGGAATGCGGATGCACGCCGCCTTGCCCTGAAACGGCCCGAGGACCAGTTCGCCCTCGATCACGCGGTAGAACCCGGCCCAGTTCAGATCGGGCAGATACTGCCACAGCAGCGACGCGGCATTGGCCATGTTGGCAATCCCGTCGTGCTCGCTGTCGGTGATCGCGGCGATCGCCGACAGCAGGTCACGATAGGTTTCGGCTTTCGAGCCGGCGGAAATGGTGAAATCGTACATGCGCGGTCAGATAGGGCGCGGGTGGCGCGGCGTCATCCCCCCGTGTCCCCGCGCGATCTTCAGGACTATGCTATCGCCCTGCTACCACCCCGGCGAAGGCCGGGGCCCAGTAGGGAGAACGCTCATGACAAAGGGCTTCACGACGTCGGCAACGCTTGCCCGATTGCCCCCGGCCTTCGCCGGGGAGGTACGAAACGACAGGACGTCGAGAACACGGTACAGCGCCGCAAAAGTCGCCCCTAATCCTCGCGCACGCGCCCGCGCCCGGCCTTCACCCCCGCACGCCCCTTCTTCGCATCGACCCGCCTGGTCTGCGACGCCTTGGTCGGGCGGGTCGGGCGGCGCTTCTTGGGCACGATCGTCGCCTCCTGGATCATCGCGATCAGCCGCTCGCGCACCTCCTGGCGGTTCAGCAGTTGCGAGCGCGATCCTTCGCTGCGCAGCACCAGCACCCCGTCGCGGGTCAGCCGCGATCCGGCAAGCACCGCGAGGCGCGCCTTCACCATCTCGGGTAAATTGGGCGATCCGGCAACGTCGAAGCGCAGGATGACGGCACTGTCGGTCGTGTTGACATGCTGGCCGCCCGGACCACCCGAGCGCGTCGTCGTTTCGCTGATCTCGTCGCTGTCGATGGCGATGGAGCGGGTGACGGGAATGGCGACCATGGCGCAACCGCTCCGGGATTACCCGGCGGCGGGATCCGGTTCGAAGCCCGTTCCGAAACCCGCGTCCACGAACCGCTGCGGCAGCGGCGCGGTCGCGGTGATCGGGTCCTTCGTCGCGCGCGGCACGATCAGTTCGGCGGCGTGCAGCATCATGCCCAGCCGGTCGGCCCGGCCATAGACGCCATCGCCGACCACCGCCGCGCCAAGGCCGGTCGCGGCATGGACGCGGATCTGGTGCGTCCGCCCGGTCTGCGGCCGGAACTCGACCAGCGCGCGACCGCCATCGGTGCGGATCAGCGTCCATTCGGTGCGCGACGGCTTGCCCGCCGGATCATGCACCATCCGCCAGCCCGTCTCGCGCGTGCTGACCTTGGCCAGCGGCAGGTCGATCAACCCGTTCTCGCCCTCCGGAATACCCTCCAGCACCGCCAGATAGCGCTTGGACACCAGCCCGCCCTCGAACGCCTGCTGCAACCGGGCGTGCGCCTTGGGGTTGCGCGACAGCAGCAGGCAGCCGCTGGTATCACGGTCCAGCCGGTGGACCGCGTGCGGCCAGCGTTTGAACCCGAACTTCAGGCTGTCCATGTGATTTTCCAGGCTGATCGACCCGTCGCGGGGCCGGTCGACCGGGAGTCCGGCGGGTTTGTCGATGACAAGCGCTTCGCCGTCGATGAAAAGAACGTGGTCACCATGCATGCCACCGCCCTTGCCACCTCGACGCTTCGCATGCCAGTGCTTGGTGCAATGCTGGTCCGGCTTTTCCTCGCGACGGTGCTGGTCGCCGCCCCCGCCATCGCCGCCGCGCAGGTCTGCGACGGCAACGGCGTCGCGCGGTCGGCCGATGGCCGCATCCTCGGCCACCTGCCCTACGGCGACGTGGCCGAAGGCGACCTGATCGACGCGCCCGAGGGGTTTTCGGTGGGCCAGCGCTGCATGATCCGGCGCGAGGTGCTGCCCGACCTGATGCACCTGCTCGATGCCGCGCGGGGCGATCCGGCGGTCATGGGGCAGCTTCGCGGCCTGTCCTGCCACCGCTCGATCGGCCGGCAGAGCGCGGTCTTCTGCCGTGAAGGATCGAAGGGCGACGCCGCCGACCGGGCGATCTCGGTCGCGCCGCCGGGGCACAGCGAACACACCACCGGCTATGCGATCGACTTCGCGGTACGCCCGTCACCCAACTGCCCGGATGCCGAAACCTGCATGGCCGCCACCCCCGCCTATCGCTGGCTGCTGGCGAACGCGACCCGGTTCGGGTTCGAGCAGTCGTTCCCGATCAGCAACCGCCAGACGGTAAAATGGGAACCCTGGCACTGGCGCTGGGTCGGCACGACGCGGACCGCGCCCGGTGCCGCCCGCGCCCGCTTCGTCTTCGCCCGCGCCCGCTCGGCGTTTCCGGCCAATCCGGGGATCGCGGACCTGATCGCGATCACGGTCGGTTCCCAGCCCGCGCCACCCGTGCCGATGCCACCGGCCAAGCCGACCAAACGCAAGGCCGGGCGACGCTGACCCGACGGCTGATGGCCGCGGCAATTCATATTTCAATTTGGCTTTTTCCGGTCCCTGTGCTTGATGGACCGTACCGGCACGGCGACGAAGACCATGCACCGGAAGCGATCTTTGAGGGGATGACGATGCGCAAGGCCATGCTGAAAGCCGCACTATCCGGCATGATTTCCGGGCTGGCCGCCTTGACATCTGGGCTGGCCGTTCCCGCCGCCGCCCAGTCCTATGGTCCGATCAACGCCGACCTGCCCACCGGCGGCGAGGCGATCGTTACCCCGTTGGCGCCCGACGGCACGCCGCGCTTCGCCGGTCAGGACTGGACCCTGTCGACCTGGGTCCAGCCGTGCAGCCTGCCGACCGGCCCCGTCCGCGTCGCCGGCGTCGGCGATCCGCTGGTCGGGCCGAACCGCTATCTCGCGCTGATCGACGGCCGCCCGGCACTGGTGACGGAGGGCGGGACGCTGGTCGCGGCGGCGAAGCTGGCACCCGGCGCATGGCGACATATCGGCGCGGTCGTCACCAACGGACAGGCGCAGTTGTTCATCGACGGCAAGCGGGTCGGTCAGGGACCGATGGCGGCGGCACCGGTGCCGCTGACCGCACGCCTCGCCCCGCGCGGGATCGGACAGGCCTTTGCCGGACGGGTCGCCGACTTCCGCTTCGATGGCAGCGCGGTGGCGAACGACGCGATGCGCGACCGCGCCGATGCGAAACCCGACGTGTCGCTGATCGCGTTCCAGCAGGGCAGCCCGCGCTGGCCGGTGCAGGTTCGCCAGTCGCTCGGCCAGACCGCGCCCCAGCCGGCATGGACGCTGCCGCGATCGAACGCGCCGATCCCCGATGGCGTGGCCAAGCCGGTATCAACCCTGCCCGCGCTGGTCGCGACCGGCCCCGGCGCGTGGACCGTCAATGGCTGGCGGCTGGCCGAAGCGCCGAAGGTCACCGCGCCCGGCATGGTCATCAGCCGCGCCGGCTTCGACGCATCGGGCTGGTACGCGGCGACCGTGCCCGGCACCGTTCTGACCACATTGGTCGATCGCGGCGTCTATCCCGACCCGGCCTATGGCCTGAACAACATGGTCATCCCGGAAAGCCTGGCGCGACAGGATTACTGGTATCGCACCGAGTTCGACGCGCCCGCCGGTGCCGCTCCCCGCCAGTTCCTGACGCTGGACGGCGCGAATTACACCGCCGAGGTCTGGCTGAACGGCCAGCCGCTCGGCACGATGAAGGGCGCGTTCATCCGCGGCCGGTTCGACGTGACGGGCAGGCTGCTGCCCGGGCGCAACGCCATCGCCGTGAAGATTTCACCGCCGCCGCATCCCGGCATCGCGCACGAGGAATCGATGACGGCCGGCGTCGGCGAAAACGGCGGCATGATGATGCTCGACGGCCCGACCTTCGTCGCGACCGAAGGGTGGGACTGGATCCCCAGCATCCGCGATCGCAACACCGGCCTGTGGCAGGGCGTCCGCCTGACCGCGACCGCCGACGCGGCACTGGGTGATGCGCAGGTCGTGACCACCCTGCCCAGGCCCGACAACAGCGTCGCCGATGTCGAGATCACGGTGCCGGTCACCAACCTGTCCGACGCACCCGTCACCGCCACCGTCCGCGCCGCCTTTGACGACGTGACGGTCGAACGGCAGGTCGCGCTGTTCCCGCGTCAGGCGACCAGCGTCGTGTTCAAGCCCGCCGACTTTCCGCAGCTTTCGGTGCAGAACCCGAAGCTCTGGTGGCCCAACGGATATGGCGACCCCGCGCTCCACGACCTGACGCTGATCACCAGCATCGGCCAGACCGTCAGCGATACGCGCAAATTGCGCTTCGGCATACGGCAGGTGACCTATGACATCTCGCTGATGGATCAGGCCGGCGACCTCGACCGCGTCCATATCGACCTCAGCAAGGCGCGCAGCCTCGGCCAGCAGATCGTCGACGGCACGCATGACGGCATCCGCAAGGTGCCCGACGGCTGGGCCGCCAGCCTGGTGCCGGGTGCGGAAAAATCACCCGCCGTCACCCCCGTCACCGACGCACCCGGCCTGTCGCCCTATCTGGTCATCCGCGTCAACGGCGTGAAGATCGCGGCGCGCGGCGGCAATATCGGCATGGACGACTTCATGAAGCGGACCGAGCGGTCGCGGCTGGAACCGTATTTCCGGCTGCACCAGGACGCGCACCTGAACATCATCCGCAACTGGGTCGGCCAGAACACGCAGGACAGTTTCTTCGACCTCGCCGACGAATATGGCCTGATGGTCCTGAACGATTTCTGGGAATCGACGCAGGATTACAATATCGAGGCGCAGGATCCCGCGCTGTTCGTCGCCAACGCGACCGACGTGGTCAAACGCTACCGCAACCACCCCTCAATCGTCGCATGGTTCGGCCGGAACGAGGGCGTGCCCCAGCCGATCCTGAACGAGGCGCTGCAATCGCTCATCAATACCGAGGACGGCACGCGGCTGTACATGGGATCGTCCAACCGGGTGAACCTGCAGAACTCCGGCCCGTACAACTGGCGGCCGCCGGTCGAATATTTCACCGAGCTGGCCAAGGGCTTTTCGGTCGAGAGCGGCACCCCGTCGCTGCCGACGCTGGAGGCGTGGAAACGCGCGATCCCCGCCGCCGACCGCTGGCCCATCGGCGACGTCTGGGCCTATCACGACTGGCACCAGACCGGGAACGGCGCGGTCAAGACCTACATGGACGCGCTGGAGGCGCGCTTCGGCCCCGGCACCAGCCTGGAGGATTTCGAGCGCAAGGCGCAGATGATGCAGTATGAATCCTACCGCGCCATCTTCGAGGGGATGAACGCCGGCCTGTGGACGCAGAACAGCGGCCGGATGCTGTGGATGACGCAGCCGGCGTGGCCGTCCTCCGCGTGGCAGATCTTCTCGTCCGACTACGACACGCAGGCCAGCTTCTACGGCGTGAAGAAGGCGTCGGAGCCGGTCCACGTTCAGATGAACCTGCCCGATCACAAGGTCGTGCTGGTTAACAACCGCCTCGCCGACCTGACCGGCGTGACGGTGACCGCCAAGGTCGTCGGCCTCGACAACACGGTGCTCGCGCAGAACAGCACGACGCTGACCGCGCCCCACGAACAGGCGACCGACGCCTTCACCCTCGACCTTGCGCCCGCGCTGGCCAGGGGGGTGGCGCTGGTCCGGCTGGACGCGACCGACGCCATGGGCAATGTTTTGTCGACCAACACCTATTGGCAGGCCGCCGGCGATGCGCAGTACCGCGCGCTGAACGATCTCGCGAAGGTGGTGCTGGAGGCGCAGACGAAAATATCGAGCGAGGGCGACGACGGGGTGATGACCGTCATCCTGCGCAACGCCGCCGCCGTGCCCGCGATCGAAACCAAGCTGACCGCGTTCAACGGCGACGGATCCCAGATCCTGCCCGCCTATTTCAGCGACAACTACGTCACCCTCCTGCCCGGCGAGACCCGGACGGTCACCGTCCATTATCCCGCCGCCAAGGCCCAGCGCCCTTACGTCGCACTGCGCGGCTGGAACGTCACCAACGCCCGCGTGGGGACCGCGAAATGAATGATTGTCTGTCCACCTTCATCCCCGTCGCCCTCGCGAAGGCGGGTATGGTGGCGCTGATGGCTACCCCAGCCACCGCCCAGACAACGCCCGCGCCCGCCCCCAGCGTGACCTCCCCGGACGGCCGCGTCACCGTCACGATGGGCACCAGTGCCGACACCCAGCCGACTTACACGCTCGCCGTCGCCGGCCGCACGCTCATCACCCCCTCCCCGCTCGGCCTTGAGTTCGAGCGTTATGCCAAGCTGGCCAACGGCCTCGCCGTCGCCAGCGTCGACCGGCGCGCCGGCGAGGATCGCTACACATTGCCGGCGGGCAAGGTGTCGTCGGTCGCCGAACGCTATAGCGAAATCACGGTCCATTACGCGGAACCGACCGACCAGCGCCGCCGCCTCGACATCGTCGTGCGTGCCTATGACACCGGCATCGCCATCCGCTACCGCGTGCCCGCCCAGCCGAATGTTAAGGCACTGCGGATCGCCAACGAACTGACCCAGTTCGCCTTTGCCGGCGACTATGCCTGCACCGGCCTGAACCTCGGCAGCTTTGGCACCAGTCACGAGGGCGAGTATGATCCCGTCCGCGCCTCCGCGATCCGCCCGCACAATCTGTACGAACTGCCGCTCGTCTGCGAAACCGGCCCCGGCGCACCCACGATCGCCATCGCCGAGGCCGCGGTCGAAAACTGGCCGGCGATGTACCTGACCGGCACCGAAACCGGTGCGACCGGCGTGGCCGCGAAACTCGCGCGCCGCCCCGACGATCCCGACATTGCGGTGAAGATCGACGTCGGCACCGGCGGCATCCAGTCGCCGTGGCGCGTCGTCATGGTCGGCACGACACCGGGATCGTTGATCGAAAACACCTTGCTGACCTCGCTCAACCCGCCCGCGCAAGGCGATTTCGCCTGGGTGAAGCCAGGCAAGACCGCCTGGGACTGGTGGTCCGGCCCGATCCTTGCCAGCGTGCCCGACGCCGGCACCAACGACGCGACGATCAGGGGCTATATCGACTTCGCGGCAGCGCAGAAGCTGCCCTACATGATGGTCGACGAGGGCTGGTATGTGAACGCCGGCGGCGGCGCGATGCTGAAGCCGGGCGCCGATCCGCTGACCGTCGTGCCGGCCGTGAACCTGCCGGCGATGGTCGAATATGGCCGCCAGCGCGGCGTCGGCCTGATCGTGTGGGTCCACTGGAAGCTGCTCGATGCCGACATGGACCGGATCCTCGCGCAGTATGAACGCTGGGGGCTGAAGGGGATCAAGGTCGACTTCATGAACCGCGACGATCAGGAGATGATCGGTTTCTATCACCGCATCGCCGCCGCGACCGCGAAGCATCACCTGCTGCTCGACCTGCACGGCGCGACGCATCCGTGGGGCATGACCCGGACATGGCCCAACTACGTCACGCAGGAAGGCGTGCTGGGCGCGGAATACAATAAGTGGACAAAGCGGATCACCGCGCGCCACAACATCACGCTGGCCTATACAAGGATGCTCGCCGGGCCGATGGACTATACGCCCGGTGGCTTCCGCAACTGCAGCCCCGAGGCGTTCCGCATCACCGCCACCGCGCCCGAGGTGCAGACGACGCGTGGGGCGGGCCTTGCCATGTACGTCGTCTATGAAAGCCCGCTGGCCAGCGTCGCCGACAGCCCCGACGCCTATCGGGGGGCGAGCGGCGTGGACTTCCTCGCCGCCGTGCCCGCAACCTGGGACGAGACACGGTTCCTGTCCGGCGAACTGGGCGAGCACATCGCCGTCGCCCGGCGCAGCGGCGACCGGTGGTATGTCGGTGCGATGACCGATGCCGCCCGCACCGTCACCGTACCGCTGAGCCTCCTGAAGGCCGGACGCTACACCGCCACGCGTTGGCAGGACGGCACCAGCCCGACCGACGTCACCCGCGATCAGGTGCCCGTCACCGCGCGCGACACGCTCACCCTGACGCTCGCCCGCACCGGCGGCGGCGTCGCGATCCTGGAACCGGCACGATGACGAACACCACGACCAGAAAAGGGCGCGGCGTCCTGATCGCCAGCATCGGCACCGCCGCGCTGGCCGGCCTGTTGTTCGGCTTCGACACTGCGGTCATCGCCGGCGTCACCGGCGACCTGACCCGGCTCTACGGCCTCAGCCCGGAGACGCTGGGCGTCACCGTGTCGGCGGCCTTGTGGGGTACGATGATCGGCGCGATCGTCACCGGCAAGCCCGGCGACCTTTACGGCAGCCGCCGTGTGCTGGCGGTGCTGGGCGTGTTGTACGTCATCGCCGGTCTTGGCTGCGCGCTGGTGACCGACTGGTACGCCTTCCTCGCCTTCCGCTTCGCCTGTGGCCTCGCGATCGGCGGGTCGTCGGTGCTGGCCCCGGTCTACATCGCCGAGATCGCCCCGCCGAAGCAGCGCGGCCTGCTGGTCGGCCTGTTCCAGCTGGCGATCGTCACCGGCATCCTCGTCGCCTATCTCAGCAACGCCATCGTCGCCGGACTGGTCGAAACCGATGCCTGGCGCTGGAAGCTGGGCGTCACCGCCGCACCGGCGATCCTGTTCCTCGTCCTGCTCGCGCGCATCCCGGATTCGCCGCGCTGGCTGCTGACCAGGGGGCGTGACGCCGACGCGCGTACCGCGCTTGCCCGGATCGGACTTGCCTCGGCCGAGGCGGAGGCTGAAATCGCCTCTGCTCGCGCGGCGGCCCTTGCCGATACCGGCGGGGCGAAGCTCTCCTGGTCGCGCCACCGCCGGCCGATCCTGCTCGCGATCCTGCTGGCGATGTTCAACCAGCTCGCCGGGATAAACGCGGTCCTTTATTATCTGAACGACATCTTTGCCGGCGCGGGCGACGTCTCGCCCGATCGACAGGCGATCCTGATCGGCTGCGCGAACCTTGCCTTCACCCTGCTCGGCATGGTCCTGATCGACCGGGTCGGACGCAAGACGCTGCTCGCGGTCGGCGCGGCCGGCATGACCGTGTGCCTGTCGATCGCCGCCGCCGTGCTGTTTGGCGCAGCCGGACGGGGGCTGCTGCTGCCCGCACTGGTCGGCTTCATCGCCTTCTTCGCGACCAGCCAGGGCGCGGTCATCTGGGTCTATCTCAGCGAGATCTTCCCGCAGGCCGTCCGCGCGCGCGGCAGCGGCCTTGGCGCCAGCACCCACTGGCTGATGAATGCGGTCATCGCCAGTATCTTCCCGGTGATGGCGGCATGGTCGGCGGGCGCGCCCTTCGTCCTGTTCGCGGTCGCGATGGCGGTGCAGTGCGTCGTCGTGCTGATCTTCTTTCCGGAAACCAAGGGCGTCGCGCTGGACGACATGCACGCCCGCATGGAGACGCCCGCATGACCCGATACTGGATCGCCGCCGCCATGGCCCTGCTCACCGCCGCCACGCCCGCCCTCGCGCAGACCGATGCGCAACGCCAGCAATGGGCGCGCGAGGACGAGGAGCGCCTGCACACCGACTGGAGTCACCTGAAACGCTATCAGGCGGCCAATGCCGCGCTGGTGCCGACGCCCGGCCACCCCCGCATCGTCTTCATCGGCGATTCGATCACGCAGGGCTGGTTCGACCGCGTCCCCGCCTTCTTCACCCCCGGCCGGATCGGGCGCGGCATCAGCGGCCAGACGACGCCGCAGATGCTCGTCCGCTTTCGCCAGGACGTGATCGACCTGAAGCCCGACGTCGTCCAGATCATGGCCGGCACCAACGACATCGCCAGCGCGACCGGGCCGATGACCGTCGAGCAGAGTCAGGCCACGATCATGTCGATGGCCGAACTCGCGCGCGCGCACGGCATCCGCGTCATCCTCGCCTCGATCCCGCCGGCCGATCATTTCGAATGGCGGCCCGGCCTCGTCACCGCGCCCCGGATCGCGATAATGAACGCCTGGCTGCGCGACTATGCCGCGCGCACGGGTGCCACCTACGCCGATTACTGGCGTGTCCTGCACGACGGTGACGCCCTGCGAGCCGACTACGGCAGCGACGGGGTCCATCCAAACGAGGCCGGCTATGCGGCGATGGCCCCGGTGGCCGAGGCGGCGATCAAGGCCGCCCTGGCCAAACCCGCGCCAAAGGCGATCGCCCGATGATCCTCGCCGCCCTGCTGCTGGCGACCGCCGGCCCGGTTGTCGTGACCGATGACGGCCCGGTGCGCGGCGACAGTGCCGGCGCGGGCGCGGTATTCCGCGGCATCCCCTATGCCGCGCCACCGGTCGGCCCGTCACGCTGGCGTGCACCACGACGTCCCGCCCGCTGGACCGCCCCGCGCGACACGACCGGCCCCCACGCCGCCTGCCCGCAGATCGCCGCCGGCTGGAATGACACCGCGGCGGCGGCCAGCGACGAGAACTGCCTGTTCCTCGACGTCCGCACGCCCCGGCTGACGGCAGGCGCGAAGCTGCCGGTGATGGTGTGGATCCACGGCGGCAGCAACCGCGCGGGCAGCGGCAGCGGCACCGTCGATTCGCGGATCACCGACGACGGTATCGTGCTGGTCAGCATCCAGTACCGGCTCGGCGCGCTCGGCTTCCTGTCGCACCCGACACTCAGCGCCGAACAGGGTGGCCGATCCGGCAATTACGGCCTGATGGATCAGCAGGCCGCGCTTGGCTGGGTCCGGCGCAACATCGCAGCGTTCGGCGGCGACCCCGCGCGCGTGACGATCGCGGGAGAGTCCGCCGGCGCACAGGATGTCGGGCTGCACCTGCTGTCGCCCGGATCACGCGGGCTGTTCGCGCGGGCCATCGCCGAAAGCGGCACCGCCGGCTTCGGCCTGCCACCGCGCAGCCTGGCGCAGAACGAGGCACTCGGCACGCTGATCGGGCGGCAAGCCGGGCTGACGGCGCAGACCCCGGCCGCCTTGCGCGCGCTGTCGGTGGCGCAGGTGCTGAAGGCGGACACGGACGTCAACGTTCCCAACCTCGACGACGACAGCTTCATCTGGTTGCAGGCGGTGGTCGACGGCCGCGTCCTGACCGAAGCCCCCGCAAGCGCGCTGGCGCACGGCCAATTCGCCCGCGTGCCGCTCCTGATTGGCGTCAACGCCAGGGAACTGACCCTGCATGGCGGTCGCCCCGCCGCCGCGGCCACGGTCCGTCGCGAATTCGGTGCGAACGCCACGGCCGCGCTGGCGCTGTACGGCCTGCAACCGGGGGGCACGCCGGTCGACGATCCCCGCCTTGGCGACGTCACCCGGCAACTGGCGACCGACCTCACCTTCCGCTGTCCGGCCATCGCCGTCGCGAACGCCTTTGCCGCGCGCGGCGTGCCGGTGTGGCACTATCAGTTCGATTACGGCGCGGACGTCAGCCACGCCAGCGAACTGCGCTATGTCTTCGGTGAAACGAAGCCGGGCGAACCGCCGATGCGCCGCTACTGGAGCAATTTCGTCAGGGGCGGAACGCCCAATGGTGCGTCGTTACCCGTCTGGCCCGCCTATGCCCGCGGCCGTGCGTACATGGCGTTCGACCAGACCGGACCTGTGGCAAAGCAGAACCTGCGCGGGGCGATCTGCGCCTTGCGAGCGGTGCCCTGAAAGCCGAGAGCCGCACGAGACAACGCAAACAAAAAACCACCCCGGCATCCGCCGGGGTGGCATAGGTACTGCAGGCAACAACGGCGTCCTGTACTGTCGCCGACAGACCCGCCGCCCGCCGCTACATCGCCCAGAGCCGCGCCGCGCCGCGCACGCCCGAACTGTCGCCCCATTTGGCCGGCACGATCGCCCCCTCCCACGCGTCGGCAAAGGTATAGCGCCGGATGACGTCGGGCAGCCGGTCGTAGATTTCCTCCACGTTCGACATGCCGCCGCCCATCACGAACACGTCGGGGTCGATGACGTTGACCAGCAACGCCATCGCGCGGCCAAGACGGTCGACATAGGCCTCGACCGTTGCGGTCGCGTCCGCTGCACCGCGTCGCGCCGCCTGGATGATCGCCGGCCCGTCCAGATGATGCCCGGTCCGCGCGGTGTGATCGCGGGTCAGCCCGGTGCCCGAAATCTGGATATCGAGGCAGCCACGCTGGCCGCACCAGCATTCCGGCCCCGGAAACTCGTCCCCGCGCATCCATGGCAGCGGAATGTGGCCCCATTCGCCGCCGATCCCGTTCGCGCCCTCGACGATCTGCCCGTCGACGACCAGCCCACCACCGACGCCGGTGCCGACGATCACCGCAAAGGCGATCCGCGCCCCCGCCGCCGCCCCGTCGACCGCTTCGGACAGGGCCAGACAATTCGCGTCATTGGCCATGCGGATCTCGCGGCCCAGCGCGACCTCCAGATCCTCGCGAAAGGTGCGACCGTTGAGATAGGTCGAATTGGAATTGCGCATCCTGCCGGTGCGCGGGCTGATCGACCCCGGTGTGCCGATGCCGATCGTGCCGGACGCGCCCGCCTCCTGCTCGGCCCGCGCGATCAGATCGCGGACGTCCAGAATGGCCTGGTCGTAATTGCCGGGGTTGGGGGTGCGCACCCGCGTCAGGAACCGGCCGGTCGCGTCCAGCGCGGCGGCCTCGATCTTGGTGCCGCCGAAATCAATGCCGATCTGTATCACGTTGTTGGCGCTCCCTGTTTTCGGGGCGCGTCGCCCTCTCCCGTCATGCGCGGCCTGTGACCGCTGCATGTGGTGTTACCAGTGTGCCCCCGGTTTAATAAAGTCAATTTGAATTGGTTAGTCCAGCCACCACGCGTTTATTTCATCAGGATCGAATCGGACGGCAGCATCCGGTCGAGAAACGGCAGGATCGCCGCGCCCACCGCCGGCGCATCGCGTGACAGTGTCGCCCGGCGGATCGGTGCGGCCGCCGGCAGCACGCCTGCGCGGTCACGCAGCCGTTCATAGGCGGCGATCGCCAGCCGGTCGAGAATATTGTCCGGCAACCGTCCGCTGACCAGCACCGCCGCGGGATTGATAAGGCAATTCACCGCGATCAGCGGCGACGCCAACGCATCGGCCGCATCGGCTATCCAGGCGGCGACGACGGCCCCGGAACCGGTCGGCAGCGCGATCGTCGGGTCATCCAGCCCGCGCGTGAAGCCTGCCGCCTCCAGCCGCGCGGTCAGGCCCGACAGCGACACCAGATCCTGCAACACGCCCCCCCCGGCATGGCCGCCCGGATGGCCCGGCTCCAGGGGCAGGAAGCCGATCTCGCCGCTGCGCGCGGTCGCGCCACGGACATAGGATCCGTCGATCACCAGTCCACCGCCAAGCCCCGCGCTGACCAGCAGATAGAAGAAGCTGCTGTGGTCGTGGCCGCTGCCGAACTGCGCCTCGCCGATCGCCGCCGCCGCCGCGTCGTTGTCGATATGGATCGACCAGGGCACGACGCCACCGATCAGCGCGGCCACGTCCAGTCCGTCCCACCGGGCATACGCCGCCGGGCGGTGCGGCATGGTCACGCGCCCGAGATCATCGGGCAGGGCCACGCCGACGCCCAGGACGCGGTTCATGTCGATGCTGCCGCTGGTGCGGATCGCCTCGACCGCGTCGCGCACGATGTCGCAGACGTCGCCCGGCATGGCGAAGGCGATCTGACGGGTAAACCGCGAGCGCACCGTACCCGCAAGGTCCAGCGCCACCAGCGTCACATGATCGCGGTCGATGTTCAGGCCGACCGCAAAACAGCCGTCGGGATTGATCTGCAACCGCGTGGCAGGCTGGCCGCGCCCGCCCTGCGTCCGGCCAGCATCGACGATCAGGTCGGCCTCGAAGAGACGCCCGGTGATGTTGGCGATGGTCGGCGCGGTCAGCCCGGTCATCCGCGCGATTTCGGCGCGGGTGATGTCGGGGTTGCGGCGCACCGCCTGCAACACGACACGCTGGTTGTAGTCGCCCGCGCGCGCCAGGTTGGTGCCCGACAGGCTGGCACCCAGTCGCGCCGCCCGGTCGCTGGCACTGGTTCCGCCACTGGCGGGTGGTCCGAAATCGGCAAGATCGAACGCCATAGAGTCCCTTCGCAACGCACGCGGGCCGCAGGGTATACCCTGCGGCCCGCGCCGTCACCTTTTACACACGCGCGAGACGGAGAACCGGTGGCATATAGGTCGATGCCGCCGGTCCGCGCGACCGGATCAGAGCGTCAGGCGGACGCTCAGCTGGAACTGGCGATCGCTCTTGAAGAACGAACGCGCCGCTCGCAGATCGCCGCCAAGCCCGTAAGTGGTCTTGGTCGTCTGATCGAGCAGGTTCTGAACCTGCAGGCCGATCTTGAACTGCTTGTTGACCGTGTAGAACAGCGAACCGTCCGCCTGACCGCCGGCCGATGCGAACACCGGCAGGAACGGGAAGCAGCAGTCGCGGTTGGTCAGCAGGAACTCCGAGCGCCAGCTATAGGCGATACGGGCATAGATGCCGAACTTGTCGTAGAACGCCGACACGTTGAAATTGTACTTCGACAGACCGGCGAGCGGCAGGTTGGCGTACAATACCGCAGTGTCGATCGGCGGCGCGTTGTTGGGGTCGGGGTTCGACGCGACGCCGTTCGGGATGTTGCTCGGGTCGACATAGGTGAACGTCGCCTGCGTTCCCAGACCGCTCAGGACGCCCGGCAGGAAGTCATAGGTCTGCTGATAGCTCAGCTCGGCACCCTTGATCTTGCCGGTACCCGGAACGTTGGCCGGACCGTTCACCGTGATGTCAAACGTCTGGCCGTTGTTGGTCAGCGTCCGGGTAAAGCCGGCGTTGTCGAGGATGATGTTCGACAGTTCCTTGTAGAACACCGCACCGGTCAGCGAGCCAACCTTGGCGAAATACCACTCGGCGGTCAGATCGAACTGCTTGGCTTCGACCGGCCGCAGGAACGGATTGCGCGACGTTGCCGCGAAGCCGAACGTGCCACGACCCTGCGCGGCGTTGACGCCGACATAGTTGCGCAGATCGCCGAAGCTGGGACGCGAAATCGCCTTGGAGCCGGCCGCACGGAACAGCAGCGTCGGCGTGACCTGCAGCTTGATGTTCGCGCTTGGCAGCCAGTGGTTGAAGGACTGCGTCGCGACGTCCGGGAACGATGCGCCGTTGGCGAATGCCACCGCGGCATTCTGCTGCGCCGGGGTCAGAAGACAGACGGCCGGTACGGTTTGAAGCGTGGGATCGGCGCAATATTGCGTGACCGAGCCATATTGCGCCGGCAGCACCTGGTTGCGCTGCGGATAGGTCAGCGCGCCGAACGATTCGTCCTTGGTACGAACGAAGCGCAGGCCCACGTTACCCGTCAGCGACATGCCGTTGCCGAAGTCCGACACGCCGAAGTCGGCACGGGCGTAGCCGCCCCACGTCGTTTCCTTGTTGCGGTAATATTCGTTGGCACGGAAATACTTGTCGACCAGATCCGAACGATCCTCAAGCGGGGTGTAGAACCCGCCGCCGACCTTCGTTGCCGCACGCAGCAGCGCCGTCAGCGCGTCATGGTCGCGCATGATCTCGTCGGAGATGTAATTGGTCGACGGCGGCTGGGTCGACTGGTTGCGATAGAAATCCTCGTAATTGAACAGTTCGGTCTGACCCGGGAAGTTGTTCAGCCCGGCCGGACCACCGCTGGTCCAGGTATCCGATACGGCACCCCAGTTGTTGTAGTCGTTGGTGCGGACCGTCTGGTCGCGCGTCGAATAGCGACCACCGACCGCGACCTTGCGCAGGAAGCCGTCCTCGCTGAAATCATAGACCGCATCGCCACGGAACGCCCATTCGTGACCGTCATTGTCGGTCCGGTTGTTCATGCCGTTCTGGATATAGATCGACGACGGGTTGGCAAAATACGCCGCCGTGTCGCGACCCTGCGGCTGGAACGTCACACTCGGCGACTTGCCGGTCAGGTCGATGTTGTAGCCGGCAAAGCTGTTGGTACCGGCGTTGTCGTCGATGCTGTTCGACGTCGATTTCACATATTGCGCGTCGACGTTGATGTGCAGGCGCTCGGTCGGCTCGAACTTGCCGTTCAGCGCGAAGTCCTGCGTAACCGCCTGACCGTCGGTGAAGCGGTTCGCGAAGGTCACCGGACCACCGTTCGACGCGAACTGGTTGAGCTGTCCGAAGCCGCCGCCATTGGGCAGATTGCCGAAGATGCCACCGATCGGGCGGTTCAGCGACCCGCTGGTAAACACGCCGTTCTCGTCATAGGTCGGAGTCGTCCCGGCCACCGGCTTGATGAGCACGGAATCAGCCAGCCCGACGCTCGGCTCGATCGTGTGCTCGATCCAGTTCTGACGCGAATCGGTCAACAGATACTGTGCGGTCAGCAACACGCTGCGGCTGGCGTTCTCATACTGCGCCGCGGCCGATGCACCGATGCGGACACGGTCGAACGACTGGGTCCGGTTGCCGCCACCCATCGGCACATACACCAGGTTGCGACCGGCCGGGACCGGATAGGTGTCGAACAACGTGGTCTGATAGGCGGTACCGGCGTTGATGGTGCGGCCCTCGCCGGCATCCTGCGTGCCGTTGCCGTTCCTGTCGTCATTGTAGCGCGGCAGCATCGCCGAGATGAACACCGCGTCCGACCGGCTGAACTGCTGCGAATAGCTGCCGCTCGCCAGGAAGCCGACGCGACCGCCATCGGGCAGGTCCCACTGCTGGCTGAACAGGCCGACGGCCGACGGCGCGCCCCGCTTCGCCATGTCGCCATAGCTCATCGAACCCGACATGTAGATCAGGCGCTCTTTCGAATCGAACGGCTTGCGGGTGTTGATGTTGACCGTGCCGGAAATGCCGCCTTCGATCAGATCGGCGGTGTTGTTCTTGTACACCTCGATCGAGCCGACCAGCTCGCTCGGCACGTCGTTGAAGCCGATCTCGCGACCACCGGCGACCGCGAAGCTGTCACGTCCGTTAAACTCGCCACGGACATAGCTGAGGCCGCGGATCACGACGCCCGAACCCTCGACCGAGAAATGCGCGGAATCGCTGGGTGCGGCGAAACGGCTGATCGCGATACCGGGGATGCGCTGCAGCGCCTCGTTGACCGACCGGTCGGGCAGTGCGCCGATGTCCTCGGCGGTCACCGCGTCGACGACGGTGTCGGCGTTGCGCTTCAGCGACTGGGCGTTGGCGAGCGACTGGCGCAGGCCGGTGACGACGATATCCTCGGACCCGTCATCGGCGGCCGGGGTGTCGATCTCGGCCGGGGTCACGGCGGTCTGGTCGGTGGTCGACTGGGTCGCGATGTCGCTCGGCGTCGACGACGGCGCCTTCACCGCGCTGCCCGCGGCCGACTGCGGCGAGGTTTCGCCGGCGGTCGGCGCGACCTGCGCGTGGGCGGCGGTCGTCACCATCAGCGCCAGCGCGGATACACCGGCCTTCAACATCAGGTCGCGCTTGGACGCGCGGGAAATCATCGAGTTTTGCATGGCTATTCAGTCCCCTCCCATTCGACCGCCCGGCCCTGTGCCCGGTTCGGATTTCGTGCAGCGCGCGACAGTCCGGCGCTGTGTTCCAGCGCCTTGGACCACAGTCGGGCGATGTCCGACAATAGCGAAATGGTAGCGCACCCAATTTATATTTTCAATTTGGGTTATTTGTTGCAGCAAGGACACAATTGCCCGAAGGCGCATAGTCGGACATGCGGAAAATACCCGTGGCGAGAGGATGCGTTGGCATGACGAAACCAGTCGAGGTCGTGATCGTGGGCGGCGGCACCGCAGGCTGGATGGCGGCGGCCGCGCTGGCAGCACTGCTGCCGGGCCGGGCGTCGGTCCATTTGATCGAGTCGGAGGAGATTGGCATCGTCGGCGTCGGCGAGGCCACCCTTCCCCATTTGCGCGCCTTCAACGAACGCCTCGGGCTGGACGAATCCGCGTTCATGGCCGCGACTCGTGCGACCTACAAACTGGGTATCGAATTCCGCGACTGGGGCCGGATCGGCGACAGCTATATCCATCCGTTCGGCACCTTCGGCCGCGATATCGACGGCATCGCCTTCCACCAGTTCTGGTCGCGCATGGCCGCGCAAGGACGCGCCGCGCCGCTGGAGGCCTATTCGCTGCCGGTGGTCGCCGCCCGCATGGCGAAGTTTGCGCCGCATGACGACCCGGACGCCGCCGTGCCGGGCTTCGGCTATGCCTATCAGTTCGACGCCACGCTGTTCGGCCCCTATCTGCGCCGCTTCTCGGAAGACCGCGGCGTCACCCGTACCGAGGGCCGCGTGGTCGACGTGACGCAGGACGCGCAAAGCGGCGACGTGACCGCGCTGACGCTGGCCGACGGCACGATCGTGACCGGCGATCTGTTCATCGACTGTTCGGGCTTCCGCTCGCTGCTGCTCGGCGGCACGATGGCCGAACCGTTTCAGGACTGGTCGCACTGGCTGCCGTGCGACCGCGCGATCGCGGCACCGTGCGGTGGTGTCGGCCCGCTGGCGCCCTACACCACCGCCGCGGCGATGCCGGCCGGCTGGCGCTGGCGGATCCCGCTCCAGCACCGGGTCGGCAACGGCTATGTCTACAGCAGCGCGCATGTCGACGATGGCGCGGCGGAGGATTCGCTGGTGCAGGCGATGGAATCCGCGCCGATCGTCTCCCCCCGCAAACTGCGGTTCAGGGCCGGACGGCGCGCGCGCAGCTGGGTCGGCAACGTACTGGGCGTCGGGCTGGCGGGCGGGTTCCTGGAGCCACTGGAATCGACCAGCATCTATCTGGTCCAGCTGGCGGTGCAGACGCTGATCGAGCTGTTCCCTACCCCCGGTGAGCCGGTCGTTTCGGTCGATCGCGACGCGTTCAACCGCAAGGTCGACCTGGAATATGACCGCATCCGCGATTTCCTGATCCTGCATTATCACGCGACCACCCGTGACGATTCGCCGTTCTGGGACCATGTCCGCACCATGACGATCCCCGACACGCTGGCCGCCAAGATGGAGCTGTTCCGCCGGCGCGGGCGGATCGTGCAATATGGCGAGGGGCTGTTCCTGGAACCCAGCTGGGTCGCGGTGTATCTGGGGCAACGCGTGGCCCAGCAGGGCATAGACCAGCGGGCGATGGCGATTCCCGCCGATCAGCTCGCCGCCGCGATGGACCGGCTGGCGCGCGAGACGCAGGCATTCGCGCAGAGCATGCCCGATCACGCCGCCTATATCGCCCGGCGCGGCGCGAGCATGGCCGCATGACGATGCCGGCCCCGATCCGCACGATCGCGGTCGTCGGCGATGGCCTGTCAGGCTGGACCACCGCCGCCGCGCTCGCCCGCCGCCTGCCCGGCGTCGTCGTCCGGGTGGTGCCGGTTGCGGGGGCCACGCCGGCTGCGACCGACCAACTGGCGACGATGACTCCGTCAGCGGTCGCGTTCCACGCAGCGATGGGATTGGGCGAACGGCAGGTGTTCGACGCGGTCGAGGGCGTCCACCGGCTCGGGGTGCGGCTGGTCGGATGGACCGACACGCCCGTCACCGTCGCTTATGGCCAGTACGGCGTGCCAACCGGGGCCGCCGCCTTCCATCTGCTCTGGGCGCGCGCCGACGATGCCGGACCGTTCGACGCACAGTCACCGGCCGCGATGCTCGCCGCCGCCAATCGCTTCATCGCCCCCGACGACGATCCCGCCTCGCCGATGTGCGCCTACGAAACCGGGCTGGCCGCCGATCCGGCGCGCTACCGCGACTATATGTGCGCCTATGCCCGCCATCTGGGCGTGCAGGACACGCCGCCGCTGGTGTCGGCGTCCGTGTCGGGCGACCGGATCACCGGCCTGACGGTCGCCGGAGGCACGCTGGTTGCCGACCTCTATGTCGACGCGAGCGGCCCTGACGCGGTCCTGCTCACCCGCCTGCCCGGCGGCGGCGACCGGGTCGACTGGTCCGGCTGGCTGCCCGCCAACCGGCTGGTGTTCGGCACCGCGCCCGCCGATCCCGCCCTGCCCCCGGTCGATATCGCGACGGCTCGCAAAGGCGGCTGGCACCTCGCGGTTCCCTTGAGCGACCGTACGCTGACCGTTCAGGTCCGCACCGGCGGCGAGGGCGTCTCGATGGCACAGGGCCGCCGCATCGCCGCCTGGATCGGCAATTGCGTCAGCGTCGGGGATGCGGCGGTCGAGATCGAGCCGCTGGCATCTCCGCACCTCCGCCTGCTCCACGCCGCGATCGACCGCATCGTCGCGCTGCTGCCCGACACCGGCTTCGCGCGCGTCGAGATCGACCATTACAACCACGAATGGCGCGACGAGGCTGACCGGATGCGCGACTTTACGATCCTCCACCACGTCGCCGGCAAGGCCGATGCTCCTTGCCCGCCCGAATTGCCCCCGGAACTGGAAGCGGCCCTTGCGCTGTTTCGCCAGCGGGGCCGCCTGCCGCATCAGGACGGCGACCTCGTCGGGCGCGACCGCTGGCTGGCGGTGCTGATGGGGCTTGGCGAGCGCCCGCGCGTCGCCGACGCCCTGCTCGACACGGTGGAGCCGGCCGCGTTCGACCGCCTTGCCGCCGGCCACCGCGCCGCCATTGCCCGGGCCGTCGCGCTGGCCCCGCGCCACGTCGACACCCTGCCGCCACGAAAGACTCGCGCATGACCGACCCGCAAGCCTTGCGCGACATCGTGATCGTCGGCGGCGGCACCGCCGGCTGGATGTGTGCCGCCGCCCTCTCCCGCTTCGTCGCCAACGACACGACGCGCGTGACGCTGATCGAAAGCGACGCGATCGGGACGGTCGGCGTCGGCGAGGCGACGATCCCGACCATCAATTTCTTCAACCAGATGCTCGGCATCGACGAGGACGTGTTCCTCGCCGAGGTCGGCGGCACCTTCAAACTGGGGATCGAGTTTTCCGACTGGGGCAAGATCGGCGATCGCTATCTCCATCCCTTCGGCCAGTATGGCCAGACGATGGAGGGGCTGCAATTCCACCATATCTGGGCCAAGCTCGCCGGCATGGGCAAGGCGGCCCCGCTGTCCGATTACAGCCCGTGTGCGGTCGCCTCCGCCGCCGGCCGGTTCGCGCGACAGGCCGGCGACCCCCGATCGCCGTTCAGCCGCCCGGCCTATGCCTTCCACATCGACGCCACGCTCTATGCCCGCTACCTGCGCGGCTATGCGGAAGGCAATGGCGTCACCCGGCTTGAGGGGCGGATCACGCAGGTCGACCGCGATGGCGAGAGCGGCCATGTCACCACGCTGATGCTGGACGATGGCCGGACCGTTGCCGGCGACCTGTTCATCGACTGCTCGGGCTTCCGCAGCCTGCTGCTCGGCGACACGCTGGGCGTGGGGTATGAAGACTGGAGTCACTGGCTGCCCTGCAACCGCGCGGTCGCGATGCCGACCGCGACGGTCGGCCCGCCCGCGCCCTATACCATGGCGATCGCGCGCGATGCCGGCTGGCAATGGCGGATCCCGCTCCAGCACCGGACCGGCAACGGCATGGTCTATGCCGACGCGTTCATGGACCCGGCCACCGCCGAGGCGACGTTGCGGGCGAACCTGGCCGGACCGCCGACCGGAGACGCGCGCCACCTGTCGTTCAAGGCCGGCCGCCGCGACCGGTTCTGGGAGGGCAATGTCGTCGCGCTGGGCCTTGCCGGCGGGTTCCTGGAGCCGCTGGAATCGACCAGCATCCATCTGATCCAGACCGGTATCTCAAAGCTGCTGGCGCTGCTGCCCGACCGCCGCTTCGCCGCCATCGAGCGTGCGGAATATAACCGGCTGATGATCCGCAGCTATGACGGCGTGCGGGACTTCATCATCCTGCATTATGCCGCCACGACCCGTAACGACACACCGTTCTGGAACCATGTCCGCACCATGGAACTGCCCGACAGCCTGTCGTCCAAGATCGAACTGTTCCGGCAGAAAGGCCGCTTCTTCCGCTACGACGACGAACTGTTCGAGATCGCAAGCTGGGTCGCGGTGCTGTACGGTCAGGGCGTGATTCCCGACGGCTACGACCCGATCGTCGACGCGCTCGACGAAACCCGCCTCGCCGCCGCGCTCGATCACATGCGCGGGCATATCCGGGCGTGTGTCGGCGCGATGCCGAGCCACGCCGACTTCATCCGCCAGCATTGCGCGATGGGCACGCGGGTATGACGCGCGCGCAGATCGCGTCGTTCGGCACCATGCCCGGTGGACAGGTGGTCGCGGCGGTGACGCTGACCAACCGCAACGGCCTGACCGCCCGTGTCCTGACCTATGGCGCGACGTTGCAGGCACTGACAGCATCCGACCGCGACGGGACGATGGCCGACATCGTCCTGGGTCACGCAACACTGGCCGAATATCTGGCGGAACGGCGCTATTTCGGCGTGACCGTCGGCCGCTACGCCAACCGCATCCGCCACGGCCGGTTCGCGATCGACGGCAAAGCCTATGCCATCGCCTGCAACAATGGCGAAAACAGCCTGCATGGTGGCGAGGACGGGTTCGACACCCGCTGCTGGACGATCGCCGATGCCGCCGCGTCGGCGGTGACACTGACACTGACCAGCCCGGACGGCGACCAGGGCTATCCCGGCGAACTGCACGTCACCGCGACTTACGAACTCGACGACAGCGACGCGCTGCACGTCACCTACACCGCGACCACCGACGCGCCGACGATCGTCAACCTGACCAACCACAGCTTCTTCAACCTGACCGGAGAAGGATCAGGCACGTCGATCCTGTCGCACCAGCTGACGATCGCCGCCGACGCCTGCCTGCCGGTCGATGCGACGATGATTCCGACCGGCGAGATCCGCCCTGTTGCCGGCACACCGTTCGACTTCCGCCAGCCCCGTGCCATCGGCGACCGGATCCGCGACGCGAGCGACGACCAGATCCGGCTGGGTCAGGGCTATGACCATAATTACGTCCTGCGCGCCGGGGACGCGGACGGGATGCGCGTCGCCGCCACCGTCACCGACCCCGCCTCCGGCCGTGTGCTGACACTGGAAACCGACCAGCCGGGCCTGCAACTCTACAGCGGCAATTTTCTCGATGGCCGCGCGATCGGCAAGGCCGGCCGCGCCTACCGCCAGTCGGACGGACTCGCGCTGGAACCGCAGCTGTTCCCGGACACGCCCAACCAGCCGGCGTTCGGCTCCGCCCGGCTGGATCCAGGCGCGACCTATTGCGCGCGGATCATCTACCGGTTGTCGGTCGACACCTGAGACGGTCGACCACCCCTCACGCCTTCAGCAGCGGCTCGGTATCTTCCAGCGCCAGCCGCACCAGCTCGGTCATCGCCGTGCGCGCCGCCGCCGGATCGGCATCGACGATCGCCTGATAGATCCGCCAGTGATCCGGCATCGGGTCGCGCGGCGGCGCATGGTTGCGCTGCTTGAAGATCGTCGTCCAGGTCACCGCCGCCGCGATCGAGCTGGCCAGCGCGACCAGCGGCGCGTTGCGCGTCGCCGCCAGCACCGCCTGATGGAATTGCTGGTCGGCGGTGCGCCCCTCCTCGGTCGACAGGCCGCATCGCTGCATTTCGTCCAGCGCCTGACGCATCGTCGCCAGATCCGCCTCGGTCCGCCGCTGCGCCGCCAGTTCGGCCGCCGACGGCTCGACGATCATGCGCAGCTCGAACAATCCCCGGACCAGGCTCTCGCTGGGTTCGGAGGCGAAGGTCCAGGCCAGCACGTCGGGATCGAGCACGTTCCAGCGGCTGCGCTCGCTGACGCGCGTTCCGGTCTTGGGCCGGCTCTCCACCAGCCCCTTGGCGGCAAGGATCCGCACCGCCTCGCGATATGCGCTGCGCGATACCTGCAACCGCTCGCTGAACTCGATCTCACCCGGCAGGACATCGCCCGGCACATATGCACCGGTCAGGATGGCGATGCCCAGGTCATGCGCGATCGAGCCATGGATTCGCCGCGCCGCGCCCGTCTCGAACGGCAGCCGGATCTTCTCCGGCTCGACCCAACCCGTGTCGATGGGAGCCGGATCAGTCTGGCCCGGATTACCCCTGTCCGGCGTATCCGGTTGCATCGCAGACATCGTCCTTTTCCACCATTCCCGCCACGCCGGCCCGCCTCTTATGAGAAACGGCGGGCCGCTTGTCGAGCAGGGCCGGCACCCTCAATCCTCAAACGCGTCGACCCTGTCGTGCCGTCCGCGCAAGAAAGCATCGGCGACATGACGCAGCGGGCTGACGTCGACATCGCTTTGCCTCGCCTTCACGAGTCCGGCAAAGCGATCGTACAGGCCGGGATATTCGGCTTCCGGCGGCAGATCCTGCGCCACGCCGTCGATCGACATTTCGCTGCCGCCCTTCGACAGCAGCAGGACACCGTCGCTGGTCTCGACGCGGATATCCCAGGTCTGCGGGCCGGTCTGCCGCCAGTCGAAGACCGCGTCGATCGGCACGTCGTGGCTGTCCTGAAACGTCAGCGTCGCCGCGATCGGTGCTGCGCGATTGGCCGGAAACTCCAGCACGGCGTCGGTCAGGAAGAACGGGCGCGGCAGGATCGCGGTCACGATCGACAGCGCGTTGATGCCCGGATCGAACACGCCAAGGCCACCGGCTTCCCAGATCCACGCCTGTCCCGGATGCCAGTGCCGGACGTCCTCCTTCCACGCGACCGACACGCGCGTGATGGTCCGCGCGGCCAGCCAGTCGCGCGCCGCCGCCACGCCGGACGCACACCGCGAATGCCAGCTGGCGAACAGCGTCACGCCGCGGTCGCGCGCCAGGTCGGCCAGTGCCTTCACCTCGCTCAGCGTCGCGCCGGGCGGCTTTTCCAGAAAGACATGCTTGCCGGCCAGAATCGCCTCACGCGCGGCGGCATAGCGGACCTGCGGCGGCTGGCAGAGCGCCACCGCGTCGATCGTCTCGCCGCCCGCCAGCATTGCCGTCAGGTCGTGATAGGCGGGCACCCCCTCGACGCCGCCGTTGCGGCTGGCGGTCGCCACCAGGTCGAAGTCCGGCGAATTGGTGATCGCGGGCACATGCTGGTCCCGCGCGATCTTGCCGACGCCGACGATTGCGATGCGGATCGTCATGCTGCCGTCGCCTGTTCCAGCACGCCGTCGACGCGGCGTGCGATCTTCCACGGATTGTCGTCACGAAGGCACGCCGGCAGCATCGCCTGCGGCAGGTTCTGGTAACAGACCGGGCGCAGGAACCGTTCGATCGCCAGCGTCCCGACCGACGTCGTGCGCGTATCCGACGTCGCCGGGAACGGCCCGCCATGGACCATTGCGTGACAGACCTCGACACCCGTCGGCCAGCCATTGGCGAGGATACGCCCCACCTTCGTCGCGATCAGCGGCACCAGTTCGGCCGCCTGCGCCTCGTCCTCGGGATCCATCAGCAGCGTCGCGGTCAGCTGACCCTCCAGCTGCGCCAGCACCGATGCCGCCTCGGCCATGTCCTTGACGGTCACGACGATCGACGACGATCCGAACACCTCATGCCCCAGCGCCGCGTCGGCCAGGAAGCTCTGCGCGTCGGTGCGGAACAGTGCGCCCTGCGCCTGATTGACGCCCTCGCCGACCAGCCCGCGCGCAACCGTCGTCACCGCGTCATGCGATGCCAGCGCCTCAACACCGCGCGCGAACGCGTCGTGGATACCCGGCGTCAGCATCTGCTGCGCCTGTGCTTCGGTCATCGCCTTGCCCGCCGCGTCGAGGAACGCGTCCAGATCGGGGCTGTCGACCGCGATCAGCAGCCCGGGATTGGTGCAGAACTGGCCCGCGCCCATCGTCAGCGACTGGATATACGCCGGGGCCAGGGCCGCGCCGCGCGCCTTCAGCGCCGCCGGGAACAGGATGACCGGGTTGATCGCGCTCATCTCGGCATAGACCGGGATCGGCTCGGGGCGCCTGGCGGCGATCTCGACCAGCGCCATGCCGCCGGCGCGCGATCCGGTAAAGCCGACCGCCTTGATGTTCGGATTGGACACCAGCGCCCCGCCCAGATCGTTGCTGGGGCCGGGCAGGTACGAGAAGACGCCGGGATGCAGGCCGCAATCCTTGACCGCGGCCTGGATCGCGCGCGCGACCATCTCGCCGGTACCGGGGTGACCCGGATGCCCCTTCACGACAACCGGGCTGCCGGCCGCAAACGCCGACGCGGTGTCGCCACCGGCGACCGAAAAGGCGAGCGGGAAGTTGCTCGCACCGAACACCGCGACCGGTCCGACCGACAGGTGACGGCGACGCAGGTCGGGACGCGGCAGCGGCGCACGATCGGGCATCGCGGTGTCGATCGTCGCATGGACCCATTCGCCCTCGCGCACGACGCCGGCGAACAGCTTCAGCTGACCCACGGTGCGCCCGCGCTCGCCCTCCAGCCGCGCGCGGGGCAGGCCGCTCTCGGCCATCGCGCGTACGATCAGGTCGTCGCCAAGGGCCACGATATGCTCGCCGATGGATTCGAGGAACTTCGCGCGTGTTTCGGGATCGGTTTCGGAAAAGCTCGGAAACGCCGCGGCCGCCAGATCGCAGGCGCGGGTCACGTCGTCGGCCCCGGCGGCGAAGAACATCGGCTCCAGCGCCTTGCCGGTGGCCGGGTTCACGCCCGCAAACCGGTCATCGCCGGTCGCCTCGGTCGACCCGATAAGGAAAGAACCGTTAATCATGTCGCCATCCCGCATCCGTGAAAACTCAGACATATACGATAGCAGTCAGGCCGAATCGGCGCAACCCGGCCATGTCGAGCAGGCACCGGCCCGCCATCAATCGTTGTCATGTCGGAACGCCTTGGCGCACCACGCGCTATCGGATGCACGCCCCCTACCTGCAAGACCGGAGCCTCCCGCCATCGCCACGCTTCAGACCCACACGGCCGCCGCCATCCCCCATCCCCGCGGTCGTGACGCGGCCAGCCCGTCCGCCATCCCCTTCGCCGGCTGGAAGGATGTCCTGCGCCGCACTTGGCGCGAGGGTGGCGAGGACAATATCGGCCTGATCGCCGCCGGCGTCGCCTTTTACGGCTTCCTGTCGATCGTCCCCCTGCTCGGCGCGGTCGTGCTGGTCTATGGGCTGGTCGCCGAGCCGCGGACCGTCATCGACAACATGCGGTCGCTGATGACCGTCATGCCCGCCGACGTTGCCCGCATGATCGGCGACCAGTTGATGACGGCGGTGACGGGGTCGGAGGGCAAGCAGGGCCTGGGCCTGCTCATCGCGCTGGCGCTGGCGCTCTACGGCGCGATGAAGGGCGCGGGCGCGATCGTGACCGCGCTGAACGTGGTGTATGAGGAGCGCGAGAAGCGCGGCTTCATCCGCCAGAATCTGGTATCGCTGGCAATCACCGCCGGGGCGGTTCTGCTTGCGATCATGGCGATGACGACGGTCGCCGCCGTCGCCTTTCTGGATTCGCTGATGCCGGAGGCACCGGCGTTCGTGCTGACCGCAATGCGGCTGACCAGCTACCTGCTGCTCGCCGGCCTGACGATGGCGGCGGCGTCGACGCTGTATCGCTATGGCCCGTCGCGCGATCATGCCCGCTGGCGCTGGCTGACGCCGGGATCGGTGCTGGCGACCGTCATATGGCTGGCCATGACCACCGGCTTCGGCCTCTATGTCCGCAATTTCGGCAGCTATGACGCCACATACGGGTCGCTCGGCGCGCTGGTCGTGCTGCTGACCTGGCTGTGGCTGTCGGCCTATATCTTCCTGCTCGGGGCCGAACTCAATTCCGAGCTGGAACATCATGTGATGCCCGACACCACGAAGGGACCGGCCCGGCCGATGGGCCAGCGCGGCGCGACCGTCGCCGACACCATGCCCGAGGATGCGGCGGCGACCGTGGAACTGGCGGATGTGGCGGCGGCGCGACGGCCCGGCGATCATCGCGGCATGTCGGCGGCGGCGGGTGTCATCGGTGGCGGCATGGGACCGGCGCTTGGCGCGGCCGGCGGCCTCGCGATGCTGCGGCGCGGCCATCCCGCCGGTGTAGCGGTGCTGGCGCTGGCCGGCTGGCTCGCATGGTCGAAGCGACCGGGGACCAAAGTCTGACGATTATCGGTGCGGCCCGGCGCAAACGGGCGGTGGTGGACAGGGCTGGATTCGAACCAGCGTACGGGAAACCCGGGCAGATTTACAGTCTGCTGCCTTTAACCACTCGGCCACCTGTCCAGATGCGTGGTTCGCCGAAGCGAGGCGGCTCCATGCCGAAGCGAACCCCGCCTGTCAACGACGCGAACCGCCTTGCGCTGTCGGAAATCGAAGAATACCCCCTTCGACAGCAGTTTTCTTTGGGGGATTTCCATGCGCCACCTGTTTCTCGCCGCGACGGCGACGCTCGCTGTCGTGTCCGCCGCCATGCCCGCCACCGCGCAGGACAAGCCCGCCAGCCCGGTCCTCAACCGGATCATCGACGAGGGCACCAACCGGACGCAGGTCATGACGACCGCGCAGCACCTGACCGACGTCATCGGCCCGCGCCTGACCAATTCCCCCGCGATGCGCCGGGCCGAGGCGTGGACGCAGGAGGAGTTTCGCCGATACGGCCTGGTCAACGTCCACAAGGAGGCGTTTCCGTTCGGGCGCGGCTGGTCGATCGAACGATCCAGCGTCCGCATGGTCACCCCGCGCGTCGTGCAGCTGACCGCGATTCCCATCGCCTGGACGCCCGCGACCACCGGCGCGCTGACCGCCCCCGTCATCGTCGCCCCGATCGACAAGGAGCGTGACTTCGCCAAATGGCGCGGCAAGCTGTCGGGCAAAATCGTGATGTTGTCGGCCCCCGGCACCGGTGACGAACCGACCGACCCCGCGTTCAGGCGGCTGGCCGGCGACGACATCGCCAAGCTCGATGTGTTCCAGCAGCCCTCCTATGACCCCGCCGCCGCCGATCGCCGGCTGAAGCGGCTCGACTTCGCGCAGAAGCTCGATGCGTTCCTGAAGGCCGAGGGCGCGGTCGGGTTCGCCACCATTTCGTACCGCGACGGCAAGCTGGTCAGCGGCGAGGGCTATCAGTTCGGCGTCGGCGAAACCCCGTCGATGCCCGGCGTGCAGATCGCGGCGGAGGATTATCGCCGCCTCGCGCGCCTGTCAGTCAGCGGCCCCGCCCCGACGCTGGAAATCATCAGCGACGTGCGCTTCGACGACAGCGACACCAACGCCTACAACATCATCGCCGAAATCCCCGGCACCGACCCCAAAGCCGGATACGTCATGGCCGGCGCGCATCTCGATAGCTGGGTCGCCGCCGACGGTGCGGCCGACAACGCCGCCGGTTCGGCCATGATTATGGAAGCCGCACGCATCCTGGCCGCCACCGGCGTCCGGCCGAAACGCGCGATCCGCTTTGCCCTGTGGTCCGGCGAAGAGCAGGGCATCCTGGGGTCGATGGCCTATGTCGAACAGCATCTGGCGCGGCGCGGGTCACCCGGCGACCCGAAGCAGAGCGGCATGAAAAGCTATTACGGTTTCGCCAATCGCTGGCCGATCACGCCGCTGCCCGGTCACGGCGATTTGGCCGCCTATTTTAACATCGACAATGGCTCGGGCAAACTGCGCGGCCTGTATGCGGAGAATAATCCGTCGGTCGTGCCGATCTTCCGCGAATGGCTGGGGCCGCTCGCGTCGATGGGCGCTGGCAACGTCGTCGCGCGCCAGACCGGCGGCACCGACCATGTCTTCATGCAGTCGGTCGGGATTCCCGGCTTCCAGTTCATCCAGGATCCGCTGGATTACGGCAGCCGCATCCACCATACATCGGCCGACACCTTCGACCATCTGAAGGCGACGGACATGCGCCAGGCGTCGATCGTGCTCGCATCGGTCTTGCTCAGCGCGGCCAATGCGGACAAGGCGTTGCCGCGACCGCCGGTTCCAACCAAGCCGGTGGTGACCGACCCGTTTGCAATTTCCGAGGATGATGACTGATGGCGCGTAAAGGCCACCGCCCGAGCCAGGCTTTTGCCGGCCGCCCGAAGTTCTGGGGCCGCCACGCGGTGACCGCCGCGCTCGCCAACCCGAACCGGGTGGTGAAGAAGATCTGGGGCACGCGCGAGGCGCTGGCCGCGCTCGACCTGCCGTCGATCCTGCCGGTGACGTTCGCGGAAGCCGTCGATCTGGGCCGGATGGTGCCGGGCGACGCGCCGCATCAGGGGCTGGTCGCCGAGGTCGAGCCGCTGGAGGATATGTGGCTGGGCGACCTGCTGGAAATGGGGCGTGACGACCAGCGCCCGCTCATCATCCTGGATCAGGTGACCGATCCGCACAATGTCGGCGCGATCCTGCGCTCGGCCGCCGCGTTCGACGCGCTGGGCGTCATCACCCAGGATCGTCACTCGCCGCCGGAATCGGGGACGGTCGCGCGGTCGGCCAGCGGCGCGCTGGAAACCGTGCCGTGGCTCCGCGTCGTCAATCTCGCCCGCGCGCTGGACGAAATCGGCGAGGCCCAGTTCTGGCGCATCGGCCTGACCGGCCACGCCACCCAGACGCTGGCCGAGGCGATGAGCCCGATGAAGACCTGCATCGTGCTGGGGGCCGAGGGTGAGGGCATGCGCCAGAATACCGAGGCGCATTGCGACCTGCTCGCCAGGCTGCCGATCAGCCCGAAGGTCGAAAGCCTGAACGTCTCGAACGCCGCCGCCATCGCGCTCTACGCGGTGACTGCGCGGTAGAAGCATTTTCGGCGGGTTGTAGGCGACCGTCATCCCGGACGTGATCCGGGATGACGGGTATAGCCTCAGTCCTCCGCGGCGATCCGCACCTTCAACCCGTCCAGCGTGTCGTCGAACATGATCTGGCACGACAGCCGCGACCCCGCGTCACGGTCGCTGGTCGAATCGAGCAGGTCGTCCTCGTCCGGTCCCATCTTCGGCAGCAGGCCGACGAACGCCGCGTCGACATGGACGTGGCAGGTCGCGCACGAACAGCATCCGCCGCACAGCGCAAGAATCTCGTCGATCCCGGAATCGCGGATCACCTCCATCACGGACAGCCCGGCCTCGCCGTCGATCTCGCGTTCTTCCCCTTCGCGCGTCGTCACGATAAGCTTGGGCATCATGCTCTCCAAAAACCATTTCTCCGCCCATGCCGTGCCGCCCTGCGGCAATCAAGCATTCCCGCCGGTCGCTTCGTCATGGGGCTGAACGCCGAACAGATCGGTCACGCGATGGATGCGCTGGCCGCCGCCGAACCCGCGTTCGCGGTCGCGCTGGCCGAGGCGGGCTATCCCGCCCCCCGGATCAGCGCGCGCGGCTATCCGACATTGCTGCGCACCATCGTCGGCCAGCAGGTCAGCGTGGCGTCGGCCGAATCGGTCTGGCGCAAGCTGGAGGCGGTGCTGGGTGACGCCACCTCACCGGAGGCGGTCGCCGCCGCCAGTGACGAGGAACTCCGCAGCGCCGGCCTGTCGCGCCAGAAGGCCAGCTATGCCCGCAGCCTCGCCGACGAGGTGACCAGCGGCCGGCTCGACCTCGACCATCTGCCGGCGGACGACGAGGAGGCGATCGCCGCGCTGATCCGGGTGAAGGGCATCGGCCGCTGGTCGGCCGAAATCTACCTGCTGTTCGCGGAAGGACGCACCGACATCTGGCCGGCGGGCGACCTGGCGGTGCAGATCGCGGTCGGCCGGATCCTGGGCCACGACACGCGCCCCAGCGAAAAGCGGACGCGCGAACTCGCCGAACGCTGGCGGCCACACCGCGGGGCGGCGGCGATCTTCGCCTGGCATCACTATCAGGCGGGGATGAAGGTCATCGGGTAAAGATGACATTCACTATCCTCGCACAGCTTTTCATCAACGGTGGCGTCCTACTGTCGAGTCCTTGGAACGGGTCGCCTGCGACTGCGCCGTTCATCCAATAGGGCCGTTCGTCCAATGGGGGATGCAATGCTGGATCGCCAATGCCTGTCGCGTGAACATGACGAACTGATCGCGCTGACGACCGCCCTCGTCGCGCAGGTTACCCGGGCGGCGCCCGACCTGGCGGGCCTGTCGACGGTCCGCTGGCGCTTCAACCGGGTGCTGCTGATGCATCTGGCGAAGGAGGACAAGCTGCTCTACCCGCAGCTTACCCGGTCGCCCTCGCCGACCACCGCGCGCCTCGCCGAACTGTTCGCCGCCGAAGTCTGCGGGCTGGCGGCGGACTATGCCGCCTACATGCAGCGCTGGCCGGTCGAACGGATCGAGGGCGAATGGCCCGCCTTCGCCAAGGATACCCGCCGCATCCTCGACGCGCTGGGCAAGCGGATCGCGCGCGAGGAAAACGAACTCTACCCCTGCATCGACGCGGTCAGCACCGCCGGTACAGCGCCCGCCCGTCCGTCGGCCCCCACGCCCGCCCCGCACCGCTTGTGATGCGCGCCATCATCGGCCAAAGCGGCAGGTGATGGCATCCCCCAATACCGATTTCACCCGGTCGCTGGCCGAAAGCCACCGCACCGTCGCCGTGCCCGCCGCCGCCAGGGGCTGGCGGCGGTTCGCGGCGTTTGCCGGCCCCGGCTATCTGGTCGCGGTCGGCTATATGGACCCCGGCAACTGGGCGACCGACATCGCCGGCGGGTCGGCCTTTGGCTATGCCCTGCTGTCGGTCGTGCTGATGTCCAACCTGATGGCGATCGTGCTGCAGGCGCTGGCCGCGCGGCTCGGCATCGCCGCCGGCATGGATCTGGCGCAGGCGTGCCGCGCGCACTATTCGCGGCCGGTGGCCTTCGCCCTGTGGGTGCTGTGCGAGATCGCGATCATCGCCTGCGACCTGGCCGAGGTGCTCGGCACCGCCATCGCGCTGAAACTGCTGTTCGGCCTGCCGCTGGTCTGGGGCGTGTGTCTGACCGCGCTCGACGTATTCCTGATCCTCGCGCTCCAGCGGTTCGGGTTTCGCAAGCTGGAGGCGTTCGTCATCGCGCTGCTGGCGATCATCGCCGGCTGTTTCGTCTTCGAACTGATCGCCGCACAGCCCAACCTGCGCGACGTCCTCGGCGGGCTGGTGCCGACGCCCGAAATCGTCACCGACCCGGCCAGGCTGTACCTGGCGATCGGCATCCTCGGCGCGACCGTCATGCCGCACAATCTCTACCTCCACTCCTCGATCGTCCAGACCCGCGCCTTCGCACAGGACGAGGCCGGCCGGCACGAGGCGGCGAAGATGGCGACGATCGACAGCACCGTCGCGCTGGCGCTCGCCTTCTTCATCAACGCCTCGATCCTGATCCTCGCGGCCGCCGCCTTCCACACCGCCGGCCGCACCGACATCGCCGAGATCGACGAGGCCTACCGCCTGCTCAGCCCGATGCTCGGCGTCGGCGCGGCCAGCGTGATCTTCGCGATCGCCCTGCTCGCCTCGGGCCAGAACTCGACGGTCACCGGCACGCTGGCGGGGCAGATCGTCATGGAGGGGTTCCTCCACCTGCGGATGAAGGTGTGGCTGCGGCGGATGGTCACGCGACTGCTGGCGATCGTGCCGGCTGTGCTGGTCGTCGGTGCCGCCGGCGACGCGGGCGCCACCCGCCTGCTGGTGCTGAGTCAGGTCATTCTCAGCCTGCAACTGCCCTTCGCGGTCGTGCCGCTGGTGCAGTTCACCAGCAACCGGACGGTCATGGGCAGTCTGGTGTCGCCACGCTGGCTGGGCGTCATCGCCTGGGTCATCACGACCGTCATCATCGGCCTGAACGCGACGCTGCTGTGGGGGATGCTGTAGGGCGACCGTATCGCGATGGGGCACCCCTACCCCGTCACCCACGAGCGCAGCGAGGCAATGACGGATCGTAAGGTTCCCGCCCACCTCACACCAGCGCCCGATACCGGTCCCTAAGCGTCACCTTGTCGATCTTCTCCGTCCCCAGGCGCGGCAGGGGTGCGTCGACGATCCAGATCCGCGCCGGCACCTTGAACGCCGCGATATGCTGGAACAGGAAGGCACACAGGTCGTCGGACGTCAGGTCCGCCCCGTCCTGCAACAGCACGACCGCGCCCGGCACCTCGCCATATTTCTCGTCGGGCAAGCCGAAGACCGCCGCCTCGGCAACCTGCGGATGTTCGTACAGCGCGGCCTCGACCTCCAGGCAGCTGATATTCTCGCCGCCGCGGATGATGATGTCCTTCTTGCGGTCGACGATGAACAAATAGCCGTCCTCGTCCAGATAGCCGATGTCGCCGGTGCGGAAATAACCATCGGCGGTGAAGGCGTCGGCGGTCGCCTGGGGGTTTGCCCAATATTCTCGGAAATTGGCGACCGAGCGGATACACACCTCGCCGCGCACCCCGGCCGCTTGCGCGTGGCCGGCATCGTCGAGGATCGCCATGTCGACCAGCGGCAGCGACGCGCGACCGGTCGAATTGGGCTTGGCCAGGTAATTGCTGCGCCAGTTGCCGGAACCGACGCTGTTCGTCTCGGTCAGGCCGTACCCGATCAGCGGCGCGCCGCCGCCCATCTCGTCGTTCAGCCGCCGGACATGCTCGACCGGACGCGGTGCGCCGCCGGCGGCGAAGTCGGTCACGGTCGACAGGTCATAGGCGGCGCGGTTGGGATGGGTCAGCATCTCGAAACTCATCAGCGGCACCCCGACGAAATAGGTGACTCGCTCCGCCTCGATCAGCCGCATCGCATCCTCGGCATCCCATTTCGCCATCAGCACCAGCTTGCGGCCCATCGCGAAGCTCTGCAGGAACACCGGGATTTCGGCGGTGACGTGGAATAGCGGCACGTTCAGCAACGTGGCCGGCTGCCCGACCGGCGGCGTGCCCATGTCGGTCGCGATACCCAGCATCGTCAGCGCCTGCGCCAGAAAACTGAACACGCCCTGCACCACCGCCCGGTGATCGGACAGCGCCCCCTTGGACCGGCCGGTCGAGCCGGAGGTGAACAGGATCGTCGCGGCATCGTCGGGGCCGGGCTGCGGCAGGTCGTCGCGGCCATCCGGTGCCGTCCCCACCGCAACCAGCGCCTCGGCCAGCGGCAACCGGTCGTCGATCGTCACAACCCTGACGCCAAGGCCCGCCAGCCGGGCCGCGCGCGGTGGATCGGCGAACACCAGCCGGCAATCGACGTCGGCGATCGCGGCCGCCAGTTCCTCGGTCTGCCACCAGCCGTTCAATAAGGTCGCGACCCCGCCGGCCATGACGATCCCCATGTACAGCGCGATCCACGACGGCGAATTGCGCATCGCAATGCCGACCCGGTCGCCCATGCCGACCCCGTGATCGTGGACCAATGCAGCAGCGACGCCCCGCGCCTGCGCATACACCTCGGCAAAGGTCAGCCGCTCGGCTCCGGCGACCAGCATCGTCAGGCCGGCATGTTCGGCGCAATAATGCGCGAAGTAGGCGGGCAGCGACGGCGGCGCGGTGGCGATCATCGGCACGGATCGCCCGAACCGCTCCACCGTACCCAGCCGCAACGGGCCATCGTCGCCAGTCAGCCGTGCCAGATGCGCATCCATCAGCCGGTCCAGGTCCGTCCGCATCATTCTCTCCACTTGGTCTAATGCCTTTGCGCCACTATGCAGACGCCAAACCCAGGGGGAAAGCCTTGATCCTGTCGTCTCTCGTTGCCGCTGCCGTCACCGCCCCGCCGGCGGGCCATGTCCGGTTCGCCGATCTGGGCCTTGACCCGGTCGTGTTCTCGGTCGGCTTCTTCACGCTGCGCTGGTACAGCCTCGCCTATATCGGCGGCATCCTGCTCGGCTGGTGGTATCTGCTGAAGCTGCTGGCCCAGCCGGGCGCGCCGATGGCCCGGCGCCATGCCGACGACCTCGTGTTCTACGCCACGCTCGGCGTCATCCTCGGCGGGCGGATCGGCTATGTCCTGTTCTACGCGCCGGAAATGATCCTGCACCCGTTGCGCATCCTGCGGCTGTGGGACGGCGGCATGTCGTTCCATGGCGGCGTGATCGGCGTGTCGCTCGGCCTGATCCTGTTCGCGCGCAAGCACCAGCTGAACTGGCTGCGGGTCCACGACTATATCGCCTGCTGCGTGCCCTTCGGCCTCGGCCTCGGCCGCCTCGCCAATTTCGTCAATGGCGAGTTGTGGGGCAAGCCGACGACGGTTGCCTGGGGCATCGTGTTCGAGCGCACCGTGCCGTTCGGCATGGTCGAACCGGCCCGCCACCCGAGCCAGCTGTACGAGGCGGGACTTGAGGGCGTCGTGCTGTTCGCGCTGCTGTGGTTCGCGTTCTGGAAAACGAAGGCGCGCTATGCGCCGGGCAAGCTCGTCGGCCTGTTCCTCGTCGGCTACGGCCTTGCCCGCTTCACCGTCGAGTTCTTCCGCGAACCCGACCAGCAACTGCGCGCCTTTGCCGAGGCGACCGGCCTGCACATGGGCCAGTGGCTGTGCGTGCCGATGATCCTGGGCGGCCTGTTCCTGGTCGCCACCGCCGACAGGCGCCGCGTCCGCGTGGAGCCGATCGCCGGTACCGAAAGCGTCGCGTGACGTCTCCCCTCCCGCTTGCGGGAGGGGTCGGGGGAGGGCATGGACCGCGGCATCATGTCTGAAGAAACCCCTCCCCTAACCCCTCCCGCAAGCGGGAGGGGAACGGAAACCACCCCCCTCACCGACCGTCTCGCCAGCGCGATGACGCTGGCCGGGCCGATGTCGGTCGCGCAGTTCATGGCCGCCGCCAACGCGCACTATTACGCCAGCCGCGACCCGCTGGGGACCGCCGGAGACTTCACCACCGCGCCCGAAATCAGCCAGATGTTCGGCGAGCTGATCGGCCTGTGGTGCGCCGACCTTTGGGACCGCGCCGGTCGCCCGGACGTGGCGTGGGTCGAACTGGGACCGGGCCGCGGGACGCTCGCCGCCGACGCACTGCGGGCGATGGCGCGCGCCGGCCTGACCCCGCCGGTGCATTTCGTCGAAACCAGCCCGGTGCTGCGCGTTCGGCAGGCAGAGCGCGTGCCGAACGCAACGTGGCACGACGCGATCGACACGCTGCCAACCGACCGCGCGCTGATCGTCGTCGCCAACGAATTTTTTGACGCGCTGCCGATCCGCCAACTGGTCAAGCGCGAGCAGTGGCACGAACGCCTCGTCGCCTGTCAGGATACGCTGTTCCTGCCGATCGCCGGCGCGGCCCTGCCTGATTCGGTGATTCCCGAACCCCTGCGCGACGCAGCGCCGGGGTCGATCCTGGAAGCCTCCCCCGACTCGATCGCGGTCATGCGTGCGCTGGCCGCGCGCGTGGTGGCGCAGGGCGGCGCGGTGCTCGCCATCGACTATGGCTATGAAGGTCCGGCGGTCGGCGACACGTTGCAGGCGGTGCGCGGCCACGGTTTCGCCAATCCCTTCGACACGCCCGGCGAGCAGGATCTGACCGCGCATGTCGATTTCGCGACGCTCGCCGCCGCCGCGCAAGGCTGTGGCGGCGTCGCTTGGGGTCCGGTCGACCAGCGCGACCTGCTCGGCGCGCTCGGCATCGACGCGCGGGCGAGCGTGCTGGCCGCCGCCAGTCCCGACCGCGCCGACCGGATCCTCGCCGACCGCAACCGGCTGATGCAGGCGATGGGCACCCTGTTCAAGGCGCTGGCCGTCACCGCGCCCGGCTGGCCCGCCCCGGCCGCGTTCGCATGAGCGCCACCAGCCGCGACGCCCTGCCCGCCGACGGCCCCGCACTCGCCGCGATGGGTCGCCAGTCGTTCACCGAGACGTTCGGCACGCTTTACGCCCCCGCCGATCTGGCCGCGTTCCTCGACACGACGTTCGGCCCCGCCGGCCTGCCCGCGCAGCTTGGTGACCCGGCCTACCGAATCCGCGTGGCGACCAGCGGCGACGCAATCGTCGGCTTCGCCAAGCTGGGACCGGTGCTGTTTCCCGGCGACTGGCCGGCGGACGCGATCGAATTGCACCAGCTCTATGCGCTGGCCGACAGCCACGGCACGGGGGTCGGCCCGTTGCTGATGGACTGGGCGATCGCGACCGCAAGGCGCATGGGATGCAGCGCGCTGATCCTCAGCGTCTATGTCGACAATCACCGTGCGCGCGCCTTCTATGCCCGCTACGGTTTCGTCGACATCGGCCGTTACGACTTCGCGGTCGGCACCCATATCGACGAGGACCGGATCATGCGGCTGACGCTGTGACGACCACCACCCCCGACATCGACGTGATCCGCGCCCGGACGCTGGCCGGTATCGCGCACGGCTTTCTCGGCCGGCGCGGCGGTGTGTCGACCGGCCTCCACGCCGGGCTGAACGTCGGACCGGGGTCGGAGGACGACCCAGCGGCGGTCGCCGAAAACCGCCGGCGGGCGCTGCAGGTGATCCTGCCCGGCACGACATTGCTGACCCCCTATCAGGTCCATTCCGCCGACGCCGTGGTCGTGACCGCCGCCTTTGCCGACCACGACCGCCCCCATGCCGACGCGCTGGTCACCAACCGCCCCGGCTTGGCCCTCGGCATCCTGACCGCCGATTGCGCGCCGGTGCTGCTGGCCGACCGCACGGCCGGCGTGGTCGGGGCCGCCCATGCCGGCTGGAAGGGCGCGATCGCCGGCGTTACCGATTCGACCATCGCCGCGATGGAGACGCTGGGCGCGGACCGCGCCCGGATCGTCGCCGCGATCGGTCCGTGCATCGCCCGCACCGCATACGAAGTGGACGCCGCCTTCCAGCGCCGGTTCACCGACGCCGATCCGGCGAACGAACGCTTCTTCGTCGATTCCCGCGCGGGCCATCACCGTTTCGACCTGGAGGCCTATGTCACCCACCGACTGGCCGCCGCCGGGATCGGCCGGGTCGAGGCGCTTGGTCTGGACACCTATGCCGACGATTCCCGCTTCTACAGCTATCGCCGCTCCACCCACCGGTCGGAACCGGGCTATGGCCGGCAGATCGCCATCATCGGCATGATGGACTGAACCCGAAACACCGATGCCGTAGCAACAGGCGCTTGCTGAGACGCAAAGACAAGAAACTGCAACATTATGTCCTGTGGCGCTGGTCGCGCCCTCTTTCCGCGCGCCCTCCCGGCGTGTAGCGCGGTTGTGTCTTGGACAACGCCCGCCCCCTTCCCGCAACCGCCATCACCGCCTTGTGTCTCGCCCATCTGGCGACGATGGCGAGTCGGTCGGCGTTTGCCGCGATCGTCCCCGTGCTGGGGCGGCAATATCACTTCACCGACACCGCGCTCGGCGTGCTGATGGGTCCGGCGTTCGCGGTGATGTATGGCGTGGCCGCGATCACTTTCGGGTCCTGGGCGGATCGACACGCGCCGCGCCGCCTGATGATCGCCGGTCTGGCCGTCGTGGCCGTGGCGTCGGGTATCGTCGCGATCAGCGACCGGTTCGGCCTGTTCTTCCTCGGCCAGCTGTTGCTGGGGCTTGGGCAGGCGGCGTTCGTGCCTGCCGCCATCCTGCTGATCGTGCGCGATGCGCCGCGCGGCCGGACTGGACCACCCCCGCTGGCGCTGTTCACCGGCGCATCGGCGCTTGGCCGCAGCACCGGATTCATGATCGCGGGTCTGGTGCTGGCGGCGAGCCTCACGCTGGGCCGGACGACCGGTATCGACGGCTGGCGCGTCCTGCCGCTGGTGATGGCGCTGTCGATTGCTTTGCTGGCCGGGGTGTGTTGCCGGACCCTGCCGCGCCATCGCGCGATACGCCCCGATGCGCCGGCGCTGGCCCCGGCCCACGCCACCGGGCCTGTACCGGCCGCGCTGATCCCGCTGTTCGCCGCAGCCTTTGCACCGGTCCTGATCGGCCAGAGCATCGCCGCGTGGATGCCGTCGCTGCTCGTGCGGATGCGCGGGTTCACGCCGGCCGACGCCGCGACGGTCTTCGGCGGTATCCTGCTCGTCATGGGGTTTGCCGGGCAGCTTGTCGGTGGACTGGCGATACAGCGGATCGCGTGGATTTCCCGCCGGCCCCTCGTCGCCAACGCCGTCTGCCTCGGCATCGCCCTGCCCCTGCTGGTCGTCGCCACCCACGCCCCGCGACCGGTCGTCATCGGCCTGTCGCTGGCCGGTGTCCTGCTGGTGATCGGGATGGCGGCGTTCATCGCCCTGCAGGCCGTCCAGACCGCATCGCCCGCCGACCGGCGCGGCACCACGACGGGCGTCTTCCTGGCGCTGGTCACGCTGGTCGGGGCCGGCGGCGGGCCGCTGCTGACCGGCCTGTTGAGTGATTCGGGCCTGACCGCAGCGGATGGTCAGGGGCTGGCGGCCGCGCTGGTCCTGGTCGCCGCCGGCGGGGCCGGGTTCAACGCGCTGCTGGCGGCGGGCATCGCGATCCGGCCGACGACGCTGGCGGCCGTGCGGTGACCGGCCCCGACGCCACGATCTTTCGGTTCGACAGTGCCACGCTGCCCGAAGACGAGCGATTCGACCGATACCGCGATCTCTATGCCAATGGATCCGACGCCATACGGCTCGGCCCCGATTTTGCCGCGCGGGTCACCGCCTGGGCGTCCGACCGGGTCACCATCTACGAACGCGACCTGCACGATGTCGGCCATGTCCGCGGGGCGGAACGGGCCGGACAGGACGGGTTTGACCACCTGCTGCTGACCCTCGTCGCCGACGGCGCGGTGGAGGTGGACACCGGTCGCGGGTTCGCGCCGGTCCCGGCCGGCAGCGGCGTCATTCTCGACATGCAGCGGCCGATGCGCAACCGGACGCGGTTCGCACGATCCTACAACATCCGCATCGCCCGCGACGATTTCCTCGCCACCATCGGGCCGGTCCGCAACCTGCATGGCACGATCCTGTCGGCGGACGGCACCGCGCTGCTGATCGACTATGTCGCGCTGTTGCTCCGTCGCATGGATGCGCTGAACCCGCCCGCGCGGCGGTCCGCGATCGACGCGCTGTTTTTGCTGGTCGCCGGTGCCCTGGGCGCGGTCACCGGTGCCGTCGAGCGGCCCGCAACCGCGCGCGATGCGATGCGCCTGTCCCGCATCCGCGCGCTGATCGACGCGCATATCGCCGATCCCGCGCTTGGCCCCGACATGATCGTCCAGCGTGCCGATCTGTCGCGCGCCACCCTGTACCGGCTGTTCAAGCCCTATGGCGGCCTGACCAGCCATATCCAGACACGCCGGCTGCAACTGCTGCTGCTGGCGTTGAACGACGAGGCTGAAACGCGCCCCTTCGGTGAACTGGCGCTCGACGCCGGCTTCCGCAGCGAGGCCCATGCCAGTCGCCTGTTCCAGAAGCGATACGGGATTCGCCCGGGCCAGTACCGCATCGAACGCGCGGCGCAGGGCAGCACGCCGGTACCGCTGCGCGCGATGCAGTTTCTGGACGACACGATGCGCTGACCACCGGATTCTAAAATCCAAAATGGACCGATGTCTCAGCGATGAGACGACCGGGCATGGTCCACATCGACCGTTTTGTACCAAGGAGAACCGTTCCGGCGCAACGCCTTGCCACTGCCGGACGTGCGGAGAATAACATGGTTTCGTCATCGGCAGCCCTGGCATTACGGGATTCCGCCACGGTGATCCGGGCCGCCCTGCCCACCGCCCGCGCGGCGCGTGATCCGGGCCTGCCATCATGGACGCTGCCGGGTGAGGCGCGGGTGCTGGTGACGCGCGGCCCGGGTCATGTCGCGACGACGATCGGCAATCGCCACTACGCGCCCCTGCCCGCCATCGCCATCGTCGGCCCGACCAGCAAGCCGCGCCTGTCCTGGAGTGACGCGGCCTCCTCGATCGAAATACCGCTGACGGCGCTCGACTGGTGCGGGCTGACCGACGTTTCGGCCGAGACGATCGCCGACCGCATCGTGACGCCCGATCAGCTTGGCATGGAGGCGTTTGCCGACGATCTGGCGGTGCTGCTGTCCCCGGTACATAGCGAGCAGGACGTGGCCCGGATCGTGCGCGGACTGATCGCGGATCATGTCGTGGGCACCATGTCGACCGTCGTGCCGCAAATCCGGGCACTGATGCGCATCGTTGACGATACCATGATCGTCGATGCGACGGCGGTTGCCGATCAGGTCGGCCTTGCCCCGCACACATTGCGCCGGATCGCCCTTCGCCAGTTCGGTTTCCCGGCGAAGACCGTGTTGATCCGCCGCCGGTTCCTGCACGCCATGGACCGGTTTCGGACGAGCGGCATGGACATGTCCAGCGCGGTGGCCTGCGGCTATTTCGACAGCTCGCATTTCCTGCGCGATGCCAAACGCTTCCTCGGCATGACGCCGCGACGGTTCCTGGCCTCGGTCGCGCCGCACTAAGGAAACGCATCCGCCATCGTACCGGGGGGCCGGTACGATGGCGGACCGATCGGGTCAGGCGAGCGTACGGACGCCGTCCTCGCGTGCCCAGTACCGCTTGGTCGCGGCCGAGGCGATCTGGTCGAGCGCCACAACGCCCTCATCCTTTTCCACGCCCGCCCGGTCCAGCAACGGCCGCGCGTCCGCGCTGGCCGCCACGGCCTTCAGGTGACCGAACGCGTCCATCACCCATTGTACTGCGGCACCTTCCTTGAGCAGCGCCCTGGCACCGTCGGCCGACAGCACGACGGCCACCGCGTCGAACAACTGCGACGGGCTGCCCGCCAGCTGCCCATGCGCTTCCTTCATGCTGCCGTCGGCCAGCTTCGCACCGCCGACCTTCGGGGCCACCAGAAAGACCTTGCCGCCCGCGCCTTCGATCGCGGACGTGACCGTGTCGATCTCGGCACCATCGGACCCGTCGGCAATCAACACCCCGACCATGCGGCCCGCCAGCGTGTCCTTCATGTTCCGCTGGATCGACAACGCCGGGCTTGGCGCCATGTCGACCGGTTCGCGGAACGCCGGGTTCGCAGGCGGCAGGTCCATGCCGATCCCGTCGGCCACGCGCGCCGCCAGTTCCTCGTTCACGTTGCGCAGGTTGGCGACGACCCGCTTGCGGATATGCGCCGGCCCGACCTTCGACAACTCGAAGGTGAAGGCAGAGGCGATATGCGCACGCTCGTTGTCCGTCATCGACACCCAGAACAGCCGTGCCTGGCTGTAATGGTCGCCAAACAGTTCGGCGCGAATCCGCAGTTTCTCGCCCTGCTCGTCGGGACCGGTCGGATTGGTCGTCGTGGCAAAACCGTTAGGCGATTCGCGCGGGCCACCGTCCTCGCCGATCACGGACAGGCTGTTCGGTTCGTAATTGGCGCGCCCCTTGGGCACCTTCGTCTGCATCATCCCGTCGCGCTGGAAATTCTGCGCATCGTTGCGCGGCGCGTTGATCGGAATCTGATGGAAGTTGGTCGTGCCCAGCCGCGACTTCTGCGTGTCGAGATAGCTGAACAGACGCCCCTGCAGCAGCGGGTCGTTCGAAAAGTCGATGCCCGGCACAACGTTGGTCGGCAGGAACGCGACCTGCTCGGTTTCAGCAAAGAAATTGTCCGCGTTCCGGTTCAGGGTCATCGTACCGATGATACGGACGGGAACGTCCTCCTCCGGGATCAGCTTGGTCGAATCGAGCACGTCATAGGGCTGTGCATCAGCAAACGCCTTGTCGAACACCTGGATGCCCAGGTCCCATTCGGGAAAATCGCCGCCGTCGATCGCTTCCCACAGGTCACGACGGTGATAATCGTTGTCCGCCGCCTGAAGCTTCAGCGTCTCGTCCCAGATCGTCGACTGAAGACCAAGCCGGGGCTTCCAGTGGAACTTGACGAAGCTCGACTTGCCCTCGGCATTGACCAGCTGGAACGTGTGGACGCCAAAGCCCTCCATCATCCTGAGCGAGCGCGGCAGGGTCCGGTCCGACATCGCCCACAGCTGCATGTGCGTCGATTCCGGGGTCAGCGATGCCCAGTCCCAGAAGGTGTCGTGCGCGCTGCCGGCCTGCGGATAGGCGCGGTCGGCCTCCATCTTCACCGAATGGATCAGGTCGGGAAACTTGATCGCATCCTGAATGAAGAACACCGGAATGTTGTTGCCGACCAGATCCCAGTTGCCCTCGGTCGTGTAGAACTTGACCGCGAAGCCGCGCACGTCGCGCGGGGTGTCGACCGATCCGGCCCCGCCGGCGACCGTCGAAAAGCGCGTGAACACCTCCGTTTTCGTACCCTTGGTGAACACTGCGGCGCGGGTCAGGTCGGAAATGTCGTCGGTCGCCTCGAACACGCCGTGCGCACCCGAACCACGCGCATGGACGATCCGCTCCGGGATCCGCTCGTGATCGAAGTGGAAGATCTTTTCGCGCAACACAAAATCTTCGAGCAGCGTGGGTCCACGCGCGCCGGACTTCAGGCTGTTCTGGTTGTCCGACACGGGGACACCGTGGTTGGTGGTCAGCACGGGTACGTCGCCGCCGGCCTGCTGATGCGTCTCGCCACCGTTGCCGGGGTTGCGGTTCTGCTCGGTCATGAAATCGGGTCCTCGGGTATCTTCCCCGCCCCAACGCGCCGTGACGCCGGCGTGTCCATCGCTTGACCGGCGTTAGTCGAAAAGATCAGCCGTCGCTGACCCGTTCGATGTCCGCGCCCACCGCCTGCAGCTTCTCCTCCAGCCGCTCATAACCCCGGTCGAGGTGATAGACCCGCGCCACCGACGTCTCGCCGTCGGCGACAAGGCCGGCGATGATAAGGCTCATCGACGCGCGCAGGTCGGTCGCCATCACCGGCGCACCAACCAGCTTGCTCACGCCCTTCACCACCGCGGTACGGCCCTGCACCAGGATATCGGCCCCCATGCGCGCCAGTTCGGGGACGTGCATGTATCGGTTCTCGAAGATCGTCTCGGTCAGCACGCTGGCCCCGTCGGCCATGCACAGCATCGCCATGAACTGCGCCTGCATGTCGGTGGCGAAACCGGGGTACGGCGCGGTCGACAGCGTCAGCGGCCCCAGCCGGTCGGGGCCGGCGATGCGCAGGCCGTCCTTCTGCTCGGTCACGACCACGCCGGCCTCGACCAGCGCGTCGATCGTCGCGCGCATGTCGTCGGCCTTCACGCCGACCAGGTCGAGCGTGCCGCCGGTGATCGCGGCGGCGCAGGCATAGCTGCCCGCCTCGATCCGGTCGGGCATCACCGCATAGGTTGCGCCGTGCAGCCGGTCGACGCCCTCGATTTCCAGCGTCTCGGTGCCGATCCCCGCAATGCGCGCACCCATCGCCACCAGCAGGTTACACAGGTCGACGATCTCCGGCTCGCGCGCCGCATTCTCGATGATCGAGCTGCCCTTTGCCGTCACGGCGGCCATCACGACATTCTCGGTCGCGCCGACCGACACGACGGGAAACCGATACCGCCCACCCGACAGCCGGCCACCGGGCGCGCTTGCCTTCACATAGCCCGCCGCGAGTTCGATCTGCGCGCCGATCGCCTCCAGCGCCTTCAGGTGCAGGTCGATCGGCCGGTTGCCGATCGCGCAGCCACCGGGCAGCGACACCCGCGCTTCGCCGGCACGCGCCAGGATCGGCCCCAGCACCAGGATCGACGCGCGCATCTTGCGCACGATGTCATAGGGGGCTTCGGTCGACGTCAGCCGGCCGGTGCGGATCGTCATGACCCGGCCGAACTCCTCGGGCCGCGTCCCCTCGATCGCGGTCGACGCGCCAAGCTGGTTCAGCAGATGGCCGAACCCGTCGACATCGGCCAGCCGCGGCAGATTGCGCAGCGTCACCGGCTCGTCGGTCAGCAGCGCGCACGGCATCAGGGTGAGCGCGGCGTTCTTGGCACCGGAAACGGGAAGACGGCCGGACAGGCGGTTGCCGCCGCGAATGATGATACGATCCATGCGTGCGTGTCTATCGTCATGCGGAAATGGCGCAAGGGGGACGGAACCTGTCGCGGATTGATCGAGTTTAATGCGTCCATTTTGAACTTTTGCTCTTAGCGGGTATCAATCGGGGAATCGTATACGCGTGCCACAAAGTTTATTCGCGGATCGCCTGTCCGATCTGATTGCGCTGACCCCTGACGAGATTGCCGTGCTGACCGCGATGGAATCGCAGGAACGCCCGCTGCGTCGGGGCAGCCTGCTGGTGCGCGAAAAGGATTCGTCCTCGGACCTGTTCATCCTGCGGCAGGGCATGATGATAAGCTATGTCCTGCTCGACGACGGCAGTCGGCAGATCCTGCGTTTCGTGTTTCCGGGCGACATGGCCGGAATTTCCGCGCTGGTGTACCGCGATTCACCCGAAACGATCGTGGCTTCCACCGACTGTGTCGTCGCCGCATTCGATCGCGCGACGATCGCGACGATCATCAGTGATCACCCCCGTCTCGCCGCCGTCATGCTGGCGGCGGTGCAGGTCGAACGCGTGGCGATGACCGACCGGCTGGCGTCGCTGGGCCGGACATCGGCCAAGGCCCGCGTGGCCGCGCTGCTGGTCGAGTTGCGCGACCGGATGCGGCGGTCGGATCGGACCATGACCAACAGCTACACTCTGGGGCTGACGCAGGAGGAGATCGGCGATGCGATCGGCCTGACCGCCGTTCACGTCAACCGCATGCTGCGCCAGCTGGAGGAAGACGGCCTCATCGCGCGCCACCAGGGCCGGATCACCCTGCTCGACGAACAGGCGCTGTCGGCGGTCGGCTTCTACACCAACCGGTTCATCAATCTCGATCTGAGCTGGATGCCGCCCCCGCGCTGAGCATGGGGCAAGCGACCAGTCGCTCTCCGCTCAGGCCTTTTCCGCTCAGGCTTTTTCCATCGTGCATTGCAGCGGGTGCTGGTTCTGCCGCGCAAAGTCCATCACCTGGCTGACCTTGGTCTCGGCAACCTCGTAGCTGAACGTGCCGCAGACGCCGACGCCCTTCTGATGGACGTGCAGCATCACGCGGGTGGCCGCCTCCATGTCCATGCGGAAGAACCGCTGGAGGCACAGCACGACGAACTCCATCGGCGTGTAGTCGTCGTTCAGCATCAGGACGCGGTAGGGCGTCGGCTGCTTGGTCCGCGACCGTGTCTTGGTGGCGGTACCCGCGCCGGTGCCATCGGCCCCGTCGTCCTGACCATCGTCGCGGCGCTCGGCCATATGAATAGGATGTGCTTGCATGGTGTCCCGCAAAATATGGCATGGGCGGGTCGAAGGGCAAGGGGGCCATGCAGTTCACCCGCATTTAGAATCACGCCCGACCGGCGCGTGCAGGCGTGGGGCAGCCGGATCGCACCCCGTTCGCCCCGCAATGGCCGCCGCCGCGTGACGACCTGACCCTGCAACAGCGCCCATGAAAAAGGGGTGACCGTCCCCTTGGACAGCCACCCCCGTTTCCCGTCAATTCACGCGCGGGCGTGGATCAGCCGGTGGTCTTCATCTTGTCGGCCGCGGTCGCAACGCGGTTCGACACCGGCTGCGCGACTTCGCCGGCCAGCTTCATCATGGCTTCGGTCGACTTGGCGGTCTGGGCGACCATCGCGTCGAACGACTGGCGCATGAAATCGCTCTGCAGCTTCATCAGCTCGGTCGGCGACTTGACGGTCGACATCGTGCGGACGGCCTGGGTCAGACCCTCAAGCGAGGTGCGCGCATATTCTGCCGCGTCCTGTGCCAGCTGCTCCATGCCCTTGACGGCGATCTTCGACGATTCGACCATCGCCTCGACGTTGCCCTTGGTGAAGACGTTCATTTCCTCGACCATCTTGGTGCCCTTTTCCATGGCCCCCTTGGTCTGGTCGTTCGCCTGCGTGAACATGGCCTGCGCCTTGTCGGTGGCGGTCTTTGCGGTTTCTTCGATCTTTGCGGTCGTGTCGGTCATGGGACTGTCCTTGACTGGAGGTGCCGCCGGAACCGCGGCGGACGGATTGGCCACCGGCTTGGCGGCTGGTTTGGGTGCCGCGGGCTTTGCGGCCGACAGCGCCGCTGCGGGATAGGCAGCGGACGGGGTATCGACGATCTCGGCCACCACGTCGGCGGCGGGCGTCGCAAGGCGCGCCGGGGCCGCAGGCGCGGCTGGCGTGGTCGGCTTCACCGTCGGGGCGGCCGAAGCGGGCTTCGGCTTGGTGACGGCGGTCGGCTTCTTGTCGGCCGGTTTTTCGGGCGCGCGAAGCACCGGGGGGACGGCCGAAGCGGCGGCCTCCACGGGCTTCGTCGCGGCGGGAGCGGTGGACTTCGGCGATGCGACGGGCACGGCCGGGGTCGCCGGTTTCCCGGTAACGCGAGACGGCGGGTCGGTGCGCTTCATGATCCTGCTCCAGCTAATTGCTGCACTGCACAATAATGATGGAATCAAAAGATTTCAAGCATTTTGTGCAGTGCATCATGCACCGTGCGGATGACAGATTGATGGCGGCCCTACGGTGCGCGGACATACTCGCCGGGTGCCTCGCCCAGCACGGTCGCCTTGCCGCCACCGGGCACCCGCGCGCCGGTCGCGGCCACCGTCGCCGCCCCCCGCTCGCGCAGCCAGTCGATCCAGTCCGGCCACCAGCTGCCCTTCGTCTCGGTCGCGCCGGCGACGAACGCATCGAGCGTCGCGACCGTGTCCGGGTTGGTCCAATACTGGTATTTCACGGCCGAGGGCGGGTTCACCACACCCGCGATATGCCCGGACCCGGCCAGCACGAACCGCATCGGCCCGGTAAATACCTGGGTCATCGTCCACACGCTGTCGGCCGGCGCGATGTGATCCTCGCGCCCCGCCTGAATGTACGACGGCGTCTTCACGCGCGTCAGGTCGATCGGCACGCCCGCGACCGACAGCGCGCCCGGCCGGATCAGCAGGTTGTCGCGGTACAGGTCGGTCAGATAGCTCTTGTGCCATTTCGCCGGCAGGTTGGTCGTGTCACCATTCCAGTGCAGCAGGTCGAACGGGGCATAATCCTTGCCCAGCAGATAGTTGTTGGTGACATAGTTCCAGATCAGGTCGCGCCCGCGCAACAGGTTGAACGTCGCCGCCATGTAACGCCCGTCGAGGAACCCGTCCTTCGACACCTGCTCGATCAGCCTCAACTGTTCGTCGCCGACAAACAGGTTCAGTTCGCCCGCGTTGGAAAAGTCGATCTGCGCGGTGAAGAAGGTCGCGCTCGCCACCTTTTCCGCCTCGCCCTTGGCCTCCAGCAGCGCCAGCGTCGCGGCCAGCGTCGTGCCCGCCACGCAATAGCCGATGGTATGCACGGCGGGCACGTCCAGCAGGTCGCGGATCGTGTCGACGGCATCGACCTGCGCCGCGACATAATCGTCCCAGACCACGTCCTTCATGCTGGCGTCGGCCGATTTCCACGACACCATGAACACGCTGATCCCCTGCTCCACCGCCCAGCGGATGAAGCTTTTCTCGGGCGTCAGGTCCAGGATGTAGAACCGGTTGATCCACGGCGGAAAGATCACCAGCGGCGTCGCCAGCACCTTTTTCGTCGTCGGCGCATAGTGGATCAGTTCGTACAGGGCCGTGCGATGTACGACCTTGCCCGGCGTCATCGCCAGGTTGCGCCCCACCTCGAACGCGGTCGAATCGGTGTGGGTCAGCTGGCCGCGGCCGATATCGGCCATCATATTCTGCATACCCTTCAGCAGATTCGCGCCGCGCGTCTCGACGGTTTTCGCGATTACCTCCGGGTTGGTCAGCGCGAAGTTGGTCGGGCTCATCGCGTCGACGAATCCGCGCGCGGCGAAGCGCAGCCGGTCCTTTTCCTTCGGGTCGATCCCCTCCAGCGCCTCGACCCCGCGCAACATGTGGTCGGCGATCATCAGATAACTCTGGCGGATCATGTCGAACACCGGGTTCTCGTGCCACTCCGCCGCCTTGAACCGCTTGTCGGCGGGCGCGGCGGCCACCGGCGCGGACGCGGCCTGTGCGGGATCGAGAAACCGTTGCCAGATCGTCAGGCTGTCGGCCCAGAAATCCTGGACGCGCTGGACGGTGGCGGGGTCGTTGAAGCCGGGGATGACCGGCATCGCCTCGGCCGGTCCCTTCATCGCCTGCAGCCCCTGCTCCATCATCATCTGCTGCGCCCGTCCCATGACCCAGGTCCAGTGCTGGAGATCCTCCAGGCTCGGCGGTGCGGTGTCGGATTGCGTGGTCATGCGGCATCCTCTGGTTTGACCGCCAGCCTAGCGGGTCGGGACCGCAATGGCGACCCTGGATCCTCCCTGCTTCCGTGGAGGAATTGAACCCCGCGCTTTCACCGCAACGCCTCGTGCGATAGGAGGCGTCGCTCCATCACGAAGGCTCATGTCCGATGACCGACGATTTCTACCGTATCAAACGCCTGCCGCCCTATATCATCGCCGAAGTGAACGCGATGCGGGCAGCGGCGCGCGCGGGCGGTGAGGACATCATCGACCTTGGCATGGGCAATCCCGACCTGCCGCCGCCGCCCCACGTCATCGACAAGCTGATCGAGGTGACGCGCAAGCCCGACGCGCATGGCTATTCCCAGTCGAAGGGAATCCCCGGCCTGCGTCGCGCGCAGGCCAATTATTACGGCCGTCGGTTCGGCGTCGATCTTGATCCCGAAACCGAGGTCGTCGTGACGATGGGGTCGAAGGAGGGGCTGGCCAGCCTTGCCACCGCGATCACCGCGCCGGGCGACGTCGTGCTCGCGCCCAACCCGTCCTACCCGATCCACACCTTCGGCTTCATCATCGCCGGCGCAACGATCCGCGCGGTGCCGACCACGCCCGACGAGCAGTATTTCGAAAGCCTGGAACGCGCGATGGCGTTCACCGTCCCGCGCCCCAGCGTGCTGGTCGTCAACTATCCGTCGAACCCGACCGCCGAGACGGTCGATCTTGCCTTCTACGAGCGGCTGGTCGCGTGGGCGAAGGAGAACAAGGTCTGGATCATCTCCGACCTCGCCTATTCGGAACTGTATTTCGACGGCAAGCCGACCGTCTCGATCCTGCAGGTCAAGGGCGGCAAGGACGTCGCGGTCGAGTTCACCTCGCTCAGCAAGACCTACAGCATGGCCGGCTGGCGGATCGGCTTCGCGGTCGGCAATCCAAAGCTGATCGCGGCGATGACGCGGGTGAAGTCCTATCTCGATTACGGCGCGTTCACCCCGATCCAAGCCGCCGCCTGCGCCGCGCTGAACGGCCCGCAGGACATCGTCGAAAAGAACCGCCAGCTGTATCACAAGCGCCGCGACGTGCTGGTCGAGAGCTTCGGCCGTGCCGGCTGGGACATTCCCTCGCCGCCCGCGTCGATGTTCGCCTGGGCGCCATTGCCGCCGGCGCTCGCGCATCTGGGCAGCCTTGAATTCTCCAAGCAATTGCTCTCTCACGCCAAGGTCGCGGTGGCCCCCGGGGTGGGCTATGGCGAAAACGGCGAAGGCTTCGTGCGGATCGCGATGGTCGAGAACGAACAGCGACTGCGCCAGGCGGCGCGCAACGTGCGGAAATATCTCCAGTCGATGGGTGTCAACACGCCCGCCAGCACGCCCGCGCGCACGGGCTGATCGCGACCCCGCATGACAATCAATCCGCTATATTCGGTGGCCGGCGTGCTCGTCGGCCTCGTCGTCGGGCTGACCGGTGTCGGGGGCGGTTCGCTGATGACGCCGCTGCTCGTCCTCGTCTTCGGTTTCCACCCCGCCACCGCGGTCGGCACCGATCTGCTCTATGCGTCGGCGACCAAGAGCGTCGGCACCGTCGTCCATGGCTGGCGCGGGACGGTCGAATGGCGGGTCGTCCGCCGGCTTGCACTGGGCAGCATCCCGGCGGCGGTGCTGACCCTGCTGATGCTGGGTCGCGCCGGTGAACGATCGGCCAGTACCGGCCACGCCATTTCGGTGGTGCTGGGCGTCACGCTGATCCTGTCGGCGATCGGCACCATCTTTCGCGCGCGGATCATCGCGTGGCTGTCGTCGCGGATCGGCACGGCGGCGGGGCCACGCCCGGCGATCTACACCGTTATCCTCGGCGCGATCCTTGGCGTTCTCGTCTCGCTGACCTCGGTCGGGGCAGGCGCGCTGGGGATGACCGCGCTGCTGATCCTCTACCCCAGCCTGCCGATCAAGCGACTGGTCGGGTCCGACATCGCCCATGCGGTGCCGCTGACCCTGCTCGCGGGCATCGGCCACTGGATGCTGGGATCGGTCGACATCGCCCTGCTCTGCTCGCTGCTGGTCGGGTCCATTCCCGGCATCATCGTCGGCAGCCTGATCGCATCCCGCGTGTCCGACCGCGTGCTCAGCCCGATCCTGGCGATCGTGCTGATCCTGGTCGGCGTGAAACTGGTGCTGTCATGACCCCTGCTTGCACGCCCCGGCCGGGCTTCGCCTTCGCGACCCGCTTCCGCGTCCGCTATGCCGAGATCGACGGGCAGAAGGTCGTCTTCAATTCACGCTACCTCGAATATGCCGACGTCGCCGCGACCGAGTTCTGGGAATGGACCGGCATCGCCGAGGCGCTTGGCCCCGTGTGGACCGAAACCGAGTTCCACGTCCGCCGGTCGGAGGTCGATTACCTCAAGCCCTTCGTCTGGGGCGACAGCGTCGTCGCCTCTGTCCGGATCGACCGCATCGGCGGGTCCAGCCTGACCCAGCGCTACGAGCTGGCCCACGCGGACACCGGCGATCTCCACGCGGTCATCACGATGGTGATCGTCAACGTCCACCTGCCCACCGGCCGCCCGGTGCCGATCGCGGATCCGGTCAGGGCATTTCTGGAGGTGCTCTAACTCCTCCCCGGCACGGGGAAGGGGACCATGCGCAGCATGGTGGAGGGGAATCGCCGCAGGGGGCCTCCTTTGTGGCAATCCCCTCCACCACGCTCTCCGAGCGCGGCCCCCCTCCCCGTCCCGGGGAGGATTTATTTCGCCACGTCCCCCGACCCCGCCACATCCCCCGGTAGCGCCCAGATCATATCGCCCTTGCCCAGCACCCGCCCGTCATGCGCCAGCACCGCGACCGGCGGGATCGGCCGGTGGTCGCGCGTGTCGACCAGGATCGGGAACGCCGGCACCTCCGTCTCCCACCGCTCGCCCCATTGCCGCAGCGCGACCATCGTCGGCAGCAGCGCGAAGCCCTTGTCGGTCAACCCGTATTTGATCTTGCGCCGGTCGGCCGCGATCGGCGTCCGCTTCAGGATGCCGTGATCGACCAGCCGCGTCAGCCGGTTCGCCAGGATATTGCGCGCGATGCCGAGTTCGCTCTGGAACTCCTCGAAATGGTGCAGGCCGTTGAACGCCGCGCGCAGGATCAGGAACGACCACCGCTCACCCATGGCCTCCAGCGCCGCCGGCAAGCTGCACGCGCGCAGCGGTTCACGCAGATGTTCTGTCATAGCTATGCAATACACCAACTCTACCCGAGCGTAACCCGGGATATTCACGCCGCCGATCACCATCATAGCGAAAATTGTCGCAAAATCGCGGCATTCATAGCCGGATGCGCGTGAAACCGATTGCCAAGCCGTCACGCCTCCCCCCATCTTGGGCGCGTGCTGAGACAATATGAACTCGTCGACCGTGTGCTCGACTACGACCCCCAGGCCGACGAGGCGCTGCTGAACCGCGCCTATGTGTTCTCGATGCAGGCGCACGGGAGCCAGAAGCGCGCCAGCGGCGATCCCTATTTCAGCCACCCGATCGAGGTCGCCGGCATCCTGACCGACCTGCATCTCGACGACGAGACGATCGCCACCGCGATCCTGCACGACACGATCGAAGACACCGTCGCCACGCCGGAGGAGATCGAGCGGCTGTTCGGCGCCAACGTCGCGCGACTGGTCGACGGCGTGACCAAGCTCAGCCGGATCGAGGCGCAGAGCGAGAACGAGCGCGCGGCGGAAAACCTGCGCAAGTTCCTGATGGCGATGTCCGACGACATCCGCGTCCTGCTGGTGAAGCTGGCCGACCGGCTGCACAACATGCGCACGCTGCACCACATCGCCAAGCCGGAGAAGCGCCGCCGCATCGCCAGGGAGACGATGGACATCTATGCGCCGCTCGCCGAGCGGATCGGCATGTACGAGTTCATGAAGGAGATGCAGACGCTCGCCTTCGCGCAGATCGAACCCGAGGCGTATGAATCGATCGTCCGCCGGCTCGAACAACTGAAGGACGGCGGCGGCGGCGACCGGATCGCGAAGATCGCATCGGGCCTGAAGCTGATCCTGTCGCGCGCCGGCCTCGACGCCGAGGTCACGGGCCGCGAAAAACATCCCTATTCAATCTGGCGCAAGATGTCCGAACGCCACATCAGCTTCGAGCAACTCTCGGACATCATGGCATTCCGCGTCATCGTGCCGACGGTCGAGGATTGCTACCGGACGCTGGGCATCATCCACGGTCGCTGGCCGCTGGTGCCCGGCCGGTTCAAGGATTACATCTCGACCCCGCGCCGCAACGGGTACCAGTCGCTCCACACCTCGGTCATCCACGCCGACAATGCGCGCATCGAAATCCAGATCCGCACGCCCGAAATGCATGCCGAGGCCGAGTTCGGCGTCGCCGCGCACTGGGCCTACAAGGAGAAGGTGAAGGCCGGCAACCAGACCAGCTGGATCCGCGACCTCGTCGAAATCCTCGACAATGCCGAAAGCCCGGAGGAGCTGCTCGAACACACGCGCATGGCGATGTACCAGGACCGGATCTTCGCGTTCACGCCGCGCGGCGAGCTGATCCAGCTGCCCAAGGGCGGCACGCCGATCGACTTTGCCTATGCGGTTCACACCGATCTTGGCGATCAGGCGGTGGGTGCCAAGATCAACGGCCGCGTCGTGCCGCTTCGTACCGTCATCGAGAATGGCGACCAGGTCCAGATCCTGCGGTCCAAGGCGCAGACGCCGCAGCGCGGCTGGCTGAACTTCGCGATCACCGGCAAGGCACTGGCCGCGATCCGCCGCCACCTGCGCCACAAGGAGCGCGAGGAGGGCATAAAGCTCGGCCGCAAGCTGTACGACGACATCGTCCAGCGCCTGCCCGCGCCGATCGGCGTCGACGCGCTGCCGCAGGCGCTGAAGCGGCTGAAGCTGCCCGACGAGCCGGCGCTGATGCTGGCGATCGCGCGCCATGTCCTGACCGACAACGCTGTCATGGAGGCGCTGATGCCCGGCTCTGGCGGCGAAGAAGGCCCGCACGCGCTCGCCCCGCAGTCGCACGCCATCTCGATCAAGGGGCTGACCCCCGGCGTCGCCTATGACCTTGCCGAATGTTGCCATCCGGTGCCCGGCGACCGCATCGTCGGCCTGCGCCGCCCCGATGCGGGGATCGAGGTCCACGCCATCGACTGCTCGGTGCTGGCCGAACTGGCCGAACGCACCGAAAGCGAAACCGACTGGGTCGACGTGTCCTGGGGCGACAAGACCGAGGGCGCGGTCGCGCGTATCTCGGTCGAACTGAAGAACGAACCCGGCTCGCTCGGCATCGTCGCCACCGTCATCGGCGCGCACAAGGCCAACATCATCGGCCTGCGCCTCGACAACCGCGACACCGGCTTCCACACCAACATCATCGACGTCCAGGTCCACGACCTCCACCACCTGATGCGCCTGATCGCCGCGTTACGCGCGGCGGATGCGGTGAATGTGGTGGAGCGGGTTTGACGTGACGCAAAAATTCAAAAATTTTGTGTCAAACAGGGTGGGGCGTGCGATTACCCGAACTCGCTAAGCCGTGTTCGCTGCGTTCTTGATCACAAGAGCAAGCCCACGCTTTCGGGGTTTGGAAGTAACGGCCGCAGGAAGCTTACGCCAGTCCCTCTACGGCGCGGCCGGTTTGAGCCATGGGGAACAGCACGCGCCGAGTGCGAACCGGGTCAAGCTGAAAATGCGCGGCGACCGCTCCGGCAATGAAGCTGTCGAGGTCGGCCGTGGGCCGCAGATCGCGCGCCTCGTGAAGCGACGCGATAGCCAGACCCGGCCAGTCGGCGATCACGCGCCCGCCTTTCACTGAGCCGCCCATCAACATCGCGCTCGCGGCGGTGCCATGGTCGGTACCGCCGGTGCCGTTGACGGCTACGGTGCGCCCGAATTCGGTCGCCACCAGCACCATCGTATTGACCCATTCGGCACCCAGGCCTGTTCGGATCGCATCGACCATCACATCGAGCCCGCGCAATTGCCCGGCAAGTCTTGGGTTTTGGCCGGCATGCGTGTCCCAGCCGCCGGTCTCGATCATCGCAACGCGCGCGCCATTGACGGGCGCAACCAGCCGCGCGCACAATTCCCCCGTCGCGGCGGCGTTGCGGCCATTCTCCGCCGACAGGTCGCCGGTCAGCAGCCGCGTCGCCAGCGCCTGGTCCCACAGCCCGTGCAACTGCACATCGCGCTGGTACAGCATCGACACGCGCTCGATCATATCGTCCGAGGCCTGAGGCAGGTTCGAGGGCGCATAGCTCGCCACGTCGCGCGATCCGCGCAGTGCCAGCGGGATGGTGGCGGCGATCGCCATCGCGCGGGCATCGGCCTTGGGCAGCAGCGATAACAACCGGTTCAGCCAGCCGTCCTTGACGGCATAAGGCCCGCTGCCACCGCTTTCGAGGACGTTCTGCCCGTCAAAATGCGAACGTTCACGATAGGGCGAGGCGATCGCGTGGGCGAACAATGCCTGGCGCGAGCCGTACAGCGCGCCAATCTGCGCCAGCGCGGGATGCAGCGTAAAGGTCGAATCGAGCTTCAGCCCCCCCTGCGCCACCTTGCCGAGAATCCCACGTTGCCCGGCAAAGGCGGGATCGCCAACGGGTACGACGATGCCAAGGCCATCGGCGGCACCGCGCTGGATGATGAAGATGAAGCGCTTGTCGGTAGGGGCGGCTGCAAACGCGATACGCGGCGCGAACAGCGTCGCTGCGCCCAACAGCCCGCCGTGCAGCAGGTTTCGTCGATCGATCATCGTCTATCTCCGCATAAAATCGGGGGAAACCAGCAGCAGCGCCAGCCCCTGCGCCGGGCTTTCGGCCCGCGCGATCGCCGTCGCCGTCTGAGGCGAGAGCGAATCGCCGAACAGCGTGCCCCCAATTGCGCGCGCGTCGCTGGCACCCTGCGCCCGGGCCGCCACCCGCTCGGCTGCTTCCACTCGCCGCATCAGCGCGTCGGGGCTCGCCCAACTCGCCGCGACATCGTCGAAACCTGCCGGCGATCCGGGGCGCCATACCGGCTGCTCCAATTGCGTCATGTAGCCCAGCACATTGGGGGCGGGGAAGCTTTCGGCACCGATCGCGCGCATCGCCGAGACCGACCATTCCCACGGCGTCTTGAACTTCGAAGCTTCGGGCGACCACGCTTCGGGTGCCTCGATCAGCGCGCGATAGACCGTTGGTAGATCACCCCCCGATTGCAGGAAGGCGCGTTCGAGCCGTGCCACCAGCGCCAGCGGCGGCGTATCGGCGACGAAATGGCGGGCCAGCTTCGTCGCCACATGCTTCGCGGTCGCAGGATGCGTCGCCAGCATATCGAGCACGGCCTGCGCCTGCGCCTCGCCCGCTTCCGCGAAGTTGCGCCCCAGCACGGTGCGTGCGCCCGGTTCGTGCAGCACCGCGGCGAACGCGAAATCGCCCGGCGATGTGGTTGCCAGTCCGCTGCCCGGACCGCCCGCGATTCCCCCCACGGTCCAACCCGTCAGCGCGCGCGCCAATTCGGTGACGTCGGCCTGGCCATAGCCGGTGCGGGCACCCAGGGTGTGGAGTTCGAGAATTTCGCGCGCCAGATTTTCGTTCAGCCCGCGCTTGCGCCCGTTGGCGGCGGCGCGTCGTCCAGCCATGCTGCCCGGGCCGACCGATTGCGCCTGGTCCAGATACGTCAGCATCGCCGGATGCCGCTCGACCGCGCGCAGCATTGCGGCAAAGCTGCCCAGCACATGCGGTCGGATCGCGTCGAATTCGAAGCTGCCCGCCATCGCGATGACCGGTGGCTTCTCTGCCGATATCGCGAAATGGTTCGCCCAGAAATGCACCAGTCGTTCGACGAAGGGGGTTGGAGTGGTCAGCGAGGCGTTCGCCCGGGCAGCAACGGAGTCGACATATAACGTGCGAAGCTTTGACCGCTCGATCTGCCGTGCCTGCATGGCGGCGCTCCGCATCGGCGGCTCATTCGCGCCCTCGGTTACTGCCGCTCCGGACATCGCTCCTCCGGCCCGCTGCATCCGCCCTGCGCGGGCCGCTTGATAGAAATCGACCAACGCCGCCGCGGCCTCGGCTCGCGACGGCGCAGCAGCGATCGCCTGCGGACGCACGACATAGTGTTGGAGCTGAGCAAGCAGCCAACCGCGCGGGTCTTTCGGAGGCTCGGTCCCCAATCGGGCCCCAAGACCGAAACGGTTGTTGGCAATGGCAGACGCACGCATGGGCTGGCTCCTGTTGGAAACCCAGCCTGAAGCGAAACTGTATCAGAACTTTGTCAGTGCTTGAGTTCGCCTTGTGTCCGGGGCAACTCGTCTCAATGATGGGAATATATGCGGGACCAGTTATTCCACATCGGAAGTGTACGTTTGATCGAAAACTCACAAGTTTTGCACCCCGACTTGCATCGCATTGATACATCACGGTTTTGGTGATGCGCATAGGCGATGCAAATCGGGGTCGAACAAAATTCCAGTCATCCTATATCATCGCTTTCCAACTCACTGCGGCTTTGACTTCGCCGCCGCCTTCTTCGTCGCGACCTTTGCGCGGTGGTGGCCGATCGCGCAGCCGGCGACCGCGCCCAGCACCGCGTGGCCCTTGCCCACGAAATGACCGCCGACGCCGCCGACCGCCGCGCCCTTCAGGCAGCCTTTGGCTTCGACGGGGGCGGCACCGGCAAGGGTAACCGCGAACAGCGAGGCGATCAGGGCGGACTTCATCATGGCACGGCTCCTTGCAGGAAGGATCCATTCCTGGCGCAGGGCGGATGACCCCGCGTTGACGCCTGCCTGACATCGGCGTCATCACGATCCCCGTGGAGCCGGTCGAAAAACCGCTGTCCTATTGATCCGCGATTTGCTTCACCCGGATGCATGCCCGCCGCGCCCGCCCTCCCGACGTCCACCCTACCCCCGCCGATCAGCCCGCCCCCCCATTGCCGGCGTAACCTTTGTAACCTTCCAGCCTCGCGTCTCGGGCAAACCGGTCGTTACCCGCCGTCAACAAATCCGTGACGCTGGCGCGCGCCATCGCTACGGCTGACGCCATGCAACGCCCTGCCCCGACCGTTCCCGCCCTCTCCATCGTCGTCCCCTGCTACAACGAGGCGGCGTGTCTCGACGTGCTGCATGCGCGCATCACCGGCGCGGCACGGGGTGCCGTCGGCGACGATTACGAGATCGTGTTCATCAACGACGGGTCGCGCGACGACAGCTGGGCCGTGATGCAGCGCCTGTCCGCCGCCGATCCCCGGCTGGTCGCGATCAACCTGTCGCGCAATCATGGGCATCAACTGGCGCTGACCGCCGGGCTGGACCTGTGTTCGGGCGCGCAGATCCTGATTATCGACGCGGATTTGCAGGATCCGCCCGAACTGCTCGCCGACATGCGCACGACGATGGCGGAGCAACAGGCCGATGTCGTCTATGCGGTCCGCCGCAAGCGTGATGGGGAAACGGTGTTCAAGAAGGCGACGGCGGCGCTGTTCTACCGCATGCTCCACCGCGTCACCGACACGCCGATCCCGCTCGACACCGGCGACTTCCGGCTGATGAGCCGGCGGGCGCTCGACGCGTTCCTTTCCTTACCCGAACAGGCGCGGTTCATTCGCGGGATGGTCGCCTGGGTCGGCTTTCGTCAGGTGCCCTTCCCCTATGACCGCGCGCAGCGCCACGCCGGCGAAACGCATTATCCGCTGGGCAAGATGATCCGCCTCGCCTTCGACGCGGTCACCGGCTTTTCGACGGCCCCTTTACGCTTCGCCAGCCATGTCGGTCTGGCGCTGACGGGTATGTCGCTGCTGCTGCTGGTCTATATCGCGTTCGGATTCTTTTCCGGCACCGCGGTACAGGGCTGGACCTCGACGATGCTGGTCGTCGTCGTGCTGGGCGCGGTGCAGATGTTCGTGCTGGGCATGATCGGCGAATATATCGGTCGACTGTACGTCGAATCGAAGCGGCGACCGCTCTACATCGTCGCCGACGTGGCCGGGCCGATCCAGGGTCGCGCGACGCTGGGCTTCCGCGCCGAACCTTTGGTTACGCGAACACCCACAGACGGTTGAGCGCGAACGCGACCAGCGGCGTCACAAACAGTTGCGGGATCACCGCCCACCAGGTCGGCCCGTTCATATGCTCGGTCAGCAGCCAGATGAAGCCGCTGTTCAGCGCCTGCCCGACCAGCGACGCCATGAAGAACCGGCTGGTCGTCCGCGCGGTGTTGTCTCGGGCACCGTGCCCCTGAAAGCTGAACCGGCTGTGCAGGACATAGCCGATGACGACGCACACCGCATAGGCGGTCAGCCCCGCGACCTGCGGCGACACCACCCGGCGGGCAAGACCCAGATAGATCAGCGAATACAGCGCGGTCACCACCCCGCCGGTCAGCACGAAACGGATGAGCTGGCCCAGCGCGCCGCTGTCCCGCCATTGTTCGACCTGTCGCAAAATCACGATGACGCAGCCCTTGCCCTTGCGTCGCCCGCCCAAGGGCGGCACGGCGCGGAAAACCACGGCCCTCTAGTCCGGCCGCTGCCCCGAGGAAAGCCACGTTGAGCCGAACGACCGTCGAGACCCTGCGCGAAGAGATCGACCGCCGCTGGATCGCGCTGACCCTGATCGCGTGGGTGGTCGTCTCGGCATATTTCCTGTGGGACCGCTGGGGTCAGGTCACCTGGCTGTCGCTCGGCGACACCGACGACAACATGCGGCTGATGCAGGTGCGCGCGTGGCTGGCGGGGCAAGGCTGGTATGACCTGCGCCAATACCGGCTGAACCCGCCGGTCGGCTTCGACATTCACTGGAGCCGGATCGTCGACCTGCCGATCGCCGGACTGATCCTGTTCTTCCGCCTGTTCACGTCCAATGCCTGGGCGGAGAAGCTGGCCTGCGGCATCGCGCCGCTGATCCCACTGTCGGTGACGATGCTGGGCCTTGGCGCGACGGTGCGCCGGCTGGTCGCGCCGACCGCGTGGCCGCTGGCGATTATCTTCCTCGTCGGCTCGGCAACGACGTTGCTGATGTATATGCCGGAACGGATCGACCATCACGGCTGGCAGCTTGCGTGCCTCAGCCTGACCGTCGCCGGCCTGTGCGATCCGCGCGGGGGCCGGGGTGGCGCGATCGTCGGGCTGGCGAGTGCGGTGTCGCTGTCGATCGGGCTGGAAATGCTGCCCTATGCCGCGATGGCGGGCGCGATCATCGCGCTTCGCTGGGTCTGGGATGCGGGCGAGGCGCGGCGGCTGTCGGTCTATGCGCTGACGCTCGCGGGTGGATCGGCGCTGGGCTTCGTGCTGTTCGCATCGAACGCCAACCAGGCCCTGCGCTGCGACGCGCTGACGCCGGTATGGCTCAGCGTGATGGTCGCGGCGGGCGCGTTCCTGTTCGTGCTCGCGCGGATCAACCCGGCGTCGCGCGGCGTCCGGCTGGCGCTGGCTGTCGCGGCCGGTGCGGCGATCGTCATCGGCTTCGCAGCTGTCTTTCCGCAATGCCTTGGCCGCCCGGAAATGGTGTCGCCCGAGCTGGAGAAGAACTGGCTGAACAACGTGCGCGAGGCCAAGCCGATCTACCGCCACCCATTCCGCACCGCCTTCCCCATCGCGGCGCTGCCGTTCGTCGGGTTGTTCGGCGCGATCTTCGCGACGTGGCGCGCGCGCGGTGCCGATCCGGCGCGGGTCGTCGGCTGGGTCGCGGTCACGCTGTTTACCGCCTTTGCCGTCGCGATGCTGTTCTGGCAGGTTCGCGCGGGGCCTGCGGCGCAGTTGCTGGCGGTGCCGGGCGCGACCGCGCTGGCGTGGGTTCTGCTGCCGTGGCTGCTGAATCACACGTCGATGCCGGTGCGGGTGCTGGGCACGGTCGCCGGCTTCCTGCTGGTGTCGGGCATGTTCGCCGGGCTGGCCATCCGCTATCTGCCGATCGACCGGCCCAACGCCTATGCGACCCGCGTCAATCGGGCGTCGGGCGGCTGCGTGCGGACCACCGTGCTGCAGGCGCTGAACCGCTATCCGGCGACGACGATCTTCACGTTCACCGATCTGGGGCCGCGCCTCATCACCATCACCCATCACAGCGCGGTATCGGGACCATACCACCGCAACGGCGACGCGATCCTCGATGTACAGCATGCGTTCGGCGGCAGCGCCGACAATGCCCATGCGATCATGAAGCGGCACGGCGCGACGATGCTGCTGGTCTGCCCGGACATGGCGGAATCGACGATCTACCGCGCGCGCAACCCCGGCGGCTTCTACGACCAGATGGCGCATGGCAGGACGCCGGCATGGCTTGCGCCGCTGCCGTTGCCGCGCAAATCGCCGCTCAGGCTGTTTCGGATCGTGGAGTAAGCCGCCCTAAATACAACCCCGGCGAAGGCCGAGGCCCAGTAGGAAGACCGCTTGTGAAGTCGGTTCGTCCGCCGCTACGATGACCCTGGCAACTGGGCCCCGGCCTTCGCCGGGGAAGTGCCGCAGCGCGCTGGTTGGCGTTGTTCGCTTACCGCAACCCCACCTGCAACCCGTCGATCACGAACTGCACCGCCAGCGCCGCCAGCAGCACGCCGAGCAGCCGGGTAATCACCGCCTCGATCTTCGCGCCCAGGAACCGCATGATCGGCCCGGCCGCCAGCAATGCGGCCAGCGTCAGCAGCAGGATCGTCGCCAGCGCGCCAAGGATGACCAGCGACCGCTCCCACCCCTCGTTGCGGCCCATCAGCAGCATGACGCTGGCGATCGACCCCGGCCCGGCGATCATCGGCATCGCCATTGGGAAGATCGAGACGTCCTCCGCCTCCGGATCGTCGGCGACCTTGGCCGCGCGGTCCTCGCGGCGCTGGGTCCGCTTCTCGAACACCATTTCCAGCGCGATCAGGAACAGCATGATGCCACCGGCGATGCGGAAGCTGGCCAAGCTGATGCCCAGCGCGCGCAACAGCGCCTCGCCGAACAGCGCGAAGACCAGCAGGATGCAGGCGGCGACGAGGACCGCGCGGATCGCCATCGCCCGCCGGTTCGCCGATGATGCGCCCGCCGACAGGCCGGCATAGATCGGCGCGCAGCCGGGCGGATCAATGACGACGAAGAACGTCATCAACGCCGAGACATACAGTTCGATCATCGCGCGCGCGCCTCCACCCGGTCCTCGACGACCTGTACCATGTCCTCGCCGTTCCACAGGAAAGCGTCGAACGCGCGGTCGCCACCCTCGCCGATGGTCCACCGCCAGGCCAGCGTCCCGTCCGGCGACTGGCCATGACCTTCCTTCACCGCGCCCGGTTCGGGGGTGTCGTACAGGCTATAGGGTTTGCCCTTGCACGATGCCCGCTCCGTCGTCGGCCGCGCAACCGGCGCGGCCGGTGTCGGCAACGCGTCGCCATGGTCGACCACCCAGCGCCACGTCGCGCCCCGGCCCACCCCCTGCCGGGTCCAGACGGTCGTCGTATAGCCGTGACCACCCTTCGCACCGACCGATGACCCGGTGTTGACCGCCATCGTCCCGTCGCACGCGACATAGCTGGCGGTGGGCCGCCGGCGCAGCGGCACCGGCGGGTTCTTGCGATCGCGCAGCGCCGCATCGCTGGCGCGCACGGGATCCGGCGTGAACACGACGGCATCGGGCGCGGCAAACGCCCGCAGCGCGGTCCATTGACCGTCGCGCGCCATCGTCCGGGCCAGCGCGCGTTCGCTGTCCAGCGCGGTCTGCCCCGCGAGCAGCAGCGACAGAAGGATCATCACAGGTCGACCGCGAACCCGTCGCGCCGCGCCGCCGACACGACGGTGTTGCGCAGCAGGACCGCGATCGTCATCGGCCCCACGCCGCCCGGTACCGGCGTGATCGCGCCCGCCACGCCCGCCACGTCGGCAAAGTCGACATCGCCGACCAGCCCCGCCTCGGTCCGGTTGATCCCGACGTCGATCACGGTCGCGCCCGGTTTGATCCAGTCGGCCCTGACCATCTGCGCCCGGCCGACCGCCGCAACGACGATATCGGCGCGCGCCACCACCGCCTTCAGATCGCGGGTGCGCGAATGGGCGACGGTGACGGTGCAGCTTTCGGCAATCAGCAACTGCGCCATCGGCTTGCCGACGATGTTCGACCGGCCGATCACCACCGCGTCTTTGCCCGACAGGTCGCCCAGCACCGACTTCAGCAGCATGACGCAACCCAGCGGCGTACAGGGCACGAAGCCCGGCAGCCCGGTCGCCAGTCGCCCGGCATTGACCGGGTGGAAGCCGTCGACATCCTTGTCCGGGTCAATCGCGGTGATGATCGCGCTCTCGTCGAGTCCCCTGGGCAACGGCAACTGGACGAGGATCCCGTCGACCGTCGGATCGGCGTTCAACCGCGCGACCAGCGCCAGCAGCGTGTCTTGGCTGACATCGGCGGGCAGGCGATGCTCGAAGCTGAGCATGCCTGCGGCGATCGTCGCCTTGCCTTTCGACCGGACATAGACCGAGGATGCGGGATCCTCGCCGACCAGTACCACGGCAAGTCCCGGCGCGCGGCCGGTGGCGGCACGCAGCCGCGCGACCTCCCCGGCGATGCGGGTCCGCAAATCGGCCGCAAAGGCCTTTCCGTCGATGATCTGTGCGCTCATGGCGCGATCGCATAGAGGCTGGCGGCGATTTTCGCCAGCACCGTCGCATCGCCGGCGATCCGCAGCCGCTTCAACCGCGCGGTGTCGCCAGCGATCAGCGTCACCGCGCGTTTCGGGACGGCGAAGATTTTTGCCACCAGCGCGATCAGCCCGGCATTGGCCGCGCCGTCAACCGGCGCTGCCGCCAGCCTCGCCGCAAAATAGTCGGCGGTGCCGGCGGCGAACGCATTGCGCCCGCCGCGCGGCGTGACCCGGACCGTGATGGCAATGCCATGCCCGGCCGGAGTCCATGCCGGCACGGCTCAGACGATCAGAGCGGCGTACCGGTAAGGATGCTGCGCGCCGCGTTGTTCAGGACGATCTGGATCAGCGAGATCAGCAGCAGGACGACCGCCGGCGAAAAGTCGATCTGGCCGAAGTCCGGCAGGATGCGCCGAATCGGCCGGTACAGCGGCTGGCAGAGCTTCTCCACACCCTCCCAGATCGTACGGACCAAGCTGTTCTGCGTGTTGATAACGTTGAAGCTGATGAGGATCGACAGCACGACGTCGATGATGACGACCCACCAGACCAGGTTCAGCAACACTTGCAGGATTTGGATGATCGTAATCAACCTGAGGGACTCCAGTCTGAAAGGAAGCGGTGTGGTATGCGGTCAACATGGGGCCGCGATACCGAACCGGCAATGCGGCTCAACGCCGGACGAGCGTTCCTGCACCCTGACGGGTAAAGATTTCCAGCAGCATCGCGTGCGGCACGCGTCCATCGAGGATGACCGCCGCGTCGACGCCCGCCTCCACCGCCGCGACGCACGTCTCCAGCTTGGGGATCATGCCGCCGGTGATCGTGCCATCGGCGCGCAATTCGGCAATGGCAGCGGGATCGAGATCGGTCAGCAATTCGCCCTGCTTGTCGAGCACGCCCGCGACATCGGTCAGCAGGAAAAAGCGCGACGCCCGCATCTCGGCGGCGATCGCGCCGGCCATGGTGTCGGCGTTGATGTTGTAGGTATGGCCGTCCGCGCCGATCGCGATCGGCGCGATGACCGGGATGATCCCGGCCGCCGACAGCGTGTCGATGATCGACCGGTCAACCGCGACGGGTTCGCCGACGAAACCCAGGTCGACATGGCGCTCGATCCCCTGCAACTGGTCCGGCGTCTTGCGGCCGACCTTCTCGGCCTGCACCAGCCCGGCGTCCTTGCCCGAAATGCCGACCGCACGGCCACCGGCCTGGCCGATCCAGCCGACGATTTCCTTGTTGATCGATCCGGCAAGCACCATTTCGGCGATCCGCGCGGTTTCCGCATCGGTCACGCGCAACCCGTCGACAAAGCGCGATTCGACGCCAAGCCGCTTCAGCATCGACCCGATCTGCGGCCCGCCGCCATGCACCACGACCGGGTTGATCCCGACCGCCTTCAGCAGCACCACATCCTCGGCGAAGTCGCGCTGCAACTCCGGGTCGCCCATCGCGTGGCCGCCATATTTCACGACGAAGGTCTTGCCGGCATAACGCTGCATATAGGGCAGCGCCTCGGTCAGCGTCTCGGCCTTGGCCAGCATGGCGGCGTCGGGTGTGTGGTCGGTCATGCGACGGGCCTTTAGGGTGTCGGCGTGACGGGCGAAAGACCCGTCTTCACGCCCGGTCCAGCCGGCGGCTGATCGCGACGAACAGATAGATGAACGGCGGCACCAGCAAGGCCGACAGCGTGACCTTCGCGATCATCTGCCCGACGATCAGCGGACCGATCGGAAACTCGCCGTAGAAGGCGATCGTCACGAACAGCAGCGTATCGACGATCTGGCTCAGCATGCTCGCCACCGCCGCGCGCAGCCAGAGCAGCCGCCCTTCCGCCCCGCCTTTTAACGCCGCGAAGATCGTGACGTTCAGCGTCTGCGAGATGCCATAGGCGACGATCCCGCCAAGCCAGATCCGCCACGTCGACCCCAGCACCAGCTGGATCGCATCGCGGTTGGCCGGGATCATGTCGGGCGACGGCGGCAGCACCCAGACGACCCAGGACAGGAACAGCGACACCAGCAGCGGCACGAAACCGACCTGCACCAGCCGGTTGGCGGTGGTCCGCCCATGCACCTCGGCCACCGCGCTCGACGTGACGACCAGCAGCAGGAACGCGAAGATCCCGGCCTCCACCGCCACCGGTCCCAGCGACACCTGCTTGTTGCCAAGCACGCCGGCGATGCAGACCATGCCGCCGTAGAAGATCGAAAAGGCGAAGAGCGAACGCGGGATCGCAAGCGGCGGTTTGTCCATCGGCGCAGGTGCTACCGGATTTCGTCCCCACGTCAAACCCGCGTCAAACCGCTGGCGGCGACGGCGGCGGCGTGTAAGGTGCCGCGCTTGGGCGACTGCCGGGGGGCAGCGCCGGGTTCAGTTTAAAAGCCGAAAGACACGTTTCCGCATGACCAGGTTCCTTATCGGCATCGCCGGCATCGCCGTCATCCTGGGGCTGGCCGTCCTGTTGTCGACCAACCGGCGCGCGATCCGGCTGCGGATCGTCGGCGCGGCCTTCGGCTTGCAGGTCGCGATCGCGGTGCTGGTGCTGTATTCCGACGCCGGCAAGCGCGTGCTTGGCATGTTGTCGGGCGGGGTATCGAACCTGCTCGGCTATTCGCAGAAAGGGACCGAGTTCCTGTTCGGCCCGCTCGCCTCGCCCGCGATCGGCGGCAACAGCTTCGCCATCGCCGCGCTGCCGGTCATCATCTTCTTCGCATCGCTGGTGTCGATCCTTTATTATCTTGGGATCATGCAACTGGTCGTGCGCTGGGTCGGCGGCGGCATCGAGAAGGTGATCGGCGTATCAAAGGTCGAATCGCTGTGCGCGGCCGCCAACATCTTTGTCGGGCAGAGCGAATCGCCGCTCGTCATCCGCCCCTATCTGGCTGGCCTCACCCCGCCGCAGCTGTTCACGGTGATGACCAGCGGCATGGCCGGCGTCGCCGGCACCATCCTGGCCGCCTATGCGTCGATGGGGGTCAGCATCGACTATCTGCTCGCCGCCAGCTTCATGGCCGCGCCCGCCGGCATCCTGATGGCCAAGATCATCATGCCCGACGCGATCGTGCCGCCGCCGGGTGAATTGCCCTTGGGCGATGTGCGCGAGGACGAGGCGATTGCGCTAGCCGATGCGACCCATGACGAGGAAAAGCCCGCCAACCTCATCATGGCGGCGGCTCAGGGCGCGCAGACCGGCGTGAAGCTGGCGGTCGCGGTCGGGGCGATGGTGCTGGCCTTTGTCGCGCTGGTCGCGCTCGCCAACGGGCTGCTCGGCGGTATCGGCAACTGGTTCGGGGTGGCCGATCTCAGCTTCCAGCGGATCCTGGGCTATGTATTCCAGCCGGTCATGGTCCTGCTGAACGTGCCGTGGAACGAGGCGGGAATCGCCGGCGGCCTGTTCGGCGAAAAGATCGTGCTGAACGAATTCGTCGCCTATATCGACCTGGCGAAACAGGCGCAGCAATTGTCGCCGCGCACCATCGCGGTCGTCACCTTTGCTCTGTGCGGTTTCGCCAACTTCTCCTCGATCGCGATCCAGATGGCGGTCACCGGCAGCCTTGCCCCCAACCAGCGGCCGATGATCGCCAAGCTGGGCATCCGCGCGTTGCTGGCCGGCAGTCTGGCCAACCTGATGTCGGCCGCGCTTGCCGGACTGCTGATCGGATAAAGGTCGTCGGGCGAAATCACCGCCCGCTTTCGTCCGTCATTGCGAGCGTAGCGAAACAATCCAGGGTGTCACGGCTTGGCTCTGGATTGCTTCGCTACGCTCGCAATGACGGATCAGAGTTAGCCCAGACACCCCTTCAACGCCGTGCTGAGCCGGCGCGCCTCCAGCGGCCCGAGTTCCACCCGCGCCGAAAGGCCAACCCGCCCGGCGGTCGCGCTCTCCTGCTGCCACATCAGCGTCGTCCCCGCCTTCGTCGCGCGCAGGACACCGGCCAGCTTCGCCATCGCCGCCGCATCGGTCCGCGCCGCCGACACGGCCAGCGTGAAGACACGCGCGTTCGCATAGGAACCGCTGGCCGCGAACCGCTGGCGCGCACCGCCGACGGTCAGGGTGGTGAGCACCCGGCGACTGCCCGTCGGCCCTTCGAACGCATCGAAATCGAACCCGCCGGGCTGGTCGCCGCCGACCGGCACCGACAGCGCGATGCCCAGTGCGCCGGTCGCGTTGGGGCCAGAGGCGGTGCACTGGACCGCGAACCGTGCCGGCATGGTGGTCAAGCCGATCCGTGCCTGCCCGGTCAGCGTGACCGGTGCCGCCGCACTGGCCGGGCCGGCGACCACCATCGACACCGCCATCGCCGTTCCCATCAATACTTTCAGGGTCAAACCCGAACGCGTCATCATCCTGTCTCCGCAAAGCCTGTCCGGATACCGTATCGCGAACACCGCGTTCCTGTCGCCATCTTGACATACCGCAATGCAAAATGCATATGGCGGCCATCGAGGCGTCTTGCAGCGTGATCGGCCCTTTGGGGTCCGGCTCCGCCTCGGTCAGATCCAACGGACTTCCCTATCACGCGGGGTGTCATTCTTCCCCGCCCCTCGCCGGCCTCGTTAGGCTCGCGGGCAGGGCATTTTTCGTGAGTCCCTTCCCTATGTCCTTTTCCCATCTCGGCCTTGCCGAGCCGCTCGTCCGTGCGCTCGAAGCCAAGGGCTATACCAGCCCCACCCCGATCCAGGCGCAGGCCATTCCGATCTGTCTTGAGGGCGGCGACCTGCTCGGCATCGCGCAGACCGGCACCGGCAAGACCGCGGCGTTCGTGCTGCCGTCGATCCAGCGCCTGACGGCGCAGGAAAAGCGCGTCCTGCCGACGCATTGCCGCATGCTCGTCCTCGCCCCGACGCGTGAACTCGTCAGCCAGATCGCCGACAGCGCTCGTGAATATGGCAAGTTTTCCAAGATGTCGGTCGCCACCGTGTTCGGCGGCACCAGCATCAACAAGAATCGCCAGGACATGAGCCGCGGCGTCGACATTCTCGTCGCGACCCCCGGCCGCCTGATCGATTGCGTCGAGCAGGGCTATATCAACCTGTCGATGATCGAGATTCTGGTGCTGGACGAGGCCGACCAGATGATGGACCTCGGCTTCATCCACGCGCTGCGCAAGATCGTGAAGATGATCCCGCGCAAGCGTCAGACGCTGTTCTTCTCGGCCACCATGCCGACGTCGATCCGCGATCTCGCGTCGCAGTTCCTGACCGATCCGCAGACCGTGTCGGTCAAGCCCGCCGCGACCACCGCCGAGCGCGTCGACCAGTATGTCACCTTCGTCAACCAGTCGGAAAAGCAGGCGCTGCTGACGATCACGCTGGGCGATCCCACGATCGACCGCGCGCTGGTCTTCACCCGCACCAAGCATGGCGCGGACCGCGTCGTGAAGCTGCTGGCCGGCAACGGCATCGCGTCCAACGCGATCCACGGCAACAAGAGTCAGGGCCAGCGCGAGCGGGCGCTGGGCGAGTTCAAGGCCGGCAAGGTCAAGATCCTCGTCGCCACCGACATCGCCGCGCGCGGCATCGACGTGTCGGGCGTCAGCCACGTCATCAACTTCGAATTGCCCAACGTCGCCGAGCAATATGTCCACCGCATCGGCCGCACCGCGCGTGCAGGCGCTAGCGGCACCGCCGTCGCGTTCTGCGCCGATGACGAGAAGGCGTATCTGCGCGATATCGAGAAGATCACGCGCCAGAAGGTGACCGTCCGCCCGCTGCCGGAGGATTTCAACCAGCATTCGAACGCGATCAAGGCGACCCGCGTCAAGGCGATCGGCGCTGATCCCGAGGCACGGATCGACCGTCCGCGCGCCGAGCGTGGTCCGCCGCGTCCGCGTGCGACCCATGCCCCGACGGCAACCAACGGCCGTAACTATGCCGGCGCCAGCCGTGGCGGCGCAAGCGGCGGCGGCCAGGGCGGTCGCAGCGGTGGCGGCCAGGGAGGCGGCGGTCGCGGTGGCCAGGGCGGTGGTCGCAGCGGCGGCGGTCGTGGCGGCCAGGGTCGTGGCACGGGTTCCGCAACCGTCCGGTAATCACGCAACGCCTCCATTCCGGTGGAGCGTCATGCGATGAGCGACAATTTCCCCGCCATCGGCTTGCGACCTTCGCAGGCTGGTGGCGGGATTTTTGCGTCTTGGTCCCGATCGCAATCACGCGATTTGGTGGAATCCCGATGGCCACGCCAGGTTCGACGGCCTTCCAACCATGCACAAGCGCACAGCACCATAAGACTACCGTCATTGCGAGCGTAGCGAAGCAATCCAGGGCCGTATCACGACGCCCTGGATTGCTTCGCTACGCTCGCAATGACGGCCGCGCCGTGTTTTCGATAATCGGGTATCCTTGGCGTTGGTTGCCGCCCAAGCGGTTATCGGCGACAGTGGGCGTCGAGAATAAAAGCAACGGAGAGAACGGCATGGCACAGGCCTATATCGTCGAAGCGGTGCGGACCGCCGGCGGTCGGCGCGGCGGACGGCTGGCGGGGTGGCATCCGGCCGACATGGCCGGCGCGATGCTCGATGCGGTCGTCGACCGATCGGGGATCGACCCGGCCGCGATCGACGACGTCATCATGGGGTGCGTCAGCCAGGGGGGCGAACAGGGTTTCCAGATCGGACGCGGCGCGGTGCTCGCCTCCCACCTGCCGCAATCCGTTCCCGCCGTCAGCATCGACCGCCAGTGCGGCAGTTCGCAACAGGCGATCCACTTCGCCGCTCAGGCGGTGATGTCGGGCACGCAGGACGTGGTGATCGCCGCCGGGGTGGAATCCATGACCCGCGTGCCGATGGGATCGACCGCCGCGCTGTTCGCGCAGGCCGGTCTTGGCCATGCCAAATCGCCGCGTCAGGAGGCGCGCTATCCCGGCGTGCAGTTCAGCCAGTTTCTGGGTGCGGAGATGATCGCCGACAAATACGGTTTCACGCGCGACCGGCTCGACGCCTACGCGCTCGAAAGCCACCGTCGCGCCGCCGCGGCCACGACCTGCGGCGACTTCGCCGGTGAGATCGTCGCGCTGCCGGTCGAGACGCCGGGCGGCATCGTCCTGCACGACCGCGACGAGGGGATCCGCTTCGACGCCACCCGAGAGTCGATCGGATCGGTGCGGCTGTTGCAGGCGGGCGGCCGGATCAGCGCCGCCAATGCCAGCCAGATCTGCGACGGGGCCAGCGCGGTGCTGGTCGTCAGCGAAGCGGCGTTGAAGGTCCATGGCCTCACCCCGATGGCGCGGATCCATACGCTGACCGTCACCGCCGGCGATCCGGTCATCATGCTGGAGGAGCCATTGTTCGCGACCGACCGCGCCCTGCAACGCGCCGGCCTGTCGATCGGCGATATCGACCTGTACGAGGTGAACGAGGCGTTCGCGCCAATTCCGCTTGCCTGGGCGCAGCATGTCGGCGCGGATCCGGCGCGGATGAACGTCAATGGCGGGGCCATCGCGCTCGGCCATCCACTGGGCGCGAGCGGTACGAAGCTGATGGCGACCCTGGTCCATGCACTGCACAAACGCGGCGGGCGTTACGGCCTGCAGACGATGTGCGAGGGCGGTGGGATCGCCAATGTCACCATCATCGAGCGGCTTTGATTGATGGCGCGCCCCGAAGCATGGCGGCTGGACCCCGCCGCCTACCCTTACACGACCACGATCCAGACCCGGTTCCAGGATCTCGATCCGCTGGGCCACATCAACAACGTGGCGATGGCCGCACTGTTTGAAAGCGGACGGGTGCGGTTCAACCGGGCGATGGGCCTGATGGCGTTTCGCGATCACCGCTGGCTGGTCGCGCAGGTGATCGTCAATTACCTTGCGGAGGGGCAGTTCCCCGCCGACGTGGAGATCGCCACCGGCATCGGTCGGATCGGCACGCGGAGCTGGCACCTGCTGTCCGCCGCCTTCCAGGACGGCGTCGCCATCGCCACCTGCGACGTGGTGCTGGTAATGAGCGCGGAAACCGGCGCGACACGCTTTCCCGACGGTTTCCGGGAGGCGCTGGAGGGCTTCAGGGCGCGCGCCGACGGGTAGGCGCGCCGATTTCAATCCACAAAGGACGCCGCACGCTTTTCCATGTTCGCGCGGACCTGTTCGATCTGGTTGGCGGTGCGGATGACCTTCAGCTGTTCGTCGGACTCGGCGCGCAGGATCGTCGCGGCATCGGCGTCGGCGGCCAGGTTGAACAACCGCTTCGATCCCCGGATCGCGTCTGGGTTCTTCGCCGCGATGTCGTGCGCCAGCGTCATGGCCGCGGCATGCGGGTCGTCGGCCAGCCGCGTGACGAAGCCAAGCTGCGCTGCCTCCGCCGCATCGAATTCACGCGCGGTATAGGTCAGTTCGCGCAACACGTCGTCACGCGCCAGCCCGCGCCACAGCGCGATGCCGGCCATGTCGGGGACCAGCCCCCAGTGCGTCTCGCGGATTGCAAACCGGGTCGCCGGGTGCGCGATGCGGATATCCGCACCCGACATGATCTGGAAACCGCCACCAAACGCGACACCGTGCACCGCGCAGATGACCGGCACCGGCAGCGTGCGCCAGCCCCAGGCAACCTGTTGCGGCCCGTTGGCCGGACCATGCGTGCGCGTGTCCAGCGACAGGCCCGACCCGCCGCCCGCCATCGACGCCATGTCCAACCCGGCACAGAACGCCCGCCCCTCCCCCGACAGCACCACGACGCGAACCCCGGCCATGCTCGCCAACCGGTCGATCATGCCCGCGATCTGGTCGAACATCGCCGGATCGAGCGCGTTCATCTTGTCCGCGCGGTTCAGCCGGACGTCGGCAATGCCGCCATCGACGGCCAGGGTCAGGCGATCCGTCAGGCGATCCGTCATGCACTCTCTCCCGTTTCGATCCGAAACCTAGCGCGGGGCCAAGCCGGGGGCAATTGCACACGCGCGGCGAGCGTGTAGAGCCTTGTCCGCATGTTCACGTTCGATATCCAACGGTTCCTCAATTCCAAGCTGGCAGGACATGGTGGCCGGCTGGGGCTGACCTATCACGCGCATGGCGACGACTGGGTCGAACTGGCCCTGCCCTACAGCACAGAGCAGATCGGCGATCCCGAAACAGGTGTCATCGCGTCCGGTCCGATCGTGACGATGATGGACATGGCGACCAGTCTGGCGGTCTGGCACAAGCGCGGGATGTTCGTGCCGCAGGCGACGCTGGACCTGCGCGTCGATTATCTGCGCCCCGCCACGCCGGGCAGGACGGTGATCGGCCACGGCGAATGTTACCGGATCACCCGCGCCATCGCGTTCGTTCGGGGTCAGGCGCATGACGGCGATCCGTCCGATCCGCTGGCGCATGTCGCCGGCACCTTCATGTCGATCGAGGCGCAACCATGACCACGCTGCCGCCTTATGCCGCGCTGCTGGGTCTGGCGGTCGAACCGGGCGATGAGGCTCCGGTGCTGGTGATGCCGTTCGACGATGCGGTCATCGGTCGCCCCGGCTTTCTGCACGGCGGTGCGATCGCCGGACTGCTGGAAGTCGCCGCCATCGCCGCGTTGCAACAGGCGCTGGCGGTCGAGGGCGGTGGACGGATCAAGCCGGTCAACGTCACCATCGACTTCATGCGCGGCGGTCGCGACAAGCCCACGCGGGCGGCGGGCATCGTCACCCGCCTCGGCACACGCGTCGCCAATGTCGAGGCGGTGGCGTGGCAGGACGACCGGTCCAGGCCGATCGCGGCGGCGCGGATGAACTATCTGCTGGTGCGGGGGTAGCGGACAATAAGACCCGTCATTGCGAGCGCAGCGAAGCAATCCAGAGCCACGGGCTAGACGCTCTGGATTGCTTCGCGACGCTCGCAATGACGGTCTTGGTTGGCAGACCTCACGCCAGCGCGAGTAGTGAATCCCGCTTGGCGATCAGGGCCGCGAAGTCGCCCTGCGGCGGCACCAGCGTCGCCATCGCCCGATCGAGCCGCGCCAGCGATATCGCCGCGATGTCGTCCAGCCGCCCGGCGATCTCGACCATCTCGTCCATCCGCGCCCAGCAATCGAGCACCACGTCACAACCGGCGGCGATAGCGCCTGCCGCCTTTTCGCCCGCCGTCCCCGACAGCGCCTTCATGTCGATATCGTCGGTCATCAGCAGGCCGTCGAAGCCGATGCGGCCACGGATGATCTCGGCGATGACGGTCGGCGACAGCGTGGCCGGACGCTCGGCGTCCCACGCCTGATAGACGATGTGCGACGTCATCGCCATCGGCGCGCCCCGCAGCGACTGGAACGGTTCGAGGTCGATCGCGAGGTCCGCATCGGATGCGGTGACGGTCGGCAGCAGATGGTGCGAATCAACGATCGCGCGACCATGGCCGGGCATGTGCTTGACGACACCGACGACCCCGCCGGCCGCCAGCCCCTCCAGCGTGGCCCGGCCGAGCGCCGCCACGCGCATCGGGTCGCGACCATAGGCGCGGCAACTGATCGCCTCGGTCGTGTCGGGTTGCACCACGTCGAGCAGCGGCAGGCAGTCGACGGTGATGCCGACTTCGTGCAGTATCAGCCCGAGTCCTTCCGCATTGGCGCGCGCGGCCTGGATCGCCGACATCGGCGCGATCTCGTACAGCGCATCGAACGCGGGCCCGGCGGGAAACGCCGGCCATTCGGGCGGGGCCATCCGCGCGACCCGCCCGCCCTCCTGATCGATCAGGATCGGCAAATCATCCCGCCCGGTCAGGTCGCGAAGCGAATCGGTCAGCGCACGCACCTGCGCGCGCGTTTCGATATTGCGGCGGAACAGGATGAAGCCCGCCGGCGCGCTGTCGGTGAAGAAGGCGGCCTCGTCGGCGGTCAGGGTCGGGCCGGACAGGCCGAAGATAACGGGTTTCATGGACGCAGGGTTAGCGAAGCGCGCGGTCGGGGGGAACCATCGTTATCGGGATCCCCCGCCGACCCTCGTCATTGCTTCGCCTGCGCTCGCAATGACGGTGGGCAGGTTCAGCTCGTGACGAAGCAGCTCTCGCCCGCCACGCGCAGGCGACCGCACAGGTCAGCCGCCTGTCCGGCGCTGCCCGCGTTCACGCGCAGCCGGTACAGCGTCTTGCCGTTGCGCTCGACCGGCTCGACCGTCTTGCCCAGCGCGGACAGATAGCCGAACCGCTTGGAGAAATTGCCCCAGGATGCGTTGGCGACCGCTTCGCTCGGATACGCACCAAGCTGGATCAGCGCGCCACCCGCATTCGCGCCGGGGACTGCACTGCGCGGTGCGCCCATCGGTGGGGCGGCGACCAGCCGCCCGCCGGATGCCGGAACCTGCGACACCGCGTTGCGACCGCCCGGACCGGTCTGCGCGGCCGGCGTTGCGGCACGGCGACCGGCTACCGGTGCCTCGGGCACGGCCTTCAGGTCGACATTGCCGTTGCCGGCCCCCGCGCCGGCGCTGGTCGCGACGGCGGCATCGCCCTCGCCATTGACCTTCAGCCCGCCGGGATCGTTCGGGCGAACCTTGTAGTCGCCCTCCTGCGCGGCGATCAGCGTGCCGTCGCCACCGGTCGGGCTACGATGCAGCATCGTGAACACGCCGAACAGCACCGCCGCCAGCACGCCCAGACCCAGCACCACCAGCGCGATGGTGCGGCCGGTGTTGCTCGGCTCGGGCTCGTCCGGTTCGACCGTTTCCAGCCAGGGCAGACGGTCCTCGTCGCGCAGGTCCATCTCGTCGGCCGCCATCATTTCATCTCCGAAACCGCTTCGACCCCCATAATGGACAAGCCGTTACGAATTACTTGCCCGATTGCGGCGGCGAGGAAAAGCCGTGCGCGCGTCGCCTCCGCATCGTCCACGACCAGGAAACGCCGGTCCGGGCGATCGTTGCCGACATTCCACGCCGCGTGGAACTCGGCCGCCAAGTCATAGAGATAGAAGGCGATCCGGTGCGGTTCGCGGGCGGTCGCCGCCGTCTCGACGATGCGCGGGAACTGCGCGGCCAGCTTCACCAGTGCCAGCTCGTCCGTCTCAAGCCGGGACAGGTCGGCCGAACCGCCCGCGATTCCCGCCTCGGCCGCGCGGCGGTGGAGCGACTGGATCCGGGCATGGGCATACTGGACGTAGAAGACGGGATTGTCCTTCGACGCCTCGACCACCTTGGCGAAGTCGAAATCCATCTGCGCATCGGACCGGCGGGTCAGCATCGTGAAGCGCACGACGTCCTTGCCGACCTCGTTCACGACATCGGCCAGCGTCACGAAATTGCCCGCGCGCTTGGACATCTTCACCGGCTCGCCACCGCGCAGCAGGCGGACCATCTGCACCAGCTTCACGTCCAGCTTGACCGCACCGCTGGTCAGCGCCGCGACCGAGGCGACGATGCGCTTGACGGTGCCGGCATGGTCCGCACCCCAGATATCGATCAGTGCATCGGCGGTCTGTGCCTTCTGGTAGTGATACGCCATGTCCGCGCCGAAATAGGTCCAGCTGCCGTTCGACTTCTTGATCGGCCGGTCCTGATCGTCGCCGAACTGCGTCGAGCGGAACAGCGGCAACTCGACCGGTTCCCAGTCGTCGGGCGTCTCGCCCTTCGGCGCTTCCAGCACGCCGTCATAGATCAGGTCGCGCGCGCGCAGCGTCGCCTCGGCCTCCTCGGGCTTGCCGGCGGCCTGCAGCTCGGCCTCCGACGAGAAGACGTCGTGGCGGATGCCCAGCAGCGCGAGATCGGCGCGGATCATGTCCATCATCGCCGCGACCGCGCGGGTGCGGAACAGGACCAGCCATTCGCCCTCGGGTGCGGCGACGTAGCGATCGCCATATTCCGTGCCGAGATCCTGGCCGATCTGCACCAGATAATCGCCGGGATACAGGCCCTCGGGAATCGTCACGGTCTCGCCGAGCGCCTCGCGGTAACGCAGGTGGACCGAGCGGGCGAGGACATCGACCTGGCCGCCCGCGTCGTTGACGTAATATTCGCGGATGACGTTGTGCCCGGCCCATTCGAGCAGCGCGGCCAGCGCATCGCCGACGACCGCGCCGCGGCAATGGCCCATGTGCATCGGCCCGGTGGGATTGGCCGAGACATATTCGATGTTGACCGTGTTGCCGGCCCCGCGCGTCGAGCGGCCATAATCCGCGCCGCCCTCATGGATCGCGCGCAACTCGCCCTTCCAGCTGTCGGACGTCAGCGTCATGTTGATGAAGCCCGGTCCCGCGACGGCGACGCCGGCGACCTCGTCGATCTTCTCCAGTTCGGCGGCCAGCGCGGCGGCCAGCGCGCGCGGATTGGTGCCGGCGGGCTTGGCCAGCACCATTGCCGCATTGGTCGCCAGATCGCCGTGCGTGGCATCGCGCGGCGGCTCCACGGTCACGTTCGCGCGGTTCAGATCGGCGGGCAAGGTGCCGGCGGCGACCAGTGCATCGAGCGCCGCGTCGATGTGCGCGGTGAAACGGGAGTAGAGCGTCATGGGGAACGGGCCTTCGCGAATGATCGGCGGCCCCTAGCAGGTCGGAAAAGGGAGGCCAACCTTGGGCCGTTTCATCCGCCGTCATCCTCGCGCAGGCGATGGTCCCGCTTCTTCTGTATCGAATACGTCGAAGAAGCGGGACGCGCGCGCGGGCGACGGGTAGGGCATTATTTCTTCGCCGCCGTCAGCTTCAGCAGCCGCCCCTGCGACTCGCCGCCATCCTCCAGCAACCAGATCGCGCCGTCCGGCCCCTGCTCGACCTCGCGGATACGCGCGCCCATGTCCCACTGGTCGCCTTTGGCCGCGCTGGTGCCGTTCAGGTCGACGCGGACCAGGGATTTCGACGACAAGCCGCCAATGAAGGCATCGCCGCGCCACTGCGGGAACATCGCCCCCGAATAGATCATCAGCCCGGCCGGGGAGATGACCGGGTTCCACGACACCTTCGGCGCTTCATACCCGTCTCCGGCCTTGTGATCGGGGATGTCGCGACCGTCATAGTGTGAGCCGTTCGAGGCGTTGGGCCAGCCATAGTTGCGGCCGGGCAGGATCAGATTGACCTCGTCGCCGCCCTTTGGTCCCATTTCCTGTTCCCACAGATTGCCCTTCGCATCGAAGGCGATCCCGAGCAGGTTGCGATGACCATAGGACCAGATTTCGGGCAGGAACCCCCTGGCGGCGAGCGGATTGCCCGGTGCCGGCTTGCCGTCGAGGGTCAGGCGCAGCACCTTGCCGAGCGGCAGTTTGGGATCCTGCGCGGGCGTGAACTTCTGGCGTTCGCCGGCGGTGAAGAACAGGTATCGGCCGTCCGGCGAAAAGGCGATGCGGCCGGAATAATGGCCGTTGCCCGGCACCTTGGGCGCGCGCCACAGGGTCTGGACATTCTCCAGCCTGGCGGTCGTGCCGTCCTCGACCAGCTTCGCGCGGGCAAGGACCACGCCCTTGCCGCCGGCCCCGGCCTCCGAATAGCTGAAATACAGCATGCCCGACAGGTTGGCGGCATCCGGCGGGACGACCACGTCCATCAGTCCGCCCTGCCCCTCGCTGTCGACCGCCGGCACGCCGGTGACGTCGATGATTCGTCCGTCCTCGAACGGCACCAGCTTCATTGCGCCCTTCTTCTCGGTGACGAGCATGTACATCTCCCACGGGGTCATCGCCCAGGGTGAGTCGAAGTCGGCAATCTCGGTCACGGTGAAGGGCTTGGCGGCGGTCTTCGGGCCCGCGCCCTGCGGTTGTGCCGAACAGGCGGCGGAGGCGAGCAGGGTGACGGCGAACAGGGTGCGGCGAATCATGTGAAGTCTCTCCCGGAAATCGACCATGAAAACGCTGCGAACGGCCGCAAGGTTGCCGCGCTTGCGAAAGCCCGTCACCCGGCGTATAGCGGCCGGGCTTTCTCTACATCGTCAGATGAAGAGGCTGCGGGGTTCGCCCCGCGGCGCAGACCTCCCGTGCATGGAGCCGTGATGGCGGATATCGCCCTGTTGACCGCGTTGATCGAACCCGAAGCCACGGCTTTGGGCCTCTCCCTCGTGCGTGTGCGGATGCAGGGCGGCAAGTCCGACCCGACGCTGCAGGTCATGGCCGAGCGCCCCGACACGCGCCAGCTGGTGATCGAGGATTGCGCCGAGCTGTCGCGCCGAATCTCCGACAAGTTCGACGCGCTGGAGGCCGAGGGCAAGGACCCGATCGCCGAGGCATATCGCCTTGAAGTGTCCAGCCCCGGCATCGACCGCCCGCTGACCCGGTTGCAGGACTTTGCCGACTGGGCCGGACAGGAGGCGCGTATCCGGCTGGTCGCGCCGTTTGAGGATCGCAAGCAGATTTCGGGCGATATCGTCGGTGTCGAAGGCACGAAGATCACCATCGACGTGAACAGGCACAAGATGATGACGATCGACTATGACCAGGTGGCTGATGCCAAGCTGGTGATGACCGATCGCCTCATCGCCGCGACCGCGCCGCTTTCCACCGAAGGCGCGGACGAGCTATTCTATCAGGACGACGACGCGCCGGACGCGGAAACGCACGGCGCGGACACCAGCGAAGAAGGACAGGATTGATGGCCACGGCAGTCACCGCGAACCGTGCGGAACTGATCGCGATCGCAAATGCGGTCGCCTCGGAAAAGATGATCGACAAGGCCATCGTCATCGAGGCGATGGAGGACGCGATCCAGCGCGCCGCGCGCCAGCGTTACGGTGCCGAAAACGACATCCGCGCCAAGCTGGACCCGCAGACTGGCGACCTTCGCCTGTGGCGCGTGGTCGAGGTGGTCGAGGCCGTCGATGACTATTTCAAGCAGGTCGACGTCGCGCAGGCGCAGAAGCTGCAGAAGGGCGCGACGCTGGGCGATTATATCGTCGATCCGCTGCCCCCGATCGAATTCGGCCGCATCGCCGCACAGGCCGCCAAGCAGGTCATCTTCCAGAAGGTCCGCGACGCCGAGCGCGAGCGCCAGTACGAAGAGTTCAAGGACCGGATGGGCGAGATCATCACCGGTGTCGTCAAGCGCGTCGAGTTCGGCCACGTCGTGGTCGACCTTGGCCGCGCCGAGGGCGTCATCCGCCGCGACGCGCAGATTCCGCGCGAAGTGGTGCGCGTCAACGACCGCATCCGCTCGCTGATCCTGAACGTCCGCCGCGAGAATCGCGGGCCGCAGATTTTCCTGAGCCGCGCGCATCCCGACTTCATGAAGAAGCTGTTCGCGCAGGAAGTGCCCGAAATCTATGACGGCATCATCGAGATCAAGGCCGCCGCGCGCGATCCGGGCAGCCGCGCCAAGATCGGCGTCATCAGCCATGATTCGAGCATCGACCCGGTCGGTGCCTGCGTCGGCATGAAGGGCAGCCGCGTCCAGGCCGTCGTGCAGGAAATGCAGGGCGAGAAGATCGACATCATCCCCTGGTCGCCCGACACCGCGACCTTCGTGGTCAATGCGTTGCAGCCGGCCAGCGTCAGCCGCGTCGTGATCGACGAGGAAGAAGACCGGATCGAGGTCGTCGTGCCCGACGATCAGCTCAGCCTTGCCATCGGTCGCCGTGGGCAGAACGTCCGTCTCGCCAGCCAGCTGACCGGCAGCGCGATTGACATCCTGACCGAAGCCGATGCCTCCGAAAAGCGCCAGAAGGAGTTCGTCACCAACTCCGAGCTGTTCCAGAACGAACTCGACGTCGACGAGACGCTCGCGCAACTGCTGGTCGCCGAAGGCTTCGGCAGCCTGGAGGAAGTCGCCTATGTCGAGGTCGATGAGATCGCGTCGATCGAGGGCTTCGACGAGGATCTGGCCGCCGAGTTGCAGAACCGTGCGACCGAGGCGCTGGACCGCCGCGAAGCGACCAACCGCGACGAGCGCGTTGCGCTTGGCGTCGAGGATGCGCTGGCCGAGCTGCCCTATCTGACCGAGGCAATGCTGGTCACGCTGGGCAAGGCGGGCATCAAGACGCTCGACGATCTGGCCGATCTGGCCACCGACGAGCTGGTCGAGAAGAAGCGCGCCGAGCCGCGTCGCCGCAATGAGGACGCACCGAAGCGGGCCGAACCGAAGGGCGGGATTCTCGCGGAGTATGGCCTGAGCGACGAGCAGGGCAACGAGATCATCATGGCCGCCCGCGCGCACTGGTTCGAGGACGAGGCTCCGGCAGCAGAGACCGGGGACGAGGCTGAGGCTGAGGCTGAGGCTGAGGCTGAGGCTGAGGCTGACGAAGCCGTGCAGGACGATGCGGCAAAGGCATCGACCGAGCAGAACGACAAGACCGCCTGATGCCGTTCGTCAGCATCCGCATGGCCGGCTCCGCCACGAAGGAGCAGAAGGCCGGCCTCGTCGCGGATGTGACGCGGTCGCTGGTCGAGCGGCTGGGCAAGAACCCGGCCGCCGTCCAGATCGTGATCGAGGAAGTCTCGACCGAGAATTACGGAGCCGGCGGTCAGTTGATCGCGGATCGTGATGCCGCCGACGCCAATCCACGGGAGGACGCGCATGCGGAACTCCCACGATGATTCGCGCGGACTGACCCTCCCTTCGCAGCGTGCGAAGGGCCGGCGTGGCGCCTTCCCCGCTGCCGCCGCCGGCGCGGATACCGACACGGACGCCGTTGCCGATGCTGTCGGTGATGACGGTCCCGTGCGCCGCTGTATCCTGTCCGGCGTGCGGGACGACCGCGACACGATGGTCCGGCTGGCGCTGGCCCCCGACGGGCAGATCCTGCCCGACGTGCGGGCCAAGGCCCCGGGGCGCGGCGCGTGGATCGGCGTGACCCGGGCAGAACTTGAGGTTGCGCAGAAGAAGGGCAAGCTGAAGGGCGGCCTTGCGCGCGCGTTCAGGACGGCCGAGTTCGTCATCCCGGCGGATCTTCCCGCGAGGATTGAGGCGGCGCTGACCCGCAACGCGCTCGACCGACTCGGCCTCGAATCGCGCAGCGGCAAGCTGCTGACCGGGTCCGATAAGATCGAGGGCGAGGCGCGCGCAGGCCGGCTGATCGCGCTGTATCACGCCGCCGATGCCAAGGACGATGGCCGGCGAAAGCTGGCCCAGGCGTGGCGTGTCGGCACCGATCGCGAAGGCTCCGATCTCAAGGGGTTGGCGTTGCCGGTCGGACGCCCCATATTGTCATTGGCGCTGGGCCGTGAAAATGTGGTACACATTGGCCTTACCGACCGCGCTGCAGCAAAGCGGGTGAGCGAAGCGCTCGACCGCTGGTTGCATTTTATCGGACCCGAATCTTCTCCCGTGCCTTGCGAAACGGCCTCGCAGGGCGCATCGGCGTCCGGACTTTCCGGCACCCTACCGGCCGTGAACCGCTACGAGGAATTTGAGTGAGCGAGACCGACAACGACAAGCCGAAACTTGGCATGCGCGCGCCCCTGGGGCTGAAGCGCACGGTCGAGACCGGCAAGGTGAAGCAGAGCTTCAGCCACGGCCGATCCAATACGGTGGTGGTCGAAGTAAAGCGTCGCCGCGTGCTCGGCGGACGTCCTGGCGAGGCCGAAGCGCCCGTGCAGGAAACGGCTGCGTCCGAGCCGGTCGCGCCCGCGCCGCAGGCCGCCGCGCCCGCCCCGCAACGCACGACCAATGACAGTCCGCTGTCGCGTCAGGAAATGCAGGCCAAGCTGCTGCGCGAAGCGGAAGAATCGCGGATGACGTCGCTGGAAGGCGCGCGTCGTCGCGAGGACACCGAACGCACCAAGGCGGCCGAGGACGAACGTCGTCGCGCCGAGGAGCGTGCCAGGGTCGACGCCGAGGCGAAGGCCGCGCCGGCTCCCGAGCCGGCGCCGGCACCGGCGCCAACGCCGGTCGAGGCTGCACCCGCAGCCCCCGCCCCGGTCGCGGCCGAGCCGGCCCCGGTGGCCGCGCCGATCGAAGTGAAGCTGGGTGGCGTCGCGCCACGCCGCTTCTCGCCGGTCGCACCGCCACCGCCGCCGCCCGTTGTCGAAGCCCCCGTCGCGGACACGCCGGCTGCTGCCGAACCAAAGGTCGAGGCTCCGGCTCCGGCTGCCAAGGCCGCACCGGCTCCGACCCCCGCGCCCGCACCGGTTGCACCGCGCCCTACGCCCGCTCCGGCTGCGCCACCGCGTCCGGTCATGGTTGCGCTCGATCCGTCGATGCCCGCGCCCCGCCGGTTCTCGCCGGTGGCACGGCCCGAGCGTCCTCCGCCGCCGCCAAAGGTTGCACCGGCTCCGGCCGCTGCCCCGGCAACAACGGCCGCCACGCCTGCCGCTGGCTCGGCGGCCGCCGCGCGTGGTCCGGCCGGCGCGGCGACGATCGCACCGCGTCGCGATGGTCCGCCCGCACGTCCGCAGCAGCGTGACCGCAAGGGTGACGATCGTCGCCAGTCGGGCAAGCTGACCGTCAACCGTGCGCTTGGCGATGGTGACGGCGCACGCGCCCGCAGCCTTGCCGCACTGAAGCGTGCGCGCGAGAAGGAGCGCCGTGGCATGGGCGGCCCGCGCGAGCCGCAGGCCAAGCAGGTCCGCGACGTCGTGGTTCCCGATGCGATCACCGTGCAAGAACTCGCCAACCGCATGGCGGAAAAGGGCGCGGACCTGGTCAAGACGCTGTTCAAGATGGGCATGCCCGTCACGATGACGCAGACGATCGACCAGGACACGGCCGAACTGCTGGTGACCGAATTCGGCCACAACATCGTGCGCGTCAGCGATTCGGACATCGATATCGCCAACGACATGATCGAGGATGCCGACGACACGCTGGTTCAGCGTCCGCCGGTGGTCACGATCATGGGCCATGTCGACCACGGCAAGACGAGCCTGCTCGATGCCCTGCGCGGCACCGACGTGGCGCGTGGCGAGGCCGGCGGCATCACCCAGCACATCGGTGCGTATCAGGTGACGCTGAAGGACAAGTCGAAGATCACCTTCCTCGACACGCCGGGCCATGAAGCCTTTACCGAGATGCGCGCGCGCGGTGCCAACGTCACCGACATCGTCATCCTGGTGGTGGCGGCCGACGACGGCCTGATGCCGCAGACGATCGAGGCGATCGCGCATACCAAGGCGTCGGGCGTGCCGATGATCGTGGCGATCAACAAGATCGACAAGGAAGGCGCGAACCCGCAAAAGGTCCGCGAACGCCTGCTCGAACACGAAGTCATCGTCGAATATATGGGCGGTGACGTGCAGGACGTCGAAGTCTCGGCCCTGAAGAAGACCGGGCTGGACGACCTGATCGAGAAGATCCAGCTGCAGGCCGAACTGCTCGACCTGAAGGCGAATCCGGACCGGACCGCCGAGGGCACCGTGATCGAGGCCAAGCTCGACAAGGGCCGTGGCCCGGTCGCGACGGTCCTGATCGACCGGGGCACGCTGAAGATCGGCGACATCTTCGTCGTCGGTGCCGAAAGCGGCAAGGTGCGCGCGCTGGTCGACGACAAGGGTCGCCAGATCAAGGAAGCCGGTCCGGCGATGCCGGTCGAAGTCCTTGGCCTGTCGGGCGTACCGTCGGCGGGTGATCCGTTGCAGGTCGTCGAGAACGAGGCGCGCGCCCGTGAAGTCGCGGAATATCGCCGCGGCGTGAAGACCGACAAGCGGACCACCTCGGTTCCGGCCAGCCTAGAGAGCATGTTCTCCGCGCTCAAGGACAAGCAGGCGATCGAATATCCGCTGGTCGTCAAGGCGGATACGCAGGGCACGGTCGAGGCCATCGTCGGGGCGATCAACAAGATCAGCACCGACCTGATCCGCGCCCGCGTACTGCATTCGGGTGTCGGCGGCATCACCGAATCCGACGTGACGCTTGCCGGAGCCTCCGGCGCGCCGATCATCGGCTTCAACGTCCGCCCGAACGCCAAGGCGCGCGAAATCGCCGAGCGTCAGAAGGTCGCGTTCAAATATTATGACGTGATCTACGACCTGATCGACGAGATCCGCGCCGGGATGGCGGGTGAGCTTGGGCCGGAAGCGTTCGAGACGGTCGTTGGCCGTGCGGAAATCCGCGAGGTCTTCTCGGCAGGCAAGCATGGCAAGGCGGCGGGTCTGCTCGTCACCGACGGCAACATCCGCAAGGCGCTGAAAGCCCGTATCACGCGCAACGACGTCATCATCTATCAGGGCGAAATCGCATCACTGCGTCGCTTCAAGGATGATGTCGCCGAAGTCCGCGCCGGTCTGGAGTGCGGCGTGACGTTCACGTCGAACTTCGTGGACATCAAGGCGGGCGACTATCTCGAAACGTTCGAAGTCGAGATGCGCGAGCGCACGCTGTAATCACGACCCCTCCCCCGGCGGGGGAGGATGGGTGCCGCCGGTGGCGGTGCAAGGGGTAGGGTTCCGTGGCGTTCGGTCGCGGCCCCTCCCCCTCTCTCCCGGCAAGAGGCGGCGGAAAGACGACATGAAACACGCCGAAACTCCTGAAAACAAGATCGTCCGGGCGCTCCGCGTGGGCGAACAGGTTCGTCACGCGCTATCGGCGATCCTCGCGCGCGGCGATGTGCACGATCCTGTCTTGGCAACGCACATGGTCACCGTGACCGAAGTGCGGATGTCGCCCGACCTGCGTCATGCGACCGTCTTCGTGAAGCCGTTGCTCGGCACCGATGAAGAGAAGGTGCTGAAGGCGCTGCGCACCAACACCGCCTATCTTCAGCGCGAGGTCGCCCAGACGGTGCAGAACCGCTATGCCGCCAAGCTGAAGTTCCTTGCCGACGAAAGTTTCGACGAGGGCAGTCATATCGACCAGTTGCTCAGTTCGCCCAAGGTTGCGCGCGATCTTAGCTGATCCGGCCTATGATTTCCGTCCGGCGCTGACGTCGGACCTGCCGATGCTGCGGCGCTGGCTGGAAACGCCGGAGGTCGCGCGCTGGTGGGGCGATCCGGCGCATCAGGAAGATCTGTTGCGCGAGGATATGGCCGGCACCGCGATGACGATGCTGATCGTCAGCCATGACGACCGCCCCTTCGCCTTTGCCCAGCATTGCGACGTGCATGACTGGCCCGAGCCGCTGTATCACCACCTGCCGCCCGAAACGCGCGCGATCGACGCGATGATTGGTGAACCCGACATGCTGGGTCAGGGGCATGGCGCGAAGTTCCTGCGCGCGCTGGCCGACAACATGACGCGTGATGGCGCGAAGCTGATCGTCATCGACCCTGCGGTCGGCAATCACCGCGCGCGGCGGGCTTATGGCCGCGCGGGGTTCGAGGGCAATGCCCGGTTTCGTACGCGTGAAGGCACTGCCGTCATCATGCGGTTTTCCGGGCGACGTTGATTTGGGCCTCCGCGCGTGGAATCACCGCGCATGGCCAAACTGTATTTCTACTACGCGACGATGAACGCGGGCAAATCGACCAACCTGTTGCAGGCCGACTTCAACTATCGCGAGCGCGGTATGCGGACGATGCTGTTCACCGCCGCGATCGACGACCGGTTCGCGGCGGGGACGATCACGTCGCGCATCGGCCTGAGCGCGCCGGCAACGGCGTTCGATGTCGACACGGACATCCTCGGTTGCGTCGCGCAGGCGCACGCGGTCAATCCGCTGGCCTGTATTTTGGTCGACGAGGCACAATTCCTGAACGAAGCACAGGTCACGCAACTGGCGGCGATATGCGACCGGCTAGACGTTCCGGTACTCGCCTATGGCCTGCGCACCGATTTTCAGGGGCGGCTGTTCGGCGGCGCGGCGCGGCTCCTCGCGCTGGCGGATGAGATGATCGAGATGAAATCGGTCTGTCACTGTGGGCGCAAGGCGACGATGAACCTGCGCGTCGATGCCGGCGGCGCACCGGTGGCGGAAGGCGCGCAGACGGAGATTGGCGGCAACGATCGCTATGTCGCGCTGTGTCGCCGGCATTTTGCGGATGCGCTGGGGTAGAACAAGGCCCTCGCCCCCTTCGCAAACGCCGCCCTGACCGCTAGGCCGGTCGACATGCATGGATGGATCATTCTCGACAAGCCGCTGGGGCTGGGATCGACGCAAGGGGTGTCGGCGGTCAAGCGCGCGCTGCGATCGGGCGAATACGGCAAGTGGAAGGTCGGCCACGGCGGTACGCTGGACCCGCTGGCAACCGGCGTGCTGCCGATCGCGGTGGGCGAAGCGACCAAGCTGGCGGGCCGCATGCTCGACAGCGACAAGGTGTACGACTTCACGATCCGGTTCGGCGAGCAGACCGACACGCTGGACGCCGAGGGACCAGTGATCGCGACCAGCGCCGTGCGCCCGACGCTGGCGGCGGTGGAGGCGGTGCTGCCGCGTTTTACCGGACCGATATCGCAGGTGCCGCCGATCTATTCGGCGCTGAAGGTCGATGGCGCGCGGGCCTATGATCTGGCGCGTGCCGGTGCGGACGTGGTGCTGGCGAGCCGGAATGTGACGATTTACGCACTTCACTCCAAACTCCGTGCCGGGGAGGAATTGGAGGAGGTCACCCTGACCGCCCACGTTTCCAAGGGCACCTATATCCGTAGTCTCGCGCGCGACATCGCGCTCGCATTGGGTACGGTCGGTCACGTCACCATGTTACGGCGGACGAAGGCGGGGCCGTTCACGCTGGAACCGGCGATATCGCTGGACAAACTGGTCGAACTCGGGCAGGCGCGCGCCCTTGAACACATATTCCTGCCCTTGAGGGCGGGGCTGGACGACATCCCGGCTCTACCCCTCACCCCCGATCAGGCAGGGGCGCTCCGCCAGGGGCGCGTGCTGGCCGGGATTGCCATGAACGATGGCCTTCGCTTCGCGATGCTGGACGATGTCCCGGTGGCGCTGGTCGAGGTTCGGGACCGTTCGGTCTCCGTCGTGCGTGGCTTCAACATGACGATGTCGTAGGAACGAATATGACGATTACCGCAGAGCGCAAGACCGAACTCGTCAAGGAACACGCACGCATCGAGGGCGACACCGGTTCGCCCGAGGTGCAGGTTGCGATCCTGACCGAGCGGATCCGCAACCTGACCGAGCATTTCAAGGGCCACAAGAAGGACAACCACTCGCGTCGTGGTCTGCTCATGATGGTCAACAAGCGCCGGTCGCTGCTGGACTATCTCCGTCACAAGGACGGCCAGCGCTATCTCGATCTCATCGCGAAGCTTGGTCTTCGCAAGTAACGACAAACGGCTCCCTTCGGGGGGCCGTTTTGCTGTATACCCCTTTGAATCACCGCCCCCGCGCGGCGATGCAGACGGTCGGACCACAATTCGGTGATCCGACACGGGAGCGACAACTCGCTCCACACTGACGCGCGCCGGCTTAGCGCGCACATAGGCCCCGGTCCGCATCTGGCGACCGGAGTGAAGGAAATGATATGTTCGATACCCAGACCGTAAGCGCCCAGTGGGGCGGCAAGACGCTGACCCTCGAGACGGGCCGCGTCGCCCGCCAGGCCAATGGCGCGGTCCTTGCGACCCTTGGCGAAACCGTCGTGCTGTGCGCCGTCACGGCTGCCCGCACGGTCAAGGAAGGGCAGGATTTCTTCCCGCTCACCGTCCACTACCAGGAAAAGTTCTCGGCCTCGGGCCGCATCCCCGGTGGCTTCTTCAAGCGTGAGCGCGGCGCGACCGAAAAGGAGACGCTGACCAGCCGCCTGATCGACCGCCCGATCCGCCCGCTGTTCCCGGAAGGCTTCTATAACGAAGTCAACGTGATCTGCCAGGTGCTGAGCTATGACGGCGAGAACGAGCCGGACGTGCTGGCGATGGTCGCTGCCTCGGCCGCCCTCACCATCTCGGGCGTGCCGTTCATGGGTCCGATCGGCGCGGCGCGCGTCGGCTATGTCGATGGCGAGTACATCCTGAACCCGACGCTCGACGAAACCAAGTCGGGCGACCTCGACCTGGTCGTCGCCGCCACCGGCAACGCCGTGATGATGGTCGAGTCCGAAGCCAAGGAGCTGTCGGAAGAGATCATGCTGGGCGCGGTGCAGTTCGCACACAAGGCGTGCCGCGAGGCCGCCAACCTCATCATCGACCTGGCCGAGAAGGCCGCCAAGGAGCCTTGGGAAATGGCCGAGCAGGCCGACCTGTCGGCCGCCAAGGACAAGCTGAAGAAGCTGATCGGCAAGGACATCGCCGCCGCCTACAAGGTGACGGACAAGTCCAAGCGGTCGGACCTGCTGAACGCGGCCCGCACCAAGGGCAAGACCGCGTTCGCCGATGCGTCCCCGCAGGACCAGATGGCTGCGTCCAAGCTGATGAAGAAGCTGGAAGCCGAAATCGTCCGCGGCGCCATCCTGAAGGACGGCACCCGCATCGACGGCCGCACCACCACCCAGATCCGTCCGATCGAGGCGATGGTCCACTTCCTGCCGCGCACGCACGGCTCGGCGCTGTTCACGCGCGGTGAGACGCAGTCGATCTGCACGACCACGCTGGGCACGCGCGACGCGGAGCAGATGATCGACGGGCTGAACGGCCTGTCCTACGAAAACTTCATGCTGCACTATAACTTCCCGCCCTATTCGGTCGGTGAAGTCGGTCGCTTCGGCGCGCCGGGTCGTCGTGAAGTCGGCCACGGCAAGCTGGCATGGCGCGCGCTGCATCCGGTGCTGCCGTCGAAGGACGAGTTCCCGTACACGATCCGCGTTCTGTCGGACATCACCGAGAGCAACGGCTCGTCGTCGATGGCGACGGTCTGCGGCGGTTCGCTGTCGATGATGGATGCCGGCGTTCCGCTGAAGCGCCCCGTCTCGGGCATCGCGATGGGCCTGATCCTGGAGGGCAAGAACTTCGCGGTCCTGTCCGACATCCTGGGCGACGAGGATCACCTGGGCGACATGGACTTCAAGGTCGCCGGCACGTCCGAGGGCATCACCACGATGCAGATGGACATCAAGATCGCCGGCATCACCGAGGAGATCATGGGCAAGGCGCTGGCACAGGCCAAGGAAGGCCGCGCGCACATCCTGGGCGAAATGGCCAAGGCGCTGGGCGAGACCCGCAACGAGCTGTCGGCCCACGCACCGCGTATCGAGACGATGCAGATCGACAAGTCGAAGATCCGTGAAGTCATCGGCACTGGCGGCAAGGTGATCCGCGAGATCGTCGCGCAGACCGGCGCGAAGGTCGACATCGACGACGAGGGCCTCATCAAGATCAGCTCGTCGGACGGCGCGCAGATCGAAGCCGCGATGAAGTGGATCAAGGGCCTCGTCGAGGAAGCGGAAGTCGGCAAGGTCTATGACGGCAAGGTCGTCAATCTGGTCGATTTCGGCGCGTTCGTGAACTTCATGGGCGGCAAGGACGGTCTGGTCCACGTGTCAGAAATCCGCAACGAGCGGACCGAGAAGGTGTCGGACGTCCTGAGCGAGGGCCAGGAGGTCAAGGTCAAGGTTCTGGAAATCGACCCGCGCGGCAAGGTTCGCCTGTCGATGCGCGTCGTGAACCAGGAAACCGGCGAAGAGCTGGAAGACACCCGCCCTGCCCGCGAGGCCCGGACGGAGCGTCCGCGTCGCGACGGTGACGGCGGTCGTCCGCCGCGCAGCGAAGGCGGCCGTGACGGCGGTGGTCGTGATGGGGGCCGTGGCGGCGATCGCGACGGCGGTGGCCGTGGCCCGCGCCGTGACGGTGACGGCGGTCGTGGCCCGCGTCGCGACGGCGGCACTCGCCCGCCCCGCGCCGAAGGTGGCAAGGACGAAGGCGGTGCGCCCGAGTTCGCGCCGGCCTTCCTGACCGGCGATCGCGACTGATCGTTTCGGCCTTTGGCTAAACGACGAGGGGGGCCGGGAAACCGGCCCCCTTTTTCGTGGCCGCCGGCCGGCGATCGACGATACGCCGCGCCTTAACATTTGGTTCGCAGATCGCCTGCTACGGTGACGTCCATGCCGCAGGCCACCCCCGATCCGCACCGTGCGGCCCCGATGAAAACGGCCGGCAAGCTCGGTGTCGCGGTGCTGGTCTTCCTGACCATCATGTCGGGTGCGGTCCTGTTCCAGCGGTGGCAGGCCAGGGCCGTGATGGTCCTGCCGGGGGTGGAAACGTCCACCCGTTGCTCGATCTGGTTCATCGGCAGTTCGACGATCCATAAATGGCGCACGTTGCGGGCCGACATGCGGCCATGGGACGCGCACAACCGCGGCATTGACGGTGCAAGGATCCCCGACCTGACCAACGCGCTGGGCCACGAACCGCCCGCCCACAGGCCCGCCGCGATCGTTCTGTACGCCGGTGAAAACGACATCGCGCGCGGCAGCAGCAGCGAGAAGACGATCGCCGCTCTGAAAGATTTCCTGGCGGTGCGGACACCGGCGCTGCGGAGCGTGCCGATCCTGCTCATCGGCATGAAGCCAAGCCCGGGTCGCTGGGCCAATCGCCCCGAACAACTGGCCTTCAACCGCATGGCCCGCGATATCGTGGCCAGCACCCCCGGCATGGCATTCGTTGATCCCGCCCCGATGCTGCTCGTTTCGCAGCGGCCCGGACCGTTCTACGTCGCGGACGGGATCCATCTGAACGCCGCCGGCTATGCCCGGCTGGCGGCCGTCATCAGGCCGGCCTTGCAGCCCTTGCATGTTCCCCCGTGCCCGACGATGGACTGACGGTGACAGCCGGCACCTTCGTGGAGCGCAGCCCCGCCCGGATCGAGGGGTTGTCGACATGGCGGGCGATGCTCATGCTGATGGGCATCGTGTTCCACGCGACCTGCTGGCACGAAGGCCATCCCCTGTTCCAGGGCATCGTGCTTGCATCCTCCACCTTTCGGATGGGCTGCTTCTTCCTGATTTCGGGATTGCTCGGCGGCTATGCGCTTCGGCGGCGCGCGCCGCATGCGTGGTTGCGGCAGCGGATCGTTCGGATCGGCATACCGGCCCTGTTCGCCTATGCGACGATCACACCGATCATCGGCCTGTTGCTCGATGCCGCCCCGCCGACCGCCTTCATTCCCCGACCAATCCCGTTCGACTGGTATCATCTCTGGTTCCTGTTCGCGCTGGTCGCCTATGCGCCGCTGACGCTTCTTCTTCACCGGCTGGACCGGACGACCGGCATGGTCGCGGGAGTAGAACGGCTGTGTCGCATCCTGCCGGGTGCGCAAACATGGGTGTTGCTGGCGGTCGCCCTCGCCTCGCTCGTGCCGATGGTTCTGGTATCGTGGATGCTGGACCAGTGGACGTCGACGACCTATCGCGCGCCGCTGCTGCAACTGCGGCTGATCGCCGGCTACGCACCGGTCTATGGTTTCGGCTTCCTGCTCGCGCGATCCGCCCTGCTGCGCGACACGATGATCGGCCGGGTCACTGCACCGGTTGCGATCCTGATGCTGATCGCCGCCGCCTATATCTGGCAATTCGCCATCCTGCCGATGCCCGTGCGTGCGTGGACCAATGCCACGCTGGTGATCGGGGCCGCTTTTGGTCCGCCGGCCGCGGCATCGCTCATCCTGCGGTCGGCGCTGGCCATCCGGTCGGTTCCGCCGTTTGTGCAGAAGCTGGCCGATGCATCGTTCACGATGTACCTGCTGCACTACCCGATCATCGTGGCGATCAAGATCGCGCTGGTTTCGGCGACCCGCGATCCGGGGATCGCCTTCATGTGCGCGATTCCGGTCGCGGCGATCCTGTCCTATGCCGCGCATCGTCGCATTGTCCTGCGGTCGCCGCGTCTCGGCTTCCTGCTGAACGGCCGCGTGCTGGAACGGCGGCCCGCGCGCGACGACCTGTCCGGTGAACATGATGGCAGTGGGGGGCTTCTGTTGCCCGGTGCCCCCCGTACCGCTGGAACCGCTTCTGTTGCCCGGTTCGGCCCGACCGCGCTTTCGTCCGAAATAAACTAGACCGTTAGGTCCGGCTTATGCGGCGATTGCGAGTGCTTCGTTATCGTTAGCACTTGTGGTTTTGAGCCTTTAACGGGTTACTCAGCCCGGGCGAAAACAGCGCGTTTGAATACACGTCGATCCTGGTTCGACCCCGTCAGAACCCGCCTGAAAGACGCGTTTTGGTGGAGTCGCCGGGTACTGCCCCCGGGTCCGCTGCATCTATTGAACGCCGCACTTTATCGCCATAGCCGGGCGAACCCGGCGTAGCCGATATAGGGCGGGCACCGGGGAATGAAAAGCCCGCCTTTCACTCGCCACAAAGGTGGCCCATAGGTTAATGCATGTTGACCCAGCGTTCCCGTTACGGCCTTCGCGCCATGCTGTTCCTCGCCGAGGCACCCGCCGGCAGTCCGCCGATCCCGATGAACCGGATCGCGGCGGCCGCCAACGTGCCGCGCAAGTTTCTGGAACTGATCCTCGCCGACCTGCGCGAAGCCGGCCTGTTGCACAGCCATCGCGGCAAGATGGGAGGATATTGCCTCGCCCGGCCCACCCACCTCATTTCGCTGGGTGACATCATCCGGGTGATCGAAGGGCCGCTGGCGCTGGTCCCGTGCGTCAGTCGTACCGCCTATCGGGCGTGCGCCGACTGCAAGAGCGAGGCCGATTGCGCGATCCGCCACGCGATGATGCGGGTGCGCGACGAAACCGCGCGCATCCTTGACGGTACCAGCCTTGCGGACGCGACCGCGCGGGATCTGGCGGCGGCCTGACGCTCGCCGCCGTTGCCGCCCGCGTCCGCGTCAGACGCGGGGCCGCGCCTTCAACTCGTCGCGGATCTCGCGCAGGATCGCGATCTCGGCCGATTCCGGGGCGGGCGGTGCCAGTGGCGTCGCAGCTTCCTCCTCACGCTTCAGCCGCTGCGCCTCGCGCTCGATCAGCGCGCCGGCCTTGGTCACGCCGCGCACCAGCATGAAGATGATGAAGGCGACGATCAGGAAATTGACCGCCTGCGTCAGGAACGCGCCGTAACCGATCAGCGGCACCCCCGCCTTCTTCAGCGCCGCATAATCGGTCAGCGAACCCGCATAATTTGCTGGCACCGCGCCCATCCGCCAGAAATAACTGGAGAAATCCAGTCCACCAAAGATCTTGCCGATGATCGGCATCAGGATATCGTCGGTCAGCGACGTAACGATCTTGCCGAACGCCGCGCCGATGATGACGGCCACGGCCAGATCGAGCACGTTGCCGCGCATCACGAACGCGCGAAAATCCTTCATCATGGCGGCAAATCCCCTGTTGCACCCCGGTCGTGTCGACGATGCTAGCGATGGATTTCCGCTTCGCCAAGACCGGCGACTGTCCTATATGGGTAGGACAGACTTTCGAGAGGGCTTGTCCATGCTTCGTGCCGCCACCGTACTCCGCCCGATCGCCGCGATCGCCTTTGCCGCGACGCTGGCCGGCTGCGGCATCAACAGCGTCCCGACCGCCGAGGAAACCGTTAAGGCGCGCTGGGCCGATGTGCAGAATGAATATCAGCGGCGTTCGGACCTGATCCCAAACCTCGTTTCGACCGTCAAGGCGGCGGGCGCGCAGGAAAAGAATATCCTGGTCGAGGTCACGCAGGCGCGCGCGTCGGCCAATGCGGTCCGCGTTTCGCCCGACGAACTGAGCGATCCGGCCAAGGTCCAGCAGTACGAACGCGCGCAGAACACCGTCACCATGTCGCTGCAACGGTTGCAGGAGGCGTATCCCGAGCTGAAATCGCAGGGCAACTACACCACGCTGATGTCGCAGCTGGAAGGGACCGAGAACCGGATCACCATAGCCCGGCGCGACTATAACGGCGCGGTGCAGGACTATAACACGACCATCCGTACCTTCCCGGCGGCGGTCGGTGCGAAGATCTTCTACGGGGCCAAGCCGATGACGCCGTTCCAGGCGACGACGCCGGGTGCCGAAACCGCGCCGACGGTCAATTTCGGCAACGCCAGCTGACCCGGGCGCACCTTATGCGAAGGATGATCCGGACGCTCGTCGCGCTCATGCTGCTGGTGATCGCGCCGGCCGTCATGGCGCAGACCTTCCCGCCGCTGACCGGGCGGGTCGTCGATGCGGCCAAATTGCTCAGTCCCGAACAGGTGCAACAGCTCGACCAGCTTTCGGCCAGCGTCGAGCAGGCGTCGTCGCGACAACTGGTGGTGGCGACGGTGCCCGATCTTCAGGGCTACACGATCGAGGATTACGGCTACAGGCTGGGTCGCGCGTGGAAGATCGGGCAGAAGGATGCAAACAACGGCGTCATCCTGCTGGTCGCGCCGACCGAGCGCAAGGTGCGGATCGAGGTCGGATACGGGCTGGAACCGATCATGACCGACGCGCTGTCGAGCGTCATCGTCAACCAGACGATCCTGCCGCGCTTCCGCGACAAGGACATGGCCGGCGGCATCGTCGCCGGCGCGCAGGCGATCGCCGAGCAACTGAAGCTGCCGCTTGAGGCCGCCGAGATCCGGGCGAAGCAGCAGACCCAGGTCGCGGCGAAGAAGCGCGAAAGGGGCGGCGACATCATGACGGCGGTGTTCTGGATCGTGGTCATCGCGTTCCTGATCCTGCCGATGATCTTCGCTCGCAAGGGCGGCCGGCGCTATCGTGGCGGCGGCGCGCCGGTCGTGCTGTGGGGACCGGGAATCGGCAGCGGCTGGGGCGGCGGTGGCGGCGGCGGATCGTCCTGGGGCGGCGGTGGCGGCTTCTCGGGCGGCGGCGGGTCGTTCGGCGGCGGCGGCGCATCGGGGGGATGGTAATGACGAACGCACTCGCCCCCGCCGATCACGCGGCCATCGCTGCGGCGGTCGCGCAGGCCGAAACCGGCACCAACGGCGAAATCGTGACGATCGCGACCGAGCGGTCGGACGCCTATCACGATGTCGCGCTACACTATGCGATTGCCGCGGTGCTGGCGACGACCACGCTGGCCGCGCTGTTCCCGGCGTGGATCGACCATCTGGTCGGGCTGGCGCGCGGCGGATGGGCGACCGAGCATGAACCGACGATCGGGTTCCTCGCGCTGCTGATCGTGCAGGCGGCGGTGTTCCTGCTGGTCCGCCTGCTGCTGTCGTGGATGCCGCTCAGGCTGGCGCTGACGCCGCGTGCGACCAAGGCACGGCGGGTGCGGCGGCGGGCGGTGCAGTATTTCAAAGTCGGCGCAGAGCGTCGGACCCAGGCGCGCGTCGGCATCCTCCTCTACGTCTCGCGCGACGAGCATGTCGCGGAGATCGTCGTCGATCAGGCGATCCACGCCGCCGTGCCGAACGCGGCATGGGGAGAGGCGATGGCGGCGCTGGTCGACCATTTACGCGACGGCCGCACCGCCGACGGCATGGTCGCCGCGATCGGCCGGATCGGCGGCGTACTGGCCGGGCAATTCCCCAAGACCGGCGACGACCTCAACGAACTGCCCGACAGGCTGATCGAACTATGACCGAGACGATGTGGGAGGGCCGCTTCCTCGCGATCCGCAAATCCGGCACCTGGGAATACGCAGAACGACCACACGGTATCGACGCGGCAGTCATTCTGGCGATCGACGACGGCCATGTCCTGCTGGTCGAGCAGTATCGCGTGCCGCTGGGCCGCGCCTGCCTCGAACTGCCCGCCGGGCTGATCGGCGACGAGATTGCCGGCGAGGCAATGGCGGTCGCGGCGGCACGCGAATTGGAAGAGGAAACCGGCTACCGCGCAGGCCGCATCGATTCGCTCGGGGTGTTCCATTCGTCGCCGGGCATGACGTCGGAATGTTTCACGCTGGTCCGCGCGTCGGGGCTGGAGCGGGTGAGCGATGGTGGCGGCGACGGGACCGAGAACATCACCGTCCACCGCGTGGCACTGGCCGATGTGCCGGCGTTCGTCGCGGCCAAGCGCGCGGAGGGCGTGGCGATCGACACCAAGATCCTGCTGCTGCTGGCGGGGACGATTCTGTAACGGACCATTGATGCTGCCACTGTCCCCCGGCGAAGGCCGGGGTCCAGTTGGGCGGGCGTCCAGTGGCACATGCCGTCCGTAGCAACCGCGACCGTGGCGACTGGACCCCGGCCTTCGCCGGGGAACGGTTCAGACCCGCTCGTTCAGCGCCATCGCCCCGTGCGGCGCACGGACCTTGGCACCGTTGATGAAGAACACGAACGCGTCGCGGGGGCGCTTCGGGGGATCGACGTCGACCACATAGGGCAGGTTAGCCGCACGTCCGCCGGTCGCCCATGTCCTCGCCGCGACCGCCCAACGGTCGAGCGCCACGTCGTCATAGCCGGTCGGAACCGCCTCCCGCGCGTTTTCCAGCCGGGCGTAGACGAAGTCGCCGGTCACGTCGGCGATTGCCGGATAGTCGGCCGAGTCCGCGTAGACGATTGCCACCCCGGCCGCGCGGGCCATGTCGACGAACGCCGGCACCGCAAAACTTTCATGCCGGACCTGCACCGCATGACGCAGCGCGATGCCACCTTCCGACGCGGGCAGCAGCTTCAGGAACGCGCCGAAATCATCGGCGTCGAACTTTTTTGTCGCCATGAACTGCCACAGGATCGGCCCCAGCTTGTCGCCAAGCTCGGTAATCCCCTGCCCCACGAACCGCGCGATCGACTCGCCCGCCTCGGCCAGCACCTTGCGGTTGGTGCAATAGCGCGATGCCTTCAGCGTGAAGACGAAATTGTCGGGCGCGGCGGCGGCCCAGCCGGCGAAGGTCGCCGGCTTGAACCCGCTGTAATAGGTGCCGTTCACCTCGATCGCGGTCACACGCGACGCGGCATACTCCAGCTCGCGCTTCTGCGGCCATTTCTCGGGATAGAAGGTGCCGCGCCACGGCTCATAGGTCCAGCCGCCGATGCCGACCCGGATTGCACCCTCCGACACGTTCAAACGTCCAGATTGGCGACGTTAAGCGCATTGTCCTGAATGAACTCGCGGCGCGGCTCGACCACTTCGCCCATCAGCTGGGTGAAGATCTCGTTGGCGCTGTCGGCATTCTCGGCGGTCACGCGCAGCATCGAACGGACGGCGGGGTCGAGCGTGGTTTCCCACAGCTGTTCCGCGTTCATCTCGCCCAACCCCTTGTACCGCTGGATCGCCAGCCCCTTGCGCCCCGCCGCCAGGATCGCGTCGAGCAACTGGCTCGGCCGCGTGACCAGCGTTTCGCCGCGCGTCAGCACGGTCGTCGTCGCGCCTTCCGCATCCTCGGTTTCCTCGACCGGTTGCGCGGCCGCCGACCTGGACGACACCAGCTTCGAGTTCAGGCCGAAGCTGGCGGTCTGCTCGCCGGCCAGCGTGTGCAGCTTGCGCGCCTCCGCCGACACCAGGAAATTGGCCTCGATGATGTGGTGGTCGGTGACGCCGCGCCAGAACCGCTGGAAGTGGATGCTGCCCTCCTCGGTCAGCTGCGACGACCAGCGCGCTTCCTCGTCCGCGACGTCGAGCCGGCGGGTCACCTCCTCGACACGCGCGGCGCGGGCCTCGCGGTCCGCCTGCGGATCGAGCGCGCCGCCGAGTGCCAGCGATTCGATGATCGTCGCGTCGTAGCGGCGCGGAACATAGCGCATCAGCGAGCGCATCCGCCGAGCATGGTCGACCAGATCGCGCAGATCCTTGCCCGATCGCGCGCCGCCCGACGATTCCAGCATCGTCGCCGACACGCCCGCATCGACCAGATACTCGTCGAGCGCGGCATCGTCCTTCAGATACACTTCCGACCGGCCGCGCGTCGCCTTGTACAGCGGCGGCTGGGCGATGTAGAGGTACCCGCCCTCGATGATCTTGGGCATGTGACGATAGAACAGCGTCAGCAGCAGCGTGCGGATATGCGCGCCGTCGACGTCTGCGTCGGTCATGATGACGATCTTGTGATAGCGCAGCTTGTCCGCGTTGAAATCGTCGCGGATGCCGGTGCCCATCGCGGTGATGAGCGTGCCGATCTCCTTGGACGACAGCATCCGGTCCTCACGCGCGCGCTCGGTATTCAGGATCTTGCCGCGCAGGGGAAGGATCGCCTGGAAATGGCGGTTGCGGCCCTGCTTGGCGGAACCGCCGGCGGAGTCACCCTCGACCAGAAACAGTTCGGACTTGGCGGGGTCGCGCTCCTGGCAATCGGCCAGCTTGCCGGGCAGGCTGGCGATATCCATCACGCCTTTACGGCGCGTCAGTTCGCGCGCGCGCTTGGCCGCCTCGCGTGCGGCGGCGGCGTCGATCACCTTCTGGATGATCGCCTTGCCGTGGCCGGGATTCTCCTCCAGCCAGTCGACCAGCTTGTCGGCCATCAGGCTTTCGAGCGGCTGGCGCACCTCGGACGAGACCAGCTTGTCCTTGGTCTGCGACGAGAATTTCGGGTCGGGCAGCTTGACCGATACGATCGCGGTCAGCCCCTCACGCATGTCGTCGCCGGTCAGCGACACCTTCTCCTTCTTCAACATGCCCGACTTCTCGGCATAGTTGTTCAGGGTGCGGGTCAGCGCCGCGCGGAACGCCGCCATGTGGGTGCCGCCGTCGCGCTGGGGGATGTTGTTGGTGAAGGCGAGGACGTTTTCGTAATAGCTGTCGTTCCATTGCAACGCGACATCCATCGTTACGTCGTCGCGCGTGCCCGAAATCGCGACCGGCTCCGGCATCAGCGGCGTGCGGGCGCGATCGAGATATTTCACGAACGCGGCGATGCCACCTTCGTAATACAGCTCGACCGTCTTCGATTCCTCATGCCGGGCGTCGGTCAGGAACAGGCGGACGCCCGAGTTCAGGAACGCCAGCTCGCGGTAGCGATGTTCCAGCTTGTCGAAATCGAACTCGGTGATCTTGAACGTGGCCGGCGACGGGAAAAAGGTAACGCGCGTGCCCTTCTGCCCCGGTGCCGACGGCCCCACCACCTTCAGCGGCGCGACCGCGTCGCCGAACGCGAAGCGCATGTAGTTTTCCTCGCCGTCGCGCCAGATCGTCAGGTCGAGCCATTCGCTGAGCGCGTTGACCACCGACACGCCGACGCCGTGCAGGCCGCCCGACACCTTGTAGGCATTGTCATCCGACGTATTCTCGAACTTGCCGCCCGCGTGCAGCTGGGTCATGATGACCTCGGCCGCGGACACGCCCTCCTCCTCGTGGATGCCGGTCGGGATGCCGCGCCCATTGTCGGTGACGCTGACCGATCCGTCGGCGTTCAGGACGATGTCGATCCGGTCGCAGTGCCCGGCCAGCGCCTCGTCGATCGCATTGTCGCTGACCTCGAACACCATGTGATGCAGGCCCGAGCCGTCGTCGGTGTCGCCGATATACATGCCGGGACGCTTGCGGACCGCGTCCAGGCCCTTCAGGACCTTGATCGAGGATGCGCCATATTCGTTGATATTGGGGTTGCTGCTGCTGTCGGGTTCCATGGCAAAGTCTATACGGTTCCGGTGCCCGAAACGGAAGCGAAATGGCGTTTGAGCACCAGCCACAGGCACGCTAGGCCTCAGCCATGACCGATACCCCAGACCTGCCGCCCCTGCCCTCGCCCGAACGGCTTCAGGCCCTGCTGTTCGATGCCGCGCGTGGGGGGCGTGACGACGTGATTCCGGCGTTGTTGCAAGCGGGCGTGGATATCGAGGCGCGGGATTCGCGCGGGTTTACCGCGCTGGTACTGGCCAGCTACAACGACCGACTGTCGACCACCGCGCTGCTGCTGGATGCGGGTGCCGCGCCGAACGGGACCGGAGAAGACCGGGTCAACACCGCGCTGATGGGCGTGGCGTTCAAGGGCTATGCCGACATCGCCCGCCTGCTGCTCGATCGCGGCGCGGATGTGAACCGGACGAATAGCGTGGGCCAGACCGCGCTGATGATGGCCGCGTTGTTCGGTCACAGGACGATCGTCGACCTGCTGATCGACCGTGGTGCCGATATCGACGCGACCGATGCCAGCGGCAACACCGCACGGACGGTCGCGCTGGCGCAGGGCAATGCGGCGATGGCCGAACGACTGGAGTGACGCCCCGTCGCTCGGCCCCGGTTACGCCTCAGTTGCGAAACCCGTCCGCCCGCTGGCCAAGCAGCGTCACCTCGACCCGGCGATTCAGGCGCATGCCCGCCGCCGTGGCGTTGGTCGCGACCGGATCGGCCTCGCCGTGGCCGACGACCGAGAAGCGGGCGCGGACCACGCCCATGTCGTCGAACGCCTGGCGCACGCTGGCCGCGCGCCGCTCGGACAGATCCTGGTTATGGGCGGCGGTGCCGCGCGAGTCGGTATAGCCGTCGATCGCCACGCGCACGCCGCCATTGGCGCGCAGATAGCCGGCCAGCGGGCGCAGCTTCTCGATCGCGCCGGGACGCAGCACCGCGCTGTCGGTGCGGAACAGCACGTCCTCCTGCAACGTCATCGTCGCACCGCGCGGGGTCTGGCGGAAGCCGTAGCCGCGCATCGCGCCGCGATCCCAGCCACCGCGCACCTCCTCGACCACCACGACACGATCGCGGCTGCCCCAGTCGAAGCGGTCGCGACGCGGGCCGGCGGCCTGGGCGAACGCCGCGTTGGCGGCATCCGCCTCGCGCCGGTTGATCCGGCCATCGCGGTTGAAGTCGAAATTGCGCAGCACGAACGCGCGACCACGGATCGTGCCGCGCAGTTCGGGGAACAGGGCCGGCACGCCCACGCCGATCAGCCGATAGGCCGCCCGATCCCCCGGCCGGCCGCCGGTCCAGTCGAGCGCGCGCTGCGCGGACGCGGGCGCGATCCCGACCAGCAGCGACGCGGCGGTTGCGGCAATGGTCACGACACGAAACTTACGCATGGAATTACTCCTGACATGGCCCCCGCCAATATGTTGGCTATGCAGCGATCCGATTGAACGGTGCGTGACCCGCGTCGACAGCGCAGGTTCAGCCGCCGACGACGATCCGCGTGGCATCGCGGCCGATCTGGTCGAACAGCGTGGCCTCGGTCCCGGTCATCCACACCTGGCCATGCCCCGCCAGCCGGTCGAACAGCGCGGCACGGCGGCCGGGATCGAGATGCGCCGCCACCTCGTCCAGCAGCAGGATCGGCGCCCGCCCCGTCCGCGCGGCGACCAGTTCGGCATGGGCCAGCACGATGCCGAGCAGCAGTGCCTTCTGTTCGCCGGTCGAGGCCAGTGCCGCCGGCTGCCCCTTGGCCCGGTGGACGACGGACAGATCGGCGCGGTGCGGCCCGGCAAGCGTGCGTCCCGCCGCCGCGTCGCGCGACCGCCCCTGCCGCAAGATATCGACCAATGTCGCCGCGTCGCCGCTCCCCCCCTCCAGCGTCAGGTCGGCACGCGGAAACACCCCGTCATCCTCGCCCGCCAGCCGGTCGACCAGCAACGCCACCGCGTCGCGTCGCGCCGCGTCGAGCGCCGCGCCATGCTCGGCCATCCGCGCCTCCAGCGCGGTCAGCCACGCATCGTCGGGCGGACCGTCATCGGCCAGCAGGCGGTTGCGCGCGCGCATCGCCGCCTCGTATCGCGTCGCGTGCAGGCCGTGGCCGGGCGACAGCGCCAGCGTGAGGCGGTCGAGGAACCGCCGCCGCCCGCCTGCCGGCTCGACGAACAGCCGGTCCATCGCCGGGGTCAGCCAGACGATGCTCAGCCATTCGGCCAGCACGTTGCCGGTCGCCGCCGCGCCGTTCACCCGCACCACCCGGCGCTCTGGCGCGGTCGCGACTGCGCCGGTGGCGATGTCGACCGCCGCATCGCCACCGTCCTCCAGCGTGGCCGCGACGCCGAACCCGCCCGCTCCGCCCTGCCGCGCCATGTCCGACAGGGCGACCCGGCGAAACCCGCGGCCCGGGGCGAGCAGCGACACGGCCTCCAATATGTTGGTCTTGCCCGCGCCGTTCGCGCCGGTCAGCACCACGAAGCCCGCCCCCGGCGACAGGGTCAGGTCGGCGTGATTGCGAAAATCGGTCAGGACCAGGCGGGTGAGCATCGCCAGCGCCTTAGCGAAGCCCGGCCCCGCATGGCGAGCGACGATTGTCGATCCGTGCTCAGGCCAGCGCCGCCGCCCGCAATTTCTGCGCGCTGGCATAGGACGCCAGCTCGGCCCCCAGCACCGCCTGCGCGTGGCGATACGCCACCGGCTCCCGGATCCCCAGACGCTGGCGGGCGAGGTCGAGTGGCTCGTGCAACAGCGCCTCGTAATCCTCGCCCATCAGCCAGGCGGCGCGGCGGCCGTTGCGATAGCCCTCGACGACAGCCTTGGCGAACAGGGTGCTGCGGACCTCGCGGATGCTTTTCAGCGCCGCACCCGCCCCGATGAACGCCCAGCCAAGCCCGCCGGTCTGCGCGAAACTGAACGCGACCAGCGCCGCCTCGCCCATCGTCTCGTCCGCCTTGTACCCGGTCAGGACGTGCCAGATATCATGCACGTCGCGCGTCCGGCGACCGAACCACGCGTAAGGATGGCGGATGACCGCGCCGTGGCCGTCAATGTCGGAAATATCCGCCAGCCCCGCCGCGGTATAGCCGGTATCGGCCAGAAACTGGCGATACGCGGCCCCCAGCGTTCCCGGCGCAAAGGAGGCGAGGAAGGCGGGGTCGGAGAACCGCTCGGCCAGTTCGACCCGGTCATAGGCAAGACGCGGCCCGTGCGGCGTCTTCATCAGCCGGGCGAAATGGCCTGGCCCCTGATTGCCGTTCAACGACCGCATGATGACGAAAACCTGTGTCGTATCGTCGCCATTGGCGAGGAGTTTGCGAAGCGCACGAAATGCCGCGATCCAGTCGCGTTTCATGCTCGGCATCTGTGGTTCGGCCATGCGCGTGATTCCTTACTGACAATAATGTCAATAAAGGATGGCGGCTGTCGGATCAACGTCAAATGTCGGATGTGCGACGGTGATCCACCGCGCACCCGCGCCCATTCGCCGTAGCATCGTCATCCTAACGCGTCCTTTTTGCGCGAAAGGCCGTAGCTCGGGCGTTGGCGATCCACGCCAGCCGGATCAGAAAACCACACCACACCTCATGCCAGATCCTATCGACTATGAGATGCTTGCCGAGGCCGAACTGGCCAACGCAGCCACTGCCTCGACCCCGGTGCTTCGGCGCGCGCATCTCGATCAGGCCTCGATCTTCGCGACGATGGCCGAACGACACCGCCACGCCACGCCGGCAACGGACGCACCGGCACCGGAGAAGCGGCCGTGGAACCCCGCGCTGTCCGACCGGCGATCCTGACCGACGGTGTGGACGACGCCTCCGACGCATGCAAAAAGTGCATGCCAGATGTATATTTTTTGCAATTGCGAACGATCATTCCGCAGTGCACAGCGCTCAGGCCTTTCAGGCATCCTCTCCTAAAAACTTCCACGGCCGGTCTTTTGACCGGCCTTTTTTTTGGCTGTCGTGCAAGCCGGGTCCAGCCCGGATCCGGCGTGTCGCGGGAGGGGATCGACGCGGCGCACGCCCGCGCCGATCCCGCCCGATTACCCCTGGGGCATGCGTTCGGTCAGGACGATCTCGCCCTCGACCTCGATATCCTCGTCATCGTCCAGCGCCGATGTATCGGGCATGTCGAACTCGGCCGCCCAGTCATAGATCTTTTCCTGACCACCCTCGACCCACACGCGCACTGCGCCGCTGGTGATTTCACCGCCCATTGCGCCGACAAAGTCGGTGACGAGCGCATCGGCGGCGCTTTCATGATCGGTAACGCCGGGAATGTTCGCCGGCTCGATCGCCTCGTCCATCTCGATCAACTGCGCCCAGAAACGCTTCGCCATGCTGTCGTCCTCATCAGATCCTGCGGCCGGTCGACCGCGTCGCCAACCACTATAGCGTCACCGTCCGATGCTGCGAAGCGCTGCGAAGGCCGGCGTCGAGCACCTCCATCACCGTCAGCGCCTCGGCCGGCGGCACGGGGTTTGGCCCATCACCCCGAATTGCAGCCGCCAGCGCGTGCCAGAACAGGCGGTAATCGCCGCGACTGTTCGGTACCGTGACCGGCACTGCGCCGGGATCGCCGGGCGTCAGCAGGCCCGGCTGCGGATCCCGCCCCCAGTCCGCCCCGACGGGTGGCAAACCGGCGACGGTCCCGGCCTCCTGCATATCGGTGCCGTGCTTGATCCAGCTGGCGCGCGTGCCGTGGACCGCAAAGCGCAAGGTGTGATCGGCGACCAGCTTGCTGGATTGCAGGATCACCCGCCGGTTCGGGTAGCGCAACGTCGCGTGAAAATAATCCGGCGCCGGCGCGCCGTCGCGCAGGGTCGCGATATCGGCGGTGATCGCGTCGGGCCGGCCGAACAGGACCAGCGCCTGATCGACCAGGTGCGGCCCCAGATCGAGCCACGATCCACCCGCCCGCGCATCCTTCCACGTCGTGGCCAGGGCCGGTCGCCAGCGGTCGAACCGGCTTTCGAGATGGACGATTTCGCCCAGCCGACCTTCCGCGATCAGCCGGCGCAGTGTCAGGAAATCGGCATCCCAGCGCCGGTTGTGAAAGACCGTCAGCATCCGCCCCGACGCCTCGGCCGCCGCCGCCAGCTCTCGCGCATCGGCCAGCGACGTCGCGAACGGCTTGTCGACCAGGACATGCCGGCCCGCCGCCAGCGCGGCGATCGCATGCTCGGCATGCAGCGCGTCCGGGCTGGATACGATGACCAGATCAATGCCGGGTTCTGCCAGCAACGCGGTGACATCCGGCACGACGCGCATGCCCGGCCGGTCCGCCCGTACCTTGACCGCGTCGCGCGACACGACCGCGCGCAGGGCCATGCCCGGCGTCGCCTCGACATATGGCGCATGAAACGCGCGCCCGCCAAGCCCATAGCCGATCAGGCCAACACCGATCGTCCGCATCCCCGCCACACTCCTTCGGCAACCCCGATGCGATAGGCCAACGCGCCAGCGCCGGCAAACCACGATCGGCCCCGTCCTGCCCCACCGGGGCGACACACCGCGCCGCGCTCCCATGCCGACGGCCGCGACCCGGGCCTTGGACATTCGTTCACATCGCCGGTTCCGGCATGGGTCATCGACCCTGACGTCGCAAAGAATCCGGCGGCACTACCTCGCCAACGGATACGGCGCGTCATATGGCCTGACCATGCGCATCGCCATCATCGACACGAGCACCACGCGTGCCGCGATCATTTCGGACGGTCTGCGCGAGGCCGGACTCGACGATATCGTCGTGATCGACGGCATGGTCGGGATGGTCGCCGCGCTGGAAAAGGCCGCGCCCGAAGTGGTGTTGATCAACCTCGAAAATCCCAGCCGTGACGTGCTGGAGGAATTCTTCGCGGTGTCCCGCGCGCTCGCGCGCCCGATCGCGATGTTCGTCGACCAGAGCGATGCCGAATCCACCGCCGCCGCCGTCGATGCGGGCGTCTCCGCCTATATCGTCGACGGCCTGGCCAAACAGCGGATCAAGCCCGTCATCGACCTTGCCGTCCGCCGGTTCCAGGCGTTCGCCCGGTTGCAGGCCGAGTTGCAAGAAGCCCGAAGCGCGCTGGCCGATCGCACGACGATCGACCGCGCCAAGGCGATCCTGATGAAACGGCGCGGCATCGACGAACCGACCGCCTATGGCCTGCTCCGCGCGCAGGCGATGCGATCCAACCGCCGGATTGCCGAGATCGCCGACGCGATCATCACCAGTGACGCACTGATGGGAGACTTGTGATGGCGCTCGACCGGGTCCGCATCGGCTTCCTGCCGCTGGTCGATGCCGCGCTGCCGATCCTCGCGCGCGAGCAGGGGTTTGCCGAGGCCGAGGGGCTGGAAATCGAACTGGTCCGTGACATGACCTGGGCGACGGTGCGCGACCGGTTGCTCTATGGCCATACCGACGCCGCGCACATGGTCGCGCCGCTGGCGATCGCGACCGCGCTGGGGCGCGGGCGGCCCGCGGTTCCCATGGCGGTGCCGTTCGTGCTGGGGCTGAACGGCAACGCGATCACCCTGTCGCTGCCGCTCGCCGCCCAGGTACTGGACGGCGACGCACTGGGTGATCCGGTGATGCTGGGTACACGGCTGAAGGCAGTTGCGACCGAGCGTGCGGCGGCCGGGCGACGGCTGCGGTTCGGCGTGGTGCACCGCTATTCCAGCCACAACTACATGCTGCGCTACTGGCTGGCGGCGGTGGGGATCCGCCCCGATACCGATGTCGAGATCGTCACGACCAGCCCGCCCTTCGCCGCCGATGCACTGGCGGCGGGCGAGGTCGACGGCATCTGCGTCGGCGAGCCGTGGAACGGCGTCGCGGTCGATCGCGGCGTCGGTCGGATCGCGCTGGTGACCGCGCAGGTCTGGCGGCGCGGCGTCGAGAAGGTGCTGGCGATGCGCCAGGCGACGCTGGACGAGCGCGGCGACGTCGTCCAGCGGTTGATCCGCGCGCTGCACGCGGCAGCGGCACACTTCGTCGACCCCACCACGCGCGAGGCCAGCGCCGCCATTCTCGCGCGGGCCGGCTATCTCGACGCGCCGTGCGATACGGTCATGCGCGCGATCAGCGATCAGGTCCGGCTGGTGAAGGACGCGACGCCGATCCACGTTCCCGACTTCATGTTCCAGTACCGCGAGGCGGCGAACTTCCCGTGGCGCAGCCAGGCGGCATGGCTGTATTCGCAGATGGTGCGATGGGACGGCGCCGACTTCTCGACCCAGCAGGCAGACATCGCGCAAGGCGTGTTCCGCCCGGACGTGTATCGCGCCGCGCTGGCGGGGTCGGACGCGCCGTTGCCAAGCGCGAGTTCCAAGCTGGAAGGCGCGATCGGCGCGGTCAGCATCGGTGCGGGGTCGACGCAGGGGCGCCTGATCCTTGGCCGGGATGCGTTCTTCGATCGGCGCGCGTTCGATCCGGACGATATCGAGGGGTATCTGGCGCAGCTGCCGTAAATCTGCTGCACATGCGAAATGCCGCTTGCGCGCCCGACGCGCTTCGGTCATCTTCGCATCGTCCGGCAAGGGAGTCGGACACGAAATCATAGCGCGATCGGTTCCAACGAAGGGGCCTGACCGCGCAGGGCGATCCACCGATCGCCCCCAGGCAACGAAGCCGCTCCGATGCGTCCGCAAGGTCGCCGTCGGGGCGGCTTTTTCTTTGTCCGCCGCAGATGGAGGGCCGACCATGTTGTTCGCATCACCGGGTATCGACACCGCCGCACCCAAGGCCACCCGGATCGACCTGTTCAGCGCCGCCACGCCGCCGATGCGCGCCTTCCACGTTACCTGGGCGGCGTTCTTCGTGTGCTTCTTCGCGTGGTTCGCCGCCGCCCCGCTGATGCCGCTCATCAAGGCCGAGTTCGGCCTGAGCAAGGACCAGATCGCCAACATCAACATCGCCGCGGTTGCGGTGACGATCCTCGTCCGGCTGGTCGTCGGGCCGCTCTGCGACCGGTTCGGTCCGCGCCGCACCTATACATGGCTGCTCCTGCTCGGTGCGATCCCGGTGTTCGGGCTGGCGTTCGCGCAGACGTACGAGACGTTCCTGTTCTTCCGCCTCGCGATTGGGGCGATCGGCGCGTCGTTCGTCATCACGCAATATCACACCAGCGTGATGTTCGCCCCCAACGTCGTCGGCACCGCCAACGCGACCGTCGGCGGCTGGGGCAATGCGGGCGGCGGCGCGGCGCAAAGCCTGATGCCGCTGGTCGTCGCTGCACTGGTCGGGCTTGGCGTCGAGCATGCCTGGGGCTGGCGCGCGGCGATGTTCGTGCCGGGTGTCGCGATGCTTGCGATGGCGTTCGTCTATGCGCGCTACACGCAGGATACGCCGCAGGGCGACATCGTCGACCTCCGCGCAGCCGGCATGGAACTGGACGGCGGCAAGGCGACCGGCATGGCGATCTTCCGCCGCGCCGCCGCCAATTACCGGACCTGGATGCTCGCCGCGACCTACGGCGCGTGCTTCGGCGTCGAGATCTTCATCCACAATATCGCGGCGAGCTATTACGTCGACCGGTTCGGGCTGTCGCTGACCAATGCCGGGCTGGCCGCCGGGATCTTCGGTGGCCTCGCGCTGTTCGCCCGCGCGCTCGGCGGGATCGCGAGCGACCGGATCGCGCTCGTGAGAGGCCTCGACGGGCGCGCGCTGCTGCTGTTCGCGCTGATGCTCGGCGAGGGTATCGGACTGGTCCTGTTCGGCAACGCCGGCAGCGTGACGCTGGCCATTCTCGCGATGACGATGTTCGGGCTGTTCACCCACATGGCGTGCGGCGCGACCTATGCGCTGGTGCCGTTCATCGACCGCAAGGCGCTGGGCGGGGTCGCCGGGCTGATCGGCGCTGGCGGCAACATCGGCGCGGTCGCGGCGGGGTTCCTCAACAAGGCGTCGGCCACTCCGCAGCACTGCCTCGTGGTGCTTGGCTACATCGTCACCGGCACCGCGGTCTGCGCGCTGGCGGTGCGCTTTTCCGCCACGCACAAATCGGACGAGCGCGCGCTGCTCGACGCGGCGCTCGACGCACGGCGGCGCAGCGAGCGACCATCGAACCGCGCCATCCCCGCCTGATGCCCCCCCCTTCCCCGGCTCCAACCCGACTGGACGATCTGATGGAATACCAAACCTCCTCTCCCGACACACCCTTTTCCAAAAGGCGCGAACACCTCGTCGTGATCGGCAACGGTATGGCCGGCTGTCGCGCGGTCGAGGAACTGATCGCGCGCGACCCGACCCGTTACCGCGTCACGATCTTCGGTGCCGAACCGCATGTGAACTACAACCGCATCATGCTGTCGCCGGTGCTGGCGGGCGAGAAGACGTTCGAGCAGATCGTCATCAACGATCATGCCTGGTACGCCAGCAACACGATCGCACTCGTGACCAGCGATCCGGTGCAGGCGATCGACCGCGTGGCGAAGACCGTCACCGCGCGGTCCGGGCTGAGCGTGTCGTATGACCGGCTGCTGATCGCGACCGGGTCCGATCCGTTCATCATCCCCGTCCCCGGCAAGGACCTCCCCGGCGTGATCTCGTTCCGCGACATGGCCGATGTCGACCACATGCTGGAGGCGGCCGGAAAGGGTGGCGCTGCGGTCGTCATCGGTGGCGGGCTGCTCGGACTTGAGGCCGCGCACGGGCTCACGTTGCGGGGCATGAAGGTCACGGTGATCCACCTGATGCCGACGCTAATGGAGCGGCAGCTCGACGAGGCGGCGGGCTGGTTGCTCAAGTCGGCGCTGGAGGCGCGCGGTCAGGTCATCCTGACCGAGGCGAACACGGCCGAGATCGTCGGCGATACCCGCGTCGAGGGCGTGCTGCTGAAAGACGGTACGCTGATCCCAGCCAGCCTAGTCGTCATGGCGGTCGGCATCCGTCCCTCCGTCGCCCTCGCGCGCGAAGCCGGGCTGGAGATCGGGCGCGGGATCAAGGTCGACGACCATATGGTCACCAGCGACCCGTCGATCCTCGCGGTCGGCGAATGCGTCGAGCATGACGGCAACGTCTACGGCCTCGTCGCGCCCCTGTGGGACATGTGCCGCGCGCTCGCCGACGGGCTCACCGACAGTCACAGCGGCTATCGCGGATCGGTGACCTCGACCAAGCTGAAGGTCGCCGGGCTCGACGTGTTTTCGGCGGGCGACTTCTCGGGCGGTGCCGGCGCGGAGGATATCGTCCTGCGCGATGCGTCGCGCGGCATCTACAAGCGCGTGGTGGTCAAGGATGACCGGATCGTCGGCGCGGTGCTGTACGGCGACACCAGCGACGGCGGCTGGTATTTCGACCTGCTCAAGCGCGGCGAGGACATCGCCCCCATCCGCGACATGCTGATCTTCGGCCAATCCTTCGCTTCGGGAGGGGCGCAAGCGGACCCTAAGGCGGCCGTTGCGGCGCTCTCCGACGATGCGGAGATTTGCGGCTGCAACGGCGTCACGAAGGGCAAGGTCGTGGCGTGCATCGGCGCGGGCAACGCGACGCTCGACGCGGTCCGCGCGACCTGCAAGGCGTCCGCATCGTGCGGGTCGTGCACGGGTCTTGTCGAGACGTTGCTCGCGGTCACGCTCGGCGACGAGTATTCGGGCGAACGTGCGGTGAAGACGGTGTGCAAATGCACCAGCTTCGGCCACGACGACGTCCGCCGCGAGATCGTCGCGCAGGGCATGCGATCGATTCCCGAAGTGATGCAGAAGATGAGCTGGTCGACGCCCGATGGGTGTTCGTCGTGCCGCCCTGCGCTCAACTACTATCTGCTCTGCGCGCTGCCCGGCGAGTACAAGGACGACCAGCAGAGCCGGTTCGTCAACGAACGGCTGCACGCCAACATCCAGAAGGACGGCACCTATTCGGTCGTGCCGCGGATGTGGGGCGGCGTGACCAACCCTCGCGAACTGCGCGCGATCGCCGATGTCGTCGAGAAATACGACGCGCCGATGGTCAAGGTGACGGGCGGCCAGCGGCTCGACATCTTCGGGATCAGGAAGGAGGATCTGCCCGCGGTTTGGGCCGATCTCAACGCCGCGGGGATGGTCAGCGGCCATGCGTATGGCAAGAGCTTGCGCACCGTGAAGACGTGCGTCGGGTCCGACTGGTGCCGGTTCGGGACGCAGGATTCGACCGGTCTCGGCGTCAAGGTCGAGCGGATGACCTGGGGCTCGTGGATGCCGCACAAGTTCAAGATCGCGGTCAGCGGCTGCCCGCGCAACTGCGCCGAGGCGACGATCAAGGATTTCGGCGTGGTCTGCGTCGACAGCGGCTACGAGCTGTCGGTCGGCGGCAATGGCGGGATCAAGGTCCGCGCGACCGACTTCCTGTGCAAGGTCGCGACCGAGGACGAGGCGATGCAGTATTGCGCCGCGTTCATCCAGTTGTACCGCGAGGAAGCGCGCTATCTGGAGCGCACCGCGCCGTGGATCGAACGCGTCGGGGTGGAGTATATCCGCGAGCGCATAGCCGAGGATGCGGAGGGGCGCGATGCGCTGGCGGCGCGGTTCCTGTTCTCGCAAACGTTCATGCAGGACGATCCCTGGGCGGCACGCGCCGCGGGCGAGCACCGCGAACAGCACGCCCCGATGGCGCGCTTCACCCCCATCGACGGAACGTCCGTCGCTCTCGCGAAGGAAATGGCATGACCCCTGATTTTCTGGCAGGCGAATGGCTCGATATCGGCTGGGTCGACGAGATTCCGGTGCGCGGCAGCCGCACGGTGCAGGTCACCGGCGGCGACGACATCGCGGTGTTCCGCACCGGCGAGGGCAAGGTGTTCGCGCTCGCCGATCGCTGCCCGCACAAGGGCGGGCGGCTGTCGCAGGGGATCGTTCATGGCGGCGCGGTGGCATGCCCACTGCACAATTGGCGGATCGCACTGGATACGGGCGAGGCGCTGGGCGAGGACAAGGGCTGTACGCCGGTGATCCCGGTCAAGGTGTCGGGCGGCAGGGTGCTGATCTGCCGCACTGCAACGATGAAGGCGGCGGCGTGAAGGACGCGCTTCACACGACTCAAGCCCCTCCCCTTCAGGGGAGGGGTTGGGGGTGGGGCGTCTCCGCCTCGCAGAGACAATCGAACGTCTGCGCGGCACGCCCCCACCCCAACCCCTCCCCTGAAGGGGAGGGGCTTTGAGCGCGCCCGTCCGCACGACCTGCGCCTATTGCGGAGTCGGCTGCGGCATCCTCGCGACGCCGACCGGTGAGCGCAGCGTTACGATCAAGGGCGACCCCGACCACCCCGCGAACACCGGCAAGCTCTGTTCGAAGGGCACGCATCTCGGCGAGACGATCGGGCTCGAAGGCCGCCTGCTCCACCCGATGATCGGCCAGCGCCGCGCCACCTGGGACAAGGCGCTCGACCTCGTCGCCAGACGCTTCCGCGACACCATCGCGCAGCACGGTCCGAACGGCGTCGCCTTCTATGTCTCCGGCCAGTTGCTGACCGAGGATTATTACGTCGCCAACAAGCTGATGAAGGGATTCATCGGATCGGCCAATATCGACACCAATTCGCGGCTGTGCATGGCCAGCGCGGTCGCCGGGCACACGCGCGCATTCGGCGAGGATATCGTGCCCGCCGGCTATGAGGATCTCGACGCCGCCGATCTGATCGTGCTGGTCGGGTCGAACACCGCCTGGTGCCACCCGATCGTCTATCAGCGCATCCGTGCCCGCTGCGATGCCGGCGCGAAGCTGGTCGTGATCGACCCGCGTCGCACCGAAACCGCGGACGAGGCCGACTTCCACCTGCCAATCCGCTCCGGCACCGACATCGCGCTGATGAACGGGCTGCTCGCCTGGTGCCGCGACGCGGGTGTGGTCGATCACGACTATCTCGCGCGCCACGTCGCGACGCCCGACGGTTTCTGGGACCATCTCGATGAAGGCAGCGACCTGTGGTCGGTGGCGCGCCTCTGCGACGTCCCCCTGCCCGACCTCCGGCGCTTCTACGAACTTTTCGCCGCTACGCCAAAGACGGTGACGATGTTCAGCCAGGGCGTGAACCAGTCGTTGTCGGGCACCGATCAGGTCAACGCGATCACCAACCTCCACCTCGCCACCGGCCGCATCGGCAAGCCCGGCGCGGCCCCCTTCTCGATCACCGGCCAGCCCAATGCGATGGGGGGTCGCGAAGTCGGCGGCCTTGCCTCTGCCCTCGCCGCGCACATGGATTTCGCGCCCGGCAATGTCGCGCGCGTCGGCCGCTTCTGGGCCGCGCCGAACATGGCGACCAAGCCGGGGCTGAAGGCGGTCGACCTGTTCCGCGAACTCGGCCACGGCCGCATCAAGGCGATCTGGATCATGGCGACCAACCCCGCCGTGTCGATGCCCGACGCGGCGCGCGTCCGCGCGGCGCTGGCCGATTGCCCGTTCGTCGTCGTCTCCGACGTGATCGAAACCACCGACACGTCGGTCCACGCGCATGTCCGCCTGCCCGCCGCGGCCTGGGGCGAGAAGGACGGCACCGTCACCAATTCCGACCGCACGATCAGCCGCCAGCGCGCGTTCATGGCCGCGCCGGGCGAAGCGAAACCCGATTGGTGGATCGTGTCGCAGGTCGCGCGACGGATGGGGTGGAAAACCGCGTTCGCCTATGACCGCCCGGCCGAAATCTGGCGCGAGCATTGCCGCCTGTCGGCTTATGAGAACAACGGCACGCGGCTGTTCGCGCTGCCCGGCCATGCCGCCCGGGGCAATGCCGACTATGACGCGATGGCACCGTTCCGCTGGGGCGGCACGCCATTCGCGGACGGCCGTTTCCCGACACCCGACGGCCGCGCGCGGCTGGTGCCGGTCGTGCAGAAGCCGGTGGCGGCACCGCTGACCCAATGGCCGATGACGCTCAACACCGGGCGCTACCGCGACCAGTGGCACACCATGACCCGCACCGGCCTGTCGCCGAAACTTGCGCGCCACCGCGAGGAACCTCTGGTCGAGATCCACCCCGATGATGCCGCGCGGCTGGGGATCGTCGAGGGCGGCCTGGCGCGCGTGACGACGCCGCAGGGCGACAGCCTGTTCCGCGCGCACGTCGTCGCGACCCAGCGGACCGGCGAATTGTTCGTGCCCATCCACTGGACCGACCGGACCGCGACCGGCGGCCGCACCGGGCTGCTCCCCCGCCCGCTCGCCGATCCGGTGTCGGGCCAGCCGGGCTTCAAGTCGACCCCCGTGCGGATTGAACCGGTCGTCAGCGAATGGCGCGGCTTCGTCGTCATGCGCGGCGAACTGGACCGCCGCCCGGACTGCCTGTGGGCAACGCGCGTCGCGGTCCCATGCGGCACCGCATGGGATATGGCGGGCAACGGCGACGCCGCCGCGCTGGACGCGCTGCTGCCGAAGGGCCAGCGGATCGAGGCGATCGACGCCGCGCGCGGCAGTCGCCGGATCGCGATCCTCCAGGACGGACGGCTGTCCGCCGCGCTGTTCGTCACGCGCGACGGCACGCTCCCGCCCCGCGACTGGCTGGTCACGCAACTGGCACAGGCGGTTGCCGCCCCGACGGTGCTCGCGGGGCGAGGACCGGGCGTGCAGGTCGATCGCGGACCGATCGTCTGCACCTGTTTCGACGTCGGGCTGACGACCATCCTCGCCGCGATCGCCGACCAGCAGCTGGCCGACGTGCCAGCGATCGGCGCGGCGCTGGGGGCCGGCACGAATTGCGGTTCCTGCCGCCCCGCCCTCGCCAAACTCCTCGCTACCGAAGGATTGACCGATGTCGCATGACTTTCAACCCGGCACGGTATGGCTGGTCGGTGCCGGCCCCGGCGATCCCGATCTGCTGACGCGGAAAGCCGAAAGACTGCTCGCCGCGGCCGACATCGTGTTCTTCGACGCGCTGGTCGGTCCAGCGATCCTCGCGCTCGTTTCCCCTGCCACGAAACTGGTCGGCGTTGGCAAGCGATCCGGCCGGCATTCAAAGGACCAGGGGTCGATCAATGCGCTGCTGGCCGCCGCCGCGAAGGCCGGCAAGCGGGTCGTGCGCCTGAAGGGCGGCGACCCCTCGATCTTCGGCCGCTCTACCGAGGAGATCGACCACCTCGCCGCCAACGGCATCCCGGTCCGGATCTGTCCCGGCATCACCGCCGCCAGCGCCGCTGCGGCCTCCGCCGGTGCCTCGCTGACGCTGCGCGGGCTGGCCCGCAAACTCACCTTCGTCACCGCGCACGCCCGCGCCGGCGAGGCGCTCGACCTCGACTGGACCGCGCTGGCCGCATCCGACGCGACGCTTGCCATCTACATGGGCCGCGCCGCCGCCGCCGAGATCGCGCGCAACCTGATCGCCGCCGGCCGCGCGCCCGACACCGCCGTGATGGTGGCGGTCAACGTCTCCCTCCCCGACGAGCGAATCATCCGTGGCCGATTGTCCGCGCTCGCGTTCCTGGTCGAAACGATCAGCGACAGCGATCCATCGTTGCTGCTGATCGGCGAAGCCGTTGCCGCCGCTGGTAATGAACGCACGGTCTATTCCGGCGAGGGGGCGATGCGGGTCGCGCTCGCGGATCGGATCTGACGCAGGTCCGGCCTGCACCAGCACCGATCAATGGCCTCCAGCGATCGGAAGCGCGGGATGGGCAATCGACCAACAATGGTCCGGCTATTCGCACCCGCGCGAACGGCGTCCCGTGAGACGCCGGCAGTGCCCGAATACAAAAAAGCCTCAGCAACGCGACGCGTTACCAAGGCTTTTTATGGTGGGCGTGGCAAGGATTGAACTTGCGACCCCTGCGATGTCAACACAGTGCTCTACCACTGAGCTACACGCCCTCAAAGGTCAGACCCTGCGGCCTGAGGTTGGGGGCTTTAGACGTCGGATTTTTTCCGCGCAAGCCCCCAAATCACAAATCAGCTCAGGCCGGTCGCCGTCCCCACCTCGAACATGCGATCGACCTCCAGCACCAGGTCGCGCAGGTGGAAGGGCTTGGACAGCACGCGGGCCTGCGGCATCGCCTTGCCCGCCTTCAGCGTGACCGCGGCAAAGCCGGTGATGAACATCACGCGCAGGTCGGCGCACATCTCGCCGGCCTTCTGCGCCAGTTCGATGCCGTCCATTTCGGGCATGACGATATCGGTCAGCAACAGGTCGAACCGCTCCGTTTCCAGCAGCGGAATGGCGGCGGTGCCCCGGTCGACCGCACTGACACTGTAGCCGGAGCGTTCGAGCGCGCGCGTCAGATATTCGCGCATCACCTGGTCGTCCTCGGCAAGAAGGATCTTTATCATCATCGGTCCTGTAGTTCGCGAAGCCATGCGTACCCCGGCAGCGGTTAAGATTTCCAGTCCGCACGTTGCCCGACGACGCCGCCACGCCTACGCTTCGTCGCATAATGGCACGCAATTTCGATCAGTTGGGCGATGCGGTTCCGGCCAGTCCGGTCGTCCTGTCGGTGCCGCACGCGGGGCGCGACTATCCCCCGGCGCTCACCGACCTGCTGCGGGTGCCGGTGGCGGCGTTGCTGCCGCTGGAGGATCGCCATGTCGATGCGGTCGCGCGTGCGGCGCGTACCACGCAGACCCTGCTGGTGCAGCGCACGCCGCGCGCCTGGATCGACCTGAACCGGGGCGAGGATGATCGCGACCCGATGATCGACGATGGGGCCGCGCCGGTCGCCTTGCCCCTGCGGTCCGTCAAGGTGCGCAGCGGCCTTGGGCTGGTGCCGCGCCGCGTCGCGGGGGCAGGAGAGGTGTGGCGCAGGCGGCTGTCCGCGCCCGAGGTGATGACGCGGATCGTCGACGACCACCGCCCCTATCATCAGGCCGTGTCGGCGGCGCTGGCCGCGGCGTGGCGACGGTTCGGGATCGCCGTGCTGCTCGACATCCATTCGATGCCGCCGCTGGGCGCACCGGACGATGCCCCGCGCGTGGTGCTGGGCGACCGCTTCGGCCGGTCGGCGGCGAACCGGCTGGTGCGCGCCGCCGCCGGCGTGATTCGCGAAACCGGCCTGAAGCCGGCGTTCAACGCGCCCTATGCCGGTGGCCATATGCTCGATCGCCATGCCCGACCGCGTCTGGGGGTTCACGGGATCCAGCTGGAGCTGGATCGCGGACTCTATCTCGATGCGGCGCTGGACGGGATCGGCCCCGGGCTGGCGGCGACTGCTACGCTGGTCGGGCGGATCATCGTCGCGCTGGAGGATGCGGCGCTGGGCCTCGCCCTGCCCCACGCCGCGGAATAGCCCGCCGCATCCACGCATAAAAAACCACCCCGTACCGAAGTACGGAGTGGCCAAGGTTCAGGGAGGAGATACGCCCGGAGGCGTATCATACGGGTCGCGAAAGGGGGGGACACGACGCCGTACGCATCAAATATAGGCCGGCTATTTTTGGCTTCAACCAGAATGCGACGAAAAAATATCAGGGCTGACGACGCGCCGGCATCATCCGCGACAACACCCCATCGCGCAGGATGAAATGGTGGCGCAAAGCCGCTGCGACATGCAGACCGACAAGGGCCAGCATCAGCCAGCCGAGCACCTCATGCGCCTCGTGCCCGACCCCGGACAGGTTCGGCGCGATCGGCAGATACGGCACATCGAACAGCCCGAACCAGTCCAGCCCACGCCGCTGCGCCCCCGACACCATCATCCACCCGGTGACCGGCATCACGATCAGCAATGCATACAGCACCCAGTGCGTGAGATGGGCGATCCCGCGTTCGATGGCGGACAGCGCGGCGGGCAGCGGCGGCGGGCGATGCGCCAGCCGCCACACGACCCGCCCGGCGGTCAGCACCAGCACCGTCAGACCGATCGACTTGTGCAGGCCCATGGCCCCGGCCAGCCCGGACAGCAGCGATTCGTGCAGCAGGCCGATCGCCAGATTGGCGATCACGAGCACCGCGATGGTCCAGTGAAATGCAATCGCGACGTGTGAATAGCGTGCGTTCCGGTCCATCGGGATGCTCATGGTCGTTGCCTCGTCGATGCCGGTGAATCAGACGTTGAGCTGCGGAACCTGCTGCGGCGTCTTGCCCTGCTGTGCCTGGCGACCGAAGATGTCGCGCATCAGCGACAGCGAGAACAGATGCGCGTGGATGAGCGGCAGCATCCCCGACTTCATCATCTTGCGCAGCTGGTCGCCGCGCAGGTCGTTCAGCTTTTCCTCGTTGATCATCTGGAAACCGCGATAGATGAACGGCTGGTCCGCGCCCTCGGGCTGGATCGACACTTCGCCGTCCATCAGCAGCTCCATCTGGCGCAGTTCGGCCATGAACCCCTGCGTCCGCGCGCCGGCCTGCTCGAACGTCTCGTTGAACGCCAGCACCGCCTTGGTCAGCTCGGTCGGCTGGCCATTCTCGAACAGGCGCTCGCCATCCTCGAACGGGCCGATCGAATCCGCGGTCGGGTCGAAACAGAGTGACAGTTCCTGCGCGTCGGGGCGCAGGCGGGCGAGCATGTAGGGATAGCGGCGGATATAGGCCGGGACGTAGACCGCCGGTTCCAGCAGCTTGCCGTCGTCGCCGATGAAGACGTTCACGCCCTCGTTCAGGCCCATCAGCGCCAGCGGCACGCTGTCCTCACCGATCGAGAACACGATCGGCATGTGACGCTGCACCAGCGGAAACTCGTCGACGGTGACGGGGATCGCATGCTGGCCGACCAGGAACGGCGCGCTGTCCTGCGTGCGGATCCGGTAGTCGGCGTGCTGCTCGCTCGAAAGCGGTTCCAGGCCATTGTAGAAAAGCGGAAGCTGCGGCGCGCTGGCCATCGGAAAATCTCCAGTCGATACGGAACAAAAGCGCCGGCGCGAAATGCCGGATACTGGCGCGAGGCTTTATGGTGCGGGAGGGGACGGCGCAAGCGCGACGAGTTTGCCGGGGTTCAGGATCCCCAGCGGGTCGAGCGCCGCCTTGATCCCGCGCAATGCCGCCATCCGCGCCGGCGACGACAGGCGGGCCAGTTCGTCGCGCTTCATCTGGCCGATGCCGTGTTCGGCCGAAATCGACCCGCCGACGCCGACGACCAAGTCGTGGACGAAGCGGGTGACGACCGGCGCATGCTCGGCATACCAGACCGCCGGGTCCATGCCGGCGGGCGCCCGGACATGGAAATGGACGTTGCCGTCGCCCAGATGGCCAAAGCCACTGGCGTGCGTGCCGGGGAAGCGCGCGTCGCAGGTGCGGGCGGCGTCGATCATGAAATCGGGCATGGCATCGATCGGCACCGAAATGTCGTGCTGTGTCGCCGGTCCCTTCGCGCGCTCGGACGCCGAAATGGAGTCGCGGATCCGCCAGAAGGCGTCGGCCTGCCCCTCGCTGGCGGCGATGACGACGTCACGGACCAGACTGTGGTCCAGCGCGTCGGCCAGCAGATCCTCCAGCACCGCGGCCGGCGGCCGCTGCGCCGGATCGGTCGCGGTCGCCTCGATCAGGACATGCCAGGGGTGCGCGCCCTCCAGCGGCGCGCGGGCATCGGCCACATGCGCCAGCACGGCCTTCAGCGATTCGTCGGGCAGCAGTTCGAAACTCTCGATCGTCGGCGTCGCGGCTTCCATCCGGCGCAACAGGCGCAAGGCGACCTGCGGGCTGTCGACGCCGACCCACGCCACCGCCCGCGCAACGATCGCCGGCACCAGCCGCAACGCCGCCGCGGTGACGATGCCCAGCGTCCCCTCCGCGCCGACCAGCATCTGCGTCAGGTCGTAACCGCGATTATCCTTGCGCAGCACCGACAGGCCATCATGGACCGATCCATCAGCCAGCACCGCCTCGACCCCCGCCACCAGCCCGCGCATCGTCCCGAAGCGCAGCACCTGCGTGCCCCCCGCATTGGTCGACACCAGCCCGCCGATCGTGGCCGTGCCGCGCGCGCCCAGCGTGAGCGGAAACCGTCGGCCGACCGCGAGTGCGGCATCGTTCAGCGTCTGCAGGATCACCCCGCCCTCGGCCACCGCGATATTGGCGTCGGCATCGACGCTGCGGATCCGGTTCAGCCGGCGCAGCGACAGGATGAAGGCGGATCCGTCACCTGGCGGCGTCGCCCCGCCGACCATCGAGGTATTACCCCCTTGCGGCACCAGCGCGACGCCGTGCTCGGCCGCCGCCGCCACGATCAGCGCGACGTCCGCCGTGGTCGCGGGCGACAGGATGGCGGGCGTCGCGCCGTGAAACCGGTCGCGCCAGTCGACCAGCCACGGCGCGATCAGGTCGGGGTCCGTCACGATCGCCCTGGCATCCAGGCGGGGGGTGATCGCATCGAGCAGGCGGGATTGGGCGGTCAGCATGGTGGCAGGCCTATCACGCCCAAACCTGTCACGCGACACCGGACAATTCATCATCCGTTCAACGTCGCGCGGTAACGACGGAACCTCCAATGCTGCATTCCACCCTCCCCCTCGCGCTGCTGGCGCTGTCGACGCCGCTTGCCGCCGCCCTCGACCCCGCCATCGCGCAGGATCTGGATGGCGTCGAGGTCGCGCAGGTGACGATCCGTGAACGCATGATTATCCGGGTGCCGCGCATGCCGGTGCGCACGCGGACGCCGATCGGCGCGCGTGTATCGCTGCCGCCGGTCGAGCAACGCTGGAAGGAAAAGCGCGGCCCCAAATGCATTCCGGCGCAGGCGATGGCCGGGGCGCTGGTGCGCGGCCCCGATACGATCGACCTCATCATGGCCGGCGGAAAGCGCCTGCGCGCGCGGCTGGACGACGACTGCAAGCCGCTCGACTTCTATTCGGGGTTCTATCTGCGCCCGTCGGCGGACGGGCAGGTCTGCATCGGCCGGGACTCGGTGCAGGCCCGATCGGGCGCGATGTGCATGATTACCCGGTTCCGGCGACTGGAGCCGAAGAACTGAAGAGTCGCGGCCAACCGCCCCGATTCTTGACAATAGTGGTGAAATCGGCGAGCGCCATCGGACCTGTACCGTCCGCGTCCTGAAGCATCCATGCGCGGCCCATTTTGCGGACACCTGCATGAGCTTTGCCGATCTCGGCCTTTCCGATGAACTGCTGAAGGCGGTCAACGACGCCGGCTATACCGAGCCGACACCGATTCAGGCGGGCGCGATCCCGCCGGTGCTGATGATGCGCGACATCATCGGCATCGCCCAGACCGGCACCGGCAAGACCGCGTCGTTCGTCCTGCCGATGATCGACATCCTCGCCCATGGCCGCAGCCGCGCGCGGATGCCGCGCAGCCTGATCCTGGAACCGACGCGCGAACTCGCCGCGCAGGTCGCCGAGAACTTCGACAAATACGGCGCGAACTCGAACCTTTCGATGGCGCTGCTGATCGGCGGCGTGTCGATGGGCGATCAGCTGGCCGCGCTGGAAAAGGGCGTCGACGTGCTGATCGCGACGCCGGGCCGCCTGATGGACCTGTTCGGTCGCGGCAAGATCATGCTCAACGGCTGTTCGCTGCTGGTGATCGACGAGGCCGACCGGATGCTCGACATGGGGTTCATCCCCGACATCGAGGAAATCTGCACCAAGCTGCCCAAGCAGCGCCAGACCCTGCTGTTCTCGGCGACCATGCCGCCGCCGATCAAGAAGCTGGCGGACAAGTTCCTCGACAACCCGAAGATGATCGAGGTGTCGCGCCCGGCGTCGACCAACCTGAACATCACCCAGTACATCGTTTCGGTCGCGTCGCAGTCGGCCAAGCGTGACCGGCTGAAAAGCCTGCTGGAGCAGGTCGAAGTGACCAACGCCATCATCTTCTGCAACCGCAAGACGACGGTGCGCGAGTTGAACAAGACGTTGCGCCAGGCCGGTTACAAGTCGGGTGAGATCCACGGCGACATCGACCAGAACCAGCGCCTCGCCGAACTGGAACTGTTCAAGAGCGGTGCGGTCAACGTACTGGTCGCCAGCGACGTCGCCGCGCGCGGGCTGGATATCAAGGGCGTCAGCACGGTCATCAACTATGACGCGCCGTGGCACCCGGACGATTACGTCCACCGCATCGGCCGCACCGGCCGCGCGGGGGCCACCGGCACCGCCTATACCTTCGTCACGCCGGACGACGCCGAGAATCTGACCAACATCGAAAAGCTGACCGGACAGAAGATCGAACGGCTTGACGCAGCGAAGGCCGTGTCCACGCCAGCCGCCGAGGAAGATACGGCACCCGCCGGTGACCGCCGTCGCGCACGCAGCGCCCGGCCGGACGCGACCGATACCCGCGCCGCCGAAACCGAAGGCCGCGGCCGACGCCCGCGACGCGACCGCGACGAGCCTCGCGCGACGCGGGTCGAGACACCGGCCATCGCCGCCACCGACATCGACGTCGCCGAACAGCCCGCGCCTACCCCTGTCGACCGGCGTCCCGCACGCGACGACGACGGCCGGCGGTCGCGCGGCGGCGGTCGCCGACCCGATCGCGACGCACCGATCGCGGCCGAACCGGCGGTCATCGAAGCCGATGTCGCCGAGCGTCCGCAGCCGTCGCGCCTGCCAGCGCAGCGCAGCGCGCCGACCTGGCCCGACGCACCGCGTTCGGGTCGCGACGACGACACCCGGCGTTCACGCGGCGGCGGTCGTCGGCAGGATCGCGACGACGGTCCCGACGATGGCTGGAACGGGCCGATCCCCGAGTTCCTGAAGGCCGTCATCGGCGTCTGAACCCGGTGAGCGGTATCGTCACCATCGTGCCGCCGGAGCCAGCCGACACGGCCTCCCCGTGCACCCTGGTGTGCACGATGGATGGCAGAACCGGCTGGTGCTACGGCTGTGGCCGGACCATCGACGAGATCGCCGGCTGGAGCAGCCTGTCGTTCGACGCCCGCCGCGCGGTGCGGGCGCAACTACCGGCGCGGATGGCGATGTTCGGGCAGTAGGAATTCAGGGGGACGGCTGACTTTACTGCGGCAATGTCCAGTTGACCTTCTTTTCGTCCCACGCGATCACCGGCGCGCCATCCTTATCCTTTGCTGGCGTATAACGCGCGCGCCGCAGGAAGGCGCGACAGGTTGCGGAATCGAGCGATTCACTGCCTGACGTCTGGATTACACGGCAATCGGTGATGGCTCCGGTCACACCGATGGTCAAAAGCATGGCGGTGGTACCTTCCTTGCCGGCACGAACGGCATCCGTCGGATAATCATCGGTCGAAATCCAGCTTGCCGGCGCAATTGCCTCCGCCGGCGTCGCGGTTTTCGCCACGGTCGCCAGGTCGACCCCCCATTTGGTCATTTGCGCCTCGCGGCAGCTTTTTAGAGCTTTGACCGTCTTCGGCGTTGCATTCAGCGCCAGCGGCGGCAGGACGGCATCTTCAAGAGATATGCTGATGTTCGTGGCCATTAGCATGCCTACGAACGCCTTATCCTCAACGTCGATCCGCACCGCACGTCCTTGCTCGTCAGCTAGCGTCTTGCTTGCATATGCCCCTTCGAACCGCTCCCCCGAAGGCAAGGTGATCGCCGCCGTCCCGAACGGCATTTTGATCGCCATCCCTTGCGGCAGAAGCAGAATTACCACACCGTAACCGTTCATCAGCGATGGTTGCAGGCCCATGGAGAGGGTCTTTCCTCCACCGGCATAGGCGTGGGACAGAACGCACCGTGATGCGCCGTAATCCAGTGCCCATTTGCCCACTGGATCCAGCGGCGCTGGCGGCCCTGCTACCGTCGACACTGCGGCCAAAATAGTCGCCCAGGCTGTTATGCTATGCCTCCCCCAATCGCCTGTAAAAAATCACGCCGTTGTCGGTCGCACTGAACTGCCGGGGAGCAAACGGCGTATCAGCCCGCCAGCAACCCGTTGTCGATCGCCGCCGCGCGCGCATAGGCCGGACGCGACGTCAGCCGGTCCAGATAGGCCATGAACGCATCCCGCTTCGGCAGCGTCCCGAACTGCGTGCCCCACATCACCTGGCTGCCGGCATAGACGTCAGCAGCGGTGAATCGATCGCCGGCAATATAGGAGCGCGCGGACACCGCCTGTTCCAGCACGTCGACCATCGTGTCATAGATGCCATAACCGGCCATCCGGCTCTGATCGGCGGTCGGGGTGAAGCCCATCGACCGGTTGGTGACCGCCTGCTCGACCGGCCCGGCGGCGAAGAACAGCCAGCGGTAATAGTCGGCGCGCTCATCGGCGCGCGGGGCCAGGCCGGCGTCGGGAAACGCGTCGGCCAGATAGGCGCAGATCGCCGCGCATTCCGTCACGACCCGGCCGCGGTGAACGATTGCCGGCACCTTGCCCATCGGGTTGACCGCGACGAAGGCGGGTTCCTTCATCACGGCATAATTGACGACAACGGTGTCATAGGCCGCGCCGACCTCCTCCAGCATCCAGCGGGCGATGCGCCCGCGCGACATCGGGTTGGTGTAGAAAACCAGATCGGCTGCCATCGTCCGTTACTCCCAAAAAGACCGCCGCTATCGACCGCGACCCGGCTCAGCCGTCAAGCATCGTGTGCAGGAACGCGGTGGTCCGTCCCCAGGCCAGATCGGCCGCCGCCTTGTCGTACCGCTCGACCGAGGTGTCGTTGTTGAATGCGTGGTCGACCCCGTCATAGGTGAACGCCGTGACGGTCTTGCCCGCCGCCGCCAGCGCCGCGGCCCAGGGCAGGCCGGTCGCGTTCACCCGCGCGTCCTTGCCGGCATAGTGCAGCATCAAGGCCGCCTGCACCTTTGCCGCCTCCGCCGGCGCGGGGGCCGGTCCGTAATAGGGTACGCCGGCGGTCAGCACATCGCCCGCCGCCACCGCCAGCCGGTTCACCAGACCGCCGCCCCAGCAGAAGCCGACCGCGCCCGCCTTCCCCGTCGTCGATCGCAGGCCCCTCAGCCGGTCCAGCGTCGCCACGCCCTGCGCCACGACCGCATCATAATCCGCCTTGCCGATCAGCGTGCGGGCGGCATCCTCGTCGGCCGGCGTTCCGCCCTGCGCGGACAGGAAGTCGGGCGCGACGACGAAGAACCCCGCCAGCGCCATCCGCCGGGCGACATCCTCGATATGCGGAGTCAGCCCGCGATTTTCGTGAATCACCATCACCGCGCCAAGCTTGCCTGGCCGATCGGTCGGCCGTGCGAAATAGCCGGTCATCGTCCCGCGTCCCGCGCCCAGACCGTAGCTCCCTTTACGCGTGCGCAGGCGCGGATCGTCGGGCACGACAACGGCTGCGGCGGCCGGCGATGCGGCGATGCCGAGGATCAGGGCCTCCGCCGCCGCGACCGATCCGGCCAGTGCCGTCATCTGCCGCAACAGCGTGCGGCGGTCGTGGTGCTCGTGGGTGAAGGCGTCATACAACTGGACGGCCCGGTCGCGCAGATCCGACATTACACTCTCCCGATCGGCCCCTCACGGACCTGCCCGATGCTAGACCAGCGCGGGCGGTCCGTCACCCTTGCCCGCGCCGGTCGCGGGTGCGAAACAGGGCAAATGCACCAATCCACCACGCGCATCGCCGTCCAGACCCCCGGTCCGGGCATGCTGGAGGTCACCGACCCGGTGGTCCGCTGGGTCGCGGCCCAGCGGATAAATACCGGCCTGCTGACGATCCTGTGCCAGCATACCTCCGCATCGCTGCTGATCCACGAGAACGCGGCCCCCGCCGCGCGCCGCGATACCGAGGCGTATTTCGCCCGGATCGCCCCCGAGAGCGACGCGTACGAGCATGACGACGAGGGACCGGACGACATGCCCGCGCACCTGCGCGCGGCACTGACCCAGCCCAGCCTGTCGATCCCGCTGATCGACGGCGCACTGGCGCTTGGTACCTGGCAGGGCCTGTACCTGTTCGAGCATCGCCGGCGGCCGCATCGACGCACGCTCGCGCTCCACCTGATCGGCGCGTGATGGGTGGCCCGACCTATCGCAGCTATCTGCGCCTGCCCGAACTGCTCGACGTACAATCGCCGGTATCGGGCACGCATGACGAACTGCTGTTCATCACCATCCACCAGGCATCGGAACTGTGGCTGAAGCTGTGCCTGCACGAACTGTGCGAGGCGCGGCGGCGGATCGCGGCCGACGACCTGTCCCCTGCCCTGAAGATGATGGCGCGGGTCAGCCGGATCCAGGCGCAGATGATCCAGTCGTGGGAGGTGCTGGCGACCATGACGCCGGCCGAATACGGGACGATGCGCGGGTCGCTCGGCGGATCGTCGGGGTTTCAGTCGGACCAGTACCGGATGCTGGAGTTCGTGCTCGGCAACCGGTCGCCGGCGATGGCCGCAATGTTCGACGACGAGCCAGCGGTCGCCGACGCGCTGCGCGCCGAACTGGCCCGTCCCAGCCTGTATGACGAGGCGTTGCGGCTGCTGGCCCGGCGCGGCCTGCCGGTCCCGCCCGCACGGCTCGACCGCGACCTGTCGATAGCGGTCCCCGCCGACCGCGCGGTGGAGGCGTGCTGGGCGACCGTTTACGGCGATCCGGATGCCTATTGGGATCTGTACGCGCTGGCCGAAAAGCTGGTCGATCTGGAATATCACGTCCAGCTCTGGCGGTTCGGCCACCTGAAGACGGTGGAACGGGTGATCGGGTTCAAGACCGGGACCGGCGGCACCGCCGGCGCGGCCTATCTGGCCCGCGTCCTCGAACAGCGGTTCTTCCCCGAATTGCTGAACGTCCGCACCAGCCTGTGACCGGGGTGACGACCAGATGACAGAAACATCATTTGATATAACGTAACATTCGGATTACGGCACCGCACCATAAGGTTCACGCGGAGTCGTTCATGTCCAAAATCGCTTTCCTGTCCGGTGTCGCCGCCATCGTCCTCGTCCAGCCCGCCGCCGCGCAGACGACGCGCAGCGCGCAACCGGCCGAGATCATCGTGACCGCGCCGATCCAGCAGAGCGAGACGGACGTTTTGCAGGGTACGTCGGTGCTGACCGGTGAGGAACTGGCGCGCGACCTGCGCCCGACTATCGGCGAGACGCTGGCCCGTCAGCCGGGCGTGTCCGCCACCTCGTTCGGCCCCAACGCCTCCCGCCCGGTCCTGCGCGGGTTCCAGGGCGAGCGTATCCGCGTGCTGTCCGACGGCATCGGCTCGATCGACGTGTCGAACACCTCGGTCGATCACGCGGTGGCGATCAACCCGCTGCTGGCCGAGCGGGTCGAGGTGCTGCGCGGACCATCGGCGCTACTGTTCGGATCGTCGGCGGTCGGCGGTGTCGTCAACGTGGTCGACACGCGCATCCCGCGCACGGTGCCGGAAAACGGATACCGGCTGAGCGGCATCGCCGGCTATGGGTCGGCGGCCAACGAACGGTCGATCGCCAGCGCCGGCGACGTAGCCGTGACCGACAAGATCGTTCTCCACGCCGACGGCTCCTATGCCAAGACCGACGACCTGCGGATCGGCGGGTTCGCGCTGAGCCGTGCGCAGCGGGCGCAGGCGCTGGCGACCGCCGCCACCGGCGCGGTGGGTGAGGACGGCATCGACTTCGCCGCCAATGCCGCGATCCGCGACCGCCTGCCCAACACCGCCAGCGAGACGTGGACCGCGGGCGTCGGCGCGTCGATCATCACCGACACCGGCAATCTCGGCATCGCCTACAGCCATTATGACAGCCTGTACGGCGTGCCGATCCGCTATGCGACGCAAGAGGGGCAGGAACAGGAAGCCCCGCGACTGGACATCGTCCAGAACCGCATCGACCTGCGCGGCGAGGTCGAAACCGGCGGCGGCTTCCTCGACAGGATCCGCGTGCGCGCCGGTGCCGCCGAATATCGCCATTTCGAGCTGGAGCCGGACAATGCGATCGGCACCGCCTTCTACAACAAGGGTCTGGAGGGCCGGCTGGAGCTGGTGCAGGCCAAGCGCGGCGTGTGGCAGGGGGCATCGGGCGTCCAGTATTTTTCGCGCGACTTCAATGTCGTCGGCGACGAAGCCTTCCTGCCGCGCAATTCGACCGAGCAGGTCGGGCTGTTCACGTTGCAGCAGGTCAATCTCGGCGCGATCCGTGCCGAGGCCGGGGTGCGCTACGAACGCTCGTCGCTGTCGGCCAAGACGCCCACCGACGACGCCCGCTTCTTCCGCGGCGACCGGCAGTTCGATGCGTTCTCCGGGTCCGCCGGCGCATCCTATGGCCTGAGCGATCAGTGGCGGGTCGGCGTCAACGTGTCGCACACCGAACGCGCGCCATCGGCGGAGGAACTGTTCGCCAACGGGCCGCATGCCGGCACCCAGGCCTATGAACTGGGCAATCCCGACTTCAAGCTGGAGAAGTCGTGGGGGGTCGAGGGCACCGTCCACGGGCACGGCGACGGCTACAGCTTCGACGCGTCGGCCTATTACAACTGGTTCTCCAACTACATCTTCGAGAATCAGGTCGCACCCGCCGCGTGCGTTGCCGCCGCATCGCCATCGGGGCGCGACGTCGACCTGCCCTGCTTCCAGTATGCGCAGGCCGATGCCCGCTATTACGGGCTTGAGGCGCAGGCCTCGGTCCGGCTGGCACGGATCGGCGGCTACACGCTCAATGCCGACCTGCTGGGCGACTGGGTCCATGCCACCGTCGTCGATCAGGGTCCGGTGCCGCGCATCCCGCCAGTACGCCTGCTCGGCGGGCTGGAGGCGCAGTCGGACCGCATCACCGCCCGCGCCGAGGTCGAGCACAGCTTCGACCAGAACCGCGTCAGCACCTTCGAGACGGCGACCAACGGCTTCACGCTGGTCAATGCCTCGGTCGCACTGAAGCCGTTCGGCGTCGCCAATCCGACCAGCCTGATCCTGAGCGCGAACAACATCTTCGACGTGGAGGCGCGCCGCCACGCCAGCGTGCTGAAGGATTTCGCCCCGCTGGCCGGACGCGACCTGCGCGCGACGCTCAGCTTCAAGCTGTAATATCCATGGCGGGGGCGGTTCGGCCGCCCCCGCCATACCCAAAACTCTGGACCTTTGCGATCCAGCCCGGCAGAGCGTGTTTTCCAAAGGAGACACGATATGGCAGGCATGGGCCGGTTCGACTGGGAAGACCCCTTCCTTCTCGACGATCAGCTGACCGAGGACGAGCGGATGGTGCGCGATACCGCGCGCGGCTACGCCCGCGACAAGCTGCTCCCGCGCATCGTCGATGCGTTCGCGAACGAACATACCGATCCAACGATCTTTCGCGAAATGGGTGAACTCGGCCTGCTCGGGCCGACCGTACCGGAGGAATATGGCGGCGTCGGCGCGTCCTATGTCGCCTATGGTCTGGTCGCGCGCGAGGTCGAGGCGATCGACAGCGGCTATCGCTCGATGATGAGCGTGCAGTCGAGCCTGGTTATGTACCCCATCCTGACCTTCGGGTCGGAGGCGCAGAAGCGCAAATACCTGCCCAAGCTGGCGACCGGCGAATGGATCGGCTGTTTCGGCCTGACCGAACCCGACGCCGGATCCGACCCCGGCAGCATGACGACGCGCGCCCGGAAGGTCGATGGCGGCTATGTGATCTCGGGTGCCAAGACCTGGATCAGCAATTCGCCGATCGCCGACGTCTTCGTCGTCTGGGCCAAGTCCGATGCGCATGACGACCAGATCCGCGGGTTCGTGCTGGAACGGGGCATGAAGGGGCTGGTGACGCCCAAGATCGAGGGCAAGCTGAGCCTGCGCGCGTCGATCACCGGCATGATCATGATGGACGATGTCGAGGTCGGCGACGACGCGCTGCTGCCCGACGTGCAGGGATTGAAGGGGCCGTTCGGGTGTCTGAACCGCGCGCGCTACGGCATCAGCTGGGGCGCGCTGGGCGCGGCGGAGTTCTGCTTCCACGCGGCGCGGCAATATGGGCTGGACCGCAAGCAGTTCGGCACGCCGCTGGCCGGGCGTCAGCTCTACCAGAAGAAACTGGCCGACATGGAGACCGAGATCGCGCTCGGGCTACAGGCATCCCTGCGCGTCGGTCGGCTGATGGACGAGGGACGGTTCGCGCCCGAGATGGTCAGCCTGGTGAAGCGCAACAATGTCGGCAAGGCGCTGGATATCGCGCGGATGGCGCGCGACATGCACGGCGGCAACGGTATCTCCGGCGAATATCACGTGATGCGCCACGCGATGAACCTGGAAACGGTCAACACCTATGAGGGCGCGCATGACGTTCATGCGCTGATCCTGGGCCGGGCGATCACGGGGATTGCCGCGTTCTGAAGCCAGGCCCGTCATTGCGAGCGTAGCCAAGCAATCCAGAGCGTCTTGCCTATGGCCCTGGATTGCTTCGCTACGCGCGCAATGACGGGCTGGGAAAAAGCCCCCGGCTGTCACCGGGGACCAAACCACGTCAGGCCGTAACCGACCGGCGGGCGTACAAGCCGTACGCGGCGATGATCGCGTAGCAGATTGCCGGCAGGATCAGCGAGAAGTGCAGGCTGCCCGAGCTGTCGGCCAGCACGCCGGTCAGGTACGGGATCACCGCGCCGCCGACGATCGCGGTGGCGATGACGCCCGACCCCTCGGCCGCGCGCTTGCCCAGACCTTCTGACGCCAGCGCGAAGATGGTCGGGAACATCACCGAGTTCATCAGGCCGATCGCCAGCAGCGACCAGGCCGACACGCCGCCTGTGGTGTTGGCGGAAATCAGGATCAGCGTGATCGTGCCCGCCGCGACGGCCGCCAGCAGCTTGCCCGGCGATACCTTCTGCAACACATAGGCGCCGATGAACCGGCCGACCAGCGCGCCGCCCCAGTAGAACGGCACATGCTTGCCCGCCGCGACGTCGGTCAGCGCCAGGACGCTCGGCTGCATCAGGTAATTGACGATCAGCGAGCCGATCGCGACTTCCGCGCCGACGTACAGGAAGATGCACAACGCGCCCATGGCGAAGCGCGGACGCTTCAGCAGGGTGAAGGCGTGGAACATGCTGCCGGCCGTCTCCTGCTCCTCGTTCAGGCGGTTGCGCCGCGTCCAGACGACGCCCGCGACGATCAGCAGCGCGGCGGCCAGGCCCATATAGGTGTGGACGACGGTGCGCGAGGATTCGGCGCGGTACGCATCGAGCGCCGCGCCGGTCAGCGTCGAGGAATCGACGGTCGCCAGACCGCCGAGGATCAGTGCCGACCCGACATAGGGAAAGATGGTCGTGCCAAGCGAGTTGAACGCCTGTGCGAAGGTCAGCCGGCTCGACGCGGTGCGCGGGTGGCCAAGCGCCGAGATCAGCGGGTTGGCGACCACCTGCACGATGGTGATGCCCGCCCCCAGCACGAACAGCGCGAACAGGAACAGGCCGAACGTCGCGGTCGACGAGGCGGGAATGAACAGCAGGCAGCCCGCCGTCATCGTGACCAGACCGATCGACGCGGTGCGCATGTAACCGGCCTTGCGGACGATGGCCGCGGCCGGAATCGAGAACAGGGCATAGGCAAGGAAGAACGCCGACTGGACCAGCATCGACGTCGCGTGATCGAGCGTGAACAGCTCCTTCAGCTTCGGGATGATAATGTCGTTCAGCGACGTGATGCCGCCGAAGATGAAGAACAGCGCGAACACGAAGACGCGCAGGTCGGGCGCATCATACCCGTGCGCGGCATCGCCGCTGGCGGCGTCGGCGGACGCCTTTGACATATCGACGTGCATTGCGTGTCCTCTCCTCCCCGGCCTACCCCGCCGGACCGCGCTCATACAGACGTTCCCGCTCCAAATGGCAATCCGTCTTCAAGCAGGTTTGCGGTGTTCCTGTGCTTGCGATAGCACCGGGTAGCAGAACGAAACCAATAATCGGGAGAGAGTCGATGGCGACCGCAATCCTTCGCGAGGCCGAGCCTACCCAGGCTGAAGTCGAGGCGCGCCAGCAACTTGCCGCCTGCTACCGCGTGTTCGACATGCTCGGCTGGTCCGAGATGATCTACAACCACATCACGCTAAAGGTGCCGGGCGAGGAGGGCGCGTTCCTCATCAACCCGTTCGGCCTGCATTTCAGCGAAGTGACCGCGTCGAGCCTGGTCAAGATCGACATCGACGGCAACAAGCTGGACGACAGCCCCTATCCGGTCAATCTGGCCGGCTTCACCCAGCATGCGCTGTTCCACCGCAAATTGCCTGACGCGCATTGCATCATGCACACGCACACGACGGCGGGCATGGCGGTCAGCTCGGTGGAGGGTGGCCTGCGTCCCACCAATTTCTACGCCTGCAACTTCGCGGGCCAGATCGCCTATCATGATTTCGAGGGCGTGACGGTGCGGTCGGAGGAAGGCGAACGGCTGATCGCGCATCTCGGCGAAAAGCGGGTCATGCTGCTGAAGAACCACGGCATATTGGTGATGGGCCGCACCCTGCCCGAGGCGTTCCTGAAACACTGGTCGCTGCAACGCGCCTGCGAGATCCAGGTCGCCACCGCGTCGATGGGCACCCCGATCGAGGTGCCACCCGACGTCGTCGCGGTCCACCAGCGCGATCTCGGCAAGGTGGCAATTCCGGGCGGCGTGGGACAGGCGGACTTCGCGGCGATGGTCCGGTTGGTCGACCGCCAGGATCGCAGCTGGCGGGATTGAGCCGGCGGCGACCGGTCTGCCCCTACCACCCCGGCGGAGGCCGGGGCCCAATTGGGGTAAGGCTGGTAATAACGCACTACCGCGTACCGACTTGGGCCCCGGCCTTCGACGGGCTGGTAAGGGGGAATCTGAGGCCGTCCCATCCCGTTTTCCCGCAAAGGCGGGGTTCCAGAACCACACAAGACAACGGCTGTTTGCAGTCGCGACCCTGGCCCCCCGCCTTCGCAGCGGAACGGCCCCGAAGTTGACGACCTGCATCAGAGACGGTGTCGGTTTGAAAACTTCGGGGGCGATGGCGCAGGCAAAAGCGGGGCGATAGATCGGGTACGGCGAAGATAGGGGCGGCGTCATCCACCAGTCTGTGTCATTCGATTTCCAACATTGCCACCCCGTTGTAGCGGCGGGCCACGCACACCACCGAACACGATGCCGGAACCGCAGTCCCGATGACCAGCTTCACCGTCAACAACCAGCCCGTCCGATACCGCCTGTCGCCCGACACGCCGCTGTTATGGGCGCTGCGCGATGCGTCGAACCTGACCGGCACCAAATATGGCTGCGGCACCGGCCATTGCGGGGCCTGTACGGTCGAGATCGACGGCCGGGCGGCGCGGTCGTGCCAGGTGCCGATCGGCAGCATCGAGGGCAGCGACGTCACGACGATCGAGGGGCTGTCGCGCGACCGCACCCATCCGGTGCAACTGGCCTTCATCGCTGACAATGTCGGGCAATGCGGGTTCTGCATCCCCGGGCTGGTGATGGCCGCATCGGTCCTGCTGAAACGCAATCCCGACCCGGACGAGGCGACGATCCGCGCCAGCCTGTCCAACCTGTGCCGGTGCGGCATCCATCCCCGGATCGTCGAGGCGGTGCGCCACGCGGCACGGGTGGCGCGTGGCGAGGAGACCATCGCCGCCGGCCCGCGTCCCGGCATTGACCCGGCGGATTCCGCGCGGATCGTCCCCGCCCTGACTCCGCCGCCGCGCCCCTGATCCGCAACGGATCGCCTCAATGCTTTCGGATTGCTGACATACGGGTTCAGTTTCGGCTCAGCGCCGGCCGCGCATACCGGCATCATCGAAGGGGTCGGCAGTGCGCCGGCACATTGGGACGCTTGCCATGACGAAGACACTGATGGGACTGCTGCTCGCCGCGACCGCACTGGTGCCCGGCATGGCCAGCGCGCAGGACGCCGGCGTCCAGGATGGGCGCCAGCGCCCCGACATGCGGCAGGTCCGCGAACGCGCCCTGCGCGTGGATGGTGACGGCGATCGCCAGCCGCGTCGTTTCGAGCAACGCAGGGCCGAACAGCCTCGCGCCGACGTGCAGGTGAATACGCCGGTGACCGGTGATCGCGGGGACTGGCGCGGCGGGGATCGTCGCGGCGTCCGTCAGGATCGACAGGACCGACAGGAGGGGCGCCCGACCTGGGCCGAGAACCGCGCGCAGCAGCCACAGGGCGAGACCACCCGTCAACCCTTCGCCGATCGCCGTGATGACCGGCGCGACGACCGGGCCGATCGGCGTGACGACCGCCGAACCGACCGGGCCGATCGGCGCGGTGATCGCCGGGACGACATCCGGTCGAACGGCGGTCGCCCGGACATCCGCACATGGCAGAGTGGTCAGAACGGGCAGAATGTCCGGCGCTGGCAGGGCGACGGTGGCGATCAGCGCCGGATCTACGACCGTGCCCGTGCCCAGCAGCAGTGGAGCCGCAATGGTGCCGACTGGCGCGACAACGACCGCAACCGGAACGGCTTCGATGATCGGCGCAGCTGGAACCGCAGCTGGCGCAACGACGATCGCTACGACTGGAACGGGTACCGCGCGCAGAACCGGGGGCAGTACCGTCTGCCGCGCTATTACGCGCCGCAGGGGTGGGGCAATGGCTATCGCCGCTTCTCGGTCGGGCTGCGGCTGGAATCGATCCTGTTCAACCAGAATTACTGGATCCAGGATCCGTGGACGTACCGGCTGCCCGAAGCGTACGGCCCGTATCGGTGGGTGCGGTATTATGACGATGCGCTGCTCGTCGATCTGGACAGCGGCCGGGTGATCGACACCGTCTACGGCATCTTCTGGTAGGTGCCTCTTGGAGAGGCCGGAGGCATCACGCCGCCGGCCCCTCTTGTGTTTCACACATCAAACCGCGAAATCACGCCCATGTCGCTGTTCGCCCGCAAGAAGAAGACCGCCGTCTCGCCCGTCCGCGCCGAGTTCGGCCGCACCGTCGCCGCCGCGCTGGATGCCGCCCCCGGTGTCGAGCGGGTCGCGGTCGACGCGGCGCAGGTCTATCACATGGTCGATTTTCTCACCCCCGACCAGTGCGACGCGATCATCCGGCTGATCGACATCGGCCGCCGCCCCTCCACCCTGCTGTCGGACAACCCGGAAAAGAACTTCCGCACGTCGGAAAGCTGCGACATGGACCGGTGGTCACCCGACGTGCAGCCGATCGACGAGGCGATCGCGCATCTGCTGGGCATCGAACCCCGTTTCGGCGAGACGATGCAGGGCCAGCGTTATGCGCCCGGCCAGCAATTCCGCGCGCATCATGACTATTTCCACGAAGGCGAAAGCTATTGGGAAAAGATGCAGGCGCAAGGTGGCCAGCGGACGTGGACCGCGATGATCTATCTGAACGACGTCGAGGAGGGCGGCGCGACGTGGTTTCCGCTGTCGGGCATCAAGGTCGCGCCGCGGCGCGGCCTGTTGCTAGCCTGGAACAACATGAACCCGGACGGCAGCCCGAACGAGCGTACCGTGCATGAGGGCATGCCGGTGGTCGAGGGTACGAAGTACGTCGTGACGAAATGGTTTCGCGAGCGCCCGTGGATCAGGTAACCCGCGCGGCGTGACCTCCATTCTCGGTATCGACCGCTCCATTCTCGGCCAACCGTGGCGCTGGCGCTCACTTGCCGCCGATGCGCGCGACCCCGGCTTTACGCCCGACGATCTCGTGACGCAGCTGCTGCTGGCCAGGGGCTGCGCGCGCGAAGACCTCGCCGCGTACCGGGTGCCGAGCATTCGCGGATTCATGCCCGACCCGTCGATCTTCCGCGACATGGACCGCGCCGCCGAACGGCTGGCCGATGCGGTGGCGGCGGGCGAACAGGTGGCGATCTTCGGCGACTACGACGTCGATGGCGCGACCTCGGCCGCGTTGCTGCTGCTGGTGCTGCGCGCCTTGGGGATCGAGGCACGCCCCTATATTCCCGACCGGATGCTGGAGGGGTACGGCCCGACCGGTACGGCGATGGTCGCACTGGCCGGTGCCGGCGCCACGCTGATCGTCACCGTCGATTGCGGCGCGCAGGCGTTTGCCGCGCTGGACGAGGCGCGCGCGGTCGGGGTCGACGTGATCGTGGTCGATCACCACAAATGCGCCGCCGCCCTGCCCCACGCGCTGGCGCTGGTGAACCCGAACCGGCTGGATGAGGGCGAGGGCGCGGCGCACGGGCATCTGGCGGCGGTCGGCGTCGCGTTCCTGCTGGCCGCCGCGCTGGTGCGGACGTTGCGCGCACGGGGCTTCTTTGCGGGGCGTGCGGAGCCGAAGCTGATCGACCTGCTCGATCTGGTCGCACTGGGCACGGTCGCCGACGTGGCCCAGTTGCGCGGGCTGAACCGTGCGTTCGTCGCACAGGGGCTGAAGGTGATGGCCGCGCGGCGCAACATTGGCATCAACGCGCTGATCGAGGCGTCGCGGCTGACGCGCAGTCCGGTCGCGAGCGATCTTGGCTTTGCACTCGGGCCGCGCATCAACGCCGGCGGGCGGGTCGGCCAGTCGGACCTGGGCGTGCGCCTGCTGACCACGCAGGATCCGGTCGAGGCGAAGGCCATCGCCACCGAACTCGACCGGCTGAACGCCGAGCGCCGGGTGATCGAGGGCGGCGTGCAGGAGGAAGCCGACGGCCTGGCCCGCGCGGCGGTCGATGCGGGGCGGCGGGTCGTCGTCGTGGCCGGGCGGGGCTGGCATGCGGGCGTCATCGGCATCGTCGCCGGGCGGCTGAAGGAGAAGTTCGGGCGGCCCGCCGTCGTCATCGCCATCGACGAGCACGGCGTCGGCAAGGGGTCGGCGCGGTCGGTGTCGGGCGTCGATCTGGGCGCGGCGATCCTGGCGGCCAGGGAGCACGACCTGATCGTCGCCGGCGGCGGCCACGCGATGGCCGCCGGACTGACCATCGCCGAGGATGCGATCCCCGCGCTGGCCGATTTTCTGGAGGACCGGCTGGCCGAGGGCGTCGACCGGTCGAGCGGTGACCGCGCGCTGCTGGTCGATGCGATCCTCGCGCCCGGCGGCGTCACCCCGACGCTGGTCGAGGCGATGGAGGCCGGCGGCCCCTACGGCATGGGCTGGCCCGCGCCGCGCATCGCCGCCGGGCCGGTCCGCGTCGTGCGCTGCGACGTCGTCGGCACCGATCATGTCCGCGCGATCGTGGCCGGCGACGATGGACGGTCCCTGAAGACCGTGGCGTTCCGCCAGGCGGAGACGGCGCTGGGCCAGGCCCTGCTGGGTGCGGCTCCGCATCGCCGGCTGTGGCTGGCGGGCCGGGTGAAGATCGACGACTGGGGATCGAAGCCGGCCGCGGAGCTGCATGTCGAGGACGCCGCCTGGGCCGACTGACGTTTTGGCAAAACAGGCCTTGACGCCTACCCGATCCCGGCGTAATCGCGCCCCTCACCGCACGGCCCCTTCGTCTAGCGGTTAGGACGCGGCCCTTTCACGGCTGAAGCACGGGTTCGATTCCCGTAGGGGTCACCATCCTTTGCCACATCGGCAAAGTCTTGCGGTCGCTGGCGAATTACGGACGCTTTCGCCATTTCTGGGTCAACGGAATGCGGCAAGGCGATCTGCATGGCCGCCCCCTTCAAAGATTGTCGCACTGGCATTTGCCACTTTCGACGGATGATCCCTGCGGCGCTGTGCCCGTTCCTCGACAGTATTGCGAGCGAGTATACGCGGACGCTCGATACCAGCGATCCCGACCAGGCTCGTCAGTACCATCGTCTGCTCGTGACCATCGCCGGTCGGCACGCGTGATGATCGACGCCGATCCTGAGGGTAGCAGCGATCATCCGTTTCAGGGCATGGCGCGGAAACTGGCTACGATCGGACTGGAAGTGCCTGTGGCTTGACGGATCATGATCCGCGTCGCGCGCGACGACCCCAGCCCGCTCCCACGGCTTGAGAGGCAGCGGCGTTGCATCTCGTTGAGAGGCAGCGGCGTGGCGTCTCGAACGTGGGCGACCTTGGTCCGGTCGCCTGCGGCAACCACATCGCCTTCCCGATAGGATCAGCTTTGGACGACGCGATCGCCCGAACGTGCCGCAATGGGTGGTGCGCGGCATACGCGCCGGGAACAGATCCGGTACGAGCCGATCAGCGGCCAGTTCCCGATGCCGACGTGAGACCGATATGGTTTGTGGCAAATGGATCGCGCTCGAATTTACTGAGGCCAAACGATCGTCCCGGGTCCGATCGTCAACCTGACTGGCAAATGCCACGCTCCTGACAGGCGCGCGCGACATGTATCTGCTCGCGGCAGACGTCCAGAATCTCGTCCGCCAGCGGCGATCCGTCGGGGCAGGCGCGTGACAGCACAACCGCACCTAGCAAATGCGCGAACAGATCAATCGCTTGCGCGCGGACCTTGTGCCGATCCCCGTCGCCCGGCGATCTTCCACGTTCGACCGCGTCCAGCATGTTTTCGATTCCTGCGGCGAACGTCTCCTTGATGTCCGTTGATTGACGCGCCGCGTCACCGGACAGCGCCGCCATCGTGCAGCCGTCGCCTCGCCCGTCCCGATGTGCCCGCGACAGATAGAAATCGATGAATGCGTGGACATCAACCTGCTCGGCCTCGCCAAGGAACTGGGCGATCCCGCGCTCGGCCGTCTCGGCCATCAGATCCGCTTTGGATTCGAAGTGCTTGTAGAACCCGCCATGGGTCAGCCCGGCAGCGGCCATCAGGTCCGCCACGCTGAGGCCGTCATAGCCACGTTCGCGAAACAGCGCCGAGGCTGTCTCGACGATGCGCGCCCGATTTTCCTGCGATTGCGCCTTGGTGATCTTCATCCCGCACCTCTTTATCCGATCGCCTCCATACATTGATGCCATTCATAATCAAAGCACTTGACGTTATTGATTATGAATGACATCAATGTGCCTCGTTGGTCGGGATGGCAGGGCGGTCATTCCCCACAACTTTCGGTACCGGCGCCCTGATGGACAATGACATGACGACAGAAAAACCCGTGGCGCTCGTAACCGGCGCATCTTCAGGAATAGGCGAAGCGGCCGCCAACAACCTCCTGGCGGCAGGCTATACGGTCTACGGCACGAGCAGGCGCAGCGCGGCGGCGGGTGAGCGGCCGTTCCCGCTGCTGGCGCTCGACGTGACGCAGGATGCGTCCGTGACGGCCGCGATCGCCGACGTGCAGCGCCGCGAAGGGCGCATCGACCTGCTGGTAAACAACGCAGGCATCAGCATCATGGGCGCGGCCGAGGAGAGTTCCATCGAGCAGGTCCGCACGGTGTTCGAGACCAACTTCCACGGCGTCGTCCGCGTGACCAATGCGGTCCTGCCGATCATGCGACGGCAGGGTCGCGGGCGCATCCTCAATATCGGCTCCGGCCTGGGCCTCATTCCCGCGCCGTTCAACGCCTATTACGCGGCGACCAAACACGCGCTGGAGGGATATTCGGAATCCCTCGACCATGAAGTTCGCGGGTTCGGCGTGCGCGTCGTGGTGATCGAACCCGGCACCACGCGGACACCGTTCGAGACGAACACGGCTTCGTCGGACCGGCCGCTTGCCGATTACGATGCGCTGCGTGCGAAATATTTCGCCGCCTATGACGCGGCGTTGGCCGGCGGGGCAACCGCGCAAAGCGTCGCGACGACGATCGTTCTGGCAGCGCGCGCCGCAAAACCCGCACTGCGCTACACGTCCGGCAAGGATGCGAAGCAGGGTGCCTTCGCCCGAAGGTTTCTGCCCCGCGCGATGTTCGACCGGATCCTGCACAAGCAATTCGGGCTTGCGTGAATCCCCCCGTTTTCCAGTTTGTTACAGCAAGGATATGACATGAAAGCCGTTCGGTTCCATGAGACAGGCGACGCAAATGTCCTCACCTGCGAGGACGTTCCCGACCCGGTACCCCAGGATCATGAAGTCCTGATCCGGGTCGAGGCGACGGGCGTAAATTTCGCGGACGTCATGCGTCGGCGAGGAGACGATTATCCCGAGGCGACGCCCCTGCCCTTCACGCTGGGCGCGGAGATTGCCGGAACGATTGTCGCGACAGGCAAGGCGGTGACCTCGCTTCAGGTCGGAATGTCGGTGCTGGCAGTGCCGGGGGCGGGAGGATATGCGCAGTATATCTGCGTGCCCGAGGCGATCGTCGTGCCCTTGCCGGATGGCGTGGCGCCCGTTCATGCCGCCGCCATCGTCGCCAACGGACTGACCGCCGCGCTGGTCCTGCGCAACGCCGCCCGTCTGGTGGCGGGGGAAACCATATTGATCGAAGCCGCCGCCGGGGGCCTTGGCTCGTTCGCGGTCCAGCTGGCCAAACACTACGGTGCCGGAAAGGTCATCGCCGCAGCCAGCACACCGGAAAAACGCGCCCTCGCCGAGCGTCTCGGAGCGGACGCGACCGTCGATTATGCCGCCCCCGACTGGGCCGATCAGGTGCTGGCCCTGACCGATGGAAAAGGCGTCGACATCATCCTGGAAACCGCAGGTGGGGATAATGTTGCCGAGGCATTCAAGGCGCTGGCGACATTCGGCCGCATGATCTTCATCGGCCAGTCCAGCGGCGAGACGAGCCTGATCGACCCGTGGGCGCTGACCGTTTCCAACCACACGCTCACAAGCTTCTATGTGGGAGCCTATCTGGCGTTCCCGGCGCTCATCCAGTCGACCATAGCCGAAATCGTCGGACTGATCGTCTCCGGACATATCGCATTGCAGGTGAATACCGTCCTGCCGCTCGCAAAGGCCGCCGAAGCCCATCGCCTGCTGGAAAGCCGCCGGACTTCAGGAAAAGTCGTATTGCAGCCGTGGGGCGACGCGTAACGAACTGCGTCGGATTTGTCGGGGCCGTGACCTCCTGAAAAAAGAGAACCGTGACGGGCAAGACGACGACCACGTCTGCCCCCTCCGGTCGCGAGCGCGCGGGGGAAGCAACGGGCAAGTTCAAACCCGCCCGTTGCTTTTCATTTCGGCAGCAAAAACTGCCCGCGCGGCGTCGCCGAGCTGCGGGTACGGCCGCTCAGTGCCGTAATCGTCGAGCCGCGGGTTGCGCCTGCGAGCGTTGAAGCTTTGGAACGATCCGTTCGCCGCCAGGCTTCCTTCAGGATGCCGATGATCCGCTCTTGCGAAAACCGCGCTTCATCTGTCCGGTCCTCTGCTTCTCCCGACCAGCGGCGGTAGTTTGCGATAGGTCCGGGCACCGGGTGGTCGTAAGCTGAGGTTCGTGCTCCTGGATCCGGCGGGCAAAACGAGAGGCAGATGATGGACGAACCGCAAGTCAATCGCCGGGACATACTGACCTCCGCGCTTGCCGCGACGGCTGTGACGATGGTGCCGCCGGCGATTGCCGAGGCGCATGCGCCGGGTGCCGGGTTGCTTGCTCCGCGGCCTCCGATGGGCTGGAACAGCTGGAACAGTTTCGCGACCACGATCACCGAGGCGCAGGCGCGTGAGACGGCCGCGATCATGGCAAGCAAGCTGCTGCCGTTCGGCTACGACATCTTTACCGTCGACATCCAGTGGTACGAGCCGGAAGCGTCGAGTTACGCCTATAGCGGTAATCCGGTGCCGGCGATGGACGGGTATGGCCGGCTGGTCCCGGCACCAAACCGCTTCCCGTCGAGCGCCGACGGGTCCGGCTTCACGACGCTGGCCGCCGACGTCCACCGCATGGGCATGAAGTTCGGCATCCACCTGATGCGCGGTATCCCACGGTTGGCGGTGAAGAGGAATCTGCCCGTCCTCGGCACGACGTATCGCGCCGGCGATATCGCCGATACGACCAGCATCTGTTCGTGGAATCCCGACATGTACGGCGTCGACATGACGAAGCCGGGCGCGCAGGCCTATTACGACAGCGTGTTTAGGCTGTATGCCGACTGGGGCGTCGATTTCGTCAAGATGGACGACATGAGCCGCCCCTATGACGCGCACGCGCCCGAGATCGAGGGCGCGCACAGGGCGATCGTCAACACCGGTCGCCCGATGATGCTCAGCCTGTCCCCCGGCGAAACGCCGGTGATCCGTGGCGATCACGTTCGCCGATATGCGCAGATGTGGCGGATCAGCGATGATTTCTGGGACGAATGGGCGATGCTGGAGGCGCAGTTCACCCGGCTGGAGAACTGGAACACCTGGCGTCGCCCCGGCGCATGGCCCGATGCCGATATGCTGCCGCTGGGCCGGCTGGCACTGGGCCAGCGCGATACGAAGTTCACGCCCGACGAACAGCGCACGCTGATGACCCTGTGGTCGATCGCCCGCTCGCCGCTCATTATGGGGGGTGACCTGCGCCATCTCGATGCGCCGACGCTGGCGCTGCTGACCAACCGCGAGGTGCTGGCGGTCAATCAGGCGAGCACCGACAACCGTCCGCATTTCGTGCAGGACGGCACCCGCATCTGGTCCGCCCGGCCGGAGGGGAGCCAGGACCGCTACCTTGCGATGTTCAACACCACCGACAAGCCCATGGACGTGACGATCCCCCTGCGCGATCTCGGCAAGTCCGGATCGGTGGCCGTCCGCGACCTGTGGTCCGGTCGGGCCGTCGGCACCGCCCGCGACCATATCACGCGGATGGTATCGCCGCATGGTGCCGGGCTGTATCGACTGACCTGACGCCTCCATGCGCTGATGATGCGTCGTCAGGGTGAGGGCGTGGCCATCGGCCGCATCGTCATGCTGACCGGGCCGGACGAGCGACGGGCAGCCAGACGACGCCGCCAGTGGAGCAGGCCGGTCACGAACAGCAGCGTCGGCATGATACCGATCAGAACGACAAGGCCGCGAACGGCCATGCCGATGATCAAGCCGCGACCACCACTCGAACCGCCACCAATCGAACCGCCGCCAATCGAACCATCGTGCAGCGGACGGACCCAGGCATTGATTCTGGCACCGATATTTCCCTTGCTGACGTCGTGGATCGCCAGCACCCGGCCGGAATAGCGGTCGACAAACACATAGCTGCCGGGAAAGCGCCGGTGCGGGTCGCCAGCCACCTGCATGCGGATCCGCAGCGGCGCATCGACGGTGCCGGACACATCGACAAAGGCCAGCTGCGTATCCGGCATCACCCGACGTGCCACAGCCAGCGCGCGGGCGATGGATATCGGCTTCCCCGCCCGCGCGGATGCCCAGGCGGATGATCTTGGATCGGGTACCGCATCGGGGGCCAGCAGCGCGGCCTTCACCGTTGGCAGGGCAAGGATGACGCCGGTCGCCACCAGCACGATGAGCAGTCCGGCGCTCCACACACCCGTCAGCTTGTGCAGGTCGCGCAGACGACGCAGCGGCACCGCGTCGCGCTTGAACGCGATCGCCTTGCTCCAGCGCCCGCGCGGCCACCAGGTAACGATCCCCGTCAGCAGCAGCAGCAGCAGGACGACGCCCGACCAGCCGACAACCTGCATGCCGACCGGCCCGGCCAGCAATTCCATATGCAGTTCATACAGCCAGCTCATCAGATAACCGCCCCACGGTGCGACGCGCAGGATCCGGCTGCCGTCGGCGGTAAACCAGACCATCTGCCGGGGCACCGGATGACCGCCGCCGGCGACGGCGGGGTAGTAGCGCGCCGGGATCGCGCCCCCCTCACCCGTCACCTCGAACGACCATTTGCCGGCGGGATCGAATCCGCTTGCCCGCGCGGTCGCCAGCGCGCGGTCCCAGACCGGTGACGTCCAGCCCGGCGCGGGCATCGCCGGCTCGCTCCGCGCGACCGGGTGCAGCGCCTCGTCGATGCCGACATAGAACACCAGCGCCGACCCCGTCAGCCCGATCACGACGAACAGCAGCCCGAGCGACAGCCCGAGCCACAGGTGGATGCGCCGCATGATGACGCGCCATGACGGTCCCCGCGCCGCCATCGTCAGAATCGCGCCCTGATCGCGGCGAAGGCGCTGCGCGGGTCGGCGGGCGCGTGCAGCCGCTGTGTGCCGTCGAACCAGACATATTCGTAGCGATCGTTGGTCAGGTTGCGAACCTGCGCCGACATCTCGATCGCCCGCGTCAGCCGCCAGGCCAGTTCGCCGGTGACCTGGAAATACCCGCCGTACCGCCCCTGATCGTTGGCGGTGTTCAGGTCATAAGCCGACTGGCCGTTGCCCCATAGCGATACCCGCCACGGCAGCGCGGCCGGCGTCCATTCGATCCCGGTGGTGTAGACGTTGCGGGGAACGTGGTCGATCGCATTCCCCGCGGTCAGCGGGGCGGCGGGATCGGCGACGCGGATCACCGCTTTCTGGCGCGACCAGCTTGCCCAGGCCGACAGTCCGACGACCGGCCTTACGCTGGCCTCGACATCGAAGCCGCGACGGCGCGTCTCGCCCAGATTGTCGAACTCACCCGACGGATCGTTGAGGCGACGGCGCAACTCGCCACTGGCGGTCTGCTGCCACGCCGCCGCGCGGGCGGTCAGCCAGCGCCCCTGCGACAGCTTGATCCCCGCCTCATACCCCTCGTTGATCGACGGCTCGACATCGCGCACGCGCGGCGGAACGACGAACGCGCCCGACCCGGCCCCGATCTGGAACGTGCGACCGAAATTGCCGTAGGCGGTGACACCCGCAACCGGAGTCAGCGCGACCGACAGTTTCGGCTGGCTGATCGTACCATAGTCGTTGAGCGGATAGCGGATGCCGTTCAACCGGTTGGTATAGCGGCCACCGACCCGGTCGATCCGCCACGCCGGGGTCACCGTCAGCCAGCGCACCGGCGTCACGATCGCCTGCACATAGCCGCCGCCCACGGTCAGGTCGAAATCCTGATCGCGCGTCGCCGCGACGATCGTGCGACGGTTGGTCGTCCAGCGCAGGCTGCGGTTGTGCTGCCACTGCACGTCGCCGCCGACCTCCGCCATCAGCCAGTCCGCCGCGTGCCAGTGCAGTCCGGTCACGACGCCGTATTGCCGTTCGTCGGTCAGCCGCTGCTGCTGCGCGACCCCTGCCGAAAAGCGGACGTAGCGATTGTCGTCGATGCTGTTGGCGTAGCCGACAGCGGTCAGCGACAGGCGGGACGCAAGATCGGCATCCAGATGCAGGCTGTACTGTGACAACCGCCGGGTGCCGCCGTCGGTTTCCGACACCGCATAGGACCGCCGCCGGTCGGTGTAGGCGTCGGCATCGGTCAGATACCCCGGCTCCGCCGCTGTCGCCCGGCCATGGCGGACGATCAGCCCGAGCTTTGCAGCCCCGAAATCGTAGAACCACTTGCCCGCAAGGTTCAGCCGGTCGAGATCGGCATGGTCGCGATATCCGTCGCTGCGACGATACCCGATCAGGTAATTCTGGCTGAGCCGACCCGTTTCCACGCCCGCCGACAGCTGCGCGTCCTGGGTGCCGAACGCACCCGCGATGGCGCGCGTGTCGAGATAGGTGCCGCCGGTGCGCGTCTGGATATTGGCACTGCCGGCGATGGCGTGCAGCCCCCAGCGCGGGTCCGACGTGCCCCGCACCAGTTCGACCGACGCGATATCCAGCGGCGATATCAGGTCGATGAAGTCCATCCGCCCGGCATTGTCGTTGGACGGCACCCCGTCGATCGTCAGCTTGACCGCATTGATCTCGCCCTCGCCGTTGAACCCGCGGATCGAGAAGCGGCCCGACGTCGTGCCCTGATTGAAATCGGTCAGGACGACACCGGGCAGGCGCGCGAACAGTTCCCATGCATTGTCGACATTCTGGCGCTGTGCCACGTCGCCACCCAGCACATCGACCGAGGTCAGGACGTTGGCGGCGGATCGCGCCATCGCGCCTGCGGTGACGACGATATCCGCGCCGCCGATCGCGACCTGCGTGTCGGGCTGTCGGCGTTGCGTTGCGGTTTCGTCCGCATCCTGCGCCAGGGCAGGTGTCGACAGCAGCAGGCACGATACCGTGCCCGCCAGACAATATTTCCGAATCATGATGAAATCCTTCCGGCTGAAGGCACCACCGGACCACCTATCCGCACCAGGGTGACCGCGCCGTCGCGGACATCCGGGCGCAGTCGATGGATCCGACAGCCCCTGTGGCGCATCCGATCGACGGATCGGCGCGCAGGACGACAGGATCGGCGGGCCGGCGGCCCGGCTCCGTCCGATCAGGTCAGCGGGACAGGTGGACCGCGCAGCGGCGGACGCAGATGGGGTGCCGGCTTCGGTGCGGACAACGGCACGGCAGTCCGTGCAAGCGCGGCCACGATCGCCAGCGCGATCGCGAGCATCACCGGATCGACCGCACCCAGAAGCTGCGCCGACAACCCGGCATAGGCGCACGGCATTTCGGTCTTGCCGTGATCGCGCGGCTGGCCGTGATCGGGCATCGCCTCGTGCAGTTGGCCGGACACGCCGTGCATCGACATTCCACCGGCCATGCCGGACATCGGCGCAGCGGCGGCCGTGGGGCCGGTGCCGGGGCAGATCACGATGGCGGGCACGCCATGATCGTTGCCGATCATATACCCCGTCGGCACCAGCAGCTTGAGCATCAGCGCCGCCGCGCAGATCAGCACGGCAAGATGACGTTGCGCGAGAAGATGCCGGAAGGTCTGCACCGGCCGGGCGTATCGACCGCGGGACGGGGTGTCACCCGGTCATTTTGCCATAGCCCGCAGCGATGGCGTCCAGGTCATGCCGTTGTGCCCCTTGCGGATGTTTCGCCATGCGCGGAGATTTTTCGTGGCCGGATCGTTCAGACGTCTCCCCGCCGACAGGAGCATTTGCATGAGCAACGACACCGACATTTCCGTACTGAACGGTCTCATCAAGACGACGCTCGACAGCATGAAGGGCTATGAAGACGCCGCCAAGGACGCCGAGAGCACGCAATATGCCACGATGTTCGCCGACTTCGCCCGCGACCGGGCGCAGGTCGCGACGGACCTGCAGGACCAGGTTCGCGCACTGGGCGGCGAGCCGGAAATGGATTCGAGCATGCTGGCCGCCGCGCACCGCCTGTTCTCCGACCTGAAGCAGGCGATCACCGGCAAGGACGACAAGGCGATCATCGTCGAGGTCGAGCGTGGCGAAGATCACATCAAGGCCAAGTATGACGAGGCTATGAAAAACAGCGACCTGTCGTCCGCGACCCAGGCCGCGATCACCAAGGGCTATGCCTCGGTTCGGGAAGGTCACGACCGGATGAGCGCCCTGAAGCACAGCATGGCCTGAGACGGCCAAGGGGCGGCGGAACCGGATTCCGCCGCCCCGATCTGTGTCATTTACGCTAACCGGCGACCTTGCGCAGGATGCGCGACAGCTGCTCCACCGAATAGGGTTTGTGCAGCAGCTCGAACCCATGGGTTCCATCCTGCGCCAACACATTGCTGTACCCCGACGTCAGCACGACGGGCAGATCGGGATATGTTTCCCTGACGACTTTGCCCAGATCGATGCCGTTCATGCCCGGCATCACGACATCCGAGAACACGATGTCGAACCGCGACGCATCGCGCTCCAGTTCGGCAAGCGCCTCCTGCGCGTTGGATGCCCATACCGTTACATAGCCAAGCTCCGCCAGCGACTGGGTGGTGAAGGTGCCGACGTCCTTGTTGTCCTCGACCACCAGCACGCAGGTGCCATGGCCGTCGGCGAGCGTTTCGACGATATCACCGGCGACGGGGACGTCGCGCTGCTCGACCTCGGGCAGGTACAATGTGAAGGTCGTGCCACGGCCGACCTCGCTCGTGACGGTGATGTCACCGTCGGATTGCTTGGCGAACCCGAATACCTGGCTCAGCCCCAGTCCGGTTCCCTGCCCGACACCCTTGGTCGTGAAGAACGGTTCGAAGATCCGCTCCAGCTTGTCTGCGGCGATGCCGGATCCGGTGTCCGTCATCGAAATGGCGACATAGCGCCCCGGCATCGCCGGGTGCCCGCGGACCGCCGGAATCTGCGACACCGCGCGCACGGCGACGTCGATCCGCCCGGCCCCGTCCATGGCATCCCGCGCGTTCACCGCCATGTTGACGAGCGCGGTATCGAGCTGGCTGGGATCGACATGGATGAAACACGGCGTTTCCGGCAGGTCGATGCCGATGACGATCCGCGACCCGGTCAGCGTTGCCAGCATGTCCGAAATCACGCGCAGGCCCTGCCCGACGTCGATGACTTCCGGCTTCAGCGCCTGTCGCCGCGCGAAGGCGAGCAACTGCCCGGTCAGCTTGGCCGCGCGATCGGCGGTATCGGAGATCGCGTCGATATAGCGGTGGCGACGCTCGGCGCTCAGGTCCGGGCGCTTCAAAAGGTCGGTCGCCGACCGGATGACGGTCAGCAGATTGTTGAAGTCGTGCGCGACGCCGCCGGTAAGCTGGCCCACCGCCTCCATCTTCTGCGACTGGCGCAGCGCATCCTCGGCCTGCTGAAGCTCACCCGTCCGCGCGACAACCTGTTGTTCCAGCGAGGCCGCCAGCGCCGCCAGAGCCTGTTCGCTGCGCCGCCGTTCGGTCGCGATCCGTGTCCGGTCGGCCACTTCGCGCAGGAACATCACTTCGTCCGGACGCCATTTCCGTGTCGAGACGCTGGTCGAATAGAACATCGCGACCAGCCGGCCATTTTCCATGATCGGGATGTTGATGATCGCCCGGGCATCGACCGCCTCCAGGGCGTCGGCCTTCGCCCGCGTCCGCTCGTCGTCGCGGACATCGGCGATGCACACCTCTTCGCCGCGCTTCATGTCCTCGACATAGGATCCGAACTTGTGCAGCGCGAACGTCCCCGATAGCGGCGTGATGCCGGCCGCGGTCCAGTCGCGCACGATCGTGATGGTTTCGGCGTCGGGGTCGATTTCGCCATAGCCGACGCGGCTGGTCTCGATCGAACGCCCGATGATCTGCGCCGCCGAAAAGGCGATGTCGTCGGGGTTTTCCGTGTCGCGGAACATGTCGCCCAGCTCGACCAGGGCGGCCCGCGTGATTTCGCTGCGCCGCTGGTCGGTGATGTCGGTGGACACGCCGGCGATCCGCAACGCCCGCCCGCTGGCGTTGAAGAAGGGCTGCCCGCGCGAGCCGATCCATCGCAGTTCGCCATCGAGGCGATAGACCCGGTAGACGACATGATAGTCGGTCCCGTCCGCGACGCAGCGCGCCATCTCAGCCTCGCTGCGCTCGCGGTCGTCGGGGTGGATCGCTGCCTGCCGGTCCTCATAGGTGAAGGGCTGATCGGCGGGCCGGCCGAAGATTTCCTTGCAGGTTTCGGACGCGGTCAACTGCCGGGTGTCGACCTCCAGGCTCCAGGTGCCGAACCGCGCGGCCTTCAGCGTGAAGGCCAATTCCTGCTCCTGCTCCTGCTGCGCGCGGAGACGGTCGGTCAGCTCGGCCATCAACGACGCGTTGCTGGACTCCAGCCCCTTCAACCGCTCCCGCTCCAGCGTCACGTCGACCTGACTGGCGAAAAAATAGGCCAGCACGCCCTCGGTATCGAAGACCGGGGCCATCAGCAGGCGGTTCCAGAACGTCTCCCCGTCCTTGCGATGGTTCTGGACGTCGATCTCCAGCGATTCGACCCGGCGCACGGCGGCGCGGATCGTGTCGACGGTGGCCCTGTCGGTCTTCGGTCCTTGCAGGAAACGACAGTTCCGCCCGAGGATCTCCTCGCGCGAATAACCAGTCAGGCGACAAAACGCATTGTTCGTGAAGACGACGGGATTATCGGGCAGTCGCGGATTGGTGATGATCATCGGCATGCGCGTCGCGCGAACGGCCGCGACGAACGGATCGGTGCCGAGATCCTGCCCGATCAGTTCGGCGGCAATCCGTTCCGCATCCGCCGTATTCTTCGGCGTGCGGTCGGTCATCTGACCGGTCGCGTCTTTCAAATCCGTGATCCTACCATCTCACAAGCCGCAACATTTAGGATACGGAACGACTTATCGCAATGACAACACGGGATGACCGGGATTAGCCTTGACCGCGCCGCACCGGGCCGATCGACCTGATTCGACACAGATTCCGGCGGCGCGTGGCAACCCCCGACCGCGACCGGCGTTGGAACGCTGAAGGTCTGACGACATGGTTCGTGCCTAGCCGGACTATCGAATCGGGCAAGCAGACGACGGCGACGGTGGGCCAGCGGTAACCGGCGTGCAACAGTAGCGGATCACGCCGGGGAGGGATAAGACCGCTCCCCCGACAAAAGGCATGACGACATTCAGGGTGAAGGCAATGCCGGCATTTTTCGGCTCTAATGGCGCGCTTGGGGCCATGATCGCGGCAAAGGACTGGTCGGCGACGCCGATCGGCGCGATGGATGGCTGGCCGCTTCCGCTCCGGACGGCGACGGCGGTGATCCTTCAGTCGCCCTTGCCGATGGCCCTGCTCTGGGGGCCGGAGGGAATCCTGATCTACAACGACAGCTATGCGACGATCGCCGGCCCCCTGCATCCCACCATTTTGGGGATGCCGGTGCGGGAGGCCTGGCCGGAAGCGGCGGCGTTCAACGACGGCGTCCTGCGCGCCGGATTGTCGGGCCGGTCGCTGACCTTTTCGCGTCAGGACATCACGCTGTACCGTGGCGGCGCGCCCGAGCGTGTGTTTCTCGACCTGAACTACTCGCCGGTCCCGGGCGCGGACGGTCAGCCCGCCGGCGTCATGGCCGTCGTCATCGACGTGACGGCGACGGTCCGCATGGAGGAGGATCTGCGCGCGGAAACGCTGACGCTGGAAACGTTGAACCGTACCGGCGCGGCGCTCACCTCGATCCTCGACCTCGAACCGCTGGTGCAGATGGTGACGGATGCCGGCGTCGCCCTGACCGGCGCGGAGTTCGGCGCCTATTTCCACAATCTGATGGACGAGACGGGCGAGCGGCTGCACCTGTTCACCCTGTCCGGTGCGAGGCGGTCGGACTTCGAATCGCTGGGCCGGCCGCGCGCCACCGCGGTCTTTGCCCCCACCTTCCGCAACGAGGGCGTCATCCGCTCCGACGACATTCTCGCCGACGTGCGGTACGGTCGCAACGCGCCGCATGCGGGTATGCCGACCGGTCATCTGCCGGTTCGCAGCTATCTGGCGGTGTCGGTGGTTTCGCGATCGGGCGAGGTGCTCGGCGGGCTGCTGTTCGGTCATTCCGCGACGCACCAGTTCAGCGAGCGCCACGAACGGCTGATCGTCGGCATCGCCGCGCAGGCCGCGATCGGCATCGACAACGCCCGGCTGTTCGCCGCCGCGCAGGACGCGAACGCCACGCTGGAGCGTCGCGTCGAGGAACGGACCGAGGAACTGACCCGCGTGCACGACGCGCTGCGGCAGGCGCAGAAGATGGAGACGCTGGGTCAGCTGACCGGCGGGATCGCCCATGATTTCAACAATCTGCTGACCGTCATCCGTGGGTCGACCGACCTGTTGCGCCGCCCCGGCCTGAACGACGCACGACGCGAACGCTATGTCGATGCGATCGCCCAGACGGCCGACCGCGCCGCCACGCTGACCAGCCAGTTGCTGGCCTTTGCCCGCCGGTCGTCGCTGACGCCGCGCGTGTTCGATGTCGGCGATACCATCCGCGGCCTGAACGAGATGATGGCGATGCTGTCGGGCGCGGTGATCGACGTCGACCTGTGCCTGTCGGATACGGTCTGCCTCGCCAACACCGATGTCAGCCAGTTCGAGACGGCGGTGGTGAACCTGGCGGTGAATGCGCGTGACGCCATCGTGCAGCAGAACACCCATCAGGCGAACGGACAGGAAGGGCGGATCACGATCACCGTCGAACCGCGCGATCACATCCCGCCCGTTCGCGGCCATGGCGCACGTCGGGGCGACTTCGTGGCGATCGCGATCGCGGATACGGGGTCCGGCATCGCGCCCGAGCATATGGAGCATATCTTCGAACCCTTCTTCACGTCGAAGGGTGTCGGCCACGGAACGGGCCTTGGCCTGTCGCAGGTGTTCGGCTTCGTCAAACAGGCCGGCGGCGACGTCACGGTGACCAGCGAGGTCGGTCGCGGATCGACCTTCACGCTGTTCCTGCCGCGCGAACCGGATGCGCATCCACTGGCCGCGTCGCCTGCCGCCGCGGTGCCCGCATCGGCGGCCGGCAAGGCGCTGCGCGTGCTGGTGGTCGAGGACAATCCCGAGGTCGGCGCGTTCGCCGTTTCCGCGCTGGCCGATCTGGGCCATGATCCCGTGCTGGCCCGCCACGCGCAGGAGGCGCTGGTCGCGCTGGGGGACAAAAGCCATGGTTTCGACGTGGTGTTTTCGGACGTGATGATGCCCGGCATGAACGGGATCGACCTGGCCCACGCGATCCGGCGTCGCTTTCCGACCCTCAGGATCCTGCTCACCAGCGGCTACAGCGAGGTTCTGTCGCGGGAGGGGGCGGGCGATTTCGCGCTGCTGCAGAAACCCTATTCGATCGACGGCCTCGCCGATGTCTTCGCCGGTCCGGAACCAGCCGGGGTCTGATGCAATAGCGGCCACCGCGCCGCCGACCGTCCTGCCTTATATACCCATCGGACTGGTATTTTTCGATCACGCACGCCTTCGGCGGCTGGTCTATGCCTCCGGCGTAAACCAGCACGGGACCGACAATGGCGGATGCAAAGGATTTCGGTGGTCATGGCGACGACGCCGGACTGATCGAGGATAACAGGCAGTATTTTCAGGAACGGGCAGACTGGCACCGGGAACGGGCGCGGGTCGCACCGGATTCGAGCACGCGCCTGCTGCACGAACGATTTGCCACGATTTACGACGCCCGCTCGGTCGGCGATATCGTTGAATAACAACCGATTGCCGCTCTTTTAGTATATGTGACATAGTATTTAATAGCAGAAATACCAGGAACCTTCGGTTGGTCGCACGGTTGATGCGTCCTGTCCGAACCGCATGATGCGGTCGGCCCGTCCGGAGTGTCCCGATGAACCGTGCCGTCATAGCCCTGATGCCGCTGACCCTGATCGCGGGACTGTCGGCCTGCGCCGCGCCGGCCACCCGGATCTCGACCGGACTGCAACGCTACGGCCTTGATGCCCAGCGCGCCGACTGTGTCGGCCAGCGCCTGCAGTCGAATCTCTCGCTCGGACAATTGCAGCGACTGGGCAAGGCGGCCGCCGCCTATCGGCAGGGCGATACGACGCCGGGCGTGTTGACCCCGTCGGATCTGGTGCGCGTCGCCGGCGAACTGCGCGATCCCAAGATCGTGCTTGAGGTCGGCAAGGCCGCCGCCGGTTGCGGCGTGACCCCCTGACCTCCCCATCACGACACCGAAGGATACCGATATGAACAAGGACGAGCTTCAGGGCGGCCTGCGCTATGTTGGCGGCAAGGTCGAAAAGGCGATTGGCGACACGGTGAAAAGCCGTGACTGGCAGGTCGACGGCGTCGTCGATCAGGTTGCGGGCGCGGCGCAGAATCTGTACGGCCGCGCCAGGTCGGCGATCGAGGACGCGGTCGATGGCGCGCCCGAACTGGGCGAGAAGATCGCGCGCGAAGCCCGGCATGCGGGTGAGCAGGCGACAGACGCCGCGCGTCGCGCATCGACCGCCGCAAAGGACTCCGCGACCAACGCCCCCGAATTATGGGCGCTTGGCGCGATTGCGCTTGGCTATGGCGTGGCCTGGCTGATCCACGCACGGCGCGGCTGAAGGACCAACGATGTCCCCGCCCCTGGATTCCGAATCGGTCCCGGCCCTGAAGTCGCTGCGCGACTCGGCGGATCTGCGCCACCTGCGCCAGATCATCGCCGGGCTGGACGAAGGCGTGATCCTGATCGACCCCGACCAGTCCATCCTGTGGGCCAACGACGCGGCACTGGGCATGCACGGCGTCACGTCGGTCGACGATCTGGGCACCACGGTCGATGACTATCGCGCGCGCTTCCGGCTGACCTACCGCAACAATCATCAGGTGTCGGGCGACGACTATCCGATCGAACGGGTCGTCTCCGGCGAGGCCTTTTCGCAGGTCGTGGTCGAGGTCGCGGTCGCCGACGAGGACAAGCCCCGCTGGGTTCATCAGGTCCGCAGCCTGGTGCTGACCGACGATGCGGACGAGCCGGAATGTCTGGTGATGATTATCCAGGACGTGTCGGCGCGGTTCGAGGCGGAGGATCGTTTTGAACAGTCGTTCAACGCCAATCCCGCGCCGGCCGTCATCTGCCGACTGTGCGACCTGCGATTCGTGAAGGTCAATCAGGGTTTTGTCGACATGACCGGGCACGATCGCGCGCGCGTGTTGTCGTCCACCGTCTACGACATCGACGTGCTCGAACGCGGTGACAAGCGCGACCTGGCCAAGGCGCGGCTGGCCGAGGGCCGGACCATTCCGCAGATGGAGGCCGAGCTGAGCCTGCCCGACGGCACGACCCGGCTGGTGATCGTCGCTGGCCAGCCGATCGACATGGGTGACCAGCCCTGCATGCTGTTCACCTTCGCCGATCTGGAGCCGCGCCGGGTTGCCGAAACCGCGTTGCGCCAGAGCGAGGACCGGTTCATGCGGACCTTCTCGCTGGCACCTGTCGCGCTGGCGATCGGCGCGCTGGACGGGCATCGGCTGTGCGACGTCAACGAGGCGTTCGCCGCGATGACCGGCTATGCGGAATCTGAACTTGTCGGACGCCCGCTGGACGAAATCGGCCTGTGGGAAACCCCGGCGCTGCGCGATGCGATCGAGGCCGATGTCTGCGCGGGACAGCCGATCCGCGACCATGAAGTCCGCATCCGCCTGAAAAATGGCGACGTCATCGACGCGATCGTATCGACCGAGCCGATCCGGCTTGGCGACGACGATTGCGTCCTGTGGGCGATGCGCGACATCTCCACGCGAAAGGCGTCCGAACGCGAGCTGGTTCACGCCATCGAGGCGGTGATGAAGGATACCAGCTGGCTCAGCCGGTCGATCATGGAAAAGCTGGCGCGCATCCGCACGCCACAGGTCGAACCGGCAGGGGTCGGGCTGGACGAACTCACCCACCGCGAGCGCGAGGTGCTGTCGCTCATCTGCCGCGGGCTGGACGACAAGTCCATCGCCCGGACACTGGGTGTGTCGGGCAACACCGTGCGCAACCACGTCGCCCGGATCTATTCCAAGATCGGCGTCAATCGCCGCAACGCCGCCGCCGCCTGGGCGCGGGCGCGTGGCTTCGATGGCGATTCGATGGTCCCCTCTCCCGCCACCGGCGGCGCAGCGACGACGGACGTGACCGCATGACCCGCAGCAAGAACGATTCATCGGTCGACCCGTTGGTCGAGCGCGCACGCCGGGCCAAGGGTTCGGTCGAAAACGCGATCGGCAAGATCACCGGTGATATTTCGGTCGGACACAGCGGAGCGGCTGGGTCAGCCGACCGCTCGTCCCACGCTCGCCCGGCTCCCGCTCGCCCGACGCCCGACGGCGCGGGCGATGCCGACACCCCATCCGACGCGGGCGACAAAAACTAGGTCGCCGCGCTTCGTCGATACCATCATCCAACAGGAGTTATCATGGCTGTTCATTCGACCCCCGGCGTTTCGCCGGCCCACGACACGTCCCTGCTTCGCCCGGCGAAGCGCATTTCCTGGGGTGCGATTTTCGCCGGCGTCGTGCTGGCGATCGCGGTCCAGCTCGTGCTGGGCATCCTTGGCACCGGCATCGGCCTGACCCTGGTCGATCCGGTCGAGGGCACGACGCCGGGCGCCGCCGGGTTCGGCATCGGCGCCGGCATCTACTGGCTGGTGACGACGGTCGTCGCGCTGGGCGCGGGCGGCTATGTCGCGGCGCGTGGGGCCGGCGTTCATGACCGGTTCGACGGCCTGCTGCACGGCTTGGTCGTGTGGGGCGTCACGCTGATCCTGACGCTGTACCTGCTGACCTCGGCGGTCGGTGGCATCATCGGCGGCGCATTCCGCACCGTCGGTTCGGTCGCCAGCGCAGCCGGCACCGGCATCAGCGCCGCGGCCCCGAAGGTGGCGGATGCCGCCAATCTGGACGTCGGCGACGTGCGCGAGGAGGCATCGGCCTATCTGTCGACCGCCCCGTCCGACCCCGCGCAGATGACGCCGGAGCAGGCGCAGAAGGAAATCGCCGAGGAACTGCCGGCGCTCGCACGCGGCGGTCAGGATGGCGCGCAGGCTGAAAACCGCATCGTCGACATCGTCGCCGCCCAGCGCAAGATCAGCCGTCCCGAAGCCCAGGCCCAGGTAAACCGCGCCAAGGCGCAGTTCGAGCAGACCAAGAACAAGGCCGTTGCAACCGCCAAGTCGGCAACCGACGCCGCCGCCGGTGCGGCTGCGGGCACGTCGTTCATCGTCGTCGTCGCGCTGCTGATCGGTGCCGCCGCCGCTGGCTTCGGGGCCATCACGGCCACCCGCCGCCGCGTCTGAACCGACAGAAGGGGAGTGTGACCCGCACTCCCCTTCACCACGCGTCACGGCACAGGATGGCAAAGGTCGTTGATGCTGCCGGACTATCCGGCACCTTGCCGACACCCCTCTCTTCATCTGGTACTTTTGTCGCATTTTTTAGCGCAACGATACCAGGAACACGCAGTCCTTGCGTCCGTTGAGGGGTTCGATCGTGTCTGGTCGCGATCGCGACAACGAAGGATCACCATCATGAAGACCATGCTGACGCTGGCCATTCTCGGCTCCAGTCTGGCACTTGCCGGATGCAACACCGTCAATGGCGCGGGCAAGGACGTGAAGTCCGCCGGATCCACGCTGGAAAAGGTTTCCGGTCAGGGCGACACGTCCAAGTGACCTGCTCCTGATCCGGCCCGTAGCCGGATCTTGCGACCCTGAAACATGGTCGCACGCCATCTTCAACCCATTTTCAAACCACAGGAGATTCATCATGAACACCGACACCCTGAGCGGCACGGCCACCAACATCGGCGGCAAGATCAAGGAAACCCTGGGCGCGGCAACCGGCGACCAGTCGCTGCGCAGCGAGGGTGCCGCCGATCAGCTGGGCGGCACCGTCCAGAAGACCGTCGGCCAGGCCAAGGACGCGGTCGAGGAGGGCATCCGCCCGGTCATCGACTATGTCCGTCAGTTCTCGCGCGAGCGGCCGTTCACGGCCGCGGCCGTTGCCGGCGTGCTGGGCATTGCCGTCATCAACACGCTGCGCGGCAAATAATTCCGTAATGGATACCGTCACGGACCGGGCCGGTTCGTTGCCCCCGTCCGTGACGGGCCTTGTTATCACTGCTGTATCGAGGTCCCCGCCCATGCCCACGCTGTCCACGCCCAACGTCACGGATGGAACCGCCGGTCGCGTCATGCCCCGGCCCCGTCCGATCGCCACCGCCCGCCGCCTGGCCGCAGAGGCGATCGGCACGTTCTGGCTCGTACTGGGCGGCTGCGGCGCGGCCGTGCTGGCCGCCGGCGCGGGTGTGCCGGGATCAATCGGCATGGCCGGCGTCGCGCTGGCCTTTGGCCTTACCGTTTTCACCATGGCGTTTGCCGTGGGTTTCATTTCCGGCGGGCATTTCAACCCGGCCGTCAGCGTCGGCCTTGCCGTCGCCGGCCGTTTTCCCGTGCGTGACCTGCCCGGCTACATCGTCGCGCAGCTGGTCGGCGGCATCGTCGCCAGCGCCGCGCTGGCGGCCCTCGCCTCCGGCATGCCGGGGTTCGATCTGGTCGCAAGCGGGTTCGCCGCCAACGGCTATGGCGCGCATTCGCCGGGCGGCTACGGCATGGTCACCGCGTTTCTCGCCGAGGCGCTCCTGACCGCCGGATTCCTGACCGTCATTCTGGGCGCGACCGATGAGCGGTCCCCGGCCGCCTTCGCGCCACTGGCGATCGGCCTTGCGCTGACGCTGATCCACCTCATCTCGATCCCGATTGACAACACCTCGGTCAACCCGGCACGCAGCACCGGCCCGGCACTGTTCGTCGGCGGCTGGGCGCTGTCGCAGCTGTGGCTGTTCTGGCTTGCCCCGTTGAGCGGCGCGGCCGTGGCCGGCCTTGTCGGACGCTGGCTGTTCGCCCACCGCGATGAGGATCAGTCGCCCGGTCCGATCGGCGATACCCCGGTCGAACTGATGATCGACCCCGATCGGGGAACCGACGTCACACGCCCCTGAACGTCTGTCGCCTGCCACCCCGCCCCGCCGGCGCGTCTTCCAGCAGACGCGCCGGTTCTTGTATGACGGGCGGCGATACCGACCGGTTACGTCCCCGGACGCGCCGATCCTGCGCCGGTTTGGCCGCGTTCAGGAAATCGGTCAGGGCCTGAAACCACATGACAGCGACAAAATCGCCGGAGATGACCAGTTCCTTGCCGGGTAGCGCCTGAAGAAACGCGCTTTTTCCGTCCCTGGCGGACAGGATACGGAAGCCCGTCGATGCATCGGCAAAGGTCAGCGTGAACGCCGGGCCGGGGTGGATGCCGGCCGTCGACGCGACCCTGCCATTGGCGACGTGATAGAAACGGCCGGTCCCGTCGACCGTCCTGATCTGGAAAACCAGATCCTTGCCGGCAACATGGGCCGCCGCATCCGGATTCCGGCGGATCGCGCGGTTGAGCAGCTTTTGCAGCATCCACAACAGCAGCTTGAACTTCAGCATGGGGTCGGACCTTTTCGTATCGGGCGGACGTCGCGGCTGCCGGCGATCATTCGTCGAGGAACTGCACCGCGTGGCGCAGGAACCGTTCGGGATACTGGAACTGGGCACCGTGGCCTGCATCCGGGTAGACGACCAGCTGCGCGCCGGGAATGTTGCGGACCATTTCCCACGAATTGATCGTCGGGATCATCACGTCGTCGACGCCGTTCAGGATGAAGGTCGGTTGCGTGATCGTGCGGAGATGCGCGAACGGATCGTTCACATCCAGCTTGGGCAGGAAATACAGGTTCGCCTCGATCTGCGCCTGCGTCACCGCGGGCGAGCTGGGCGGATCCTGATCGACGCGCTGGTGACGGCGTTCCCAGAAGGCGCGACCGGCCTGTCGTGCCGCGTCCGATCGGCCGAAGAACAGAAACAGGAAATCGTCCAGCGTCGGCACCGGGCGTGGTGCCGCCTCCGCAACGCCGCGCGCCATGTCGGGATTGCCACCGCGCGGCCCGGTCCCGAGCAGCATCAGCTTGCGGACCAGATCGGGATGACGGCGGGTAAGATCCTGCGCCTGATAGCCGCCGAGGGAGAACCCCAGCACGTCCACCTTCGCCAGACCGAGCGCCCGGATCACCGCAGCGGCATCGTCGGCCATGTCCTCGATCCGGGTGCGCGGCGCGCCGGTCGACGACGCCACGCCGCGGCCGTTGTACAGGATGACCTCCCGTCCCGCGGCAAGGCCATCGGTCATCAGCGGATCCCAATGATCCATGCCACCGCGAAAATGCTGGAGCAGGAACACGGGTGGCTGGCCGCTGGCCGCGTTTCCCCACCGGCGATAGGCGAAACGATCGCCATCGACCGTGACGAACCGGGTCGGTGCAGTGAGATGCGAGACGGTCATGTCCTGTCCTTCGATCTGTTCGACGTCGCGCTCACGATCGCGCCCGACGGGTTCGGAACGCGCCCCAGCCGCTGTGCAGGACGGCGCGAAGGAACGCGCGCAGCCCGCTCTCGGCAGGCCGTGGCGCGCGCCCGCGCGCGATCCGCTTCAGCTGTGCGGCGTACCAGAATATCTCCATCACCCCCATCCGGTCGATCTTGGCGATACCGGTCCTGATCGGTCGCACCTGCTGGGCGCTGTCGCGTCCCTCCAGCAGGGCCCTGGGGGCGTCGGGGTCGATCGCAAGCAGACGGGCCAGCCCGACGATATCCAGCGCGCCCGAGCGCAGGGCGGCCGTCATGCCGGCCACGGTGCGAAAGCCGCCGGTCACCATCAGCGGCACCGAAACGGCCGCGCGCACCGTCTCTGCGAACTCGATGAAATAGGCTTCGCGGGCCACGGTCGAGGCTTTCCGCCCATCGTCCAGACCACCGCTCATCGCCGGCGCTTCATAGGTGCCGCCGGAAATCTCGATCATGTCGATCCCCGCTTCAGCCAGCGCCTGGATCGTCGCGAGCGACTCCTCGGCCGTGAAGCCGCCTCGCTGGAAGTCGGCCGAATTCAGCTTGATGCCGACGGGAAAGTCGGGACCGACCTGACGGCGGACTTCGGCCTGGACCGCCAGTACGAACCGTCGGCGTTTCTCCGCCGTCCCGCCCCAGTCATCGGTGCGTCGATTGTGATGGGGGGAGAGGAACTGGTTGATGAGATAGCCATGCGCGCCGTGGATTTGCACGCCGCTGAAACCGGCGGCCTTGCAGATCGCCGCGCTGCGCCCGAACCGGACGATCGCGTCCTGGATTTCGTCCACCGTCATGGCGCGCGGCGTCGCGAACAGCCCCGCCATGTCGTCGCGGAATGGCACGGCCGATGGCGCGATCGTCTCCGCATTCAGGCCCTTGGTCGCCTGCTTGCCGGGATGGTTGAGCTGCACCCAGATCGCCGCCCCCTGCGACGTCGCAGCCTGTGCCCAGCGACGCAGGATCGGCAGATCGGTCTCGTCCTCGATCACGACGTTGCCCGGCTCGCCGAGCGCGCGGCGATCAATCATCACGTTGCCGGTGACGATCAGGCCCAGTCCGGATGCGGCCCAACGACGATAAAGCGCGACCAGCGCCGGTGTCGGGCGATTGGCGTAGGTGCCCAGCGCCTCGCTCATCGCCGCCTTGGCAAGCCGGTTGCGCAGGACGACTCCATTGGCGAGTGTCAGCGGCTGCGCCAGCGGATTGCCCGGCATCGTGGCGGTATCAGCCATCGTTCAGGCCGATGCGCTGATGTGGGAGCGACGCGTGATCGCATCGAACAAACGCGGGCGGGTGTTGCGTTGAAATAGGGCGGGCATCGCGACGGTCTTTCGGAACGGAGGCGGACGAAGGGTTCAGGCGTCGAGGAACGCGATCGCCCGGTCGGCGAAAAGGTCGTGGTACTGGAAGATGCCGCCATGCCCCGCATCGGGATACAGGACGAGGTCGGCCCCCGGGATGCGGCGCGCGAGATCCCGCGAGTTTTCGCTGGGAACCATGATGTCGTGGTCTCCATTGGCGACGAGCACCGGCTGGCGGATGACGCCCAGATCCTGCGGCGGCTGAGTCCCCCAGGACCTGATCGCCTTGAGCTGGCGCAGGAAGACCGTGGGCGTGACGGTGGCGTCGCGGTCGACCTTGCGGATCTTCAGGCGCGCGAGGAACGCTTTGGCCGCGTCACGGCCGGTCTTGCTGCCCGTGAAGAACAGGAACGTCTTCGGGTCGCGGAACGTCAGCATGCCCTTGACGATCAGCGGCCAGGATACCGAACCGACGTTCGCGATGCCGTCGCCGCCCGCCGGCCCGGTACCGGCCAGGATCAGCCGGCGGATCAGGTCGGGTGCCTTCAACGTCATGTCCTGCGCGACGAAACCCCCGAGCGAAAATCCGATCAGGTCGATCCTGTCCAGCCCGAGCGCCCGGATCGCCGCGAGCATGTCGTCCGCCATGTCCGGGACCGTGACCGGCGCATCGCCGGCCGAGGCACCGACCCCGCGATAGTTGAACGCAAACACCGGCCGCCCGGCGGCCAGCGCCTCGACAATCGACGGATCGAAATTGTCGAGGTTCGCCCCCCAGTGGTTGAGCAGCACGACGGGAACGCCGCGCCCCGCACCAAGCTGTCGATAGGCAAGGCGGGTTCCCGCTGCCGCCACCGTGCGGGTGGCGACGGTGGACCAGCCACCACGGGCCGATTGCGTCTCAGTCATCGCGGGATCCTTGGATTAACGGGCGGACGCGGATTGGCGTAGTGTCACGACGACCTTGCCCTTGGCGCGGCCGGAATCGACATGGTCCACCGCGTCGTTCAGGTTTTCGAACGGAAAGATGCGATCGACGACAGGCTTGATCGTACCCTGGTCGATCAGTGCGCCGAGCTGGCCCAGCTGTCCGCCATCCGCCTGCATGAACAGGAACGAATAGTCGACGCCGTGACGCTTCGCCTTGCGCCGGATTCCGGCGCTCATCAGGCGCAGGACCAGCCGTATCACCGGGTTCAGCCCCTGCGCCGTGGCAAAGGCCGGGTCGGGCGGTCCCGATATCGAGATCAGCTTGCCACCCGGCTTCAAGACCTTGAGCGACTTCTCCAGCGTCTTGCCATCCAGGCTGTTGAGGACGACGTCGTAGCCGGACAGCAGTTCGGAGAAATCCTGCGTCCTGTAATCAATGACGACGTCGGCACCGAGGCGTTTGACCAGGTCGGCGTTGGCCGCGCTCGCCGTGGTCGCGACCGTCGCGCCCAGATGCCTGGCAAGCTGGATCGCGATCGTGCCGACGCCGCCCGTGCCGGCGTGGATCAGGATCTTCTGGCCGCGTTTCAGGCCGGCGCGTTCGACCAGCACCTGCCATGCGGTCAGACCGACGAGCGGGATGGAGGCCGCCTCCGCCATCGACAGGCCGGCGGGCTTGGCGGCCACGTCCGCCTCGTTGACGGCGATGCGTTCGGCGAAGGTGCCGATCCGTCCGTCGCGCGGACGGGCATAGACCGCATCGCCGACCTTGAAGCGGCGTACGTTCGCACCGACGGCCGTCACGATGCCGGCCAGATCATGGCCAAGGATCACGGGCGGTTTGTACGGCAGGATCGGCTTGAACGCGCCGTCGCGGATCTTGCCGTCGAGCTGGTTGATCGCCGTCGCATGGATCTCGACCAGCACCTCGCCGGACGCGGGCACGGGATCGGGCAGTTCGGTCAGGGCCAGCCGCTGCCCCTTGCCGTACCGTTCGAGTTGGTAAGCCTTCATGCTGCGCTCTCCTGCGTGGCCGCCGCGACAGGATAATCGGTATAGCCCCTGGCGCCACCACCATAGAGCGTCTGCGGATCGACCTGCGCCAGTGGCGCGCCCGTCTTCATGCGCTCGACCAGGTCGGGATTGGCGATGAAGGGGCGGCCGAACGCGATCAGGTCGGCCTTGCCGTCCGCCAGATGCGCTTCGGCAAACGTCTGGTCGAACCCGTTATTGGCGATGTAGGCACCACGGAAACGGCTGCGCAGCGCGGCATAGTCGAACGGCGCGGCATCGCGCGGGCCGCCGGTCGCGCCCTCCACGACATGGATATAGGCGATGCCGAGCGCGTCGAGCTGCTCCACGATATGGTCGAACAGCGGTTGCGGATCGCTGGTCGCGATACCGTTGGCGGGCGAAACGGGCGACAGGCGGATGCCGGTGCGCGCCGGCCCGACCGCATCGGCGACCGCCGCGGTCACCGCGATCATCAGGCGGGCGCGGTTCGCGATGCTGCCGCCATAGGCATCGGTGCGATGGTTCGCGCCGTCCTTGGCGAACTGGTCGAGCAGATAGCCGTTCGCGCCGTGCACCTCGACCCCGTCGAAGCCCGCCGCGATCGCGTTGGCCGCGCCCCGGCGGAAATCGTCGACGATGCCCGGTATTTCATCCAGGCCGAGCGCGCGCGGTTCGGAAACATCGACGAAGCCGTTGTTGACCACCGTCTTGGTTTCGGCCCGGATGGCCGAGGGCGCGACGGGAGCCGCACCGTTCTCCTGCAGGTCGACATGGCTGACGCGACCGACATGCCAGAGCTGCAGATAGATCTTCCCGCCCTTCGCATGGACCGCATCGGTCACCGTGCGCCAGCCCGCAACCTGCGCGTCGGTGTAGATGCCCGGCGTATCCTGATACCCCTGTCCCTGTCGCGACACCTGCGATGCCTCGGTGATGATAAGGCCCGCCGAGGCGCGCTGGCCGTAATATTCCGCCATCAGGTCGGTCGGCACCAGGCCGGCACCGGCGCGGTTGCGGGTCAGCGGTGCCATGACCAGGCGGTTGGCAAGCGTGATGGATCCCAGATCATAAGACGAGAAAAGGCTGGATTCGGACATTTTGCGTATTCTTTCGGATGGCGCGTCTGGAGACGATCAGGCGGTGTAGCGCGGTGCGGGGTGGATCTCGCCAAAGCCCGGCAACATCGACCGTCGCGCATCCTGGAATGCATCCCACAGGCCGCCATCGTGCAGCGGCGGGATCGTCACCGGTTCGCGCGCGTCGTAGCCGGCAAGCGCCGCGTCGACCATGTCGCCGACCTCCATCATCGGCGGCAGCGACGCCTCGTCGGCACCGGCGCGGCCCCAAAGCTCGGTGCGGGTCGCGGCTGGCAGGACGGCCTGCACATAGACGCCCTTCGGCCCCAGTTCGATGGCCAGTCCCTGTGACAGGAACAGCACGAACGCCTTGGTCGCACCATAGACGCTCATGCCATATTCCGGCGCCAGCCCCACGACCGAGCCGATATTGATGATGGCACCATCCCCGCGTGCGGCAAGGCGCGGTGCCACCGCGCTCGCAAGCCGTGCGACCGAGGTGGTGTTGAGCGCGATCAGGCGGTCGACGGCCTCGGTCGGCTGGTCGACGAAGCTGCCCCCCAACCCGGCACCCGCGTTGTTGATGAGAATCCCGATGCGATCGTCGTCGCGCAACCGCGCCTCGACGACGGCCATCTGGTCGAGGCGCGTCAGGTCGGCTTGCAGCACATCGACCGCGACCCCCGTCTCCCCGTTCAGCTTCGCCGCCAGCGCCGCGAGACGGTCGGCATCGCGCGCCACCAGAACCAGGTCATGGCCACGGCGGGCGAAGCGATCGGCATAGGTGGCACCGATGCCGGTGGAGGCACCGGTAATGAGAACGGCAGGCTTGGTCATCGGATTGCCCTTTCGAAACGCAGCGTTATATTGATGACAGTCATCATGAATTGCTAAATGTGATAGCCATCATGAAACGTCAACGGTCAGACGGAGATTATTTCGATGAAGGTCAGTCGCGAGCAGATGGTGGAGAACCGTCGCCGCATCCTCCAGGAGGCCAGCCGGCTGTTTCGCGATCGCGGATTCGCCGCGGTGACGGTCGCCGACGTCATGAAGGCGGCCGGGCAGACGCATGGCGGCTTTTACGGCCACTTCGCGTCCAAGGACGCGCTGATCGCCGCGACGATCGCCGATACGCTGGCGGGGGAGAGCGCCGGCATGACCGACATTGATGCATGGACAGACGCCTATCTGTCGCCGCTGCACCGGGAAAATCCGGACCGGGGATGCCCGATGGCCAGCCTTGCCGGATTGATGCGGCACCAGACGCCAGAGGCGCGTACCGCCATGGCGCGCGGGCTGGATGCGCATATCGGCCACCTCGCGCGCGGTCTGCCGGGTGATGACGAAGCCGAACGACGCCAGGCGGCGATCGGCCGGTGGGCGGCGATGGTCGGTGCCGTCGTGCTGTCACGCGCCATCGACGACAGCGCCCTGTCGGACGAGGTGTTGCGGGAAACCCGGGCATGGATCGCGGCGGCGCGACCCGCGGTACAGCCAGATCGGGGTGGGCCGGATCAGGATGGGCCAGATCAGAAAGGAGATGCCCGCGCATGAACATATTGACCGACCATGTGGACCTTGATGGCCACGACCAGCTGGCGGCTCTGATGGCGAGCAACCGCAATCCGCCGATCGGCGATACGCTGGAGTTCGCGCTGGTCGAACTGGAGCGCGGTCGCGTCGTCTTCGAAGGGTCGCCGTCGCGCAGGGTCTTCAATCCCATCGGATCGGTGCATGGCGGCTATGCCGCGACCCTGTTGGACAGCGCCTGCGGATGCGCCGTCCATTCCAGCCTGCCCCCAGGACAGGGCTTTACGACGCTGGAACTCAAGGTATCGTATCACCGGGCGCTGACCGACACGAGCGGTCCCGTCCGGGCCGAAGGCAAGATCATATCCATCGGGCGGCGTGTCGGCTTTTCGGAAGCAAGGCTGATCGATGCGCAAGGCCGGCTATGCGCGTCGGCGACGTCGACCCTGCTGATCTTTCCCCTTCGTGCCGCCGATGGCTGACACGGGCGGACGGCCACGCCGATATGCCCCGCCGCCTCCCGGGTGCCGCGCCTGCCCCGCGATGATCGCGATGGCGCATTGCATTTGCCCGGTGTCTGCGGACGGCCATATACAGGCCCATGAGCGACATCACCCCAGACGGTAACCGGCACGAGTCCACCCGACCGCGCACCATCAGCGACATCGCGCGACTGGCGGGTGTCCACGCGGGAACCGTATCGCGCGCGCTTGCGGACAATCCGCTGGTGAATGCCGAGACGCGCGCGCGGATCCAGGCGCTGGCCGACGAGCATGGATTTCGGCCCAACCAGATGGCCAGCCGCCTTCGCACGCAGAAGACGCATGTCGTCGGGGTCGTCGTTCCACTCGGCCACGAGCGCCGCCAGCATCTGTCCGACCCGTTCTTCATGACTATCCTCGGTCATCTCGCCGATGCCCTGACTGAGGGCGGCTACGACATCATGCTCTCCCGCGTCATTCCCGACGCGCACGACTGGCTGGAGCGCATCGTCGATTCCGGCATGCTCGACGGCGTGCTCCTGATCGGCCAGTCGGACCAGTTCGACGCGATCGAACGGGTTGCGGCGCGCTATCGCCCGCTGGTGGTCTGGGGCGATCATGTCGATGGCCAGCATCACTGCGCGGTCGGTGTCGACAACAGGCTGGGCGGCCTGCTGGCGGGACGACGGCTGATCGAGCGGGGCTGTCGGCAACTGGCGTTCTTCGGCGAAATCCGGACGCTGGAACTGGCTCACCGTTACGATGGGCTGATCCAGGCGGCTCGGGAGGCGGACATCGCCGACCCTGTCCAGTGCGATACCCATCTGGCGTCCGATGTGATGGCAGCGGAGATTTCGGATCACCTTGATCGACTGTCGGGCAGGATAGACGGCATCGCTGCGGCATCGGACGTCATCGCGATGCGCAGCGTGCGGGTGCTGGCCGATCGCGGCATCGCCGTGCCGGGCGATGTTCCCGTGGTCGGGTTCGACGACCTGCCGCTTGCCAGCCAGATCATTCCGCGGCTGACGACGATCCGTCAGGATGTCGAACGTGGTGCCGCCGAAATGATTCGCGCGTTGTTCGCGCGGATGCAGGGGGCGGAGATGCCGGGGGCGGATGCGCCGTCGGTCATCATGACGCCCGAGCTTGTGGTGCGCGATTCAGCCTGAACTCCAGGCATCTGTTTTTGCTAGGTTTTATAACCATCGCGAGACCGTATGAATGCACATTGCGCGGCCTTTGCAATCGTTTGTTGCAATGGCCTGCAATCGTCTGCATAGTGACACGACAAACAGATAAACAGGCTGTCGATCACGGCGGTTGATTCAGGAGGGGTTCCATGAGGAAGGCATCGTTTTGGCTTGCTGGCGTCACGCTGGCGGCATTCCAGCCGTTCGTCGCTTCGGCGCAGACCGCACCGGCGCAGGCCACGCCCCAGGCCGATACGGCACCGGGCGACGCCGCCGCCGATCCGGCGAATGACCCGAACGATCGCGCCAACGACATCGTCGTCACCGGCACTTCCCGCCCCGAACGCCGCCTGACGACCAGCATCTCGGTCAGCGCGCTGGACGCCACCCAGATCGCGCGCGCGGCACCACTGGGCAGCGCCGATCTGATCCGCAACGTGCCCGGCCTCCGGTCGGAGGCCTCGGGTGGCGAAGGCAATGCCAACATCGCCGTGCGCGGCCTGCCCGTTGCCAGCGGCGGCGCCAAGTTCGTCCAGTTCCAGGAGGACGGCCTGCCCGTTCTCAACTTCGGTGACATCGCCTTCGCGACCGCCGACGCCTTTGTCCGGCCCGACAACAACGTGCAGCGCGTCGAAGTCGTGCGCGGCGGTTCGGCATCGACGTTCACGAGCAATGCGCCGGGCGCGATCATCAACTTCATCAGCAAGACCGGCAAGACCGCGGGCGGCAACGTCGCGCTGACCCGGGGCCTCGATTTCGATCGCACGCGCATCGACGCCGATTACGGCGCGCCGATCGGCGACGACTGGAACTTTCATATCGGCGGATTCTACCGGATCGGCGACGGTGTGAAGAAGATCGGCTACAACGCCGAGAAGGGTGGCCAGATCAAGGCCAACATCACGCGCAATTTCGCCAACGGTTTCCTGCGGATCACCGGCAAGTTTCTCGACGACCGCGCGCCGGCCTATATCCCCGTGCCGATCCGCAACACCGGCACCAACAGCGATCCCAAGTTCAGCAACCTGCCCGGCTTCGACGCGAGGAAGGATCCGCTCCAGTCGCCGTATTTCCGTTCCGATCTGGCGATCGGCGCGAACGGCCAGCGCATCCGCACCGACGTGGCCGACGGCTATCGCACCAAGGCCCGCGCGATCGGTGGCGAGGCGTCGTTTGACCTGGGCGGTGGCTGGAACATCGACGACAAGTTCAACTATGCCAAGAACTCCGGTGGCTTCACCACGCCCTACGCGGCCAATGTCCAGACCGCGGCGTCGTTCGCATCCTCGCTGGGCGGTGCCGGTGCGACGCTGCGCTATGCGAACGGCCCCAATGCCGGTCAGACGATCGCCAACCCGGCGACACTCAACGGCAACGGCCTTGCGACCAACGCGCTGCTGTTCAACGTGACGCTCGACGATTTCACCAACATCACCAACGTGCTGACGCTGGCCAAGGAAGTCGATGGCGGGTCGCTCGGGTCGGGTTCGGTAACGCTGGGCTATTTCAAGTCGCGCCAGGCGGTCAAGATGGACTGGCACTGGAACAGCTATCTGCAGGAAGTCAGCGGCAACAGGCCCGCCCTGCTCGACGTCTTCAACGCCGCCGGACAGCCGGTCACCCAGAACGGCCTGATCGCGTATGGCGAACCGGTGTTCGGCAATTGCTGCCAGCGATTCTATGACGTCGACTACACCATCGACGCGCCCTATCTCGCCGCGACGTGGAAGACCGGCCGGCTGAACATCGACGGCAGCGTGCGCTGGAACAGCTCGAAGGCGGATGGTATCTACGCCACCAACACCGGGCTGAGCACGATCGACGTCAATCAGGACGGCGTCATCCAGAACGTCGAGCGTGCGGTGCCGGTGGTCAATCTCGCGGCGGCCCAGTCGGTGAACTACCGCAAGTCCTACTTCACCTGGTCGATCGGTGCCAATTACGAGATCCAGACCGATCTGGCGATGTTTGCCCGCGTCAGCCGCGGCGCGCGCTTCAACGCGGATCGCGTGCTGTTCGGCGGCGGCGTCCGCACCGATGGCAGCATCGCCGACGAGATCGCGGTGAACTTCGTCAACCAGCAGGAAGCCGGCGTGAAGTATCGCGCGGGTCCGTTCTTTGCCAACGTCACCGCATTCCGCGCGACGACGGCCGAGACGAACGAGATCGTCATCCCGCGCCAGATGCTCATCAGCAACAAGTACCGGTCCTACGGACTCGAGCTTGAAGCCGGGCTGGATTACGACGTGTTCCACCTGACCGGCGGCGCGACCTATACGCATGCGCGGATCACCGAAAGCGAAGTGACGCCGGCCTTCAACGGCAACACGCCGTACCGTCAGGCGGCGCTGATCTTCCAGGCATCGCCGTCGATCGAGCTGGATCGTTTCTCGATCGGGGCGAATATCATCGGCACGACCTCGTCCTATGCGTCGGACCTCAACCAGCTGAAGATCCCGGGCTATGTCCTGACCGGCGCGTTCGCGTCGTTCGCGGTCACCCCGGCCCTGCGCCTGTCGGTCAACGCGCAGAACATCTTCAACACGCTGGCGATCACCGAACTCGGCCAGTCGACCGACACGCTGCCGACCAGCGGCATCAACACCGCACGCGCCTTTCCGGGCCGCAACATCAGTGCGACGATCGCCCTTCGGTTCTGACGACGGCGGCAGGTCACGGCGGCGGGTCGCGGCATCCACGAGCGGGTGCTGCGACCGGCCGATCAACAGGGGATGACAGGGATGCGTATGCGTAAGGTGCTTGGCGCGATCGGTATCGCGGCGGTCGGCGGACTGATCGGCGTCACAGCGCCGATGGGCATGTCGCCTGCCGTGGCGCAGGCGGCGGCAACGCCACAGCCGCTGGCAAGCCTCGACGGCAGTTGGCTGGTCGTTCCCCGCCGGACGCCGGGGTCGGTCGCCATCGGCGGCATCCCCCGGTCGTTCGTCCTGTCGAGCGATGGCAGGACGGTGACGGGCGAGTTCCGCTTCAATGGCTGGGTCTATCCGATCGCGAACATGGTCGCGCGGCCCGACGGCTTCGCCTTCGACCTGACCGGCAAGCCGCCCTTCGTGAAGATGCGCGCAAAACTGTCTGCGGGCGGCCGCTTCCTCGATGTCTGGATCGGCGACGAGGTGGTCGGCGTTGCCCCCTTCCTCGCGCGGCGCGTGACGCCCGCCGAACTGGCGACGGTCGAACGCGATGCACCGCGCCCCGACAACATGACCAAGCTCCCCCTGCCCGCGCTGCACGACGTCGGCGTGAAGAACCTGGCACCGACCCCGCCGATGGGCTGGAACAGCTGGAACGTCTTCCGCGAGGCGGTCGACGACGCCGCGGTGCGCGCGATGGCCGACCGGCTCGTTGCCACCGGTCTGCGCGACGCCGGGTATCGCTATGTCACGATCGACGACGGCTGGCAGGGCAAGCGCGATGCGGCGGGCGTGCTGCATCCCAACGCCAAGTTCCCCGACATGAAGGGACTGGTCGACTATATCCATGCACGCGGCCTGAAGGTCGGCATCTACAGTTCGCCGGGACCGGTCACCTGCACCGGGTACATCGGCAGCCACGGCCATGAGAAACAGGATGCGAAGACCTATGCCGCATGGGGCGTCGACCTGCTGAAATACGACTGGTGCAGCGCGTCCAACATCTACGACACCAAGACGGAGATGCAGGCGCAGTACCAGAAGATGGGCGACGCGCTTGCCGAAACCGGTCGGGCGATCGTCTACAGCCTGTGTCAGTACGGCCTGTTCGACGTCGGCAGCTGGGGCAACCGCGTCGGCGGCCATTTGTGGCGGACCGGCGGTGACAGCATCGAAGGCGATCTGTGGCACGCGATCGATTTCCGTTTCGATCATAACGGCAACGCGGCGCATGCTGGGCCGAGCGCCTGGAACGACGCCGACATGATGCTGGTCGGCATCGACGGGCTGACGCCCGAGGAATATCGGACGCACTACACATTGTGGACGATGGCCGCATCGCCGATCATCCTCGGCAACGACCTGCGCACGATGACGCCTGCCACCAAGGCGCTGGTCGCCAATCGCGAGGTCATCGCGATCGACCAGGATCCGCTCGGCATTCAGGGCCGGCGCGTCTCGCAGGACGGCAAGACCGAGATCTGGACCAAGCGTCTCGCCGACGGATCGACCGCGGTCGCCCTGTTCAACCGGGGCGACGCCCCGGCCGCGATGACGGTGCGCTGGGGCGGCGCGGTCGGCGTCGCGCAGCCGAAAATGCTCCGCGACGTATGGCGCGGCGCCGACCTGCCGGTCCGGCCGAGCTACACGACCACCGTCCCGCGTCACGGCGCCATCCTTCTGCGGGCGTTCTGACCGTCATGGCGCACGACCATTCCGCCCACCCGGATTTCGACGATCGCCTGAACCGCCACGGCGCGACGCTGCGCCGGCAGATCGCGCGATTGTACGGCGCGGATCACGATCTCGACGCGCTGTGGTCGCGGATCGAGGCGATGTTGCGCGAGCGGATGGCGACACGGCCGGCGGTGATGCAGGGATTGGACAACGCCCGGATCGCCGACCCGGACTGGTTCGTCGCGCCCGACATGATCGGCTATTCGACCTATGTCGATCGGTTCGCCGATACCGTGACCGGCCTGACCGCGCATGTCGATCATCTCGAAACGCTGGGCGTCCGCTATCTGCATCTGCTCGCGCTGCTCAAGGCCCGCGCCGGCGACAGCGACGGCGGCTTCGCGGTGGCGGACTATCTCAGCGTCGAACCCGCGCTCGGCACGATGGCCGAGGTCGAGGCGCTGTGCGACAGGTTGCGCGCGAGCCGCATCAGCCTGTGTGTCGACCTGGCGCTCAACCATACCGCGGACGATCACGTCTGGGCGCTGGCCGCCAGGGCGGGCGATCCGCACTATCGCGATTTCTACATCGTGGTCGACGAGGCCGAGGCGGCAGCGCGCGAGGCCCTGTTGCCACAGGTGTTCCCGACGACCGCGCCGGGCAACTTCACCGTCGTGCCCGCGATGGGCGGCAGCGTATGGACGACCTTCTACCCGTTCCAGTGGGATCTGAACTGGGCGAATCCAGAGGTCATGTTGGCGATGATCGACACGATGCTGCGGCTCGCCAATCACGGATTCGAGGCGTTCCGCCTCGATTCCACCGCGTTCCTCTGGAAACAGGCGGGGACCGATTGTCGCAACCTGCCTCAGGCGCACCATATCGTGCGGGCGCTCCGGGCCGCGCTCGATATCGTCGCGCCGGCGACGCTGCTGAAGGCGGAGGCGATTGTGCCGACGGCGTTCGTGCCGCCCTATTTCGGGGCGGATGACGGCGACGGGTTCGAACCCGAATGTCATCTGGTCTACAATAATTCGCTGATGGTGGCGGGCTGGGTCGCGCTGGCCGAACAGTCGGCGGCGCTGCCCGCGGCGATCGTCGCTGCCAGCGGCGGTCTGCCGCGCGGTGCCAACTGGCTGACCTATGCACGGTGTCACGACGATATCGGCTGGGGTGCGGTGCTCGGCGATCTGCGCGGAATCGACGCCGCCCCCGAAGACCGGCTGACGGTTGCCGCCCGCTTCCTCGAAGGAGCCGGCGACAGCTGGGCGCGTGGCGAGCCGTTCCAGTCGGATGGGTCGGTGCTTCACGGGACCAACGGCACGTTCGCCTCGCTCGCCGGCCTGGAAATCGCCGGCACCGAGGCCGAGCGTGAGGACGCGCTGCGCCGGATCATGCTGCTGAATGCCCTTGCGATCGCCAGCGGTGGCCTTGCAACGACCTATATGGGCGACGAGGCCGGCATGACGAACGACCAGAGCTACCGCACCGACCCCGACAAGGCGCATGAAGGTCGCTGGGTGCACCGCCCGGCGATGGACTGGTCGTCGCTGGATGGCACCGATGCCGCCCGGATATCCGGCGATCTCGCCCGTTTGCGCGCGGCGAGGATCGCCAGCGGCGGTGCGGGGTCGCCGACATGTCTCGCATCGGACGCGGCCTTTGCGGCACTGCTGGGGATCGGCTGCGGCAAGGACCGCGTGTTCCTCAACTTCTCGGCCCGGCCCGTGCCGGTCGCCGGCGGCGGGGTCGACCGCCTGACCGGGCAGCCTGCCCCCGCAATCCTCGAACCATGGCAGGTCATCTGGTTGTCGGGAGCAGACGCATGAAACCCCGGCTGTCACTGGCGCGCATCATCGAGATGAACCTGGGGTTCCTCGGGTTGCAATTCTCGTTCGGGCTGCAACAGGCGAACATGGCGCCGATCTACGGCTATCTCGGCGCTGACGAGGCATCGCTGCCGCTGCTGTGGCTGGCGGGACCGATGACCGGGCTGCTCGTCCAGCCGCTGATCGGCGCGTTGTCCGACAAGACCACCAGTCGCCTCGGCCGGCGGACGCCGTATTTCCTGGTCGGTGCTGTGCTGTGCAGCCTGTGCCTGCTGGCGATGCCGTACAGCCCGACGCTGTGGGTTGCGGCCAGCCTGTTGTGGATCCTCGACGCCGCCAACAACGTCACCATGGAACCCTATCGCGCCTATGTCGGCGACCGGCTGTCGGAGGATCAGCGACCGACCGGGTTCCTGACGCAGGCCGCCTTTACCGGGCTTGCCCAGACGCTGTCGTACCTGTCACCGTCGCTGCTCGTTTGGTGGGGCATGGACAAGGACGCGGTGGACGCGAACGGCATTCCCGACATCACCCGGATCGCGTTCGTCGTCGGGGCGATCCTGTCGCTGTCGACGATCCTGTGGTCGGTCCTGCGCGTGCCCGAACTGCCGCTGACGCCCGAAGAACGCGCGGCAATGAACGCCGACACGCTGACTCTTGGCGGAGCATTGCGCGACGTCGTCGCGGCGATCCGCGACATGCCCAAGCCGATGCGGCAGCTTGGGGTCGCGATGCTGTGCCAATGGTATGCGATGTTCGCCTATTGGCAGTTCATCGCATTCGCGCTCGCCCGGTCGCTGCACGGCACCGCCGATCCAGCAAGCCAGGGGTTTCGCGACGCCGCACTGACGGTCGGCCAGGTGGGTGCCTTCTACAACGCGGTCGCGTTCGTGGGCGCGCTCGCGATGGTGCCGATCACGCGGCGTTACGGCGCACGCGTCGTCCATGCCGCGTGCCTTGCGGCATCCGGCGCGGCGATGCTGGCGATTCCGAGCATCGCCGTCGAAGGCTGGCTGTACCTGCCGATGATCGGCATCGGCATCGGCTGGGCAAGCATGATGGGCAATCCCTATGTCATGCTCACCGATACCGTGCCGCCGGCGCGGTTCGGCATCTATATGGGCATCTTCAACATGTTCATCGTCGTCCCGATGATGATAGAGAGCCTCACCGTGCCGCTGTTCTACCGTCCGCTGCTGGGCGGCGATGCGCGCGGGATGCTGTACGTCGCGGGGGCGCTGATGCTGGCCGGCACGATCGCGACGTTGCGGGTCGATGCCGGAAACCGCGTCGTTCGGTGATGGGGAGCGGATCCACGCCGACGTGGCCGCATGGTGATACCGCGCAATCGGGGGACGAAGGATGAAACGCATCAGGCCGCTCTGGCTGGCCCTGGCCTTTTTCGGCAGCGCGGCGATGGCCGGCGACGAACGACCCGGCGCGGCGTCACCCGGCCATCCGGTCGCCTTGATCGCCGACCCCTTCCTCGAAACCGAAACCGTCCGCCTGTGGCCCGGCCGTGCCGCCGGCGCGACCGACGACAGCGCGGGTCAGACCCCGACCGTGACCATCGTCCGGCCGCAGCGCGGACAGGCCAACGGCGCGGCGGTCATCGTCGCGCCGGGTGGCGGCTATGTCGAACTGGCGGGCAACATCGAGGGCAGGCAGGTCGCGGACTGGTTCGCCTCGCGCGGGATCACCGCATTCGTCCTGAAATATCGGATCGGACCGACCGCGCGCCTGCCGATCCCGCTGCTCGACGGGGCGCGGGCGATCCGGTTCGCCCGCGCGAACGCCACACGGCTCGGCCTGGATCCGACGCGCATCGGCATGATCGGCTTTTCCGCCGGCGGGCATCTCGCGGCAACGACTGCCGCAACCGCGTCGCCGGGCCAGCCGACGTCGTCCGATCCCGTCGAACGCGCGAGCAGCCGGCCCGACTTCCTCGTGCTCGGCTATCCGTGGCTGGAGGGAACCGCGATCGACGCCAAGGGCCGGTCGCCCTATTGCACCTTCGCCGGCGGCGCGTGCGACCCCAGGGCCTATGAACAGTATAGGCCGACGCGATCGGTGACGGCCGCCATGCCACCCGTCTTCATCTTTCATACCAGCAACGATCCGATCGTCGACGCCCGGGGCATCACGCGATTCTACGACGCCTTGCAGTCGCGGCGCGTACCGGTCGAACTGCACATATTCGCGCTCGGCCGGCACGGCAGCGGGCTTGGCGGCTCAGACCCCGCCCTTGCCCGCTGGCCGGAGCTGATGGAGCCCTGGCTTCGTGCGCTGGGCATGTTCGACCGCACGCCATGACGCCCCGGACCGCCGATGCCGCACGCGGGCCATGCATCGCCTGATCCGGCGCACGGCCTTACGGCGTGGCATATGCCGGGCGTAATCCGCGATGACTAAGGATCCAACCAGCATCGGGTGCAGAACCCTGAAGGCCGGTCCGTCCCGTAAGCGGCCGATCGTGGAGCGGGCGACCCGGCCACGCCAGTCCGGCTCCACCATTCAGCCGAGCATATCGACGATCATGCCCTTGTCGGACAGCGACGCAGGTCGTTCGCGTTGCGGGATCGCCCGCGACAGGTCGTCGGTGTTCTTGATCTCGCGCAGCGTTTCGGAGGAACCGTCGCTATAGGCGACGACCGTGATCCGCATGGATCCTGCGTCGGTCGTACGCTGGTCGACGATCGTCTTGCGCGTGTTCTGGACCGACGCTTCGGGTGATGTACCGCCGTCCGACGTCCCGGCTTTTGCCGGCCCGGCGGCGCCGGTCAGACCCGCGCCCGCCTTTGCGCGCGCGCCGGCACGGTCGGATGCCCCGCTGCCGTCTTGCGGGATCAGACTCGCGACAGGCCGCTCCAGCAGGGTCGGCGTGATCCGCGTGCGCAGATTTGACGGAGGAGGTATAGTCAGCATGTCATGGTAACGACCAAAGCATGGCCCGCTTAACGCCCGATCCGTCCCGTGCCCGACTGTCGTCCGAACAACAGCCGTGTGGATCGTCCGGCCCTGTACCGGAGCTTGGCACGTCATCGGCGCGAGCGGTCGCGCGATCCGGCCCGATCCAGATCATCAGAGACGGCCCCTTCCCGCGCCATGTCCCTGGACCGGCGAGGCTGGACGATGCGCGTCGAGGTATCGCAGCCCGATCGTTATCACGGCCCACTCGTTATCAAGGCAACGACGCGGTGCCGGCTGACGGACTATCGCTTGAAAAGGAAAATGGCGGAGAGGGTGGGATTCGAACCCACGGTACCCGTGAGGGCACGCCGCATTTCGAGTGCGGTACATTCGACCACTCTGCCACCTCTCCGCAGAAGGACGGCCATGCCCGAAAAGGACAGGACCAGTCGGTCGAGGGCGCGCCTCTAACCCAGTCATTCGGGCGGCACAAGTCCCCGTGCTTGTGCGCTGCAAAATAACCACTAGATTGTCGGCATGCCCCGCCATGACCTGCCCGACCTTGCCGCGCGCAACGGTGTCGACGCGCCGCCTGTCCTGCACGCCCGCTTTTCGATCGGCGATGTCGTGCGCCACCGCCTGTTCGACTTTCGCGGGGTGATCTTTGACGTCGACCCCGTCTTTGCCAACAGCGACGAATGGTATGATTCGATTCCCGCTGCGATCCGCCCGGAAAAAGACCAGCCCTTCTACCACCTGCTCGCCGAAAACGCGGAGTCGAGCTATGTCGCCTATGTCAGCCAACAGAACCTGATCGTCGACGACAGCGACGAACCGGTCGATCATCCGGCCATTCCCGGCCTGTTCACCGGCTTTACCGATGGCCGCTACCAGTTGCGGGCGAACCACCGCCACTAAGGCCCTCCCCGCTCATCCCCACGGACAGCGCAAGGGAAAGGGACGACACGTTCGCCACGCGCCGTCCCTTCCGCCACGTCAGAAGCCGACCGAAGCCCGCGCGTACAGGAACCGGCCGTTGAAGCCGAACGGCGACTGGCTGGAATAGGGCAGGAAATACCCGTTGGTGCCGAACGCGCCGCCGATCGGCGTGGTGTCGGGATAGACATCGAACAGATTGTCCGCACCGATCGCCAGTTCTAGCGCCTTCATCGGCTTGATGCGGATCTCGGCATCGGTCACCCATTTCGGCGAGAGGTAGAAATCACCAGCCCCGGCCCCCGGCGCCAGCGCAAGATTGGTCGAACTGCCGGCGATGAACACCTGCCCATAGCGGTTGGTCCGCGCGGTGGCCGACACGATGCCCAGATCCCAGTCGAGCGCCAGATTGATCTTGGTCTTGGGCTGGCCCAGCGTCAGGCGATAGGATTCGGTCCGCCCGAACAGCGTCAGCCCCGACAGCGACGGCAGGACCGCACGGCCGGTGATCGACTGTTCGTTATAGTTGAACCCGGCGGTCAGGCGGAACGTCCCCGCCCCGAACTCCGGCACGCGGTAGGTGCCGATCACGTCCACCCCTTGCGTCTTGGTATCGACGCCGTTGACGAAGAACCGCGCCGAACTCACCCCCGTGATGCCCGACGACGCCAGCAGGGTGGTGACCGCCGCCCCTTGCAGGTTTTCGGTCAGCACCACCCGGTCGCGGATCTTGATGTTGTAGTAATCGGCGGTCACGCTGAACCCGGGGATCGGGTCGACCGTGATGCCGCCGCCGAAGTTGGTCGCCTTTTCAGCGGTCAGCGGCTTGGACCCCAGCGCCACCGCGACCGGGGCCGACACCGGCACCGTCAGGATGTCGATCAGCGTCCCGTTGACGTTGTTGGTCGAGGTCGTCGCGAAATATTGCTGGGCAAGGCTCGGCGCGCGGAAGCCGGTCGAGATCGACCCGCGCAACGCGACGCCCGCGAACAGCTGCAACCGGCCGGCCAGCTTGCCGTTCACCGTGTCGCCGAAATCGCTGTAATGTTCGTACCGTCCCGCCGCCTGCACCGTCAGCGCGTCGGTGATGTCGCTGTCGACCTCCAGATAGGCGGCATAGCTGTTGCGCGACACGTCGACCTGGTTTTCGGGGCGGAAGCCGGGGAACACCTGCGCGCCGCCGGGCGCGCCATTGGCGATGAACGGCCCGTTCTGATAGCTGGGGACGTCGCCGGCGGTGATCTTGAAGTTCTCGTTGCGATATTCGCCACCGAAGGCGAGGCCCAGCGACTTGACGAAACCGACGTCGAACTTGTGGCTGATGTCCAGATTGGCGACGGTCTGCCCGGCTGCCAGCCCACCGGCATCGAACAGGTTCGGGCTGGCCGCGCCCAACGACACGTTCAGGCTGTTGGCGGTCGTATATTGCAGCTGGTTGGAGCCGTAGACGACCGACAGGTCGGCGTTCCAGCCGTCGGCGAACTCGGTCTTGGCCCCGACCGAGCCCGACACGTCCTCGATCTCGCTTTCGATGAACGGCAGGAATCCGTCGGCATAATAGGGCACGAACGTCGTCGTCGAGGCCGAGAAATTACGGTTGCGCGCGTCATTGGACCGGCGGAAGAAGCCCGCGCCGCTGCCGTCGCGGATGCCGTAGCTGCCGAACGCATACAGATCGACCGGCCCCAGCGTGTAGCCGGCGTTCAGGAACAGGTTCAGGTCCTGCGTCTCGCCGTCGCCATAGCGGTGGTTGTAGCGGTTGATCGTCAGTTCGCGCGCGTCGCCGACCGTCGCATATTGCCGGCGCGGATCCGGACCGGAGCGGTTCGTCGCCTGGCGGTCGCGGAACTGGCTGGTGAACACGAAATAGCCGTCCTCGCCTACCGGCAGGCCGATGCTGCTGGCCAGCGTCAGCGTGTCGCCGTCATGCCGGACCCGGTCCTCGCCGGTGCGGTTCAGCTGCAGGATGTTGGCCCCGCTGTTCGCGCCGGGAATGACGACGACCGGCAGGCCGTTCGCGCCCGTGGCGACGCCGGCGATTTCCTCCACCCCGTCCATCTTCGTGCGGTACTGGCCGTATGTCACCGATCCGCGCACGCCGACCTTGCGCGACAGCTGGATGTTGATGACGCCGGCGATCGCGTCGGACCCGTAGATCGACGACGCGCCGTCGCGCAGCACCTCGATCCGGTCGATCGCGATCGGCGGGATCTCGTTCAGGTCGACCGCCGACGATCCGCGCCCGACCGACCCGTTCAGGTTGAGCAGCGCCGACTGGTGCCGCCGCTTGCCGTTGACCAGCACCAGCGTCTGGTCGGGGGCCAGACCGCGCAGCGTCGCCGGGCGCAGCGAATCGGTGCCGTCGGTCAGCGACGGCTGCGGGAAATTGAAGCTGGGGACGAGCTGGTTCAGCAGCTTGGCCGTTTCGGTATAGCCGCCCTGGTTCAGCGTATCGCCGCCGATGACGTCGACCGGCACCGGGCTGTCGGCCAGCGTGCGTCCGCCGATGCGGCTGCCGGTGACGATGATCTCCTGCCCCGGATCGGCCTGTTCCGCCGGCTCGACGGATTCGGGCGCGACCGGCGGCGCGGTCGTCACCTGCGCCTGGGCCGGCAGCGCGAGCGCCAGCGTGGACGCGGTGACCGACAACAGCGCGATAAGCGTAGGTCGCATACGATATTCCCCCATTTGGTAATTCACGGCTACCCTACCGCGGTTTCTCCGACACATTATGACAGATCGGGGACACGACAAGCCTGTGATCGGCCGGCGGCGCGGTATTGCGTTTACGCTGTTGCCGCAGCGCAACAATCACGAAATGTGACATTGCCCACCACGACTCACCGCGTGATCGGTTGACAGGCGCGCCCACCTCGCCTAGCTGGCCCTTCTTTCCGCAGGGCCATCGGTCCGGGCGGGTATTGGTATTTTGAAAGTGATGAGGCCCATGTTCGCTATCGTGCGCACGGGCGGCAAGCAATATCGCGTCGCCGCCGGAGACAGAATCGTTGTCGAGAAGATGGACGGCGAAGCCGGCCAGTCGGTGACCCTCGCCGATGTTCTGCTCGCCGGCACCGGTGGCGAACTGCAGTCGGTCGATGGCCTGACCGTCGCCGCAGAGATCGTCGCTCAGGCGAAGGCCGACAAGGTCATCGTCTTCAAGAAGCGTCGTCGTCATAACTATCGTCGCAAGAACGGCCATCGCCAGCGCCACACGATTCTGAAGATCGTCGCGATCGGTGACCACAAGGCGGACACCGCGGGCGAAGCCCCGGCCGCTCAGGCGTAAGGAGTAGCTTCTCATGGCACATAAGAAAGCAGGCGGTTCTTCGCGCAACGGTCGTGACTCGGCTGGCCGTCGTCTCGGCGTGAAGAAGTTCGGCGGGCAGGAATGCGTCGCCGGCAACATCCTCGTGCGTCAGCGCGGGACGAAATTCTATCCGGGCCGCAATGTCGGCATCGGCACCGACCACACGCTGTTCTCGCTCGTCGATGGCCGTGTCGTGTTCAGCGTCGGCAAACTGGGCCGCAAGTTCTGCTCGGTCGAGATGCCGGCGATCGCCGCCGAATAACAGGGTAACCAGCCGGGTTGCCCACCAGGGTGACCCGGGTCCGCGTAAAGCGGCAACCGAAAAAGGGAGACGGGTCACCCCGGCTCCCTTTTTTTTCGTGCTCCCTCCCCCGCTTGTCGCGAACACGTCATCCCGATGTGTCAGCGGCCGTGCAACGCGACGAGGAGAGACGAAGATGTTCGCGCGGACAAAGAGACTGACCCTGCGGCCGGCATGGCCGGAGGACGCCGACCGGCTCGCCGCCATGATTCAGCATGAGGCGGTGGCGGGCATGCTCGCACGCGCCCCCTTCCCCTGTGACGTCGCGGACGCGCGCGCGTTCATCACCGCCCCGCGGGGGGTACATGACATTGCCTGGCTGGTGTTCACGCATGACGGGGGATATCCGGCAATGATCGGCGGGATCGGCCTGTGGGCCAGCGGCGACGCGCATGAAATCGGCTATTGGATCACGCCCCACGCCTGGGGTCGCGGCTACGCGACCGAGGCCGCGCGCGCGGTGATCGAAACCGCCCGCGACGCCCTGCCCGTCCACCGCATCATCGCCCGTCACCGCGCCGACAACCCGGCCTCCGCCCGCGTCCTGCACAAGCTGGGCTTCCGGGCTACCGGCCGGACTGAGTCGTTCGCGTCGGTCGCCCAACCTGCACCGGTCGACACGGCACTCCTGGAACTGACCTTGCGCGATGAGGACCAGACGCCGTCGATGCCGCTGGCGGCGTGACACGACCTCCGGTTGACGATATCTCAGCCGGCCTCCACGCCCGAGAGATCCCCGTGATGCAGCCTACCGATACGACGACGGCGAGTGCCTGTTTTCGACCAGACACAGACGGGGCGTCGGCAATCGAGTGGGCTGCATTGCCGACCACGTCGGATCAGAATCACGCGGCCTTTCTGCTGCCGCTGTCGAACGGGGATATCCTTTGCGCCTGGTTCGGTGGCAGCAAGGAAGGGCGGCCGGACGTGGCGATCCTGATGTCGCAGCTCGCCGCCGGGACGACATGCTGGACCGCACCCGTCATGGTGTCGGAGGATGCGACGCGTTCCGAACAGAACCCTGTCCTGTTCGAGGCGCCGGACGGTGCCGTGTGGCTGATCCACACCGCGCAGGTCCTGGCCATGCAGGATACGTCGGAAGTGCGCGTCCGCCGATCGCGCGATCACGGGGCTAGCTGGTCGGACACCATGCGGCTGGAATCACCGCCCGGAACCTTCGTGCGGCAGCCGGTCGTCCTACTGGACACGGGTGAATGGCTGCTGCCGACATTTCACTGCGGCCCGATTCCCGGCGAAGCCTTCCGGGGCAACAATGATTCCAGCGCCGTCCGCATCTCTGCCGATCAGGGTGCAAGCTGGCGGGAATATCCCGTTGCCGACAGCCTGGGCGCCGTACACATGGCGGTGGTGGATCAGGGGGGCGGCACGTTGATCGCCTTTTTCCGCAGTCGGTATGCCGATGCCATTCGCCGCAGCGTGTCGCACGACCATGGGCGCACATGGACCGCCCCCGCCACGACGACGCTGCCGAACAACAACGCATCCATTGGCTGCACCGGTCTTGCGGACGGACGGATCGCGATGGTCTTCAACGACGCGCGTTCGGAAACCGGCCCGGTCGATACCGTCACGCTGCCTGACGGCCGGATCGCGCCCCGCGCCGTCTGGGGCGTGAAGCGATCGCCGCTCGTCGTTGCGATCTCCGCCGATGGTGGACGGACATGGCCGGTCCGGCGGACGCTCAGGGCCGATCCGCCCGAACGCACGGAGGGCGAGCCGAAACGCAATCGCGAATTGTCCTATCCATCCATCGTGCAGCAGCGTGACGGCCTGATCGTCGTGGCCTTCACCCGGTTTCGCGCGGCGATCGACATCGCCCGTTTTCCGGTCAGCTGGGTCGAAGCCGGATAGGGTAACAGCGCCGGCGACAACGCCCCGGTCACGCCCGCCCCCTGATCCCGCCCCCTTCGCGTGCGCACCCCCAAAACAACGCTGGCAATGTTGGAAATCGCGGGCCACACCCGCGCTCACGATGCCAGCCACCCCGACGACGAACATCACCCGAAATGCAGGCGAAGTGGACGAAACGACACCGTCTGTGATGCAGGTCGTCAACTTCGCCCCCCGCAAGCGCCTCACCCCTGAACAATCGCGCGACGCGGCGCTGGCGGCGGCGCAGGCCCTGCTGGTCGAACACGGGCCGCAGGCGGTCACCTTGAAGGCCGTATCCGCGCGGATCGGCCGCACCCATGCCAATCTGCTGCACCATTTCGGATCGGCGGAAGGGTTGCAGACCGCACTGATCGCCCGGCTGGCGAGCGGGATCGTCGGCACGATCGGCGACGCGGTGGTCCGCGCCCGCGCCGGGGACCAGGATCCGCGCGAGGTCGTCGACCTGACCTTCGATGCGTTCGGCAAGGGCGGGGCCGGCGCGCTGGCCAGCTGGATGATCCTGTCGGGCAACGAGGATGCGCTGGACCCGATCCTGACCGCGATCCACGATCTGGTCGACGAGCTGGCGGTCGGTCAGCCCGAGGGGCAGATGCCGATCCACGAACAGACGCTGCAACTGGTCCTGCTGGCGCTGGGCGACGCCCTGCTCGGCGGGCCGATGGCGCGCGCACTGGGCCTGCCGCGTGACAAGGCGCGCGCGCTGGCGCTGGAGGCGTTGCTGGCCGGACGCGCGGCGTGAGGGTACGTCGCCACCACTGGCAAAAATCCGCACTTGGCGCTAAGCGGCGCGGATGCATTTTCTAGACCAGGCCAAGATCTACGCAAGCTCGGGTACCGGCGGCCCCGGTGCCGTCAGTTTCCGGCGCGAGAAGTTCATCGAATATGGCGGCCCCGACGGCGGCAATGGCGGCAAGGGCGGCGACATCGTGTTCGAGGCCGTCGCCGGCCTGAACACCCTCATCGACTTTCGCTATACCCAGCATTTCCGCGCGCCACGTGGCTCGGGCGGGTCGGGGTCGAACCGGACCGGCGCGGGCGGCAAGGATCTGGTCATCCGCGTCCCCGTCGGCACGCAGGTCCTGTCGGAGGACCGCGAGGAGATCCTGCTCGACTTCACCCATGCCGGCCAGCGCGAGGTCTTCCTGAAGGGCGGCGACGGCGGGCGCGGCAACGCCACCTACAAGACGTCGACCAACCGCGCGCCGTACCAGCACGGCACCGGCTGGCCGAATCAGGAGGCGTGGGTCTGGCTGCGACTGAAGCTGCTGGCCGATGCCGGCCTTGTCGGCCTGCCCAATGCCGGCAAGTCGACCTTCATCAACGCGGTGACCAACGCCAAGGCCAAGGTCGGGGCCTATCCCTTCACGACCGTCCGCCCGCAGCTGGGCGTGGTCAGCCACAAGCAGCGCGAATTCGTCATCGCCGACATCCCCGGCCTGATCGAGGGCGCGGCCGACGGTGCCGGCATCGGCGACCGGTTCCTGGGGCATATCGAACGCTGCAAGGTGCTGCTGCATCTGGTCGACGCCAGCGGTGACGATCCGGCCGAGGCGTATCGCACCGTCCGCACCGAGCTGGACGCGTATGGCGAGGGGCTGACCGACAAGACGGAGGTCATCGCGCTGACCAAGACCGACCTGCTGGACGAAGAGCTGGTCGAGATGATCGCCGCGACCCTGCGCGAGGAAAGCGGGGCCGAAGTGATGGCGATGTCGGCCGCGACCCAGAACGGGGTCGAGGCGGTGCTCGACCGGCTGGTCGGCGCCATCGGCCCGGTCGCGACCACCGCCGTCGCCAACGGCCTGACCGAAGCCAACGACGCGGGCGGTGTCCGCGATGGGACCGATGCGGAGCCGAAAGCATGGTCGCCGCTGGATTGATCGCCGCCGCCTTCTCCCCTCCCGCTTGCGGGAGGGGTCGGGGGTGGGCACATATTTCCGCAGGCGACGGTCCGACCGGATCATGCCACCTCCCCACCCCCAACCCCTCCCGCCGGCGGGAGGGGAGATGACCGGCCCGATGATCTTTCCCCCCGCCACCTGCCCCCGCCTGATCGTCAAGGTCGGCTCCGCGTTGCTCGTCGCCCCCGATGGCAGCGTGCGGCGCGACTGGCTGGCCGGGCTTGCCGCCGACATCGCCGCGCGGACCCGCGCGGGGCAGCAGGTCGCGGTCGTCTCGTCGGGCGCGATCGCGCTGGGCGCGCGGCGGCTTGGTTTGCCCAAGGGCGGCCGCGCAAGCCTTGAGGATGCGCAGGCCGCCGCTGCGACCGGGCAGATCGCATTGAGCATGGTCTGGGCCGAGCTGCTCGGCGGTGAGGGGCTGACCGCGGCGCAGATGCTGGTGACGCTCGACGATCTGGAGGACCGGCGGCGCTATCTGAATGCCGCCGCGACGCTGGGCCGGTTGCTGGGGCTTGGCGTGGTGCCGGTCATCAACGAAAATGACAGCGTGGCGACCGCCGAAATCCGCTTCGGCGACAACGACCGGCTGGCGGCGCGCGTCGCACAGGCGGCGGGCGCGCAGGGTGTGCTGCTGCTGTCCGACATCGACGGGCTGTACGACAGCAACCCCACCACCAACCCGGCCGCACGCTTCATCGAACGGGTCGAGCGGATCGACGCGCGCGTCGAGGCGATGGCCGATACCGGGTCCGCATCGGGCATGGGATCGGGCGGCATGGTGTCGAAGATCGCCGCCGCGCGGATCGCCACCGCCGCCGGCGCGCATCTCGCCATCGCCAGCGGTCGTGTCGACCGCCCGCTGTCGTCACCCGGCCGTCACACGCTGTTCGTGGCGGAGAAGGCGGCGTCGGCGCGCAAGGCGTGGCTGGCCGGTGGACTGACCGCGCGCGGGGCGATCCATGTCGATGCCGGCGCGGCGCTTGCGCTGGCCGAGGGATCCAGCCTGCTCGCGGCCGGCGCGATCCGGGTCGAGGGGCAGTTCGCGCGCGGCGATCTGGTGACGATCGACGGTCCCGCCGGCACGCTCGCCCGGGGCCTTGCCGAATATGACGCCGGCGAAGTCGCCCGCCTGCTCGGCCGGCGCAGCGACGATCACGCCGCGATCCTGGGCTATGCGCCGCGCGCCGCGCTGGTTCACCGCAATCATATGGCGCTGCTGTGAGCGGGCGAAACGCCCCCCTGTTCCCCCCGCCGTCGCGCGGAAACGACGATCGGCGCGCCGACACCGTTGGTATGCGCATCCGCGTCTGCCCCACCCGCGTGAGAAACCCGGGAAGCCGCGCATGATTATCGCCATGACCGGCGGCACCGGCTTCGTCGGCGCGCGCGTCATCGCGGCGGCGATCGGCCGAAGCCATCGTATCCGCGCCCTGACCCGCCGGCCGCAGACGGACAGCGACCGGCTGACCTGGGTCGAGGGCGCGCTGGACGATCCGGCGGCCCTGCGCAGACTGATCGGCCCGGCCGACACCGTCCTGCACATCGCCGGCGTCGTGAACGCACCCGATCGCGCCGGCTTCGCGGCCGGCAATATCGATGGCACGCAAGCCATGGTCCATGCCGCGCGCGAGGCGGGGGTGCAGCGGTTCATCCATGTCTCCTCGCTCGCCGCGCGCGAGCCGACCCTGTCCGACTATGGCTGGTCGAAGGCGGAAGCCGAGCATGTCGTCGCCGCTTCCTCGCTCGACTGGACGATGGTCCGGCCGCCCGCGATCTATGGCCCTGGCGACATGGAGATGCGCGACATGTTCCGCATGGCCCGGTTCGGCCTCGCGATGCTGCCGCCACCGGGCCGGTTGTCGGTGATCCATGTCGACGACCTTGCCACGCTGCTGGTCGCGCTGGCCGTGCGCAGGACGCCGCGCGACATCTATGAGGTCGACGACGGCACCGGCGGTTGGTCGCATGCCAATTTCGCACACATGATCGGCAGTGCGGTCGGCCGCAAGGTGATGGCGCTGTCGCTCTCGCCCGCCGTCATGCGGTTCGGCGCGAAGGCCGACCGGCTGCTCCGGCGTGGCAAGGCAAAGCTGACCCCGGACCGGGTCGCCTATTTCTGCCATCCCGACTGGACGATCGACCCAGACAGACGCCCGCCGCGCTATCTGTGGGAACCGGCAATCGCGACGCCGAAGGGACTGGCCGACACCGCGCAGTGGTATCGGGACAACCACCTGTTATAGACGGGCACCCGCTGTAGCTGCCGGCCGAAAAGCCGCCGTATTTTTCTGCGACACCGTCCGCCTGCCATCCGAAGGACCATCATGAGCGACCGCCAAGCCATTTTCGATACCGTCGCCGGCCAGATCGAACCGTTCAACAAGAAGGGCGTGGCCCTGACCGACGCGACGACCTTTCAGGGCGATCTGGAATGGGACAGCCTGACGGTCATGGATTTCGTCGCCGCGATCGAGGACGAATTCGACATCATCATCACGATGAACATGCAGGCGGAGATCGAAACCGTCGGCCAGCTGGTCGATGCCGTCGAAAAGCTGCGTACCAAGGACTGACCCTGCCCGGTCCCGTTTTCGGGACGCGCCCTAGGATTGCCATCATGACCGAAGCCGCCACCACCGCCCACGCCCTGCCGATCGAGCCGGAAACGGTTGCGCCCGAACGCGACCTGTTCAGCAAGTTCGACGGCCTGATCGCCGAACGCCAGGCGCTGATGGATACCGGCGTGCGCGATCCCTTCGCGATCGTGATGGACGAGGTCAAATCGCCGACCCAGGCCGTCATCAAGGGCAAGGACACGATCCTGCTCGGCACCTACAACTACATGGGCATGACCTTCGACCCGGACGTGATCGCGGCGGGTCAGGCGGCGCTGACGCAGTTCGGGTCGGGCACCAACGGCAGCCGGATGCTGAACGGCACCTTCCGCGACCATATCGACGCGGAGGACGCGCTGAAGGCGTTTTACGGCGCGTCGTCGGCCATGGTTTTCTCGACCGGCTATCAGGCCAATCTGGGCATCATCGCGGCGATCGCGGCCAAGGGTGAATACATCATCCTCGACGCCGACAGCCATGCCTCGATCTATGACGGCTGCGCGATGGGCAACGCCGAGGTCGTCCGCTTCCGCCACAATTCGGTCGAGGATCTCGACAAGCGGCTCGGCCGCCTGCCGAAGGAACCGGGCAAGCTGGTGGTGCTGGAGGGCGTCTATTCGATGCTCGGCGACATCGCCCCGCTGAAGGAAATGGTCGCCGTCGCGCGGAAACACGGCGCGATGGTGCTGGTCGACGAGGCCCATTCGATGGGGTTCTTCGGCGACCACGGCCGCGGCGTGTACGAGGATCAGGGCCTCGACCTCGGCCGCGACGTCGACTTCATCATCGGTACCTTTTCCAAATCGGTCGGCACGGTCGGCGGCTTCTGCGTATCGAACCACCCGAAGTTCGAGGTGATGCGGATGGTATGCCGTCCGTATATCTTCACCGCGTCGCTGCCGCCCTCGGTCGTGGCCACCGCCGCGACCTCGATCCGCAAGCTGATGACCGCGCACGACAAGCGCGCGCGGCTGTGGACCAGTGCGAAGCGGCTGCACGGCGGCCTGACCGCGCTCGGGTTCAAGCTGGGCACCGACAGCCCGCAATCGGCGATCATCGCAATCATCCTCACCGATCAGCAACAGGCGGTCGTGATGTGGCAGGCGCTGCTGGAGGCCGGGCTGTACGTCAACATGGCGCGCCCGCCCGCGACTCCGGCCGGTACCTTCCTGCTGCGCTGCTCGATCTGCGCCGAGCACACGCCCGACCAGATCGAGACGATCCTGACGCTGTTCGAGACGGCCGGACGCGCCACCGGGGTCATCGCCTGATCCGGCCTGTACGCCGCCGGGTTTTATCCGGCGGCGCACGCGTGTAAGGCTGTAGATCGTGGACAGGGACCAGAGCGACCTTGCCCCTTCGGAGGGCGGCCATCCCTGGCGCACCATCATGCTGATCGTGATGGCGGTGCTGGGGGCGGCAACGCTTGTCGCCATCGTCGTGACGCTGGGCCATGCCAATCGCGAACGCGACCACGCGTTGCAGCTGCAATCGCACAGCTACGATGTCATGATCCTGGCGCGAACGCTGTCGGGCACGGTCGCCCGGTCCGAAGCGTCGCTTGGCCGCTATGTCATCAGCGGCGACCGGCAGCTGGGCCAGCTCTATTACGACCAGTGGCTGCTGGCCGGAAACCAGATCGCCCGGCTCGACCAGTTGACCTATGACAGTCCGGAACAGCAACGCCGGATCGACCGGCTGCGCGAAGCCTATCGGGCACGCGGCGACGAACTGTCGATGACCGCGCTCAGCACCAGCTACGGCCGCAACAGCCAGGCGCTGGCCCGCTATTACGCCGCCCGCAAGGCACCCACGCTCACGACCTTCGACCGCGAACTCGACCAGCTGATCGCGCGCGAACGCGACCTGCTCGACACGCGGACCGCCGACGCGATGGACTCGATCGCCTTCTCCTCGGCGGCGGCGCGCGGGCTGAGCGTGTTCGGCGGGCTGATCGTGCTGGGCGCGATCGCGCTCGGCTGGATCACGGTGCGGACGCTGGGCGAACGTGCTAGCGCGCGCGCGGAGGCCGTGGCGGCACAGGCGCAGGCGGAGGAATTGACGGCGGCGGTCGCGGCGGCGACCGACGAACTGCGCGTGCAGGAGGCCAAGCTGCGCCAGATCCAGAAGATGGAGGCGGTCGGCCAGCTGACCGGTGGCATCGCGCATGATTTCAACAATATGCTGGCGGTCGTGCTGGGCGGGCTGGAACTGGCGCGGCGCAACATCGCCCACGATCCCGCCGGCAGCCTGCGTCACATCGACAGCGCGACCGAGGGCGCGAACCGTGCCGCCGCGCTGACCCGTCGGCTGCTCGCCTTCTCGCGCGAGGATACGCTGGCACCCGAACAGATCGTGCCGGCCAAGCTGGTATCGGGCATGTCCGACCTGCTCGACCGGACGCTTGGCGATGCGGTGACGCTGGTCGCACAGGACAACGGCCATGGGTGGAAGGTGCGGGCCGATCCGGTCCAGCTGGAAAACGCGGTTCTCAATCTCGCGGTCAACGCGCGCGACGCGATGAACGGGCGCGGGCAACTGACCATCGTCACCGGCACCACGACGCTGCGCGCCGGCGCGATCGGCCAATGCGCGGTCGGCGACTATGTCACCATCGCCGTCGCCGATACCGGATGCGGCATGACGCCCGACATCGCCGAGCGCGTGTTCGAACCCTTCTTCACGACCAAGCCCGCCGGCAAGGGCACCGGCCTTGGCCTCAGCCAGGTGTTCGCGCTCGTTCGCCAGCTGGGCGGCGAGATCGCCATCGCCAGCCAGCCCGGATTCGGTACCACCGTCACCCTGTACCTGCCGCGCGATCAGGCGCGCGCGGTCGCCGCCGCGCCGGCCACGGTCGTGCCGCAGGCCGTGGCCGCCGGTCCGCTGTCGGTGCTGGTGGTCGAGGACGATCCCCGCGTGCTGGCGGCCACCATGGGGGCGCTGGAGGAACTGGGCCATGACGCGGTGGCGTGCGACGACCCGCTCGCCGCGCCCGCGCTGCTGAAGACGCATGACGGCATCGACCTCATCATCAGCGACGTGTTGATGCCGCGTCAGACCGGGCCGGAAATGATCGCCGAACTGGGGCCGCGCTATCCGCATATCGCGGTGCTGTTCGTCACGGGCTATGCCGGCGACGGCGGCGAGGCGGGCGATTTCGGCAATAATGTCGTGCTGCGCAAACCCTTTACCCTGTCGGGTATCGAGGCCGCGATCGCCGCCGCGATGGCGGTCACGCGCCCCGCCGCACCGCACCGCATCGCCGCCGAATGACGCGGGCGCGCGCGCACCGTTTTTCAAGCTGACGCCCTGCCCAACCCGGCCTATAGGTCGGCTTTCCGCGCCTGATCTGAGCCAGCCTTAGCCCCATGAAATCCATCGACCGCTACATGGCCCGGCTCATCGCGGTGCCGCTGTTCACGACGCTGCTGATCTCGGCGATGCTGCTGGTCCTCGACCGGATGCGGCGGCTGTTCGATTTCGTCGCGACCGAGGGCGGGCCGATCAGCGTCGTCTGGCGGATGCTCGCCAACCTGCTGCCCGAATATCTGGGTCTTGGCATCCCCATCGGCCTGATGCTCGGCATCCTGCTCGCCTTTCGCAAGCTGGCCAATTCGTCCGAACTCGACGTGCTGCGCGGGATCGGCATGAGCTATACCCGGTTGCTGCGCGTGCCGTACATGTTCGCGTTCGGACTGGCCGCGATCAACCTGGCGGTGGTCGGCTATGTCCAGCCGATCGCGCGCTATTATTACGAAGGCCTGCGCTTCGAGCTGCGTACCGGCGCGCTGGGTGCCTCGATCAAGGTCGGCGAGTTCACCCATCTGGGCGACAAGATGACGCTCAGGATCGAGGAAAGCCGCGACAAGGGCCGCGAACTGTCGCGCATCTTCGTCAATGCCAGGACGCCCAAGGGCGACTGGATCGGCGTGACGGCCGAGCGCGGGCAATTCATGGCGACCGACGACCCCAACGTCATCATCTTCCGCCTGACCAACGGCACGCTCATCCACAACCGGCCCGACTTCAAGACGCCGCGCGTGCTGACCTTTACCAGCCACGACCTGCCGATCGACCTGCCGAAGTTCGAATCCTTCCGTCAGCGCGGCGGGCGCAACCTGGAATACACGCTGGTCGAGCTGGCGCGGAACGGCCACGACGCGGGCGTGACGGAGAAGCAACGCGACAGCAGCCGGGCCGAGTTCCACTTCCGCGTGGTCGAGGTCGCGACGATGTTCCTGCTGCCGATGCTGGCGCTGGCGCTGGGCGTCCCGCCGAAACGATCCTCGTCCTCGCTTGGCGTGTTCCTGTCGATCGTGATGATCGTGACCTATCACAAAGTGAACGAATATGCGGCGTCGATCGGCGATCTGGGGCGGATCGACCCGCTGATCGCGCTGTGGATACCGTTCCTGATCTTCGCGGGACTGGTCTTCTGGATGTACTACACCATCGCCTATGTTCCCGGCGGACAGCCGATCGCCGCGCTGGAGCGCGTGTTCGCCAAGGCGGGCAAGACGATCGGGCGGATGATGCCGGGTCGCAAGCGGGAGAAGCGGGCATGAAGATCTTCGCCTCGCGCACCGTCGCGCTGTACATGGGCAAGGCGTTTCTGCGGAACACCTTCGCCATCCTGCTCGCGCTGGTGCTGGTGCTGCAGGCGCTCGACCTGCTCAGCGAGACGGGCGACATCCTGGCGTTTCCGGGCAATGGCGATGCGCAGGTCTGGCGCTATGTCTCGCTGCGGGCACCGGAGATCATCGCCTTCTTCCTGCCCTTCTCGGTGCTGCTCGGCACCATCCTGACGCTCATCACGATGAACCAGAACAGCGAGATCGTCGCGCTGAAGGCATCGGGCCTGTCGGCGCATCAGGTACTCGCCCCGCTGCTGATCGCCAGCTTCGGCGTCGCGATCCTGTCCTTCACGTTCAACGAACGCGTCGTCGCGCGCGCCACCGCAACGCTCGCACAGTGGAAGGCGGTCGATTACGGCGTCATGCCGGTCGATCGCGGCGACCGTACGAACGTCTGGGTGCGCGACGGCGACGACCTGATCCAGGTCGCGCAGGTCAAGGGGCGGGGCACGAATACCAAACTGGGCGGCATCACCCTATACGACCGTCAGGGCGGGTCGTTGCGCGCGATCGTCACCGCGCCGAACGGCGTCCGGGTCACCGGCGGCTGGCGCATCTTCCCGGCGCAGCGGTTCGACGTCGCCGCCGGTACGCTGACCAATGCGCCCGAGATGATCGTCGGCCAGGGCGTCCGGCCGGATCAGCTGACACTGGCCAATGTCGATGCGGAGGGGTTGTCCTTCACCGCATTGCAGGCGGCGATCAGCGACCTGTCCGAATCCGGCCGCCCCACGCAGGCGTTGGAGGGGTCGCTTTGGCACAAATTGTCGTCGCCGCTGTCGTCGGTGCTGATGCCGCTGCTGGGCGCGGTGGCGGCGTTCGGCATCGCCCGATCGGGCAAGCTGTTCGTCCGCGCGGTGATCGGCATGGGACTGGGCTTCGCCTATTTCGTCGCCGATAATTTCGCGCTCGCCATGGGCAATCTGGGGGCCTATCCGCCCTTCCTCGCCGCCTGGGCACCCTTCCTGCTGTTCTTCCTGATCGGCGAGGCCGTGCTGATCCGCACCGAAGAGTAAGGCAACGGTCAGCCCGTTTCCGACTTCCGTCGGTGACCTGTGGAGCTTGCCTTACATCCCAGGAATTTCAAGGACGCTGGCCCGATAGCGGGCACATCGCCCGTTATCACGCTCCGACGTGCCTACCGTCGCACGACCATCGTGCTCCGCGTGATCTTCCACACCAGACCCGGCAGACCGGGATAGCTCGCCTTGTGATAGGGCGAATCGACCGCCAGGGCCTTCGACAAACGCCGATGCGCCTCACCCAGCGCGTGATAGGGAACGCCGGGCAACAGATGGTGCAGCGCGTGATAGCGCAGGCCCACGGGCGCCCACAGCACCGGCAGCAGCGCGGGCGGCGGCACGTTGACCGTGTCGAGATACTGCGCGGTCACGCTCATCGCCTCCCCGTCATTCTCCCACAGATGCGCGACCAGCGTGCGGACCTGGTTGATGACCGCAAGGCCCGACACCACGCCAAGGAAGATCAGGAACGCGCGCAGCGGAACAACGCCGGTGGCGACCATTGCGATCAGGGCGATGCCCCAGATGCTGGCGGCGGCCTCGATCCGGTTCCACTGCGTGCGGAACGCGCCCTCCGGCATCCGGCGGCGGAAGGACGGGTTGATCGCCAGCGCCGAAAACCGCTCGACCACGATCTTCCGCAGGCCCGGCACCACCAGCGACAGCGGCGACAGCACCGCATAGCGAAACAGCAGCGCGATCGGGGCCAGCGCCGACACGACGATGAACAGCGGCAGCGTCCACGGCTTCATCAGCGCCAGCGGCAGATATTCGGGATCCTCCGCCGTGCCATACCGGGTCTTGGCATGGTGCAGGTTGTGGACCCCCTCGTACATGAACGACGGCGTCAGCAGCGGCACGCCGACCAGCGCGTTCCAGCCGATGCGGAACCCCGGCAGCGACGCGTGCTTCACATGGGTCAGCTCGTGGATGAAACTCAGCGCCCGGTATAGCGCCAGCATCGACACGATCCCGGCAACAATCGCCAGTGGCGTCGAATCGACCAGGATCGCCGCGGCCAGCGCGCCATAGCCCACCGTGACCGACGCGATCAGGTCGCCCCAGTAGATCGCGGCGCTTGGTTTCCCCAGCGACCGGGTGAGTTCGGCGGCGGTGCGCAACATCGCCTTGTCATCGGCGACGCGCAACGACGGCGCGGCCGTCCGCGCCGAACCTTGGGGACCGCCCGCGACATCGGCGGGATCGAAGGCAAGCGATGGTGTCATGACGCTGTTCATTACTGATAGATAGTGGCGCAACGGTGGCAGTAAAGGCCGCCGCCCGTTCCGCGCCCGCCACCCCGCCCTCATCCGTCTTGACACCGCACGCGTCAGGACGGAGTGCGCGGCACGAAGCCGCAAACGAAGGGCGCACCCGCCATGGCCAGTTCCGTCACCATCCGCCCCGTCCAGTCCAGGGCCGATCGCAAGGCGTTCATCGCCCTGCCCTTCCGGCTGTATGCCGACGATCCCAACTGGGTGCCGCCGCTGAAGTCGGAGGCGCTTGGCCTCATCACGCCCGAAAAGAACGGCTGGTTCAGCCACGCCAAGGCACAACTGTATCTCGCGATGCGCGACGGCCGCGTCGTCGGCCGCATTTCGGCGCATATCGACACGCTGGCGCTGACCATGCCGGCCGACCGGGGATTTGGCCCGGGCGTCGGCCAGTGGGGCCTGTTCGATGCCGAGGACGGCGACATCGCGGCCAAACTGATCGCGACGGCGGAGGACTGGCTGCGCGGTCAGGGCATGACCCGCGCGCTGGGACCGATCAGCATGTCGATCTGGGAGGAGCCGGGCCTGCTGACCGACGGCTACGATCATCCACCGACGATCATGATGGGCCATGCGAAACCGGTCTATCGCGACTGGATCGAGGGTGCCGGCTATGGCGCGGTCAAGGATCTCTACACCTACGAAGTCGATATCACGAAGCAGTTCCCCAAGATCGTCCAGCGGATCATCAAGTCGGGCGACGCGAATCCGCGAATCCGCATCCGTAACGTCGACAAGACGAAGTTCGATCAGGAAGCCGCGATCATCCTGGCGATCCTGAACGACGCGTGGGCCGACAATTGGGGCTTCGTGCCGCTGACCCCGCCGGAGATCGCGGATGTCGGCGTCAAGCTGAAGCCGATCGTGTTCAACGACCTGATCCGCATCGCCGAGCTGGACGGGCGTCCGGTCGCGTTCATGATTACCCTGCCCGACCTGAACGAGGCGATCGCGCCGCTGAAGGGCAGCCTGTTGCCGTTCGGCTGGGCGAAATTGCTGTTGTGGCTGCGCAAGCCGAAGGTGCGGACGGTGCGCGTGCCGCTGATGGGCGTGGTGAAGGACTTGCAGGCCTCGCGGATGGCGAGCCAACTGGCCTTCATGCTGATCGAATCGATCCGGGTGAACTCGAACGTGCATTATGGCGCCACCCGCGCCGAAATCGGCTGGATCCTCGATGACAACCAGGGGATGCGCTCGATCGCCGACACGATCGATAGCCGGCGGAACAAGGTCTACACGATCTACGGTCGCGATCTGTGATCGGGCGGGGTGTGTCGGCACGGATGCCGATACGCCCCGCCACCGGCCACGGTCAGCGTGCGTCGTCCACGATCGCGAGGCGCGATCCGGTCACCGCGCGGCGGAACTTGCTGGCATAATCGTTCGGCTCGACACCCAGCCGCCGCCATTCGGCCCCGGTCTTGCAGCTCTTGCCCGTGATGTACGTGCCGGTCGCAGTCGTTTGGAAACAATAGCGTACAGGCTTGGCAGCGATGCTGGCGGTAGCGACCTCGGGCTTCACGACCGTCTCGGCGGATGCCCCGGTGGCGGCGAAGACAGCGACGGCCGCACCGATCGAGAGGATCGAGGCGCGGGCGGCTTGGGCGACGAACGACTTGGCCATGATGGAAATCCTTTGCTGTAGCACCGGACATCAACGTCCGTATCCTGGCTACTGCATTAGTCGTGCCATACAGTCGGATCGTGCAATATCAATGACTTGGCAAATCGCGTCGTGGGAAATGGCACCGAATCCCATGGCCCTGCACCAGAATGTGGCGCATCTTGCCAGCCGTCAGAACCGGCGGGCGATCCCGGCATAGATCCGCGCATCCGGCGTGTCGTCGTTCAGGCCGGTTGCCCCGCCGATATCGAACTGGAGATCGGGGCCGGCCTTCCAGCCGAACGACAGCGCCGCCTGCGTCATGGTCGCCGGCTCGACCGGGTCGTCGTCGCGCGCCACCGCCAGTTCCAGTTCGACGTCCACGCTGCGCGTCAGGTCGATGTCGATCCCCGCCACGCCGCCATAGGCCAGATGCCGACCGCGCCCGCCGCTGTTGGCCGCCGCGTCCACCTCTGACGTGAATTGCAGGTTCACCGCCTCCGACAGATCGTAGGTGACCGGCACGAGCACCCCCGTGCTCCACGTTCCGTTGCCCGGCGGCCGCCGCCCGATCGGCAGGCCGACATAGGGCAGGACCGCGATCGACAGCCCCTCGCCATCCGGCGCGCGCAGGCTGGCCTTCAGCCCCAGCCGTGCATCGCCGACACCAGCGGTCGCATCGACCTTGCCGGCCTTGCGATCGCGTTGCCGGACGAAGGGCGACCATGTCACCTGCGCCTCGACCCGGTCGGTCAGGCCCAGCCGGACCCCGGTCGTGCCGAACATCAGCGTGTCGCTGCGGGTGCCGTCGCCATCGTCGCGGGTCCAGTCGGCAAGGCCGGTTTCGACCGATACCCGCCCCGGCGCGATCGTGCAGGCGGGCGTACCCAGACCGGGTCGTTCCGGGCAATAGTCGCGGTCCTGCGCCAGACACGGCGTCGCCAGTCCCGCGGTCGCGATCACCGCAAGCCGCAACCAGCGACCCGCCTTGGTCACCGCAGACGGACCCAGGTCGGCGCGTGGTCGCTCGCCTTTTCGCGCCCCCGGTGCGCCTTGTCGACACCGGCATCGGCCATCCGGTCGGCCGCCTGCGGACTGAGCAGCAGATGGTCGATGCGGAACCCCGCATCACGCTGCCACGCCCCCGCCTGATAATCCCAGAACGTCCAGACGCCGCCGGTCGGGTAGCGCGTGCGCAGCGCATCGGTCCACCCCTGCGCCACCAGCCGGCGATAGCCCTGACGGCTTTCGGGCTGCATCAGCGCGTCGTCCTGCATCGCGCGCACCGAATAGGTGTCGTCGTCGTTCGGGATGACGTTGTAGTCGCCGGCCAGCACCACCGGCACTTCCTCCTCCAGCAGGACGGCCGCCCGCGCGCGCAGCCGGTCGATCCAGCGCAGCTTGTAATCGAACTTCGGCCCGGGTTGCGGATTGCCGTTGGGCAGATAGATCGAGGCGACGACCAGGCCGTCGACCTCGGCCTCCAGATAGCGGCTGTGCTCGTCCTCCGGCTCGCCGGCAAGGCCGCGCTGGCGCTCGACCGGATCGGTGCCCCGCGCCAGTACCGCGACGCCGTTGAACCCCTTCTGCCCATGCCACAGCGCGCCATAGCCGGCAGCGCGGATATCGGCTTCGGGAAAGGTTTCGTCGCTGGATTTCAGTTCCTGGAGACAGACGATATCCGGCTGTTCCTCGGTCAGATATTCCAGCAGCCGGGGCAGGCGCGCCTTGATGCCGTTGACGTTGTAGCTGACGATCTTCACGTCAGACCGCGAAGCTGGAGCCACAGCCACACCCGCTGGCCGCATTCGGGTTTTCGACCTTGAACGCCGCGCCGCCGAGCGATTCGACGTAATCGACCGCACATCCCCGCACCAGATCCAGGCTGATGCTGTCGACGACCAGACGGACGCCATCGGTTTCGGCGACGCTGTCGTCGGCGTCCACCGCATCGGCGAACCCGAACTTGTACTGGAAGCCGGAACAACCGCCGCCGTCGACGGACAGGCGCAGGATGGCGGGCTTACCCTGCTTTACCGCGATCGCGGCGACGCGCGCCGCGGCGGACGGAGTCAGGGTGATGTCGGATGCTGATGTGGCCATGACTGAAGATAGGCGCGCGCGCCGTGCTGGGCAACCGTGCGCATGGTGTTCCCGGCCGTCAGTCCTGCGATGCCTCGGTGGAAATCGGGATCGTCCGCAGCGTGCGGTCCTGCGCGGCCAGCAGATAGTCGGCGGTGGTCAGGAAGGGGATCGGGTTCACGGCATGGCCGTCGATCCGGACTTCATAATGCAGGTGGCTTCCGGTCGAACGGCCAGTGGACCCCATCAGGCCGATCAGCTGCCCGCGCTTGACGCGGGTGTTGGGCTGGACCAGCAGCTTGGACATGTGGCCGTAGCGGGTGGCGATACCCTTGCCATGGTTGATCTCGACCATATTGCCGTACCCGCCGCGACGGCCGGATTCGGCGATGATCCCGTCGGCGGTGGCATAGATCGGCGTGCCGACCGGACCGGGAATGTCGACGCCGGCATGCATCGCGGCAGTGCCGCGGAACGGGTCGGACCGGATGCCGAAATTGCTGGTGAACTTCATCGCGTTGACCGGCTGCACCGACGGAATGGCAATGACGCCCTTCTGCAGGGAATCCAGCTTTTTCCAGGTCATGAACAGCGACCGGAACTGCTCGTCGGCGCGCAGGTCGACCTCTGTCGCGGAACCGGCCGTCGCCGCGCTGGTCGCGGCCTCGAACGGACCACCGATCGCCCTGGCTGCCGGCGAATGGCCGTCGCCGACGGTCTTTCCGGTCCGCGCATGGACATCATCGGCGACCGGGGTCAGGCGACCGTCGGCCGTCGGGCGGACGGGGGCGGCAATCCCGCCGCGCACGTCGTCGGCGGCCTGGGCGGCACCGCCCATCGACAATCCGACCATCGCGATACCGGCGGCAACCGCCAGCCGCTTCCCGATCGACGAACCGGACCGCAAGGCCCTGGCTTCAGGTCCGGTCGAAGCGTCGTCAGTCGGAAACAAGGCGCGGATGGCAGAAGCGGTGTGCGTGAAAATGACCATGGATCCCCGGCAAAATCGTCGCGCCGCACGATCCGATCGACCGTGCGCCACCAGAAAAGTCGGTCTTGAGTAGCAGCCCCACCGCATCCCAGACGTTGTCAGACTAATGGCCAGATCGGGTGGCATCCCGCAACCCGTGGCGGCGTGTCCCGCGCTGGACCGCCTGCCAGCCGCGCCGAGCCGTTTAACCATGGCTGAACACGGGATCACCGCGCGCGCAGGCCGGCATCCGAATCGTTTGCAGGCACCGGTCAGGCGGCGGTCGCGTGGTCCAGCACGGCCTGCGCGTGGCCCGGCACCTTCACCTTGCGCCAGGCCCTGGTGCACACGCCGTCGACGAACAGGAACGTCGCCCGCTCGATCCCCATATAGGTCTTGCCGTACATCGACTTCTCAACCCAGACGCCGAACGCGTCGCAGGCCGCGCCACTCTCGTCGCTGAGCAGTTCGACCGACAGGTCGTGCTTGGCGGAAAACTTCGCGTGCGCGCGCGGCGGATCCTTCGACACGCCGACGACGCGGATGCCGGCGGCGGCGAAATCCGCGGCCAGTGCGGTGAAATCCAGCGCCTCGCGGGTGCAGCCGCTGGTGTCGTCCTTCGGATAGAAATACACCACCGTCCGGCCGGTGCCGAGCGCCGCTGTATCGAACGCCGCGCCGTCGGCCGTCGCGACCTGCACCGCCGGCATGTGCTCACCCTCGATCATCATGGTCCCCTTGCCACCATCGCCCATATTCGCGACACCTCCTGCCGCGTCGATTCCAGCGTGGCAACCACCGCGTCCCAATCGGCCAGTCCCAGCGCGCGCGCGATCAGGACGCGGGTGGCGGGCGTCGGCGGCTGCGCATCGGGTGCGACGAGGCGCAGCGTCACCAGCAGCCGGGTCAGCACCGCATGGGCGGCCACCAGCGTCGGCGGCAGCAGCCCGGCCGACACCAGCGCGTCGATCGCCCGGCCCAGATGCGGGTCGAAGCCGGCGCGATGCGTCAGCTGGACGACATGGACCGCGAACTCCAGGTCGACCAGACCACCGGGCAACAGCTTGGCATCGAGGCTGCCGAGCGGCGGCTTGTGCGCGGCCATCTCCGCCCGCATCGCCGCCGCCTCGGCCGCAACATCCCGTGCCGGTCGCGCACCGCCCAGCACGTCGTCGACGATCGCCGCCACCGCGCCCCGCGCGGCCGGCGTCCCGAACACCGGCCGCGCGCGCGTCAGCGCCATATGCTCCCACGTCCAGGCATCCGCGCGCTGATACCGCGCAAAGGAATCGAGCGACACGACCAGCGGACCTTGCGTGCCCGACGGGCGCAGCCGCGTGTCGATGTCGTAGAGCGGCCCGGCGGCGGTCGCGACCGACAATGCCGCCGTCACCCGCTGCGCCAGCCGGTTATAGTAGAGCGTCGCGCCAAGCGGCTTGGCCCCGTCCGATTCACACGCGAAATCGCCGGTGAACAGATAGATGAGATCAAGGTCCGACGCATGGCTGAGCGCCGCGCCGCCCATCCGTCCCAGCGCCAGGATCACGAACTCGCTGTCCAGCACCCGTCCATGGACCGCGGCGAAATCGTCAATCGTTGCCTGCACCAGCACCGCGATCGCCGCCTCGGCCAGCCTCGCATAGCCGCCGGCCACGTCCAGCGGGTCGGCCGTGCCGGCGACGATCTGCACGCCCAGTGCAAAGCGTTTTTCCGCCACCACGCGACGGACATGGTCGAGCAACGTCTCATAGGATTGACCGGCGTCGCCCTGCCGCATGTCCGCCGCCAGCCGCTCGACCGAAGCGACGGGGTCGAAGGCGCTGGCGTCGATCAGTCCGTCGAGCAACGCGGGGCGTCGCCCGAGCAGGTCGGCCAGCGGCGGCGCATGGCTCAGGATCGCCGCCAGGATCGTCGCCAGCCCGGGCCGTGCCTCCAGCAGGCGCAGGACGTTGATCGCGCTCGGCAACCGCTCCAGCACCCGGTCCAGCCGCACCAGCGCGGCCGCCGGGTCGGCCGCACCGCCAAGCGCGGTCATCAGATCGGGCAACACCGCCTCCAGCGCCTCCTGCGCCGCGACGCTGCGCAGCGCGGGATAGCGCCCGGTCCGCCACGCCGCGACCCGCTGACCCGCGCCTGGCGCGTCGGCAAATCCGGCGGCGGCCAGCGTCGCCTCCAGCTGCACCGGATCGCGCGACAGGCCCGGCCGCTCCTCCCCGTCCAGCGCGTCGTAGATCCGCCCGGTCGCGGTCACATGCGGTTCAAGCACTGCGAGCAGCGCGGGACCATCCGTCAGCCCGTGCAGCCGCGCCACCCGGTCGAGCGCGGCCCCCGTCGGCAGCGCGTGCGTCTGACGATCGTCGATCATCTGCACCCGGTGCTCGATCGTTCGCAACAGGGTGTAGGCATCGGTCAGCGCCGCCGAATCGTCCGGCGCGATCCGCCCCGCCGCCGCCAGCCGCATCAGCGCGTCGCGGGTCGCGGGCGCGCGCAGCGCCACGTCGCGGCCACCATGGATCAACTGGTGGATCTGCGCATAGAATTCGACCTCGCGGATCCCGCCGCGTCCGCGCTTCAGGTCGTAGCCCGGTCCGAACACCTGCCCCTGCGCGTGGTGGTCGCGAATCCGGCGCGATATGCCGCGAATCTCGCGCACCGCCCCGAAATCCAGCGCACGACGCCAGACGAACGGGCGCACCGCGTCAAGGAACCCCTGCCCCAGCGTGCGGTCGCCGGCGGCGGCGCGGGCGCGGATGAACGCCGCGCGTTCCCATGGCAGCGCCTGCGATTCATAATAGCTGATCGCCGCGTCCACCGGCAGCACGATCGGCGTGATTTCGGGCGAGGGCCGCAGCCGCAGGTCGACGCGCAGCACATAGCCGTCACCGTCGCGCGCCTGCAGCAGTTCGACGACCCGCTTGCCGATACGAACCGCCGCCGCCTCCGGCTCCTCGCGCGGGCGGCGCGGCAGCGTGGCCGGGTCGAACACAAGGATCGGGTCGATATCCGACGAATAATTCAGTTCGCCGCTGCCCTGTTTGCCCAGCGCGATCGCGGCAAATCCCGTCGCATCGGCATCCGGCGTCCGTTCGGCGATCGCCGCGCGGATGGCCATGTCGAGCGCGGTATCGGCAAAGTCGGTCAGTGCGGCGGTGACCTGCGTCAGGTCCAGCAGCCCCGCCAGATCGCCGATCGCGACCGTGAGCGCGACCCGCCGACGCGCCAGCCGCAGGCGGCGACCAACGGGGGCATCGGCCAGTGCCGGATCGAATATCGCAACCGCCTGCCCGGCCAGCATCGCCGTGGCGACATCCGGTTCCCGGTCGAGCAGCGTCGCGAGAAACGGAGCCTCCGCCCGCGTGCGGCGGATCGCGTCGGCGATCAGCGGATCGGGGCGTGTCATCGAACCCGATTCCGGGCGAGCGCGGAACTTATGTCAAGTCGAAACTGCAACATTTGCCGCGCTCGGCCGTTCTGACCGGTATGACGACGTGCCCGCCTTCTCCGACCCGCAGCCCCGGCAAGGAAAGCTATGTCGTGCGTCGGCCACAGGTGGGCGACCTGCTCGGCGCGACGCTCTGCAATGCCTATGTCGCGGTCGAGGGACTGCCCGAGGACATGGCGCGTGCGATAGCCAGGCTGGACCGTCTCCCCGCTCGACACTGACGGCGGAGCTGTACCTGAAGCACCCGCGATCAACGTTCCCGGCTGAGATGCTCGACTTCACCCATGATCGTGTCGAGCACGCTGCGACTCTTGTCTACCTCATGGCTGCGACGTGACGGCAGCGAGCCGTCATTCATCAGGGTTTCCAGCGCGACCCGCCCCCGGGCGACCCGGCTCTTGATCGTGCCGACCGCCACGTTGCAGATTTCCGCCGCCTCCTCATAGGCGAAGCCACCGGCACCAACCAGAATCAACGCCTCGCGCTGTGGCTGCGGCAGATGCATCAGCGCGCGCTGCATATCGCCCAGTTCGACGTGCCGGTCCTGGCTCGCCGGCGCGGCCAGAATCCGGTCGGCGACCAGATCGTCCCACTCGCCCTTGAACCGCGCCCGGCGCATCTGCGACAGGTACAGGTTGCGCAGGATGATGAAGGTCCAGGCCCGCATGTTGGTGCCGGCCTGAAACCGCTTGCGCGCGGCCCATGCCTTCAACAACGTTTCCTGCACCAGATCATCGGCAAGATCGCGGCTGCCCGACAACGAGCGGCCGAACGCGCGCAGGTGCGGAATGACCTGTGCGAGCTGTGTCTTGAATTCGGGATCGGACAGCGAGACATGCTCGGGCACCTCGGTGCGCTCGCCGTCTTCTTGCTCCAGTTCAGTCATGTAAATCCGATCAACCGGGACGGTACAAGACGCGTTGCGTCCGGTCGCTGCATACGCGCGACCGGACGAAAGCGCCAGCTTCGACGTCCCTTCAGAAACTTACCGGAGCAGCAGTACCGCGAAGATCGCGATCACGAGCACCAGCGAGATGGGCAGGATATAACGGGTCACATGGGTAGATGCCCCTGCACGCGCATCCTTGCCGTCGACATGGACGGGTGGTTCTGAGTTTGCCATTTCTGCTCAACCCCTGAAAAGCCGTTATGGGTCCGTCATTATCGCATCACACAGCCGGAACGGTCGCCTGATCGAAGAACAACGCCTGGCTGATCGCCGCCTTCACCGTCGACCGCTGGAACGGCTTGGTGATGAGGAAGGTCGGCTCGGGCCGCTCGCCGGTCAGCAGTCGTTCCGGGAAGGCGGTGATGAAGATCACCGGCACTTCGAACTTGGCGAGGATGTCCTTCACGGCATCGATGCCCGAGCTGTCGTCGGCCAGCTGGATGTCGGCCAGCACCAGACCGGGGCGGTCCTCCATGGCCAGCGCAACCGCTTCGTCGCGGGTCACCGCCACGCCGGTCACGTCATGGCCAAGGTCACGGACGATCGTCTCGATGTCCATCGCGATGATCGGCTCGTCCTCGATGATGAGGACACGGGCGCGGGTCTGGTTCTCGATTTCCGACAGGGCCTCGGTCACCAGTTGCTCGACTTCCTGCGAATCGACCTCGATCAGATACGCGGCGTCCTCCGGCGTGAAACCCTCCATCGCCGTCAGCAGCAGCGCCTGCCGCGACAACGGCGTCATCCGTGCCAGCCGTGCGCGGGCAACAGCCTCCTGCCCCTCGGCCGTGCCGTCGTCGTCCTGCGCGGTTTCGTCGTAATTCGCGGAAGTCCAGATCGCCTGGAACATCCGGTACAGGCCAAGCCGCGGATCGACATCGCGCGGAAACTCCTCCGGCGCGGCCACGATCGCCTCAAGCGTCGCCCGGACATACCGGTCACCCTGCGTCTGGCTGCCGGTCAGCGCGCGGGCGTACCGCCGCAGGAAAGGGAGATGTGGTGCGAGTTTCTGTCCAAGCGACATGACGTACGGAGACTCCCTGGGATGTTCTTGACGACCATGTGCGCGGCACCGGCCGTGGTTTCAATGCGTTTGCAGAAAAACCGACCCCGGCATGGACCGGTGCGGATTTTTCATGTGATGCCGGAACCAACGAGACGCTTTTTGGTTTCACCTGCATAATTTTGTGCAACAGACGCGCAGATCACAGGTGTTTTATTGTTTGCCGTCGTGGGCCGCCGGATCGGCGGCAGCGACGCCAGGGGGATTACCAGTTTGGTTCAGCAATCGACGGACCGGGCGAAGACGGGCACCAGGCCCGCAAAGGTCCAGAGCAAGGATCGCGACATGGGCGCGGCCTTGCGATCCATCTATGAAAAGACCGTCGACGAAACCGTCCCCGCCGAAATGCTCGACCTCCTGGGCAAGCTCGATTAACCCTTCCCGTCATGACCAGTGACGCCGAACCGGGCCGTACGCCAGCCGTACCGCCGACGCTACTTGCGCGACTGCCCACCGGCGCAAAACTCTTCCTGATCCTCAGCGCCGCGCTACTGCCGCTGGCGCTGATCGCCATCGTCGCGACGTTCCAGACCAGCCGGGTCGCCGATGCCGAGGCGCGCGCCCGCCTGCGCGTCGCCGCCGACGAGAGCGCACGCGCGATAGCCATTGAACTGATCGGCGACATGACCTCACTGCGATCGGCCGTGAAGGCGCTGACCGCCGACCGGGGTGACGCCCCGAGTTGCGCGCGCGTTCAGGGCGTGTTCGCGCAGCAGGCGGCAACCGGCACCCGTTTCGTCATCACCGACGCCACCGGACGCGCGCTATGCGGCACCCCGCTGCCCGTCAACGTGAACCTGCCAGATGAAGCACATCCGATCGTCGGCACCATTGCCGAGGACGACGGACTGGTACTGGGCCTCACCGGCCCGCCCGGCGCACCGCGCGCCCGTGCGTTTTTCCCGCGGTCGTTCCTTGCCAGGCTGGGCGCGCCGAGCAGCCGGGCCATCGTCTACAGCCAGACCCTGACGCTGGGCGAGAACACGCTGGTGCTGGAGGATATTCCGGGCGTCCAGCCGTTCGATCGCATGGAAACGATGCAGACCGAGATCGGCATCGCCGGCCTGACCCTGCGCACCAGCATCCGCAGCGCGCCGATCACCTCCTCGCTGGTCGTCGCGATGCTGCTGCCACTGCTGATGTGGGCCGCCGCCGTCGGGATCGGATGGTTCGTCGTCGACCACCTGCTCATCCGTCCGCTTCGCCGCCTGCGCACCGATGTCGCCAACTACACACCGGGCGAAGTGATCGACCCCGGCAAGGGTGGCGCGCTGCCGGCGCACGAGATCCGCGAACTGGGCGATACCTTTCGCGCGATCAGCCACACCGTCGCCCTGCACGAGGCGGGTCTGGCCGAGGGACTGATCCGCCAGACCAAGCTGACGCGCGAAGTGCATCACCGCGTGAAGAACAACCTCCAGGTCATTTCCAGCCTCATCAATTTTCACTCGCGCGGCGCCCCCACGCCGGAGGCGGTCGCTGCCTATGCCTCGATCCAGCGGCGTGTCGACGCGCTGGCGGTCGTGCACCGCAACCATTTCGCCGAGATGGAGGACAATCGCGGCCTCAACCTGCGGTCGGTGCTGGGCGAACTGGCCTCCAACATCCGCGCGACCGCGCCCGACGAGGCGCACGGCCTTGGCATCGTCCTCGATGTCGAACCCTATATGGTCAACCAGGATGTCGCGGTCGCCGTCGCATTCCTCGTGACCGAGACGATCGAACTGGCGATGAGCTGCGATCCCACCGCGCAGATCCGCGTGGCGGTGAAAAGCGGCGATGTCGAGGGTCGGGCGCTGTTGCGGGTCATATCGCGCTCGCTGGTCGAAAGCGACTCGCTGCGCGATTTCGTCCAGCGTCGCTATGGTCGCGTCATGGAGGGGCTGTCCCGCCAGTTGCGATCCAAACTGCACCACGATCCGCTGACCGGGGCCTATGAAATCTCGGTCGCCGTCGTCGGCCACGCCTGATCGCCGAAAATGCGTAGCGCGATGGAACCGACTTCAACATGCGACGTTTGATACTTCGGATAGCGACCTTATGCCCCCCCGCTCCGCTATCCGCTCATAAGGCTCGGAAGCGCTGACCCTCCCCCCCCCCGGTGGCGCTTCCGGGCCTTTCACGTTTCAGACAGGTGTATGCGACGATCCGTGTGGCCGCGAACAGCGGAACCATCTCGGATACGGATCATTCTGTCCGGGACTGTTCGTCATCGTGACCGAACGTGTTCAGGAGGTTCTCATGCGTAAACTGGTAGCTATCGCCGTCGTCACCGGTGCCCTGTTGGTCAGCGCCTGCAACACCGTCGAGGGTGTCGGCAAGGACGTGAAGTCGGCTGGTGACACCGTCGCCAAGACCGCAGGCGACGCCAAGTAAGACGCAAGGCTGAAAGGCCAAGGAAAAGGGCACCAGTCGAAAGACCGGTGCCCTTTTTCATGTCTGCGAACGTGCAAAGAAGACGTTTGTCGCCGATGCCAAATTATTCAACGATCTCAAGCGCCTTGATCCTGGCGCGCTTGCGCTCGGTGAACCAGATCCCGACCAGCGCCAGTTCGTAGAGGATGCACAACGGGATCGCGAGCAGCAGCTGCGACCCGATATCCGGCGGCGTCAGCACAGCGGCGATCGCGAATGCGCCGACGATGGCATAGCGACGCGCACCGATCAGCTGTTTCCGCGTGACGATACCCGCGCGCTCCAGCAGCATCAGCAGCACCGGCAGCAGGAACGCCGCGCCGAAGCCGAACAGGAACTGCATGATGAAATCGAGATAGTTGCCGACACCGGGCAATGCCTCGCGCTTCACGCCGCCGACCATGCCGTCGAAGCCGAGCAGGAAGTGCAGCGCCATCGGCACCGCAACGAAATACGCCATCGCCGCCCCCATCCCGAACAGCACCGGCGTGGCAAACAGGAACGGCAGCACCGCCCGCTTTTCCTGACGGTACAGGCCGGGGGCGACGAACTGCCACAATTGCGTGGCGATGACCGGAAACGCGATCATCATCGCCGCGAAGAACGCGACCTTCACCTGCACGAAGAACGCTTCGAAAATCTGGGTATAGATCAGCGTTCCTTGCCCCGCGGCCAGCAGCGGCTGGACGAGGAACCCGAAAATCTGTTCGGAAAACGTCATCGCCACCGCGAACGCGACGACCAGCGCGGCCAGCGAGAACAGCAGGCGCTTGCGCAGTTCGATCAGGTGATCGAGGAGCGGCGCGCGGCTTTCGTCGAGTTCGCTCACGATGCGGCCCCTTCGCCGGGATGGGGAGTGGAGGCCGCCGCGGCGGTCACGACCGGCTTTTCGACCATGACCGGCGTGCCGGTGCCGGCCGTGTCGCTGGCCGGATCATCCGCCTTTTCCAGCGAAACCTTCGTTGCCGCACCATCAGCGGCGACACCGTCGGACGGCGCGTGTTCGGCCATGATCCGGGCATTTTCGGCGGCCCAGCGCTTTTCCATTTCCTCCAGCTCGGCCTCGCGCACCATGGCGTCGAAGCCGGAACGGAACTGGTGCGACACCGCCCGTGCCTTCCCCACCCAATAGCCGACGACCCGCATCGCCTTGGGCAGATCCTTCGGCCCGATCACGAGCAGGGCGATGACGGCGACGAGCAACAGCTCGGACGGCGCGATATTGAACATTCAGGCGAGCCGGTCAGCCGTTACCGAACCGTCGCTCAGCGATCGTCGCGGACGCGGTTGCCGTCGCGATCGAACGCCGGATCGGCCGTCTTCTGCGCCTCGATCCGCGATGCCGGCTTGGTCGTGTCGTCGTCGTGCTCGGCCATGCCCTTCTTGAAGTTCTTCACGCCCTTGGCGACATCGCCCATCAGGCTGGAGAAACGACCGCCGCCAAGCAACAGGATCGCGACGACGGCGAGGACGAGCAGATGGATGGGGCTGAAACCGCCCATGGCAATTCTCCTGATTATGCGTCCTATCTAGGGCACGCACCGATGACCGGCAATGGTCGTCATGTCCCGCAGATACGCGGACGCGACCGCTTTGGACGTCGCAGTTTACAGTTCGGCGTCACCGTGCGTCATCATCGTCCGCCGCCAGCGCCGCCTGCTCCAGCGAGAGGTCGACCGGATCGAGCAGCCCGGCGGCGCGCAGGTCGTCGATGCCGGGCAGATCGCGACGGCTGGCCAGCCCGAAATGGTCGAGAAACGCCGGCGCGGTCGCGTAGGTCAGCGGCCGCCCCGGCAGTTCGCGGCGACCGGCGGGGCGGATCCATCCCGCCTCCATCAGCACGTCCAGCGTCCCCCTGGCCACCGCGACGCCGCGAATGGCCTCGATCTCGGCGCGGGTGACGGGTTCGTGATAGGCGATGATCGCCAGCGTCTCGATCCCCGCACGGCTCAGGCGGCGCACCTCCTCGCGATCGCGGCGCAGGATGTGGGCCATGTCGGGCGCGGTCTGGAAATGCCAGCGATCGCCGCGCCGGACGAGCTGGATCCCGCGCGGGCCATAATCGCGCGCCAGCACGTCCAGCGCCGCGCGGATGTCACCATCCCCTACATGGGCGCGGATCGTTTCGATCGTCGCCGGTTCGGCGGCGGCGAACACGACGGCCTCGACCGCACGAACGAAAGGGTCGGGCGGCGTCACGGCAAGGCACGCAGATACAGCGGCGCGAACGGTCCCGCCTGCCGCAATTCGACCCGCCCCTGCCGCGCCAGTTCCAGTGCGGCCAGAAAGCTCGACGCCAGCGCCGATGTCCGCAGGGCCGCGGCACCATCCGGCAGGAAGGTCGCGATCACGGCCCAGTCGATCGTCGTCTCCAGCAACGCCGACACCCGCTCCAGCGCGGTTTCCAGCGTCATGACCTGTCGGTCGCGGACCAGATGCATGACCGGCCGCGTCCGTGCGCTGACCCGGCCATAGGCGGCGATCAGGTCATAGATTTCGGCGGTCCACGTCACCTGCCGCACCATGCGCAACCCCTCCGCCGCCCCGCGCGGGAAGACGTCGCGCCCGGTGCGGTCGCGCGCCATCAGACGCGCCCCCGCCTCGCGCATCGCCGCCAGCCGTTCGAGCCGGTGCTGCAACCGCAACGCCAGATCCTCGGGGTCCGGCTCCTGTAGCGGATCGCGCGGCAACAGCAGCGCAGACTTCAGATAGGCGAGCCACGCCGCCATCACCAGGTAATCCGCCGCCAGTTCCAGCCGCAACGCCGCCGCCCGTTCGACATAGGCGAGATATTGTTCGACCAGTTGCAGGATCGAGATCGCACGCAGATCGACCTTCTGCCCGCGCGCCAGGGCCAGCAGCAGGTCGAGCGGCCCTTCCCACCCATCCAGGTCCAGCGTCAGCGTTTCCGGCTCGGTCATGCCCGGATCATAGCAGCGGCGGCGGCAGCGTCACGCCCCGTAGGCGACGCCGCACGCATCCGCCGGCCGCAAGCCCCCGGCGGATGCGTGCGGCGCAATCACCGTCGCCTCCTTTGCAATTGCCGCATATGCTGCACCGCAATAAGTATACAAACGAAGTTCGGCACGGCCGGGCCACCGCACCTTTATCCGATCCGGAGAACGACCATGCGCAAGACCCTGACCCTTCTCGCTACCGCAGCAGCCGCCCTGACCTCGACCATCGGCATGGCCCAGTCGACCTCGGATCAGACGGCCCCGAAGCAGTTCGTGCATGAGGGCAAGACCTATGTCTACACGACCGCGATGAAGGACGGCCGCACCGTGATCGACGGCCATCGCCTGCCGGATCGCGCCCCCTTCCACCTGGTCGTTCGCAACAACCGCGTCAGCGGCATGTCGGGTGGCATCCCCGTGTCGTTCCCGGTCGCGCAGGCCAAGGGTGCCGCCAGCGGCGTGGCGACCATCGCCAACTGATCCCGGGCGCGGGGCAGGCCCCACCCGGACGGGTGGTGCCTGCCCCGACCTGTGACGGCAGATACGGAAAAAGCCGGCCTTGCAAGAGGCCGGCTTTTTCGTGTTCGCCTGCGCTGCGTCGAAAAAGTCAGTAAGCCCGGGCGACCGCGAACTCCACCGCCTCGATCATCGCGTCCTTGGCCTTGCCATTGGCAAAGCCGGCGATCGCGTCGATCGCGCGCGCGCCATAGTGCCGGGCGCGGGCCAGCGTGTCGGCGACCGAGTGCGTCGCCTGCACCAGCGTGATCGCGTGGGCGAAATCGGCATCGGAATCACGCCGTCCCTCGACCGCGTCCTTCCAGAACTGGCGATCCTCGGCGTTGCCGCGCGCATAGGCGAGAATGACGGGCAGCGTCATCTTGCCCTCGCGGAAGTCGTCGCCGGCGTCCTTGCCCATCGTACCCGCGTCCGACACATAGTCGATCGCATCGTCGACCAGCTGGAACGCGATGCCCAGATTGCGGCCATAGGCGTCGAGCGCGGCTTCCTCCGATTCGGGCCGCTCGGCGACGACCGCGGCAATGCGGCAGGCGGCGGCGAACAGCGCGGCGGTCTTGGCGCCGATGATGTCGAGATAGCGATCCTCGTGCAGGTCGATCCGGCGCGCGGCGGTCAGCTGGTTGACCTCGCCCTCCGCGATCACGGCCGATGCGTTCGACAGGATCTTCAGCACCTTGTTGCTGCCGTCCTCGACCATCAGTTCGAAGCTGCGGCTGAACAGGAAGTCGCCGACCAGCACGCTGGCCGGATTGCCCCATATGATGTTGGCGGTGCGCTTGCCTCGGCGCAGGTCGGATCCGTCGACCACGTCGTCGTGCAACAGCGTGGCGGTGTGGATGAACTCGACCGAGGCGGCGAGCCGGTGGTGGCGCGTGCCGGTATAGCCCAGCAGCCGCGCGCTCGCGAGCGTCAGCATCGGCCGCATCCGCTTGCCCCCGCCGGCAATCAGGTGACCGGCCAGTTCGGGAATCAACGGGATCTGCGACTGCATGCGGTCGAGGATGACCGCATTGACCATGTTCATGTCGCCGGCGACAAGCTGCACCATCGGCTCAAGCGACGGTTGCGGCCGGGGATCTATGCGGTGGACGGTGGCGGTCATCTCGTGGGCGGCTCTGGCCGCAAGTGCCGCCAAACGCAAGCCTCGGGCTTGCCGATCCGACGTTACGGCATCAAAAGACCGCCGACGCGCGCCGAAGACCGGCCGAACGACGAGTGAGGAACCCGCGCCATGGCCGACGATGTGCTCAAGGGATATCGGCAGAGCATCGACAATATCGACGCCGCGCTCGTGTTCCTGCTGGCCGAACGGTTCAAGGTGACGCAGGCGGTCGGGCGTCACAAGGCGCAGTCGGGCCTGCCGCCCGCCGACCCCAATCGCGAGGAAAACCAGATCGCCCGCCTCCGCAAGCTGGCCGAGGATGCCGATCTGGACCCGGAGTTCTCGGAAAAATTTCTGCGCTTCATCATCGACGAGGTGATTCGCCACCACGAAAAGCTGCGGGAATAGCGGCGGTCCGTCACCCGGATTCGAGCGACCCCCGTTTTTCCGCGCGGGGATATTCCGCATGCGTGATGGCAGGGTCCTGCGACCCCGGTGTTACTCAGGCTTCGTCGCGAACCACAGGATGTGTCGTTGCCCGGTTCCCTTGCCGCTGGACCGCACCACGACCTCTTCGACCGCGAACCCGGCATCGCCCAGCCGGCGCGTGAAGGCCGCATCCGCGCCGGCCGACCAGATCGCCAGCACACCCCCCGGCCGCAACGCGCGTCGCGCCGCCGCCAGTCCGGCCAGCCCGTACAGCCGGTTGTTGGCCGTCTGGGTCAGGCCGTCGGGGCCGTTGTCGACATCCAGCAGGATCGCGTCATAGGCCAATGCCGACGCGGCGATCGTCGCCCGCACATCCTCGACCCGGATCGCGACGCGGGGGTCGTCGAGACAGCCGGCGAACACCGCCGCCATCGGCCCGCGCCCCCAGTCGACGACCTGCGGCACGAGTTCGGCGACGGTCACCGCCGCCCCCTGCCCCAGCCCGGCCAGCGCGGCGCGCAGGGTAAAGCCCATGCCAAGCCCGCCGATCAGCATCGCTGGATCGGAACGGGCCGGCATCCGGTCGATGGCCATGGTGGCCAATGCCTCCTCGGACCCGCGCACCCGGCTGTTCATCAGCTCGTTCGCGCCCAGCATGATCGAGAATTCGGCCCCCCGCTGGATCAGCCGGAGCGAACCGCCGCCGGGAAGGTCGGCGGTGTCGATCAGGACGCGCGGGACCATCGGCCGCTTACTTGCGCTTCTTGCGCGCCGCGTACTTGGCGTCGCGAATCGCCTTCTTCTCGGCCTCGGTCAGCTCGGGCTTCATCGCCGCCTTCTTGGCTTCCTCGGCGGCGATCGCGGCGGCCTTCTTCTCCGCCTTGGCGGTTTCCTCGGCCTCGCGCTTGGCGCGACGCTTCTCGATCTCGGCGGCCTCGCGCGCCTCCTTGGCGGCCAGACGCTCGGCGGCGACGGCCGGGTCGATCTGCGGCTTGGCCTTCAGCTTTTCCAGCGCCTTCTGCTTGGCCTGTGCGGCGAGGGCAGCGCGTTCCTGAAACGTGGGATCCTTGAAGCTCATCTTGGCGTAACAACTCCTGGCGAACGGTGCGCCGCCGCGACCCAGTGTCACAGGCAATCCGTCGTTCGCAAATGATGGAAGAGCGGCGCGTATAGCCGAACCGGCGCAAAACCGCAAAGGCGGCGCACACCGGCCGCCACGCCCGCTACATCGTGGGCATACCCCCGCCAAGCGGCGCGGCGGTCGCCAGCCTCGGCGCCAGCAATGGCGTGACCCGGTCCGCGATCCGCGCCGCGCCGGTCGCGTTGGGATGGACCCGGTCGGCCTGCATCAGCGCGGGATTGCCGATCACCCCCTCCAGCACGAACGGGTACAGCGCGGCGTCGTAGCGTTTCGCGAGGTCCGGCCAGATCGAATCGAACGCGGCGGTATAGTCCGCGCCCAGATTGGGCGGCGCGCGCATGCCCGTCAGCACCACCGGAATCCCCCGCGCCTTCAGCACGTCCAGCATCGCGGTCATGTTCGCGCGTGTCTCGGCCGGCGATATCTGGCGCAGCACGTCGTTGCCGCCAAGACCCAGCAGGACGAGGTCGGGCTTGCGCGTCATGTTGTCGAGCGTGAAGGCCAGCCGCTGGCGACCGGCGGCGCTGGTATCGCCCGACACGCCGGCGTTGACGACCGTGGCGTTCACGCCCCCACGCCGCAACCGGTCCTGAATCGCGTCGGGCAGGCTGGCACCGGGCGCAAGGCCGTAACCGGCATACAGGCTGTCCCCGAACGCCAGCACCAGCCGCTCGGGCGCGCGCGGACGCGCCGCGCGGGGTGTGGTCGATCCGGCAGCGGCGTTCGTCGTCGGCGCGGCCTCCGGCGGGGCGATCGACGGCGCGCGATTGCACGCCGCCAGCAACACCGCTTGGAGAAGCGTCGCCGCCACCACATATCGCATCGGTCCACGCTCCAACGATTGCATCCTCATCATGGTCGATTCCGTTTCCGGCGATATGGTCATCGCCGCCCGTAATGTCACGCTGACGCTGGGGACCGGTCCGTCGCCGACCACGATCCTGAAGGGGATCGACCTGGATATCGCGCGCGGCACCAGCGTCGCGCTGCTCGGGGCCTCGGGGTCGGGCAAATCGTCGCTGATGGCGGTTCTGTCGGGACTTGAACAGGCCAGCGGCGGCAGCGTGATGGTCACCGGTCTCGATTTCGGCACCCTGGACGAGGACGCGCTGGCCCGCGCGCGGCGCGGCCGGATCGGCATCGTGCTGCAGGCCTTTCACCTGTTGCCGACGATGACCGCGCGCGAAAATGTCGCGGTGCCGATGGAACTGGCCGGCATGGCCGACGCCTTCGCGCGCGCAGACGCCGAGCTGGAATCGGTGGGCCTCGGCCACCGCCTGAATCACTATCCCTCGCAACTGTCGGGCGGCGAGCAGCAGCGCGTGGCCATCGCCCGCGCACTTGGCCCGCGCCCGGCCCTGGTCTTCGCCGACGAGCCGACCGGCAATCTTGATGCCGCCACCGGCGCGGCGGTGATGGACCTGCTGTTCGACCGGCGCGCGGCCACGGGCGCGACGCTGGTCGTCATCACCCACGACCCGTCGCTGGCCGCGCGCTGCGACCGGGTGGTGACGCTGGGCGATGGCGTGATCGTGTCGGATACGCCCTCGTGAGCGGTTGGCGGCTGGCCTGGGTGCTGGCGCGGCGTGAATTGTCACTGCGGTTCCGGGGCCTGCGGCTCCTGCTCGCCTGCCTGTTCCTCGGCGTTGGCGCGCTGGCGGTGATCGGCAGCCTGACCGACGCGATCGGCGGCGAGCTGGCCGCGCGGGGCCGCAGCCTGCTGGGCGGCGATGTCGAGTTCGCAGCATCGCAGCGCCCCGCCGACGCGGCCGAACGCGCGGCGATGGCGCGGCTCGGCACCGTGTCCGAAACCGTGCGGATGCAGGCGATGGCTGTTGGCTCCACGGGCCAGACCGTGCCGATCACGCTGAAGGGCGTCGACGCCGCCTATCCGCTCTACGGCGCGCTGACGCTGGCCGATGGCCGGACGGTGCGCGCGCCCGATGCGGCGACGGCGTGGATTGCGCCCGCGCTGTCCGAACGGCTTGCCGTCCGCCCCGGTCAGTCGATCCGCATCGGCACTGCGACCTTCCAGATCGGCGGGATCATCGCGGGCGAACCCGACCGGCTGAGCGAGGGCTTCTCGCTTGGTCCCGTTGCGATCCTCTCTCTGCCCGGCATCGCCCGCACCGGCCTGATCCAGCCCGGCAGCCTGTACGAGAGCAAATACCGCATCCACACCGCGTACACCCCCGACAGCGCGGTCGACGCGATCAAGGCCGCCTTCCCCGCCGGCGGATGGGAAACCAGGACTCGCGACCGCGCCTCCCCCGCCGCGGCGCGCTTTATAGACCGGATAGGCCAATTCCTGCTGCTGGTCGGCCTGTCCGCGCTGGTCATCGCCGGGATCGGCGTCGGCAACGGCGTGTCGTCCTATCTCGCCGCGCGCCGTCAGAGCATCGCCGCGCTCAAGGTGCTGGGCGCGACCTCGGGCCTGATCGCGCGGGTCTATATCCTCCAGATCGGCGTCGTCGCGCTGCTCGGCATCGCCGCCGGGCTGGTCGCGGGTGCGATGGCGGTGCCGCTGATCGTGACGCTCGCGGGCGATGTCCTGCCGGTGGCGCCGTCCTTCGCGGTGCAGCCGGTGCCGTTGCTGCTCGCGGCGGTCTACGGCCTGCTGATCGCGCTGGCCTTCACCGCACCCGCACTGGTCGCGGCGGGGCATGTGCCCGCCGCCGGGCTGCTGCGTGGCGGGTTCGACCGGGTGCAGGCCCCGTGGCGACGCACCGCGCCATGGGTCGGCGGCGCTGGCATGGCGATCGTCGCGCTGGCGCTGGCCACCGCGCCACAGCCGTTGCTGAGCGCGGGGTTCCTTGCTGCCGTCGCCGGCGTCCTCGCGCTGCTCGCCGGGTTCGGCTGGGTCGTGCGGAAAACCGCCGCCAGCGTCCCCCGCCCCCGCGCGCCGTTGCTGCGCCTCGCGGTCGCGGCCCTACACCGGCCGGGCGCGCGGACGGGGACTTTGGTCGTGGCGCTCGGCCTCGGTCTCACACTGTTCGTGCTGCTGGCCGGCATCCGCACCAGCATCGACGCGAACATCGCCCGGACGGTACCAGCCCGCGCGCCCGCGCTGTTCGCGCTCGACGTGCCACCCCAGCGCGAGGCGGAGTTTCGCCGTACCGTCACGGGCATCGTCCCGCAGGCGGTGGTCCGCACCGTCCCCGCGATGCGCGGCACCATCACCGGCTACGGCACCACCCGCGTCGCCGACCTGAAGGTGCTGCCCGAGGGCGCATGGGCGCTGCGCGGCGAGCGCGGCCTGACCTATTCGGCCACCCTGCCAGAGGGCAGCGAGATCGCCGCCGGCCGCTGGTGGCCGCAGGGCTATGCCGGCCCGCCCCTGGTGTCGATCGACGAGAAGCTGGCTCAGGCGCTCGACCTGAAAATCGGCGATCCGCTCCGCTACAGCCTGCTTGGTATCGAGCGAACCGCGCGGATCGCGTCGTTCCGGCGGATCAAGTGGGACACGCTGGGCTTCAACTTCGTCATGGTGTTCTCGCCCAACGCGATCCGCGACGCGCCGCACAATCTGGCCGCGACGATAGACCTTCCAAAAGGCCGCGAAGGCGCGGTGATGCGCGCGCTGCTGCCGCGCTTCCCGTCCGTGTCCGTCATCGAGGTTCGCGGCGTGATCGGCCAGATCCGCGATATCGTCAGCCAGATGGCGACCGCGATCACCGCCGCCGCCTCGGTCGCGATCCTGGCGGGCATCGCGGTGCTGATCGGCGCGCTGGCGGCGGCGCGCGAGGCACGGACCTATGACGGCGTCATCCTGCGCACGCTGGGCGCAACACGCGCGCAGGTGCTGGGCGTGCATATGCTCGAATACGCCTTCCTCAGCCTTGCACTCGCGATACTGGCGCTGGTGCTGGGCCTCGGCGGCGCATGGTACGTCGTGACCGCCCTGTTCCAGTTCGAATGGCTGCCCGACTACGCCGTCGTCTTCGCCACGCTGGCCGCCGGAGCCAGCCTGACCCTGGTCATCGGCCTGATCGGCGCCTGGCCGATCCTCTCGGCCCGCCCGGCGCGTGCCCTGCGGCAGTTGTAGGCGCGTCGGCAACTCGTCGTTAACCATCCCCTGCCACAGTCGCCTCCGACAGTTCAGGAGCATTGCCGACATGACCGTGCCCGTAAATCCTGCCGATTTCACCGGGGCGGCGAGTCCGATCGGCGACGACGAGGCCGTAAATGCGGCGTTGCGCCTGCTGGCGTCCGGCTTCACCCGACGAGACGATGTCGCCACGCTGATCCGGGCGGGTGGCGTCGGAATAGAGCTGGGCGTCGCGGCCGGTGACTTTTCCGAACGTATCCTCAACCGGTCGCAGATCAGGTATCTCTACAGTATCGATATGTGGGCCGGCGATCGGGGACACGGCGTCGACCAGTACAAGGAGGCGGTCCGCCGACTTCACCCGCACCGGGATCGCAACGCCCTGCTCCGGATGCGGTTCGACGAGGCTCTGGACCTGTTCGACGGCCAATCGCTCGATTTCATCTATGTTGACGGCTATGCCCATACCGGTGAGGAAAACGGCCGGACATTTGACGACTGGTATCCCAAGCTGAAGCATGGCGGGATTATCGCCGGCGACGATTATCACAGCGACTGGCCGCTGGTCATGGCCGCGGTCAACGAATTTATCCGCCGGAACGAACTCGTCCTCCACGTCATCCAGTGCCAGGAAAATGCATGGAACTCGATGTATCCGACATGGTTCGCGATGAAGCCGTGACCGTCATATAAAGAAATCTTTATATCTCGCTTGACCCGCCCCGGCCTTTGCGCGACGTATGCGTCGTCGAGGTTCTCCGGGCGTATCAACGCGCGGAGCTAAGACGGGAAGCCGGTGCGGCCGCAGCCTCTTTCAGGGGCGTCGGGCCAAGGCCGGCGCTGCCCCCGCAACTGTATGCGGCGAGCGGCGGCCGATACGTGTCACTGGTGGCGGAAACGCTGCCGGGAAGGCCAGGCCGACCGCACCGACCCGTGAGCCAGGAGACCTGCCCCGACAGATACCGTCCTTCCGGCGGGGTGCCCGGTCTTGGTCGTCTGTTCGTCGTCGCGTACCCCTTGCAGCGTCCGCGCGATCGCTGGCGCTCGGGCCTGGTCGTCCCGCCCCATTCATCGGGGTAATGAACAATGACCGTCACCGTCGCCACACTGGGTTTCCCGCGCATCGGCCCGCGCCGCGAACTCAAGCACGCCCTCGAACGCTATTGGGCCGGCACCACCGCGCAGGCCGATCTGCTCGCCACCGCCGCCGACCTGCGCGCCGCCAACTGGGCGCGGCAGCAGGCGCTGGGCGCGGACTGGTTGCCATCGGCCGATTTCTCGCTGTACGACCACGTCCTCGACACCAGCCTGATGCTGGGCGCCATCCCCGACCGCTATGCCGCCGCCGATGGTCAGGCCGGTCTCGACACCTATTTCGCGATGGCGCGCGGGTCGTCGCGTGGCGGGGACACGTCCTGCGCCCATGGCGCGTCGGGCACCACCGCGCTGGAAATGACCAAGTGGTTCGACACCAACTATCACTACATGGTCCCCGAACTGGTCGCGGGGCAGCGACTGGCGTTGACGTCCGAAAAGATCGTCGATGCGTACCGCGAGGCGAAGGCGCTGGGGCATGAGACGCGCCCCGTCCTGCTCGGCCCGGTCACCTGGCTGACGCTGGCCAAGGGGCGCGACGTCGATCCGTTCGATTTCCTCGATTCCGTCCTGGGCATCTACGCCGCCGTGCTGGGGCAGCTTGCCCATGCCGGCGCGCAATGGGTGCAGATCGACGAACCCTGCCTCGTCCTCGACCTCGACGATCGCCAGCGCGCGGCGCTCGAACTGGCCTATGAGCGCCTGTCGCGCGGTGGCCCCAAGCTGATGCTGACGACCTATTTCGGGCCGCTCGCCGACAATCTGTCGCTCGCGCTCGGCCTGCCGGTTGCGGGGCTGCACGTCGATCTGGTGCGCGGTGCCGACCAGCTCGACGCGGTGCTGGCCGCCGCCCCTGCCGACCTGCTGCTGTCGCTGGGCGTGATCGACGGTCGCAACGTCTGGCGCGCCGACCTGCCCGCGCTGCTCGACCGGCTGGAGCCGGTGGCGGCGACCCGCGACATCGTGCTCGCGCCGTCCTGCTCGCTGCTGCATGTGCCGGTCGACCTCGCGCTCGACACCGCGATCGACCCGGAGGTGACGCAGTGGCTGGCGTTCGCGGTGCAGAAGATCGCCGAACTCGCCACGCTGAGGCAGGCGCTGAACGACGGCCGCGACAGCGTCGCCGATACGCTCGCCGCATCCGCCACCGCCGCCGCCAACCGGCGCACCGCCGCCCGCATCCATGATCCGGCGGTCGCCGCCCGCCTCGCCGCGACCACGCCGGCGATGCGCGACCGGGGTGCGAGCCACGCCACGCGGCAGGCGGCGCAAGCCGTCGCACTCGGCCTGCCCGCCTTCCCGACCACCACGATTGGCTCCTTCCCGCAGACGGCCGAGGTCCGCCGCGCGCGCGCCGATCACGCCGCCGGCCGGATCGACGATGCCGCCTATGCCGCCTTCCTGCGCGCCGAAACCGCCCGCGCGGTCGCGTGGCAGGAGGAGGCCGGCCTCGACATGCTGGTGCACGGCGAGTTCGAGCGCAACGACATGGTCCAGTATTTCGGCGAACAGCTGTCGGGCTTCGTCTTCACCCGCGCCGGCTGGGTCCAGTCCTATGGCTCGCGCTGCGTCCGGCCGCCGATCCTGTACGGCGACGTGTCGCGGCCTGCGCCCATGACGGTCGACTGGTGGCGTTATGCACAGGGGCTGACCGACCGGCCGATGAAGGGGATGCTGACCGGCCCGGTCACGATCCTGAACTGGTCGTTCGTGCGCGACGACCAGCCACGCGAGGACAGCTGTCGCCAGATCGCGCTGGCGATCCGCGACGAGGTGCGCGACCTGGAGGCTGCCGGCGCGCGCGCGATCCAGATCGACGAGGCGGCACTCCGCGAGGGGCTGCCGCTGAGTCACCGCGACTGGCAGGCGTATCTCGACTGGGCGGTCGACTGTTTCCGGCTGTGCGCCGCCGGGGTCGGCCATGCGACCCAGATCCACACCCACATGTGCTATTCGGAGTTCAACGCCATCCTGCCGTCGATCGGCGCGATGGATGCCGACGTCATCTCGATCGAAACCGCCCGGTCGCAGATGGAACTGCTCGCCGCGTTCGCCGGCTATCGCTACCCAAGCGCGGTTGGTCCGGGCGTCTACGACATCCATTCGGCGCGCGTGCCGGGGGTCGAGGAAATGGTCCGGCTGCTGACGCTGGCGCAGGCGCATCTGTCGCCCGACCAGATCTGGGTGAACCCCGATTGCGGGCTGAAGACGCGGCGGTGGGCGGAGGTGCGCCCCGCGATCGCGGCGATGGTGGAGGCTGCGCGGACCCTGCGCGGCCGGACGGCGAAGGCGACATGGCAACCCGCCGAAACGGTCGCCTGAACACCGAACGGGGGCCGGCCACGCGGTCGGCTCCCGTTTCAGAACGCCGCCAGGGCCGGATTTACCCCGCGCGGGTCGTGGTGTCGGTCCGGTCCACGGCCCGATCCATGGCCCGATCCATGGCGACCGGTCGCGCAGAGCCAGTACCGATCAGCCCGACCGCCGCCGCCGCGACCGCCATCGCCACGGCGGCGGCGGCGGCGACCACGGCGAAGCGGGGGCGATCGGTCGCCAACCGCCGCCGCACCGCCGCCCGCACCGCCTGAACCGCCGGATCGTCCCGGTCGCCGCAGTCCCGCTCCAGCCCGGTCGACGCCCGCGAAATGGTCTTCCACGCGCGCGCATGACGGGGGTCGGCGGCCTCCCACCGGGCGAAGGCCAGCCGATCTTCCGGTGTCACGTCCTCGACATGGAGCCGCGCATACCAGTCCGCCGCAGCCATCGTCACCGCCGTATCGTCCGCTGCGGGGGTCACGCGATCGGCCGCACGAGGGGATTTGGTAACCGTCATGATGATGGATTCAGCCGCGCTGGGATGGTGGGGCCACGATCGAGCGCCACGGGTCGGGCGTGCGTGTCTGAAGAGCGGGGAGAACGACGGGCCGTCGCATCCGTTCCGCATCGCCCCGTCCTTGTCGACCTCGCCCCGCCCGCATCAATCCGCCGGAAACAGCCGGGGCGCGTCGCCGGGTTGCCATGGCGGCACGCGGACCATGATCCGGGCGAAGGCGTCGGACGCCACGAACCGGGCGAGCCAGCCCTGTACGCCCGCCAGCGCCTGCGCGCCGAACCACGCCGGGTCGACCCCGGCGAACTGCCGCACGAACGGCAGGATGGCCGCATCGGCCAGCCCCGGCCGGTCACCGCCCAGATGTGGCGCCCCGCGCAACCGGTCGTCGACCGGCGCGAGCAGGTCCAGCGCCGCCTGCCGATGGACCACCGCGTCGACGCCGTACCGGTCGGCATATTTATACCGGTCGAGGTGATGCTTGAACGCGCCATCGTTCGCCGCGACCGCCGCCGGATCGTCGCACCGCAGCCAGCCCGCCGGATCGCCCTGCGCCAGCGCCCAGCGCATGATCGCCAGGCTCTGGTCGATCACATATCCATCGGGCAGCACCAGCACCGGCACCGTCGCCTTGGGGGACGCCGCCAGCATCGCCGCGGGCTTGGCGCGCAGGACGACCTCGCGCCATTCCACGCGCACGCCGCTCGCCAGCACGGCCAGTCGCGCGCGCATCGCATAGGGGCACCGACGAAACGAATAGAGGACCGGAAGCGTCATGGCCGGTCCCCTATCAAATCCGGTCCGGCTTCGCGCGGTCGATGCACGATGCGACGAGCCATGATTGCGCGAAAAACCGGCCCCGCCGGTCGACGGATCGACCCCCGCCATGCAAATACCCCCGCCTGCCCACCGGACCGGAGACACGAACGCCTTGGAATCCCTCTCGATCGTCCTCGTCCTGTTGCTGGCCGTCGTCGTCAGCGGGGCCGTCTCGCGCATGTTGCCGGTCGGCGTGCCGACACCGCTGGTGCAGATCGCGCTTGGCGCGGGTCTGGGCCTCGCCGCCGACCTGCGCGTCGAACTTGATCCCGAACTGTTCCTGCTGCTGTTCCTGCCGCCGCTGCTGTTCCTCGACGGGTGGCGGATCCCGAAGGACGAGTTGCTCAAGGACGTGTCGACGGTCGTTGAACTGGCGCTCGGGCTTGTCCTGCTCACGGTGGTGGGCATGGGCCTGTTCATCCACTGGATGATCCCGGCGATGCCGCTGGCGGTCGCCTTCGCGCTCGCCGCCGTCGTCTCCCCGACCGACCCGATCGCGGTGTCGGCCATCGCCGCGCGCGTGCCGATCCCCAAGCGGATGATGCACATCCTGGAGGGCGAATCGCTGCTCAACGACGCATCCGGCCTTGTCTGCCTGCGGTTTGCGATCGCGGCGGCGCTGACCGGCAGTTTCTCGCTGGCGCAGGCCGGGCTGACCTTTGCCTGGCTGGCGATCGGCGGGCTGCTGGTCGGCATTGCCGTCACGCTGACCATCACCCGGATCAAGGCGTGGGTGTCGCGCCGCTTCGGCGAGGATACGGGGTCGCAGATCCTCATCAGCCTGCTGATCCCGTTCGCCGCCTATATCCTGGCCGAACACCTCCGCTGTTCAGGCATCCTCGCGGCGGTCGCCGCTGGCGTGACGATGACCTATGCCGAGATTTCGCGGCAGGCGCTGGCCGCCACCCGGATGCGCCGCAATTCGGTGTGGGACACGATCCAGTTCGCGCTGAACGGCATCATCTTCGTGCTGCTCGGCGAACAGCTGCCCGCGATCCTGCTGGTCGCCAGGGACACGGTCAAGCTGACCAACCACGTCAGTCCGTGGTGGCTGGGTGTCTATGTGCTGGCGATCACCGCCGCGCTCGCGCTGCTGCGCTTCGTCTGGGTGTGGGTGTCGTTCCGCCTGACCCTGCTGCGCGGGCGGGAAGATATACCCCTGCGCCGCCCCGACCTGCGGCTGGTCGGGGCGATGTCGTTCGCCGGCGTGCGCGGCGCGATCACGCTGGCGGGCGTGCTGACGATCCCGCTGACACTGGCCGACGGCACGCCGTTTCCCGCGCGCGACCTGGCCATCGCGCTGGCCGCCGGCGTCATCATCGTGTCGCTGGTCGCCGCCAGCATCGGCCTGCCGCTGCTGCTGCGCGGGCTGACCATGCCGGCCGAACCGTCGCGACAGGCGGAGGAGGATCAGGCGCGCATCGCCACCGCCCGCGCCGGTATCCAGGCGGTCGAGCGGGCGCAGCACGACCGCGCGGAGCGCCGCGACGACGCCGACATGGTCGAGGCCGCCGCCGCCCGGATCACCGACCTGTACCGCGAACGCATCGAAAGCCGGAACCCCGACGGCAGCGCCCGCACCGCCCGCCGCCACGACCAGATCGAGCGCGACCTGCGCCTCGCCGGCGTCCGCGCCGAACGCAACGCCCTGTTCGCCATGCTGCGCGACCGCCAGATCGGCAGCGCGATCGCCCAGAAAATGATCCGCGAACTCGATCTGCTGGAGACGCGGTACCGGGGGTGAGGGGTGCGATCGTCGACCCATGGGGATGACGGAAAACGCCGAAGCGCGCATGATCGGCAACACCGGCCGAATCGGCCGCCGCCGTCATGCCGCGAGGAGCACGTCGATGCCCAAGAGGATCTTCATCAACCTGCCGGTCGCCGACGTCGCTGCATCGACGGCCTTTTACGAAGCGATCGGCTTCGAAAGGAACGACCGGTTCAGCAACGAGCAGGCATCCTCGATGGTCTGGTCGGATTCGATCCACGTCATGCTGCTCGCCAAGCCCTTTTTCGCAACATTCACCGAAAAGACGATCGTCAATGCGACGACGAGCACAACCGGACATTATGCGCTGTCATTCGACAGTCGCGACGCGGTGGATGCGATCGCATCGGCGGCGGTCGCAGCGGGCGGACGAGAGGTGCACGGGCCTCAGGATCTGGGGTTCATGTACAGCCGGGCCTTCGAGGATCCCGATGGTCACGGCTTCGGCCCGTTCTGGATGGACCCTGCTGCCGCGCATGGCGGCCCGCCGGACCAGGGCTAAGGCGATACCCCGCCGAAACAACGTCCGGCCACCCACCCCATCCTCTCATCCGACACCATCGTCATCCTCGCCGGGGCGGGCATTTCAGCCTGGTGGCGGACGTTGACATGGTTCGATTGTTTCAGTCTGATGCGGCATGGCCGGGGGACTGAATTCCAAGCGCAAGAAGCGCACGATAGCGGGCGCCGTGACGGTGGATGGCGTGGCACTCGACTGGACATTGGTCAGCGAGCCACAGTGGAGCAACAGCGGCGATGGCTACAAGGGGTTGTGTATCGCGGTAAGGGTAGCCGCCGAGGCTCGCCGGGAACTTGTGATCGAATATCCTTATCCCACCGACCGCGATGGCCGTCCGCTGCCCGTGCCACAGCGTCCGACCGTGACCCCGAAACTGGTCGAGAAGGACATACGGTTAGCCCTCGAAGAAGGCTGGGATCTTTCGTCTCGTGGAAAAGCGTTCATCTTTTACCCCGGGAACGCCCGCTAACCCACCGCCACTTCCGTGCGATCCGCAAATCCACTAACCCTCCCCAATGCGTGACATCGAAAATATCGTCGTCCTCACCGGGGCCGGCATTTCCGCCGAAAGCGGTCTTGCGACCTTCCGGGGACCGGACGGGTTGTGGGAGGGGCACCGGGTCGAGGACGTGTGCACGCCTGAGGCGTTGGCGGCCAATCCGGCGCTGGTTCACCGCTTCTACGACGCCCGGCGCGCGGCGCTGGCGCAGGTTCGGCCGAACGCCGCGCATGACGCGCTGGCCCGGCTCGACCGCGTCTGGACGGGCGACCTGCTGATCGTCACGCAGAATGTCGACGATCTGCACGAGCGCGCCGGGGCCACGCGGATGCTGCACATGCACGGCGAATTGCTGTCGGCGCTGTGCGCGGCGTGCGGCACGCGGATGCCGTGGGCGGGCGACATGCACGACCGGCTGACCTGTCCCGCCTGCGCGGCCCCGGCGCTGCGGCCCGACATCGTGTTCTTCGGCGAAATGCCGTACCAGATGGAGCGGATCGACGCCGCCATCGCGACGTGCGACCTGTTCGTGTCGATCGGCACGTCGGGCGCGGTCTATCCGGCGGCGGGGTTCGTGCGGACCGCGCGGCATCATGGCGCGGCGACGCTGGAACTGAACCTCGATCCCTCGGCCAGCAGTATCTATTTCGACCGCACCCGGATCGGCCCGGCCGGCACGCTGGTGCCGGCGTGGGTGAATGAGATGCTGGGCGGAATAGCGTGACATGCCCCCCGTCATTGCGAGCACAAGCGAAGCAATCCAGAGCCACGGGCAAGACGCCCTGGATTGCTTCGCTTGTGCTCGCAATGACGGGTAAGGCGGATAAGCGCTGGCAATGTTGGAAATCGCGCGGCAGACCCATTGACTATGACGCCCGCGCCAGCCCTTTACCGCTCCACCAACGCCCGCATCACCCATCCCCGTCCCGAAGTTGACGAAACGACACCGTCTCTGATGCAGGTCGTCAACTTCGCGCCCGCAAACGCCCTCAGTCGACCCAGTCCAGCCCGATATCGCGGAACACCTGACGGTCCTCGTCCCAGCCGGGCTTCACCTTCACATGCAGGTACAGGTGCACCGGCCGGTCCATCAGCGCGGTCAGCTGCGCCCGCGCGCGCGCGCCGATTTCGCGGATCCGCGCGCCGCCCTTGCCCAGGATGATCGCGCGCTGGGTCGGCCGCTCGACCAGGATCTGCTGGTGGATCTCGACCGATCCGTCCTGCCGCTCGGCATAGGATTCGGTTTCGACCGTGCTGGCATAAGGCAGTTCGGCGTGCAGTTGCAGATAGATCTGCTCGCGCGTCACTTCGGCGGCCATGCTGCGTTCGGTCGCGTCGGACACCTGATCCTCGGGATAGTGCCACGGGCCGACCGGCATCTGGTCGGCCAGCGCGCGCTTCAGCTCGGGCAGGCCGTCGCCGGTGTGCGCGCTGACGAACCACGTCTCGACGAACGGGACCAGCGCGTTCAGCCGCTCGGCATGGAGCAGCAATTTGGCCTTGTCGGCCAGGTCGACCTTGTTCAGGATCAGGTGCTTCGGCTCGGGCCGGTCCTTCAGCGACTCGGCGATGTCGGTGACCTTCGCGCCAAGCCCGCCCTTGGCATCGACCACCAGCGCCAGCACATCGGCCCCTTCCGCCCCGCCCCACGCGGCGGCGACCATGGCGCGGTCCAGCCGGCGCTTCGGCTCGAAGATACCGGGCGTATCGACCAGCAGCAACTGGGTGTCGCCCTCGATCGCGACACCCATCAGGCGGACCCGCGTCGTCTGCGCCTTGGGACTGACGATCGCCACCTTCTGGCCGACCAGCGCGTTGACGAGGGTGGACTTGCCAGCGTTGGGCGCACCGACGATCGCGACAAGGCCGCATTTCTGTTCGTTCATGGGCAAAGGCGATGGCGGATTATGGGGGGAAGGACAAGGGTGCGGGGGGTGTGGGCAGCCTCCCGTTCGTCCTGAGTAGGGGCTGAGCGCAGTCGAAGCCCCGTATCGAAGGACAGGTTGGGACGGACAGGCCGCCCATACTCCCCATCCTTCGATACGCCGTATCGATACGCGGCTGCGCCGCTACTCAACGGCTACTCAGGACGAACGGGGTGAAGGAACCCGGAAGCTGGAGGAACTACCCCTCCAGCTTCGCCAGCAGCGCCTTCGCCGCCGCCGTCTCCGCCTCCTGCTTGCTCGCCCCCGTCGCCTGCGCCTCGGCCTGCTTGCCGATCGTCACCGCGACCGTGAAGCGTGGCGCATGATGCGGGCCCGACCGTTCGATGATCGCATATTCGGGCGGGCGGCGGTTGTGCGACGCTGCCCATTCCTGCAACGCCGACTTGGGATGCTGCGGGGCCTTGCCGCCCTTCTTCACCCGGTCGCCCCAGCGCGCGCGGACGAAGGCGCGGGCCGCGTCCAGCCCCGCCTCGCGGTACCACGCGCCGATCAGCGCCTCCATCACGTCACCCAGCACATTGTCGCTGTTCGACGCGCCGTCGTCGCGCGCCTGCTTGCCCAGCCGCAGGTGCACCGGCACGCCGACCTCGCGCGCGATCTCGGCACAGACCGCCCCGGTGACCAGCGCGTTGAAGCGTTTGGACAACTGCCCCTCCGGCTCGTCGCCGAACGTCTCGTACAGCCATTCGGCGACGATCAACCCCAGCACCCGGTCGCCCAGAAACTCCAGCCGTTCATAGGTCTCGACCGCCTGGCTGCCATGCGTCAGCGCGCGGGCATAGGGGGCAAGGTCGGCGGGCGTCCGGCCGAACAGGCCGGTCAGCCATGTCGAAAGATCGCTCAGAACCCCTCTCCGATCCGGCTCCACCGCGCGGCACTGAACCACGTCCACGGCAACAGCCCCGCGCTGCCGTCGGTCGAGAAGAAATTGACGACCGCCTTGCCCTCCAGATGGTCCATCGGCACCATGCCCATGCCGGCGGGCGGCGCGAACCGGCTGTCGCCGCTGTCGTCGCGGTTGTCACCCATCACGAATACATGTCCCGCCGGCACGGTATAGATTTCGGTGTCGTCGCGGTCGGGCAGCTCGGCCTGATCGAGCACGAAATAGCTGCGCCCGTTCGGCAACGTCTCCCGGAACCGCGGATAGCGGCAGATGGCGACGCCCGCAGCATCCACGTCCTGAAACGGCGCGACGCACAATTTGGCATCAAAATTGGGGGTGAGCGGCAGGGTGAAATCGGCGACCCGCTGTTTCGGAATGGCCTTGCCGTTCAGGAACACCTGCCCCTGCCGCATCTGCACCGTATCGCCGGGCAGGCCGATCACCCGCTTGATGACGTCATGGTCCTGCACGACGGGCGCGCGGAACACGACCACGTCGCCCGGCGTCGGGTCGCGCCCCAAAATCCGGCCGGGGATCAGCGGCACCCCCCAGGGCAGCGACCAGCGCGAATAGCCGTAATTCCATTTCGACACGAACAGGTAGTCGCCGATCAGCAGGCGCGGCAGCATCGATTCGGACGGGATGCTGAACGGCGCGAACACGAAGCTGCGCAGGACGAAGATGAACAGCGCCAGCTTCAGCAGGAAGCGCAGAGTTTCCGACGTCTCGGACCGGGCGGGCGATTTGGATCTGGCCATGATCGCGCGGTTTGCTGGGGCGCGGGTCCGGCGTCAAGCAGGGGCTGAAATGCGCCCGATCGTGCCGGCCCTGTGCAACATTGTTACGAGCCGACGTGTTGACGCCTGCGTAAAGTGGCAATTCCCTGCCCGCCTCGCTAACGCGCGAGCGGAACGCCTTCCCCGGAGACACGCGCATGACCGCCGACTGGACCGCCATCGAAGCCCTGCCCGCCACCAAGCTGGTCGACCTGTTCGACCAGGACAGCAATCGCCTGTCGATGCTCAGCCTCGACGTCGCGGGCATCCATTTCGACTGGTCGAAGACGCATCTGACGAAGGACGCCGTGACCGCGTTCGAGGCGCTGGCCAAGGCGCAGGGGCTGGCGGCCAAGCGCGAGGCGCTGTTCTCCGGCGCGCACATCAACGTGACCGAGGATCGCGCGGTCGAACACACCGCCGAACGCGGTGAGGGCGCACCCGACAGCGTGGCCCGCGCGCGCGCCTTCCATCAGCGGATGCGCACGCTGATCGACGCGATCGAGGCCGAGGCGCTTGGGCCGATCCGCCACATCCTGCACGTCGGCATCGGCGGATCGGCGCTTGGCCCCGACCTGCTGATCGACGCGCTGGGTCGCGAGGACAAACGCTACGACGTGGCGATCGTCGCCAATATCGACGGCGTCGCGCTGGAGGATGCGTTCGCGCGCTTCGATCCCGCCGCCACGTTGCTGGTGGTCGCGTCCAAGACCTTCACCACGACCGAGACGATCCTGAACGCGACGTCGGCGCTGCAATGGATGACCGAGCACGGCGTCGAGGATCCGTATGGCAAGGTCATCGCGCTGACCGCCGCGCCCGACAAGGCAGTCGAATGGGGCGTCGACGAAACCCGCGTCCTGCCTTTTTCCGAAAGCGTCGGCGGGCGCTATTCGCTCTGGTCGTCGATCGGTTTCCCGGCCGCCTTGGCGCTCGGCTGGGACGCGTTCGAGGAACTGCTGGAGGGTGCGGGCGAAATGGATCGCCATTTCCGCCTGACCGCGCTGCACGAGAACGCGCCCGCGCTCGCCGCCTTCGCCGACCTTTACTATACGCAGGTTCGGCACGCCGAGACGCGCGCGACCTTCGCCTATGACCAGCGGCTGAAGCTGCTGCCGAGCTATCTGCAACAGCTGGAAATGGAATCGAACGGCAAGGGCGTGACCGTCGACGGCGATCCCGTCGGTCGCCCGACCGCGCCGATCACCTGGGGCGGCGTCGGGACCGAGGCGCAGCACGCGGTGTTCCAGCTGCTGCATCAGGGCACGCACCTGGTCCCCGTCGAGTTCGTCGCGGTGATCGAGGGCGGCGACACGCTGGCCGAGGAGCATCACCGCCAGCTGCTGCTGAACGCGTTCGCGCAAGGCGCGGCGCTGATGAAGGGCAAGCAGGTCAGCGATCCGGCGCGCAGCTATACCGGCGACCGCCCGTCGTCGACCTTGCTGCTCGACCAGCTTGACCCCCGCACGCTGGGCGCGCTCATCGCCTTCTACGAACAGCGCACCTTCGTCAGCGCGGTCCTGCTCGGCATCAACGCGTTCGACCAGTTCGGCGTCGAGCTGGGCAAGGAAATGGCCAAGGCGGCGGGCGAAGGCGGCCAGTCCTTCGACCCGTCCACCGAGGATCTGATCGCCCGCGCCTTCGGGTAGGAGCTTTTCCGCTTCCCACCCCAGGCACTTCCCCGGCGAAGGCCGGGGTCCATTCGGGGTCCATTTGGGAGACGTTGCGTAACGACGGACATAGCGCCGTTACATCTGCATTCCCAATTGGACCCCGGCCTCCGCCGGGGAGGTAACTAGAGACGCATCCTCCACGTTTCCCCGCGCAGGCGGGAGAACAGACAAAGCTTACGTCAGCTTCCCATCCGATCACACTGATCGAAGCCCCGGCCTTGTCCCGCCCCGCCCCCTGCCCCAAATGGCGCACCTATGACGGGGCACCATGACCCCACCGACACCGGGATAGCGACACATGACCTATGACTATGACCTGTTCGTCATCGGTGCCGGCTCCGGCGGCACCCGCGCGGCGCGCGTCTCTGCCGCGTACGGCGCGCGTGTTGCGGTGGCGGAGGAATACCGGGTCGGCGGCACCTGCGTCATTCGCGGCTGCGTGCCCAAGAAGCTGCTCATCTATGGCGCGCATTTCGCCGAGGATCTGAAGGACGCCAAGCGGTTCGGCTGGAACGTGCCCGAACAGCCCGATTTCAGCTGGTCCGTCCTGCGCGACAATGTGATGGAGGAGGTCGACCGGATCAATGGGGCCTACACCAACACCCTGAACAGCAACGGCGTCGACATCATCCTGTCGCGCGCGGTCGTCACCGGCCCCAACGAGGTCACGCTGAGCGACGGGCGGAAAGTCACCGCCGAGCGCATCCTGATCGCGGTCGGCGCGCATCCCGCCATCCCCGACTGCCCGGGGGCCGAACACGGCATCACCTCGAACGAGGTGTTCCATCTCGACACCATCCCGAAGCGGATCCTGATCGCCGGTGCCGGCTATATCGCCAACGAGTTCGCCGGCATCTTTCACCAGTTCGGCGCGCACGTCATCCTCATCAACCGGACCGACGTGATCCTGCGCGGCTATGACGAGAGCATCCGCGACCGCCTGCTCCAGATCTCGATGACCAAGGGGCTGGAGTTCCGCTTCAACGCCGGGTTCGAGGGGATCGACAAGGGCGAGGACGGGTGCCTGACCGTCCGCATGAAGGGGCATGAGCCGGCGGTCGTCGACATGGTGATGTTCGCCACCGGCCGCATCCCCAACACCACCGGCCTGGGGCTGGACAGCGCCGGCGTCGAACTGGACGCGAACGGCGCGGTCATCGTCAACGAAGACAACCAGTCGACCTGCCCCAGCATCTATGCTGTCGGCGACGTGACCAACCGGGTGCAGCTCACGCCCGTGGCGATCCGCGAGGGACAGGCGTTCGCCGACAACACCTATGGCGGCAAGTCGGTGCGGGTCGATTACGACAACATCCCCGCCGCCGTCTTCAGCCACCCGCCGATGGCCGGCGTCGGCATGACCGAGGCGCAGGCGCGCCAGACGCTGGGGTCGGTGAAGGTCTATACCAGCGACTTCCGCCCGATGAAGAACGTGCTGGCGGGGCGCAACGAACGCGCGTTGTACAAGATGATCTGCGACGGCGACACCGACCGGATCGTCGGCCTGCACATGATCGGCCCCGACGTGCCCGAAATCCTCCAGGCCGCCGCCATCGCGGTCAAGGCGCGGCTGACCAAGGCCGATTTCGACGCGACCATCGCGCTGCACCCGACGATGGCCGAGGAACTGGTGCTGATGCGGTGAGGGGAAGCCCCCTCACCCGTTCATCCTGAGCAGGGGCTTGAGCGAAGGCAAAGCCCGTCCTGAGCGCCTGCCTTGGCAGGCAGTCGAAGGAACCCGTATCGAAGGACAGGCCCAGCGCAACAACCTGTCCTTCGATACGCCGCTTCGACAAGCTCGGCAGCTATTCAGGACGAACGGACTGTGCGGCAGCACCCCAAATCCCCCCTCACCGCCCGACGAACCGCCCCGGCCGCCGTTCCGCTACCGCGCGCACCCCTTCGGCAAAATCCTCGGTCGTCTGCAACCACGCCTGCTCCGCCAGTTCGTGGTCGGTCTGCGCCAGCACCAGCGCGTGCAGGTCGCCACGCATCGTCGCGCGCGTCGACCCCACCGCCAGTGGCGCGCCGGCCGCGATCTCGCGCGCCAGCCCCAACGCGGTATCGTATAGCGCATCCGCGTCCACGACCGCGTCGGCCAGCCCCCAGGCCGCCGCCTCATCGCCACGGATCCGCCGCGCGGTCAGCGCCATCAGCAGCGCGCGCTGCCGGCCGATCACGCGCTCCAGCACCGCCGAAATGCCAAAGCCGGGGTGGAAGCCGATCTGCACGAAGTTCGCCACGAAGCGCGCCGCCGGCGTCGCCACGCGAAAATCGGCGACCAGCGCCAGTCCGAGGCCCGCCCCCACCGCCGCGCCCTGTACGGCCGCCACCACCGGCGTCTTCACCGCGAACAGCCGCGCGGCGGCGACATAGAAGGGGTTGCGCGCGCCCGGCACCACGCCGTCCTCCACCGGGTTCGCGTTGACCAGATCGGCCCCCGCGCAGAACACCCGCCCCTCCGACCGCAGCAGGATCGCGCGCACCGCCGGGTCGGCATCGGCCGCATCGAACGCCGCGCCGATCGCCGCGATCATCGCCAGCGTCGCGTGATTGTGGGCCGGGTTCGCAAAGGTGACGATCGCCACATGCCCGTCGATCATGGTGGTAACGCTGTGCATGGCGGCTCCCGGTTCGTTCCCGCCACCCGGCGGGGGTCGCCGCCGACCCTGCCGAAAAGCCCGACGCCCGGAAAGCGGCAAAACCGTTGCAGGCGAGCAACGCTGCTCATCAAAGTGACAGGATGCCGCATTTTCGGGCTTGGCGCGCGGCCATGGAACCGGTTACGCAGACTCCATGGAAACGGTTACACACGCAACCCAGCGTGAGGCCCGGATCCATCACCGCGCGAAAAAATGCGGTGTCAGGAGAGGGATGCAGGACGCGGCCATGGCCACCGCCACGATCAGAGATGTCGCGCGCCACGCCGCCGTTTCGGTCGCGTCGGCCAGCCGCGCGCTGAACGGCCACGCCAGCGTCGCGCCGGGCACCCGCGACCGGGTGATCGCCGCCGCCACCGCGCTCGATTATGTCCCCCATCTCGGCGCGCGGAGCCTGTCGACCCGGCGATCCAATTCGATCGGCGTCGTCCTGCCCGACCTGTTCGGCGAGTTTTTTTCCGAGGTCATTCGCGGTCTCGACTTCGCCGCGCACCGGCGCGGGCTGCAATTGCTGCTGTCCAACATGCACGGCGCGACCGATGAGACCGCCACCGCGATCCGGGCGATGCGCGGCCGGGTCGACGGACTCATCATCATGTCGCCAGAGGCCGATGGCGCGTTCCTGGACCGCCACCTGCCGCTCGGCCTGCCCACCGTCGTCCTGAACGGACGCGGCGGCACCACGGGCCAGCCCGGCGGCCATGCCGGTATCGGCATTGACGGGCGGGCGGGGGCGGCGGCCGCCGCGCGGCATCTGGTCGCGCAGGGCTGCACCCGGCTGGCCCATGTCCGCGGACCGCACGGCAATGCCGATGCCGACGACCGCGCCGACGCCTTCCGCGCGACCGTCGCCGCCCTGTTGCCGACACCCGTGCGCGTGTTCGACGGCGATTTCGGCGAACAGTCGGGCATCGACGCGGCCGAAGCGATCGTGGCTGCGCGCGGCGGCGGCGAGGTGATCGACGGCATCTTCTGCGCCAACGACATCATGGCGATCGGCTGCATGAGCACGCTGGTGCGCGCCGGCGTATCGGTGCCGCATGACATCGCCATCGTCGGCTTCGACGACGTGCCGGTCGCGCATTACGTCACGCCCGGCCTGACATCGCTTGGCGTCGACATGGCGGCGCTGGGCGAACGTACGCTCGACCTGCTGGTCGCCGCGATCACGCAGGCGACGCCGATCGCGGCCACGCCGGAGCTACTAATTCCATCGCTCGTCGTTCGCGCCTCCAGCGCTCGGCGACCGGAAGACATGACGACACATCCGGGCCACCGGGAAAAGGGGAGACTGAAATGAAGACCTTCGGCACCATGGGCTTGCGCGCCGCGCTGGCCGCGACGACCATTCTTGGCGGCACCGCGCTGCTCAGCACCCCCGTACAGGCCCAGACCACCACCGCGTCGATCCGCGGTCAGGTGCGCGACGCCGCCGGGGCCGCCGTCTCGGGCGCGGCCGTCACGGCGGTCAACGCCGGCACCAACCAGACGGTGCGCGCGACGACCGACGCCAGCGGTCGTTACACGCTGAACGGCGTGCGCCCGGCGCAATACACCATCACCATCACCGGTCCAGGCGGCGAAACCTTTTCGAAGGCGATCGTGGTCGGCATCGGCCAGTCCGCCAGCCTCGACGCGACGCTGGGGGTAGCCGAGCCGACGACGACGGCGGCGACCGATGGCGGCGTGGCCGCGGACGAAGGCGGCGACATCGTCGTCACCGGCAGCCGCCTGGTCGAAACCAAGACCTCCGAAATCGCCACCAACGTCAGCCAGGCGCAGATCCGCAGCCTGCCGCAGACCGACCGCAACTTCCTGTCGTTCGCAGCACTCGCCCCCGGCGTGCGCTACAATGACAGCGAGACGGACAAGAGCTTTTCGGCCGGCGCTTCTTCTGCATCGCAGGTCAACGTCTTCGTCGACGGCGTCTCCCTGAAGAACAAGCTGCGCGAGGGCGGCGTCGCCGGCCAGCAGAACAGCCGCGGCAACCCGTTCGGCCAGCTGGCCGTGCAGGAGTTCCGCGTCCTGACGCAGAACTACAAGGCTGAATACGAGCAGGCCGGCTCCGCAATCATCACCTCGGTCACCAAGTCGGGCACCAACGAGTTCCACGGAGAAGTCTTCGGTCAGTATACCGACAAGAGCCTGACCCAGAAGGCGTATTTCGACAAGCAACTCAACCGCCCGGAGCCGGCGTTCGAGCGCAAGCAGTACGGCATCGCGCTGGGTGGCCCGATCATCAAGGACAAGCTGTTTTTCTTCGGCACCTATGAGGGCAACGATCAGGATCGTGCGTTCAACGTGCAGTCCAACGCGACCGCCGCACAGCGCGCCAATTTCGCCACCATCACCGGCCGCCAGATCAGCGACTATGAAGGCGCGTTCGTCAGCCCGTTCCGCGGCGATTTCTACTTCGGCAAGCTGACCTTCACGCCGGATTCGAACCAGGTGTTCGACCTGTCGTACAGCCGCCGCACCGAAACCGACATTCAGGGTTTCGGCGGCGAAACCGCCTATTCGGCGGCCGAAAACAAGATCAACACGGTCGACACCTATCTGTTCAAGTGGACCTACACCGGCACCGATTTCGTCAACGAGGTCAACGTCAACTATCTGAACTACAAGTTCAATCCGACGTCGTTGAACCCCGATCTGCCGGCGTTTGCCTATCAGGGTCTCATCACCTTCGGCGGCAAGGATTCGACCCGTCGCGAGGTGCAGCAGAGCTACACGCTGCGCGACGACGTGACCTGGACGAAGTTCGATGGCCACACGATCAAGGTCGGCGCGCGTGTCGAGGTGACCGACATCGAGTTCAACAACCAGTCCTATATCCAGCCACGCTACGATTTCCGTACCGAGGTCGACAACAACCTGACCATCGCCTTCCCGGCGGAGGCGCGTCTGGGCCTTGGCAACGGCCGCATCTTCGGATCGAACACCCAGCTTGGCTTCTATGCGCAGGATGACTGGGACGCGACCGACAAGCTGCAGCTGAACATCGGTCTGCGCTATGACTATGAGTTCAACGGCTTCAACAACGACTACGTCACGCCGCCAGCCGCGGCGGCAACGCTGCGGTCGCTGCCCTCGACCTATTATTTCAACCCGGAAGACTATATCTCGACCGGCAAGAACCGGTCACCGTTCAAATACGCCTTCGCACCGCGCTTCGGCTTTTCGTATGATCTGAATGACGATCAGCGCACCGTGATCTTCGGCGGTCTGGGACGCTATTACGACCGCAACAACTTCAACAACACGGTCGACGAACTGAGTCGCACGATCAACCCGATCGGCGTGTTCCGCTTCTCGGCGAACGGCGCACCGCGCAGCGGCCTGCCGACGGTCGCGTGGAACCCCAGCTACCTGACCCGCGACGGCCTGCTGGCACTGGCCTCCACCTCGACGCAGGGGCTGCCCGAACTGTTCGCGGTGAAGAACGACGCGAAGCCCCCGGTCAACGATCAGGTCAGCCTCGGCATCCGTCAGAAGGTCGGCATGTTCCAAGCGGCACTGACCGCATCCTACCAGCGTGGTCGCAACGGCTATACCAACATCTTCGCCACCCGGCAGAACAACGGACTTGGCAATTGCTGCAACACCGCCAGCGCGGTCGCCAACGGGTATTCCAACGTCATCGTCGGCTATGACGGCCTCGATACCCGCTACAAGGCGATCTACTTCACGCTGGACAAGAACTACACCCAGTCGAGCGGCTGGGGCATGAACATCGCCTATACCTTCGGCAAGGCGGAGAAGAATGGCGGCGACCTGTTCAGCCTCGATGGCCTCACGCCGGACGCCTATGGCTGGCGGCCAAGCCCCGGCGACGAGCGTCACCGGGTCGTGTTCTCCGGCATCGTCGACCTGCCGGCCAACTTCCAGCTGTCGACGCTAACCACGCTGGGGTCGGGTGCGGCCTATGCCGTGACCGATGCCACCGCCGGCTTCGACGCCGGCCAGCTCCGTCAGACCAGCGCCTATCCGCTGAAGAACTGCATCAAGGGCCTGTTCGCCTTCTGCGAAGTCAACGTAACGCTGGCCAACAAGACCAAGATCTTCGGCAACCACGAGGTCGAGCTGGCGGTCGACGTGCTGAACGCGTTCAACAACAAGAACTTCAGCGGCTTCGATGGCTTCTTCAGCGCTACCGACCCGCTGGTCCGCAGCGAGATTGGCACCAGCACGATCACCCTGCCCCGCCGCATCCAGTTCCGCGCCGGGTACCGCTTCTAGTCCGCGTTTTGGGGCGGGCAGGCTTCGGCCCGCCCGCCCCTTTTTTGTTCTGCGTAAATCCCAAGGAGCCAGCCCGCCATGACCGATCATGCGACCAGCCGGCGTCGATTTCTCTCTACCACCGCCCTCGGCCTCGCCACGCTCGCCAGTGGCTGCGCGACCACGCGCACGACCCCGGCCGGCCAAGCCACCACCCCCGACCTGATGACCGACATTCAGGAGCGCGCGTTCCGCTTTTTCTGGGACACTACCGACCCCGAGATGGGTCTGGCGCTCGATCGCTGGCCCACCCCCAGCTTTTCCTCGATCGCCGCGATCGGCTTCGCGCTCACCGCCTATCCGATCGGCGTCACCCACGGCTGGATCACCCGCGATCAGGCCCGCGCCCGGACGCTGACCACGCTGCGTTTCCTCGGCACCGCACCGATGGGCGATGGCGCGACCGGGTTCAGCGGCTACAAGGGCTTCTTCTACCACTTCCTCGGCGTGACCAAGGGCCAGCGGTTCGCGCGCTGCGAACTGTCGACCATCGACACCACGCTGTTGCTGGGCGGCGTCCTGTTCGCGCAAAGCTGGTTCGACGGCGCGGACGCGGGCGAGGCGGAGATCCGCGCGATCGCCGAACGGCTGTACGCTGCGGTCGAATGGGACTGGGCCGTGCCGCGGCCGCCGTTCGTCTCGATGGGCTGGCACCCCGAAACCGGCTTCATCAAGAGCGACTGGAATATCTACAACGAGGGGATGCTGCTCTACATCCTGGCGCTGGCCTCGCCGACGCACCCGCTGCCGCCGTCGACCTGGCGCGCGCTGACGCAGGCGTTCGAGCAGAGCTGGTCGACCACATGGGGCGAACCCCACCTCGCCTTCGCACCGATGTTCGGTCACCAGTACAGCCATTTGTGGCTAGATTTCAAAGGCATCCGCGATCCCTATATCGCGTCCAAGGGCATCGACTATTTCGAGAATACTCGTCGCGCGACCCATGCCCAGCGCGCCTATGCCATCGCCAATCCCGGCGGCTGGCGCGATTACGGGCAGGACATCTGGGGCTTGACCGCCTGCGACGGTCCCGGTGACTTCAAGGAGATGATCGGCGGCAAGGAACGATCGTTCTTCAGCTATTCCGCGCGCGGCCCCGGCGAGCGCGACGACGGCACCATCGCGCCGACCGCCGCGCTTGGCTCGATCGCCTTCGCCCCCGACATCGTCGAACCGGCGGCGAAGGCGATGCACGCGCGCTATGGCCAGGGCATCTACGGCAAATACGGGTTCTTCGACGCGTTCAACCCGACGCTGACCGCCACTACCGATCCCTTGCGCCACGGCAGGATCGTCCCCGGCGTCGGCTGGGTCGACACGGACTATCTCGGCATCGACCAGGGGCCGATCGTCTGCGGGATCGAGAACTGGCGCACGGGGCTGGTGTGGAAGACGATGCGGAAGAACCCGCACATCCGCCGCGGCCTCGAACGCGCGGGCTTCACCGGCGGGTGGTTGTCATGAGGACCATGCTGGCGCTCGCCCTCGCCCTCTCGACGCCGGCCGCCGCACAAAGCACGGAAGGGACGCAGACCGCGCAAGCCCCCGTGCGGGCCGGCGACTATGCCTACCAGCTGTTCGTGCCGCGCGGATACGCCGCGATGCCCCGGCAGCAATGGCCGCTGGTCATCTTCCTCCACGGCTCCGGCGAGCGCGGGTCGGACATCGAGAAGGTCAAGGTCAACGGCCCGCCGAAGATCATCGCGCGGCACCCCGGCGCGCCCTTCCTGATGATTGCCCCGCAACTGGAGGAGGGTGGTGACTGGGATCAGGTGAAGCTCGAACGCCTGCTGACCCGCATCCGCAAGGACTACCGCGTCGACGCGTCCCGCATCTACCTGACCGGCCTGTCGCGCGGCGGCCATGGCAGCTGGGCCTGGGCCACCGCCCGCCCCGACCTGTTCGCGGCCGTCGTGCCGGTTGCGGGGCGCGGCGATCCGGCCAGGGCCTGCGCGCTGAAGGACATGCCCGTCTGGGCGCTGCACGGCGACAATGACGATATCGTGCGGCCGGTCGGTAGCTTTGCGATGGTCGAGGCGATCCGCGCCTGCCCCGGCCTGACCGTCCAGCCGCGCCTGACGCTGTACCCGGCCACCAACCACGGGTCGTGGGAACCGGCCTATGACGAGGATGCGCTCTGGCGCTGGCTGCTGGAACAGCGGCGGGCGGTGCCGGCGCGGTAAGCACACCCCCTATCCTCCGCCTACCCACCACGCTACAGGCATAGCCATACCCGATTTTCGAAAGGCCATGTCATGCGTGAAGCCGCCATCGTGTCCACCGCCCGTACCGCTATCGGCAAGGCGTATCGCGGCGCGTTCAACGCGACCGAAGCTCCGGTGCTCGCCGGCCATGTCATGAACGCCGCAGTCGACCGGGCCGGCATCGACCCCGCGCGCATCGACGAGGTGTTCTGGGGCGTCGGCAACCAGTGGGGGACGCAAGGGGGCAATGCCGGCCGCATGGCGGTGTTCGCGGGCGCGCTGCCGCAATCGGTGCCCGCCTTCACGCTTGATCGCAAATGCGGGTCCGGCCTGACCGCGATCGCGATGGCCGCGCGCTCGATCATTTGCGACGAGGTCGACGTGGCGCTGGCCGGTGGGATGGAGTCGATCAGCTATACCGTCACGAAAGATGCGCCGCGCTACGTCAACCAGAGCGTCCTGGCGCACGAACCCGCCGCCTATATCCCGATGATCGAAACGGCGGAGATCGTCGCCGATCGCTATGGCATCACCCGCGAGGCGCAGGACGCCTATGCCGCGACCAGCCAGCAACGCGCCGCCGCCGGCCTCGCCAACGGGGCGTTCGCCGAGGAAATCGTGCCCATCACCGTCGAGCGGGCGCTGTTCGACAAGGCCGGCACCCGCACCGGCTGCGAAACCCTGACGCTGACTGAGGACGAGGGCATCCGCGCCGGCACCACGGTCGAGGGACTCGCCGGCCTGAAGACCGTCTGGCCCGGCGGCGACTTCACCACCGCCGGCCGCCACGTCACCGCCGGCAACGCCAGCCAGTTGTCGGACGGGGCGTCGGCTCAGATCCTGATGGACCGCGCCACGGCGGAGGCCGAAGGCAAGGATATCCTCGGCATCTATCGCGGGTTCCAGGCGGCCGGTTGCGCACCCGACGAAATGGGCATCGGCCCGGTCTTTGCTATCCCGAAGCTGCTTGCCCGCGCCGGCCTGTCGGTCGCCGATATCGGCCTGTGGGAACTGAACGAAGCGTTCGCGTCGCAATGCCTCTATTGCCGCGACCATCTCGGCATCGACCCCGAGACATACAACGTCAACGGCGGCGCGATCGCGGTCGGCCACCCGTTCGGCATGACCGGCAGCCGGCTGGTCGGCCATGCGCTGATCGAGGGGCGCAAGCGCGGCGTCCGCTATGTCGTGGTGTCGATGTGCACCGCCGGCGGCATGGGCGCGGCGGGGCTGTTCGAGATCGTATAGCACGGCGCATTGCCAGTCCGCGACCATCGGCGCAGGGTGACGCGATGACCACGACCCTCATCACCGGTGCCTCGGCCGGCCTTGGCGAAGGCTTCGCGACCACGTTAGCCGCACGCGGCGACACGCTGATCCTCACCGCCCGCCGCGCCGACCGGCTGGAGGTGCTGGCCGCCCGGCTGCGCGCGACCCACGGCGTGTCGGTGACGGTCATCCCCACCGACCTGGCTGATCCCGCCGCGCCCGCCGACCTGACGGCCGCCATCGCCGCCGCCGGCCTGTCGGTCGACCTGCTCGTCAACAACGCCGGCTATGGCGCGCGCGGGGATTTCGCCGATCTGGACGGCGCGATGCAGACGGGGATGATCGACCTCAACTGCCGCGCGCTGGTCGCCCTGTCGCATGCGGTCCTGCCGGCGATGATCGCGAAGCGGGCCGGCGGCATCCTGAACGTCGCGTCGATCGCCGCGTTTCAGCCGGGGCCGTGGATGAGCGTCTATTACGCGACCAAGGCGTTCGTCCTCAGCTTTTCCGAGGGATTGCACGAGGAGGTGAAGCACCACGGCGTCCACGTCTCCGCGCTCTGCCCCGGCCCCACCCGCACCGAATTCGCCGACGTCGCGGGCATGGCCGACAGCGCCCTGTTCCAGCGCTTCGCCAGCGACAGCGACGCGGTGGTGCGCGACGGCCTGGCCGCCATCGCCGCAAACCGCGCGGTGGCGGTGTCAGGCCGGATGAACGCGCTGACGGCCGGTGGTGTGCGCTTCATGCCTCGCGGTGTCGCGCGGCGTCTGGCCGGACGGTTGCAGCGCGCCCGCCAGCGTTAGGGTTCAGGCCGCCCGTCGCGCTGGCGCGGCCGACGCCACACCGGCCGCCGCGCCATGCCGCAACACCAGCGGTCGGAACACCATCACCAACGCCAGCGGATCAGGGGCGGGCGGTGGCGGCACCATCACCAGCGCGCCCTCGCCCGCCCGGAACACACCGGTGCCGACCTCGTCCATCTCGTCCAGCACCGGCCGGGTCTCGTCTGCCCGCCACGTCGTCGCGGTGTCGATATCAGCCACCCGCTGGAACGCGATCGACTCGATCTGCACCATCTCGCAGACCGCGCCAAGCTGGACGCCGGGCACGAACTGCCCCGCCCCCACCGGCACGACCAGCCGGTAATAGCCGTCGATCGTCGGCCATGCCGTCATTGGCACCACACCCTGATCGTTGCTCCCCAGCAACAGGACCGGCACCTCAAACCCGCCGACCTCGAAATCCTCGCCGCGCAGATCCAGTCCGAAGCGCAGGCTGGACAGCATCATCATCGACAGCGGCAACCCCTTCCCCTGGATTTCGCCGGCGACATACATCCGCCGCTCCTCATCGACATAGCCGATCCCGCGCCGGCGCAGGCCCGCCTCCGCAACTGTCGGGTCGAACAGCCGGCTGACCTGATCGGTGCCCAGATTGGCGTCGTAATCGAACGTCTCGAACAGTTTGAGCTCGTCCGCGCCCGGCAGAAAGAACAGGCGCGCCAGCGTGGCCGATGCCGCCTGAACGCGCGCGTCCAGCGTGTCCGACCGCGCCGGCCAGTGGATGCCGTCCGTCGCCGTCCGCACATAATCCATGCACGCCGCCTGTACCGCCTCGCGCACCGCGCTGGTCCGTCCCTTGCCGTCGACCGCCTCGCGCAGCGGCGTGCCGTCGGCCGCGAAGTCGGTGGTCGACCCTTGCGCCACGTTGCACAATTGTTCGAGGATCACGACCGCCGACGACATCGCGTGCAGCACCCGACATTCGTGATGGCGGGTATCGAGCATGCCGCGCTTGTCCAGACCCGTGACCTGCTCTTCACGCAACAGCAGATACCGGCCCGACACGTCCAGACCGAACCGGTCGTGCAGCACGGGGGTCAGCAGGTTCTGCGCCGATCCGTTGTACCCCAGGTCGACGAGCATGATCGCATCGCCCTCGGCCACGCCGGCGCGACGCAGATGCGCCATCAACCGGTCGCCCGCCTGACGACTGCGCTTCAGGATCTTCGCCCGCGTCTCGCCGCGGGCGATGAAGCGGGTAAACGCGATACGATCGGCGGCCAGATCGCTACCCTTGACGACCTTGGCGATTTCCGGCGCGAACAGGGAGACCTGCCGGGCAAGCGCCGAAAGCGGCATCACCTCCAGCCGCTCCTGCACGAACGCCTCCAACGCGGCGGCATCCTGAATACCCGCCCTCGCCGCGACCAGCCGGCTGATCTCGACCGGCCGCGCGCCCGCATCGGGGAACAGCGCATCGAACGCCAGGAACGGCAGATATCCGTCGCGCATCATGAACAGCGGACGGACCGGCTTCCCCAGCCGCGCCGACAGCGTATCGACCTCTTGTTTCAGCCATAGCGCGAAGCTGTGCATCGCCGGCCCGAGCACGTCATGGCCCAGCACATAGGCCGGGTCGTCATCAACACGCAGCGCGATGGCGGATCGGTGCGGCTGACAGGTCGGCACATCCTGTTGCACGCGCGCATTCGTCATCACCGCGACCGCCGCTTCCTGCCGCAGCCGCGTCATGACACCGGGTGCGAACTGCCGGAAATGCACTGCGTTCAGCCCGTGCGCCGATGCCGCGTCATGATCCGCCGCGCGGTTGTCGCCGATGTGCAGGACCGCTTGCGGTGCGACACCCACCACGTCCAGCACGATATCGAACAGGCCGCTCCCCTTGGCGACGCCGTGCGCGGCCGACACGAAGACATGGTCGATCATCGCCAGCACATCGGCCCCGGCCGCGGCGGCGATATGCGCGCGCAATTGTGCCTCGGTCATGTACATGTCGCTGACGATGATGATCGTCAGCCCGCGCCGCTTCGCCTCCGTCATCAGCGCGACGACCGGCGTGAAGGCAAAGGCGTGATCGGCCTCATGCGCCAGTTCGCGCGCCACCAGCGCGTCGATCGCGGCCGCGTCGACGCGCGGGTGCAGGCGGCGATAGATGTCGGACAGCAGCACTTCGCCGCGCCCGCGCGCCGCCTGCTGCTTTGCCGCCGCCTCTTCCGCCCACATCCGCGGCTGCATCGCGCCGCCGGGATGGTCGATACAGGCAAAGACGTCGCGCGGCGCGTGGGTCGTCCGCCAGATCAGCGTGTCGAAACAGTCGAGCGACAGGACGCGCAGGCCCGGCGGCGCGCGGTCCAGCAGGGTGGCGATCTCAGCCCCACCCACCGTCAGTTTCATCGCCATCCCGCGTCGTCCCGGTTCGTTAGTCCGAACCGGGTATCAACGAGATTGGTTAGCCGATGGTTAAAGCATCAATCGGCAAACAGCAGCACAGGGGTTTCCAGATAGCGTTTCAACGCCTGGACGAAACTTGCCGCATCCCAGCCATCGACGACCCGGTGATCGCAGCTGATCGACAGGTTCATCAGCTTGGCGCGGCGGATCTCGTCGCCCCGCCCGGTAAATACCGGCCGCTCGATGATCCGGTTCGGGCCGATGATCGCGACTTCGGGGCGGTTGATGACCGGCGTCGTCGCGATCCCGCCCAGCGGCCCCAGCGAGGTGATGGTCAGCGTGGACCCCGACAGTTCGGCGCTGGTCGCCTTGCCGGTCCGCGCGGCCTCCGCCAGTCGGCCGATCTCGGTCGCGAGCTGCCAGACGTTGCGGTCCTGCGCGTCGCGGATCACCGGCACCATCAGCCCGGCATCGGTCTGCGTCGCCATGCCCAGATGGATGCTGCCGGCCCGGGTCACCACGCCAGCCTCGTCATCGTAGCGCGCGTTCAGCATTGGGAAGTCGGGGATCGTCCTGCAGATTGCGGCGATCAGCAGCGGCAGCATCGTCAGCTTCGGCCGCGCGCCCCGGTGATCGTTCAGGTCGGCGCGCATCGCCTCCAGCGCGGTGACGTCGATCTCGTCGACATAGGTGAAATGCGGGATCGCCCGCTTCGACGCGGCCATGTTCTCGGCGATCCGCCGCCGCATGCCGATGACCCGCACCGGCTCATCCGGGCGCGCGCGCGACGTTTGCGGCGCGTGATACCCTTGCGCCGATCCATAGCGCAGATACGCATCCAGATCGGCATGCCGCACCCGCTCGCCATCGGTCTTCACCGTGGCCAGGTCGATCCCCAGGTCGCGCGCACGGGCACGAACGGCGGGCGAAGCGAGCACCTTAAGTTCCTCCCCGGCACGGGGAGGGGGACCATCCGCAGGATGGTGGAGGGGCGCTTCCACAGGGGCTTTCGTTTGTGCTGCATGCTCGGGCACAGCGATAGGGGGAACAGCCTGTGGCTCCCCCCCTCCACCACCAGCTTCGCTGGCGGTCCCCCTCCCCGTGCCGGGGAGGATCTGCGCCTCCTCGACCCCAGGGTTCTCCGCCTCATACTGCTCGGCCGTCTCGGCCTGCGCATCCGTCGGCGGCGCGGCGATCACCTCGCCCGACCCGGCATCGGCATCCGTCTCGATCACGACCAGCGCGGCACCGATCGACACCTGGTCGCCGACCTCGCCCGCCAGTTCGACCACCACGCCCGACACCGGCGACTCCATCTCGACGGTCGCCTTGTCGGTCATCATGTCCGCGATCTGCTGGTCTTCCTCGACGCGGTCGCCGACGGCCACATGCCACGCGACGATCTCGGCCTCGGAAATGCCCTCGCCAATGTCGGGCAGCTTGAAGGTGAAGCGAGCCATTATGCGTCCTTCATCAATGTCTTGAGGGCCTCGCCGATGCGGACCGGCCCGGGAAAATATGCCCATTCCAGGCTGTGCGGATACGGCGTGTCGAACCCGGTCACGCGCGCGATCGGGGCCTCCAGATGATAGAAGCACCGCTCCTGCACCAGCGCCGACAGCTCGGCGCCGAACCCGCCGGTCCGCGTCGCCTCGTGCACGATCATGCAGCGGCCGGTCTTCTTCACCGACGCCTCGATCGTCTCGATGTCCAGCGGCACCAGCGTGCGCAGGTCGATGATTTCGGCATCGACGCCCGAGTCCTCGACCACCGCCGCGCAGACATGGACCATCGTCCCGTATGCCAGGATCGTCACCGCATCCCCGGCCCGGACGATGTTCGCCTTGCCCAGCTCGATCCGGTAATACCCCTCCGGCACCGCACCGCCCGGATGCTTCGACCAGTTCTGCGCCGGCCGGTCCCAATGCCCGTCGAACGGCCCGTTGTAGATCCGCTTCGGCTCGAAAAACAGAACCGGGTCATTGTCCTCGATCGACGCGATCAGCAGGCCCTTGGCGTCGTAGGGTGTCGCCGGGATGACCGTCTTGACGCCCGATACATGGGTGAAGATCCCCTCCGGCGACTGGCTGTGCGTCTGCCCGCCAAAGATACCGCCGCCGAACGGCGACCGCACCGTCAGCGGCGCGGTGAACTCGCCCGCCGAGCGATAGCGCAGCCGCGCCGCCTCCGACACCAACTGGTCGAGTGCCGGATAGATGTAATCGGCGAACTGGATTTCCGGCACCGGGCGCAGGCCGTATGCGCCCATGCCGACCGCCACGCCGATGATCCCGCATTCGGTGATCGGCGTGTCGAACACGCGGGTCTTGCCGTATTTCGCCTGCAGGCCGGCGGTGGCGCGGAACACGCCGCCGAAAAAGCCGACATCCTCGCCCATCACGATCATGGCCGGGTCGCGCGCCATCATGACGTCCATCGCCGAATTGATCGCCTGGATCATCGTCATGCGGGTGGTGGGTTGGGTCTCGGGTTGCATGTCTGTCGTCTCGCTCATCGTCCCCACCGCGTTCATGCTTTTCGATCCCACGGCCGACCGCTCGCGGTTTCCTCGGCCAGCATCTGCGCCTGCTGCTCGCGCAAGTGCCACGGCATTTCCTCGAACACGCCGTCGAACAGCGTGTCGAGCGGCTGATGCAGCCCGTGGCCGAGGATGCCGTTCTTCTCGGCCTCCTTCTGCGCCGCCTTGACCTGCTCGGCGCACTCGCGGTCCTGCGCGGCGTGGGCGGCCTCGTCCCACTCACGACACGCGACCAGATGATCCTTCAACCGCTTGATCGGGTCGCCCAGCGGCCACGCCGTCGCCTCGTTCGCGCTGCGATATTGCGACGGATCATCCGACGTGGAATGCCCCTCCGCGCGGTAGGTGAAATGCTCGATCAGCGTCGGCCCCTGGTTGGTCCGCGCGCGTTCCGCCGCCCACTGCGTCGCGGCATAGACCGCCAGCGCATCATTGCCGTCGACCCTGAGGCCGGCGATCCCATAACCGATCGCCCGCGCGGCAAAGGTCGTCGCCTCCGCGCCGGCGAACCCTGAAAAGCTGGAAATCGCCCACTGGTTGTTGACGACGTTCATGATTACCGGCGCGCGGTAGACGCTGGCGAAGGTGCAGGCGGAGTGAAAATCGCCTTCCGCGGTCGATCCCTCGCCGCACCACACGGCGGCGATCCGCGTATCGCCCTTGGCCGCGCTGGCCATCGCCCAGCCCACGGCTTGCGGATATTGCGTCGTCAGATTGCCCGAGATCGAGAAGAACCCCGCCTCGCGCACCGAATACATGATCGGCAGCTGCTTGCCCTGCAACCGGTCGGCGCTGTTCGAATAGATCTGGTTCATCATGTCGACCAGGCTCCAGTTGCGTGCGATCAGCAGCCCCTGCTGGCGGTAACTGGGGAAGCACATGTCCTCGTAATCCAGCGCATGCGCGGCGGCGACCGCCACCGCCTCCTCGCCCGTGGCCTTCATGTAGAAGCTGGTTTTGCCCTGGCGCTGTGCCCGGAACATCCGCTCATCGAACGCGCGCAGCAGCACCATCGAGCGCAGCATCCGCCGCATCAGATCCGGCGACAGTTTCGGATCCCACGCGCCGACCGCCTGGTTCGCGTCATCGAGCACCCGGATCAGGCCATAGGACAGGTCGTGAAAGTCGGCGGCCGGTTCGGCGGTGTCGGGCCGGCGCGACAGGCCGGCGGCCGGCACCTCGACCGCGACGAAGTCCGCCTCGTCGCCGGGGCGGAAGCGCGGTTCGGGGACGTGCAGCGTCAGCGGCTGCAGATTCGATCGGGGGTGGTCGCTCGCCACGCATCTCTCCATATCCGGCCCGCTTGTCCGGCCCGCCCGTAGGGAAGGCGCCGGAGCACGGACTCGACTGTTTCAAACCCTTGTTATTATATTTCAACGGCCATGGCGAGAGGGTCCGTGGCCCGGATCGACGTATTGCGGCTTGCGACGACCCCGGTCCACCGCGTAGGCGCGAACGCGATGTCAACCGGAACCCACCCCTGATGCCCGCGCGCACCCGCATGACGATCGCCGCACTGCGCCCGCTGCTGGCGAACGAGGCGTTCCTGCAACTGGTGCGCTACGGCATCGGCGGGCTTGGCGTCACGCTGTTCGCGGCCGGCGTCTACCTGCTGTTCGCCGCCGTGCTGCATGTCCCGCCGCTGATCGCCAACACCATCAGCACCGCGTTCGGCGTCGGCATCGGCTATCTGGTCCACAGCCGCTGGAGTTTTCGCGCCGAGCCGGGGCGCGAGGGCGCGATGATTACCAAGTTCGTCGTCGCCTCCGCCATCGCCTTTGCGCTCAACAGCTTCTGGGTCTGGCTGGCGACCCACGCCTGGGGCCTGCCGGTCTGGACGCCCGTCGTCGCGACGGTCGGCGTGACCCCGTTCGTCAGCTTCCTGCTGTTCCGATACTGGACGTTTGCAAAAGACTGAGCCGACGGGCAAAGAGAACGGACCATGAACGATAGTCCGTGATCGCAACCTGTGTCGAGTCGTACCCTTGCCGCATTGCAGGCCGCGCTGGGCGACCTGACGCGCGACGGTTTCAGCCGCCGACCGGAAATGCCGTTCGGCGTGGCGGACGTCGATTCCCGGCTGGCCGATGACGGCCTGCGGCTGGACGCGCTGCACGAGGTGACCGCCGCCACGCCGACGCTCGACGACGAGATCGCGACCACGCTGTTCCTCGCCGGCCTCGCCGCACGCTGCTGGGGACCGGTCCTGTGGATCGCCAGCCGACAGGATCTGTTTGCGCCCGACCCTACCGCCGTGGGCCTCGCACCCGGTCGCCTGATCCGGGTGGCGGCATCGGACGACGCCGACGTGGCCCGGCTGATGGAGGCGGGATTGCTCCATCGCGGCCTGGGCGCGGTCATCGGCGAGGCTGCCCGCATCGGCCCCGCCGCCCTCGCCCGCGTCTGCGTCGCGGCGGCGGGTGGCCAGACGATCGCACTCCTCCACCGGCGTCACGGCAGCGATGATCCGCTGGTCGCCCCGTCCCCCGCGCGCACCCGCTGGCGCGTCGGCGCCATGCGCGCGCCCCGACCCGGCCGCGCCCGCTGGACCCTTGATTGCGCGCATCAGGTGGACGGTCCGCCGTTCACGGCCTCTGTTCGCGCCTGCGACGAAACCGGGCGGCTGGCGGGACTGCCGCGTGCCGTGGATCGCGTCCCGACCGTACGCGAATGTCACCGCGAGGCGGCGTAGACGCATGGAAACCAGCTCATAAAAACCGCTGTCCTATTGGCGGCCGATATGAAACGATCGCATCGTCATTAACGCTTGAGATATCAAAGCCTGATCCGTCACCCGCGAGCGTGGCGAAGCAATCCAGGACCACGCCTCCGACGCTCTGGATTGCTTCGCCACGCTCGCCGGTGACGGGTGGATCAATGTCACGGTGTTGTAGTCGGGGCATATCCTGGAAACACTACCCCCCCCCCGCTGCGGGTATAACCTTTGTAACCTTCCAGCCCCCGATTGCCGCGCCGGTCACTGCACCGGATACGCCACCTGAAACGCCCGCACGACGCCGTTGGTCCAGCCAAAGCCATCCTGCGTCGGATATTCCCCGCCACCGCCGGCACGGCTTTCCTCGACGTCGTATTTCTCCAGCATCTTGCCGCTGCGCCGATATTCCCGCTCCGCCGTCATCAGGAAGCGGGTCGCCACCAGTTGCGCGGTCACGCTGTCGCCGGCCGCGCGCAACGCCTCATGCCCCACCCATTGCAGCGGTGCCCAGCCATTGGGCGTATCCCATTGCTGCCCGGTCCGCACCGTCGTCGTCCGCAGGCCGCCGGGGGCCAGCAACGTGCCGGCGATCGTCCGCGCCACCGCCTTCGCGCGATCGGGCGCGGCAAGGCCGGTGAACAGCGGATAGGCGGTCGCGGCGCTCAGGCCCGTGCGGACCATGCCCGCCTGCCAGTCATAATCGCCGTAGCGCGCCTGCCCGGGCACCCACAGCCATCGCTCGACCGCCGCCCGCCGCCGCGCGGCCTGCCCGTCGAAGTCCCGCGCGCAGATCGCGTCGGCCAGCGCCCTGCACGCCGCCGCGATAGCCCGTTCCTGACCATAGAGCAGTGCGTTCAGGTCGACCGGCACGATCGCCGTGGTACGAATGGTCTTCAGCGTCCGCCCGTCGCCCAACCAGCGTGACGAATAATCCCATCCGCTCTCCGCGCCCGCGCGCAGGTCGCGGTACACCTCTGCCGCCGCCCGACCACTGGCCCGCCCGCTGGCCTGCGCGGTCAGCACGTCCTCGCGGTAGCTTTCGTCGCGCGGGGTGTCGCGGTCGTCATAATAACGGTTCAACACCGCCCCGTCGGGCATCCGCACCACCCGCGCCGCCGCCGGAACCTTCGCCGACACGGTCGCCACGCCGCGCATCCAGTACGCATGTTCGGCCCTGAGCGCCGCCAGCCGCCGCCGCCTGACCGCTGGCGCACGCTGCTCGGACAGGCCCATCATCAGGTATAGGAACGGCGGCTGCGACCGGCTGACATAATAGGTCCGCGCACCATTGGGGACGTGCCCGTATCGTTCGACCAGCGACACGAAGTCGTCGATCATCCCGTCGATCAGGTCGTCGCGCCCATCCGCCTTCAGGCCCAGCATCGTGAAATAGCTGTCCCAGTAATAGGGTTCACGAAACCGCCCGCCCGGCACGACATAGGGGGCCGGCAACGCCAGCGCCGACGACCCCGCCGCCGGCGACAGCGGCGGCCGGGCAAGGTCGCGCCACAGGCCGGTGATATGCGCCGCCATCGTCGGCCGCGCCGCGCTGGACGCCACCACCGGCGCGTCGGACGGCACATCGAAATGCGCGAGGACGAAGCGTTTCAGCGCCGCGTCGTCCGCCGGCTTCTCCCGCCGGTACGCGGCCAGAATGACCGCCGCCGGCCGCTTCGCCACCGCATCGACAAAGGTCTTTCCGTCCGGGAATATCCGCCGCATCTGCACGTCGTGGAACAGCGGCCCGTACAGGTCGGCCGGCGTCCGCACGCCCTGCGCCGGCACCATGCGCGCCGGCACACCCCGCGCGCCCGCCGCCGTCGTCGCGCAGGCAAGCAGCAACAGCGCGGGCGCGATGATCCTCATGCAGCGACCACCGTCTGTTCGATCACGCCGAAGATCGGGTGATGCCGGTCGTCCTCGGCCCAGATCCGCACGGTATCGCCCGCCTTCAGGAACGGCGTCGTCGCCGCGCCGGTGGTGATCGTCTCGACCGTGCGGACCTCGGCGAGGCAGGAATAGCCGACGCCGCCGTCCGCCACCGGCTTGCCCGGCCCGCCATCGGTGCCCCAGTTCGACACCGTGCCCGACCCGATGATCGTGCCCGCGCCCAGTTTGCGCGTCCGGGCGGCATGCGCGATCAACGTCCCGAAATCGAAGGTCATGTCCTTGCCCGCATCGGCCCGGCCAAGCGGCTGGCCGTTCAGGTCGACCATCAGCTTGCGGTGCAGCTTGCCCTCCTGCCACCAGTCGCCAAGCGCATCGGGCGTCACGAACACCGGCGAGAAGGCGGAGGCCGGCTTGGACTGGAAGAACCCGAACCCCTTGGCCAGTTCGCCCGGAATCAGCCCGCGCAGCGACACGTCGTTGGTCAGACCGACCAGCCGCACCGCCGCCAGCGCCTCCTCGCGGGTGGCTCCCATGGCCACGTCGCCGGTCACGACGACCACCTCGCCCTCCATGTCGCAGCCCCAGGCCGGATCACCCAGCGGAATGGCGTCGCGCGGCCCCAGGAACCCGTCCGACCCGCCCTGATACATCAGCGGATCGTGCCAGAACGTCTCGGGCATCTCGGCTCCGCGCGCCTGCCGCACCAGCGCGACATGGTTCACATACGCCGATCCGTCGGCCCACTGATACGCGCGCGGCAGCGGTGCCGCGGCGTCATGCTCATGAAAGCGTTCGCGCGGGATGGCCGCATGTTCCAGGTCGGTGGCCAGATTTTCCAGGTCGACCGACACCCGGTCCCAGTCGTCGAGCGCGGCCTGCAACGTGCCGACGATGTGCCCCGCGTCCGCATACCAGGCCAGATCGTTGGAAACGACGACGAGCCGACCGTCGCGGCCGTGCTTCAGGCTTGCCAGTTTCATGGATCGTCTCTCCTGCCGGTTGCGCCCGGTAGAACCGGGTCTGGGGGTGGCCAGTGTAGACCGCCCCCGCCGCCCCTGTCACCCGGGAAGGCAGGCGTCCGACCGAAGATTTCCGCCCCTCGCAAGGCCGAAAGCCAGTAGAAAAAGGGCCGCCGGATCGCTCCGGCGGCCCCTTTGTCACCTCCCCGGCCGACGCCGGGTCAGCGCGGCGTCGTTCAGGATGCGCCCTGCGACAGGAACCCGGTCAACTCGGTCTTGGTGACCGTCTTGCTCTTGTCCTTGTCGGCCTGGGCAAAGGCCCCCTTCAGCCAGGTCTTGGTCTCCGCGCTGTCCGCCTTCATGCTCGGGTCGCTGGCGCTGCGCAGCGTGACCATCCAGCCGCTGAACTCGGACTGGTTCAGGCCGCCATTGGCGTCCTTGTCATAGGTCGCGAACTCCTTGTCGACGATTCCGGCCACCTGGTCGCCCGATGCCGGCTGTGCGGTCGTCGACGCGGTCGTATCGCCCGTTGCCGCCGGGTCCGACGTCGGTGCCGGCGTGGTTGTCGCCGGATCGGTCGCAGGCATTGCTGGCTCGGGCGAAGTCGTCGCCGGTGCCGTCGTCTGCGGCGTTGCGGTCTGCGGTGCCGGGGTCATGGTCTGGGCTGCAACCGGTGCAGCAACGATCATCGAACCGGCGAGAAAAGCGTACTTCAGCATGGTTGTTCTCCTATGCTCGTTGTGACGGATACTGGACGATCGGCCAGTCGACCTGTCGAAACTCTGCCCAATATCTTTCGTCGATGCAGGATATAGGACCGATGCCGCCGGATTTGTAGGTTCGGCCCACCCCTGCTAATGCCCGCCACGCCGTGCGCCGTGCGGTGAACCGTGCAGACTCCACGATCGAGGTTATCAATGGTCCCCCGTTATTCCCGCGCCCCCATGACCGCGATCTGGGACGCCCAGGCCCGCTTCCGCATCTGGTTCGAGATCGAGGCCCACGCCACCGACGCGCTCGCCGAACTGGGCGTCGTCCCGCGCGAGGCCGCGACCCGCATCTGGGAGGCCGACAAGGCAGCCGGCGACTTCGACATCGCCCGCATCGACGCGATCGAGGCGGAAACCAAGCACGACGTCATCGCCTTCCTGACGCATGTCAGCGAGCGCACAGGGCCGGAGGCGCGCTTCCTGCATCAGGGCATGACCTCGTCCGACGTGCTCGATACCGCGCTGGCGGTGCAGCTGGCGCGCGCCGCCGACATCCTGATCGCCGATATCGACGCGCTGCTGGTCGTGCTCGAACGCCGCGCGCGCGAACACAAGATGACGCCGACGATCGGCCGCAGCCACGGCATCCACGCCGAACCCGTCACCTTCGGCCTGAAGCTGGCACAGGCGCATGCCGAGTTCGCGCGCAACCGCGCCCGCCTGGTCGCCGCCCGCGCCGACGTCGCCACCTGCGCGATCTCGGGCGCGGTCGGCACCTTCGCCAACATCGACCCGTTCGTGGAAGAATATGTCGCCGCCAAGCTGGGCCTCAGCGTCGAACCCGTCTCGACCCAGGTCATCCCGCGTGATCGCCACGCGATGTTCTTTGCGACCCTTGGCGTCATCGCCAGCTCGATCGAGCGGCTCGCGACCGAAGTCCGCCATCTCCAGCGGACCGAAGTGCTGGAGGCGGAGGAATATTTCTCGCCCGGCCAGAAGGGGTCGTCGGCGATGCCGCACAAGCGCAATCCGGTCCTGACCGAAAACCTGACCGGCCTTGCCCGCATGGTCCGCGGCTATGTCACGCCGGCGCTGGAAAACGTCGCGCTGTGGCATGAGCGCGACATTTCGCACTCGTCGGTCGAACGCTATATCGGCCCCGACGCGACGATCACGCTCGACTTCGCGCTCGCCCGCCTGACCGGGGTGATGGACAAGCTGGTCGTGTACCCCGCGCGGATGGCGAAGAACCTGAACAAGATGGGCGGCCTCGTCCATTCGCAGCGCGTCCTGCTCGCGCTGACCCAGGCCGGCGTCAACCGCGAGGACAGCTATCGGCTGGTTCAACGCAACGCGATGAAGGTATGGGAATCGGACGGCGAGCTGTCGCTGCTGGACCTGCTGAAGGCCGACCCCGACGTCACCGCCGCGCTGTCGGTGGAGGAGATCGAGTCCAAGTTCGACCTTGGCTATCACCTGAAGCATGTCGACACGATCTTCGCGCGCGTGTTCGGCGCGGCCTGATCCCGTGACGACCGGACCCGCCCGCCACATCCTGCTGCTCCGTTGCCCGGACCGTCGGGGCGTGGTCGCGGCGGTGTCCGGCTTCCTTGCCGACAACCATGCGTCGATCGAGGAATCGAACCACTTCAACGACGCGGTCGCCGATCGCTTCTACATGCGCACCGTCTTTCGCGCCGACGACGCGGCGATGCCCTCGGTGGACGTTTTGCGCGCCGGCCTGACGCCCATCGCCGAGCGGTTCGGCATGGACTGGTCGCTGCACGACGGCACGACCAAGCCCCGTATCCTGATCGCGGTGTCGAGGTTCGGGCATTGCCTGTTCGACCTGCTCCACCGCTGGCGCGCCGGCCTTCTGCCGGTCGAGATTGCCGGCGTCGTCTCCAACCATGACGACATGCGGTCGTTCGTCGAATGGAACGGCCTGCCCTATCATCTGCTGCCCGCCGGCAGGGAGGCGCGAGACGCCGCGTTCATGGACCACGTCGCCACCACCGACCCCGATCTGGTCGTGCTGGCGCGCTACATGCAGATCCTGTCGCCGGCGCTGTGCGAGGCGCTGGCCGGGCGCTGCATCAACATCCATCACAGCTTCCTGCCAAGCTTCAAGGGCGCGAAACCCTATCATCAGGCCTATGCGCGCGGCGTGAAGATCATCGGCGCCACCGCGCATTACGTCACCACCGACCTCGACGAAGGGCCGATCATCGAACAGGGTGTCGAACGCGTCAGCCACGCGCAGACGCCGGACGACCTGGTGGCGATCGGCCGCGACATCGAATGTCGCGTACTGGCCCGCGCGGTCGGCTGGCATGTCGAACGGCGGATACTGGTCAACGGCAACAAGACGGTGGTGTTCGGGTAACCGGGCCGCCGCTATCCCGCGATCAGCCCCCGGATCCGGTCGGCCAGCGCGTCCATGCCGAACGGCTTGGTCATGACGTGCATCCCCGCCTCAAGCTGGCCGTTGCCCAGCACCGCATTCTCGGCATAGCCGGTGATGAACAGCACCGGCAGGTCGGGCCGGTCGACCCGTGCCGCGTCCACCATCTGGCGACCGTTCATCCCGCCGGGCAGGCCGACATCGGTCACGAGCAGGTCGATCCGCGCGTCCGATCGCAGGATCTCCAGCCCGGCCGCGCCGTCCCCCGCCTCCAGCGCGGCATAGCCCAGTTCCTCCAGCACCTCGACCACCAGCATCCGCACGGTCGGCTCGTCATCGACGACCAGCACCGTTTCGCCGGTGGTCGCCTGCGGCTCGATCGTGCGCGTCTGATCCTCGCCTATCGCATCGGCCGGCCCGTTGTGACGCGGCAGGTAGACGCAGATGTTCGACCCCTCCCCCACCTCGGAATAGATCCGCACCTGACCGCCCGACTGGCGCGCAAAGCCATAGATCATCGACAGGCCAAGCCCGGTGCCAAGGCCGATCGGCTTGGTCGTGAAGAACGGGTCGAACGCCTTGGCGATCACGTCCGGCGTCATGCCGGTGCCGGTGTCGGACACGCAGATCGACACATATTGGCCGGGCGGCAGTTCGCGCCCCAGCGCGCCGCGTTCGTCCAGCCAGCGATTGGCTGTCTCGATCGTCAGGCGGCCACCACCCGGCATCGCGTCGCGCGCGTTGATGCACAGGTTGAGCAGCGCGTTCTCCAACTGGTTGGGATCGACCAATGTCGGCCACAGGCCGCCCGCCGCGACGACCTCGACCGTCACCTGCGGCCCGACCGTCCGCCGCACCATATCCTCCAGCCCCGCGATCAGCCGGTTGACGTCGGTCGGTCGCGGATCGAGCGTCTGCCGGCGTGAAAACGCGAGCAGCCGGTGGGTCAGCGCCGCCGCCCGCCGCGCCGCGCCCTGTGCCGCCAGCGAATAGCGTTCGACATCGGCCAGCCGCCCCTGCGCCATGCGGATGCCCAGCAGTTCCAGGCTGCCCAGCACGCCCGTCAGCAGGTTGTTGAAGTCATGCGCCAGACCGCCGGTCAGCTGGCCGACCGCCTCCATCTTCTGGCTCTGTCGCAGCGCTTCTTCGGCCGCCATCAGCTCGCGCGTCCGTTCCGCGACCTGATCCTCCAGCGTCGCGTTCAGGCGGGCGAGTTCGGCGGATTGCCGGCGACGCTCGTCGATGTCGGTGTTGGCCCCCATCCAGCGCAGGATCGTGCCGTCGACATCGCGCAATGCCTCCGCCCGCACCAGGAACCAGCGATACCCGCCATCCGCGGCCCGGATCCGCATTTCCGTCGCATAGGTTGTCCCGGTCTCCAGCGCCTGCGCCCACGCCGCGCCGGCCGCGGGCAAGTCGTCGGGATGCACCACGACCCCCCAGGCGTTCGTACCGACCAGATCGTCCAGCGGCCGGCCGCAATAGGTCAGCAGCCGGTCGCTGAACCAGTAGATATAGCCGTCCGGCCGCGCCATCCAGAGATGGTCGGGCAGCGTCTGCGCGAACATGCGAAACTGTTCGTCGCTCTGCCAGCGCGCCTGCTCGGCCCGCACCCGCTCGGACGCCACATGCACCCGCTCGGCAACCTCGCGGATCAGCAGGATGTCATCGTCGGTCCAGACGCGCGGCCGCTCGTGATTGGCATAGATCAGCGCGACGAACCGGCCATGTTCGACCAGCGGCATGTTGACGAAGGACCAGGCGCTGATCCGCTTCAGCGCATCGGCCGACGCGCCGGGGGTGCGCGGATCCTCGTCCGCGTTGCTGACGATCGCGGTCCGCCCCGTTTTCAGATCTTCGATATAGGTTCCGAAGTCGCGAAAGTGCAGCACGCCGGCGATCGTCGTGATGCCCGGCGCGTTCCAGTCGCGCGCGATGGTGATCGTCTCGGCCACCTTGTCGATGATGCCATAGCCGACCCGGCTGACGCGCAGCGCCTGCCCGAGGATTTCGGACGCGGCATAGGCGATCTCGTCCGGGTCGGTCAGGTCGCGCAGCCGGTCGCTGAGGGCCAGCAGCGCAGCCTGCCGGATCTCGGCCGATTTCCGGTCGGTAATGTCGAACACCATGCCGGGGAAGTCGGTCGGACGGCCCGTCGCGTCATAATTGCATCGCCCCTGCGCCAGCACCCAGCGGATGTTGCCGTCGGCGGTCAGCAGCCGGTATTCCTGCGAATAGGGCGCGCCGGTTTCGACCGAGGCCGCGATCGCCGCCTCGACCCGCGGGCGGTCGGCGGGGTCCATCGCATCGGTGAACACCGACAGCGGCGCGCCGCGCAACGCCTCTTCGGGGTCGACCCGGTAGAGTTTGGCAAACTGGGCGTCCGCCACGACCCGATCGCTGGCGGTATGCCACTTCCACGTCCCCACGCCCTTGCCGACCGACAGGGCCTGGCGCAGCCGCTCCTCGCTTTCGCGCAATGCCCGTTCGCCGTGCCGGCGAAGCGATATGTCCTCGAACAGGATGGCGACCTCGTTCGACCCCGGCCCGCCGACCCGCAACGCCTGCACCTCGAACCAGCGGTCCATCGCCGCCGATCCGTTCTCGAACCGGACCGTCTCGCCGGTCCGCGCGACCATGCCATAGATGTCGAACCAATGCTGCTCCAGATCGGGCACCAGTTCGTTGGCCAACCGCCCGACCGGGTCCACCAGCCCGGTCTGCCGCTCGAATGCCGCGTTGACCTCGACAAAGCGATAGTCGCGCGCCGTGTCGCCATCGAACACCATCTCGACGATGCAGAATCCGGTTTCGACCGCATCGAACAGCGATCGGTATCGTGATTCCGTCGAGGCGGGGGAATGGTCGGTCGGGGCGTCGTCACGGAAAGTCATGTCGCACGATCCGTTAGCACGGGGTCGACGCCGAACGCCACAGCGGCTGCTCCGACGTCAGGATACGATGGCCGTGACGCTGGACAGGACGCACGACCGCGCGGCCCGGTCGATCCGCACCGATACATGGCGACCCGGACCGTCCGGCAACCGCAGCTCGAACCCGGCCGTGTCCGCCGCCTGCCAGTCGGCCACGCTCATCGGCATACCGTCCAGCCGCAACCACGTCGCGTCCGCCGGATAGCACGGATCGGACAGCACGGGGTGGTCGGCCCGGAACGCCGCCAGCGCCACGGCAAAATCCTCCAGATCGCGGTCGCGTCCATCCCAGTCGATCCAGGTGACGGGATTGTCCTGCGCATAGGCGTTGTTGTTGCCGCCCTGCGTCCGGCCGAATTCGTCGCCCGCGCTCAGCTGGATCGTGCCGCGCGTCGCGAACAGCGTGGCGAGCAGCGCGCGCAGGTCGCCACGCCGCCGCGCAAGGACCGCCGGGTCATCGCTCGGCCCCTCGACCCCGGCATTCCACGACAGGTTCTGGCCATGCCCGTCGCGATTATCCTCGCCATTCGCGTGATTGTGCCGCTGTTCATAGGCGACGACATCGGCCAGCGCGAACCCGTCATGCGCGGCGATGAAGCCGACACTGCGCGTCGCCGGACCGGGAAATACGTCCGACGACCCCGTCAGCCGGGTCGCCAGCGCCCCCGCCATCGCGGCATCCCCGCGCCAGAACCGGCGGACGTCGTCGCGGTAGCGATCGTTCCATTCCAGCCAGTCGTCGGGAAACGCGCCCAGTTGATAGCCGCCCGGCCCGATGTCCCATGGTTCGGCGATCATCACCCGGTCGGCCAGCAGCGGATCGGCGGCGATCGCGGCGAAGATCGGCGCGCGTGGGTCGAACCCCGGCGACCGCGCGAGAACCGGCGCAAGGTCGAACCGGAAGCCGTCGACGCCCAGCGCGGCGAAATGCCGCAGGCTGGCGAGCATGAGGTCGCGAACGACAGGCTCGCCGGCATTCAGCGTGTTGCCGGTGCCCGTATCGTTGACCAGCGCACCACCGGCCGCGTGCGTATAATACAGCCGGTTATCCAGCCCGCGCATCGACAAAGTCGGCCCCTGCACGTCGCTTTCGCCGCTGTGGTTGAAGACCAGATCGAGAATGACGCCAATCCCCGCCGCCCGCAGCGCCGCGACCGTCGCCTGCAACTCGGCGACGCCGCCGGGTGCCAGCCCCGGATCCAGCGCCATCGGCACGACCGGATTATACCCCCAGGCGTTGGTCAGCCCCAGCGGCGGCAGATGCCGTTCGTCGATCCATGCGACGATCGGCATCAACTCTACCGCCGAAACTCCAAGCCGTTGCAGATGCGCGATGACCGCCGGATGCGCCAGCGCGGCGATGGTCCCGCGCTGCGCCGCCGGAACGTCCGGGTGCCGCATGGTGAACCCGCGCACGTTCAGTTCGTAGATCAGTCCGCCGGGGACGAATACCGGCGGCGGTGCCGGCGTGACTGCCCGCACCGCCGGGACAATCGCCTTGGGGACCAACGCGGCGGTGTCGATGCCATATTCCGCCAACCGGAGATCCGCCGTGAACCGCCCGTCCAGTTCCACCGCATAGGGATCGACCAGCAGCTTGGCCGGATCGAACCACAGCCCCTCGTCCGGTGCATATCGGCCGTGCGCGCGATACCCATAACGCTGCCCGGGACCGATATCCGGCACGGTTACGCCATGCCGGTCACCGTCGCGCGCCATCGGCACCCGCGTTTCGGTGAGGCCGTCGAACAGGCAGAGCGTCAGCGCCTCGGCATCGCGTGACACAACGGAAAAGTTTACAGCCTTGCCCGTAACCACCGCGCCGGATTCCTCCCCGGAACGGGGAGGGGGACCGCCGCCCTCCTGGGCGGTGATGGAGGGGGCCGTACCACGAAGAGGCTCGCCCATGGCGCTCCCCTTCATCATTCTGCGGATAATGCCCGGTTTGAGGTCGGACTGGTCACGTCACGACATCCGGCGCGGTCCGACCCGTGTACCGCGCAATGCCCGCGATCGCCTCGGCCGCCGCGATCAGGTCGACCAGCATGTCCGGCGTCTCCCGGTCCAGATCGCCCCGAACCGGCTCATACCGCTCCAGGTACACGCGCAAGGTCGCGCCGCTGGTGCCAGTGCCCGACAGGCGGAACACGACGCGGCTGCCGCCCGTGAACAGCACCCGCACGCCCTGCCTGTTGCTGACCGAACCATCGACCGGATCGGTGTAGGCGAAGTCGTCCGCCGTCTCGACCGTCAGCGGCCCGAAAGTCGTTCCCGGCAACGTCGGCAACGACGCGCGCAGGGCGGTCATCAACGCGTCCGCGCGGTCGGTATCGACGCCCTCGTAATCGTGGCGCGCGTAATAGTTGCGGCCGTAAATGCCCCAATGCTCGCGCGCCAGCGTATCGACCGAAACCCGGCGCACCGCCAGGATGTTCAGCCACAGCAGCACGGCCCACAGCCCGTCCTTTTCGCGGACATGGTCGGACCCGGTGCCAGCACTCTCCTCGCCGCAGATCGTCGCCATTCCGGCGTCGAGCAGCGTGCCGAAGAACTTCCACCCCGTCGGCGTCTCGAACGCCGGGATACCCAGCTTCGCCGCGACCCGGTCGGCCGCCGCGCTCGTCGGCATCGACCGGGCGATCCCTTTCAGCCCGCCGGCATAGCCCTTGGCCAGATGCGCGTTCGCCGCCAGCATCGCCAGACTGTCCGACGGCGTGACGAACCGGTGGCGGCCGATGATGAGGTTCCGGTCGCCGTCCCCGTCCGACGCCGCGCCGAAATCGGGCGCGTCGGCCGCCATCATGGTTTCGTACAGCGCGTGCGCATGGACGAGGTTGGGGTCGGGATGATGGCCGCCGAAATCCTCCAGCGGGATGCCGTTGCGTACCGTGCCGGTCGCAAAGCCAAGCCGCCGTTCCAGGATCTCGGTCGCATACGGACCCGTAACCGCGCTCATCGCGTCGAACGCCATCGTGAATCCGCCGGCGACCGCGCCCCGGATCGCGTCAAAATCGAACAGCGTCTCCATCAGCGCCGCGTAGTCGGCAACGCTATCGACCACCTCGACCGTCATGCCGCCGACCGACACCTCGCCCAGCGTATCAAGGTCGACGTCGTCGGCATCGACCGTCAGGTAGCGCGAGATCGCCAGCGTGCCCGCGTGGATCGCGTCGGTGACCTTTTCCGGTGCCGGTCCGCCATTGGCGATGTTGTACTTGATCCCGAAATCCTCGTCCGGGCCACCGGGATTGTGGCTGGCCGACAGGACGAGGCCGCCGATCGCGCCGCGCTGGCGGATCAGGTTGCTGGCCGCCGGCGTCGACAGGATACCGCCCTGCCCCACCACGACGCGGCCAAAGCCGTTGGCGGCGGCCATGCGGATCGCGGTTTGGATGACGTCGCGGTTCAGATAGCGGCCGTCGCCACCGATCACCAGCGTCGCGCCGTCCTTGTCCGTCACCGCGTCGAACGTCGCCTGGATGAAGTTCTCGGCATAATGCGGCTGCTGGAACACGCGCACTTTCTTGCGCAGGCCCGACGTGCCGGGCTTCTGGTCGCCGAACGGCGTGGTCGTGACGGTCCGTATCATGCTTCGATCAACCCCGAGTACAGGTCGGCATAGAGACGCCCGCTGCGCCGCCATGAAAAATCCGCCTTCATTCCCTGTCGTTGCAGCCCCGACCACACCGACGGCGAATCGTATAAGTCGACCGCGCGGCGCAGCGCCAGCCCCAAAGAGTCCGGGGTCACGTCGCCGAACTGGATGCCGGTGGCGACCCCCGCCCCCAGCGCCGCCGCGTTCGCGTCGATGATCGTATCCGCCAGTCCGCCGGTCCGCGCGACGACCGGCACGCAGCCATAGGCCAGCCCGTACAGCTGGGTCAGGCCGCACGGCTCGAACCGCGACGGCACCAGGATCGCGTCCGCCCCGCCCTGCAACAGGTGCGAAAGCGGCTCGTCATAGCCGATGATGACGCCGATCCGGCCGGGATGCCGGTCGGCGGCGGCCAGGAACGCGGCTTCCAGCTCGGCATCGCCCGATCCGAGCAGCGCCAGCCGCCCACCAAGCGCCACCAGCAGGTCGAGGCAGTCGGCCAGCACGTCCATGCCCTTCTGCCAGGTCAGCCGGCTGATGACGGTGAAGATCGGCCCGTCGCCGGTATCCAGCCCGAACCGCGTCTCGACCGCGCGCTTGTTGATCCGCCGCTTCGCCAGGATCCGAGCGGTATAGCGCACGGGCAGCGCCGCATCGGTCGCCGGATCCCATACCGCGGGGTCGATGCCGTTGACGATGCCCCGCACCCGGTCGGCGCGCGTGGCGATCAACCCTTCCAGCCCCATGCCGTATTCGCCGTGCCGGATTTCCTGCGCATAGGTCGGGCTGACCGTCGCGATCGCGTCCGCCGCCTCCAGCCCCGCCTTCAGGAAGCCGACACCGCCATAATATTCCACCCCGTCCAGCGCGAACGCGCCCGCCGGCAGGCCGAGATCGGCAAAGACGCTGGCATCGAACCGCCCCTGAAACGCGATATTGTGGATCGTCACCACGCTTTTCGCCGCCACGCCCGGCCCGGGAGCATAACGCAGATAGGCCGCCGTCATCGCCGCCTGCCAGTCATGGGCATGGGCGATATCGAACGCGTATCCGGGGATCGCGCCGGACGCCAGATCCGCCCCCGCCCGCCCAAGCGCCGCGAACCGCCGCCAGTTGTCGGGCCAGTCCTTGCCCCCGCGATCGCCGTACAGGCCGCCGACCCGCGCGAACAGATCCGGCGCGTCCAGCACCAGCAGCGGATGACCCGCGATCTCGCCCGCCAGCAACCGCGCCTCGACACCCAGCAGATCGTCATAGACATGCACGACCCGCGCCTGTTCCCCCGACCTCCCCTGCCAAAGCGTATCGGCCAGCGCGGGATAGCCCGGGATCAGCGTGGTCACCGCCACGTCGTGAATGGCCAGCGCAGCTGGCAATGCGCCGACGACATCGGCCAGCCCGCCGGTCTTGACCAGCGGATACGCCTCCGACGCGACCGACAGGACGGTGGTCGTCATGCCTGCAACCGGTCGATCATCGGCTGGGTGATGAGGCAGATGCCCTTGTCGGTCCGGCGGAACCGCGTCGCGTCCAGCGCGGGATCATCGCCGACCACCAGCCCGTCGGGGATCACCACACCGCGATCGACCACCACCCGGCGCAACCGCGATCCCCGCCCGATGTGACAGCCGGGCAGCACGACCGCTTCGTCCAGCATGGCAAAGCTGTGGGTACGGACGCCGGTGAACAACAGGCTGCGGTGAATGCTCGATCCCGACACGATGCAATCGCCCGACACCAGGCTGGCGACCGCCGATCCGCGCCGGCCGTCGATGTCATGGACGAACTTGGCCGGCGGTGTGATTTCCGAATAGGTCCACAGCGGCCAGTTGCGCTCGTACAGGTCCAGTTGCGGCACGACGTCGGTCAGATCGATATTCGCCTCCCAATAGGCGTCGACCGTGCCGACGTCGCGCCAATAGGATTCCGCCTCGCCCGGCGACCGCACGCACGAGGCGGAGAAGCGATGGGCGATCGCCTTGCCGTTGGCGACGAGGTACGGGATCAGATCCTTCCCGAAATCGCGGCTCGACCCCTCTTCGGCGGCGTCGCGACGCAGCTGGTCGAACAGGACGCGGGTGTGGAAGACGTAAATGCCAAGGCTGGCCAGCGCGACATCGGGCTGACCGGGAATCGACGGCGGATCGGCGGGCTTCTCGACGAAATCAATGATCCGGTCGTCGGCATCGACATGCATCACGCCGAACCCGACCGCCTCCATCCGCGGCACCTCCATGCAGGCAACGGTGACGTCCGCGCCGCTGTCGACATGCTGCTGGAGCATGAGTTCGTAATCCATCTTGTAGATATGATCGCCGGCCAGGATGACCATATATTCCGGCGCATAGCTCTCGATGATGTCGATATTCTGGTACACCGCGTCGGCGGTCCCCTCATACCATTGGAACTCGCTGATCCGCTGGCTGGCGGGCAGGATGTCGAAGCTTTCGTTGCGTTCGGGGCGCAGGAAGTTCCAGCCGCGTTGCAGGTGCCGGATCAGGCTGTGTGCCTTGTACTGGGTCGCGACCCCGATCCGGCGGATGCCCGAATTGATCGCGTTCGACAGCGCGAAGTCGATGATCCGCGCCTTGCCGCCGAAATACACCGCCGGTTTGGCGCGTGTATCGGTCAGTTCCGCCAGCCGGCTGCCACGTCCACCCGCCAGCACATAGGCCATCGCGTCGCGTGCCAGTGGTTGTCCTCGCCTGTCGACCATGTCCGTCTCCTGTTCGTGCGGCCTTTGCGACCGTTTACTGATTGTCGAGTTGCAGCATGATCGTGGCCAGCGGCGGCAACGTGATCCACGCCGCGCCGTCCTTCGCCTCGACCGCGCCCATATTGCCAAGGCCGCTGCCCCAATAGTCATGCGCGTCGCTGTTGAAGACTTCGCGCCACACCCCGTTGGCGGGCATCGGCACCCGGTAGGGCGCGCGCGCGATCGGCGTCATGTTGGCGATCACCACAACGGGTGCCGCCCCCGGGGCCTTGCGCACCCAGGCAAAGACGGAATTGGCCGCGTCGTCGCCGATCAGCCAGTCAAACCCGTCCGCCTCGCAATCGCGGGCGTGCAGCGCGGGCGTGGCGCGGTACAGCCGGTTCAGGTCGCGCACCAGCTTGCGCACGCCCTCATGCGCCGCCGACACGCGCAAATCCCAGTCAAGCGGCCGATCCTCGCTCCATTCGCGCCGCTGCGCGAACTCCTGTCCCATGAACAGCAGCTTCTTGCCGGGATGGCCCCACATCAGCGCATAATACGCCCGCAGGTTCGCAAACTGCTGCCAGTCGTCGCCGGCCATCTTGGTCAGCAGCGATCCCTTGCCGTGCACCACCTCGTCATGGCTCAGCGGGAGTACGAAGTTCTCGCTGAAGGCATAGGCAAGGCCGAACGTGATCTCGCCATGGTGATGTTTCCGATGCACCGGCTCGCGTGCCATGTACTGGAGCGTGTCGTGCATGAAACCCATGTTCCACTTGAACCCGAAGCCTAGGTTGGTGCGCGGCCCCTCCACCAGCGCAGGCGCGGATACGCCGGGCCAGGCGGTCGATTCCTCGGCGACGGTAAACACGCCGGGAAAGCGGCCATAGACCTCGCGGTTGACGCTGCGCAGGAAGTCGACCGCCTCCCAATTCTCGCGCCCACCTTCGGCATTGGCGATCCATTCGCCGGGTTGCCGCGAATAATCGCGGTACAGCATCGACGCGACCGCATCCACGCGCAGCCCGTCGATGTGATAGCGTTCGGCCCAGAACAACGCATTGTTGACCAGGAACGCCGCCACCTCGCGCCGCCCGAAATTGTAGATCGCGGTATTCCAGTCCGGGTGGAACCCCAGGCGCGGATCCTCATGCTCGTACAGCGCGGTGCCGTCGAAATGGGCAAGGCCGTGCGCGTCGGTCGGGAAATGCGCCGGCACCCAGTCGACCAGCACACCAAGCCCCGCGCGGTGCGCGCCATCGACGAAGCGCGCGAACCCGTCGACATCGCCGAACCGCGCGGACGGCGCATACAGGCCGGTCGTCTGATATCCCCAGCTTGGGTCGTACGGATGCTCGGCGACCGGCATGAACTCGATATGGGTGAAACCCATGTCGACGACGTACGGGATCAGCCGCTCGGCCAGCGCGTCCCAGGACAGATACCAGCCGCTGGCATCGCGGTCCCACGACCCGGCATGGACCTCGTAGATGCTGATCGCCTCGCGGCGCTGATCGACCGAAGCCCAGTGCGCGCGGTGCGCGTCGTCGCCCCAGACATGACCGCACGGACCGGCGGTGACGGACGCGGTAGCGGGGCGAAGCTCGGTCGCGACCGCGAACGGATCGGCCTTTTGCGGCTGGACCTGACCGTCTGCTCCCACGATCTCGAACTTGTAGGCGCGACCGGTGCCGATATCGGGCAGGAAGATCTCCCACACGCCGATGGCTCCGCGCCGGCGCATCGGATGCCGTCGCCCATCCCAGTCATTGAAGTCCCCGACGACCGACACCCGCCGCGCATTGGGCGCCCAGACCGCGAAGTGCATGCCGTCGGCACCCTCGTGGTGGATCGGGTGTGCGCCCAGCTTGTCGTACAGCCGGAAATGCGTGCCCTGCGCCATCAGCAGATCGTCGACCGGCCCCAGCACGGGGCCGAAACTGTACGGATCGGTCACGTCCCACGTCGCGCCGCCACCGGTCGCGCGGTAGCGGATCGGCCGAGGATCGCCCGTCACCAGCCCCTCGAACAGCCCGGCGTCGTCCACCCGGTCCAGCACGCCGAGCGACACGCCGGTCAGGTCATGCGCCTCCGCCGTTTCCGCCCCCGGCAACCAGACCCGCGCGAAACTGCCCTGCGGGCTGTCGAACACGCCGAGCAGCGAAAAAGGATCGTCGTGACGCCCATCGAGCAGCGCCCGGATCGCGTCACGCGGCGGCGTCACATCACGCCCCAGATGTCGCGCGCATATTCGGCGATCGTGCGGTCGGACGAGAACCAGCCCACGCCCGCCACGTTGCGGATCGCGCTGGCGGCCCAGCCGTCCTTGTCCGCCCAGCGCCGGTCGATCTCGCGCTGCGCCGATGCATAGGCATCGAAATCGGCGGCGACCATGAACCAGTCGTGCGCGTACAGCCCGTCCATCAACCCGGCATAGCGGCCGTGATCGTCGGGCGAGAACACGCCGGAACTGATCGCGTTCACCGCCTGGCGCAGTTCGGGCGATCCTTCGATCACGCTGCGCGGTTCATACCCGCTCGCACGGCGATCCGCGACCTCGTCGGCGGTCATGCCGAAGATGACGATGTCGTCCGCGCCGACATGATCGCGGATCTCGACGTTCGCGCCGTCCAGCGTGCCGATCGTCAGCGCACCGTTCAGCGCGAACTTCATGTTGCCGGTGCCCGACGCCTCCATACCGGCGGTCGAGATCTGTTCGGACAGGTCGGCGGCCGGCACGATCTTCTCGGCCAGCGACACATTGTAGTTCGGCACGAACGCGATGCGCAGCAGCCCGCCGACGCTGGGGTCCGCATTGACCCGCCGCGCGACGTCATTCGCCAGTTTGATGATGAGTTTAGCGTTATGATAGCTCGACGCGGCCTTGCCCGCGAACAACTTCACGCGCGGGGTCCAGTCGCGTTCGGGGTGGCTGCGGATCTGGTCGTACAGCGCGACCGTCTCGACGATGTTCAGCAACTGGCGCTTGTATTCGTGGATCCGCTTGATCTGCACGTCGAACAGCGCATCCGGGTCGACCCGAAGCCCCATGCTCTCGCGAAGATGCGCTGCCAGTGCCACCTTGTTAGAACGCTTCACCGCCATGAACCGCTCCCGGAAACCGGCATCCCCGGCAAACGGGCGCAGGTCGGTCAGCCTAGTCAGGTCGTCGAGAAAGCCGTCGCCGATCGCCTCGCGGATCAGCGCGGTCAGGCCGGGGTTGCATTCCTGCAACCAGCGGCGCGGCGTGATGCCGTTGGTCTTGTTGTTGATCCGCGTCGGATACAGCCTGTGGAAATCGGCAAACACCGTCTGCTTCATCAGGTCGGTGTGCAGTGCGGCCACGCCATTCACGCTGTGCGCGCCCGCGAACGCCAGATTGGCCATCCGCACCCGCCGCTCACCGCCCTCGTCGATCAGGCTGATCGCCGCGATCGCGCGGTCGTCCATGCCCGCGACCGCCCGCGCCTCGCGCAGCAGCTTCGCGTTGATCGCATAGACGATCTGCATGTGGCGCGGCAGAAGCCGCTCGAACAGCGGCAGCGGCCAGCTTTCCAGTGCCTCGGGCAGCAGCGTGTGGTTGGTGTAGCCGAACGTCGCCTTGGTGATGCCCCACGCCTCCTCAAACCCCAGGTCGTGGTGGTCGGTCAGCAGGCGCATCAGTTCGGCGACCGACACCGCCGGATGCGTGTCGTTCAGCTGGATCGCCGCCTTCTCGGCCAGCGTGCGGATGTCGCCGAAATACTGGACATGCCGCCGGACGATGTCCTGGATCGAGGCGGAGGAGAAGAAATATTCCTGCCGCAGCCGAAGCTCCTGCCCGGCCGCCGACGAATCCGACGGGTACAGCACCCGCACCAGCGATTCCGCCCGCGCCTGCCCCGCCAGCGCGCCGATATGGTCGCCCGCGTTGAACGCATCCAGCCGGATCGGGTCGAACGCCCGCGCGGTCCACAGCCGCAGCGTGTTGACCCGCTTGCCGCGCCATCCGACGACCGGGGTGTCGACCGCCAGCGCCTCCAGCGCCTCGGCCGGTTTCCAGTGGATCGACCCGTCCTCGTGGCCGACGACCTCGCCGCCGAAGCCGATGAAATACGCGCTCTCGCGCCGCTCGAACTCCCACGGATTACCGTGCGACAGCCAGTTTTCGGGCAGCTCGACCTGCCAGCCATCGTCGATCCGCTGACGGAACATGCCGTTCACATAACGGATGCCATAGCCGTAGGCCGGCAGGTCGAGGCTCGCGAGGCTTTCCATAAAGCACGCCGCCAGCCGCCCGAGGCCGCCATTGCCGAGTGCGGCGTCCGGCTCGATCTCCTCCAGCGCGGCCAGCTCGACGCCAAGCGATGCCAATGCCTCGGTCACTTCGCCGGTCCGGTCCAGATTGGCGATCGCATCGCGCAGCAACCGGCCGATCAGGAACTCCAGACTCAGATAATAGACCCGCTTGGCCCCGGCCGCATGCGCCGCCTTGGTCGACGTCATCCAGCGTTCGATGATGTCGTTGCGGATCGTCAGGATCGTCGCGGCCAGCCAGTCGTGCGGGCGCGCGGCCTGTGCATCCTTGCCGATGCGGTGGACCAGCGTGTCGAGGATCGCCTCCGCCAGCGGGGTCGGCGTTGGCGATCCAGTCGTCTGGGGCGGTGGCGACAGGGGTGCGGTCGGCGAGGAAGCGATGGTTGTCACGAGAATCCCGGCATCGTTGATCTGACCAGACCTTAACGGCGGCATCGGACTTGTCATGCGCTGTTTCCCCGTCGGGGCGGATCAGGCTATATTTTCGGGCATGACCGCTTTTTTCCGCCACCGCAGCGCGCTGTTCATGCCCGCCTCCAACCCCCGCGCCATCGCCAAGGCGCGCACGCTGCCGTGCGACATCGTGATCCTCGACCTGGAGGACGCGGTGGCGCCGGATCAAAAGGCACAGGCCCGTACCGCCGCGCGCGCCGCGATCGCGGACGGCGGGTTCGGCGACCGTCCGGTCGTCCTGCGGGTCAACGCGCTCGACACCGAATGGTCGTTCGAGGATCTGGATGCCGCCCGCACGAGCGGGGTCGACGCGGTGCTGGTGCCCAAGGCGACGCCCGCTGCGTTGCGGGACGCCCGCGCGGCGCTGGGGCCGGACGGGCCACCGTTGTGGGCGATGATCGAGACTTGCGGCGCGATGCTCGACCTGCGCGATATCGTCCGCGCCGCGCCAACGCTGAACCTGACCACGCTGGTGGCCGGCACCAATGATCTGGCCAAGGACATGCGCTGCCGCCCCGATGCCGCGCGCACGCCGCTGTTGCCCGCGCTTGCCGCGATCGTCACCGCCGCCCGCGCGGGTGGGTTGGTCGCGCTGGACGGTGTCTGCAACGCGATCGACGATGCCGACCGGCTGGCCGCCGAATGTCGGCAGGGCGCGGACTTCGGCTGCGACGGCAAGACGCTGATCCACCCCGCACAGATCGCTGCCGCCAACGCCGCCTTCGCCCCCGACGCCGCGACGCTCGACTGGGCAACGCGCGTCGTCGCCGCCTTCGACAACCCCGCCACCGCCAATCGTGGGGCGATCCGCCTGGATGGCGCGATGGTCGAGCGGCTGCATCTGGACGAGGCCCGCCGGATTCTGGCCAGCGCTACCGAATGACCCCATGCGGCGGGGGTCGCACAACGGTGAATGGCGGCGTAAGACGCTAACCCATGTAAACCGCCAACCGGGAGAGACGGCGCGATGATCGAGACAAAGCGGATCAAATCGATCATCGGCGGGGCGGCCGGCAATCTGGTCGAATGGTATGACTGGTACGCCTATTCGGCGTTCACGCTGTACTTCGCGCCCGTATTCTTCCCCTCGGACGACCCCACCGCGCAGTTGCTGAGCACGGCGGCGGTCTTCGCCGTCGGCTTCCTGATGCGCCCGATCGGCGCGTGGGTGATGGGCATCTATGCCGACCGGCGCGGACGCAAGGCGGGGCTTACGCTGTCGGTCACGCTGATGTGCCTCGGCTCGCTCATCATCGCGGTCTGTCCGGGCTATGCCACCATCGGCGTCGCCGCGCCGATCCTGCTGGTTGTCGCGCGGATGATCCAGGGTCTGAGCGTCGGCGGCGAATATGGCGCGTCGGCGACCTATCTCAGCGAGATGGCGGGCAAGACGAACCGCGGCTTCTTCTCCAGCTTCCAGTATGTCACGCTGATCGCCGGCCAGCTGATCGCGCTGGCCGTCCTGCTGCTGCTCCAGGCGGTGATGCCCGAGGCGGCGCTGGAGGCGTGGGGCTGGCGCATCCCGTTCGCGGTCGGGGCCGCACTGGCGCTGGTCGTATTCCGCATCCGCCGTGGCCTTGCCGAGACGCAGGCCTATCAGAATGCCGACAAGGAAAGCACCGCCACCGGCGCACCGAAATCGTCGGGCTGGATGCTGTTCAGCAAATACCCGAAGGAGGCGTTCACGGTCGTCATGATGACCGCCGGCGGGACGCTCGCCTTCTACGCCTACACGACCTACATGCAGAAATACCTCGTCAACTCGGCCGGGTTCGACAAGGTGACCGGCACGCGGATCGTCGCTGCCGCCACCTTCCTCTACATGCTGCTGCAACCGGCCGCCGGCGCACTGTCGGACCGGATCGGCCGGCGGCCGCTGATGATCGCGTTCGGCGTGCTGGGCATGATCTTCACCGTGCCGATCTTCTCGGGCATCGCCGCCGTGGGCACGCCGTTCGGCGCGTTCCTGCTCGTGACCGCCGCGCTGGTGATCGTCACCGGCTATACCGCGATCAACGCGGTGGTGAAGGCGGAGCTGTTTCCGGCGCACATCCGCGCGCTGGGCGTCGCCCTGCCCTATGCCATCGCCAACACGCTGTTCGGCGGTACCGCCGAATATGTCGCGCTGTGGCTGAAGTCGAAGGGGGTGGAACAGTATTTCTTCTGGTACGTCACGGCGATGATCGGCGTCTCCCTGATCGCCTTCATCAAGATGCGCGACAGCCAGAAGCACAGCCGGATCGTCGAGGACTGAACGCCACTTTCCGGCTTCCGCCCGCTCAAATGTCCGACTAATCGACGGCAAGGATCGTAGGAGAGACAGGATGGAAAGCCGGATCGTTTGGCCGCTGGCCGCGCAGCTTGGCGAAGGACCGCTCTGGGTCGCTGAAGACGCGGCACTGTGGTTCGTCGATATCAAGGGGCATGCGATCCACCGGTTCGATCCAGCGACGCAGGCGGGCACCAGCTATCCGGTCGACGGTCCCGCCAGCTTCCTGGTGCTGGCGGCCGATGGCGGATTGCTGGTCGGCATCCGGGGGCACCTGCACCGCTTCCGCGACGGCATGCTCTCGGCCCCGATCGCGGCGATCGACATGCCCGCGCACAACCGGACCAACGACGCCACCGTCGATGCGCGCGGACGCCTGTGGTTCGGGACGATGGACGACAACGAGACGCTGGCGACCGGCGCGGTCCATGTCTTCGACGGTCGCGACATTAGCGCGGTCGGCGGCCAATGCGTCATCACCAACGGTCCCGCGACCAGTCCCGACGGCCGGTTCCTGTATCATGTCGATACGCTGGGCCGCACCGTCACCCGCTTCGATATTTCGGCCGGTGACCTGCTGCGCGACGGCGAACCCTTCATCGCGATCGAGGACGGGGCTGGTCATCCCGACGGGGTCAGCGTCGATTCCGAGGGCTGCGTCTGGGTCGCGCTCTGGGGCGGCTGGGGCGTGCGGCGCTACGCCCCCGACGGCACGTTGCTGGCGACCGTTGCGTTGCCCGTGCCGAATGTCACCAAGGTCGCGTTTGGCGGCCCCGACCTGCGGACCGCCTATGCGACGACCGCCTGGAAGGGCCTGTCCGACGCCGAGCGCGCGGCCGCGCCACTGGCCGGCGGTCTGTTCGCCTTCGATGCCCCTGCCCCCGGACTGCCCGCCAATGCGGTAACGATGGCGGTTTAGGTTCAGCCGGCTGGCGTCGGCGCGGATCGGCGCTAGTCTACCCAAATGGATTCCCTTGCCGCCATCGTCGCCGACATCGCCGCGGAAATGGCGGCCGCGCCCGATCGTGGTGCGGTCGCCGATTATATCCCGCCGCTGGCCACCGTGCCGCTGTCGCATTTCGGCATGGCGGTGGTGGAGGCGGACGGCACCTGCCATGTAGCCGGCGACGCCGACCAGACGTTCTCGATCCAGAGCATATCCAAGGTCTTCGCGCTGACGCTGGCGCTGGGCGCGGTCGGCGACCAGTTGTGGCGGCGGGTCGGCCGGGAGCCGTCGGGCAGCGCGTTCAATTCGATCGTCCAGCTGGAAACCGAACGCGGGGTGCCGCGCAACCCGTTCATCAACGCCGGTGCGATCGTCGTGTCCGACATGCTGCTGGCCGGCTATGCCCCGCGCGAGGCGATCGGCGAAATCCTGCGCTTCGTCCGCGCGCTGGCGAATGACGACGCGATCTTCATCGACGAGGCGGTGGCGCTGGCCGAAGCAGGATCAGGCTTTCGCAACATCGCGCTCGCCAATTACATCCGCGCGTTCGGCAATCTGCATCATCCGGTCGAACGGACGCTGGGGGTTTATTTCCATCAATGCGCGCTGGCGATGACGTGCCGCCAACTCGCCCACGCCGGGCGCTACCTGATGGCCGGGGGGATCAATCCCGCCACCGGCCGATCGGTCGTGTCGGCCCAGCGCGCGCGCCGCATCAACGCGGTCATGATGACCTGCGGCCATTATGACGGGTCGGGCGAGTTCGCCTACCGGGTCGGCCTGCCCGGCAAGTCCGGCGTGGGCGGCGGCATCCTGGCGATCGCGCCGGGCAAGGCCAGCATCGCGGTCTGGTCGCCCGGCCTGAACGCGCGCGGCAATTCCCAGCTCGGCACGCTGGCGCTGGAGCGGCTGGTGCAGCGGACCGGCTGGTCGGTGTTCGACCCCGACTGAGGCGTTTCAGAACAACCCCAGAAACTTCTTTTTCTTCGGCGCCTTGCTCGTCGTGCCATTGCCGACGTCCGACCGCGCGTCCCCCTCGTCGGTACGCTGCGCCTTCGCCCGCGCGCCAGCCAGCACCGGACCGCAGGCCGCCGCCTTTGCATCGCCGACATCGACAAACGCCAGGATCGCCGCCGGCGGCGTCGCCAGCAGGCCAAGGCCCAGACCGACACCGGCGCGGCTCAGCAACTGCGGGCTGATGACCGACAGCGACGGCCGCGAGAAATAGCCGCCAAGCCCGACCGGCGACTGGCCCGACAACAGGCTGAACTTCTTGCCGTCGGCACGGAACGCCAGGTCCATACGCTCGGTCCGGAAACTGAACCCGCCGCGACCGGTGATGACGCTCTTGGCCGTGTCGATCAGGATCGGGTCGGCCGCCGCGATGCCGTTTCGCACGGTAAAGCCGATCAGCCCGCAATTGATCTGGACCGGCTCCTTCAGCCGCCCCTGGAACATCTTTTGCGCAAACGTCCCGATGTCCAGCTCGGCCAACTGGACGTTGCCGGTCGACAGCGTGCCGCGCGGCATCGTCGCCGCGATCCGGCCATCGGCAGTGGACAGCGAATCGTGGATCGTGTCGCCATCCCCCTCAAGCTGCGCCCGCCCCTTGATGAGGCCGGTCGTCCCCGCCTCGGTCACGCCGAATCCGGCGAGCAACCGGCCCATCGGCGTCGGGGCGAGACGAATGTCGTAACTGGTATGCGCCGGCCGCTTGCGCGTATCGACCGTCACGTCGGCAGCGATATTGCCCCGCGCCATCGACAGGGTCAGCGGCGACAACGTCATGACGCCGTTCTTCAGCGCCAGCGTCAGCGCGATGTCGGACAGGGGTATCTTGCGCGACCGGACCTTGTCGACGGTGTACCGGACGTCGGCATCGAACTGGCGCATCGCGGCCACCCGCAACGGCGCATCGGGCAGCATGAGCGCCGGCGGGGCACCCGTCGCCCGCGCCGCCGCCTGGAACCCGCGCGTGGCGACGATATCGGGATTATAGCCGATGAAGGGCGCGACATCGACGATATCGAGCGTCCGCGTGGCGAGCGTCGCGGCGATGTGCACACGCGGCCCGCCATTGTTCACGGTGAAGCGGCCGGCGATGTCGCTGTCACCAAACCGGCCGATCAGCCGGCGGAAGCGATATTCGTCGCCCTTTTTCACCAGCTGCGCGGTCATCCGGTAGGCGCGCGTTTCCGGCACGACCACGCCGATGATACCCAGCAACTCGTCGACATTGCGTCCGCGCGCCGCCACAGCCAGCGGCACGCCCTCGATATCGGCGACCGAGGGCAGCACGCCGGCCACGCCGATCACGTTGTTCGCCGCCACCGCGCGCAGCTTCAGCCGGTTGCGCCCGCGCGCCACCGTCTCGTCGGGCGACAGCAGCGCCCCGGTCACGGTGAAGGGCGTATCGCGAACGACCCCCTTGCCATCAAACGATACGGAACGGCCGATCCGGGTATCGGCGGACCGGACCGTGTCGAACGCGATATCGGCCAGAAGGCGCATCCGCGGGTCGCGGTAACGCAGGGTCGTTCCGCTGACGACGGCCCGGTCGATGGTCGGAAACTCCAGCGGAGCACCGCCCTTTTTTTCGCTGAACGTCCAGCTGTTGGTGGTGTGGGCCGCATTCCATTCCAGATCGACCGCGCCCTTGTCCATGGTCAGCGCGTACAGCCGCCGCCGCCCGAAGATCAGCGACAGCGGAGCGATCCGCGCGTCCAGCCGGTCGGCGGTGAACAGCATCGGCTTCGTCGCCCAGGCGGGATTGCCGATCGCCAGCCCGTCCGCGACCAGTTTCAACTGGAACGGCGCGAAATACAGCTGGAAATCGCCCCGCACGGTGACGCTGCGGTGCGTGAGACCGCCGACCAGCCGCTCGAACGGGTGGCGCAGGAACCGACCCTTCGTGATGTACAGGACCAGCCAGCACAGCAGCAGCGCCGCGACTGCTCCCAACACTATCCGGTACAGGACAACGCGCCGCCATCGCCGGGTGGTGGAGATTTCGTAATCGGTCGTCATTCCTGCGGTCGTCGCATCCGTCATCATGCTTCCCAACGATCGCCAGACATTGCGCCGGTCCTGGCTCAGAATCCTGTTGGCACCACCAACGCATCGGCCGATGATTCGAGCCGATCGGCTGTTTCGTGACGACGGTTCAGGGATCCGCCAGCATCGCCGCCATGCCCGGCGTCAGATATTCATGCGTTACGCCCCCGACCACCGTCACGATGCGCGCGGCGATTCCGTGCGCGGTGGCCATCGCCACGCCCGCCTCCGCACCCGCCACGGTCAACGCCGTCGCCCAGGCATCGGCGGCCAGTGCGGTCGCATGGACCACGCTGGCCGACACCACCCCGTTGGCGACCGGCCTGCCCGAGCGGGGATCCAGCGTGTGGGCACCGCGCACATAGTCGCCCGATGTCGCCACGGCGATACCGTGCAGCGCGATCCGCAGCGGTGCGACATCGGCACCCGGCGGCACCTCCAGATCGACCCACCATGGCTGGCCATCGGGGCGAACGCCCATCCCCGCCAGTTCGCCGCCGATTTCGACCAGCGCATGATCGACGCCCAGATCGCGCAGGAGCACCGCGACCGCATCGACCGCTTGGCCCTTGGCGATGCCCGACAGGTCGAGCGCCAGCTCACCCGGCTGCCGCAAATGTCCGTCGCGCAACGCCAGCCGCCGCCAGCCCGATGCCGCCAGCGCCCCCGCAATCGTCGCCGGCGTCGGTGGTGCCGCCACCGCGACCGGGCCAAAGCCCCAGAGATCGACCAGACGGCCGATCGCCGGATCGAACGCGCCATCGGTCTTCGCCGCGATCGCCAGCCCCTCGGCCATGACCTGCGCGAAATCGGCGGGCAGCGCGGCCCAGTGTCCCGCCGGGGACCGGTTGAAACGCGCCAGATCCGACGTCTGCGACCAGTGGCTCATCTGCGCGACCAGATCGTCGAGCCGCGCGACGATCGCCGCCGCGATGGCGTCCGCCGCCTGCCCTGACGGCAAGGCCAGCCGGACGGACCATCGCGTGCCCATCGTCTCCCCGTCAAGACCGACAACGGCGGCGGCCGGGTCACGCCGCGCCAGCGCGTCGACGGCGATGACCGGCGGCAGTGCGATCCTCACCCGGCCTGGCTCACGGCGTCAGGACTTCCAGCGTCGTGACATAGTTCATCCGCCGCTCGGTCGCGCGCGGCGTGGTCGTCTTCGCATCGGTCGCCGTCGCGTTCAGCCAGTACATGCCGGCCGTTGGCCAGGTCACGCTGAACCCGCCGTCAGCGCCGGTCTTCAGGGTCATCGCCCCCTCGTCGTTGCGATACCGCTTGCCGCCGGGGATTACCGTGACGGTCAGCCCCGCCGCCGGCTGGCCGTCGATCAGGAAGCGGAACCTGGCCGCCTCGCCAGCCACCAGCTCGTCCGGGTGCGTGACGGGCGCGAACTCCAGCCCCTTGCCCGTGGGCGTCAGGACGGTGGTGGTCGGCGCGCCGGCGGTCACGAACACCTCGTTGCGCGACGACGTCTCGGTCAGCTTCACGTTGGTCGCGTTGGCCGGGATATCGGCGACCGTCAGCGGCGCGGGCTGGCCGGGACGCGGCGGGCCACCGCGCCCGCCGACGCGCTTTTCAACGCCATCGACGGTAAAGCTGCCCATCACGCCGGACATCTGCGCGCCGATCTTCCATGTACCGGGCTTGTCGAGCTGGACATCGAACACCGAGCGATAGCGGCCGGTCGCGCCATTCTGCAGCGCGCCCGGCGTTCCGTCGGGCTGCCAGACCTTCACCCCGTCGAGCCGCATCGGCTGGTGATCGAAGAAGAACAGGTCGTTGGACACCGCCGCGTCGATCGTCACCCAGGCGTCGGTGCCCGAAAAGACGGTCCCCGACGGCAGCATCCACATCCGGTGTGCCGAGGCGATGGCGGGGACCGCAAGCAGCGCGGCGGCGGCGATCAGGCGGACGGCAAATGGCTTCATGGCAGGGTTCCTCAACGGGCGGACAGGGTGATGGCACCAAGTTCGGATTTGCCGGACCCGCGCGCATTGGGATTGGGCACGCTCAGCGGCAGCGTCACCAGTTCGCGACCGCCGGTTTCCCGCGCGGCCTCCACGTTCAGGACATATTGGCCGGGCTTGATGTTGGCGGGCAGCGCGATGGTGTATTGCCCCGGCGCGCGGGTCGCGCCGCTGATGCCGTCGGCCGGCACGGTCATCGCCCGGCCGCCCTTGCGCCACCACGCGCGCAGATCGGCCAGATACTTGGTCCCGGCTTCCTTGCCGACCTTCTTCGTCTCGTACCACAGCGCGATCGTGCGGGCCGGGCCGCCGCCAACCGGCTCAAGCCAGATCGCGACATAGGGCTTGTGATATTCGGCGACCGGCTGACGCGGGATGGTGACGGTCACGGTCCCGGCAATGGCGGGCGCGGCGACACCGCCGGCCAGCAACGCGAACAGGGGAAGAGCGAACGGGGATGGTCGCATGGCAACGGGCCTCCTCAATGGACGAACAGGATCAACAGGATGATCGGAATGACGGCACCCGCCGCCACGATGGGCCAGGTCAGCCGCCGGTGGCGTGCATGCAGATGCAGCAGCAGCAGACCCGTCAGCGTGAACAGGATGCAGACGCCGGCGAACAGGTCGATGAACCACGCCCACGCCCCGCCGGCATTGCGGCCCTTGTGCAGGTCGTTCAGGTACGCGATCCAGCCGCGATCGGTATCCTCCGCCGTGATCCGCCCGCTGGCGCGATCAATGCTGACCCAGGCGTCGCCACCGGGGCGCGGCAGGGCGACATAGACGTCGGTGTCGGACCACTCCCCGGCCTTGCCCGCCGGGTCCAGCCCGACCGATCGTTCGACCGCCGCCGACATCGATGGCGGCAATGGTCCTTCGCTGGTCGACGGGGTCGCGATCAACGCGCGCAACGGCGGCGGCAACACGCCTGCGCGCTCCTGCACCACCGGCGTCGCGCCGATCATGGCCGCATGATTGAGGGTGATGCCCGTGGCCGCGAACAGCAGCATGCCGATCAACGCGACCGCCGCGCTCATCCAATGCCACATGTGCAGTTGCTTGAGCCACCAGCCGCGCCATTTGCGCTTGGTCTGGCGGACTGGAGTCGGGATCGGGTCGGTTCGGGTCACCCCGTCCGCCTAGCGGGCTATCCCGAGAAGTTCAACATTATTGCGAATGCCTCGCATAAGCCGAAAGCGCATCATGCCCGGATCCTCTGCGCCGAACCGTCGGGTGCGAAAATGGCCCAGCGATCCGGTGTCCGCTGGGCCAGTTTTCGGTCCGTTCCGGGAGCTTCACATCACGAGAACGGCCCCCGGACCATAATGCCTATTATTTTAATGGGAATAGGTTCCGGCCGCCCGTGCGCCCAGCCGACACCATGGTGCGACGGCAGGTGGTCGGGATCCCTGCGGGACCGCCACCCTGTCGCCCGGTCAGGCCATCAGGCCTTGATAAGACCGATCTCGACCAGCCGCTCGTGCAGATAATCATGCGCGGTGATCGGCGTCGGATAGCGGTTCGGATTCGTGTCGCTGACGCAGGACGGCAGGGTCTCGATCAGGAAATCGGGTGCGGGGTGCAGGAAGAAGGGCATCGAATAGCGCGAATGGCCACGGCGTTCGGGCGGCGGATTGACGACGCGGTGTGTGGTCGACGGCAGGACATGGTTGGTCAAACGCTGCAGCATGTCGCCGACGTTGACGACCATCGCACCCTCGGGCGGCTTGATCGCCAGCCAGCGTCCGTCCCGATCGAGCAGTTCGAGGCCCGCCTCCTCCGCGCCCAGCAACAGGGTGATGAGGTTGATATCCTCGTGCGCGCCCGCCCGCACCCCCGGGGCATCGGCCGGGATCGGCGGATAATGCAGCAGCCGCAGCACGCTGTTGCCATCCTTGACCGCCGGGTCGAACCAGTCGGGGGCCAGCCCCAGATGCCGCGCGATCGCCGACAGCAGACGGTCACCCGCCCGGTCGAAGGCGGCGAACAGCTCGACGAAGGTTTCGCGGAAACCCTCGGGGCGTGCCGGCCAGACATTGGCGGCCATGCGATCGGCATATGGATGGCCGGCGGGCAACTCGCGCCCGACATGCCAGAACTCCTTCAGGTCGACGACGTCGGCCCCCTTGGCGATCTCGGTCCTGAACGGCGTGTAGCCGCGCGCGCCACCGCTGCCGGCCAGATGGTGGCGGCGCTTCTCGTCCTCGTCCAGCGCGAACAGCGCCTGCGTCTGCGCCCAGGCGCGCGCGATCAGATCCTCCGAAATGCCGTGGTCGGCGATGACAGCGAAACCATAGCGTTCGAACGATCCGCCGAATGCAGCAGCGAAACCGTCCGGATCGCGGTCGGCATCGGCGAGGGAAAGCGTCGGCACCTGGGCCGAGGGCGTATCGAGCATGGCAAATCGTCCCGGATCACAACGGAAACGTCAACGATAGCGTATGGCGGCGGGGTGGGACAAGCGGTGTGGCTCCGGGCCGGACCAAGCCCCCGCCCCGCGCGGCGACGGTCGGTCAGCCGCCGACGACCAGCGTGCCCCTGGCCTTGTCCGCGCCCTCCGGTGCCAGATCGAGCGTGAAGGCCTTTTTATCGTCGGTCGTACCGCGCAGGCTGTTGCCGTCGGCAGCCACGGTGAAGCCGGTCTTTTCCATTCTGGCCACGAACCAGTCGCGCACGACCTGCGGCGTGGCCGGGCTGGTGAAGGACAGGCGGACGCCCTCATTACCCTTCCCGTCACCACCCTGGATATTCATCCCCTGGATGGAGGAACCGGGGTAGAGATGAACGCCGTTCATGTCGAAATTGTCGGCGTTCAGCGTCATCCTGGGCAGGGCCAGTTCGCCCTTGAACCCGGGAATGTCCACCTTCAGCGCGCCGGTCCTGCCGTCGATCCCGCCCGTCATGGCACCGCCATCGGCATTGATCGCGATCGTCGTTCCCTCCTCCGGCTGGTTGCACGCCGCCGTCAGCAGCATCAGTGCGAGCGAAACGATGACAGGCGATCGCGACATGGAGAACCTCGTGGTGCGTTGGTTGGGCAATACACGTAATACGTATGCACCGGGGCAGCAAGCCGGGTCGCGGGTGGCGAACGGCCGACCGATTGCCTATGTGCGTGCGTTCATGACATCCGCACACACCGAAATCGCGCCGGTCACGGCCGCCGAACCCCTGCCCGACGCCCTGCCCGAACCGGCGGGCGCGCCGATCGGCTTTGCCGAGTTCGTCGCGCTGATCGCCGCGCTGATGGCTTTGGGTGCGCTTGGCATCGATTCGATGCTGCCCGCCCTGCCCGCGATCGGCGACGCGCTGGGGGTCACGCTGGAAAACTCGCGGCAGCTGGTCATCACCGCGTTCGTCATCGGCTTCGGCGTGGCGCAGCTGGCCCATGGTCCGCTGGCCGATCGCTACGGCCGCCGCACGGTGCTGATCTGGGCACTGGTCGCCTATGCGGTCGCCAATGTCGCCGCGGCGCTGGCTGGCAGTTTTGCCCTGCTGCTCGTGGTGCGTGCGCTTGGCGGTGCCGCGGTGGCGGCGACCCGTGTCGCAACCGTCGCGATCGTGCGAGACTGCTATCACGGCCGGGCCATGGCCAAGGTCATGTCGATCGCGTTCATGGTGTTCATGGTCGTACCCGTGCTGGCCCCCACGTTCGGGCAGGCGGTGCTGCTGTTCGGTGACTGGCGGCTGATCTTCTGGATGGTCGCTGCGCTGACGCTGGCCGTGCTGACGTGGTTCATCCTGCGGATGCCCGAAACGCTGGCCGCCGCTGATCGCCAGCCCATTTCGGCCGCGCGTATCCTGTCGGGATGGCGCACGACGCTGACGAACCGCTGGTCGCTGGGCTACACGCTGGCCACCACGGCGCTGATGAGCGCGCTGTATGGCTATATCAATTCGATCCAGCAGATCATGTTCGACACGTTCCGCCTGCCGGCAATGCTGGTGTTCGTATTCGCCGGAACCGCCGCGACAATGGCGCTGGCGAACCTGCTAAATTCGCGGATCGTGATGCGGATCGGCACCCGCCGCATCAGTCACAGCGCGATGACGGCGCTGACCGTCCTGGCCGCCGTCCACCTCGCGCTGATCCTCGGCGGGATGGAGAGCATCTACGTCTTCTCGGTATTGCAGGCGCTGACCATGGCCTGTTTCGGTCTGGCGACGTCGAACTTCTCGGCGATGGCGATGGAGGACATGGGCCGGATCGCCGGGACCGCCTCCAGCGTGCAGGGGTTTCTGAGCGTCACGCTGGGCGCGATCTTCGGCGCGATCATCGGCCAGTCTTTCGACGGGACGACCGCGCCGATGGTCACCGGCTTCCTGGTGGCGGGTCTGTGCGCGCTGGCGTTCGTCACCGTCACCGAACGCGGGCGCCTGTTCCGGTCGCATTGATCCGCCGCTCGTCGCAGGCGCACGGAACCCGCCGCGCCACCCGCCCGTTTCCAGACCATCACAGCGATGGAGGCGATCATGGGCGGACATCAGGTACGCGGCACGGGCACCGGCGACGACGGGTATGACGAGGACGGCTATGACGAGAGTCAGCGTGCGGAAATACTGGAGGCCACTCGTGACGGACCAAGCGACGGCAATCTCCTGACCGATCTTGCCCCCGACCTGGGTGACGACGACATGGAGGACGAGGCGATCGACGACCTGGAAATGGATTCGCGGGCGGTCGGCGAAGCCGATTCCAGCGTCGACATGGACGAGGACGATCAGGACGAGGACGACGCACAGGATGCGTTCGACGGCCAGCGGAACGATACCGATCCATCGACCGATCGCGATGACGTTGCCTTGCGACCCTGACTACACGGCCTGATGCCGTCACCGGACGGAGACACGAATTCGTACGGCCACCGGCCGGTCACTCCCTGCACGGGGCGGCCGGCCTTTCTTGTTGCATCGCAATACGGCGCGGCGGGCACGGCCGGTCGCCCGCTGATTTGCGCAAACCGATTCGGCACGATTATACAGTGGACGATAGGTCGGATCGTATCCCCGGCTTTTCCCGACGTGACGGAAAATGACCGATCTCCATGATTGTGGCGGCCTTGCCTTGATCCCGCCGCACTCTTCCCGGGCCGGCCCCACCACCGACTTGGTTCGTTCATCCAAACGACAGAAACCGTTGCAGAAGGGCAACGGATTCAAAAGTTCCACGCTTTTGTACGGTTGCAGTGCAACGAATTGACGGGTGCGCGGTTATGACCTCGCTGCCAAAGACGGTCGATGCGACCCGGCAACATTTTTCAAGACGAGCAAGGAACTCTATTTATGCGTAACATCGTCCTCGCTGCCGCTGCGGCGGTAGCGTTCGCATCCGCACCTGCCCTCGCCCAGGACGCGCCGATGTCGGACTCGAGCGCACCGACCGCGCCCGACGGCACCAAGGCGTTCGGCATCGAGCCGTATTTCGGCATCATGGGCGGCTACGAAAACTTCGATCGCCAGGAAAACGCCGGGATCCCGTTTCGCTCGCGTGGCAACTTCGCCGGTTCGCTGGTGCAGGGCGTACTCGGCGTGAACGTGCCGCTTGGCCCGGTGTTCGTCGGCGCAGAGGGCAATGCGACCAAGGGCGTCAGCGGTGACATCGACTGGCAGTACGGCGCAGCCGGCCGGTTCGGTTTCCGCGCAGGCGAGAGCGGCCTGTTCTACGGCAAGGTCGGTTACCAGTGGGTCAATTTCGACGCGCTGGGCGACGACAGCCGTGACTTCCATGCCGTGACCTATGGCATCGGCGCAGAAGTCGGCCCGAAGGACATCGGCCTGGGCGGCATCACCGGCAACAGCGGCATCCGCTTCCGCGGCGAAGTCAGCACGTTCGGTGCAGCCAAGAGCATCCGTCCGATGGCTGGTATCATCGCGCACTTCTAAGCGCTGATGATCTGACCTGAAAAAACCACGGTGAGGGCAACCTCACCGTGGTTTTTTATTGCGGTGTTGCCGGGCCGGAAAACCGCCAGCGCGTCGTCCTGGTCAGACCGTGAAGCTCTCGCCGCAGCCACAGGCGCCCTTGGCGTTCGGATTGGCGAAGACAAAGCCGGCGGCAAAGTCGTCCTCGACCCAGTCCATCGTCGATCCGATGAGATACAGGATCGAGCCGCCATCGACGAACAGCGTGCCGCCGGGCGTGTCGATCCGTTCGTCGAACGCCTTGGCCTCGGTGACGTAGTCGACCGAATAGGCGAGGCCGGAACAGCCGCGACGCGGCGTCGACAGCTTCACTCCGATCGCTCCCGACGGCGCCCGTCCCATCAGATCGGCGATCCGGGCATGCGCCGATGGCGTCAGGTTCAGCGCCGCGGGACGTTCCCGCAAGGTCGTCGCCATTACAGCATCCCCAGTTCGAGTTTGGCATCGTCCGACATCTTCTGCGGATCCCAAGGCGGATCCCAGACGAGATTCACGTCGGCGGTCGCGATGCCCGGCACCGCGCTGACCCGCAGTTCGACCTCACCCGGCATCGATTCCGCGACCGGGCAATTCGGCGTCGTCAGCGTCATCGACACGACCGCGTGCGACCCGTCGATGTCGATGCCGTAGATCAGGCCGAGGTCGTAGATATTGACCGGAATTTCAGGATCGAAAATATCCTTCAGCGCGGCCAGCACGCCTTCATACAACTCGCCGCCCGGCTCGGTCGGGGACATGCCCGCCGGCTTCTGGGTCAGGAAGCCATCGAGATAGTCGCGCTTGCGTTCCGTGATCGGCTCCGGCGCGATGTCCTGCACACGGGCCTTGGGCGGTGCCGACACCGCCTCCACTTCTTCAACGACGAACCGGTCGCTCATCCAAAAATCCTTGTTACCCGGTCGATCCCGCGCACCAGCGCATCGACATCCTGCGGGCCGTTATAGACCCCGAAACTGGCGCGGGCGGTGGCCGGCACACCCAGCGCATCCATCAAAGGCTGCGCGCAGTGGTGGCCGGCGCGGATCGCGACTCGCTCCTCGTCCAATATGGTGCCGATATCATGGGGATGCACCCCTTCGATCGTGAAGCTGACGATGCCCGCCGAATCCGCCGGGCCATAGACGCGCACGCTATTGAGCGTCGACAGCGCCTCGCGCGTCCGGGTCACCAGCGCGGTTTCATGCGCGTGGATCGCATCGAGACCCAGCGACGTGACATAGTCGATGCCCGCCGCCAGCCCCAGCGCGCCGACGATGTGCGGTGTCCCCGCCTCAAACCGGCCCGGCGGCGGCGCATAGGTCGTCTTCTGGAACGTCACCCGGTCGATCATCGACCCGCCCCCCTGATAAGGCGGCATCGCCTCCAGCAGTTCGGGCCGCGCCCACAGGAAGCCGATCCCGGTCGGCCCGTAGAGCTTATGCCCCGACGCGACGTAGAAGTCGCAATCCAGCGCCGCCATGTCGACCGCGACACGCGGCACCGCCTGGCACCCGTCGAGCAGGATCTTCGCACCCACGCCGTGCGCGATATCGGCGGCGCGGCGGCCATCGAGGACCGATCCGAGGACGTTTGAGACGTGGCAGAGCGCGACCAGCTTGTGCCGGGGCGTCAGCATCGCCGCCATCGCGTCGAGGTCGATCCGGTGATCCCCGGTCAGCGGGATCACGTCGATCGCGACACCAAGGCGCTCGGCGACCATCTGCCACGGCACGATGTTGCTGTGATGCTCCAGCAGCGACAGGGCGATACGGTCGCCGGCCTTCAACTGAGTCCCGGCCCAGCATTGCGCGACCAGATTGATCCCCTCGGTCGCGCCGCGCACGAACACGATCTCGTTTTCGCTACCGGCGCCGATGAAGCGGGCGACGGTGCGACGCGCGGCTTCATAGGCCAAGGTCATGTCGGCCGAGCGCTGATACACGCCGCGATGCACGGTGGCGTAGGTTTCACCGTACGCGCGGGTGATCGCGTCGATGACCGCCTGCGGCTTCTGCGCGGTGGCGGCGGTGTCGAGATAGGCCCAGCCCTCGGGAATCGCCGGGAAGTCGGCGAGCGTGTCGAGCGGGCGAGTTTGAGTGGCGATCATGGCTGGTGGCCCGGGGTGAAGTTAGGGATGTTGTGGTTCGTGGAGATTTCCTGTTCCCCGGCGAAGGCCGGGGTCCAGTAACACCGCAGACGTGACGGCGGACGGCAATCCGCCACGACGGCGCGCCCGACTGGACCCCGGCCTTCGCCGGGAAACACGGAGGGAGCGTAGATCAAGCAGCCCCTGCCCCGCCCAACGCGCGGTCCAGCCATGCGTCGGCATCCGCCTCGAACGCCACCCGGACCGTCTCGTCTTCGATCCGGCTCAGCGCATCGCCGACGAAGGCGCGGGTCAGCAGCGCCTGTGCGCGGGCGGGAGCGATTCCGCGGCTCTGCATGTAGAACAGTGCCTTGGCATCGAGTTCGCCGACGGTCGCACCGTGCGCGCACTTCACGTCGTCGGCGAAGATTTCCAGCTCGGGCTTCAGGTTCACGGTCGCGGTGCGTTGCAGCAGCAGCAGGCCGCGCAAGCTCTGTTCACCGTCGGTCTTCTGCGCGTCGCGCGCGACCTCTACGGCGGCCGCTAGGCTGGCGGTCGAGCGATCGGCGGCGACCGCGCGCCAGAGCTGGTGCGACTGGCCGTTGGGCGCAGCATGGCGCACGCGGACGGCGCATTCCTGCTTCTGCTCGGCGCGGGTCAGCAGGGCACCGCCATATTCGGCGATCCCGGCATTGCCCGCCAGCGTGATCGCGGCGTCGACGCGGGTGCCGGCATCGCCCGCGCCGAGCATCGTCGTGACGAGGTTCGCATCCTCCGCCAGCGTCACTTCCTCCCGCAGCGACACGAAGCCTTCGGTCTGGAGCAACCGCACCGCGCGCATCAGACGCGCGCCCTTGCCCAGCGTCACGCGAGTCAGCCGGTTCGACCAGCCTGTGCCGACATAGGTTTCAACGACCTGCGCGGTCGCGCCGTCGCCCAGCACGATCCCGGCCGGCAGGTGGTTGCTGCCACCGGTCGCGACATGGACGACCTGCACGGGGTCGTTCGTGCTGCCCACCGCGACATCGAGCCGCCAGCCCGAGCCGGCCGCCTGCGCGCCAAGGACGTGGTCGCCACCGTCAAAGGTTACAAAGGTCACACCGGCAGCGGGGGGTAGCCCCTCCCTCTGCGGCACGCCGTCGATGACCAGCAGGCGGATGCCGGGCAGGTCGAGGAACAGCGCATCGGTGTCGGCCGCGGCGGTCGTGGGCAGGGCGGCGGCGGCGGTGATCGCCGCCGGATCGGCCCAGCGCCATGCTTCGACGCGGGTGTCGGGGAGTACGATCAATTCCTCCCCGGCACGGGGAGGGGGACCATCCGCAGGATGGTGGAGGGGGGTCGCCGCGAGGGGTGTCGCTTGTGGCGCACCCCCTCCACCACCGGCTGCGCCGGCGGTCCCCCTCCCCGTGCCGGGGAGGATTTGCGCGTCGTTCATGCCGCGATCCCCACATACCCGTCGGCTTCAAGCTGGGCGGCCAGTTCCGGCCCGCCCGAACGGATGATCCGTCCACCGCTGAGCACATGCACAAAATCGGGCTGCACATAATCGAGCAGGCGCTGGTAATGGGTGATGAGGATCACCGCCTTGTCGGGTGCGCGCATGATACGGTTGATGCCGTCGCCGACGATCCGCAGCGCGTCGATGTCGAGGCCGGAATCGGTTTCGTCGAGGATCGCCAGTTTCGGTGCGACGATGCCCATCTGGACCATCTCGTTCCGCTTCTTCTCGCCACCCGAAAAGCCGACATTCACCGGCCGCTTGAGCATGTCATACTCCATCGACAGCGATTCCGCCTGCGCGCGGGCGAGCTTCAGGAATTCGCCGCCCGACAACGGCTTTTCGCCGCGCTGGCCGCGCTGGGCGTTCAATGCCTCGCGCAGGAACTGGACATTCGACACGCCGGGGATCTCGACCGGATACTGGAAGCCGAGGAACAGGCCGGCGGCGGCGCGCTCGTTCGGAGCCATTTCCAGCAGATCCTGCCCCGCGAACTCGACCGACCCTTGCGTGACCTCGTACCCCGGCCGTCCGCCCAGCACATAGCCGAGCGTCGACTTGCCCGCGCCGTTCGGCCCCATGATCGCATGGACCTCGCCCGCGTTGACGGTGAGGGACAGGCCCTTGAGGATTTCCTTGCCGTCGATTTCGGCGTGAAGGTTATTGATTTTTAGCATTAACTATCTCGCAAGTGGGATATCACGAGCACGTCGTCGGCGCTCAATATCTTTTTCGACATTTGTAACGAAGACGCCTACGTAGTAATAGTAGTCGTCCTGATATTCCTTCAAAGCTACTGGATCACCGCTCGTTTCAGCGGACGGTTTATGATATTGTACTCTACACTCATCGAAGATTCGCAAAGCCAAATCCCTGGAATTAACCTTCAGATTTAGGTTTTTTTGAATCAAAGGCGTTGCACACTTCCAGCTATCCGCGAGATCATTGACGGTGCCAGCAGCAGTCACTTGAATAAAAAATAAGATGGCAAGCATCGAAGTCATCCGACCGAGCCTTCCAGCGAAATCCCCAGCAGCTTCTGCGCCTCGACCGCGAACTCCATCGGCAATTGCTGCAAGACCTCGCGGGCGAAGCCGTTGACGATCAGCGCGACGGCCGCTTCTGAATCCAGCCCGCGCTGCATCGCGTAGAACATCTGGTCCTCGGAAATCTTGGACGTCGTCGCCTCATGCTCGATCTGCGCGGACGGGTTGCGGACCTCGATATAGGGGACGGTGTGTGCGCCGCACTGGTCGCCGAGCAGCAGGCTGTCGCACTGGGTGAAGTTGCGGACGCCCTCCGCGGTCGGCGCGACGCGGACCAACCCGCGATAGGTGTTGTCGCTGCGGCCGGCGGAAATGCCCTTCGACACGATCGTGGACCGTGTATTCTTGCCGAGGTGGATCATCTTGGTGCCGGTGTCGGCCTGTTGCCGGTTGTTGGTAACCGCGACCGAATAGAATTCGCCGACCGACCCGTCGCCCGCCAGCACGCAGGACGGATATTTCCAGGTGATCGCGCTGCCGGTTTCGACCTGCGTCCACGACACCTTGGCGTTCTTGCCCGAACACAGCGCGCGCTTGGTGACGAAGTTGTAGATGCCGCCGACGCCATTCTCGTCGCCGGGATACCAGTTCTGCACGGTACTGTACTTGATCTCGGCATCGTCGAGGATGACCAGTTCGACCACGGCGGCGTGCAGCTGGTTCTCGTCGCGCATCGGCGCGGTGCAGCCTTCGAGATACGAGACGTAAGACCCCTTGTCGGCGACGATCAGCGTGCGTTCGAACTGGCCGGTGTTTTCGGCGTTGATACGGAAATAGGTCGACAGCTCCATCGGGCAGCGCACGCCTTCGGGGATGTAGACGAAGGTGCCGTCGGAGAAGACCGCGCTGTTCAGCGTGGCGAAGTAGTTGTCACGCTGCGGCACGACCTTGCCCAGCCATTTGCGGACCAGATCGGGATATTCCTTGATCGCCTCCGAGATCGAGCGGAAGATGACGCCGGCGGCCTCCAGCTCCTTGCGGAACGTGGTCGCGACCGACACGCTGTCGAACACCGCGTCGACCGCGACCCGGCGCTGCGGGATCACCACGCCGTTCTCATCGGTTTCCTCGACACCGGCGAGCATCTTCTGCTCGGCGATCGGGATGCCGAGCTTTTCGTAGACGCGCAGGATTTCCGGGTCGACCTCGTCCAGCGAACCGAGCTTGGGCTTTGCCTTGGGTTCGGCGTAGTAATACGCGTCCTGATAGTCGATCGGCGGCACGTTCAGCTTGGCCCAGTCGGGCGGCGTCATGGTCAGCCACAGGCGATACGCCTTCAGCCGCCAGTCGAGCATCCATTCCGGCTCGCCCTTCTTGGCGCTGATGAAGCGGACGGTGTCCTCGGACAGGCCCTTGGGCGCGAATTCCTGCTCTATGTCCGAATGGAAACCCCATTCGTACGTCTTGTTCGCGGCAGCATGGGCTTCGGCGTTGCGGGTGGCCATATTATCCTCGTGCTCCCGCGAGTGCGGGAGTCCTGTTCAGCGGGGAGAGCGCCGTGGGGGGCGGGGTCGGCGCATAGTCAGCGGCAAGCTGGGCGAGCGTGACGCCCGACAGGGCACCGCGCACCGCGTCATTGACCGCGTTCCAATGGGGTTTGACGCGGCAGGTCTGGTCGATGCAGCAGTCATGCGCCGCGCCGTCGACGCAAGACGTCAGCGCGATCGGCCCGTCGACCGCCTCGATGATGTCGGCGAGGCTGATCGTCGCGGGCGGACGAGCGAGGCGAATGCCGCCGCCGGTGCCGCGCGTGCTTTCGATCAGGCCGGCGGACGACAGGCGGCTGACCAGCTTCTGCGCGGTCGGCAACGGTACGCCGGTTTCGGTCGCCAGCAGCGTCGCGTTCAGGCGACCGGCGCCACCGCAATGGCGCGCGGCGGCGCTCATCATCACGACGGCATAGTCGGCTAGGCTGGACAGGCGCACTGGGTTCCAATCGGATGAATTCGATCCGATTGGCAGATGGTGGCTGGGGGGCGGCGCGTCAACCGGTAATCGGGGGGCGTCCGTGGAGGAGCCCCCCCCAACCATAAACACCACCCCGGCGGAGGCCGGGGTCTAAATGGGTTGGAGACGGGAACAACGTCGAGACGCTGACCCAATTGGGCCCCGGCCTCCGCCGGGGTGGAAGCATGAGCCAGCTGCAACGAGGCGAACAACCACCTTTGACGCACGCCCCGCAGGATGCGAATGGCATCCGCATGAGCTTTCCCCTTCGCCGCGCCCTGTTCGGGCTGGATGCCGAGCGCGCACATGCGCTGTCCATTTCGATGCTGTCGACATGGGGGCGGATGGGGACGCCGCTTGCGCCCGGGCCGGACCTGTCGGAACGGCTGGCGACCAGGGTGGCGGGAATCGACTTCGCCAATCCGCTGGGGCTGGCGGCGGGCGTCGACAAGGACGGGCATGCGATCGACGGATTCTTCGGTTTCGGTTTCGGCGCGGTCGAGATCGGGACGCTGACCCCCCTGCCCCAGAGCGGCAACCCGAAGCCGCGGCTGTTCCGGCTGGTCGAGGACCGGGCGGTGGTCAACCGGATGGGGTTCAACAATGGCGGTATCCGCGCCGCCCTGCCCCGCGCGATGGCGGCGAAGCGGGCAGGCGTGCTGGGCATCAACGTCGGCGCGAACAAGGACGCGGCGGACCGGACGCGCGATTACGAGACCGGGGTCGCGCTGGCCGCGCCGATCGCCGATTATGTGACGATCAACATCAGCTCGCCCAACACGCCGGGCCTGCGCGACCTGCAACACGGCGCGGCGCTGGCCGAATTGCTGGCGGCGGCGGACGGCGCGCGGCGGGCCGGGGGTGCGCGCACGCCGCTGTTCCTGAAGGTCGCGCCCGATCTCGACCGGGTGGCGATCGACGATATCGCCCGCGCGGCGATCGACCACGGCGTGGACGCGATCATCATCGGCAACACGACCATTACCCGGCCGGGTCTGCGATCAGCGAACGGCGCGGAGCCCGGCGGGCTGTCGGGTGCGCCGCTGGCGGTGCTGGCGCGCGCGCGGCTGGGCGATTTCGTGGCCGCGACCGGACGGCAACTGCCGCTGATCGCCGCCGGGGGAATCGACAGCGGGGCGGAAGCCTATGCGCGGATCCGGGCGGGCGCGTCGCTGGTCCAGCTGTACAGCGCGCTGGTGTATGAGGGACCGGGGCTGGCGCGGCGGATCCTGCACGATCTGGATGCGCTGCTGGCGCGCGATGGGTTCGCGCATGTCGGCGAGGCGGTCGGCGCGGGCTGAGCCATCTTGCCCGCGCGCCAAAGCGCGTTAGGGTTTGGCCCCATGAACAAGTTCCTTCTGGGCGTCGCCCTGCTCGTCCCCGCCGCGCCGATCGCCGCACGCGATACCGTCGTGGCGACGGGTACCGTAACCTCGGCCGATCCGCGCGCGACGCAGGCGGGGCAGGAAATCCTGCGTCAGGGCGGCAGCGCGACCGACGCGGCAATGGCGATGATGCTGGCGCTGACCGTGGTCGAGCCGCAGTCGAGCGGGATCGGCGGCGGTGGCTTCCTGGTCCACCACGACGGCAGGCGCGGCACGATCGACACGATCGACGGGCGTGAGACGGCCCCGGCCACGGCCACGCCGCAGCGGTTCGTCGGGCCGGACGGCCGCGCGCTGCCCTATCTGCTGTCGTTTCCCGGCGGCAAATCGGTCGGCGTGCCGGGCAATATCCGGCTGATGGCGATGGCCGAGAAGAAATGGGGCAAGCTGCCGTGGAAGGCGCTGTTCGCACCCGCGATCCGGCTGGCGGAGGGCGGCTATACCGTCACCCGGCCGATGAACGGCGCGATGGGCCTGACCGGGCCGTTGTGGGACAAGTTTCCCACGATCGCCGCGCAATACAGCGCGAACGGCCAGCCGCTGCCGATCGGCACGACCGTGAAGAATCCGGCACTCGCCCGCGCCCTGCGCGACATCGCCGCGCGCGGGCCGGACGCGTTCTACACCGGGGCCAACGCCGCCGCGATCCTTGCCGCCACGCGCGGCACCACGGTGGCACCCAGCGACATGACCGCCGCCGACCTGACCGGGTACAAGGCGAAGGAACGCGCCGCCGTCTGCGGCACCTATCGCGGGTACAAGGTCTGCGGCATGGGGCCGCCCTCGTCCGGCGCGACGACGGTGTTGCAGGTGCTGGGGATGCTCGAACGCTTCGACCTGCGCGCGATGGGCAAGGATTCGCCCGCCGCGTGGCATCTGATCGGCGAGGCGATGCAGCTGGCCTATGCCGATCGCGACAAATATCTCGGCGACCCCGATTTCGTCGCGGTGCCGGTCGCCGGGCTGATCGACAAGGGGTATCTGGCCAGCCGATCGGCGCTGATCCGCCCCGACGCCACCCTGCCCGCCTATGCCGCCGGCAATCCGCCGGGCGCACCGAGGCGGACGGCGGCGCTGTCGCCCGACGTACCGGGCACGACGCATTTCATCGCGGTCGACAAGGCCGGTGACATCGTGTCGATGACCTCGACCGTCGAGGGGCCGTTCGGCAGCCAGCTGCTCGCGAACGGCTATGTCCTGAACAACGAGCTGACCGACTTTACCGCGGCACCGGAAAAGGACGGGATGCCGGTCGCCAACCGGGTTCAGGGCGGCAAGCGGCCGCTGTCGTCAATGGCCCCGACGATCGTCTACGACGCGGGCGGCAAGCCGGTGTTCACGGTCGGCGCGGCCGGCGGCAAGACGATCATCATGCAGGTCGCCAAGGCCCTGATCGCGCATTTCGACTGGGGGCTGGACGCGAAGGCGTCGATCGGCCTGCCCCTGCTGTTCTTCAACGGCGACGGGCTGGTGATCGAACAGGGCACCGCGCTGGAGGCGATGAAGGCGCCGCTGGAGGCGCTGGGCCACCGGGTAACGATCGGCAAGCTGGGGCTGAAGGCCAATGCCGCGGAGCGGACAGCGACCGGCTGGGTCGGGGCGGCCGATCCGCGCAGCGTCGGCACCGCGCTGCAACCGTAACATTCCGCCTTCATGGGCCAGGCCGGCAACAGACCGTCATGCCCGTCACGCGCCACCGGAGAGCGACCATGCGGACGCTGGAACACTTCCCCAACCTCGTCACGATGTTCTTCACGCGCGCAGCGGAGAAGGGCGACGCGCCGTTCCTGTGGACCCGGACCGGTGGGACATGGGTGCCGATCAGCTGGGCGGAGGCCGCGCGACAGGTTGCGTCACTCGCGACCGCGCTGACCGCACTTGGCCTGAAACGGGGCGACCGGGTGATGCTGGTGTCGGAAAACCGGCCGGAATGGTGCATCAGTGATCTGGCGATCATGGCCGCCGGCTGTGTGACCGTGCCGACCTACACCACCAACACCGAACGCGACCACAGCCACATCATCGAGAACAGCGGCGCGCGCGCGGTGATCGTGTCGACCGCCAAGCTGGCGCGCACACTGATGCCCGCGATCTTCCGCGCCGCCAACGCGCAGATCGTGATCGGCATGGAGGAGGTGCGGATCGCGCAGTCCAGCGTCGACGTCCACCACTGGCACTCGCTGATCGCCCAGCATCCGGCCGACCCCGAACAGGTCGCGGCGCGGGCGGATTTCGTGCGCGAGGATCTGGCCTGCATCATCTACACCAGCGGCACCGGCGGGTCGCCGCGCGGGGTGAAGCAGCATCACGGCGCGATCCTGCACAATGTGAAGGGGTGCGCCGCGGTCATCGCGGAGGATTTCGGCTGGGACGACGAGGTGTTCCTGTCGTTCCTGCCGCTGTCCCACGCCTATGAACATTCCGGCGGCCAGCATTTTCCGATCGGTCTCGGCGGGCAGATCTATTACGCTGAAAGCCTCGACCGGCTGGCCGCCAATATCGAGGAGGTCGGCCCGACGATCATGTTCGTCGTGCCGCGCCTGTTCGAAGTGCTGCGGATGCGGATTTCCAAGGCGGTCGCCAAACAGGGCGGCATGGGCGCATGGCTGCTCGACCGCGCGCTCGACATCGGCGACCGGTCGTACAACGGCCGGCTGCGGCTGGTCGATCGGCCCGCGCAGCTGGCGGTGCGGACCCTGTTCAAGCCGAAGATTGCGAAGAAGTTCGGCGGGCGGCTGAAGGCGATGGTGTCGGGCGGCGCGCCGCTGAACCCGGAGGTCGCGCTGTTCTTCCAATCGCTGGGGGTCTGCATCCTGCAGGGCTATGGCCAGACCGAGGCGGGACCGGTCATTTCGTGCAATCGGCCATCGGCCGGGATCCGCACCGACAGCGTCGGCCCGCCGCTGCCCGACACCGAAATCCGAATCGCCGAGGACGGCGAACTGCTGATCCGGGGCGAACTGGTCATGCACGGATACTGGCGCAACGACGCCGAAACCGCGCGGGTGCTGAAGGACGGGTGGCTGCACAGCGGCGACATCGGCGAGATCGACGATCGCGGGCGGATCCGCATCACCGACCGCAAGAAGGACATCATCGTCAACGACAAGGGCGACAATGTCGCGCCGCAGAAGGTCGAGGGGATGCTGACCCTGCAACCCGAAATCGCGCAGGCGATGATCTATGGCGACCGCCGGCCGCACATGGTCGCGGTGATCGTGCCCGACCCCGACTGGACGCAGGAATGGGCCGCCAGGACGGGCGCGCACATGAAGGGGCTGAACGAAAACAGCACCTATCGCACCGCGATCGGCGCGGCGCTGGAGCGGGTGAACAAGGACCTGTCGGTCACCGAACGCGTTCGCCGTTTCGTGCTGGCGGACGAAGCGTTCACGATCGAGAACGAACAGCTGACCCCGTCGCTGAAGATCCGCCGGCATGTCCTGCGCGATGTGTACGGCGCGCGGCTGGAGGGGTTGTATCGTGGGTGAGTGGTGGGTGGTGACGGCGGTCGTCTGCGCGGCCGTCATCTACTGTTTCGCGCGGGGCTTGCGGGATTTGCGGGAGCGGCGGTTCGGCTGGGCCGCGCTGGGGCTGGCGAGCGCGGTCGGATTGCTGTGTGTGCCGCTGCCGATCACGACGCACGCGGTGACGGTAGATTTGCCGGTGCGGTGATTCCGGGCGGGCGCCGTTCCTGTCGTCATCCCAGCGAACGCTGGGATCCAGAGTCGTGGAGCATCGCCCTTGCGGCTCTGGATCCCGGATCAAGTCCGGGATGACGGACGGGGGATGGTTGCCCCCTATTTCTTCGCCTTTTCCGGCAGGACCGTCATCGTCCAGTCGGTGGTCGGCTTCAGATATTTCGCCGCCGTCGCCTGCAACTGTTCGGGCGTGATCGACACGAAATCCTGGGCGATGGTTTCGGTCGCGGCGACGCGGCGGGGATCGTAGGCGGCACCCGCCAGCTGCCCCATCCAGAACTGGTTGCCGGTCGACGCGCGCAGGATCTGCTGCCCCATCGGCCGCATGATCCGCTTCAGCTCGTCGTCGGCCAGCGGCCTGGCGACCAGATCGGCGGCGATCTCGCGCGCCATCCTGTAGAAGAAGTCGACCTTTTCCGGCGCGACCTGACCGACCGCGATCAGGCGACCGCCGCCGTCCAGACCGATTGGCCACTGGCTGGCGACCGACGGACTGTAGCTGGCCCCCGCCTCCGACCGGAGCCGCTCGAACAGGCGGTCGCTGAACACCTGCGCCAGCACGTCGAGGCGGCGGCTGTCCTTGATGCCGTCGATACCGCCGCCGGTCGGCCAGGCGATGACCGCCGCTGCCTGATTGTCCGGCCCCTTGTGGGTGCGGACAACGGGCGTGGTATTGTGCGCGGGGAAGCGGATCGGCGGGCCGTCGGCGGAGGCCGCCTTTCGCGCCGGCATCGCGCCGAACGTCCTGGCGACCATCGCGATGGTTTCATCCGCCTTCACGTCGCCGAACACCGACACCTCGATGGGTCCGCTGGCGAGGATCGGTTCCCACAATTTGCGAAATGCCTGCGGGGTCAGCGCCTGGATCTGCTTCGGGGTCGGCGTGGCCCAGCGCGCGTCGCCGTCGTGCAGCAGGCCCTCCAGATCACGCTGCAACACGCTGTCGGGTGAGGCGTCCTGCCCGGCGGTGGCGGCCATCGCGACCGCGCGGGCGCGGGCGACGGGGGCGGGATCCCAGCCGGGATTGGTCAGCTTGGCCGCCATCAGCCGCAACTGGTCACCGACATCGGCCGGCGAGGTCATCGCCGCCAGCGCGAAGGCGTCGCTTTCGATGCCGAAGTCCAGACCGATCCGCCGCCCGGCGCTCAACTGGTCGAGATCGCCCTGATCGAGCGTACCGATCCCGCCCTGCACCAGCGCGAGATCCCCGGCCCAGGCGGGCGCGTTGCCCTTGGCCGGGAGCGCGTTGTAGCCGGTGCCGAAACGGGCGCGGACATAAACGCGGCCGGTTTCACTGGGGTTGGCGAACAGCAGCAGGCGGACGCCGTTCGAGAAGACGACCTTCTCGACGCCGATGTCGCCGACCTTTTCGCGCGATACGACCGTGGCGGGCGCGCCGAGGGCCGGCAGTTTCGAGAAATCGACCGCGCCCTGCGTCCGGCGCGTGCCGGCAAGGCCGGTGACGTCGGCCTTCAGCGCGGTGGCGAGCTTGGCGGCGATACCGGGGTCGGCGACGCGGGTATTGATGATCGCGCGGGTGGCGGTGCCCTCGAAGATGCGCTTCGTCGACGCCTGGATCGCGGCCGGGGTGAACATCCCCTTCTTCTTCGCATCGGTCAGGATCATGTACGACCCCTCCGGCGAGGCGACCGTTTCACGAATGTCGAGCGCCTGCACCATATCGTCGGCCTGGCGCGCGCCGGCCTCGACCCGCGCGGTTTCGACCTGGGTGCGAAGCGCGGTGTCGAGGTCGGCATATTCGCGGTCGATTTCGGCCTGCGTCGGCAGCGTGGTGGTCGCGTCGGCGATGACCGCGCGCACGTCCTTCAGCGCCGGCTCCCATGCGTCACCGACCGGCACGATGCTGACGAAAGTGCCGTTGGCCGACCGGGAAATGTCGTCGAGCGTGACGTTGGCCTGCAGGAAGCTGCCCCCCGCCCGCGCCCGCGTTTCAAGTCGGCGGTTGATGAGCAGGGCGGCCAGCGTGTCGACCATCCGCTTCTGGTTGAACAGGATCGTGTCGTCGCGGTACTCCCACGGGCGCAGCACGGCCATCTGGACGATCGGCGGGATACCGGGTTCGACGGTCGCAGCCGATACCGGCTTCGACGGATCGGGCTTGCCGAAATCGGGGGTGGGCGCGGGCGTGCCGGCGGCCTTCCAGTCGGCGAAATGCTTCACGACCAGCCGGCCGAACAGCGCCGGGTCCATGTCACCGGAAATGATGACGACCGTGTTTTCGGGCCGGTACCAGCGGCTGTGGAAGCCCGCGACCCCTTCCGCCGTGGCGGCCTCCAGCGTCTTGACCGTGCCAATCGGCGAACGGTCCGCCAGCGGCTGTCCGGCGAAGAACAGTCCGCGAATCGCGTCGCCGATCCGCACCTGCGGTCCGGGCTGTTCGCGCTGTTCAGCCAGCACGACCGGGCGTTCGGCGTTGAGCGCGGCGGCGGTCAGCGTCGGCTTTTCGATCATGCCCGACAGGATCTTCAGGCTTTCATCCAGCCCGGCCTCGGTCGCGGCCGGCAGGTCGAGCTTGTACACCGTCTGGGTCGGCGTGGTCTGGGCGTTGGTGTCCGACCCGAAGCTGGCACCGAACCGCTGCCACACGCGCTTGGCCTCGCCATCGGGGACATATTCGGAGCCGCGGAACGACAGATGCTCGATCATGTGCGCAAACCCGCGTTCGTCGTCGCGCTCGTTCAGCGACCCCGCATCGACGCGCACGCGGATCGACACCTGACCCGGTGGAACGCCGTTCTTGCGCACCGCATAGCGCAGGCCGTTGGGAAGCGTGCCGAACGACCAGGCCGCGTCCTGCGGAATGTCGCTGCCCTGGTAGAGCCACGGCGTGGTGTCGACAGCCGGAGCCGGGGCTGCGGGTGCGGCGACCGCGGGCTTTACCCGCTGGGGCAGGGACTGTTGGGCCTGGGACTGTTGGGACTGCACGATCGCCGGGATCGAGATCCCGATGAGAAGCGACAGGACGGAGACGCGGAACGCGCGCGAGAAAAACGCCATTCCCCCCATCTAGCGCCGCCAATCTCCCGCCGCCAGCGCCGCGTCGCCATCATTTGGTCCAACATCGTGGGTAAGGGCGGTTTTTCAGGACAGGTCGGGAGAACAACGGCACCGGGCAACGGGTCGGTGACCGTTACCCGTGGCCGGTCCACAGCAATGGCGAGCGCATGACGACCAGCAGTCGAAGGACCGAACAGCGGCCCGCACCACGGCGGGATTCGGGGCGAACCCATCTCAGGCGGTCGGGCCGGGCGACGCCGTCGCCCGTACCGGCGGCGGCACCGGCGATGCGGGCCGAACGCGGGCGGCCGCTGATCCTGCGCGTCGGCAAGCATCTGCGCGGCGTGTTCGACCGGCTGATCGCCGCGTCCTCGCTGGTGTCGAACGCGCCTGTGCTGGACGTCCGCGACTTCGCCTGGACCGCGGCGTTACGCGATGAATGGCCGGCGATTCGTGACGAGGCGATGGCGGTCGCGCTGCGCGGACAGGCCGCACCCAGCCTCGCGACGATCTCGCCCGATCACCGCGCGATTGCCGAGGTGGACAAGTGGCGGTCGTTCTTCCTGTGGGGCTATGGCTACCGGATCGACGACAATCTGGCGCGCTGCCCCCGGACGGCGGCGGCCGTGGCGCGGATTCCGGGACTGAACAGCGCGTTCTTCTCGATCCTGGCCCCCGGCACTCACATCCCCGCGCATCGCGGCGTGACCAAGGGGCTGATAACCTGCCATCTGGGGCTGATCGTCCCGCAGGACGGCGACGTGCGGATGCGGGTCGCCAACCGCATCGTCCGCTGGTCGGAGGGGGAAACGCTGGTATTCGACGACACCTATGACCACGAGGTCTGGAACGACACGTCCGCCACGCGGGTCGTCCTGCTGATCCAGTTCGCGCGGCCCCTGCGCAATCCGGGGCGCTGGATTGCCGATCGTTTCCTGGCCGTCGTCCGCCGATCCGCGTTCGTGCAGGAGGCGCGGGCGAATATCGGGGCGTGGAACGCGGCGGTGAAGCAGATGGACGTCTGAGCAGCGAACAGTCCGGGCGGCTCGACGTGCCGGGATCGCAACGCAGTGTTTCGACGCAGGCGGGTTGATCCGCACCCCTGCCCGCGCCACATGGCGGAGATGTTGATCGAAACCGAACCCACCCCGAATCCGGCCACGCTGAAGTTCCTGCCCGGCCGCGCCGTGATGCCCGCCGGCACGCGCGATTTCGCCGACCCCGAGGATGCCGAGGCCAGCCCGCTGGCCGAGGCGATCTTCGCGCTGGGCGACGTAACCGGCGTGTTCTTCGGGCACGACTTCATTTCCGTCACGGCCGCGCCCGGCACCGACTGGTCGAGCCTGAAGCCCGACGTGCTGGCAATCCTGCTCGACCATTTCTCCGCCAACATGCCGCTGTTCCGGCAGCAGGGGTCGGCCGGATTCTCGGTCCCGGCCGAGAACGAGGATTTCGGCGACGACCCCGCCGATGCCGACATCGTCGCGCAGATCCGCGAGCTGATCGACACGCGGGTCCGCCCGGCGGTCGCCAACGACGGCGGCGACATCGTCTATCGCGGGTTCGACAAGGGCAAGGTGTTCCTGCGGATGCAGGGGGCCTGCGCCGGCTGCCCGTCGTCGACCGCGACGCTGAAGAACGGCATCGAGCAGTTGCTGCGCCACTATGTTCCCGAAGTCACCGAAGTGAGGGCTGTCTGATGGGCGAACGACTGACCGATGCCGCGCTCGATACGCTGTTTCGCACCGCGCGCAGTTACAACGGCTATACCGACCAGCCGGTCGATGAGGCTGATCTGCGCGCGATCTGGGATCTGATGAAGATGGGGCCGACATCGGCCAACCAGTTGCCCGCGCGGATGGTGTGGTGCACCAGCGACGACGCCAAGCAGAAACTGGCGGACTGCGCCAGCGAGGGCAACCGGCAGAAGATCCTCGACGCGCCGGTCACCGTCATCATCGGCATGGACATCGACTTTCACGAACACCTGCCCGAGCTGTTCCCGCACACCGATGCCAAGTCGTGGTTCGACGGCAATACACCACTGCGCGAAACGTCGGCGATGCGGAACAGCAGCTTGCAGGGCGGGTATCTGATCCTCGCCGCGCGCGCGCTGGGGCTGGATACCGGGCCGATGTCGGGCTTCGACAATGGCAAGGTCGATGCGGCGTTCTTTGCGGACACCCCGTCGGTCCGGTCGAACTTCATCACCACCCTTGGCCATGGCGATGCATCGACCGTCCACCCCCGGTCGCCGCGTCCCGACTTCGAACGGTTCAACACGGTCGCGTGACGACGTTGCGTTCCGTCTTCAGACGACCCGCACGCGGCTGACCGATGCGGACGCTTGTCATCGAAACCGCGACGGCGGCCTGTTCGGTCGCCATCATCGAGGACGGTCACGTCATCGCCGGCGCGCATGACGTGGTCGGTCGCGGCCACGCCGAACGGCTGGTGCCGATGATTGCTGCGCTGCCGGACGGCGGGCGGGCGGACCGGATCCTGGTCGATTGCGGGCCGGGCAGCTTCACCGGTGTCCGCGTCGGCATCGCCGCCGCGCGTGGCCTTGGCCTCGGCTGGGGCGTGCCGGTGGCCGGGTTCTCGTCGCTGATGCTGGTCGCCGCCGCCGCCCTCGCCGCGATACCCGATCTGGAACGGGTCGCGGTCGTGCTGGAGGGTGGCCATGGCGAGGTGTTCGTGCAGATCTTCACGCCGTCGCTTGAGGCCGAGACGGACCTCGCCTCGCTGACCCCGGCGGATGCGCTGGTCGTGATCGGGGCGATCCATGCGGTCGGATCGGGGCTGACGCGGCTGCATCCGCTGGTCGAGCCTGCCACTGCCGGACTGCCCGATGCGGCCGACGCGCATCTGTTGCCCGACGCTGGCACCGCCCTGCCCCCGCGCCCGATCTATGGTCGCGCGCCCGACGCCAAACCCAACCCCTCCAAGCGCAATCCCTGATGCCGGCGCGCGGCCTGATGATCCGCACCGCCGTTGTCCGCGATATCGCCGAGGTCGATGCGATCATGGCCGCGGCGTTCGACCCGCGCTTCGGCGAGGCGTGGACCCGCAGCCAGTGCGTCGGCATCCTGGCGATGCCGGGCGTATCGCTGATGCTGGCGGAAACCGATGACGGTCCCGCCGGATTCGCGCTGGTGCGGCGGATCCTGGACGAGGCGGAATTGCTGCTGCTGGCGGTCGCGCCGCCCCATCGCGGCAAGGGCATCGGCGCGGCGTTGCTGCGCGCGGTCATCAACGATTGCCGGATGATGGACACAGCGATGCTGCATCTGGAAGTGCGGTCGGGCAATCCGGCGGTGCGGCTGTATGGCAGCCACGGGTTCGTTCAGGTCGGTCACCGTCGCGGATATTACCGCAGTCGCGACGGGCTGGCGTTCGACGCGCTAACCTATCGCCTGATGCTGCGCTGACCACCCGCCATCGACGTGCTGCTTATTGCGAGTCGGTATTTCTTTTCGCAAACACGAACCGTCCCTATGGTGAACGTCGGACAAGGGAATACAGACGTCATGGCGCGCAAGATCGACCTAGAAGCCCTGTGCAACCAGAAAGGGTTGCGCATCACCGAACAGCGCCGCGTGATCGCGCGCGTGCTGTCGGAAGCGGAGGATCATCCCGACGTCGAGAAGGTATATGCCCGCGCCTCGGCGATCGACCCGGGCATCTCGATCGCCACCGTGTACCGCACGGTGCGGCTGTTCGAGGAGGCGGGGATCCTCGACCGGCACGATTTCGGCGACGGCCGTGCGCGCTACGAGCCGGCGCCCGAGGCGCATCACGACCATCTGATCGACGTCGAGACCGGCAAGGTCATCGAATTCGTCGACCCCGAGCTGGAACAGCTGCAAAAGGCGATCGCGGAGAAACTGGGCTTCCGGCTGGTCGATCACCGGATGGAATTGTACGGCGTGGCATTGGACCGCAAGGTCTGAGGCATGGATGCCGGACGTTGCGTTCTGACGTCGGATTGCGCTGACCGGTGGCCGTTGCCCATACCGTTTCCCGGCGAAGGCCGGGGCCCAGTTACGACGGTTTTCGTGGCGATGCTGTGAACGCCGTTACCCCGTCCGTGGCAACTGGACCCCGGCCTTCGCCGGGGAACAGGATCGTGATGAACCGCCGACAGTCGTCGAACCGGACCGGGTAATGCCTGCCATCCGCCTCTACACCCGCCTCGCTGCGCTGCTGCTGACCCTGATCGCCGCGCTGATCGTTCACGGCCTGTGGCGACTGGTCCGCCTGCCCTCGCCGTGGCCGCGCCTGTTTCTCGGCACGGTCGCGCGGATCGTCGGTGCGCGGGTGCGGGTGGTCGGCGTGCCATTGCGGCGCGACGTGGTGTTCGTCGCCAACCATCTCAGCTGGATCGACATTCTGGCGCTGGCCGGCGCGACCGGCAGCGCGTTCGTCGCCAAGGCCGAACTGCGCGGCGTGCCGCTGGTCGGGTGGCTGTGCATGCTGAACGATACGATCTTCGTATCGCGCGAGGATCGGCTGGGCGTCGTGGCGCAGATCGCGCAGATCCGCGCGGCGGTGGCCACGGGGCGGCCGGTGACGATCTTTCCCGAAGGCACGACGGGTGACGGCCACGCGGTGCTGCCGTTCAAGGCGGCATTGCTGGGTGCGCTGGATCCGCCCGCACCGACCGGCGTCCGGGTGCAGCCGGTGCGGATTGATTACGGCGCGGCGACCGACGACCTAGCCTGGGTCGGCGACGAACCCGGTGGCGACCATGCGCGGCGGGTGCTGACGCGGCGCGGCAGCTTTGTCGCGACGCTGCATTTCCTGCCGCCCTTCGCCCCCGCGGACATCGGCGGACGCAAAGCGATCGCGGCGGAGGCCCGGCGGCGGATCGTCGAAGCCTAGCCCGCCGGCTTCGTTGGCGGTATAGGCAGCCCGATGACATCCCCCCCGAAAACCTTCCACGTCAAGTCGTTCGGCTGCCAGATGAACGTCTATGACGGGGAGCGGATGGCCGAGCTGATGACCGCCGACGGCCTGACCGCGACCGACGATGCCAGCGCCGCCGACCTGGTGGTGCTGAACACCTGCCACATCCGCGAGAAGGCGACCGAGAAGGTCTATTCGGACATCGGCCGATTGCGCAAGGATGCGATGAAGGCGCGGGGGGCCGCGCCGATGATCGCGGTCGCCGGCTGCGTCGCGCAGGCCGAAGGGGCGGAGATCGTTCGTCGTGCCAAGGTCGACGTGGTGGTCGGCCCGCAGGCGTATCACAACCTGCCCGGACTGGTCGCCAAGGCGGCGGGGGGCACGGCCGCGCTCGACACCGACATGCCGCTGCTGTCCAAGTTCGGCCACCTGCCGGCGCGGCGCAAGGTCGGGCCGAGCGCGTTCCTGACGGTGCAGGAGGGGTGCGACAAGTTCTGCACCTATTGCGTCGTCCCCTACACGCGCGGGGCCGAGATCAGCCGGCCGTTCGACGGCATCGTCGCGGAGGCGCGGGGGTTGGTCGAGGCCGGTGCGCGCGAGATCACGCTGCTGGGCCAGAACGTGAATGCGTGGAACGACGACCAGGACCGGGGCCTGCACGGCCTGATCCGCGCGCTGGACCGGATCCCCGGCCTCGCGCGGATCCGTTACATGACCAGTCATCCGAACGACATGACGCAGGGGCTGATCGACGCGCATGGCGATGTCGAATCGCTGATGCCGTTCCTGCACCTGCCGGTCCAGTCGGGCAGCGACCGGGTGCTGAAGGCGATGAACCGCGCGCACACCGCCGACGGCTATCTGCGGCTGCTCGACCGGGTGCGCGCGGTGCGGCCCGACATTGCGCTGTCGGGCGATTTTATCGTCGGCTTTCCGGGCGAAACCGAGGCCGAGTTCGCCGAGACGCTGCGGCTGGTCGACGCGGTCGGCTATGCGCAGGCGTTCAGTTTCAAATACAGCCCCCGCCCCGGCACGCCCGCCGCCGACATGACCGACCAGATCGCGCCCGAAGTGATGGACGAACGGCTGCAACGGTTGCAGGCCGCGCTGAACCGCGATCAGCAGGCGTTCAACGCCGCCACGGTCGGGCGGACCTGCACCGTGCTGCTGGAGCGCAAGGGCAAGCTGCCGGGCCAGTTGCTTGGCAAGTCACCCTGGCTGAACTCGGTCCACGTCATCGGCCCGCACGCGATCGGCGATTTGGTCGAGGTCGATATCGTTGCCGCCGGCCCCAATGCGGTCACTGGCGAGGTGCGCGCGCGAGTCGCGGCCTGAACGCTCAAATCCTGAACGCTCAATCCTTGATGGCGGACGCCAGCACGGACAGGTCGACGTCGTTGACGGGTTCGCCGGTTGCGTCGACGCGGTTGGTCGTCACGTCCGAGGTGCCGTTGGAGTCCGCGACGTCGACGGCCGTCCACAGGATGCCGCCGGCCCAGAGCAGGGCGGCCCACCGGCTGCGGAAAAGTTTGGCGAACGGCATGGTCCCCGTTTACGAGCGCGGGGCTTAAGCGACCGCTTGCAGGCGGGGTTAACGTGCTGGAGACGCTGTTTGTGCGGGCGTGCCTTGGGGTGACTTGTCAAACACCTTCGGGCGTATCACCTTGGAGCCACATCGCGCCCCCGCGGTGCGAAAGGACCGCATGAGCCGCAAGCCCGTCCCCGCCCAATCCGGTGAACGCAGCCGGATCGAACTGCTGTTCGACAAGCCGCAGATCCTGCCGCAGCTGTTCGGACAATATGATCGCAACCTCGTCGCGCTGGAAAGCCGGCTGGGGGTTTATATTACCGCGCGCGGCAACAAGGTCGGGGTCGAGGGCGCGGCCGAGCAGGTGGCGATGGCCCGCGACGTGCTGAACGACCTGTACAAGCGGATCCTGCGCGGGGAGGATGTCGACACCGGGCTGGTCGACGCGTCGATCGCGATGGCGGCCGAACCGGTGCTGGACGGCATCGTCCGCGCCGACGTGGGCGAGCGCGCGCCGCCGATCATGATCCGCACGCGCAAGAAGACCATCGTGCCGCGCACCCCGGCACAGGCGCATTACATGCGCGAACTGACCACCAACGACATGATCTTCGCGCTGGGCCCGGCCGGCACCGGCAAGACCTATATCGCGGTGGCGCAGGCGGTATCGCAGCTTATCACTGGCAGCGTTCAGCGGCTGATCCTGTCGCGTCCGGCGGTGGAAGCCGGCGAGAAGCTGGGTTTCCTGCCGGGCGACATGAAGGAGAAGGTCGATCCCTATCTCCGCCCGCTCTACGACGCGCTGCACGATTGCCTGCCCGCCGAGCAGGTCGAGCGGCGGATCGCCAGCGGCGAGATCGAGATCGCGCCTATCGCGTTCATGCGGGGCCGCACGCTGGCCGATGCGTTCATCATCCTGGACGAGGCGCAGAACACGACGCCCGCGCAGATGAAGATGTTCCTGACCAGGTTTGGCGAGAACAGCCGGATGGTGATCTGCGGCGACCCCAACCAGGTCGACATTCCGGGTGGCGTCACCGCATCGGGCCTGGCCGACGCGGTCCGTCGGCTGGAGGGGATCGAGGCGATCTCGATGAGCCGTTTCACCTCGGCCGACATCGTCCGCCACCCGATCGTCGGCCGCGTGGTCGAGGCGTATGAGGGGCCGGGCGTATGACGGCGTCGCTTGGCGCTGGCTCGTCGGCACCAAGCCGGGTATCGGCGCGGCCATGATCGAAATTGCTCTTTCCACCGACGGTCCCTGGCCCGATTCCGACTGGGAGGCGCTGGCCACCCGCGCCGCGACCGCCGCGATTCGGCGGACGCCGCACGGCGCGCTGCTGACGACCGATGCGGTGGTCGAGATTTCGGTCCGGCTGACCAGCGATGACGAGGTTCACACGCTGAACCGCCAGTACCGGCAGAAGGACAAGCCGACCAACGTCCTGTCCTTTCCGATGGTGCAGGCCGATCTGCTCGACACCGTCACGCAGAACAGCGACGACGGCGAGGTTCTGCTGGGCGATATCGTGCTGGCGCACGGTGTCTGCGTGGCCGAGGCGGCGGAGCGCGGGATCAGCGTTGCCGATCATGCGACGCATTTGATCGTGCACGGGACGTTGCATCTGCTAGGCTATGACCACATGGTCGACCACGAGGCCGAGGCGATGGAAGCGATCGAAACCGATGCGCTTGCTGAACTGGGCATCACCGACCCCTATCTGGTACGCGAGGACTGACGACCCCGATGGCCGACGGCCCGACTAGCACCGCCCCCGGAGACAGTACCGAAAACGGTATCTGGCGCGGGTTGAAGACCCTGATCTTCGGCAATGGCCCCGACGAGTCGCTGCGCGACCAGTTGGAGGACGCGATCGACCGGCATGAGGGCGATCCCGCCCCCGATGCGGTCGGCGACCTCAGCCCGCTGGAGCGGCAGATGGTGCGCAACCTGCTGCATTTCGGCGAACGCGATGCCGGCGACGTCGGCGTGCCGCGTGCGGATATCGTCGCGGTCGAGGAACAGACCAGTTTCGCGCATCTGGTCCAGATCTTCGCGGAGGCCGGGCACAGCCGCCTGCCGGTCTACCGCGAGAAGCTGGATACGATCATCGGCATGGTCCACATCAAGGACGTGTTCAACATCCTGGCGACCGGGGCCGCGCACCCCGACAGTCTCGCCGGACTGATTCGCGAACCATTATATGTGCCAATGTCGCGCGGCGCGCTCGACCTGCTGGCCGACATGCGGACCAAGCGGGTGCATCTGGCGGTCGTGCTCGACGAATATTTCGGGACCGAGGGGCTGGTCACGATCGAGGACCTGATCGAGGAAATCGTCGGCGACATCGAGGACGAGCATGACGACGCACCGCAGGCGTTGCTGATCCCGCTGGACGGCGGCGCGTGGGAGGCGGATGCGCGCGTCGAACTGGAGGATGTCGGCACCGCGGTCGATGCGCGGCTGGCCGATGTCGACAGCGACGTCGATACGCTGGGTGGGCTGGCGGCGGTGCTCGCCGGCTGCGTGCCGCCGGCGGGAACCTGTGTCGACCATCCCAGCGGCTGGCGGATCGAGGTCGTCGAATCGGACGAGCGCCGCATCCACCGCGTCCGCCTGCATCCGCCGAAACCGGAGCCGGAAGACGGCGAATAGGACCGGGCGGGTCGGGCGACGAACGCGCCCACCCGTTTCCCCCTTCCCCCCGCCCCTCGCGCCGCCTATTTCACGGGGTATGCGCAAACATATCCTGATCGTCCTCGTCCTGATCGGCCTCGTCGTGGCCGGGACCGTCGCCTATCTCGCCTGGCCCGACACCGCGGAAATCCCGATCGAGCAGGTACAGGGCGCGCGACCCAATATCACCGCGCCCCGGGAACAGACCTTGCCGACGGTCAAGGTGGCCGATGTCGTGGGCTGGCAGAACGGCGCGAAGCCGGTTCCGGCGGCCGGGTTGCAGGTGCAGCCGTTCGCGGCCGGGCTGGACCATCCGCGCTGGATGTACCGCCTGCCCAATGGCGACGTGCTGGTCGCCGAAAGCAATTCGCCGCCGCGCGAGGGTGGCGGCATCACCGGCTGGGTGATGGGCAAGCTGATGGCCAAGGCCGGGGCCGGCGTCCCGTCCGCCAACCGCATCACCTTGTTGCGCGACGCGAATGGCGACGGCGTCGCCGAAACGCGCACGACCTTCATGACCGGGCTGACCTCGCCGTTCGGCATGACGCTGATGAACGGGCAATTGTACATCGGCAATACCGACGCCTTGGTGCGCGTGCCCTATACCGAGGGTGCGACGACGATCACCGCGACGCCCGAACTGGTCGTGAAACTGCCCGGCGGCGGCAACCACTGGGCGCGCAACGTCATCGCCGCGCCCGACGGCAAGACGCTGTTCGTCAGCGTCGGGTCGGCGTCGAACATCGCCGAGAACGGGCTGGCGGCGGAAAAGAACCGCGCGACGATCTGGCAGGTGTGGCCGGGCGACAAGAACTGGCGCGTCTATGCCTCGGGCCTGCGCAACGCGAACGGCATGGCGATCAACCCGACCAGCGGCAACCTGTGGACGGTCGTCAACGAACGCGACATGCTGGGGTCCGACATCGTGCCGGATTACCTGACGCAGGTGTCGTTCGGCGACCAGTTCGGCTGGCCGTGGTATTATTGGGGCGGTTATACCGATACGCGGGTGCAGCCGACCAATCCGGCGTTGCAGCAATATTCCAAGCGCCCCGACTATGCGCTGGGGCCGCATGTCGCCGCCCTGGGGCTGACCTTTGCCAACGAGGTGAAGCTGGGTGACCGGTTCGCGCAAGGCGCCTTCATCGGCGAGCACGGATCGTGGAACCGCAAGCCGGTGTCCGGTTACAAGGTGGTGTTCGTACCGTTTGCCGATGGCGGGTTCCCGGCGGCAAAGTCGAAGCCGGTCGATGTGCTGACCGGGTTCCTGAACGCGGACGGCGACGCGCAGGGGCGGCCGGTCGGTGTCATCGCCGACAAGACCGGCGGGCTGCTGGTCGCCGACGACGTCGGCAACGTGATCTGGCGGGTGAGTGCGGCGCGGTAGGTTCAGGGTGGTGCCCCCTCACCCGCCGACTCCGTCGTTGCGCGCATAGCGTAGCAAGGACGGGTCGGGTCGGATCTTTTCGCTGCACCAATCAGGCGCGTCACTCGGACGGGCGTGCCGATGCCGTCCCGGCCGAAGCCGAACCCGTTACTTCTTCCGCTTGAAATCCACCGCGACGACGTTCGATCCGTCCTCGATCGACGTGGCGGTCGGGCCGTCGTTTTCGGCGGCGTCGTGCGGCTCGGGACCGTCGTCGGGGCCTTCGGCAGCCTGGAAGCGCAGCTCGAAATTGACGGCCGGATCGTGGAAGCCCGTGATCGCCGAATAGGGGATGACCAGTTTCGACGCGACCTGATTGAAGCTGAGGCCGACCGAGAACTTCGTGTCGTCGACGTACAGATCCCAGTAGCGGTTCTGGATGACGATCGTCATTTCATCCGGAAACCGCTCGATCAGCCGCTTGGGGATGTCGACGCCGGGGTTCTGCGTCTTGAACGTGATGTAGAAATGATGCTCGCCCGGCAGGCCCCCGCTCTCGGCGACCGTGCCGAGGACGCGGCCGACCACGGCACGCAACGCTTCCTGGACGATCTCGTCGTAGGGAATCAGGCTGTCTGGAAGTCCATCGCTCATCCGGCCATGGACTAGCGTGGTTTGGGGTGCGGTCAAGATTGCATGGACCGCCCGGCCCGCTATGGAGGGCGAATGCGCACCGCCACGATCAATCGCTCGACCGCGGAAACCCGGATCGACGTCACCCTGAACCTCGACGGGACCGGGGTCTATGACAACGCGACCGGCATCGGGTTTCTCGACCACATGCTCGACCAGCTGTCGCGCCATTCGCTGATCGACCTGAGCGTGAAGGTCGTCGGCGACCTGCACATCGACGGGCACCACACGGTCGAGGACAGCGCGCTGGCGATCGGTCAGGCCTTCGCGCAGGCGCTGGGCGACAAGCGCGGTATCCGCCGGTATGGCGAGGCGGTGACGCCGATGGACGAGGCGCTGATCCAGGTCGCGCTCGATATTTCGGGCCGCCCCTGGCTGGTGTGGAATACGCCGTTCACCGTCGAACGACTGGGCGGGCTGGACACCGAACTGATCGAACACTGGTTTCACAGCTTCGCGCAGACCGCCGGCATCACGCTGCACGTCACCAAGCTCGGCGGCCACAACAACCACCATATCGTCGAAGGCGCGTTCAAGGGGCTTGCCCGCGCACTGCGGATGGCGGTGGAGATCGACCCGCGCAAAGGCGACGCGATCCCGTCGACCAAGGGGATTTTGTGATGGCCGCCAAGCCGATGACCCCAATGTGCCTTGTGCTGCTGACTTATGTAAAGCCGCTGGCGGAGGTCGACGTGCACCGCGCGGCGCATGTCGCGTGGATCGAGGGTCTGATGACGACGGGCACGATGCTGCTCGCCGGTCGTCGTTCGCCACCCACCGGCGGCGTCCTGCTGTTCCGCGGCGAGGCCGATGTGGTGGCGGAGGAAGCGGCCAACGATCCGTTCGTGCAGAACGGCGTCGCCACGTTCGAGGTGATCCCCTTCACCGCGACGCTGGCGATGGAAGAAATCGGCGACCTGTTTTGATCGCACTCATCGACTATGGCGCGGGCAACCTCCACTCGGTCGAGAACGCCTTGCGTGCGGCGGGCGCAACCGACCTGATCGTCACCGCCGACCCCGATGCCGTGGCGAAGGCCGACCGGATCGTCCTGCCCGGTGTCGGCGCGTTCGGCGCCTGTGCGGCCGCGCTGCGCGGGGTTGATGGCATGATCGACGCGATGGACCGGCGGGTGCGACAGGAGGGCGCACCGTTCCTCGGCATCTGCGTCGGCATGCAGCTGATGGCCGATACCGGGGTCGAGATGGGGACCCATGCCGGCCTCGGCTGGATCGCGGGCACCGTTACCCGGCTGGAGCCGACCGATCCGACCGCCAAGGTCCCGCATATGGGCTGGAACGACGTGGTGCCGGTGCGCGACCATCCGCTGATCGTGGCCGGCGAGGCATATTTCCTGCACAGCTATGCATTCGAGGGGGCGGATGTGATCGCGACCAGCGACCATGATGGCCCGGTCACCGCCGCGATCGGCCGCGACACGATGATCGGTGTGCAGTTCCACCCCGAAAAAAGCCAGGCATATGGCCTGGCGATGCTTGAAAGGTTCCTGACATGGCGGCCCTGATCGTCTTTCCCGCGATCGACCTGAAGGCGGGTCAGGTCGTCCGTCTGGCCGAGGGCGATATGGACCGCGCGACCGTCTATGGCGACGATCCCGCCGCACAGGCGATGCTGTTCGCGCAGGCCGGCGCGGAGTATCTCCACGTCGTCGATCTGGACGGCGCGTTCGCTGGCGGATCGGTCAATGGCGATGCGGTGCGCGGGATCGTGTCGGCGTTTCCCGGCCATGTCCAGCTGGGCGGCGGCATCCGCACCCGCGCCAATGTCGAGAGCTGGTTCGACGCGGGCGTCTCGCGCGTCGTCATCGGCACCGCCGCGCTGGAGGACCCGGAATTCGTGAAGGCCGCCGCGCGCGACTTTCCCGGCGGCATCGTCGTGGCGGTCGATGCGAAGGACAGCATGGTCGCGACGCGCGGCTGGGCCGACGTCTCGACCGTCACCGTCACCGACCTCGCCCGCCGGTTCGAGGATGCGGGCGTCGCCGCGCTGCTGTTCACCGATGTGGGGCGCGACGGGATGCTGAAGGGTTGCAATGTCGAGGCGACGGTCGATCTGGCGCGATCGGTCGACATCCCCGTCATCGCCAGCGGCGGCGTGAAGGGGATCGGCGACATTCACGTCCTGGCGTTGCACGTCCGCGACGGGGTGGAGGGGGTCATTACCGGCCGTGCGCTGTACGACGGTCGGCTGGACCTGACGGCGGCGATGGCCGTGGCGAACGCGGCGTGAGCGCATGACCGTCCGGGCGCGCGTGATCCCCTGCCTCGACGTGGCCAATGGCCGCGTGGTGAAGGGCGTGAACTTCGTCGACCTGATCGACGCGGGCGATCCCGTCGAGCAGGCGCGGGCCTATGATGCGGCGGGCGCGGACGAACTCTGCTTCCTCGATATTACCGCCAGTCACGAGGCGCGCGGCACGATTCTCGACGTCGTGCGGCGGACGGCGGAGGTGTGTTTCATGCCGCTGACCGTCGGCGGCGGCGTGCGCAGCGCGGAGGATGCGCGCGCGCTGCTGCTGGCGGGGGCGGACAAGGTCGCGGTCAATTCCGCCGCCGTCGCCCGGCCGGCGGTGGTCGCCGACATCGCCGAACGCTTCGGCAGCCAGTGCGTCGTCGCCTCGGTCGATGCGCGGCGGGTCGGGGATGGTTGGGAAGTCTTCACCCATGGCGGCCGTCGCCCGACCGGCATCGACGCGATCGAGCACGCGCTGCGGCTGGCCGATCTGGGCGCGGGCGAGATTCTCGTCACCTCGATGGACCGCGACGGGACGCGCGGCGGATATGATCTGGCGCTGATCCGCGCGATCGCCGATCGGGTGTCGGTGCCGGTGGTGGCGAGCGGCGGCGTCGGCGGTCTGGACGATCTGGTTGCCGGCATCCGCGACGGGCACGCCAGCGCGGTGCTGGCCGCGTCGATCTTTCACTTCGGCGAGGCGTCGATCGCGGACGCGCACGCCGCGCTGGCGGCAGCGGGGATTCCGGTGCGGGCGCATTGAGGGTGCCTTCCCCCTCCCCCTTCCGGCGCGGTGCGCTTCCCTCCCTATCCCATGGGGAAAGGGAAAAGACGGCGAAGGGTGGAGGTGACCGGTCAACCGCAGCCCGGGGCACGCCGTGCTGACCATCGCCGTCCAGTCCGGCCACACCGGCGTTGTACGCCCGCGTACCGGGCCGGAGGCATCCGACATCGCGCTGTTCGCCTTTGCCGCCATCGCGGTCTGGCTGGTGCGGCGGGCGTTGCGCGCACGATTTCGGTCGAAGGCTCCGCCACCGGGCAAGGATTGACCGCAAGGCCATCCCGCGCCAGACGCTGGGCCATATGGCCGATGACATCCTCGACCGCCTTGAGGCGACGATCCGCAGCCGCCGCGCAAGCGATGCCGGCAGTTCCTACACCGCCAGCCTGTTCGCGAAGGGCCGCCCCAAGATCGCGCAGAAACTGGGCGAGGAAGCGGTCGAGACCGTCATCGCCGCGTGTTCGGGCGACGACGCGGCAATCGTGCCGGAGGCGGCCGACCTGATCTTTCACCTGTGCGTGCTGCTGGCCGATGCCGGCCTCAGCCTGGACGACGTCCGCGCCGAGATCGCGCGGCGCGATGGCGTCGGCGGGCTGGTGGAGAAGGCGTCGCGCGCGGGATAACTTGTCTTCCGTTCGTTTCGAGCGACGTCGAAAAACTGATACGCGCGGTGGTTTCTCGACTTCCCTCGAAACGAACGGCTATGGGTTAGGCGCTGCCGTCGGGAGCGGAGGATACGCCCTCCCCTAACCCCTCCCGCAAGCGGGAGAGGGATTCCATGCCGATCGACGCCACCGCGCCCTATGACGACCAGAATGTCTTTGCGAAGATCCTGCGCCGCGAAATCCCGGCGGCGACGGTGTATGAGGACGACTATGCCCTCGCCTTCAACGACATCACGCCGCAGGCCCCGGCCCATATTCTGGTGATCCCCAAGGGGCCTTATGTCTCATGGGACGATTTCAGCGCGCGGGGCAGCGACGCGGAGATCGCCGGCTTCGTCCGCGCGGTCGGCACGGTCGCGCGTGCGGCCGGGCTGGTCGCGCCGGGATACCGCCTGCTCGCCAACATCGGCGCGCATGGCGGGCAGGAGGTCGCGCATCTCCACGTCCACATCCTCGCCGGGCGCCCGCTGGGGCCGATGGTCGCGCGATAGGCCAGCTTGGATGCACTAAAGGATTGCACGCAACAAAATTGCGGTTACCTTCTCGCGCTTGACCTGTGACGGCCGACATGGCCGCTCCTTGGGGGGAAGACTTGATGATTTTCGGACGCGTGAAGTCCCTAGACGCGATCCTGGCGGCGGCGGAGAAGAAGTCGCTCCACCGATCGCTCGGCGCATTCCAGCTGACCCTGTTCGGCATCGGATCGGTCATCGGCACCGGCATTTTCGTGCTGACCGCATCGGGCGCGCAAAAGGCCGGACCGGGCCTGATGCTCGCCTTCCTGATCGCGGGTGCGATCTGCATCGTCGCGGCACTCTGCTACGCCGAAATCGCGGCGATGATCCCGGTGGCGGGGTCGGCCTATACCTATACCTATTCGGTGATGGGCGAGCTGCTCGCCTGGACGGTCGGCTGGGCGCTGGTGCTTGAATATGCGGTCGCGGCGTCGGCCGTCGCGGTCGGGTGGTCGGGTTATTTCAGCGGGACGATCCTGAACCAGTTCTTCGGCATACAATTGCCGCCGTTCCTGGCGGGCGGACCGCTGGCGCTGGGCGGGATTGAAGGTGGCTTCATCAACCTGCCCGCCGTCGTCATCGCGCTGCTCGTCACCTGGTTGCTGATCGTCGGCACCAAGGAAAGCGCGCGCGTGAACGCGGTGCTGGTGCTCATCAAGGTTGTCGCGCTGACGACCTTCATCGCGCTGACCGCCGGCAAGATCGACATGACCAAGTTCAACCCGTTCCTGCCGGCCGGCGTGTTCGGCGGGTTCGGCACCGGCGTCGGCGCGGTCGGTGCGGCGGCGACGATCTTCTTTGCCTATGTCGGCTTCGACGCGGTGTCGACCGCCGCCGAGGAAACCAAGAACCCGCAGAAGAACGTGCCAATCGGCCTGATCGGGTCGCTGCTGTTCTGCACCGTGTTCTACATCCTGGTCGCGGCTGGCGCGATCGGCACCATCGGCGGCCAGCCGATCATGGGGCCGGGCGGCATCCCCTTCCCCGCCGGGTCGGCCGAACTGGCGAAACAGTGCATGCTGCCGCAATATGCCGATGCGCTGGTCTGCTCGAACGAGGCGCTCGCGCACGTCCTGCGCCAGATCGGCTTCGGGCCGGTCGGCAACATGCTGGGCATCGCCGCATTCGTCGCGCTGCCGTCGGTCATCCTCGTCCTGCTGTTCGGCCAGACACGCATCTTCTTCGTGATGAGCCGTGACGGCCTGCTGCCCGAGGCGCTGAGCCGGGTGCATCCGAAGTACAACACGCCGCATATCGTTACCGCGATCACCGGCGCGGCCGTGGCGTTCGCCGCCGCGTTCCTGCCGGTCGGCCAGCTGGCGGACATCGCCAATGCCGGTACGCTCTATGCGTTCATGATGGTTGCGATCGCGGTCATGCTGCTGCGCAAGACCGAACCGACCCGCAAGCGCGTGTTCAAGACACCGCTGATCTGGCTCGTCGCACCCGCGACGGTCGTCGGTTGCGTGTTCCTGTTCTTCAACCTGCCGGCGGCGGCAATGCTGGTGCTGCCGGTCTGGGGCGGCGTCGGCCTCGTGATCTACTTCGTCTATGGCTACAGCCGCAGCCATGTCGGCCGCGGGCTGGACGTGGTCGATCCGGTCGCCGAACTGGATGGTCCCGTTCACTGATACCGGTCTTCTGTTCCCCGGCGAAGGCCGGGGTCCAGTTGCCGGGTTCCCGGTAACCGTGGGCTGAACCCTCCGACACGCGCTAGCCCAACTGGGCCCCGGCCTTCGCCGGGGGACGGAGGCACAAAAAAAGGGCCGCCGGGATTATCTCCCGGCGGCCCTTTCTGCGTCTGTGGTCGAACGCTTCAGCCCAGCTTGGCGGCGGCCAGCGCCTTCATGTCGACCACCGGACGCGCGCCGACATGGCTGATGATCTCGGCTGCACACACGGCACCAAGCTTCAGCGACTGCTCCAGCGCATGGCCCTGCGCCTGGCCGTGCAGGAACCCTGCGGCAAACAGGTCGCCGGCACCCGTCGTGTCGACGACGCGGTCGATCGGCTCGGCCGGCACTTGGGCGCGCGTGCCGTTCTGGACCGCGCAGGCCCCGTGTTCGCCGCGCGTGACGACCAGCGTCGGCACCTGGGCTGAAACCTTCGCCACCGCCGCCTCGAAATCATCGGTTTCAGCGAGCGCCGCCAGTTCGCTTTCATTGGCGAACAGGATGTCGATCAGCCCGTCGGCGATCAGCGTGCGGAAATCACCGCCATGACGCGCAATGCAGAACACGTCGGACAGGGTGAAAGCGACCTTGCGCCCGGCCCCGCGCGCGCAGTCGATCGCCGCGCGCATCGCCGCACGCGGCTCCTTCGGATCCCAGAGATAGCCCTCCAGATACAGGATGGCGGAATCGGCGATCATCGCGGTGTCGATCGCGGCGGCGGGCAGGAACTGGCCCGCGCCAAGAAACGTGTTCATCGTCCGCTGGCCATCCGGCGTCACGAAGATCAGGCAGCGGCCGGTGGTCGGATCGCCCGCGCGGACGGCGGTGTTGAACTCGATGCCGATGCTGCGGACGTCGTGCGCGAACACCTGACCCAGCTGGTCGTCGGCGACCTGGCCGATGAAGCCGCACTTGCCGCCGAGCGCCGCGATGCCGGCGACGGTGTTGGCCGCCGATCCGCCCGAGACTTCGCGCCCCGGACCCATTTTGGCATAGAGCGCATCGGCCTCTTCCGTAGAGAACATCAGCTGCATCGAGCCCTTCGCGACGCCGATCTCGGCGATGAAGGCGTCGTCGCAGGTGCTGAGGATGTCGACGATGGCATTGCCGATCGCAACGACGTCATAGGTGGGTGTGGTCAAGGGGATACGCGCCTTTCAGGCCGGAAACGGATGGCCCGGGCGATACCCAGCCGCATGACGCTGCGCAACCGGCGCGTTGACGCACGCCACCACCCGCGCCATCGCGTGCGCCATGATCCACGCGCTTACCCTGTCGCTGGCCCAGATGGGCGACCGCAAGATCCTGGCCGTGCTGGCGAAGTCGCTGAGCGTGACGCTGGTGCTGTTCGTGATCGCGGGGGCCGGCGTCTGGTGGGGGACCGAGGCGCTGCTGGACCAGTGGCTGGGCGCGAGCGCGGGCGGCGTCGCGACGCTGATCGCGCTGTTCGTCACCGTCATGGCGCTGTGGCTGCTGTTCCGCGCGGTCGCGATCGGCGTGGTCGGGATCTTCGCCGACGACGTGGTCGAGGCGGTGGAGGCAAAGCATTATCCCGCCGCGCTGAAGACCGCGAAACCCGTGTCGCTGGGCAAGGCGGCGGCGATGGGCCTGCGGTCGGGCGGCCGGGTGGTGATCGTCAACCTGCTGCTGCTGCCGGTCTATATCACGCTGCTCGTGACCGGCGTCGGCACCGCGATCCTGTTCATCGTCGTCAATGGCTGGTTGCTGGGCCGCGACCTGGGCGACATGGTCGCGGTGCGACACATGGATGCAGCGGCGATGCGGGGCTGGCGCAAGGCGACCGATGGTTCCCGCTTCCTGCTGGGGCTTGCGGTGGCGGTGCTGTTCGTGGTTCCGGTCGCCAACATCCTTGCGCCGGTACTGGGCGCGGCGATGGCGACCCATCTGTTCCACACCCGATTGCTGCGTAAGGGGCAACCATGACCCGCAACTGTGTCCGCCACCTGACGATGCTGGCCTTGGCCGGCGGGGTATCCGCCTGCGCCGCACCCGCGACCAGGGGGCCGACCCTCTCCCGGCCGGTCGCCGTTCCGTACACCAATGTCGGGCTGGAGCGGGTGGTGGGACAGGACGCCGCCGGCCTCGTCCGCCTGTTCGGCCAGCCCGATGCCGACATTCGCGAAGGGGCCGCGCGCAAGCTGCAGTTCGAAAGCGGGATCTGCGTGCTGGACGTCTATCTGTATCCCAAGGGATCGGACGCGTCCAAGGTCACCTATGTCGACGCGCGCGAGCCGGATGGCAGCAGCATCGACCGGGCCAGCTGCGTCGCGGCGCTGGTTCGGCGCGAGGGCGGGAAATAGGCCTGGGGGCGGATCAGCCAACCCGCTCCAGCCTGGCCGCATAGTCCGCGGCGCGCGCGACATAGCCCGCCGCTGCCGCCCGCAGGCCGGCGACCGCCGCATCGTCCAGCGTGCGGACCGCGCGGGCGGGTGATCCGACGATCAGGCTGCGCGGCGGGAAGACCTTCCCTTCGGTCACCAGCGCGCCCGCGCCGACGAGCGACTCCGCGCCGATGACCGCACGGTTCAGGATCGTCGCGCCCATGCCGACCAGCACGGTGTCGCCGATGGTGCAGCCGTGCAGGATGGCGTGATGGCCGATCGTGCAGCCCGCGCCCACGGTCAGCGGCGCGCCCGGGTCGGAATGGAGCATCGCGCCTTCCTGAATATTGGTCGCGGCGCCGACGATGATCGGCGTATTGTCCGCGCGGATCACCGCCCTGAACCAGACGCTGGCCCCCTGCCCCAGCCGCACGTCGCCGATCACGTCCGCCGACGGCGCGATCCACGCCGATCCGTCATCCGGCAGCGTCGGCGCAGTCCCGGCGATCCTGTACAGCGGCATGGCCATCCTTTTCCTTCACCCAGGCCCGGAACCGGTGGAGCAGCGGTTCGGTATAGCCGCTCGGCTGGTCCAGCCCCTCGAACACCAACGCGCGGGCGGCCTGAAAAGCAAGGCTGTCGTGCTCGCGGCCCGCCATCGGCCGGTACAGCGGGTCGCCCGCATTCTGCGCATCGACCGTGGCCGCCATCCGCGACAATGCGGCGTCGACGTCCGCCGCCGTGCAGATGCCGTGGAGCAGCCAGTTGGCCATGTGCTGCGACGAAATCCGCAAGGTCGCGCGGTCCTCCATCAACCCGACGTCGTGAATGTCGGGCACCTTGGAGCATCCCACCCCCTGATCGACCCAGCGCACGACGTAACCAAGGATCCCTTGGGCATTGTTGTCCAGTTCCTCGCGCACCTCCTGCGCCGACCAGTCATGACCGTACGCGACCGGAATGGTCAGCAGCCGGTCGAGCGACGCGACCGGTTCGCCGGCGCGTTCGGCCCGGCGAGCGAAGACATCGACATCGTGATAGTGGGTGGCGTGCAGCGTCGCGGCGGTGGGGCTTGGCACCCAGGCGGTGTTGGCCCCGGTCTGCGGATGGCCGATCTTCTGCGCCATCATGTCGGCCATCCGGTCGGGTGCGGCCCACATGCCCTTGCCGATCTGCGCCTTGCCCGACAGGCCGCAGGCAAGGCCGATCTGGACGTTGCGGTCCTCATAGGCCGCGATCCAGTCGCTGGCCTTCATGGCCCCTTTGCGGATCATCGGCCCGGCGCGCATCGCGGTGTGCATCTCGTCGCCGGTGCGGTCGAGGAAGCCGGTGTTGATGAACACGATCCGGTCGCGCACCGCATGGATACAGGCGGCCAGATTGGCCGACGTCCGGCGTTCCTCGTCCATCACGCCGACCTTGATCGTGTGGCGGTCCAACCTGAGCAGATCCTCGACCGCGTCAAACAGGCGATTGGTGAAAGCGGCCTCGTCGGCCCCGTGCATCTTGGGCTTCACGATGTAGATCGAGCCGGCGCGGCTGTTGGTGAACCGGCCCTGCCGTTTCAGGTCGTGGACGCCGATCAGCGCGGTCACGATGGCGTCGAGGATGCCTTCGGGGGCCTCGCCGCCATCGGGCAGCCGCACGGCAGGCGTGGTCATCAGGTGACCGACATTGCGGACGAACAGCAGCGAGCGGCCGGGCAGCGTCAGGGCGGTTCCGTCGGGGGCGGTGTAGGCCCGGTCCTCGGCCATCGTGCGGGTCAGCGTCCGCCCGCCCTTGGCGAAGCTGGCGGTCAGGTCGCCCCTCATCAGGCCAAGCCAGTTGGTGTAGGCCGCGACCTTGTCGCCTGCGTCGACGGCGGCAATCGAATCCTCCAGATCGACGATGGTGGTCAGCGCGGATTCGAGCAGAACGTCGGCGATGCCGGCCGGGTCGGTCGCGCCGATCGGGTGGCTGCGATCCACGACGACCTCGATATGCAGGCCGTTGTGCCGGAACAGCCAGGTGTCGCCATTGCGGCCGGCCAGCTGCTTGGGATCGGCCAGCGTCGGGGCGTCACCCGCAAAGTCGCTCCACGATCCTGTCGCCAGCGGCACCGCGCGGTCGAGGAACGCCTTCCCCCAGGCGATGACCTGTGCGCCCCACTCCTGGTCATAGCCCTTGCCCGTCGTGGTGCCGGGGATGACGTCGGTGCCGTAGAGCGCGTCGTACAGGCTGCCCCAGCGCGCATTGGCGGCGTTCAGCAGGAAGCGCGCGTTGAGGACCGGCACGACCAGTTGCGGACCGGCAAGCGTTGCGACCTCGGCATCGACGTTTGCGGTGGTGATCGTGAAGGGCGCGGAATCGGGGACGAGATAGCCGATCTCGCGCAGGAACGCCTGATAGGCGGGCTGGTCGATGGGCTGACCGGCATGGTCGGTGTGCCACGCGTCGATCCGCGCCTGCATCGTGTCGCGCACGGCGAGCAGCGCGCGGTTGTCGGGGGCAAAGGTCGCGAAGATCCGCGCGGTGCCGGACCAGAAGACGTCGGGCGCGATGCCGGTGCCGGGCAGCGCCTGGGTTTCAATGAAGTCGGCCAGTTCGCTGGCGACCTGTAGCCCGGCCTTTTCAACCATTGCACTCATTCTCGGTCTCCTATGCGCGCACATCAATCCGTTCGTTTCGAGCGGAAAGGGGGGCGGTCCCCCATCATAAAACCACACTACCCCCCTCACCAATCGGTCGGTAGAGGATAAGAACTACAGACAGTCGATCGCGATAGGAACAGATGATGGATCCCGACAGCGCACTCTTTGTCGACGTGGTGACCGCCGGCAGCCTGAGCGCCGCCGCCCGCGCCCGCGGGATTTCGCCGGCGATGGTGTCGAAGCGGATCGCCCGGCTGGAAGCGCGGCTGGGCGTGCGGTTGCTGCACCGGACGACGCGCCGGCTGGAGCCGACCGCGCGCGGCGAGCGGTTTCATGCCGACATGGTGCAGGTGCTGGCGGCGATCCGCGCGGCGGAGGCGCGGGTGGCCGATGGCCGGGATGCGCCGTCCGGGCCGTTGCGGATCAGTGCGCCGACATCGTTCGGACGACTGCACGTCGCGCCGCATCTGGCCGCGTTTCTCGATGCGTATCCGGGCATCGCGCTGGAGCTGAACCTGTCGGACGGGTTCGCCGACCTGATCGGCGAGGGTATCGACCTGGCGATCCGCATCGCGCCACGCGTCGAGCCAGCGCTGGTCGCGCACCGGCTGGCCGACAGCCGGCGGATCCTGTGCGCGGCGCCGGCGTATCTGGCCGCGCGGGGCGTGCCGGTCGATGCCGATGCGCTGGCGGATCACCGGCTGCTGGCCGCGACCGGGCAGATGCCGTGGCGGCTGGCGGACGGGATCACGATCGACCGGGCGTCGCATGTCCGCACCAATTCCAGCGAAGTGGTGCGCGAACTGGCCATTGCCGGGGTCGGCATCGCGCTGCGGTCGCTGTGGGATGTCAGCGCCGATCTGGCGGCCGGGCGACTGGTCCGCGTGTTGCCGGCGATCGAGGGGTCGGCCGACGTCGGCATCTATGCGGTGCATCCGCGCGGGAGTCCCGTGCCCGCCGGCGTGACCGCGCTGCTCGACTATCTGCGCGCGCTGTGGTCGCCGGCTCCGTCGTGGGAGTCCTGATCGCCGGAGGCATTATCCAGCGCCAGCACCTCGGTGTCGATCCGGCGCAGCATCGCGACGAAGCCGGCAAGTTCGTCCGGACTGAACGCCGTGAAGATCCGGCGTTCCAGATCGAGCGCCTTGGGCGCGACCGCGCTGTAGAGGGTCCGGCCCGCGTCGCTCAGCACCAGCAGATGCGAGCGCCGATCCGACGCGCTGGCCTGTCGTTCCAGCAATCCGCGGTCGACCAGCGCGGCGGCGGCGCGGCTGACCGTCACCTTGTCCATGCGGGTGCGCTGCCCGATCGCGTTCTGGGTGATGCCGCCGGTTTCCGCGACCACCGTGACCAGCCGCCATTCGGGAATCGTCAGCCCGAACAGCGCCGCATAGGCCCGCGCGATCGAGTCGCTGACGAGGTTGGAGGTGTAGGACAGCCGGAAGGGCAGGAAGTCGTCGAGGATCAGGCGGGTGGTCACCGGCACATGGTATCAATTGACACCATCTCCGCAAGCGCACAAACTGGTTTCATTAGATACCATAAGAAGGTGCCGCCCCGTGACTCAACCCATGACCCAGTCCGACAATCCGCTTGGCCTCGACGGTTTCGAGTTCTGCGAGTTCACCTCGCCCGATCCCGACACGCTGGCCGCGCAGTTCGAGCAGCTGGGGTTCGTGGTGTCGCATCGCCACCCAAGCAAGGACGTGGTGCGCTACAAGCAGGGGCGGATCAATCTGCTGCTCAACCGCGAGGCGACCGGGCAGGCCGCCGATTTCCGCGCCGCGCACGGGCCATCGGCCAGCGGCATGGCGTTCCGGGTGGCCGATGCGAAGGCGGCATATGACCACGCCATTGCCGAGGGTGCGAATCCGGTCGACGTTGCCGCGGGGACGCTGGGCGAAGGATCCTATGCGATCGAGGGGATCGGCGGGTCGTATCTGTACCTCGTCGACGCCGCGACCGGGCTGTACGACCGCTGGACCGAAGTCCCCGGCTGGCAGGAGGCGGAGGCGGTCAATACCGTCGGCCTCGACCTGCTCGATCACCTGACCCACAATGTCCGTCGCGGCGAGATGCGGACATGGTCCAGCTTCTACGGCAAGCTGTTCGGTTTTCAGGAACAGAAATATTTCGACATCAAGGGCAAGGCGACCGGCCTGTTCAGCCAGGCGATGATCGCGCCCGACAAGGCGATCCGCATTCCCCTGAACGAAAGCCAGGACGACAAGAGCCAGATCGAGGAGTTCATCCGCGAGTACAAGGGCGAGGGCATCCAGCACCTCGCGCTGACCACCCCGGATATTTTCGACACGGTGGAGAAGCTGCGCGCGCGCGGCGTGAAGCTGCAGGACACGATCGAGACCTATTACGAACTGGTCGACAAGCGGGTGCCGGGGCATGGCGAGGATCTGGAGCGGCTGCGCAAGAACCGGATCCTGATCGACGGCAATGTCGGCGAGGAGGGCCTGTTGCTCCAGATCTTTACCGAGACGATGGTCGGACCGATCTTCTTCGAGATCATCCAGCGTAAAGGGAATGAGGGGTTCGGCAACGGCAACTTCCAGGCGTTGTTTGAAAGCATCGAGCTGGATCAGATCCGGCGCGGGGTGATTATGGTCGACGCGTAAGCGCGACCATAATCACGCCCCGCCCGGCCGGTCCGGCAGAGCCTGCCCACAGGGCACGGCTTTGCCGGGTCCGACGGGCAGGCGGATGAGACTCCCACAGGAGCCACCGATACTGCACCACCCCATGCGGGGTTGATGGAAAGGATGCCGATGACCGCCCCCGCCCCCGACTACATCCCCGGCTTCGGCAACCACGTCTCGACCGAGGCGGTGCCCGGCGCGTTGCCGATCGGGCGCAATTCGCCGCAGCGGCCCGCCTTCGGCCTGTACGCCGAGCAGCTGTCAGGCACCGCCTTCACGGCACCCCGCCATGAAAACCGGCGCAGCTGGCTGTACCGGCTGCGCCCCACCGCCGAGCATCCGCCGTTCGTGCCCTATGACGGTGCCGGTCGGTTCGTCGACGGTGCGGGCGATGCGCCGCTCGCGCCCAACCGGCTGCGCTGGGATCCGATCGCCGATGCAGGCCCCGGCATCGACCTGATCGACGGCATGACGACGATGCTGACCACGCGCCCGCCCGCCGATCTGGAGGGGGTGGCGGTCCACCTGTACGCGGCCAATGCCGACATGACCGACCGGGTGTTCATGGATTCGGACGGCGAGTTGCTGTTCGTGCCGCAGGCGGGGCGGCTGACGCTGCTGACCGAGCTGGGGCGGATCGACATCGCGCCGGGACAGATCGCGCTGGTCCCGCGCGGCGTCCGGTTCCGCGCGTTGCTGCCCGACGGCAGCGCGCGCGGCTATGTCGCGGAAAACCACGGCAGCCTGTTCCGCCTGCCCGATTTGGGGCCGATCGGTGCGAACGGCCTTGGCAACGCGCGCGATTTCGAGACGCCGGTGGCGTGGTTCGAGGATCGCGACGCGCCCACGCAGGTGATCCAGAAGTTCATGGGGGCGCTCTGGACGACGACGCTGGATCATTCGCCGCTCGACGTGGTGGCGTGGCACGGCAATCTTGCGCCGTGGCGGTACGACCTGTCACGGTTCAACACGATCGGCAGCATCAACTTCGACCATCCCGATCCGTCGATCTTCACGCTCCTGACCTCGCCCAGCGACGTGCCCGGCCGCGCCAATGCCGATTTCGTGCTGTTCCCGCCGCGCTGGCTGGTGGCGGAGGACACGTTCCGCCCCCCCTGGTTCCACCGTAACGTCATGTCGGAGGCGATGGGCCTGATCCACGGCGCGTACGATGCCAAGGCGGACGGATTTTCGCCCGGTGGCCTGAGCCTGCATAATCTGATGGCGGGCCACGGCCCCGACCTGACCAGCTGGCAGGGGGCGAGCGCCGCCGACCTGAAACCGCACAAGATCGACGCGACGATGGCATTCATGGTCGAAAGCTGCTGGCCGTATCGCCCGACGCCCCACGCGCTGGCGACCGCGCAGCTCGACTATGACGCGGTGTGGCAGGACTTTCCCAAGGCCGTGTTGCCGGCATGAGCGACCGGCTGACCGCGACACCGGCCGGCGTGCGCCTTGGCCCGATCGGCGACATCGCCGATGGAGCGGCACGCGGCTATGTGTTGCAGATGCGCGCCGGGCGTTTCCACGGTTTCGTGGTGCGCCGGGGCGATGTGGCGACCGGCTATGTCGATGCGTGCCCGCATATGGGCCTGCCGCTGGCGCGGACGCTGGACGATTACCTCACGCCGGATTCAAGCCGGATCGCGTGCGGCTGGCACGGGGCGGTGTTCGCGGTGGAGGACGGGCGATGCCTTGGCGGGCCGTGCGTCGGCGCGACGCTGACCCCGTGGCCGGTGACGGTGATCGACGGCATCCTCACGACCGCCTGAACGGGGTCAGAGCGACTGGCCGTCGTCGATGGTGAAGCATGACCCCGTCACGCCGGCCGACGCATCGGAGGCAAGGTATAGGAGTGGCACGTCCAGCGCATCCTCGGCCAGCAGCCGGCGGCGGGGAAAGGTTTCGACATGCCGCGCGCCGGCCGGCGTGTCGAACCAGTCGGCGTTGATGTCGGTGCGGATATAGCCGGGGCACAGCATGTTGACGTTGATGCCGCTGCGCGCCCAGTCGCGGGCCATCACCCGGCCCATCTGCTGCACCCCCGCCTTGGTCGCGCTGTAGGCGGCAAGGCCCGGCGACACGGCATCGGCGGTGATCGACGACAGGATGACCATCCGCCCCCGCCCGGTATCGGCGCTGCCCGCCGCGATCATCCGCCGCGCCCCCTCCCGCACCGTCACGAACACGCCGCGCAGATTGACCGCGACGATCGAGTCGAAGGCGTCGAGGTTCAGGTCGGTGGAGGGACCGGATACGCTGATGCCGGCGTTGGCGATGACCGTGTCGACCGGGCCGAACCGCTGTTCCGCCGTATCATAGGCGCCCTGCACCGACGTCTCGTCGGTCACGTCGAGCGATACGGCCACGGCGGTGCCGCCCCGCTGCCGGATCGCCGCGACCAGCGCGTCGAGCCGGTCGACCCGTCGTGCACCGACCACCACCCGCGCGCCCGCCGCCGCCAGGATCGTTGCGAACCGTGCGCCCAGTCCGGACGACGCACCGGTGACAAGGGCGATCCGCCCCGACAGGTCGAACGTGGGTAGCTCGCACGGGGGTGGCGTGGGCATGATGGCATCTCCTCCGCTCGTCCTATCGCATCGCTATCTGCTGGCGAAGACCGCATTTTTTTGGCACATGCCGCCAGATACCGGGAACAATTGTCGGGTTGGTGACTTTTGGTTCTACCGGTCGTGCGTCCGGTCGCGTTGGTGAAGGGTTTCGGATTGTCGACATCGAACGGGGATCGTTTGTCCCTCAAGGTTTGGCTGGGTTCGGCCGTCATCATCGCCATCGCCGGATTGTCTGCCTGCGGTGACAGCGCATCCAACGGAAAAGCGGGCGGAGATAAGGCCGGAGCCGGCAAAGCCAAGCAAACGCCTGAAGTCGGGTTCGTCGTCGTCCAGCCGACCAATGTCGCGCTGACCACCGAACTGGCCGGACGTACCGTCGCCTTCCAGAGTTCCGAAGTCCGCCCGCAGGTGACCGGCGTGATCCAGCGCCGATTGTTCACCGAAGGCACGATCGTCCGGCGCGGCCAGCCGCTTTACCAGATCGACCCCAGCCTTTACCGCGCCGCCGCGAACGAAGCGCAGGCCAACGTGGCCAGCGCGCAGGCGACCGCCGCGGCGGCCCGGATCAAGGCGCAACGCTACAAGCCGCTGGCCGACATGCAGGCGGTGGCGGCGCAGGATTACACAGACGCCGCCGCGACCGCACGCCAGGCCGCCGCCGCCGTGGCGCAAACCCGGGCCGCGCTGGAAACCGCGCGTGTCAACCTGCGCTTCACGACGGTCCCCGCACCGATCACCGGCCGGATCGGCCGGTCGCTGTTCACGGTCGGCGCGCTGGTGTCGAGCACGCAGGCCGATCCGCTGGCGACGATCCAGCAGCTTGACCCGATGTTCGTCGACATCCAGCAATCCGCCGCCGCGCTGATCGAGTTGCGCCGGGCGCTCGCTACCGGCGGCGTGCAGCCGACCAAGGCCGTCGTGCGCCTGAAGCTGGAGGATGGCAGCGAATACGGCATGACCGGGACGGTCGAGTTCGCCGAGGTCGTGGTCGATCCGACGACAGGCACGGTCACCCTGCGCGCGCGCGTGCCCAACCCGAACGGCGCGCTGTTGCCGGGCATGTTCGTGCGCGCGACCTTCGCACAGTCGATCGACACCAACGCATTCCTCGTCCCGCAGGCCGCCGTGACCCGCGATGCCAAGGGCGCGGCGACGTTGTACGTCGTCGGGCCGGGCAACAAGGCCGTGCAGAAATCCGTCATCGCCGATCGGGCGCAGGGCGCGTTCTGGGTGGTGACCAAGGGTCTCAATCCCGGCGACAAGGTCATCACCCAAGGCACGGGAAGTCTGAAACCGAACGCACCGGTTCGACCGGTTCCGGCCAACACCCCGCAGCGCATCGTGCCCCCGCAAGGTCAGGGGGGCGGTCAGGACAAGGGCGGAACCCCGGCCGCCAAGAGCTGATCGGCGATGATTTCGCGTATCTTCATCGACCGCCCCATCTTTGCATGGGTGCTGTCCATCATCGTCATGCTGGCCGGCGTCGGCGGCATCCTGTCGCTGCCGATCGCGCAATATCCCGACGTGGCCCCGCCGCAGGTTTCGATCCGCGCGACCTTCCCCGGCGCATCGGCGCAGACGATCCAGAACAGCGTCACCCAGGTCATCGAGCAGCAGCTGACGGGTATCGACGGGCTGATCTATTTTCAGTCCTCGTCCAGTTCGCGCGGCTCGGTGTCGATCACCGCGACGTTTGAGAAGGGCACCGATCCCGACATCGCGCAGGTCCAGGTACAGAACCAGGTCCAGCAGGCAATTTCGCGCCTGCCCCAGCAGGTGCAGCAGCAGGGACTGGTCGTCCGCAAGTCGAACCCCGACTTCCTGCTGATCGCCGGCGTCTATGACGAAACCGACAAGCTGACCAACCAGGACGTGTCGGACTATCTGGTGTCCAATCTGCAGGACCAGCTGGCGCGGACGCCGGGTGTCGGTGACACCAACGTGTTCGGGTCGCAATATGCCATGCGGATCTGGCTCGATCCCGCCAAGCTGACCAGTTTCCAGCTGATGCCCGGCGACGTCATCACCGCGATCACCAACCAGAATACCGAAGTCGCGGCGGGCGAGCTTGGCGGCCAGCCACAGCCGATGACGCAGATGCTGAACGCGACCGTCACCGCCCAGTCGCGCCTGCAAACGCCCGAAGAGTTCCGCAACATCATCCTGAAGACCGAGCAGGACGGCGGCACCGTCCGCCTGTCCGACGTCGCGCGGATCGAGCTGGGGGCGGAAAGCTATGCGGCGCTCAGCCGCGTGAACCGGCATCCGGGTGCGGGCATCGCGGTGCTGATGGCGCCGGGGGCCGACGCGCTGAAGACCGCCGAACTGGTGAAGGCGCAGATCGAAACCGCGTCCAAGGATTTTCCGCCGGGCCTGAAATACGCCTATGCCAACGACACCACCGACTTCATCAAGCTGTCGATCGAGGAAGTCGTCAAGACGCTGATCGAGGCGATCATCCTGGTCGTGATCGTGATGTTCGTGTTCCTGCAAAGCTGGCGCGCGACGCTGATCCCGACGATCGCGGTGCCGGTCGTGCTGCTGGGTACGTTTGCGGTATTCTACCTCGCCGGCTTCTCGATCAACACGTTGACGCTGTTCGGGCTGGTGCTGGCCATCGGCCTGCTGGTCGATGACGCGATCGTGGTGGTCGAGAATGTCGAACGCCTGATGGAGGAGGATCCCGACCTGACGCCGCGCGAGGCGACGATCAAGTCGATGGACGAGATCACCGTCGCGCTGATCGCCATCGCGCTGGTGCTGTCGGCGGTGTTCCTGCCGATGGCGTTCTTCGGCGGATCGACGGGCGTGATCTACCGCCAGTTCTCGCTGACGATCGTGTCGGCGATGATCCTGTCGGTGTTCGTGGCGCTGATCCTGTCCCCGGCGCTGACCGCGACCCTGCTGAAGCAGAAGAAGAAGGATGGCGAGCACGAGGACGGGTTCCTCGATCGCCGTTTCCCGAAGGTCGCGCACGGGTTGCAGCGCGCGAAGGACGGGTTCAACAGCCGGTTCGATCGCGGGGTCGAACGCTATACCGGGGCGGTGAAGACCGTGATCGACCGCAAATGGCTGTTCCTGCTGATCTATGCGGGGCTGCTCGCCTTGCTGGTCGTGCTGTTCCTGCGGCTGTCGACCGGCTTCCTGCCGACCGAGGATCAGGGCGGCGCGATCGTCCAGTTCCAGTTGCCGGCCGGCGCGACGCAGGGGCGCACCTATCAGACGCAGCGGCAGGTCGAGGAGTATTTCGCCAAGAACGAAGCCGCGAACCTGAAGACGATCTTCTCGGTCAGCGGCGGCGGCGGCGGCGGGACGAGCGGGCAGAATACCGGCCAGGCCTTCCTGGCGTTCAACGACTGGGCCGAGCGCGAGGGCAAGGAAAACAGCGCTGACGCGATCGTCGCGCGGGCATCGGCCGCATTTGCCGGGATCCGTGACGCGCGCGTCTTCGCGCTGGTGCCGCCGGCCATTCGTGGTCTGGGCCAGTCGAACGGTTTCACCATGGAATTGCAGAACAGCAGTGGCATGGACCAGGCCAAGTTCGAGGCGGCGCGTGACAAGCTGCTCGCCGCCGCCAATGCCGACCCGGTTCTCGCCTCGGTCCGCCTGACCGAGTTGCCCGACGTCGCGACGCTGAAGGTCGATGTCGACCAGCAGAAGCTGGCCGCGCTGGGGCTGACCCAGAACGACGTGAACACGACGCTGTCGACCGCCTGGGGTGGCCGCTACGTCAACGATTTCGTCGATCGCGGACGCGTGAAGCGGGTCTTCGTGCAGGGCGACGCGCAATACCGCGCCGACCCGGCCAATCTGGCGCAGTGGTTCGTGCGCGGCGCGAATGGCCAGATGGCCCCCTTCTCCGCCTTCTCGCAGACCAGCTGGTCGCAGGCACCGACAACGCTGTCACGGTTCCAGGGCATCCCGTCCTACGAGTTTCAGGGACAGGCGGCCGCCGGCCAGAGTTCAGGCGACGCGATGATGCGGATGACGGAGCTGGCGGCGCAGATTCCGGGAACGACCGTGGCATGGGCGGGGCTGTCCTATCAGGAACGGCTGTCGGCGGGGCAGGCCCCGCTGCTGTACGGCCTGTCGATCCTGGTCGTGTTCCTGTGCCTTGCCGCGCTGTATGAAAGCTGGACGATCCCGATCGCGGTGTTGCTGGTCATTCCGCTCGGGCTGATCGGGGCCATCGCGGCGGTGACGCTGCGCGGACTCATCAACGACGTCTATCTCCAGATCGGCCTGCTGACGACGATGGGTCTGGCGGCGAAGAACGCGATCCTGATGATCGAGTTTGCCGAACAGGCGGAAAAGAAGGGCGCACGCGTCATCGACGCGGCGATCGAAGCGGCAAAGATCCGGTTGCGCCCGATCCTGATGACCAGCCTCGCCTTCATCTTCGGCGTGCTGCCGCTGGCGATCTCGACCGGGGCCGGTGCGAACAGCCGCATCGCGATCGGCACCGCGGTGATCGGCGGCATGTTTACCGCGACCGTCCTGGCGATCTTCTACATCCCGCTGTTCTTCGTGCTGGTCCGGCGCGGCGTGCGCGACGGGATGAAGAAACTGCGACACAAGAAGGACGCCCCGCCATTGCCACCCACCCCATCCACGGCGGAGCCGGCATGATGCGCCGTGGTCCGATCGCGCTGTTGCTCGGTGCCGCGCTCGCGGGCTGTTCGATGGCCCCCAAATATGTCCGCACCGACCTGCCGGTGCCGCCGTCCTGGCCGGTGGGTGACGCCTATCTGCGACAGAGCGAGGGGGCGCTGGCCAGCGTCAGCTATGCGCAGGTCTTCACCGACCCCCGGTTGCAGGCGATCGTGCGGCAGGCACTGGACAACAACCGCGACCTGCGCGTCGCCGCCGCCAACATCGCGGCGGCGCGCGCGCAATACCGGATCCAGCGATCCGACCTGTTGCCGCAGGTCGACGCCAATGGCCGCTATACCTATTCCGACGGGGGCAATGGCGCATCCAGCATCGCCGGCAGCGGGACGACCGGCGGTACGGGCACCGGGGTCGGCACTGGGGTCGGCACCGGCGCAGGCACCGATACCGGCGCGGGGACGGGTACGTCGACCGGGTCGGTGGTAACGACGTCGCGCTCCAACAGCGCGTTTTCGGTAGGGCTTGGCACGACCGCGTTCGAACTGGACCTGTTCGGTCGGATCCGTTCGCTGAGCGATGCGGCGCTGAACCGGTATTTCCAGACCGAGGCGGCGGCGCGTACCACCCGGCTGACGCTGGTCGGGGACATTGCGGACGCGTGGCTGACCTATGCCTCCGACCAGAGCCTGTTGCGGATCGCGCAGGAAACCGCGCTCAGTGCCGAACGCAGCGTCCGGCTGACCCGGTTGCGGCTGGACGGCGGCATCGCGCCGCGCACCGACCTGCGCCAGGCCGAAACCGTGCTGGCGACCGCGCGCGCCGATCTGGCGCAACAGCGGACCGCGATCGCGCAGGACGTCAACGCCCTGCAACTGCTGGTCGGCGCGCCCGTCGCGGCGAACCTGCTGCCCCGGTCGATCGAGGAAGCGGCGGCAACCATCCGCCCCCTGCCCGCCGGCCTGGATTCGTCGATCCTGTTGCGGCGGCCCGATGTGGTCGAGGCGGAATATACGTTGCGCGCGCTGAATGCCGAGATCGGCGCGGCGCGCGCGGCGCTGTTCCCACGCATCTCGCTGACCGGGCTGGTCGGTTTCGCCAGCACCGCGCTGACGTCGCTGTTCAGCGGCGGGGCGTTCAATTATTCGGTCGCGCCCAGCATCAGCTACCCGATCTTCAATGCAGGCGCTGGCCGCGCCGGCGTGCGGTTCAGCGAGGCACAGCGCGATGCCGCGCTTGCCACCTATGAGGGCACGATCCAGACCGCGTTTCGCGAAGTATCGGACGCGCTGGCCCGTCAGGGTACGTTTGCCGATCAGTTGCGCGCCAACCAGCAGTTGCAGGCCGCCGCCGCCGATACCTATCGCCTGACCGATGCGCGCTATCGCGGCGGGATCGACACGTTCCTCGCCAGTCTGGATTCGCAACGCTCGCTGTATCAGGCGCAGCGGACGCTGGTCGCGACCCAGTTGACGGGGGCGAGCAACACGGTGTCGCTGTATCAGGCACTGGGCGGCGATTCGACGCTGGAGGCCACCAGCAGCGGGCCGGTGCCCGTCACGCCGACCGGTCAGCCGCGCGCGGCCCGGACCGGGGGCACGCCCGCGTCCGATCGTCCCTGATCCCCGACCGCCCCTGCCCCATGTCGATCGTCCGTCGCCCCTCCACCCTGCTCGGCCTGCTCGAAGTACCGCGCGCCATTGCCGAACTCGGGACATTTCCCCTTGCGGCAAAGGCGCTGGCGAACGCACCGCGCGGCGACGGGCACCCGGTCATGGTCCTGCCGGGCTTCGTCGCGGACGACGCCTCCACCCGCGTCCTGCGCCATTTCTTGCGCGCGCGCGGGCACAACGCCAGTGGCTGGGACCTTGGCCGCAACCTGGGACCGAAGGCCATCGGCGCGCAGGGTGAGGCGCTGGTCGAGCGGGTCCTGGCGTGGCGGGCGACATCGGGGCGCACGGTCAGCCTGGTCGGCTGGAGTCTAGGCGGCATCATGGCGCGGATCATCGCCCGGCGCGTCCCCGATGCCGTTCGTCAGGTGGTGACGTTCGGGTCGCCGTTTGCCGGCGATCCGCGCGCCACCAATGTCTGGCGCGCCTATGAACTGCTGGCGGGCCAGCGGGTCGACGACCCGGCCGCGCGCACCCTGCTGGCGGAAGGGGCCGGGCCGCTCGACGTACCGACCAGCGCCATCTTTTCGCGCGACGACGGAATCGTCGCGTGGCAGAACTGCCATGGCGAAGACGGTGACGCCTGCGAAAGCATCGAGGTTCGCGGAAGCCATCTTGGCCTCGCATCGAATCCGGCCGTCCTGTATGCCGTGGCGGATCGGCTGGCCCTGCCCGAAGGTGCCTGGCACCGGTTTCGGGCGACGGAATTGCACGGTCTGTCCTATCCGGCGATGGTCGCGCCGAGCGTCCCGTCCGACCAGACCCGCCTTGTGACAGCATGACCACGGTACAGACAGACTCATTCGACGGCGTCAGATGATCGTTTCACCGCATGGATTTGTACAATCGGACAATAGCCTGCGCACGCGGCGGCGGGCGACTTCCAGTTGCATTACCGGTCAAGTCGAATATTACGCGCAGGGTCACGATCATGACCGTGAAACTTTCCTGAAGGTGGGCCGAAACTTGAAGCTACTCTCGTCCACCGGCAATCGCGTTGCGATCTGCCTGGTCGTATCGGCTGCCGGCATCGTGTCGGGCTGTTCATCGCTGCCGACCAGCGGCCCGACCGCACGACAGATCATCGCCAATGAAAAGGACGAGGCCGCCCGTATCGGCTTTCAGATCGTCAATCTCGACGCGACGACGCTGCCGCAGGCCGGGGCCACCGATGCGATGTCGAGCGCCGGCATCGCGGCGCTGGCGCGAAACGGCCGCGTCGATCAGGTGGGACCGGGTGACGTTCTGTCGATCACCATCTACGAGGTCGGCGTCACCCTGTTCGGGTCGGGCACCACGACGCTTGGCGGCACGGCCGGCAGCGGCGCGGCCGGCGGCGGTTACGACCCATCGGCCAAGGCGCAGAACCTGGCCGGCGTCACCGTCCGTGACGACGGCACGATCCGGTTGCCGTTCATCGGCAATCTGCGTGTCGCCGGCCGCACGACCGCCGAGATCGAGGCGATGATCGTCGCCAAGCTGCGCGGCATGTCGCAGGCGCCACAGGCGCTGGTGACGATCAGCGGCAACATGACCAATACGATATTGGTGAGCGGTGCGGTGACCCGCCCGGGACGCCAGCAGCTTTCGCTGGTTCGCGAACGCCTGCTCGACGCGATTGCCGCGGCGGGCGGGACCGGAGAGCGCGACGGGCCGCAAAGCACCGTCGTGCGCTTTACCCGCGACGGCCAGTCGGCCGAGGCCTATCTGGGAACGATCGCGCCGGGATCGGCGGCGGACCTGACACTGCTGCCGGGCGACCGGATCGACCTGATCCGGCGACCGCGCAGCTTTTCGGTGTTTGGCGCGGCCGGCAAGGTGATGCAGCTGCCGATCGACGCGAACGTCCTGTCGCTGGCCGAGGCCGTGGCCCAGGCCGGCGGCCCCGATGACAGCCGTGCCGATCCGACGGCGGTATTCGTGTTCCGCGATTCGGCAAACGGGCTTGCAGCCGCGCCGGGCGCACGACCGGCCGCGCCGATGGTCTACCGTCTCGACCTGATGAAACCGTCCAGCTATTTCGTCGCGCAGCGGTTCGCGATGCGCGACAAGGACGTCATCTATGTCGCCAACGCGCGCCTGAACCAGACCCGCAAGCTGGTCGAAATCTTCAACGTCCTGTTCACCCCGGTTTTCACCCTGCGGCAGACGGTGCAGTAAAATACCGGACTGCGGAGAGCTGATCGACGCTCTCTGCGGTCGTGGACGTCTTGCCGCGCCAAGGGGTCATCACCTGAAAACAGGCTTCAGGCTGCGCGGCCGCCGATCTGACGCGGGGCGGATGAAGGCCCGTGGAATCGACAGATGCCGCGCCTCCGCCCATGTCGACGAGCGCTGTCTGGTTGATCTCAAAGCGGTCCGCGTCGCCATCGGCAAACGCGGACCGCCGGCCGGTCAGGCCTCGTGCTCGCGCACCCCGGCCAGGATCAGCCAGCCGATTGCATAGGCAACGAACAGGCCGAGGAAGATCGTTCCGACGATACGCAACCGCTGCGGGTATTGCGACTTCACCGGCATGTTCGGATTGACGACGCGGACCAGATACAACTGCTTGCGCATGACCTGCTCGCGCGCCCGATCGAGGGCGCTGGCAACGGCTTCGTAGCGTTTGGACGCGAATTCCTGCCGCAGTTGCAGCTCGTTGTAGGAGGCCAGTTGCGAGGCGATCGTCGTTCCCGATCCGGCGAGGCGGTTGGACTGGGCCGAAACCTGTGCCTGCAACGCCTGGACCCGCCCGCGCAGCGCGACGTATTGCGGGCTGGACGGGCTGATCGCCTGCCCCATGCTGGCCAGCTGTGCCTGTGCCTGAACCAGATCCGCGGTCAGCTGGCTGATGAGCGTCGTCTGCGCCTGCCCGGTGCCCTGCGGGTCGATATCGCGCTGCTGCGCGCGAAAACGGCTGATGTCGACCTGCGCCTTGTCCAGCGCGTTTTCCGCATCGGCCAGCTGCCGCTCGGAACTGGCGATGGCATCGTCATAGGCGCGCTTGTTGAGCGAATTGATCCGCAGATCGCCCAGCGCCAGCAGGCGGGTGGTGATCGCATAGGCATCCGCCGGTCGAAACGCGCGCGCCTGAACGACCGTGATGCCGGTCGTGGAATTGATCTCGACCTTGGTATGCGCCAGATAATATTTCAGCAGCTTTTCCGGGGTCGGGTTCGGCGAGCCGAGCCGCGAAATGGCATCCACCTCGGGCCGGCGATACATCTGTACGAGGCCGATCTGGTCCCGCAGGGCATCGACCACGTCGTGCGACGTCATGTAGTCCGCCACGCTCATCGCCTCGGGCGACGAGTTTTCGCCGCCGGCCGCCGCCAGGATCTGGCTGATGCCGCCGCCGCCGCTCGGCTTCTGCGTTTCGGCGGTGCGGACGATGTAATGCGCCTCCGACTGATACTGATCGGCGGCGATCGCATAGTAATAGAAGGCCGCAAGCGCCGTCGGCAGGAAGACGATCAGCAACACCATGCGATGGGCGACGATCCATGCCCAAGTACGGCGAGCAGGCGACCCGCGCCGTGTCCCGACATCGTGCCCCAGGGGCTGAATTACGCCGTGCATAGAAAAGTCCTCAGGCCAGGTATCAGGCGTCGATCAATGAACATGGACGCGCCTGCGAAGACGGCGCACCAAAAGCAAGCCGCAGTAGGTCAGCAGCGTGCATACGATTGCGACGTAGCCCACGTCCATATATTCCGACGTTGCCGACCGGAACTGCCCGTACCGTGCCTGCTCACAGATGAGCGCCATCGGCCACCACAGCAGGTACTTCCGAAAGCTCTCGGGAATCCATTCCAATTGATAAAACGCGCCCGACAGCGGCACGCAAAAATAGGCAATTGGGTGGGTGAAGCGGGCCAGCGTTTCGTTGCCATACGTTACGCCTACAACAATGAAAGCCAATGCAACTGACCACCACCCCATCTGAGCATAGGCGGCAAGTAGATGGAGCGGACGCTCTGGCCAATCAGCATAGCCCAAGGAAATCGCCAACGACATCAGAATGCACATCGTGATGAAGCAGCCGCCAATTTCAAGCATGGCGCGCGCCAGCATGATATCCGTGATTGTCACCATGCGATGATGCAGAAGCATCTGGTTTGATTCGACGGCCCCATCGGCACGGCTGAAGATGCCACGGAACACGATGAAGATCGTATAGCCGATGATCGTGAACGGTACCGGGCCGATGTCGCTGCCGAAATGCGTCGGTGCATTGGCGTGCAGCAGCGTGATGACGCTGGCCAGCATCATCGGCTCGGCGATCAGCCATAGATAGCCGATGTTGTCCCGGCCGTAACGCGAATGAAGCTCGCGTAGAAACAGCGCGCCAATGACACGCTTCTGCGTGGACAGTGCGCCAAAGAAGCGGCCGATACGTCCGGGGCTGTGGGGAAGCGAAGACGCCATCGGCTCAAAGTCCAGACACTGACGATATCATCCGGGTGAAGGCCATGGTCAGGTTGCGGCACCCGGCGGACGGGTGGCGAGATACCGCGCCTCCTCGTCCAGCCACAGGTCGGCATAGCCCACGTTCGTCCACTGTTCGAACCATGGGCCGCCATTGGTGTAGTGGATCAGGTTCGGGGCCTTTTCCGGCAGTGGATATTCGCCCTCCAGGAAGTTCCAGCCCAGATCCAGCGACCCGATGAGGGAGTCGTCGGGCAGCCATTCGAAGCGGTGCAGATAGCTTGGCGCGGCCGTGTTCACCAATTCGGGGGTCAATGCGCGCACATGCGGATTGCGACCGTTGAAGATCATCACCGACGACCAGTTCTTGCGCGGATAGACCGTCTGCGCCTTGCCATCCATCTTGATCGCGTTGGCCGGCTCGTAATCGTGCTGCACCACGTACAGCGCCTTGCTCTCGTCCAGCCCCTCGAAAATCGCGTTGAGATCGGTGGTCAGCAGGACGTCGCAGTCCATGAACACCGTCCAGCCGTCATGCGCGGCGATGTATGGTACCAAGAACCGCGTCAGCGAAAACTCGGTCGACGACAGCGCATCCATCGGCCGCGTGTACAGCCCCAGTTCGCGCACGGTCGTCTGGCGCAGCGGATAGATATCGATCGGGGTGGATGCATGGCGATTGATCGAATGACGGCAGACCTGCCACGCGATATCTTCACGGCTGTCATATCCGACATACACTCGGTTTCGCATCTCAATCCCCAATGAAGCTCGTCGGCCGCTGCATACCGCAGTTGATGAGCGGGGTCGATCCGCGTTTTGTAAGAGGCCGGGTCGATGCGCCCGGATGATGCGACCGGTCGTGCCAGCCTCTGCCGGACGCCGATGGAAGGGGATGACGCCTGTTTGAAGCTGCGCTAGGAGTCGGGCCATGTTTGGCTTTTCGAGAAAATCGACCGGCGTCCGGTTCCCCCTGGATCCCTTCGCGATGTGGCCGAACCACGCAAGCCGGATCAGCGGCCTTGGCCACGGCACACAATCGTCGCATGACAACGTTGTTTTTCATACGGCCTATCTGTCGTTCGGCAGCGGCTGGCTGACCTTCGATATCGAGCTTGACGCCCTTGTCGCCACATCGGGCACGCTGAGCCTGACGATCCTGGAATTGTCGGATCGACGGTCGAGCGCTGCCGTGGTCAAGCGGCAGTCGGTTTCGCTGCCGAAGGTCGCCACCGCGACGGGCACCGTATCCGTGTCGATCGCCATCCGCGCGCGCGACGATGCCAGTTATGCGGTCTGTGGCCGGATCCGCGACGAGACCGATGCGCGGGCGTCGGCCATCCGCGTCTTTTCCGACCGGGAAAAGGACGATTCCCTGCTGGAGCGCAAGGTCGAGCAGGCGCGCACGACGATCTTTGCCGCCGTATCACCGATGACCGATGCCGACCCGCTGGTCGTGGCGACCCCCGCCACGCTGGCGACGCCGCGGTCGCAGATGTGCACCGCCGCCCAGTTCGACGAACCCGACTATGCCCGCTGGCTGACCCGCATCAACCGGCCGATGCACCGCCACCGCAAGCAGTGGGAGCATGTCTTCATCTGCCGCACGTTCGAGGCCATGAACGCCTTGAAAGGGCCCGCCCGCGCGCTGGGTTTCGGATGCGGGATGGAACCGATCCCGGCCGCGATCGCCGCCTACGACATCTTCGTCACCGCCAGCGACCTGCCGGTCGGCGATGCGCGCGCGGAAAACTGGCGCTATTCGGCACAGCTGCTGGTCAGCCTCGACGATCTGCGCGATCCCGGCATCTGCCCCAACGACCTGTTCGACCAGCGGGTCGAGTTGCAGCCGATCGACATGACGGCAATTCCGGCGGAGCGGCGCGATTACGACATGTGCTGGTCGTCCTGCGCGCTGGAGCATCTCGGTTCGATCGACGCCGGCCTCACCTTCATCGAACGGTCGCTCGACACGCTGAAGCCCGGCGGCGTGGCGGTGCACACGACCGAGCTGAACCTGACGTCGGACACGACCACGGTCGACAGCGGCGGCACCGTGCTGTTCCGCCGCCCCGATATCGAGGGCCTGGCCCGTCGCCTGCGGGCGCTGGGCCATTATGTCGCGCCGATCACGTTCGACATGGGCGAGCAGCCCGAGGACCGGCATATCGACACGCCGCCCTACACCGCCGACAGCCACCTGAAACTGGCGCTCGACCGCTATGTCAGCACCTCGTTCGGGCTGGTGATCCGCAAGGCCGGCGGTTGAACGACCGGTCCTGACCGGGCCGCAAGGTCAGATCGAATCTACGACATCCAGGACGATGTCGAGATGATCGGACCAGCCGGGCGCAAGCCAGCCGGGCAATCGGCCCAGCTGTGCCGCCCTGGCGGGTGAATCGGCGCGGGCATAGTCCCGGATCGCCGTCATCCACGCGATACCGTCCAGCGGGTCGATATAGTCGGGCACGTCGAGACCGACTTCGCGCAGCGGCAGCAGGTCCGACGCGATCACCGGCACGCCCAGCGCCAGCGCCTCGCTGACCGGCATGCCGAACCCTTCCGCAAACGACGGCAGCAGCAGCGCGCGGGCGCCGCGCAGGACGTCGAACATCCGTCGATCGGACATGCTGCTATATTCCTCGACCACGCCCTGCAACGGCACGCAGCGTTCGAGCATGTCGACGACCTGTTCGTTCTCCCAGCCGCGGCGACCGATCAGGATCAGCTTCGGTGCGGCCGGTCCCATTTCCTCGACCAGACGCTTCCAGACGTTCAGCAGCAGCAGGTGGTTCTTGCGCGGCTCGATCGTCGCCACGCAGACGAAATAGGGGCGGTCGCCCGGCTGCGCGGGCGCATCCGCCCGGTCCTCGCCGATCTCGGTGCCGAGATGCGCGACGGCCACGCGGCGCGGCCGATCCGTCCGGTCCAGAAAGGGGGCCAGCGCGTCGCGGGTGGCGACAGAGTTCGTAATGATCCCGCTGGCGTGCCGCGCGATCGTATCAATCCGGCGCAGATGGACGGCGGCACCGTTTTCGCGCGCATATTCGGGGTGCGTGACGGGGATGACGTCATGCACCAGACAGACGAAGGCGGCATGCTCGCGCGCCAGGATCCGGCCCATCCGGCCGCCATCCTCCAGATGATGCGGCGAGCTTTGCAGGAAGACCCGGGGGCCACGCGCCCGCGGGATGATGCGCGGTCGCAGCGCGGTCAGATGCCGGGCGGCGCTGGCCTGCAACGTCCACCGGTCGACGCGGTCGCCATTGCGCCACAGGGCCGCCGTCGTCGTCAGGAACTGACGCACCGCCGTCAGCGAAAGGCGACCATAGACGCCGTAGGGATAGCGCGCGCCGAACGACAACCGTTCCGGTATCCGGTCCAGCAGGCCAAGCGCATAGACAAGCTCGACCCGGTCGATCCCGGTCGGCGTCGTCCGCAGGACACGCGACAACAGTCGCGACAGGTCGAGGACGACTTCCGTCCCGCCCGATGCCCGCCCCTCTCCCCTGTCACGCCTCATCGCGATGGTATCATCGTCCCGCAAAAGTCATGCCGCAGCGCGATGTCTCCATCCAGCCGTGCCATGGCACCACGCACCAGTACGTCCAGCCCCTCCTCGCTCAGATATCCGCCATGAACGAGACACCGGTCGATCAGCACGCGGCAGAACGCGTCGTACACCGTCATATCCGGTGCGACCGGATTACACCAGAAGGCATCCAGCGTTCCCTGATAGGTGATGCGCGGCATGTGGTAGACCGCATCGCCCAGCACCGCGGTCGGGATCCCCTTGCGCAGGGCCAGGGTGCCGGTGGTGCTGTTGACCGTCACCACCCCGCGCGCGCGCTCGACCAGCGTCGTGACGTCGCCTTCGGGCAGGTAGAACACCCGGTCGCCGACGCCGCTTCGCTCCGCCTCGCGCGCGACGATCCGGCCATAGGGAACGAGGTCGGCATCGAGCGGGTGACGCTTGAGCACCAGCAGCGTGTCGGCGGGGGCATGTGCCGCGAAGCTGCGGATGACGAAGGCGATCGCCACCGTCATGTCCTCGAACGGCGAATGGGTGCGGATCTGGTGGTCCGACGACAATTGCATCGGCAGACAGAAATAGGGCCTGTCGCCGATCGCGCGCAGGGCCTCCTCCGACTGGCGCCGGTCGCCCTTGCTGAACAGCCGGCGACCGATCCAGCCGATCGCCTCGTACCAGGCCCCCGACGGGCGATGCGAGCGGTAGAAGGGGAAGCGCAGTCGTCCCGTCACCGTCGCCAGGTTGTAGGCGATGGTCTGGCGCGCGCGACGCTGGAAACTGGCGGGCACACCGTCGAACACCGGTGCCGGCGGCAGGCGCGCGGCCTCCGCCAGATACCAGTCGGGATCGTCCGGCAGCATCGAATTGCCGTTCACGCCCTCACGTTCCAGCGTCAGGAAGTCCGGGCGGATATAGCCTTCCTCGAAAACGTGGATCCGGCAACCGCGCAGTTTGGCGATGCCATGCGCGGCGCGGTGTACCGCGCGGCAGTCGCCGTACAGGATGACGTCGGTGATGCCGTGGTCGCGCAGGAAGGCATCGAGAAACAGCGGCCAGCCATCGCTGGTGCCGCGATAGTCGACCCCGCCCGGACCCCAGTCCAGCCGGTCGCCGCCGTTCAGATTTATCCGATAAACGCGGTGTCCGGCGTCGGCCAGCGCATCGCCAAGACGACGGAAAAACGGTCCGTGCGGCCCCTGGAGGAAAAGCAGCGCCTTTGCCTCCGGCCGGATCATATCGTGCCGCATCATGTCCGCCCGCTAACCCGCCAGCAGCCGCATGACCCGGCCCTGCGTGCGGCGCAGGCGGGTCAACAAGGTCGGGCGACCCTGGGTGCTGGCGATGCCGGTGATAAACACTTCCGGCGGACACGGCAAACCATGCCGTGGGTCCAGATAGCGCGGATAGAGGATCAGGACACCGGCCACGAGCTGGTCGAGCGTCAACCGGCGCATCCGCCGGCCAAGCGGCAGGCCGATATCGCGGGTCAGCCCCCAGCCGGCAAAGAAGGGCTGGCCGTGCACGACGACCTCGCGGTGACGCAACAGCGCCTCGAACCCGGTCAGCGACGTCAGGACGTGCACCGCATCGGCCCGGTCGATCAGCGCGGCGAGCGATCCGCCACGCACCACCGCATCGGCATGACGCCGCGCGTCGTCATCGGCGACCGCGCCGCGCCGGTGCCCGGCCTCCACGTCCGGGTGCGGCCGGTACAGGATCCAGGCGCCGGGTTCGGCGGCGCGCGCGCGGCGCAGGAGGTCGAGGTTCCCGGTCACGCCGCCCCCGCCGCGCAGGACCGATTCGTCATCCTCCACCTGTCCGGCGACCAGCACCACCCGGCGGCCGGCGGGCAGGTCGGGCAGGTCGGCGGCGGGGCCGGCGACACCGTATTTGCCGACCCCGCCATCGACGATGCGCGTCCGCAACGCCGCCGCGCGGGCGACCAGCTCGTCGGGGAAGGGATGGGTCGCCAGGATCGTCTCGATCCGGCTGGGGCGCGACGGGTCGTAATAGGGCGCAAGATCGTCGACCGCGATCGACAGCGGCGGGTTGAGGTCGCTGCCAAGCCCGGCGGACCGGAGGAACCCGTCCTCGACCCAGCGGACCGGCACCGCCGTGTCCGCAGCCTCGACGCCGAAATCGGCCGGCACGCGCGACGGCCACGCAGCGACGGCCCCGCGCCCTGCGTCCGCAGAACCCGCGGCCAGCGCGATGGCGGCAGCCGGTGGCATGAACGGCAGGTCATCCGCCCGGCCATCCCAGAGCAGGCGGGCGATCTCACGCCGTTTCCAGCGGGCCATGCCGGTGGCGGCGGCAAGCCCGCGATTGGCGTCGATCGTCGTGCGCCAGAAGGCGAGCAGCGCGATGGCCGCCTCGACCGTGATCGCATCGCCGGTAAACGGGTCGCGGTAGCGCCGTCCGCGCAGCAGGGCATCGTCAAGCCGCTGAAAATCCGGATCGACGACCGGCCGACCCGACAGGTCGTGGACCACGCACCCGGCCGCGCCCGCCAGCACCGCGATCTCATCGGCCGGATCGGCGATCACCAGCGCCGCCCCCGCGATCAGCGACCACGGGTCCACGTCGCGGCCGACCCGCAGTGCGGCGTGCGTGTCGCAGCGCAATGACGCGTCGACGACGACAACGCTGTCAGCAAGATCGCCCTCGGGCAACGTCCCGCCAGGTCCGGTAACGATCAGCCTCGGCCGCCCCGTCGCCTGCATGCCCCAGAAACCGCCGCCGACGCGGCCGGTCGCCAGCAGGGCGGCGACGCGGCGCGCACGGCCCGGATCGCGCGACACCGTTCCCGCCCCCTGCCCGTCGCCGTCGATCGTGGCCACCGCCGGGTCGATGCCCGGAAACGGGGGGGATCGCAGGAGCGCGCCAGAGGACGAAACGGCCGCCACTATCCGGCTTTCCGGATGATGAGGCCGCACGCCGACCGGCCATCCTCGACCACCGCCTCGCCGCCGATATGCCGCAACTGCGCCACCTGGTGCCCGCGCGAGACGAGGACGAGCGCCAGACGGTCGATCTCCCGCTTCGGCAGGCCGGCAAACGTGCCGTTCTCGATCACGTCCATCGACAGCATGACGACCGCCAGCCCGCCCGGCTTCAGCCCGCGCAACAGATCCTCGACGAAACGCAGGCTGCCCTGGCGATCCAGATCGGGTCCGCCGTCGCGGGTCACATAGCAGAAGTCGAACCCGGCGATGTCGTCGGGCACGGCGTGGGGATCGAAAAGGCGCGCGGTCGCACCGACCGGCAGCGGGGCATCGCGCGGCTCGGGCGAGGTCAGCACCAGACGGCATCCCGCCGAAGCCAGCGCATCGGCCAGCGGGTCGCCCAGGCCACCGACCCCCAGTCCGCGCGCGCCCGACCGGGCCACGTCATACCGGTCCAGCGCCCGGGCGATGAACACCCGCTCCCAGGTCGCGATCGACCCGGTCTCGCGGCCCGCCCCGACATGCTGCGCCCAGTCGGCGAACACCGGTTCCTTGAACTGCGCCAGCGTACAGACCTGCGACACCGGCGCCTTCAGCGTCGGCGGCTCGGGCGCGATCAACTGACCCACCGCACCGACCCGTTCGGATGAGTAGCGGGTGGCGATTGCCGGATCGTCGGCGTCCGGGGTGCGGCGCGTGACGTCGATCCGCAGGGCGTCGGCCATCGCGACGCAATCGCCGTGGACATGGCCGAGAATGGCATAGCTGAACCCGTCCGTCGCCTCGGTCCCGATGGTGACGCGGCCGCCGCTGCGGATCACCTCCAGCAACTGCGTCTGCGACAGGGTGACCAGTCGTGCATCCGCGCCCAGCACATCGGCCAGTTCATGGATTCGCAGGATCAGCGTGCCGCGCTCGGCGGTCAGCCCCTCGAACGTCAGGTCGAACTGGATCCAGCCGGTACCGCAGCCGACATACAGGGTATGGAAGGCATAATCGGGGTCGTCACCCTGTTCGGGTCCACCAAGCGGCGTGACGCGGCTGCGACGTTCCGGCCAGAAGACGAACGGGTCGATCGCGATCGAATCGCCTTCGTCGACCAGCTTGCGCGGATCGACGATCATGCCGCCGAAGCCTGACCCAGCGTCCGGGCATAGAGCGTGGCCAGCCGTTCGCGATACCGTTCCATCGAGAACATGCGTGCCTGTTCCAGTCCCTTTCGCGCCATCGTCTCACGCAGCGCGGGATCGGAATCGACCCGCCGCATCGCCTCGACCAGCGAAGTAACGTCATAGGGATCCACCTGGATGCCCGCGTCACCGACGATTTCGGGCAGCGAGCTGGTGCGCGCGGTGATGACCGGCGTGCCGAGCTGCATCGATTCCAGCGCAGGCAGGCCGAACCCCTCGTACAGCGACGGGAACAGCAGCGCGCGCGCGCCCCGCGCCAGTTGCTTCAGCACCCGGCGCGGCAGGTAGGACAGGCGGACGATGGTCTGCCCGCGGTGGCCGGTGAACGTGCCCTGCACCGCGTCGGCACCGCCGCCGGGCATCAGCTTCAGTTCCTCGCTGCTCTGCCACGCGCGCGCGCCGACGATCACCAGCGGCGTATCGGTGCGCAGCGACAGATACGCCTCGATGATGCGGCCGACATTCTTCTTCGGCTCGATCGCGCCGAAATACAGGAAATAGCCGCGATGCTTCAGGCCGAAGATCCCCTCGATCGCGGCGGCGTCATCGGCCTCCGACCCGCTGGGGATCTCGCCCATCGACACCGATTGATAGGTGTTGGTGATCCGGCCAGGCGCGATGCCGAAGCGGTCGCGAATGTCGTTCAGGCTCGATTCCGATACGGTGCAGATGTGATCGGCGGTGGCGATGCAGTCGGCGACGATCCGCTGGTACACCGCCTTGTTGTCGAGCGTGGTGTAGGGCAGCTTCAGCGGCACCAGATCGTGCAGCGTATAGATGTTGCGCGCGCCCTTCAGCCGCACCGGCACCGGATAGGTCCAGTGCATGATGTCCGGCGGGTCGACCATTTCCAGCGTCGTGAACCGCCTGATCCGTTCAAAGCGGACATTCGCGCGCTCGAACAGGTTCTGGCTGCTCGACAGGCGGGCGAAGGCGGGCATCCGGTCGGCGAAGGTCGACTTCTCGACATTGGGGGTGAGCGGAATGTCCAGCGCCCGGGCCGGGCCGAACGCACGCAGATACTCGATCCGGCGCTCCCATTTCGGCACGCGTTTCAGCGGGTCGCGCGGGCGTTGCAGCGCGTCGAAGAACTGCACTTCGCGATAGGTCGGATCGGTCGGCACCGGCAGGCCGAAGACACCCTCGACCGCATGGCCCATGCCCTGCAACGCGGTGACCAGTTCGATACCGTAGGTCGACACGCCCGTGCCATGCGCCATGGCGAGATTGTAGCCGTCGACACCGATCCGCAAAATTCACCTCATCGTCACCAGCGTCAGAGGACATCGCGATACGGGTGCGGTCCGTCGCTGACAAGCATCGTGGCATACAACGCCGCCAGCCGGTTGGCGAATGCGGCGGGTGCATAGACGCCCGATCGCGCCCGCCCCGCCGACGCCAGCGTGGCGCGCAACGGGGCATCGCCGTCCAGCCGCCGGATCGCATCGGCAATGGCCGCCGTGTCGGTCGGGTCGACGAGTAGCGCCGCCCCGCCCGCGACCTCCGCCGTGGCCCCGTACCGCGACGTGAGGACCGGGACGCCGAACCCCATCGCCTCGATGATCGGCAGGCCGAACCCCTCGGCCAGCGTGGGGAACAGGACCCCGCGCGCACCGGCCTGCACCGCATGAAGGTCCGCGGTCGGCAGATAGGGCAGCCGGATCACACCGGCGGCGTCGAGCGCGGGCAGGATGGTTTCCGCCCGCCAGCCATCGCCGCCGACCACGACCAGCGGCGTCGTCACGCCCGACGCTGCCCATGCCGCGGCCAGCCGGATCAGGTTCTTGCGCGGCTCGATCGACCCGCAGAACAGGAAGTATCCGCCCGGCTCAAGCCCCGCGGCCCCGGCCCGGCCCGCCACGACCGGCGACACCGCCTGACCGCAATCGACCACGCGCCCCGGATCGAGGTTCAGCGTGGCCGCGATGTCCGCGCGCGCCGCCGCGCTGACCGTCACGATGCCGTCCGCCGCCCCGGCGATGGCGGTCAGCAACCGCCGATGCCGCACAGGATCAATCGGACTGAGATCGGGCGCCATCAGCGGGATCGCGTCATGGATGGTGTAGACGTTGCGCCAGCCGCACAGGCGGATCGGCACCGGATAGGTCCAGTGCATGATCCCGGCAGGCCCGGGCGGCGGCACGACCCGCATCAGCGTGCCGTGGCGATCGAAATGCACCTGCGCGCGCCGGAAGATGTCCGCGCCGACAAGACCTTCAGCCGCCGACGGCGCAGCGACGGGCACGTCACGCCGCGTGGCCAGCCAGCGTCGCAGCTTTTCCGACCGCGACCGGCGCTCGCCCATGCGCCCGACAAAGCCGTCGGTCAGCAGGCACGCATCCCCCAGGCTGCGCTGCGCCGCACGCAGGCCCCGCGCATAGGTCGCAACGCCGGTACCAGCGGACTCCGCCAGCATCCGTGCGTCCATGCACAGGGTGAGGCGCGACCCCGCGGGGATCGCCGAATCGTCGTTCATTGGCTAAGAGACGCCAGCCGGCGCGGTCGCCGGCACCCAAAGCCGGGACCGTGACAGCGATGATTAGGTTCGAAGACGTATCGAAGGTCTATCACGGCAAGAAGTTTACCAAGCGGGTGTTCAACAACCTGAACTTCTCGGTGGAACGCGGTGAGAGCATCGGCATCGTCGGGGCGAACGGTGCCGGCAAATCGACGCTGATGCGGCTGCTGGCCGGGGTCGAACCACCCACGAGCGGGACGATTACCCGCACCATGAGCATGTCCTGGCCGATCGGGTACAGCAGTGCGCTGCAGTCGGGCCTGACCGGTGCCGACAATGCCCGGTTCATCGCCCGTATCTACAACCAGCCGGAAGACGAACTGCTGGAAAAGGTCGAGGCCTTTGCCCAGCTCGGCCCCTATCTCCATCAGCCGTTCGGCACCTATTCGTCGGGCATGTCGGGACGCCTTGCCTTTGCCCTGTCGCTGACGATCGAGTTCGACTGCTATCTGATCGACGAGGTCATGTCGGCGGGCGACGAACGCTTTCGCAAGAAGGCGGAGGCGGCGATGATCGAACGGCGCGAACGGGCATCGCTCGTCATGATCTCGCACGATCTGGGGACGCTGCAACGATACTGTTCGCGCGGCGCGGTGCTGTATGGTGGCGCCCTCACCTTCTTCGACAGCGTGTCCGAGGCCTGCGAGGTTCATTACAGCCTGCAAGCACTGGCGTCCTGATCGTCGCTCCCTGTGGATGACGCGACGCCCCAGGGATGGGCGGTGGCACCCCGGTCGATCCGCCGCAGGATTTCGGACAGCGGCGGATCGCGATATCCGTCGAACGGCTGGCCGCGCAGCGCGTAATGCGGATCATGGGCGGGATCCCAGCGCAGATCGCTGCCCCAGCGTCGTGCCAGCGTCTGTAGCTCACCCTCGTCCCAGGCGACCTGGTCCCGCGTGACGTTATGGCCGCGCGTCTGCGATTCGTGATGGGTCAGGGTCAGCGCCGGCGTGTAGAGGACGACGCGCCCGCTCGCGCGGACACGGAAGCAATAGTCGATGTCGTTATAGGCCAGCGCCAGCGCCTCGTCGAAGCCGCCGACCGCCTGCATCGCCGTCCGGCTCGTCGCCAGAAAGGCCCCCGTTACCGCCGCCACCCGCCGGGTCTGGAGCCAGCGGTCGAGCGGCCCGCCCTCATCGCCGTGATGGCCCAGCCCCTCGTGCACGCAAAGCTGCGTCGCCGACAGGCCAAAGGCGATGCCGGCATGCTGATAGTGACCGTCGGGATAGAGCAGGCGCGCACCGACCGCGCCGACACCGGGCTGCGCGCAGAACCCCTCGACCTGCACGTCCCAGCCGTCGGTGAGCATGTCGACATCGTCATTGGCAAAGACCAGCGTGTCCGCATCGCTGAGCGCGAGGATCCGGTTGTTCATTGCCGACCAGTTGAACGCGGCATCATGCGCAACCACCCGCGCCTGGCCCGCCGCCGCGATCCGCGCCAGCATCGCCCGGCCAGCGTCCGTTTCGCCGCGATTGTCGAGAATGACGATATCAAGCCGGTCGGGATGGGTCGCACGCGCATGAAGCCCGGCGATGCAGCGCTCCAGCATTGCCGGCGAATCGCGCGTCGGCACCAGCACCGCGATCCGCCCCGGCGTGACCGGTGGGACCGCCTGCGCCGAGGCGACCGCAACGCCGTCGCGTCGCCGGATGCTCGCCAGCGGCCGGGCCGGGTCGCTGGCGGTGGGCACGCCCCACGCGACCTCGCCGGTGCCGGTCCTGGCCTCGGCCGGTCCCAGCGGCGCACCCCGCGCGACGGCGGGCACTTGCAGGATCGAGGCGAGCAAGCGCGGGACGTGCACGACGCGGCGGCCTTGCGCGTCCGCCGACAGGATCAGGCGGCGGATGGGATCGGGGTCGGATGACGCAACCGGCTCGGTCGCGACCGTGGTAAAGACCGCGACAGGCGGATCGTTGGTCGCGGCGATCACCAGCGGATCGAAATAGCCGAACAGCGCGGGCGTGCGGTGGACCGGCCCGGTCCGCCAGTCGCGCTCGACCCGGTCATGATCGGCGAACAGGCAGTGCCCGCCACTGCGCGCGGCGGCGAACAGGAACCAGGCCAGCGCATTGGCATCCAGCACGACACCGGCCATCACCGTCAGGGTGCCGGCCGGAACCGGATCATCGACGGCCACCTCGCCCGCCCAGTCGCCGAACCGCAGCCGTGGATCGCGGTCGGCGATGGTGGCGACGGCGTGCCCGCTCCGGTCCGCAAAGCCTGCGATGCACGCGGTCCAGTCGCCATGCGTCTGGTCGGACAGGCTGTCCAGCGTGGCCCGCACCATCGCCGGGGAGGCGGTGGCGGCCTCGACCCGGATACAGACCAGACCCGGCAGCGGCACCGTGGCCGGGGGCGGGACGACCGGGCAGGCATGGCGAAACCGGTCATAGGCACCCGGCGGATACAGGCCGCCACCGACCCAAGCCTCGATCGCATCGCTGGTCGCGGTCGCCGCATCGCCGATCCGCGCCATCAGCGTGCCCTGCCGCGCGCGCGTGATCGCACAATCGGGCAGGTTGGTCCGGCCGCCCATTTCGGCGATCATGTGGGTCGCCTGGCGGTGGTCGGAGTCACGCCGCAGGATATCGGCATAGGCGATGCGCGCGTCGGCAGGGCGATCGGCACGACGCAGCATGTCGGCCAGGTGCGCCAGCGCATCGGTCGACGTCGGCGCAAGGTCGGCGGCGATGCGGTAGGATCGTTCTGCCGGCCGGATCAGCCCGGCCTCTTTCAGCGCATGGGCATATTGGACGCGCAGGCCCGCCGACGCGGGAGAGGCGGCGACCACCGCCGACAGATGCTCGGCGACCGCCATCCAGTCCCCGGCCTGTCGCGCCGCCTCGGCCCGCGCCTGCGCATCGCGCACGATCGTCCCGCGGCCCGGCGACCAGAGACGACCAAGCCATGCGCGCAAGGGCCGCATCGCGTCAGCGGCCGCCGCTATACGCGGTCGATGCCGTCATATCGAAAACCATGGGTAACTTTCCTGCAACGCCGTTCCATTCGCTTGACCGAACCGGTCCCGCCAATCATCTAGGCGCGATATTCGGTTCGGAGGCCTTCATGGCGAATTGGTTTGGCAAGTTCAATTCGCGTACGCGCTTCGGCAGTCGCAGCAGCCCGTTTCGCACACTCGGCGACGAGGCGCGCGATCGCCGTGACTGGGCCGCCGCCGCCAGTGCCTATGCCAGTCATGTGGCCGATCATCCGGACGACCTGCCGATCTGGATCCAGCTTGGCCACGCGCACAAGGAGGCGGGCGATTACGACAGCGCCATGGAAGCGTACCAGCAGGTGCGAAAGGCGACGCCGGCCGATCCGGATCTGCTGCTGAACCTGGGCCATCTGTACAAACTCATGGGCGATGCGCCTCGCGCGTGTCAGGCCTATGCCGCCAGCGCCGCGATCGACGGCAACAGCGCAGCGCAGGAAGAATATGCCAGCTTGGCAGTCACGGTTCCCATCACCCGCGTGGTGAAGGAAGTCCTGGTGGAAAAGGGCAGCGAAACGATCGCGTATCTTCGGCCGCGCTGCCACGGCGTCCGCCCGACCCTCGCCAGTGACCTGACCGTGCTGGGCGACACGCTGCAAAGCGCCAGCAACGACCCCTGGGTCGAGTTCGAACCGACCGGTCGCATCCCGGTGGCCACACGCGCGGCCGAACTGCTGATGACCATTGACGGTCCGCTGCCCGAAGAGGGCATGACCACCAAGATCTATCTCGACTATGGGGACGGCTATAGCGAAACCCGCTCGATCGTCTTCCCGACAAAGGTAGGCGATGTCCGGTTGCAGCTGGTATTTCCTCGTTTCATCAAGCGGATGCGCTGGGATCCCGACACCGGCCCCTGCCAGTTCTCGGTCGAGTCCATCATCCTCTCCCCGCTGTCGTCGCTGGCTGCAGCGACAGCATCGCTCCGCGCAAGCGAACGGCCCGAAGTCGAGATCGCCGGTGCACTCGTCGCGCTGGAACAGGCCTTTGCCGCGGATGCCCCGACGGAAAGCCTCGCCGACTGGCTGCAACTGCCGCTGAAGCCCAATTTCCACATGGGCCTCGATTATGACTGGTGGCGCGAAATGTATATCGATCCCAAGCCGGACGATTACCGACGCATCACCCGAATGACGGCCGCGCTGTCCTACAAGCCGAAGTTCTCTTTCGTCGTGCCGACCTATGATACCGACCCGGCGTTGCTGGTCGAGTGCATCGAGTCCATGCTGAAGCAGACATATACTAATTTTGAGATCTGTATTTCTGACGATAATTCGCCGAATGAAGAAGTCCGCACCATTCTCAGCCGTTATGCGGACAAGCACGACAACATCAAGGTAACATTTCGTCGGCGCAACGGGCATATTTCAGCCAACAGCAATTCGGCGATCGCGCTGGCAAGTGGCGACTATATCGTCCTGGTCGACCATGACGATATCATCCCCGACTATTCCCTGTTCGTCGTCGCATATTATCTGAACCAGCATCCCGAAGCCCAAGTCATATTTTCCGATGAGGACAAGGTTTCGGCCAACGGTGACCGTCGGTTCGATCCCTATTTCAAATCGGCCTTCAGCCGGTTTCTGCTATATGGCCACAACATGGTCAGCCATCTGGGGATCTACAAAAAATCGCTGGTCGACCAGCTTGGCGGCTTTCGCCTCGGCCTGGAGGGCAGCCAGGATTATGACCTTGCCTTGCGATGCCATGATATCGTCGGCGATGAAGGGTTCCTGCACATCCCGCATATCCTGTATCACTGGCGGACGATTCCGGGATCGACGTCGCTCAGCGCCGATCAGAAGAGCTATGCCGTCATCGCCGCGGAAATGGCGATCAACGGCCATTTCGAACGGACCAATCGCCCTCTGCGCAGCGTCAACGGCCTTGCGCCCGGCCTGACGGCGGTCAAGCCGGCGTTCGAACTGGATACGTTCGTCAGCATCATCATTCCGACCCGCGACGGACTGGATGTGCTGCGTCCCTGTATCGACGCGATTGCCGCGCGCCATCCGTCCAGCATCGAAATACTGATCGTCGACAACGGGTCGCAGGATCCTCAGATGCTGGCGTATCTCGAAAGCCTGAAGGATCATGCGTACATCCGTGTGCTGCGCTATGATCAGCCGTTCAATTTCTCCGAAATCAACAACTTCGCGGTCCGTCACGCCAAGGGGGAGATCATCTGCTTCCTGAACGACGATACCGAAGTCGTGTCGACCGACTGGCTGAACCATGCACGGACGTTGCTGTCGATGCCCGACGTCGGCGTCGTCGGCGCGCGATTGATGTTCCCCGACGGCAACCTTCAGCATTTCGGCATCGGACTTGGCATCGGTCGGCATCGGGTTGCCGGAACCCCGCATGGCGGCACGCCGGGCGACCATTTCGGCTATTTCGGCAAGGCCCGGCTGATGCAGGAATTCAGCGCGGTGACGGCAGCCTGCATGTTTGTCCGAAAGGCCGATTTCGAGCGACTGGGCGGGTTCGATCCGTCGCTTCGCGTGGCGTATAACGACGTCGATCTGTGCCTGCGATTCCGCGAGGACAATCTGCGGGTGCTGTGCGACCCGGAAATCGAGCTGATCCACAAGGAGTCCCGGACGCGCGGCAGCGACAAGACCGAGGAGAACCGCGCACGACTGAATATCGAGGCGGCCATGATGCGGGAACGTTGGGGGCATCAGCTCGACAATGATCCGTTCATTTCTCCGAACCACAGCCTGGCCCGTACGGACTTCGCCCTGGCCTGGCCACCACGCGTGCCCGTTCCCTGGCGCATGGAAGGGACGTCGCCGGGTCGTCTCGCATAATAACTGGCGTTCGATCGGGGCGGGCGGTATTGGGCAGAAATGTATGTATCTGCCGCGTTCGATCGCCTGTATCCCGAGGGAGCCGGATTTCCCGAGCCAAGCAAGCGCAACGACAGCGGCTGGTTGGACGGCGATGCCACGGGTGCCGGCATCACCGTGGTGGCAGACCTGTTTCCCCGCGCGTCCTATGGGGCACCGTTCGATCCGGCCATTTTCCCGCAGAACACGCCGTGGACCGGTACCCTCTGGCCACTTTACACGGATCTGGCGGTCAAGACCGCCAGCAGCGCCCTGCTCGTCGCGATCGACGACGCGCTCACTTATGGACCGGTCGTCTACACAGGGCCGGGCCACGATCGCGCGGTCCTGTATGAAACCTATCGCCCGAACGATCGTGCGGTGGCCCAGTTGGCGGCTCCTGAACACGTCAACGGTGCGCACGCGTTCAATTTCCTGAACGACGCCGACTATCTGTTCTTCGCATCCGTTGGTTCGTTCAATTACGGGCACTTCCTGGTCGACGACCTGCCGCGACTGAAGGCCGTAGAACTTTTGCGCGCTTCCAACGGCGGCCGCAGGATCGTCATCGTGATGATTTCCCATGGGCCGGCGATCGACCGGATCCGGACGGATGCCATCCGACGCATTGCCGGCACCATGCTGGAAATCCGCCTGCTGCCGCAGTCCGAAACATTCCGGTTTGAACGCCTTCTCTATGCGACGCCGGTCAGCTCGCATCCAGTGGAGAAGAATCCGCTCGCGCTGGACTATGTCGTGCAGGCGGCCAAGGCGGCGATGGGCATCGACCAGACCCCGCGATCGAAACTGCTCGTGCTCCGCAAATCGTCGACCGTGCGCGCGCTGGTCAATCAGAAGGAACTTGTCGACCGTCTGGTTCCACTCGGTTTTGAACCGTTGCACACGGACGATCTGTCGTTCGAGGATCAGGTGCGGCGCTTCGCCGGAGCGGCGATCATTGTTGGCCAGATGGGGGCGGCCATGACGAATACGATGTTTGCCCCCGCCGCCGCCAAGCTCGTCTATCTGGCTCCGGCCGGTTGGATCGAACCCTTTTACTGGGATTTGTCACTGGCGCGCCGGCAGTCCTATCGCGCCGTCTATGGCCCCGTGACGCAGCAGGGGCGCCCGGTCCACGATTCGGACTTTGCCGTTTCTCTGGATGCCGTGCTTGCGGCGATCGACTGATATGGCATCGTTCTGCCGGCGCGCGCCGCGCCGCGTCGTACGACTTCTAGCCGCCACCGTTTCACTGATCCTCGTCACCTCACCGGCTTTTGCGCAGGAAGAGGATGGGCAATTCTGGTTTCAGGCCAATACGAACGTGCCGCTGGCCGACAATGTCCGCGTGACGCTGGAGCAGATCGCGCGCACCAGCGACCGGCAGGATGGCGTGTATCAGACCGAGTTCGGCGGGTTGCTGGGATACCGGGCGGCCAAGGGGGTCGAACTGGGGTTCGGCTATCGCAAGGTCGGCGCGCACAACGGCAACACCGGTGCGAACGAGGATCGCCTGCGTCAGCAGATCGTCGCGACCTTCGGCCCGTTCACCACGCGGTTCCGGGTCGACGAGCGGTTCAATCCGCGCGGCAGCGAGGTCGGGTTCCGGGTCCGCCCGCTGGTCCGGTACAATTACCGCATCGGAAAACGCGGCCACGCGCTGTTCTTCAGCCATGAGAGCTTTCTGCTGCCCAACAGTACCCGCTGGGGTCAGCGCAGCGGGTATGAACGGATGCGCAACATCGTCGGGGTCGCGCTGCCACTGCGGTCGCGGGTGGCGGCGGACGTCGGCTATCTCAACCAGTATCGCTTCGCACGCGGATCATCGCGCGCGCAGATGGATCATGCGCTCAGCCTGCAACTGACGATCAACCTGAACGCCTTCAAGATGCCGCGCGTGCATTACTGATCCCGGTCGCGTTTATCCTGCTTTCCTGTTGCGTGGTGGCCTGACGATGGCATGATCGCATGCCTCACCATGACCCATCGCACCACCACCAGACACCGGATCGGTGCCGAGGCCGAACCGCTGATAACGATCGACGGATTCGCAGTTGATCCCGCGGCGTTGCGCGCCGCCGCGATCGAAGCGGCGTTCGACTCCGCCGATCATCATTATCCGGGGCTGCGTGCTCCCCTGCCCGATACCTATCTGCGCGATCAGCTTCCCGTCATCGCCCAGGCGCTTGGGCGCGTGTTCGGTCCGTGCCGTCGCCTCCATGTGGTCGATGCCCGGTTTTCGCTGGTCACGACGCCGCCCGGTCGACTGGATGTCCGGCAAAGCCTGCCGCATGTCGATGCCTATGGCCGCGAGCGGATCGCGCTGGTCCATTATCTGTCGCTCGGATGCCGGGACGGAACCGCCTTCTACAGGCATCGCGCCACCGGATTTGAGACGATCGACGAGACGCGCGCGCCCGCGTATTTCGACCGGCTGCGGGCGGAGGTGGAGGACGCCCCGCCTACCGGTTATATCGTCGGCGATACGCCCTTGTTCGAGCGAACAGCGGTGGCGCAGGGCGATTATAACCGCGCTGTGCTGTATCGCAGCTACCTGCTGCACAGCGGCGACATCGGGCCTGATACCGTCTTTTCGACCGATCCGGCCGCCGGTCGCCTGACCATTACCGCCTTCCTGGCGGTCGAATAGAGGAAGGATACATCCCATGATCGTGCTGCTGTTCGCGTTGCAGGCCGCCACGCTTGGCGCGACCAATTACGGTGTCGATGCACCGATGACCGTCCCGAAGGGTAAACCCAGCTTTGCGGACGAATTCGACGGCAAGGCCATCGCCGCCGGCCCATGGCGGTTCGACGTTTCGCGCAATGCGCAGGGGTGGGCCAATAACGAGCGGCAATATTACGCCGCGAACCGGCCAGAGAACGCGCGGATCGAAAAAGGCGCGCTGGTCATCGAGGCGCGGCGCGAGACGCTGGACACGGCGCGATTTTCCGATTGGGGCGGTCAGGCCTACACCTCGGCGAGGCTTGTCTCGCGCGAACCGCGAGGGCCGGGTTTCTATGAAGTCCGGGCAAAACTGCCGTGTGGGCGTGGTGGCTGGCCGGCGATCTGGCTGCTGGCACCGGACGGCAAATGGCCGGACGAGGGCGAGATCGACATCATGGAAATGGTGGGCTGGGATCCGGGCGTCATCCACGCCACGCTGCACACCGAAGCGTACAACCATGCAAAGGGCACGCAGCGTGGTGCACAGACCCGGGTCGCCACCGCATGCACCGCCTATCACCGCTATCAGCTCGACTGGCGCGCCGACAGCATCACCATCGGCGTCGATGGCCGCGCGGTCATGCGGGTTGCGAACACCCCGCCGGGCGGCAAGGCGGCGTGGCCGTTCACCCGCCCCTATTCGCTGATCCTGAACCTGGCGGTCGGCGGCGACTGGGGCGGGCAGAAGGGCATCGACGACACCGCCTTCCCGCAACGGATGGCCGTCGATTACGTCCGCTACTGGAAACCGCGCTGAACTCGACGTTGCCGGGGACTATGGCTTCATCGTCATCGGTGCCAGCGTTGCGGTTCTGACCATCGCCCGGTCGGTCGCGTCATGCGCGACCGCTACGCGGTAGGCACCGCCGGCGATCCGCCATCCCGGCAGCGTCGTGTCGTAATCCGCCACGACCCGCGGCTCGGCGGTCAGCGTGACGCGGCGCGTCTCTCCCGGCTTCAGCGTAAGCCGCGTGAACCCGGCCAGCCGCATCGGCATGGCCGCCCCGTCGCGCGCGACATACATCTGCGGCACGTCCACCCCAACCTGCTTGCCGGTATTGACGACGTCGAACGTGACGCTGAGCGACCGGCCGCCGGTGACGACGGGATTGCGATAGGCAAAGCTGGTGTAGGTCAGGCCGTGGCCGAACGCGAACAACGGGCGCTGCGCCTGTTTTTCATACCAGCGATAGCCGACATTCGCGCCCTCGACATAGTCGACCGGGAAGGATTCGAGCTGATAGGCCGATGCGTTCGCCGGATTGGCCGCCGCCTGCGCCTCGACCGAGGTCAGCCGGTCCAGCCCGACCGGGGCGGCACGCGGAGCCTGTGTCGCGGCAGCGGGAAAGGTGATCGGCAGCCGGCCCGATGGCGCGACCTTGCCCGTCAGGATATTGGCAATCGCCTCGCCGCCACGCTGGCCGGGATACCAAGCCTGCACGACGGCCGGGACCGTGTCGATCCACGGCATCAGGACCGGGCCGCCGGTTTCCAGTATGGCCACCGTCTTCGGCTGCGCCTTGGCGACGGCGGCGATCAGTGCGTCCTGCCGGTCGGGCAGCGACAGGTCGGTCGCGTCCTGCGCCTCGGTCGTCCACTGTGTCGCGAAGACGATCGCCATATCGGCGGCCCGCGCGGCCCGCGCGGCCGATGCCGCCGCCGCGACGTCCGTGCCATCGACGAAGGTCACGGTCGCCCCCGGCAGCGCGGCCTGCAGCGCCTTCAGCGGCGACGACGCGTGATAGGTGTAGCGGGCGAACGACATCGCCGCGCCCGAGGTCAGCGGTACCTCGATCGGCGCGCCGCCGACCGACCGCACCTGGCTCGATCCGCCGCCCGACAGCACGCCGACATCGGCGCGCCCACCGATCACCACGATCCGCTTCGCGGTGCGCGCCATCGGCAGCAGGCCGCCCTCGTTCTTGAGCAGCACGATACCGGCCTCCGCCGCGCGCTGCGCCACATCGGCATGCGCGGCATAGGGCGGCGTCTGCGCGGTCGCCGGGACCGGCGTATCGTAGGCGCCGGTTTCGATCAGCCCGGTCAGATAGCGCACGATCATGTCGTCCAGCCGGGCAGCGGGCACGGTGCCGGCCTGGACCGCAGCCTTCAGCGGCGCGGCGAAATACAGCGCCTTGTCCAGTTCCTGCCCCGACTGCTGGTCCAGCCCGGCGTTCGCCGCCTTGACCGTGGAATGGACCGCGCCCCAGTCGCTCATCACCCAGCCGCGATAGCCCCAGTCGCGCTTCAGCACGTCGGTCATCAGGTGCTTGTTCTCGCACGCCCAGTCGCCATTGACCTTGTTGTAGGCGCACATGACTGAACCCGGCCGCCCCTTTTCGATCGCGATCTGGAAGGCGAGCAGGTCGCTCATCCGCAGGCTGGCTTCGTCGATCCGCGCGTCGACCACCATGCGGCCGGTTTCCTGCGCGTTGAGCGCAAGATGCTTGACGGTCGACACGATCCGGTTCGACTGGACGCCGGCGATATGCGCGCCGGCCATCTCACCGGCCAGCAGCGGATCCTCGCCCAGATATTCGAAATTGCGGCCGTTCCACGGGTCGCGCGTCAGGTTGACACCGCCGGCCAGCAGCACGTTGAAACGCTTGGCCCGCGCCTCCGCCCCGATCATCACCCCGCCGGCCCGCGCGATGGCGGGATCAAAGCTGGCGGCGGTCGCCAGGCTGGACGGCAGGGCGGTCGCGACGTCACCCTTGCGCTGCTCGACCTGGTTGGCAACGCCGAGCGAGGCGTCGCTTTCACGCACCAGCGGCACGCCGAGACGCGGGATACCGTCGATATGGCCCGCCGAGGGAATCAGCTCGTTGGCCGTCTTGCCCGCCGCCATCGGCGGGAACAGCCCGTGGGCCAGCGCGATCTTCTCATCCAGCGTCATCCGCGCCACGATCGCCGCCGCGCGCGCGCGGGCATCGGACACCGGCTGCGCCCCGGCGGCCGGCAACGCGCCATCGCCAGCCAGCACCGGCGCGGTCGCGACGAGTAGCGAGGCTCCCATCAATGCGGCACGAAAACCCTTCGACATCACCATCTCCCTGATTGCGGCGACGGACCCGGGGGCCGTCGTCCGGGTGCGTGTTGCACCGTTGCAACGATTATCAGCATAATTTGTGAACGTTCACAACTGCCGTTTCCAACGCTTGACATGGAAAGGCAGAAGGAGAAAGTGAACGTTCACAGGCAAGGCGCACGGATAGCGCTGGCTACAGGGAGAGAAGACTCATGCGTGGCTTCACAGCGCGTTCGCTTTCGCAGTTCTTTATCGGCACATCGGCCCTCGCGCTGATCGGCGTTCCGGGCGCGGCAGCCGCGCAGGATGCAGCCGCCACCGTCGGCAACCCCGGCCCGTCGGACATCGCACCGCAGACGACGCCCACCGAGGGCGAGCCGACCGATGACATCGTCGTCACCGGCATTCGCGCATCGCTGCGCGAGGCGATCGACCTGAAGCGCAACGGACAGGGCGTCGTCGACGCGATCTCGTCCGAAGACATCGGCAAGTTCCCCGACACCAACCTGGCCGAATCGCTCCAGCGCATCACCGGCGTGTCGATCGACCGTTCGAACGGCGAAGGTTCGACCGTCACCGTGCGCGGCTTTGGTCCGGAATATAACCTGGTCACGCTGAACGGCCGCCAGATGCCGACCTCGACGCTGGGCGACGGGGCCAGCGCGCCGGCCTCGCGTTCGTTCGATTTCGCCAACCTCGCGTCCGAAGGCGTCGCCGCGGTCGAGGTCTACAAGACCGGCCGTGCCGCGGTGCCGTCGGGCGGCATCGGCTCGACGATCAACATCCGCACGCCCCGCCCGCTCGACAAGCCGGGCACGCGCGGCAGCGTCGCCGCCAAGGGCGTGCTGGACAGCTCGCGCAACGGCAAGGATCCGATCACGCCGGAAGTGTCGGGCATCCTGTCCTCGACCTTTGCCGACGACCGGATCGGCATCCTCCTGAGCGGCGCGTATCAGCGGCGCAAGGCCAGCAGCAACACGGCCGGCGTCGGCTTCCGCGACGGCTTCCTGGGGTCGGAGAACAACTGGGGCACGCTGGCGCAGCCGGGAACGCCGGGTGCGGCCAACATCACCAACCGCCCCGGCCCGAACGACGTCTACGAAATCCCGCAGAGCGCGAACTACAACCTGATCGACATCGACCGCGAGCGCATCAACGGCCAGCTGGTGTTGCAGGCCAAGCCGACCGACACGCTGACCGCGACGCTGGACTTCACCTATTCGAGCAACAAGGTCGAGGTGCGCGACAGCAGCGTCGGCATCTGGTTCAACTTCGGCGACACGCGCAGTGCCTGGACCAACGGCCCCTCGGCAGGCCCCGTTTTCTATTCGGAGAATTTCGCGCCCGGCAAGGATCTGTCGTACAGCAGCGCGCTGACCGCCAACAAGTCCGAGAACAAGTCGATCGGCGGCAACCTGACCTGGGACGCGCCCGGCGGCGTCACCATGTCGCTCGACGCGCATCACTCGACCGCAACGTCGAAGCCGACCAACGATTACGGCAGCAGCACGTCGATCGGCGGCGCGATCTTCGGCGTGCAGTCGCAGACGCTGAATTTCGAAAACGACCTGCCGATCATCTCCTACCAGATGTATCCGGGCATCGACCCGCTGAACGCCGCGCTCATCACGCCCACCGGCAACGCGTTCCGCAACGCGTTTTTCAAGGACGAGATCAACCAGTTGCAGCTGAAGGGTCATTACGACCATGATGGCGGCTTCCTCGACAGCGTCGACTGGGGCTTCTCGTACGTCGACAACAAGGTCCGCTCGGCCTACGGCTTCATTCAGAACGAGACGTGGGGCGGCATCGACCCGCGCGGCGCGGCGTTCGGCGCGGCGGCGGTGCCCGACAATTTCTTCACCCAGACCAGTTTGCCGGACAAGTTCAAGGGCGTGGCGGGCGCGGACAATTCCGCCATTCCGGCGTCGATCTACACGTTCAACTTCGAGCAGATGGCCGAATTGCTGCGCACGCAGTACAATATCTGCAGCGCACCGCAGACGGGCACGACCGCGCCGGGCACCTGCCTTGCGGATTACACCAACGACCGTCGTATCCGCGAGCAGACGGTGTCGCCGTTCATCCAGTTCAACGGCAAGTTCGACGTGTTCGGCCGATCGGCGCACATTATCGGCGGCGTCCGTTACGACCAGACGCTCGTGAAGTCGTCGGCGCTGGTGCCGATTCCCAACGGCACGCGCTGGACGGGGCCGAACGAATTCGCGCTGACCTATGCCGCCAATGCCGCGTTCACCACGCTCAAGGGCGAATACCAGAACTGGCTGCCGGCGGTCGATTTCGACATCGAACCGGTGCGCAACGTCAAGCTGCGCGCGTCGTACAGCCACACGATCACCCGTGCTGACTACAATAGCCTGCAAGGCGGCCTGTCGATCGATTCCAACCCGCGGATCGGCGGCGGCACGGGCAGTCAGGGCAACCCGAACCTGATCCCGTACAAGTCGAAGAACATCGATCTGTCGGCCGAATGGTATTACGGTCGTGAAAGCTACATCTCGGTCGGCTATTTCAACAAGGACGTGAAGAACTTCATCGGCACGACCCAGATCAACACGCCGGCATTCGACCTGCGCAACCCGGGTGCGGGTCCGCGTTATCGCCAGGCGGTGGCGGCACTGGGCACGAGCGACGCCGTCCGGGTGCGCGACTATATCCTGCGCAACTTCCCCGCATCGTCGCAGGTGACCGGCAATACCGTGGTCACCACCCCGACCGGCGACATCACCTATCTGAACGGCAACATCATCGGCCTGCCCGAGGACGATCTGTTCAACTTCCAGGTGAGCCAGCCGTTCAACAGCGACCAGACCGCCAACATCAACGGCTGGGAATTCGCGCTGCAGCACCGGCTGTGGGAAACCGGCTTCGGCGTCATCCTGAACTACACGATCGTCAACGGCGACTCCGACTATAACAACGCCCTCAACCCGAACCTCGGCCAGTTCGCGCTGACCGGTCTCAGTGACAGTGCCAATGCGGTCGGTTACTACGACAAGAACGGCATCCAGGCGCGTGTCGCGTACAACTGGCGCGGCGAATTCTATGCCGGCGGCGCGTTCGATCCGACCTATGTCGAGGCGTACGGCCAGATCGACGCCAGCGCGAGCTACCAGGTGACGCAGGGCCTCGCCGTGTTCGCCGAAGGCATCAACCTGACGGGTCAGGGCCGTCGCGGCCATCGCCGGTCGGACGAGTTCGTCACCTTTGCGCAGCCCGGCTATGCGCGCTACTCGGCCGGCCTTCGCTTCACCTTCTGAGGCATGGCCTGTCCGGGTGCCTGATCGACGTTGGAATGGCGGAGGAACCCACCGCCTTTTCGACGCCGGTCAGGCACCCATATAGTTTTTAGGAACGAGAGGCGGGAAAGGCACGATGACGACAGACACGGGAGATCGCCCGGTCCAGCACATCGTCGTCGTCGGCGGGGGCACCGCCGGCTGGCTTTCCGCCTGCCTGATCGCGGCGCGCGCCGATCCCCGCGTGCGCCGCCCCATCACCGTTACATTGGTCGAATCGCCGGACGTCGCGACGATCGGCGTTGGCGAGGGAACGTGGCCGACGATGCGCGGGACGCTGGAGCGGATCGGCATCAGCGAAACCGCGTTCCTGCTTGCCTGCGATGGTGCGTTCAAACAGGGGTCGCGGTTCGACGGCTGGCGCACCGGTGCTGCGGACGACCGCTATTTCCATCCCTTTACCGCGCCGATCGAGGGCGACCCGCGCGATATCGTTGCCGCATGGGCGGACCAGCCGACGCATGACGGAGCAGGATTTGCCCATAGGGTCGGGGCACAGGCCGACATGTGCGCGCGCGACCTTGCGCCGCGGCAGCGGGCCATGCCCGACTATGCCGGCACGCTGAACTACGCCTATCATCTCGACGCGGGCAAACTGGCCGCGCTGCTGATGCGGCAGGCGACCGAAACGCTGGGCGTGCGCCATGTTCGCGATCATGTCGTCGGCATCGACACGACCGGCGACGGCGACATCGCCGCTGTCCGCACGCGGGACAATGGCGCGATTGCCGGCGACCTGTTTCTCGATTGCACCGGCCAGCCGGCCTTGCTGATCGGTGGGCATTACGGCGTCGGCACGGTCGATCGCGGCGGCGAGCTGTTCAACGATCGCGCGCTGGCGGTGCAGATACCCGTCGCGCCCGACAGCGCCATCGCGTCACAGACCAACGCGACCGCGCACGCCGCGGGGTGGATCTGGGACATCGGCCTGCCGACCAGGCGGGGAGTCGGATGCGTCTATTCCTCGGCCCATTGCAGCGACGACGCGGCGGCGGACACGCTGGCGCGCTATTGCCGCCGGGTGGCGCCGGATATGGCCGTTCCGTCTTTCCGGCAGTTGACGTTTCAGTCGCGCCACCGTCAACGGTTCTGGGAGCGCAACTGCCTGGCGATCGGGCTGTCCGCCGGTTTCCTGGAGCCGCTGGAGGCATCGGCCATCGTGCTGATCGAATTGTCGCTGGAGGCGCTGCTCGACAATTTCCCGGTGACCCGTGCGGCGATGGATATCCATGCGGCCCGGTTCAACACACTTTTCCGCTATCGCTGGGACCGGATCGTCGAGTTCCTGAAACTGCATTATGTACTCAGCCGCCGCAAGGAGCCGTATTGGCGCGACCACCGCGACCCGGCGTCGATCCCGGACAGGCTCGCCGAACTGTTGCGGCTCTGGCAGCACCAGCCACCCTCGCGCGCCGATTTCCCGATGATCGACGAAATCTTCCCCGCCGCCAGCTATCAATATGTGCTGTACGGCATGGGCTTTTCGCCGCCCACGTCCGGCCCGATCGCAAGCGGATCGCGCACACGGGCGCAAATCCTGCTAGGCCAGATGGAGCAGCGCAAGCGCCAGCTCGCCGCCGGCCTGCCCACCAACCGTGCCTATCTCGACGCCCTGCGGCGCGAGAGCGGCATGCCCGTTCTGGAACCTGTTGCCTGATGTCCGACCATGCCATCCTGACCGCCGAAGACCATCGCGACCTGCGGATCCGCACCGAACGGTCGCCCGCGTATGGCGATGCGGTGATGGCCTGCATCACCGTGCCGAGCGAGTTTCGCCGCGTACAGTCGCACTATCCGATCCTGTTCCAGCTCGACGCGACCCGCGACAATTTCATCGCACTGGCCATGTTCGGGTTCGAGGCCGGAGAGAACCTGTTCCTGACCGATACCGGCTGGGACGCGCGCTATCGCCCGCTCGCCATCGACAGCCAGCCGTTTCTGGTCGGGCGCGGGCCTGACGGATCCGACGTGCGCCAGGTGCATATCGACATGGCCAGCCCCCGAATCGTGACCGGCGCGGGTGAAGGCATGCGCGTGTTCGACGATACCGGCCGCCCGACGCCGTATCTGGAGCGCATCGCCGACCAGTTGCGCGCGCTCGATACCGATTATGTCGCCTCCGCCGGGTTCTTCGCCGCCCTGCTGCGCCATGACCTGCTCGAACCGCTGACGCTGGACGTCACGCTTGACGACGGGTCGAAGAACCGGCTGGTCGGCTATCACGTTATCGACGAAGACAAGCTGGCGGCACTCGATGCCGCCGCCATTGCCGACCTGCACGAGGCCGGGCACCTGATGCCGATCTTCATGGCGCTGGCGTCGCTTGGCGCGATCGGCGACCTCGTTGCGCGCAAGAACCGGCGCAACGCCCATGGCTGAGGCCGACGCCGGCATCTTCGACACGCTCGCGCGGGTGCGCGACATCACGGTTGCGGATGCGGCGGACCTGGACGTCCACCTGCGCGAGGCGACGACGCCGTTCGTCGTGCGCGGGCTGATCGCCGACTGGCCGATGGTGCGCGCAGGACTGCAATCCGCCCGCGCGGCCCGCGACTATATCGCGCGCCATGCCCTTGACCGGCCGTTCGCCGTCTCGGTCGGTGCGCCCGGCACCGGTGGGCGGCTGTTCTATGACGACGCGCTGGCGATGAATTTCCAGATGCTGCGCGCGAAACTGCCTGACATCTTTGCGCGGATCGACGCGAATGAGGGCGCGGCGGACGCGCACGCCATCTATCTGGCGTCGATCGACCTGCACCAGTTCTTCGCCGGTCTGCATGAGGCGAACCATGTCGACCTTGGCGACCGCACGCCGCTGGCCAGCATCTGGATGGGAACGCCCACGCGGATCGCGGCGCATAACGACCAGCCCGACAATCTGGCCTGCGTCGCGGTCGGGCAGCGGCGCTTCGCGCTGTTTCCGCGCGACCAGTTCCGCAATCTCTACCTCGGCCCGGTCGACAACACGCCCGCCGGGCGCGCGGTGAGCATGGTCGATTTTCACCATCCCGATTTTGACCAACACCCGCATTTCGCCGATGCGCTGACCCACGCGCAGGTCGCGGACCTGGACGCGGGCGACGCGCTCTACATCCCGGCGCTGTGGTGGCATCATGTCGAGGGGCTGGCCGCGTTCAACGTGCTGGTCAATTACTGGTGGCGCGACACGCCGCGCTGGCTGGGTCAGCCGCAGGATGCGCTGAACCATGCGATGCTGGCGATCCGCGACCTGCCCGATGACGAGAAGCAGCACTGGCGCGCGATGTTCGACCATTATGTCTTCAAGGGCGGCCCCGATGTCACCGCGCATATTCCGGCGGCGGCGCGCGGCGTACTGGCCCCCCTGACCCCCGAAAGCGCGGGCAGCCTCCGCGCCGTCCTCCTGCGAGCACTCAGCCGATGACCGAACCTCGTATCCGCCCCTCGATCCGGCGCGTCGTCATTGCCGGTGGCGGCACCGCCGGCTGGATGGCGGCCGCCGCGATCGCGCGCACGATGGGCGGGACGATCGAGCTGACCCTGGTCGAATCCGATGCGATCGGCACCATCGGCGTCGGGGAATCGACGATCCCGCCGATGATGACCTTCAACCGGCTGCTCGGCATCAACGAGGCCGAGTTCATGCGCGAGACGCAGGCGACGTTCAAACTGGGCATCCTGTTCGAAGGCTGGAAGGACGTCGGCGACCGTTATTTCCATTCGTTCGGCGTCACTGGCAAGGACCACTGGTCCGCCGGCTTCCAGCATTTCTGGCTGCACGGCCTGACGCGCGGGCACCACCAGCCCTATGACGATTACTGCCTTGAGCTGCGCGCCGCGTTGCAGGGAAAGTTCGCGCACCTGCCCGACGACCGGATGAACTACGCCTATCAGCTGGATTCCACGCGCTATGCCAGGTTCCTGCGCCGCATGGCCGAGGCCGACGGCACGCGCCGGATCGAGGGCAGGATCGCGCGGGTCGAGCTGGACGGCGAAAGCGGCGACATCGCCGCGCTGGAACTGGAATCGGGTGCGCGGATCGAGGGCGACCTGTTCCTCGACTGCACCGGGTTTCGCGCGCTGCTGATCGAGGGCGCGCTGCACGCCGGGTTCGACGACTGGTCGCATTACCTGCCGTGCGATTCGGCGATCGCGATCCAGACCGAAAGCGTGAAGCCCGCCCTGCCCTATACCCGCGCCATCGCGCATGACGCCGGGTGGCAGTGGCGGATACCGCTCCAGCACCGGGGCGGCAACGGGATCGTCTATTGCAGCCGCTATCTCGACCGGGATGCGGCCCTCGACCGCCTGCTCGGCACGATCGAGGGCAGGACGCTGACCGAACCGAACATGATCCGCTTCGTGACCGGCGCGCGGCGTCAGCAATGGCATCGCAACTGCGTTGCCATCGGCCTGTCGGGCGGGTTCATGGAACCGCTGGAGTCGACCAGCATCCACCTGATCCAGCGCGCGGTCCTGCGCCTCCTGCGGCTGTTCCCGTCCGGCGCGGTTTCCCCGCGCGACGTCGCCGAATTCAACGACCAGCAGCATACCGACATGCTGCAGATCCGCGATTTCCTGATCCTGCATTACAAGGCGACCGACCGGCGCGACAGCCCGTTCTGGCGGCAATGCGCGGCGATGCCCGTCCCCGCCTCGCTGGAACAGAAGATCGAGCTGTTCCGCGAAACCGGGCGCGTATTCCGCAAGAACGAGGAACTGTTCGCGGAAAACAGCTGGGTTCAGGTGATGCTGGGCCAGGGCATCGTCCCCGACCGGTATCACCCGATCGCGACCAAGCTGCCCGATGCTGAGCTGGCCCGGTTCCTGGGCCAGTTGCGCGACGGCACCAATGCGACGGTCGCCAGCCTGCCCGAACACGCGGCCTATGTCGCGCGCTACTGCGCTGCGGCGGCCTGAGGCGCGTAACGATGGCGCGGCGACGTCAGGCGGTCACGATCAAGCATGTCGCGGCGGATGCGGGGGTTTCGCTCCAGACCGTCAGCCGCGTGGTGAACAAGGAACCGGGCGTCCGGCCCGAGATGATGGCCCGGGTGCAGGCGTCGATCGACGCGCTCGGCTATGTCCCCTCGATCGCGGCGCAGCGGATGGGCGGGTCGCGCTCCTACCTGATCCTCGCGCTCAACGACCGGGAACGGACGATCGCCGACTGGCGCGCGCGGCAGGGCACCGACTGGATCGACCAGATGCTGTTCGGCGGCATGCTGACCTGTGCCGAACATGGCTATCGCCTGATCGTCGAACTGGTCGACACGCACAGCGACCATATCGAGCGCGAGTTGCTGGCGGCCATCGCCGCGTTGCAGCCGGACGGCGTGATCCTGACCCCGCCCCATTCCGCCAATCCGCTCATCATCGACCTGCTGGCGGAACACGGCATCAGCTTCGCGCGGATCGGGTCGCTGACCGATGGCCCGGGCATCCGGCTCATCATGGACGACACGCGCGCCGCGACGATCGCGACCGAGCATCTGATCGCGCTTGGACACACCCGGATCGGCTTCATCGCCGGACCGGCCGAATATGAACTCAGCGCATGGCGCGTCGATGGCTGGGGCGCGGCGATGCAGGCCGCCGGGCTGACGACCGACGACCTGCTGGCGGTGGGCGATTTTGGTTATCCGTCGGGCCGGGCGGCGGCGGAGGCCCTGTTTGCCCTGCCCGACCGACCGACCGCGATCATCGCCAGCAACGATCAGATGACGCTGGCGACGCTCGACCTCGCGCGCGAACGGCGCCTGACCGTGCCGGACGACCTGTCACTCATCAGTTTCGACGACACGCCGATCATCCGGCTCGCGCACCCGCCGCTGACCGCGATCGTCCAGCCAATCGCGGAGGTCACCGCGCGCGCCGTCAACCTCATCATCGCCGATCTGGGCGACGGTCCGAAATCCGACGCACCGGTCACCGTCCCGGCACTGCTGACCATCCGCCAGTCGACCTGCCCGCCCGCCGGCGGTTGAGCGGGCAGTCGGTACGCACCGTCAGTCCCGTCCCGCATCGCGCGACGGGCGGCGGGCGGCGGGCGCATCGGGCGAGACGATCGCGGCGCGATCCAGCGCCTCGGGGATCAGGGCAAGGCACTGGATCGCCGCCAGTCCCCATTGCGCGGCGGCATTGGTCGAGACCCCCGGCCATTCGATCACAGCCCCGGTTCTACGGCGCGGATCGGTCGGCCATGTTCCCAGTCCCGCATCGCCGGACAGGAACTCGGACGCCGCCCGCGTGGCGAGTGCGGCATCCTGCTGTTCATGGGCCGCATAGGCGGTAAGCCGCGAGTGCCCCTCGCGCAGGTTGCGGGGGCCGAACGGCGCGCCGAACTTTGCCAGATACTCCGCCTGCGGCGCGTTGTACCATCGGCAATAGTCCAGCCAGGCGGCGCGGTAACGCGGAACGTCGAGCAGGCGGATCAGCTCCGAACTGACCTCCACCGCGCCGAACACCGCGTTCAGATGCGACAACCGGATCGGGCGACCATCGTCACGGAACCGGCCCGAGGCGAGGTCGAAGGGCGCGCTGCCGGTCATCCAGCCGTGCGGCAGCCGCCCGATGCTGTCGAGCCCAGCGACGATCCGGTCGCGCCACCGCGTATCGCCGGTCCGCTCCCATTCGGTCAGCCAGGCGGCGGCGAGCGGGCACCAGGTCGTGCCGAAGGTCATCTCGATCGTGCCCGCCGGCAGCACCGGTTTCTTCGCGCCCGGCACCTTGCGGCCGATCTCGACCTGCTGCAGCCGCTGGTCGGACGTCAGGAGGTCGCGCATCAGGTCGCCGACACGCTCGTCCGCCGTCAGATAGTAGAAGATCCGCCGGTAACTCGCGTTGCTGACACGCGGCTGTTTGGAACTGTCGCTCCAGTGCTGGACACCGTGGCGCGTGCCCATGCCGGCGAAACGCCCGCCATGATACACATCGACCTCGCCGGTGTGACGGGTCATCGCCTCGGCAAAGCGGAACGCGGTCGCATCGCCGGTGCGCAGGAGCGAATACCAGAGCCACAGGTCGGGGGAGAGTTCGCTGTTGTCCCACGCGAAACCGCCGATGTCATAGCGCCAGCGATGCCGATCGCTGTCATAGGTATGCATGATGTCGCCGTGGTTCCAGAACCCGTACCACGCCCGACGATCGACCTCGCCAGCGTAGAAATCGAGGAGGTTGCCGAGCTGGTTCTCGATCGCGGTGCGGTTCGGCGTCGACCGGTCGGGCAGGCCCCAGTCGCCGAACACGCCGGCGGCATGAAGATGCCCGGGCGTCGCCATCAATTGCGGCGGCGTTGCCTGCGCCTGCGCCATCGCGGCCAGCGTCGCGGTGTCCGGGGTGGCCGGCAACGCCCACAAGGTCAGCTCGCTGGTACGCGCGATACCCGACGCATCGTCCCAACCCGGCTCGTAATCCTCATAGGTGACGGACAGCCCCTCGTTCTGCGCGGCATAGCCCTCCATCCCCATCGTGCCATGATAGGGGCGCAGGTCCATCGCCGGCGCGGCGGGCGACCACAGCCACGCGGTCAGCCGCGCGGTGTCGTGATCCGCGCCGTCGATGTGCAGCGCGGTCGGGTGACGCTGCCAGAAATAGCGCTGGCCGATCGCGGCCCCGCCGTCGGGACCACCGACATAGGCCAGCCCCGGCGCACGCGCGCCCTCGTCCGCGTCGATCCAGCCATGACCCGGCGCAGTACGCTTGGTCAGCTGCCAGCCATGGGCATTGGGCTGCTCCAGCCGGAAGTCACCCCATGCCGGTATCCGCTCCAGCGTGTCACGCACCGCAGGCGCCATCTGCGCCAGTGGCGGTGTCGCGTGGCCTGCCACCTGCGCCTCGCGGAACGCACGGCCGGGATCACGGCGCAGACCGGTGAGCGGGCGGACGCCTTCGGCGAACATCTGCCCATCGGTGGCGATGCGGACGTGGCGATCGTGCAGGCTGCCGCGCATCGGCACGGTCGCCTGAACGCCAAGGCTGGTGAGAAAGTCCCGGCCGGCATTGCCATCGAACACGAAACTATGGACGATCCTGAGCGCCGCCGATCCGGCATAGGCATAGAGCCGTAGGGTGAACGGCAGCCAGCGCCGGTCACCCATGACGTGCCGGCCGTCGATCCGGACGACCCCGCGCACCGGCCCGCGCTGTTCGACGGTGACCGTCTCGATCTCGCCCGCAAAGGGAACGGAATCGCCGTGCAGCGGGTCGGATCGGACCGACCCGACGAGGGTGACGTGTCCGAGCACGGCGCGCCCGGATTGGGTCGCCGACCGAACGAGGGCGGCACCGGTGCGGCCGATCTCCCACCGCAGGTCGCCGACCTGCACGCGGACGGCATCGGCGGTTTCGGTGACGGTTACCGGATTTTGCGGCGCGACCCCGCGACCACGCGTGACCATCAGGCCATCGGGCGTGACATCGGCGGCCAGCGCGTGGGCGCTCCATTTGATCGAGCCGTCGGGCCAGCTTGCCGTCGTCCAGGTCTGCGACGCGACACCGACCCCTCGCACCGTGCGCAGCGTCAGCGCGGTATCGCGCTTCAGGACGCCGCGCGGCCAGGCGACGCCGAACGTCTGGCCGGTGTGCATCGCCGGCGCGGCACCGTCGATCCAGCGGATCGGTGCCGGCCGGAACGCAGGCACGCGTGCGGCATCGAGACGGACCGGCAGCATCGCGGTCGCGCCACCGAGCAAAACGGCCTTCAGCGTGTCGCGACGCGTGGGATTCAGAACGGTCATGGTCGTCTCCATCAGCAGGCCGTGGTCAGCGGGGCGTGATCGACAGGCGTCGGATACGCAGGTGGCTCCACGTCGTGCGCAGGCCGAAATGGCCGGCGGTGTAGGGTGCGGGATCATCGAGCGTGAACAGGCGGCGACCGTCCCGCTCGACCGCGATCGTCCGCCCGTCCGCGATCAGCCGGATCGTCGTCCAGCGGTTGGGCCGCAGCATGTCGGCCTCGTCGCTTTTGTCATGGCCGGGCAGCAACGGGCGGTCGCCGGTGCGCCCGACATAGCGGCGGAAGCGGGTGGTGGTGTTGCGGTTGCCGCCGATGCCGACATAATAGGTACGCAGGGTGTCATAGTCGGCAAAGGCGCCGCTGCGCCGCCGGGCGAGCACGGACCCGCCATCGTCATTGCGTGCCATCCAGAAGGCGTTGAGGTCGCTGACGCGGTCGTTCGCGCCGCCGCGCGCCACCGCCATCGCCTGAAACCGGATGACGACCGGCGCCGCGACCGGCCGGCGCCACCACAGGGTCAGGCCCTTGGGGGTGTCGATGTCGATGACGCCGCGATGCTGCGTGACGCGCGCGGCAGGATCTTCGGCCTCGACCACCCAGTCGTCGGACACGCGGTCGGCAGCGATCGGGCCGGCGGAGGGCGGATGCGCCATCATCGCGGTGGCCGAACCCGGAAGCCCGAGCGCCGCTGTGTAAATCCATGCCATGACGCGCATGTCGTTCCCCTCCCCGCGCTGTCGCCGCGCTGATGGGTCTTCTAGGCGGCAATTGCGCGACCGCCAATACGATCCCGAATATTAGCGCACTATTTCACATGATGAATATTTATCGGCCGGGCAGTTGCGCTTGGCGGGATCGCGTCGCATCATGCGGGACATAAAAGGCAGGAGAGTGGGCGTGAGAAACGGCGTGCTGATGGCGATCGCTCTGGTCGCACCGGTGATCGGTGGCGCGACTCCGCCTCCGATGCGGATTTTCATTGCCAGCGATTCGACCGCACAGGATTACAAGGCGGATCGCTATCCCCAATCGGGCTGGGGCACGATGCTGCGCTGCGCTGTCGCCCCCAACGTCGAAATCGTGAACCGCGCGATCGGCGGTCGCAGCACCAACAGCTTCATTCGCGAAGGCCGGCTGGACACGATCGCGACAGACCTGCGCAAGGGCGATACCCTGCTGATCCAGTTCGGCCACAATGACGCCAGCATCGACAAACCCGAACGCTACACCAGCATCGACCAGTATCGCGCGAACCTGCGCCGGTTCCTCGACGTTGCCAGACGGGCAGGCGCGAAGGCGGTCATCCTGACGCCGGTCGCGCGACGCGACTTCAGGGACGGGATCGAACAGCCCAGCTTCCCGACCTATGCCGAGGCGGCGCGACAGGTGGCACGCGAAACGCGGACGCCGCTGATCGACCTGGGCCGGACATCGCAGGCGCTGGTGCAGGCCGCCGGCCCCGATGCGGCCAAGGGATATTATCTCCACTATACCGGCACGGCGGGTGCGCCCGGCTATCCCGCCGGGGTGACGGACGATACGCATTTCAGCGAGATCGGCGCTCGGCGGATCGCCGATCTGGTGGCGACCGGACTGCACCGACTGAAGCTGCCGATCGCGCGGTATGTCATGCCGGGGACGCCTGCGCTGACGCGGGCGACACCGGCCGGCGGCCCGTCGTGCGGCTGATCGGTGCGCTGGTTCTGGGGGCCGCGCTGATGGCTGGTCCGGCCGAGGGCCAGTCACGGCGTTTCGTTTTCGCGGGCAAGCCGGCCCCCAAGGACGCCGTCGCCGTTCCCGCCGGTCGCCCCTATGCCGATGGCTACGGATTCGAAGGTGGCAACCCCGCGCTGTTCTCGGTCGCGGTGCCGCCCGGCAACTACCGCGTCACGGTGACGCTGGGCCGCGATGACATCCGCACCGACACGACGATCAAGGCGGAGTCGCGGCGGCTGATGCTGGACCGTGTCGTTGTACCCGCCGGGCGAACGGTCATGCGCAGCTTTGTGGTCAACGTCCGCGATGCCACGCTTGCCCCGCCGCCGGTCAACGCGCCGGGCGGCACGGCGGTGCTGCTGAAACCGCGCGAACGCGGGTCGTTCAGCTGGGACGACAGGCTGACACTGGAAATGCTTGGCACCGCGCCCGGCGTCACCGCGATCACCGTCGAGCCGGTGACGGTGCCGACCGTGTTCCTGCTGGGCGACTCCACCGTTACCGACCAGCCGGCCGAACCGGCGGCAAGCTGGGGGCAGATGCTGCCCGTCTTCTTCCGTCCCGATGTCGCCGTCGCCAATCACGCGGAATCGGGCGAGACGATGAAGTCGTTCATGACCGAGCTTCGCTTTGCCAAGGTGCTGGAAACCGCGAAGGCGGGCGACTGGGCGCTGATCCAGTTCGGGCACAATGACCAGAAGACGCAGTGGCCGCAGACCTATGCCGCCGCCGAGACGACCTATCGCGATTATCTGCGCGCATGGATCGCGGAGTTCCGGCGGCGCGGCGTGACGCCGGTCCTGGTGACCTCGCCCGAGCGGCGGATGTGGACCGGGTCCGCCATCCGCCCAACGCTGGCCGACTATGCGGCGGCGGTGAAGACAGTCGGTGCGGACCTGCGCGTGCCGGTGATCGACCTGAACATGGCGTCAATCCGCTTTTACGAGGCGCTGGGGCCGACGCGTGCGCCGCTCGCCTTCAACGACGGCGGCAAGGACGCCACGCATCACGACAATTACGGCGCGTGGGTGCTCGCGCGTGCGGTGGCGGCGGGCATGGCGGCGGCGAAACTGCCGCTGGCCGCGCATCTCAGGCCGGATCTGGCGGCGTTCGATGCCGGCCGTCCGCCCGACCCCGCGACGTTCCGGCTCGCGCCCAGCGTGGCGCACGATTCAACCCGACCGGACGGGAACTGACATGACGACACGCCGAACGATCCTTGCGGGTACCCTCGCCAGTCTGATCCCGCTGCCCGCGCTCGCACAAACACTCGCACAAACAGATGCCCCACCCGTCGAACGCTTTCCGATCTGGCCCGGTGCGGCACCCGGCGGCCCGACCCCTGCGGTCGTCGACGCATGGGTCGGGCGATCGCCGACCGGCGGAGCGGACGATATCGCCTGGCCGCATGTCGCGACGCCGATGCTCACCGTCGTGCGCCCCGCACGACCGACGGGAGCGGCCGTGCTGATCTGTCCGGGCGGCGGCTATGCCCGCGTCGCGGTAGGGCGGACGGGTGGCGGCATCGCCCGCGACTTCGCAGCGCGCGGCATCACCGCGTTCGAGCTGCTGTACCGGCTGCCGCACGATAACTGGGCCGCGGGGCCGGATGCGCCGTTGCAGGATGCGCAGCGGGCGATGCGTATCATCCGCGCGGGTGCCGGCACGCGCTGGACCATTGATCCGGCGCGCGTTGCCGTCACCGGGTTTTCGGCGGGCGGGCATCTCGCCGCGCGGCTGGCGGCGCGATCGGCGATGTCGACCTATACGCCGGTCGATCCCGTGGACCGGTTGTCGGCCCGCCCGGTGGTCGCCGGCCTGTTCTTCCCGGTGGTGACGATGCTCGACGACGGGGTGCACGCGCAGTCGCGCCGCGAACTGCTCGGCAGCCATGCCGCCGACCCCGACTGGCAACAACGCTATTCCGCGCAGATCGGTCTGGGCAGCGACATGCCGCCGACCTTCGTGGCGCACAATGGCGACGATCCGGTCGTGCCGATGCGTAACAGCGTGCTGATGTACACAGCCCTGCATGCCGCGAAGATACCGGCCGAACTGATGATCTTCGAGAAGGGCGGCCACGGTCCGCCCGCCGCGCACCGCGACGGATCGCCGGTGGCGTGGATGGAGCTTTTTCTGGCCTGGTCGCGCGACCATGGCTGGCCCGCCTGATGAACGGAATGACGATGCGGAAACATACACTCAGTCTCGGTCTGGCGTTGGTCGTTGCAACGCCCCCGGCCACGGCCCAGGTCGCGGCCCAGGTCACGGCCAAGCCAGCGTCATGGATCGACGCGAAGACCGGCCACCGCATCCTGCGGCTGTCCGATGCACCGGGCAATTACGCGCTGTATTTCAACTACAATGCCTACACGCCGCAGGGCGACCGGATGATCTTCCAGACCGCCGACGGGATATCGGTGGCGGACACGAAGTCCTGGACGGTAAAGCCCCTGCTGCGCCGACCGGGCCTGCACCTGCTGTTCGCCGGCCACACGACGCGCACCGCCTATTTCTCCGAACAGGGCAAGGGCGGTGCCGATGCGCCGGTCACGATCTACGCCGCCGACATCGACACCGGCAAGGTGCGGAAAATCGCCGACGTGCCAAAGGGCAGCCGGATCGACACGATCAACGCCGACGAAACCCTGTTGGCCGGACAGATTGCAGCGCGCGACATGCCGCTTCAGCCGAATGCGGCCGGCGTCGACATCAGGACCGGGCAGACCGCCTATGCCGCCAACTGGCCCGACGGGCGGCCGATGACCTATGCCGATGCCAAGGAATTTCGTCTGAACCAGCGGCTCGACGCGCGGATCCCGATGGAGATCTTCACCGTCGACGTGAAGACCGGCGCGCGGCGCAGCATCGTGAAATCGACCGACTGGCTGAACCACCTGCAATTCTCGCCGACCGACCCGACGCTGCTGATGTATTGCCATGAGGGGCCGTGGCACCGGGTCGACCGGATCTGGACGGTGCGCACCGATGGCAGCCAGAAGACGAAGGTCCACACCCGAACGATGAACATGGAGATTGCCGGCCACGAGTTCTGGTCACCCGATGGCAAGACCATCTGGTATGACTTGCAGACACCGCGCGGCGAGGATTTCTGGCTGGCCGGCTATGACGTGGCGACCGCCAAGCGCCGCTGGTATCACCTGGAGCGCAACGAATGGTCGGTGCATTACAATGTGTCGGCCGACCAGACTCTGTTTTCCGGCGATGGCGGTGACAGCGAAATGGTCGCGCGCGCGCCCGACGCGAAGTGGCTGTATCTGTTCCGCCCGCGCGCGGTGCCCGATGTCGCCGGGATTCGCGCCGACAATGCCGACGCCCTGATCGAACCCGGCACCTTCGCGACCGAGAAACTGGTCGACATGAGCCGGCAGGATTACAAGCTGGAGCCGAACGCGCGCTTCTCGCCCGACGGCAAATGGCTGATCTTTCGCGCCAATATCGAGGGGAAGGCCGCGATCTACGCGGTCGAAACGGGCAAGCCGGCCCGGTGACCGACGGTCGCCCGTAACGACCGCCCTTACCCTTCCCCGCCGCAGCCGGCCGGCAGGGTGAGGACGATCCGCCGTCAGTCTGCGGTGTCGGCGGGCGTCAGGCTGCCCGGAAAATAACCGAGATGCGGCGGCTGGTTGTAGGCGGTGTTCTGCCACGCGATACCGGCGCGATAGACGGGATCGTGCATCAGCGTCACGAGGCGATGCCGGGTCGGATAGGGCGTGACATAGATACGCAGTTCGCGGTTATCCGCCGATCGCCAAACGACCTCCTCGCGCCAGTCACCCAGAATATCCGCCTGCAACGCCGGATTGCCCTTGGTCCCGTTGTTCGACGCGACGTCGTCCGGATGCAGCAGCGGCACCGCCGTCCCGGTCTTCCAGTCCCATTTGCTGATCGTCGTCCCGTCCAGCAATTCCCGCAACAGGTCACCGTCCCAGTAGAGCGCGAAGTTGGTCTGGCGCGGTGCGGGGCCGATCGCATTGCCCTTCACGTCGAACAACTCGCGGCTGTTCGATCCCCAGAACTCCGCCCCGACATGGCGCGGGTCGATATCGGCGGCGAGGCCACGCCCGGTGTCGGTTTCGGCGGGTTTGGACCACAAGACGCGGCCAGTGCGCGCGTCGAGCAGGGCCGATCCGATGCCGCCATTGGTCTTCACCTGTTCAAAGACGCCCCATTTCTCCAGGCCCGGCCGCAGCGGATCGAGATCGGCGACATGCATCGCGTCGCCGTGGAACAACGGCACGGTCCACAGCCCCCTGCCGTCGTCGTCGATCGCCATCGAGCCATAGACGACCTCGTCGCGGCCATCGCCGTCGACATCGGCGATGCTCAACTGGTGATTGCCCCGGTCGCCATAGTCGGCGTTGCCCGGCGCGGCGCTGTCGAACAGCCAGCGTTTCACGAGCTTGTCGCCGCGATAGTCCCAGGCCGCGACGACGCTGCGGGCATAATAGCCGCGACCGAAGATCATGCTCGGCAGCCGCCCGTCGAGCCAGGCCATGCCGGCTAGGAACCGGTCGGACCGATTGGCATAGCCGTCACCCCAAGTGTCACGCATCTGCTCGAACGTCGGATTGCCGCCGGGATAGCGCGGCGGGTCATAGGCGGCGGTGGCGAGTGCCCGGCCGGTGCGGCCGTCGAACACGGTCAGATATTCCGGTCCCTTCAGGATGCGACCGACCAGCGGCGCGACCTTCGTGCCATCCGCCAGCACCTTGGCACCGGTCCTGTCCGGCTGCGGCACTTCGCCGTCACGACCGCGCCAGTCGGCGTTCGCATCACCGATCACCACGCCGGTGCCGTCCACGGTACCGTCGGCGGTCTTAATCGCCACCTCGGCGCGGCCGTCGCCATCGTAATCGGCGACCTGGATCTGCGTATAATGCGCGCCGGCGCGGATGTTGCGGCCAAGGTCGATCCGCCACAGCCGCTTGCCGTCGAGCATATAGGCGTCGACGAACACGCTGCCGGTATAGCCGGCCTGGCTGTTGTCGTGGCTGTTAGTTGGATCCCACTTCAGGATCATTTCATATCGCCCATCGCCGTCGAGATCGCCGACGCTGACGTCATTGGCGGTGTAGGTATAGGCCTCGCCATCCGGCGTCGTGCCGCCGGGCGGTGGTGTCAGGGGTATCGACAGATAGCCTTGCGGTGCCATCAGCGCCAGCCGGTCCGACCGCGCAGCCGCGCCCGCTTCGGCCGACCCCGCTCCGACCGCGCGCACGGTATAGCGCGCCTTGGCGCTGCCGTTGCGGTCGACGAACGCGGTCGCATCGGCAATCGGCCGCGTCGTGATCCTGCGGCCATCACGATAGACGTCGAAGCGGGTCGCGGACGGATCGTCGCGCAGCAGTCGCCAGCTGACGAGCCAGCCGCCGCCCCGCGCCGGCGTCGCGACGATGCCGCGATCGAGCCGTTCGACCGGGCGCGGTTGCGCCGCCGCCCCGACAGGCACACAGGTCCCGATCATCAGTCCCAGCACGGCGTTGCGGCATCGCGTCATCATCATCTCCCACGGGGCCGGCCCGTTTATACTGTTTATCCCAATTATTATGATTGCCCTTCAGTAAATGGCAAACTAATAACGGAACAGAGCCTCACAATGTGGTTTTCGCCGGTCAGCGCGCCGGTGCAGGCGACGGTAATGACCGCGTCGAGATTAGGGGATGATGATGACACGGCCCGACACCCGAAATGCCCGACCGACCGATCGCACGATACGATGCGATACCGCCGCGGCATCGCGAGCCGCCGTCTAGCATCCAGGTATCAGCACCGGACCAGCGCCCGAATGTGGCCGTCCGGCACGTCTCAGGGGGGAGAACATCATGACAGTTCACAACGGGTCGGCCCGCAATCTGGCGATCACCACGTCCGCGCTCGCAATCATGCTGGGATGCGCCGCACCGGCGACCGCGCAAACCACCCCGCCGGTGACACCGGTTGCACCCACCGCGCCCCGGACCACGCAGGCCCCCACCCCCGACACGACGACCCCCGATACCACCGCACTCGACGAGGCCACCACCGAGGATATTCTGGTCGTCGGCACACGCGCGTCGCTGCAATCCGCCATCGCCCGCAAGCGCAAGGCCGGCACTGTCGTCGACTCGATCGTCGCCGACGACATCGCCAGCTTCCCCGACAAGAATATCGGCGACTCCCTGGCGCGCATCACCGGCGTGCAGTTGAGCCGTGATTTCGGCGAGGGGCAGGCGGTGTCGATCCGCGGCGTCGAGCCGGATCTGAACCGCGTCGAGATCAACGGCGTCACCCAGGCCAGCGCCGATGGCAGCCGGTCGGGTGACCTTCGCGATCTGGCGACCGAACTCGTCAAGTCGATCGACGTCTACAAGGGCTACACCGTCGATCTGACCGAGGGCGGTCTTGGCGGCACGGTCAGCGTGGAGACGCGGCGTCCGCTCGAATTGCTGAAGCCGCTGGCCAGCCTCGTGGTTTCGGCCCAGCATCTCGATACCGCGCAGCAATGGCGCCCCCGCCTGACGGCCATCGTCGGCACGCCGCGCTTCCTCCTCGACGGCCTCGGCTTCCTCGGCACCGTCAACTACGAGAAGAAGCAGCTTCGCCAGGATTATATCAGCAACACCAACTGGAAGCGGATCGCCGATTTCGACCGGTCGGACGAAAAGACCATCGCCAACCCCGCCTATGCCAATTTCAACACCTATGGCAGCTGCGCCGGTGTCGGTGGCGCAAACGCATCCGCGGCGACCGCGCGGCGGCTGGCCTGCGAAACGCAGTTCTTCGACTGGGTGCCGACCGTGCCGCGCCTGCGCCAGCGTCGCATCGACGACCAGCGCCTGTCGGCCGATCTGCAGGTCCAATACGAATTCGCGCCCAATTTCCGCGCGTTCGCCGAAGCCATCATCACCAATCGCAAGCAGCAGTTCAACGACGTCAACTACTCGCTCGACCTCGGCCGGTTCGAACGCTTCAATTACGACGCGCCGCTACCCGTCGGCCTGAACGGGGCCACGTCGCGCCCGCAGATTTCTGCCGGTACGTCGACGAGTGAAAACCACGTCGTCACCAGCGCGCTGACCGCGGTCAATTCGGTCAATGTCGGTACCGCGACCGCCCCCATCTGGAACGGCGCCAGCAACATCCTTGGCGTGCAGCGCCGCGATTTCCAGTACGACCAGAAGACCCGCTATTACCTGACCGGTTTCGACTGGACGTTCGACAACCTGAAGCTCAAGGCGCTTGCGTCCCATTCGACGGGGCGGACCGTCAACGACACCAATCTGCTGGCCTATTCGACCGGCATCGGCGGTATCACCATCGACCGGCGCAACGACCTTGGCATTCCGGTGTTCGTGTTCCCCGAAAACTTCGACCCGGCATCGACCAGCGCCTATGTCCGGCCCGGCGGCATCAACGCCCCCGGACGCCAGGCCGGGCCGACCGTGCAGTACCGCCCCAGCGACAACAACAACAAGGAAGACCAGCTGAAGCTGGATGCGGACTGGAAAACCAACCTGCCGTTCCTGACCAGCATCGAATATGGTGGCCAGTTCCGGTGGCAGGAATACGAGAATTACAACGGCGGCGGTTCGCGCCTGCTGCGGCCGGCCGTGTCGGCCAACCCATCGACCGGCACCCCGGCGGTTCCGGCCGTGTACCAGACCAGCGCGAACGTCTCCTATACGACCGTGGTGACGGACACGCCGCCGGCCGTCCGCGCCGCCAACACCTATTACATGACCCAGGCGCAATATGCGCAGTTCATCGCCACGAATTCGGGCCGCCTGCCCGGCGCGCCGCTGTTCTCCGGCCTTCAGGGCGCGCCGGACGGCCTGCCGGGGCAATTGTCGGTGCCGGCGATCAACTTCGGCCAGCTCGGCCAGATCTATGACCTCTCGGGCTTCGACCAGGATCTCGTCCGCAACGCCGATGGCCTCGCGCAGATTCCGACGGTGTTCATCAAGGAGACGATCGCCGCCGCCTATCTGAAGGGCAATTTCGAGCAGGACGTGTTCGGCATGCGGTTCAGCGGCAACGCCGGCCTGCGCTATATCAAGACCACCGATACCGGCACCGGCACGAACATCAGCCGCCAGACGCGGGTTCGCCCCGGCACCGGCGTTCCGGGCATCCCGGCGGTCATCGAAACCGTGGTGACCAGCGCCAATGCCCTCTCGCTCCAGAACAGCTACACGGACTGGCTGCCCGCCTTCAACGGATCACTGGACATCACGCCGAACCTGACCTTCCGCGCCAACTGGGCGCGCAATCTTGCCCGGCCGAAGCCGACCGACCTTGTTCCCAACGTCAACTGTCTTGACGACGTGACCGATATCACCGGGCTTCAGGATGCGTGCACCGCCGGCAACCCCGACCTCGTGCCGTATCGCGCGGATCAGTGGGAAGTGAACCTCGGCTGGTTCCCCAACAAGGATACCGCGCTCAGCATCGGGTATTTCAAGAAGTACGAAAAGAGCTTCGTGATCTCGAACGTGACGCGCGGCGACGTCGACCTGTTCCAGGACGGCACCCTGTTCTCGGTGCGCCAGCCGGTCAACGGGTTCGGCGCGCTGCTCGACGGGATCGAGGCCAGCGCGCAGACCGCCTTCACCTTCCTGCCGGCACCGTTCGACGGCTTCGGCGCCAGCGGCAACGTGACCTATGCCCGTGCGATCCGCACCAACCTGACCAATGTCGCCACCGGCCAGCCGCTCGACGACTATCCCGGCCTGTCGAAATGGACCGCGAATGCCAGCATCTTCTATGACAAGGACTGGCTGAACATCCGCGTAAACTACAATTACCGGTCGGACTGGCTGGTGACCGTCGCCGATGTCAATTTCGACAACAGCCCGATCTATCGCGGAGCGGAGGGATATCTCGACGCCAAGGTCACCTTCCGCTTCCCCGAACAGCATACCAACGTCTTCATGGAAATGCAGAACATCAACAAGGAATCGTCGCGCAGCTTCATCGACAAGGCGCGGCCGGTTGAATATTACTATGCCGGACAGCGTTTCTTCGCTGGTTTCCAGGTCAAGTTCTGATCCCTCCCCCTTGGCCGGACCGCCCCCATGCGGCCGGCCATTTTTTCCATTCCTCCACCGCTGCCGTGCGATCCGGGGCGACTGCCATTCGCCGATTGCCAGCATGTAGGAGGCCGTTTTATGGAGTGGGGATGAATACGATCACGACGCATGTCGACAAGATGGAGCCGGCCGGCGCAGCCGTCGGCGCGGGCAGCCAGACGCTCATGCGGGGTCTCGACCTGATCGAGGCGGTCAGTCACGAGGTGCTGACGCTGAGCGAGCTGGCGGTGAAACTCGACCTGACCAAGAGCACCACGCATCGCCTGTTGAGCGCGCTGGTCGATCGCGGCTACCTCGCGTTCACGCCGCGCGCGGGCTACCGGCTTGGTCCCAAGCTGCTGTTGCTTGGTACGCTGGCGCAGGCGCAGGCCGATCTTGTCCAGGTCGCCCGCCCCTATCTGGAGGAGCTTGCCGCCTCGACCGAGGATACGGTGCATCTCGGCGTGTTCGACGGCGATTTCGCGCTGTATCTCGACAAGGTGCCGGGACGGCGGCGGATCACGATTTCCAGCCGGGTGGGCGATCGCCAGCCGCTGAGTTCCACCGGACTTGGCAAGGCGCTGATGATCGATTCCCCGCCCGCCTATTGGCAGGAGCGGTTCGACGCGGACCAGGCCGCCGGCGCACCCAGGGCCGACCCGAAGGTCTGGCGCGAGCGGATGCAGGGCTATGCCCAGTGCGGCCGCGCGTTCGATCTGGAGGAGAACGAGGACCAGATCCGCTGTGTCGCCGCGCCGATCCGCGATGCCGCCGGCAAGATCGTCGGCGCGATCAGCGTGTCGAGTGCCGCGCAATATATGAGCGACGAGCGCATGACCCGTCTGACCGACGAGGTGCGCGGGACCGCCGGCGCCATCAGCCGCGAGCTTGGGTTCGAGGCGCGGACCGACTGACCTGAAGGAGATTATCATGTTGCTTGAAGGCAAGACCGTGCTGGTGACCGGCGCATCGGCGGGTATCGGCCGGGCGGTCGCGATCGGCTGCGCGCGCCACGGCGCCAACGTCGCGCTGAATTTCGCGCGCGATGTCGACGGGGCGAACAGCGCGGTCGCCGAAATAGAAGCGCTTGGCCGCAAGGGCATCGCCATTCAGGGCGACGTGGCCGACCCCGCGACCGCCCACGACTTCATCGACCGCGCGGTCGCCGCGCTTGGTCGGGTCGACGTCTTCGTCAACAACGCAGGGATCTGCCCGTTCCACGCGTTTCTCGACATGCCGGTCGAGACGTTCGAGCGGACGATGCGCGTCAACCTGCACGGTGCCTATTTCATGGTGCAGGCGGCGGCCAACCAGATGGTGAAGCAGGGCGACGGCGGGTCGATCATCGCGATGTCGTCGATCTCGGCGCTGGTCGGTGGCGAGTATCAGACGCATTACACGCCGACCAAGGCGGGGCTGCATTCGCTGATGCAGTCGGTCGCCATCGCGCTGGGCAAGCATGGGATCCGGTGCAACTCGCTGTTCCCGGGCACGATCCTGACCGACATCAACAAGGACGATCTCGCCGATCAGGACAAGCGGTCGTACATGGAAAAGCGGATTCCGCTTGGCCGTCTGGGCAGGCCCGACGATCTGGTCGGACCGACCGTGTTCCTGGCGTCCGACCTTGCGCAATACGTCACCGGCGCATCGCTGCTGGTCGACGGCGGCATGTATGTGAACCTGCAATAGTCGTGACCGGTGCCTCGACCGTGACGCGTCGGGCACTGGGCTTGGGGATCGGCGTCGCGCTGCTCCCCTTCCCCGCGCATGCCGCGACCATGATCGACGTGCGCGATCACGGCGCACGCGGGGACGGGCGGACGATCGACAGCCCGGCGATCAACGCCGCGATCACCGCCGCCGCCAGGGCCGGCGGGGGCACCGTGGCCATTCCGCCGGGCCGCTATCTGTGTTTTTCGATCCGTCTGAAAAGCCGTGTGACGATCCAGTTTGCCAAAGGCGCGGTGATCGAGGCGGCGGATCCGGCCCGGCATGCCGGACGCTACGACCTGCCCGAAGACAATGGCGAGCAGCTGTATCAGGATTTCGGCCACAGCCACTGGCGCAACAGCCTGTTCTGGGGCGAGGACGTCGAGGATGTCGCGATAGTCGGTCCCGGCCTGATCCACGGGGCCGGGCTGACGCGCGACGGTCCCGGCGCGCGCTGGAAGGCGCAGACCGGCGAGCGGCCGCTGTCGATGCGTCAGATGAGCGCGGCCGAGATCGCCCGGCTGGAACCCGACGCGACGCGCATGAACGGCCTTGGCAACAAGGGAATCGCGTTCAGGAACGGGCGCAATATCCGCCTGTCGGGGTTCTCGATGCTGCGCTGCGGGCATTTCGCGATTCTCGCGACGGGTACGCAGCACCTGCATATCCACGACCTGACCATCGACACCGACCGCGACGGCATCGACCTGGATTGCGTCCGGCATACCGTCGTCGAACGATGCCGCGTGAACACCCCCAATGACGACGCGATCGTCATCAAGAGCAGCTTCGCGCTGGGTCGCGCCATCGCATCGCAGGACGTGACCGTGCGCCACTGCGCGGTTTCCGGCCATGACCTTGGCACCATGCTGGACGGTACGCGCCGGACGACGCAACTCCTTGCGCCGGACCGCGACCGGGTGACCGGCCGGATCAAGCTGGGGACCGAAAGCAATGGCGGCTACCGGCGGATCCTGATCGAGGATTGCAGCTTCACCCATTGTCGCGGTCTGGCGCTGGAGACGGTCGACGGCGGCGTGATGGAGGACGTCGTCGTGCGGCGGATCACCATGCGCGACGTGACGACCGCGCCGCTGTTCCTGCGGATCGGCGACCGGCGGCGTGGGCCGGCGGGTACCGGCGTCGGTGCGATCCGCCGGGTGACGCTCAGCGAAATCGACGCGACCGGGATCGACCACCGCTTTGCCGCGACGATCGCCGGCCTTCCCGGCCACCCGGTCGAGGATCTGACGCTGTCCCATATCCATCTGTCCTATCGCGGTGGCGGCACCGCCGAGGACGCGGCGCGCCGGCCGGAGGAACTGGCCGGTGCCTATCCCGAACCCAGCATGTTCGGCGTGCTGCCTGCTTGGGGCCTGTGGGTTCGCCATGCACGCAGGCTGACGATCGACCGTCTGGACCTCGCCACGACCGCAGCCGACGCTCGCCCGCCGTTCGTCTTTGCTGATGCGACTGGACTTTCGATAACCGGCACGCCGCTCTGGCGCGGTTAGCATTTGACCTGAGCGCCCAAGACCTTTACCAAATCGTACAGAACAATACCACATAGTGGATTGGAGGGGTGCGATGTCGATCCATGCGGTCAGGATGCAGTTGAAGCCCGGCGTGGTCGACGAGTATCGCAAGCGCCACGACGAGATCTGGCCCGAGCTGTCCGCGCTGCTGACCGAGAGCGGCATTCACGATTATTCGATCTTCCTCGACGAAGGCACGCTGTCACTGTTCGCGGTCCTGAAGCTGGCCGAACCGAACACGCGCGATACCCTGCCCGATCATCCGGTGATGAAGCGCTGGTGGGATTACATGGCCCCGCTGATGGAGGTCGAGCCGGACAATCGCCCGCGCGAATGGACGCTGCCTATGATCTTCCACCATGACTGATCGTTCGCACCTGATCGCGCTGGCGCTTGCCACCGCGCTGATGTCCGTGCCGGCATCCGCGCAGGTGGCACGGCCGACCGAGAACCTTGCGGCCCCCGTCAAGACTTTTGGCCGCGTATCCTACGACGCGCGGTCGCTGATGATCGACGGCAAGCGTCAGGTCATCTGGTCGAGCGAGTTCCACCCGTTCCGCCTGCCCAGCCCCGACCTGTGGCGCGACATCCTGCAAAAGATGAAGGCGAGCGGGTTCAACACCGTCGCGCTGTATTTCGACTGGGGCTATCACAGCCCGAAACAGGGCGTGTACGACTTCACCGGCATCCGCGACGTCGAACGCGTGCTGACGATGGCGCAGGAGGAGGGGCTGTACGTCATCACCCGCGCCGGGCCGTATGTGAATGCGGAACTGTCGCGCGGCGGTTTCCCGGGCTGGCTGGTCAACCAGAAGGCGCGCGCACGGACGGACGATCCGGCCTATCTGGCGGCGGTCGACGAATGGCTGACGCAGATCAACGCGATCATCGCCCGGCACCAGATCAACGGCGATGGCAAGGGACACAGCGGCAGCGTCATCCTGCACCAGATCGAAAACGAACTGGCGCTGACGACCCCGACCCAGCGCCGCTACATGGACCACCTGTATGCCAAGGCGCGCGCCGACGGCATCACCGTGCCGCTGTTCCACAACGATCAGGGGCGCAACGGCTATTGGGTGCCCGAAAGCTCGACCGTCGCGGGCGTCGTGAAAGGCCCGGGCGATCTCTACGCGTTCGATGGCTATCCCGGCGGCACCTGCACCGTCGCGGGTGTGCCGACCCGCAACGTGGCCGCGCCCGACTGGGGCTATTACGGCACTGGCGGCGCGAAGGGCGGTGCCTCGGCCTCGCCCGACACCCCGGCGTTCCTGGCGGAATTTGGCGGCGGCTGGTTCGATTACTGGGGATCGAACGGCGGGTACGAATGCAACGCGGTCCAGCGTGGCAAGCGGTTCCAGCGCGTGTTCTACGGCACCAATCTGGCCAACGGCATCGACATCCAGAGCTTCTACATGGGGTTCGGGGGCACGAGCTGGGGCTGGCTGCCCGCGCCGGTAGTGTTCACCAGCTACGACTATGGCGCGGCGATTTCCGAAGCGCGCGCGGTGCGCGGCAAGGCGGAGGAAATGAAGCAGCTCGGCGGGCTGATCGCCGCCGTGCCGGACCTCGCCGGCATGGTCCCGGCCGTGCCGGTGCAGGTGTCCTCACCAGCCGTGCAGGTCTATCACAACCGCAGCCCGGAGAGCGACGCGCGCTTCCTGATGGTGACGCACAAACCCTCCAACGGGCAGACCGACGACCGCTTCACGATCACCGCCGACCTGCCGGACGGACGCTACACCTTCCCGCAGGGGGAACCGGCGCGGCTGAACGGCTTCGATGCCAAATGGCTGGTCGCCGGGGTGAACCTTGGCGGGCAGCGGCTGGTCTATTCGACGTCGGAATTGCAGACCGCGCTGACGATCGACGGCGACGACGTAATGCTGCTGTACGGCCGGGCGGGCGAGACGGGCGAGACCGTGCTGCGCTATGCATCCGCGCCGACGATCACCGTGCTGGAGGGCGCAGCCACCAGCGTGTTCGATGCGGCCAAAGGGGATCTCCGGCTCGATTACGATCACCGCGGCCGGTCTATCGTGCGGATCGCCGGCGGCGGACGCCCGGCCCTGACGCTGATCCTCGCCGACGAGGCGGAGGCCGTCCGCTACTGGCGGGGCAGCGACGCGGTTTTGGTGCGGGGACCGGCGCTGCTGCGCGCGACGAAGGCGACGGGCGGCACGCTCGCGCTGATCGGCGACACGGCCGAGGCGACGCCGCTCGAACTCTGGGCGCCCAAGGCCCTGCGGTCGGTACGGTGGAACGGCGCAACCGTCGCGCTGACGACGACGAAGACCGGCAGCCGGGTGGCGGCACGGCCATTGGCCGGCCCGACGCCCGTGACTCTACCCGCCCTGACCGGCTGGCGGTCCGCGAACGGCTCGCCGGAAGCCGAGCCGGGGTTCGACGACAGCGCGTGGCAAGCGATCGACGGGCGCGGCGCTGCAACGATTACCGCAAAGCCCGACGGCCAGCCGAACCTGACGATGGATTCTTACGGCTTCCACGACGGCGACGTCTGGTATCGCGGGCGCTTCACCGGCACCCTTGATGCCAAGCAGATCGCGCTGTTCTACGGCGGCGGCGGTTCGGGGATGGTGCAGGTCTGGGTCGATGGCGTGTTCGCCGGCCAGAACGAGCTTCCCGGCGGCCTGCCGCGCCCGATCACCACTGGCGGCGCCCGTTTCGACCTGCCGGCATCGGCACAGGCCCCCGGCGAACATGTGCTGAGCGTGATGGTCCGCAACAACGGCCACAACTGGGATCTCGATTCCGACGATTATCACAAGGAAGCGCGCGGGCTGATCTCGGCGTCGATCGAGGCGCCCGGCGGGCGCAGCTTCGCCATACCCATCGCGTGGAAGATCCAGGGCAAGCAGGGCGGCGAAGTCCTGCCCGATCCGGCGCGCGGCCCCGCCAACAATGGCGGCCAATATGGCGAACGGTTCGGCTGGCACCTGCCCGGCTTCGACGACACCGGCTGGACCGCGACGACGCTGCCCGCCACCACGGTCACGCCCGGCACGACGTGGTATCGCACGCAGTTCGATCTGGCGCTGCCCAAGGGGCAGGACAGCACGATTGCGCTGGCGTTCGGCGACACCGCCACGCCGCGCTCGGTCGCGCGGTATCGCGCGCTGCTGTTCGTCAATGGCTGGAACATGGGGCAGTTCATCGCCCATGTCGGGCCGCAGCGTGTCTTCCCGATCCCAGAGGGCATCCTGAACCACCACGGGAGCAACACCGTGGCGCTGGCCGTCACGTCAGACGGCCAGCCGGGCGATGCGGTAGAACAGGTCCGGCTGGTGTCGCTGCGCACCGTCAGGGGCGGCGTGCCCGTGCGGATGGTCGCTGCACCCGCGCGGGCAGGCAACGCACCATGATTACCCGCCGGACATTCGGTGCGGGTGCGGGCGCGGCGGCCTGCCTTGCCGCCATCCCCCGCCCCGCGCTGGCCGCCGGCGGCGCGCGACCCTGGCCGTATCTGATCGGCGCGGATGTCTCGTGGATCCCCGAGGACGAATTTGCCGGCGCGACGTATTTCGCGGACGGCGTGGCGAAGGATCCGCTGGTAATCCTGCGCGATGCCGGGTTCAACGCGATCAAGCTGCGGCTGTTCGTCGATCCGGCCCGGGGCTATTCGTCGGGCAAGCCCGGCGGCCCGTGGTGCGACCTGCCGCGCACGATCGCGTTTGCGAAGCGGATCAAGGCGGCCGGTTTCCACCTGTCGCTGACGCTGCATTATTCCGATACCTGGGCCGATCCGCAGCATCAGGACAAGCCGGCCGCGTGGGCCGCGCTGACGTTCGCGCAACTGGTCGATGCGGTCCACCGGCATACCGTCGACGCGCTGTCGGCGATGGCGCGCGCGGGGGCCGCACCCGATCTTGTGGTGATCGGCAACGAGACGACGTTCGGCATGCTGTGGCCGGACGGCCGCGTGCCGCTGACGATTCCGACCGGCAATCCGCAGACCGATGCGGTCCATATGCGCGTGCCCGGCGCGGGCGGTTACGACCGGTTCGCGATGCTGCTGAAGGCGGGAATCGCGGGCGCGCGCGCGGCGACCCCGGCGGCGCGGGTGGCGGTACACAACCACCTTGGCCGGCACTGGCCGATCGTCCGCCACTGGATGGACAATCTGCTCCGGCGCGGCGTGACCTTCGATGCCACCGGCTTCTCCTGCTATCAGCAACAGGCGCAGGGCGACTGGGCGCGAACCTTTGCCGAATTCGCCAAAGCCTATCCCGATCACGGTTTCCTCGCGCTCGAATACTCGTCGCGCAAACGCTATGTGAACGACCTCGTCCATGCGCAGCCGCATGGCTGGGGCAGCTTCATCTGGGAGCCGACACGGCATCAGGAAGCGATCTTCACGCGGAACGGGATCAACGCGGGCGAAGGGCCGAAGCCGGACCTGCTGTCGCAGGGGATCAACACCGCCGAGGCACCGGGTGCCGTTACGGAACCGAACACACCAGCCGACGGAGCAACACCGTCAGACGACGATGGCGGCCGCTACGACGCCGATCCCGCCTTCATCACCCTCTACCAGACAATGGCGCGCGACTACGGCCTTGCCCCCGTGCGCCCCAACAGGAGACGATAATTGGCTGCCCTCACCCACAACGTGCCGCGCGCGGACGTCACCGCCGCGATCGCCAAGCTGATGGACAATCTGGTCAACATCAAGGACGAAACCGGCGAGTTCCTGCTGCGGCTGGACGACGGCCGGGTCATCGACACCAAGGGCTGGGCCGGCTGGGAATGGACCCACGGCGTCGGCCTGTTCGGCATGTGGCGCTATTACGAGCAGACCGGCGACGCCGGCGCGCTGGCGATCATCAAACAGTGGTTCGAGGATCGCTTCGCCGAGGGTACGCCGACCAAGAACATCAACACGGTCGCGCCGTTCATCACGCTCGCCTATCTCTACGAACGCGAGCCGGATCCGCGCTACATCCCCTATCTCGACACCTGGGCCGAATGGCTGATGGCCCCCGACGGCCTGCCCAAGACCGAGGAGGGCGGGTTCCAGCATATCGTCTACAATGACGAAAATCCCGGCGAAATGTGGGACGACACGCTGATGATGTCGGTGCTGCCGCTCGCCAAGATCGGCCTGCTGCTGAACCGTCCGCACTATGTCGAGGAGGCCAAGCGCCAGTTCCTGGTCCACATCAAGTATCTGTTCGACAAGAAGACCGGCCTTTGGTTCCACGGCTGGGACTTCAACGGCCGGCACAATTTCGCCGAGGCGCTGTGGGCGCGCGGCAATTGCTGGGTGACAATCGCGATCCCCGAGATCATCGAGATTCTCGATCTGCCGGTGGGCGATGCGTTGCGCACCTTCCTGATCGACACGCTGGCCGCGCAGGTGAAGACGCTGGCCGAGACGCAGGACGAAAGCGGCCTGTGGCACACGCTGGTGATGGACCCGACCAGCTATCTGGAGGCGTCGGCGACGGCTGGTTTCGCCTATGGCATCCTGAAAGGCGTCCGCAAAGGCTATCTGCCGCGCCATTACGAGGCGGTCGGGATCAAGGCGGTCAAGGGCGTGCTCGCCAATATCGACGACGCAGGCGAGCTGAAGCAGGTCAGCTTCGGCACGGCGATGGGCGACACCCAGCAATTCTACAAGGACATCGCGCTCACCTCGATGCCTTATGGCCAGAGCCTGGCGATGGTCGCGCTGGCCGAGTTCCTGCGCACGTACATCTGACGATCTCGTGCTCCTGCCTGCGCAGGCAGGAGCACAATGCCCCATCCACACAGCCCCGCCTGAACAATGCGGGCTGAGGAGAGCACATGGCCACCGACCCCATCGCCGCCCGGCCCATCCTGCCTACGACACCATCACGCCCGGTGCGCTGGTACAATCTGCTCGCCTACGGCTCGAACGACGTGCTCGGCGCGGGGTCGATGGCGGTCATCTCGACGTGGATCCTGATCTTCTACACCAGCTTTTGCGGGCTGTCGGCGGCGCAGGCGACGATCATTTTCGGCGTCGCGCGCGTGCTGGACGCGTTTACCAGTCCGATGATCGGCCACCTGTCCGACAATATCGGCCGCAGTTGGCTGGGCCGCAAGTTCGGGCGACGCCGGATCTTCATCCTCGCCGCGATCCCGCTGCTGCCGTCCTTTGCGATCATGTGGGTCGCGGGCCAGGGCTTCTGGTATTATCTCGTCACCTACGTCCTGTTCGAGATGGTGTACGCCATGGAGATCATCCCGTACGAGACGCTCGCCTCCGAAATGGCGACCGATTACCGGACCAAGGCGAAGTTCGCCGGCGCGCGGATCCTGTGCGGGCAGTGCTCGGCAATCGCGGCGGCATTCCTGCCGGGCTGGCTGATCGCCTATCTGGGGCCGGATTCGCCCGACACCTATCTGTATATGGGCATCATTTTCTCGATATTGTTCATGGGCGCGGCCGGCCTGCTCTATGCGTTCAGCTGGGAGCGGCAGCGGCCGGCGGGGCTGGACGAGATCGCGGCGGTCGAGAAGCCGACGCTCGGCGCGGCCTTCAAGGCGCTGTACCGCAACCTGTTCTCGACACTGCGGATCCGGGCGTTCCGGCTGCATCTCGGCATGTATCTGGGCGGCTATATCAGCCAGGATATCTACAACGCGGCCTTTACCTATTTCGTGATCTTCGCGCTGGCCGGGTCGACCGCGGTGGTCGCCAACCTCGTCGGCGTGACGTATATCGTCCAGCTGGTCGCCGTCGTGCTGGCGATCAACTTCGCGCTGCGCCTGTCGCCGGCCGCCGCCTACCGCTTCGCCGCGCTCAGCTTCGCGATCGGGGTCGTGATCTTCCTCGCGATGTATGCGGCGGGCTATACCGCGACGTCCGCGCTGTTCTGGCTGCCGGTGGTGTTCGCCGGGCTGGGTCGCGGCGCGCTGAACTATATCCCTTGGGCGACGTACAATTACATGGCCGACGTCGATGAGATCGTCACCGGCCGCCGTCGCGAGGGCGCGTTCGCCGGCGTGATGACGTTCGTGCGCAAGATGAGCCAGGCGCTGGCGGTGATCCTGGTCGGGCAGGTCATGCAGGCGTCGGGCTTCGTGTCCAAGGCGACCGAACAAAGCCCGCAGGCGATCCATGCGATCGTCGCGGTGCTGGGCGCGGGCACGATCGCGATGCTGGTGTTCGGCGTCCTCGTTTCGACGCGGTTTCGCCTGACCCCCGGCACGCACGCGATCCTGCTGGACGAGATCGAGCATCTGCGGCGTGGCGAACGCACCCCCTCCAGCGCCGACAACGCCCGCGTGGTCGAGGATCTGTCGGGCTGGTCCTATGACACGCTGTGGGGCAACAATCCGGTGGCGGCGGCCGGCACGCGGTAACCCCGCGCGTCGCCGGGCCGGTCGTTAATCGAGGAAGCCGGTCTGGCGGAGCCATGCCGCGCAGAGCATCGGCCAAAGCGCAACCGGCTGCCCCCGCGTATCAAGCGCGAAGCCGTGCGGCGCGTCGGCGAAGATGTGGAGATCTGCCGCGCCGCCGGTCGCCTGCCATGCCGCGTACAGCCGGCGCGCATTTTCGATCGGGACGACCGGATCATTGCCGGCATAGACGATGAACGCGGGCGGCGGCGACGGCAGCAACTGCGCGTCGGGCTGCAGCCGGTCGTACATCGCCTGCTTCTCGACCGGCGGCAGCGGCGGCTTGTCGGCGACGATCGTCCGGCCGGCCGCGTTGGTGGAAACCGGCGCATAGCCGATCACCAGGACATCGGGCCGCGTTGCCTGGTCGGGATGGCGCGACACCGGCGGCGTCCAGTCATCGGGATAGGCGGCCGCCAGACAGGCGGCGAGGTGCCCGCCCGAGGACAACCCCACCACGCCCAGCCCGGCGGAAGCAAGACCGTGCGCGCGGATCAGGCGCATCGCCTCGCGCGCATCGTCGAGCGGCGCGGCGACGCCGTTGGCCGCGTTGGGAAAACGGTGGAGCAGCACGAAGGCGTGATAGCCAAGCCCGGTCAGCCAGCGGGCAACCTGCACCCCTTCCCTGCCCGCCATCAGCGCGGTGTAGCCACCGCCGCCGATCACCAGCATCGCGCGCCCGTTCGGCACCAATGGGTGAAACCCGAGCACCGCCGGCTGGTTCACCGCCGTGACGATGGCGACGTCGGGTGCGGCCGTGCCATCGTCGAACGTCACCGACGCTGCATCGGCCCATAGCGGCCAGACCGTCTGCGCGCCGAGCATCAGCATCCCGGCTTCGCCCCGTCGAACGAGGAATGACCCGGCGTGCAGGGATGCGTCGGATACGCCTCGCCATCCAGTTCGGTCGCCTCGCGCACCACCGACAGCCGATCGCCGTCGTCGCGCATTTCATAGAGCTTGCCGAGTGCGAAATTGAACGGGCGGTGGAGGATCATCATCAACCGCCCGTCGAATGCGCGGAACAGCATGCCGTGCCCGCTGTCGCGCTCGACCAGCGGGCCGAGCTGGTCCCACGGCCCCGCGATGTCGCCGGAGCGCGACCGGGCCTGCCCCTCGACATAGCCCTTCTTCCCGTAACTCGACCACAGCATCAGCAATGTGCCGGTTTTGCTGCGATACAGTTGCGGGCCATCGGTGACGTAGACGGTGTCGCCATCGGGTTGTTTCTGGCCGACCACCCACGCCGCGTCGTTCGCGCCGAACAGGCGTTTCGACGGATCCGCCACCGACAGATCGTGCTTCAGCGGCGCGGCCTCGATCGTGCCGATCGTCGTCTGCCACCATTCATGAGCGTAGACGAGCCACGGCTTGCTCTTCGGATCGACGTACAGCGTGCCGTCCAACGTCATTTGGTCGCTGGCGATGATCGGCTCGCCGTTCCGCACCAGCGTATAGGGGCCGTCGATCCGGTCGGCGACAGCCAGCACGGTGCCGCGACGATAGGTGGCGCGCGCGCCGTTGGGCGCGAGCGGCGATGCGGGATCGTGGAAGGTCGTGAACAGATACCAGCGGTTGTTCCAGCGGTGCACCTCGGGCGCCCAGCTTCCCGCCTTTGCCCACACGCCGGCGGGCAGCACGAAGGCGAGCTTCGGCCTAGTCCAGTGCTTCAGGTCGCGGCTGGCATAGACCATCGTGCCAAGGCGCGGATCGCCGGTCATCGCCGCCTCGTTGCGGGTGAACAGATAATAGGTCCGCGTGGCCGTGTCGGCGACGATCCAGGGATCGTGAAGCTGCATCGCCGTCATCAGCAACGGCGCGTCAGCCACCGCCGGCGGCGTGGCCGGCGCGGCCCCGCCAAGCGCCAGCAACCCGGCGGCGATCAGGTGCGCGATGCGGGTCATGCGACCGGTGCCACCGCGATGCTGTTGCCATAGCCGATCACGATCGTCGCGATCAGCAACAGCGCGATCCCCGCCCAGACGACCGCCTTGATCCGCGTGCCCGCATCCTTCCACTCGCGAAAGGCAAAGCCCCACAGCGTACCAAAGATGATGATGCTCGCCATGTGCAACGTCCAGCTGGAAAAGCCCAGCCGCCCCATCTGGCTCTCGCCCATCGTGTAGAAGAAGAACTGGAAATACCAGGTGACGCCCGCCAGCGCGCTGAGCGCGTAATTGCGCAGCAGCGGTGGTCGTGCTCCCTCTGTCACCCGGCCGACCCACTGGACCGCGCTCCGGTTCCGGGCGATCAGCCACGCGCACCACACGCCATTGGTGAGCAGGCCGCCCGCCATGATGAGGCACAGGACGGGAAGCCCGGTCCACAGCGGCCCGGTGCCGGCCGCCGCCGACAGCGCCTTGATCGGCTCGCCCGCCGCCAGCCCGAACGCGAAGCAGGCGGACATGATGCCCGCGCCGATCGCGACGACCAGCCCTTTGCGGAAATAGAACTCGGCCACGACCGCCTGTTTCTGGTCCGGCGTCAGCGCCGCGTCCTTCATCGCGCCGGCAATGGCGACGACGACGATCCCCGCCAGCGTCAGGCCGATGCCGGCCAGCACGATGTTGCCGGACGTCGTCGCGATCAGCTTGTCGTAAAACTCCCCCGTGAAGGCGGGTGGGATCAGCGTGCCGAACACGGTGCACAGCCCCAGCACCACCGCCATGCCGAGCGACAGCCCGAGATAGCGCATGACCAGCCCGTACCCCAGCCCGCCAAACCCCCAGAGGACACCGAACATCACCGGCCACCACAGCGCAGCCGGCGGTGCACGGCCAAGCACGCCAAGCAGATCCTGCGTCTGGAGGCTGGCGAAGAACCACGGGGCCACCAGCCACGACACGACACCGCCGGTCAGCCAGTAGATCTCCCACGACCAGCGTTGCACGCCGCGATAGGGGACGTAGAAACTGGCCGAGGCGAGTCCGCCGAGCCAGTGATACAGGACGCCGAGCAGCGGATTCACAGGGCAAGCCCCAGACGATAGACGCGGTTCGCGTTGCGGCCGAACATCGCCCGCCGCTCGTCCTTGCTGAACTCGGCGACGAGATCATGACAGGTTTCGAGATACCGGTCGATCGGCGCAAACAGCATGTCGGTCGGCGCGTCACTGGCGAACAGGCAGCGATCCGTGCCGAACAGGTCGATCGCCCCGAGCAGGAACGGCCGCACGCTCTCGGGCGTCCAGTCACGGGCGATGAAGCCAAGGCCCGACAGCTTGATCGCGACATGCGGCAGCGCGGCGAGCGCACGCAGACCGTTGCGCCACTGCGCGACCCCGTCAGGATCGGTGATGACCGGCATCCCCAGATGATTGATGATGACCGGAATCTCAGGGTGGCGCGCGATCAGCGGCACCAGACCCGGCATCTGCGCCGGATAGCATTGCAGGTCGAACGACAGGCCGTGACGGCCAAGCAGCGCATAACCCGCCTGCCATCGTGCATCCCGCGTCAGATCGCGGGGCGTGTAGCTGCGCTGCGCATCGCTGTGCCAGTTGATGATGTGGCGGATGCCGCGAACGCGGGAATGCGCGCCTTGCGCGGCCAGCGCCGCCTCCACATCCGGATCGTCCAGCGCCGCGAACGCGACGATGGCGTCGGGCAGGCCGTGTTCGGCGGCAAGGCCCTCAAGCCAGCGGGTTTCATCCAGCGCCTGCGCGGGGTCGGCCCCGGCATCAATATGCACCGCCCCGACGACGTTCCAGCGGGCCAGCGCCGCGCGGTATTCGGCAACCCCGAAATCCCGCGCGATCGCCGCGACACTGCCGTTGGGACCATCCTCGGCGAACGGCGGCATCAGCCACGGATACCGGATGTGGCCCAGATCCCACAGATGGATATGTGCATCGACGAACGGGATCATGGTCATCGCCTTCTCCGGGCCGAGGTGCGGTGTCGTTGCGGGGCGGTCGCGCGCCTAGAAGGTCGTCCGTCCCCCAGAGGTGTCGAAGGTGGAGGCGGTCGTGAAGCTGCACTCCTCGGACGCCATGAAACACACCATCGCCGTCGATTCCGGAATCTCGCCCAGCCGCCCCATCGGGATCTTGCCGCGCATGTAGTCGACCTGGCTCGCCGGCAACTGGTCCAGGATCGGGCTTTCGAACGTCGCCGGGGTCAGCGCGTTGGCGATGACGCCCTTGCCCGCCAGTTCCTTACCCAGACTCTTGGTCAGGCCGATCACCGCCGCCTTGGTCGCCGAATAGGCGGACGCGTTGGGATTGCCCTCCTTGCCCGCCACCGACGACACATTGACGATGCGACCATAGCCATTAGCCAGCATCAGCGGCACGACCGCCTGGCAGCAATAGAACACCCCGTTCAGATTGATGTCGACGACGCGCTTCCAGCTGTCGATCGGGTATTCGTGCACCGGCGCGGTGGCACCGGTAATGCCCGCCGAGCAGACCAGGATATCAACCTTGCCCAGCACGCCCGCGCTGTCGCTGGCCGCCGCGACGACCGCGTCCACGTCCGACACGTCAAGCGCGACGACATGATCCGCGCCGACCTCGTCCTTCGCGGTCGCCAGTCTGGCCGGATCGAGATCCCACAGAACGACACGACCGCCCTCGGCGACGATCCGCTTCGCCACGTCCTTGCCAAGCCCCGATGCCCCGCCGGTGATGATCGCACAGCGACCGGCAAACCGCCCCCCATAGATGGTCATGCGATCGAACCCTCCCCCAGGTGATGCCATTCGACGACCGACTGGCGCTGCGTACCCAGCCCGGCGATGCCAAGCTCCATGACATCGCCGGCCTTCAGATAGACGGCCTCCGGCTTCTTGCCCTCGCCGACGCCGGGCGGGGTGCCGGTGATGAGCAGGTCGCCCGGATACAGCGTGATATATTCGCTGACGTAGGAAATAAGCTGCTTCAGGTCGAAGATCATCGTCTTCGTGTTGCCCGTCTGCATCCGCGCGCCGTTGACGTCGAGGTGCATGGCCAGATCCTGCGCGTCGCCAATCTCGTCCGGCGTCACCAACCAGGGACCGACCGGGCAGAATGTGTCGTGGCCCTTGCCCTTGCTCCACTGCGACCCGCGCTGCTTCTGGTTGAAACGTTCGGACACGTCGTTGACCAGGACATAGCCGGCGACCTTGTCGAGCGCCGCGTCCTCGGACACGTAGCGGCACGTCCTGCCGATGACGACGCCCAGTTCGACCTCCCAGTCGCCATGCGTCGATCCACGCGGCAGGACGACGTCGTCGTTCGGGCCGTTCAGGCTGGAGAGCGGCTTCATGAACATCATCGGCTCGGTCGGGATCGGCAGACCCGATTCGATCGCATGATCGCGGTAGTTCAGGCCGATCGCGACGATCTTGCCGATGCCCTTGATCGGGACGCCATAGCGCGGCGTGCCCGTGACGACCGGCAATGCGGCCACATCCGCGGCGCACGCGGTCTTCAGCGTGTCGATCGTCAGGTCGTCGATCAGGCCCGACAGGTCGCGGATCGCGCCTGTATCATCGACGATGCCGGGCTTTTCCTGGCCGGGTTGGCCGTAGCGGCAGAGCTTCATGCGGGATCTTTCGGAAAGAGATACATCATCAATGCGTGTACGGGCGGTGCATCGGAATATCGGGATTCAGGGTGACGCCGAACCCCGGCGCATCGAGCGCGCTTACCTTCATCCGACCGTTCTGCGGCACCGGTTCGCCCAGCAACTGGGGCGCGAACATCGGCACCACCTCGGTCGGCCCGGGATGCATCATCAGGAACTCCGCGAACGGCGAATTGTGGCGGGTAACGACGAAGTGATAGCTGTAGACCGACGACCCGTGCGGCACGACCATCTTGCCGTGCGCATCCGCCAAGGCCGAGATCTTGAGCAGTTCGGTAACACCGCCGCACCAGCCGACATCGGGCTGGATGATGTCGCAGCAATCCATCTCCAGCAGCATACGGAAGCCCCAGCGCGTCGCCTCATGCTCACCGGTGGTGACCAGCATCCCCTTGGGCACGTTGCGCTTCAGTTCGGCATAACCCCAGTAATCGTCGGGGCTGATCGCTTCCTCGATCCACTTCAGGCCGTGCTCGTGCGCGGCGATCGCCAGACGGGTGGCGTAATCGACGTCGAGCGCCATCCAGCAATCGAGCATCAGCCAGAAATCATCGCCGCACTTCGCGCGCATGTCGGCAATCATCGCGATATTCTTCTTCATGCCCTCAGGCCCCTCGGCGGGACCATGGTGGAGCGGCATCTTGCCGCCGATGAAGCCCAGATCCTTCGCGATGTCGGGCCGCGCGCCGGTCGCATAGAATTGCAGTTCGTAGCGCACCGCACCGCCAAGCAGGTGATAAACCGGCTCCTGCCGCAGCTTGCCGAGCAGATCCCACAGCGCGAGATCGACGCCGGAAATCGCGTTTACGACCAGCCCCTTGCGGCCATAATACTGGGTCGAGAAATACATCTGGTCCCAGATCTTCTCATATTCGGTCGGCGACCGGCCCTCCAGAAAGCGGGCCAGGTGCTTTTCGACGATGAACGCCGCCGGCTCGCCGCCCGTCGTCACCGCGAAGCCGACCGTGCCGTCCTCCGCCTCGATCTCGACGACCAGCGTGCCAAGCACGTTGATGCCGAAACTCTGCCGCGACTGGCGATATTCGGGATAGCGGCTCATCGGCGTGGCGATGTGATCGTCGATCCAGTGGCCTGCGCCCTGATCGTGATAATCCGCGCCGCCGCCACGGACGACGAACGCCCGGACGTGCTTGATCTTCGGCAAAGTCACAACCGCCACCCTCAACGCTCCTCATCCCCCATGCCCCAAGCGAGGCACGTCACCTGCATCGTCGAGCGATCTCCGCGTGTTGCCCGCCGCGACCCCGATCCGTCGGGTAACGTGGCACGATCACGCGACACTCGATAATGTGTTTCATCTCATTTTGTGGGATAGGCAACTACTTGATGAGAATGTCCGCGTCAAACGCAGACTTGGTCTGCAAAACCGAAATCGCCCGCCGGGTATGCGCGGCGCGACGATGCGATGTGGCCGGACAATCGGGGAACACCGGAGGCTGACCCACCCTGTGCCGGATAGTCCCGGTGCCGTCGTCACCAGAAGCACGGTGAAAAACTACTAGAGCCACTTGACGAATCTATGCTATGTGGTTGCGTGTCTTACAATGTGGAAAACCACACAAGACGGTTTCCATGCATACAGGGGAGGATATCCATGAATCATCCACAGCTCGCGACCCGAATCCGTAGCGGCGCGTCCCTGCTGGCGCTGTTGTCGGCCGGGTTCGCCGCCAGCGTATCCGCGCAGCAGACGCCTCCCCCGCCCGCACCGCCCGCCGGCCAGACGCCATCATCCGCCGAGGTTCCGGCCGACGCGGCCGACATGACCGATATCGTGGTCACCGGCTTCCGCGCGTCGCTGAGCACCGCGATCAACCAGAAGCGCAACGAAACCGCCGCGATCGACAGCATCGTCGCCGAGGATATCGGCAAGTTTCCCGATTCCAACCTGGCCGAATCGATGCAGCGTATTCCCGGCGTCGCCCTGGCGCGCGGCGATGGCGGCGAGGGTCGCAACATCTCGGTCCGTGGTCTTGGCGCGGCGTTCACGCGCGTCCGCATCAACGGCATGGAGGGCACGTCGCAGACCGGATCGTCCGACATCTACGGCGGTGGCAACAACGGCCGCAGCTTCGATTTCAACGTCTTTCCAACCGAAATCTTCTCGTCGCTGGCGGTGCGCAAGACCCCGTCCGCCGATGTGGAGGAAGGCTCGCTTGGCGCCACGGTCGACCTGTCCGCGCCGAAACCGCTCGACGGCAAGCAGGACTTCACGCTCAGCGCGACCGTGCGCGGCGTCTACAGCGAACTGGCCAAGAAGGTGAACCCGCGCGCGTCGCTGCTGGTCGCGAAGAAGTTTGCCGACGGGCGGTTCGGTATCCTCGGCTCGGTCGCCTATCAGGAACGCGACATCCGCGAGGTCGGTTATTCGGCGGTCGATATCCTGTCCGCCAACACCAACGGGCTGTTCTGTTCGCCGGTCGGCTTCGCGCCGGCCACGCCCGCGATCGGCAGCAAGGGGGCCGACGCCGCGAACTGCTATCCCGGCACGCCGCGGACCAGCACGACGGCGGCGTTCAACACCGTGCTGGCCGCGCGCCGCCCCGACCTGCCCAATACCGCGGGCAGCGGCGCGTTCTTCCCGCGCATCCCGCGCTACCTGAATTCCGAACAGAAGCAGAAGCGGATCGGTGGCACGCTGAGTTTCCAGTTCCAGCCTGACGACGCGACCGACATCTCGCTCGACCTGCTCTACTCGCGCTTCCATGTCGTGCGCCGCGACAATTATATCGAGGCCATCTCGTTCGGGCGGTCGGCCGCGAACAACGGCCAGCCGGTGACGTCGATCAAGGATGTGCAACTGACGCCGCAGGGCGGGCTGGTCTACGGCGTGTTTGACGGCGTCGACGTCCGTTCCGAAGGGCTGGTCGACGATTTCACCTCGACGTTCAAGCAGGCCAATCTCAACCTGAAGCACGATTTCAACGACCGTTTCAGCGTCACCGCGCTGTTCGGGCTGAACGAGGCGAAGTCGTTCGGCAAGCAACGCTTCCAGTATTTCATGGATGCGTTGGACACACCCAATTTCTCGATCGACTATCGCGACGGCAACGATACGCCCAAGCTCGGCTTCGGCTTTGACGTGTCCGATCCCACGCGCTTCAACTATGCCCCGCCGCTGGCCGATGGCACGGTGCGCGGCGGCTACAGTTTCCAGGCGCGTCCGTCGACCAACACGAACAACGGGCTGACCGCCGAGACCAACCTGCAATGGAAGGTCGCCGACGTCCTCACGCTGAAAGGCGGCGGCCAGTATCGCCGCAGCGACTTCACGCTGCGCAACGTCATCCCGTTCACCGCCGACACGATCACCCGCGCCCTGCCGGCCGGCACGACGCTGTCCAGCATCACGAACCAGATTACCGGCGTCGACGCGCTGTGGGGCAATGGCGCACCGGCCAGCTGGGCGTCACTGGATCCGAACAAGCTCATCAGCACGTTCAATCTCGATGCGACACGCTATTGCGGCACCGAGTGCGGGGCACAGTCCAGCCGCGTGCTGGAGGAAGTGACCTCCGTCTATGCGATGGCCGCCTTTGATCTGGACGACCGGCTCGGCGGCATCGGGGTTCGCGGCGATGCGGGCGTTCGTTATGTCCACACCGACCAGCTGTCGTCCGGCTTCATCTCGGCCGCGCTGGCCGGTTCGCCGACCGGCGTGACGGGTCGGTTCGCCACCGCGAACAAGCAGTACAGCGATTGGCTGCCGTCGGGCAATCTGGTGATCGAACCGGTCGAGGATCTGCTGTTCCGCTTCTCGGGCGCAAAGGTGCTGGCGCGTCCCGAACTCGGCGTGCTGACCCCGACCAGCGGCGTCAACGCGGTGACCCGCAACGGCAGCATCCAGAACCCGCAGCTCGACCCGATCCGCGCCAACACCTTCGATGCGGCGATCGAATGGTATTTCCGTCCCGGTGCGCTGCTGTCCGCCGCGTTCTTCTACAAGGATCTGAAATCCTACGTCCAGAACGTCAACACGCTCGTGCCGTTCAGCGACCTCGGCCTGCCGAACGAGTTGCTGGCCGGCACCAACACGCTGCCAAGCGAGCTGTTCACCATCGCGCAGCCGCTGAACACGCCGGGCGGCCCGTTGAAGGGGATCGAGGTCAACGCGCAGGTGCCGTTCACCTTCCTGCCGGGGTTCCTGAAGAACTTCGGTGCGCTGGCCAACTACACGCGCGTCACCTCGCGGATCAATTACATCCTCGCCAGCGTCAACGGCGTGCCGACCGTCACCACCACCGCCAACCTGATCGGCCTGTCAAAGAACACCGGGTCGGGCACGCTGTATTATGAGGACAACCGGTTCAGCATCCGCGGCACCGCCAATTACCGCGACGGGTTCATTCGTGGCATTCCGGCCTCGCCCGGCAGCGACCTTCAGGGCAATGACAGCACGCTGTTCGTCGATGCCTCGGCCTCGCTGGCGTTGACCGATACGATCAAGCTGATCGTCGAGGGGACCAACCTGACCGATGAACAGAACCGGCTCTACACCGACAGCGTCCGCCAGGACACGCTGTTCCAGACCCGGATCGGACGGACGATCACCTTCGGGGTAAACGTCAAACTGTGATCCGGAACGGCTGCGATCATCGCCGTTGATGATCGCGCCGGGACAGATGGCATGCGCCTGTTACGGGATCAGGCGGACGGCACCGCTGGCGCGGCCAGCGTTCGACCGATCCATCGGTCGAACAGGACCGGCCAGTCCGACCCCGGCAGACTGGCGGCCAGGTAGCTGGGGCCGAAGCCGTGCCCGCCCTCCTGCAGGAAATGCGCCTCGACGGGCACTCTTGCCTCCCGCGCGGCAACCAGCATCGCCATCGGTTCGCTGAAGGGCACGACCGGATCGTCGATGGCGTGGACGATGAAGATCGGCGGCGTGTCGCGTCCGACCCGCCGGACCGGATCGAACCGGGCGGCCGGGCCGGTGCCGACCCGCATCAGGTCGGCGGACGTGACGGGATAGACCAGCCCCGCAAAGGCCGGTCGGGCGTTCTGCCGATCGGTCGCGTCGACGGGGGCATAGACCGGATCGTTCCACGCGGTCGCGATCGACGCCGCAAGCAGGCCGCCGGCCGAAAAGCCGACCACACCCAGTTTTTCGGGCATGATGCCATAGCGTCCGGCATTGGCGCGGATCAGCCGCATGGCCCGTTGCGCGTCCTGCAACGGCACGTCCTGGGGATTGGCCCAGCCCTCGCCGGGCAACCGGTAGCCCAGCACGAACACGGTGATGCCAAGCGGGTTGAAGGTCCGGGCGACGTTGATGCCCTCGTTCTCGACCGAGATGAACTGATATCCCCCGCCCGGTATCGACAGCAGCGCCCGGCCGTCCGGATTGGCGGGACGAAACACGCCCACCACCGGCTGTGCGATGCCCCGCAGCCACAATTCCCGCCGGGGTGCCCGACCGTTCATGGTGAAATTGGGCCGTGGCAGGACTTTCGGCGCATTCGGCGGACGATCGGGCCATAGCGCGAAATGGTCGGCCGGCGGCCATGTCGTCGCCACCTCCTGCGCCACGGCCTGTCCAGCCGCCGACGCTGCAGCGACACCGATTGCCCCACCCAATATCGCGCGGCGATCCAGTTCCATGTCCGTCCTCTCCAGGGCCTGTCGACCTGCGCCAGTGACGGCGGTGGTCCGATTATGGCGGCAGTCTATCGGACAAGGGCGATGGTGCAACCGCAACGAACGGCCCAGCGAGGACGCGGACCGAATTGACAGGGCGATGATCGCCCCTTACCGCGCTATTGCGAGTTGATATCAACGGTCCGGCTGTTTTTCTTCATGACGAGTTCCTCGATCCGTACGTGGTACCTCGTGCACAAATGGACCAGCCTGATCTGCACGATCTTCCTGCTGATGCTGTGCGTGACGGGGCTGCCGCTGATCTTCAGCGACGAGATCGACCGGCTGGGCGGTGGCCAAGGCCGGTTCGGGATGCCGGGGGTCGGATCATCCGGCAACGCCCCCGGCCTGCTGTCGCTCGACACGATGATGACCAGGGCACTGGCCGCGCGTCCGGGCGAAGTGCCGCTGTTCATGGCGTTCGACAACGACCAGCCGTCGATGACCATCACCACCGGCCCGACGCCCGACGCCCCCGCCGCGCAGATGACGACCATGACCTTCGACCGGTCGACCGGCGGATTCCTGAGCCAGGAGGACGGCGGCGGTGTGATGCATGTCCTGCTGGATCTGCACACCGACCTGTTCCTGGGGCTGCCCGGCATGTTGTTTCTGGGCGCGATGGGGGCGCTGTTCGTGGCCGCGCTCGTCTCCGGCGTGGTGCTGTACGCGCCGTTCATGCGCAAGCTTGCCTTCGGCACGCTGCGAACGTCGCGCAGCGCGCGGCTCAAGTGGCTCGACTATCACAACCTGCTTGGCGTGGTCGCGCTGGCCTGGATGACGGTGGTCGGTGTCACCGGGGTCATCAACACGCTGGAAAAGCCGATCAACGCGCTGTGGCAACGGGGCGAGCTGACGGCGATGACGCGGGCCTATGCCGGCAAGGCCGCCCTGCCGCCGGCGGGCTACGGATCGCTCGACACCGCCATGGCCGCCGCGCGCAAGGCGCTGCCGGGCAACAATCCGCAATTCATCGGCTTTCCCGGTGGCAGTTTCAGCTCCCGCCATCATTACGCGGTGTTCTTTCAGGGCGACACGCCGCTGACACAGCATCTGCTGACGCCGGCACTCATCGACGCCGAAACCGGCACCTTCACCACCGCACGCTCGATGCCGTGGTACAACAAGGCGCTCTCGCTCTCCCGCCCGCTGCACTTCGGTGACTATGGCGGTCTGCCGCTCAAGATCCTGTGGGCGGTGCTGGATATCTTCACGATCGTCGTGCTGGCTACGGGGTTGTACCTGTGGCTCGGCAAGCGCCGCGCCTCGGCGGCCGCGCATGTCCGCGAAGTCGAGACCGGCGGCTTGGCCGTGCCCGCGGAATGACGCAGCACCGCCGCTCACGGCAGAGCCTCGGCGCGATCTTCGCCGCGCCGCTGGTGATCGCAGTGGCCAGCGCAGTGGCCCTGGTCGCGGCGCTGACCGGCGATGGCTGGCGCGACATCCTGTCGTGGGTCGGACTTGCCGTGCCGATCCTGGCCGTCCCCTGGGCCATGCTGGCCCGCCGTACCTGAACACCCCCTGCGCCGGTCGACCGGCGCGCTTGAGGAAATATCCGTGATGAAGACCCGTGCTGTTCTCCGCCTGACGGCAGGTGCCCTGACCATGGCCGCCGCCTGCCCCGCCTTCGCGCAGGATCCGACAACCACGGACCGCGCCGCCAAAAGGACCGAAGACCGCGCCGCGGATATCGTCGTCACCGCGCAGCAGGCGAACGAAACCGGCGTGACGCACGGGGGCGACGTCGGCGTCCTCGGTGACAAGCCGGCGGAGGACGTGCCGTTCGCGATCAAGAGTTACAACGCCGCGCTGATCCTGAACCAGCAGCCGCAGACGCTGGGCCAGGTGCTCGACAACGATCCCTCGGTGCGGACAAGCTATGGTTTCGGCAATGCCGCCGAACAATTCGTCATCCGGGGCTTTGCGCTGACCGGCGACGATATCGGCTTCGACGGGCTGTACGGCATCACGCCGCGTCAGCTGATCGCCCCCGAACTCTATGAATCGGTGCAGGTCCTGAACGGGTCGAGCGCGTTCCTGAACGGTGCAGCCCCCGGCGGCAGCGCAATTGGCGGCAGCGTCAACCTGATCCCGAAGCGGGCGGGCACGACCCCGCTGACCCGTGTGACCGCGAACTACACATCCAGCGGGCATGTCGGCGGCAGTTTCGACGTCAGCCGCCGCTTTGGTACCAATGGCGAATGGGGCGTGCGCGTCAACGCCGCCGCCCGGCGCGGCGATGTCGCGATCGACGACGAGTTTCGCAGTGCCTATCTGCTGGGTGGCGCGATTGATTACGACAGCGGACCGCTGCGCCTGTCGCTCGATCTGGCCTACCAGAAGGTGCGGGTCGACCAGATCCGGCCGAAGCTGACGTTGCCCGCCGCGATCACTGTCATCCCGACGGTGCCGGGTGCCGCCACCAACTACGGCCAGCCCTATTATTTCACCAATCTGCGCGACGTCTATGGCCAGTTCCGCGCGGAATACGACCTGTCCGACACCGCCATGGTCTACGCCGCGTTCGGCGCGCGTGACGGGTCGGAGGACGGCTATTACAGCACGCTTTCCCTGCTGAACGCGACGACCGGCACGGCATCGGTGTCGGGATCGCGGATCCCGCGCACCGACAACAACGAGGCGGCACAGGCCGGGCTGCGCGTGAAGCTGGCCGCTGGCGGCGTGACGCACGAGTTCAACATCGGCGGGTCGATGAACTGGCTGACCAACCGCAACGCCTATGAATTTTACGCGAATTCATCGGGCACGACGAACATCTACGCACCGGTCGTGGTGCCCGAACCCAGCCTGGTCAGTTTCGCCGGCGGCAATCTGGATACCCCGTTCCCGATCTCGCGCACGCGCCTGACCAGCGCGTTCGCATCCGACACCGTCGGTGTCTGGGACGACCGGATCCTGCTGACCGCCGGCTTGCGGCTGCAGCAGATCGTCGTGAAATCCTATTCTTATTTCACGTCGTTGCAGACGGACGCCTATCGCAAGGACGCGGTGACCCCGGTGGTCGGTCTGGTCATCAAGCCCGTCGACCATGTCTCGCTCTATGCCAATCGCATCGAGGCGCTGGTACAGGGCGCGACGGCCCCGGCGATCAGCGGCGGCCTCAACATCGTCAATGTCGGTGAGGTCCTGCCCCCATCCCGGTCGACGCAATATGAAGTCGGCGGCAAGCTGAGCCTCGACGCGGTGACCGCCAGCCTCTCGTTCTTCACCACCGACCGGGCGACCGCGATCGCCACGCCCTTGTCGTCGCCAGCCGGTGCCGGCCGCTTCGACGCGTCCGGGCTGCAGCGCAACCGGGGTATCGAATTCAGCATCCAGGCCGAACCGGTACGGGGCCTGCGGATCATCGGCGGCGGATCGGTGATCGACGCCAGGCTGCGCCGCCAGACGGGTGGCCTGAACGAAGGTCGCAAGGTCGCCGGGGTGCCCGACTATCTGGTCAACGGCAATGTCGAATGGGATCCCGCGTTCATCCCGGCGCTGACCCTGACGGGCCGGATCGTCCATACCGGCCCCCAGGCGGCCAACGCCGCCAACACGCTGTCGCTGCCGGACTGGACACGCTTCGACCTCGGCGCGCGCTATGTCGCGGTGGTGGCAGACACGCCGCTGACGATCCGCGCCGGCGTCGATAACGTGGCGAACCGCCGTTACTGGGCATCGGCGTTCGACAGCTTGCGGCCCGACCTGCTGCAAGGGGCACCGCGCACCGTCAAACTGTCCGCCTCGATCGACCTGTAGCGTCGGCGCCGGGATCGAGGCGTTCGCGCTTTCGTCGGGCCTTGCCAGCGTATCGGGTACCGCGGCGGCGGATATGGTCGACCTGACCGACGGACGCCTCCCTCGGCGTCGCAGGCTCGACGATCAACGTCGCCCGGATGGCGGAGCGGGCAGGTACGACCTTCAGACCAGCTGGCGGCCAACGATCCGGCGATTTCAAAGGTCATATCGGCCGTCCCGATCCCTGCTGGACCTTTGTCAGCCAGACGTTCATATTGATACGACAACGTGAGACAGACGACAGGGGAGGCAGAATGGTCAAGGTGCCGTCGATGGCGGACGCGCTGTACGCGCGGCTGGAATCCGGCATTCTTGCGGGCGAGCTGCAACCCGGCGCACAGATGCCGACGCAGAAGATCATTGCCGAATCCGAAGGCGTCAGTCGCACCGTGGTACGTGAGGCGGTGGCGCGCCTGGAGGCACACGGAATGGTCGTGTCGCGCCAGGGATCCGGTGTCTATGTGGCGGACGATGCACGCTATCGCGCATTCCAGGTTACGCGCGATGAATTGTCCGAGCTGGCCGACGTCATCCGCCTGCTCGAAACCCGTCTGGCGATCGAAGCCGAAATGGCTGCTTTCGCCGCCGCGCGCCGGACGACGGAAGATATCGGCGCCATGCGCATGGCCCTCCGGCACATGGCCGATGTCAGCCACGATCAGGCGGCAGCGGCGGCGGCGGATGTGCAGTTCCACCTCGCCATCGCACGCGCCACCCGCAACGAGTATTTCGTCAGGCTGATCGAGTTTCTCGGTCTGCGGCTTGTGCCACCACGCAATCTGTATCTGCGCGGCAAACCGCCCGAAGCCCATATTGCCTATGCCGCCAAGGTTCGCGCCGAACACGAGGCGATTCTCGAAGCGATCATGCGCATGGACGTGCCCCGCGCGCGCAAGGCGCGCATGGGACCATATGCAGGAAAGCCTCAACCGCCATTCCGAACTGAGCGACGAATAGTATCGCAACAAACGGGCGCAGGCTCCAACCCGGTTGTCATATTACCCGGAGCCGGCGCTTAGCCTGACATGAAACTAGCGCGCGCTGCTCCGGGATCCCTACGCCAATCGCCATGACCGCCGCATCGCGTCCGGTCGTGGCGCAAGGCCGGATCACGGTGGAAGCGGCCGCCGACCATAGTGCCGGCCGGCTTGGCCGGAGCCGACCGGATCGCGGCCTGTTCAAGGGGGCGGCCGGCCACAAACCCGCCACCCCCGCCGGCCGGTGCATCAGAACCGGTAGCGCACCGTGCCGCCATAGGTCCGTGCCATGTAGATCACGTCGCGCGGCTGGTCGGGAAAGCCGTAGAAACTGCGCCGCGTGCCCGCGAGCACGTTCTGGACCTGCACCGAAAAACCGAGGTTTTCGAGCGGGCCGCGCGGGATGGTATAGTTAATCGCGGCGTCCATCCATGTGCGCGGCGCGACATAGGTCGATCCGCGCAGGAAACCACTGTTGACCGAATCCAGCACCGTTCCATTGTAGTTGTACGACAGTCGCGCGTTCAGCGTGCCGCGCTCGAACAGGCCGGCGATATTGTAGACATGCTTGGCCAGCCGCGCGATCGGCAACGATGCGGGGGCACCGGTCGGCGAACCGGGGATCTGATCGAACTCCTGCAACGATTCGACATAGGTGTAATTGGCCGACACCCCGAAATTGCGCAGCAGACCGGGCAGGAAGGTAAAAAAGCTTTGCGCCTGCATTTCGACGCCCCGGCGATAACCGCTGCCCGCATTATACGGGCGGAACACGCGCGACGGGGTGGCATCGCTTTCCTCGATCAGCTCCAGCGTCTCGAACGTCGCGACACTGCCTTCGAGCTTCCAGTAGAACGGGTTGATCGACAGGATGCCGGTGCGTCCGAAATAATATTCAAGGCTGGCATCGTAGCGCGTGGTCTTTTGCGGCTCGAGCGCGGGATTGCCCGAATTGAAGCTGACCGCATCGTCGCGCAGGATGAAGAACGGGCTGATCTGGTCGGTGTTCGGGCGGCTGATGCCGACATTGTATGACAGACGCGCCTGCAATTTGGGCGTGAAATGCGTGACCAGCGTAACCGTCGGCTCGATGTTCAGATAGTTGCCCGATCCGTTGGTCTGCGTCAGTTCGGCGACGGTCACCTGAAGGCCATCAACGGTACGGCGCACGTTGCGGAACAGCAGCGACCGGTTATCGACCACCGTATTGGTGATGCGCGCGCCGATCAGCCCGTCGATCGGGAACAACAGCTTCGTGCGATACCCGATCGTGCCATAGGCGGAGACGACCCGTTCCTTGCCATCGAAATTGCGGTCGGGCCGCTCGGGCACGAGGTCGGTGGCAAAGGCGGGACTGAACTGTGCCAGATACTGGCGCATGTCTCCGTAATTGTCGCGCGCGGCGAACCGGTCATAGCTGAGCCAGCGGGCGTTGTTCTCGACCCCGGTGCCCGAAAACCCCTCGGCGATCGGCACCAGCTTATTGAAGCCTTTGGGCAGCATCGATTGCTCGATCTGGAGATTCCCGACGCTGCGGAAGCGTTCGCGCCGCGACGCGTCACGCGCGGCGAAGCGCATGCCGAACTTGATGTATTCGATCGGGTTCCAGAAGGTGCGCAGCGTCAGGTCGCTGCGTAGCGCGAGCGTGCGGTTCTGCGACCGGTTCTCGCGCTGGTTCAGCCCGAAGAACCGGTATTGTGTCGGGTCGAGCAGGTCGAGATCGCGGAAGACGAGGTTCATCATCGGATACCTGAACTTGTCGCTTGCGAACTCGACGTCATAGGTCGGCCGGTTGACCAGCCTGTTGCGCGTCTCCAGCTCTTCGAACAGGTTGTTCGCGCCGGTATAGGCGACTTCGGTGGACAGGGTATATTGTTCGGTATCGCGCTGCCCCGTCGCCTTTATCATGAAATTGCTGTTGTTCTCCTCGGAGATGTACGAGATTGGTCCGACCTGCGTCACCGGCGACACCGTGACTGACGCCATGCGGTTGGTGCCGGGCACCAGCGTGATATTGCTGAGCGCGGGCAGGTTGTTGGTCGATGCCGCCTGGATCAGGACCGGCAGGTAGAACTGATTGCTGAACCGGTCGAAATTGGGCTTGGCGTAATTGCCTTCGAGGATCAGCGTCGTCTCGTCGTCCGGCGACCATTGCAGCGACCCGCTGACGCTGGGCGTCGTGCGCGCGCCGGTGGTGTAGAAGAACGCGACCTGATTGGGCGCGAAGGTCGGCTGCGGCAGGATCTGCGGGCCGACGACCTGGCGCGTCTGCACCGCCGCCAACGGATCGTTGCGCGCCTGCGATTCGAGGAAGGGATTGTGGTTGATCGTGAAACCCAGCTGGACCCCCATCTCGCCGATCGCGGTGTCGCGGCGATAATTGGTGATCGCGGTATAGACCTGGTTGTACCGTTTCGACTGGGTGTTGTAGCGCGCGGTCGCATTGCCGCTGAAGGTGAAGCCATCCTTGAAATCGACCGGGCGGCGCAGGTTGATGTTGATCGTGCCCGCACCCGATCCCTCGACCTGGTCGGGGGTGCGCGTCTTGAACACCTCGACGCTCTGCACGAGGTCGGCGGGAAGATCGGCGATCGAGGCGACGCGGTCCGCGCCGCTTTCGATCGGCGTGCCGCCCAGCGTGGTCTGCACCCCGCCCAGCCCGCGCAGCTGGATGTCGTTCACCTCGCCCTCGGTACGATACACCGCGATGCCGGGGATCGAGGCGACGACGTCGCCGACGGTGTTGTTCGGCAGCTTGCCGATATCCTCCGCCTCGACGATGTCGACGATGGTGTCCGACTTGCGCTTCTTGTCGCGCGCCTTGGCAAGGCTGCCGCGCACGCCGCTGACGACGATCTCCGCGTCGCGGTCTTCGGTGGGCGTTGCGGGCAGTTTCTGCGCGGCATCGTCCGCGGCGGTGGTCGTGGCGACCGGTTCGGCGGCATGAGCACCCCCGGCGACGGCAATGGCGAACGCGAACGACGATGCGTGAACGAGCAGGCTGCTGCGGTTCATCTTTCTCTCCCCCTGTAATATCCTGGCGGGGCGCGCTGGACGCGCCCCGATGAACCGCGCGATGCGCGGTCAGATCATGTGAACACGCTCTCGCGCAGCACGCCGTTCAGGCCGGCGGGGAAGAACCCGCCCGACGTGGCGACGGACCGGGTCATGTAGAAGGTGTTGATCGTCAGATTGGGCAACCGGCCATAGATCTCGCCCTCGCCGTCCGACGGGTTGATGTCGGCGGCCAGGCTGCTGCCCGATCCCGACGACACGCCCCGGTCATCGTCGACCGTCGGGGTAAAGCTGTCGCGCAGGTCGCTCAGCCGGACGGTGGCGGTGCGCAACACGCTGCCCGTCGCACCGCCGCGCAGGAACAGTTGGCTGCGGATCAGACCGGCGTGGAAGGCGCAGGTCGCAAGCATTCCCGCCGCCACGTCGATGTTGGCGGCGCTGGTCATCAGCGTGGCGATGCCGCGCCATGCCGACACCACTGCATCCTCCAGTACGAACGCGCCCAGCAGCAGTTGATCCTGCCCGGCATAGACGTCGGTCAGCACCGGTGCGGTCGCCGGAACGGTGACAGGAGTCGCTTCGGTGGCATAGCGCGCGAAGCTGCCCCCAGCCTCCATGCTCAGGTTCAGCGCGGGGCGCGCCGGGACCGCCGATCCCAGCACCGCGCGCAGGCGCACGAGCTGGTCGATCTTTTCCACCGCGATCTCGCGCAGGTAATCGGCGAGGATAGGGTCGGCGATCGTGACCGCGCGCGGCCCCACGACGTCACCCGCCGCGCCCGCGCCCGTCACCAGCGACGACGCCAGCGGCGCGCCCAGCACAGCGCGCGCGTAGAATTCAGCCTGGAGATACTGGAGCTGCACCATCAGCGTCAGCAAATCGACATCGCTGACCGGCAGGATGCTCGGCGATGCTGCGGGCGTGGGAGTGGGCGTGCCCGATGGCGTCGGGGTCGGCGTGTTGGCGAGTGGCGATTCATCGCCTTCTGAACAGGCGGCGATCGCGACGATCGCGCCGACGGTCGCGAACCGCCCAGCGCGGCCGAGGAAGGCGCGGCGGGCGACGACCGGTAATTCGGCGACGGCGCTGCCCATATTGTCGTTGTCCATGGTCGGTATCCCTACAAGTTCAGGCACTGGCGCTGGTGCGAAGCGTGCCGTTGACGCCTTCGGGGAAGAACCCGCCCGAGGTTGCCGTCGTCGCGGTCAGATAGAGCTGGTTGAGCACCTGCCCGGCGGAACGACCCGCGGCCTCGCCGGTGGCAGCGGCCGGCGAGACGTTGGACGTCTGCACCGTCGCGGAACTCCCCGCATAGCCGCGCATGATCGGCGCGACGCCCTGGAATGCCTGTCCGCCGTTCAGCGAACGCTGGAACGCAGCGATCCTCTCGGCATTTTCGCGCAGGCGCGGGGTCGTTGCTCCCCGGCTGTAGAGGTAGCTGCGAATCGTGGCGGCGTGGATCGCTTCGGCACCGAGAAATCCGGTGAAGTTCTGCACCACAACCCGGTTGCTGATCGACGCGGTCAGCCCACGATACGCCGCCACCGAGATACTCTTGAGATACAGGATCGCGTAGAGGAGGTTTTCCTCGTTCGCATAGGGATCGAACACCGCCCCCGGCGCAACGACGCCCGCGCGCTGCATCGCCACCGCAAACGGTGCGGTTGCCGACGCCGAAATGTCCATCAGCGGCTGGCGCACCGCCAGCGCGCCGATGACGACGCGGATCGGCAGCAGGTGGTTGCGATTGTCCGCCGCCATTTCGTTGACGATCAGCCGCAACGCCGGGTCGCTGAACGTCACGCCGCGCCCCGGGATGATCGGGACGCCCGCCACGCCATTGCCGGTCAGGCGGTCGACCGGCACGAGGATCGGCGGTGTGGTCGCGGTGGTGCTGGCGACCGACTGGCTGAGGAACTGCGCCAGCAGATACTCCATGTTGAGTATCAGGTTCAGCAATTCGATATCACCGATTGTCTGCGCGGCCGCCGGTCGCGTCGGCGCGAGCAGCCCGGCACCCGCGATGGCCGATCCAGCCACCGCCTTGAATAGCATGCGCCGACCGATGTCGGCGCCAACCGTCCGGGACTCCATGGATCCCCTCCCCCCTGTTACTTTTGTATTCTGCATTTATACGATATATTCACTGGCCCGCGAGACTTGTCGTACAAAAATATCAATGCGTCGAAAATGAACAGGTTTTCCGACACGAACCAAAAAAGCCGCGCAAGATTCTTGCAAGTCGTTCGTATCGCTGGAAAACCGATCTCTCCGGGGTTGCGAGCCGCCGGTCTGCGGCATCTAGGCGCGGCGGAACGGTCGCAGCGCATCACACGACAAAGGCGTGGTGCGCGCCAAATTGTGATCAACGCATCATGTCCGCCGCAGTGATCCTGCGCGATTCGGGCTGCACACCCCGAAATGCGCGATCCGTAGCGCCCTGCCCCCTTTTTCGACCTGTGGCATGACAACCCATGGCGACTTTCGACCGGCGGACAGCCGATCGTTCGTTACGTTATAATATCAATGTCATGGTGAAGGCTGGATCCCGGCGAGGACGCGGGGATGCAGGACCCGACCGAGGTCAGCCGCACGACCGTGAGACGCGGTAGACACGCGCATGGCAAGAGGCGAAGCTTTGGGTCGGCATGACCGCGCGTCCCACAACCGTCATCGCCGGCATGGGCGGCACTGGGCCGCCATATATTCCGCTCAAGTGTTTGCTTACACCTGTTGCGCGACGCACCCTGACATGATGGCGCGGCCGCCCCATACGGAGCTGTGCGACCCCTATCTGGTCCGCAATGGTGCCGTGGTGCTGACCTGTTTGTACGACAAACGCTTCTACATCGGCGGCGCAAATACCCCCCCGGGGGGGGAGGCATTATCGCCTTCCCCGTTCCCTCATGCCGCGTGGAGCGACCAGCAGTCTCGCCAGCGCAGTACCGGGCGGTCCCCCTCCCATTCGATCGGCAACCAGACATAGCGCCCGTCGATCGCGTTGTCCGGCCGCCAGATGTCAGCCATGAACACGAATCGTTCGCGCCCGCCCCGCGACGACAGCGGCAGGACGAAGGTGCTTTGCGCCCCGAACGTCGTGGCGACCTGTTGCGCGGTGCCGCGCACCGGATTGCCCAGCGGCTCCCACGGTCCCTCGATCCGGTCGGCGACGAATGATCGCGCCGGATTGGGCGCCCATCCGGTCAGGCCGGAGGTTATCATGTAATAGCGCCCGCGCGCGCGGAAGATCGCCGGTGCCTCGTTCGCGCCGCCGGGCAGGACACGCCAGTATCGCCCGTCATGCGCCGCCATGTCGGGGGTCAGCCGCGCGACCTGCAACGTGCGGTTCTCTTCCGACGAATATACATGCCAGCCGGTCCCTTCGGCATCGACGAAGATCGTCATGTCGCGCGCCATCTGGCCGCCGGGCATGTCCTTGACCAGATAGCTGTCGGTCAGCGCCCGGTCCTGCGCCGTGACGTTGACCGGCCATCGCCCCGGATTGACCCGGCCCGCGCGCACGAACCGGTACGGCCCGGTGATCCGGTCCGCCACCGCCACCCCGGCATGCGCGGCGGCATAGCCCTGCCCTTTGCGTTCGAGGTGGAACCACATCACGAACCGGCCGCTGACGGGATCGCGCACCACCTTGGGCCGTTCGATGATGCAGCCGCGCACGATCGGGCTGGCCGGATCGTTTGACACGGCCAGCGCGATCCCCTCATCGCGCCACATATACAGGTCGCGCGAGCTATAGACGTGCACCCCCACCTCGGCGACGTTGCCGCCGGTCCCGGGCGTCTTGTGTTCGCCGAACCAGTACCAGCGGTCGCCGTGGCGCAGCATGCCGCCGCCATGCGCGTTGATATGCACGCCGCGATCGTCGGGCCACAATGCGCCGGGCGTGAACGCCCCGGCCGGCCGCGCCGACGTGGGCAGTGCGGCCCCGGCCAGCGTCGCCCCCATGCCCGCCAGCGCGGCGCGGCGTGTCACCTGCGGCATCACTGCACCTCCGTCGCGCGCGCCGGCCGGGCCTTGTCGGCGTCGGTGCCCGCCCCGGTAAAGGGTTCAAACCGGAATGCGATCCGCGTCGGTTCGACCTTCGTGCGATACTGCATGTGCGGCTGGCCGGTCGCGCTCCACGTCGTGTCGCCGCCGACACCCCATTGCGCGGCGTCGATGTTCAGCGACACCTGGTCGTGCGGCACGATATCGCTCGACCGGCGGGTACCCGGCGGACGGCGGTCAAGGTCGGCATAGGGGAACGCCAGCGCCTGCATCATCAACGGCCGGTCGGCGACGACGCGCAGGCCCGCGTCGGCACCCGACACTTCCATCCAGCGCACATCGACCTTGTTGCCGGTATCCTGCGGCCGCATGTAATCGTGGTTCTGGTCGGCCACCCTGCCCCGCCACAGGCCGATCGGCGCGGATGTCTTGCGATCGACATAGCTTTCGTGCGGCCCGCGCCCGTACCAGCCGACCGTCGTCATCGCTTGCGGCAGGGCATAGGACAGGCCGACGCGGATCGGCGGCGGCAGGTCGCTTTTCAGCGGGGTCAGGTCGGCGACCACCGCGACCGATCCGTCACCCGCCATCGTATAGATGGTGACGAAGGCGGCGGCCCCCGCCCCCAGCGCATGGTCGACGCGCACCTCGACCGCACCGTCGGGCAGCCGCCGCGTGGTCAGCGCGCGCAACTGGCGATTGGCGGCGACCGGTCCCCATGCGGCGGTCTGCGCGGTGTTGCCGTTCGCCAGGTCGTTGTCGGTCGGCGCGCGGTGGAAATTGGGGGCGCCGCCGGTCGCCAGCACGATATCGCCCCGCGCATAGCGATCGAGCAACCCGGTCTTGCGGTCAATCGCCAGCATCGCGCCACCCGCCGACACGCGCACCATGTCCGCCGCATAGGCCAGCGTCACCGTGCCGCGTCGCACGACCGGCGTGGCGGGCGCGGTGCCCAGCGCGAACTGTTCCCAGCCCACGACATGGTCGGCGGGCACCAGCGGGATCGCCCCCGCCTTCGCACGGGCGCGCACCGTCACCAGATATTCCGCCCCCGCACGGCGCGGCACGCCCGCAACGGGCAGCACGATCGCTTCCACACCGCGCGCAGCGGTGGCCAGCGGCGGCAACGCGCCCTGCGCGACGGTCACGCCGTCCGCCTCGACCCGCCAGTCGAACGCAAAGCCCGACAGGTCGCGAAAATCATGCCGGTTGCGCACCGTGACCCGCCCGGTCGCGGGATCGAACCCCTCGAACTGGATCGGGCTGAGCACCTTCTGTACCTCGTACAGATGCGGGTTGGGCGTGCGGTCGGGCTGGTTCAGCCCGTCGCCGAACTCGATGTCGCCGCCCGGATTGGGACCATATTCGCCGCCGGTCCCCCAATAGGGTTTGCCGTCCGCCGTCGTGCGCGACATCGATTGGTCGACCCAGTCCCAGATGAACCCGCCCTGCAACTTGTTCGGATGGGCATAAATGGTGTCCCAATAGTCCTTGAAATTGCCACCCGAATTGCCCTGCATATGCGCATATTCGCACTGGATCATGGGTTGCGTGCGCGTGGGGTCCTTCGCCCAGTCGACCATCTTCTCCACATCGTCGTACATCGGCGCATAGATATCGACGTAGGCATTGGGCTGATGGTCCCAGTCGAGCGTGCCCCAGCCGAGGTACGAGATCAGCCGGCCGGGATCGCGCGCACGTACCGCCGCCGCCGCCGCCTCGAAATTCGGGCCGATGCCCGCCTCGTTGCCCAGCGACCAGAAGATCACCGACGGATGGTTCTTGTCACGTTCGACCATGTTCGTCACCCGATCGACATGCGCGGTCTTCCACGCCGGGTCGAAGCCGATCTGGTATTTCGCGCGCTGTCGCGGATCGCGGTTGCCCGCCTCCATGTACAGGTGGCTCTCGATGTTGGCCTCGTCCATCACATACAGCCCGATTTCGTCCGCCAGCGCGTACAGCCGGGGATCGTTGGGATAGTGCGAGGTGCGCAGCGCATTGACGTTGTTGCGCTTCATCAGTTCCAGGTCGCGGCGCATCGATTCCAGCGAAATGACGTGGAACGTCACCGGGTCATGCTCGTGGCGGTTGACGCCGCGGATGGTGATCGGGCGGCCGTTGACGCTGACCAGTCCGTTCTTCATTTCGACCGTACGAAAACCGATGCGTTGCGGCGTCGATTGCACGACGCGCCCGTCGGCATCGACCAGTTCGACCAGCAACGTGTACAGGTCGGGCGTCTCGGCGGACCATGCCCGCACGCCCGGCACCGGCGCGGACAGCGTCACCGTGCGCGGCGCGGCGCCCGGCGCGACCGGCATCGTGCGCGTCAGCAGTTCGCGCGTACCGTCGAGCAGCACGATGCGCGCGGTCGTCGGGCGCGACGCGGGCGTCACGGCCACCTCCACCGCCAGCGTGCCGTCGCGATAGGCGCGGTCCAGCCCGGCCTTGACGAACAGGTCGGCGATCCGCGTCTTCGGCATCGCGGCCAGGAACACTTCGCGCTCGATCCCCGACACGCGCCAGAAATCCTGATCCTCCAGATACGCCCCGTCCGAATAGCGATGCACCCGGATCGCCACGCTGTTCACGCCGGGCCGGACGAACCGGGTGACGTCGAATTCGGACGGCAGCTTGCTGTCCTCGGCATAGCCGACCTCGCGACCGTTCACCCACACCCGGTATGCCGATCCCGCCGCGCCGATGTGGAGCACGATATCCTCGCCCGACCAGCCCGCCGGCAGCGTGAAGTCGCGGCGGTACGATCCGGTCTCGTTGTCGTCGTGGGGGACCAGCGGACGGTTGGCGGGAAACGGATAGGTGATGTTGTTGTATTTCGCCTGGCCGTACCCCTGCGCCTGCCACATCGACGGCACCGGGATCTTCCTCCATCCCGACACGTCATACCCCGGCGCCTCGAACCCCGTGGGCGCGCCATCGACCGAGGGACTGAAATGGAACGCCCAGTCGCCGTTCAGGCTGAGGAAGCGGTTCGATTGCGTGCGGTGCCCCGCCAGCGCGGCGGCGCGGCTTTCGAACGCGAAGCCGGTCGCACGCGCGGGCAGCCTGCCGCGTGCATTGACCGCCGGATTTTCCCAGTCGGGCCGGGCAGGATCGACCTGCACCTCTGCCACCGCCACGCCGCGCTGCGCAAAGGCATCCGGCGACAACCCCAGGACGCTCACGCCCACAAACGCCACAACCAGCTTCATGTCGATCCCCTCAGCACCGGCGTCTACGCGCCGAGATTTGTCCGACAATATCGCAATCGCGTCACGACGCAACCGTCCGACCCACTGTTATATGATGAATATCTTTCAATTGGGCGGGATACGATGCCGCCCCGTGCGACGGCCGGCACGCGCTCCCGGACATAAAAACAGCGTGCCTTTGTCTGGTCGGGGATTCTGCGAAACCAGCGGCGTGACAAATCGCCCCACTTCGCACCGCACCGCCGTGCGATCATTATCACATCTATTCACCCGCGCTGACTGGATGAGCACTTGCCTGAAACCAGGGGCATGCAGATACTTTGGGCGGATGGTCGCAGGGGGTAGAGCCGAGTGACGACCTGCCACGGGCGAACGGTCCCGCGCGGTGTAGCCACATACCGTCGCGCGATCCGGCGCGAAGGCGATGGAGCTGGGCTGCCCCGGCGTGATGCGAAACCACAAGGGGCGACCCGAACCGTTGCCTGATCCGCGCATCATGCGTCGCCCGGCGCGGATGTCCATGAACCAGCCTTCAGTCTGCTGAAGCCTGAGGCTCAAAGAGGATCTCATCCCGCAGCAGCCGCACCGCATCCTGTCACGGTGCGGGAGGCGTCATACCGGTGACGAGCACGAAGCGCTGACCGGCGGGTGGTGCCGGTACGGGGGTTATGCCTTGGCCGCGCAGGAGCGACGCGATCGCGAGCGCCCGGCGTTCGACGAGGTTCGGTGACGCCGGCATCGCGCCCGGTGGCAGGCCAGGCACGCCGAGGCCCTGGATATTCCAGCGCCGCGCCGCCCAGATCGACGTCGCCACGGCGGATCGCGCCGCCGCGTCGAGCGAGTCGACATTGTCGGCAAAGGCAACCTCGGGCAGCGGCCCCTGCGGCGGCACGATGACCACTGTCCACCCCTCCGTCCCGGCGGCGGCGCGTGCCTCCAGCGCCCGATATGTCGCAAGGCTCGCGCCCGGCAATATCGCGGCCGGCGCGGTCGCGCGTCGATGATCGCGATCAATCGTGACATCCTCGGCCGCCACGCCCGTCACCAGTGCGATCATCTTCGCCAGCGACGCCATGCGCTGGGCGTCGGGACTGGGGGCCTCGCCGGCCTGGCGAAGCTCCTCACGCTGCGCTTCCAGCGCCCCTGCCCCCGGATCGAGCAGGATCTGGTCGAGATCCAGCCGGATCGGCCGGCCCAGCGCTTCGGTCAGCGCGGCCTGGATCGTCGGCGTCTTCTGGGTCTTGCCGCGAGGCGCGATGACGACGGCACGCACGACCAGCGGTTCGGCGGCAAAATCAAGATCGAGTTGGGTGACACGCGCATCATCGCCGAACCTGTTCGTCAGAAGCGATCGTGCCTGCGACACGGCCACCGCTTCGCGGCCGATCCTGTTCAGCGAGATCCCCAACGGGACAGCCATCACGACGAAGACGAGCAGCAGCACGATGGTCTGCATCCAGCTCTGCCGTCGCGACAGGTGATGACCAAATCCATAAAAGCGCGCCATGGCGGTCGCCGACAAAGCGATCGTGATGAAATTGGTGACGAACAGAGCGAAGGCACCCGCGCCGACGGGGACGTTGCGGGTGGCGATACCGTAGCCGACGACGGCAAGCGGCGGCATCAAGGCGGTGGCGATCGCGACGCCGACGATGGTTTCGCCACGGCCGCGGATGATGGCGAAGCTGCCCGCGAGGGCGGCGAACAGCGCGACCGCCAGATCGAACAGATTGGGCCTGGTCCGCGCGACGATTTCCGCCGTCGGTGCCTGGAGCGGCGAGATGGTGACGATCAACGCCGTGAACGCGACCGCCGCGATCGCTCCCAGCGCCAGCGCCTTCAACGATCGCCGCAGTTCGCGAAAATCGAAGAGAGCAAGGCTGAAGCCAAAACCCAGGATCGGATTCATCAGCGGCGAAATCAGCATCGCGCCGATCACCACGGCCGGCGACGACAGCAACAGCCCGAGCACCGCGATTCCCGCCGACATCATCGTCATGAACGCATAGCGCGGCGACCACCCGCTTTCCTCGACGATACGCGCGACCACGGCCTCGTGATCGACGCGCCCCACCACCGATCGGCGCCACCAGCGGTACAGCGCGAGGCGGGCCAGACGGCTGTTCAGGTCGGATCGAGCGCGCGCTATGTCAGTCATTCTTCGGGCTTATGCCCCGCTGGCGATCGTGCGTCACCTCCCGTCGTCATCCCGCGACGCGGACGTGGCGGATTGGTCCCCGCGGGCCAGCCCTCGCGCCGGGTCGACCGATCACCGGCGGGGTATCGACATCGGGCTTGGCAATGATGATGCGCCGCCCGGCGAGCCACCCCGATGGTGTTGCCACGACATCACGGTTCGCTACCGGATAAGCCATGCGATCGCGAAGCAGGTCGCCAGGCCGACGATTATATTCATCGGCACCCCGATTTTCACGAAGTCGGAGAACCGATAATCCGCCGCCGCATAGACCATGGTATTGGTCTGGTAACCGATCGGCGTTGCGAAACTGGCCGAGGCCGCAAACATCACCGCGACGATCAGCGCGCGCGGATCGTTGCCGGTCGCCTGTGCCAGCCCGATCGCCACCGGCGTCATGATGACGGCGACCGCGTTGTTGGTCACGGTTTCGGTCAGCGCCGATGTCAGGAAATAGAGGACGAGGATCAGCACCAGCGGCGACAGCGTGCCAAGCCAGGGCGAGATCGCATCGACGACGAGACCGACGGTGCCGATCGCCTCCAGCCCGCTTCCGATGCCAAGCATGGCGAAGATGAGCACGAGAACGCTGCCGTCGATCGAGCGCCATGCCTCCTCGGGGTCGATACAGCCGGTGATGAGGACGATACCGACGCCCATCAACGCAAGCGTCACGACCGGCAGCACCCCCAGCGCGGCCAGGCCAACGACCCCCGCCAAGGTGAGAAGCGCGATCGGCGCGCGCGTCCGACGAAAGCGACGGACGTGGCTTGTATCCTCCGCGATCAGGTTGGTGTTCTCGCGCAGTTCGGCGATCGCGGACTCCCCGGCGGCGACCAGCAGGCTGTCGGCGGCGCGAAGCCGCACGCTGCCGAGATCCGGTCCCGGCAGATGTCGCGCACGCCCGATGCCCAAGACCCGCGCCGGCAGGTTCGACAGGAACGGGATGTCGCGCAGATGGCGGCCAAGCGCCGGATGCGACGGCGCGATCGTCAGCCCGACCAGCCGGACATCGTCGGCGCGCTCGTCATCGGCAAGCCGGATCGGGTTCCCGACATTCTGCAAGCCCACGACGACGTCGCGGCTTCGGGCAAGACCGTCCAGCTCGTCCGCGGAACTGGCGACGACCAGTCGGTCGCCTGGCATCAACGCGGTTTCCGGGCGCGTATCGCGCAGCAGCGCGCCGCCGCGGCGGATGGCGATCAACCGGACCGCATCGCGCCTGAGGAACGATAGCGCACCGACGGTTGGTGTCCGCGCGGCCAGGTCGCCAATCAGCGCCAGCTCGGTCAGATAATCGCGGTGATGCCGGTCCGCTATGTCATTGTCAGGCCGTGCCGGGAGCAGTCTGGGTCCGAGCACGAGCATCGTCAGGACACCGGCCAGCATGGCGGCCAAGCCAACCCCGGTAATCTCGAAGATGCCGAACGCGGCCTGCCCGTTGGCGCGCGCGACGCCGTCTACAAGCAGGTTCGTCGACGTGCCGATAAGCGTCAGCGTGCCCCCCAGGATGGACAGGTAGGACAGCGGAATGAGCAAGCGTGTCGCGGGGATACCGACCGTCCGGGCCAACCGCCGGACAAGGGGGATCAGCACGATCACGACCGGCGTGTTGTTGATGAAGGCCGGCGCGGTCGCCGCCCCCGCCAGCATTTCCGCAACGGTCCGCCTCGGCGCCTGCGCCGCACGCCGGACAACCAGGCTGGCAAGTGCCTCGATCGTCCCGGTGCGAACGAGCGCACCCGAAAGGACGAAGAACGCAGCGATCGTGATCGGGGCGGAATTGGCGAATGCCGCGGTGACGAGGTCGGGCGTCAGCCAGCCCAGCGCGATCATCACGCCGGCCCCGAATACCGCGATTGTCACAGGCGGGAACCGTTCGGTCGCAAAGGCAACGAACAGCGCCACGACAAAGGCCAGGCCCAGCACCGGCTGATGCAAGGCCATGAACGCGGTCAGATTGTCGATCAACTCACTCCCCCCCCCCCGATGCAGATGCATGTGTTTTGTCGTTGCTGGCAGGAAGATCAGTGGCTGTCCAACGCTTCGATCGGCGCTAGACAGGTGTCGATGCCACGCCGGAACCATAGATCGAGCGATCCTCTGCCGATGTTGCGCCAACGCAGCCGGACGCCGGTCTGGATCGCGCTTTCCTGGCGGATCCTGCTCGCGCTTGGCTTGATCGGCGTGGCACTGGCTGTCCACTGGTTCGATCGGGACGGGTTGCGCGATAACAGCGACGGCTATGTGAGCCTGATCGACGTCGTCTATTTCACGATGATTACCGTCACGACCGTCGGTTACGGCGACATCGTGCCCGTGACCGACCGGGCGCGGCTGTTCGACACGTTCGTGGTGACACCGGTCCGACTGTTCGTGTGGCTGATCTTTCTCGGCACCGCCTATAATTTCGTCTTCAAGCAGGTTTGGGAGAAATGGCGCATGCGCGTCCTGCAACGCGATCTTCGCGGCCACGTCATCGTCGCCGGTCACGGGACCAGTGGCACGGAGGCCGTGGCCGAGCTGATCCGGCGGGGTCGCAAGCCCGGCGAGATCGTGGTCATCGACCCGCGCGCCGACGCGCTCGACACGGCGGAGGGCGAAGGCGTGATCGTGCTGGCCGGAGACGCGACGCGCAACGCGACGCTGGAGGCTGTCAGGGTCGGCCGTGCCAGCGCGCTCATCGTCGCTGCGGGTCGCGACGATACGTCGATCCTGATCGTGCTGACCGCTCGTCGCCTTGCCGTCGATCTGCCGATCAGCGTCGTCATCCGATCGGAGGATAACGAGGCGCTGGCGACGCAGGCCGGTGCCAACACCGTTATAAACCCCGCCAGCTTCGCCGGCCTGCTGCTTGCCGAGTCGACCAGCGGGCCGCATCTGGCCGACTACATGATGGATCTGGCCGGGCTTCACGGCGCGGTTTCGCTCCACGAGCGCGCGGTCGCACCGCACGAGATCGGCACGCCGATGTCCGGCCTCACGACCGGAATGGGCCTCCGCGTCTATCGCGGCGGACAACGCTATGGCTTCTGGCAATCGGAGGTCTCGGCGCTCGAAGCCGACGATCGGATCATCGAGATCGTGCCGACGACGACCTGATGCCCGCGAGGTGCCTTCCACGCTGTACCGACTATCCGGCCAACCCCGCCCTGATCGCCAATGCGGCACGGTCCAGCACGCGAATGCTGCCATAGGAGAGGCGCACCATACCCAGGGCGGCCATCGCGGCGAGTTGTCGGTTCATGGTCTGGCGGGACAGTCCCAGCATGACGGCGATGTCCTCCTGCCGAAGATGGAGATCGGGCGCATCGGCCGTCGTTCGGGTCAGGATCGACCTGGCAATCCGCGATCGCGGCGGCAGGCCGATCTGGGCGATAAACTCCAGCGCGATCCGCTCGTGCCGGCACGCCAGCGTCCCGAGGTCATGGTAGATGAGGGGCATCGCTACCGCCAGTCGCGCCAGCGCCGGCATCGTGACATGCAACAGCCTGACGGAGCCGTGCGCGATGGCATCGTGAGGACGCGGCCCGCCATCAATCGCCGAAACCTCCCCGAACCAGTTGCCCGGCGTCAGGGCGAGCGCCAGCGATTCAAGCCCCGGCGACGGATAGTGCTTCAGTCGCACCTGCCCCTCCAGAACGGCCCAAAGCCCGTTCGGCGGGTCGCCGGTCGCATAGATCCCGGCCCCGTCCGCCGCGCGGCTGGTTCGGCCGTTCAGGATCAGGGCATCGCGGCGATCAGGGGGCAATGCACCGAACCAGGCATCCCCGGACAACGTCAACTGATCGCGATGATCCATGGGCAATGCTTGCAGAACCGACTGAAATGTCAATCTCGCGACATTCCTCGTGGATTGCCCGTGGTAGCTGTCGCGGCCTAGGCGGAGAGGACATCAGACAATGGCGACAGCCCTGCACCAGCAGACCATGCGTGACGTGGTATCGGACGAGGAATGGGCGATGCGGGTGGATCTGGCCGCAGCCTACCGGCTCGTGGCGCTTTACGGGTGGGACGACCTGATATTCACGCATCTGTCGGCGCGGGTGCCGGGTCCCGAGCACCATTTCCTCATCAATCCATACGACATGATGTTCGAGGAGATCACCGCCTCCAGTCTCGTCAAGATCGACGGAGACGGCAACACGGCCATGGACACTCCCTCTCCCGTGAACCGGGCGGGTTTCGTCATCCACTCGGCCGTTCACGGCGCACGGCATGACGCGGTCGCGGTGCTGCATCTCCACACCCCCTATGGCCAGGCGGTATCGGCGATGGCGTGCGGATTGCTGCCGCATACGCAGACCGCGATGATCGCCGGTCGCGACATCGCCTATCACGATTTCGAGGGCATCGCGACCGACCTTGACGAGCGCGAACGGCTCGTTGCCGATCTCGGCACCAAGAGCGCCATGATCCTGCGCAATCACGGAACCCTGACGGTCGGCGAGACGGTGGCGCAGGCGTTCGTCCGGATGTATTTCCTGGAACGCGCCTGCGAGGCCCAGGTGCTGATGCTGTCGGCGGGCCGGGACGGTCTGAACGAACCGCATCAGGGCGTGGCGCAGAAGGTGGAAAGCCAGTCCGCGGGTGCCGCGATGAGCATGGTTTCGGATCGGCTGTCATGGCCCGCGCTGCTGCGCAAACTGGACCGGATTGATCCGGGTTTCCGGCATTGACCGGCCTGCGGGGGATCGGCCTGCGGGAAACCGGCAGGGACGCGCGCGGTCGCTGTCACGGGTTCAAGGGGGTGCAGGCGCGATGACCCAGTTCGGCGATTACCAGAATGCCGTGTATCTCGCCGGCCTCAACGGCGTACTTCCCACCGTACCGGTCGATTTCGCCAACCTCGAACGACGAGCGGCGGCGGCGCTTCCCACGCATCTGCTGAACTATGTTCAGGGTGGTTGCGGGGACGAACTGACCCAGCGCCGCAATGCCGGCGGCTTTGCACGGTGGGGCATGACGCCGCGGATGATGGTCGACACGTCGGTCCGGGATCTGTCGGTCGAATTGTTCGGGATGCGCCTGCCGTCGCCTGTGTTCATGGCACCGATCGGCGTCGCTGGTCTGTGTTCGCAGGACGGGCATGGCGACCTTGCCGCCGCACGGGCGTCTGCGGAAACCGGCGTTCCGCTGATGATTTCCACGCTGACGAACGACCCGATGGAGACCATTGCAGAGGCGGTCGGCGAAACCCCGGCGTTTTTCCAGTTGTACACGCCGAAGGACAAGGCGCTGGCCGAGAGCCTGGTCACCCGGGCCGGGGCGGCGGGATACCGGGCAATCGTCGTGACGCTCGACACATGGACGACCGGCTGGCGGCCGCGCGACCTGAACGGCGGCAGTTTCCCCCAGTTGCGCGGACACGTCCTGCAGAACTACTTCAGCGATCCCGTCTTCCGCGCGATGCTATCCCGCCCGCCCGAGCAGGACGTGCCGGCGGCGGTGCGGCAATGGATGGCAACGTTCGGCAAGGTGCTGGTGTGGGACGATCTGGCCTGGCTGCGGTCGATCACGAAACTGCCGATCGTGCTGAAGGGTATTTGCCATCCCGACGACGCCCGCCGCGCCGTGGATGCCGGCGTTGACGGTATCTACTGCTCCAACCACGGTGGCCGGCAGGCCAATGGCGGCATAGCGGCCATCGACCATCTGCCCGGCGTGGTTGCTGCTGCGGGAAACGTGCCGGTCCTGTTCGACTCCGGGATCCGCTCCGGTACCGATGTCGTCAAGGCCCTTGCGCTCGGGGCGCGCGCGGTCGGGGTCGGGCGGCCCTATCTCTACGGACTGGCTCTCGGCGGCGCGGCCGGCGCGGCGCATGTGCTTCGGTGTATTCTTGCGGAAGCCGATCTCATGATGGCGGTGAATGGATGGCCGACGATTGCCGACCTGCGTTCAGCCGGCGCGGAGCGGGTGGCATGACGCGTCCCCTGCCCCGGGCGTTCGGCTTCGACGTATTCGGAACCGTCGTCGACTGGCGCGGCGGGGTGATCCGCGATGCCGCCGTGTTCCTCGCGCATATCGGCCGTACGGATGTCGATCCGGCCGGTTTCGCCGATGCATGGCGTCGGCGCTATCTCGATACGATGCGCGCCTACGCGACATCCGGTCGCAATTTCGTGACCCTGGACGTTCTGCATCGCGAGATGCTGGACGAAACGCTGCGCGCGATCGCGGTCGATCCGGACGCGCTGGACGAGTCCCTGGTCGCTGACCTGAACCGGTCGTGGCACCGGCTCGATCCATGGCCAGACGCCGTTGCGGGCATCGCGCGCCTGAAGACGCTCTGTCCGGTGGTGACGCTGACCAACGGCAACATCGCGCTGATGCTGGCCATGGCGCGACGCGGCGGATTACCGTGGGACGCGCTGCTCGGAGCCGAAGTCACACGCGTCTACAAGCCCGATCCAGCCGCCTATCTCCGGACAGCCGCGATCCTTGGACTTGCGCCGTCGGACCTGTGCCTGGTCGCCTCCCACCATGCCGATCTCGCCGCCGCGCGTGCCTGCGGTCTCGCTACCGCCTATGTGGCCCGCCCGATGGAGTTCGGTGGCGCGCCCGCACCCGATGCCAGTGCAAGGCAGGTCTGGGACTGGTCATGTGAGGGTATCGACGACCTTGCCGACCAGATGGGGTGCTGACGTCCTGACGCGGGTCTCTCTCTGCTCTGTGTCCGCCTTATCTCCGACAGCGGAAGCTCCATGGTGGAACCGGGGAAAGACCGCGGTATCCGCACCATCAGCCGCCCGGGCCGACCAGACGACAGACCGGGAGCAGGCTGGCCGGCCAAGGCGGATCATCTGCACGCCGACCTCTAGCGATCGGCACGCAGGATCCGTTCGCGCCCCGCATCGCGCTATTCGGGCAGCGGGTCGAAGCTGATCGTCGATTGCAGTTCCAGCGTCCCCGGGCCGATCGCCATCGGACAGCGAACCCCCGGCATCGCCACCACGTCGAACACTTCGGTAATGAAACCTTCCAGCCGGATCCATTCGACGATGTCGCCGGTCGCCAGATTGACGATCAACACCCCGCACCATGGGTCGGCATCGCGCGCCGCCAGCGCGTCGTCCAGGTCCAGCCCGGCGAAATTGCCCTTGCGCGGTTTCGATACGGTGACGATCGCATGCCCGTCATGCAGGGCAAGCCCGCGCAGGAAGCCGGGGCAGAAGGCGATGTCGGTCCGCGTGCCCGTTACCGGATCGACCCGGACGATCCACCCGCGCCCGGAATCAAGCAGGATCACGCTGCCATCGGCGTCCACGCGCGGGCTGTGCGGCATCGACAACTGGTCGGTGACGATGCGTCCCGACGGATATTCGATCAGCACCCCGCCCTGTTCACGTCGCGCGCGCCAGCCGGTGACGATATCGCTGCGGCTGACCGCCGTCAGATAGCGCGGCTGTCCGGCGACCATCGCCAGCCCGTTCAAGTGGCACCGGTCCTCGGGCGCAAGCCGGGTGATGAACGGCGGTTTCCACACCGGACGAAAGCTGTGCCGCACGTCGAGCGTCGCGAGACAGCTGTATCTGGTGTTCACGAACAGGACATGGCCGTCGGGGTCGACGCCCAGTTCGTGGATGTCGACATCGCCGGTGGTCTGGGCGTTGCGCGGTACCAGCACCTGATCGAACGCGCCGTTGCCGACCTCACCGGGCCGCAGCATGTTTTCCAGCCGCCACAGCTGGTCCAGCCCCCCCAGGTAGAGCCGGTCCTGTTGCCAGCACAGTCCCATCGCCCGCGTGAAATTCTGCTGGTTGAACGACACGCTGCCGTCGGGCAGGACACCGACCAGAAACAGTTGCCCGCTCTGGTAGCAACTGAACGCCAGGCTCAGCCGGTGCTGCGTCAACCACCCGCCAAAACCGCGCGATACCTGCAATTCGGTTGCCTTGGGGTCCAGCGTCGAGGGTTCGGTCGTCATCGGCGTCCTGCCTGAATCAAAAAATGCGGCGTCGGTGTTTCCCTAGGCGGAAAACGACCGACGCCGCGAGGGGCTTCCGGCGCGGAAGTCGTCAGAACCCGATACGCAACCCGACCCGGCCGCCGCCGCCGCGATAGGCGTCGCTGTACCGCCCCTCGCCCTCGATGAAGCCGGTGACCCGGCCGCTCGAAACGGCCATGCCCAGCTTGCCGACGCCGTACACCGGCAGGCGGTCGGTTTCGATCGCCACCGCGCTGCTGCCGGTGACGAAGCCGAACCGGTTGGCTGCGTCGAAGGTCTTCACCGCATTGCCCGAGGCGTAGATGGTCATCATCGTGCCGCCGCCGATATCGCGCATGCCGCCCAGCCGCAAACCGGCCTCGCCGCGCACGCTATGACCGTCGATCAGGCCGATCTCCGCGCCATAGGCACCCGTGGTGTCCAGGCTGGTGTCGAGATAGGTCACGCGGACCGCCGGCTCGACATAAAAGCCGTCATTGCCCAGCCGCAGGCCGGCCTCGACCCGGCCGCCCCAGCTCGATCCGTGGAATCGGTCCTTCACGCCAAGCGAGGCGAAATTGGTCCGCACGACATAGCGGTCATATTTGGCAAGCGCGTTGACGAAGACCGCACCGCTGTGCAGCCCGGCATAGACACCGCCGTTGAGCACATCGAGGTGAACGCGGTCGGCGCTGGCGGCAAACGCCATCATGCTGCTTTCATAGCCGCCGGTGACGCCGAAGCGCAGCGCGCCGCCGCCAGTGGCGATGTCGAAACCGCCCTGACCGCCGAAGCCGTCCTGCTTGTAGCCCAGGTCGACGCTCTGCGCGAAGCCCGAGGTGCTGTAGAGGCCCAGTTCATGCCGGCTGACCACGCCGCCCCGCGCCTGATACCACAGCCCCTTGTCCGGTGCCGCAGCATCGCGGACGTTCGCGAGATGTGCGGTGACCGCGTCCGCCGAATCCATCGACGCGGATTGCACACCCTCGCCGATCTTGGCGACCTTGTATGCGGTCGGGGCCGGAGCGCCGACCAGCGTGAACGCGGTGTTGGCCGTATTGGCCACCAGGCCGTACTGGATGAAGCCGCGCGCCTGCGATCCCGCTGCCAGCGTGAACGCGTCCGATGCCGTACCGCTGCCCGTCTGGACCAGCGTGATACCCGAAACGAGCACCGCATCGCCGGTCGTCACCGGGTTGACGACCAGGGCCGTGCTGCCGGTCGTGGCACCGCCGACGATCAGGCGATCCGCCACGCCGCTCGCGAAGTTCACGTCGAGCGCCAGCGTGCTGTTGCCGCTGCCGACGAATGCACCGCTGGTCGTCAGCGTGTCGCCGGCAATGCCGCTGCGCAGGTCGATCAGGCCGCTGTTGGCCAGACGCTCCAGCCCGGTCACCGACCGCGACCGCGCGGTGGTGCCCCCGGTCAGCGCCAGCGTGCCGCTGTTGGTCAACAGATCGGTGCCGTCGCCGAACGCCACGTCGCCGGCCAGCAGCAGCGTGCCGCTGTTGGCAAGCGTATCGTTGCCCGCGCCGAAGCTGGTGCCCGATGCCAGCGTCAGCCGCCCGCCATTGGTCACGCTGTCGGCCTGGTCGGTCAGTACCAGCGCACCGATGATCGTCCCGGTGTTCACGATCGTCGCCGCACCGCCCGTGACGCGGACCGCCGCGCCGCTGCCGCCGGCGATGGTGCCGGCATTGGTCAGTGTGCCGCCGGTCCTGCTGGCCAGCACGACCGCATCCCGGTTCCCCGCGATGGTCGCCCCCGACACCACCGTCAGCGCAGCGTTGGTGGCGGCGCGGACGTTGACCGCGTCGGCACCCGCTCCGGTCGCCGATACGCTGCCGACCGACACGCTCGCTTGGCCGGTGAGAGCCGCGACGTCGACCGCGGCGATGCCGCGACCGCTGGTGTTCAGGACGCCCGATACCGTCACTGGTCCGGTCGCCGTCACCACCGCGTCATTGCCCGATGCGATGATCCCCGCCGCCCCGGCCCCGGTTGTCGAAACCGACGCGGTGGAGACCCGGGCGAGACCACCCTGCGCCTCCACCACGACGGCATGTCCACGCGCGCCGGTGGTCGACACCGCGCCGGTCATGGCGATGGTGGCATTGCCGGCATAGCTCACCGCCGCGACGCCGCCATTGCCCTGACCGGTCACGCTCGCCGTTCCGCCCGATACGCTCGCGGTGCCGGCACTGGTCAGCGCGAAGGCCGCCGGCGTCGTTCCGCTGGCGATGCCGTCAGTGTTCGAAACGAGCGTCCCGAACGCCACGCTGGCGCCGGTCCCGCCATTGGCCAGCAGCGCGGCGAAGTCGGTATCGCCGGCCTTGCGGGCATTGGCGACCGTAACGGACGCCGTCCCGAAATAGGATATCGCCGCCGCCGCATGGGACGACTGCACCGATACCGTGCCCGATACGGTAATCGCCGCATCCCCCTGCTGCGTTGCGGCGGCATAGATGCCGGTCGCGCCGACCCCCGTGGTCGTGACGTTGGTGGCAGTGACGGTCGCCGGACCGAAGGACTGCGCCTCGATCCCGACCGCGCCTGCGCCGCTGGTCGTCACGGTACCCGCGACGATCCGCGCACCCGACACGCTTTCGACGGAGATGCCGCGCGATCCGGCACCCGTCGTCGTGACCGTGCCGACGGTCGCGCTGCCCGCGCCATAGGAGCGCACGAGCACGCCACGGGCATTGTCGCCGGTGGTCGACACGCTGGCCTGGGTCACGCTGGCCAGCGTACCCGAAGACCCCGCGTAGATGCCGGTCGCCCCGGCCCCGCTGGTCATCACGCGGCCATTGCCCGACACGACGACATTGCCGCCGCCACGCACGGTGATGCCCGCCTGGTTCTGCCCTGTTGTGGCAATCGTGCCGCCGTTCGCGACGGATGCCGCGCCATTCGCCGCGACCGAGATGATCCCGGTGCTGACGTCCGACACGCGGTCCAGCGGCAACGGACGGGGCGTTGTCGCCACCTGATCGGCATTGCCGGTCACGCTGCCGGTCACGGTGACGCTGGCGCTGTTGGCCGCCATCACCGCTACGCCCAGCGACCCCGCACCGGCCACCGTCATGGTATTCAGCACCACGGCGACGTCGCTGCCCGAGGCCCGGACACCGGCCGACCCGGCACCGGCGACACCGATCGTGCCGGTGCTGGCCACCGACACCGTGCCATAGGACGACGCGGCGATCGCATCGGATGCGACACCCCTGGTCGTCACGGTTCCGACGCCGACGTCAACGCCGGTGCCGCCCTGCGCGACAATTGCCGCCGACTGATCGCCGGTCGTGGACACCGCGCTCTGCGCGATGCTGACGGAACCATATTGCGACCCCGCAACCAGACCGGAGGCGCCGGCACCGGTCGTGGCGATGGTGCCGATGCCGGACACCGTTACCGGTCCGGCGCTCTGCAACAACACCGCCGCCTCGCCGAAGCCGCTGGTGCTGATCGCGCCGCTGTTGGCCAGCGTGACGCCGGCCCCGCCGGTCAGGTCAATCATCGCCGTGCCGGGAACGCTCTGGTCGGCGGTACCGGTGAAGCGTCCGGTAACCGCGGCTTCGATCGTGCCGGGCGTCACCGCGACGATCCCGCGCGAATCCGTACCGCTGACCACGGCATCGTTCACGGCGATGCGGATCGCCTCACCGGCCTGGGCCGACAGGATGGTCGACCCGGCCCCCGACACCGACAACAGCCCCGCGCTTTCCAGCGCAGCCTCTCCCCGGACACGGATCGTCACGAGATTGGCTCCGACACCGCTGGTGCTGCCGGTGTTGATGACGGCTCCGGCAGAAGCAAGCACATCGCCGAACGGCGACGTCGCCGCATCGACCCCGGTTGCGCCGTCGCCGCTGGTGGTCAGCGTGTCGATGACGGCCACCGCCGATCCGGTCCCGGTCAGATTGACCCCGGCCGAACGCGCGCCAAGCGTCACGATTTCGTCGGCAAGGACCAGCGTCGTTCCCGTGGCATCGCTGTTGCGGGTTTCCACCGCGTTGGCATCATCGCCGGCCGTGCCGACCTGGCTCAGGTTCACGATCATATTTCCGGCACTGGTCACCGCCCGGACACCCGAGGCACCGGCCCCGGCGGTCGTGATTGCGCCGCTTACCTGAACCGCCACATCGCCATTGCCATAGACCACCGCGCCATTGGCATAATCGCCGGTCGTGTCGATGTTGCCCGACATGGTCGCGGCCAGAGGGCCGTCAAACGCGACCAGACGAACGCCCTCCGCCACGGCTCCCGACGTCCGAATGTCGCCATTGATCTCGACCCCGATTGACCGACCGGCAACCTGGATACCGGTGCTGAAATCGCCTTTGGTCTCAATGCCACGCGTCGAGACCAGGACAGGGTCGCCATAGTAACTTCCGGAGACATTCACGCCGGTCGAAAACGCACCAGCGGTGGCAACGTTGCCGGACACCGTCACGGACGTGGCGCCCGGGCCATTGCCCAACACCTGAAGGCCCAAAGACCGATCGCCGAAAGTACGGATGTCCCCGGCCTCCACCGTAATGTCACCACCGCGCTGATTGGAGATCCAGGCACCGTCCGAATACGAACCCTGGGTTTCGATGGTCCCCAGTTTGGCGACGATCGCGCCGCTGGTCGTCCGGGCGCGGACGCCGGTCGATGCAAAACCCAGCGTCACGACATAGGGCGCGGCCAGATCGAGCGTGCCGGTTGTCGACAACGCGGTCACGCCGTTTTGGTAATCGCCGGTCGACACGATGCCGACATTGTCCCCCGAGCGCAGCGTGAGCTTGCCGGTCGTGGTGGCGAGACGCAGCGACGAGGTCGCCCGCCTCGGATCGCGCTCGACCGTCACATCGTCGGCCAGCACGACGCTCAGGTCGCGTACCGTCGAATCATAGCGGATGCCGTCGGCAAAGGGATTGCCCGCCGGCGTGCAGGTGACCGAACCGTTGGCGTCGACCGCACCGCACGCGTTGTTCGACTGCGCCTGCGCCCAGTCGGGCAGGCCGACCAGCAGGGCACCCGCCAGCGCCGTCGTCACCAGCAGTCCGACACGCGGCCCGGACTGGCGGACCGGCGTGCGCGGCGCTTCCGCCGCCGCCCGCGATTCCACCAGAATGATGCTGCTTCCGAATCCCGCCCCGAACAAACCCGTCATGTCATCATCCCCGATACCGTGCTGGCGCGACGTCCGGTTCACCCACTCGGGGCGTCCGGTCGCATTTCGCCATGATTGATCCCACGACCCTCCCCCAATGGCGGGCCGCATTCTTCCCCGGAACCGCCGCGCTGGCAGTTGATTTTTCTGTGCTGCAACCAGACCGGGCTATGGTCAACGGCATCGAAACCGTATGAAACATCTTGGTATAACATTGAGACGCATTGCTTTAAGCGCATCCGACCTGAGATGCGGCGGGCAAGGCCGGGCAGAGGATTGGCATGTTGGCGGCGACCATCAGAGACAGGGCCGACGAGGACACGGTGCGACAGAACAGACCACCGGAGGCAGCGGCAGGCGAGGACCGCGTACCGACCTTCATGGTTTCGTCCGCGGACGTGGGCGGCCCCGCCGCGCTGGCAAGCTATCGCCAGGCCGTTGACTCGGTCTTTGCCTGCATTCTGCCGGATAGGACGTCCGAGGCGGACTATACCTGCGACATCATGGCCTGGCACCTCGGCACCTTGATGTTCGGATCGTTCCGCAGCAGCGCCTTGTGCTTTGACCGGTCAGCCGACCGGGTCGCGATGAGCGGCATGGACCATATTCTCGTCCAGCTGTATCTGGAGGGCCGGTTTACCGGTCGGGCCGACGACAGGCCGATCACGGTCGGCAGCGGCGACATCTGCCTGTTCGATATGTGCGCGACGCTCGACACCTGCGCGAGCGATTTCCACAACCTGTCGTTCATGGTCCCTCGCGCCTTCTTCGATGCCGGTGTCGGCGACGCCGCCGCGCTGCACGGCGTCGTGCTGTCCGCCGACCGGCCGCAGACGGCATTGCTGGCCGACTATATCACCGCGCTGGCCCGACGGCTGCCGATGCTGGGCGCGCGCGATGCGGAGGCGGCGGCCAGTGCGACGATCCTGCTTCTGACCACGGTGCTCGGCACCTGCGACCGGTCGCAGCCGGTCGATCGGCCTCGGCGTGATCCCTCACCATTCCGCGCGATCGCGCTGTATATCGACCGCCATGCCGGCGACGCCGCGCTGGAACCGGGCCGGATCGCCGCGGCGTTCAATATCTCGCGTGCCACGCTGTACCGCATATTCGAACCGGTCGGCGGCGTATCGGACTATATCCGCCGCCGCCGCCTGACCGGCGCAGCGATCGACCTGGCCGCGATCGACGGGCGACGGCGCAAGGTGGCGGAGATCGCCTATCGCTGGGGATTTGCCAACGAGGCGACGTTCGGTCGTGCGTTCAAGGCGCATTTCGGCATCACCCCCGGCATGGCCCGCAACCAGCAACAGCGCACCTGGCTTGCCAAGGGATGCGGCGACCCCGACAACGCGCCCGAACGCCGGTTCGACGCCTGGCTGAAGACGCTGCGAAAATAGACGACGCACGGGCCGGCCATCTCATCAGGCCGGTTCGAACAACGCCACGGGTGCCGCCCGTCCAACGATCGGTAGAACTGGACTGACCGTGCCATCAGGCCCGGTCAGTCCTGCTTGTACGGGGACTTGGCGGTGCTGTCAGTCTTACGCGAACCGCTCTCCCCACGATGCAGTCAGGCCTTTGAGCGTAGCGGCCTAGCTTGCGAAGATCTGCCACTCCGCCAGGGCAGCGGAGCGTCGTGCCTTGTAGGTCTGGCGGTCGAAGAGATGACGTTCGAGGTTGAAGTGGTTGTGGACGTTGGCGTGGACGGAAGCGAACTTTTTTAGCGTCTTCATCCGGCGGAAACGTTGCATCGCACGTTCTAGTCGTCGGAACGGCAAGTGACTGTTCTCCACCCGGTTGTTTGCCCAGCGCCCCACCTCCTGCTTGTCGGCGTTGCCCAGGTCCTTCATCGCTACGCGATACGAGCGAAGCCCATCGGTGTTGATCTTGTCAGGCGAGCCATGGCGCTTGAGCGCCTTCTTCATGAAGGTGAGCGCTGCGTCCTTGTCGCGGGTCTTGGTGATGTAGCTTTCAAGTATCTCGCCCTTGTGATCGACAGCACGCCACAGGTACACCATCTCGCCATTCAGCTTCACGTACATCTCGTCCATGTGCCAGCGCCAGTGGCGGAAGCCTCCCATACGGTTGACCCGCTGACGACGGATGTCACCTGCGAACATCGGACCGAACCTGTTCCACCACATCCGCGCCGTCTCGTGGCAAATGTCGATGCCGCGCTCGAACAGCAGATCCTCCACGTTCCGCAACGACAGTGGGAAGCGAACGTACATCAGCACCACCAGTCGGATCACCTCAGGCGACGAGTTGAAGTAGCGAAAAAGGCTGATGGGTTTACGGGGGCGAGGCATTCGCCGCACCGACGCATCCTCCCATAACGATCGGTGCATTTGGTCTGACAGAGCCGTCCCGTGCTCTCGATTGCCGCTTCATCCGCAACTTCTGTCCTCCGCACCCCATGCTACGTTGCCTGACAGAGCCCGACGGCGCCCCTCTGAACCATCGCCGAGATCGCATCCGGTGCGAAGCCCAGATCGGTGAGGATCGCGGCACTGTGCTCGCCGACCTGAGGTGGACGGTTCATCGCCTCTCGTGGAGTGTCGCTGAGGGAGATAGGTGGGCCGACGATCGGCGCCGCGCTTGCGGTTCCAGGATAGCGTACATGCTCGACCAACCCTGACGCCTGCATCTGCGGGTGGGCCATGACCTCCGACGGGGCAAGCACCGGCCCCGCCGGGATGCGGGCAGCGCCGAGCAGGTCGATCGCCTCCTGGGTGGTTCGCGTTGCACACCAAGCGGCCATACGTTCGCTCAAAGCCGCGCCGTTATCGCCACGGGCCCTGTCGTCCGCGTAGCGCGGATCGTCGATCAGTTCAGGAGCGCCAACCAGATGCGCCCAGCGCGCGAAGATCGCGTTGCTGACGATCTGCGTCACGATCCAGCCATCCGACGTGCGAAAGATGTCGGTCGGTCCCGAACCATGACTGCGATTGCCCAGCGGCTTGCGCTCGATGCCGTTGAGGGCATGGTCAATCGACAACCCGTTGGTCATCGCAGTGGCCGTGCCCAGCAGCGATCCCGAAACCTGTTGTCCACGCCCGGTGCGGTCGCGTTCGCGCAACGCCATCATAGCACCGAATGCACAGTGCAGCGCGGTACCGAAATCCACATAATTGACCTGGGCGCGGTATGGCTGGTCGGCGGTGCCGGTCAGCGCCACCGCCCCGGACATCGCCTGTCCGATCGCGTCGAAGCCGACGTTCCGCGCCATCGGCCCCGCGTCACCGAATGCGGAGGCGGTAACGAGAATGATGTCGGGTTTGATGGCCGCAAGCGAGGCGAGGTCGAGATGCGCCGCCATCAGGGCATCGGCGGGCATGTTGGCGATCACGATATCGGCCGTCGCCACGAGCCTGCGCACGATCTCCCGCCCCTCTGGACTGCCAAGCGACAGGGCAAGCGACTTCTTGTTGCGATTGAGCTGAAGGAAAGCGGCCCCGGAACCGTCCTCTGCTACAGGTACGGTAAAGCGGTCCTCGTTGCCTCCAACGCGCTCGATGCGGATCACTTCGGCACCGAAATCGCCCAGCAGCGCCGCACAATATGGTCCCGCGATGTACCGTCCGAAATCGAGGACGCGGATGCCTGTCAGTGGCTGCATGGCTGGCCCTCTCGTCACGTGCGGCAATGGCATCGTGCTACACCATCACCGCTGGGCGACGCACACGAGCTTGTTTCCCGGAAGGCCATGCCGCGCGAGCCATCCGATGTCAGGGCTGCGGATCTCCGTCGCATGGGCCGAGGACAATGGATGTTGGCCCGTCGGCTTCGCAACTTCCGTTTTCCTGCCGTACTATTTCAACCACGGCAGGATGTTGTTCGACATCTCGATCTTCAACTGACCCGGTTGGTGCTCCGCCGTGATCTGGCGCCAGTCCACCGTCGCGATGGCGGGCGCCCCGCCTTCGATCGACGGCGCAATCTCCATGCGGCAGACCATTCCATGTTTGTAGGTCGGAAGATCGTAGTAAAAGCAGAAATCGCCCAGACCAAAGGCAACGGGCTTGCCGTCGACCAGCGCCATCTGCTGCGGGTTATGGGCGTGGTGTCCTACGATCGCGTCGAAATCGCGGGCGTATTCCGTTGCAAGCCTGACGATCTCGGGCCGCGGCCAGGCTTCGAGTTCGTATCCCCAATGGGGGTAGAGAATGTTGACCGCACCCGGCCGACAGTATTTCGCGGATTGGTTCGGCGCATGCAGATAGAGCATGTCGTCGGCGCGCTGGTTCGACCACATCGTGCCGGTCACGATTCGCACGCCGGGATCGGGATCGATCCACGGATCGTCCTTCATGCCGAAAAGCCGGTATCCCCGATCACGCAGGAGGGCGTTCGATCGCTCGAATACCGACAGGGGATAGTCGCCGCTGTGGTTATTGGCGAGCGACAGGTAAAACCGGGTGGGATCGAACAACGCGGCGAGATCATCGACGATCCGTTCGGCCTGCGGCTGTTCGAACCCGATCCAGACGCCCGGTCGCTTGGGGTGATCGTGGATCGTCGCTTCGAAATTGCCGATCAGGATATCGCATTCACCGACGAAGGCTTTGAGGTCGTCGCCGAATACCAGCGTTTTGTCGGCAATGTTCATGATGTCGCCGATGAACCCGATGCGCAGCGGCTTTACGGATGCTGCAGGCACAGCAAATCTCGTATCCTGCGTCAGGGGTGCGACAATGCCGGCATTTCGTAAGGTATCGACACCGCTGCGATTGCGACGGACGACACCGCGAGTTTCTAACAGGGAATAAGGGGTTGCGATCCGGCGCAGGAACCGTGTGCGCCGTTCGCGGCGGGCAACCCCGCTCATGCCGTCACCGTGATCGCAGCACGGGTCTGATACCGGTCGATCGCCGCCTCATCCAGGTCGACGCCCCAGCCCGGCCCATCGGGAACGGTGGCAAAGCCATCGTCATAGGTTAGTCGTCCCTGGATTAGCGAATGTTCGAGCATCGAATGTCCCTGCAATTCGGTCGCATGACGGATGTCGCGGGCGCGGGCGGCGTGAAGATGCAGCATCATGGCACTGCCGATGCCCGACGGCTGGTTGTGCAGGACCACATCGATGCCGCGCGCCGCGGCATAATCGATCGCCTGTAACGCTGCGGTCATTCCACCGGGCCGTTCGGCATTCAGGCCAAATACGCGCACCGCGCCCATTTCCGCGAGTGTCACCATGTCGCGCAGGCCGAACGCCCCTTCATGCGCCATGACCGGAACGTCGGTGCGCGATTGCAACCACGCCATTCCAGCATAGTCGTCCGCGCCGACCGGCTGTTCGGCAAAGTCGATGCCATAAGGCGCGATCGAGGTGATCGCCGCGAGTGCCTGCTGCGGGCTGTAGGCTTGGTTGTAATCCACGCGCAGGCGCACGTCGGGACCCACAAGCGCGCGAACCGCGCTGATAATCTCGACGTCACGGCGGATGCCGCCGCCCAGTTTGCAGCGAAACGTCCTGACACCCTTTTCCAAGCCCATGCCGACAAGCCGTTCGATCGTAGCGACATCGGTCAGCGGCACCACGATGGCCAACGGCACGCGATCGACTTGGCGTCCGCCACACAGATCCGAGACCGGCCGTCCGACACTCCGTGCCGCGACGTCGTACAGCGCGATATCCAGGACGCCCTTCGCCATTTCGTTGCGGGCGATATTGTCGTTCATTCGCGCAGCAATCGCCCGGATGTCGAACGCGGACCGGCCGATCACGAAGCGGGCGAGATGGCGTTCGACGACATCCGCGATCAGCGCGGGGGAGGTCGCGCTTTCGACCAGCCAGACATACGCATCGCCGATGCCGACGATGCCCGATTCGGTCGTCAGGCGACAGACGAGAATATCGGCGCCAAGCCAATGATCTTCGACCTTCAGCCCCATCGCGACCTTGCCCTCGCCACTTTGCAGTAACGCGCGAACCTCTTCACGGAACGGCACCCAGACTGGAAACAGTTCAAGCTTGGTGATTGCATCAACGTCGGTCGTCATGGCAGATCCTTTTCGATATCCAGCGTGCCGAGACCGGCCAGGGCCTGGCCCAAAACCTGCGCGCCGCGGGCGAGGACGGCAGCGCGCCATTCGTCGTCCTGCGGGTCGAACACCGCACGGATGCAGCCCTTGATCGATCGCGCCACATCCGGTGCCGGGTCGACCTGTCGGTGCAGCCAGTTGTCCGCGATGACGGCGGCGATCACCGGGGCGAGCGGTTCGGTGCCGAATTCCAGTGTCATCGGAATGACCCACGCCGCTACCGCCCGCTCTAGGCCGGCGTTCAGATATCCCCCCAGAACCGTCTGCTCGGCCGACGCCGGACGGGCGCTGACCATCATCGGGCCGAACCAGTCGGCAGTCAGCGTGCGATGCGGCTCATCCGGGTTGGCGGCCATCATCAACATGCCCAGACCACGCGGCCCGAGACCGGTGTGAACGTCCAGTTGAACGACGACGGCCGCCGCACCAAGTTCCTCGCGCCATATCCGCTCGATGGTGCGACGCGACCAAGTGGAACCAGCGCCACCGAACTGAATACCGGCGGGATCGTCATATTGCCCGCCGGACAAGGCCTTCATGAACGGCAGGTCGCCCATGTCGATGCGTAGTGATTCCAGCCGGTCGATCAGAGCGTCGGAATCGTCGAGTACGATCGGATTCACCGTCGGTGACAAGTTGCGATACATGCTGTTGGTGGGCAGCGGCGCCGTGAAATCGATGAAGTTGCGGTTGAGGTCGACGTTATCCTCGGTCACGCGGCGCAAATAGGCGAAACCGTGTGGGTTGACCCCATGGATCAATAGGAGCGCCACCCCATCGGGAAGCACGGGCGCAGCCTGGATCAGGGCAAGCTGGATCGCCGAGCCGCTGAACCCTTCTGCGCCATGGGTCGCACTGTTGATGACCAGAACACGGTTCGCGTCCGCCGGTCCGCGCCGCAGCACGTCGAGTGCCAGCGGCTCCCCGGATGGCCCGTATTCGGGGTGCATGATCGCGCGGTGCGACCAGTCTGCGCCGGCCGCCGCTGCCAGAAGGCGTTGCCGTGCGGTGGCATAGTCGGGGGAGAACGGATTGTCGCTCATGCCGCCTGCTCTCCTGCGTCGATCATCCGCCCGCCGATCATCGTTGCGCAGACCCGCAGATCGCCGATCGCGGCAGGATCGATCGCAAGGGGGTCGCGATCGAGAATGACCAGATCGGCCCGCTTGCCGACCTCCAGCGTTCCCTTTTCCTGCTCCTCGAACTGAAGGAAGGCGGCGTTCCGCGTATACATCGCTAAAGCTTCTGCGACGGTTACGCCCTGTTCGGGGTAGAAACCGCCGCGGTTGACCGCGAAATCCAGCGCCGCAATCACGTCGGTCGCTTCGATCGGGGCATCGGACGATCCAGCGACGACGATGCCGGCATCCAGAAAATCGCGGAACGGATAAGCGTGGGCGACGCGCGCCGCGCCGAGCCGGGTCGGCAGCCACGCGCGTTCCGACCGGATGAACAGCGGTTGCGTGCAAATGCACAGGTCGATCGCCTTGATCCTCGCGATCAGCGCACGATCGGCGATCGAGGCATGTTCGATCCGGTGGCGATGGTCGTCACGCGGATGCGCCGTCAGCAGGCGTTCGAACAGATCGACACAGGTCGCGATGCCGCTGTCACCGATGGCGTGGATGCAGATCTGGTAACCGGCAACATGAGCCGCCTCCATACGCGCGTAGATGTCCTCCGGCGCCAGCGTAAGATAGCCGTGGGTGCAGCTGTTGTCGGCATAGGGTTCGGTCATGCAGGCCGTGCACGAGCCGAAGGTGCCGTCAGCGAAAATCTTGATGGCTCGTGCGCGCGTACCCGCCGATGGATCGTCCAATGCGCTGCCCGCCAGTGATCTGATGCCATCCAGGCTGCGGCCGATGACGATGGCGTAGATCGATTGCGGAATGCGGTGGCGCAACATCGGCATGGCGCGCGTTTCGCGGCGAGCGGCGGCACCACCCGGCCCCTCGTCATCGCTTTGCAGCATCGCACCGATCGACGTGACGCCAGCCTGGGCCATGCGCTCGAACAGCCGTTCACCCGCTGCCAGCAGCCGCTCCGCCGATGGCCCCGGTTTCGCCGCCAGCGGCAAACCAACCGCTTTTTCGTAAAAGCACCCATCGGGCAGCCCGGCCGCATCGCGACCGATCGTCCCGCCTGGCGGATCGGCCGTGCCCGCATCGAACGCCATCGCCGCCAGCACCTGGCTGTTGCAGATGACGCAGTGACCGTCCCGCGTGTAGATCAGGACCGGCAGATCGGGAAACCAGGCGTCCAGCATGGTCGCATCCAGCCTCTCATCCGCAGCAAGGCGATTGGTTTCGAATTGCACGGCGACCAGCCATTCTCCGGTCGTCAGCACCGTCGCCTGCCGACGCAATCGGTCCCTGACTTCCGCCAGCGTATGCGCACCATCCAGGTCGGCGCTGGCTGCGAAAAACATCATCGGCAACGGGTGGAGGTGCGCGTCGATAAAGCCCGGCAGTAGCGCGCGTCCCTCGAGCGCAATGTCGACCACGTCACGGCCTGCCATCGCGCGTGCGTCTCCCAGCGATCCGACGAAGGCGATCCGGCCCTCCTGCACCAGCAGGCTTTCGGGCCGTGCGGCGCCCGCTTTTGGCGTCATGGTGACGATCGGGCCACCGTAAAATAACTGACCGGGCACCGCTCTCTCCTGCCTCTTTGCCCAGTGATGACAGGCCGCACAAAACGTGTCTATAGTTATTACTATACAGATAGGGAGAGACGAACGTGGCAGCGAAGATACCGAAGACGGGCTGGCTGTGGGCATCGTTCGACTGGGCGCGCAGCCCCTTCTATTTCGTCGTCGTCATCTATGTCTTCGCACCGTTCTTCGCGCAGCATCTGGTCGGTGACCCGGTGCGCGGACAGGCGCTGTTCGGAGTCGCCGTGACGACGGCCGGCGTTGTAATGGCGATCATCGCACCCTTTCTTGGCGGGGTCATGGATCAGGGCGGTGCCAAGAAGCCGGTGCTGGCGGGGCTGATGATCGTCCTCGCGCTCTCCAGTGCGTTGTTGGGGCTGGCTGTCCCCGGCGCGTCGAGCGCAGTGCCGCTGGCGATGACGTTCCTCGTCATCGCAGGTTGTGCCTATTCGGTGTCCGAACTGTTCCACAACGCGCTGTTGCCCGTTGCCGGGATCAGAACCGAAATTCCGCTGATTTCCGGTCTTGGCCTGTCTGCGGGCAGCGCCGCCTCGGTCCTCGTCCTGCTGGCGATGCTCCTCGCGTCGAAGGCACCGCCCTTCGGGCTGACACCATCGGACGTGGCCCGCTTGTCCGGGCCGGTCTGTGCGCTGTGGATGGGCCTGTTCATCATTCCGTTCCTGCGCTGGATGCCAGATTTAGCAGGAGCGGCCGGAACGTGGCGTGAGGTACGAATCCTGCCCGAGAGATGGCAACCCTTCGCTCACGGTCGCGCGCTCTTCGCCCAATATCCGGCAGTGATGCGCCTGTTGGTCGCGCGCATGATCTTCATGGACGGGCTGACCGCGCTGTTCTCGATCGCGGGTGTCTATGTTGCGGGCATGTTGGGCTGGAACCGCGCTGAAACCGCCGCTTTGGGCATCAGCGCCACGATCGCGGCAGTCGCTGGTGGTTTTCTTGGCGGGTGGCTCGACCGCCGGTTCGGATCGCGCAACGCCATTCTGATCGAACTCTGTGCGATCACCGCGATCTTCATCTTTCAGGTCGGCATCAGCCCCGACGCCCTGCTGTTCGGTGCAATCCCGATCGATGCGGCCACGAATGACGCGGCGATGTTCGCCGGTGCGGCAGATCGCGCCTATCTTTACGCCGCCATCCCGATCAGCGCGTTCATCGTCGCAGCCTACAGCTCCTGCCGATCGTTGCTGGTGACGCTCAGTCCCCCAGATCAGATCGGGCGGTTCTTCGGGCTGTATGCGATGACCAGTACCGTCACTGTCTGGGTCGGTCCGGGCCTGGTGACGCTGGTCACGGTCCTGTCGGGCAGCCAGCGGGCGGGCTTCGGTAGCCTCATCCTGCTGTTCGTTATCGGCTGCATCCTGATGATGCGGGTCCCTTCTACTCAAAACAACGCATAGACTTCCGTCACCGCGTCCGCCGCATGCATGAGCACGGCGGACGTGTCGGCGAAGTCGGTTTCGAACAACATTTCGATCGCCGCATATTTCAGGTCTTGAGCCAGGAGGCAGCGGACCCGCAGATCGTCGCGCGTGCGCGCCAGTCCCTGTTCGATGAAATAGTCCGCAACCAGAGACGCCATCGCCCGATGCGAATCGCGCCGGATATGCGCCAACGCGGGAACCGCCCTCATGCAGACGAGCAGTTGATAGCCCGCGGGAAACGATCGCGTGACGGCCAATCCCTGCGCGATACTGCGCGCGACCGCCTCGCGCAGGTCGTCGCGCGTGCGCACCCTGATACCCGTATCGACGCGGATGACCTCGGTCTGCGCGTGCATGAGTTGCTGGGCAAGTTCGCCCAGGATCGCGTGTTTGTTGGCGAAGTAATGATAGAGGGTTGGCGGGGTCACCCCCGCGCGCCGTGCGATGACGTTGGTGTTGAGCTGCTCCAGCCCCTTTTCGACCAGGATGTCTTGCGTCGCGCGCAGCAGGCGATCACGCGCCGGGGCTTCGTCTGGCAGGCTCATCGATCACAGCTAGGGTCCCGCCACCCCTTCGCGCAACCCTTTAGGAACCGGGAAACGCGGCCTCGAAACTGGCGACCGGATAGGCGCAATAGTCCGCAGCGTAATAGGCGCCGGGGCGGTGATTGCCTGATTCGCCCAGCCCGCCGAACGGCATGTCGGACGCGGCGCCGGTCGTCGGCCGGTTCCGGTTGACGATCCCGGCGCGAACCTCGTGCCGAAACTGGCGCCAGCGTGCATCGTCGGTGTCGATCAACCCGGCGGACAGGCCGTAGCGTGTATCGTTCGCCAGTGCGATCGCCGCCGAGAAATCATCGACGCGGTGGACTTGCAGCATCGGTGCGAACACCTCGGCATCGGGGACCACGCATCCGGTCACGTCGATCAGCGCCGGCGCCACGAACGCCGCAGAGCGAGGATCGATCGCGCCGAACGAGCGGAGCGTGCGCCCGCCCTGCCCTTCCAGGGCGGTCAGCGCCATGCGGGCGCTATCCGCTGCCGCCGCCGATATGAGCGGCCCCATGAACGCGTCGATACCGTCGTTCCAGGCCGCCGTGGTGACCGAGTCGAGGATATCGACCACCGCATCGACGATCCGATCGCCACGGGCGCCGGTCGGAACGATCAGGCGGCGCGCGCACGAGCATCGCTGCCCCGTCGTCACGAAAGCCGAATCGCGCGTGATCCGTGCAACATCCTCAGGCTCCGCCTCCCAGGCGACCAACGGGTTGTTCCCGCCAAGCTCCAGCGCCAGCATCACATGCGGCCGGTCGAGGAAAAGCTGGCGGAAGTGCCGCCCCGCCAGCGAAGAACCGGTGAACAGCAGGCCGTCGATATTGGCGGCGAGGATCGCGGCCCCGGTTTCCCGCCCGCCCGGCAGCACTTGAAGCACGTCGTCGGGCAACCCCGCGGCGCGCCACGCCTCGCCCAATGCCAAACCCGTCAGCGGCGTTTCTTCCGAGGGTTTGAACAAGACCGAATTGCCGGCGAGCAGCGCCGGGACGATGTGCCCGTTCGGCAGATGCGCCGGGAAGTTATATGGGCCAAGAACGACCATCACGCCGTGCGGCCGGTGCCGGAGAACCGCGGATCCGAACGCCATTTCTCGCGACCGCGTACCGGCACGCTCATGTTGGGCAGCAATCGAAACCTCTACCTTCGCGACGGTGGAGGCGACTTCCGCTAGCGCCTCAGGCAAAAGCTTGCCCGTTTCCCGCGCGATTGTTTCTGCCAGCGCCGCCGTGCGTTCCCGAACGACCTCGGCGAAGCGTCGGGCGATGGCCACCCGGGTTTCCAGCGGTGTAGCTGCCCAGCTACGCCCGGCGGTTCGGCTACGATCGACGGCGACGGCACAGGCCGCCGGGTCCGTTGCCGCACCTTCCCACACGATATCCAGGTTCGCCGGGTCGATCGATCGCAGGATCGTCATATCATTCTCCTCACGCCACCAGCAGCATGCGATGCGCCGTCGTGTCAGCCGCCGCCCGTTCGACACGGAAGTCTCTCAAGTCCGGCCGGGCCATCAATGCTCCGGCGGTGATCGCTCCACCAACCGGAATGGCTCTCGCATCGCGAACCGTGGCAATGGCATCGCGAGGGCAGACAACGGTCGGTCCGCCGTCGAGCCGATCGACCAAGCCTGTCCATATGAAGCCTTCGCGTTCGAGCATCGCGCGCGCTGCCTCACCGTGTGGGTGGACGCGACCGATCGATGACCGCACGCATGGCGGGATGTGACCTGTCCCGAACGGCTGGGCTGCCGAATGGCCGGCGAGCCAGCGATGCCCCTGCACCGAAACGAGGGCGTCGGCCTGGGCAAACGACATGCCGCTGAAGTCGCGGGCGACGCCATCGTAGAACGGACAGTTGCCGTCGTCGGTGAAATATCCGCGCAGTTCCGCCATGACCGTATCTGCGAACAGATCGGGGGCCAGCGCGATCAGGAGATAGCGTGCGCGCGACAGCAACGCCCCCGCCCCGCCACCCCGCCGCGCGGGATGCAGGAATAGCGAACCGACCTCGCTCCATCCCTGACAGGCCGCGACCGGTGTGAGTGCCCCATGGTAAGGCGCTGCGCCGGTCATATCCGAAGCATCGACGCGATAGGAGAGGTGCGGATGGTCGCCGCCGACCGCGGCGATCACCGCGGCAACCCCCGCGATCAGACCGTCGGCATCCTCCAGGATCAGCGTGTAGCGCGCATCGGCTAGATCGATGCGTCCCGCGAAGCTCTCCCGTGACAGCACCAGCCGATCGCCCAGTGTGCGACGGCACTCCGGCAGGCTGGTGAAGCCTGGCCCTGTGAGCGCGGCGAGCGACAACAGGCCGTCAAGATCTCGCGGTTCTCCCGCACGAACTCTCACGAACCCGCTCAGGCCGCAACCGCAGCCGCAGCCGCGGTCGCGGTCGCTCGCGTGCGCCAGGCGGCGAAAGTCACAGCGATCAGCGCGACGGCTTCATCGACCTCCTCCGGGGTAATGATAAGGGGCGGCAGCAGGCGGATGCAATTGTCGCCCCCCCCCGCCACGAGCAGACCCCGTTCGCGCAAGGCGGCCATCATCTCGCGATTGTTGACGCGCAGCTTGACGCCGATCAGCAGCCCCTTGCCGCGCACATCGACCACCAGATCGGGATAGTCGGCAGCCAATCGACCCAGGCCCACTGTGAACCGCGTCGCCATTTCGCGTGCATGCGCCAGCGTCGCGTCGTCGGCGATCGCATCGAATGCGGCGATGCCCACCGCCATCGCCAGCGGATTGCCGCCGAATGTCGAACCGTGCGCACCCACGGTCATTCCGATGGCCGCAGCGCTCGTCGCCAGACACGCGCCGACCGGAAAACCGCCGCCCAGCGCCTTGGCCGTCGCCATGATGTCGGGTTCGCAGTCGTCGAACCATTGGTGCGCGAACAGACGCCCGGTCCGCCCCATGCCGCTCTGCACCTCGTCATAGATCAGCAGGACGCCCGCCGCATCGCAGGCCTGTCGCACGCGGCGCAGCCAGACGCCGTCCAACGCGCGGGCGCCGCCTTCGCCCTGCACCGGCTCGACGATCACCGCCGCGGTGGTCGGCGCCGCAATGGCGGCCATGGTCGCAGCCCCGTCATCCAGATGACATTGCACGAACCCCGCCATCGGCGGCCCGAAGCCTTCCAGATAGGTCGCATTGCCGGATGCGTTCACCGCCGCCAGCGTCCGCCCATGGAAGGATCCGGCGAACCCGACGATATCGATCCGATCGGGCGCGCCGCGAACGTAATGATAGCGGCGGGCGGTCTTGATCGCGCACTCGATCGCCTCGGTCCCGGAGTTGGCGAAGAACGCGACGTCCGCAAAGGTGGCATCGGTCAACCGCTTCGCCAGTGCTTCCTGTTCGGGAATGCGAAAGATGTTCGAGACGTGCCACAGCCGCCGCGCCTGCGCTTCCAACGCCGTGACGAGCAGCGGATGGCAGTGGCCCAGGGCATCGGTTGCGATCCCGCCGACGCAGTCGAGATAGGATCGGCCGTCCGTCGCATACAGGCGGCACCCGATGCCGTGGCTCACGTCCAGCGGCGCGCGCGAATATACTGTCATCAACGCATCGTTCATGCTGTTTCCTCTCCGAAATCAATCCGACCGATCGGCCTTGGCGACATCAGGCGCTGCACCGCGCCAGCCAACGCCCGCTGTCGCGTCGGGACATGCCGGACATAGGCTGCGAGATTGGCCGGTCCCACGCCATGTTCCGCGCTGAAGCTGCCGCCGAATTCCTCGACGGCGATGTCGAGGACCGCCGATCGCGCCGCGTGGACGATCGCATCGTCGAGCGGGCCGGCATCGGTGGGCCAGACCATGTTGGCATGGACGCCGCCGTCACCGATGTGGCCGAAATCGTGCAGGACCAGCATCGGCGAGATCCGGGCGATCCGCTCGACGATGCGCGCACGGAATGCGGGAACCGCGCCGCGCGGCACGGCGATGTCGCACGCGATGACGCGCCCGGCCCCCCGCAATCCCTCGGGGATCGCATGACGGATCGCCCACAGGCGTAAACCGCGATCCACGACGGCATCACGCACCAGCATATCCATGACGGGTTCCAGCACCCGGCCGAGACGATCCTCAAGGTCGCTGGCATCGAATGCCGCGCCGGCGGACAGTTCGATCAGCACCACATATCCGGGCGTCCTCCCCGGAAACGGGTCCGTCAGTCGCGGAACGTGCGTGATCGCCGCGGCCAGGGCAGCGGCCGATATTCCCTCGAACGCGGTCAGCAAGGTGCCGAACGCCTGTTCGACTTCCCGCAACAACTCCACCGCGCCCTGCATGGCATCCAGAGCCAGCATCGCGGTGATCGTCGCACGCGGCACGGGTTGCAACGCGAGCGTGGCCGCAGTGACGAGACCCGTGGCACCGCCGGCGCCGATCACCAATTGCTTGAGGTCCAGTCCGCTATTGTCCTTCCACACCGCGCGTCCGAACGTGGAGACGGTCCCGTCCGCGGCCATCACGTCGACCGACAAGACATTGCGCCGGACATCGCCGTAACGCAGCAGCCTCGCCCCGCCGGTGTTCGTCGCGATCATGCCGCCGATCGACGGGTCGGCGCCCAGATCGATGGGAAAGGTCAGGCCATGTTCCGCTGCAGCACGGTTCAGCATCGAGAGCGGCACGCCTGCGGTGACATGCGCGGTGCGATTTGCACCGTCGATCGACGGCGGTTGCACCAGTCGCTCCAGACTGACGATCACATCGCGCTCGTCGCTCCCCAGCCCGGCGCCGACCAGCCCGGAACGGCCGCCTTGCGCGATGACACGCAAATCGGCGGCAGCGGCGAACCTGAGCACTTCGGCCAATTGGTCGACGTCGCCCGGCCGCACGACACAAAGTGCCCGTCCGCCGCCCGTCCGCCCATCCTCATGATAGCGCGAATCGTCCTCGCGACCGGTCAGAACATGGGCGAGGCCGACGATCGCAGCCAGCCCTGACGCGATAGTCATGCCGCGGTCGTCATCGCGAAGATGCCCGTCGCATTGGCGCTGTCGAAACGCAGGTCGAGCAGGCCCGTATCCGGGTCGATGTCGCGGCTGATGAATTCATAAAACGACCCGGGTACCACCCGCTCCTCGATCGTGCCGTCATCGTGGCGGAACCTTCGGGTCACGGCGTCGGCGCGGTACGCGGTCTGTCGCACGCGACCCGACGCCGACACCTCGACCGTGTCCTTGACCGGACGCCCCATCGCACGCTGGCGATCGGCCAACGCCTCCACATCCTCGACCCGGTCGGTCACGTGGTTGAAGCTGTTGCCCTCGGTCGCAATCCAGGCGGCCTCGGCAGAGGCAGCGCGCAGGATGTCGTAATCATGCGCCGCTGGCGTATCGTGTTGGCAGGCAAAGGCTGCGACGATTCCCGACAGGCCCGCTACGGCATCGTCGAACGGTGCCGTCCCGGTCGTCTCGAACCGCGCCAGCAGTGCCAGATGATCGGCGGTCAACGGATCGCGACTGGTACCGAACGTCCGCGTCGCCGCAGCCCCGAACGCCGGATCGAAGGCCGACACATCCAGTTCGCTGACGAAGAATTGCGGAATGGTTTCGGGATGATCGAGATGCCGGAACGCGTGGCCGGTCATCCGCAATTTCGGCAGCGGATAAACGTCGGCGACACGATAGCCCAGCGGCTCCAGGATCCGGCGAAATGCCTGCTCTCCCGCAGGAAGCGCGCCCGTCGCACCGCTTGGCAGTCGCACCGTCCGCAACGCGCCGTGATCGAAGCGAACTGCTGCCCCGCTCGCGAGGACATCCTCGACATAGAAACGTGCGCTCGGCACCCGATCGAGCAGGTCCGCGAACAGCGCGGCATTCATCGCCTGGGCGAACACGGCACGTGATACCGTAGCCGCTACCTGCGGACCCGCACCGATGGCAGCATCGGCTGCGATCCTGCGAAGGATGTGGTTCGCACGTGCACTGCCGAAGCATGCATCCAGCAACGCCCGCAACTGTGTTTGATGAACATCGGTCATCGTGTTCCTCCTGTCGGACATCGATACGCTCCCCAGTTGTGCAATCGAAAACGATGATCCATCATCTGTTCATGACCAACGCTCATATACGCCGGCGTGAATTGCCGCCCTTCTCGGCACTGTTGGGCTTCGTTGCGGCCGTGGAAACCAGCAGCTTCTCACGTGCTGCGGTGCGGACTCAGCTGACCCAGAGTGCAATCAGCCGGCAGGTCGCCCTGCTCGAAGACTGGCTGGGAATTCCCCTGTTCGTCCGCCACGGCCGGCGCGTCACGCCTACACCCGCGGCACGCGCCTATGCCGATGCGATCGCCAACCCGATCGAGCGCATTCGCAGCGCAACAGCGGCATTGCTGGCGGAGACCGAAGCACGGGCGCTGACGATCGCGACGCTTCCCAGCCTTGGCATGCGCTGGCTCGCACCCCGATTGCCGCACCTGTCCGCACAGCATCCCGATCTGCTCGTCAGCCTGGCGACCCGGTCGAAACCGTTCGATTTTGCGGATGCGCCGGGCGTGGACGCGGCGTTCCACTTCGGACTGCTCGACTGGCCGGGTACGCGGCACGTACAGCTGTTTGGTGAAAAGGTGATTGCCGTCTGCAGTCCGGCCTTGCTGGAGCAGCTGCCTGTTTCGACCGCCGCCGATCTCACGCGGCACACTTTGCTGGTGCAGGAAACGCGGCCCGACGAATGGACGCGGTGGTTCGCGATCACCGATGCCCCGGACACGCCGTGGCGCAGCGGACCGGTTTTCGAGCATTTCCTGATGCTGGCCCACGCAGCCGCGGCAGGGATGGGCGTTGCGCTATTGCCGGATTTCCTGATCCAGCCCGAGCTGACATCCGGGGCGCTGGTGCGGGTCCTGCCCGACATCTTGGCAGACGAACGCGGCTATCATCTCGTTTGGCCAAGCGATCGACCGGAACACCCGATGCTGCCCAGATTTCGGGCATGGCTGACGGAAGAGGCGGCGGGATCGCAATAATCCCGCCGCCCAAATGTCACAGGTCCTGTCGCAGCGTCAGGCCGATGGTGCGGGGTCGCACGAAAGACTCGGCAGGCGCGCCGCCATAGCTGAAGCTGTTGAACAGCGTCGTCTTTTCACTACCAAACAAGTTCTTGGCAAAGATCGACAGGTCGGTCCCGCCCCGGCGAACGCCGGCGTTCAGATTGAACAGGACATAGTCGCCGACAACCGGCTGGCGGGTCAGGCCGAAACGCGTATTTAGTCGACTGCCTACGAGATTGGTGGCGAATTCCTCATTCAGGCTGCTGCGGTACGATCCGACGTAATTCGCATTCACCCCGCCGTAGGGACGCCATCCCACTGCGCCCGGCTGCTCATAGGTCAGCCCGGCGTTGAACACCGTACTCGGTGAGGACGGCAGCCGCTGGCTGGCATATTGCGTCGATCCCTTCAGGCGCGCATCCGTATACGACCCGCTGGCGGTCAGCGTCAGGCCGCGTGCGACCGCCCATGCGACCTCACCCTCGACGCCATTGATCGTTGCGGCGCCGACGTTGGCCAGCGGCGTGTAGGCACCACCCGCCAGCGTTACATAGACCGGAATATCGGCCCAGTCGGAATGGAACATGGCAGCCGTCACGTTCAATCGTCCGTCCGCGAGCCGCATCTTGGTACCCAGCTCGTAATTCCAGAGCGTGTCGGACCCGTAGGTAAGATAACGTTGCACATCGGCGATGACGATGCCGGGCAGTTTGGGCGGTGGACCATTGTAGCCACCAAGACGAAAGCCGCGCGAGACTTGGAGGTAGAACAGCTGCTCCCCCGGCTGGAAGCGCAGGTTGAAGCGTGGCGTCCATACACCCTGCTTCTGCTCGCCGGCATTGGCATCGACTCGGGTCCGCTGACGGTAGTCGGAGTAACGCAAGCCCAGGTCGATGCCCCATTGCTGGCCCAGCGCGACATTCGCTTCCCCGAAGACGGCAATCTGCTTTGCATCATTCGTTCGATCGATGCGCAGGAATCGTCCCAGCAGTTGGGCCTCGTTGAAGGTCTGGATCCGCGTCAGACTTTCATTGGAGTAATAGGCGCCGACCAGCCATTTCAGACGGTCGCTGCCCTGCGATGTAAGCCTTACTTCCTGCGCGAATGCCGTCGATCGGGCATTGTCGTCAGAAAAGAGATCATAGGCCGCAAGCCCGTAGCGCGCGGGGTTGCCCGCCAGCGCGACCACGTTGCCATCGAAAAGCGACGCATCCAGCCTGTTGGCCAGTTTGGACACGTAGCGCGAGGTGATCGCCGTCAGCTGGGCTACGCCAAAATCATAGGTGCCGGTGAAATTGAACAGGTCGAGGTCGGCGTCCTGGAATTCATCCCCCCGCCGGCGCTGGACATTGCCGGCACCGTAGAACGGCTCTCGAACCCGCGCGCCGTCGGCATCGGTACGGTCCTTGACGTATTGGAACAACAGATCGAGCTCGCTGACGGGCCGAATGCGCAGTGCCGCGCGGCCGCCCGACACCGTACCTCCGCCGGTCTTGCCGCCGGTTTGAAGGTTACGGATATAATCTGCCTCCTGCCGCCGAAATCCGACGATACGCAGGGCCGCAATGTCGGTTGCGATCGGAAGATTGGCGATCGCGGACAGGTTGCTGTCCAGACCATCCCCCGCGTGTGTCTTGCTACCCGTGGCCGACATCCGAAGGCTGGTTTCCACAAAATTCGGGCGCTGCGGAATCAGCCGAAGCGTGCCGCCAAGCGATCCGGCGCCAAACAGCGTTCCCTGTGGCCCACGCAGGACCTCCAGCCGCTCCATGTCCAGCGGCTCGACCTCGATACTGCGGATCCCGCTGCTCAGGGCGGTTTCGTCGAAATAGGTCACGACCGTGCCGGACAGGTTGCTACCGCCGGCCGCGGTCGCAAGCCCGCGAATGATGACGTTGTTCGTACCCAGACCCGCTTCGACGAGCGCGACGCCGGGCACCGCAGTCAGGAAGTCGCGATATTCGGTCGCACTCGCCTTGGCCAAGGAATCGCCGGTGATTGCGGAAATCGAATAGGGTTCGTCGAGGATATTTTCCGCCCGTCGACTTGCGGTGACGACGATATCGTCCAGCCTCGGCTGACCCTCGTCGGTCGGAGTCGGCGCCTCCTGCGCACGCACCTCCGGCGTTCCGACTGCCATGGTGATCGCCACGGCAAGGGCGATCCCGCTCGCGAAACTGTTTCCCCTCATCATCTTCTCCCGTCATGCTTGATTATTGTTTTCATTCGGCAGCCAAGGCTTGCGCCAGGACAGATTTCTGTCATTCGTCGATACCTATGTCAGATCGCTCTCCCCCCGCCTTACTCGATCGCCTGAAAACCACGTTCGCCGACCTCAGCGAGGCCGAGCGGACCATCGCCAATTTCATTTTGGTTCAACCGACTGCGATCCCGTTCGAAACGGGCGAATCCCTGGCCAAGCGGCTCGGCATCAGCGCGATTACCGTTGGTCGGTTCTGCCGAAAGTTCGGGTATCGCAATTTCCGCGACCTGAAGGCGCAGATGAAGTTCGACACGCCTCCTGGCCTGCCATGGACGAGCGCTGGACAGTTCGGCTGGCTTGCAGATGGAGGGCGTTCCAAGGCACTCGGCGACGATCTGCGCATCGCGATCACCGGGCTGACGGCGGCCTATGCCCTCGCGTCTGGACCGAAATGGGATGCGATCATCGAACTGCTTGCCGGCAGTGCGCGCGTCCACGTTGCGGGCTTTCAGACCGAGCGGGGCATCGCCCAGCATTTTGCGGCGTTGCTGCAATATGCCCGCACCGGCGTAGTCGTCGTCGATGCCTCGTCGAGCAGCTTTCTGGAGGTTCTGGCGGAGGACGAACCCAACCGATGCCTCGTCATCGTAGAGACGCGCCGCTATTCCGTTCACGCGCGCCGACTGGCTGAAGATGCGACTGCGGCCGGGATGGCGGTGGTGATCGTGACCGACAGCTATTGCAACTGGGCGCCGCAGGTTACTCCCCACGTCCTTGCCGTATCGACCGACAGTGCGCTGTTCTGGACCACCATGGTTCCGCTGGTCGCGGTGCTCACGCTGCTGGCAGACGGCGTGGTGCTGCGGCTTGGCCCGGACCACGTGACGCCACGCCTCGACCGCATTTCCCGCATCTATCAGGATTTCATCGGTCATACCGGCTCCACCCCGTCTCGGGGTGACTGAGCATGGCGACGATCACGGCATCCACTCCCTTGATCTTCAGATTGACGCCCATATCGCCGGCCTCGGGTCGGCCATGGAGGACCTGAAAGCTTCGCTTGGCGCGAAGGCGAACCTCGAAAGGACCGGCTAAGCCCTGGTCCCTTCATACCCACCGCACAGGTGGCGGCGTTTGAACATGACAACCCCCGCGCCTCCGCGAGCATCGAGTCGGATGCGAGGCTTCTGCCAACTGTCCCGATCGCGAGAACCATCACCTCCTCCTTTCTGTCTTATAGTTGCATAGGACAGATTTCTGTCAATAGCGGTTAGCGCGTCAGTGGCGGTGAGCTGCCCCTTCTGAGTGGTCCATCGACTATGACAGTCTGGATCAAGGGTGACGTCTCCCGTGTTTTTTAGCCCAGTTTAAATGAGAGTGTTCCGGCCATGATGAGCTGCTGCCGGTTCCGTGGACACCGAGATAAGGTGTTTTTGGAACCGGAGGATGGAGATGCAACGACGGAAGTTCAGCCGCGAGTTCAAGCTTGAGGCGGTGAAGCTGGTGAGGGAGCGCGGGGTGTCGGTATCGCAGGCGGCGCGCGATCTGGACCTGCATGAGAACGTGCTGCGCAAGTGGGTTCGCGAACAGGCGGCTGATCCGGGATCGGCGTTTCCGGGGCACGGCGTGCTGAAGCCCGAGCAGCAGGAGATTGAGCGGCTTCGCCGCGAGCTTGCCAGGATGAAGGCGGAGCGCGACATCCTAAAAAAAGCGGCGGCCTACTTCGCCAGGGACTCGATATGAGGTTCGAGTTCATTGCGAAGCACCGAGGGATCTGGCCGGTGTCGTGGATCTGCGAAGCGCTCGGTGTTTCGCGCAGCGGCTTTCACGCCTGGCTGGTCCGAGCACCAAGTGCCCGTGCCCGCAGCGATGAGGAGTTCGGCGCCAAGGTCCGCGCCAGCTTCATCTCCAGCTATCGGACGTACGGTGCGCGTCGTGTCTGGCATGACCTTCTGGCCGAAGGCCTCTCATGTGGCTTGCATCGTATCGAGCGGCTGATGCGTGTTCACGGCCTGAAGGCGCGTCCGCGGCGCCGCGGGCTGCCGAAGGACGATGGCCTGCGCTCGGTTATCGCCGACAACCTCCTCGATCGCCAGTTCACGGCCGAGGCACCCAATCAGAAATGGATCGCCGACTTCACCTACATCTGGACCGCGGAAGGATGGCTGTACGTCGCCGTCGTCATCGACCTGTTCTCGCGCCGGGTCGTTGGCTGGTCGATGAGCGACACCATGGCCGCCCAGCTCGTCACCGACGCGCTGATGATGGCAATCTGGCGGCGTGGAAAGCCCGACGCCCTGCTGCACCACTCAGACCAGGGTAGCCAATATACAAGCGAGAAGTTCCAGCGGCTGATGGCCGACAACGGCGTGACCTGCTCGATGAGTCGGTCGGGCAACGTCTGGGACAACGCGGCGATGGAGAGCTTCTTCTCCTCGCTGAAGACCGAGCGGATCGGGCGCAAGACCTACCGCACCCGCAATCACGCAAAGGCAGACGTGTTCGATTACATCGAGCGCTTCTACAATCCGACGCGACGCCACTCGACGCTGGGCTATCTCAGCCCCATGGACTTCGAGCGGCAAGCGCAGGTAGCTTAACCTCGTGTCCGTGAAACCGGCAGCAGCTCAATCGGCCGGTTTTACGGATACGCTCGGAAGCAATTTGCCTAGGAGGTGATTTGGCTCGGATCAGAGGGAAGTACGATGTCAGCGCCGTTCGCCTTTTACCTGTGCGAAGGCTTCCAGCTTCTGGATCTCGCCGGGCCGACGGCGGCTCTTACCGCAGCAAACCGTCTACTCGGGTCGGAATATTACCTGATAGAACTCGTCTCCAAGGATGGCGAGATCGTTCGAGGTGATGCGGGGCTCAGCCTGACCACTCACGTTGCAGGTTCGTCCCCAGCCGAGACGGTCGTGGTGGTGGGCGGCATGATCGAACCGATGCTGGAGCCTGACAACATAGCCGGTATCCGGCGTGCATCTGCCGAAGCCTCAAGCGTTGCGAGTATTTGTACAGGCGCATTTCTGCTTGCCGCTGCGGGTTATCTGGATGGCAAACGAGCGACGACGCACTGGCAGTTTGCGCAGGGATTGCAGGATCGATACCCGAAAGTGACGGTCGATGCGGATCGGATCTTCATCAACGACGGGGCGATCTGGACGTCGGCTGGCATGACTGCTGGTATTGACCTGATGCTTGCGCGCATCGAAGTTGATCATGGCGCAGAAATGGCCAAGGCAGTATCGCGCGAGCTCGTCGTGTATCATCGGCGACCAGGTGGACAATCGCAGTACGCGGCAATCTCTCAGATGGAGCCGCAAACCGATCGTATCCGAAAAGCACTGACCTACGCACGCGACCATCTCTCAGAGCCATTGCCGATCGAACGGCTCGCCGAGGCCGCCTGTCTGAGCGTTCGCCAATTCGCTCGTCTGTTTCGGAAGGAAACGGGCGAAACGCCTGCACGTGCGGTCGAGCGTCTGCGCTGCGAAGCTGCACGCATCCGCCTTCGCGATGGGAATGAACCTGTAGGGACCGTCGCGCTGCTTGTGGGGTTTGCGGATACAGAACGCATGCGATGTGCGTTCCTGCGAAGTTTCGGTCATCCTCCACAGACACAGCGTCGGCTCGATCAGCCGCCTTCAGTGAACGTTAGCGGCCTAACTTGCTGGCCTCCGGGATGACAGCGCTGACGTACCGGATTTGGGTCGATCTTCCAGAGCGACCCATAATCAGACGTCCCCGCCCCCTTCCCAGCTTCCCAACTTCGGCCGCTCGTTCATCTCCGCGTTACGACCGCTTTTGGCGCCTGACCCTGCGAACTCGAATGTCCCGACTGGGCGATAGTTTAAGAAGCAGGCTGTCCAAGTCCGAGTTTTGTGCCCGATAAGCTGCGGACGGCTTTTGCGGGGGGCTCACGCACGGAATTAGCGGCGACGCTATGTCGAACCGTAGGTGCCAATCCGGATTCCTCATTCCAGAGAACCAGGATTGTAGCGATCGGTGCGGCGGTGAGGATCAGCAGGAAAAGGCCCATCAGCCATTCGTTGGTCTCTAGCGGCTGCGAGAGGCTACCGCTGGGCTGCATCGAGGGGCTAGGTCGCATCGGGCGCCTGCCGGCTTTCCTGGGGTGAAACGGGCGGTCCGCGGTCGCTCGGTGGGCAGTCGGCCTGATCTGCGACCGATCATAGGCGGCGCGTGCTTCCTTCTTTCCCAGAACGGAATACGCCTCGTTGATCTCTTTCGCACGAGCAGAGGCATCCACACCATGGTTGGCATCGGGGTGATATTGACGGAGCAGCGTTTTCCACGCGGCGTGGATAGTGTCGCGACTTGCCGTCGAGGGAACACCTAGAACAGAATAATAGTCGGGTGAGAGAGCCATTTAGCCGTTACTTGCGGCGAAAACGCGAAAAAGGAAAGTCCGCCTGGCGCGTGATTGTAAATGGGCCCTCTCGGTGATCCAAAGGGCGGCTTTAGGCGCCAACAGTCAGATGGCTACCATTCCCATCCGCAACTCCGTGCTTTTGACGACACCACGCCGCCCCGCCCCCGGCGCTGACCCACAAACGGACGTTCGAGCTCCCTTCCCTGCCTCCCAATTGCAGCCATTCGTTAATCTGGTTGAACGGCAGCTAAGTAGGCCCAAATCAGGCACCGGCGCAGCGGGTCAGATAGCAGACAGTGCGCTTTCAAAGAGGGAAGCGCCGATAGGCGACGCTCCGCACGGCCTATGTTCTGCCGGCAGCTAAGCCGCCGCTTCTAGCTCACGTAAGCTGCGGCCGCGTGTCTCTCTACCTGAGCGTCCGATCAGTACCGCTGACAGCGTCATTGGTATGATCAGCGCAACTGCCGCGCCCCCCATCGTCGGGATCAGCCCAGCGAAGGCTCCTAGCTGGACAGCAACGCCACCAAATTTGCTACTGCCCGCGATAAGCCCGGTGGCACGTCCACGGACGCGTAATGCGTAGTTTTCGGCTGCATAGGGAAGTAGCACGGCGATCAATCCGTTTGTGCCAACCACCAGCAGCGCGATCACAGCGATCAGCAGTGGTGGCCAAGCCAGCGTAGGCGCCGGCAGTAGGGCTCCAGCAAGCCCGGCAAGTGTGAGAAGCACAGTGCCGATCAGGGTGCGCTTGCTGCTCCACCGGCTGTAAAGGAAGGCCGCGATCATGATCGTGGGCAGGGCAACGAGTGCTGAGCTGGCGATGATGCCGCTCGCAATCTCAGCACTAAAGCCTCGATCCTGGAGATCGGAAGGCAGCCATAGCAGCAAGCCGAAGTTGACGAAGCTCCAAGACAGGGCCGTGATCACCAGGGCGATGGTCAACTCGCGGTGGTGGGCCGCTGCGCTGCCAGCATCCGCTGGCGCTGCTTGTGGAGCACGCCTGACGATGCCGAACTTGCGAGCCATGTCAGCCAGCTCCGCGTCCATGCCACGTTCCATCAGAAAGCGCGGGGATTCCGGAATCCACCTTGCCATCGCAAGCAGCAACAAACCGGTGGGAAAGCCCTGCAGCCACAAGCTACGCCAGCCGAACAGAGGCTCGAACAGATGCGCGGCACCGCTAGCTGCCAGGTAGCCGCCGACCAGTCCCGTACCGCCAACCAGCACAAGGACCCAACTTCTGTGCCGCGGAGGCATGATCTCAGCCAACAGCGTGTAGACGACTGGCAGCATGCCGCCAGCCGAGCACCCCATCAGAAAGCACATGACTAGGTTCCAGTTGTAGGAAGGCATAGCTCCGCAGATGGAGGTCGAGACGAACAGGATCGTGGACAACAGGATCGACACACGCCGACCGTAAATGTCCGCAAGCCACCCCCACAGGAAGGAGCCGACCGTGGTTCCGGTTAGGGCAACGAACGGCAGCAGAGCAACGGTAGACTTTGCAAGACCGTACTCCCCACGCATACCGGGAAGCACAAAGCCAAGCGTTGCTGGCTTCATCGTGTCGATAATCAGGCCGAGGGTAAGCACTAGCAGAACGGCCGCATGCGAGCGCGTCAAAGGGGTATCATCGGGCGCTTCAAATGCGGCGCCAGCGCCTGCCCTATGATCAGGCCGTTTCTTGGGTAAAGCGCCAAATATAGCAGCCGGCACGCCGATGCCGATCAGCGCCATGCCCATGTACATCCATCCGTCCATAGGCATACCCGACAGGTGATTGCCCATCGTATGGGCCATCGCGAGCATCGGTAAGTGAAGGGCAACCCCAACGCTGATTGCCGCACAGCCTGCCCAGAAGAGCGGCCAGCGCTCTCCGACAACCGAGTTTCCGCGGCTTCTTCTGCCGTTCGCCATCCATTCACCCCCACCAGTAGCGGTGGCATACGCCGCACGGTTCGCCTGCTGCAAGCCGAGCACCCGCTGCCGGGGCACTGATTCGGCTGATGGCCTGCCGAATGGCGGCTTTCGAGCGCACGGATCGCCAAACCTGAGCGTCCGGCTCACGGAGCAATTGCCGGAACCTTTGACTTACGAGACCCAAGTGCAGACGCTCACACTGCCCTTTGCGCTCCCCAACTTCAGACGCTCGTTCATCAACCTTGGTGCTTTCGAAAGTTGATTGGTAAGCGTGCCGCGTGGCCGACGCTGAGATTGCGGGTATGGATGCGAACAGAAAGACGGACATGCTCAAGCAGCGGCAGGTTCGGCAGCCGAAAATAGATCGAATAACATCAACTTGCCGATTGGACGGCACCTAGATCCAACTCTTTCCAAATACCCATCAAGGTGCCGTCCGACAGGCCCTAATTGCGCTTGCTCTTCATCGCTGCGCCGGCAAGCGTCAGGAGCGCAGAGGGTTGGTGTACGGCGGGGTCGATCGTGAAGTCGACCCATTTTCCATCATTATTCAAGTCGGCATCTTGGAAGCCCAAGGTGCGAGCGATTGATACGCTCGCACCGACCTTCCCAACCATGCCGCCAGACCGGGGCGAAACCATCAGTAGAACGTGGTGACCGGGCTCCTGATGCAACCGAAAGCCGGGCTTCTTCATAAACTTCAAATCGATACCGACCGGAAGAAGCTCGTCGAGTTCGTCGACGAAAGCGTCGCAGTCTGGTGACAATTTGTCACGGAAGCGCTGTTCTTGAGGATCGACCGCTTCAATTTCTCCGCCGACGTCTTCAGTTTCGTCATTGTGATGCGGCGCCTCTTGCTCGTCGGTGACTTCGGAGGCCGGTTCGTTTTGCTCGGCCACTTTGCCTGCTGCTTCGCCATCGGTCGGAATGTATGGCGCGAACGCCGGGCGCGATGCCTCTTTCAACGCACGCGCAAAATCGTCCACCGTGCCGCTCTTCTCTTCGCCAATCGGCGTCTGCGCGTTGCAGATAGGATTCAGCGTGCCGATCATCGCGGTTTCGCATCGGCCGAGCCACTTGTGCTTGATCCATGCCCGATGAGGCGCGTCCATAGGGGCGGCGTCCGCCAACGCCTCGGGCTTTAGACGCGCGAAGACGAAGCTGACGCCGTCGGCCATGGCCTCTTCGTTTCCGGGACCAAATACGTCCCAATGACGCGCGGCGAACCGCGCCTTGGCGTAGGTGCAGCTGGCACCGTGGCGTTGCAGAAGCGGGTGCTCGTCCGCATCGAGTAAGTCTCTGTCGACTTCGCGTCCTCCCAATGTCTGCGCGATGGCGTCAAAGGCCGGATTGGGCGCATCGTCCAGGATCGCCCCGAGATTGGATCGCGAGAAACAGACCTCCGGCGACCGAAGCGCCTGATAGGTCAGATGTTTCTTCCAGCGAACGAGCACCGTACCGGACAGCGCGTCCCGCGTAGATCCCGCAAAGATGCCGATATAGTAGAGACTACCATGCAAAAAGAGGCCGTAGATGCCTGCGCCGGTCAATTGCTCCTTTGTGATCGCACGACCCGGACGCCGCAGTGCGCGAAGGTTCATGAAGCCCGGCTTGCCCTGCTTGGGCTCGACAGAATTTAGCCGAAAAAGTTCACGCGCTGTCATGGGGCGAGAGACGTCAAAAATCATTGGAGGAGGTTTCCTTTCTGCAGTTAGCGGGGTTACCGGACGCAACTTTCCGGAGAATGAAGACGCTCTGGCGATGGTCAGGACAGCCAGCGGCGCTGCCCGGCCGCTATTAGTTCAAAACCAAGGAACACCACGCTGGCATCGCCGACAGCGAAGACGACGCCCAAACGAGACCATCCCTGCGCGACCAGAAAAGGAGGCCACAGGACGGCAAATAGGACAAGCAGGATGCCGAGGGGCCGGGTGACAGCACTCCACCAGCAGCGTGGTCGGCACAGCTGCCATTCCGTGATGGTAGCGCCCGAGCATTCGCGCCACCGATGACGCACCTCGTAACGAACGTAGGCGCGGGACTGGATTGCGGCGGGCGGGACGGCGCGTGGGGTGCGGTTGCTGTCTGGGCGTTGTTTCGCGGTGTTCCTCATGCCCGGATACATAAAGTGCCATCACGACGGATCCGGTCGTTATTCGCAGGTTGGCGGTATCATTCCATCGACCGCCAGCACCCGATGAGCACAAGCCAGTCTCTCCCGCATCTCAATACGCAACTCAGTCGGCTGTTCGATCCGCACGCTGTCCCCCCATCCGAACAGATGTTCGGCTAGGGCGCGCAAGCCGCCAGCACGAAAGCGGATCACCAGTTCGTCGCTCTCCACCACCACCGACTGATGCGGATGAAACGTCCATTCTCGGGCGCGTGAGACGCCCGACGGCAGGATGCGCAGCACGATGTCGTGCTGCTCGTCGTCCCTCCACACGGCGAAATTCTCGGACAGCCATGCGTCGAGATCCCAGCCCTCCGCGGGCGCGCCGCCAACGTCGCTGACGTGGACATCGCTCATTCGCTCAAGCAGATAATAGATAGGCGCCCGTGGGTCTTCGGGGATTCTTCCGACCAGGTATGCCCCCGCGCCATGGACCAGCCCATGGGGGACGATGCGCCGCCACCTGGGTTCATCGTCGGGATGACGGCGATAGGTGAACTCGACGCAGCGCCCCTTCAACATGGCCTGCTGGATCAAAACCATCACGTCCGGGCGTGCGCTGCCGCAGCGTCCGGCCTGAAAGGCGGTTCGCTGCAAGCGTGACAGCACCTCGAAATCGCTTTCGATCCGCAGCTTCTCCCTGAAATCCAGTGCACCGCGAATCTTGCCGAGCAAGGTTTGCAACGGGGCGACCCGCGCATCGTGCCCGGCTGACGTGACCCCCGTTTTTTCCTCCAGTTGAAGCTAGAGTCCGACCCCGGAAAGGGACGGACAGATGAAGCGGAAGCAGTTTTCGGAAGAGCAGATCATCGGCATCCTGAAGGAGGCCGAAGCGGGCGCGGTTGTGACGGATCTGTGCCGACGGCACGGGATGTCGAGCGCGACCTACTACGCCTGGAAGGCCAAGTTCGGCGGTCTGGAGGTGTCCGATGCGAAGCGGCTGCGGGCGCTCGAGGAGGAGAACGCCCGGCTCAAGCGACTGCTCGCGGATACGATGCTCGACAATGCAGGTCTGAAGGACCTGCTTTCAAAAAAATGGTGACGCCTGCCGCGAAGCGGGAAGCGGTCGCGCATCTCCAGACGGCGCTGGGGATGAGCGAGCGGCGGGCGTGTGCTGTCGTCGGGGCGGATCGCAAGAGCATGCGGTATCGCTCGAGCCGGGCAGATGATGGCGACCTTCGGTCGCGTCTGCGTGAGCTGGCGCAGCAGCGCCGACGGTTCGGCTATCGGCGGTTGCACATCCTGCTTCGGCGGGAGGGCATCACGATCAACCGCAAGAAGACACAGCGGCTTTACCGCGAGGAAGGTCTGACAGTCCGTCGCCGGAAGGGACGAAAGCGCGCCGTCGGAGCGCGGGCACCTGCGCCGGTGCTGGCGCTACCCAACCAGCGCTGGAGCCTGGACTTCGTTCATGATCAGATGGCCACGGGGCGGCGGTTCCGTATCCTCAACATCGTCGACGACGTGACACGCGAGTGTTTGCGGGCGGTGCTCGACACGTCGATCTCGGGCAAGCGGGTGGTGCGCGAGTTGGGCGACCTGATCGCCGAGCGTGGCGCGCCCAAGATGATCGTCAGCGACAATGGCACCGAGCTGACCTCAAACGCGGTGCTGGCGTGGTCGGGCGATGCCGGCGTCGAGTGGCACTATATCGCTCCGGGCAAACCGACGCAGAACGGGTTCGTCGAAAGCTTCAACGGTCGCATGCGCGATGAGCTACTCAATGAGACGCTGTTCTTCACGGTCCGCCAGGCGCGCACGATCCTCGCCCGCTGGGTCGAGGACTACAACACCGAGCGGCCACACTCGTCGCTCGGCTACGCCACACCGGCCGCCTTTGCCGCCGAACTCGAAAAGCAACGGTGGGGTTTAAACCCCACCGTTGCTTCACCCGCGCTCCTGCGCGACAACAACGGTCGGTCTCTGGTTGCCGCTGGATGAAAGGCGGGGGTCACGTCACGGCGTCCAGATCAGTCCCTCGCGCAGATGGCTGTCGATCTCGACCTCCCGGGCCAGCGGGTGGTTCATGAGGATGAGTCGCAGCGTGCGCAGCGCCGTGTAGGCCTGCTCCATCAGATCGCGCTGCTTGAGGGCGATATCTGGATCGAACGCGTTGCCCACGCCGACGTGCGCGGGCTTGTTGCGAAGCTTGCGCACCTTTCGGAACGTCGCGAGCATATCGTCCATCGGCGCGGGTTCTCGCGGCCGGAACTTCTGCCGGAGCCATTCCTCGAGCAGCTGCAGGGAGCCCTTACGCTCGAGGCGGAAGCCTCCGCCCTCGACGTCAATTCGGCGTTCGCGCGCAACGTCGTCGCCGAAGAAGGCGAGGTCGATGTTGTCCGAGATCATCTTGTCGAGAATCGCCACGAAGTCGTTGAACTCCTTGACGGTGGGACGGAGAAGCGAACCAAACTCCCGAGGCCGGTCGCGCGAATGGTCGTGGCGGAACAGGCCCGGCCGGCCGATGGCGGCGGCGATCCGGTTTATCGTCTCCAGCTCCATGATGAAGGCTTCGTAGAGCGACAGCCGCTCCGGGAAGTGGCCCATGACGGCGCGGTGGTGGTCAGGGTGGAGGGAGGTCGGCACGTCGACCTCCCTCATCCGCCAGCGCTGCTGGGCCTCCGGCGACAGCTGCGAGAGATCCCACAGCATGGCGGCGACGAACATCGCGCGGTCCTCGCCGAAGGCGAAGCCGAACCGGAGATAAACATTCTCTTCGCTCCGGACTCCAGCGTCGTCGTGCGCGTAGATCTGTCCCTGGATGTCGTTGGTGCTGTATTCAAACCGGGGGTCGTTGCGGTAGTCCTCCAGAATTCGCAGTTCGAACGCGCGGTGCCCGAGCTGGGGCTCTCCGCGTGCGAGTTCGTACGTGTAGGGGCGGCCCGGATACTGCTCCGGCGTCACGACGGTGTCGAGGTACGCGCGCGTCGGATAGAAGTTGCCCTGGACGAAGCCGCGCTCGTCCAACTTGCGCAGCGTTTCCTCCTTGGGTTCGTCCGGCAGGGCGCGAATGAACGGATTGGGGTGGATGTCGCCGAACACGATCGTGGCGAGGCCGCAATCGATTAAGACGCGAAGCGACCGCCTAGTCTCTTCGTGATCGTCGCCCGCCAACTTCATCAGCGGCAGACCGTTGAAGCGGCCGGAGACCAGATAGGCGTGCGCCATCACTTGAATGAGCTCTTCCGGCGACAACGTCTCGAACTCCCGACTTGAAACGGATTGTGCTAACTCGTTGAATGGAAGCGGGTTTTTGTCCTCTCTCTCCGACATAGCACGGCTACCTCAGTCTGACGACTATAATAGCCGCCGCAGTCGGCCGCTCCGAAATCTTGATCTTCGGCTAGCCGGTTCGCTGGGGGGGGGCAGTTGCTGTAAGCTACTCGCCGAATGGCTCGGTGAGCGGAGTGGGCGGCCCCTTCTCCTCCGCCCCTCCTCAAGTAGGGTGGGCCTACTCCGTCCCGCCATCCTCGCCGATGATTTCGAACGTGCTGTCAGAGCCGAACTCCTCGCGCAGATAATCAGCGAGGTCTGCGCGATCTTGGAAGTGCCTGCCAACGTCGATCTTCTGCGCCGTGGTCAGATGTCGTCCAGTGTCGGCGTCCTGCACCGAATCGATCTGAAACATGTCACCCGTCCCGCCCTTTCCATAACTCAACGACACATTCAGGTGCATACCATCATCTTCTCTATCGCGAGCGAGCGACGCTGCGCCGCCCTTCCCTCGAAGGTGCAAGATGGTGAAAACCCGCTCAGGATCAACCGGCCTCGGTCCGACCGGCCCTTATCCCGGCGGTGGAATGCGACCAACGACTGCCGTTCTACGCTTTGGCCCGCGCATGAACGGAGGTCTGGTTACCTTAAGTTGTCACCCGAAAGCGGTCGGGCTGGTTTCCACCAATCCGGTCGCACTCACCTGGCTGTTGGAATGCCGGTCTGATGGCTCTAGAGTCCCGTATTCAGACAGCCATGATTTCAAAGCGAAGCCCGCATGCAGATTACCGTTCGCGACAATAATGTCGATCAAGCCCTCCGGGCGCTGAAGAAGAAGCTGCAGCGCGAGGGTGTGTACCGAGTAATGAAGCTTCGCCGGCACTATGAGAAGCCGTCTGAAAAGCGCGCTCGCGAGCACGCAGCTGCCATCAGTCGTGCTCGCAAGGCAGACCGCAAGCGCGCTGAACGGGATCGTTGATCCCGCTGGCAACCGGCTACCGAAGACGAGCGCAGTTTACGCGCAAGCAGCAACCTCGCGGGTACGCTATGGAAAATCGATAATATAGATGACGGCCATTGGCACCCGGATTGATGAGATAGGTACGCTGACCCGAGATGGTGGCGCGTTCTATCTGCGGCGTGATCATGGCGGTCGCTACCAACTCGAGCTGCATCGTACGCCTGTTGATCTTGTAGAAAAACGGGTCCGCCTTATTGGTACGCTGGTTAGTCCTGATCTCGTTAATGCTGACGGCGTTGCGCCAGCCTGATCGATGTCACCGGCTGTTAAACCTCAGACGAACACCTACGGCCAAAGCCGTAGCCCTCGTCGCGCAGACATACGGCCTCAGGAAGACGAAATTGCCGGCGCCATGCACCCCGAGGAACGCCGTGCCGGCACGATGCCAGACGCGTCAAAAAGTCGACGGTTTCGACAGCCGCAAGAACGTAACATGTCGCGTGCTGCCACATCGCGCCCCCCCAGAGCGGAAGGCCTCTGTTCGTGCGGTGCCTTCGCACGTGTTAGGCATTTAATTCAGCGGCGGCGGAGGGCAATGTCCGCAGCGTACCCCAGAAGCTGAACGTCGGTAGCAGCGCTGGCAACCAGCGTAGCGCGCTCGCTTAACGATGCCTCGGTCCCGCCCAAGATGGCGATTGTCGACGCATCTTCCATGATCGCGCCCGCCAGCGCCAGCAGCCGTGAGGCAAGCTCGTCATATTCTTCCATGCCGATACGAAGGACGACATGGCTGAAGAAGTCGAGACGCAGCTTTTCCGCCGCTAGCTAATCGCGATCATTCGTTCTCAGCAAAAAGCTCCGCGATGGGGACATCAAGCGCATCCGCAAATCGCTGGACGACGGTAACCGTCGGATTGCGCGCGCCGCGCTCGATCCCGCTTACATAGGTCCGGTCAATACCGAACTGCAGGGCAAACTTTTCCTGCGCCAACCCTTTGGCGCGCCGCAGTCGGCGTATGTTCTGACCAAGGCGCTGGCGGACATCCATCGCCGCTGCATGAACAGCGATGTCGCCTTATATACCACGGACGATGAGTATCATTTAGAACTGGACTTGCCGGCCCACGCAAGCGACGTCGGTGGCCATGAACCAGATCAGCCCCACCGTAATTCGCTACATCAAGCTCGGTGCCGGTGGCAGGTGGGAGGGCGCGCTAGATCGCGGACGACTTGAATGGGGAACTGCAGGCGATGATCACATCGCCGCACTTCAAGGTGATTGGGCTGCGGTATCCCAGGCATACATTGCAAAGGGCAATATCCCCGCCACTGCGACAGGGTACACCAATGAGGGGCGCGCCTTCTTCCAAGCCGATAGCACGGCGATGTGGGTTACATTTGCACGCGGTCGGATGTGGTGGTGCTTTGCTGGAGCGGACGTTCATGCAGCCGGAGGTGGCAAGGATGCCGATGCCGCCTTCTATCGGGTGGTGCAGGGCAGCTGGAGCGATCGTGATGCCGATGGCGTGGTGCTCGACCTTGATCGCTTAAGCACGCGTCTAACCCAGCTCCAAGGCTATCGACGCACCATCTGCAGCCTGACGCCAGATCAGGCGGCGCTATGCCACCGGTACATCAACGCTACGCTCGATCCCGTCCAGGCCGCCATCGCCGAGGCCCGCAACAATCTGAAGCAACACTTGGGCAGCTTGATCCAGCGGCTGACATGGCGCGATTTTGAACAGCTTATTGATCTCGCGCTTGCGCGGACCGGTTGGGTGCGGATGTCTTCGCTGGGCGGCACCACAAAGGACGTCGACTGCGTGGTCGAGCAATCCTTCACGCGTGAGCGCATGTCGGTGCAGATCAAGTCCAAGGCCGACCAGCGCGTGGTCGATGATTATGCTCGGCGACTTGACGAGAGAGCCGCCGGCGAGCGCATAATGCTGGTGTGTCATTCGCCAATCGGGAAACTCGCCGCACCGCCAGCGACGAGCGGCCGCCGCCTCGAACTGTTGCTAGATGAGGAGATCGCCGACCTCTCCATCAATGCTGGCTTGATCGATTGGATTATTGCCCGAGCGCTATGACGGCATCAGCCTTGCCGCCGCGGCCGATGCTCTTCCTCTATTGCTTATATTGCAAAAATTGGGAGCGCGTAGACTCATCCCGCAGTCCTTCTTCAATCAAGCAATCTATCAGCGCCTTTGCTCGCTCCTCCATGATCTCAGGCGTGAGGCGGGCATCCTCGACCGTCGGATTGAAGGCACCGATGTCGACAAGTGCCTTGAGCGCCTTGAGCCGTTGCGCCGGCGTCCCGGCCAAAGCGTCATTCACCACCCCCACGACGATAGCCTGCTTCTTTGGCAGCCGCTTTTCACGCCCCCCGATGACAACCGTCACCAGTTCGTTGACCGCTTCGGAAGCCAACACCTCAAGTGTTGCATCCTTCGCCTTTTTCTTGTGGCGCGGACCGCGCGGATTCCCGGACTGCCCCTTCTCGAACCGATATTTTTTCGGCGGCTTGCCCTTGCCAACGTCATAGTCACGGTCGTCATACGTGCCCATCAGCCGAGCTCCGTCATATGTTCGGTTTCGTCACAGCCTTCTGGCTCGCGATGCAAAAGTTCAGCCTTGCGACCGGTAAGCCTCTCCCAGCGCGCGATCGTGCGGTCGACATAGGTCGGATCAAGCTCAATCAGGCGCGCGTGACGACCGATCCGCTCGGCAGCGATCAACGTGCTGCCCGAGCCGCCAAACGGATCCAGAACCCGGTCTCCGCTCGATGTCACATCCAGCAACGCTTCAGCCATGAGGACGACCGGTTTGACCGTGGGATGCAGCGCTCGAGCCTTTGTCCTCGCCTTCCCGAACCCGATCATGCCGGGGAACGACCAGACGTTGGTGCGGTCGCGTCCGTTCTTGCCCAGCGCGATGTTGTTGAGGTGGGGTGCCGCACCGTTCTTGAACACCGCGATACATTCATGCTGGCTGCGATACAGCGATCCCATACCGCCCCTGCCCTTGTCCCACATGCAGATGTTGAGCCGCTCGCTGAAGACCGCGTCGCCAGCGAGAAGGAGCTCGAGCAGGTGGCCATGGTCCATGCAGACAAAGGCGATCGCGCCATCGGTGAGCTGCTGACGGACGTTTCCCAGCACGGTGCTCAAGAAGCACTCAAACTCCCCTTGAGTCATTTCACCTGACGCCATCGCGAACTCGCCATGCTTGGCTGAGCTGGTTACGTGCCCCTGGATCTTCACGTTATAGGGTGGATCAGTGAAGCAGCACGATGCCTGCTCCGTGCCCATCAAAGCCTCGTAGACCGCTGGCTCCAAGCTATCACCGCAGATGATCTTGTGATTTCCAAGCGCGTACAGATCGCCAAGCCTTGCCTCCGGGCCATCCTCGCTGTCCGGTGTGTCCTCATCCAGGTCGTCGTACAGCCCGGCACGGTAGCGCCCGTCCAGGCGATCCATCTCACCAACGGTGAATCCGGTGAGCGTCAGATCGAGTGTTGGAACCTCTGTTCGGATTTCCTCAAGCTCGATGCGTAACGCGTCGACGTCATAGTTCGCAACTGTGGGAAGCTTGTTTGCCGCGATGGCATAGGCACGCTCCTCCGCGTTGCTGAGGTGCGATATGCGTATGACGGGGACATCCCTGAAGCCGAGCTTTTGAGCGATCTCGAAGCGCAAGTGCCCGTCAACGATGACGTTGGCGCTGTTGACGGTAATTGGATCGAGCATTCCGTATTCGCGAATGCTTGTCTCTAGTAACTGCCGCTTCTTGCCGCTGTGCGTTCGCGTCCGTCGCATGGCGGGGGTTAAGGTAGCGACTGCCACCATTTCCCACTGGCCTGCTGCCGCAGCCTTGTTTGATCCGAAAATTGACTTCATCTTGTTCACGTCGCCACCTCCTCAAAAAAGGCGACCCGCAAAACACGAAGACGCCAGCTCGATGCATTCCCTGCACTTTAGCCTCGTCTTCTGACGTCCATTTAGGACACGGCGATTTTCTCGTCAACACCATAATTGCTTTTATTGTAATCGCGCCCGCGTTCTATCGCCGGTTTACTTTACTTTTGACGCCTCTTCTTACCGCTTTACTTTCGTCGGTCCGATACCGACTTGGTTGCCTGCGGCCACGGTCAATCTACGGTGCCGACGCCTACAGTTTTCCCTGCTAGCGCTCACAGGGAACGCTGCTACTAACGCTATGTTTTTACCGAACTTTTTGAGCCAATACGCTCGAAAAGATTTCGCGAACCGAATAAGCAGCGCTTGGCAGGGAATGGCAGGGAAACGGTACTAGCTGACTTACCCGCAGAGAAACGTGGCCACCAACGACAATATGCCGGTGATCTTCCACGCTCCGAGGTACGGTTAGACATGCCAAAACGCGCCAAACTGCGCCCTTTTGCGGGTGCAGTCAGCGTTTGATAGTTAGATCAGAGACTAGTTGGCGGAGCGGGAGGGATTCGAACCCTCGATACGCTTTTGACGTATACTCACTTTCCAGGCGAGCGCCTTCGACCACTCGGCCACCGCTCCGCATTTGCCCGGACGGGTTGCCTAGAGCGTCAGGCGGCGGGGCGCAACCGCGAAGGCGCGGGATTGCGTGTCGGGATGCAGTTATGTCACACCCGCATCCATGGTAATCCCGTCCCTCCTCCTCGCCGCGCTGCTTCAGGCCACGCCAGCGCCCGTCCTGCCCTCGGATCCGATCGCCAGCGACTGGCAGGCGATTCCCGACGCGGAGATCATGATCGTGACGCTGAGGGACGGGCGGACGGTTCATATCCGGCTGGCCCCGCGCTTCGCCCCGGCGCATGTCGCCAACCTGCGCGCGCTGATCGCGGCGCGCTGGTGGGACGGCACCAGCGTCTACCGGGTGCAGGACAATTGGGTGACGCAATGGGGAGATGCGACCGAGAAGAAACCGCTGCCCGCAACCGTCGATCCGCAGCCGGCCGCCGAGTTCGATGGCCAGCCCTTTGCCGTGGCGCAACGCCTGACCCGCAGCGATGCCTATTCCACCGCCTCGGGCGTCACCGCCGACGGATGGCCGATGGCGACCAACGGCACGACCGGCTGGCTGACCCATTGCTACGGCATGGTCGGTGTCGCGCGTGACGTTGCCCCCAGCACGGGCAGCGGCGCAGAACTGTTCACCCCGATCGGTACGCCGGCGCGCCGGCTGGACCGCAACTACACCGTCGTCGGGCGGATCATCGAGGGCATGGGGGTGATGGCCGCGATGCCGCGCAGCGACGCCAAGATGGGGTTTTATGCCACGGAAGGCGAGCGCACGCCGATCGTGTCGGTGCGTCTCGCCAGCGACCTGCCGCCCGCAACCCGGCCGCGGTTCGAATATCGCCGCGCCGATAATCCCCGATTCGCCGCGATGATCGCCGCGCGGGAAAATCCCAAGCCGCCGATGGTCGGATCCGGCGGGGTCGACATCTGCGACGTTCCGCTTGCCGTGCGCCGGGTTGGTGCGTCCTGACACGCCGTCGGCGCGAAAGGGCCGGCGACCGGGCATAACCCCCGGTCGCTCTCATCCATGCCGGAACAAATACCACCGGCAAGCGGTCGCCGCTGCCGGTGGCATGAAACGTCCGGGTGTCCGGACGATTATGGTTTAGCGACCGACCCAGTCGGCCACGTCGGTCGCGACCTGGTTGGCGGCCTGGTTCAGCGCAGGCCCGGCCGATGCCGCGTCGATTGTCCCGACCGGCACCTTCGCCTCGAAACGTCGCTTCTGCACGATGGTCGACTGTCCCCGGATCAGCGTCGCGTCATAGGTGACCACGGCCACGCGCTCGGTGGCATCCAGACCGAATGCCCGCAGGTCACCGCCAAGCTGCGCCCCGGGATCGGTCAGCGCCTGCGCACCCGACAGGACGACCCGGCCGGTCCGCGCGCTCAGCGTGTCCCCGAGCAGGCGGGCGAACAGCCGCGCCGGTGGTTCGGACCAGACCGCATCCTTGACATAGGCGACCGTCGTCGGCGTCGCCTGCACCGGCACCCGCGGGGTCGCCAGCGCCTGCGCCACGGTCAGCGACTGCACCTGCACCGTCCTGGCGCCGGCGGTCGACCGAACCTGACCGACCGCGATTTCCGACGTCGGCTCCAGCGTCAGCAAACTTGGCGGCGGCGCGGCACCGAAGCTGATGCAGCCGGCGAGCGGCAGGGTCAGGACCAGCAGGAGTGGTGTTCTCTTCATAACGGCCCTCATTTACCCTTATAGTCCGGCAGCTTCGACGATCCGACGAGCGACCCTGCACCCTGCTGGTCGACCTTCTCGGCCACGGCCGCGAGCGATTGCGACATCACGCGCAGGTCACGGACGAGCAACCCGACCTCGGGCACCGTCTGCTTGGAAAACGCCTGCAGGCCCGGTCGCGCATCACCGATCGCCGCGTTCAGCGTCTCGGCGCTCTGCTGGGCGGCGGCAATCGCCTTGTTCAGGTTCTGCATCGCCGGCTTCACGTCGCTGGCCAGCACGCCGTTCGTGGTCTGCGCCAGTTCGCCGATGCTCTGCGCCGCGTTACCCGCCTGCTGGATCGCAACACGGGTCTGCGCCAGCGTGGCCGCGATCTCGGGGCCGCGATCGGCCAGCGCGTCCGACAGACGGTTGGTGTTTTCCAGAATACCGGCGATCGACGCCTGGTTCTTGTCGGACAGCATGCCCGTCAGCCGCTCGGTCAGCGTCGACAGCCGCTCCAGCAACTGCGGCGCGGAGTTCAGGATCGCGCCGATGCCGCCCGCGCGCGTCGGGATGACCGGTACGCCATACGGGCAGACCGACGTGTTCTCGGGTTCGGGGCAGACGATCGGCGGCGCGCCCTTACGCGCGCCATCCAGCTGGATCGTGCTGGTGCTGGTGAAGCTGCCCTGCACGGTAGCGGTGGTGCCGACGAGGACCGGGGTTTCCTCGCTCACGCTGATGCGGACGCGGACATATTGCGGGTCGGGCTTCCACAGCGAGATGTCCTTCACCTGTCCCGACGGAACGCCGGAAAAGGCAACAGCCGATCCCTTGGCCAGACCATCGACGGACTGTTTGAAGAAGATATCATACTCCTTCTCGGCCTTGCCGCCGACACGGGCGATCCACACCGTGAACAGCGCCAGGACCGCCAGCAGGATCAGTACGACCGCACCGACAAGGACGTGGTTCGAGCGGGTTTCCATCAGCCTTCAGCCTCAATCTGCGCAGGAGCGGACGCGCGCGCGCGATCCTGCGACGCGACCGCCGCACGGCCGCGGGGTCCCTTGAAATATTCCTCGATCCACGGATGGTCGAGCGCCAGCAATTCGTCGATCGTGCCGACGGCGATCACCTTTTTGTCCGCCAGCACCGCGACCCGGTCACAGATCGCGTACAGCGTGTCCAGATCGTGGGTGATGAGGAACACCGTCAGCCCCAGCGTGTCCTGCAACGACTTGGTCAGCGTGTCGAACGCCGCCGCACCGATCGGATCGAGACCCGCGGTCGGTTCGTCGAGGAACAGCAGTTCCGGGTCGAGCGCCAGCGCGCGGGCGAGACCGGCCCGCTTCTTCATGCCGCCGGACAGTTCCGACGGAAACTTGGGGCCGGCATCGACCGGCAGGCCGGTCATCACGATCTTGTAGGACGCGATCTGGTCCAGCAGCACCTGGTCGATCTTCGGATAGAATTCGCGGATCGGCACCTGCACGTTTTCGGCGACCGTCAGCGTGGAGAACAGCGCGCCGCCCTGGAACAGAACGCCCCAGCGCTTGCGGATCTCGACCGCCTCGGTTTCCTCGCGGCCGATCGTCGGTTCGTCGAACACCGTGATCTCGCCGGCCGCTGGCGTCTGCAAACCGATGATCGAGCGCATCAGCACCGACTTGCCAGTACCGGACCCGCCGACGACACCCAGGATCTCGCCACGCCGGACCTCAAGATCCAGCCCGTCATGGATCACGGACTCGCCGAACGCGTTCCGCAGCCCCTTGATCGAAATGATCGAATCGTCCGCCATCAGGTCCAGCCAAGCCAGGTGAAGAACACCGCGAAGAACGCGTCGAGCACGATCACCAGGAAGATCGCCTGAACCACCGCGGCGGTGGTCCGCAGCCCGACTTGCTCGGCATCGCTTTCGACCTGCATCCCCTGGAAACAGCCGGCGATCGCGATGATCGCGCCGAACACGGGTGCCTTGATAAGCCCGACATACAGGTCGGTGATCGGCACGACCTCACGGATGCGCTGCACGAACGTCACCGGCGGAATACCGAGTTGCAGCCAGCACAGCACGCCGCCACCGATGATCGCGACGATCGAGGCGTAAAAGCCCAGAAGCGGCATCATCACGATGGCCGCGATCGTGCGCGGCAATACCAGCGATTCCATCGGCGACACGCCGATCGTCCGCATCGCGTCGATTTCCTCGGTCAGCTTCATCGTGCCAAGCTGTGCCGCGAATGCCGACCCGGACCGGCCGGCGACCATGATCGCGGTCATCAGCACGCCCAGTTCGCGCATCGTGATCCGGCCGACCAGATTGATCGTGAAGGCCTCCGCACCGAACTGCCGCAACTGCACCGCGCCCTGCTGCGCGATCACGACGCCGATCAGGAAGCTCATCAGGCCGACGATGCCGAGCGCGGCGACGCCGACGACCTCGAACCGGTGAACGGTTGCATTGAAGCGGAAGCGGCTGGGATGGCGGATCACGCTGACGGCGGCGATCGCCGTCGCGCCGAGAAATCCGAGCAGGCCCAGCAATGTCGTCATCGCGGTCACGACCGCATCGCCCACCTCGCCGACCACACGGGTCAACGCCGGGACATGGGCCGGGCGCATGGCCACCGTCTGATCGGCGGCCGCGACCTGCTCCATCAAATTGCGCTGATTGTCATTCAGCCCGTCGATCCGGGCATCATGCGTCTTGGCGAAGCGGTGGATCAGCCACGCCCCGACGGTGTCCAGCCGGTCGACGCCGCTGAGGTCGACACGCGCGACCTTTCCGTCATGGGCATTCAGCCGATCGGGCAGCGAGCCGATGCGGGCCAGCGACAGATCGCCGCTGAATCGCAACGTCCCGCCATCGGCGGTGTCGTCGGTAAAATCGGCTATCGCGCTCATCCGCCCTTCCATGCGGGAAAGTCGCTGGCACGGCAAGGCGATTGCGGCGTAGGACCAGCCGATGCGCGAACCAATTGCCATTTACGACATGGACAAGACGATCACCCGTGGCGCGACCTGGACGCCGTTCCTGCTTCACGCGACCCGGCGGGGGCCGTCGCCGTGGCGACTCGCGCTATGGCCGATCGCCGGTATCGCCGCCGCCGGCTATGCGGCCCGGATCATCGACCGGGGCCGGTTGAAGCAGGCGACGCACCGGCTGATGCTGGGCGGACGTCTGCACGAACGCGATGCGAGGGCAGCGGCCGCCGGCTTTGCCGACCGCATTCTCAAATCGGGCGTCCTTGCCGGCGCGCTGGCGCAGATCTCCGCCGACAGGGCAAGCGGCCACCGGCTGGTGATGGCCACGGCCTCCTACCGGTTCTACGCGCAGGCGATTGCCGAGCGGCTCGGGTTCGATGCGGTCATTGGGACAGAGATCGTCAGCGATTCGGCGGGCCACGTCCTGGCACGGATCGACGGCGAGAATTGCTACGGTGCGGGCAAACTGCGCATGATCGAGGCGTGGATGCGGACGCAAGGGCTGACGCGCGACGCCGTGTCGATCCGCTTCTATTCGGATCACGTCTCCGATGCGCCCGTACTCGACTGGGCGGACGAACCGTTCGCGGTCAACGCGCACGGCCCGTTGCGGGTAATGGCGGCAGCGCGCGGCTGGCCCGTCCTCGACTGGCGCTAGACGCGGTCGCGGTTACAGCGACAGGTCGATCGCGTGGATCGTAAGGCCGACCAGCCCGCCGACGAGAGTGCCGTTGACGCGGATATATTGCAGATCGCGGCCGACCGCATTTTCCAGCCGCCGGGTGATCGTCCGCGAATCCCAGCCGCGCACCGTTTCCGACACCAGCCTGACGATTCCGTCACCATAATCGGCGGCCGTGCCGACGACCGCGCGCCGCACGAACCGGTTGATCGTGGTCGCCAGCCGCGCATCGGTCTGTAGCGTGGTGCCAAACTGGCGGAGCATGTCGCCCAGCTTGCCGGCCATCGCCGCCTCGGGGTCGCGCGCGATCCGCAGCATCCGCGCCCGCGCCTGCTCCCACAGACCGTCGATCCACCGTTGCATCGCGGGATTGTCGATCAACTGCGCCTTGGCCACCTCCACCCGTTCGCGCATCTGCGGATCATGTTGCAGGTCGTGCGCCAGCCGGGTCAGCCCCTCCTCCGCCTTCAGCCGCAGCGGGTGGTCCGGGTCGTCCGCCATGTCGGACAGCAGCCGGTCCAATCCGTCGATCAGTTTGTTCGCGACCGTCTCGTCCAGCCCCGTCCAGCGCAGCAACGCGCCGCCGCGATCATGCACCATCGCCCGGATCAGGTGATCGTTCGCCCGCAGCAGCCCGGCGCTCCAGCGGATCGCGCCGTCCAGCAACGGCTTGTGACGCTGGTCCGCGATGGCGGCGGTCAGGACCTGACCGAGGATCGGGGCCACCTCGGTCGAGCGCAACTTCTGCGCAATCGTCGCCTTGACCATGCCGCCCAGCCGATCGGGTCCGAACGCCTGCATCATTTCCACCATCAGGCGCGACGCACCGGCGCGGATCCGGCCGCCCCCGCCCGGCGGATTGGCGAGCCAGCGCCCGGCGGCCCCGGCGATGTCCAGCCCGCGCATTCGTCGCGCAACGACGCGGGACACCAGGAAATTGTCTCGCAGAAACAAGGCCAGCGTATCGCCGATCCGGTCCTTGTTGCGCGGGACGATCGCGGTGTGCGGGATCGGCAGGCCGAGCGGATGGCGGAACAGCGCGGTGACGGCGAACCAGTCGGCAAGGCCGCCGACCATCGCCGCTTCGGCAAACGCGCGGACGAAACCCCAGGCGGGGTGGATGCCGACCTGGGCGCGGGCGACGAGGAACAGCACCGCCATGACCAGCAGCAGGCCGGTCGCCACCATCCGCATGCGGACCAGTGCCGCCGGTGGCGCTTCGGACGTCGGGGGTGTTCTGACCATCATCCGCTGGACAATCCCCGAGCGCGGCGATTGTTCATGGCGGAACGCGCGGTCAGGCAATAACCGGCCCTGCACGAACAGGGCCGGCCAGGCCGGTCATTCGGCGGGATGCGGATCATCATCCCGGTACCGGATCGCGCCAGCGCGGCCGGACTGGTCGATGATCGTCTCGCCATTGTCCCCCGCCTTGTAGGTCAGCAGGCGACGGCCGAGCCGCGGCCCCAGCCACTGCTCCACCCCGACCGCCAGGCTGAACGCCGCCGGCACGATCAGCAGCGTCAGCAGCGTCGACAGGATCAACCCGCCGATCACGACGATGCCCATCGGCGCACGCCAGGACCCGTCACCGCCCAGCGACAGCGCGGTCGGCACCATGCCGGCGACCATCGCGACCGTCGTCATCACGATCGGCTGTGCGCGCTTGTGGCCGGCATCCAGGATCGCCGCGCCGACGGAGACGCCCTTGGCCATTTCCTCCAGCGCGAAGTCGATCAGCAGGATCGAGTTCTTGGCGACGATGCCGATCAGCATCAGCAGGCCGATGAACACCGGCATCGAGATCGGGTTGCCCGTGATCCACAGCCCCAGCAGCCCGCCGAGCGGGGCCAGCAGCAGCGACCCCATATTGACGAACGGCGGCAGGAAGCGGCGGTACAACAGCACCAGCACCGCAAAGACCAGGAAGACGCCGGCCACGACCGCGACGATGAAGTTGTTGATCATCTCCGCCTGCCACTTCGCCTGCCCCAGCGTCAGTCGGTTCACGCCGGTCGGCAGGTTCTGCATGGTCGGCAACGCGTCGATCTGCTTCTGCGCGACGCCGCTGACGACGCCGGGCGCAAGATCGGCACCGATCGACAACTGACGCTGCTGGTTGATGCGGGCGATCTTCGTCGGTCCCGAACCAAGCCCGATATCGGCAACAAGGCTGAGCGGGACCGAGCCGCCGGTGGCGGTCGCGACCGGCAGATTCTGGATCGTCGACAACCGCGTCCGTGAATCCTGATCCAGCGCGACGCGGATCGGGATCTGCCGATCGGACAGCGAGAACCGGGCGCTGTTCTGGTCGATGTCGCCCAGCGTCGCGATACGGATGGCGCTGGACAACCCCTGCGTCGTCACGCCCAGCGTCGCCGCCAGATCGAGCCGCGGGCGGATGACGATTTCGGGCCGCTGCAAATCGCCCGCCACGCGCGGCGCGCTCAGCGTCGGCAGCTTCGACATTTCGGTCACCAGCTTCTGCGCGGTCTGGTTCAGCAGCACCGGATCGTCACCGCCCAGCGTGACTGTCATGTCACGGCCACTGCCGCCCCAGCCAAATTGCGAGCGGAACGACACGCGGGCGTCGGGAATCGCCGCAAGCTGCGGGGCCAGCGCACGCTCGAACTCGACGCTCTTGACCTTGCGGCCCTCCTTCAGCGTCGCCGTCACCCGGCCATTGCCGACGAAGCTGCGCGAATAGACCGATTCTACGTCGGGCTGCCGTTGCAACAGGGTCGACACACGGCGCACGACGGCATCGGTCTGCGCCAGCGTCGTGCCGGGCACCATCTCGATCGAGGCGGTCGAGGTATCGCTGTCCTGCGCCGGCTGGAACGTCATCGGCAGCACGCCGAACATCACGACGGTCAGCGCCAGCGCGACCGCTCCGCCGACCAGCGGCAGCCAGCGGCGCTTCAACGTGAAGCGCAGCGAGGCCATGTACCAGTCCATCAGCTTGCCCTCGCCGTGCACGGCATGGCCCGAGGATTTCAGGAAATAGGCGGCGATCATCGGCGTGATGAGACGCGCGACCGCAAGGCTCATCAACACCGACGCAACCACGGTCAGACCGAAGTTCTTGAAGAACTGGCCCGAGATACCCGGCATCAGCCCGACCGGCAGGAAGACCGCGACGATCGCCATCGTCGTCGCCAGCACCGCGAGACCGATCTCGTCGGCGGCGTCGATCGACGCCTGATAGGCGGATTTGCCCATCCGCATGTGCCGCACGATATTCTCGATCTCGACGATCGCGTCATCGACCAGCACACCCGCCACAAGGCTGAGCGCCAGCAGCGTCATCTGGTTCAGGTTGAAGCCGAGCAGTTCCATGAACCAGAAGGTCGGGATCGCCGACAGCGGGATGGCGAGCGCGGAAATGATCGTCGCGCGCCAGTCGCGCAGGAACAGGAACACGACGACCACGGCCAGGATCGCGCCCTCGATCATCGCGTGGATCGCGCTTTCATACTGGTCGATCGTGTATTTGACGCTGTCCGACCGCAGGACGAACTGCACCTTGGGATTGCGCTTCATCAGCGACGCCAGCTTGGCCTTCGCGCCGTCGAACACCGTGACGTCGGATGCCCCCTTGGCACGCTGGAAATCGAAGCTGATGACCTGCTTGCCATTGATCGCGGAGGCGGAACGCTGTTCGGCGTACAGGTCGCGGACCTGCGCGATGTCCGCCAGCCGCACGGTGCGGCCATTCGCCGAAATCTGCGTCTGACTGAGGTCGAACGCGCTCTTGGCGTTGCCCAGCACGCGCACCGACTGTTCGGACCCGGCGATTTCCGCGCGGCCGCCGGCGGCGTTCAGGTTGATCTGGCGAAGCTGCGCGTTGACCTGTGCCGCGGTCAGCCCCTGCGACTGCAGTTTCAGGGGATCGAGCACGACCCGGATTTCCCGGCTGACGCCGCCGTTGCGCTGAACCGCGGCAAGGCCGGGAACCGACAGCAATTCCTTGGCGACCGTGTTGTCGATGTACCAGCTGAGCTGTTCGACCGTCATGTCGGTCGCGACCGCCGAATAACTGGCGAGGTCGTTGTCGGTCGTGTTCGCGCGCTGGATCTGCGGTTCGAGGATCCCCTCGGGCAGGTCGCCGCGAATCTGCGAAATGGCGTCGCGCACGTCGTTGACCGCCCGGTCGATCGGCGTGCCGATGTCGAGCTGGACGACCGTCGTCGACTGGCCCTCGGTGACGGTCGAGCTGATCTCGTCGATACCCTGCAGGCTTCGCACCGCCGCCTCGACCCGCTGGGTGACCTGCGTCTCCAGTTCGGTCGGGGCCGCACCCGGCTGGGCGATGGTGACGATCGCGACCGGAAAGTCGATGTCGGGATCGTTGTTCACGTCCATCCGCATGAAGCTGACGATGCCCGCCAGCGTCAGGGCGATGAACAGCACGATCGGCGGCACCGGGTTGCGGATCGCCCAGGCGGACATGTTGCGAAAGCCCATGGGGGTATCAGCCTTGCGTCTTGAGGACGGGTTTCACGCGTTGACCGGGAGCCAGGAACCCGCCGGCGGACATCACCACCCGCTCGGTCCCGTCCAACCCTTGCGCGATCGCGACGCCGGCATCGGAAACCTCGCCGAGCGTCACACCGCGCCGGATCACCCGGTTGTCAGGTCCGACGACATACACGAAACTGCCCTTGTCGTCGCTCTGGATCGCCGAATCGGGCAACAGCGGGGACACGGTCGCGCCGCCGACGATCGTCGCCGCCGCAAAGCCGCCCGGCCGCAGCGCGGGGTTGTAGGCCAGCGCGATGCGGGCGATGCCCTGTCGCGTCGTCGGGTCGATCACCGGCGATACCTGCCACACCTGGCCGTCGAAACTCTGCGATTGCCCGACGGGTGTCACCTTCGCCCGTGCTCCGACCGGCAGGCCGACCAGGTCCGCCTCGGCCAGCTGCGCGCGCAGCTCCATCTGTCCGCCCATCGCCAGCCGGAACAGCGTGCCGCTGCCGGAGCTGACGATCTGGCCCGGCTCGGCCTGCCGCGTCAGCACCAGCCCGGCGGCCGGCGCACGGATGTCGAGGCGTCCGTTGCGCGCGCGCGCCTCCGCCAGCGACGCCTTCGCCACCTTCACGCGTGCCACCGCCGAATCGCGCGTGGCGGCCTTGCGCTGGAGATCCGCCTTGGAGATGAACCCGCGACCCACCAGCTGGTTGGCGCGGTCTAGCTCGGACTGGGCGATATCCGCATCCGCCTGCGCCACGCTCACCTGCGCGCCGAGCGAGGCGGCCGTCTGGGTCTGGACGGACCGGTCGACGGTCGCGAGCACCTGGCCGGCGGCAACCCACTGGCCGGGTTCCACCAGAACGCGCGTAATCATGCCGCCCTCGCCCGCCACGCCAACCGGCATCTCGCGACGCGCAGCCAGCGAACCCGTGGCCGAGATCACGCGGTCGACGGTCTGCCGCGCGGGGATCATCACCGTGACGCTGGGTGCCTGTTCATTGCCCCCCGCCTTCGCCACCGGCGCCCCCGCCTCCTTCTTGCCGGTGCCGAACGCAAACCATGCGATGCCCAGCGCGACGACGATCAGGACGACGACGATGACGATCCGACGCCGCGACGACGATGCGCGCGCCCCCGGCAAGGCCCGCTGGTCGTCACTGTCGATCGTTCGCGTTTCATAGTCCATGCGCGTCCTCGTCCCCTTCGCCACGGCGTACCCGGCGTCCAATCCCGGCTGTATTAGAGCAATAAGGCACCCGGCTCAAGTCTCTCCATGCGCCGCTTCCTATCGGACGGCAAGACGAGTGCTGCGGTCGACAGGCCGTTCACCCCCCGTTGACCTGCGGGTCGTCATGACGACGTTGCACCAACCCCGAGAATGGAGACCAACCGCCATGCCCCCCATCCCCAAACGCACCGTGACGACCCTTGCCCTGGCCGCCGCCATGCTGGCCGGCATGCCCGCCACGGCCCAGGTGGCACAGACCGTCGAGCCGATGATCCCGGCCGCCGGCACCATCCTGGACGTCCGCGCGGAGGGCAAGACCACCCGGACGCCCGATCTGGCGACGATCCGCGCGGGCGTCGTGTCGCAGGCCGCCACCGCCGCAGCGGCGCTCGGCGACAATGCGCAGCGCATGGCCAGGGTTCTGGCCGCGCTGAAGCGGGCCGGTATCGCCGCGCGGGATATCGCCACCGCCAATGTCGGGCTGTCGCCGCAATATCGCTATGCCGAGAACCAGCCCCCGGTCGTGACCGGCTATCAGGCGACCAACAGCGTCGCGATCCGCTTCCGCGACGTGGCCCGCGCGGGCACCATTCTCGACACGCTGGTGGCGCAGGGGGCCAACCAGATCGACGGCCCCAATTTGTCGCTGGCCGATCCCGACGCCGCGCTGGACGAGGCCAGGGTCGACGCCGTCAAGCGCGCGCGCGCCAAGGCCGAGCTGTACGCCCGTGCCGCCGGGATGAGCATTGCCCGGATCGTGTCGATCGACGAGGCGGGGCAGAATGACGGCGGCGGCGGCAATCCGATGCCGATGATGATGGTCCGCAAGATGGCCGCCGATTCCAGCACCCAGGTCTCGGCCGGCGAAACCGACGTCACCGTGTCGCTGTCCGTCCGCTTCCTGCTGAAATAACCACGAAAAAGGGCCGCCCGGTTACCCGGACGGCCCCATTTCCAAGACAAGACGATCGTGGTGTTAGCGGACGCGGCCGCGACGCACGAGGTTCACGATCGCGAGCAGGATGATCGCACCCACCAGCGACACTAGGAACGACGTGATGTTCAGCGGCGCATTGTTGATCGAGCCGCCCGAGATGATGAGGCCACCGATGAACGCACCAACAACGCCGACGACGATGTTCAGGAAGATGCCCTGCTGTGCGTCGGTGCGCATGATGATGCTTGCGAGCCAGCCGATGATACCGCCGATGACGAGCCAGATGATGAGATTGATCATGATGTTCCCTCCGTTACTCCGGCCCCTTAGCCGTATGTGACGAAGACTCTCGAGGCCCGAACATTGTTCCGGCCTCGTTCCTAACAAATATCAGTATCGTTGCTGGCGTTCGTACAGCGACCGGTAATGCTGGATGCGGGTTACGCGCAAACCGGGCATGCCCGACCGGTCGATCGCGCGCTGCCAGCTGGCGAACTCCTCGACCGTCAGATTGTACCGCGCACACACCTCGTCCACCGACAGCAGCCCGCCATTGACGGCCGCGACGACCTCGGCCTTGCGACGCACGACCCAGCGCGTGGTGCTGGGCGGCGGCAGGGTATCGAGCGTCAGCGGCTCTCCCAATGGCCCGATCACCTTGGCGGGACGGATTTTCTGATTCTCGATCATACGCTAAACCTCGATCGGGGCGGGGGGCCCCCTCTCATTGACTTGAACACTCATACCGGCGGGTCTTGAACGCCGACATAAACGGCTAGGTAAACATCGCCTTCATTGCTCCTTCCACCGCACTAATGCCGACGCCATCGCCCCGTTGAACGCACCATCCAGTGGCGCGAACAGCCGGGGGTCCACCAGGGTCCGGGTAAACGCCGCCTCGATCGTCGCCGTCCGGCTCGCCGCCTGCCGCGCCGCCACCCCGACCATCAGGACGGCGAGATCGGCGGGCAGCACCGTGACTTCGGCAACACGATCGAAACGGGTAAAACTCAGATCCAATGCATAGGTCCTCGTGCCTTCGCTGTGGATGGTGTAGGCCGCAGGGGATGAAAGTCGGGTAAAGCCGGACGCAATGTCTCGTGAATAATTGTAAATAAATGCAGGGTGCGAACGCACGCCTCTCTGGTGACGATGATGGATGACGTGATGATGCCGGCGAACGGCGAATTCCAGCTTGGGGCCGACATGACGGGCAAACGCATCGTCGTGGCGATGTCCGGCGGCGTCGACAGTTCGGTCGTCGCCGCGCTGGCCGTCGCGACAGGCGCGGAGACGATCGGCGTCACCCTGCAGCTCTACGATCACGGCGAGGCGGTCGGCCGCGCGGGCAGTTGCTGCGCTGGCCGCGACATCCGCGACGCGCGCGCGGTATGCGACCGGCTGGGCATCGCGCATTACGTCTTCGACCACGAGACCAGCTTTCGCGAACAGGTCGTCGACCGGTTCGCCGATGAATATCTCGCCGGCCGCACGCCGATCCCCTGCGTCCAGTGCAACATGGGACCAAAGTTCACCGACCTGCTGAAGCTGGCGCGCGATCTTGGCGCGGATTGCTTGGCGACCGGCCATTATGTCCGCCGGGTCCCAAATGCGAACGGGGGCGCGCATGGGGCCGAACTGCACCGCGGTGCCGACCCGGCGCGCGACCAGAGCTATTTCCTGTTCGCGACGACGCAGGACCAGCTCGACTATCTGCGCTTTCCGCTGGGGGGCCTGCCCAAGCCGCGCGTTCGCGAGATCGCCGCCGAGCTGGGCTTGAGCGTCGCGCTGAAGCCCGACAGTCAGGATATCTGTTTCGTGCCGGACGGCGATTATGCCGGGCTGGTGAAGAAGTTGCGCCCCGATGCCGACACCGCCGGCGACATCGTCGACCTTGCCGGGCGGGTGCTCGGCCAGCATCGCGGGCTGATCCACTTTACCGTCGGCCAGCGGCGCGGGCTGGAAATCGGCGGCGCGCCCGAACCCTATTACGTCGTGCGGCTAGAACCGGAGACGAAGCGGGTCGTCGTCGGACCGCGCCGGGCGCTGGCGGTGACCGCGGCGCGGCTGGAGGCGATCAACTGGCTGGGTGGCGATTTCACCGGACCGCTGACCGCCAAGGTCCGGTCAATGGCGAAGCCGGTACCGGCCCGGCTGGACGGCGACCGCCTGGTGTTCGACGCGGACGAATATGGCGTGGCACCCGGCCAGGCGGCAGTGCTCTATGCCGGCGAACGCGTTCTGGGCGGCGGCTGGATCGCCGAGACGGAGGCGGCGCTGGTCGACGCCTGAAGCGACCGAAACGCACCCCCGCGCGTTTGACGGTCATGGATATCGAAACTTTGCGCCGCCGCATGGAGGCCGCCGCCGCCGCGCTCGATTTCGAAACGGCGAAAGGCTTGCGCGACCAGATCAGCCTGCTGACCGGGGCCGGGGACGATGCGGTCCCGGCCGACACCGCCGGTCTGACCCGTCAGCAACCCGGCGCGATGGGTCTTGGCACCAGCCAGCAGCGGATGACCCCTCCTCCGGGCTGGACACCGCCGAAGAAACCCGACCCGATGACCCGCGGCCGTGGCCGCAGACGCGGCGGTTAACCCAGCAGGAAAACGCCCTCGATCACCGTCACGCAGGCTCCGCCAAGGATGACCCGGTCGCCGTCCAGCCGGCAAGCGACATGGCCGCCACGCGCGCTGGCCTGATAGGCACTGAAACGGTCGCGACCGAGTATCCTTGCCCAATACGGCACCATGACCGCATGCGCGGACCCGGTCACCGGATCCTCGTCGATCGCATAGGCCGGGGTAAAGACCCGGGAGACGATGTCGGCGGTCGTCCCGCGCGCCGCGACGACCGCGACCAGTCGTCCCTCTGCCGCCAGCGCGCGCTGGTCGGGCATCAGGCCGCGCACGACGGCCTCGTCCTCCACGATGACAAGCGCATAGCCCTTGTCATGCCACAGCGTTTCAACCGCGCCGTCCAGCCCGAGGGCCGCGACGATCCCCGGCATCGGCTCCGGCGAAGGCTCCCACGCCGGCAGGGCAAGCGTGTAGCCCAGGCCATCGCGCGCCACCTCCAGAACACCGGCCTGTCGGGTCGAGAACCGCACCGACTGGCGCGCGGTGTCCGACGACAGCACGAAATGCCCGCTGGCCAGGGTCGCATGGCCGCACAGCGCAACCTCGTCCCCCGACGTGAACCAGCGCAGCGCGAAGTCCGCCTCACCGCTCGTGTCGGGCACGATGAACGCGGTTTCGCTCAGGTTGTTCTCGGCCGCGATTTTTTGCAGGGTCGCATCATCCAGCCACGTCGACAACGGCATCACCGCCGCCGGATTGCCGGCAAACGGCGTGTCGGTGAAGGCGTCGATCTGCGCGAACGGGATTCTCACAGGCGTTTTCCAAACCAGTGGGGGGTGACATCGGCCTCGACCAGCGGGTTGTCGGTATCGACATGCCCCTCGGGGTCGAGATGAATCAGGATCTCCGCCTTGGGAAACTCCACGCGGATCTTGGCCTCGACCTCGTCCATCACATTGTGCGCGTCATACACGGACATGTCGGCGGCGACATACATGTGGAACTGCGCGAAATCGTGGCTGCCGGAACGACGCGTGCGGAAGTCGTGGATGCCGCGCAGCTCCTGATGTTGGGCCGCGACCTCCAGAAAGCGTTGCCGTTCCTCCTCGGGCCACTCCTTGTCCATGAGCATGTCGATCGCCTGGCTCGACGCCTGGAACGCGCCCCACGCCAGCCACAGCGCGATGGCGATGCCGAACAGCGGGTCCGCCTTGGCGAAACCGAGATACTGGTCGACGATCAGTGCGACGATCACCGATCCGTTGAGGAGCACGTCGGACTGGTAATGGACATTGTCCGCGCGGATCGCGACCGACCCGGTCTGCTGGATGATCCGCCGCTGATAGGCGAGCAGGACGACGGTCGCCAGGATCGCGATCACCGACACGCCGATACCGAAATCCGCATCCTGCGTCGGTGCATGGTCGCCAAACGCCATCACCGCGCGCCAGGCGATGCCCAGCGCCGATGCGGTAATCAGCATCACCTGGAACAGCGCGGCCAGCGCCTCTGCCTTGCCGTGGCCGAAACGGTGGTCGCTGTCCGCCGGCGTCGCCGCCAGCCGCACGCCGTACAGCGTCACCAGCGATGCCAGCAGGTCAAGCGCGGTGTCGGCCAGCGACCCCAGCATCGCGACCGACCCGGTGTGCCATGCGGCAAAGCTTTTCAGCGCCAGCAGGAAACACGCCATCGCCACGCTGGCAAGCGCGGCACGCGTCGCAAGCGGGATGATCCGGCGGCGTTCCTCCTGCGTCACGGGTACAGCAATCCTTCGGTCCAGCCGCCGGTCTCAGAATCGGGCAGGAACAGCCGCCGTTCGTGCAGGCGGTGCGCGCCGTCCCGCCAGAACTCGATCCGCTCGGCCGAGACCCGATATCCGCCCCAGTGCGGCGGGCGCGGCACGTCGCCGCCCGCGAACCGCGCCTTCATCGCCTCGAACCGGTCGACAAAGGTTTCGCGCGTGTCGAGGGCGCGCGACTGGTCGGACGCCCAGGCCCCCAGTTGCGAATCGCGCCCGCGCGAGGCGAAATAGGCATCCGACTCCGCATCGCTGGCCCAGGATACCGTGCCCTCGATACGGATCTGGCGACGCAGCGATTTCCAGTGGAACAGCAGGCCGGCCTTCGCATTCTCGGCCAGGTCGCCCGCCTTGCGGCTTTGCCGATTGGTGTAGAATACGAAGCCACGGCGATCATGGCCCTTCAACAGCACCATCCGCACCGACGGTTGCCCGTCCGCGCTGGCGGTGGCCAGCGCCACCGCGTTGGAATCGTTGATCTCGCTGGCGCGCGCCTCGGCGTACCAGTCATCGAACAGGGCAAAGGGATCATCGGACATGCGCGTCCTGTAGCGAAAACCGCCAGCCCGCGAAACCGCCCCGCCGTCCGCGGACCCGGGTTTTATAGGTTGCACCCGGCTGCGGACCGGTACAGCGTTATCGTCGAACAGAATGGGGATGAAGCATGACCGGGATCCAGCGCTGACGATGGCGACCACCCATGCCCCATTGCCGGACCCCACCGCCTATGCCCGCCGGCTGATCGACGAGTATCGTGCGACCACGCGCGCCGGCGACGTGCTGTGCGATGGCGATCCCGCCGCGTGGGCGGCGATGTTCGAGGAACTGGCCGCCGTCGCCTCCGACGATCTCGGCCATGCCCGCGCGCGGGTGCAGCGCCATGCCGCCGATATCGGCACCGGCTTTCGCATCATCGGCGAGGCGGACGAGCGGCCATGGCCGGTATCGCCGGTGCCGCTGCTGATCGAATCGGGCGAATGGGCCGACATCGCGCGTGGCATCGTCCAGCGCGCCGACCTGATGGAAACCATCGTCACCGACCTCTACGGTCCCGGCCGGCTGGTCGAGCGCGGGCTGATTCCGGCCGCCTTGGTGACGGGCAGCCCATTCTTCCTGCGGCCGATGGTCGGGCTGGAGCCGCCGGGCGGCCATCATCTGCAATGCATCGCCGTCGATCTGGGGCGCGGCCCCACCGGCGAATGGCGGGTACTGGCCGACCACCTGCGCAGCCCGACCGGGGCCGGCTATGCGCTGGAAAACCGGCTAGCCGTCAGCCGGACCCTGGGCGGGTTGCAGGACCGGCTGAACGTCCAGCGCCACGCCCCCTTCTTCGCGGCGTTCCGCGAGGGGCTGGCCGCCATGTGCAAGCGGACCGACCCGCGCCTCGGCCTGCTCACCCCCGGCCGGTTCAACCCGAGCTACCCGGAGCAGGCGCATCTGGCACGCTATCTCGGCATGCTGCTGGTCGAGGGGGCCGATCTCGCCGCGCTGGAGGACATGGTCTATGTCCGCACGATCGGCGGGCTGAAGCGGATCGACGCGCTGTGGCGGCGGGTCGACCCCCGGATGCTCGATCCGCTGGCGTTCGACAGCCATTCGGAGATCGGCGTCCCCGGCCTGATCGACGCCTATGCCGCCGGCAATGTCGTCCTGTCGAACGCGCCCGGCGCGGCGGTGCTGGAATCGCCCGCCTTCGCCGCCTTCCTGCCCGCGCTGGCGACCCGATTGCTGGGTCAGAGCCTTCACCTGCCCAACATCGCGACCTGGTGGTGCGGACAGGATGCGGCGCGCGCGACGGTGGTCGAGGATCTGGGCGCGCTGATGATCGGCCCGGCCTTTGGTGCGACGCCGCTTGGCTTGCCCGGCGCGGGCATGGTCGCCGGCGCGGACATCACCGGCGAGGCGCGGACCGCGCTGCTGGCCGATCTGGTACGCCGGCCACAGGATTATGTAGGGCAGGAAATCGTCCGCCTGTCGACGATGCCGGTCGTCGTCGATGACGCGCTGGTCGCCCGCCCCTTCACACTCCGGGTCTTCGCGGCGCGTGGCGCGGACGGCCGGTGGACCGTCATGCCCGGCGGCTTCGCGCGGATCGGCGAGCATCCCGACGCGCGCGCTGCCGTCATGGGCGAGGGCATCTGGTCGGCAGACGTCGTCGTCCACGGGCCTGACGTCGTTCCCCCGGTCACGCTGCTGCCCGACAGCGAATCGCTGCACATCCGTCGCAACCCGGGCACCCTGCCCAGCCGCGTGGCCGACAATTTCTTCTGGCTGGGTCGCTATCTGGAACGCGGCGAGGCGTTGCTGGCGGCGATCCGCGTGATGCTCGGCAATTCGATCGACGCGGGCGGCGGCGCGGCGCTCGCCCCGGCCACCGTGGGTCGGCTGGTCGGGCTGATCGCGGGTGGCGGCGCGGCGGCGCATCCGCCGTCGCTGGGCCGCGCCGACCTGAAGGATTTCGCGCGCACCGCGATGGAGGCCCCCGACTGGCATTCGGTTGCGGCGATCAACGCCCACGCCCGCAGCATCGGCGACGGATCGCGCGACCGCCTGTCGGCCGACATGGTCCGCCTGCTCGACGCGCCCTTCCCGACCCACCGGGGCATGCTCGATCGCGCCGGATCGCTCCAGCGTCGCTATGCCGCGATCGCCGGGCTGTCGGCCGAACATATGGGCCGGACCGCGTCGTGGCGCTTCCACGACCTCGGGCGGCGGCTGGAGCGGGCGACGGCGATGGTCCGCGCCACCCGCCTGTTCGGGATGAGCGGCGCGAGCGCGGACGATCTGTCGACGCTGCTCGACCTGGCCGACAGCCAGATCAGCTATCGCCAGCGCTACCTGACCGGCATCGCCCGCGTGCCGGTGGTCGACCTCGTCGCGCTCGACCCCGGCAACCCGCGCGCCATCGCCTTCCAGACCGCCTGTATCGTCGAGCATCTGAAGCACCTGCCGGTCCTGTCCGACGACGGCATGGACGAACCGCAACAGGCCGAGGCGACGAAAATCCACGCGATCGTGTCGACGACGACCGCCGCCAGCCTGAACGCCGACGTCCTTGGCGATCTCGAACGCCGGCTCGGCACGCTGTCCGAGGCGATCGCCCGCCGCTATTTCCTGCAAGGGGCCGAACCCTTGCGCGCGGTCGGCCTGACTCTGGCCTGACGCCGATGCTGGCCTAGCGCAGCCCGCGATACGCCGGCAGGCCCAGATGCCAGTGGATCGCCGCGCCGCGCAAGGTAAAGCCCGCCAGCGTCGCGACGGCCGCCGACATCGCCGGCGGCACCCCCATCGTCACCATCGCCACATGCAGCGCGGACGCCAGCGCGGCGGCCGTGACATAGAGTTCGGGCCGCATCAGGATCGACGGCTCGCCCGCCAGCACGTCGCGGATGATGCCCCCGACACACGCCGTCACCACGCCCATGACGGCTGCGGGGATCGGCGGCACGCCGTATTTCAGCGCCTTGCCCGCGCCATAGACGGCATAGGCGGCCAGCCCGACCGCGTCGAACCAGTCGAGCGCGGCATCGCGCCACCAGCGCACCGGCGTGATCCAGATGACGATCGCCACGCCAAGGCATACGGCCGCCGCACGGGCATCGTGGACCCAAAACACCGGCGCGTCGATCAGCAGGTCGCGCACCGTTCCCCCGCCGACGCCGGTCACCAGCGCAAAGAAGGTGAGCGTCACCATCGTCTGCCCGCGTTTCGCGGCGGCCAGCGCCCCGGACGCCGCGAACACCGACAGGCCGACCAGATCGAGCCAGGGCGCGGCAACCGGCAATATCGCGACGGGGGTAAGCATCGACCGCGCCCTAGACGGCATGGACGCCGTTGCAAAGCGCCAGTCCCGCGCCAAAGCTGAACAGGCCGTTGTTTTGGGTTCATGCAACCCCTGCCATACCGACACGTTCCGTTAGGGTATCGAATTCAAGAGGGAGTAATCTACCATGCGTAATCTGATGTTGGCCTTTGGCTGTGCCGCGATGGTCGTACCGACGATGATGATCGTCCCCGTGTCGGAAGCCGGCGCGCAGACCCGCCGCAACTACGACTACCGCGCCAATCGCGGCCGGGTCCGCTGCAAGCGCAACAACGGCACGACCGGCGCGATCGTCGGCGGCGTCGGTGGTGCCCTGCTGGGTCGTACCGTCGACACGCGCGGCGACCGCACGATCGGCACGCTGGGCGGTGCAGCGCTCGGCGCGCTGGCTGGCCGTGAAGTCGAGCGCAGCACGAGCGATCGTAACCGCCGCTGCCGCTAATTCTGCATCGGTGAATGAAAAAGGGGCGTCGCGATGCATCGCGGCGCCCCTTTTTTCGTTCAACGACCGACGCATCCGGTTCTCGTCGCCCGGCACCCGTTTCCCGACCCCATTTCAGGAGAAATACCATGACGACCCGTTCCGCTTCGGCGCGCTACGATGGCCTTGGCAAAACCGGCAAGGGCCATGTCTCCACCCAGTCGGGCGTACTGTCCGACAACCCCTACGGCTTCAACACGCGGTTCGAGAACGAGCCGGGCACCAACCCCGAAGAGCTGATCGCCGCGGCCCACGCCAGCTGCTTCACGATGGCGCTCAGCTTCGCGCTGGCCGGCAAGGGCCATGAGGCCGGTTCGCTGGAAACGACCGCCAAGGTCACGCTCGAAAAGGATGGCGACGGCTTTAAGATCACCAAGTCGGACCTGACGCTGGTCGCCAAAGTCGACGACATCGACGAAGAAGAGTTCGCCGCGATCGCCGCCGATGCCAAGGCGAACTGCCCCATATCCAAGGTACTCAACGCAGACATCACGCTGAGCCACACGCTCAACTGATCCACGGCGTTGCTTGCGGTTGCGTGAACGAAACGTAGTTTTGCATTCACGCAACCGCCGACCTCATCGACCGTTTAGCTTTCACGTTTCAGATGAGGATGATTTCGATGCGCATTGCCATTCTATCCGCAGCCCTGGCTGCGACCGCCTTCGCGGCCCTGCCCGTTGCGGCCCAGTCGACCCAGCGCGAGGCCAATCGCGAATATCGCAACGAGGTGCGCGACGCGCGGCAGGATTATCGCCGGGATGTTCGCGACGCCAACTCGCGTCGCGACGTTCGCGACGCACGCAAGGACTACCGCGAAGAGTTGCGCGAGGCCCGGCAGGAGCGTCGTGAGGATGGCCGCAACATCCGCCAGAACAACCGCGATTGGCGGGGATTCCGCAACTACGACTATAACCGGTTCGAAAATGGTCAGCGGACCTATCTCGCCGAGCGTTACTATCGCGATGGCCGCTATTACCAGCCCCGCCGTCTGGGTCGCAACGACCGGATCTACCGCGGCGGAAACGGTCGTTATTACTGCCGCCGCAACGACGGCACCACCGGTCTGATCGTCGGCGGACTGGCTGGCGGCGCGTTGGGCAACATCATTGCCGGTGGCGGTTCGCGCCTGCTTGGCTCGGTCATCGGTGCCGGCGGTGGCGCATTGCTCGGCCAGTCGATTGATCGTGGTCAGGTTATCTGCCGCTAAAACCAGCGTCACGATCGTCAAGGAGGCCCGGCGGGAAACCGCCGGGCCTTTTCGTGTCAGATCAGGCCACCACCCAGCATCAGGCGCAGACCGAAGACGACGATCAGGATCAGATTGAAATTGCGACCGCCGTTGCGCGACGACAACGCACCCACGACCGCCCCGACCACCGCAACCGGAATGATGAACCAGTTGGCCCACCCCAGAAAGGGAAGGAACGCAGGCAGGCCAAGCAGCAGGGCCAGGACGCCGATGAGGATGGAGACGATGTTCAGCATGGGTCAGGACATGGCAAAGGCGTGTCGCTGATGCAAGACACCCGGCCGATTATTCCACCGCCCATGCTGGTGGGCTGTCGGCATGGGCGATGGATTGCAGCGCGATCGCGGACCTGCCAAACCCTTTCTCAACAGGTTGCGTCGCATGACCGGCGTCATGATCCGGAAGATATCACGGTGCCGCCCCTTGTGCCCGACATGCTGACCGTTCGCCACATCGGCCTTTTCGCCGGACTGCTGGCGCTGGCGGGGTGCGGCAGCGCCGATCCGGCGGTCGAAACGCCGGACACGCTGCAACGCGAACTGGCCGACACCAACGTCGCAGGCGGCGACCCCGCCGTCGCCGCCGCCCTGCAGGCACCGTTGATGTCGGACCCCACCCTGTCGCAATCCGCCAATGCCGATACGATCCGGCCGCCAAGCCAGCCCGACCCCGACTCGGTTCCCGCCGACGATCCGGCCCCGGCGGCGACGGCTGCCGACCCGGCAGTGGCGTCCGCGCCGTCTCCTGCCGCCTGCCCCGACTGCGCGGCCGTCAGGCGCGCGCTGACGCCGGTGGCGCTGGCCGCGACGCAAGGCCCCGCCATCGCCGCCTGTGCCGCGCGGATGCGCTATTCGGCCGACTGGGCGAATCGCCTGCCGGCGGGCATTGCCCTGTATCCCGCCGCGCATGTCGCGGAGGCCGCCGGCACCGACGAGGGCGGATGCCGCCTGCGCGTCGCCCGGTTCATCAGCAGCGCGCCGGTCGCCCGGCTGGTGGACTGGTATCATGCGACGGCCGGCAACGGCGGCTGGTCGCCCACACACCGCGCCGATGGCGACCTGCACGCCGTAACCGGCCAGCGGCGCGGTGCCGTCTTTACGGCCTATGTCACGCCACGCGCAGGCGGCGGCAGCGACGTGGCGCTGATCGCCAGTGGCGGCTGATACGCGGCCGGTTCCGTTTTGACGCGATTCGCGCTAACGGCGGGTCCATGCCTCCAATACTTCTCGTCATGCTGGGTGGCGCGGTCGGTTCGGCCGCGCGCTACCTGACCGGTCGGGCGACGCTGTCGCTGTTCGGACCCGGCTATCCTGTGGGCACGCTGGCCGTCAATCTCGTCGGTGGGCTGCTGATGGGCGTGCTCGCCGGCGTCCTTGCGCGATCGAACGCGGGCGAAAGCTGGCGGCTGCTGCTGGGTGTCGGCGTGCTGGGCGGGTTCACCACCTTTTCCGCCTTCGCACTCGACACCGTCGTGCTGATCGAGCGCGGCCAGCCGTCGCTCGCGCTCGGCTATATCCTTGTGTCGGTGATCGGTTCGATCCTGGCCGTCTTCGCGGGGCTGACCCTGACCCGCGCCATTTTCGGAACGCTTTCATGACCGACGCCGTACGCCAGTTCACCGTCGGCTATGACGACGAGGGGATCCGCCTGGACCGCTGGTTCAAGCGCCATCTGCCCGACACCAGCTTCACGACGGTCGCCAAATGGGCGCGCACCGGCCAGTTGCGGATCGACGGCGCGCGCGCGACGCCTGGCGACCGGATCAGCGCGGGTCAGATCCTGCGCGTTCCCCCGGAGGAAGCGGTCAAGGACACGCCGAAGCCGGTGCGTGAGCGCACGCCGCTGTCCGACGATCAGGTCGCCTTCATGCAGGACATGGTGATCCACCAGGATTTCCAGGCCTTCGTCCTGAACAAGCCGCCCGGCCTCGCGACGCAGGGCGGGACCAAGACGGTCGAGCATGTCGACGGCCTGCTCGACGCGCTGCAATATGATAACGAGGGGCGGCCGAAGCTGGTCCACCGGCTTGACAAGGACACGTCGGGCGCGCTGCTGGTCGCGCGCACCAGCCGCGCCGCCGCCTTCTTCGCCAAGGCGTTTTCGGGCCGCACCGCGCGCAAGGTGTACTGGGCGCTGATCGTCGACGTTCCCTCGATCGACGACGGCATGATCGAACTGCCGATCGCCAAGCAGCCAGGCACCGGCGGCGAGAAGATGCACGTCGATGAGAAGGAGGGCGCACCCGCGCGTACCCGATACCGCGTGATCGAGCGCGCCGGCAATCGCGCCGCCTGGGTCGAGCTGCAACCCTTCACCGGTCGCACCCACCAGTTGCGCGTCCACATGGCCGCGATCGGCCACCCGATCGTCGGCGACGGCAAGTATGGCGGCGCGGCCGCGTTCCTGACCGGCGGGATCAGCCGCAAGATGCATCTCCACGCCCGCCGCATCAAGGTCGACCATCCGGATGGCGGCGGCATCGACGTGACCGCCGAACTGCCGACCCACTTCGCGGAAAGCCTGAAGCAGCTCGGGTTCGAGGAGTCGCTTGGCGACGATCTGGTGCTGGAGGAAAAGACCCCGCCAACCAGGGCGCAGCAGAAGACGCGGGCCAAGGCGCATGCCAAGGGTGTGCGCAAGGCACGGCGCGGCGAACGGCGCGGACGCGGCGAGCGCGACGACAAGAAGTAAGTGCATCCGAACCGCGCCTTTCACGCCTCGGACGAGGCCGCGTTATTGGCAGCAATCGACCGGATCGGCTTCGCGCATATCGTCGCGCCGACGCCGGACGGGCCGATGGTCGTGCACGCGCCGATCAGCGTGATCGGCGGCCGACCCCAATTCCACGTCGCGCGCGCCAACCGGATCGCGGCGCATCTGGACGGCGCGACGGTGATCGCCAGCCTTGTCGACGGCCACGGGTACATCAGCCCCAACTGGTATGCCGCGCCGGGCAATCAGGTGCCGACCTGGAATTACAAGGCGATCGAGCTGGTCGGCACGGTCCGCAGCATCGACGAGGCGGCACTGATCGACCAGCTCGACGCGCTGGCCGCAGCCCATGAACCGCGCGTCAATCCGGCCAATCCGTGGACGCGCGGCAAGATGGACGATGGTGTTTTCCAGTCGATGCTCCGCGCCATTCGCGGGTTCGAGATCGTGGTGGAAACGGTGCGCGGCACGTCGAAACTCAGCCAGAACACATCGACCGTCGACCGCGCCGGCGTAATCGCCGGGCTGCGCGCCGCCGGCCATGCCGACCTCGCCGATGCGATGACAGCGGAATAGCGCGGATGTCGCGGCTGATCCTGTTCAACAAGCCGTTCGGCGTGCTGCCGCAGTTCACCGATCGCGGGACGGTGTCGCCGCGCCCGACGCTGTCGGCCTATGTCGATGTGCCCGGCGTCTATCCGGCGGGCCGCCTCGACCTCGACAGCGAGGGCCTGCTGCTGCTGACCGACGACGGCCGGCTGCAGGCGCGGATTGCCGACCCCCGGTTCAAGATGCCCAAGACCTATCTGGTGCAGGTCGAGGGCGAGCCGGGCGAGCCTGCGCTGGAGCGTTTGCGCACCGGCGTCGCATTGAAGGACGGCCCGACCCGGCCGGCGATCGTCGCGCGGATCGACGCACCCGAACTGTGGCCGCGCGATCCGCCGGTACGCTTCCGCAAGACCGTCGCCGACTGCTGGATCGCGCTGACCATCACCGAGGGGCGCAATCGGCAGGTTCGCCGCATGACCGCCGCGGTCGGTCACCCCACGCTGAGACTGGTCCGCTGGCGGATCGGCGACTGGACGCTCGACGGCATTGCGCCGGGTGAATGGCGGGATGCGTCGGGCTGACCGTCGTCCCGGCGCACGCCGGAATCCAGAACCACGCGGTTCGCCGCCTGTGGCTCTGGATTTCCGATCCGGTCCGGGATGACGATCGTGGGGAAATGTCCCTGCGGTTCCCTCCCCCGTCATATCCCGCTACGAGCCACCAATGGCCACCCGCCCCCAACCCCGCCTCGCGATCTTCGATTGCGACGGCACGCTCGTCGACAGTCAGGCGAACATCTGCGTCGCGATGGAGGATGCGTTCACGCGGGCCGGCCTCGTTCCCCCGGCGCGCGCCGCGATCCGCCGGATCGTCGGTCTCAGTCTGGTCGAGGCCGTCGCGGCACTGATCCCGCAAGCCGATACCGGCCTGCATCGGTCGATCGCCGCCGACTACAAGGCGGCCTTCACCCGGCTGCGCACCAGCGGCACGATCGCCCCCGAACCCCTGTTCGACGGGGTCGAGGCGGCGCTGACAACGCTAGCAGACGATGGCTGGCTGCTCGGCGTCGCGACCGGCAAGTCCGATCGCGGCCTGAACCTGCTGCTCGCGCATCACGGTCTGGCCGACCGGTTCGTTACGTTGCAGACCGCCGACCGCCACCCGTCCAAGCCCGACCCGGCGATGGCGCTGGCCGCCCTTGCCGAAGCCGGTGCCGACCCGCTGGGTTCGGTGATGATCGGCGACACCAGTTTCGACATGGCGATGGGCAAGGCAGCGGGCCTGCGCACGATCGGTGTTGCCTGGGGCTATCACGACGTCGCCGATCTGGTCGCGGCCGGGGCCGATGTCGTCGCCGATCACGCAACCGCGCTTCCCCGATTGATGGACCGCCCCCAAGTGATGGACCAATCATGACCGATGACGAAAAGGCCCGGACCCGCTGGTTCACGATGGTGGCGGCGCGGCTGGCCGGCGTGGCCGGCGCGCTGCTTGGCCTCGTGCTGATCGCGCGGGCGCCCGACTGGCCGACGAAGATCCTCGGCACCGCGATCGTGCTGGCGGCGATGGTGATGATAGCGGTCGTGCCCCGCTCGCTCGCGCATCGCTGGCGCACCCCGCGATGAAGCGGTTCTGGACGACCGTCGCGGTCGATGCGGACGGCGTGGTCACGCTCGACGGGCGACCGGTCCGCACCCCGGGCCGTGTACCGCTGTCGCTGCCGACGCCGGCGTTGACGGCGGGCGTGGTCGCCGAGTGGCAGGCGGTCGGCGACACGATCGACCCGCGCCTGATGCCACTGACCGGCCTGTCCAATGCGGCGATCGACTGGATCGCGCCCGACCCGGCGACGTTCGCGGCGGGGCTGGCGCAATACGGCGAAAGCGACCTGCTCTGCTACCGCGCCGAACTGCCCGAACCGCTGGTCGCGCGGCAGGCGGCGGCATGGGATCCGGTCATCGCGTGGGCACAAGGCCGCTATGACATCGCCATCGCGGTCACCGCCGGGATCATCCACGTCCCCCAGCCACCGGCCACGATCGCCCGGCTGGGCGAGGCGATCGCCGCGCAACCTGCGTTTGCACTCGCCGGCCTGTCGACAATCGTGACGCTGACCGGATCGTTGCTGCTGGCGCTGGCGCTGGCCGAGGGGGCGATCGACGCCGATACCGCCTGGGCGGCCGCGCACGTCGACGAGGACTGGCAGGCGGAGATGTGGGGGGTCGACGATCTCGCCGCGCAGACGCTGGCGCTCAAGCGGCGCGACTATGACGGGGCGATCGCGTTCCTGGCGGCGATCGGTATCCCCGCCTGAGCCTCAGCGCGTCAGCTTGCGGATGAAGCCGATCAGCCCGGTCTGGCGCGACCGCTTCAGCCGCTCGGCGTTCAGGATGGTCTTCACGTCACGGAAGCAACGTTCGACGTCGTCGTTGACCAGCACATAGTCATAGCCGTCCCAGTGGCTGACCTCGTTCGCGGCGCGGGCCATGCGCGCGTCGATAACCTCGACCGAATCGGTCGCGCGCTTGACGAGGCGATCGCGCAGTTCGGGCATCGACGGCGGCAGGATGAATACGCGGACGACGTCGCCGCCGGCGATCTGGTGAAGCTGCTGCGCGCCCTGCCAGTCGATGTCGAATAGCACGTCCTGCCCGGCGTCGAGCATCGCATCGACCGGCGCGTGCGGCGTGCCGTAGCGGTTGTCGAACACATGCGCCCATTCCAGGAACTCATGGTCCGCCGCCATCCGGCGGAACTCCTCCAGATCGACGAAATGATAATCCTTGCCATCGACCTCGCCCGGTCGCATCGGCCGCGTCGTCGCCGACACCGAGACGCCCAGTTCTGGCTCGTCGGCCAGCAGCTTGCGCGCGATGGTAGATTTGCCCGCGCCCGACGGCGAGGACAGGACGAACAGTACGCCGCGGCGCTTCAGGTCGTGGCGGTCCGAGAGAGCGTTTTCGAGCATGGGAGCCAATGACGGCGCGAGGGGCCTGCCGTCAACGGCAAATGCTGCATTGCGAATGGCCACAACCAGCGTCGCACAACGCGGAACGCCGCCGGATCACTCCGGCGGCGTCATGTCAATCGGGTCAGACCGGGTCGGTCAGATGCCCCGACCGCGCTTGCGGTCATAGGCCTTCTTGGCGACATAGGCACCACCCAGCGCCATGCCCAGCGGACCCATGCGACGCATACCGCTCATGGCGATCGTGCCCAGAATGGCACCCTTGGTACCGTTGCCACCCTGACGACGGCCCATTTCGCGACCGACCAGCATGCCGATGATGTTCTTGATCATGTTACTTTCCCTTCCCGAAAATTTTGTCCTTGGCCTTGCCGATGCCGTGCAGAACCAGCCAGCCCGTCGCATAGGTGAGCGCCACCGGCATCAGCCAGCCGACGACGGTGCCGGCGATCGCGCCGGTGATGGCCCCGTCGACCGTCGAATCGTCGCCGTCCGCACCGTCGATCGCGGTGCCGAGCGCCGCACCAAGAATTGCACTGAGCATGGAGCCTGTCCTTGTCGCCAATGCCGGGATGAACCGCGCATCAGCCCCGAAGTTCCATCGGCCCGGCGAGCAGGCGACCGATTCGGACCTATCTTCCCAACCCTATCTTCCCAACATCGCCTCCGGTCGCACCAGCCGGTCGAAGGTCTCCGCATCGACCAGCCCGAGCGCCAAGCCCGCCGCGCGCAGCGTCGTGCCGTCGGCCAGCGCCTGCTTGGCGATCTTCGCGGCATTGTCATACCCGATCTCGGGCGCAAGCGCGGTCACCAGCATCAGCGACCGGTCGAGCAGGTCGGCGATCCGCTCGCGGTTCGGCTCCAGCCCGTCGATGCAGCGTTCCGCGAAACCCTCCATGGCGGTCGCCAGCAGGTCGATCGAGCGCAGCACGTTCGCGCCGATCAGCGGCTTGAACACGTTCAGTTCCAGATGCCCCTGCATACCCCCGACGGTCACCGCGACGTGATTGCCCATTACCTGACCCGCCACCATCGTCAGCATTTCGCACTGGGTCGGGTTGACCTTGCCCGGCATGATCGAGCTGCCCGGTTCGTTGGCCGGCAGGTCGAGTTCGCCAAAGCCGCAGCGCGGGCCGGACCCGAGCAGGCGGATATCATTGGCGATCTTGGTCAGCGCGACCGCCAGCGTGTTCAGCGTCGACGACAGATGGACAAGCGGATCGTTCGACGCCAGCGCCTCGAACTTGTTCTCGGCGGTGTAGAAGGGCAGTTCGCACAACCGCCCAAGCTCGCCGGCGATTGCCTCGGCAAAGCCCGCCGGCGCGTTCAAACCGGTGCCGACCGCCGTGCCGCCTTGCGCCAGCTGGCACATCCCGTGGACGATCGCCGGGGTCAGCCGGTGGCGGCACCGGTATAGCTGGTGCGCATAGCCCGAAAACTCCTGCCCCAGCGTCAGCGGGGTCGCGTCCTGCATATGCGTCCGGCCGATCTTGACGATGTCGTCCCAACTTTCCGCCTTCGCCTCGATCGCGTCGTGCAGCCGGTCAAGCGCGGGAAACAGCCGGCCGGTCGCGGCGCGGGCGGCGGCGACGTGCAACGCGGTCGGGAAGCTGTCGTTCGACGACTGACTCATGTTGACGTCGTCGTTCGGGTGGACGGGCGTCTTGCCGCCGCGCGTGCCGGTCAGCATTTCGTTCGCGCGGCCGGCAATCACCTCGTTCACGTTCATGTTCGACTGGGTGCCGCTGCCGGTCTGCCAGATGACGAGCGGAAACTGGTCGTCATGATCGCCCGCGACGATTTCCGCCGCCGCCGCCTCGATCGCCTCGGCCTTTTCGGCGGACAGGCCATGCGCCCGGTTCACCCGCGCCGCCGCCTGCTTCACCAGCGCCAGCGCATGGACGATCTCGATCGGCATCCGTTCGCGCGCGCCGAACGGGAAATTTGCGATGCTGCGCTGGGTCTGCGCGCCCCAATAGGCGTGCGCTGGCACCGCGATGGCGCCGATCGAGTCGGTTTCGGTTCGGGTGTCTGTCATCGCGCAAGGCTCCTTCTGGCGGCTATGTGCGGTCGCCGATCGGTGGGAGCAAGGACACGTGCCTGTTTTCCGGACGGCCGGTGTTCCGTCCCGGTTGACGCCCCCGCCCCCGTCCGCAACAGCGTAAGCCATGCGCTTTTTCTCCGACAACGCCGCCGCCGTGCACCCGAAGGTTCTGGCCGCGATGGCCGCCGCCGACACGCTCGACACCGCCTATGACGGCGATGCGCTGAGCCGCAACCTGGACGGTCGGTTCTCCGATCTGTTCGAAACGCCGGTGCGGGTATTGTGGGTGCCGACCGGGACCGCCGCCAACGCGCTGGCGCTGGCCGCGCTCTGCCCTCCGCATGGCGGCGTGGTGTGCCACCGCGACGCGCATATTCAGAATGACGAGGGCGGCGCGCCTGAGTTCTACACCCACGGGGCCAAGCTGATGCTGGCGGACGGGACAGCGGCCAAGCTGTCGCCCGACGCGATCGCGACCGTCATCGACGCCATCGCCAACGACGTCCACCGGGTGCAGCCGCACGCGATCTCGATCACCAACGCCACCGAATATGGCGCGGTCTACACCCCCGATCAGGTCGCGGCGATCGGGTCGCTGGCACGGTCGCGCGGGCTGGGCTTCCACATGGACGGCGCGCGCTTCGCCAATGCGGTGGTACGGACCGGGGCGAGCGTTGCCGACCTGACGTGGCGCGCGGGCGTCGACATCCTCAGCTTCGGCTTCGTCAAGAACGGCGGCATGAGCGCGGAGGCACTGGTGTTCTTCGACACCGAACTGGCCGCGACAACGCTGTACCGCCGCAAGCGCGCCGGGCTGCTGCTTTCCAAGGGGCGGTATCTGGCCGCGCAGCTGCTGGCGATGCTGGAGGATGATCTGTGGCTGGACACCGCGCGCGCCGCCAACGACGGCGCGGCGATCCTGGCGGCGGCGGCCGGCGACCGGCTGGTCCACCCGGTCGAGGCGAACGAGGTGTTCCTGCGCGCCACCCCGGCGGAGGCGGCGGCGTTGCGCGCGAAGGGGTTCGACTTCTACGACTGGGCCGCGGGCGAGGTCCGGCTGGTCGTATCGTGGGACCAGCGCGCGGACCAGATCCGGCCGCTGGCCGATGCGATCGCGGCGTTGTGAAGGCGAATCCCATTCCTCCCCCCAATTCCTCGCGCGTCGCGATCCTCATCCCGTTCGGCATCGTCACGCTGATCTGGGGGTCGACGTGGCTGGTGATCCGCGACCAGCTGGGCGTCGTCCCGCCAAGCTGGTCGGTCAGCTACCGGTTCCTCGTCGGCGGGATCACGATGGCGGTCTATGCGCTGGTCAAGCGCCAGTCGTTCCGCCTCGACGCGCGCGGCTGGAGCTTTGCCGCCGCGCTGGCGCTGACCCAATTCTGCCTGAACTTCAATTTCGTCTACCGCGCCGAACAGTATATCACCTCCGGGCTGGTCGCGGTGGTCTTCGCCTTGCTGCTGGTGCCGAACGCGATCCTCGCGCGACTCTTCCTTGGTCAGCGGATGGGACGACAGCTGTTGGTCGGGTCGGCGGTGGCGATGGCCGGCGTCACCCTGTTGTTCGTGCACGAGGCGCGGACCGCGGCGGCGGGCACGCAGACCGTCCTGCTGGGCATCGGCATCACCTTGTGCGCGATCCTGTCCGCCTCCAGCGCCAATGTGATGCAGGGGACGCAGACCGCCAAGCGCTATCCGATGGGGGCGATGCTGGCGGTGTCGATGCTGATCGGCGCGGTGATGGACGCCGCGCTTGCCTATGCGCTGACCGGTGCTCCGGTGTTCGAGACGCGGCCGGCCTATATCGCCGGCATCCTGTATCTGGGCGTGTTCGCCTCGGCGATCGCGTTCACGCTGTATTTCCAGGTTCTGCGCGTCATCGGCCCGGCCAAGGCGGCCTATAGCAGCGTCATCGTGCCGGTCATCGCGATGCTGCTGTCCACCCTGTTCGAGGGCTATCGCTGGTCGGCGCTGGCGGGTGCCGGGGCGGCACTGGCGGGCGTCGGACTGGTCATCGCGCTGAGGGCACGCAGGCCGGCGCGGTAGTCGGGATACAGCGGGGTCCAGCCGAGCACGCGCCTGGCCTTGCCGTTGGCGACGCGGCGGTTCTCGGCATAGAAACCGCGACCCATCGGCGACAGGTCGTCCACGGCCACCAAAGGCGGCGGGGCGATGCCGAGCAGCATCGCGGCATGTTCGGCCACCAGATTCTGGCTGCAGGGAAAGTCGTCGGCCAGATTATACGCGCCCGCCGGGCCGTCGAATCCCGCGATCACGCCGGCCGCGATGTCATCGACATGCGCGCGGCTGAACACCTGTCCGGGCAGGTCGACGCGGTGCGCCCTGCCGTCCAGCGCCCGGTCCAGCGGGGAACGGCCGGAGCCGTAGATGCCCGGCAGACGAAACACCCGCGCGCCGATCGCCAGCCAGTCGCGATCGGCCGCATTGCGCGCCGGCCGGCGACCGGCGATGGGGGCGGTTTCATCGACCCAGGCACCGCCAGCGTCGCCATAGACGCCGGTCGACGAGAGATAGCCGATCCATGCCCGACTGCGCGCGATCACGCTGCCATAGGCGACCAGCACCGGGTCGACATCGTCCACCGGCGGGACCGACGACAGGATGTGGGTCGCCGCCGCCATCTCGGCCAGCACCGCATCCCGGTCACCAAAGCGCAGCGTGCCGTCACGACCGTCGCGGGTCGTGCCGGTAACCTGCCATCCCTCGCCTCGCAGGCGGGCGGCGAGGACGCCGGCGGTGTAGCCGAGGCCGAAGATCAACAGGCGGCTCATGCGCTATCCTTCTCGTTCCCCGGCCCTTCTCGTTCCCCGGCGAAGGCCGGGGTCCGGTTGCCGGGCTGCCGTAGCGAAAGGTAGCACGCGCCAACCGACGCCTACCCAGTTGGACCCCGGCCTTCGCCGGGGAGCGTGAGGCCAGGGCGGTAGGCGGGTGCCCCCTACCTCACTTCGCCATCGGGCCGTTGTACAGCGTCCCGAAATAGTCGCCCTTGTTCCACACCGGCCGCTGGGCTGCGTCGGCGATGCCGCGGGCGATGCGGTAGTTGGCGTCGACGAAGCGGACGCCCTGGTCCCACAGGATCGGCTGCTTCAGATCGTCCGACGGCTGGTGGTAATGCGTCGACATGAACAGCTCGACCGCCGCCTTGCCGTCACCCTTCTGGCCCGGCCACAGGAAGACCGAGGGGATGCCCTTTTGCACGAAGCGGAAATGGTCGGAGCGCACGAAGATCCCCTGCTCGGGCATCGGGTCGGGCGAGAGGCCGACGCCGATCGCGGCGACCGCCTCGCGCACGATCGGTCCCAGCGACGACCGCTCCGCGCCGAACACGACCATGTCCTGGAACGCATAGGTCAGGATCGGCATGTCGAGGTTCACGTCGGCGACGATGTCCTTCAACGGCACGGTCGGGTTGTTCGAGAAATAGTCGCTGCCGATCAGCCCCTTTTCCTCCGCCGTCACCGCCAGGAACAGCACGCTGCGCTTCGGCGCAGCCCCGCCGGTTTTGAACCGCTTGGCCTCCTCGATCAGGCTGGCGATGCCGATCGCGTTGTCGAGCGCGCCATTGTTGATCGCGTCGCCCTTCACCGGGCGACCGACGCCGATATGATCGAGATGCGCGGACAGCACGACGACCTCGGACCCGATGACGGGATCGCTGCCCGGGATCATGCCGACGACGTTGCTGCTCATGGCCGGTTTCAGCTCGGTCTTCGTCGCGACCGCCAGCGTGCCGGGCAGTTGCACCGCCTTGTAAACCGCGTTTTCGTTCATCGACGCCCTGGCGACGCTGGCCCAGGACGTCCTCGCCCCGGCAAACAGCTTTTCCATACCCGCCACGCTGATCGTGCCCAGCGACGGCGCGGTCGGCGCGTCGACCTTGCCGGTGCCGTCCGGCCTGGCCCAGGTGATGCGCGGCGCGTCATAGAATTGCGCCATCCGCGCGAAGGGACGGGCAGTGGCGGTGCGTGGCGACTCGATCGCGATCACGCCGACCGCGCCCTTGGCCGCCGCCGTCCGCGCCTTGGTGCCGCCCGATCCGAAGAACGCGCGCTCCTCGCCACCGAAGCGCGCAGGCGCACCGCCGAAATAGGCGACGATCTTGCCGCGCACGTCGACGCCCTTGTAATCGTCCTGCTTGTACTGTGGCGCGTCGATGCCCCAGCCGACGAAGACGACGGGCGCGGTCACGGCGGTCTCGATTTTCGCGGCGTTGGCGGCTGGCACGAAATCGGTGCCGAACACCAGCGGCTGCGGCTGTCCGCCGCGCGCGGTCCAGACAAAATTGCCCTTGTCTGCCGCCTTGTAGCTGACCAGCGGCACCTTCTGCAGATAGCCGCCGTCGTCGCCCATCGGCTTCAGGCCGGCGGCGTAGAATTGCGACGCGACATATTGCGCGGCAATGTCATATTCGCCGCTGCCCGCCTCGCGCCCGCGCATCGCGTCGGAGGCCAGGAACAGGACATGCGCCTTCATCGCCGCCTGATCGGCCGGCAGCGGGGCGGTGAGCTTCGCGTTCAGTTCGGCATTGGTCATGGCTGGTGCCGTGGATACCGGTTCCGCAGCGGCGGGGGCCGGCGTCGACTGCGCGGAGGACGCCGGGGTCGGGGCCGGAGCCGGCGGCACGGGCACCGGGGCCGGGACCGTTCCGGGTGTCGTCCCCGTCTGGGCCAGCGTGGCGGTGGAAAGGGCCAGCAGGCTGACGGCACAGATCGTACGAAGCATCGAAACTCCCGGTTTTTATAGTGTTGCCGGAATCTATCACAGCGACGGGCGGCGGTACAATCGGTGCAGGCCAGCGAAACGCCCGCACAGCAAAAAGGCGGGAGCGACGCCCGTCGCTCCCGCCCCCTGCATCTGTCCGCCAGCCAGAGCCGGCACTCAGCCGCGTTCAGTAATAGGCGGCAGCTGGACGAGCCTTGGCGATATCGTCGATCGCCTTCATGTCGGCCAGCACCTGCGGCAGCCACTCCAGCGGCAGCATGTTCGGGCCGTCCGACGGCGCGTTGTCGGGATCGTCATGCGCCTCGGCGAACACGGCAGCGACACCGACGGCCATCGCCGCGCGCGCCAGCGACGGCGCGAACACGCGCTTGCCGCCCGACGAACCGCCACGGCCGCCCGGCTCCTGCACCGAATGGGTCGCGTCGAACACGACCGGATAGCCGGTGTCGGCCATCGTCGACAGGCCACGGAAGTCGGAGATAAGCGTGTTGTAGCCGAACGACGTGCCCCGGTCGCACAGCAGGATGCGCTCGTTGCCGGTCGAGGCGATCTTGGACGCAACGTTCTTCATGTCGTCGGGTGCCAGGAACTGCCCCTTCTTGACGTTGATGACCGCGCCCGTCTCTCCGGCGGCGATCAGCAGGTCGGTCTGACGGCACAGGAAGGCCGGGATCTGGATGATGTCGACGATCTTGGCGGCGATCCGCGCCTGTTCGATGTCGTGAATATCGGTCAGCACCGGGCAGTCGAACTGCTCGCGCACATCGGCGAGGATCCGCAGGCCCTCGTCGATGCCAAGGCCGCGCTGGCCGCCGAGCGAGGTACGGTTCGCCTTGTCGTACGATGCCTTGAAGATCAGCGGGATGCCGGCCTTGTCGGTTTCGGTCTTCAGCGCGTCGGCGATCATGAAGGCATGGTCGCGGCTCTCGATCTGGCAGGGCCCCGAAATGAACACGAACGGCAGGTCGTTGCCGAAGGTGACGTTGCCGACCTTGACCGGCTTCGACAGGGTAGTGGCGGTGTTCATCATCGGATCCGTCCGTTCAATGGGTTTGTCGCTTCATACCTGTGCACGGCGGCCGTCGCAAATCCTGTTCCTTACCGGCGGTCGGCCGCACCCGTCAGTGCCCCGCCTTCACGAACCGGCGGAGCAGCTGCCCGCGCCACAACCAGCGCCCGGGGTGATAATTGAAGAAGAACCAGCCGAACACGAGGCAGCCGAGCAGCGTCGGGATCGCCATCGGATCGCCATTCGCCTTCATCCGGTTGTACAGGACGAAATCATAGCGCCATCGGTCGCGCTCGCCGCCGCCGCCGGCGATACCATAGGCATTGTCGTGCAGCTGGCAGCCCCGGTTGCGATTGTACTTCGCCGAATCGAGCAAGTAACAGTAATCGCGGACCGGTGGTGGCGCATCGTCGGGCATCAGGGAAGTAGACAGCAGCCGTGGCCACGTTCAAGCGCAAAGTCCTCTATGTCGGCGGTTTCGACCCGCGCGGCGTCCGCTTCTACTACGCGCTGTACAAGGAGGCGGTCGGCCGGTTCGTCGCGCGGACCGGCAAGACGGTGGAGGTATCGAACCGGCGGCGCGTCTCGCCGATCCGCCACGACTGGACGGTCGCCAACGCCACCGACGACGTGGCGACCGACTACAGCTTCCTGCGCTGGGAGGATCTGGTCCAGCGTGCCTGGATCCGCAATCCGTTCGCGCTCGCGCTGGCCGCGGTGCGGACCTATGCCGGGCTGGTACGGCATATCGACGTGCCGCTCGGCAAATCGGTGCCCAAGGGGCCGATCATCACGATGTTCTACCCGCCGCTGGCATCGGTCCTGTTGCCGCTGCTCCTTGGCCTGCTGCCATTCCTGCTGGCGCTGATCTGGCTGCCGTGGTGGGCAGCACTGGTGATCGGTGCGGGGGTCGGCATCGCCATCGCCACGCCGATCCTGAAGCGCGCGCATACCCCGTGGCTGCTGCGCTTCTTTATCTTCAACCTGGGGCCAAAGAGCAACGAGGCGGATCCGGCGATGGCCGAACGGCTCGACCGGTTCGCCGACGAGATCGGGGCCGCGCTCGACGCGGACTATGACGAGGTGCTGGTCGTCACCCACAGCAACGGGTCGATTCTGGCCGTACCGCTGATGACCCGCCTGCTGGCCGCGCGCGGCGGCGCGATGCCGGCCCATTTCGCGCTGGTGACGTTCGGCCAGTGCATTCCGCTGGCCATCGCGCGCAAGACCGCCACCGGCTTTCGCGACCAGTTGCGCGCGCTGGGCGATGGCGATTTCCGCTGGGTCGACATCGGCTCGCCCCCCGATGGCGCGGCGTTCCACAATGTCGACACGGTATCGCTGGTGGGGGGCAAGGGGCGCCCGCGGCTCGACATGCTGTCGCCACGCTTCCACCTGTTCTACGATCCCGAAACCTATCATTCGGGCTGGTCGAACAAATACGACGTGCATTTCGACTATCTGCGGGTCGCCGACCGGATCAGCCCGCTCGACTATCCCAGCATCACGACCGCGCCGTACGGCATCGACGCCTCGGTCGCCGCGTTCCGGGCAATTCCTTGACCGTCCGCTTCACCCCCCCCTTCCCCGATCCGCACCCGGCGAAGTCGTCGCTGCTGCGGCGGTTCCTGCGCGGCTGGAACTCGTGGATCCACGTGATGTTCGAAAAGAGCTACACGATGAAGATGGGGGAGATCCACCTGCCCGCGCAGACCTTCTACATCGCCAACGAACTGCCCCTGGTCCGCCGCATCCTGGAAACCGAAGCAGGCCAGTTTCCCAAGCACCGCTTCCTGCAGGACATGCTCGACCCGCTGATCGGCAATTCGCTGTTCTCGGCCAACGGCAAGGACTGGGCCGACCAGCGGGCGATGGTCAATCCGGCGTTCGGCCATACCGCGCTGAAGACCGTTTTCCCGCTGATGGCCGACGCGGTCGACGACATCGTCCGCCGCATGTCCGCGCTGGACCATGGCCAGCCGGTGGCGATCGACCCGTTAATGACGCATGTCGCCGCCGACATCATCTTCCGCACATTGTTCTCGGTCACGCTCGACCAGGCCGGCAGCGCCGAGATCTTCGACGCGTTCGAGGCGTATCAGAAACATTCGCAGCGCGGCGAGACGCTGAAGCTCTACCGCCTCCCGCAACTGGGCTATCGTCGGAAGGCACGCCGCGACGCCGCACGCATCCACGCGGTCTTCGCCCCCGTCGTCGCCGATCGCTATGCCGCCACCCACGACCGGGGCGAGCGCGGCAACGACATCGTCCAGTCGCTGATCGACGCGCGCCATCCCGAAACCGGCGCACCCTTTACCCAAGCACAGGTCATGGAGCAGGTATCGACGATCTTCCTGGCCGGCCATGAGACGGCGGCCAGTTCGATGACCTGGGCACTGTACCTCCTCGCGCGCGATCCGGCGTTGCAGGATGCGATTCGCGACGAGATGCGGGCCGCGGCGGGCAACGCGCCGCTGGCCCACGAACATCTGCGCGGGCTGGGCGTGACGCGCAACGTGTTCCGCGAGACGCTGCGCCTCTACCCGCCGGTCAGCTTCCTGGTGCGCGCGGTGTCCTGCCCGGTGCAGATGCGCGACAAGGATCTGAAGGCGGGCGCGGTGCTGGTCGTGTCGCCTTGGCTGGTCCAGCGCAACCGCGACAATTTCCCCGAACCGCATGGCTTCGATCCCGACCGTTTCGACGATCCGGCGCAGGCCGCCCCCTGCAAGCACGCCTATCTGCCGTTCGGCAAGGGGCCGCGCGTGTGCGTCGGGGCGGGCTTCGCGCAGCAGGAGGCGTTGTTGACGATCGCCGGCATCGTCCGCCGGTTCGACCTTGCGGCGATCCCCGGCGACGTGCCCGAACCGGTCAGCCGGCTCACCTTACGCGCCGGCAACGGCGTCCGGTTGCGGCTGCACGCGCGCGACTGAGCGCCATACCGCCAGCCATACCGTTTGTGCGGCCCTGCCCGCATCGCTAACAGCGTGGCCCATGCAGACCGACATTGAAATCGCCCGCGCCACCCCCCTGTTGCCGATCGCAGCCGTCGCCGCCAGACTCGGCATCCCCGACGACGCGGTGGAACCCTATGGCCGGCACAAGGCCAAGCTGGACTTGGCCCGCATCCCCAACACAGGTCGCGACGGCAAGCTGATCCTGGTCACCGCGATCAACCCGACGCCTGCGGGCGAAGGCAAGACGACGACCTCGGTCGGGCTGGCGGATGCGCTGAACCGGATCGGCCGGCGCACGGTGCTGGCGCTGCGCGAACCGTCGCTTGGTCCCTGTTTCGGGCAGAAGGGTGGCGCCACCGGCGGCGGCCACGCGCAGGTCGTGCCGATGGAGGATATCAACCTCCATTTCACCGGCGATTTCCACGCCATCACGGCGGCGCACAACCTGCTGGCGGCGATGATCGACAATCACATCCACTGGGGCAACTCGCTGGGCATCGACGTTCGCCGGATCGTGTGGCGGCGGGTGATCGACATGAACGACCGCGCGCTGCGTCAGGTGGTGCAGTCGGTCGGCGGAGTCGCCAACGGCTTCCCGCGCGAATCCGGGTTCGACATCACCGTGGCGTCGGAGGTCATGGCAATCCTGTGCCTGGCGCGCGATCTGGCCGATATGGAGGAACGGCTTGGCCGGATCATCATCGGCTATACCCGCGACCGGGTGGCCGTCACCGCCCGCGACCTGAAGGCGGACGGGGCGATGACCGTCCTGCTGGCCGAGGCGATCAAGCCAAACCTCGTCCAGACGCTGGAGGGCAATCCGGCCCTGTTGCACGGCGGCCCCTTCGCCAACATCGCGCATGGCTGCAACTCGGTGATCGCCACGCGCGCGGCCCTGTCGCTGGGCGACTATGTCGTGACCGAGGCGGGGTTCGGCGCGGATCTGGGTGCCGAAAAATTCTTCGACATCAAGTGTCGTCAGGCAGGCCTGCGTCCCGACGCCGTCGTGCTGGTCGCCACCGTGCGCGCGCTGAAGATGAACGGCGGCGTTGCGAAGTCGGACCTGGGCCACGAGAATGTCGAGGCGGTGCAGCGCGGCACTGTCAACCTTGTGCGACACCTGGAAAACCTGCGCCAGTTCGGGGTGCCCGCCGTCGTCGCGATCAATCATTTCGGTACCGATACCGACGCCGAGATCGCCGCCGTCGATGCCGCCGTCACCGCGCATGGCGCGCGCGCTTTTCTCTGCCGCCACTGGGCCGACGGCAGCGCCGGCGCGCTCGATCTGGCGGCGGCGGTGGCCGACATGGCCGATGCCGGCACCGCGCAGTTCGCGCCGCTGTATGACGACGCGCTGTCGCTGTTCGACAAGATCGACACCGTTGCCCGCCGGATCTACCGTGCCGATCGCGCCGTCGCCGACCCCGCCGTGCTGTCCCAGCTCGCGCGGTTCGAGGCGGCCGGCTTCGGCCATTTGCCCGTGTGCCTGGCCAAGACGCAGTACAGTTTTTCGACCGACCCCACGCGGCTCGGCGCGCCGACCGGTCATGTCGTTCCGGTGCGCGAGGTACGGCTGGCCGCGGGTGCCGGTTTCGTCGTCGCGATCTGCGGCGAGATCATGACCATGCCCGGTTTGCCGCGACGCCCGGCCGCCGAACAGATCCGCCTGGACGAAAATGGTGCAATTATCGGCCTGTTCTGATGAAAAGATACTACAAGATTACGGGATTTTGGTCAGGGTCGCCGATCGGCCTTGCCGCTGATAGCGTTATCTGAGAGAGGTCTCGACATGATGGGGAAGCGTTCGTGTCTCATCTGGATCAATCCCAGAGCGGCGCGTTTGGCAAAGGGCAGAAACCATGAACCTCGTAGTGCGGACACTTTCCGACCGGGTGTTTGAAATCGTGCGCGAACAGATCGTGACGGGCGCGCTGCCGACGATGCAGCCGATCCGCCAGGACGCGCTCGCCAGTGCGCTCGGGGTCAGCAAGATTCCGCTGCGCGAGGCCCTGGCCCGTCTGGAGCAGGAGGGCCTGCTGACCAGTCAGGCCAATCGCGGCTATTTCGTCCGGCCGATGTCGACAGCGGAAGTCGAGGAAATCTTCTCGATGCGGCTGAAGATCGAACCGGAGGCCGCCGGCCATGCCTGCGGCGTAGCGAGCGCGGAGGACCGGAATGCGGCGCAGCAGGCGTTCGACGATCTGGATCGCGCGTTTTCGACGACGGACCGGCTGTTCGAACTGACGATCAAGAACCGGGATTTTCATATGGCGCTCGTGCGCCCCGGCGGTCGGGTGCTGACGACGCAGATGGTCGAGCGGCTACAGATCCTCGCGGAACGCTATGTTTTGGCGCATCTGAAGCCCGCCGGGCGGGAAAGCCGTGCGCACCGCGAACATGCCGCGTTGCTGACGGCGTGGCTGGCCGGCGACTCGGTGCAACTGACGCAATTGCTGACCCAGCATATCCAGGCGACGCTCGACGATCTGCGGCTGGAGCTGACCCCCGCGGCCGGGCAATAACGGGCCAGCAGCACTTTTTGCGTCGCTTTCTCCTCCCTAGCGGACCGATCCTGCCGGTCGAGCGGCAAATATTTGCCGGTTTTTAAGACCTGGATGCGCATCAAGACCCCAAGCGCTGCGTGACGCGCTCAAAAGGGGAAAAAACATGGGTATTCGTTCCACCGTACTGGCACTGACGACCGTTGTAGGCCTGATGTCGGCGACCGCCGCGACGGCCGAGGATCCGGCATGGGCCGGCAAGGTCAAGAAGCTGCTCGCCGCCAAGCAGACCTATCCCGACGCCGCACAGACCAAGGGCGACCAGGGCACCGCCATCGTCAAGCTGATGATCGGCCCGGACGGCAAGCTGCAGTCGGTCGAACTGGTCAAGCCGTCGGGTTCGCGCGTTCTCGACCGCGAAGCCGTCACCATCCCCAGCAAGGTCGGCACCTTCCCGGCACCCGGCGCGGCGTCCAGCCTGACCGTGCCGCTGACCTGGAAGCTCAGCTAACCATCGGCCCCGTCGCGCCGGACCGATGATCCGGCGCGACGGCCCTTGGCGACCATGATCCGACCGTGTTGCCGGATTGGCCGGCGCTCTTCCAGCGGCGAGTATATCGTGAAAAACCTGCGTATTCGTGGAAAACTGGCCGCGTCCTTTGCGACGATGCTGGTCATCATGCTCGCGATCGGCCTGTTGTCGATCTACAGTCAAGCGACGTTGAACGGATCCGCCGTCCGGGTCGGGCAGACCGAAGTGCCGCGGTTGCAGGCGCTGTCGACCGTCACCAGTGGCCTCAGCAATTACCGCGCGCTGGAATCCGCACATATCCTGGCCGCCCTGCCCGACGAGATTTCGGCCGCCGACGCCAGCATCACCGCACTTCGCGGCAAGATCGACACGGCTACCGCCTATCTTGAAACGCACGCGCCCAATGCGGAGGCGCGCACGGCAATGTCGGCCTTTCGCACCCGGATGAAGGCGTATCTGCAAGCCAGCAACGGCCTGCTCGACCTGTCGCGCCGCAATCTCGACATCGAGGCGACCGACGCGTTCCAGACCGAGGAGCCGATGTTCACCGACCTGAACACGCGCGCGCAACAGATGCTCGATGCGCGGTTCGACGACGTGAAACTGCTGGCGGCGGCCGGGACGCAGACCTATTCCTTCGGCTGGATGCTGACCGTCGCCGCGCTGGTCGTCGCCTTTGCCGGTGTCGCCGGCCTGCTGATCGTGCTGCTCCGCTCGATCGCCACGCCGCTCGGCCAGATGACGGGCGCGATGACCGAGCTGGGTCGCGGCAACAACGCCGTTGTCCTGCCCGTCGTCAACAGCCGCGACGAAGTGGCCGACCTGGCCGGCGCCCTGCGTGCGTTCCGCGATCAGCTCGCCGCCGCCGAACAGGCCAAGCAGGTTCAGGCCGACATGCTCATCACCAGCATCGGCACGGGACTCGACCATCTGGCGGCCGGCAATCTGGATGCCCGCATCACCGCCGACCTGACCGGTCCGTTCGCCAAGCTGAAGGACGATTTCAACAACGCGATCGCCCAGTTGCAGGGCACGATGCAGCAGGTCGCGCAAAGCTCCAACGGCATCCATCTGGGGGCCGAGGACATTCGCCAGGCCTCCAACGACCTGTCGCTGCGCACCGAGCAGCAGGCAGCGACGCTGGAGGAAACCGCCGCCGCGATGGAGCAGATCACCACCACCGTCCGCCAGACCGCGAGCAGCGCGGGCGAGGTGACGACCATCGTCGGCCAGGCCCAGGTCGAGGCCGAGCAGAGCGGCGACGTGGTCCGTCGCGCGGTGCAGGCGATGCATGACATCGAACATGGCAGCAACGAAATCTCGGAGATCATCACCGTCATCGACGGCATCGCCTTCCAGACCAACCTGCTGGCGCTGAACGCCGGGGTCGAGGCCGCACGCGCGGGCGATGCGGGCCGCGGTTTTGCGGTCGTCGCCTCGGAAGTGCGCGCGCTGGCGCAACGCTCGGCCGATGCGGCCAAGGACGTCAAGCTGCGCATCCTCGCCTCTTCGCGCAACGTGCAGTCGGGGGTTCAGCTGGTCGGCGACACCGGCAAGGCGCTGGAGCGGATCATCGTCCAGATCGGCGCGATCAGCGGCGCGGTCACCCACATCGCCGCGTCGGCGGACCAGCAGTCGACCGCGCTGCAACACGTCAACGTCGCGATCGGCGAAATGGACGGCGTGACCCAGCAGAACGCGGCCATGGTCCAGCAGGCGACCGCCTCCGCCGACGAGCTGCTCCATCAGGCCAGCGATCTGGCCGCACAGGTCGGGCATTTCACGATCGGCAACCACGACAGCAACCCGGTCCACACGATGCAGCGCCGGTTGCGGGCGGCCTGAAAGGAACTGCTGCGAGCGGTATCGCGGCCCGACAACACCTACCCTCGGGCGGCCCAAAGCGTTTCGCAAACATCCTACCCGTTCCCCCGCGCAGGCGGGGGTCCAGGGTTATTCGCAATACGCGCCGTTGTACGCTGCGGCCCCGGATCCCTGCCTTCGCGGGGAAGCCGCGAAGGATCGCGCGCCAGAAGACCCCTTACCCCGGATCGGACACCGCCCCGATCATCGACCGTGTCAGGCCCGCGCCTCGGCCACGCCCGAATTGTGGCGCAGCGCCTTCAGCACGGTATCGACGATCGCCTCGGCATCGAGCCTTGCCTCGGCATATTGCAGGTCGGGCTTGTCCTGATCCTGAAACAGGTCGGGCAGGCGCAGCGTACGGATCTTCAGACCGGCATCGGTCAGCCCCTCGTCGCTGGCCAGCGTCAGCACATGTGCGCCAAAGCCGCCGACCGCGCCCTCCTCGATCGTGATCGCGACCTCATGCGTAGTCAGCAGGCGGCGGATCAACCCCTCGTCGAGCGGCTTGGCAAAGCGCAGATCGGCCACGCTGGTCGACAGGCCGCGCGCCTCCAGCTGGTCGGCCGCCTTCAGCGCCTCCTCCAGCCGGGTGCCGAGCGACAGGATGACGACGGTCTTGCCCTCGCGAACCATCCGCCCCTTGCCGATCTCCAGCAGTTCGGGCGTGGTCGGTAGCGCGACGCCGGTGCCGTTGCCACGCGGATAGCGTACCGCGATCGGCCCGCTGTCATGCTGCGCGCAGGTGTGGGTCATGTGGACCAGTTCGGCCTCGTCCGCCGCCGCCATCACCACGAAATTGGGCAGCGTCGCCAGATAGGTGATGTCGAACGCGCCGGCATGGGTCGCGCCGTCGGCACCGACCAGCCCGGCGCGGTCGATCGCGAAACGGACCGGCAGGTTCTGGATCGCGACATCGTGCACGACCTGGTCATAGGCGCGCTGGAGGAAGGTCGAATAGATCGCGCAGAACGGCCGCATCCCCTGCGCCGCGAGGCCGGCCGCGAAGGTCACGCCATGCTGCTCGGCGATGCCGACGTCGAAGAAGCGGTCGGGATAGGCCGCCGCGAACGCGTCCAACCCGGTCCCCGACGGCATCGCCGCGGTGATCGCGCAAATGCGGTCGTCGTCGGCGGCTTCCGCCACCAGCTGCGCGCCGAAGACGTTCTGGTATTGCGGCGGCCCCGGGGGTGCCTTGGTCTGTACGCCGGAGATCACGTCGAACTTCTGGACGCCGTGATATTTGTCCGCCGCCGCCTCGGCCGGGGCATAGCCCTTGCCCTTCTTGGTGACGACATGGACCAGGATCGGGCCTTCTTCCGCATCGCGGACGTTTTCCAGCACCGGGATCAGATGGTCGAGATTATGCCCGTCGATCGGCCCGACATAGTAGAAGCCCAGCTCCTCGAACAGGGTGCCGCCCATCGTCATCCCGCGCGCGAATTCGTCGGTTTTCCGCGCCGCCGAATGCAGCGGGCGCGGCAGCTTGCGCGCGACCTTGCGCGCCAATTCGCGGATGCCCAGGAACTCACGGCTCGACACGATGCGGCTGAGATAGGCCGACAGCCCGCCGACCGGCGGCGCGATCGACATGTCGTTGTCGTTCAGGATCACGACCAGCCGGTTGCCCGCCTGTTCGGCGTTGTTCATCGCCTCATACGCCATGCCCGCCGACATCGCGCCGTCGCCGATGACCGCAATCCCCTTGCCCGGCGTACCCGCCAGCTTGTTGGCGATCGCAAACCCCAGCGCGGCCGAGATCGACGTTGACGAATGCGCCGCGCCGAACGGGTCGTATTCGCTCTCGCTGCGCTTGGTGAAGCCCGAGAGGCCGCCGCCCTGGCGCAGCGTGCGGATGCGGTCGCGCCGCCCGGTCAGGATCTTGTGCGGATAGCATTGGTGGCCGACGTCCCAGACCAGCTTGTCGGTCGGCGTGTCGAACACGTAATGGATCGCGGTCGTCAGCTCGACGACGCCAAGGCCCGACCCCAGATGGCCGCCCGTCGTCCCGACCGCCGAAATCGTTTCCGCCCGCAGTTCGTCCGCGAGTTGTCGAAGCTGGTCCGGCTTCAGCAGGCGAAGGTCGGCGGGCGTCGCGACCGTGTCGAGCAACGGCGTTGCGGGTAGATCAGTCATCGTCGATGCTTAACCCACGATACCGATGGTGTCGATTGCAACTGTCACACAGGGGCTGCCCTGCGCGATCAATTCCCGGATCCTGCACCGTGACTGCATCCAGCCCGCCCAATCCACCCCGCCCGCCCGCGGCGTTCCCCTCACCGACCGCCTTGCCACCGAAGCCTACCTGCCCGCGATCGCGGTGCTGATGGCCCGGCGGCTGGTCTGATGCCAGCCCGTTTCGGCGTTCAGTGCGGCGTCGCGCATTTCGCACAGCGGCCGCGCACTTCGATCACCGGGCGCTCGGGCGCGAACCCGGCAGAGACGGCCGCTCCCCGAATCGCGCCGGTCAGCCGGTCATCGTCGAGATGGACGATCTCACCACACGAATCGCATACCAGGAAGATGCAGTCATGGTGGCAGTCGGGATGGGCGTTGACGACATAGGCATTGGCGCTTTCCACCCGCCGCGCCAGATTGGCCCCGACGAACAGATCGAGGATCCGGTACACGCTGTTCGCCGCCACCCGTCGCCCCTGCGCGGTCGATACCGATTCGGCGATGTCATAGGCCGATGCCGGCTTGGCGAACCCAGCCAGCGCGGTGAACACGCTTTCACGCATCGCCGTCCACTGCTCCCCCGCCTTTTCCAGCGTGATGCGGGCGGCGAGGGTCAGGTCGTCGCCTTGTGGTTCGTGATGGTCATGCGGCATGGTGGACGTGATCTAGGGGGCGGGGGCAACAACCACAAGGCGCGCAGGTCCCGACGCCCGGCGACCGCCCGGCGACTTCAGTGAGTCGCGCGCCGGTTCAGATCATGGCCGAACGCGAGCAGGCCGACCCCGACCACGGTCCAGATCGTCTCGCCGGCACCGGTATCATGCGGCAGCGTCATCGCCCCCATCATGATTCCCAGGCCCAGCGACCCGATCGCCAGCGGCATCACATAGCCATGATCGACCACCCCGCGCCCCAGCGCCACCGCGCCGAGCACGATCGCCAGGATCAGTCCGATTTCATGGATCAGCGGGTTCAGCAACATGCCGCCAACCGTCGACATCAGCGCCACCAGCACCGACGTCGCGATGCAATGCACCACGCACACACCCGACAACGCGATCGCGAAACGATCGAGGCTGGCGAGCAGCGATGGGCGCGTGGTCGTTATCATCGTCCCGGCCATGTAGACCCGACCCGGAGACGTTACAATATCTCATGAGGCGCGATATCTCCGATTTTTTCGGTGATTTTACCGAGGACGTGGGGAAATCCGGACAGGCAGGCCGCACCGCCCGCCGCCCCGCCCGCCCGCCGCCATGGTCAAAATGTCCCATGCGGCCACGGCGCTTGGCCTGCGCGCCGCACAGGAGTAATGCTGGCCGATGCTTCAGCCCAGCGCCGCTTTTTCCTCGACCGCCCGCCCGCGCGCGGTCGCCTATTGGCTGTTCGCGGTCGCCGCGCTGATCGTCGCGATGGTCATCGTCGGCGGCATCACGCGGCTGACCGAATCGGGCCTGTCGATCACCGAATGGAAGCCGATCAGCGGCATCGTTCCGCCGATTACGGAAGGACAGTGGCAGGCCGAGTTCGACAATTACAAGCGCATCCCGGAATACAGCCAGATCAACGCCGGCATGACGCTGGCCGGGTTCAAGGGCATCTTCTTCTGGGAATATGTCCACCGGGTGCTTGGCCGGGTGATCGGCATGGCCTTCGCCCTGCCGCTGCTGTGGTTCGCGGTCCGCAAGCGGATCCCGGCCGGTTATGGCTGGCGGCTGGTTGCGCTGCTGGCGCTGGGCGGGTTCCAGGGCGCGATCGGCTGGTGGATGGTCGCGTCGGGCCTGTCGGTGCGCACCGATGTCAGCCATGTTCGGCTGGCCGTCCACCTGCTGACCGCGCTGACGATTCTGGCCGGCATCGTGTGGACCGCGCTGGACCTGATGGTGGTGGAGCGCAACCGGCTCGCCCCGGCGGCGCGGCTGGTGCCGGTGGCGGTCGTGGCGCTGCTGCTGCTGTACGCGCAGTTGCTGTACGGCGCGTTCACGGCCGGACTCGACGCGGGCTATGCCTTTTCCAGCTGGCCGCTGATGGGCGATGCGCTGTTCCCGCAAGGCGTGCCGATGGTGGCACCGGTGTGGGCCAATGCGGTCGACAACCCGATCGTCGTGCAGTTCATCCACCGCTGGCTGGCCTTCGCGACCGCCGCCGGCCTGTTCTGGCTGGCGTTGCGCGCCGCGCGGGTCGGCGGACGCCGGGCGGGCACCGCGGTGGTCCTGCTGGTCGTCGTGCAGATCGCATTGGGGATCGCCACGCTGTTGTCAGGCGTCGAGATCGTCGTCGCGGTCGCGCATCAGGCCAACGCCGCGCTCCTGCTGATAGCCACGGTGTTCGCGGCGCATGCGCTGGGTCGCAGGAGCGCGTGACAAGAACCCGGGTATTATTTTACCCGTCGGGAAACCCGCACTTTGCTTGACTTTGGCGACCCGTTTAGCCATTGGAGATTCAGTTCACGCCGCTCCTGCCGGGGCGGCGTCTCTCGTTTCCAAGAGGTCCATCGCCCATGAAGGCGCTCATGAAGACCACCAAGTCGGCCAAGCCGCACGAGGTGGAGAAGAAATGGCATATCGTCGACGCAGACGGTCTGGTCGTCGGCCGCATGGCGTCGATCATCGCCAACATCCTGCGCGGCAAGCACAAGCCGAGCTTCACGCCGCACGTCGATTGCGGTGACAACGTCATCATCATCAACGCCGACAAGGTCCGTTTCACGGGCAACAAGGCCGCGAAGAAGATCTATTACAAGCACACCGGTTACGCCGGCGGCATCAAGGGCATCACCGCCGCCAAGGTTCTGGAAGGCCGCTTCCCGGAGCGCGTTCTGGAAAAGGCCGTCGAGCGCATGATCCCCCGTGGTCCGCTGGGTCGTGAGCAGATGCGCAACCTGCGCATCTTCAAGGGCACCGAGCATCCGCACGAGGCGCAGAACCCAGAGGTTCTCGACATCGGCAGCATGAATCGCAAGAACAAGGTGGGCGCATAATGACCGACAACCGCCAGTCGCTCGCCGATCTCGCGGCGCTGACCAACCAGCCGGCCCCCGCACCCGCGCCTGCCCAGGGCAGCACCGAGGGTGACATCATGGTCGAGGCGCCCGTCGCACCGACCGCCCCGACGATGCCCCTGCGCGAGCAGGAAATCGATTCGCTCGGCCGCGCCTATGCGACCGGCCGTCGCAAGGACGCCGTCGCCCGCGTCTGGCTGAAGCCCGGCACCGGCAAGATCGTCATCAACGGTCGCGATCAGGAAGTGTATTTCGCCCGTCCGACGCTGCGTCTCGTCATCAACCAGGTGTTCGGCATTACCGAGCGCGAGGGCCAGTATGACGTCATGTGCACCGTCAAGGGCGGTGGCCTTTCGGGCCAGGCCGGCGCGGTCAAGCACGGCATCAGCCAGGCGATCACCCGCTACGAGCCGGTGCTGCGCGCACCGGTGAAGGCAGCAGGCTTCCTGACCCGCGACAGCCGCGTGGTCGAGCGCAAGAAGTACGGCAAGGCGAAGGCCCGTCGCAGCTTCCAGTTCTCGAAGCGCTAAAAGCGTATCGGATCCCTTCGGGGTCCGGCTTTGCGAAAAAGGGCGGTCCGACTTCGGTCGGGCTGCCTTTTTTGCGTTTGGGGATGACGTTACGTCCGCCCGTCATTGGGAGCGAAAGCGAGGCAACCCGGAGCCTGACGGGCGACCCCGGATTGCTTCGCTTGCGCTCGACATGACGCCCTTTTTCCCTCTCGACGCTACCCCCAACGCCATGAAACACCCGTTACATATCCGCCCGCCCTTGCCCCCTGCCCCTGCGTCCGTGTAACCGGTTCCAAACGATAATATCCGGAGCAGGACCGCATGACCTTTACCCCCGATCGCCGCCAGTTGCTCAAGGCCGGGGCAACCATCGCCGGCCTGTCGCTGGGCGGCCCGGTCCTGGCGCAGAACGACCGGATCGAAAGCCTTATCGCGAAAATGACCCCGGCCGAAAAGGCGGGGCAATTGTCCTGTTTTTCCGACCAGATCCGCCCGATCGGCGTACCGTTCAACCCCGGCCTCGCCAGCGGCGGCGCGAACGAACAGATCGCGCGGATCAGGACCGGCGCGATCGGCATGTTGTTCAACGGCGTCGGCTATGCGGGTGCCAAGGCGGCGCAGGACGCGGCGATGCAGACCCGGTTGAAGATCCCGCTGATCTTTGCCGGCGACGTCATCCACGGCCTGCGCACCGCCTATCCGCTGCCGATCGCGGAGGCCTGCGCGTTCGATCCCGACCTTGCCATGCGGACCGCCCGCGCCGCCGCGCTTGAATCGACCGCGCTCGGCATTCACTGGACCTTCGCGCCGATGGTCGACGTCGCGCGCGACCAGCGTTGGGGCCGGGTTGCCGAGGGATCGGGCGAGGATCCCTATCTGGGCACCGCGCTGGGCGTCGCGCGCGTGAAGGGGTTCCAGGGCGACTCTCTGCGCGATCCGACCCGCGTGGCCGCCTGCGCCAAGCATTTCGCCGCCTATGGCGCGGTGTCCGGCGGGCAGGACTACAACTTCACCGAAATCTCGCCCTCGACGCTGCACGAAGTCCACCTGGCACCGTTCAAGGCGTGTGTGGACGCGGGCGTCGCGACGCTGATGAGCGCGTTCAACGACATCGACGGCGTACCGGCCAGCGGCAACAAGTGGCTGATGACCGACCTGCTGCGTGGCGAATGGAAATTCCGCGGCATGGTCGTCGGCGACTATACGGCGGACGAGGAACTGATCGCGCACGGCTATGCCGCCGATGGCCGCGACGCCGCCAAGAAGGCGTTCCTCGCCGGCATGGACATGGCCATGCAATCGAACCTGTTTAATCTGTGGCTGCCCGATCTGGTCGAGAAGGGCGAAGTGCCGATGGCGCGGCTGGACGAGGGCGTCCGCCGCGTACTCCAGCTGAAGGACGCGATCGGCCTGTTCGACAACCCCTATCGCTCGGTCAGCCAGAAGGCGGAGCGGACCAGCGTCTCGACTCCGGCGATGCTGAAGCTGAGCCGCGAGGCGGGCGCGCGGTCGATCGTGCTGCTGAAGAATGACGGGAACATCCTGCCGCTGAAAAAGAACCCCGGCCGGATCGCGCTGATCGGCCCGTTCGGCGAAGACCGCGCGAACGTCGTCGGCACCTGGGCGTTCATGTCGGACGAGAAACTGAACGTCTCGATCGCGCAGGGACTGGCGGCGCGCAAACTGACGGTCGACGTGGTCAAGGGGTCGGAGGTCGAGGCGGCGATCCCCGGCGGGATCGAGGCGGCGGTCGCGGCTGCCCGCAACGCTGATGTGGTACTGCTGGCGGTTGGCGAGACACAGTTGATGTCGGGCGAGGCGCAGAGCCGCACCGATATCGTCGTGCCCGCCGCACAGATGGCGCTGGCCGAGGCGGTCGCCGCCACTGGCAAGCCGGTCGTCGTGCTGCTGCGCCATGGTCGCGCGCTGGCGCTGCACGGCGCGATCCGGGATGCGCCGGCGATCCTGGCGACGTGGTTCCTGGGGTCGGAAAGCGGCAACGCGATCGCCGACGTCCTGTTCGGCGACGTAAACCCCTCGGCCAAGCTGTCCGCCAGCTTTCCGCGCGAAAGCGGGCAGCAGCCCTATTTCTACAACCACAAGAATACCGGCCGGCCGGCCCCCGACACGGGTGCCCAGGAATACAAGTCACGCTACCGCGAGACGAAGAACGAGGCGCTGTATCCGTTCGGCCACGGCCTCAGCTACGCCAGCTTCGCGCTGTCGGGGGTGATCGTCCCGACGCAGATGACCGACACCATCACCGTTACCGCGATCGTCACCAACACCGGCGCGGTGCGCGGGGACGAGGTGGTCCAGCTGTACATCCACGACCGGGTCGCCAGCCACACCCGACCGGTGCGCGAGTTGAAGGGCTTTGCCCGCGTCAGCCTTGCCCCCGGCGCGTCGCAGCGCGTGGCGTTCACGCTGAAGCGCGACGACCTGCGCTTCTGGGCCGACAATGGCTGGGTGGTCGAGCCGGGCGTGTTCGACCTGTGGGTGGCGACCAGTTCGGTCAACGGCGAAAAGCGGCAATTCACGCTCGTCTGACGCGCCTGCCCTCTTGTCGCCACAGACACGCATGACAAGGGGGCATCGGGCGGGAGACGGGTGTGCTGATCCTTCTGGCATTGCAGGCGGCGTCTGTCCCCGCGCAGGGGCCGTCCGTGCCGTTGCGCTTCTCCGTGCTGGACCCCGCCTGTGCCCCTGTGGAGGGTGACACGATCGTCGTGTGTGGCGCGCGGCCCGACCGCTTCCGCCTGCCGCTGCCCGCCGAGCGCGAGCCGCTGGCCAATGCGGCGTCGGTCGACCGGGGCAGCGGCACCGCGGCGCTGCGCCCGTCCGGCGACTGCGGCATCTTCGCGGGCCAGCGGCGGTGCCGGAAAGCGGAGTCGCTGGGCTATGGCTATGGCGGCGGGCGCGATCCGGTCACGTTCGCCGGTCGGCTGCTGACCAAGCTGACCGATCCCGACGCGGATTGAGGGCGAGAGTGCAACAATTGCCGTCTGGCGGAATCACGGCCTTGCTGTTCCCCCGCCTTCGCGGGGAAACAGGACAGGACGAAAACACCGGGTGTCGTCGCGCGCTTTACAGCCCGAACGCCGCCTTCGGCACCTGCGTCACCCGGCAGGCGAGATCCGCCTCGCCACTCGCGACGACATACACATCGCCGCCATCGGCGATACCGGTCGTGAAGACCACATTGTCGAGATACATCCGGTCCTTCATCGGTTCGGTCAGCGCCGGGGCCGGTTCCAGCAACGCGGCCGCCCCGGCCCGCACCACGACCGAAGGATCGTCGCGGTCGAGGATGCTCCAATAGGTGCGATAGACCCCGACCACGCCCGACGGCTCGACCCCGTGCCACAGCGTCAGCCAGCCGTCGTCGGTCAGCACCGGCGGCGCACCACCGCCCATCCGCGCGGTGGCGACGGTGGCGGCGTGCGGGCGGATGCCGGGGGCGTCGTGCGGTTTCCAGTACAGCGCGTCGGGGGAACGAGCCAGGTTGATCGACGGCCCCGCGCGCCAAGCGCTGCCCGGCGGATAGGCGAAGTACAGGTCGCCGAGCGGCCGGGTCTGCGCCCAGTAGTGCCCGCCGATCAGCCCCTCGAAGATCAGCATGTCCTTGTTCTGGTGGTCCAGCACGATCCCCTCCAGCGTCCAGTCGAGCGCGTCGCCGGACGTGTAGAGCGTGGTCGAATGACGCTCCGGGCTGACCGAACAGGTGGTCATCAGATAGCGGTCGCCGACGCGCGAGATCCGCGCATCCTCGATTCCGTAGCATTGATAGGCCGTACGCGGGGCGATCGCGCGGTCGTAATGGACGGCGACGACGGCGGTGCCATCGGCGTTCAGTTCGACCGGCAACAGCCAGGACAGCGATGTCAGCGCCATCACCTTCCACCCGCCGCCGCGCACCGTGAACTGGCGCGCATCGGTGGTGTCGACCAGATCGAGCGGCCAGGCGTCGACCACATATCGGCCGGCATCCCAGCGGATCGCGTGGACATGGCCGTCATGGATCGGCCTCGTCAGCGCCTCGGCGACGCGCACCATCATCAGCAGATTGCCGTTCGCCAGCCGGGTCATTCCCGGATTGAACGCGCCCAGCACATAGGTGTCGGCGTCGATCCGCCCGGCCAGCGGCGAGCGCGACAGGTCGACATCGGCGGGACCGAACACCAGTTGATCGAACGCCGGGGTCATGCGGCCAGCGCCCGGGAAAGCAGCCGGTCGACCGGATCCTCCAGCACCGCCTCGGTCAGCATCGGCGTGTGACCGACACCGGGCACCGTCGCCAGTTCGACGTCGTTCAGCTCGGCGACCATCCGGTCGGCGGTCCGCGCCTGCAACACGTCGGACCGCTCGCCACGCACGATCAGCGTCGGTACGTCGCGCAGCGATGCCAGCGCGCGCCACATGTCCGGCCCGGCCTCGTTGCCCGGCACGCGAAACGGCTCGGCGATCTTCATGTCGTAATCCAGCACAATCCGCCCGGCGCTGTTCAGCCGGTACAGCCGCTTGGCCATCGCCAGCCAGTCCTCAATGGCATAACCGGGATAGGCATCGCCATTAGCCTCCGCCACCGCCCGCGCGGCATGCATCCAGGTCGGGCAGGCGCTGCCCTTGCCGACATAGCTGCGGATGCGGCTGAGGCCTGACGGGTCGATCTCCGGCCCGATGTCGTTCAGCAGCGCGCCCACCAGCTTTTCGCGCGCGGTGCCCGCCAGCAGCATCGTGACGATCCCGCCAAGCGAGGTGCCGAACGCGATGAACCGATCGACCTTCAACTCGGTCAGCAGCGCCTCCACGTCCTGGACATAGGTCAGCGGCGCATAGGTCATCGGATCCTTAGAAAAGGCGCTGTCGCCGCGTCCGCGAAAATCGACCGCGATCACGCGCCAGTCGCCGGCCAGCCGGCTGGCGATGCCGTCGAAGTCGCGCGCGTTGCGGGTCAGGCCGGGCAGGCAGAGGATCGGCGGGCGGCCGTCCGCCCCCCCGGCATAGTCGCGATAATGGAGGCGCAGCCCGTCGTTGGACCACCAATAACGGTTTTCATAAAGCGGCATGGTTGCGTCCTGCGGTTGGCGGCCTCCATATCATGCGATGCCGACAAACCCGCAAGCCTATCGTCCCGCCGCCGCCCTGCTGACGCTGGGGGACCGTTTCTACGATCCCGTTGCCGCCGCCGATTTTCCCGAAACGCGCCTGCGGTTCCGCAACGACCGGGCGGCGTCGCAGGTCGGGCTGGAGACGCTGGACGACGGTGAATGGACCCGCGCATTCGGGCGGTTCGTGCCCCTGCCCGACACGCTGCCCGGGCCGCTGGCGCTGCGCTATCACGGGCATCAGTTCCGCCACTACAACCCCGATCTGGGCGACGGGCGCGGATTCACCTTCGCGCAGATGCGGGACGGGGCGGGCCGGTTGCTCGACCTTGGCACCAAGGGATCGGGCACCACGCCGTGGAGCCGCGCGGGCGACGGTCGCCTGACGCTGAAGGGCGGGGTCCGGGAAGTGCTGGCCAGCGAGATGCTGGAGGCGCTGGGCGTGCCCACCTCGCGCAGCCTGTCGCTGATCGAGACGGGCGAGGCGCTGGTGCGCGGCGACGAACCCTCCCCCACCCGATCGGCAGTGCTGGTGCGGATGAGCCACGGGCATATCCGCATCGGCAGTTTCCAGCGGCTCGCCTATCTGCGGGATGCGGACGGCATGGCCGCGCTGGTCGCCTACACCCTGCGCGAGCTGTACGGTGAGGAGCCAGGCGGCGAACAGGCCGCGGACGCCGCGCGGCTGCTGGACCGCGTGGTCGGGCGCACCGCGACGCTGGCGGCCAGCTACATGGCCGCGGGCTTCGTCCACGGCGTGCTCAATTCGGACAACATCAACGTGACCGGCGAGAGCTTCGATTATGGCCCGTGGCGGTTCGCGCAGACCTGGGATCCTGATTTCACCGCCGCCTATTTCGATCATCAGGGACTCTATGCGTTCGGCCGCCAGCCCGAGGCGATCCACTGGGACGCGATGCAGCTGGCCGTGTCGCTGCGCCTGCTGGCCGACAGCGCGCCGCTGATCGCCGCGCTCGATACCTTTGCCGACCGGTATCAGGCGGCGGTGTCGGCGGCGATCCTGTGGCGGCTGGGCGTCCGCCCGCGCGACGCGGACAGCGACCGCGCGCTGGTGCAGGCGACCGAAAAGGCGCTGCGGACGACCGGCACCGGCATCGACCGTTTCTTCCACGATGCGTTCGGCGGCGGTTTGCCACACCGGTACGGCCCGGAATGGGACAATGTCCGCACCCTGTTGACCGCCTATGATCCCCGATCGGACCGCACGCATCCGCATTGGCGGGGCGAGCCGTGCGCGATGTCGATCGACACGGTGGAGGCGATCTGGGCGGCGATCGACGAGCGGGACGACTGGTCGCCGTTCGCGGCCAAGATCGACGCGATCCGGGCGATGGGCGCGGCCCTGCGCTGACCACGGCCAGGCCGGCATCAAGGCCAGTGGCAAAGCGCCCGAAACTCGGGCAAGAGCGCGGACATGGCTGACATCGAGCTGATCTCCTACGAACCTGCCACCGGCGCGATCCTGTGGCGCAACCTGATCGGCGATGCGGCCGAGGAAGTGGCGATCGCCCGGTCCGGCTGGGCCGGCTGGGCCGCGCGGCCGCTGGCCTTCCGGATCGAGACGATGCGGCGGTTCGCCAACGTCGTGCGCCAGCGCGCCGACGCCTTTGTCGACCTGATCGCGCGCGAAACCGGCAAGCCGTTGTGGGAGGCGCGGACCGAGGTCGACACGGTCATCGCCAAGGTCGACATCTCGGTCACCGCCTATGCCGAACGCACCGCGCAACGTCGCCTTGACGCGCCGATGGGCAGCCGCATGGCCCTGCGCCACAAGCCGCATGGCGTGCTGGCGGTGCTGGGGCCGTACAACTTCCCCGCGCATTTGCCCAACGGCCACATTGTCCCCGCGCTGCTGGCCGGTAACGCTGTGGTGTTCAAGCCGTCGGAAAAGACGCCGGCGGTCGGCGCGTTCCTGGTCGACTGCTACCGCGCCGCCGGCGTGCCGCCCGAATGCATCCGCCTGCTGATCGGCGGGCCGGCGCAGGGCAAGGCGCTGGCCGCCGACCCGGGCATCGACGGCCTGTTGTTCACCGGCAGCGCGACGACCGGCCTCGCGCTCAACCGTGCTTTTGCCGACAAGCCGGAAAAGATCCTGGCGCTGGAAATGGGCGGCAACAATCCGATCATCGTGTGGGACACGCCCGACCTGCACACCGCCGCCGTGCTGGTCGTCCAGTCCGCCTTCACCACCGCGGGTCAGCGTTGCACCGCCGCGCGCCGGCTGATCGTGCAGGACCGGCTCTACGACCCGCTGATCGAGACGCTGGACCGGATGATCGGCCGGATCATCGTCGGCGAGCCGCATGCCGACCCCGCGCCGTTCATGGGACCGGTGATCGACAACGACGTTGCCGACCAGCTGACCGAGAGCTTTCTCGCGCTGCTGATGAAGGGCGGGCGCCCGATCCGCCACCTGGAACGCCCGATCGAAGGGCGCCCGTTCCTGATGCCGGCGATGATCGACGTCACCGGTATGGCCGACCGCCCCGACGTCGAACTGTTCGGCCCGATCCTGCAGGTCATCAAGGCCAGCGACTTCGACGAGGCGATCGCCGAGGCCAACGACACGCGCTACGGCCTGTCCGCCGCGCTCATCAGCCAAACGCCGGCGCTGTACGACCGGTTCTGGTCCAACGCGCGCGCCGGCATCGTCAACTGGAACCGGCCGACCAACGGGGCCTCGTCGGCCGCGCCGTTTGGCGGCATCGGCTGGTCGGGCAACCACCGGCCGAGCGCCTTCTACGCGGCGGATTACTGCGCGTATCCGGTGGTGTCGAACGAGGCGGAAAGCGCGCGGGCCTCGATCGGGATCGGCTTGCGGGACGGATAGTCAGCACCCTCTGTTCCCCCGCGCAGGCGGGGGGTCCAGAACCACACGGGACAACGGCCGGCGGTATTCTGGTCACGGCCCCCCGCCTTGCGCGGGGGAACAGGCTAAGCCGCAGCCTCCAAACCTCCGCTACCCCCGCCCCAAGCATCCCTCCTTTGCCATCCCGCCGCCCCGGTCCCACATAAGGCGACATGGCCAGTCTTCTCGATCCAGCGGCGCGCGGGCGCGTCATCCTTGTCGGCGCGGGGCCGGGCGATCCGGGCCTGCTCACCGTGCGCGCGGTGGAGGCGCTGAAAGCCGCTGACGTCGTCGTCCATGACGGGTTGATCGACCCGCGCGTCCTCGACATCGCGCCCGCCTCCGCACAGCGCATCTCCGTCGCTAAGCAGCGCGCGCGGCACACGCTGCCGCAGGAGGGGATCAACGCCCTCATCGTCGCGCATGTCCGGCTGGGGCAGGTCGTCGTCCGGCTGAAGGGTGGCGACCCGTTCATCTTCGGCCGCGGCGGCGAGGAGGTCGAGGCGGTGCGCGCCGCCGGCCTGCCCGTCGAGGTCATTCCCGGCGTGTCGGCGGCGCTCGGCTGTGCGGCGGAGGCGATGCTGCCGCTGACCCACCGCGATCATTCCAGCGCGGTCAGCTTCGTCGCGGGCCAATGCAAGGGGCTGGCCGATCAGGACTGGTCGGGTCTCGCCGGACAGGGCCGGACGCTGGTAATCTACATGGGGCTGGCGACCGCGACCGATATTGCCGACAAGCTGATGGCCGATGGCGTCGCGCCCGACATGCCGGTCGCGGTGCTGGAGCGCGGTACCTTGTCGGGCAGCCGCGCGATGAAGACGTTGCTGGCCGATCTGGGGCCGATGGTCGCGCGCGAGACGGTGAAAAGCCCCGGCATCATCGTCGTTGGCGAGGTCGTCGAACTGTCCGACGCCACGGACAAACTGGCCCGCTGGGCGCGTATCGCGGAGAGTGTCGCATGAAGCTGTTGACCGGAAACGACCTGGCGTTGGGCGACGTGGTGTGGTGGACCGGATCGGGCTGGTCGCGCCATATCGAGGACGCGGCCGATGTCGGCGACCGGGGCGAGGGCATCGCGCGCGCCGAGGAAGGCGCGCTGCGCGTCAACGTGCCCTATGTCATCGACGCGACGCAGACGCCCGACGGCCCGCGCCCCGCGCATATCAAGGACCGGATCCGCGCACTGGGTCCGACCGTCCGCCCCGACCTGACGTTGAAGCCCGCCGACCCCGCCGCCGGCAGCTGGGTGATATAGGATACCGCCATGTACAAATACGACACCTATGACCAGGCGATGGTCGATGCCCGCGTCGACGAATTTCGCGACCAGGTGAAGCGTCGCCTCGCCGGCCAGATCACCGAGGACCAGTTCAAGCCGCTGCGGCTGATGAACGGCCTGTATCTGCAGCTCCACGCGTACATGCTGCGCGTGGCGGTGCCCTATGGCACGCTGGACGGGCGGCAGATGCGGATGCTGGGCCACATCGCGCGCAAGTATGATCGCGGCTACGGCCACTTCACCACGCGCCAGAACATCCAGTTCAACTGGATCAAGCTGGAGGACACGCCCGACATTCTCGCCGAGCTGGCGACGACCGAGATGCATGCCATCCAGACGTCGGGCAACTGCATCCGCAACATCAGTTCGGACCAGTTCGCCGGGGCCGCCGCCGACGAGGTCGCCGATCCGCGCCCATGGGCCGAGCTGATCCGCCAGTGGAGCACCTTCCACCCCGAGTTCACCTATCTGCCGCGCAAGTTCAAGATCGCGGTGATCGCGGCGGACGAGGACCGGGCGGCGATGCGGCTGCACGACATCGGTATCCAGTTGCTGGTCCGTGACGGCGTGCTTGGGGCGAAGATCTTCGTCGGTGGCGGCATGGGCCGTACGCCGATGATCAGCCACGAGATCAAGGACTTCATCACCGCCGACGACCTGATGAGCTATCTGGAGGCGTGCCTGCGCGTCTACAATCGCTACGGTCGGCGAGACAATATCTACAAGGCGCGGATCAAGATCCTGCTGCACGAGATCGGCCCGGACGCCTACCGCGATCAGGTCGAGGCGGAGTTCGCGCAGATCAAGTCGCTAGGCATCGACCCGCCGGCGGCCGAACTCGCGCGCATCACCGCCTTCTTCGGCGAGCCGGCGTTCGACGCGGACGCGAGCGATACGGTCGACCGCAGCGATCCCGACTTCGCGGTCTGGGTCGACCAGAATGTCCGCACCCACAAGCGGGCGGGCTATGCAATCGTCACCGTCAGCCTGAAACCGACCGGCGGCATCCCCGGCGACGCCACCGCCGATCAGATCGACCTGATGGCCGATCTGGCCGAACGCTACAGCTTTGACGAACTGCGCGTCACCCATGCGCAGAACATCGTCCTGCCGCATGTGCGCAAAAGCGACCTGTATGCGGTCTGGCAGGCGCTGGCCGGGGCGGGTCTGGCCGAGGCCAATCTCGACCTCATCAGCGATATCATCGCCTGCCCGGGCCTGGATTATTGCAGCCTTGCCAATGCGCGCTCGATCCCGCTGGCGCAGAAGATCGCGACCCGCTTCGCCGATCCGGCGCGGCAGCGTGACCTTGGCGAGCTGAAGCTGAAGATCTCGGGCTGCATCAACGCCTGCGGCCATCATCATGCCGGGCACATCGGTATCCTTGGCGTCGACAAGAAGGGCACCGAGAACTTCCAGCTGTCGCTCGGCGGGTCGGGCGCGGAGGATGTCAGCCTCGGCAAGATCACCGGTCCCGGGTTCGACGAGGACGGCGTGGTCGACGCGATCGAGCGCGTCACCGACAAATATCTCGCGGTGCGTGACGAGGGCGAACGCTTCCTCGACACCTATCGTCGCGTCGGCTTCGCGCCGTTCAAGGAGGCGATCTATGGGTAATCCCCCAGTGCACGAAACGCTGCTGCGCTTCCGCGACGACGAGCCGCATGACGAGCCGGCGGTGACGCTGGACGCGTTCCTCGACGGCCAGACCAACGCCAACGCCGTCCGGCTGGAATCGGGCGACGACGCGCGCGCGCTGCTGCCGCATCTGGGCCAGCTCGCGCTGATCGAGGTCGCGTTTCCCGGCTATCGCGACGGGCGCGGCTATTCGGCGGCGCGGATCCTGCGCGAGGGCGGCTATGATGGCGAACTGCGCGCGGCCGGCGACGTGCTGGTCGATCAGCTGCCGCTGATGCGCCGGTGCGGCTTCGACAGCTTCGCACCGCAGGCCGAGATCGACATCGACACGCTGCGCCGTAGCCTGGCGCGGTACGACACGCATTACCAGGCGGCGGCGGACGGCGCGGTGCCGATCTGGAAGCTGCGACATGGGTAGCGCCGCGCGCGTCCTCGACACGATCGACGTGGCGCCGGCGTTCACGCTGGCCGATGCGGCCGCGCTGGAGGCGCGCTTCGCCGGTGTCGACGCGCCCGCGATGCTGGCCGAGCTGCTGGTCGGCGAACTGGCGGGGCGAATCGCGTCGGTTTCCTCCTATGGGGCCGAAAGCGCGGTGCTGCTGCACATGGTGGCCAGCGTCGACAAGGACGTGCCGGTCATCTTCACGAACACGCAGAAGATGTTCGGCGAAACGCTGGCCTACCGCGACGAACTGTCCGAGCGGCTGGGCCTGACTGACCTGCGCGTGTTCCGGCCCGATCCGCGCCTGCTGGCGGAAAAGGACGCGAGCGGCCTGCGCTGGTCCTACGACCCCGACGGCTGCTGCGATCTGCGCAAGGTCGAGCCGCTGCGGCGCGCGCTCAGCCCCTTCGATGCATGGATTTCGGGACGGAAAGGCTTCCAGGCCGGCACCCGCACCGCCCTGCCCCGCTTCGAGATCGACGAGGGCCGACTGAAGATCAACCCCCTCGCCGACTGGAACAAGGCGAAGCTCGACGCCTATTTCGCCGAACACCAACTGCCGCGCCACCCGCTGGAGGCGCAGGGGTACCTTTCGATCGGCTGTGCGCCGTGCACGTCGAAGGTGAAACCCGGCGAGGATGCGCGGGCCGGACGGTGGCGCAATTTCGACAAGGTCGAATGCGGCATCCACGCGCCGACGAACTTCGATCCGATTATTTGAGGGTGGCGCACAGGGGGCGGCTCGCCGTCATCCCCGAGTCGCGGAAGGTTACAAAGGTTACACCCGCAACAGGGGGGGCCGGTCTTTCGACGGGATATTGCGGCTGGGGGTAGAGGCGGGATCGGCTGGCATCCGACAGGGTGAAGCAAATCGCGCCCGAATAGGACAGCAGTTTTTCGACGATAGCATCAGAGTCACCCGTCATTGCGAGCGTAGCGAAGCAATCCAGAGCGTCTTGCCGGTGGCTCTGGATTGCTTCGCTACGCTCGCAATGACGGGTAATTGGACAATGGATGCTCTGGCCCAATGTAAGGGCCAACATTCTTGACGGCGTTCGCCACTTGCAGATGTTCAGTCCTTCGAGCTTCGCTGCTCACGCCACGCGCCCGTACGAAACCGTTCGGGCACTTCATCATTCAACGGGTCGATGCCACCTGCTTCCAGTTCATCAAACCAACGATCCCTTTGCGATGGCGGCAGCTTCTCGCCACACCACGGACAGTAAAAGAGGCTTTGTCGAGCTTCACCGGCGTGAACCCAATACTCGTCGAAGCGCGCGTCCTACTGGATTGATCCCCAGCCATTCTGGGGGTGCTGGTCCATGTAGTTGCGCCCTTGCAACGTTGTGCGATTCGTCTGATCGGAATGGTCGCTCATGCGCTCACCTTAGCGGCGTTACGAATTGGCAGCTAACCACCACATTCTCTCGCGTGCCATGAGCGGCGATCAGCCAGCGACCGGCGGTTGCTGCATCGGAACATCGCCGGCTCTGCCCTTCGCGGCCCGGCCCCTCCACCATGCTGCACATGGTCCCCCTCCCCGTGCCGGGGAGGAATGGTTAGTATTCCTCCAGGTCCGAGAATTTCGTGATCGTCGGGTCGAACTTCATGCGGACCTTGCCGGTGGCGCCGTGGCGCTGTTTGGCGACGATCAGCTCGGCCAAACCGTAGACCCGTTCCATTTCCGCCGCCCACGATGCGTGGTCCTCGAAAATCTTGGCGCTGTCGCCGTCGATCGGGCGCTTCGGCTCCTTCGATGCGACGTAATAATCCTCGCGGTAGACGAACCAGACCATGTCGGCGTCCTGCTCGATAGATCCCGATTCGCGAAGATCCGACAGCATCGGCGTCTTGTCCTCGCGCTGCTCGACCGCGCGGGACAGCTGCGACAGGGCGAGCACCGGCACGTTCAAATCCTTGGCCAGCGTCTTCAGCCCGCGCGAGATTTCGGAGATTTCCTGCACGCGGTTGCCGTCGCCGGTCTTGCCCGATCCGGACAGCAGCTGGAGATAGTCGACCACGACCAGTCCGATCTGGTTATTGTGCCGCCGCTGCAACCGGCGGACGCGGGTGTGCAGCGCGCCGATGCTGAGGCCGCCGGTATCGTCGATGAACAGCGGCAGGTTTTCCAGCTCGGCGGCGGCCGCCGCAAGCTGCCCGAACTCCGCACGGCTGATCTTGCCCATGCGCAGGCTTTCAGACGAAATCCCCGACTGTTCGGCAAGGATACGCGTCGCGAGCTGGTCGGCGGACATTTCGAGGCTGAAGAACGCGACCTTCGCTCCCACCGAATCGGCCGGTGCGATACCGTCGTTCATGTCACGCATCCAGCGGCGCGCGGCGTTGAACGCGATATTGGTGGCCAGCGACGTCTTGCCCATGCCGGGACGGCCGGCGAGGATCATCAGATCGGAATGATGCATGCCGCCGATCTTGGCATTGATGCTGTTGATGCCGGTCGTGACACCCGACAGGTTGCCGCCCGAGTTCAGCGCGCGCTCGGCCATCTTGACCGCCGCGGTGGTCGCCTGCGCGAAGGTCTTGACCGCGTTTTCGGACACGCCCTCGGCCGCGACCTTGAACAGCTCCTCCTCGGCCAGTTCGATCTGCGCGCGCGGGTTGACCTCCTCCGACGTGTCAAGCGCGCGGTCGACCAGCGTGCGGCCGACCGACACCAAAGCGCGGAGCATGGCGAGGTCATAGATCTGTTGCGCGAACTGACGCGCGCCGATCAGGCCGGCACCGCTGCCGGTCAACCCGGCGAGATAGGCCGGGCCGCCCAGCTCGCGCATCCCCTCGTCCGCCTCGAACATCGGGCGCAGCGTGACCGGGGTCGCGAGCATGTCGTTGCCGCGCAACGTCTTGATCGCGGCGAAGATGCGGCCGTGGCAGGGTTCGAAGAAATGCGCGGGTTCCAGCCGGTCGACCAGATCGTCGGCCAGCCGGTTGTCGATCATCATCGCGCCGAGCATCGCGGCCTCCGCCTCGACGTTGCGGGGCAGCTGCTGCGGTTCGGGGGACGCGGGGGCGGGGAATGCGAGTGTGGCCATGCGCCGCCTTCTACGCGCACGCGGGCCTCGCTCAAGGGACAACCGACCATGCGGGCGGGATTAGCTGTGGATAGTGTGGCGCGGATTGTCGCGGGGCCGCATCCCTACTATCGAACCGGAATGGCCGATCCCCGCATCATCGACGTGACACTCGACGAAGGCACCATTTTGTGGCGCTCGGCGGATATCGAGCAGGAACGCAGGATCGCGATCTTCGACCTGATCGAGGGGAATCACTTCGCGCCGCAACGGGTCCAGCCCGACGGCTATGCCGGGCCGTACAGGCTCGCGCTGGCGGTCGAGGAGGGACGGCTGGTGATGGCGATCAAGCGCGAGGACGGATCGCCGCTGGAAACGCTGATCCTCGCGCTCGGGCGGTTCCGCCGGCCGATCCGCGATTATTTCGCGATCTGCGACAGCTATTACCAGGCGATTCGCGCCTCGACGCCGCAACAGATCGAGACCGTCGACATGGCCCGGCGCGGCGTCCACAACGACGCGGCCGACCTGCTGATGGAGCGGCTGGCCGGCAAGGTAGAGGTCGATTTCGACACCGCGCGCCGGCTGTTCACGCTGATCTGCGTCCTGCACATCAAGGCCTGACGGTTTTGCGCCGCTCGGTCCTGTTCGCCATCGTCCTGGCGGTCGTCGGCACGCTCGGCATCGTCGGCTGGCACAAGGCGACCCGCTGGCGACCCGCGCCCGCCGACTATCCGTTGCAGGGAATCGACCTGTCCGAAGGGGCCGGCGCGGTCGAATGGCCGATGGTCCGTGCGGCCGGCGCGGACTTCGCCTATGTCGTCGCGACCTCGGGCCGCGACCGCCGCGATGCCGGATTCGAGGCGAACTGGGCGGCGCTGCCCGAGGCGGGCCTGCGGCGCGGGGCGGTCCATGTCTATTCGCTGTGCCAGCCCCCGGTGGATCAGGCGAACGCGTTCAACACCTTCGTGCCGACGTCGGCCGACGCGTTGCCGATGGCGGTCGATGTCAGCTTTCACGACGACTGTACCGCGCGGCCCGAGCGCGCGGCGCTGGTCGCCGACCTTGCCCGGTTCGTGACGATGGTCGAGACACACACGGGCAAGCCCGCGCTGCTGCGGATCGCGAAACCGGTCGAATCGCGCTATGCGCTGACCGAGGCGCTCCACCGGCCGACCTGGGAGATGGCCAATTTCCGCGCGCCGGACTATGCCGCGCGGCCCTGGGCGATGTGGCGGGCGAGCGACATTCGGCGGATCGACGGGGTCGAGGGACCGGTAAACTGGGACGTGGTGGCACAATGACCGACGAAGCACGACGACTGATCGACGCGGCCCGCGCCGCCGCGACGAATGCCCATGCGCCGTATTCGCGCTTCGCGGTCGGCGCGGCGGTGCTGCTGTCTGACGGCAGCATCGTGACGGGCGCGAACGTCGAAAATGCCAGCTACGGCCTGTCGCTCTGTGCCGAAACCGTGGCGATCGCGACCGTCAGCGCAAGCGGGCGGCTGCGCGAGGTCGTCGCGATCGGCGTCATCGGCGGAGCGATGGACGCCGCCGGCCGCGCCACCGGTGACACGCCGGTGCGCCCCTGCGGCCGCTGCCGCCAGGTGCTGAACGAGGCCGCACAGATGGGCGGCCGCGACCTGGCCGTCCACTGCGCGGGCGCGCAAGGCGACGCGATCGCCAGCTACCGCCTGTCGGCGCTGCTACCCGACGCCTTCGGACCGGCGGATCTGGGGATTGGGTGACGCGCCCCGATTGTCGTCCGCCAACGCCTGACTTTCCCGCCTTAACGGCCGACTGACCGGGCAGACATCCTGCACGAAGCCGTTCAGCGTGTTCGCCAGACTTTCCGGCACCAGACGATAATAGATGAACTGGCCTCGCTTCTCGCTGGCCACCAGACCGGCTGATTCCAGCACGGACAGATGCTGCGAAATCGAAGGTTTCGACATGGCGAACCGTGACGCGATTTCGCCGGCATTCAGCTCGGCATGCGCGAGATAGGCGAGGATTTTCCGACGCGGTGCCGACGCGAGGGCTTCGAAGATACGTTGCATGCGGACTCCTTAGCCTCGGCATATAGGCGCTAAACTAACTATCGACAAATCCAGCCTCTGGTGTTTAGGTTATTGCCTAACCATCTAAGGATGAGTCGTTATGCCTTGCCTGTCCAGCGATCGGATGATTGCCGACGACCAGAGCTGTGCCACCGACGGCCGCGTGCGATGGGCACCGGCCCGATCGCTGTGGATCGGCGGCATGACACTGCTGGCGATAGTCCTGGCCCCGCTCTACGTCACACCGGGCGCGGTCGTTGTATTTCTCGTCAGTTCGGCACTGACCCTTTGCCTCGGGCACTCGATCGGCCTTCACCGCCTGCTGATCCACCGCAGCCTTTCCGCGCCGCTGTGGTTCGAGCGATTGCTCGTCTATCTCGGCACCCTCGTTGGCATGGCCGGACCGCTTGGCATGGTGCGCCTGCACGACATGCGCGACTGGGCGCAGCGTCAGCGTGCCTGCCACGACCTTCACGCCCATCGCGCGTCCTTCTGGAAAGATGCCTGGTGGCAGATGCACTGTCGGCTCGATCTCCGCGCGCCGCCCCGCTTCCGGCCCGAACGCTATCTGCGAACCGATCCCTTCCTTGCCTGGCTGGAGCGATACTGGATGGCGCAGCAGATTCCGTGGGCGATCCTGCTTCTCTGGTTCGGCGGACCGGCGTGGCTGGTCTGGGGCGTGCCCGTCCGCGTTGCGGTCAGCGTGACCGGCCACTGGCTGGTCGGTCACATCACGCATCGCCGCGGCCCACAGGGCTGGTCGGTCGACGATACCGCCGTGCAGGGCCACGATCTGCCCATCGCCGCCCTCGTCACTTTTGGCGAGGCCTGGCACGGCAATCATCATGCGTGGCCGGGATCCGCGCGACTGGGTGTGGAACCGGGTCAGGCCGATCCGGGCTGGTGGGTGCTGACCATGCTGGCGCGCATCGGGCTGGTTCACGATCTCCAACAGCCCGGCGATCTCGTACCGCGCGCCGGGCTGCGGCGGGTCGCGTGACGCGCACCCCCTTGCCGCCCGCCCCGCTTTCGTCGCAAGGCGCGGACGTACAAAGGGGAAGCATCATGTCCGTCCTGTCCGACCGCTGGATTCGCGAACGCGCGCTGGCCGATGCGATGATCGAGCCGTTTGTCGAGAGCCAGCGCAACGAGGGCTGCATCAGCTACGGCCTGTCGTCCTATGGCTATGACGCGCGGGTGGCGGACGAGTTCAAGATCTTCACCAATGTCGACAGCGCGATCGTCGACCCGAAGAACTTCGCCGCCAACAGCTTCGTCGACCGCAAGACCGATGTCTGCATCATCCCGCCCAACAGCTTCGCGCTGGCCCGCACGGTCGAGTATTTCCGGGTGCCCCGCGACGTGCTGGTCATCTGTCTTGGTAAATCGACCTATGCGCGGTGCGGGATCATCGTCAACGTGACCCCGCTGGAGCCGGGCTGGGAGGGGCATGTGACGCTGGAGTTCTCCAACACCACGCCCCTTCCCGCGCGGATCTATGCGAATGAGGGCGCATGCCAGTTTCTGTTCCTCAAGGGAAACGAGCCGTGCGAAACGAGCTATGCCGACCGGGCGGGAAAATATATGGGTCAGCGCGGGGTGACGTTGCCGAAGCTGTGATGCTGTTCGGGCCGGGCTGATCCGGCATTCCCCCGAAATCTTGCCCCGGAAATCTTGGTCGGGGCGACAGGATTCGAACCTGCGACCCCCACACCCCCAGTGTGATGCGCTACCAGGCTGCGCTACGCCCCGACCGAGGGCGGGCAGTTACGCCGGGTTTGCGCCAGATGCAAGCGGTACGCGGAGCCTTTCGTGCATTTAGCGCCCCATGGACGGCGATATCCACCCGCCGCTGACCCGGGGGCTGGCGGTGGTCCGTGTTGCACGCCCGCGCAAGCGGTGATAGCGGGCGAGCCATGTAGGACAGGCGTGTATCGCGTCCGTCGCCTCCAAGCCAAAGTCGGGACGTCATGTTCATTTCCTCTGCCTATGCCCAGGCTGCCGGCGCTGCCGCACCTTCCGGTGGCCTTGCCTCGTTCATCAGCATCGCGCCGCTGTTCCTGATCTTCGTGGTCTTCTATTTCCTCATGATCCGCCCGCAGCAACGCCGGATGAAGGCGCTGGCCGCCTCGATCCAGGCGGTGAAGAAGAACGACACGGTCGTGACCTCGGGCGGCATCGTCGGCAAGGTGACCAAGGTCGAGGACGCATATGTCGAGGTCGAGATCGCGCCCAACACCCGCGTCCGCGTGGTGAAGTCGACGTTGACCGAAGTCGTCAACGCAATGTCCAAGCCGGCGAACGACTGACCCGATGCTCGACTTTCCCCGCTGGAAGATCGCCTGGATCTGCGGCCTGCTGGCCGTGCTGTGCGCGATCGCGATCCCGAGCTTTATCCCCGAACGCTACACCCCGGCCTGGCTGGCGGGCGCATCGCGTATCAACCTGGGCCTCGATCTGGCGGGCGGCAGCTATCTGATGCTGGAGGCGGAAACCGCCGACCTCGCCAATTCGCGGATCGAGACGATGCGCGACCAGGTGCAGGCCGAAATGCGGCGCGGCACCCCGCGCATCGCGATCGGTGACATTTCCACCCGCGGCGGTCGGCTGACCTTCCTGTTGCAGGACCCAAGCCAAGTCGATGCCGCGCGTGAGCGCCTGCTGACCATCACCGGCACCGGCGCCGGCATGACCGGCCAGCGCCAGTGGGACATCAGCGTCGTCGACACCAGCCGCTTCGTGCTGAAGCCGACCGAGGCGGGCCTGAAGGAAGCGATCGACAGCGCGATGGCGGACGCGACCGACGTCGTGCGCCGCCGTATCGACGAGCTGGGCACGCGCGAGCCGACGATCGTGCGCCAGGGCGACAACCGCATTCTCGTCCAGGTGCCGGGCCTGCAGAACCCGCAACAGCTGAAGGACCTGCTGGGCAAGACCGCCAAGCTCGAATTCAAGCTGGTCGACGAAAGCGCCGATCCGGCCGAAGTCGCCAAGGGTCGCGCGCCGATCGGCAGCCAGGTCCTGCCCTATCCGGGCAATCCGCGCGGGGCACCGTTCGAGGCGCTGAAGCGGCAGGTCATCATTTCGGGCGACGAGCTGATCGACGCCCGGCAGGAATTCGACCAGCAGACCAACGCCCCCAACATCGCCATCACCTTCGACGGCAATGGCGGGCGCAAGTTCGCGCGGGTGACGCAGGACAATGTCGGCAAGCCGTTCGCAATCATCCTCGACAACAAGGTGATCTCGGTCGCCAACATCAACGAACCGATCCTTGGCGGTCGCGCGTCGATCTCCGGCAACTACACGGTGCAGACCGCCAACGAACTGGCCATCGCGCTGCGTTCGGGCAAGCTGCCGGTGGCGTTGAAGGTGGTCGAGGAATCGACCGTCGGGCCGGAACTGGGCGCCGATTCGATCCGCGCGGGCATCCTGGCCTGCGCCGTCGCGGTCGCGCTGGTCGTGGCGTTCATGCTGATAACCTATGGCCGGTTCGGATTTTACGCGAACCTTGCCGTCGTCATCAACGTGTTCGTCATCCTTGGCGTTCTCGCGCTGCTCGAAGGCACGCTGACCCTGCCCGGTATCGCCGGATTCGTGCTGACCATCGGCACCGCGGTTGACGCCAACGTGCTCATCAACGAACGAATCCGCGAAGAACACCGGCGCGGGCGCAGCATCGTCCAGTCGGTCGAGCTGGGCTACAAGGAGGCGTCGCGCACGATCTTCGAGGCGAACGTGATCCACACCATCTCGGGCGTCATCATGCTGCTGCTCGGCTCCGGTCCGGTGAAGGGGTTCGCGGTCGTCCTGCTGATCGGCATCTGCACGTCGGTGTTCACCGCCGTCACCTTTACCCGGATGCTGGTCGCGATCTGGCTGCGCAGGGCGCGGCCGCAGACGATCAATATCTGATCGCGGGGAACACACATGAAACTTCTGAAACTTGTCCCCGACAATACCAACATCGACTTCGTTTCCCTGCGCAACTGGGCGTTCGGGCTGACGATGGTGCTGTCGATCCTGGCGGTCGCGCTGGTGTTCACCAGGGGGCTGAACATGGGCGTCGACTTTGCCGGCGGCCTGATGATCGAGGAAAAGTTCGTGACGCCGCCGTCGCAGGACAAGCTGCGCGGCGTCATCGACAATCTGAACCTGGGCGAGGCCGCGTTGCAGCAGCAGGGTGACCCGCGCACCATCTCCATCCGCCTGCCGGTGCAGCAGGGCGCGGACGAGGGTGCGACCAACGCTGCGGTGAAGAAGGTCGAGGCCGCGGTCGCACAGGCGTTCCCGGGGGCTACCTTCTCGCGCTATTCGACGGTGTCGGGCAAGGTGTCGGGCGAGCTGATCTCCAACGGCATCCTCGCGGTCGTGCTGGCAGTGCTGGGCATCGCCCTGTTCACGATCGTCCGGTTCGAATGGCAGTTCGGCGTGTCCACCGTCGTCGCGATCGTCCACGATCTGCTGATGACGCTGGGGTTCTTCGCGCTGACCCAGTTCGATTTCGACCTGAACATCGTCGCCGCCGTGCTGACCATCATCGGCTATTCGATCAACGACAAGATCGTCATCGACGACCGTATCCGCGAGAACATGCGCCGGTATCGCAAGATGGACATGCGCGAGATCATCAACCTGTCGGTCAACGAAACCCTGCCGCGCACGGTGATGACGTCGGTCACGATCCTGCTGGCGCTGGTGGCGATGCTGTTGCTGGGCGGACATGTGCTGCGCGGGTTCACCGCCGCGATGATCCTGGGCATCGTCGTCGGCACCTATTCGTCGATCTACGTCTCGTCGTCGCTGCTCATCACGCTGGGCCTGCGCGCCGAGCCGACCGCGAAGGCCCCGAGCATGCTCGACAAGGCAGAGCGCGTCGGGCCGAAGCAGGACCGCTGATGCGGATGGACCTGGACCGGTCGCCGGGCGGCCCGATCGTCACCGGCTTTTCCGGCGGCGGGTTCAAGGTGGGCGACGGCGCGGGCGGCGAGACGGTCCACGCCGCCGTCCTGCTGACGCCGGCGTCGGCGGACGGCTGGACACCACCGCCGGTCGAGGCATTGACCATCGCCGACGTGGCGGGCCTGCTCGGGAACACTCCTGAATTTCTCCTGATCGGCACCGGTGCGACGCTGGTGCGCCCGCCGGTCGCGCTGGTTCGCGCGGTCGAGGCGATGGGCATCGGCGTCGAGGCGATGGACAGCCGCGCCGCCGCCCGCGCCTGGGGCGTGCTGCGCAGCGAAGGCCGGTCGATCGTCGCCGCGCTCTACCCGATCGCCTGAACCGGTTCGGCTGAATAGCCGGCCACCAGCCCGGACAGGTGGTCGAACAGCGAATCGCGGTTCGCCTCCCAGGTGAAACCCGCCGCCCCTGCGCGCACCGCATCGGTCGCTGGCGGATCGGCGAGCAAGTCGGCGATGGCGGCGGCAAAGGCGATCGGGTCGCGCATCGCCACCCGGCCCGTCGCGGGCGAACGCACCACCTCCCGCGCGCCGCCGGCATCAGTGATGACGATCGGCGTGCCGCAGGCCAGCGCCTCGACCCAGGCATTGGCCAGTCCTTCCGACGCGGAGGCGAGCGCCATCACATCCGCCGCACCGATGATCGCCGGCAACGCGGCATGCGCCACGTCGCCCAGAAACCGTACCCGCTCGGCAACACCAAGCCCTACCGCCAGCGTTTCGAGCGCCGCCCGGTCGGGACCGGTGCCGGCGATGACCAGAGTGACGCCCGGCAGCGTGGCGATGGCGGTCATGACGATGTCATGACCCTTGCGCGGGATCAGCGCGCCCAGCGACAGCACCAGCGGCCCGGTTACCCCAAGCGCGGCCTTCTGCGCCGCCCGGTCGCCGGCGACGAAGCGGTCATGGTCGACACCGGTGTGATGAACGCGGATCCGGTCGCCCGGCAGCCCCAGCGCGATCATGTCGTCGCGCATCGCCGCCGACACCGCCAGCAGGCCATCGGCGGCCCGGCCGGCCGCGCGAACCTGGTGCGCGGTCGCGGGCGCGGTGCCCCAATGGTGGATATCGGCCCCGCGCGCCTTGATCGACACCGGTACGCCGTACCGTCGGCCAAGCGCGGCCGCCGCGACGCCGTCCGGGAAGAAGAACGATGCGTCGATCACGTCGAATCCTTCGCCCGCCGCGAGTCCGTCCAGCACCGGGGTGACCGCGCGCGCCAACGCCGCCGCATACCAGCGGCCCGCCGTCAGCGGCCACGCGCGAAACCGTGGCCGGTGGACGGTCACGCCCTTCCAGTCCTCGACCAGCGGCAGCGCGGCCAGCCGCGCATGGCGACCGCGCCGATCGAATGGAAACGGCGGCAGGCCGACCGGGGCGACCACGGTCAGCGCGACGTCATCGCGGGCGGCGAGGCCCACAGTCTGTTGCTCGACGAACACGCCGAAATTACGCCGGGTGGCATCAGGAAACAGCGAGGACAGGGTCAGGACGCGTAACATACCGGGTGGATGTAGTGCGGGCGGGTTAAAAGTCTTGTCCCGCCCGCAAGGGGCCTTCCATCAGGCCCTTCGATTGGCGGCCGGCGTCACGGAGCGCGCATGCCCCCCCCCCCGCGAAGGCGGGGATCCAGGAGAATAGGGTAAAGCAGCGTGGTGCAAGGAAACGCCACCACGACCCGCCTGGACTATCCCGGCGCACCGACGCCGGGACGGCATGGATCAGATTCGCTGCGTACCCGGATAGGCGAACAGCACATCCGCGTCGTCGCTCGACGTCACGGTTTCGCTGCCGGTCACGGTCACGCACTCGCCCGCCTTGAAGGCGACGCCACCGACATCGCCGGACCCGGTGATCGGGATCAGCCATGCGGTCTTGCCCTCGGGCACGGTTACCGCCCGCTCGCCACCAGTCCAGCGTTCCAGCACGAACTTCGGCCCCTCGACCATCACCTTGCGGCCTGGCTCGTCGCCGCCCGGCGCGTCGATCGGGCGATAGGGGTCGAGGTGCGCGACATCGACGCCGTCCTTCAGGTGCAGTTCGCGGTCGCTGCCGTAATCGTACAGGCGATAGGTGGTTTCGGAGTTCTGCTGCACCTCGATCAGGGTCAGGCCGCCGCCGATCGCGTGAATCGTGCCCGAGGGCGCGTAATAGAAATCGCCCGCCTTCACCGGCACCCAGTCGAGATCGTCCTCGATCGAGCCGTCCTGCGCATCGGCGCGCAGCGCGTCGCGGGTCATGGTCTTTTTCGGACCTAGGGCGATCGTCGAATCGGGTGCGGCGTCGAGGATGACCCAGCATTCGTCCTTGCCGCGCGGCAGACCGCGCGCCTGCGCCTGTGCGTCATCGGGATGGACCTGCACCGACAGTTTTTCGCTGGTGAACAGGTATTTGATGAGCAGGTCGGGCGAGGTGTCGCCGGGCGCCTGAAACCACACCTCGCCGACCGGATCGCTGCCGGACTCGGGATCGGGAAAGCCGGGGTAGAGGGTGTGGCGGCCCCATGGCTTTTCGACGCGATGGGTGTGGAGCAGGGTCGCGGGCATCGGCTGTCCTTCTTGGCATGACGGAACGGGTGCAATAACGCGCGTCATGCCCCGGCTATCCCGCCACCGGAAGGAGATTGTTCGTTCGGTTAAGGGGATTGTTCGTTGGGGCGCGGATACGCTAAGGACATTGCCGATGCGTATCCCCCAGTCCAAGGCGCTGTCACTCGCGCTGATCGCCGCTTTCGCCCTTCCGATGGCCGGCTGTGCCACCAATCGGGCAAAGGGGGACGTGCCCTATGTCGCGCGCGACGTCGGCACGCTGTATTCCCTCGCCAAAAAGCGGCTCGACACCGGGCGCTACAAGGAAGCGGCGATCCTGTTCGACGAGGTCGAGCGTCAGCATCCCTATTCGATCTGGGCGCGCCGCGCGCAGCTGATGAGCGCGTACAGCTATTATCTCGACAGCAGCTACACCGAATCGATCCAGTCGGCGCAGCGCTTCATCTCGGTCCATCCCGGCAATCGCGACGCGCCCTATGCCTATTATCTGATCGCGCTCAGCTATTACGAGCAGATCAGCGACGTGACCCGCGACCAGAAGATCAGCCGCCAGGCGCTCGATGCGCTGGGCGAACTGATGCGCCGCTATCCCAACACGCGCTATGCGGCGGACGCGCGGCTGAAGGTCGACCTGGTCAACGATCATCTCGCGGGCAAGGAGATGGAGGTCGGCCGGTTCTACGAGACCCGCGGCCAGTGGCTGGCGGCGACATTGCGGTTCCGCACCGTGGTCGACACCTATCAGCAGACGACCCACACGCCGGAGGCGCTGATGCGCCTGACCGAAACCTATCTGGCGCTTGGCGTGCCGGAGGAGGCCGTGAAGTCGGCATCGGTACTGGGCCGCAACTATCCCGGCACCAGCTGGTACAAGCGCGCCTACGACCTTGTGAAGAAATACCCCGCCATGCCATTGCCGCCGGTCGCCCGGGGGGAACAGATCATTCCCGTCGGCACGCCCGGCCTGCCCTCGGTATCGGTCGACGAGGTCGTAACCCCGGGCACCGCCAATGTAACGCCGCGCGCCGAGGCACCGGGATCGACCACGCCCACCTCGCCCAGCGGCGGCGTCGGCAACACCTCGAACGCGCCCGGCGGTACGACGACCCCCGGCGCGCCGCCGATTGCGCCGACCACGACGCCGTAAGAACAGCCCTTCGGTGGCGTGATCGCGGCCGGAGCGTCCCACCGCCCGTCATTGCGAGCGTCGACTGGCGTCATATTGACCTGCCTCAAGCGATACCCGCGCCGCGCCCACGCCCCCGACACGCCCCATTTTCCCTGGACCGGTTTTGTTCTAAGGGAGGCGCCATGCTGACCGCTCTTGCCATTCGCGACGTGGTGCTCATCGAGGCGCTGGACCTTGAATTCGGGGCCGGACTCGATGTGCTGACCGGGGAAACCGGCGCGGGCAAGTCGATCCTGCTCGACGCGCTGGGACTGGCACTGGGTGCGCGCGGCGACAGCGGGCTGGTGCGCCACGGTGCCAAACAGGCGGTCGTCACCGCGACCTTCGACGCACCCGCCGGCGCGGTCGCGGCCCTGCTCGACGACAACGGGATCGCGGTCGAACCCGGCGAACCGCTGCTGGTGCGACGCATCGTCAAGGCGGACGGCGGCAGCCGGGGATTCATCAACGATCAGGCGGCCTCCGCCGGGCTGCTGCGCGAGATGGCCCCGCATCTGGTGGAGATCCACGGCCAGCACGACGATCGCGGGCTGCTGGCCGCCACCGGCCATCGCGCGCTGCTCGACCTGTTCGGGCGGATCGACACCAGCGTCGCGACCGCCGCCTGGGCCGCCGTCCGCGCGGCGGAAACCGCGCTGGCCACGGCACGCGCGGACATCGAGACGGCGGCGCGCGACCGCGAATGGCTGGAACACACCGTCGCCGAACTGACCGCGCTGGCCGCCGAACCGGGCGAGGAGGAGGTGCTGGCCGACCAGCGCCGGACGATGCAGCGCGCGGAAAAGATCACCGACGATCTGGCGGCGATCGACGATTATCTTGACGGATCGGACGGTGGCTTAGCCAAGCTGCGCCAGGCCGCGCGCGTGCTGGAACGGATCGCCGACGATCACCCCGCGCTGGCCGAGGCGTTGGCCGCGGTCGACCGCGCGGTGATCGAGGGGTCGGCCGCCGACGACCGGATGCGCGAGGCGCGCGCCGCGCTCGCCTATGACCCCCGCGCGCTGGAGGATGACGAGGCACGGCTGTTCGCGCTCAGGGCCATGGCGCGCAAGCACCGGGTCCAGCCCGACGAGCTGGCGACGCTGACCGAGGAGATGCGCGGCCGGCTGGAACGGCTGGAGGCGGGCGAAGGCGGAATCGCGAAGCTGGAGGCGCAGGTCGCACAGGCCCATGCCGCCTATGCGACGGAGGCCACGCGGCTGACGAAGGCGCGGGCCGCCGCCGCCGCCCGGCTCGATACGGCGGTGGCGGGCGAGCTTGCCCCGTTGAAGCTGGATGCCGCGCGCTTCCGCACGGCACTCGCGCCGCTCGGGGTCGACGGCTGGTCGGGCGCGGGCAAGGACCGGGTCGAGTTTGAGATTTCGACCAACCCCGGCGCGCCGTTCGCCCCGCTCATCAAGATCGCGAGCGGCGGCGAATTGTCGCGTTTCATCCTCGCGCTGAAGGTCGCGCTGGCCGAACAGGGTGGTGCCGCGACGATGATCTTCGACGAAATCGACCGCGGTGTCGGTGGCGCGGTGGCCTCGGCGATCGGCGAGCGACTCGCGCGCCTGTCGCAGAACACGCAGTTGCTGGTCGTGACGCACTCACCCCAGGTCGCGGCGCGCGGCCGCCAGCATTTCATGATCGCCAAGAGCCATGACGGCACCGTCACCCGCACCGGCGTCCGCGCGCTGCCCGAGGCGGAACGGCGCGAGGAAATCGCCCGCATGCTGTCCGGTGCGACCGTCACCGACGAGGCGCGCGCGCAGGCCGCCCGGTTGCTGGAAACGGCCTAGACCGGCGTGGTTTCGCGACCGCGCCGGTCCGGGTTGGCGCGTCAGATCGTGCCCGTCCCGCCATTCGCGCCGAACACGCTGCCGGTGGTGAAGCTGGTCCCCGGCTCGGCCAGCGCGACGTACAGCGATGCGAGTTCGCCCGGCTGGCCCGCGCGGCCCAGCGGCGTGTCCTGCCCGAACTCGCCCAGCTTGCCCGGCAACTGCCCGCCCGCCACCTGCAACGGGGTCCAAACCGGGCCGGGCGCGACCGCGTTCACGCGAATGCCCTGCTTGGCCAGTTGCTTGGCCAGCCCCTTGGTGAAGATCATGATCGCCCCCTTGGTGGTTGCATAATCCAGCAGTTCCTCGCCCGGATTGAACGAGTTGACCGACGCGGTGTTGATGATGCTCGCGCCCGGCTTCATCAGCGGCACGGCCGCCTTGCTCAGCCAGAACGGGGCATAGACATTGGTCTTCATCGTCCGGTCGAACTGCGCCGGCGTGATGTCGGCGATCGAGGCCTTGGACTGCTGATAGGCCGCGTTGTTCACCAGGATGTCGAGTCCGCCCAGCCCTTTCGCCGCCTGCGCGATCAGGCGGCTGCAGAACGCCTCGTCGGTGAGGTCACCCGGCAGCAGCACGACCTTGCGCCCCTCCGCGCGGAGCAGCTTTGCGACATCCTGTGCGTCCGGTTCCTCGGTCGGGTAATAGTTGATCGCGACGTCGGCACCCTCGCGCGCGAAGGCGATGACGGCGGCGCGGCCGATCCCTGAATCGCCGCCGGTCACCAGCGCCTTCATCCCCTGCAACCGGCCGGAACCGCGATAGGTCGCCTCTCCGCAGTCGGGCACGGGTTTCATGTCGCGTTGCAGCGCCGGCCATTTTTGCGGCTGTTCGGCGAAGGGCTGGCTCGGGTGGTTCGTCTGCGGGTCGCGCAAGGTTACGGCGGGCCGCGCGGTCTGGGCAAAGGCGGGCGCGGCGGCGGCGGCAAGGCCGGCGACCGCGCTGCCCTTCAGGATGTCGCGGCGGTTGCTGTGGTCGGTCATGGGGGCAGGCTCCGGCTATGATGTTGAAGTCCCAACACTTTGCCGGCTGCGATGTTCATTCGAAAAGCGACGTTGCCGCGCTGCGCCCGCTCGCCTACCCAATGCCCATGGATCCGCTGCCCCAGACCGACATCGACGCCGCCGCCGACCTGGCGACGCTGGCGACCGAGATTGCCCGCCACAACGCGCTGTATCATACCGACGACGCGCCCGAGATCGCGGACGCCGACTATGACGCGCTGGTCCGCCGCAACACCGCGATCGAGGCGGCGTTCCCGCATCTGGTCCGCGCCGATTCGCCAAGCAGGACGGTCGGTGCCGCCCCCGCCGGGCATCTGGCCAAGGTGCCGCACGCGCGGGCGATGATGAGCCTCGACAATGCCTTTTCCGATGAGGAGGTGACCGAGTTCGTCGCCCGCGTCCGCCGCTTCCTGAAACTGCCCGAGGACACCCCCGTCGCGCTGACCGCCGAGCCGAAGATCGACGGCCTGTCGTGTTCGCTGCGCTATGAGGGCGGGCGGCTGGTGCAGGCGCTGACCCGCGGCGACGGGCAGGTCGGCGAGGATGTGACCGCCAACGTCGCGACGATCGCCGACATTCCCGACTCGCTCCCCGGCGAGGCCCCGGGGGTGTTCGAGGTGCGCGGCGAGGTGTATATGGCCAAGGGCGACTTCACTGCGCTCAACGCCCGCCTGCTGGCCGAGGTCGGCACGCCGGACAAGGCACGCCAGTTCGCCAACCCGCGCAACGCCGCCGCCGGGTCGCTGCGCCAGAAGGATGCCGCCGTCACCGCCACGCGGCCCTTGCGGTTCCTGGCGCATGGCTGGGGCGAGGCGTCCGCGCTGCCCGCCGACACGCAGGCCGGCGTCGTCGCGTGCCTGCGCGACTGGGGCTTTCCCGTCGCCGACGGCTTCGCGCGGGTCGACGGCGCAGCGGCCGCGCTGGACGTCTATCGCACGATCGAGGCGGCACGCGCCGACCTGCCGTTCGACATCGACGGTGTCGTCTACAAGGTCGACCGGCTCGACTGGCAGGCGCGGCTGGGCCAGGTCGCCAGGGCCCCGCGCTGGGCGATCGCGCACAAGTTTCCCGCCGAACGCGCGCAGACCACCCTGAAGGCGATCGACATCCAGGTCGGCCGCACCGGCAAGCTGACCCCGGTCGCGCGGCTGGAACCGGTGACGGTCGGCGGCGTCGTCGTCACCAACGCGACGCTGCACAACGCCGACGAGATCGCCCGGCTGGGCGTCCACCCCGGCGACCGGGTCGTGGTGCAGCGCGCCGGCGACGTCATCCCGCAGATCGCCGACAACCTGAGCCGCGACGACACCCGCACGCCCTGGCCCTTCCCCACCCACTGCCCCGAATGCGGGTCGGCGGCGGAACGCGAGGCGGGCGAGGTCGACTGGCGCTGTTCGGGCGGCCTCGTCTGCCCGGCGCAGCGGGTGGAGCGGCTGATCCACTTCGCCTCGCGCGCGGCGTTCGACATTCGCGGGCTGGGGCTGGTGCGGATCGAGGCGTTCTTCCACGATCGCCTGATCGAATCGCCCGCCGATATCTTTCGTCTGCGTGGGCAACGCGACGTCCTGCTGGCGCGCGAGCGGATGGCGGAAACCTCGGTCGACAACCTGCTCGCCGCGATCGAGGAAAAACGGACGATCCCGCTCGACCGGTTCCTGTTCGCACTGGGCATCCGCCATGTCGGGGCCACCACTGCGCGCGACCTCGCGCGGCGCTATGTCAGCTTTGCCGCGTTCATGGCGATGATCGACGCGGGACTGGCGTTACGCGCTGACACGGTGCCGGCGATCGGCGAACCCGACCGCAAGTTCGAGCTGCGTCGCCAGCGCGCCATGGTCGCCGCGGTCGACACGGCACAGGTCGGGCCGGAGGTGGCCGAGGCGCTGTTCGACTTCTTTGCCGAACCGCACAACCGCGACGTGGTCGCCGATCTGGCCCGCGAACTGACCATCGCCGATGCGGTGCACGAAACCCGCGCATCGCCGGTGACGGGCAAGACGCTGGTCTTCACCGGCAGCCTGGAGACGATCAGCCGCGACGAGGCCAAGGCGCAGGCCGAGGCGCTGGGCGCGCGCGTCAGCGGCTCGGTGTCCGCGAAAACCGATCTGGTCATCGCCGGACCGGGGGCGGGATCCAAGCTGAAAAAGGCGCAGGATCTGGAAATTGCCGTCATGACCGAAGCCGAATGGACCGCGCTGGTTGCCGCCGCCGCCCCCTGACGGGGCGAAAAGCCGTTGCCTTTTTGCAACGCACCATGAAGGATCGGTCGGTATACGGTTTGCAACTGGCATGAGTCACGGAACCGAAATATTTCCCCTGCACGGACGCGGCATCCGGCACACCGAAGCCGCGGATTCAGAGCACATGCTCTAAAGGGGACTCTTTCATGCGTAACAGCCTTTTCCTGGGTGCCGCCATTGCTGCGCTCGTCGCACCGGCCGCCGCCATGGCGCAGGACACGACGTCGACGATCCGCGGCAGCGTCGTCAACGCCGGCACGCCCGTCGCCGGTGCCGATGTCGTCATCATCAACGTCCCCTCGGGCACGCGGTCGACCAGCACGACCGATGCGAACGGCACGTTCACCGCGACCGGCCTGCGCGCCGGCGGCCCCTTCACGGTCGAGATCACGTCGCCGCAGGGCACGACCTCGGTCACCGACATCTACACCGTCGTCGGCCAGCCCTATGACCTGCCGGTCGACCTGGCCAACGCAGCCGCCAATGACGGCGGCGACATCGTCATCACCGCCCGCTCGATCGTCGGCGCCGGCGTCACGTCGAACGGCCCGCAGACGGTGCTGGACGCGCGCGACATCGCCAAGGTCGCTTCGGTCAACCGCGACATCCGCGACATTCAGCGCCGCGACCCGTTCGCCACGCTGGATCTGGCCAACAGCCGCGCCGTCACCTTTGCCGGCACCAATTCGCGCTTCAACCGCTTCTCGATCAACGGCGTGTCGGTCAGCGACAATTTTGGCCTGAACCCCGACGCCAGCCCGACCGGCCGTGGCCCGATCCCTTTCGACGCGATCGCCCAGGTATCCGTCTCGATCGCCCCCTATGACTTCCGTCAGGGCAATTTCCAGGGCGGCGCGATCGACGCGACGCTGCTGTCGGGCACCAACGAATTCCACGGCAACGGCTTCTATTCGCAGAACACCGACGGCCTGTACGGCGAACGGATCGGGTCGTTCACGCGCCCGGTCACCAAGTTCAAGTCCGAGACGTATGGCGCGACGCTGTCTGGCCCGATCATCAAGGACAAGCTGTTCTTCATGATCTCGGGCGAGCGCAACACCGAGCCGCGTCCGCTGGCGATCGCCGCCGCCACCCAGATTCCCTACACGTCGTCCACGACGGGCTTCCTGACCGACGGGCAGGTCGCCAACGTCACGTCGATCGCCCAGTCGCGCTACGGCTACACCACCGGCGGCGTGCTGTCGGTCGCCAATGCCAAGGACGAGAAGTTCGTCGGCAAGATCGACTGGAACATCACCGACGGTCAGAAGCTGGCGATCAGCTACACCAACGCCTATGACGAGGCGACCTTCAACCAGAACACGTCGCAGTCGAACACGACCCCGTCGCTAGGCCTGGAATCGAACGGTTATCAGCTGAACGAGCTGCTGCGGGCCGGCATCGTCCAGTTGAATTCGGACTGGTCGGACACCTTCTCGACTGAAATCCGCGGCCTGTACAAGAGCTACAAGCGGGAATCGCTGCCGCTGCTGGGTAACAACTTCGCACAGTTCGGTGTCTGCCTCGATCCGCTCTCTACCGGGTCGCGCAACACCTGCTCGGCGGGCACCCCGACCATCTTCTTCGGCCCCGACATCTCGCGCCAGTCGAACGAATTCAACACCGACACCTATGGCGGCTCGGTTCTGGCCAACGTCACCGCCGGCGATCACGAGATCCGCCTGCTGGCCGAAGTCAGCAAGGTCAGCATCTACAACCTGTTCCTGCAGCGCAGCGCCGGAGCCTATTATTTCGACTCGCTGCTCGGCTTCGCTGCCGGCAATGCCGACACGCTGAGCTATCAGGACGCGGTCAGCCTGAACACGCAGGATGCCGCCGCCCGCTTCGGCTATATCCAGGTCACGACCGGCGCGCAGGACACGTGGCGCGTCAACGACAAGCTGAACGTCACCTATGGCTTCCGCTATGACCTGTACGGCATGCGCAGCACGATCCCCTACAACCAGAACTTCCAGAACCGCATCGGCTTTGCCAATACCAAGACCTACAAGGGTCTGGGCATGTTCCAGCCGCGCATCGGCCTGGATTTCCAGCCGACCGCACGCCTGAAGTTGCGCGGCGGTGCCGGCATCTTCGGCGGCGGGTCGCCCGACGTCTATCTGGCGAACAGTTTTTCCAACACGGGCATCGTCACCAACCAGATCAACATCAACCGGACCTCGGCGACCGGCTTCAACGTCAGCGACGTGGTCGGCGCAGCCGCGCTGAACAACGTGACCGGCACCAGCTTCGCGCCCGCCGTCACGAACTTCCTGTCGACCAACACGGCGGCGCTCAGCACCGCGCCGGTCAACGCGATCGACCCGAGCTTCGACCTGCCGTCGACGCTGAAGGCGACCTTCTCGGCCGATTACGACCTGTTCGGCGTTCAGGTCGGTGCCGACTATATCTACTCGCAGGTCGTGCAGCAGGTGCTGTTCACCGACGCGCGCTCGACCGTCATCGGTCGCCTGCCCGACGGTCGCAACCGCTATGCCGCGCGCACCAACACCGGCGGGCTGAGCTTCACCGACACCAACACCGACATCGTCCTGTCGAACACCTCGCTTGGTCGTGGCCACGTCTTCGACGTCCGCGCCTCGAAGGACTTCGACTTCGGCCTGTCGATCGGCGGCAGCTACGCCTGGCAGGACGTGAAGGACGCGACGCCGGCCACCTCGTCGACCGCCTCGTCCAACTACGGCAACGGCGCGTTCCTCGACCCGAACTTCGCGGCGTACGGCACGTCGAACGACCAGACCAAGTGGGCGTTCAAGTACAACATCGGCTATGACCACGCGTTCTTCGGCGACTACCGCACCACCCTGCAGCTGTTCGGCGAGACGCGTGCGGGCCGTCCGTACAGCTTCACGATGATCGACCAGGCGGCCAGCGGATCGCAGCGCAGCCCGGTGTTCGGCACGCTGTCGAACAACAACCGTTACCTGCTGTATGTGCCGACCGGCCCCAGCGACGCGCTGGTCAGCTATGACAACGCCACCACCCAGGCGGCGCTCGACACGCTGATCAACAATTCGGCGCTGAAGGATTATCGCGGCAAGATCGCCGGGCGCAACATCGCCCGTAGCCGCGCCTTCACCCGGATCGATCTGCACGCCGAACAGGAGATCCCGACCTTCATCGGCAAGTCGCGCATCTCGCTGTTCGCGGATATCGAAAATCTGCCCAACCTGCTCAGCAGCAAGTGGGGCGGCCTGCGCCAGCTTGGCTTCCCGTACACCGCATCGGTCGTGCAGGTGCAGTGCCTGACCGCCGCCGGCGTCGTGAACACCGCGGCGAACCAGCAGTGCGCCTCGTACCGCTATTCGTCGTACCGCGAGCCGGCCGAGGCCGTATCGCCAGTGTTCAACGGCTCGCTCTACACCATCCGTCTGGGCGCCCGCTTCAAGTTCTGATCCGGCGCAACACAGACCTGACCGCAACGAAAAGCCGTCGTCCCTCGGGACGGCGGCTTTTTGCTTTTCCGCCCACCGGTTTTGCCCACAGGCCCCAGCCGGTGTAGGGATGCCAGCCCATGGCTACCCAACCGGCACCCCCGGGGCGCAACCTGCCCCTGACCGCGCGACCGTTCTTCGAGGACAAGAGTCGCGCCTTCTGGACCCTGCAGGCCGTCGGGTGGAGCGGCTATCTGGGCCTGCGCGCGGTATCCTCGATCTCGAACGGCCTGTCTTTCGAGGGGATCATCCCGATCATCATCGAGGCGATTCTCGGCTATTGCATCACCCTGCTGCTCTCGACGCTGTACGGCTATTATCGCCGCCTGCCGCGCCTGCCGGGGATCATGCTGACGGTCGCCACGCTGCTGGCCGCCACCGTGCTGTACGCGGTGCTGATGGCCTTCACCTTCTCGTTCATGAAGACGACCGCGCCGGGCATCACGCTGACGCTGGTGCTGGGCAGCGTGTTCCTGAACTTCACCGTGCTGGCGGGCTGGTCGGCGCTGTATTTCGGGATCAATTTCTACCTGATCGTCGAACACCAGATCGGCCAGATGCAGGTGCTGGAGACGCAGGCGTCGTCGGCGCAACTGGCGATGCTGCGCTATCAGCTGAACCCGCATTTCCTGTTCAACACGCTCAATTCCATCTCGACGCTGGTGCTGCTGAAACAGACCGAGCGGGCCAACGCGATGCTCAGCCGGCTGTCGTCCTTCCTGCGCTACACGCTCGCCAACGAGCCGACCGCGCATGTGACGGTCGCGCAGGAGGTCGAGACGCTGAAGCTGTATCTGGAGATCGAGAAGATGCGGTTCGAGGACCGGTTGCGCCCCGTCTTCGACATCGACCCGCGCGCCGAACGCGCCCGCCTGCCCTCGCTGCTGCTGCAACCCCTGGTTGAAAACGCGATCAAATATGCGGTGACGCCGCAGGAGGACGGGGCCGAAATCCGGGTCGCCGTGCGGCTGAACGGGGAACGGGTGCAGATCGCCGTATCCGATACCGGACCGGGCTTGAACGAACGCCAAGTCCGTCCATCCCTTTCAACCGGCGTGGGGCTCGCCAATATAAGGGATCGGCTGGGACAGGCTTACGGGCCTGACCACCGGTTCGAAACGCGCTCCACGCCGGCTGGCGGCTTCTCGGTCGAGATCGAGATCCCGTATCAGCTGGAAGACGTGAACAGAGAGGCCGCATGACCATCCGTACCATTCTCGTCGATGACGAGCCGCTGGCGATCCAGGGCCTGGAGCTCCGGTTGCAGGCGCATGACGACGTCGAGATCATCGACAAATGCCAGAACGGCCGCGAGGCGATCCGCGCCATCAAGACCCACAAGCCCGACCTCGTCTTCCTCGATATCCAGATGCCCGGCTTCGACGGCTTCTCGGTGGTACAGGGGCTGATGGAGGTCGAACCGCCGCTGTTCGTCTTCGTCACCGCGTACAGCGACCACGCCCTGCGCGCGTTCGAGGCGCAGGCGGTCGATTACCTGATGAAGCCGGTCGACGAATCGCGCCTCGCCGACACGATCGAGCGCGTCCGCCAGCGCCTCGCCGAAAAGCGCGGCGTCGAGGAGGTCGAGAAGCTGAAGGAGGTGCTGGCCGAGCACGCCCCCAATGCGGTCGAGGACATGACCGACGGCGGCGGSGAGCCGGCGTCGAACCGGTTCGAAAAGCTCATCAACATCAAGGATCGCGGCCAGATCTTCCGCGTCGATGTCGACACGATCGAGCGGATCGACGCGGCCGGCGATTACATGTGCATCTACACCGGCGACAACACGCTGATCCTGCGCGAAACGATGAAGGATCTGGAAAAGCGGCTCGACCCGCGCCGGTTCCAGCGCGTCCACCGCTCCACCATCGTCAACCTCGACCTTGTCAAGCAGGTGAAGCCGCACACCAATGGCGAATGTTTCCTGGTGCTCAATTCAGGGGCCAGCGTGAAGGTCAGCCGCAGCTACCGCGACGTGGTGGCGCGCTTCGTCCACTGATCGCCGGGAGGGGCACTGCCCCCCCCCCAAGCCAGTCCCGGTTCCCCGGCGCAGGCCGGGGTCCAGTTGGACTGACGTGGGCAAGCTACCGCAAACGCTTCCCCGACTGGACCCCGGCCTCCGCCGGGGAACCGGGGTCTGGATCAAGGGGGCGGGCCTGGAGTCTACCAACATGGCTCCCCGGGTTCGGGCCGCCCACGACAACGCGCCTCCCGTGACGGCGTTTGCCCCCCCCCCTCGCAAAATCGTGCTGCATCTGCTAACGGCGCGATCATGCTCAAGCTCAGCGATATCACGGTCCGTCTTGGCGGACGCGTCATCCTCGATGGCGCGACCGCCGCCCTGCCCCCCGGCAGCCGTGTCGGCCTGATCGGCCGCAACGGTGCCGGCAAGTCGACGCTGGTGCGGGTCATCGCCAGCCAGCTCGAACCCGATGCCGGCAAGGCGGAAATGCCCAAGGGCAGCCGCCTCGGCTATATCGCGCAGGAAGCGCCCCACGGCGACATGACGCCGTTCGAGACGGTGCTGGCCGCCGATGTCGAGCGCGCCGCGCTGATGATCGAGAGCGAGACGTGCGAGGATCCCGACCGTCTGGGCGAGGTGTACGAAAGGCTGATGGCGATCGACGCCTATACCGCCCCGGCGCGCGCCGCGAGCATCCTGGTTGGCCTGGGCTTTGACGAGGAGATGCAGCAGCGCACGCTCGACAGCTTTTCGGGCGGGTGGAAAATGCGCGTGGCGCTGGCCGCGCTGCTGTTCTCCGAACCCGACGTGCTGCTGCTCGACGAGCCGTCGAACCATCTCGATCTCGAAGCGGTCATGTGGCTGGAGGATTTCCTCAAAGGCTACAAGGCGACCATCGTCGTCGTCAGCCACGAGCGCGATTTCCTGAACAACGTCGTCGACCACATCCTGCATCTGCAGGGCGGCAAGGTCACGCTCTACCCCGGCGGCTACGACGCGTTCGAGCGTCAGCGCGCCGAACGCCTCGCGCAGATCGAGGCGGCGCGCGCCAACCAGGCGGTCCAGCGCGAGAAGCTGCAAAGCTATATCGCCAAGAACTCCGCCCGCGCCTCGACCGCCAAACAGGCCCAGTCACGCCAGAAGATGCTGGCGAAGATGCAGCCGATCGCCGAGAGCTTCAACGATCCCACGCTGTCGTTCGGTTTCCCCAACCCGACCGAGCTGCGCCCGCCGCTCATCACCCTCGACATGGCGTCGGTGGGGTATAGCGAGGTGCCGATCCTGAAGCGGCTGAACATGCGGCTCGACCCTGACGACCGGGTCGCCCTGCTGGGTCGCAACGGCAACGGCAAGACCACGCTCGCCCGCCTGCTGGCCGCGCAGCTGACGCCGATGGACGGCGACATGGCGTCGTCGGGCAAGATGAAGGTGGGGTATTTCACCCAGTATCAGGTCGAGGAACTCGATACCGAGGATACCCCGCTTGAACACATGACCCATATGATGAAGGGCGCGACGCCCGCCGCCGTGCGGGCGCAGCTCGGCCGGTTCGGCTTTTCGGGCGAGAAGGCGACGACCAAGGTCGGCCGGCTGTCCGGCGGCGAGCGTGCGCGGCTCGCGTTGGCGCTCATCACGCGCGACGCGCCGCATCTGCTGATCCTCGACGAGCCGACCAACCATCTCGACGTCGACGCGCGCGAGGCGCTGGTCCAGGCGCTGAACGACTATACCGGCGCGGTCGTGCTGGTCAGCCACGATCGCCACATGCTCGAACTCACCGCCGACCGGCTGGTGCTGGTCGATGACGGCACCGCGCGCGAATATGACGGCAGCCTCGACGACTATATCGCGCTGGTGCTGGGCAGCTCGGCCAAGAATACGGGCGGCAAGGGGCCGAAGAAGGACAAGAAGGCCGCCGCCGCCGCGCGCGACCGCGAAACCGCGATGAAGAAGACGATCCGCGATATCGAGGCCGACACCGCCCGCTTCACCACCGAACTGAACGCGGTCGACACCGCGATGGCCGACCCGAAAAAGGCCGAGCCGCGCTTTTCCCGCCTGTCGATGACCGAACTGATGAAGCGCCGGTCCGAGGTCGAGGCCAAGCTGGCCGCCAGCGAGGCGAAGTGGCTGGAGGCGAGCGAGGCGCTGGAGGGCGTCGCCGCTTAGGGCGGTGTCGCCATCCCCAAGCACCTCGCACAGGCCGGGTTCGCAGATTATTTATCGTGGTGGCAGATAGGCCATGGTATCGACGAGCACATAGCCGGGCGTCTCCGCCACGCACTGGCGCAGCAGGGGCAGGTGACCGGCGCCGTAGAAGACCATCATCCGGTCGCCGGGTCGGGCCGTCTGCAACAGCTTGGCACAGGTCAGCGCGTTGCGGCGTTGCCACGCGACGAAAACATCCACACCCGGCTGCGTGTCGCCATCGCCCGCCTTCAGCAACTCACGATACAGATGATGGCCGTTACCATTGACCGGATCGTTCAACAGCCGAAGGACAGCTGCAATCCCCCGGGTCGCCAGGGCATGCGCCTGCGCCGCCACCGCCGCGTTACCGAACTTCGTGATCTGGTCGATCAGGGCCGTCTGGCCATGGTCCTTGGCATAGGCCATTGCTGGTCCGAACGGCAGCCCGACCGCTACATCGAGACCATCGACCTGCGCGATCCCTCGCGCCTTCGCCACCCGGAATGCCAATTGCGTCACCTCGTCGCGCGAGGGCGGCAACGTGCCGGCATGATAGGCCGCATAATCCCGTGTGGCTTTGGCCGCCGGCCATTCCACCCCGACCCGCGTCGGCCTGAACCGTTCCAGCGACGTGGCGACGGTTGCGATTTCCGCTTGCCGGTTCGGGGCCAGCACATCGTCCACCGTCAGGTTGGCGACGTCCCTGCCCGGATTGCCAAAATGAAACATGCCGACGATCATGACAGAGATCGGTGCCGTATCTGCCGTATCCGATGTCGGCTGATCGGTGTTTCGCGCCCCGACACTGGTCGTCGCGACCATGCAAAGCGCGAGCATCACTATCCGATGAACATGACTCCGCATATCAGGCTATACCGGACGAGCGAATGGGGTGAATTTTCGTCATAGCCGGATAAAGCCATGACCGGCGGCGGACCGCCACAAAAAATCGACTGTTATCGTCGGCAAACGGGTAACACCTGCCGCCTGCCGGACCATGCCGCCGCTATGCCGGTCCTATCGCCTGCCGCCATGCCGATGCTCGGGGGCGATATAGTGGGTGGCGATGTCCGACGGGTCAATCTGCTGCCCGGTCGTCCGGGCGACGATCGCGACGATGTCGGCATCGGATCGGCCGGCGGCGCGCATCTGCTCGACCTCGTCGCTGATCATTTCGACGAACGCCTCGACCGGAAACACTTCTTCCTCCAGCCCCAGCGACTCGCGCAATGCGCGCTGGGCGCGGATCGCCTCCTCCAGATTGAACATCGGTACGCGCGCCATCGTCGAACTCCCTTGTTTCCGCCCGTCCAACCCGCGAGCGCGACGACCGGTTGCCGACAAAGCGCCTGATCTGGATGGGGTTCGCCGGCGCGGGGGCGAACACCGTAACGCGGCCGGAACGTCGCCGCGCCGGCGAACGTTCAGCGGGATCACGAACAAGGGGGATATCATGGACCGCGTCGCCAGCCTGGAAACCGCGACCCGCATCGGCTTTGCGGCACGGGGCCTGTTGTACTTCACCATCGGCTTCCTCGTCATCCGCGCCGGCCGCACGGTCAGCCAGTCGGGCGCGCTGGAATATCTCAACACCGGGTCGGGCAAGCTGGCGGTGGCGGCCATGGCGATCGGCTTCGTCGCCTATGGCGTGTGGCGGCTGACCGAGGCGCTGATCGACAGCGAAGGCCACGGGTCAGGTGCCGGCGGGCTGGCCGCGCGCGCCGGCGGGATCGCCAGCGGCATCACCCATGTCGGCTTGGCCTATGCCGCGGCCTCGCTGGCGACGGGCATCGGCGTGCGCGCGTCGGGCGATCCGGCCGAGCGGGGGGCGGCGATGGCGCTGACCCTGCCCGGCGGCGTCGCGATGCTCTGGATCGCGGCCGCGGTGCTGATCGGCACCGGCGCGTACCAGTTGCTGAAGGCGGTCCGGCTTGGCTTCCTGCGCTATATCGACGCCGATGCCGCGCGGTCGCCGGCGGTGCGGTGGATCGGGCGGCTTGGCTATGCCGCGCGCGGCATCGTGTTCGTGGCGATGGGCGCGTTTCTGGTGCAGGCGGCGCGTCGGGCCAGGGCGGCGGAGGCCGGCGGCATCGACCAGGTGCTCGACTGGTTTCCCGAAAGCCTCCAGATCATCGTGGCCGCCGGCCTGTCGCTGTTCGGCCTGTTCAGTCTGGTCGAGGCACGCTATCGTCGGATCACCGACCATGACGTGATCGCCCGGCTGAAGGGTCTGGCGGACTGATCGTGCGGCGCTTCGGGATTGCCGCCCGAACGCCCGCCGGGCGATAAAAATATTTGCCGGTACACATAGGGCCCTTGCATTTTGCGGACCCCACGGAACCCGGCGCGTCGCGCATTGCCGGATACGGTGTACCGCCCGTCGCGGCCTCCGAACCGCCGCGCAACGGCTTGCATCGCGCGCCGCTATGCCACAATCAGTAGCGGTTACGCACGAAGGCCAACCCAATCGCTGGTGGTATGACGATCTTAACCCTCCGGGGGCACAGAGGTCGCCAAACCGCGCGATCCATGACGATGGACTTGTTTTGTTCTCGTCAGGCCCACCTTCGGCACCTATGATGCGGGCGTGCTGCAACGCCGCCCGAGTCGTGGATTTGGAATCGAGGACGAGGGGAACGGTTTCGATGGATTCAGAGATTAGCCGGGATAACGACATGGCCACCGATATGATTGATGCGCTTGAACAGGCGACCCCGGCGGCCCCCGTGGAGGCTCCTGCCGCCGAATCAAAGACCGGCCCGCAGGCGCTGGACAGCCATTCGGTCCGGCCTCAGCCCTATCCGGTCGAGGTCGACCACAGCCGCGATTTGCTGCTGACCGATTTCGGCAAGGACACGCTGAACGATCGTTACCTGCTGCCGGGTGAAAGCTATCAGGATCTGTTCGTGCGCGTGGCCTCGGCCTATGCCGACGATGCCGCGCATGCCCAGCGGATCTACGACTATATCTCGAAACTGTGGTTCATGCCCGCCACGCCGATCCTGTCGAACGGCGGCACCGGGCGCGGCCTGCCGATTTCCTGCTATCTGAACTCGGTCCCCGACAGCCTGAACGGCATCGTCGAGACGTGGAACGAGAATGTCTGGCTGGCGTCGCGTGGCGGCGGCATCGGCACCTATTGGGGCAATGTGCGCGGCATCGGCGAGCCGGTCGGCCTGAACGGCAAGACCAGCGGCATCATCCCGTTCGTCCGCGTCATGGATTCGCTGACCCTCGCCATTTCGCAGGGATCGCTGCGTCGCGGGTCGGCCGCCGTCTATCTTGACATCAACCACCCGGAGATCGAGGAATTCCTTGAAATCCGCAAGGCATCGGGCGACTTCAACCGCAAGGCGCTGAACCTGCATCACGGCGTTCTGCTGACCGATGCGTTCATGGAGGCGGTCCGCGCCGGTGACGAATGGCACTTACGCAGCCCGAAGGACGACGCGATCCGCGCCACCGTCGACGCGCGCGCGCTGTTTCAGAAGCTGGTCGAGACGCGTCTGGCCACCGGCGAGCCGTACATCGTCTTTGCCGACCATGTGAACAAGGCGATGCCCAAGCATCACCGCGACCTGGGGCTGAAGGTGTCGACCTCCAATCTGTGCAGCGAGATCACGTTGCCGACCGGCCGCGACCATCTGGGCAATGATCGTACCGCGGTCTGCTGCCTGTCCTCGCTGAACCTGGAAACCTGGGACCAGTGGAAGGGCGAGAAGCTGTTCATCGAGGACGTGATGCGCTTCCTCGACAACGTGCTGCAGGATTATATCGACCGGCACGAGCCGGGCATGGAGCGCGCCGCCTACAGCGCCGGGCGCGAGCGTTCGGTGGGCCTGGGCGTCATGGGCTTCCACAGCTTCCTCCAGGCGCGCGGGCTGCCGTTCGAGGGCGCGATGGCCAAGTCGTGGAACCTGCGCATCTTCAAGCACATCAAGGCGCAGGTTGACGAGGCGTCGATGCAGCTGGCGGTCGAGCGCGGCCCCTGCCCCGACGCCGCCGATGTCGGCGCCATGGAGCGGTTCAGCTGCAAGATGGCGATCGCGCCGACCGCGTCGATCAGCATCATCTGCGGCGGCACCAGCGCCTGCATCGAACCGATCCCGGCCAACATCTACACCCACAAGACGCTGTCGGGCAGCTTCGTCGTCAAGAACCCGTATCTCGAAAAGATCTTCATCGAGAAGTCGAAGAACTCCGACGCGGTGTGGAACTCGATCCTGGAGATGGGCGGCAGCGTCCAGCACCTCGACTTCCTGACCACCGACGAGAAGGACTGCTACAAGACGTCGTTCGAGATCGACCAGCGCTGGCTGCTCGAACTGGCCGGCGACCGCACACCCTATATCGACCAGGCGCAGTCGCTGAACCTGTTCATCCCGGCGGACGTCGAGAAATGGGACCTGCTGATGCTTCATTTCCGCGCGTGGGAACTGGGCATCAAGTCGCTCTATTACCTGCGCTCCAAGTCGATCCACCGCGCCGGGTTCGCCGGCGGGGTGGAAGCCGACAACACGATCGACCTGCGCCAGATCGACGTCGAATCGAAGGATTACGACGAGTGCCTGGCCTGTCAGTAAGCCATCCGTGTCCGGGTCATACCGGACACAAAAACTCCGGCCCGCACGACGCGAGCCGGAGTTTTGCAGGCCTCAACCTGTCAGGGCTTACGCCTCTTCCTCGAACGTCACCGCGACGTCGCCATTGGCCGAAAGGCGGACGGTGTCGCCTTCGATATCGGCGACCAGACCAAGCGAGATGAAGTGATGATGGCCCTTGTGGCTCCCCTCGCCGCTGTCCTTCTTGGTCAGTTTGATCCGGTCGCCCTCGACCTTGTCGACGGTGCCGACATGCACGCCGTCTGCGCCGATGACTTCGGCATGTTCCTTGATCTGGCTGGCGTCGACCATGATGCTTCTCCTGTGATGGGTACGCCGGTTCAACGCGCTTGTGGGGAAATGGTCGCATGACGCCGGGCATCGGCATCATGTACGGCGTGGCGGGCGTCTTCGCGCTGGTCGGTGCCGGCCTGCTGCTCGCGCTCATCCGGCCGGCGGGGCCGGCCAAGGTCTATGTCTACCGCATGGCCGGCATCATGGCGCTCGCCGCCGGCATCGTCCTGGCCATGTCCGCGACCGCGATGTGGCAATGGAGTGTCGAGGCATGACCCGTTTTTCCAATTCCAATTTCAATTCTGTACCGGAGTAATCCCATGTCCCTCACCGAAGCGCGCAAGCAGTACAAGCCGTTCGAATACCCCTGGGCGTTCGAGTTCTGGAAGCGTCAGCAGCAGCTCCACTGGCTGCCCGAGGAAGTGCCGCTGGGCGAGGATTGCCGCGACTGGGCGCAGAAGCTGACCGATCACGAGCGCAACCTGCTGACCCAGATCTTCCGCTTCTTCACCCAGGCCGATGTCGAGGTGCAGGACTGCTATCACGAGAAATACGGGCGGGTGTTCAAGCCGACCGAGGTCAAGATGATGCTGGCCGCGTTCAGCAACATGGAGACGGTGCATATCGCCGCCTACAGCCATCTGCTCGACACCATCGGCATGCCCGAGAGCGAATATGGCATGTTCCTCGAATATGCCGAGATGAAGGACAAGCATGATTACATGCAGAACTTCACCGTCGACAATGACGAGGATATCGCGCGCACGCTGGCGATGTTCGGCGGTTTTACCGAAGGCGTTCAGCTGTTCGCGTCGTTCGCGATGCTGATGAACTTCCCGCGCTTCAACAAGATGAAGGGCATGGGCCAGATCGTCACCTGGTCGGTGCGCGATGAGTCGCTGCATTGCGAAGGCATCATTCGCCTGTTCCACGCCTTCTGTGCCGAGCGCGACTGCCTGACCAAGGCGGTCAAGGACGACATCGCCGATGTGTGCCAGACGACGATCCGGCTGGAGGATGCGTTCATCGACCTGGCGTTCGAGCAGGGGCCGGTCAACGGCATGACGCCCAAGGAGATCAAGAAGTACATCCGCTACATCGCCGACTGGCGGATGAACCAGCTGGGCCTGAAACCGATCTACATGATCGACGAACACCCGCTGCCGTGGCTGACCCCGCTGCTGAACGGTGTCGAGCATGCGAACTTCTTCGAAACCCGCGCGACCGAATATTCCAAGGCCGCGACCAAGGGCCAGTGGAACGACGTGTGGGATTCGTTCGACAAGCGCCAGAAGGCCAAGGCCGGCCCGGTCGCGGCGCAGGATCTGGACGCGCTGGACGGCGACATGTTCGCCCGCGCCGGGGTGGCGGCGGAGTAGGCTGCGATATGCGGGGCGGGTGCGAGGATGAACTCGCGCCCGCCCTGATGAACGATACGATCGCCGATGTCGCCATAGGACGGCAGACGGCCATCGACCGCGGGATCAGCGTTGACGCCGCTCGATAGCAGCGGCGATCTTTTCCCATTCGGCGCGGGTGTGGCACACCGTTTCACCCGTTTCCTTGGAATCAAGACAGGTCTTCTTCGGGCCGTTTGGATAACTGGCAACGCTGCGCCTTCCATCGCTTCTTGCCCGCATCAGGTAATTGTCCCCGGCCGACAGGACATTCACGGTCGGTGATTTGCTCTTTAGAATCTGTGCCTCCGCCGCCCCGGCGGTGAAAAGCCCGGTTACTGCCAACATCACCATCTTCATGTGCCTGCTCCCGTTCTACCGCGACAACGCGTTTCGGCCCGTTCGCGACCGCAACGTCCCATTGCCGTAATCAGTCTGCCTCCGTCCGCTGTACGGCCACTGAACAGACCTAATTTCAGAACGCGTCGATCAGAAAAAGGACGCCAGCCCTCACACCGCGCGTAACAACGGCTCCGGCTTCTTGCCGTCGGGCAGGGTGCGGCGGAGGTGGTCGTGAACCATCTGCGCGGTGAACGGCTTGCCCAGGAACGTGGCGTTGGCGGGCATGTCGCCGGCCCCGGGTTTGATCCGGCCGCTGGCGATGACGATCTCGATCCACGGATAGGTTTCGGCGACATGCCGGGCGAGCGCGAATCCATCGGTATCGCCCGGCATCTCGACGTCGGAGAACAGCAGGGTGATGTTGGCCGCATGGCGCGGCAGCATCGCCCTGGCCGCGTCGCCGTGATTGGCCTCGTAGCAGCGGAAGCCGGCCTCGGTCAGGATCCCGTTCAGATCCATCAGGATGATCGCGTCGTCATCGACGATCAGCGCATAGGGGATGGTCGATGTGGTCATGCCGCTTCAACGGGTGGCGGATGCCATGGGTCCGTCGAAACCCCGCGCCGTCGATTTTGTCCGGTGCGCCGCCGTCAGTCGGCCAGCCCCAGCGCCCGTCGATCGGCGGTCGCCGCCGCGAGTTCGGCGCGCGCCGACGCGATCCGCGCCTGCGCGTCGACCAGGCGGACGCGCGCATCGGTCGCGGTTTCCTCACGCTGGTTGACCAGGAAGAAATCGCCCGACCCCAGTTCGAACCGGCGGCGTTCGGCGGCGGCCAGCCGCTCGGCGAGCATCCGCTCCTCCTCGGCGATGGCGGCCAGTCGCTCGGTCGCGCCGACGGCGATGACGATGCCGTCGACCTCGACCGCGATCTGGTCGCGCAGGAACCGGCTGCGCTGGCCCAGCGCGTCGATCTCGGCCCGCGCCTCCGCCACCCGGCCCTTGGCCGCGCGGTTCTGGAGCGGCACGCTGAAGCGGAACCCGACGGTCGCCTCCAGCGGGGTCCGGTTCGGCCCGCCCAGCCCGACCGCGCCGATATCCTTGCCCACGTCACCGCGCAGGTCGAGCCGGGGCGACAGGTCGTTTTCGGCCAGCATCAGCCGCGCGGTCGACTGGTCGATGCGGGTCAGGATCGCGCGGTAATCGGGCCGTTCAACCGGCGCGGCGGCGACTCTCGGCGGGGCGACGGTCACGCCGGCCAGCGCGCCGGTATCGCCCGGCAGGCGCTCGGCCGACACCAGCAGCGGATCACCGTCGCCGTCGCGCAGATACAGCGACAGCGCGTTGGCGGCGCTGGCGAAATCCTGTTCGGCGCGCACGACCAGGGCACGGCGGCGGACCAGATTCTGGTCGTTCTCGGTCAGCAGGATCGCAGGGCGCGCGCCAAGCGTGACCAGCCGGCCGATCGCCCCGCGCCGCCGTTCGGCGAGATCGAGCAGGTCGCGGTACGCCCGCAGCCGCAAGCCGGCCGCGACCCACGCCTGATAGGCATCGACCGCGCGACGCTGCACGCCGATCGCGACCATCTGCGCCTCGAACCGTGCCACGTCGATGTCGGTGCCGGCGATATTCCGGCGCGTCCGGCGCTCGTCGATCACCCGGTCGCGCAACAACGCGAACAGCGCGCCGACCTTCGCCTCGCCCGCGCGGTTGGTATAGGCCTGATCCTCATAGACCGGGAAGGTGCCGCGCGACGCGCGGTAATTGCCATAGACATAGCCGCCATTGCCGGTCAGCGGCCGCGTCGCCCGCCCCTCAACGACGGTACCGTCATAATATCCGGCAAGGCGCGACTTGCCGTCGACGTCGAACACGGTGTCGAACGCGCCCTCCGCCGACAGCGACTTGCCCTCCGCCTGCCGGACACGGGCCAGCGCCTCGACGATCTGCGGCGCGCTACGGGCCGAGGACCGCAGCACCTCGTCCAGCGTCAGCGGCCCGACCTGCGCGCCGGCCGCAACCGGTGCCAGGGCAAGCATCAGGGCAAGGACCGGCGCGATCGACACCCGCCTCACTTCTTGCCGCCTTCGTCTTCGCCCGTCTTGGTCGACGCATCCTTGGCCCCGGCCTTGGCCTCTCCGCCGGCCGCAGGCACCGGGCGGCGGCCATATTCCAGCGGGAAGTCGTTCAGCTGACGCCACAGCTCATAACCGACCAGCACGGTCTCGCCCTGGACCCAGCCGCGCACCTTGCCGCCGGGGCGGACGAATTCGCGCACCGGCCAGGCGGGCTTGCCCGGTTGCGGCTCGACCAGGATACGGAACAGCCCGTCGGCGGCGGCATTGGGGTCGATCGTGCGGACGCGGCCATCGAACATGCCTTGCGCGACCGAGGGCCATCCGCTGAACTGGATCGCGGGCCATCCCTCGAACTCCAGCCGCACCGGGCGGCCGGGGCGCAACAGCGGCACGTCGCGGCCGTCGATGAACAGCTCGACCGCGCGCACGACCTTTTCGGGCGCGATGACCGCCAGCGCGGTGCCGGGCGACACCAGCGCGCCGCCGGCCGCCGCGTTCAGCTGCTGCACCCGCCCGTCACGGGGCGCGCGGACCAGCTGGACCGACTGGCGGTTCAGCTGGATGTCGATCCGGTTCAGCTTCGCGCGCGCCTCGGCCAACTTGGCCCCGGCATCGGCGACCTTGATCTGCGTCTGTTCATAGTCACGCCGCGCCGCCAGCCCCTCGGCCAGCAGCTGCGCGGTGCGGGCGACGTCGATGCCGGCGACGGCCCGGCTTTGCTGGACCGCGGCGATCTCCGCCACCACCTGCGCGCGCTCGGCCCGCAACCGGGTCAGGAAGTCGGGGTCGAGGTCGACGATGCGGGCGATCGGATCGCCCCTGGACACATGCTGGCCGTCATGGACGTACCAGCGTTCGACGCGGCCCGCGACGAAGGCGGTAACCTGCTGCTGCCGGTCGTCGGGATCCAGCGCGACGACCTGCCCCGTGCCCTTGGCAGTCTGCACCCACGGGACCAGCGCCATGATCGCGACCGTCACCCCGACGCCGATCATCAGCATCCAGGCGATGGCGACCGCGACCCGGGGCGGGCGCATCGCCGCCAGCGTCGTGAAATGGGCCATTCGGTCAGGCGTGTAGGTCATTGGTCGCCTCCCCTTCGCTGGCCCCATTGCTGGCCCCGTTGCTGGCAGCGATCATGGCGTCGCGGCTGTCGAAGCGTTGCTGCCGGTTCGGATCCAGCCGGAACCAGCCATCCAGGCCAATATCCTCAGGCCGCCCGGTACACAGCAACGTGGTCGTTTCCGCCGCCTTCAACCGGGCGAGCACGTCGACCAGCCGGCTGGCGGGGATCAGGTCGTACAGCTGCGACAGCATCAGCACATGCGGACGGACCAGCAGCGCGTTGGCCAGCTTCAGCGCCATGACCTCGCCGATCGACAGCGGATAGCCCGACGCGGCCAGCGGCGTGTCCAGCCCCTGCTCCAGCCGCGCGACCCGGTCGCGCAGGCCGACCACGTCCAGCGCCTCCAGCATCGCACCCGACCCGGCATCGGCGGCGGCCAGCGTCAGATACTGGCGGATCGTGACCTCGACGATGGTCGGCCGGTCCAGCACCATGACCTCGGACCGCAGCAGGTACATGTCGAACGTCGCCATGTCCGCGCCGCCGACCGTCACCAGACCGCGATCGGGCACGACATGGCGCTTCAGCACCAGCGCCAGCAGCCGTTCGGCCGCGCCGTCGGCCACCGTGACGAGCTGCTCGCCCGCCGCCAGCGAAAAGTCGAACCGCGCGCCCTGCACCTCGACCCCGTCCAGCCGGATCGCGCCGTCGGCCGGGGCCTTGCCGGTGGCAGCGACCGCCGGCTCCTGCGGAATCGCGAACAGCAGCGACAGTTCCTCCGCGCTCGCCACCAGATCGTACAGCGTGTCGAGATACCAGCCGAGCTGCGATATGCCGTAGAAGACGCCGCTGAGGATCAGTTCGGCCGCGACGAGCTGGCCGATCGACAATTCGCCGCGCAGGATCAGGCTGCCACCCAGCGCCAGCAGGGCGGCGCTGGCAAAGGCATAGAGCAGCAGGAACGCCACCGTCTGGGTGAAGCTGTACCGGAAATAGCGGCGATGCCGGTCGATATAGGTCGCGGTCACCGCCTCCGACCGGTCCATCGCGAAATCGAAATGCCGGCCGGATTTGTAGAAGCCGTTCGACCCGCCGACGCTTTCCAGCCAGCGCGCGGCGTCATGCTTGGCATGGCTCAGCCCGACCGCCGTACGGATCGACCCACGCGACCAGATCATCCAGATCGCCAGCACGAGCAGGATCAGCAGCGCGTTGAAGGCGAGGAAGAAGGGGTGATAGAAGCTGGTGACGGCCAGCCCGACCGCCGATTGCAGGATGATGGTGAAGCCGCCGATGAACAGGCTCGGCACCGCCTTCTGCACGACCACCAGGTCGAAATAGCGGTTGAACAGGTCGCCGCGGTTCTGGTCACCGAAGAACGGGTTCTGCGCGTGGACCGCGCGCACCGTGATCTCGGCGACGACGCGCGCGAACACATGCCGCTCGAACAGCGCCATGATGTAGAAGCGGGCGGCACTCAGCCCCGCGACGAACAGCAGCAGCAGCAGCAGCAGGCCCGCCAGCGTCCAGAGCGGGGCGGGCAAGGCGGTATTGGCGACGCTGTTGATGAGCAGCTGCACCGAAATGGGGGTCGCCAGCGACAACAGGCTGGTCGCCACGCCATACACCAGCGCCAGCCGGAGATACGGCATGTCCGGGCCGACGATTTCACCCAGCCAGCCGCTTGCCTCGCGCCATCCGATTCGCTTGTCCGCCACCTGATCTGTCCACCATCGTTGCCGCGACGCCCTTAATCGCCGAACGCCAGTATTGATACAATGTTACGCAGACTATAGCCGCCAAAGGATTATCCTATGGCCCGACCGCGCGCAGCAGGTCGGCGATCAGCCGGTATGCGGGCGCCCGCCCCGCGCCGGTTCGCCAGAGCAGGCCGATCTCGCGGTAATAGCGTCCGCCCCGGATCGGCCGGACGACGACGTCGTCGCCGTCGCGGACCTCCTGACGGACGTACAGTTCGGGCAGCAGGGCCAGCCCCATGCCCATCCCGGCCATCTGGCGAATGGCGTCCAGGCTGGTCCCCTCGTAATCGTTCAGCATGACGCCGCCGACCTCGTCGGCGATCGCCGCGACCTGCTGCGCCATCCGGTATTCCGGCACCAGCGTCAGCAGGCTTTGTCCGCGCAGATCGGTCGTCTCGATAACAGATCGCGCGGCCAGCGGATGGTCCGCCGCCATCGCGAGGTACAGCGCCTCGCGAAACAGCCGTTCGGTGTGGAACGTCCGCCCCGCGACCGGCAGTTGCAGCAGGATCAGGTCATGCTCGCCCGTCGCCAGCCCATTGGTCAGGGCGGTGGGCAGCCCCTCGCGGATATGCACGCGCAGGGTCGGATGCTCCCGGTGCAGGCGCGCGACCAGACTTGGCAGCAGATAGGCACCGAGCGTCGGCGACACACCCAGCCTTATGGTGCCGACCAGCGCATCGGCGGATGCGGCGCGCACCTCCTCCATGTCGGTCAGGTCCAGCAATATGCGCCGCGCCCGGTCCAGCGTCTCGCGGCCCAGCGGCGTGAGGATGGCCGGTCCGCCCCGCTCGAACAACGCCCCGCCCAGCACGGTTTCCAACCCACGGATCTGTTGCGACAGCGATGGCTGCGCGATGCCCATGCGGTCGGCGGCCCGCGTGAAATTGCCCGTTTCCGCCAGCGCGACGAAATAGCTGAGCTGGCGCGTGGTGATTCTCGGACGGTGCATGATCCCTGCATATCGCGGCCGCGCCTCTGCAGGCGAACTATTCGCGGCTCCGTTCCCAACCGGCGACACCCTCAGCCAGCGGCGATGTGCCCGGCCAGCGCCTCGCGCACGCGGGCCAGCGCGGCTGTTTCCGGCGCGGCCTCGCCCATCAGCGCCCACGCCCCGCTGACCGCGAAGGCACAATGGCCGTGGACGGTGGCGATCAGCGACCGCGCCAGCGTCGCGATTCCGTCATCGACCGGGCGATGCAGCGCGCGGGCAACCTCGGTAATGACGATTTCGGTCAGCACGCCGCGCGCCTGCTGGTCGGCTTCGGGCAACGTGGCATCGGGCGGCAGGCGATGGTCGTAGATCGCGGTCCACCAATGGGTGTGCGACCGCGCGAAACCGAAATAGCCCTCGACCAGCACCGCGATCCGGTCGGCGTCCCCCGCCAGGTCCAGCCGCTCGCGCAGATAGGCCGCCCACAGACCGAAACTGCGCGTGTTGATCGCGGTCACCAGGCGGTCGGTGGTGCCGAACACGTTGTGGATCGTACCGATCGAATAGCCGATCCGCCGTGCGACCTCGCGCGCGGAAAATCCGGCAAGCCCCACCTCGGCGACGAGAGCGGCGGCGGCGGCGAGGATCAGCGTTTCCAGATCCTGGCGGCTGTGATCGGATCTGCGGCCCATGACGATGCCTTAACCAAAAAAATGAACAGTGTCCAATTTATCTATTGAGCGGTGTTCATTTGTTGTTATGGTCGCCGCCGAAGGGATCGCCACCATGTCCGCACCTGACGTATCGTTGCTCGCCAAGCGCCGTTTCGGGCCGTTGTTCGCCGTCCAGTTCCTGGGCGCGTTCAACGACAATCTGCTGAAGTTCGCGTTGCTGTTCCTTGCCAATTTCGGCCTGTACGCCGCCGCCCCGGACAAGGCGGAGCAACTGGCAACGATCGCCACCGGTGTGTTCATCCTGCCCTATTTCCTGCTGTCGGCCTTGGCCGGCCAGCTGGCGGACAAGTTCGACAAGGCGGTGCTGGTCCGCACCGTGAAGGCGGCCGAAATCGGCATCATGCTGCTGGCGCTGGCGGGCTTCTGGATCCAGTCGGTGCCTGTGCTGCTGGTCTGCCTGTTCCTGATGGGCGTGCATTCGACCATCTTCGGCCCCGTCAAATATTCTATCCTGCCGCAGCATCTGCGCCCGAACGAGGTGATGGGTGGCACCGGCCTGATCGAGGCGGGCACGTTCCTCGCGATCCTTGGCGGCCAGTTGCTGGGCGGCGTGATCCCGGCATGGGAGGGCGGTCTGGTCGCGACCGGCATTGCGATCATCGGCTTTCTGGTCAGCCTGGCCATTCCGTCCGCTCCCACCGCCGCGCCCGGCCTCATAATCGAGCGCAACATCTTCAAGGGCACCTGGGCGATCCTGAAGGTCGCGAAAGGCGGGCGCGGCGTCTGGCTGGCGATCCTGGGAATCAGCTGGTTCTTCTCGGTCGGCGCGATCCTGCTGTCGGAGTTCGCGCCGCTGGTCAGCGGGACGCTGCACGCCGGTGCCAGCGTGGTGACGCTGTTCCTGCTGGTCTTCTCGGTATCGGTCGCGGCCGGATCGCTGGCGGTCAACGCGCTGCTCGGCGGCGAGGTCTCCGCGCGCTACGTGCCGGTCGCCGCTTTGGGGCTGGCCGGATTCCTGATCGACCTGTGGATCGCCACCAGCCATTTCGTCGCGGTCGCCCCGATCGCTGACGTGGCCGCCTTCGTCGCGGCACCGGGCAGCTGGCATATCCTGTTCGCGCTGGCCGGCATCGCCTTTTCGGGCGGCGTGTTCATCGTGCCGCTCTACGCCGTCCTCCAGGTTCACAGCGCACCCGAACACCGATCGCGGATCATCGCCGCCAACAACATCATCAACGCCTGCGTCACGGTGCTGCTGGTCGTGGTCGTCACCCTGTTGCTGGCGAACGGCACGACCGTTCCCGGCGTGATCGGCGCACTCGGCTTTGCGACCCTGACCATCGCGCTGATCTCGTGCTGGCTGCTGCCGGAAACGATCTTCAAGGCGATGATCCGCGGCCTGCTGGTGCTGCTGTACCGGGTCGAGGTGCAGGGGGCGGAGAACATGCCGCAACCGGGCGAGCGCGCGGTGGTGGTGGTCAACCACGTCTCGTTCCTCGACGGGCTGCTGCTGGCCGCATTCCTGCCGGGCAAGCCGACCTTCGCGATCCACAGCCGGATCGCACGGGCGTGGTGGGTCCGCCCGTTCCTGGGCATGTTCGACGCCTTCCCGGTCGATCCGATGAATCCTATGGCGGCCAAGGCGATGGTGAAGGCGGTGCGCGAGGGGCGGACGCTGGTGATCTTCCCCGAAGGCCGCATCACCGTCACCGGCGCGCTCATGAAGGTCTTCGACGGCCCCGGCATGGTCGCCGACAAGGCCGATGCGCCGATCGTACCGGTCCGCATCAACGGCGCGCAATACAGCCCCTTCTCGCGGTTGCGCGGCAAGGTGCGGCTGCGGACCTTCCCCAAGATCGAACTGACCATCCTGCCGCCGCGCCGCTTCGCGGTGGAGGGCGACACCGCGCGCGAACGCCGCGCCGCCGCCGGTGCCAAGCTGTACGACGTGATGAGCGAAATGATCTTCGCGACGTCGGACACCGGCCGCACGCTGTATCAGGCCCTGATCGACGCCAAGGATATTCATGGCGGCCGGTCGCCGGTGGTCGAGGATGTGAAGCGCGAACCGCTGACCTACAGCCGCCTGCTGACGGGCAGCATCGCGCTGGGGCGTCCGCTTGCCGCGCTGACCGCCCCCGGCGAGGCGGTCGGGCTGATGCTGCCCAACGTCAACGCGGTGGTCGCCACCTTCTTCGCGTTGCAGGGCATCGGCCGGGTGCCGGCGATGCTGAACTACACCGCCGGACTTGCCAGCCTGACGGCGGCGTGCCGCGCGGCGGAGATCCGCACGATCCTGACCGCGCGCGCCTTCGTGACGCAGGGCAAGCTGGACGGCGTCATCACCGGGCTGGAGGCGGCGGGGCTGCGCGTCCATTATCTGGAGGATATCGGCGCTGCGATCGGCGCGTTTGCCAAACTGCGCGCGCTGGTCGCGACCCGCTGGGCTGGCCGCCTGCATCGCCGCCACCGCCTGTCACCCGACGCGCCGGCGGTGATCCTGTTCACCAGCGGGTCAGAGGGGTTGCCCAAGGGCGTCGTGCTGACCCACCGCAACCTGCTCGCCAACTGCCTGCAACTGTCGGCGCGGATCGACTTCAACGCCGCCGACCTGGTGCTGAACGCGCTGCCGGTGTTCCACAGCTTCGGGCTGACCGGCGGCACGCTGCTGCCGATCCTGTCGGGGGTGCGGACGCTGCTCTACCCCAGCCCGCTGCATTACCGGATCGTGCCTGCGCTGGCCTATGACGCCAATGCGACGATCCTGTTCGGCACCGACACGTTCTTGTCGGGCTATGCGCGGATGGCGCATGGCTATGATTTCTATGCGCTCCGCTACATCTTTGCGGGCGCGGAGCGGGTGCGCGACGAGACGCGGCGGACCTATGCCGACAAGTTCGGCCTGCGCATCCTGGAGGGCTATGGCGCGACCGAGGCGGCCCCGGTGATCGCGGTCAACACGCCGATGCATTTCCGCGCCGGCAGCGTCGGCCGCCTGCTGCCCGGCATGACCGCGAAGCTGGAGCCGGTGCCGGGCATCGACGAGGGCGGACGCCTGTCGATCCGTGGCCCTAACGTCATGGCCGGCTATCTGAAGGCTGATGCACCGGGCGTGCTGCAACCGCCCGAGGGCGGCTGGCACGACACCGGCGACATCGTGACGATCGACACCGGCGGTTACATCACGATCCGGGGCCGCGCGAAACGCTTTGCCAAGATCGCCGGCGAGATGGTGTCGCTGCCGGCGGTCGAGGGCTATGCCGCACGGCTCTGGCCCGACCACGACCATGCGGTCGTTACCCGGCCCGACCCGCGCAAAGGGGAACAGCTGGTGCTGTTCACCACCCGCGTCGATGCGAGCGCCGCCACGCTACAGGCGTGGGGCCGCGCCAACGGGGTGACCGAACTGATGCTGCCGCGTGAAATCCGGGCGCTCGATGCGTTGCCCGTCCTTGGCACCGGCAAGATCGACTATGTGACGCTGAACGCGATGGCCGCCCCGACTTCTGCGGCGCCCCCGGCAACGACGGAGGGCGATGTGGAATGACGGGTGCGGACGGTCAGTGCGACCGCCGCTTCGTCGGACGCTTGCCGCCGGTGCCATCCTCGACCGCGAGGCGGTGCCAGCGCGCGACCCGCTCCTCGGTCAGTTCGCCCGACGCGATCGCCGCGCGGATCGCGCAACCCGGCTCCCTGTCATGCGCGCAGTCGGAAAACCGGCACTCTTGCGCGATCAGCGCGACATCGTCGAACACCTCGGCGATGCCCGCCGCCGCCTCGGTCAGCTGCAATTCGCGCATACCGGGCAGGTCGAGCAGCCAGCCGCCCCGGGTCAGCCGGTGCATCTCGCGCACCGTCGTCGTGTGGCGACCGGTGCCGTCATGCGCGCGGATGGCCTGGGTAACGATGCTGTCCGACCCGCGCAGCGTGTTGACCAGCGTCGATTTGCCGACCCCCGACGAGCCGAGGAACGCGACGGTCTTCCCGCGCCCGCACCATGTCGCCAGCGTCTCGACCGCCGCGGGATCGCGCGCGTCGACGGTTTCGACCAGCAGCCCGGGTTCGAGCGCGCGTGCCGTTTGCGCGAACGCCGCCGGGTCGTCGGTCAGGTCTGGCTTGGTCAGCACGATCACCGGATGGACGCCGATCTCGCGCGCCATCACCAGATAGCGTTCCAGCCGCGCGACGCTGAAATCCTGGTTGCACGACGACACGATGAACACCGTGTCGACGTTGGCGGCGATCATCTGCTCTTTCCGGGGATCGGCGGGCGAGCGCCGCTTGAACAGGTTCATGCGCGTGAGCACACGGGTCGGCTCCCCCGTCTGACGGTCGGTCAGCACCCAGTCACCGACCGTGGGGTGGTCGTCATCCGGCTGCGCGCCCGGGATGTAGGGCGAGACGAACCGCTGCGTGACCCCGTCCGAGATCGCGATCTTGCCGCGGTGCACCGCCATCACCCGCGCAGGCACCTCGTCCCCTGAATCGTCGGGGATCCATTGCGCGCCGAAATGGTCGTTCCAGCCAAGGTCGATGAGGTGGTTCGGTATCATAGGGTTGCAGCGGCATCTTTCATCGCGACCAGCCCGGTCGATCGGGCCGAAGCTTTGGCCCTCATTGATAATGCGCGATATTGCCGAAGCCGTCACTGGTCTTCGCCATCCGCACCAGTTTGCGGATGTACGACCGGACATGGCGATCAAAGCGCGTGTCGTTGTAGACACCCCGCCAGATATAGTCGTCGCGCTCCGACAGGCTCTGCAAGCGCGCAAGAAACGTCGCGCGCGCGGTCACGGCCGTTCCGGCGGCCATCAGCGTGCAGACCATTTCCTCGGCATTCGCCTTGTCGCAATCGTCCTGCGCCGTGTAGCCGGTACGTTCCGCGACGACCTGATCCGACCGCGCCGCCGCCATGCGCGCGGCCAGCCAAGCCTGAACGGCAGTCGCATCCCAAGGTCCAGCGACCGTCTTTGCCATGATACCGTATCGCCTCGATTCCGCCGGCACCGCGAAGCCGACCAGCCCATGTCCGCGCCACCACATGGAATGGTGCACGGACCCGGCCACTGGGCTACAGGCGGGCAGCGCACAAGAACTTTCAGGTACAGGCATGGCCCGCAAACATTTGAGACACGGTCCCGTCGACGACGTGCCGGATGACGACGCCCCCCCGGCCGCGCCGGTGGTGTGCTGGCTGTGCGGCCGCCCGACCGGCAAGACCATCGTCTGGCATCATCCCGTACCCAAGAGCCGGGGCGGGCGCGACGTCGTGCCGATGCACCCGATCTGCCAGCAGACGCTGACCGCGACCTTCACCAATTCTGAGCTTCAGCGCGCCGGGATGGATGTGGAGGCCCTGCTGATCCACCCGGCGGTGCGAAAGTTCGTCGACTGGGTCGCCAAGAAGGATCCCGACTTCACCGCCACCATCACCAAGAAGCAACGCTGACGGCCCCGGCGGCGCGCCCGCCCTTCCGGCCGGCCCCGCCCCTTCCCTGCCGACGATCGCCACATGATCGTCGGGGACGGCCATGGTCCGGGGGGTGCGCCGATGCGCCCGGTCCTTCTGCTTTCCCATTGCCCGATACATCGTTTCCACTATAGTGGAAATATGGATACGAAAAATGCGGTCGCCGGGCTTTCGGCCCTGGCACATGAGGGGCGGCTGACGGCGTTTCGCCTGCTGGTACAGGCCGGGCCGACCGGCATCGCCGCAGGCGAGATTGCCCGCCGGATGGCAATCCCCCCGAACACGCTGTCGGCCAACCTTGCCATTCTCTCGCATGCCGGACTGATCGACAGCCGGCGTGAAGGCCGGTCGGTGATCTACACGGCGCGATACGAAACCATGACCGCGTTGCTGGAATATCTGATGAAGGACTGCTGTGGCGGATCGCCCGAGATCTGTGGCTCGCTGGCCGACCTCGTCCTGAACAGCCGCTGTGATGCGCGGGCGACCGCCTGACCGCGCGTCGCCAGACGCCCGCCCCGCCCCGCCCCGCCCCCCGATCATCCGCGCGGAGACGACGGGCAGCAAAGATCTTCAACGCCCAGGACCAAGGCAAAACTCACGCATGACCGATATCATCATCTATCATAATCCGGCCTGCGGCACCTCGCGCAACACGCTGGCGATGATCCGCAACGCCGGCATCGCGCCGCACGTCGTCGAATATCTGCAAACGCCCCCGTCGCGCGCGCTGCTGCTGGAACTGATCGACCGCGCCGGGATGTCGCCCCGCGATCTGTTGCGTGAAAAAGGCACCCCCTATGCAGAACTGGGTCTGGGCGACACGACGCTGTCCGACGACGCGCTGGTGGATGCGATGATCGCGCACCCGATCCTCATCAATCGACCGCTGGTCGTCTCGCCGCTTGGCGTGAAACTGTGTCGTCCGTCGGAAGCGGTGCTCGATCTGCTGCCCGCGCCGCAACGCGACGCGTTCACCAAGGAAGATGGCGAGCAGGTCGTGGACGCGTCGGGTCGGCGCGTCGGCTGATGCTGCTGGCCGTCGCCATATTCGTCGCCACGATCACGCTCGTCATCTGGCAGCCAAGGGGACTGGGCATCGGCTGGAGCGCGGTGGGTGGTGCCGTCGTGGCGCTGCTGGCCGGCGTCGTATCGCTGTCGGACGTGCCGGTCGTGTGGGGCATCGTCTGGAACGCGACCGGTGCCTTTGTCGCGATCATCGTCATCAGCCTGCTGCTCGATGAAGCCGGCTTCTTCGAATGGGCGGCGTTGCACGTCGCCCGCTGGGGCAGAGGCAGCGGCCGCTGGCTGTTCGTCCTGATCGTGCTGCTCGGCGCGGCGGTCTCGGCGCTGTTCGCCAATGACGGGGCGGCGCTGATCCTGACGCCGGTCGTCATCGCGATGCTGCGCGCGCTGGGGTACAGGGACAGGGCGACGCTGGCGTTCGTGATGGCCGCCGGATTCATCGCCGACACCGCCAGCCTGCCGCTCGTCGTCTCCAACCTCGTCAACATCGTGTCGGCCGACGTCTTCGAACTCGGCTTTCGCCGCTATGCCAGCGTCATGATGCCCGTCGATCTCGTGTCGATCGCCGCCACGCTTGGCGTGCTGCTGCTGTTCTTCCGGCGCGATATCCCCACATCCTATGACGTGACCGCCCTTCGGCATCCGTCCGAGGCGATCCGCGATGCGGCGACCTTCCGCGCCGGCTGGATCGTGCTGGCGCTGCTGCTCGCCGGCTTCTTCCTGCTCGAACCGCTTGGCGTCCCGGTCAGTGCCGTGGCGGCGGCGGGCGCGGTCCTGTTGCTGGTGATCGCCGGGCGTGGCCAGGTCATCCACACCGGCAGGATCCTGCGCGGTGCGCCGTGGCAGGTCGTGATCTTCTCGCTCGGCATGTACCTGGTCGTCTACGGCCTGCGAAACGCCGGCCTGACCGATCATCTGGCGGCCTTGCTCGACCGGACCGCCCAGGGCGGCGTCTGGGGCGCCGCGTTCGGCACCGGCATCATCGCGGCAATGCTGTCGTCGGTGATGAACAACATGCCGACCGTCCTCGTCGGTGCGCTGTCGATCGACGCCACCCACGCGAGCGGCGCGATCAGGGACGCGATGATCTACGCCAATGTCATCGGTTGTGACCTTGGCCCCAAACTGACGCCGATCGGGTCGCTGGCGACGCTGCTGTGGCTTCACGTCCTTGGCCAGAAGGGTATCCGGATCGGCTGGGGCTATTACTTCAGGGTGGGCGTGACCCTGACCGTGCCGATTCTCCTCATCACCCTGGCGGCGCTGGCGCTGCGGATCGGATCCGCCTGATGCCCCTGCGCGACGTTTCCAACCCCGACCACCTTCCGGCGCTCGATCGCCGCCATGCGCTTGCGCGGCCCGCTTCCGGCCTTGGCGTGGGCGATCCGCCACCGCGTATCCTGCTGCTTTACGGCAACCTGCGCGAACGCTCCTATTCGCGCCTGTGCGTCGAGGAGGCCGCGCGCCTCCTGCGCTTCTTCGGCTGCGAGACGCGCATCTTCGATCCGTCGACCCTGCCGCTGCCGGATCAGGTCGCGGGTGACGATCACCCGGCCGTTCATGAACTGCGCGCGCTGTCGCTGTGGTCGGAGGGGCAGGTGTGGTGCAGTCCCGAGCGGCATGGCCAGATCACCGGCATCATGAAGTTGCAGGTCGATCACCTGCCGCTGGCCATGGGCGGCATGCGCCCGACCCAGGGTCGCAAGCTTGCCGTCATGCAGGTCTCGGCCGGATCGCAGTCGTTCAACAGCGTCAACACGCTGCGCGTCCTGGGCCGCTGGATGCGGATGGTGACGATCCCGAACCAGTCGAGCGTGGCCAAGGCGTTCAACGAGTTCGACGATGCCGGTCGCATGAAGCCGTCGGGCTATTACGACCGTATCGTCGACGTGATGGAGGAACTGGTGCGCTTTACGGTCCTGCTGCGTCCGCACGCCGCGCAACTGGTCGATCGCTATTCCGAACGCAGGGAATCGGGTGCCACGACCGATCCGGCCACCGATCTTTCGGTGATAGCCTTGCGAAAAGGAACCTGACGCAAAGACCGTGCTGGTGCGTCAGGGGGAGACATAGGACGTCGTCGTGATCCGGTGCGCCGGTTGTGCGACCCCGCCCGGAAGATAGACCGGCCCCGGCTCTTTCAGGCTCGCGACCAGGCGATAGCGTCCCGGACCGGCGACACCCGTCTTCACCATTCCGGCGGCATCCGTCTTCAGGACGGCGTCGGGCCGCGCAGCGATATGCGGGGTCTTCAAACTGGCAAATTCAGGGTCGCCGCCGACCGGAGTCCGCTCCCCCGGCGCGGACGCGTGGCGGCAGAAAATTGAGCGCGAGAAACGCGATCCCGGCACCGGCCATGACGGCTCCCGCCCACAGGATCGGCCCGAAGATCCATGCCCTGGCAAGGATGGCCGGTAGCACGCTCGCAACCAGCGCAAGCCAACCGCCGTATCGCAGCACCCCGTGCTGCGCCGGATCGGGCAGACACCCGAAACGACGGCGGTGGTGCGCGTCGGTAGCAAGGCCAAGCAGTCCGAAGGCGACGGCCGCCAGCAGCAGTGACAGGATGGTCATTCGGCAGGCTCCAGCAGGACCGGCTGCGCGACCGCGCGGGATCGCCCCGCGCGAACTCGCACCGTTGGACGATGGCGGGCAATGCGGCGGGCCAGCAGGACAAAGCCGGCACCGAACCCGGCCATCGTCGCATCAATGCCCGCGATCATCCCGTCACCGACCGCCAGCGACGCGAACAATCCCCTGTCCGTCGCCACCACATCATACACCGGCAGTGCGGCAAGCAGCACGCCGGTTGCCGCGAACAGCGCAACCCACATCCGCGCCGGCCTCAGGGTGAACGCCATCACCGCGGCGACCGCCCAGACGATGAACAGCGTGTGCATCTCCCAGTCCGCCCGCCTGCCGAGCGTTACCGGCAGCAGGCGGTTGGCCCAGAAGAAGCCTGCGATCGCCAGCGGAAAACCGCCGATGACCGCGACGTTGAGCCGTTCGACGATGCGGAACCCGACATGCGGCCGGGCCGGGTCCGGCAAACGCTCGCGACGCTTGACGGTCCAGAGCACGAGGCCACTCGCGACCATCAGCGTGCCGGCGATCCCGAACAGGAAATACAGCCAGCGCCCGCCGGTGCCGGCAAACCGGCCGGCGTGCAGGCCGATCATCGCGCCGGCGGTTTCCGCCGCCGCACCGGGTGGCGGAGACCGCCACACCAGCCGCCCGGATACGCCGTCATAGGTCAGGCGCGGGGTCCGCGACGACAGCATCGAACCGGCGCTCTGGCTGACCGACACGCGCGCGGCGGCATCGCCGGGATTGCTGACCTCGATGAAGCTGGCCGGTGCGCCCAGCCTGCGCTCGGCGTCGGCCGCGATACGCCGCAGGTCGATCAGCGGTGCTGCACGCCCCGTCCGCTCGACCACCGCGGCGGTGGGAAACAGGATCGCCGACACGCTGCTGTCATCGGTATAGTTCGCGACGACCGCCCACGGCATCAGCAGCGCCATCAACGTGACCAGCCCGGTATAGGTCATCATCAGATGGAACGGCAGCGCCAGCACCGCCGTCGCATTATGGCCGTCGAGCCACGATCGCTGCCCCTTTTCCCGGCGCAGCGTGAAGAAGTCCCTGAAGATCTTCTTGTGGGTGATGACCCCGCTGATGATCGCAACCAGCATCATCATGGTCGCGAAACCGACCAACCACCGCGCCCAGAGAACCGGCATGTAGTGAAGATCGAAGTGGAACCGGTAGAAGAATTCACCGCCGCGCGTGTCGCGGGCCTGCGCGACCCGTCCGTCAGCACCGATCAGCGCCTGCGTATCGCCGCGTCCACCCCGGCGGCCCCGCCTTTTCTCTTCGCCGGGCCTTGGCTGCGGCACCCAGAACACTTGGGTACCGGACGATCGTTCGGTCGCGACCGGAATGAACCAGCTCGCGGCGTCGGGCGCTTTCCCGGCGAGGAATCCCTGCGCCCCCGCAAGCACGCGCATCGGCTGCTCGACCCGCGCAATCTCGGGACGCATCCAGCGATTGAGACCCTCGCGCCAGAACGCGATCGTGCCAGCGACGAATACGAGGAACAGGATCCACCCAAGCAGCAGCCCGGACCAAGTGTGCAGGAACGCCTGGGACTGGCGGAGGCCCCTGCTCATACGCGCCCCGTCGCCGCGATCGACGTCCAGGTGATGACCGCCGCGACGCCGCCGGCCAAGGCCAGCGTCCAGAGCGCGCGCCAGCCGCTACGCGCGGCGAAGGCCCATATCGCCGCGACGGCGCACAGGGCCAGCGCGATCAGCGCACCGGTAACGCTCGCCTCGGCACGGTCGCCCGGCAGCAGACGGGCGATCGCCATCGCCCACAGGCTTGCCGCCGCATAGCCAAGCGGCACGGCGGCGACGACCCGCAGCGCGATGTCGCCGCGACGCGCCCAGCGCGCGCGGGCATGAGCGTCGCCGGCCGTCACTGGAAACTGTACCGGAGCGTGGCGAACGCGGTTCGCGGGCTGCCGTAGTAATTGCCCCGACCGGTCGCGGCGATGCGCGCGTAATAGGTCTTGTCCAACACGTTGGCGACGTTGACCGAGACGCCCAGGCGCTCGCTCAGTTTATATCCCGCGCGCAGGTCGAGCACCGCATAGCTCGGCTGGCGCACGATCGTCGACCGGGTGCGCAGCGTGCCGTCGGCGTTGAACACCGCCGCGTTGCCGCCATAGGTCGCGCTGAACCACGTCACGCTGCCGCCGAGGCTCGCCCCCGCCAGCGGTCCGTCGACCGGCGCATAGTTCGTGAATGCCTTTATCATGTGTTCCGGCACGATCGGTACCAGCGGTAGGCCCTCGAACGCGGCGGTCTGATCCTCCAGATATCTGGTCCTGGTATAGGTGTAGCCACCGTTGACACGCCAGCCGGGCAGGATTTCGCCGGTCGCCTCGGCCTCGACCCCGCGCGAGCGGACCTTGCCCGTCTGGAGCACGACGGTCTGGATGTCGGGATCGTTGAACAGCCGGTTGGTCTGCGTGATCTGGTACACCGCCGCTGACAGGAGCAGGCGATCGTCCATCAGCGACAACTTCGTCCCCGCCTCATACTGCGCGCCGATCAGCGGTTCGATCTGCTGCCCGTCGGGCCGCGCCCGACCGACCGGAGCGGCCTGCGGCGTGAAGCTGTCGGCATAGCTGGCATAGAGATTCAACTGCGGCGTCACGTCCCACACGATGCCGGCATAGGGCGTGAACCGGTTGTCGATGCCATAGCGCGTCGCCGCCGGCAGGATTCCACTTGGCGTCAGCAGCGTGGCCGTCGTCGTATCCCACCACGTCATGCGGCCGCCGCCGACCAGTGTCAGGCCGGCCACGGGACTGAGCCGCATCTGGCCATAGATGCCGTATTGCTCGACGTCGGTCGCGGAACCGCCATAGACCTGCAACACGCAGTTGGCGGGCGCGGGCGTGATCGCGGTGCTGGTGGCGGGACAGGTCGCCCCACTGCCCTGCACCGGATAATAGGGCAACGCGCCATACGGGTTCAGCGGCGGCTCGACCGGCGATACCGGGTTGTAGACGTCGATCCGGGCATAGTTGGACAGCCGCGTGAAATAGGACGTACCCGAACTCGCCTGATAATCGGTGCCGAGGATCAGCGTCTGATCGCGGCCGAACAGCGGAAAACTGCCGATCCCGTTGACGTCGAACGAGCGCGTCCGCTGCCGGCTGTCGCCGCGATAGGCGATGTGGCTGGTCGAGCCGTTGGTCGCAGTCACCGGCTGGTTGCCGATATAGCTGTAGATGTCGACGCGATCGACGTCGGTGACCAGCCCCGTCGCGCGCAGTGTCCAGCGATCGCTGACCTTGTGCGCCAGTTCGACGAACCCGGTCCAGGTTTCGGCGTTGAAGCGGTTCCAGTCGGCACCAAGGTAGGTCGACCGACTGACATCGAGGAGCCGTCCGTCGCTGCCGTCCAGACCGCCGATGATGCCGGGCAGACCCGACTGGATCGCCGGGCGGAAGCGATCATAGTTGCCGCCAAGCGTCAGCGTGGTGCGATCGCCGATTTCCAGCGACCCGACGGCAAACGCCCCGATCCGGTTGCGGTGCGCGGTGTCGAAGAACTGATCCTGATCTTGCGCCATCGCGCCGACGCGCAGGCCCGCCTTCGGACCGATCGGCGTCGACACATCCAGCTCGAACCGCGCATTGTCATAGGAGCCGTATCCGGCGCTGGCCTGCACCCTGAAGGTATCGAGCGGTCGCTTTCGCACCATATTGATGCTGCCGGCCGGATTGCCCGATCCGCTGAACAGGCCGGCGGGACCGCGCAGAACCTCCAGCCGATCGTAGAAGAACAGGTCCGGCACGGTGGCGGGAAAGTTGAACGCCAGGCTCGGCACGCCATCAATCAGATAGTTGGTGATCGCGAACCCGCGCGAGAAGAACGACGGATCCTCGCTGCCGACGCCATTGACGGTGATGCCGTTGGTCGCGGTCAGCGCATCCTCCAGCGTGAACAGGTTCTGCGCCTCGATCTGCTCGCGGTCGATGACCGTGACCGTGTTTGGCGTGTCCTTCAGCGGGGTGACGGTCTTGCCGACCTCGCGACCGTAACTTTTCCCGATGACGAGGATCTCGTCCGATTTCTGCGTGTCGCCGGCGCTGGTTTCGGATGCCGGGATTTTCGGATCCTCCGCCCTTGCCGCAGACGCTGCCGCCAGCACCGCACCAGCCAGGACTATACTCGACACATTCATGGTGAACCCCCGTTGCTGCGGGCGATCTAGATCAATCGCTTTTGCGAGTCACTATCATTTATTGTATTCTTCATCCGGCCGACGCGACGGCCGTTCGACGACCGCGATGTCGGGCGGCCACCTTGCCCGTCATGGATGACGACGACCCGCCGGTGATGGCCGGGGACGATCGGCTGCAATCCGCAGTGCAATTGTCGCTCTGCGGGCACGGCTTTGCTCACCCGGAAATCCCGACCAGCCGGCGACATCGTCCTTGGACAAGACATGCCTTGTCATACTACCCCCGTCTCGATGGATCGCGACGGACAGAACGTGGTCGATCGGCGATGTCCATCGTGCCGGTGGTCGCCGGCGGCATCACGGTTCACCTGATTCCGTAACGTCGCCGTGTCGTTCACCCCTTCCCGCCGATGCATGAAAGGGCGAACGACCAGTCCCCCGCCGACCCCGGAACGAACATGCGCCGGATGGTGTCGGATGGCATTGACATCGGTTCGTTGAGTTATATGATAAATGCAAGATTGCAGGGAAAAGCCTGCGTCACTTAAGGGAGAGTGTGATGGGGAAGGCGAAGCTTGTCTGTGCTGTATCCGCCGGGGCGTTGGCCGTCATGTTGGCATTGCCGGCCGCGGCACAGACCACGACCGGGGCGGGATCGAACGATACCGCCTCGCCCGCCCGCGCATCCGCTGCACCGGACGCCGCCGCGCTCGATCAGCAGACGCCGCAATCCGAACCATCAACCGACGCACCGACCGAAGACATCGTCGTCACAGGGTTCCGGCGCAGCCTGAGCGCGGCGATCGACCTGAAGCGGGATGCGATCGGCTTTCGCGATTCGATCGTCGCTGAAGACATCGGCAAGTTTCCGGAAGCCAACGTCGCGGATTCGCTTCAGCGTATTCCAGGCGTGATCCTGTCCCGCGACGGCGGATCCAACGAAGGTCAGCGGATCAGCATCCGCGGGCTGGGATCCGAGTTCACCGTCACGACGATCAACGGCGCGCCCGCACGAACCACATCGACCAACAACGTCGGCAGTTCGACCCGCGACTTCAATTACGATGTCTTTCCATCCGAATTGTTCGGGCGCGTCGACGTCTACAAATCGCCGCTCGCCAATCTCGAAGAAGGCGGCATCGGTGGCGTCATCGACCTGCAGACACCCCGGCCTTTCGACAACAAGAGCCGGGTGATCCGCTATTCGGCTCAGGCGAACTACAATACCCAGTCCAAGGAATGGCGGCCGCGCGGGTCGTTGCTCCTCAGCGACACCTGGGGCAATTTCGGCGCGCTGTTCGGTGTCGCCTTTTCGCAGAACGTCAACGAGCGGTCGGGATTCCAGTCGACCGGCGGCGGCACCAGCGGCTATAATTCGTCCGCGCTGGGTCGCCGACCGCTGGTCGCGGCCCCCGGTGCCGGGCCATTGCCGAACACCAGCGGCCCCTTCCAGTTCGACCTCGACCTGAACAACCCGCTGGCCCGGTTCGGCAACCTGACACGCGATCAGATCGCCAACGGCTATCTCCCCCGCTTCTACCGCATCTACGCATCGAACACCGATCGCGAGCGGCTCGGCTTCGTCGGTTCGCTGCAATATAAGAGCGACCGGTTCGAGGCGAGCATCGACGGCATCGCGTCGGACCTGACCGATACGACCGACGAATACACGTTCGGCGTGCCGGTCCGCAACACACGCACGGTGGCCGGCACCACCAGCGCGCCGGGAACGGGCACCAATTCGGGCCTGATCCCGCTCGACGTTCGCCTGGACGACTATAACAACCTGTACGGCACGTTCGGCAATTCGAGCATCCTGACCGAAAGCTTCTATCGCGACAGCAAGACGACGTTCCGCTACGGTATCGCCCGCGCCGTCTATGATGTCACCGACACGTTGAAGGTATCGGCCCAGGCCAACTACAGCGAAAGCAAGGCCGTTTATTCCGAAAACCGGATAATCGCGAATATCTTCGGAATCACGACGACGTTCGACCCGACTGTCAACGTGACCTACCCGACGATCAGTTCGCCGGTCGATTTCACCAATCCCGCGAATTACCGGTCCCCGTCGCTAGGTTTCGCGATCAACGACGAGCTTGATCGTGAAAAGACGGCGCGGGCGGTGATCGACTGGAAGCCGGTGGACGGCGACGACCAGATGCTGTCGCTCAAGCTGGGCGGCAGCTATGTCTCGACGCTGAAACGCGTCCAGCGTCAGGACGGCAGCAGCATCGCCGCCACCCGCGCGCTGCCGCAGGGCGGCACGTTTGCGAACAATCCGACCGGCGTGTTTGCCAATATGGATCCGTATATCCAGTTCGGCGCGCTGTCGAACGGCGGCAATGCCGGGTACCCATCGCAATTCGCGACATTCTCGCGCGACTTCGTGATGGGAACGCTTGATGCGAACAGCGCGAACCGGGCGGCGACACCGGCGCTCAACCAGGCATTTACCGCCGAGGAGGTCGTGAAGGCGGCATTCTTCGAAACCAGCTTCATGATCCCGATCGCGGGGCGACCGCTGCGCATGAACTGGGGCGTGCGCTTCCTCGACACCAAGACGCTCATCGACAATTTCCGGAGTGGGACGGGCGGCACATTCGTTCCGCAGCAACGCGAGGGCGGTTACCAGAACTTTCTGCCGTCGGTCAGCCTCACCTATGACGTAACGCCGCAATTGCTGCTGCGCGGGTCGACGGGGCAGACGATCACGCGCGGATCGCTGGCATCCATCGCGGCCGGTACGCGCGTTCCGAACATCTTCAACCCCGCCGTCACGGTCGGCAATCCCGACCTTAGGCCGCAACAGGCGACGACCTATGACGCGGCGCTCGAATGGTATTTCGCGCCGGGCGCGCTGCTCAGCGTCGGCGGTTTCGTCAAGAACATCACCGACCGTCCCTTCTCGGTCGTCGAACAGGTGCCGTTCGGGACACTTGGCCTGCCGTCAAACCTGTTCAGCTGTCCGTCGCTGGGTGGCGGTGCCTGCCCGCCGGCACTTGGCGGCAACACCATCGATCCCAATTTCCTGTTCAACCGTACGATCACGATCAACCAGGATCGCCTGAAGCTGAAGGGGCTGGAGTTCGCCTATCAGCAGAACTTCACCTTCCTGCCGCAACCCTTCGACGGACTGGGCGTGACCAGCAGCCTCACCCTGATCGACCAGCAGGGCAACGACTTCGTGCTGACGAATGGCGATCGGATCGAGCTTCAGGGGGTGCCCAAATATGCCTACAGCATCACTGGCTTCTACGAAAAAGGCCCCGTCTCCATTCGCGGTTCGTACAATTACCGCGGCAAGACCGGCCAGAACTCTCAGAATACCGGCAACAACCAGGTGCCGTATCTCAACGCGCAGGGGTATCTCGATGGGACGGTCAGCTACCGCATCAGCGACATGATCGAATTGCGGGTCGACGCGCTCAACATCACCAATCAGAACAGCTATCTGTTCTACACCGACCCGACCCAGGCGAGCGGCAATGGCGAGAGCCGGCGCGACAATTCGTTCTTCAACGGCACGACGATATCGTTCGGCGTCCGCGGCAAGTTCTGAAACGCCCCCAATGCCCGGCCCCCGGGCCGGGCATCTGCCCATCGAGGAGGACACTGATGCCGCCCGTCGCCACGCCCACCATTCCCGCTGCGGCCGCACGCGCCGGACGCTACCGGTGGGTGGTCTGCGGCCTTCTGTTCGCCGCAACCGCCATCAATTACATCGACCGGCAGATGATCGGCGTGCTGAAGCCGGTGATACAGGCCGATCTCGGCTGGACCGAGGGGCAATATGCCGACATCGTGTTCTGGTTCCAGGCGGCCTATGCCATCGGCTTCCTGTGCATGGGCCGCTTCATTGATGCAGCGGGCGCGCGGATCGGCTATGCGGTCGCCTTCTCGTTCTGGACGATCGCGCATGTCGCGCATGGCTTCGTCAGCACCGTCGTGCAGTTCGCCGCCGTCCGCTTTGCCCTGGGCCTGGGCGAATCCGGCAACTTCCCCTCGGGCCTCAAGGCGGTGACCGAATGGTTCCCGCAGCGCGAACGGGCGCTGGCGGTCGGGATCTTCAATGCCGGGGCCAATGTCGGCGCGATCCTGACGCCGATGATCGTCCCGGCCATTGCGCTCGCCTGGGGCTGGCAGATGGCCTTCATCGCCACCGGCGTGTTCAGCATCGTCTGGCTGGTCGCGTGGCTCGCACTGTATCGCCGCCCGGAGGAGCACACCCGCGTATCGGCAGCGGAACTGGCGCTGATCCGCAGCGATCCGGTCCAGCCCACCGGGCACCTGCCCTGGACGCGGCTGTTCACGATGCGCCAGACATGGGCTTATGCGATCCCGAAGTTCCTGACCGACCCGATCTGGTGGATGTTCCTGTTCTGGTTGCCCGATTTTCTCGGCAAACGGTATGGCCTGGACCTCAAGAGCTTCGGCCCGCCGCTGATCGTGATCTACCTGATGTCCGATGTCGGCAGCGTCATCGGCGGCTGGGCCTCGTCGCGGCTGATCCGCGCGGGTCGCTCTCCAAACGTCGCGCGCAAGCTGACGATGCTGGCCTGCGCGCTGGTCGTGTTGCCCATCGTCACGGTGCAATATGTCGACAGCCTGTGGACGGCGGTGTTGCTGATCGGCCTTGCGACCGCGGGGCATCAGGCTTTTTCGGCCAACCTTCTCACCCTGCCCTCGGACCTGTTCCCACGCACGGCGGTCGGGTCGGTCGTCGGCATCGGTGGTGCCGCAGGAGCGATCGGCGGCATGCTGATCGCCAAGTTCGTCGGCTATGTGCTCGGCCTGTCGAACAGCTACGCCCCGATCTTCGCGGTCGCGGGCACCGCCTACATCGTCGCGCTCATCGCCCTTCATCTCGTCAGTCCGCGGCTGTCGCCCGCGCAGCTGCCCCTTGAGGATCCCACGTCATGAAACCCATGTTCCTGCGGTCGGCGGCGGCCGCCATGCTCGCCCTGTCGGTCTGTCCCGCCGCTGCGTCGGCCCAATCCGCCAGCGCGCGCCCCGCCGATGCCCGGTCCCCGATCGCGCTGGCGGTATCGCTGGCCGGCTGGCAGCTCGATCGCATGGCATCGGTCGACCATGTCAGCCGGGCGACCGGCGAGACGCGCAACCCGCGCGCCTGGGAACAGGCGGTCTTCTGGGTCGGGATGACCGCGCTGGCCGATGCCGGCGCACCGCCGAGAATCGCGCAGGCCATCAAGCAGATGGGAGCGGCGAACGCCTGGCGACCCGGCAGCAAGCCCTATTTCGCGGACGATCATGCGATCACCCAGGCCTATCTGTGGGCGGCGGCACATGGCAGCGGCGCGGCCGCGCGCGCGCCGACGAAAACCGCGTTCGACCGCGTCGTCGACCAGCCTGCGGTGACGACGCTGGCCTTTGCCGTGCCGCCCGCCGGGTATTCGGCGACCGAATGCCTGACGCGGTGGTGCTGGTGCGATGCGCTGTTCATGGCACCCCCGGCGATGATCGAGCTGTCGCGCCAGACCGGCGATCCGAAATATCGCGACTTCGCGCTGCGGGAGTTCTGGGCGACCACCGACTTCCTGCTCGATCCGGTCGAGCAGCTCTATTATCGCGACAGCCGCTTCTTCGACCGGCGCGACGACCGGCAGCGCAAGCAGTTCTGGAGCCGTGGCAACGGCTGGGTCTTTGCCGGCATGGCGCGGATCATTCCGCTGCTGCCCAAGGGGTCGCCCGATCGCCGGAAGATGGAGCGCCTGTTCGTGTCGATGGCCGGCAAACTGGCCGGGTTGCAGAAACCCGACGGGTATTGGGCACCCTCGCTGCTGGCGCCGGAGGAGTCACCGCCGGAAACCAGCGGCACCGCCTTCTACACCTATGGCATGGCCTGGGGCATCAAGGCCGGACTTCTTCCGGCTGCCACCTATACGCCCGTCGCGCGAAAAGGCTGGGCGGCGCTGGTCCGCGCGATCCAGCCCGACGGGCGACTGGGCTATGTCCAGCAGGTCAGCGACCGTCCCGAAAAGGTCGAGGCGCAGGACACGCAATATTACGGCGTCGGCGCATTTCTCCTCGCCGCCACGGCGATGGCGACGCTCGGAACCGCCGGCTGAGAACGACGAAAAGGAAACCGGTCGTGTTTGAAAAGACCTATTACGCCACGCATCCCGACATGATGGACGGTGCCTCCAACGCGGCGCTGCGCGACCGGTATCTCGTCTCCGGCCTGTTTCGTACAGGAGAGGTCGTCCTGACCTATTCGCACGGCGAGCGGTTCGTCATCGGCGGCGCGGTGCCGGGCGATGCGACGCTCTGGCTGCCCGATCAGACCGAGCCGGCAAGCGCCGCCGGCCATCCGTTGCTGGAGCGGCGCGAACTCGGCGTCGTCAATATCGGCACCGGTGTCGGCACCGTCACGGTGGACGGCCGGACGATCGAACTGGCACGGTACGAGGCGCTGTATGTCCCGATGGGATCGACGGCGGTCAGCTTCGCCGGTCCGGGCGCGCGCTTCTATCTGCTCAGCGTGCCCGCGCACGCGCCCTTCCCCTTGCACAAGATGACGCTGGACGATGCGCCGCCGATGGAGCGGGGCAGCATTGCCACATCGAACCACCGCGACATTCATCAACTGGTCCTGCCCCACCGCTGCGCCAGCGCGTCGCTGTGCCTGGGCCTGACGCGCCTGCGGCCGGGATCGGTGTGGAACACGATGCCCCCGCACGTCCACGAACGCCGCAGCGAGATCTATCTCTATTTCGATCTGGGCGACGACGACCGCGTCTTCCACTTCATGGGCCAGCCGGACGCGCTGCGCCACATCGTGATGGAGAACGAGGATGTCGTCATCAGCCCGCCCTGGTCGGTGCATATGGGGTCCGGCACCAGCAACTACAGCTTTGTCTGGGCGATGGCGGGCGAGAACCTGGACTATGAAGACATGGACGTGTGCGACATCTGCCAGTTGCGCTGATCGGGCCGGTCGGCAGTATAATATGAAAAAAAGGCGAGGAATGGTCATGACGGGTCACAAGGAAAAGGCGGCGCGTGCCGCGATCTGCGCGGCGTTGCTGGGCGCCATCGCCTATCCGGTGGCCGCCATCGGGCAGGACGGGCGGAAACCGGTATTGCCGGTCCAGCCGCAAATCGACCCGGCACGACCCGACTGGGAAAATCCCGCGGTCAACTATGTCGGCAAGCTGCCCGCCCGCGCGACCGGCTTCCCGTTCGAGACACGCGAAAAGGCGATCGCCGGTCATCGGACCGAATCGAACCGGTTCCTGTCGCTGAACGGCGACTGGCAGTTTTCGTTTTCGCCCAACGCCGTCGATCTGCCCAGGGGGTTCGAGCAACCCGACTTCGACGCTTCGGCATGGAAGACCATCAAGGTGCCGGCCGACTGGCAGACGCAAGGATATGACCAGCCCCGCTATAACAACATCACCTATCCGTTTCCCGCCAATCGTCCGCTGATCCCGCACGATCGTAACCCGGTAGGATCCTATCGCCGGGTCGTCGACGTGCCGGCGGGGTGGAACGGCCAGGACGTGATCCTGCACATCGGCGCGGCGGGGTCGGCCTATTATGTCTGGGTCAACGGCAAGAAGGTCGGATATTCCGAGGACAGCAAGCTGCCGAGCGAGTTCGATGTCACTCCCTTCCTGACGCCTGGCCGCAACACCGTGGCCATCCAGATCTATCGCTGGTCCGATGGCAGCTATCTGGAGGACCAGGATTTCTGGCGCGTGTCGGGCATCGAGCGCGAAGTGTTCCTGATGGCCGCACCAAAGACGCGTATCCGCGACTTCTTCGTCCATGCGGGACTCGATCCCGCCTATCGCGACGGGGTGCTGAAGGTGGACGTGGCGGTGACGCCGGGTGCGGCGGCGGCCAGCGCACGGTTCGTGGTGAAGGACGGCGACCGTACCGTGCTGGAGGGCCGCACCGCGGTCCCGGGTGGCACGGCCGAGCGCGTGGCAACGCTGGCCGGCACGATGCCCAACGTGAAGCCGTGGACGGCGGAAACCCCCAATCTCTACATGCTGCTGGTCGAGCTCTATGATGCCAAGGGCGCGATCATCCAGTCGACGTGGAGCCGGATCGGCTTTCGCACCGTCGAAATGAAGAACGGGCTGGTCAGCGTGAACGGCCGGCCGATCACCATCCGCGGCGTGAACCGGCACGAACACGATCCGGAAACCTTCCATGTCATCAGCCGCGAGGCGATGGAACGCGACGTGCAGATCATGAAGCGCGCGAACATCAACGCCTTGCGCACATCGCACTATCCCAACGATCCCTACCTCTACGAACTCGCCGATCGCTACGGCCTGTACGTCATGGATGAGGCGAATATCGAGAGCCACGCCTATATGGAGATGGGCAACGCCCATCCGGCGCAGCGCGCGACCTACCAGGTCGGGTTCGATCCGGCATGGACGCGCGCGCATGTCGATCGCGTCACCAACATGGTGGAGCGCGACAAGAATCACCCCTCGATCATCTTCTGGTCGATGGGCAACGAGGCAGGGATCGGACCCGCCTTCGCGGCAGCCGCAGCGGCGGCGCGCGCGCGTGATCCGAACCGCCTCATCAGCTATCTCGGCTGGGGCACGTTCGAGAATGTCAGCGATCACCGGCCGAACGCCTATGCCGACATCTATGCGCCGATGTACGATCCGGCCCGGCGGATGGCCGACTTCGCCGTCAACTGGGATTACGGCCAGCCGATGATCCAGTGCGAATATGCCCATATGCAGGGCAATTCGGGTGGCAACCTGAAGGAATATTGGGACACGATCTATGCCCATCCCGACAAGCTTCAGGGCGGGTTCGTCTGGGATTTCGTCGATCAGTCGATGTACCGCTACACCAAGGATGGCCGTCGCTATTGGGGCGATGGCGGCGAATATGGGCCGAACCCCGGCGGCGACATCGAATTCGGCGACGGGCTGATCCAGCCCGACCGGACACCGAACCCGCATTTCTATGAGCTGCGCAAGGTCTATGCGCCGGTCCAGTTCACCGGCTTCGACGCCGCGACCGGGCGACTGACGGTCGCGAACCACCACGATTTTGCCGGATCGCAGGACGACTATGACTATACATGGGCGGTACAGCGCGACGGCGTGACCGTGGCGCGCGGGACCATGCCCGCGCCGGCGGTGGCCCCGCATGCGACCGCCGTCGTGCCGCTGGCGCTGACCGGCTTCACGCGCGATCCGGCGGGCGAATATTTCGTCACCGTGTCCTATGCCGCGAAGGCGGACGCGATCCCGGGCGTGGAGGCCGGGCGGGTCATGGGCTGGGAACAGTTCGCGCTGGGTGGTGCTTCGTCGTCCACCACCGTGGCGACGGCGGCTGGCAAGGCCGTTGCCGTCAGCGACGGCGGCGGCAAGGTCAGCCTGTCGGCCGGCAACGCCCGGCTGGTCATCGACCGTGCGACGGGACTGGTCGACGGCTATTCGAAGGATGGCCGGTCGCTGCTGTCCGGCGGCATGCCCTATTTCACCCGTGCCCTGACCGACAACGACCTTGGCACCGGTGCCGTCAGCCGAAGCGCGCCCTGGGTGCGCGCCAGCACCGAGCGCCGGGTCGAGACGGTTGCGGTCGATCGTCCGTCCGGCGGTGGCGCGGCGGTCACCGTCACCTGGCTGACCGGCGGTGACATGGCCCGCTTCTCCAGCACCTATCACATGCGGGCCGACGGATCGGTCGCCGTCACGAACCGGTTCACGCCGCTGAAGCCGGACCTGCCCGAACCGCTGCGCATCGGCCTGTATTACACAACGCCCGGCGAGTACCGGACCGTGCAATGGTATGGCCGGGGGCCGCACGAAAGCTATGCCGACCGCAACACCTCGGCGCCCATCGGCAAATGGCGCGGGGCGATCGCCGCGCAGAACCATGATTACATGCGGCCCCAGGAAACCGGCAACAAGACCGACGTGCGCTGGATGGAATTGCTGCGCAACGGTGCCGGCGGGGTGCGCGTGACGGGCAGCGCGCCGTTGTCGATGAATGCGCTGGCGTTTCCCTATGCCGAACTCGACCGGCGACCGCCGGGCACCCGCAAATCGAGCGATATCGTACCCGGCGCGACCGGCACGCTGATGGTCGACGCGATCCAGTCCGGTGTCGGCGGCGACACCGCCTGGAGCGATTGGGGACGCCCCCAGCCCGCCTATCGCATCACGGTCGCGCCACTGACCTATGGCTTCACGCTGTCGCCGGTCACGGGTGAGGGCGACGCCGCCGGGGCGTTGCCGGCCAGCGCCACGGGTGCGCCGTGAGGCGGGCGGTCGCGCTTGCCGTCGCACTGATGGCCGGTGCCGCGGTCGCACAGGACGCGCCGACGGTGCTGCCGATCGCCGGGCAGCGGCTGTCGCCGCCGCCATCGCGATCCGCGGCCGCCGTGGCTGTACTGGCCCCCTACCGCCACGACGACCTGCTGTGGGAGAATGACCGGACGGCGCACCGCATCTATGGCCATGCGCTGGAGGCGGTCGAGCCGCCGTCGGGGTCGGGGATCGACAGCTGGGGCAAGCAATTCGCGTGGCCCTTCGCGGATCGGCAACTGCGCACCGGCGACCAGCACGGCTATCACGGCGAGGGGCTGGATTTCTACAATGTCGGCACTGGGCGCGGGGCCGGCGGGCTGGGTATCTGGCATGACAACAAATTGTGGACCTCGCGCAATTTCGTGGCGCACCGCATTCTGGCGAGCGGCGGCCAAGTCGCCGATTTCACGGTCGACTATGCCCCCTGGCCGATCGGTGTCGGGCGCAGCGTGCGCGAGACGCGGCGCTTTACCCTGCCGCTCGGCACTCATTTCACGCGGATGGTGTCCACACTGTCGTCGAACGACGGCGCGCCGCTGACGGTCGGCATCGGTATCGGCAAGCGCACGACGGGTCAGGGCGCAGGCGACCTGACGGTGGATCGCGCGCGCGGGCTGATGAGCTGGTGGGGACCGCAGGACGGCGTGCATGGTCGCATGGCGATCGCGATCCGGGTCGATCCGGCGATGATCGTCGGCCAGCGCGATGACGCCGACAACCACCTGTTCCTGGTCAAGGTCCGGTCCGGTCGTCCGTTTGTCTATCATTCGGGATCGGCGTGGAGCCTTGGCGTGGGCGGCTTCGGCGACCGGGCGACATGGGATGCCTATGCGGCATCGGCACGGCTGGATTTCGCGGCACCGCGACCGGCGAAACCATCGGGAGAGCAGTGATGGAACGACGGCATTTTCTGGGCGGACTGACCGGCGCGGTCGCGACCGCCGCCACCGGTCCCGCTGCGGCCACGACGGCGATGCAGACTGCGCCCGCATCCGCCCTGCCCGGCGGTGCCGACGACCGTGCCTTCATGCTCGGCCTGCTGCAACGGATGGCCACGCCCGTCCTTTCGCGCATGGCGCAGGGTCGCCTTCAACGCGAATGGAAGCCGGCGCTCAGCCCGACCTGGGACGGGCGCAGTCCCGACGTCGCGTATATGGAGGCATTCGCCCGGCTGATCGACGGCATCGCGCCGTGGCTGGCGTTGCCCGACACGAACGACGCCGAAGGGCGGTTGCGCCGATCCCTGCGCGAACAGGCGCTGCAAAGCTATGTCCACGCGGTCGACCCCAAAAGCCCCGACCGGCTCGCCTGGGAGGGGCATGGGCAGGCGCTGGTCGACAGCGCCTATTTCACCAGTGCGTTGCTGCGCGCGCCGAAAGTGCTGTGGGATCCGCTGGACGCGACGACCAAGCGTCGGATCGTCGCCGCGATCAAGGGGCTGCGCCGCGTATCGCCGCCCTATCAGAACTGGCTGCTGTTCGCGGCGATGAACGAGGCGTTCCTGTTCTCGATCGGCGAGGACTGGGATCCGATGCGGGTCGACATGACGATCAAGCTGTTCGCCGGCGACTGGTATGCCGGCGACGGCTGGTATGGCGACGGGGCCAGCTTCCACTTCGATTATTACAACAGCTACGTCATCCACCCGATGATGGTGCAGGTGCTGGAGGTGCTGACCCGCGGCAAACCGTCGTTCAACAACCTTAAGCCGCAGGCGGAATATGACCGCGCCCGCAAGCGGATGCAGCGGTTCGGCGAGCATCTGGAACGGATGATCGGTCCCGATGGCGCCTATGCCGCGATCGGCCGGTCGCTGACCTATCGCATCGCGGCGCATCAGGTGCTGGGCGTGCTGGCATGGCGCGGATGGCTGCCCGACACGCTGCCGCCGGGGCAGGTCCGCGCAGCCACCGTGGCGGCGGCCCGGCGCGTCTTTGCCGACCCGACCAATTTCGACGATCGCGGGTTCCTGACGATCGGCTTTACGCGGCACCAGCCGAGCCTTGGCGATATCTATTCCAACGCCGGCAGCATGTATATCGCATCGGAGGGGCTGGTGGCGCTCGGCCTGCCCGCGACGGACGCCTATTGGACGGCCCCGGCGCAACCCTGGACGATGCGCCGCGCCTATGCGGGGATGGATTTCCGCAAGGATTATGCCGTGTCCTACTGATCCGGGACCGGGCCGTGGCGGGGGGTGGCATGCACCCGGCACGCGGTGCATAATCCGGGACATGCTGCACTGTATCGGGCGGGGAAAGAGATGGCGAAGATGTCGTCGATGACGGATGTGCTGTTCGCGAAGCTGGAGACCGACATCCTCGACGGCGTCCTTGCGCCCGGCGCGCAATTGCCCACGCAGAAGACCATCGCCGAGGACGAAGGGGTCAGCCGCACGGTCGTGCGCGAGGCCGTCGCCCGGCTGGAGGCGCGTGGTCTGGTCATCGCGCGACAGGGGTCGGGCGTCTATGTCGCGGACGATGCGCGATATCGCGCGTTCCAGGTCACGCGGGAAGAATTGTCCGAACTGTCCGACGTCATCCGGCTGCTGGAAACGCGCATGGCGATCGAATCGGAAATGGCCGCACTGGCAGCCGCCCGGCGGACGACGGAGGATCTGGGCGCGATGCGGCAGGCGTTGCGGCGCATGGACGAAATGAGCGACGATCCCGTCGCCGCCGCCGCCGCCGATGCCGCCTTCCACCTGGCGATCGCGCATGCGACGCGAAACGACTATTTCGTCCGGCTGATCGAGTTTCTCGGTATCCGCCTCGTGCCGCCGCGCAATCTGTACCTCCGCGATCAGCCGGAACAGTCGCACCGCGATTATGCCGCGAAAGTGCGGATCGAACATGAGGCGATCCTGGATGCGATCACCCGGATGGACGTGACGAAAGCGCGTCAGGCTGCATGGCATCACATGAATGAAAGCCTGTCCCGCCACGCGGAACTCGGAGCCGTAGCCCCGTCCCCGAACTGACGAAAACCTCACCGCCGGTGACGCGCCGCCCGCCCGTCATCCGGCTGCGACCAGGCCAGTCCCAAGCCTAGATCATGGCCTGCCTCGTATCGTCGAGCGCCAGATCAACCAGGGTTCGCATGGCCGTGCTTGCGGCGACCGGGTCGCCCATGGCGATGGCATCGAAGACGCGCCGATGGTCGGGAATGGGGTCGCGAGGCAAGGCGCGAAGCCGCTGTTTGAACTGCGTCGTCAGGGTCACGGCCGCGCCTATACTCGTGGTCAGGAACGACAGATAGTCGTTTCCCGTGGCGTTCAGGATGGCATCGTGAAAGTCGCGGTCGGCCGCCTGTCCTGCCGCCGTATGAAGGCCGTGCAGGGCCATCGCGGTCAGCGCGGCGCGCATCGCCGCGACATCGTCGTCCGATCGTCGTTCGGCCGCCATGGCAGCCGCCCCGGGTTCGACAAGGGACCGCAGCTCGAAAAGCCCGCGAACCAGCGCCATATCCGGATCGACCGAAAACGCCCAGCCCAGCACGTCCGGGTCGAGCAGGTTCCACCGGTGACGCGGCTGAACGCGCGTACCGGTGCGCGGGCGGCTTTCGACGAGACCTTTCGCCGCAAGCGTCCGGATCGCGTCGCGATAGGCGGTGCGCGACACGTCCAGGGCTTCGGAAAACTCGGCCTCGCTCGGCAGGATGTCGCCGGGGGCATAGTCGGCGGATACGATCGCCACGCCCAGACGATGGATGACGGCACCGCGCAGGCGACGGCCGGTATCACGCGGCTGGCGGCTGATCGGCTCCATCGTTCAAAGCGGCCTGACGACGGTCGCTATCGACGATTCCGCGGGCGCCCGGGCCAGCGTGTTGCGCAACGGCAGGGTGAAGGGTGCCGCCGTGATCTCGAACACGTCGCCTTCCCGGGTCGCGACACCGTCGGCGAACGACAGGGTCGCGGTGCCGAAGAAGTGGACATGGACATCGCCCGGTCGCCGGAACAGGGCATATTTGAAATGATGATGCTCCAGGTTCGCCAGCGTGTGCGACATGTTGGCCTCCCCCGACAGGAACGGCTTTTCCCACAGCACGGCACCGTCGCGCAGGATCCGGCTGGTGCCCTCGACGCGGTCGGGCGGACTGCCCAGCAGCAGTTCCGCGCCAAGGGCGGCCGGCCGGATCTTGGAATGAGCGAGCCACAGATAGTTGTGGCGTTCGGTCACATGATCGCTGAACTCGTTGGCGAGACACAGGCCAAGCCGATGCGGCGTACCGTCAGGTCCGATGAGATAGATGCCGGCAAGCTCGGGTTCTTCGCCGCCGTCCTGCGCGAAGCCGGGCATGGTCAGCGCGGCACCCGGCCCGACCAGCTGGGAGCCATCCCCCTTGTAGAACCATTCAGGCTGTTGTCCGACCATGCCCGCAGCGGGCTTTCCGCCCTCCACGCCGTCGAGGAACATCCGCATCGAATCGGTCGGGGTCGATGTCTGGGCGGCGGCACGGTGCATCTTGTCGCGTCCATCGGCTGACCCGAGGTGCGTCAGCCCGGTGCCGGACATCACCAGATGCGCCGGATCGGCATGGTCGATCGGCGCGACGAGGCGCCCGGCGTCGAGTTCGACCACCAGGTCGACCTGTGGCCCGCGGGCGCATCCGGCAATCACCGTGGCAAGGTCGATACCCTCGGCAATGGCGCGTGCGGCCAGGTCCAGGACCGTCGAGAACCCGGTAAGGATCGCGGCGGTTTCGCCCTCCGCGATGATGACCGACCGCGTGCCGTCATCGGCACGATGCTGCAGGAGGCGTTGGGACATGGCTGTCGTTTCCGTCATGAGGGCGTGGTGGTGCCGGGGTTTTACAAGGCGGACCGGGCTGGTGGTCTGAGCCGTATCATGGTGCCGTAGCCGCTGGCGCGACACCGGTCGGTTTTGCCCCCCAGAGCGCATAGAACAGGATGTAGAGTTCGCAGGCCGCGGTCAGCAGGAACGACCATTGCAGGCCATAACTATCGGCGAGCTTGCCCTGTACGACGACCAGCGCACCACCCGCGATCGCCATGATAAGCAGTCCCGAGCCTTCCTCGGTCAGCGGCCCGAGACCCTTGATCCCGAGGGTGAAGATCGTCGGAAACATGATCGAATGGAACAGCCCGACCAGGATCAGCGCCCACATGGCGACCGGCCCGGTGGTGAACACCGTGACGAGCATGACGACGAAGGCACCGATCGAGAAGGCGGCGAGCACCGTCTCTGCGCGCACGCGCTGCATGATCGCCGACCCCGCGAACCGCCCGATCATCATCCCGCCCCATAGCAGTGCCAGATATCGCCCGGCCTGTTCGTGGGTCAGGTTGGCGATATCGGGTTGGCTGACGAAGTTCACGAACAGGTTGGCGACGCCGATCTCAGCGATCAGGTAGATGAAGATCGCCGGTATGCCGAACACCAGGTTACGGTGTTTCCACAGCGAATGGTTGCGCCGGTCCGCCTTGGTCACGCGCGTCGTTGCCGCGCCGAGGGCCGGCAGCGGAAACCGTCCGATGACGACCGCCAGTATGACCAGCGCCCCGGCGACCAGCAGATAGGGCAATATGACCGACTGCGCGTCGGCGATACGCTGGGCCGGCGTGAGTACCGTCCCCGCCTGCGCCGTTCCGCCGACCGATCGCCCGAGAATGAGGTATGCTCCGAACAGTGGTGCCAGCATCGTTCCGGCGGAATTGAGCGCCTGGACGAGGTTCAGCCGCGCCGATGCGGTTTCGGCGGGACCAATGACGGCGACATAGGGGTTCGCCGCGACCTGCAGCAGCGTGATGCCGCTGGCGATCACGAACAGCATCGCCAGTGTGACGCCATAGGACGGGATGCTGGCGGCCAGCACCATGCCCAGCGCGCCGGCGGCCATGACCAGCAGCCCTGTCACCAGCGATCGCTGGTAGCCGATCCGTTCGATCAGCTTGGCAGACGGGATGGATGCGACGAAATAGGCAATGAACCACACGCTCTCGATCAGGGTCGTCTGGGTATAATCGAGGTCGAACACGCTGCGCAGGTGCGGCAACAGCGTGTTGTTGATGACGGTGATGAACCCCCACATGAAGAACAGGGTCGCCAGCAGCACCAGGGAGGGGCCGTAACCGGCACCCGCGGGTGATGCAGCGCGTATCGACACCGGGGTATCGGTACCGTGATCGACGTGACCGGTCGGCGTGATCGCCATCAGTGTCCTCTCCCGTTTCGCGGGGTCGCCTTTGCGCCGGATACGGTTTCGATCCGCCCTTGCCCCGTCGATTTTAGTATGACTATAACTCGCAACACAGCACGTCAATCGTGCAGGCCGCCGGGGAGAGCAGATGTGACGAGCTTCAAAAATGGACTGGCGGCGGCCGTCATTCTGGTCGCGCTGTCCCCGGTGCAGGCGCACGCGGCCTCCGCGGTTCGCGCACCGGCGGGCAAGCTGGGCGACGGCACGCAGATCGAGGTGATAACCCTGCGCAACGCGCACGGCGTAAGCGCGCGTATCCTGACGTACGGCGCGACGCTCCAGTCGTTGAGCGCGCCGGACCGGAAGGGGGAGGTCGCCGACGTTGTCCTGGGCTACGACACGCTGGACGGGTATGTCGATCATCCGAATTATTTCGGCACCACCATCGGCCGCTATGCCAACCGCATCGGCGGCGCGACGTTCACGCTGGACGGCAGGGCCTATCGCCTGCCCGCCAACGACCACGGCCAATCGCTGCATGGCGGCGGCAAAGGCTTCGACAAGGTCGCATGGCGGGTTGCGTCAGTACGCAGCGGCCCCGTCGCCAGCGTCGCCATGACCCATCGCAGCCCCGCGGGCGATGCGGGCTACCCGGGCACGCTTGACGTGACGGTGACATACTCGCTGGATGAAGCGGGCGCCCTGACGATCGCCTTCGATGCGACGACCGACGCACCGACCATCGTGAACCTCACCAATCACGCGATCTTCAACCTGAGCGGCGAAGGCGCGCCCGGCGGGGCGACGGGCCACCGGCTGACGATTCCCGCCACGGCGATAACGCCGGTCGACACCGCGCTGATCCCCACCGGCACCTTGCGTCCCGTTGCCGGCACCGCGTTCGACTTCCGCAACGGCAGGGTCGTCGCCGACGGGATCCGCGACGGCAATGATCCGCAGATCGTCGCGGGGCGTGGCTACGACCATAATTTCGCGCTCGACAAGGGGCTGACCGCCACGCCGCAGATGGCAGCGCGGCTGGAGGATCCGGTTTCGGGCCGGGTGCTCGACGTCCTGTCGACCGAGCCGGGCGTACAGTTCTATGCGGGCAACTTCCTCGACGGCACGCTGACCGGCAAGCACGGCCATCTCTATCGGATGGGCGACGGCATCGCGCTCGAACCGCAGAAGTTTCCCGACGCTCCCAACAAATCCGGTTTCCTGTCCGCCAGGGTCGACCCCGGCAAACCCTATCGGCATGTCATGGTCTACCGTCTGTCGACCCGGAAATGAGGACACCGACCTGACCGCCACGCCACCGCATCACGGCTCGACATTGTGTAAGGCGCATAGCGGACCCGCGATCGGCAGCCCCGCAACGACGTAGCGTCGGGCGTTCAGCGGCGTGTCCGTCCCGTCATTCTATGAGGGATGGTGGGCAGCGCCGCGTACCTGGTGGTATAGGGGCGGAGTGGACAGGATGAACGATCTGGACGGAGCCTTGGCAAGGCTGGCGAGCGCACCGGTTCCGGCCGCGCTGGACGGGATTGAGGGACCGGTGCTTGCGCGCATCGGGGCGCGACCGGCCGCCCGGTTGACCGGGGTGGGCGTCGGCGCGATGACGGTCGCCGCGCTGGCCATCGGCATGGTCGGCGCGGAGTTGCCGGCAACGACCAGCCCCGCGGCGTGGCTGGCACCTCTTGGCGGCGCATCGCCACTTGCGCCCTCGACCTTGCTGATCGACGCGCGATGACGGCAACCAGACGCCTCGTTCTGTGCGTCGTGCTCGCCTTTCTGGCCGCGATTGCCGGCGTGTTCGTCGGGCGGACGTTCCTGCCTCCTCCAAAACTGCCGGGTGCCGCCCTGCACGACGTGCTGCATCACGAACTCGCGCTCGACGCCGATCAGCAGGCGCGCCTGGCGCAGATCGAGGACCGGTTCGCGGTACAGCGCCGCGCGCTCGAACTGGAAATGCGCGCGGCCAACGCGCGGCTTGCCGATGCGATCGAAACCGAACACGGCAACGGCCCGAAAGTGACCGCAGCGGTCGATCAGAGCCACGCCGCGATGGGCGACCTGCAAAAGGCGACGCTGGCGCACATCTTCGCCATGCGGCAGCTTCTGCGACCCGACCAGACCCCTGTATTCGACGCGGCGGTGGTGAAGGCGCTCACCGACAGCCAGGGGTGAGTCTGGACTGGACCATGTTCTCCGATGGCGAACTGGCGACGCTCAGCATCGCCGGTCGGCAGGCGGCGTTCGCCGAAATCATGCGACGCTACCGAGAGCCGGTCTTCCGCCTCGCCCGCGGCGTCGTCGGTGAAACCGACGAAGCGCTCGACCTAGTGCAGGAGACGTTCGTCGCGGCGCATCAGGCGTTGCCCCGCTATGATCCACAGCGGGCGATGAAGGCGTGGCTGTCGACGATCGCGATCAACAAATGTCGGGACTGGGCGCGAAGACGTGCCGTTCGACGGCTCTTTTCCCTGGCCGCGCCGCTGGACGGGCGCACCGATATGGTAGCCGACGACCGGGTGCCGATCGACGATGCCGCCGCCGACCGGCAGGAACTGGACCGGGTGACGCGCGCCATCGCGACCCTGCCGATGACTCTCCGGGAACCGCTGGTGCTGCGCACGATCGAGGGGCTGACACAGGCCGAAACGGCCGGGATCTTGGGCATCAGCCAGAAGGCGGTCGAAACCCGCCTCTACCGGGCACGCGCGCGCCTTCTCGAAAAATTGAACGCCAAACCAAGGGTTGGGGACCTATCGCGCGTAAGATAGGGAGGCGGGCCAGATACGGACCGATCCCAGGGAGCTGTCATGTCGCGCGTTTTCGACCGTCGCCAGGTGCTGCGCGGTGCCAGTCTTGCAGGGGGAAGCGTTGCCCTCTCCGCGTATATGCCGGCATGGGCGCAACCCGTGTCGGCGGGTATCGTCAGGCCGCTGCCGACCGTATCGGGGGACGATATCCGGCTGCGGGTGGCGCATCAGATGATGATGATCGACGGGCGGCCGAGCCACGCCATCGGCATCAACGGCACCGTACCCGCCCCGCTGATCCGCCTGCGCGAGGGGCAGACCGTGCGGCTGCATGTCGAAAACGGGCTCGACGAACAGACCTCGCTCCACTGGCACGGCCTGATCGTGCCGTTCCAGATGGACGGCGTTCCCGGCGTTTCCTTTCCCGGCATCGCGAAGCACACGACCTTCACCTATACGGTCCCGATCGTGCAGGCCGGCACCTACTGGTATCACAGCCATTCCGGGTTGCAGGAACAGATGGGACTTTACGGCCCGATCGTGATCGACCCCAAAGGCATCGACCCGATCCAGTCGGATCGCGAACACGTCATCGTGCTGTCCGATCACAGCCCGCTTCACCCGCACCGCATCTTCATGAAGCTCAAGAAGCAGGCGGGCTATTTCAATCGGCAGCAGCAGACACTGGCGGGCCTGTTGCAGGGCCAGGACCAGCCGCTCCGCGATCGCCTCGATTGGGGCAGGATGCGGATGGACCCGACCGACATCGCCGACGTGACGGGTTCGACCTACACTTACCTCGTCAATGGCCACGGCCCGCAGGATAACTGGACGGGGCTGTTCAGGCCCGGCGAACGCGTGAGACTGCGTGTCATCAATGCATCGGCAATGACGACCTTCAACGTCCGGATCCCGGGATTGACGCTGAGCATCGTCCAGGCGGACGGCCTGAACGTGCGACCGGTCGAGGTGGACGAGTTCCAGATCGGCGTGGCGGAAACGTACGACGTCATCGTCACGCCAACGGACGCGCGCGCCTATACGCTGGTCGGCGAGAGCGTCGACCGGTCCGGCATGGCGCGCGCGACGCTCAGCCCCCGCGTGGGCATGGCCGCGGATGTCCCCCCGCTGCGCAAGCGCCCCGTCGCCACCATGAAGGACATGGGGATGGATATGGAGATGTCGGGCGGCGGTTCGATGCAGGGCATGGACCACGGCACCATGGCCGGAATGGACCATGGGGCCACGACCGCCGCTGAACAGCCTGCCGCGGCGATGGACCATTCGCAGATGGCGCACGGTGCCGGCGGCGGCGGCGGTGCGATGGACATGAACATGCGCGACTTCACGCGTGCGCCCGGCGTCAGGAAGGGACCGGGCGTGCAGACCATCTCACCGATGCCGATGGATCGCACCGGTGACCCCGGGCAGGGGCTGGAGGATGTCGGGCACCGCGTACTGACCTACCGCGATCTGGTCGCGGTGGACCGCAATCCCGATCTGCGCGCGCCATCGCGCGCGGTGCAGATCCACCTTACCGGCAACATGGAACGCTATATGTGGGCGTTCGATGGCGTGAAACTGTCGGAGGTGAAGGCACCGATCCCCTTCATTGCCGGCGAACGCGTTCGCGTCACGCTGGTCAACGACACGATGATGGGTCATCCCATCCACCTCCATGGCCATTTCTTCGAACTGGTAACGGGCCATGGTGCCTACAGCCCGAGGAAGCACACGGTCATGGTACAGCCGGGCGGCATGGTCAGCTGGGACGTGACCGCCAACGAGGGCGACTGGGCGTTCCACTGCCACATGCTCTATCACATGCACGCCGGCATGATGCAGGTCGCCCAGGTTCGCGCCGTGACGGGGGACGCGGCGTGAAGGCGCTGCTGCTGGCCGGTATCGGCGCGCTGGTCGCCACGGCACCCGCCACGGCGCAGACGATGGACCATGCAATGATGCCGGGCATGACGATGCCGGCGAAGCGGCCGACCGTGTCACGCCCCTCGGCTGCGAAGAAGGCTCCTGTCAGGCCTCCAGCCAGAAAGGCACCCGTAAGGCCCGCGGCCCGGCCTGTGGTCGACCCTCATGCCGGCCACGCGATGCCGGGCATGACCATGGACGGTGCAGACACGACCGATCCGCACGCCGGCCATGACATGTCGGCAATGCCGGGCATGGAGGTGACGCCCGGCCAGACCATGCGGCACGACCGGGCACCCATGCCCGGGATGGCGGCGCGGCCGGTCGGCACCGATCTGAAACCGGGCAACGCGCCGGCTCCTGCCCCATCCACCACGCTCGCCGCATCCCGCTTTTACGGCGAAGACATCATGCGCGAGTCCAACCGCGATCTGCGCCGCGAGCATGGCGGGATGACCTATTATCAGCTTCTCTTCAATCTTGCCGAATATCAGGCGCGCAGCGGCCGGGATGGCTACAGGTGGGACGGCGCGGCCTGGATCGGCGGCGATATCGACCGCCTGACCCTCAAAAGCGAGGGCGAAGGTCTTTTCGGTCAATCGCTTGCGGCCGCCGAAGTGCAGGCCCTCTACAGCCGCGCGCTCGACCCGTACTGGAATCTTCAGGCGGGCGTGCGCCACGACATCACGCCCAACCCGTCGCGTACCTACGCAACGATCGGGATCGAGGGGCTGGCCCCCTATTGGTTCGACGTCGAGGGCGCTATATTCCTCTCCGACAAGGGCAATGTTCTCGCCCGGGCAGAGGCATGGTACGATCAGCGGGTAACGCAGTTCCTGGTACTCCAGCCCCGCGTCGAGGCCAATTTCTCGGCCCAGGACGTGCGATGCGACGGCATCGGATCTGGCCTCACCAACCTCGAACTCGGCCTGAGGCTTCGGTACGAAAAGTCCCGCGAATTCGCGCCGTACATGGGCGTGTCGTGGGAACGGCAATTCGGCGACACCGCCGGCTGGACGAAGGCCCGCGGCGACGGGACTGGTGGTTTCAGCTTTGTCGCCGGCGTGAGAATCTGGTTCTGAGAGCGGGCGTGAGCCGGCTTGTCCGGCGGACTGCCAAAGAAGCGTGGTGAGTTGCTGGCGGGTGAGCAAAACGATAAGCATCGCCACCACCGGCGCTATAACAAGGCGGCCTTCAGACCGCGCTTACATCGCCTTGCCGCTGTTCTGGACATTTTGGTCAACGGCTCCGACGAGCATTTTTGCAATGCGCGGGCCTCGACACACAACAAGCCCCAAACGCTGGTGCGCTTGAGGCTGAACAAGTTAGGATGGTTGCGGGGACATGCTGCCACTTTAATTTGCTGACACACTGTCGATGCTAAATCGTCTGGATGCTGACCATTAGCCCGTCATGCCGTTCGTCAGAGGGCGACGACCTACCCTAACATTAAAGCTGCTCGCGATTGTTAAAAATGAAACGCTGACCCGCCACGTCACGACTGGATTGCGTTACTGAAAACCGTCTGATCTCATGAATGACGTGAAATGGGACTTTCCTGCCGTTCGCGCGGGCTAGTGCGAACGACAACTGTTGGCGATAGCGGACGCAATCGCCTCGCTAAGCTGAGCTCTCACGTAGTCGAGAGTCTAAGCCGGTAGCGGACTGGACGCTTCTAAATTCCTAGGGTTCAGACTCATTCATAGCCAGAAGGCAACAGCTGTTGCGAGGGCGACAGCGGACAGGAAATTGGCGGCGAGCTTGTCGTAACGCGTAGCGACGCGGCGGAAGTCCTTCAGGCGACAGCAAGGCGTTCTCGACGAGGTGACGAGCGCGGTATCGTTGTTTGTCATAGCGGATGGTTCGCTTGCGGTTGCGTCGCCCGGGGATGACGGGAACAGCACCTGCCTCACGGAGCGAACGGCGCAGGCTGTCGGCGTCATAGCCTTTGTCACCGAGCAGATACCGCATGCGACCGGCGCGTTCGAGCAGGGTGGGCGCGGCCTTGATGTCGCTGACGTTGCCCGGTGTCAGCATCAGCGCATAGAAACGGCCGACGACGTCGGTGAGCGCATGGATCTTCGTGGTCCAGCCGCCTCGCGACCGCCCGATCGCTTGCGCCGAGCGCCCCCTTTTGCGCCGAACGCTGCACGCTGAATCTTGATGTACGTGCTGTCGATCGCGGTGCTCTTCGTCACCACGCCTGCGTCAACCAGCGCAGCGAGCAATTGAACCCAGAACCCGCGCTGCGACCAGCGGTTGAAGCGATTGTAGATCGTCGTCGACGGACCGTAGTCCGCCGGGCAGTCGCACCAGCGCGAGCCGACCTTGAGCACGTGGATGATGCCCGAGATCACCCGCCGGTCATCGACACGCCGGGCGCCAGGCTGGTTCTTCGGCAAATGCGGCTCGATCGCCGCCCACGCCTCGTCCGACAACCAGAACAACGCCATCTACCGCCTCCATCGTCACGCCACCGGTGAATCAGGACGCTCCCCACAGATCAATAGGCTGATTGGGTTTCAGCCCTAAGAAGATATCTCTCGTCCGTGCGTGCAGTAAATTACTTATCATCAAACGGTGAATCCTTCGCAGGACGAGTGCATGAAACCTAGTCCAGTATGTAACCCTGTGGGTAGGTTGGAGCCGAGCTGACGCCGCAGTCCTTAATTGGGGAGGATGCCGTCCGAGCCGCCCTGCACGCTACACAATCTCGCGCTTGAGCTTGCGCGCCTGCTGGCACGTGATCTCGCGCGGAAGCACGACGCGGAACGCAAAGCAGTCGCGGCTGACACGCCGCCATGACTATGAAGTTGCACTCATTGTAGATGCGGAAAGCAAGAATGAAGGAAAAATGATGCGATGCGCAATCTATGCACGTTTGTCGGCAGACAAGCAGGACGTGCTGTCGATCGAGACGCAGTTGATGACGTGCCGACGCAGATCGTGCGCGAAGGCTGGCAGGAAGCGGCGTGCTTCACAGACGTGACAAAGTCGGCTGCTACTTTGCATTGCCCCGGTATGGGTGCGCTCATTGCAGCCATCGAAGCGGGCGGAATCGACATCGTCTACACTGACGCGATGGACCGGCTGTCGCGCAGTCAGGTTGATATCCCGATGGTGTTCGATCGTCTGCGGTTTCGTGACGTTGCCCTGGCAACCCGCAAGGAAGGCCGCATTCGCGGCTGACACACGACCACGATTATGAAGTTGCACTCATCGTAGATGCGGAGAACAAAAATGGAGGAAAAATGATGCGCTGCGCGATCTATGCGCGTTTTTCGACGGACAAGCAGGACATGCAGTCGATTGAAACGCAACTGATGATGTGCCGACGCGAAATTGTGCGCGAAGGGTGGCACGAAGTGGCTTGCTTCACAGAGGCAGCGGAGTCGGCCGCTACTATACACCGCCCCGGGATGAAGGCACTGCTGGCAGCGGTGGAGGCGGGCGGCATTGAGATCGTCTACGCGGACGCGATGGACCGACTGTCGCGTAGCCAGGCGGACATCGCGATGCTGTTCGAACGCCTACGGTTCCGTGGCATCATTCTAGCTACGCGCAAAGAAGGCCGGGTGACGCCGCTGCACATTGGCATGATGGGCACCATCAACGCCGAGCAACTCAGCGCCACGAGCGAGAAGACGCGCGATGCGCTGATTCGCCGCCATGCCATGGGTAAAAATCCCGGCGGCTCTGCCTACGGCTATGAGAAGCGCATCGAGCACGACGGCAATGGCGAACGCATACGCGGCTTGCAGCAGATCGTGCCTGCCGAGGCGGCGGTCGTGGTGCGGATTTTCGAAGACTATGCCGCGGGACTGTCTCCCATCACCATCACGCGGCGGCTTAATGCCAAGGGCGTGCCCTCGCCACGTAGCGGCAAAACAAGGAGGCACCCTCTCGGCAAGGCCGCAGCATGGACGCCGAACACGCTGACCGGCAACGCTGCGCGTGGCACCGGTATCCTCAACAACCTACTCTATGTCGGCCGGCGGCCATACGGTAAGCAGACCTGTCGCAAGAACCCGGACACCGGGAAACGCCACGCCTTTATCAATCCGGAAAATATGCGAGCCGACGTCATAGAGGCTCCCGAACTGCGCATTGTGCCCGTCGAGCTATGGGAGCGAGTTAAGGCCCGGCAGGCGACCTTGACGCGAGCACCGACCTCGCAAGCGACGGCCCCTGCCCTGCCCTTCTTCGCACAGCAGCGCCCGCGATATCTGCTGACCGGTAAGATGACCTGCGGCACCTGTGGCGCGAGCTATGCCAAATCGGGCAAGAGCCGGTTTGGCTGCCAAGGCGCTGCCAAGAAAGGTCCCACCTGATGCGGCAACCGGCTGACGATACGCCAGGACGATCTCGACACACGCGTGCTCGCGGGCTTGGCAACCGAGATGCTACGCGACGATGTCGTCGCGGCATTCCTCACCGAGTATGAGGCGGAAACCCGGCGCCTGGCGGCTGAGACGGTCAACGCTCGTCCGGAGCGCGAAGTCGAACTGGCAAATCTCGACCGGCAGATCACACTTGCGAAGGCGGCCATCCTGAAGGGTGTCGACGCAGCGATGTTCGTCGAGGACATGAAGGCCTGGAATGAGCGTCGCAAGGTCCTACTTGCCGAACAGGACGCCGGGCAGACCGCATCCACAGAATCCCAGTTGCTTACCCCGGACCTAGGCCGCGTCTACCGCGAGAAGGTCGAACAGTTGACCGCGGCGTTCGAGGACGCTGCGCTGAAGGCGCAGGCGTTCGAACGGTTACGCGCGCTCATCGAGGCCGTGGTGCTGACGCCGGAAGACGGCGATCTTGCCATCGACCTGCGCGGCGAGCGCCCCACGATGCTGTCGCGATGTGCTGGATCCGGAACGCAAAAAGCCCCAAACGCTGGTGCGCTTGAGGCTGAACAAGTTAGGTTGGTTGCGTCGCCAGCATCGCGCCACCCGCCGACACCCCGGAAGACGGCGATCTTGCCATCGACCTGCGCGGCGAGCGCCCCACGATGCTGTCGCGATGTGCTGGATCCGGAACGCAAAAAGCCCCAAACGCTGGTGCGCTTGAGGCTGAACAAGTTAGGTTGGTTGCGGGGACAGGATTTGAACCTGTGACCTTCAGGTTATGAGCCTGACGAGCTACCGGGCTGCTCCACCCCGCGACGTTGTGTAGTATTGTGAATGGGTTTTTGAGGTTGGTTGCGGGGACAGGATTTGAACCTGTGACCTTCAGGTTATGAGCCTGACGAGCTACCGGGCTGCTCCACCCCGCGACGTTGTGTAGTATTGTGAATGGGTTTTTCATGTCTGTATGTGCCCGTCGGCTTCAATGCCTGGCGACGACCTACTCTTCCATCGCTTAAGCGATAGTACCATTGGCGCAGTCAACTTTCACGGCCGAGTTCGGGATGGGATCGGGTGGGACATTGACGCTATAGCCACCAGGCAATGGAGCCGGCGGGCGGGATACAGGGGGTTTAAATCGATGCCGTGCACTATTTTGTATCAAGGCTTTTTGTATCATCCGTTACCGTCATTGACGAGCCAGGGCTGTCATTGATGGTGTGAGACTCTCAAGCGCGAATAGAGCAATTAGTATCGGTTAGCTCCATGCGTTACCGCACTTCCACATCCGATCTATCAACGTGGTGGTCTTCCACGGCTCTATGAAATCTTATCTCGAGGGAGGCTTCCCGCTTAGATGCTTTCAGCGGTTATCCCGTCCGTACATAGCTACCCTGCTGCGCCGTTGGCACGACGACAGGTACACCAGAGGTACGTTCAACCCGGTCCTCTCGTACTAGGGTCAACTCCTCTCAAATTTCGACGCCCACGGCAGATAGGGACCAAACTGTCTCGCGACGTTCTGAACCCAGCTCACGTACCACTTTAATTGGCGAACAGCCAAACCCTTGGGACCTGCTCCAGCCCCAGGATGTGATGAGCCGACATCGAGGTGCCAAACAACCCCGTCGATATGAGCTCTTGGGGGTTATCAGCCTGTTATCCCCGGCGTACCTTTTATCCGTTGAGCGATGGCCCTTCCACGAGGGACCACCGGATCACTATGACCGACTTTCGTCTCTGCTCGACTTGTCAGTCTCGCAGTCAGGCGGGCTTATGCCATTGCACTCTAACAGACGGTTTCCAACCGTCCTGAGCCCACCATCGCGCGCCTCCGTTACTCTTTAGGAGGCGACCGCCCCAGTCAAACTACCCGCCACAGAGGGTCCCTGATCCAGCTAATGGATCGAGGTTAGACATCAGAAAACAACAGGGTGGTATTTCACCTATGGCTCCACATCAGCTGGCGCCGATGCTTCAAAGCCTCCCACCTATGCTACACAGTTCTTTCCTAATGCCACTCTGAAGCTGCAGTAAAGGTGCACGGGGTCTTTCCGTCTAACCGCGGGTACTCCGCATCTTCACGGAGAATTCAATTTCGCTGAGCATGTCCTGGAGACAGTGGGGAAGTCGTTACGCCATTCGTGCAGGTCGGAACTTACCCGACAAGGAATTTCGCTACCTTAGGACCGTTATAGTTACGGCCGCCGTTTACCTGGGCTTCATTTCAGAGCTTGCACCCCTCCACTTAACCTTCAGGCACCGGGCAGGCGTCAGGCCCTATACGTCGTCTTGAAGCCGACTTAGCAGAGCCCTGTGTTTTTGCTAAACAGTCGCTACCCCCTGGCCTGTGCCCCCCATGAGAGCTTGCGCTTACATGGGGCCTCCTTCTTCCGAAGGTACGGAGGCAATTTGCCGAGTTCCTTCAGGACACTTCTCTCAAGCGCCTTGGTATACTCTACCTGACCACCTGTGTCGGTTTCGGGTACGGTCTATACGGTGGGGCTATTTCCTGGGACAGTTTCGAAGCCTGACCAATCCGATAAGGTCAGACAACACACACCATCCGTCACACACCACCAGGCCCACGAATATTAACGTGGTTCCCATCGACTACCCCCTTCGGGCTCGTCTTAGGGGCCGGCTCACCCTGCGCGGATTAGCCTTGCGCAGGAACCCTTGGTCTTTCGGCGAGAGGGCATCTCACCCTCTTTATCGCTACTCATGTCTGCATTCGCACTTCCGATACCTCCACGACCCATTACCAGATCGCTTCACAGGCTTACGGAACGCTCCGCTACCGCGTGATTGTAAACAATCACACCCTAAGCTTCGGTGCGTGTCTTGAGCCCCGTTACATCTTCGCCGCAGAATCTCTTGTTTAGACCAGTGAGCTGTTACGCTTTCTTTAAAGGATGGCTGCTTCTAAGCCAACCTCCTGGTTGTTTTGGAAATTCCACATGCTTTCCCACTTAGACACGACTTGGGGACCTTAGCTGTAGGTCAGGGCTGTTTCCCTTTTGACGACGGACCTTAGCACCCGCCGTCTGTCTCCCGAGTAGTACTCATAGGTATTCGGAGTTTGGTTAGTGTTGGTAGGTCTCGCGACCCCCGCAACCATCCAGTGCTCTACCCCCTATGGTATTCGCTCGAGGCACTACCTCAATAGTTTTCGCGGAGAACCAGCTATTTCCCGGCTTGATTGGCCTTTCACCCCTAAACACAACTCATCCGGTAACTTTTCAACGTTAATCGGTTCGGACCTCCAGTGCGTGTTACCGCACCTTCATCCTGGTCATGCCTAGATCGCCGGGTTTCGGGTCTAATACATCAAACTCTGGCGCCCTATTCAGACTCGCTTTCGCTGCGCCTACACCTATCGGCTTAAGCTTGCTTGATACATTAAGTCACAGACCCATTATGCAAGAGGTACGCTGTCAGGCCATAAAAGCCCTCCAACTGCTTGTAGGCAATCCGTTTCAGGTACTGTTTCACTCCCCTCATCGGGGTGCTTTTCACCTTTCCCTCACGGTACTAGTTCACTATCGGTCGCATACGAGTATTTAGGCTTGGAGGGTGGTCCCCCCATGTTCAGACAGGATTACACGTGTCCCGCCCTACTCGAGTCCTGAATTCTCACTTTCGCATACGGGGCTGTCACCCGCTATGGCCGAACTTTCCAGATCGTTCTGCTAGTTGAAATTCAGGCACTGGCCTGGTCCGCGTTCGCTCGCCACTACTAACGGAATCTCGGTTGATGTCTTTTCCTCCAGCTACTGAGATGTTTCAGTTCGCCGGGTTCGCTTCACGAAGCCTATTTTATTCAGCTACATGATACCTCACCCAATTAACCCAAACCTCATGTCACCATGCGGCTCGGATTAATCGGATAGGTGGGTTTCCCCATTCGGAAATCGTCGGGTCAATGCTTGCTCACAGCTCACCGACGCTTATCGCAGCGTGCCACGTCCTTCATCGCCTGTATGCGCCAAGGCATCCACGAATTGCCCTTACCTCACGCTTGAGAGTCCACACCACCAACGACAACACTGGATCATCCTTGCGGATGACACGAAACTCGGCAGAGCAGTGTCGCGTGGTTTTCAGGCCTCCATCAAAGCAATACCTTGATGGAAATGCCAAATCGGTGCGGATGATATTACTCAGCCTTGAATTAGTGAGAATACCGGTTTGCCAGTCCACCCAGCCCGTCCCGCTTGCGCAGGTCGTCCAGATGTCCCGAAACCGGATACCTCACGGCATCGATTTAAAAAC
>NZ_LMKL01000001.1:815000-892739 GCF_001421505.1 Sphingomonas sp. Leaf17
GCATCTCAATTTCGATAACCACCCGACCAACCATCCGGTCAACCGCTGCGGTGAAACCCCTCTACGTCCAACCACCCCACACGTCAAACCCATTTTTCAGTTTTGTGGCAGCATGTCACCAAACCGTAGGATTTTCGCCATTTTCACCCGGTGAAAAAGTGCAGCGTCGGGACGCCTCACCCGCTGCGCCGACAGAGAATCAGGGCGATCAAACGCGAATCACATTGCTCGATCGCTTCGGAACGGGTGAAGGCCGCGCAATCTCGCTGGTACCCGACACGATGATGGCGCTATCGAACGCCATGCCGAAAGCACGGAAGCGTTACCTGACCGCCACGATGGCCGACGGGTATGTAAAGACGATCGGGCCGACCGCGGCACCATTCACCCACTATTGGCGCATCGTCGCGCAACGCGACGACGGCAAAGCCGAGGTGTTCTGGGGCCATGTCACCGCACTGAAGGACGCGATGCGCCTGAAAGCTGCCACGGCCGACGCCGCCAGGCAACGTGGCTGGCGCACGTTCGATTTCGAGATTGTCGCGTTAACCGAAACAGCCGCCTAGCCGACGTCGCCACCGGGCTTTCGCCCTTTCATGGCAAACCATTCTGCGGTCTTGCACAGATTTCCGGTGGTGGGTCCGCCGGGGCTCGAACCCGGGACCTCTCGATTAAAAGTCGCTTGCTCTACCAACTGAGCTACGGACCCCCGCCATCGGTGACACGCGCACCTAGGGATGCGGACGGCGTCGGTCAACCATATGCGCAAGGTGCATCACGCTGAGCCCGGTCAGCGGATCACGCCAGCGCGGGGCCACCGCCGCCAGCGGGCGCAGCACGAAGTCACGCGTGCGGAACAGCCGGTGCGGTACCGTCAGCCGCGAATCACTCCACATACCGCCGGACCACAGCACGATGTCGAGGTCGATCGGCCGCGCGCTCCACCGTTGCCCGCGCCGGCGACCAAAGGCGCGCTCGATCGCCTTCAGCCGGTCGAGCAGCGCGGGCGGCGCCTCCGCGCTCTCGATTAGCGCGACCGCATTTGCAAACCGGCGTGCCGACGGACCGACCGGCGCGGTCGTCAGGACCGGCGAACAGGCGATCACTCCCCCCAGGGTGGCGACCGCCGCCTGCAGCGTGGCGGCCGGCGATCCGTGGCGCGTACGGCGGTTCGATCCGAGGGCGATCGCATAGAGTGCGACAGGGATTGTGACAGGCGCGAAGGTTGTGGTCGGCATCATGTCAGCCTAACCGATTGTCATGAACTTCGCACCAAGCCCGCTGCCCGACAGCGAACCGCCGCACGACTGCCCCCGCTGCCCGCGCCTCGTTGCCTTCCGCGAGGAACTGCGCGCCGAGTTTCCGACCTGGTGGAACGCGCCGGTCAACGCGTTCGGGGATCCGCAGGCGTGGCTCGGGATCATCGGCCTTGCCCCCGGCAAACACGGCGCGAACCGCACGGGCCGTCCCTTCACCGGCGATTTCGCCGGCATCCTGCTGTTCGAGACGCTGGCCAAGTTCGGCCTGTCGACCGGCACCTTCAACGCCAAGCCCGACGACGGGCTGGCGCTGAACGGCGTGTGCATCATCAATGCGGTGAAATGCCTGCCACCGCAGAACAAGCCGACGCCGGAGGAAATCCGCACCTGCCGTCCGTTCCTCGAAGGTCAGGTCGCCGACCTGCCGAAAGCCCGGATCTTTGTCGCGCTGGGCCAGATCGCGCACCAGTCGGCGGTCAAGACGCTCGGTGGTCGCCTGCCCAAGGCCAAGTTCGGTCACCTCGCCGAACACACGATGCCCGATGGCCGTATCCTGATCGATAGCTATCACTGCTCGCGCTACAACACGAACACCGGGCGGCTGACCGCGCAGATGTTCGAGGATGTGTTCGCGCGGGCACTGGAATTGCGGGCATCGCTGCCCGCGTAAAGGTTGCGAAGGTTACACCGGCAAGGGGGGCACGGTTTTCCTATTTCCATTGTTTATCAATGATTTGCGTTTTTCGACAAGCCCCCGATCGGTTTCGCGTAGCAACCTCGTCAGATATCCTGCACCAGCCGCCCGTACAGATCGGGCCGGCGATCGCGGAAGAAGCCGAAGGCGGCGCGGTGGCGCTTGACGATGTCGAGGTCGAGCGTGGCGACGATCACGCCTTCGTCGTCACGCCCCAGTTCGGCAACGATGTCACCGCGCTCGTCGGCGATGAACGACGTGCCATAGAAGGTCTGGCCGTGTTCGACGCCGATCCGGTTGGCCGCGACGATCGGCACGACGTTCGACACCGCATGGCCGACCATCGCCCGCCGCCACAGCCGCGCGGTATCAAGCGACGTGTCGTGCGGCTCGCTGCCAATCGCGGTCGGATAGAACAGGATCTGCGCGCCCATCAGCATCATCGCGCGTGCGGTTTCCGGATACCACTGGTCCCAGCAGACACCGACACCCAGCTTGCCCGCCGGATGCGGCCACACCTTGAACCCGGTGTTGCCGGGGCGGAAATAGAATTTCTCCTCATAGCCCGGCCCGTCGGGAATGTGGCTCTTGCGATAGACGCCCTGCACCTCGCCGTCCGGGCCGATCATCGCCAGGCTGTTGTAGTGATGCGGGCCGTCCGCCTCGAAGAAGCTGGTCGGGATCGTCACCTTCAGCGCCTCGGCCAGCGCCTGCATCGCCAGCACCGCCTTATGCTCGCCGACCGGGGCGGCATTGGCGAACAGCGCCTCGTCCTCGACCCGGCAGAAATATTCGCCCTCGAACAGTTCGGGCGGCAGGATGACCTGCGCGCCGCGCGACGCCGCCTCGCGCACCAGCCGCGAGACGTTCTGGATATTCGCGTCGATATCGGGGCCAAACGCGAGCTGCAGCGCGGCAACGGTGATCTTGGTCATGACGTGGATCCTAGAGCGTGACGCCGAACCGCGCGGCGACGGTGGCGGTCACGAGATAGAGGGCGAACGTTAGGGCGCAACCCGCGATCAGCGCGATCCAGAAATGAACGCCGTGACGCAGCAGCGCGGGGATCAGCAGGAACATCGGCAAAGACGGCAGGACGTACCAGAAGGTCGCCTCGGCATGCGTCGCCAGCAAGGCACGGTCCTGCGTATCGCGCCACAGCCAGATCATGCCCAGCACGGACAGCAAAGGCAGCGACGCGATCACCGCGCCCGCCGCCGGGCTGCGTCGGGCGATCATTGCAATCGCCGCGACGATCAGCCCGGACAGGACAGCGCGAATAGCGAACGCGCCCAATTCCGTTCAGCCGGGGATCTGCTGGCTGATGCAGTGGAAACTGCCGCCGCCGGTCAGGATATGGTCGGCGCGCTGGCCCACCGCCACCCGGTCCGGGAACAGGGCCTGCACCGCCGCCACCGCCGCATCGTCATTGTCCGCGCCGTACAGCGGCACGATGACGGCGGCATTGCCGATGTAGAAGTTCATGTAGCTGGCCGGCACGATATCGTCGTCGCGCAGGACACGGCCGGGCGACGGGATGTGCACGACCTCCAGCCCGCCGGCGCGCGCAGCCTCGGTCGCGTGGACATAGACCTGCCAGTTGGGATCGTTTTCCGCCGGTTCCGGGATACAGACACGGCCCGGGCCCACGAAGCGCGCCAGATTGTCGACATGCCCGTCGGTATGGTCGTTCAGCAGCCCGTCGGTCAGCCAGACGATCCGGTCGATACCCAGGTCGTCGCGCAACCGCTGCTCGATATCGCCTTGCGTCAGATGCGGGTTGCGGTTGGCGTTCAGCAGGCACTGCCGCGTCGTCACCAGCGTGCCGGTGCCGTCACCGTCGATCGCCCCGCCCTCCAGCACCCAGTCGCAGGGGGTCGCGGCGATTCCGCGCGCCGCCGCCAGTCGCAGGCCGATGTCGTCGTCGCCGGGCAGGTCGTACTTGCCGCCCCATCCGTTGAACTGGAATGCGCGTGCGGTGCCGTCGGCCATGATGATCGGCGCGGTATCGCGCAGCCAGATGTCGCCGAACGGCTGCACGACGATCTCGGCGAAATCGCCCGCGAGTGCGGTCGCGGCCACGCCCGCCTCGCCATCGGCGGCGACCAGCAGGACACGCTCGCCCCGCCCCGCCGCATGAACCGCGCGCGCGAAGGCGACGACCTCGGCCCGCGCCGGCTCCAGATCCTCGACCCAGAGTTCGGGGTGGCTGGGAAAGCCGATCCATACGGCATCGTGATGCGCCCATTCGGCGGGGGGTAGGGTCTTCGTCATGGCCAGGGGCTTTAGCGGCATGGGCGGCTGGCTGGAAGGGGGCCATGGTGTGCCGCTTGCCTGATCTCCCTTTATCGCCGCGCTGCCCTCCGTTCGTCTCGGGTAGGAGGCGAGCCTCTCGACGACGCTCGAGAGAGGCTGGAGAGGGTGGGAAAGCCCTCTACTTCACCCCCGCCCGGCTCCGGTCGCGCACGCCGCGAAACTCGGCGGTCGGATACCAGTTGGGCCACGTCGTCCCGTTCGCCAGCGTCCGGCCCAGCCAGTAATACAGGTCCAGATCCTGCACCGCGCCCGACCAGTCCCAGGTCGCGTCATATTCGTCCTGCGGCTTGTGGTAGCGGTTGGCGATGTAGTCGAGCGTCGCGGCATGACCCGCCGCCCGGCCGCCCTTGACCAGATCCTCACCACTGCCGCCGGCCAGCATCGGCACACCCAGCCTGGCGAAGCTGAAATGGTCGGACCGGTAATAGCTGCCGCGTTCCGGATTGGCCTCCGGGCTGATCGTCCGGCCCTGCGCCGCGGCAAGCCCCTTGGCCATATCCTCGATCTGCGACTTGCCCGCCCCGGTCAGCACGAAATCGCGCGTGGCGCCGCGCACGTTCAGCACGTCCATGTTCACCCCGCCGACGGTGCGCGCCAGCGGGTAAACCGGATGTTCGGCATAATAGCGTGAGCCAAGCAGCCCCGATTCCTCCGCCGTCACCGCCAGAAACGCGATCGACCGCTTCGCCGGCCCGGCCTTCGCCTGCGCCTGGGCCAGCGCCACCAGTCCGGCGATCCCGCTCGCATTGTCCAGCGCGCCGTTGCAGATATCGTCGCCCTTTACCGCGTCGCACCGGCCCAGATGATCCCAGTGCGAGGTGTAGAGGACATAGTCGCTCGGCGCGCCTCCTTGCGCGGCGGGCGTTCCGGGCAGCACGCCGATGACGTTCTTCGACGCCTGACGCCGGATGGCGTTGGTGAAGCCGGTCGAAAACTTCACGTCCAGCGGCACCGCCTTGAAACCCTTGCGCGACGCTGCCGCCGACAGCGCGGCGAAATCCTTGCCCGCGCTCGCGAACAGCGTCTCGGCGCTCGCCTTCTGCATCCAGCCGATGACCTGGCTCTGGTCCAGATGATCGCCCTTCTCGTCCAGCTCCAGCTGCGGTCCGGTCCACGACGATTGCACGACCGACCAGCCATAGGCGGCCGGTTCGGTATCGTGGACGATGATCGCCGCGGCCGCCCCCTGCCGCGCTGCTTCCTCGTATTTGTACGGCCAGCGCCCGTACCACGTCATCGCCCGCCCCTCGAACGGTCCTGCGCGCGTCATCGTCTGCCAGTCGGCATCGTTGACCAGGATGACGACGGTCTTGCCCCTCACGTCGATGCCGGCATAGTCGTTCCAGCCCTTCTCAGGCGCGTTGATCCCGTATCCCACGAACACGACCGGGCTGTCCGTCACCTCAATGCGCGGCACGACGCGGTAGGTACCGGCCACCATGTCGGCCCGGTACGCCATCGTCACCGGCGTCGTGCCGCCGGTAAAGGTGAACGGACGGACATCCTGCGCGGTGATCTCGACCATCGGTACGTCCTGATACCAGCTGCCGTTGTTGCCGGGCTTCAGCCCCGCCTTCGCGAACTGATCGGCGATATAGGCAATGGTATTGTCCTCCGCCGGCGTCGTCGGCGCGCGCCCCTCATAGGCGTCGGACGAGAGCACCTGCGTCACCGTCTTCAGCGTCTCGACAGAAATCGGCGCGGTCTGCGCGGTGACGCTGCACGCCGACAGCAGAGCGATGGTGAACAGGATGTGGCGCAATGCGGGTCCCCTTGATCGTTGCGACACGTCTCGCATTCCCGCCACAGCGGCGCAAGCACGCCCTGGTTGCGTCCCTTTGATGGCGCGCTACACCAATAGGAAAGGGGAAAGATATGCGGTTCACAACGTTGGGTGTGCTGGCCGGGGCCATCGCCATGAGTGCGACCACGCCCGTTTTCGCTGCGCCCGAAACAGCGGAGCAGGCAGCCCACGCATTCGGCAAGCGGGAGGACGTGCTGAGCGCCAGCATAGCGCCCGACGGAAAGCGGATCGCCTTGATCCAGGCCCGCAGCCCGCGCGGCGCGGCACTGACGATCATTTCGCTGGACGGCGGCGCGCCGAAGACGATTCTCGCCAGCGAGGGCACCCTCGACCGTCTGGCCGGCTGCGACTGGTCGACGGCGGTACGGCTGGTCTGCACGGTCGAACTCCGCGCGGACGATTCGAGCCGCGCAATCGGATATTCCCGCGTGATCGCGCTCAATGCCGATGGCGGTGGCGTCACTCAACTCAGCTCGCGCACCAGTTCCAGCGCGCTCGCCATCGCACAGAACGGCGGCGAGATCATCGACTGGCTGCCCGACGCCGACGATGGATCTGTGCTGATGACCCGCGCCGTCGTTCCCGAATATTCCACCGGGACCATGCTGGCACAGCGCCGCGAAGGACTGGCGGTCGAGCGCGTGAATACCACGACCCTGAAGCGGTCCATCGTGGAGCCTCCGCGTGGCGGTGCGGTCGAATATATCACTGACGGGCGCGGCGTGGTCCGGATCGTTGGCGTACGGTCGCGCACCGAGAGCGGGTACGACAAGAACCGGATCGTCTATTCCTATCGCAAGCCGGACAGCCGCGACTGGCTGCCGCTTGCCACACTGACCATCGGCGCGGGCCTGAGCGAGGGATTCAATCCGCAGGCGGTCGATGCCGCGCAGAATGTGGTCTACGGTTTCGATGAACAGGATAGTCGTCGTGCACTGTTCAGGATCGCACTCGACGGCAGCCTGAAACGCGACCTTGTTTATGCCAACCCGCAAGTCGATGTCGATGGACTCATCCGGATCGGGCGCCAGCACCGCGTCGTGGGCGCAAGTTTCGTGACCGATCGCCGCCAGTCGGTGTTCTTCGATCCCGATCTGCAAAAGCTAGGCGCGTCTCTGGCCAGGACATTGCGGGGGACACCGCTTGTCACGTTCGTCGATGCAACCGCGGATGAATCCAAACTCGTGCTGTTCGCCGGGTCCGACACCGATCCGGGCAAATATTACCTGTTCGACAAGACGGCCCGCAAACTGGGTGAAATCGCGCCGGTCCGGTCGCTGCTGGCGGTCACCCCGCTGGCCGAGGTGCAGGCGGTCCGTTTCCCGGCAAGCGACGGTACGAGCATTCCCGGTTATCTGACGCTGCCGCCCGGCAGCTCCGGCAAGGGACTACCGGCGATCGTCATGCCGCACGGTGGGCCGGGGGCCCGCGACGAATGGGGCTTCGACTGGCTGGCGCAATATTTCGCCAACCGGGGCTACGCGGTCCTTCAACCCAATTTCCGTGGCTCGACCGGCTATGGCAACGCGTGGTTCCAGAAAAACGGATTCCAGTCGTGGCGCATCGCGGTCGGCGACGTGAACGCAGGCGGCCAGTGGCTGGTGTCCCAGGGTATTGCCGCGCCGTCGAAGCTGGCCATCGTCGGCTGGTCCTATGGCGGGTACGCGGCCCTGCAATCGGCGGTCCTAGACCCGACCCTTTTCAAGGCCATCATCGCCATCGCCCCGGTAACCGACCTCGAAACACTCCGTGGTGAAGCGCGCGATTATGCCAGCTACCCGATGGTCGACGCCTTCATCGGACGAGGGCCGCATGTCCGCGCCGGATCCCCCGCCCAGAACGCGGCGGCGATCACCGCACCGGTCCTGATGTTTCACGGCGATCGTGACCAGAATGTCGGGGTAGGCGAATCGCGGTTGATGGCGGATCGTCTGCGCGAGGCGGGCAAATCAGTGGAATATATCGAATATCGCCAGCTCGACCATCAACTGGCCGACGACACCGTCCGCGCGCAGATGCTGGCAAAGTCGGACGCGTTCCTGCGCAAGACCTTGGGGCTGTGACGAGGGCATGACATGAAAAAAGGGCGATCCCGGATGGGACCGCCCTTTTTTTTCATTCTGGCCGGGGGAGCGTCGCGGCGAAGCAGCGCCGTCGGTCGGGGCTTTCGGTCCCGCCGGCCGGTCGCAAAATGCTCGCGGCCACTGGGCCGCGAGCAATCTACGACTTAGCGCGAGTAGAACTCGACGACCAGGTTCGGTTCCATCTTCACCGGATAGGGAACTTCATCCAGCGTGGGCACGCGGGTGAAGGTAACCTTGTCGGTGCCGTCGGCGACGACATAGTCGGGGATCTCGCGCTCGGCCAGGCTCTGCGCCTCCATGACCAGCGCCATTTCCTTGGCCTTCGAGCCAAGCGAGATTTCCTGGCCGACGAAGCAGCGACGCGATGCGATGTTGCACTTCACGCCGTTGACGCGGACATGGCCGTGGCTGACGAGCTGGCGCGCGGCAAAGATCGTCGGCGCGAACTTGGCGCGGTAGACGATCATGTCCAGACGCTGCTCCAGCAGGCCGATCAGGTTCTGGCTGGTATCGCCCTTCATGCGCGCGGCTTCGTGGTAGCAGGCGCGGAACTGCTTCTCGGTCACGTCGCCATAATAGCCACGCAGCTTCTGCTTGGCGCGCAGCTGGATGCCGAAATCGCTGACCTTGCCCTTGCGGCGCTGGCCATGCTGGCCGGGGCCGTATTCACGCTTGTTGACCGGGCTCTTGGGACGACCCCAGATATTCTCGCCCAGACGACGATCAAGCTTGTACTTCGCGCTATGCCGCTTCGACATACAGTGTCCTTTGGTAAATGCTCATGACGAGCCGACGCCTTGCGGCACCGGCCATCCCGGTCATCGCTCTGCTGGTTTTCCGAATGACGAAAAGGCAGGGCCGCCGCTTCACCGGGGTGCGGGGCCATTCACGAAGGCGCGCGGTTAGCCGGTGGCCGCGCGCGAGTCAAGGCAGCGGACCGTGCCGGTTGCGCTCGACTCCCCCTGTTCGCCGAAGCCCGTGCCATTGGGTTGACCGCGCCCACGGTCGATCCACACCCATTCCGCAGGCGGGACGGATATCCGGTAGCCGACATGTTGGTGTGCGAACGAGACGTGCCGTCGTTCAGGATCAGGCATCTTCTTCGCGTCACATGCGGTCTATACGAGGCAGCGATGCACCACGCCGCACTCATGACCGGGCGACCGCGGACCCTGTCCGTCACGGGCTACGCGACGGCGCATTTCGGGAAGAGCCTGTGGTGGAACGGGTCGGAACTGCTGCTCGCCTTCTACCTGACCGAATATCTCGAATTACACGGGGTGGTGGCCGGCTGCGCGATTGCCTGCGGACTGATGGTCGGCGCGGTGATGGATGTCGTGGTGGCCAACCGCCGGCATTGGTTTGCCAGCGCGCGACGGGCCGGACGGATGCAGATCATCGGCGCGTTCGGTTCGTTGATGGCGCTCATGGTCCTGTTGGCCGCCGCCAGCATGATCGGAACACTGCGTCTGGCAACGGTGATCGTCGCGAACATCCTCTATCGTTTCGCCTATGTGTTCTACGATCTTCCCCAGAATTGCATGCTGGGCCTCATCGACTGGTCCCGCGACGAACAACGCAAGGCCGCGTCGGCGCGGACAGCGGCCGGTGCAGGCGCGCTGGTGACCATATCGCTGGCGGCAAGCGTGCCCACATACAGCGGGATACGGGCGATCGTCCTCGTCGCGGCCGGAACCTGTGTGGCGCTGGCCTCGGCAGCATGGCTGTGGCGCGCGACGCGCGGACTGCCTGAAAGCCGATATGCTGTGCCATCATCGGCGCAGGCGTCGATCGGACGTCCGCTGGCGATCATGGCGATCGTTTGCCTGACGGTGCCGGCGTTCTCGAAACTCGCGCCCTATATGGCGACTTATGCGCCTGGCGCCTCGCCCATGCCGCTCCTGCTCATATTGGGGATAGGCACGGCGATATCCCAACCGATCTGGCTGGCGATGATACGCCGTTCCGGCGAAACGATGGCGATGTGCGTCGCCGGAGGGTTGCTGATAATCGGTGCCCTGGCGGCCACTGGTGGTGCGATCGGGTCGGCCGCCGCCTGTATCGGCATGGCCAGCGGTGGATTGGGAACGTCGATCTGGGCGATGTTCGCGGCAGCGGTGGCGACCGGCAGCCCCCTGAACGCCGCGCCGGCCTTTGCCCGGCTGACCGCAACGGCGAAGGTCGCGCTTGCCGTCGCGGCGATCGGTCTTGGCGAGCTGTTGAGCGTCACCGAGTATCGCGACGACGGAAGCCGGCTGATCCCGGCCATGGCCCTGCTGACGCTTTCCGGCGGGATTGCGGTCATCGCGGTATCGTACGCCAGTCGTGTTTTCAGGCGAGGAACGCGCGCTGGATCGGCATGATCGCCGCGCCCAGCGCGACGGCATCGCCAGCGACCTGTGAGCGCATCACGACCGGGACCGGCGGGGCGGCACCGTGCCGGTTGGGCGCGCGCGGCAGCGTGATCCGTGCCACCAGCGCATCGGCGACGGCGGCGGGCAGGCGTCCGCCGATGACCACGGCCTGCGGGTCGATCGCATAGCCCAGGATCGCCGACAGCGTGGCGAACGCCGGCACCGCCTCGTCCAGCCAGCGCGCCACGCCCGGTGTCGTCAGGGCGATCTCCGGCAGCATGGCTTCCAGATCGGCGAACCCGGCACCGCCGTCGCGGACCAGCGCCAGCAGCCGATCCAGGTTGGGATAGCCGAGTGCGCCGACCGTCCAGATGCCGCCGAACTCGCCGGCATTGCCGCGTGCGCCGCGGAACAGCCGGCCGTCGCTGACGATTCCGCCGCCGAAACCGTTGGTAAGGTGGAGATAGGCGAAGTCGCGCACCGTCCGGCCGACCCCGAACAGGCTTTCGCCGACGGCCCCCGCCGCGCCGTCATTCTCGACGATCGTCGGCAGGCCCAGTGCATCCTGAAGGAACGGCGCGATCTCGATCATCGTCCAGTCCTCCAGCGCGGGCGGACCGACCATCTTGCCGCCATCGCCGGTGAAGAACGCGGAGATACCCACGCCCAGCCCGAGGATACGGTGCGGATCGACGCCTGATTCGGTGACCAGTTCGTCGCGGAAGTCACAAAGGGTTGCCGCGACCCTGTCGCGCGTCGCGTTCGGCATCGCCGCCCGCCGTTCGCCCAGCACACCGCCCGCGCAGTCGAGGAGCGTCAGCGACACGACATCGTTCAGTATCGCCGCGCCCAGCGACGACGCAAACGACGGATCGATCCGCGCGGTCGCACTCGGATGGCCGGGCCGGTCGACCCTGCGCGCCTCCAGCGTGACCAGCCCGGCCCCGACATAGCCTTGCAGCAGCCGCGCCACGGTCGGTTGCGCCAGACCCAGCCGACGGGTCAACGCCGCCTGGCTGATTCCGCCCTCGCGAAAGATCGTGTCGAGAAGCTGCCGCCCGCCGGCGCTGACCGGCACGGCAAGGGGATCGATGCGGGCAGGTGTTCCACTCATGTCCTACCCCTAATCGGGCTTTACGTCATAAACTAGTCATGTAACATGCATACTATACAAAAAGCATTCTAAGGGGAGCACTTCAATGACGTCCGGTATCCGCCTGTCCACGGCAATTCTCTTGTTGGGGAGCGCCAGCTCCGCCTACGCGCAGCAAGCCAGCGTACCGGTTCCCGTCACGCCTGCCCCGGCCGTCACCGATTCCACCGTCACCGATTCCACCGCCAGCGAGACTGTCGACGAGATCATCATCACCGGCACGCCGACGGGCCGCACCCGGCTCGACGCGCCGTTCGCGGTCAGCAGCTTTTCGGAGGCGACGATTGCCCGTGCCGCGCCGATCAGCACCGCCGATCTGCTGAAGACCGTTCCCGGTTTTTCCGCCGAGCCGTCGGGCGGGCAGGGTGGCGGCCAGAACCTGTATGTGCGCGGGCTTCCCGCCGGCGGCTGGTTCTACGTCCAGTTGCAGGAGGACGGCCTCACGCTGTTCGACGAGCCGCAGGAGAGCTTTTTCAATATCGACACGCTGTATTCGCTCGACCTGATGACCAGCCGGGTCGAGGTCGTGCGCGGCGGTACGTCGCCGATCTTTGCCAACAACGCGCCGGGCGGTACCGTCAACGCCATCACCCGGCGCGGCACGACGACGCCCGAAGGCCAGATCAAGGTGACCGGCGGCAATCACGCCTTCGCACGCATCGACGGCTATGCGGCCGGGCCGGTGAGCGACAAGGTGCTGTACAGCCTGGGCGGCTTCTATCGCCGCGACGACGGATATCGCGAGCCGGGGTTCACGGCGGACAAGGGCGGGCAGATCCGCGGCAGCCTGTCGTTCCTGCTCGATGACGTGCGGATCGACATCGACGGCAAATATCTGAACGACCGGACCGCCTTCTACAATCCGATCCCGCTCGCCAATCCCGCCAGTCCGTCTACCTCGCTGGCCGGGCTGATCGATCCGCTTGATGGCACCTTGTTGTCGCCTGCGTTCCGCAAGACGACGCAACGCACCTTCTTCGGCAGCCAGGCGATCAACAAGTCGGAGGATCTCGCCGATGGTATCCACACCAGGGTATTTGAAACCGGTGCGTTCGTGACGTGGGACGCCGGCCCCGGCCTGACCGTCACTAACAAGACGCGCTACACCGACGCCCGGGTCGGCTACAACGCCCTGTTTTCCGGTGCCGCGCCGGCGGTCGCGACCAGCTATCTGACGACGCAGCTGGCGCGTGCGAAAGCGGGCTTCGGCGCGAACGTGGCAAGCGTCGGCTTCACCAATGCGGCGACCGGCGCGGCATATGACCCATCGGCAACCGGCGGCCTGGTGCTTGAAAGCGGGTTGTGGACGACACGCACCCACCTGAAGACGATCGCCAATGATTTCCGCGTCAGCAAGGTCTTCGATGACAGCGACGGTCTGCTCGGCGGTACGCTTGGCCAGCACAGCCTGTCGTTCGGCGTCTACTTCAATCACTTCGATTTCGACCAGGACCGGCTGCAGAACACGATCCTGACCAACGTGAAGAACCAGCCCGATCTTCTGAACGTGGTTGCCTACACTGCAGCGGGTCAGGTTGTCGGATCGGTGACCGAGAATGGCTTCGTCCGGTACGGCAACGGCGTTACCCGCGGTCATGCCGAGGGGTTCTACCTGTCGCCGTACATCGCGGATTCGGTGAAGTTCGGGAAGTTCGGCGTGGATGCCGGGCTGCGTTACACCTATTATGACGCGAAGGGCGGCGTGTACGCCAACACGACGCGCAACCTGGGCAACGCGGCGACCCTGGCCGACGACAATGTCGGCGGCCTGACGGGCGCGTTCGCCGCCCGGCGCGACCGCCGTCGCGCACTGCAATGGACGGTCGGCGCGGAGTACAAGATCGACCCGCGGGTCCAGTTGTTCGCGCGCTACACGGCGTCTGAGCGGCTGCCGCGGCTCCAGAACGTCTACCAGACGCAGAACCTGCCGGTCACCTCGATCGCACAGGGCGAAGGCGGTATTCGGACCGCGTTCCGCACCCTGAGTTTCGGCGTGGTCGGTTTCTGGAGCAAGTTCGACGACCTGTCGACCAATGCGATCGTGCTCGATGCGGGCAGCAACGTGCAGGTGCTGTCGCTGATCGGAAAGACCGAAACCTATGGCATCGAGGCGGACATGAACTGGCGTCCGGTGTCTTTCTTCAGCCTTGCCGGCACCGCAACCGTGCAACAGCCCGAAACGAAAAGCCTCGTCAACGTCGCCACGGGCATCGCGTATGATGGGCTGGAGGGCAAACAGCTGTCGCGGATTCCGAAATACATCTTCACCGCAACGCCGACCGTCTATTTCGACGTCGCGCAGCGGCCGATCGAACTGTCGGCGCAGGTCTATCACCTCGGCCGGCGCTTTGTGGATTATACCAACGTCACCGCGCTGCCGGCGTTCACCACGCTCGACCTGAACCTGATGGCACAGATCACCGACCGCATCGGCTTTCAGGCGCATGTCAGCAACCTGACCAACACGGTCGGCCTGACCGAGGGCAATGCGCGCGTCGACACGCTGGGCGGACAGGGCACCAGCGAGGCGATCTATGCGCGGCCACTCTTCGGGCGGATTTACACCGCGTCACTGAGCTACAAGTGGTGAAGGCGGGCTGGTCCCTTGTAGCGGCAATGCTGGCCGCTGCCGTCGTTTTCGTCGCCAGCGCGCCGGCGCAGGCGCGAGACACCCCGCTCGGGCGTTTGCTGCATGACGATACGCAGACCGTACTGGTCGCGTCGCACCGCGCCTGCTGGAAGAAGGCGTCTGAAAATGCGCTCGACGGGATCCGCGCCTGTATCGCCGACGGGATCGACATCGTTGAGATCGACGTCCGCACCACCCGTGACGGCGTGCTGGTGCTGATGCACGACGAAACCGTTGATCGGACAACGAACGGTCATGGCGCGGTGGCCGACCTGACATCGACACAGGTCGCGCGGCTCCGGCTGCGCGACCGCGGCGGCGGGGCGGGCAGCGCGCTCACCCGGCGACGGGTGCCGACCTTCGCACAGGCGCTGGCCGAGATCCGCGGACGCGCGCTGATCAACATCGACGTCAAGGCGGCCGGACTGGATCGGATCATCACCGCCGTCGTCGCCGCCCGTGCCAACCGCGATGTCGTGCTCAATGTGCCGATCGACGTCGATCCGGCAGTCATCGTACGCGCCAGGACGCTTGGCATTGCGGTGCAGCCGGTCTATCTGGAACGCGGGTCCCGGGTTCCATCAGCGGTCGCGCTCCGTCGCGCGGCCGCGCTGCGCCCGACGGCGATCCAGCTGATCTTCGACACGCCCACCGTCATCGACACCGCCCGCGCAGAAACCGGCACGACCCATGCGCGTCTGTTCGTCAACACGATGGCGCGCGACATCGCGACGGGCACGCCGATGAACCTGTCCGGTCCCTATCTGGACACGCGCGCGATCACCGATCCGGACGCCGTCTGGGGGGTGCTGGTCGACAAGGGGGTCACGGTCATCCAGACCGATGAACCCTGGCGGCTGAAAGCATGGCTGAAGGCCAAGGGATTGCGGTAAGCCTGCCGGCACGCCGCCTTCCCGTGTCGTCGCCACACCGCCGTCCAACATATCGCCCGGCTTCGTCCGGTCGACGTGGCGACGACAGACCGATCGCCGCCTCGCCGGGATGCGGGGTCATTCACGCAGGCGCACGGTCAGCCGGTGGCCCCGCGCGAGTCTAAGCAGCGGACCGTGCCGGTTGCTCCCGAATGCGCCGCTATTCGCTAAAGCCGGTGCCGTCGGGACGCCGCACGGTGTTGGCGAACTGTTCGACCTCCTTGGCATTGCGCTGGCCGCTCTCACGGTCGATCTGCGTCCACTCCGCGCGCGTGTGGCAACGGCGGTGCGACAGGATCGAGCCTGTTTCCGTATTGGCCCGACAGATCTTCTTTTCCGCCGGCGGTTTGACCTGCGGTGTCCCCTGCGCGGATACGGCCGTCGTGGTCGCCATCGCGATCAGCGTCATGGTCGAGAGTGTCTTAAGGGTCGTCATGTTACATTCGCCCTTCATATCCGTATCTGGATCAAGGGGATAACGCACCTCGGCCCGGATGCAAGCCCGCCGTGAATCCGCACGCCCCGTGGACAAGCCCGGCCGGATGGCTATCACGCGGTCCCATGACCACGACCATTCTTGCCGGCCCCGCGTGCACGACCATGGCGCAGGTGCGCGCCGGTGTCGACGCGCTCGATCGCGATCTCGTCGCGCTGCTCGCCCGGCGCTTCGCCTATATGGACGCCGCCGCCCGGATCAAACCGATGCGCGGCGCGGTGCGCGACGAGGCGCGCAAGACACAGGTGATCGACCAGGCCGTCGCCGAAGCCACGCGGCTGGGGATCCCCGCCGACGCGGTCGCCGCCATGTGGGAAACGCTGGTCGAGGCGTCGATCACCTATGAGCTGGCCGCGTTCGACCAGCGTTAATCCGTCTTCACGACCTCGGGCACGATCCGCGGCTTCTTGCCCGACAGCGACGACAGCACACCGCGCAGCGTCCGCACCTCCTGCGCCGACCAGCCCGGCTTGGTCAGCAACGTGCGCAGCGTCCGCTTGCTGGTGGTGATCTTGTCCGGAGGAAAATAGAATCCCGTCCCCTCCAGCATGGCATCCAGCTGCCCGATCATGCCGTCCAGCTCCTCCTGCGAGGCGGGCGGCGGCAGGTCGACCTGCGGCGGCTGGGCCAGCCCCTGCCCCTTCGACCATTCATAGGCGACCAGAATGACCGCCTGCGCCAGGTTCAGGCTGCCGAACTCGGCATTGATCGGCACGGTGATGATCGTGCGCGCCAGCGCCACGTCATCGGTTTCCAGCCCTGACCGCTCCGGCCCGAACAGGATCGCGCTGCGGCCCGGGCCGGCATGGATCGCCGCCGCCGCCAGTTCGGGCGTCGCCACCGGTTTGGTCACGCCGCGCTTGCGCACGGTCGTCGCGTAGACGTGCGCGCAATCGGCGGTCGCGGCGGCGACGCTGTCATACACGGTCGCGCGTTCCAGCACGATATCCGCGCCACTTGCGGCCGGACCGGCGGAGGGGTTGGGCCAGCCATCGCGCGGCGTGACGAGGCGCATCTCGACCAGCCCGAAATTCAGCATCGCGCGGGCGGCCTTGCCGATATTCTCACCCAGTTGCGGGCGCACGAGGATGATGACGGGGGGTGGCGTGGGAGGAACGACCGTGGCGACGTTTTCCACGGATTTTGATGGCGTGTCGAACATCTTGCCAGACGGGCGACGTACCGCTTCCCGGTCTGACGCGACCAGCGCCTCCTTTTCTGCACGGGTCCAGCCCTTGATCTGCCTTTCGGCTTCCAGCGCTTCGAGCCGGGTCGGAAAATCCTGTGACCAGACAAGCGATACCGGGCGTCGGTCTTGGGTATAACCGGCAATCTCACCGCCTTGGTGCTGGCCTACACGGCGCTCGAGATCATCGGTATGATCCAGATAGTAGCTGCCGTCGGCACACCGGAGCATATAAGCGTAGAAACTCAAACTTTCGGCCCTTCGATATGACAAGGCGATGCAACGCCTTTGTCGGCACCGCTTACCTTCATCCGTTCGTGCTGAGTAGAGACTGAGTAGCGCCCCCCGGGCGCGTAGCGAAGGCTCGTATCGAAGCAGCGTTGTCGTGTTCCAACCTGTCCTTCGATACGCCGCTTCGACTTCGCTCAGCGGCTACTCAGGACGAACGGGGTGGTTATACCAAAAAATGGCCGCTCACCCCTTCGCCACTTCCTCCACGGTCCCGGCAAACGCCTCGAAATCGCGGGCCTCGCTGAAGTCCCGGTACACGCTGGCGAAGCGGATGTAGGCAACCGAATCGAGCACTTTCAGCCCGTCCATGACCATCTCGCCGATCCGCTTGGACGACACTTCGCTCTCGCCGGTCGTCTCAAGCTGACGCTGGATACCGCTGACCAGTTTTTCCAGTCGGATCGCCTCGACCGGGCGTTTGCGCGCGGCGATCGAGATGGAGCGGAGCAGCTTGTCGCGATCGAACGGTTCGCGCCGGCTCTCGCTCTTCAGCACGAACAGGTCGCGCAACTGGATTCGCTCGAACGTCGTGAAACGGGCGGCACAGCCCTCGCACTGCCGCCTGCGCCGGATCGCCACCCCGTCTTCCGTGGGGCGGCTGTCCTTCACCTGACTGTCTTCATGTCCGCAGAATGGGCAGCGCATTCAGACCTTCTTCTTGCCCTTGTAATAGGCATAGCCGGCCCCGGCGAGTGCGCCGAAGATCGGGCCGATCACGGGGACGGGAATTGCGACGACGGCGCCCAGCGCGCTCCACTTGGCCATGCTCTTGCCAAGATCCGGGGTGCTCTTGACGTCGTTCTGGATGTCTTCGATCTTCGACATGGGTTTATCCTTGATAGATCGGGAACCGCGCGCACAAGGCGCGCACGCGGGTCCGAACGTCCGCTTCGACCTGCGGATCCCCATGCTCGCCCTTTTTTGCTAGGCCATCGAGCACGTCGGCGACCATGTGGCCGATTTCGCGGAACTCGGCCGGACCGAAGCCACGCGTGGTGCCCGCGGGCGAGCCGACGCGGATGCCGCTGGTCTTGACCGGCGGCAGCGGATCGTTGGGAATGCCGTTCTTGTTGCAGGTGATGCCGGCGCGCTCCAGCGCCTCGTCCGCGTCACGACCCGAAATGCCGAGCGGGCGCAGGTCGACCAGCGCCAGATGCGTGTCGGTGCCGCCCGCGATCAGGTCCGCGCCGCGCTCCTTCAGCGTCGCGGCCAGCACCTTCGCGTTTTCGACGACGGCGGCGATGTAGCTCTTGAAATCGGGTTGCAGCGCCTCACCGAACGCGACCGCCTTGGCGGCGATGACGTGCATCAGCGGCCCGCCCTGAAGCCCGGGGAACACCGCCGAGTTGAACTTCTTGGCCAGCGCCTCGTCATTGGTCATAATCATCCCGCCACGGGGCCCGCGCAGCGTCTTGTGCGTGGTGGTCGTCACGACATGCGCGTGGCCGAACGGGGTCGGGTGCAGGCCGGCGGCGACGATGCCGGCGAAATGGGCCATGTCGACCATGAAATATGCGCCCACCTTGTCGGCGATCGCGCGGAACTTCGCGAAGTCGATCTGGCGTGGATAGGCGGAGCCGCCAGCGATGATGAGCTTGGGGCTGTGCTCGATGGCAAGGCGCTCGACCTGCTCATAGTCGATCAGATGTGTTTCGGCATCGACCCCGTACTGAACCGCGTTGAACCACTTGCCCGACATGGCCGCGCGCGCGCCGTGCGTCAGGTGACCACCGGCGTCGAGGCTCATGCCAAGGATCGTCTCGCCCGGCTTGACCAGCGCCAGCATCACCGCGCCGTTCGCCTGTGCGCCCGAATGCGGCTGTACGTTGGCAAAGCCGCAGCCGAAGATCTGCTTCGCGCGATCGATCGCCAGCTGCTCGACGGTGTCCGACGGCGCGCAGCCCTGATAATAGCGCTTGCCCGGATAGCCTTCGGCATATTTGTTGGTGAAGACCGACCCCTGCGCCTCCAGCACCGCCTGCGACACGATGTTCTCGCTCGCGATCAGTTCGATCTGGGTCTGTTCGCGCTCCAGTTCGGCGGCGACGCCGGCGAAGACCGCGGCATCGGCGTCGGCAAGGCCGCGCGTGAAGAAACCGTCGGGCTGGACGTCATGCAGGTCGCGGGGTTGGGTGCTCATGGCAGGATCCTTAACTAGGCAAGCTTGTCGACGCGGGCCTGATGGCGGCCGCCGTCGAAATCGGTGGAAAGGAAAGCGACAAGGCAGGCCTTGGCCATGTCGTCGCCGATCAGGCGCGCACCCATCGCGATCGCATTGGCGTCGTTGTGCTGGCGCGCCAGCGTCGCTGACAGCGGCTCCGACACCAGCGCACAGCGCAAGGCCGGGTTGCGGTTGACCGCGATCGCGATGCCGATGCCGGAGCCACACAACGCGACACCGCGCGTCGCATCGCCGGCGGCGACCGTGTCGGCCAGCTTGCGACCGTAATCGGGATAGTCGACGCGGGCGTCGTCATGCGGCCCCAGGTCGAGCACGTCGTGCCCCTCGTCGCGCAGCCACTGGACGAGACTGGCCTTCAGCCCATAGGCTGCGTGATCGGACGCGATGGCGATACGCATTTAGGCGCTCCTGCAACTGCGGTTCGGCCGGCTGTGCGCGCCCTTACGCCGACAGGCGCGCAATTGCCACACCTGTTCGTAAAGGACAGGCGCGACGGGGTGCGGGAACGCACGGGCCGTGCTGGCGGTTTGCATACCGGCTGACGACGAAAGGCTCTGCATAATGACGATGTCCCCGCTGCCCCTGCTGGCGATCGCGATCCTTGGCCTGGTCGCCTGCAAACCGGCCGACATTCCTGCCAATGACACGCCGGTGCCCGAGGGCGCGGTCGTGACCACCGCCAACGGCGCGGCACTGGACGGGGCCGAAGCGGTCCCGGCGGACGAGGGTGGCGACGACGACACCGACACGGCTGCTGCTATGCCGGACCTGACCGGACGATGGGTCGGGGTGGAGGGTATGGTGCTGGACGTCGCGAGCGGCGACCGGCCCGGTACGTATACGCTGACGATGCAGTACGACCTCGATCACAAGGGCACGTTCGCCGGCACCGCCAGCGGCGGCGGAATCGCCTTCACCCGCGATGGCCAGTCGCTGATGCTGCGCCCGACCGACGGGGCGGCGACCGGCCTGAAATATCTCGCCGGCAAGACGGACTGCCTGACCGTGAAACCCGGCGAAGGCTATTGCCGCGCCTGAAAGCCCCGCTAGAACGTGCGACGTGACCCGCACCATCGCTTCCCCATCCGCCAATGCCGATGCCGCCCGCGCACGGCTGGCCGAAGCCCTGTTGCGAACCGGCGAGGAGGATCGCGCGGCGTTCAAGGACGTCTATGCGCTGACCTCCGCGAAGCTATTTGGCATCTGTCTGCGTATCTGCGGGGAACGCCAGGCCGCGGAGGATGTGCTGCACGACGTCTACATCACGATCTGGAAGCGCGCGGGAGCGTGGGAACCGGGACGGGCCAGCCCGATCACATGGCTGGCGACGATCGCGCGCAACCGGGCGATCGACTGGCGGCGCGCGCAGGGTACGCGCCGCGCGGTCGGGCTGGACGAGGCCCCCGACATCGCCGATTCGACACCCGACGCGCTGACCGTGCTGGAAAGCGGGCAGGACGCCGACCGGCTGCACGCCTGCCTGGCGGAGCTTGAAGAACGGCAGATGACGTCGATCCGCACCGCGTTTTTCGACGGGGTGACCTATGCCGACATGGCGGAACGCGCCGGCGTGCCGCTGGGGACGATGAAAAGCTGGGTGCGGCGTGGTCTTGCCCGGTTGAAGGATTGCCTCGGCCGTGACGCCTGACCTGCCCCCCACCCCCGGGTCGCCCGAATCAACCGATCCCGACATGCAGGCCGCCGAACTGGCGCTTGGCCTGCTGGAAGGGTCGGAGAAGGCCGCCGCGCTACGCCGCGTGCTGGCCGATCCCGACTTCGCGCGCGACGTCGACCTGTGGCGCAGCTATTTCGCGCAGTTCAACGATCAGTGGCCGACCGTCGAGGCACCGGCGACGCTGGAGCCGCGCGTGATGGCGTCGATCGCGGCACCCGCCGCGAGCGCTGTCGCGACGAAGCCCGTGCGGCGCAGTTTCGGCTGGTCGGTCGCCGCGGTCACCAGCGCGATCGCCGCGTCGCTGGCGATGGTTCTTGTCCTGCGTCCGAATCCTGTTCCCGTCCGCGTGCCGGTCGTCGTCGCGCAGGCGCCGGCCGCAAAGCCGCTGCTGCTGGCCTCGCTGGCCGGTACGGCGACGCCCGCCATTCCCGCCGCGTTCGACAGCGCAACGGGCACGTTGCGGATCGCCGCCGTCCCCGAAACCGCCGCCGACCGCGTCGCGCAGCTCTGGATCATCGGTGGCGACGGCGTTCCCCATTCGCTGGGTCTGATGGATACCGCGCCGGCGACGATGACCTTGGCACCGGCGGATCGTGCCCGTCTTGCCCCCGGCGGCACCTTGGCCATTTCGGTCGAGCCGCTTGGCGGGTCGCCGACCGCGCTGCCGACCGGCCCGGTCGTGGCAACCGGCGTCCTCGCACGGGTCTGATGCATCCGGCGGGCACCCTTGTCCGTCTCTACGCCCGAAGCACCCTCCCCCGGGGTGTGACAGGAGACGTCCCCATGTCCAAGACCCTGCGTATCGCGTCGATCGCCGCCGCCCTCGTCATCAGCGGCAGCGCCGTCGTCAGCGCCCAGAGCAACCCGCGTGTCGGCGGCGCGGCCATGTATCCGACCAAGACCATCGTCGAGAACGCATCCAAGTCGAAGGATCACACCACGCTGGTCGCCGCCGTGAAGGCCGCCGGTCTGGTCGAGACGCTGTCGGGTCCGGGTCCGTTCACCGTCTTCGCGCCCACCAACGCCGCCTTCGCCAAGCTGCCCGCCGGCACGGTCGACACGCTGGTGAAGCCGGAGAACAAGGCGACGCTGACGTCGATCCTCACCTATCATGTCGTACCCGGCAAGATCACCGCGGCGCAGATCGCGGCCAAGGCCAAGGCGAATGGCGGCACCGCGACCTACACGACCGTCCAGGGCGGCACGCTGTCGTTCCACAAGGCCGGTTCGGGCTGGGCGATAATGGATGCCAAGGGCGGTATGGGCAAGATCACGATCCCCAACGTCAACCAGTCGAACGGCGTGATCCACGTCATCGACACGGTGATGATGCCCTGATGCCCCGGGACGGGACCGGCCATCGCCACGTTCCGCCCCGACCATCGCGAAGCATCGACAAAATGCGCTGCAACCCCGACCGGTTGTGGCGCATTGTCTTGATCCGTCAGCCGAAGCCGGTCCGCGTTCGCCGGGCTTTTACAGCCGGCATCGGTCGATCGTCCCTTGTCCCGGCAAATACCGGTCAGGCATGAGAACACGGCTATCCGGCCTTGAGGCCGGGCGGGCGCCGCTCTATCCGGGTCGTCGATGACACGCGCCCCTTCCTCCCCGCCAGCAGGCGGCATCCCGCCGATCGCCCGTCTGCTCGGCCTTTCGGGCCTCTTGCCGCAAGGGGCGGTGATCCTGCTGCTGCTGACCGGCGATGCGCAGGGACGGTTCTCCGCGCTGGCGCTCGGCTATGCCTATGCCGCCGTCATTCTGAGCTTTCTCGGCGGGCTGTGGTGGGGGCTGGCGGCACGCGCGGACCATCCGCCGCGCTGGATCTGGATCGCCGCGGTCACCCCGTCGCTGATCGCACTGGCGAGTGCCTGGCCCTGGGCTGTCGGCCTCGCCTGGCCGGGACCGTCGCTGGTGATGTTGGGCGTCGCCCTGATCGGCGCGCTTGCGGTCGACCGGGCGCTGGTGGCCGGCGGCTATGCCCCCGCCGGGTGGATGGGCCTGCGCGTGCCGCTATCGCTCGGGCTTGGCGGGCTGACCTTGCTGGCGGCGGCGCTGTAGAGGGTGTTCACCCCCTCCGCGCGTCGGGAGGCTCCTACGCCGCCTTGCGGAGTTCCAGCCGGCCCCAGATCTCGCACAGCGCCTCGGTCAGTTCGACCATCATCGCCGGACTGTGCGCCGGGCCGGGCGTGAAGCGCAGGCGCTCGGTGCCGCGCGGCACGGTAGGGTAGTTGATCGGCTGAACGTAGATCCCGTATTCCGCGAGCAGGATGTCGCTGATCTTCTTGGCCTTGACCGGATCGCCGACCATCAGCGGCACGATGTGCGTGTCGCCCAGCATGACGGGCAGGCCGGCATCGGCCATCATCGCCTTCAACCGGGCGGCGGCGGCCTGCTGCCCCTCGCGCTCGACGCTCGATGCCTTCAGGTGGCGAACGCTGGCCAGTACCCCGGCGACCAGCACCGGCGACAGGCTGGTGGTGAAGATGAAGCCCGGCGCATAGCTGCGGATGACGTCGATGATCGTCTGGTCCGCGGCGATATAGCCACCCATCACGCCGAACGCCTTGCCCAGCGTCCCCTCGATCACGGTCAGCCGGTCGGCCAGCCCGTCAAGTTCCGAAATGCCGCCGCCGCGCGGGCCGTACATGCCGACCGCATGGACCTCGTCCAGATAGGTCAGCGCGTTGTACCGGTCGGCCAGGTCGCAGATGCCGGCGATCGGCGCGACGTCGCCCTCCATCGAATACACGCTTTCGAACGCGATCAGCTTGGGCACCGACGGATCCTCGGCGGCCAGCAGTTCCTCCAGATGGGCGAGATCGTTGTGGCGGAACACACGCTTCTCACAGCCGGAACCGCGAATCCCCGCGATCATCGACGCATGGTTCAGTTCGTCGGAAAAGATCACGCAGCCCGGCAACACCTTGGCCAGCGTCGACAGCGTCGCCTCGTTCGAGACATAGCCGCTGGTGAACAGCAACGCGCCCTGCTTGCCATGCAGGTCGGCAAGCTCGTGTTCCAGATCGACGTGATAATGCGTGTTGCCGCCAATGTTGCGGGTGCCGCCGGAGCCTGCGCCGACGTCGTGCAGCGCCTCTTCCATCGCCGCGATCACCTTGGGGTGCTGGCCCATCGCGAGATAGTCGTTGGAGCACCACACGGTGATCGGCTTCGGTCCGTTATGGCCCGCGAAGCACCGCGCATTGGGATAGGATCCCTTGTTGCGCAGGATGTCGATGAAGACGCGATAACGCCCCTCGGCGTGCAGCCGGTCGATCGCCTGGGCGAAGACTCGGGTATAATCGACGCGGACGTCGCCGGTAGCGCTGATGCTCATGACCCGACCGTCTACGCCCCTCGCCGCTGCGTTTCCAGCGGATTTGAACACTGGGTGTGATCGACCCCGGCACTCAAGCTTGGCCAGGCCCGGCCAGGCCCGGCACGCTCCATGGCCGCACCGGGCACATTGCCGTGGATCAACTGCCGTGGATCAATAGGCGCTGGGGTCCGCGCGTGATACACCATGGTCATCGCGGCACATCCGGCCCGGCATGGTGTCGACGGACCCGCGACTGAGAGACGGCGTGCTCCCGTTACCGCAACTGGAGGATCCAACGATGCAGACCCACACCGATCCGCGTGCCAGCCAGACCTATCTGACCCGTCGCGAACAGCAGGAACGCGCGCTTGCCGCGCGCAGCGACGATGCGATGATCCGGCGCATCCATCTGGAGCTGGCCGATCGCTATGCCGCCATGGCCCGCGTGCCGCAGGCCATCGCCGCCTAAAGCGACTCCAGCCGCCCGAAGCCCCGCGCGGCAAGTGCCGGGGCCAGTGCAAGTTCCGGATCGCCCAACCGGGTAAAGACGGCGACATCGTCGTTTCCGGAGCGTTGACCACGGTCGGGCCAGACGCTGTCGCGCGTCAGCCATGCGATCCGTCGCGCGATGCCCGGCCCGCCATCGACGAACCGGACCGGATGCGGCGCGGCACGGGCCAGATGATCGGCGACGAGCGGGAAATGGGTGCAGGCGTTGACGATGACGTCGATGCGGTCGCCCCCCGGCTGATCGAACAGGCCGCCAAGCACCGCCGCGAACCGGTCCGGTGGCGTCGGCAAACCGCGCAGGTGCGCCTCGGCCAGCGCGACGAGTTCGGCCGATCCATGACGCAGCACCGTGCAATCGGCCGCGAACCGGGCGGTCAGGTCATCGACATAGGCCTGGCGGACCGTCGCCTCCGTCCCGAGCACGCCGATGGTGCGCGTCACGCTCAGTCCGGCCGCCGGCTTGATCGCCGGCACGGTCCCCACCACCGGCAAATCGAGCGCGGCGCGGATTGCCGGCAGCGCGATGGTCGACGCGGTGTTGCAGGCGATCACGATCAGCCGCGGGCGATAGCGTTCCGCCAGACGCCCCAGCAGAACCGGTACCCGCGCCGCGATCTCCGCCTCGCTGCGCGTACCGTACGGAAAACCGGCGGAATCGGCGGCATAGACGAACCGGGCGGTCGGCAGCAGCGCGCGTGTCGGCCCGACGATCGACAGGCCGCCCACGCCGGAATCGAAGAACAGGATCGGCCGGTCGTCGTGCATCGCAGCGCCATAGCGCGTGGCACCGACCCGGCAAAGGGGACGCGGCCAGGAAGACATGCCGGCGGCGGTCCGGTCGACATTGATCCATGACGTTTGCGCCTGCGCAACCTTGGGTTATAAAGGGAACACGGGGGGCCTTTTGCAGACTGAAATCATCTGGATCGCACCGACGCTGTCGTTGCTGCTCGGCTATGTGCTGGGGTCGATTCCGTTCGGGATCATCCTGACGCGCGTCGCCGGGGCCGGCGACCTGCGTCAGATCGGGTCGGGCAACATCGGCGCGACCAACGTGCTGCGCACCGGCCGCAAGGGGCTGGCGGCGGCGACCCTGTTGCTGGACATGCTGAAGGGCGTGGCGGCGGTGCTGATCGTCGCGCACGTCTGGCCGGGCAACGCGCCGCTGGCGGCCGCTGCCGCGTTCCTGGGGCATTGCTACCCGGTCTGGCTGGGCTTTCGCGGCGGCAAGGGGGTGGCGACGCTGATGGGTATCGTCGTCGCGCTGCACTGGCCGATCGGGGTGGTCTATGCCGTCGTCTGGCTCGGACTGCTGGCGTCGTTGCGGATTTCCTCGCTGGCCGGGATCACGGCGGCGATCAGCGCGCCGGTCGCGGCGGCGGTATTCGGCCGGTTCGACCTGGTCCTGCTGCTCCTTGCGCTGGCGCTGATCGTGTTGTGGAAACACGGTGACAATCTGGGCCGGCTGCTGGATGGGACCGAGCCGCGGATCGGGCGCAAAAAGGACCGGGCGTGATCGAGGCGGATCTCGCCCGGCTTCGCCTGATCCGAACGACCGGCATCGGCCCGGTCACCTATCGCCAGCTGATCGCGCGCTTCGGCGATGCCGCCAGCGCGATCGCCGCCCTGCCGATGCTGGCCCGGCGCGGCGGCGGCAACGCCCCCGCCCTGCCCGACCGCCACGTCATCGAACGCGAGATGGCGGCGACCGCGAAACTGGGCGCGCGGTATCTGTTCATCGGTGATCCCGACTATCCCCCGCTGCTGACCGAACTGGAAAACGCGCCGCCGGTCATGACCTGTCGCGGGGACATCGCGCTGGCGATGCGCCCCTGCGTGGCGATCGTCGGCGCGCGCAACGCGTCGGCCGCCGCAGTCCGGTTCGCGCGCGAACTGGGCCATGCGCTCGCGGAGAGCGGGACGACGGTGGTGTCGGGACTGGCGCGGGGCGTCGACACCGCCGCGCATGTCGGCGCGCTGGGCGCTGGAACCGGCCCTGGCGGCGGCACGATCGGCGTCATCGCCAGCGGCATCGACATCGTATTCCCACCGGAAAACCGCGAGCTTCAGGACCACGTCGCCAATGACGGCCTGCTGATCGCCGAACAGCCGCCGGGCACCGAACCGCGCGCACGCCTGTTCCCCTATCGCAACCGGATCATCGCCGGGCTGGCGCGCGGCACGGTGGTGGTGGAGGCGGTACCGAAATCCGGCTCGCTCATCACCGCACGACTGGCGGCGGAGGCCGGGCGCGAGGTCATGGCCGTGCCCGGCAGTCCGCTCGACCCGCGCGCGCAAGGGTGCAACCTGCTGATCCGCGAGGGCGCGACCCTGATCCAGACCGCCGACGACATCCTGGAACAGATCCGGCCGATCGACCCACGGAGCGTTCGGGCACCGTCCGGCAGCTATGCCGGCCCCCCGCCCGAGGACGCGAGCGAGCGCGATCGAACGCGGGTCGCCGCGCTGCTCGGCCCCGTCCCGGTCAGCGTCGACGAACTGGTGCGCCAATCGGGATCCGCGCCGGCGATCGTCCAGACCGTGCTGCTGGAACTGGAACTCGCCGGCCGGCTGGAGCGTCACGCCGGGGGGCGGGTCAGCCTGTCCTGAACCCGTCGCCCCTACCGCCACCGGCTTGACGCGGCTAAAGGCGACCCGTCATCCTCGCGCGTACACGTAAGGACGCTTTAGAACACCATGCAGCTTGTCATCGTCGAATCGCCCGCCAAGGCGAAGACCATCGAGAAATATCTTGGCTCGGATTACCGGGTTCTCGCCAGCTATGGGCATGTCCGCGACCTGCCGCCGCGCGACGGCTCCGTCGATCCCGATGACGGTTTTGCGATGTCGTGGGAAAACTACGCCGACAAGACCAAGCAGCTGAAGGCCATCGCCGACCTGTCGAAGACCGCCGACCGCCTGATCCTCGCGACCGATCCGGATCGCGAGGGCGAGGCGATCAGCTGGCATGTGCAGGAGGTGCTGCGGGGCCGCAAGGCGCTGCCCAAGGACGTGCAGCGGGTGACGTTCAACGCGATCACCAAGGCGGCGGTGACGACCGCGATGGCGAACCCGCGCGAGCTGGATACCGACCTGATCGACGCGTATCGGGCGCGCCGGGCGCTGGATTATCTGGTCGGTTTCACCCTGTCGCCGGTGCTGTGGCGCAAGCTGCCCGGCGCCAAGTCGGCAGGGCGCGTCCAGTCGGTCGTGCTTCGGATAATCGTCGACCGCGAGCGCGAGATCGAATCGTTTACCGCGCAGGAATACTGGTCGGTGACGGCCGGCATGGAGCATGACGGCACGCCCTTCACCGCGCGGATGGTGCAGTGGGACGGCAAGAAGCTCGACCGGCTGTCGATCGGCAACGAGGGCGATGCGCTGGCCGCCAAGAAGGCGGTCGAGGATGGCCGCTTCAGCGTCCAGAGCGTCGAAACGAAGCCTGCCACCCGCAACCCGCCGCCGCCTTTCACGACCTCGACGTTACAGCAGGAAGCCTCGCGGAAACTGGGCTTTTCCGCCGATCACACGATGCGGATCGCGCAGAGCCTGTATGAGGACGGCGCGATCACCTATATGCGGACCGACGGCGTGCAGATGGACGGCAGCGCGATTTCCGCCGCGCGCCTCGCCGTCGCCAACCGCTACGACGCGTCCTATGTCCCCGACAAGCCGCGCCAGTACCAGACCAAGGCCAAGAACGCGCAGGAAGCGCATGAGGCGATCCGTCCGACCGATTTCGCCAAGGACAAGTCGGGCAGCGGTGATCACGCCCGGCTGTACGACCTGATCTGGAAGCGCGCGCTGGCCAGCCAGATGGCGTCGGCGCGGCTGGAGCGGACCGCGGTCGAGCTGGCCGACGGCACCGGGCGCAACGTGCTGCGCGCGACGGGCCAGGTCGTTCTGTTCCCCGGCTATCTCGCGCTGTACGAGGAAGGCACCGACGATACGGCGGACGAGGATGCCCGCCGCCTGCCGCGCATGCGCGAGGGCGACGCACCGGCCAAGAAATCGGTCAACGCCGAGCAGCATTTCACCCAGCCGCCACCGCGCTTTTCCGATGCGACCATCGTGAAGCGGATGGAGGAACTGGGGATCGGTCGTCCGTCGACCTATGGCTCAATCGTCAAGACGCTAAAGGATCGCGGCTATGTGAAGCTGGAGAAGAACCGCTTCCATGCCGAGGAATCAGGCCGGCTGGTGACTGCGTTCCTCGAACGGTTTTTCCAGAAATACGTCGAGTACGACTATACCGCCGAGCTGGAGGAGGAACTGGACGATGTGTCGGGCGGCCGGGCCGAATGGCAGGCCGTACTCGAAGCGTTCTGGCGCGATTTCAAGCCGCGCACGTCCGAGGTGATGGAGCAGAAGCCGTCCGAGGTGACCGCCGAACTCGACATCTTCCTTGGCGGCTATCTGTTCCCCGACAAGGCGGACGGCGGCGATCCGCGCCTCTGCCCGAACTGCGGCGAAGGACGCCTCGCGCTGCGCGGCGGCAAGTTCGGCGCGTTTATCGCCTGCTCCAATTACCCCGAGTGCAAATATACCCGCCGCTTCGCGCAGCCGGGTGGCGATGGCACCGAGGATACCGGGCCGGAGACGATGGGCAAGGACCCGGAAACCGGCCTGCCGATCGAGCGCAAGTCGGGGCGGTTCGGACCTTACATCCAGCTGGGCGAGGGCAAGGAGGCCAAGCGCGCGTCGATCCCCAGGGATATCGGTGAACTCGACCTGGAATGGGCGCTGAAGCTGCTCAGCCTGCCGCGTACGGTCGGGACGCATCCCGAAACCGGCGAGCCGATCATCGCCGCGATCGGCCAATATGGGCCGTATCTGAAGCACGCCGGCAAATATGCCCGGCTGCAATCGACGGCGGACGTGTTCGAGACGGGGATGAACGCGGCGGTGGTCAAGCTGGCCGAGGCGGCGGCGGGCGGCGGGCGACCGGCGCGCGGCGCTGCGCGCGAGCCGCTGAAGGTGCTGGGCAAGCATCCGCGCACCGAGCTTGAGATCAAGCTGATGGAGGGGCGCTACGGTGCGTACGTCACCGATGGCGAGACCAATGCAACGATCCCCAAGTCGATCGCGCAGGACGCGCTGACGCTGGAGGAAGCCGCCCAGTTGATCGACGACCGCGCGGCCGCGGCACCGCCCAAGAAGAAAAAGGCCGCGCCCAAGAAAGCGGCGGCGAAGAAGGCACCGGCAAAGGCTGAGGGCAAGACGGCGGACGCGAAGACGCCGGCCAAGAAGCCAGCGGTCAAAAAGCCGGCGGCAAAGAAGGCCGTAGCCAAGGTTGGGAAGGCGGCGGAGTAAGCCGCCGGCCGATCGTTCTCCTGCGGATGCAGGAGCCCGGGGTCAAACGGGCAATCGCTCGTGGCTCCGGGTTTCTGCGTCCGCAGGAACCCGGATGTTCCTTGAGCGTGCCGTCACACCACAAGCGCCGCTTTAAGCCGCCCGGCGTTGCGTCAGCGCCAGCCAGGCCCGCGCCTGACGCTGCGCCTCGGCAACCTGACGCGCGGTCATGTCCTCGGCGATTTCGGCGCGACATTCCTGCGCCGCCTCGGACCCGCTGACCGCGGCAAGGTTGAACCATTTGTGCGCCTCGATCATGTCGACGCCCACCCCCGCCGTCCCGGTCGAATAGGCGATGCCGAGTTCGTACAGGGCGGTCGCATCACCCCGCGCGGCGTCGCGCAGTCGGCTTTCGATCAGGAATTGCGCACTTCTCAGGCTGCTGCCCATTGTCGCCCCCGTTGTCGCATCATTGCGATTCGGAGGGATAGCGCGAGGCCTGTCACCAAATGGTTAATGGTGCCGTTAACCCTGCCCGGGGCCGGCAACCGCGATATTGTCGATCAGCCGCGTCGCTCCCATCCGCGCCGCCGCCAGCAGACGACGGGGGCGATCGGGCGACGCAGGCCCCAATGTCTCGGCGTCGACCAGCTCGACATAATCGACCGCGAAGCCCGCCGCGTTCAACGCGACGATTGCGTCGTTCACCACGCTGGCCGCATCCTCGCCGCGCGCGATCGCCCGCGCCGCGACGCCCAGCGCGCGCGGCAACGCGACCGCCTGACGCCGCTGGTCGTCGTCGAGATAGATGTTGCGCGACGACAGGGCGAGGCCATCATCGTCGCGCTGCGTCGGCACGCCGACGATCTCGACACCCATGTCCAGATCCGCAACCATGCGCCGGATGACGGCGATCTGCTGGAAATCCTTTTCACCGAAATAGGCGATGTCGGGCGCAACCTGCCCAAACAGCTTGGCGACGACGGTGGCGACCCCGTCGAAATGGCCGGGCCGCGAAGCCCCGTCCAGCCCGTCGCTCACCCCCGACACCGATACCGTTGTCGCAAAGCCATCGGGATACATCTCCTCGACCGCAGGCGCCCAGAGCAGGTCGCAGCCGGCATCGGTCAGCATCCGCGCATCGGTCGCCTCTCGCCGGGGATAGCGCGCCAGGTCCTCGTTCGGGCCGAACTGTTTCGGGTTGACGAAGATCGACGCGACGACGCGCGTGCCCTGGCGCTTGGCGGCCTCGATCAGCGCGATATGCCCGGCGTGCAGCGCGCCCATGGTGGGCACGAGCGCGATCCGGCTACCCTCTGCGCGCCAGGCGGCGACCTGTTCGCGCAAGGCATCCCGTCGACGGATGGTGAGCACGCGATTTTCCCCCTTATTCCCCGAGGCCGGGGCTTCTATGGAGGGTAACGTTCTTCGGCAACACAGGAAGCGACAAAATTGACCAAGGGTCCGGGCGAACCCCATGTGATTGTCTTCGCCAATGAAAAAGGCGGAACGGGCAAGTCGACGACGGCGGTGCATGTCGCCATCGCGCTGGCGGCCAAGGGTGCGCGCGTCGCGGTGCTCGATCTCGATCATCGTCAGCGCACCGTGGGGCGCTATCTCGACAATCGCAGCGAGACGATCAAGCGGACCGGCGCGTCCCTGCCGATGCCGGCGCACGCCACCCATGACGGCGAAACCGAATCGGTGTTCGAGGATCTGTGGGGGTCGCTCAGCGCGAACGCGGACTATCTGATCGTCGATACGCCCGGCCGCGACGATTATTTCGCGCGCACCGCCGCCACGCTGGCCGACACGCTGGTCACGCCGATGAACGACAGCTTCGTCGATTTCGACCTGATCGGCCAGGTCGATCCCGAAACGTACAAGGTCACCCGCCCAAGCTTCTATTCGGAACTGGTGTGGGACATGCGCAAGACGCGCGCGCGCGCCGACGGGGCGACGATCGACTGGGTCGTGCTGCGCAACCGGTTGCAGCATATCGAGGCGCGCAACATGCGCCGCGTGTCGGATGCGCTGGGGCAACTGGCCAAGCGGGTCGGTTTCCGGATCATCCCCGGCCTTGGCGAACGCGTAATCTACCGCGAACTGTTTCCCGCCGGCCTGACCATGATCGACTCGGGCCAGTTCGGGGCGATGGGGCTGGGCCATGTCGCCGCGCGGCAGGAACTGCGCGAGATGATGGCAGGCCTCTCGCTGCCCGAACATACGCCCGAGCAGCCCGGGATGGCGGCCGCATGACGACGGTGGGCGCATGAAATGGATCATCGCTGCGGCGATCATCTACATCGTCTGGCGCTATCTGCGACCGACGCCCAGGCGGGTGCCCGCGCGCCCCTATGCGCAGGTCGCCGACGAGGCGGAGGCGCGCGCGATCCTTGGCGTTGGCATGGATGCCGATGCGCTGGAAATCCGCGCCGCGCACCGCCGGCTGGTGGCCGCCGTCCACCCCGATCGCGGCGGATCGTCCGACGAGGCGCGACGGGTCAACGCGGCGCGCGACCTGTTGCTGCCCCGCAACGGCTGATCCGCCGGCGATGTCGGACGATCACGACGTTTCAGGAAACCGTTTCATGCGCCATGTCTTCGATCCGTCCGTCCTGCGCGAATATGACATTCGCGGCACCGTCGGCCGGACGCTGGGCACCGCCGACGCCACCGCGATCGGTCGCAGCTTCGCCACCCGCCTGCGCCGGGCCGGCGGTCGGCGGGTCGTGGTCGGCTATGACGGCCGGACGTCGTCGCCCGCGCTGGAGGCGGCACTGGTCGCCGGGCTGACCGCCAGCGGCGTCGACGTCGTCCGCATCGGCATGGGGCCATCGCCGATGCTATATCATGCCGAAGCGACACTGGAGGTCGACGGCGGCATCCAGATTACCGGCAGTCACAATCCGGCCGACGACAACGGCTTCAAGATGATTATCGGCCACGCGTCGTTCTTCGGTGCGGATATCCACGATCTGGCGCGGCTGGCGGCGGCCGGCGATTGGGAAGAGGGAAGCGGCGACGTCACGCAGGCCGATGTGATGGACCTGTATGTCGGGCGGCTGATGGCCGGCTATGGCGGCGGCGCGTACCGGATCGGCTGGGACGCGGGCAACGGCGCGTCCGGCCCGGTCATCGAGACGCTGGTGCAAATGCTGCCGGGGGACCATCACCTGCTGTTCACCGAGGTCGACGGCCGGTTCCCCAATCATCATCCCGACCCTACGCAGGAACCCAATCTTGCCGATCTCAAGCGGCTTGTCATCGAAAAGTCGCTCGACTTCGGCTTCGCGTTCGATGGCGACGGCGACCGGATCGGCGCGGTCGACGGGTCCGGCCGGGTCGTCTGGGGTGACCAGCTGCTCGCGATCCTGGCCGAACCGGTACTGCGCGAACTGCCCGGCGCGACGATCATCGGCGACGTGAAGTCGAGCCAGGGCCTGTTCGACCGGGTCCGCGACCTTGGCGGGGTGCCGCTGATGTGGAAGACCGGGCACAGCCTGATGAAGACCAAGATGCAGGAAACCGGTGCACCGCTGGGCGGTGAGATCAGCGGGCACATGTTCTTCGGCCATGAATATTACGGCTTCGACGACGCGCATTACGCCGCCGTCCGGCTGATCCGTGCGATCCACCTGTCGGGCCAGTCGCTGGCGGCCCTGCATGATGCGCTGCCCGCCTGGATCAACACGCCGGAAATCCAGATCCGGGTCGGGTCGCAGGACAAATTCGCGGTGATGGCCGGCATCCTCGACCGGCTGGCCGCGTCGGATGCGGTCGTCGACCGGACCGACGGCGCGCGTGTCACCACCGAGGACGGCTGGTGGCTGTTGCGCGCGTCGAACACGCAGGACGTGCTGACCGCGCGAGCCGAGGCGAGGGATGCCGCCGGGCTGGCCCGCCTGCTGGATGCGGTCGATGCGCATCTGGTCGCGGTCGGGTTGGAACCCGCCCGCCGGCCGGCGCATGGTTGATCAACAGCGGAACGGAAGGACAGCGCCCATGCGACGACGGTTCGACTGGCGGTCAGGCGATGACGCGGCGGACGCCCCCCGGTCGGGCGGGGAGCGCACACTCGACACGTTCCGGGGGTCGACTGCACGGTGGCTGGTCGGCAGCCTTGCCGGCTGGGGCACGTTGCTGCTGTGTCTGGTCGGCGTCGGGCTGGTCATCGTCGCCGCGCGCTGGCTGCAGAATTTGGGGGCGTCGTTCGTCGTGACCGACCAGAGGCTGATCGTCCGGCGCGGCGTGTTCCTGAAGACCATCGACGAGATCGAACTGTACCGAATCAAGGACGTGCGGATCGGCTATTCGCTGCTGAACCAGCTGGCCGGGATCGGCACGCTGACGCTGACCTCCAGCGACCCGACCACCGTCGGGGCCGCGTTCACGATTCGTGACGTGCCCGATGCGATCGCCCGGCGCGAGGAACTGCGCGATCTGGTCGAGGCCGCACGGCGGCGGCGCGGGGTGCGCGAGATGGATTTCGATTCCGGCGGGCTGGCGTAGGCATTCTCAGCGCCCGATTCGTCCGCCCCGCCCCCAGACACACAATATCCCCGCACTTTTCCCGCTGGCACTCTGCCCGCCCCTCCCCCAGATAGGGTCCATGCCTCCCCCCGCCCCGCAGATCGTCCGCGTCATCGACCTTGAAACGACCGGTTCAGCCCCGCCCGCGCACGGCGTGTGCGAGATCGGCTGGCAGGATGTGGCGCTGGGCGCCGATGGCCGCTGGGAAATCTATGGCGAGGGCGGGAGCATGCTCATCAACCCCGGCCGCGCGATCCCGCCGGTGACGCAGGCGATCCACCATATCCGCGACGAGGATGTCGCCGATGCGCCGTGGTGGCACGATGCCGCCCGCGCCAAGCTCGACCCCTGGCCGCGCCGGCTGGCGCTGGCCGCGCACCGCGCCGATTTCGAGCAGCAGTTCTGCACGCCGGCGCTGACCCGGTCGGCCGACTGGATCTGCACCTGGAAATGCGCGCTGCGGGTGTGGCCGGACAGCCCGAGTTTCTCGAATCAGGTGCTCCGCTACTGGCGCAAGCCCGAGGGGATCGACCATGAACGCGGCCTGCCCGCTCACCGCGCCTTCCCCGACGCCTATGTCACCGCGTTCCACCTGCGCGACCTGCTGAACGCGGCCAGCCTGGCGCAGCTGATCGAATGGTCGCGGACACCCGGCCTGATCCCGCGCGTCCGCTACGGTCCTGATCGCGGCAAGGAGTGGTGCGAGATCGACCATGAATCGCTGATGGGTTTCCTGACCGATCGCGATCCCGACATTCGTTTCACCGCCAATGCCGAGATGGATCGGCGCAGCGGCGGCGGTCATGTCGGCCGCGCCAGCGCGCAGGATCGGCTGCTCTAGGGCAGCGTACGATCACTGGCATAAATCGTCATCGTGCCGTAACGACCGCCCATGCCCAAACGCCTTGCGACCCTGCCTCTTTCCGACAGCCTGTTCGGCCGGTTTCTGGTCGCCTGCATGACGCTCGGCTTCATCGCGCTGATCGCGACCGCCGCCGTCGCGTGGTGGGTCAGCGAGCGCAACGAACGCTATGTGGCGGCGGTCAACCACACCTACCGCGTTGAAAACATGATCGGCGACGTCCACCGGCTGGTCGAGCAGACCGAGACCGCGCGACGTGGCTTCATGCTCAATCCCGATCCGGCGTTCATGACCAGCTTTGCCGAGGCGCGATCGAGGCTGGCCCCGACGCTGAACACGCTGGCGCGGCTGACCGGGGACAATGCGGTGCAGCGCCGGGCGCTGGCCACGATCCGCGCCGATCTGGCGCAACTGGCCCGCCAGCACGAGGCCAGCAACGCCCTGGTCCGGCGCGGCGACACGGCGGCGGCGGTCGCGCTGTTCCGGGTCGACACCGGGGTCCGGGTGATCCGTGACCTGCGCCGTGTATTTCGCGGCATGCTGGTCGAGGAGCGCCGGCTGCTGACGCTGCGCGATGCCGAGCAGCGGACCGGGCAGCGGGCCTTCTACGTCGTGCTTGTCGTGGCGGTCACCCTGCTGATCCTGCTGGCGCTCGCCTCGCTGCTCACGGTGCTGCGCTACACCCGCGACCTGACGCAGTCGCGCGAAACGCTGCGCGCGCTGAACGACACGCTGGAACTGCAGGTCACGACCCGTACCGCCGACCTGAGCCGCGCGAACGAGGAAATTCAGCGTTTCGCCTATATCGTCAGCCACGACCTGCGATCGCCGCTGGTCAACGTGATGGGCTTCACCGCCGAGTTGTCGGCCGCGACCGATGCGATGGCCGGGCTGATCGACCGGGCGGAGGCGACCGCGCCGGACATCGTGACCGAGGATGCCCGGCTGGCGGTGCGCGAGGACCTGCCCGAGGCGATCGGCTTCATCCGCGCCTCGACCCAGAAGATGGACCGGCTCATCAACGCCATCCTGAAACTGTCGCGCGAGGGGCGGCGGACGATCGCGCCCGAACCGCTCGACGTCGCCGCCCTGGTCGACGGCATCGCCGACACGATGCACCACCGAATCGTCGAACGCGACGTGACGCTGACCGTGGCGCGGCCGATTCCCGCCATCGTCAGCGACCGGCTGGCGATCGAACAGATCCTGTCGAACCTGATCGAGAATGCGGTCAAGTATCTGAAACCCGGCGTGCCCGGCGAGATCACCGTGTCGGGCACGGCGGAGGGCGGCCGGGTGATCCTGTCGGTTGCGGACAATGGCCGCGGCATCGACCCGCGCGACCACGCCCGCGTGTTCGACCTGTTCCGGCGATCGGGCGCGCAGGACCAGCCCGGCGAGGGCATCGGTCTGGCGCATGTCCGCGCGCTGGCCTATCGCCTCGGCGGAACGATCGACGTCGCCAGCACCCTTGGCGAAGGGGCGACATTCCGGCTCAACCTGCCAAAAACCCTGACCCTGCGGGAAAACGCATCATGAACGATTACAAATCCGTCAGCATTGTCATGATCGAGGACGACGAGGGTCACGCCCGCCTGATCGAGAAGAACATCCGCCGTGCCGGCATCTCGAACGAGATCACCCATTTCCTCGATGGCACCACCGCGCTCGATTACCTGTTCAACGCGGCCGATGGTCCGGCGAAGAACGGTCCCGCGCTCGTCCTGCTCGACCTGAACCTGCCCGACATGAGCGGAACCGACATCCTGGTGAAGATCAAGGCCGAGGACAGCCCGCTGAAGCGAACGCCCGTCGTTGTGCTGACCACGACCGACGACAAGGTCGAGATCCAGCGCTGCTACGATCTGGGCTGCAACGTCTACATCACCAAGCCCGTGAACTACGAGAGCTTCGCGGTCGCGATCCGTCAGCTTGGGCTGTTCCTGTCGGTCATCCAGGTCCCCGACCTTGAGGATAACGGATGAGCGGACCCGCCGTCCTCTATATCGACGACGACGACGGCCTCAGGCGGCTGGTGGCGCGGGCGCTTGCCCGGCGCGGCTATACCGTGACGATGGCCGCGCGCGGCGACGAGGGCGTGGCGCTGGCCCGCGAGCAGTTCTTCGATCTGGTCGCGGTCGACCATTACATGCCCGGCCTGAACGGGCTGGAGACGATGGCCGCGCTGCACGCGCTGCCCGTGCCGCCACCGGTGGTGTACGTCACCGGGTCCGAGGAAACGCAGGTCGCGGTCTCCGCGCTGAAGGCCGGGGCGGCCGACTATGTGGTGAAGACGATCGGCGACGATTTCTTCGACCTGCTGGCCGCAACCTTCGCGCAGGTGTGCGAGAAGGCCGAGCTGGAGCGCGGCAAGGCGGCGGCCGAGGCGGAATTGCGCGCCAGCAACGCCCGGCTGGAGGCGTTGCTGGGCGAGGTGAACCACCGCGTCGCCAATTCGCTGCAACTGGTCACCGCGATGGTCCGGCTGCAATCCGCGGCACTCGACGACGGCCCCGCCCGGGCCGCCCTGGAGGATACACAGCGCCGGATCGCGGCGATCGCGCAGGTCCACCGCCGGCTGTACACCAGCAACGACGTCGAAAGCGTCGATATGCAGGAATATCTGGGCGCGCTGGTCGAGGAGCTGGCCGAAACCTGGTCGACCGACGCGGCGCCGCGCGCACTGACGCTGGCCGCCGAACCGATCCGCCTGCCGACCGATCGTGCGGTGTCGCTGGGCGTGATCGTCACCGAACTGGTCACCAACGCCTGCAAATACGCCTATCCGGGTGGGGCGGGCGAGGTGCGGGTCGGCCTGCACCGGATCGACGACGACTTCTTCCTGCTGGCGGTCGAGGACGACGGCTGCGGCATCGCCGACGGGACCGTGCCCAAGGGTACGGGCCTTGGCACCAAGCTGGTCCGGGCGATGGCGCAGAGCCTGCAGACGGCGATCGAATATGAACCCCGCACGACCGGCGTGCGCGCGACCCTGCGCGCGGCGGTGCGATAGCGGGCCTTGCCAGACCCACTCCTGTTTCCCCGCGCGGGCGGGGGAACAGGGGCCTTGTATCCAGACCGGATGCGCGCCCTTACGGCTTGCGGAACTTGTAGACGAACTGATCGGTCTTGCCGCGGATTGCCGGGTCGAAGACGTTCTTGCTGTGGTCGTCGGCCGGATTGCGCAGCACGCGCGATTCGCCGACGAAGGTGAAGCCGGCCGACGTCACCTGGCGCTTGACCGCCGCCGGGTCAATCCGGTGCGTGGTTTCGGTGCCGGTCATCTCGCTGCCCGGCTTGTCGGCATGGTCGATGATGACATAGGTGCCGCCATGCCTGAGCATGCGGAACACCGCCGCGTCGAACGCGCGCAACGCCGGTTCGCCCGCACCCTTGTTGGGGATGTCGTGATAGTTCTGCACGGTCCAGACCAGATCGACCGGGACCGGCGCGGTCGGCAGGTTGGTCGCCTGAACCTCCGCCGTCACATTGGCGAGGCCGCGGCCTTTGAGCGCTGGCAGCGATTTCTCGGCATAGCGCGCGCCCGCCACCGGCCACAGCGCGAAGACGCGCCCCTTTGGTCCGACGACGCCGGAAAAGATCCGGGTCCAGTAGCCCGAACCCGGCAGGTAATCGACGACGGTCTGTCCGGGCTTCAGGCCGGAAAAGGCGACCACGGCCGCCGCCTGTCGCCGGGCGTCGTCGCCCTGCTGATCGGCGCGGACCGGATCGGCGAGCGCGCGCGCGACCGGCGAGGGTATCGTCTGCGCCGGGGTGGCCGCGGCCACCACCGCGCAGGCCGCAACGGCGATCAGGGCCTTCATCATGTCCGTCTCCCATCACCGCGTGGTCGCGGCACCATGGCGGGCATGATGGCCGAGGCGGCGGCGGCGCGTCGAGCGGAAAATGCGCGTCAGCGTTCGACGATGTCGCGCTTCATCGGCGCGAGCTTCGCCAGCAGCCGGTTCTGGGCCATGAACGGGACGCCTTCCTGTCGCATCGCCGCCTGCAGGTTTTCGACCAGCGCGCCCATGTCCGCCTGCTGGATGCCCAGATCGCGGTGCGAGTCCTTCATCGTCCGGCCGGTATAGGCGCAGCCGCCGTTCAGGATGTAGCAGAACTGCTCCTTCAGCGTCCGTCGCAGCCGCGCCATGTCCTGACCGCGAAAGATGTCGCCGATGCGCCGGTCGGCGATCGAGCGGACGACAAGGTCGTCGACGATCCGGTCGACGCCGTCGCGCCCGTGGAACGCGCGCCACAAGCCGTCGCCGCCGACCGGCGTCGCGCCGGCATTGGCATCGGACACGGTATAGGGATCCACCGGCTCCTCCGGCACGACGACCGTCTGGGTGGCCAGCAACAGGGCGATCAACAGCATCTCGTCATCCTTGTATCAGCGCCGGGATATCAGAACGCGCCCTGCAGCGACAGGAACAGCCCGCGCTGGCCCGGCACCGTGGCGATGTCGCCCATATCGGCATAGGCCGCCGACAGCGTCACGTTGCGCTGCATCGCCCAGGCGGCGAACAGGTCGTAGCTGTCGTCCTCGTTGGCGAAGCGCAGATTGTTCGGCTTGGTCCGGTATTCGCCGCCGACCAGCAGGCGCGACGTCAGCAGCATCCCCGCCGACCCCTCGAACTGCGCGGTGCGCCCGGCGGTCCGGTCCCCGCCGAAGCCGAGCAGACCCAGCTGGTTGGCCTTGGTCAACCGGACCGTCGCGTCGACCACCAGGCTTTGCGCCAGAAGCACCTTGGTCGCCGACACATAGAAATCCGTCCCGCGCGTCTCGCGCGCGCCGACCGCGCGGACGACGGCGGCCTTGTCGGCGATCTTGTGCTGCACGCCGATCGCGATCTGCGGCAGGGACGCCGCCCCCCACACCGCATCCCCCGCGATTCGTAGTTTCGCGCCAAGGATATCCTGCGCGAAGGTGAAGCCGCGACCCAGCCCCAGCGCGGCCCCCGCCCGCCGCGTGTCGAAACTCTGGTGCGCGTAGGACAGCTCGACCCGGTCGAACAGGCCGATCGCCGCGCCATAGCTTTTCAGGTCGAAATCGGGCAGCGCCACCAGTGTCGCATGCGCGCTGCCGCCGATGCCGGCGTCGGTTTCGTTGCCGGCGATCATCGCCCATGTCGCGATACCGCCGCCGGCCGCGCCCTCGACATTGGTGATCCCGTCGGTCAGGACCAGCTTGCCCCCGGCGCGATGATCCCCGGCGATCGCCGGACTGGCGGCCAGGCCACCACCTGCCAGCGCAAGCGTGGCAAGAACGACGAAGACGGACGGATAACGTCGGATGCGGTCGGGCTTCTGCATGGCCGACCCAATGGATCCATAGTGGTTCATATACCGTAAACCGGGCTTTCACCCACCTGAAACGATTGTCGCGATAGATGCAGGTTATGACGATCCGTTTTTCCGCCGCCCTGATTCCCCCTGCAATGCTGGCCGCGTCCGCACTGGCCGTGCCGTCGACGGTATTGGCCGCCAGCGTGACCATCGACGTCCGCGGCCCCGACGGCCGGCCGCTGCCCGGCGCGGTGGTCAGCGTGGAATCCCCGCGCGGCGGCACCCCCGTCGTGCGCGGGCCGTATGTGGTCGAACAGCGCGACATCACCTTCCAGCCCGACGTGCTGATCGTGCCCGTGGGGGCCAGCGTCGTGTTTCCCAATCGCGACAAGGTCCGCCACCACGTCTATTCCTTCTCCAAGGCCAGGAAGTTCGACCTGAAGCTGTACGGACGCGAGGATGCGCGCAGCATCGTGTTCGACAAGGCGGGCGTCGTCACGCTGGGCTGCAACATCCACGACCGGATGAACGGTGCGATCTACGTTACCGCGTCCCCCTTCACGGTGCGGACCGACGCCGCCGGCCGCGCCGCCCTGTCCGGTGTTCCAACCGGACCAGTGACCATTCGCGTATGGCACCCGTCGATCCGCGCGGCCGGCAACGTGCTGAGCCAGACCGCGTCGGTCGCCGCCACCGGCCTGTCCACCACCTACGCGATCCGCCGATGACGATCCCGTGGCGCTGGCGGTTCAGGAGCCTCAGGGCGCGGCTGGCGGTGCTGTACGCGCTGCTGTTCGCGGCCGCGCTGGTCGTCGTCGCCATCGTCGCGCAGACCATGATCTGGAACCACGCGCGCGAATCGGTCGCCGCCGAATTGACCGCGAGCGGATCGGTGTACGACCGGCTCTGGGCCTTGCGCGCCAAGTCGCTGACCGGGTCGGCCGATGTGCTGGCACGGGATTTCGGGTTCCGCGCGGCGGTGGCCAGCGGCGACCGTCCGACGATCGAATCCGCGCTGGTCAACCTGCAGGCGCGCGCCGGCGTGGCCCATGCGGTCGTCGTCAACCTGGACGGAACGGTCATCGGCGCGGCGGCGGACCTGAGCGCGACGGTTGCCCGCCTGCCCTTCACCCTGGCCGACGGTCGGCGCGACGCGGTGGTGGCCTCCGGCGGATCGGTCTTTCGCCTGGTCCTGTCGCCGATCCTGGCCCCGACCGAAATCGGCTGGGTCGTGTTCGCGGTGCCGCTGGATGCCGGCGAGATGCGCGCGCTGGAGAAACTGTCGGCGATCCCGCTGATCGCGACGATGCTGCGCCGTGATTCCGCCGGTCACTGGATCGCCGCCGACGGGTCCGTGGGTGCCAATGCGCAGACCGATGCGCTGGTCGCCGAAACGCGCGCGGCCCGCCTGCTGTCGCTGCCGCAAGGGCGTGCCTATGCGCTGGCCAAGCGGCTGCCCGGTCCGTCGGGCCAGCCACAGGCGGCGCTGCTGATCCGCTATCCGCTGGATGCGGCGCTTGCCCCCTATCTGCCGCTGCAGGTGGGCATGATGGTCGCCGGGCTGCTCGGGCTGGTGCTGGTGATCGCCGGCAGTCAGCGGCTGGCGCGCGGGATTGCCGGGCCGATCGCCGCACTGGACCGGGCGGCGCGCGCCCTGGAGGACGGCGGGCGGACCGAAGTGGCGGTCGAGGGCCGCGACGAAATCGGCCGGCTTGCCGAGAGTTTCAACAAGATGTCGGCCGGCATCGTCGAGCGCGAACACCGGATCACGCATCTGGCGCTGCACGACGCGCTGACCGGCCTGCCCAACCGCAGCTTCTTCCGCCAGTCGCTCGACCAGGCGCTGACCCGCAGCGTGCGGTCGGGCGAAAGCGTGGCGGTGCTGTCGCTCGACCTCGACGGGTTCAAGGGGGTGAACGACACGCTGGGCCATCCGGTCGGTGACGCCCTGCTGCGGATGGTCGGCACGATGCTGGCCGAACGCGTGACCGACGGCCTGCTGGCCCGGCTGGGCGGCGACGAATTCGCGATCATCCTGAACGGGGCGATCGACCCGGCCCGCCCGCGCGAGCTGGCGCAGGCGATCATCGACATGTTGCGCGCGCCGCTGGTCGTCGACGATCATCCGGTCATGATCGCGACCAGCATCGGCATCGCGATCGGCCCGGCCGATGGCGCGGATGCCGACCATCTGCTGAAGCATGCCGACCTGGCGCTGTACCGCGCCAAGCAGGACGGGCGCGGCATCTATCGCTTTTTCGAACCCGCGCTGGACGCCGCCGCCCGCGCGCGCCGGCAACTGGAGCTGGACCTGCGCCGGGGCCTGCACGACGGCGAGTTCGCACTGCACTTCCAGCCGATCTTCGACCTGAAGGCCCAGCGGATCGGCGGGTTCGAGGCCCTGCTGCGCTGGAACCACCCGACACGCGGGTTCGTGTCGCCGGTCGAGTTCATCCCCGTGGCCGAGGAAACCGGCCTCATCATCGGCCTTGGCGAATGGGTGATCCACGAGGCCTGTCGACAGGCGGTACACTGGCCCGACCACGTCCGGGTCGCGGTCAACGTGTCCCCGATCCAGTTCCGCAACGACGGATTCAAATCAATCGTGCTGCAGGCCCTCACCCGCAGCGGGCTGGTGCCGCAGCGGCTGGAGGTCGAGATCACCGAATCGGTGTTCCTGGATGGCGAAGGTCCGGTCGTGTCGCTGCTGCACAGCCTGCGCGCGATGGGCATCCGCATCGCGCTGGACGATTTCGGCACCGGCTATTCCTCGCTCAGCTATTTGCGGAGCTTTCCCTTCGACAAGCTGAAGATCGACCGGTCGTTCGTCATCAGCGTGGCGCAGGACCCAAGCGCCGCGGCGATCGTCCGCGCGATCCTCGACCTCGCATCGGCGCTCGGCATGGATACCACGGCCGAGGGGGTCGAGGACGAGGATCAGCTGGCGCGACTGCACGGACAGGGCTGCGGCAGTATCCAGGGCTATCTGTTCAGCCGCCCGGTCGCCGCCGCCGGGATCGCCGGCCTGCTGGCCTCGGACCTTACGGGGATCGAGGAGCGCGCGGACCACGCCCGCGCCGCCTGACCCCCGATTCGCGCCACGGCTCAGCGCGGCGGCACCATCGGACCGCCCTTCTCGATCGCGCGTTGCAGGCCGGGACAGGCCTTCAGCCGGTCGAGATAGGCGACGATGCCCGGATGCCCGTCCAGCAACCCGGCCTGATGCGCCATGTCGAGCATATAGGTCATCTGCATGTCCGCCAGCGTGATTCGGTCGCCCATCAGATAGGGGCCGGCGATCCCCGACAGGAGATAATCGAGCGTGCGCGCGACCCGGTCCTTTGCGAACCCGTCGACCTTGTCGGGCAGGCCGCCGAGCATTCCGCCGATCAGCGCCATCATGATCGGAAAGCCGGCGGTGCTTTCGACATAGTCCAGCCATTCCTCGTGCAGCGCATGCGCGGTGGTCCCGGCGGGTGGCGTGAAGCGGCCCTGCCCGTGGCGGTCGTGCAGGTAGCGCAGGATGGTGGCGGATTCGGCCAGCACCAGATCGCCGTCGACGATCGCCGGCGACTTGCCGAGCGGGTGGGCGGATTTCAGCGTCTCGGGCGCCGAGAACTCCGGCGTGCGGGGATAGCGAACCAGATCATAGGGGAGATTCAGTTCTTCGAGCAGCCAGATGATCCGTGTGCCGCGGGAATAGTCGAGATGATGCAGGGTCAGCATTGATGGTTCATCCTATGGTCGCGCAAACGGTGGAACGGACGCACCCGGCGAAAGGTTCAGTGGCGCAACATCTGGAGAATACCCCATGCAGACGCTGGAATGTGACGTGGCGGTCATCGGTGCCGGGACCGCCGGGCTGGCGGCCGAGCGTGCGGCACGGCGGGCGGGGGCGACGACCCTGCTGATCGACGACCGGTTCGCGGGCACCACCTGCGCCAGCGTCGGCTGCATGCCGTCGAAGCTGCTGATCGCGGCCGGCAAGGCGGCGCATGCGGTGCGCAATGCCGGGATCTTCGGCGTCACCGTGCCTACACCGACAATCGACGGCGCGGCGGTGATGGCGCGCGTCCGGCATGAGCGCGACCGGTTCGTGGCCGGGACCAAGGCGTCGATCGCCCGCCTGCCGGACGGGATCGCGGTGCAGGCCACCGCCCGCTTCGTCGATGCGACGACGCTGGCACTGGACGATGGCCGGCATGTCCGCGCGGAATCGTTCGTCATCGCCACCGGATCGCGGCCGATGATGCCGCCGATGTTTGCAGCCCTCGGCGACCGGGCGCTGACTAACGAGACGATCTTCGAGTTGTCGACGCTGCCGGCCTCGATGGCGGTGATCGGTGCGGGTGCGATCGGGCTGGAACTGGCGCAGGCACTGGCCCGGCTGGGTGTCGCAGTGACTGTGTTCGACACAGGCGCGCGGATCGGCGGCGTGAAGGATGCGGTGGTCGAACCGGTCCTGCGCGATCTGCTGGCGCGCGAACTGGACTTCGTGCTTGGCGTCACGGTGGAGGCCCGCCGCGATGGCGACGGCGTGGCGGTATCGTGGACCGGCGATTCGTCAGGGAAAGCCTGGTACGACCACGTACTGGTCGCAGTCGGGCGTCCTCCGGCGCTCGACCGGCTGAACCTCGATGCCACCGGACTGGTGCGCGACGATCACGGCACACCAGTGTTCGATCCCGCCACGATGCAGTGCGGCGCGTCGGCGATCTTCATCGCCGGCGATGCCGACGCCAGTCGGACGGTGCTGCACGAGGCATCGGACGAGGGCGCGATCGCCGGGCGCAACGCGGCGCGCTTTCCCGATGTCGAGCCGGCCGAGCGGGCGGTGCCGTTCACGATCACCTTCACCGACCCGCCAATCGCGACGATCGGCCAGCCGGCCGGCGACGACAGCGTAATCGGCGAGGCGTCCTACGCGGATCAGGGCCGGGCCAAGGTCGAGGCGCGCAATGTCGGCCTCGCCCGGATCTATGCCGATCCAAAGGACGGGCGGCTGACCGGCGCGGTGATGGCGGCTCCCGGCATGGACCATGTCGGCCACCTGATCGCCTGGGCCATCGCGCGCGGCGAAACCGCGACCGCGCTGCTCGACCTGCCCCTCTATCACCCGACGCTGGAAGAGGGGTTGAAACCGGCATTGCGGGCCATCTGCCACGCGGTGCATGCACCGACCGGCAGCGATGCCGACCGGGGCATACCACCGGGCGCCTGACGCATGGGCCGCCAGATGAGCCTGTACGTCGTCGGCGCGGATTATCCGAACCGCAAAGGCGGCGGTAATCGCCGGTTCGAAATCATGCTGTGCACGCCCGGCGAGCCGGTCGCGCTGGTATCCGAACCACGCAATCCGGTTGATCCGAACGCGGTGATGGTCATAAGCGCGCGGGATATTCAGATCGGTTATCTGACCGCCGAGCGCGCACCGTGGATCGGGGCAATGCTGCGGGCCGGTCGCGCTATCGACGCGGTCTTTCAGGGGCCGACGAGCGCGGGCGCGGCGATCCGGGTTGCGTTTGACGGCGACCGGCCCGTCCTGCCGCTGGTCAGCCATCCGCGCCCGCACCCCGATGCCGACAGCGGGTTCTGGCCCGACCCGACCCCACCGGATGATTGAACCGCCGGCATGATCGGTGATACGACAACGGGTTCCCGAAACGGTCGCACGCCTGCTAGGATAGCCGCCATTCGGTGGGGGACAGCAGCGTGACGGTCATGGGCAAGGCGGTGTGGGCGGTGATCGCCATCGTCGGAGCGGTTGCACTGGGCGTCGTCGCCACCGTGCGTGGCGAGAATGTAAACGCGCTCTGGATCCTGACCGGCGCGGTCTGCGTCTATCTGATCGCCTATCGCTTCTATGCCAAGTTCATCGCCACCGTCGTACTCGGCCTCGACCCGGCGCGGCCCACCCCGGCGGTGACGCGCGGCGACGGGCTGGATTATGTGCCGACCGACCGCCGCGTCCTGTTCGGCCACCATTTCGCCGCCATCGCCGGCGCGGGGCCGCTGGTCGGGCCGGTGCTGGCGGCGCAGATGGGGTATCTGCCGGGCACGCTGTGGATCCTGGTCGGCGTCGTGCTGGCCGGCGCGGTGCAGGATTTTCTGGTCCTGTTCCTGTCGATGCGGCGCGACGGCAAGTCGCTGGGCGAGCTGATCCGGCTGGAAATGGGCGTGGTGCCCGGCACGATCGCGCTGTTCGGCGCGTTCATGATCATGGTCATCATCCTGGCGGTGCTGGCGCTGATCGTCGTGCGCGCGCTGGCCGAAAGTCCGTGGGGGTTGTTCACCGTCGCCGCGACCATTCCGCTCGCCGTCCTGATGGGCATCTATACCCGCTGGATCCGCCCGGGCCGGATCGGCGAGGTGTCGATCCTGGGTCTGGTCGGGCTGGTCGCCGCGATCGTCTATGGTCAGGCGGTCGCCGCGTCGCCGGTCTGGGGTCCGATCTTCACGCTGACGCCGATCCAGCTGTGCTGGACGCTGATCGGGTACGGCGCGGTCGCCGCCACGCTGCCGGTCTGGCTGCTGCTCGCGCCGCGCGATTACCTGTCGACCTTCCTCAAGATCGGCGCGATCTGCGCGCTGGCGATCGGCATCGTCATCATGGCCCCGCCCCTGCGGATGCCGGCGCTGACGCCGTTCGTCGACGGGTCCGGCCCGGCGTGGTCCGGCGCGCTGTTCCCGTTCCTGTTCATCACCATCGCCTGCGGCGCGGTATCGGGCTTCCACGCGCTGATCGCCAGCGGCACGACGCCGAAGCTGATCGCGAGCGAGGGCGATGCCAAGTTCATCGGATACGGCGCGATGCTGATGGAAAGTTTCGTCGCGATCATGGCGCTGATCGGTGCGTCGATCCTCGACCCCGGCGTGTATTTCACGATGAACAGCCCGGCGGCGATCGTCGGCACCGACGCCGGGTCCGCCGCCGCCGCCGTGACCGCCATGGGCTTTCCGATCAGCGCCGAGACGATCACCCGCACCGCGCAGGAGGTCGGCGAGAAGACGATCATCAGCCGGGCGGGCGGCGCGCCGACGCTGGCCGTGGCGATGGCCGAAATCTTCAGCCACGTCGTCGGCGGCAACGCGATGAAGGCGTTCTGGTATCACTTCGCGATTCTTTTCGAGGCGCTGTTCATCCTGACCGCGGTCGATGCGGGCACGCGGGCCGGACGGTTCATGTTGCAGGATCTGCTGGGCCTCGCCTTCCCGCGGTTCCGGGGCACCTCGTCGGTCGTGCCGGGGCTGGTCGCGACCGCGCTGTGCGTGGGCGCGTGGGGCTTTTTCCTGTATCAGGGCGTGACCGATCCGCTGGGGGGCGTGAACACGCTGTGGCCGCTGTTCGGTATCTCGAACCAGATGCTTGCCGCCGTCGCGCTGATGCTGGGCACGGTCGTCCTCTTCAAGATGAAGCGCGACCGGTACGCCTGGGTCACCGCCGTTCCCGCCGGCTGGCTGATCCTGTGTACAGGGGCGGCCAGCCTGCTGAAGCTGTTCTCCGCCGATCCGCGAGTCGGCTTCCTGGCGCATGCGTCGAAGTTCGGCGATGCGGCGGCGCGCGGCGAGGTGCTCGCGCCTGCCAAGTCGATGGCGGACATGGGCCGGATCGTGATGAACGACCGAATCGACGCCGGCCTGTGCGCGCTGTTCCTGGCCGTCGTGCTGTCGATCCTGGTCTATGCGATCCGCAGCATCCGCGCGGCGCGGGCGGTCGATCATCCGACGATGGTCGAGACGACGGGACTTGCGACCGCATGACCCTGTTCGCGACGCTGGCGCAGACGGCGCGGCTGATGGTCGGCCTGCCGTCCTACGACGCCTATCTGGCGCATATGGCCGCGCATCACCCGGACCGCGCGGCGATGACCCGCACCGCCTTTTTCCGCGACCGGCAGGAGGCGCGCTATGGCGGCAAGAATGGCGGCCGGTGTTGCTGACCAGGGTGGTGGCATGACCGGTCCCGGCTCCGATCCCGGGGTGCCGACGACGATCGGCAGCCTCGCCGATCTGGCGCGCGCGGCCGGTACGTCGGTGTCGACCGCGTCGCGCGCGCTGTCGGGCCATGCGTCGGTCAACGAACAGACCCGCGCGCGCATCCGGTCGCTGGCCGACGCGCACGGGTTCCAGCCCAACCAGCTTGCGCGCAACCTGCGGCTGCAACGCACCCAATCGATCGGCCTCGTCCTGCCGCTGGGGCATGAGGCGGGACAGCATCTGTCCGACCCGTTCTTCCTGTCGCTGCTGGGTCATCTGGCCGACGGGCTGACCGCGCGCGGGTACGACCTGATGCTGTCGCGGGTCATCCCCACCGACAGCGACTGGCTCGACCGGCTGGTCGACAGCGGACGGATCGACGGGCTGATCCTGATCGGCCAGTCGGACCAGGGCGCGGTGATCGACCGGGTCGCCGCGCGCTATGCGCCGATCGTGGTGTGGGGCGCGGATCTGCCCGGCCAGCGATACCTGACGGTCGGATCGGACAACCGGCTGGGCGGCGCGCGCGCGGCGCAGCACCTGATCGCGATTGGCCGGCGGCGGCTGCTGTATCTGGGCAACGCCAGCGCGCCGGAATTCGCCGAACGTCTCGCCGGGTTCGAGACGGTGGTCGGCGCGGCGCTGGCGGCGGGCGGATCGGGCGTAACCGGCACGACGCTGGACCTGCACATGACGCCGGACGCGGCCTATGCGGCGATCGCGGCGTATCTGGCGGACCATCCCGCCCCCGACGCGATCTTCGCCGCGTCCGACGTGGTGGCGATGAGCGCGCTTCGGGCGCTGCGCGAACGCGGGCTTCGCGTGCCGCAGGATGTCGCCGTCGTCGGCTATGACGACGTGACGCTGGCCGCGCACACCACGCCCGGGCTGACCACCATCCGCCAGGATCTGGTGACGGGCGCGGCGGCGCTGATCGACATCCTGTTCCGGCGGATCGCGGGCGAGCCGGCAGAGTCGCGGCGGCTGGACCCGCAATTGATCGTGCGCGGGTCGAGCGTGGGATAATGATCCGTTTCCCCGCGATGGGGAGGGCGGAGCGGAATGACGGCCTGCGGTATGTGACGCCAAGGCCTGCCGCCTGCCCGGGTGCGCGTGATTCGCGTGGTGGAAGGTTACAAAGGTTACACCCGCAATGGGGGGTAAGCCCTGTCCGCGCGGTGCGCGCGGGGCGGCAGAGGGTTCCGTCGATTGGTGCGGACACGACCGAAGCAAATCGCGCCGATGTAGGACAGCCTTTTTTTGGAAAGGTCCGCCGCCAACCGACCCTCCCCCTTCACATCCGATCCTCGGGATCCCGCTCGCCCTGCCCCTGTCGGCGGCTGTGACGTCGCGGTCTGGTTGCTGGCTGTCGACGGGCTAACAGTATCGCAAACGATTGTGTAAATGCTTGCAAAGGATTGCGGGCCTGCTACCCAGTACTCCTTACCACGACGCGGCGGACCGGCGAGGGGACGAGGGATCATGACGCGCATCACGCGCCTGCTTATCGGCACGTCGCTGGCCTGCCTGCCGCAACTCGCCGCCGCACAGGCCAAGACCGGCGTTGCGCGCAGCCCCGGGCGGCCGGTCGTATCGGGCGGATCCCCGATCCCGCCCCTGCGGGCCGACGGGCTGCCGGTGCCGTACAGGGACGACGGGAACGCCCGGTCCAATTCTGCCGTCGTGCCCGCGCCCGCCAACGGCGCGAGCAGGGTCTTTTGGGGGATGCGCGATGACTGAGCCGTTGCTTGCCGGACTGGAACTGGGCGGAACCAAATGTTTCGCCCTGCTCGGGCGCGGGCAGACCATCCTTGAGCGGGTGGCGATCCCGACCACGACCCCGGCCGACACGATGGACCGGCTGGAGACGCAATTGCGTGACTGGTGGGACCGGGAGGCGTTTGCCGCGATCGGCATCGGCAGCTTCGGTCCGATCGGCCTTGATCCCGCGCGCGATGATTACGGCTTCATCACCAACACGCCCAAGGCCGGCTGGGCCGGGACCGACGTCGCCGGGCGGTTCGGCCGTGCGTTCGCGGTGCCGACAGGCTTCGACACCGATGTGACCGCCGCCGCGCTGGCCGAGCATCGCTGGGGCGCGGCGCGCGGCATGACGTCCAGCATCTACCTGACGATCGGCACCGGCATCGGCGGCGGCGCGGTCGTCAACGGACGCCCCTTGCGCGGGTTTCTCCACCCCGAAATGGGCCATGTCCGCGTCCGGCGCGAGGACGGCGACGGCTTTGCCGGCACCTGCCCGTTCCACGGCGACTGCCTGGAGGGGCTGGCGTCCGGTCCCGCCATCGCCGCGCGGGCCGGACGCCCGGCGCAGGACATTCCGGCAGGCGATCCATTGTGGCAGCCGGTCGCGGGCGCGATCGCCGAACTGCTCGCCACGCTGATCCTGACCCTGTCGCCACAGCGGATCGCGATCGGCGGCGGCGTCGGGTGCGGCCAGCCGCACCTGTTCCCGCTGATCCGCGCGCAGGTCGCGGCGCTGCTGGCGGGCTATGTCGCCGGGGTGGACGCGGCGACGCTCGACACGCTGATCGCGCCGGCGTGCTTCGGCGAACAGGCTGGGCCGCTGGGGACGTTCGCGCTGGCGCTCGCGGCGATGGAGGATACGGGGTGATCGCGGGTAGCGCCCAGTTGCGGTCGCTCCGGAAGGTGATACGAACACCAAATGCTCGCTGTTCTGGTATTGGTTGTCGTAATCATAACATTTGCAATTTGGCGAGGACACATCGGCATTCATGGCTCGGTAGTCTATCGCGCTGAAAATCCGCTGCTTTTTTGGGCACAAGTAGTAATTCTAGGGGTGGGAGCAATGATTTTGGGAATCGCGATCGCTCGCGGCGACTTGTGATCGCTATCGACAGCCGGCTGCGGAAAGCAGCCGGGCAACTAACCGCCAAACGCACCTCTCACGCCCCCGTCACCGCCTGCGGGTGGTGCGGAACCAAGATCATCGTGCGGCCCTCGACCCGCCAGGAGGCGAGGCGGGAGAGCAGGTTCATGCCGATGACGTCGACATTGCCGAAATTGGGCGACACGACGACCGCGACGTCGCGCGCGACGATATTGCCGATGGTCAGTTCGGGCACGGTCGCGGTGCGCGCGCGGACGGTGCCGTTGGCGGTGCTGAGCAGGACCGGGACCAGCGGCGTTTCCACCGCCAGCCCGACGGCGGCGGCGGTATCGGCGGACATCGCGGTCACGGTCGCACCGCTGTCGACCAGCATCCGCCGCTCCACCCCGTTGATCGTCACCCGCGCCCAGAAATGACCGTCATCGGCCATGCGCAACCGCGTTTCCTTGCCGACCACCGTCTGTCCGTCGCTACGCAGCAACCCGGCAACCTTGCCCAGATAGGGATCGAGTTGCGCGCGCTGCGTGAACAGCGTCACCACCAGACCGATCAGCACGATCCAACTGGCGATCGATACCAACGTACCGATGACCGGGATCCTTCGCGCGATCGCCAGTGCGATCAGTGCGAGCGGAATGAGGATGTAGAGCGGCGGCAGGCCGGCAAGGTCGGGGATCATGGCTCGCACCCTGCCACACCCCGCCTGTATGAAGGCTGACCGTAAGCCACGGATTTAGCGGGAATCGGCGGCAAAGGCGGCCAGCGCGTCGCCGCTCAGCCGCTGGATGGTCCAGTCGTCCATGCCCACCGCGCCGACCGATCGGTAGAAGGCGATAGCATCGGCATTCCAGTCCAGCACCGACCATTCGAACCGGGCGCAGCCGCGTGCGACGGCCAGCGCGGCCAGATGCCGCAACAGCGCCTTGCCGATGCCGCGCCCGCGTGCGGCCGGGGTGACGTACAGATCCTCCAGATACAGGCCGCGCCGTCCCTCCCAGGTCGAGAAATTGTGGAAGAACAGCGCAAAGCCCAGCGATGCGCCATCGGTTTCGGCGATGACCGCCTCTGCCGCCGGATGCGGGCCGAACAATGCGTCCGTCAGCATTGCCTCGGTCGCGAGCACCGCGTCCGGCGCGCGCTCGAACGTGGCAAGTTCGCGGACGAAGCGCAGGATGGTCGGCATGTCGGCCGGGGTGGCGGGACGGATGACGGTCATTGCGAGGCCTCGGTCTGGGGGGCGGAAACGGGCTTGCGGATGGCGACGAGGCAGCCGGCGACGATCAGCAGCGCGCCGGCGACGGTCATCGCCGAGACGCGCTCGCCGAACACCAGCCAGCCGAGCGCCGCCGCCCACAGGAACGCGGTATATTCGACCGGGGCCAGCACCTGCGCCTCCGCCCGGCCATAGGCCCAGGCGAGCAGCAGCGACGAGATGGTGCCCAGCACGGCGGCGGCGAGGATCGCCGGTGTCTGCGGCCATTCGGGCGCGCTCGCGAACACCGGCGCACCGATCGCAAGCAGGACCGCGATGACCAGCATCGTGAACAGCGTGACTTCCAGTGGGTCGGCGACCTGCGCCTGCGCGCGCAACAGGACCAGGCTGACGGCGTAGAGCACCGATGCGACGACGATCGCGGCGGTGCCGAGCAGATGGTCGCCGGACGCGGTGCCGCCGCGCTCCCCCGCCGCGATGACGATGACGCCAAGCGTGGCGACCAGCGAGCCGATGATCGCCACGCGCCGGATCCGCTCGCCCAGCGTCACCGCGGCCAAGAACAGCGCGATCAACGGCGCGAGGAAGGTCAGCGCGACGCTTTGCGCCATCGGCACGCGGGCCAAGCCCCAGAAGAATAGCAGCACCGACAGCCCACCGGTCGTGCCGCGCGCGACATGCAGCCGCAGCGCGTGGCGCGACGGCCAGCGCCGACGGCGCGCGAGGAATATCGACCCGGCAATGACCGCGCCCGCCACCGACCGCCACAGCACCGCGCTGTACGCGCCGCTCTGGATCGACAGCCCCTTCATGATCGCGTCCATGCCCGAATAGATCGCGATGGCGATGGAGGCGACCGCGAAGGCGGTGGCCGGTGCCGTCGTCGCGCGGGTCATCGGATGAGGGTGATCGTGAGGTCGAGGCCAAGTTCAGCCCAAAGGCTGTCCGCCGTGAAGACCGTCCCCTTGCGGTCGACGCCCAGCGCAAGGCAGGCGCGGTCCGCCAGCGAGACATTGCGTCCCTTGACCCGTGGCCACAGGTCGGCGGCGATCACCGCCTGCGCATCCGAAAAGGGAACGACGACAATTTCCAACTGGTCCAGCATCGCCATGGCCGCATCGACATCGGTCACCGCGTCGAACAGCTTGCTGCGCACCTCGACCAGATTGACCGCCGACAGCAGGGCACCGCGCGCATGGCCGATCGCGAGATCCGCCCCCGGCTCGTCCTTCAGGATCGCCAGCACGGTCGACGCATCGAAAACGACGGTCAAGACCGCGCGCCGGTCGGAGTGGTTTGGGCAGTTTCGCGGGCAACCTCGGCACGTCGATCCGCGATCAGGGACTCGACCAGATCCCCGACGCCGGGCTTCAGCATCGCGCGGAACCGTGCCTGCGTTTCGCGAACGACCTGCAGATAGGTCTTGAGCACCAGACCGCCGCCGGGATTGCGCTCGATCACCAGCGAATCGCCCTCCTCGATGCCGATTTCGCGGCGTAGTTCGGCGGGAATCACGATCTTGCCGCCCGCGATCACCTTGGCTTGATAGGTCATGAGGCACCTCCCAGTACCCATGACCTATCACAAGACCTACGCCGCCGCCATCGCCCGGGCCGTGTCCGCTGCCTCGATCTCGGCGGCCTTCGCCTCGACCAGCCTGACGATGTGGTCGACCATGCCCTCGTCCTGGACGTGATGGTCGGTGACGCCGGAGAGGTAGACCATGTGCTTGCCGTTGCCGCCGCCGGTCAGGCCGATATCGGTTTCGCGCGCCTCGCCGGGGCCGTTGACGACGCAGCCCAGCACCGACAGCGACATCGGCGTGCGGATATGCTGCAACCGCTCCTCCAGCGCCTGCACGGTGCGGATCACGTCGAACCCCTGCCGCGCGCAGGACGGGCAGGACACGACGCGCACACCGCGATTGCGGATGCCGAGCGCCTTCAGGATCTCGAAGCCGACGCGGACCTCCTCCTCCGGTTCGGCCGACAGCGAGACGCGGATGGTGTCGCCGATGCCGTACCACAGCAGGCTGCCCATCCCGATCGCCGACTTGACGGTGCCGCCGACGAAGCCGCCCGCCTCGGTAATGCCAAGGTGCAAGGGGCAGTCGACCTGTTCGGCGAGCTGCTGGTACGCCGCGACCGCGAGGAACAGGTCGGACGCCTTCACCGCGACCTTGAACTCGTGGAAGTCGTGGTCCTGCAACAGCTTGATATGGTCCATCGCCGATTCGACCAGCGCATCGGGGCATGGCTCGCCATATTTTTCGAGCAGATGCCGTTCCAGCGACCCGCCATTCACGCCGATGCGGATCGCGCAGCCATTGGCCTTGGCCGCCCTGACGACCTCGCCCACGCGCTCGTTCGATCCGATATTGCCCGGGTTGATCCGCAGGCAGGCAGCCCCCGCGTCGGCAGCCTCCAGCGCACGTTTGTAGTGGAAATGGATGTCGGCGACGATCGGCACGCGCGCGGCGCGGACGATCTTGCCAAGCTGCGCGGTCGATTCGACGTCGGGGCAGCTGACGCGGATGATGTCGACGCCCGCATCCTCGCAGCGGCGGATCTGGTCGATCGTCGCCACCGCGTCGGCGGTGGGGGTGTTGGTCATCGTCTGCACGGTGACGGGCGCGTCGCCGCCGACGGGGACATTGCCGACCATGATCTGGCGGCTCGGGCGGCGGACGATGTCGCGCCAGGGTCGAATGGACATGGGGTGGCCTATACCGATTTTCGGTATCCACCGGAAGCCCGTGGCGCGCCCGCAAGGCTCTGATACAGGGCATACGTCCCATTTCTTCCCGGAGTGTCCCATGCCGTCCCCACCTGATCCTCGCTGGACGCTGGTCATCCATGGCGGCGCGGGCACGCTGACCCGCGACACGCTGACGCCGGATCAGGATGCGGGCGCACGGGCGGGGCTGGCAGCGGCGCTGGAGGCCGGGGCGGCGGTGCTGGCGGGCGGCGGTGCGGCGATCGACGCGGTCGAGGCGGCGGTGCGCGTGCTGGAGGACGATCCGCACTTCAACGCCGGGCGCGGCGCGACCTTCACCCATGCCGGCGGGATCGAGCATGACGCCGCGATCATGGACGGTCGCGACCGGAACGCGGGCGCGGTGGCGGGCACCGCCACGACCCGCCATCCGGTCAGCCTGGCGCGCGCGGTGATGACCGACAGCCGCCACGTGTTCCTGTCCGGCGCGGGCGCGGATGCGTTCTCGCGGCAACAGGGACTGGAGCAGGCGGCATCCGACTGGTTCGCGGTGCCGGAACGCCGCCGCCAGTGGGACGAACTGATGGCGAGCGGCGGCGATTCGTTCGATGTCGACATGAAATACGGCACGGTCGGCGCGGTGGCGCGCGACGTTCACGGCCATCTGGCGGCGGCGACCTCGACTGGCGGCGTCACCGGCAAGCGCTGGGGCCGGATCGGCGATTCGCCGGTGATCGGTGCCGGTACCTTCGCCGACGACCGGGCGTGCGCGGTATCGTGCACGGGGTCCGGCGAATATTTCCTGCGCGTGGGCGTGGGGCATGAGATCGCGGCGCGGGTGCGGCTGGCCGGTGCGTCGGTCGCAGACGCCGCGCGGGGTGTACTGGCGGAGGTGAAGGCGCTGGGCGGAGTCGGCGGGGTGATCGTCGTCGGTGCAGGCGGCGAGCCGGTCTGGCAGCTGACGACGCCGGGGATGAACCGGGGGCTGGCGACGTCGGCAGGTGTGCGGACGGTCGCGATCTATGGCGACGAATGAGGGACGTTGGAAAGCGAGCCAAGCCCAAGTAAGACAGCGGTCATGACCCGTCTGCGTATCCTGTTCGCCGCGCTGCTCGCGCTTGTCGCCACCGCGCCTGCCACCGCCTATTGGGAATATGGGCATGAGACGGTGGCGAAGATCGCCATGGCCAATGTCCGACCCGCGACCCGCACCGCGATCCGCCGGCTGCTGGCGCAGCAGGCGCTGCTGGAGACGCCGGAGTGTCCGGCGGGCACGATCGAGCAGGCCAGCGTCTGGGCCGACTGCGTCAAGCCGCTCAAGGATGCGAACGGCCAGTCGCGCTTCGGCTATGCCTATTCGTGGCACTATCAGAACGTGAACATCTGCCAGCCGTTCGACCTGGTGCCCGCGTGCAAGGACGGGAATTGCGTGTCGGCGCAGATCGAGCGCGATGTCCGGTTGCTGAAGGACCGCACGACGCCGAAGGCCGACCGGGTGCGCGCGCTGGCGTTCCTGATCCATTTCGTCGGGGACCTGCACCAGCCGCTGCACGCGGGCGACAAGGCGGACAAGGGCGGCAACGATGCCAAGGCGGACTACGGTGCCTATGGCCCGCCCCGGCTGAACCTGCACAGCATCTGGGACGGATTGCTGGCCGAACGCGCGATCTCGACCCCGCCATCCCTCGTCCGCCGCTATCCCGCCGCCGAGCGAACACGGATAGCGGCTGGCAGCGTCACCGACTGGAGCCGCGACAGCTGGAAGGTCGCACACGACGTGACTTACACCAGCGCAATGGGCGGCGACCCCTGCGCGCCGACGCCCGCCCGGATGAAGCTGGACGACGCGACGATCGCGAAACTGGTGCCGGTGGCGCGTGACGAGGTGAAGAAGGGCGGGCTGCGGCTGGCCAGACTGCTCGATCGCGCGTTGGGGTAGGATCGGCGCGGACGGGGGAATGACGATGGAACTGACCAGGGGTGCCAATGCGCCAGTGACGGGTGATGTGATCGTCGCTACGATAGGCTGCGACCAGATGCCGACGGGACTGGACGTCGACCTGTCCGCCTATCTGCTGACCGCCGATGGCCGGGTGCGCGGCGATGCCGACATGCTGTTTTACGGCAACGCCGCCGATGCGGATGAATCGGTCCGGTTCGACAAGGCCGGTGGCCGCTTCACGGTGCGCACCGACGCGGTGCCGGCGGCGATCGACCGGATCGCGCTCTGCGTGGTGGTCGATGGCGGTGCGGCGGCGGCACTGGGTGCGATCACGCTCAGCATCGCCGACGGCCCGTCCTATCGCCACGCAACCGATGGCCAGCCCGAGGCGGCGATCATCGTCGGCGAACTGTACCGCCGGGCCGGGGCGTGGAAACTGCGCGCGATCGGCCAGGGATTTGCCGGCGGCCTCGCACCGCTGGCGCGATCCTACGGGATCGAGGTCGCGGAGGGGGCCCCTGCTCCGCCGCCGCGTGTCGACCTGCGCAAGCAGGCGCTGGCGCGCAAGCTGGTCGATCTGGGCAAGACCGACGCCAGGCTGGTCGACCTGACCAAGACGGCGGCGGTCAGCCTTGCCAAGACGGGTGCCGATACGCGCGCGGCGAAGTTCTGGCTGGTGCTCGACGTGTCGGGGTCGATGCGCGGGCTGTTCCGGTCCGGCGCGGTCGACCGGCTGATCCAGCGGTGCATGGCCTATGCGCTGAATCTGGACGATGACGGCGACATATCCTGCGTGCTGTTCGACAACGCCGCGCGGATGATCGCGCCGATCACCGCCGCGACCTACGCCGGAACCGCTGCCGAGGTGATGGCCCGGCGCGACATCTGGGGGTCGACCGATTACGGCCGGGCGATGCGGCTGGTGCGCGAGACGGCGGCGGTCGACGCCGATTTCGGCACGGTGCCCGTCTATGTGATGGTCGTGACCGATGGCGGTACCGAGAACCGTCCGCTGGCCGAACGCCAGATCCAGGAGGCGGCGGCCGAAGGCATCTTCTGGAAGTTCATGGCGATCGGGCCGATGCCCAAGGGGGTTGCGCCGAAAGGCCGGGCGCTGCCGCGGGGGTTCGACTTCCTCGCCTATCTGGACGACATGCCCGGGCGCGTGGTCGACAATGCGGATTTCTTCGCGGTGACCGACCCTGATGATCCCAGTGACGAAGCGTTCTTCGACCTGATGGCGAATGAATATGCGGCGTGGATCGCGGCGGCGACGAAAGCGGGGGTTCTGCGCGGGTGATCTTTTACCCGCAATGGGTACCGACCCATCGCCGTTGATGACCACCCCGGCGGAGGTCGGGGTGTGGTAGAGGGTAGCCCCCTCAGTCACCACCCCAGCGCCAGCGCAGGCGCCCCTCCGTCCGCTTCGCCGCAATCGCGATCATCGCCGCCAGCATCAGCATCGCGCCACCGCCGCGCACCCAGCCGGGCAGCGACGACCGCATCAGGGCGATCACCGCGATCACCCCGCCGATGGTCAGTGCCCAGCCCTGCCACGTCACCGGCGTCATGCCCCAGCCGAAGCGTTTGGGGCGGAACCATGCGTTATTCCTCATCATCCGTCTCCTTGGGCGGTCGGCCGCGTCGGGCCGGTTCGGACAGCTTCACCTTGACGCCCCGCCGGCCAAGCGCCTCACGCAGCAGACATTCGACCTGCGCGTTCACGCTGCGCAGGTCGGTCGCCGCCGCCCGCTCGATCGCCGCGTACAAAGCGGGGTCAAGACGCAGCGGAAAGCTCTTGCGCGGGGGGGACGCCAATCCTTCGGCCTTACTGGTACAGCGAACCGGCGTTGACGACCGGTTGCGCATCGCGGTCGCCGCACAGCACGACCATCAGGTTCGACACCATCGCCGCGCGGCGTTCGTCGTCCAGTTCGACGACGTTCTTGGCGGACAGTTGCTCCAGCGCCAGCTGGACCATGCCGACCGCGCCCTCGACCAGCGTCGTCCGCGCCGCCACCACCGCCTGCGCCTGTTGCCGCCGCAGCATCGCACCGGCGATCTCCTGCGCATAGGCCAGATGGGTGAAGCCGCATTCGTCCACCGTGATCCCCGCGACCGACAGCCGCGCGATCAGTTCGGCGCGCAGTTCGACCCCGACCTGATCGTGATGCCCCCGCAGCGTCACCTCCTGATGCTCGAAATCGTCATAGGGGTAGCGCGAGCCGATGGTGCGGACCGCCGCCTCGATCTGGACCATGACGAACGCCTTGTAATCCTCGACGTCGAACAGCGCCTGCGCGGTGTCGGTGACGCGCCAGACGACCTGCGCCGCCATCTCGATCGGGTTGCCGCGCAGGTCGTTGACCTTGATCTTGTCGGAAATGACGTTGTTCGCGCGCACCGCGATCTTCCGACGCATCAGCCAGGGCAGAACCCAGCGCAGGCCGGGATTGCGGTCGGTGCCGGCGTAGCTGCCGAACAGGGTCACCGCCGCCGCCTGGTTCGGCTGCAGCATGTAGAAGCCCGCGGCGATGAACACCGCGCCCGCGACGCAGGCGATCGCCGCCAGCGTCATGATCGGCGGCAACCGGTCGTTGGCAAGGCCGATGACGATCATCAGCGCCAGCCCCGCCAGCGCGACGATGCCGATTAGCATCGTATAGCCGCTGGCGGTCGCCGCCCGCCGCTCCACCGAATGCTGCAACGCTGCCCCGCGTACCGACTCGACCATGCCACCCTCCGTTTAATGTGATATCACTTTTATATCACATTGAGGGGACTCGCAAGCGAAACGAAAACGGCCTCCCGCTCGGGTGAGCGAAAGGCCGTTTCCATTTCAGCCCGTCATCCCGGCGTTTGCCGGGGTGACACCGGGTCAGCTCAGGACGATGGTCACCGCGCGGCGGTTCTGCGCCCAGCTGCCCTCGTCCGATCCGACCGCGACCGGACGCTCCGAGCCATAGCTGATCGTCGACATGCGGTCGGGCGAGACGCCACGCGCGGCCAGATAGTTCTTGGCCGCGTTGGCGCGACGGTCGCCCAACGCGAGATTGTATTCGCGCGTGCCACGCTCGTCGCAATGCCCCTCGATCGTGATGCGGACATTGGGATAGCGGGCGAGCCACGCCGCCTGGCTGTCGAGAATCGCGCGCGCGGTCGCGTCCACGTCGATCTGGTCGAGGCCGAAGTTGATCGTGTTGCTGCTGACCGAACGGGTGAAGTCCGCGTTCGAGCCGGGAACGACCGCACCGCCGACGTCGCCGCCGGTCTGGCCGCCGCCATTCTGGTCCAGCCCGCCTGCCGTGGTGTCGACGGGTGCGGGCGGCAGGACGGCCGGGCGCTTCTTGGCGCACCCGGCGGTGGCGAACAGCGCGGTCGCGATGATGAGCTTGGTGGTGAGATTGGCCATGTGAAGTCTCCCGTGGATGGTCGTTTCGCCCCCGAAACTCAAAGTCGCTATAGCGTATTTATGGTCGCAATGGACCCCAGGCCGGGTCGGACCCGTCGAGCGGGGTCGGGATGCGGCGTTCGTTGACCCCGGTCAGGTCGACCAGCCACAATTGCGCCTTGCCGGCACTGCCGCCGCCGGAGCGGTAGAAGGTAACGACGCGGCCGTTGGGCGACCAGCTGGGGCCTTCGTCCTGCGCGCCGTCGGTCAACAGCTTTTCGCCGCCGCCGGTCGGGCTCATGATGCCGATGCGGAAGCTGCCGCCCAGCTTGGTGAAGGCGATCAGGTCGCCGCGCGGGCTCCAGACCGGCGTGCCGTAGCGCCCGCCGCCAAAGCTGATCCGCTGCTGGTTCGATCCGTCGGCGTTCATCGTATAGATCTGCTGCCCGCCCGACCGGTCGCTCTCGAACACGATTCTGGAGCCGTCCGGCGAATAGCTGCCGCCGGTGTCGATGCCGGGCGAACTGGTCAGCCGCTGCGGCGTGCCGCCCTGGCTCGACACGCGGTAGATATCAGTGTTGCCGCCCTGCGCCATCGAGAACAGGATGTTGCGGCCGTCGGGTGAGAAGCGCGGCGCGAAGTTCAGCGACGCGTTCTGCACGACCAGCCGCTGCTTGCCCGTGCCGATGTCGTAGACATAGATCGCCGGCCTGTTGTTGAGGTAGCTCATGTACACGATCGACTGCTGGTTCGGCGCGAAGCGCGGGGTCAGCACGATCGACTGGCCGTTGGTCAGGAACCGGCTGTTCGCACCGTCCTGATCCATGATCGCCAGCCGCTTGATCCGCCGCCCCTTGGGGCCGGTTTCCGAGACATAGACGACGCGACTGTCGAAATACGCGCCCTCGCCGGTCAGCCTTGTATAGACCATGTCGGCGCATTTATGCCCTGCCCGCCGCCAGTCGGACGGCGACACGACGAAGCCCTGCCGCGTCAGTTCGATCTTGGAAAACACGTCGTACAGGTAGCAGCCGACCGTCAGCGTACCGTCGCCGTTCGCGCGGACGAAGCCCTGGACCAGCGCCTGTGCGCCGGTTCCGCCCCAATAGTCGTAAGACGGCGCGGTTACCTCCGCAAAGCCCGGCATCCGCAGTTCCGCGGCGGTGCGCGGCTTGAACAGCCCGGAATTGCGCAGGTCGTTCGACACGATGTCGGCCAGCTGCCGCCCGAGCGCGTCGGTGGAGCCGGCCGGGGTCTGCACGACCGCCGATGTCGGCATCGCCGGAATCGCGATCGTCATCGGTTCGTTGACGCCGCCCGTCACCGACACTTCCAGCGGAGCCTGGGTCTGTGTCGCACCGGTCGCCTGTGGCTGGTCCTGCTGCGTCAGCACGGGGTCGGGCACCGTCTGCGCGACGGCGGCGGTCCCAAGCAACAGGGCCGCCAAGCCCGCGATCCGAAGTGTGAAAGTCATGCGCATCCTCAACGAAGCTGCCAACGATAGTTGATGTTGTTCCACCCACCACTTGGCGTCGAATAATAGTCGGCCGGCAGCCGAAGCGGCGAACAGCCCTTCAGCGCGGCGATGCCCAGATCTACCACACGTTGGGCATAGCGGCCATTCTCGTCGTCGACACCGCTCTGGCGTACAACCTTCGGCGTGGCCGACAGCGTGCCGTCGGCGTTGAAGCGCAGGTTCAGCGTGGTGACGATCTGGTTCGCGCCCGGCCCCGGATTGACCTGACGATCGGCGCAGGGCTGGATCTGGCGCGCGATCGCCGCAACGATGCCGGCCATCGCCTTGCCGTCGATTTTCGTCGCCTTCGGGGTCTCCGACTTGCTCTTGCTCGGCGTGTCCGACAGGCCTTTCAGGAAATCGTCGCCCAGCCGGTTGCCGCGTGGGCGCGCGGCGGTCGCGGTTTCGCTGCGGCCGGCGCCCTTGGCGGTCGCGGCGGGTTTGGCGGGCGCGGGCTTGCCGGCGGCCTTGGCCGGGGTCGGCTTCGCGCCGGTGGCGGCGGTGCGCGTCGGTGGGGCCTTGGCCGGTGCAGGCTTGGCAGGTGTCGGTTTGGCCGGTGCGGCCTTTTCCGGCGCAGGCGTTGCCTTGCGCGGTTGCGACTTTGGCTGCGGGACCGGCTTGGGCGCCGGCGCAGGCTTGGGGACCGGCACCGGTTTCGGCTGCGGCTTGGGTGGAGCCGGACGCGGTTCGGGCTTCGGCTGGGGTGGCGGCGGGGCCGGCGCGGGGTCGGGTTCCGGGGCAGGCTCCGGCTCGGCCTCGGCGGGCGGGGCGGCATCCTCGGGCGCGCCCTGATCGGGGGCGACGGATTCGGCGGGCGGCGTCTCGGCCTGTGGCGCGGCCGTGTCCAGCGCAACGTCCTCGGCCAGCGAGACCTCGATCGGACGCTGTTCGATCTTTTTCACCTCTGGCGCAGTCAGCAGGCCAAGTGACAGGATGCCGAACAGCAACGCATGGCCCGCGACCGCGACGGCCAGGCCGGCTTTCTCGCTGCGGTCCATCAACGGATGCTCACCGGCTCTCGTCGCCCACCGTCAGCAGCGCGACGCGGTTCAAGCCCGCACGGTTCAGCTCGCCCATCACCCGCATCACGCGCCCGTAATCGAGCGACCGGTCCGCGCGCAGGAAGATCTGCGGCGTTTCCACGCCCACCTTCTGCGACGCGATCTGCTCCAGCCGCGCCGGCAACGCCGCCTCACTGACTTCCTCCTCGCCGACGAACAGCTTGCCCGTCGCGTCGATCGACAACGACACCGGCTTCTGGTCCTGCTCCAGCGCCTTGGCGCGCGCGTCGGGCAGTTTCACCGGCACGCCGGCGGTCAGCAGCGGCGCGGTGACCATGAAGATGATGAGCAGCACCAGCATCACGTCGACCAGCGGCGTCACGTTGATGTCGGCCATCGGGGCCTTGCGACCCCGCCCGCGCCCCGAGGGAAGGTTCATCGCCACGGGGTCAGCGCGCCGTGTCGAGCTGGCGCGACAGGGTGGTGTGGAACCCGTCGGCGAAGCGGTTCAGGCTCGCCTCGATCCGGTTGATGCCATGGCCGAAACGATTGTAGGCGATGACCGCCGGGATGGCCGCGAACAGGCCGATCGCGGTGGCGAACAGCGCCTCGGCGATACCCGGCGCGACGACGGCGAGCGAGGTGTTCTGTTCGGCCGCGATCGCGGTGAAGCTGCGCATGATGCCCCAGACGGTGCCGAACAGGCCGACGAACGGCGCGACCGAGCCGACCGTCGCCAGCACGTTCAGCCGGTCCGACAGTTGGTCGATTTCGTGCGCGACGGCCGCGCCCATCGCGGTGCCCAGCCGCTCGCGCGTGCCCGCCTTGTCGATGCCGGTGCCGGCGGTCGAGCGCCGCCACTCGCCAACGCCGACCGCGAAGACGCGGGCGGTCGGCAGCGTGCTTTCACCGTGCAGCCGGTGGAACGCGTCGATATCCTCCGCCTTCCAGAAATCGCGCTCGAACGCCGCCATCTCCTTGCGGGTACGGCCCAGCTTGCGCCAGAAACTGTAAATGATCGCCCAGGTCCAGATGCTGGCGAGCAACAGGCCGATGATGACCGCCTTGCCGATGGTGTCGGCGTGCAGGAACAGGGCGATCGGCGACAGGGTCGCGGCATCGGTATTAATGACGGGAGTCATGGGTATTCGGTGTCCCCTTGCCAGACGAGACGCTGGAAAATGTCGGTCCATGCGGACGGCTGACGCCGCGGCCGGCCGGTGGGCGAAACGAACGCCACCGTGACAACCGCGTCCGCCAACACAAGCGTGTCGCGCATGACTGTCTGATGAATGACGACGCTGGCCGCGCGCAGTTGCGTCAACCGCGAGGTGACGAGCAGCGCGTCGTCCAGCCGCGCGGGCGCGGCATAGCGGATGCGCAAGTCGACGACCGCATAGGCCCCCTCGCCCGCCTCCTGCGCGGCGCGCTGGTCGATCCCGCCGACACGCAACATGTCGGAGCGCGCGCGCTCCATGTAGCGCAGATAATTGGCGTGATAGACGACGCCCGACAGGTCGGTATCCTCGAAATACACGCGGACCGGGAATCGGTGCTCGCGGTTCTCGAAACGGCCTTCGGTCGGCCGGTCCAGGCCAGGCTGCGTCATGACGAGGCTGTTAACCTAACCGGCCGGGCGGGGGAAGCCCTGCCGGTTGCGTCACGCGCGTCTCAGGTCTCAGCGCCCCCCGAGCACCGACTGGTCAACCGACAGGCGCGGGATCGCCGCCGGGACGGGCACCGATACCTGTACGTTCGGCCGTGCCGCCACGGGCCGCGGCGCGTATCCCGTCTGGCCGTAACCGTTCTGACCATAGCCGTTCTGGGCATAGGCCACCGCCGGGCGGGCCGTGGCACGACCACGCCAGACGTCGACCGCGCGGTAGAAATCGGTGAACGGCCGGTCGAGGCGGACCAGCCGGGTCTGGGCAAAGCCGGTCAGGTCGGCGGCGGGCACCGCCTGCGCCTCGGCCAGCACGGCCCCGGCGGCGGCGCAGAACTCGTCGCGCGCGGTCGACTGCGAGAAGAAATTGTACAGCCGGGTCATCGCGTCGTCATACCGGTCGCGCCAGTCGCCGCCGGCCTTGCGATATTCGGCGGCATAGGTCGCCTCGGCCGTCACCAGCGCGGCCTTGTGCGTCGTCAGCAGCGCGTTGTAGCCGGCAACGATCGCCGCCTCCTGCGGCCCGCGGCACGCCAGCGCGGCGACGTTCAGCCCAACCCGCAGATGCCAGATGGTCGCCGCCTGCGTCAGCACGCGGTTGGGGGTCGGATAGCTGCCGTCGGCGAACGGCGTGGGGATGATGGTGGTCGGCGACGCGCCCTTGGGCATCTGTGCGACCAGGACCGGAACCGGTGCCGGACGCGGCGGTGCGATTACCAGCGCAGGCGGTGTCGGCTGGCCCGAGCAGCCGGCCAGCAGCACCATGCCGGCGGTCGTGGCGTATAGTCTGAACGATCGTGTCATGACGAATCCCTTGGGCTAAACCCTTGGCCCCCATGCGGACTATCGGCGATCACTGGTTAACGCGAGGTTAGCTCTGACCGGCCCGGACGGATCGCCAGCAGCGTCGCGACCCGCGCCTTGAACGCGCGCATCGACGCGTCGGACAGCCGCGTGGTGCTGGCGAAGCCGGCCGCGCGCGGGTTGATCGCGATGCCGCCGCGCCACACCTCCCAATGCAGGTGCGGGCCGGTCGACAGGCCGGTGGAGCCGATATAGCCGATCACCTGCCCCTGCGTGACACGCTGGCCGGGGCTGACCGCGAACCGGCTCATGTGACCATAGCCGCTGACCAGGCCGCCGCCGTGGGTCAGTTTCACGAAATTGCCGTACCCGGCATTGCGCCCGGCGAAGCTGACGACGCCGTCCACCACCGCGCGAATCGGCGTGCCATAGGGCGCGGCGATGTCGATCCCCTTGTGCATCCGCACGAACCGCAGCAGCGGATGCATGCGCGGGCCGTAGGGTGAGGTGATCCGCCCCGCCACCGGCCAGCCGGGGGCATCGCGCCGCTCCGCCTGTCCGCGCGCGTCGAACCACTGGTCGGCCGGCGCGCCGCCGCCCGATCCCCACCGGACCAGCTGGGTGCGACGCGCGCCCTGGTCGATACCGGCAAACAGCAGGTCACCGGTCCGCGTCTCGCCGGTCGCCGCGCGGGCATGCTCGACGATCATGTCGAAACTGTCGGCGGGGTGGACGTCGCGGCCGATCGACAGCCGGGTGGCCATCGCCTTGATGTAGGATTCGACGACCCTGGCCGGTGCCCCGGCGGCGCGCGCAGAGCGGTACAGGCTGGCGCCGACCAGCCCCTGGATCCGCAGCGGCGTGGTGTCGACGGCGATCGGCCGGCGATCGAGCGTGAGGCGGCCATCGACCCGCGCCATCGCGACGTTCAGGTCGAAGCGCGCACGCATCGCCAGCGCGTCGAGCGGGCGGGCAACGGTGCGGTCGGGACGCCTGCCCAGCGTCAGCGCGATCCGCGTGCCGGCACTCAGGGAAGACAGCGGCACCGCCTGTGCCAGCAATCGCGCGGCCATCTCGGCATCGGTGCGTCCGACCCCTGCCCGTTCCAGCATCCGGTCGAAACTGTCGCCATCGCCCAGGGTCGCGCTGAGCGACAGGGTCGGGCGTTCGGGGGCCTGCGCCAGCGGCGCGACCAGATCATTGGCCGCCATCCGCCGCCCGGTGCCGCCGCCCCACGCCAGCGGCGCGATTCCCTGCGCGCGCGTCTCGTCCCATTCGGCGCCAGCCAGCGCCGCGGGCGCCGCGCCGATGATCGGCCGGTCGAGGCCGGGCGACGCGAACCAGGTCGCCGCCAGCAACGCCGTGCAGGTAACCGCGCCGCGCCACCAGTCGCGCGACCCGACCCGCGCGCCCAGATCGGGCACCCAGTCGATCGCCGCCGCCCGGTCGCGGATGCGGTGCGTCGGCGTCGGCGTCGACATGGGCGCGGCAACGGGCATGGCCGCGCGGCCGAAATGCCGCACACCCGTGCCGCCGGCCAGATCGAATCCCTGTTCCGCGCGAAAATACACTGGTCGAAAACGTCCCTGATCCCGGCAGCCCTGACGCAGGCTCCGAATGTCCCCTGCGTTGTGAAGACGACATGCTAAAGTCAAATTAACCCGCCGCGCGGTCGGCACCGACAACGACGGGATGTGCCGGCTACGGGTTCGACCGCGCAAGGCCGCCGGTTTGCCGCGACAAATCAGCGGGGTGCGGGATTGCGCGGAGGCCCGCCGCGTCCGATGTTGGTCCCATGAACGGCAGCTCATCAGGCGTCACCGCGGTCCTGGGTCCGACCAACACCGGCAAGACGCACCTCGCGGTCGAGCGGATGTGCGCGCATTCCAGCGGCATGATCGGCTTTCCGCTGCGGTTGCTGGCGCGCGAGGTCTATGACCGGGTCGTGGCGATCAAGGGGGCGAACCGGGTCGCGCTCATCACCGGCGAGGAAAAGATCGTCCCCGCCGACGCGCGCTGGTTCCTGTGCACCGCCGAAAGCATGCCAATGGACCGCGACCTCGCCTTTGTCGGGCTGGACGAGGCGCAGCTGGGCGCGGACCCGGAACGCGGCCATGTCTTCACCGACCGGCTGCTGCGCGCGCGCGGTCGCGAGGAAACGATGATCCTGGGGTCGGAGGCGCTGCGGCCGATGATCGCCAGTCTGGTGAAGGACGCCGACATCGTCGGGCGGCCGCGTTTCTCGACGCTGTCCTATGCGGGTGCCAAGAAGATCAGCCGCCTGCCGAAACGCTCCGCCATCGTCGCGTTCAGCGCAGAGGAGGTCTACGCCGTCGCAGAAATGCTGCGCCGCCTGCGCGGTGGTGCGGCGGTGGTGATGGGCGCGCTGTCGCCGCGCACCCGCAACGCGCAGGTCGCGATGTTCCAGGCGGGCGAGGTCGACTATCTGGTCGCCACCGACGCGATCGGCATGGGGCTGAACATGGACGTGACGCACATGGCGTTCGCGTCGCTGAACAAGTTCGACGGCCGCCGCAGCCGCCGGCTGACGGTGGCCGAAATGGCGCAGATCGCCGGGCGCGCCGGCCGCCACCAGCGCGACGGCACGTTCGGTGCGCTGTCCGACGAGGGACCGGGCGCGTTCACGCCGGAGGAAGTGCTGGCGATCGAGGAACACCGCTTCCCCCGGCTCGACCATCTCTACTGGCGCGAGGGACAGCCGGATCTGTCGAGCATCGACGCGCTGATCGCCAGCCTTGAGACGCGGCCCCCGCCCGGCGTCCTGCGCGCCGCACCACAGGCGATCGACCTTGGCGTGCTCAAGCGGCTGGCCGAGGAGGGCTGGGTCCGCGACAGGGCACGCCACCCGTCGATGGTCGCGCGGTTGTGGGCAGCCTGCGGCCTGCCCGATTTCCGCAAGGTGGGCCTCGATCCGCATGCCCGCTTCGTCTCGCGGCTGTTCGGCCATCTGAGCGAGGGGCGCGGACATGTGCCGCACCAGTGGTTCGCCGACGAGATCGCGCGGCTCGACCAGGTGGCGGGCGATGTCGAGACGCTGGCGGGCCGGATCGCCGCGACGCGCAGCTGGGCCTATATCGCCAACCGCCCCAACTGGCTGGCCGAACCGGCGCACTGGGCGGAGCGGACGCGCGCGATCGAGGAGCGGCTGTCCGACGCGCTGCACGCCAGCCTGACGCAGCGGTTCGTCGACAAGCGCACCACCGCGCTGATGCGCCAGATCGGCGCGGACCCGTCGGCCATGCCGGTCACGATCGGGCCGGAGGGCGAGGTGATGGTCGACGACCATCCGATCGGCCGGCTGGAGGGGTTCCGCTTCGCGGTCGCCGCCGATGCGCGCGCGACTGACAAGCGCCTGTTGCTGGCGGCGGCGGAAAAGCGGCTCAGCCCCGAACGGCTGCGCCGCGCCGAGGCGCTGGCGGCGGCCGAACACGCCGCGTTGACGCTGGCCGATGACGGAACGCTGCAATGGGGCGGCTATCCGGTCGCGACGCTGGCGGCGGGCGTGTCGCTGGGGCGGCCGAAGCTGGCACTGCACCGCGACCTTGATTGCCTCGACAAGGCGGCGCGGGCGCGGGTCGGCGGGCGGCTCGACCGATGGCTGGCGGACCTGCTTGCGCGACGGCTGCCGGTGCTGGGCAGTCTTGCCACCATGGCGCGCGACCCGGCGGCAAGCCCGGCGCTGCGCGCGGTGGCGGGGGCGCTGGAGGCGGCGGGTGGCCTTGCGCCGCGCGGCCCCTTGCGCGGACCGATCGACGCGCTGGACGCCGGCGAACGCAAGCGGTTGCGCGGCGCCGGGATCACGATCGGCGCGCTCGACCTGTTCGATCCCCGGCTGCTGAAGCCCGAACCGGCCCGCCTGCGCGCCTTACTGCTCCAGTCGCGCGGTGCGCCGATGGTGCTGCCCCCGGCCGGGGCGACCGTGCTGGCGCGTGGCAGCGACGGCGCGGCGCTGGCCGCCGGATACCGGCCGCTCGGGCGACAGGCGGTGCGCGTCGACCTGGTCGAACGGATCGCGCGCGCGACCCACGACGCGCGTTCGGGAACCGGTCGCAAACCCTTCGCGCCCGACCCGGCGCTGGCGGTGTCGATCGGCCTCGAACCCGTGGCGCTCGACCGGCTGATGGCCGAACTGGGATTTCGCCCGGTCGGCAAGGCACCCGACGCCCCGCAATGGGTGTGGCGCGGCCGTCCCCCGGCACAGGCCCCCGCCCCGCCGCCCACCGACAACGCCTTCGCGGCCCTTGCCGCACTGGTTGGCCATGGCTGACACGGCGATGCGCCTTGACCGGTTCCTGTGGTTCGTGCGGCTGGTGAAGACCCGGCCGCTGGCGCAGGCGCTGGCCGAACAGGGGCATTTCCGGATCGACGGCCGGCCGATCGCCAAGGCGCATGTCGCGGTCCGCCCGGGCAACGTCCTGACCTTTGCCCTGAACGGCACGGTCCGGATGCTGCGGATCGAGGCGCTGCCCGCGCGGCGCGGACCCTGCACGGAGGCGCGGACGTGCTACTGCGACCTTGCGAACGCATCGCAAGCCGACCGCCAAGATTGACGACGTGTCCCCTGGCGCATAGCAGGGGCGCGATTCGTCCGGCACCATGTTTACCGGATTCGGGAGTGTATCAATGACCTACGTCGTCACCGACGCGTGCATCCGCTGCAAGTATATGGACTGCGTCGAGGTTTGCCCGGTCGACTGCTTCTATGAAGGCGAGAACATGCTCGTCATCAATCCGTCCGAGTGCATTGATTGCGGCGTGTGCGAGCCGGAATGTCCGGCCGAGGCGATCCTGCCCGACACCGAGAACGGCTTGGAAAAGTGGCTGGAGCTGAACACCACCTTCTCCGCGCAATGGCCCAACGTCACCCGCAACGCGCAGCAGACGCCGCCCGATGCCGACGAGTTCAAGGGCGTCGAGGGCAAGTACGACAAGTATTTCTCGCCCGAACCCGGCGCGGGCGACTGATCCCGGCGGCGGTGGCGCGCCATCGTCGTCGCCGACTGCCGCGACTGGTGACTCGTGAAATCGTGGAGCCGCCCGTCATCGCCCGGGTGGTGGCCGGACCGGTCGCGATGCCGCCATCGGCGTTGCCGGGTCCCCACCCCTGAGCCACGCGCCTGAACCCCGCAGCATGACCCGCGTCGACCCGGCACCGGTCACGCGGCGATACCTGGCCGTGGCCGATCCAACTATATCCGGATCGCTGGTAATTTTGTTGCGGGCATGCTATGCTGATCGCAACGGGCACGATACGCATCGCTGCCCGCCTGGAGACGTTCGATCCATCATTCCCCTGCCTGCCCTCGTCGCGGCATCCTGCCGCCACGACGCGCTTGTGGAATCTGATCCAGAAAGGCCCTTTGCAAATGGCTGTCAAGGCACTGTCCTTCGATGTCGGTGATTACGTGGTGTATCCCAAGCATGGCGTCGGCCGTGTGATCGAGTTGCAACGCTCGGAGATCGCCGGCATGCAGCTTGAACTGTATGTGCTGCGCTTCGAGAAGGAGCGGATGACCCTGCGCGTTCCGACCAACAAGGCCGAATCGGTCGGCATGCGCAAGCTGTCGTCGGAAAAGACGCTGCGCGAGGCGCTGGAAACGCTGCAGGGCAAGCCCAAGGTCAAGCGCACCATGTGGTCGCGCCGCGCGCAGGAATATGAGGCGAAGATCAATTCGGGCGACCTGGTGTCGATCGCCGAAGTGGTCCGCGACCTGTTCCGTGCCGACGACCAGCCCGAGCAGAGCTATTCCGAGCGCCAGATCTTCGAGGCCGCGACCAGCCGCCTCGCCCGCGAACTGGCCGCGATGGAAGAGGTCGACGAGCCCAAGGCGCAGGAGAAGATCCTCGATATCCTCCGCGCCTCGGCGGCGATCTACAACAAGGACAAGGCACCGGCCTGAGCCGCGCCTGCGATCCTTTGAACGATCCTGAAGGGGGCGGTACCGCGGTGCCGCCCCTTTTTTGGTCTGGCCCTTTTCATTTGCACCGACCGGCACGGCGTATTACCAAAGCAATACACTTTGGGAGATCGTTCGATGCGCCGTGTCCTGCTTGCCGCCGCCCTGCCGCTTGCCGCCTGTTCGATGGGGACCGCGACGGCCGCCGACCGGCCGGCGTCGCGCAGTTTTCCCGTGTCGGGCTTCACCGGCATCGACCTGGAGGGTGCGGCCGAGATCGACGTTCGGACCGGCACCGGCTTTTCGGTGCGGGCCGAGGGCGATCAGGCGGCGATCGACCGGCTTGAGATCACGCGCGCCGGCCCGATGCTGAAAATTGACCAGCGGCGATCCGTGATGGCGAACTGGACCCGCAGCCGCGCGCCGAAAATCTTCGTCACGATGCCGCGACTGGCGCAGGCGGACATCGGCGGGGCCGGCAGCATCCACGTCGACCGGGTCGAGGGCAACGCGCTGTCCGCGTCGATCGGCGGATCGGGCAGCCTCACCATAGATACGTTGCGGGTCGACACCGCGCGGGTGTCGATCGACGGATCTGGCAAGGTCACGGCCAACGGCACCGCCGGCGCGCTCGATCTCGGCCTTGGCGGGTCCGGCTCGATCCGGCTGGAGGGTGTGCGTGCCGGCCGCGCGCGTGTCGACCTGTCGGGATCGGGCAGCATCCGCGCCGCCGTCGACGGTCCGGCCGCGGTGTCGCTGAGCGGGTCCGGGTCCATCGACCTGGGGGCCGCCGCCAGATGCCAGACGCGCAAGTCCGGATCGGGCCGGGTACGCTGCGGCTGATCCTCTTGCCACCGGGCGGGGGCAGTGCGACGCTGCCGCCCATGTTCCGCATCATCGCCGCCGCCCTTCTTGGTCTTGCCGCCCCCGCAAACGCGGCCGATCGCCGCTTCGCGGTCGGCAGTTTCGACCGGGTGCGCGTCGATGGCCCGTTCGACGTAAGGATCACGACGGGGGCCTCGCCGCGCGCGAGCGTCAGCGGCGACGGGGATCTGGTCGAGCGCGTCGATATCGCGGCGGAGGGCAACACGCTGGTGGTGCGCGCACGGCGCGACCGCTGGGCCGAGCGACCGACCAAGGCCGCGACGACGCCGCTGACGGTCACGCTGTCGACCCCTGCGCTGGCGACGATCGTCGTGCTGGCCGGCGCGCGGGTGCGCGTGAACCGGATGGTCGCGCCGCGCATCGCGCTGTCGGTCGGGGGATCGGGCACGATCGCGGTGGCCGGTATCGTCAGCGACCGGCTGACCGCGACCTTGATCGGTGCCGGCGGGCTGACACTGGCGGGGCGGGCGGGCGTTGCCCTGCTGTCGACCAACGGCCCCGGCTCGATCGACGCCGCCGGTTTGCAGGCCGACGACCTGACCGTCCGCCTCGACGGCAACGGCGAGACGAAGGTGGCGGCACGCTATACCGCGACCATCACCAATGTCGGCATCGGTCGCGTGATCGTGGCCGGCAGCCCGAAATGCGTCGTCAAGGCCGATGCCGGCGGGCCGGTGTCCTGCGGGCGCTGACCGGACGCAGCTCTACGTCCTCCATCGCCGCCCGACGCTTTTCCCCGCTCCCGATGGGAGAGGGAAGCGGATGCGCGGCGCCGGCGGCGTGAGGATCGGGTCTACGCGCCGCCCGCCCGTTCGATCCGCACCGGCACACCCTTCGATGCCGGGGTCTTCGACGCCTCGTCATGCAGCCACAGCGGAACCAGCGGGTTCATTTCGGGATAATAGCCACCGACGCAGCCGTCGGGCAGGTCGAACGGCGTCACCGTCAAGCCGCCGACGGCGCGGCGCACGTCGTCGCCCGCATCGCCGGCCAGCGTGACGACATCGCCCTGCCTCAGCCCGTGACGCTTCATGTCGTCGGGGTTGATGAGCAGGATCATGCGCGATCCGCTCAGGCCGCGCAGCCGGTCGTCCATGCCATAGATCGTGGTGTTGAACTGATCGTTCGACCGCATGGTGATGAGGTGAAAACGCCCCTCGGCACGACCGACGCCAAGCGCCGACAACACGGTCGGCACGGTGAACTCCGCCTTGCCGCTCTCGGTCTTCCACACGCGGTCATGCGCGCCGTTGCCGCGATAGAAGCCGCCGGGCTGCCACATCCGCGCGTTATAGTCGTGAAACTCATCGGGGTATGTTTCGGCGATCGCGTCCCGCACCAGCGCATAGTCGGCGGTCCAGTCGTCCCAGCGCATCTTCGGATTGGGCGGCAGCAGCGCCTTGGCGATGCCCGCGACGATCGCCAGTTCCGACTTCAGCTTCGGCGACGCGGGCGAGCGTTTGCCCCACGACCCGCTGATATGGCTGAAACTGTCCTCGATCGACACCGCCTGCGGCCCACTGGCCTGCATGTCCTCCTCCGGCCGGGCAAGGCAGGGCAGCAGGTACGACGCCTGGCCGTGGACGATGTGGCTGCGGTTCAGCTTGGTCGCGATGAACACGGTCAGCGGCAGGGCGCGCCACGCATCCTCCATCATCGCGCTGTCCGGCACCGCGCGCGCCAGGTTGCCGCCCAGGCTGACGAACGCCTTGACCGATCCGTCCCTGATCCCCTCGCACATGTCGACCGTGGTCAGGCCCTGGTCGCGCGGCGGATCGAACCCGAACTGTTCGGCCAGCCTGTCGAGCGGCACCAGCTCGGGCTTTTCGGAAATGCCCACGGTGCGCTGGCCCTGCACGTTGGAATGGCCGCGCACCGGATTCATGCCCGCCCCCTGACGGCCGATGTTGCCGCGCATCAGCATCAGGTTGACGACCATCTGGATGCTCTGCGACCCGTGGACGTGCTGGGTCAGGCCCATGCCATACACCGCGATCACCCGTTCCGCCGCGACATAGACATCGGCCGCCGCCTCCAGATCGGCGCGGGTCAGGCCGGAATGATCCTCGATATCCGCCCACGCGGTCGCGCGAACCTCATCGCGAAACGCCTCCCAGCCATGGGTGTGCTGCGCCAGAAAGTCGGTGTCGAGCACGCTGGGCCGGCCGTCCGCCAGCGCCGCGTCGTCGCGCGCCAGAACATGCCTGGCCAGACCCAGTACGGCGGCCAGATCCCCGCCGGGGCGAACCTGAAGATACATGTGCGCCAGCTGGGTCGGCGTCTGCGTCAGCATCTGCACCGGGTTCTGCGGATCGACGAACCGCATCAGCCCGACCTCCTTGACCGGGTTGAACACGATGATCTTGCAGCCGCGCTTCACCGCATCCTGCAACGGATGCAGGAAGCGCGGGCTGTTCGTGCCCGGATTCTGGCCGAAATACAGAATCGCGTCGCAATGCTCGAAATCCTCCAGCACGCAGGTGCCGACCGGCGATCCGGTGACCTTCTTCATCGCCACCGATGTCGTTTCGTGGCACATGTTGGAGCTGTCGGGCAGGTTGTTGTTGCCGTGCGCGCGCGCCAGCAGCGCATAAAGGTAGCTGGTTTCGAGCGACGCCTTGCCCGAGGCGTAATAGACCACCGATTTCGGATCCAGCGGCGTCATCGCAGCGGCAATTCCCGAAAACGCCTCGTCCCAGCTACATTCGAGATACCGGTCGCTGGCGGCGTCATAGCGCATCGGCGCGGTCAGCCGCCCCTGCATCTCCAGGTCGAAATCGGACCAGTCGCGCAGGTCGGCCAGCCGGTGTTCGCGGAAGAAATCGGGCGTGCAGCGATCGCGCGTCAGATCCCAGATCGTCGCCTTCGCGCCGTTCTCGCAAAACTCGAAACTGTGCGGACTGGCGGGCTTCCCCCACGCGCAGGAGGCGCACATATAGCCCTCCGGCTTGTTCTGGCGCATCAGCGTATCGAGCGTGCCGGGCGTCGACAGTTCGCGCTTGAACACCTTGGCCATGCCGGTCACCGACCCCCAGCCGCCGGCCGAGCCGCCATAATGTACCGTGTCGTCCCTGGTATCCGTCATGTCGCTGTCCGATCCCGCTGTCGGCCGCCGCACGGCCTGACGCACCCTGCCGCCAAAAGTGGTGGATTGCCATCACCATAACGCGCCGCTTCCGGTGCGTATCCCCGTGATATCAGTCCGATCGCGCCAGACCCCAGCGATCGTAGCGGAACCCGCGTTCGCCGAGGCGGAACCGTACCACGTCGCCATCCCGAACGGCGGGTAGCGGCGCGCCGTCCCCGGTCGCCGTCCCGGCCATCCACGAAGGGATATGGATGCGCGCCACTGCGTGTCCGAACGGCCCCCGCGGCGCGGGATCGAGATCGACGAGCAGGTCGCGGCCGCCGAGCCGCGTGACGATGGTGTCGTTGGCATCGGGGAAGATGAGGTCGCAGAATGGCAGCGACAGGTCGAGCGACAGGCTCCGCGCCGTTTCGCGGTCGCTGTAGATCGCGCCGGCCAGGCGGGCGGCGTGGTTCTGCCAGTCGGTGCCGAGCGACCGGGCGATCGCGGCCAGCGCCTCGGGATGCAGTGCGCCCTCGACCAGACGGCGGTTGTCGGCCGGGATCGTGACGACGGAATTGTCCTCCAGCAGCCGCAAGGTCGCCTCCAGCGTCAGCAGGTTCGGATAGGGACTGCCCTGATGCTCCGCCGATCCCAACCCATATCGTTCGCGCACACGGCCCAGCAGCGCCGAAAGGTCGCGATCCGCCGGCCGCAGGACGACGAGCCGCGCCTCCGCAAACGCGCCGCGATCGGTGCGCTGATGCCGGTGCAGACGGCCGATCCGCTGGAGCAGCACGTCCATCGGGGCGAGATCGGTAATGAGGAGGTCGGCGTCGATGTCGAGCGACTGTTCCAGCGTCTGCGTGCCGACCAGGATCCGCCCCGCCGCCGTCCGCTGCTTGCCGAACGCCGCCTCGACGCCGGCATCGAGCAGCCGGCGGTCATCAGGCGCGAACCGGCCGTGATGCAACGTCGCGACCCCGCCGACCCGAAAGGCTAGGGTCAGGACCCATTGATCTGAGCGGCTCGATCTGATTCGGGCTCCGTGAGGAGACCGAGGATGAGCGACCTGTACTGGCTGACCGACGAGCAGATAGGGTCAGGACCCATTGATCTGAGCGGCTCGATCTGATTCGGGCTCCGTGAGGAGACCGAGGATGAGCGACCTGTACTGGCTGACCGACGAGCAGATGGCGCGGCTCGAACCGTATTTTCCCAAGAGCCACGGCAAGCCACGGGTTGATGACCGGCGAGTGTTGAGCGGCATCGTTTTCGTCAACCGCAACGGGCTACGATGGTGCGATGCCCCTCGGGAGTATGGCTCACACAAGACGCTCTACAACCGGTGGAAGCGATGGGGCGAAAGGGGTGTCTTCCTCCGCATAATGGAAGGACTGGCGGCCGCGAGCGCCACGCCGAAGACGATCATGATCGACGCGACCTATCTGAAGGCGCACCGCACGGCGTCCAGCCTGCGGGTTAAAAAGGGGGCCTTGGGCGCCTCATCGGTCGCACCAAAGGCGGTATGAATACGAAGCTGCACGCCGTCACCGATGCAGAAGGCAGACCGCTCAGCTTCTTCATGACCGCGGGCCAGGTCAGCGACTACACCGGCGCTGCCGCGCTGCTTGATGATCTACCCAAGGCACAGTGGATGCTGGGCGACCGCGGCTATGACGCAGACTGGTACAGGGACGCCCTTCAGGCAAAAGGCATAACGCCTTGCATTCCGGGGCGAAAATCCCGGATCATCCCCGTCAAATATGACAAGCGCCGCTACCGAAGCCGGAGCCGTATCGAGATTATGTTCGGTCGTCTGAAGGACTGGCGCCGCGTCGCTACCCGCTACGATCGATGCCCGACCGTCTTCTTTTCCGCTATCGCGCTCGCCGCCACCGTCATCTTCTGGCTCTGA
>NZ_LMKL01000002.1 GCF_001421505.1 Sphingomonas sp. Leaf17
CCATCTGCTCGTCGGTCAGCCAGTACAGGTCGCTCATCCTCGGTCTCCTCACGGAGCCCGAATCAGATCGAGCCGCTCAGATCAATGGGTCCTGACCCTAGAGCCGGTGGTAGCATTAAATAGAAACGGCCTCGAATTTGCGGTTCGCAAAGTGCATTGCGCTGACGCAAGCCCGCCTGGGCGGCAGCGGTCGTTTGACGTCGATCATATGGAGATCGGGGCCTTGGGGCCTTCCGGAAAGTAAACCTGGGTATCTCCCGCTGTTACCGTATCTGGCCTAGCTAAGAACTTGTAAACGGTGCCTCGGGAGATGTTGAGCTGACGCGCAATATGTGCGGGCTTCATGCCTTCGGCGATCAGTTTACGCACTGCGTCCGGATCGATACGCGGCTTGCCGCCCCTGTAAACGCCCCTCGCCTTCGCTGCTTCGATACCTTCAAGTTGCCGCTCGCGTCGGAGGTTCGTCTCGAACTCTGCAAATACGCCCAGCATGTCGAGAAACGCCTTTCCGGCCGCCGTGCTTGTATCGATCGGTTGTTCCGTTGCTTTGAGCGCGATCCCCTTACCCTTCAACTCATGCACAATATCTTGCAAATCTTTCATCGACCGGGCGAGCCGGTCGATACGGGTCACTACCAAGGTGTCGCCTTTGCGAAGAAAGTCTAGCAGGACTTGCAGCTCGGTCCGCGCGCCGCGCTCGCTTCCCGATTTCTTTTCGGACCGGATGGTCTGGCAGCCTGCGGCGCGCAGCGCGGTTTCCTGAATTCGGAGATCCTGCTCTGAGGTCGATACGCGGGCGTAACCAAAAAGCGTCATATAAAACCTCTTTTGTTCAATCAGGCTCTAGACCATATGAACGGTGTGTTCAATATCTATGCAAGTGACCCTGATTGAACGGAGACACTGTTCAGTTCAGTCTGTTCACTCACGGTATACCCGGATTGACGCCAAGCGTGACTTCCCGCCCATTTTGATAGGTGACGGAAAACCTCCGGATTTTGGTTTCTATACAGTCGGACAAAGCGACAGGGTTTGTCGCGTGTGCCACGCATAGGTTGGGGCAGCCCCGGTCGCCTAACCTACCGCCTGACGACAATCGTGTGTTTTCCGTCACTCTAAGCTTTCCCGTTTTCCCATCGAAATTCGCAATTTCGAGAATTTCATTTCGGGAACAGATTTTGGGAAAGCGAAACCCGCCTGTGGCCGTCAGCCGGTCGGCAGTGCCGTTTCCCCGCCCCACGTTCCTTTACGGGAACGCCAATCAGGCTCTGGTTAGCTCAGTTTTGCGCGTGATAGTCCAATGCTCCAGTCGTTTGTAGACGATCACCTTGTCGCCGAGCAGATCTCCATGCCGGCGACAGAAAAGGTCGAGCTGATCGTGATCGCCGACCAGTTCGACACAGATCGTCAGATGCGGATCGGCAATTTCCGAGCCGTTCTCCCGGATCGATTCGTGATTGCTGAAGCCGTAATGGGTATTTTGCGCGACGGCGTTGATGATGCAGTCCGCCTTCGCGGTGCGAATCAGCTCACGATAGAGCGGCTTTGCCCCCCAGAAGCGACGCGGGCCGATCTTGTCGGACGGTTTTAGATAGATGCGCAGCATCCCGACTTCGCGGTGATGGACAGTGAAACGGTTGGGCATGACGGGCTTTCGACAGGAAACAGGATCAGGCGCGCGTGCGCCGGCGAGAAGCGCGGTGCGTGCGGGCATCGCGCAGGGTCGCGTCGGGTGTGAGGTGTGCGGCAGGTACCTTTGGTACAGCGACGCGCTGCGACAGGTAGATGCCGTTGTGGCCTGAGCAGAGGTAGGCGACGAAGCACGCGACTGCGATCGGCACGGCATAGGTCGCGCCAAACAATTCGATCCCCATGAAGGTGCAGGCAAGCGGCGTGTTGGCTGCACCCGCGAACAGCGCGACGAAGCCGATCGCCGCGAACACCCCCGTCGGCACTCCAAATACGGGCGCGAGCGCATTGCCGAGCGCCGCGCCGATGAAGAACAGCGGGGTCACCTCCCCGCCTTTGAAGCCGGCACTTAGGGTGACGACGGTGAAAAGCAGCTTCAGCGCCCAGCTCCACGGGTACGTATTGGAGCCGAAGAAGCTGGCAATGGTCAGGCCACCCGGCGTTGCCGCCAGCGTGCCTAGGCCGAGATAATCTTGCGTGCCAAATAGCCAGACCAGCGCGATCACGGCCAAACCACCGATAACGGGTCGTAGTGGGCCATAGGGTATCACGCGCTTCAGCCATCCGCCGAGCGCATGGTTGGCCTCTGCAAAGGCCAGCCCGACCAATCCGAATACGACGCCCGCGAGGCTGGCTTTTGAGACGAGCGACGCGTCGACCGGCACCATCGCATCGACATGGTAGGCGCCGTGATGAATGCCCCAGGAAAGACAGGTCCAGTCACCCACCAGTGCCGCGACCAAGCATGGTACTAGCGCACGATACTCGACCCGGCCGATCGCCAGGACCTCCAGCGCGAAGACCGCGCCCGCGATCGGCGTCCCGAAGACCGCGCCAAAGCCCGCCGCGATTCCGGTCATCAGCAGGATGCGTGTCGCTTCCGCATCCAGCTTGAGTGCGCGGCCGAAGCCGCTGGAAAGGCTGCCGCCCAATTGCACGGCGGTGCCTTCACGCCCCGCCGATCCCCCGAACAGGTGCGTCACGACCGTGCCGAAGAAGATGAGCGGGGCCATGCGCAGCGGCACACCGCCCCCCGGTTCATGGATTTGCTCGACGATGAGGTTGTTACCGCCTTCGACCGAGCGCCCTGTCAGATGGTAGAGCAGTCCGACCATGAACCCGCCGATCGGCAGCAGGTAGAGCAGCCAGGGAAAGGCAAAGCGAAGCCGGGTCACGGCATCGAGGCTCCACAAGAAGGCCGCGCAGAGCGTTCCCACCGTTGCGGCCATCGGGACCAGGATCAAAGCCCACCGCAGCACCGACATGGCATGGGTGCGGCGATCGCGAATGAACGCTGCCATGTTGAACTGGTCGTAGAGATTGCGAAATGTCGCGCGCACGATTCCTCCTTGCTGCCTTGCGGCGCTTGGTAGGAATCATCGGCCCTTGCGAGGGCGGTTCGGCCGAATGGCCCGGCGGAAATCCATCGCCGTGCCCGAGCATATGATGTCCGACGGCGACCTGGTCAACCAACCGCAGGGTTGCGAAGGGACCATATGTCTTGGTGAAGATCGATAAAATGACTGCACCCATGGAATAAACCCCGACGGGCGTCGTCTACGCTTTCGAGACTGATGCGCCGGAGGCTTATGCGTAGACGAAATTGGATGCTGGGTCTGACTGCTTCGGCCATGCTCACCGGCGCAGTCGCGGCCGCCCCCGCCGATGGCTACGCCAGCATGGTATCTGCCGCGATGGACCGGATGATGGCGGGCATGATGGTCAAGCCGTCCGGCGACGTCGACCGCGACTTCGTCGCAATGATGCTTCCGCATCACCAGGGCGCCATTGATATGGCGGTGGCAGAGCTGCGCTACGGCCATAACGAGCAGCTCAAGCGCATTGCGCAGGAGATCATCATCGATCAGCAGCAGGAGATCGCCGCCATGAAGTTGGCGATCGGTCAGCCGCTACCCCCTTCGACGCCAGCCCCGACGCAGGGCGGCGACCACCACAGCCATATGGAGCACTGACATGATCCCGACCTTCCTGCGCTCGGCCGCCTTGCTGATGAGCGCCGCACCGGGCATTGCCATGGCCCAGCAGGCGCCGTGGAACGCCAAGGACGTGCCTGTCAGCCACCGCGACCGCGTCTATGCATCCGAACAATTCTCCAACACGGTGTCGGTGACGGACCCGGCCGACAACAGGTTGCTCGGCGTCATCAAGCTCGGCGATCCGCAGCCGATGAATTTTTCCCCGCTCTACAAGGGGCAGGTGCTGGTTCACGGCCTCGGCTTCTCGCCGGACGGGAAAACACTGGCGGTCGTGTCGATCGGATCCAACGCCGTGTCGTGGATCGACACCGCCACCAACACCGTCAAGCACACGACCTATGTCGGGCGCAGCCCGCATGAGGCGTTCTTCACGCCGGACGGCAAGGAGGTGTGGGTTACGGTACGCGGCGAGGATTACATCGCCGTGCTCGACCCCACGACGTACAAGGAGACCGGTCGCATCAAGACGCCCGGTGGTCCGGGCATGACGATCTTCTCTCCCGATGGCCGATACGGCTATGTCTGTTCCTCGTTCAATCCGGTGCTGGCCGTGTTCGATGTCTCGACCCACGCGCAGGTCGGACAGGTGGCGCAGCCGAGTCCGTTCTGTCCCAACATCGCCGCGACGCCGGACGGCAAGCAGGTGTGGTTCACGCTGAAGGACATCGGCAAGACGGTCGCATTCGATGCCAGGCCGCCTTTCGCGATCCTCAAGGTGCTGGATACCGGACCGATCACCAATCACGTCAACTTCGCCCGCACGGTCAGGGGACAGTTCGCCTATGTCACGGTGGGCGGGGAAAACGCGGTGAAGGTGTTCCGCACGTCCGACTTCGCGCTTGTCGCTACCATCCCGGTCGGCAAGATGCCGCACGGCGTCTGGCCATCGGGCGACGGCCGGCGCATCTATGTCGGGCTGGAGAATGCCGATGAACTTGCCGCGATCGACACCGCCGGCAACAAGGTCGTTGCCACCGTGCCGGTCGGACAGGCACCGCAGGCGATCGCCTATGTGCCGAACGCTATTCCGACAGGCCCCGGCACCGACAATCTCCAACCGCTCGGTACGGCAGGCAAGGCGGTGCATCTGAACATGGGGCCAGTTGGAGGCAATGGTGCGGCAAGCAGCATTACCCTCTTCGACCAGGGCATCATTCAGGTCGTGCAGAGTGCCGTTACCGGTTTGCAGCCCAAGAAGCCTTATATGCTCGTGCTCACCGCCAACGCGGACGGCAGCGGTGCGGTAGAGCCGCTTGCGAACTTCATGAGCAATCCGGCAGGTGCGGCGATCGTCAACGCATCGGGTCCGATCCGGCAGATCGTTCAGGGCAGTGCAGCGGCCCCCCGGCGCTTTCTGGCGGTCGCCGAGGTAGTGAATGGCGCACCGGGCCGCATCGTGCAGGTGCAGCGCGACTGAGATGGACCCGCTTGCCGCCGCGATCGAGCCCCTGGTCCCCGGTCTGCGCCGTTATGCCCGGTCGTGGTTGCGCGATCGGGCGATGGCGGATGACGTGGTGCAGGATTGCCTTGAGCGCGCGGTCGGGCGCTGGCGGCAACGACGCGGGACGGAGGTTCGCCCCTGGATCTATGCGATCCTGCACAATCTGTTGGTCGACCATCAGCGGCAGCATAGCCGGCGAGGTACGGCGGTTCCGCTCCACCTCGTGGACGACGCTGCGCTCGGCCACCCGGCCGATCAGGACGCAGGCCTGCACCACCGAGACCTGTTGCGCGCACTTGATGCGTTGCCCGAGGAGCAGCGGACGGTGCTGCTCCTCATTTCCGTCGAAGGTCTGTCATATGGGGAAGTCGCTGCCGTCGTCGGCGTGCCGCTGGGAACGGTGATGTCGCGCATATCGCGGGGGCGCGACCGTCTGGCGACGCTCCTCCAGGAGGATGAACGGCCACGATTAAGGAGTATTCGATGACCAGCCCGATCGGAGAAGACGATCTGGCCGCGTGGATCGATGGCAGGCTGTCGCCCGAGCGGCAGCGTCTGGTCGACGCTTACCTTGAAGGCCAGCCGGACGTGCATGCCCGTTTGCGGGAGCAGGCGGAGCAGGCGCGAGCCCTTGCGTCCCTGTTCGCTCCCATCGCGGAGGAACCGATCCCGGCGACGATGCGCGTCGCAGCCATCAGGGGACGGCAACGCCAACCGCCTTGGCAACTCGCCATCGCCGCGTCGCTTCTGCTGGCGGTCGGATTTGGCGGTGGTTGGTCGAGCGCGCGGTGGAGCGGCGAACCCCACGCGGGCATCGCGGCGCTGGCCAATGAGGCGAGCGACAATTTCCGTGTCTATGCCGCCGACCGGATCCGACCGGCGGAAATCGGCCCCGACCAGCGCGCCATGCTGATCCGGTGGACCTCCAGCCGATTGGGTGAGCGCGTGACCATCCCGGACCTTAGCACAGCGGGTTACCGCTATGGCGGGGGGCGATTGGTCGCGACGCCCCACGGCCCTGCGGCGCTGCTCCTCTATGATGGACCGCAAGCGTCGAAGCTCGCGGTGCTGACGAGGCCCATGCAAATCGACAAGAGCGCAAGCATGACCAGCACGTCCAGCGGGACCATGGGCCGGGTCACATGGGCGGTCGACGGGATCGGCTATAGTGTGGTGGGGGAGCGCCCCGCTGCCGAGCTGCATCCGATCGCCAACGAGGTCCGGCGCCAGGCCGATGCGGCGCTTGTGTCCTGATAGCGCGTGGCCGGTTCTCAGCGCGACAGGCACTGGGCGGACCAGCGGGATCACGGCTTGCGCTCGGCATCCTTCCGGTCGGCCTCTGCCGGAGTCAGCCTGGCCCGCTCGCGAATGCGACGTTCGAGCGGAGCGCCGACGAACAGTACGAGCATCGCAAGGCTCAACCCGCCGATGATGAGCGGCCACACCGCCAACCCTGCTGCCGCGCCGATCGTGGCTGTCACCCAGATGCACGCGGCGGTCGCCAGTCCATGCACTTCCTGACCTTGGCCGACCCGCAGCACCGCACCGGCACCGATGAAACCGACGCCAGACAAAATGCCCTGCATCGCCCGCCCTGCGGCATCGGCGTTCACATTCGGCAAGCCACTGTGCACGATCGCCTGCACGGCGATGCAGCTCGCCAGACCGACGAGGCCCAGCGTCCGCAAGCCCATGATCTGCCGGTTCTCGCGCGAGCGTTCCCAGCCGAGCACCATCCCAGCCGCGGTCGCCACCACCAGCCGCCCGATCGCGTCGATCCAAAAGCCGAGGTCCGATGCCGCTGATGCTTCGATCATTCGACCAGCACGTGCACATGATGCCAGGCGGTGCACAGATAGCCGGCGAAGTTCCACATCGTATCCGGCCGCTCGGGCTGACCCTGTCCAGTCTCGTCGAAGGCGCGCACGACAAGGTGCTGGCGCCCCTTGACGAGCGTGGCGTCGAGGGTCCAGCGCCGCCAACCCCAGTGCGCCTCCGGATCATCGGTGAACGTCGCCTGTTGCCAGTCGCGACCACCGTTTATCGACACTTCGACCCGAGAGACGCGGCGATCATAGGCGATGGCATAGCCCTCGATCCGCACCTCCCCGGCCGGCAGGCTTTCGCCAGAGCCGGGCACGCAGATCGCGGCGTTGAGCGGCATGGCATTGATGGTCAGACCCTGGCTCCAGTCGACGGTGTCGCTCGTCACATCGGCAGGAAAGAGCTTGTAGTCGTGCGCCTGGATCGGTGCGTCGGATGGCGTGTCGCGCACCTCGATCCGTGTCAGCCATTTGGCGCTCCGCACCCCGGCATAGCCCGGCACCACCATGCGGAGCGGTGCGCCGTGTTCGGGCGTCAGCGGCTCGCCGTTCATCGCCCAGGCAATGAGGACGTCGGGTTGCCGCGCCTTGTCCATGGCGATCGAGACCCCGAACAATGCTTCCTCGCCTTCGACGTCCACCTCGTCCGCGCCGGTGAACGCCACAAACAGGTCGGACGCATCCGGCGCACCGACGGCATCCAGTAGGTCGGACAGTCGTACGCCGGTCCATTCCGCATTGCCGATCGCTCCCACGTCCCAGGGGTCGCCGGACGTTTTTGCGACCGGCTGGAGATCCGTGCGCCGGTTGCCGGCGCACTGGAGAACTGCCGTCACCGTCCGCGTGGCCAACGCGCTCTTCAATTCCTCCACCGAGAAGGAGCGTCTTTCCATGCTCATCCCGCTGACCTCGATCCGGTGATCGGCAGGCAGATCAGGCACCGCACCATGGCTGCGCACGTAGAACAGCGCCTGCGGCGTCAGGAACCGCTCGATCAGCGCGCCGGGCGTCGGCTCGGCGTTGTAGGGCTCGGATTTGCGCTCGATCATATCAGTCATGGACGAACCAACGCCGCAAGCGCGCGGATCGCTTCAAGTCTTCAAGACTATCGCAGACGAAGGATTACCGATCGTTCCGGTATCCAGATTGAAATAAACAGATCAAACGGTTGGTCGTATCGATCAGAGTGCGCGATATAAGCTGCATGACCTTGGAGCAGCTCAGAATCTTTGTCGGTGTCGCCGAGCGCGAACACGTCACCAAGGCAGCGGAGGCGCTGAACGTCACGCAGTCTGCTGCGTCCGGCGCGGTCGCGGCTCTGGAGGCGCGCTACGGGGTTCCTCTGTTTCACCGTGTCGGGCGTGGCATCCAGCTGACCGAAGCAGGCCGCGGCTTTCTGGAGGAAGCGCGCGCGGTGCTGGGGCGGGCAGCGCATGCCGAGACGATGCTGGCGGACTATGCCGGGCTTGCCCGTGGTTCGTTGCGGATCGTCGCAAGCCAGACGATCGCGAGCTACTGGTTGCCGGCAAAGCTCGCCGCCTTCCACGAACGCCACCCGCAGATCGCGGTCGAACTGGCGATCGACAACACCGAAGGTGCGGCAGCGCAGATCCTGAGCGGCGCGGCGGAGCTCGGTTTCGTCGAGGGCGAGGTGGACGAACCGGCGCTCGCCCTCTGGAATGTCGGGCGTGACCCGATGGTGCTGGTCGGCCGTGAGGACGCCGGGCGCGTCGACGAGGACTGGCTTCGCGCTGAACGCTGGATCGTCCGCGAGCAGGGTTCGGGCACGCGCTCGACCTTCGAGGACGTGCTGCGAACGCGCGGGTTTGATCCGGCCCAGCTGACGGTAGCGATGACGCTGCCGTCCAACGAGGCGGTGCGTACCGCGGTCGAGGCCGGTGCCGGCGTCGCCGTATTGTCGCGATTGGTCGTCGCTCGTGCGTTGAAGGCGGGCGATCTGGTCGAGCTGCCGCTGGGGCTGCCCGATCGCGCCTTCCACGCGCTGCGCCACAAGGAACGCTATCGCACCCGCGCGGCGGACGCGCTGACGGACCTTATCAAGGAGCAGGTCGCATGACTGCCAAAACACCTCCGGTCCTGACCGGCCTCAAGCCGCTCAGCCGGCTCGACCATCCGCGCGAGATGATCCGCCAGTTCACGCCCAACTGGTTCGCCGCGACCATGGGCACCGGCATCCTCGCTCTCGCGCTGCCGCAGGTGCCCGGCATCGGCCCCGCGCTCAAACCGATTGGCGAGGTGTTGTGGTTCTTCAACATCGCGCTCTTCATCCTGTTCGCCGGTCTCTATGGCGCGCGCTGGGCGATGTTCGGGCATGAGGCACGGCGCATCTTCGGCCACAACACCGTGTCGATGTTCATCGGGACCATTCCGATGGGCTTGGCGACGATCATCAACGGATGCCTCGCCTTCGGGATCGTGCGGTTCGGTAACGGCATCGTGCCGGTCGCACACGTCCTGTGGTGGATCGACGTCGCCATGTCGCTCGCCTGCGGCGTGTTGATCCCCTACCTGATGTTTACCCGCCACGAGCACAGCCTGGACGGCATGACCGCGGTATGGCTGCTGCCGGTCGTCGCAGCGGAAGTGGCGGGTGCCAGCGGCGGGCTGCTCGCGCCGCATCTGGTCGATCCCCACGCGCAGATCGTGACGCTCGCGACCTCGTATGTGCTGTGGGCCTATTCGGTGCCGGTCGCGTTTGGCATCCTCGCTATCCTGATCCTGCGCATGGCGCTCCACAAGCTCCCGCACGAGAGCATGGCGGCATCATCCTGGCTCGCGCTGGGGCCGATCGGCACCGGGGCGCTGGGTATGCTGGTGCTTGGGGCGGATGCGCCGGCGATCCTCGCGGCGCACGGGCTGGTCGATGTCGGTACCGTCGCGCAAGGGATCGGCGTCGTCGTCGGGCTCTGCCTGTGGGGTTTCGGCCTGTGGTGGCTGGCGCTCGCGACGCTCATCACCATCCGCTACTGGCGCGCCGGCGTCCCATTCAACCTTGGCTGGTGGGGCTATACCTTCCCGCTCGGCGTCTACACCGTCGCCACCTTCCGCCTCGGTACGACGCTGAACCTCGGCTTCTTCGGTATCGTCGGCACGGTGCTGACGATCGCGCTCGCGGCGATGTGGCTGCTGGTCGGTGCCAAGACGCTCGCCGGAGCATGGCGCGGCAACCTGTTCGTCTCGCCCTGCATCGCTACCCCGAACTGATCCACCCTGATGATCGGATCAGTCGGTCCGATCACTTGCAGAACGCCGCTTCGATCCGCCAGCGTGGCTGGCCACAGGAGAGCCTTGTCATGGACAATTTTGACGCCGCGCTGGCGAGTAAAACCAGCCGTCGCCGCTTTCTCAGGCGTACGGCGCTCGGCACCGCCGGCCTTGCCGCAGCACCTGCGCTGGCGCAGCAGCTCGTCGACCTGAAGCTGCCTGGCGGCAATGCCGAGCGGCCGATGACCAGCGCCTTTCCTGGCAAGGGCAGCATGATCCTTCAACGCATCCATCCTCCGCTGTTGGAGACGCCGATGGACGTGTTCGACAAGTCGGTGTTCACGCCCAACGACCAGTTCTTCGTTCGCTGGCACTGGGCCGACATTCCAACCTCGATCGACGTCGAGAGCTTCCGCCTCAACGTCTTCGGCCACGTCAACCGACCGCTGTCGATCAGCCTTGCCCAACTGCTGCGCCTGCCGCGGGTCGAGATGGCGGCGATCAACCAGTGTTCGGGCAACAGCCGTGGGCTGTTCCAGCCCCGGGTCGCCGGCGCGCAATGGGGCAACGGCGCGATGGGCAATGCCAAATGGCTCGGCGTGCGCCTGCGCGACGTGCTGAACCTCGCGGGGGTCAAGGCAGGCGCGGTACAGGTGCGCTTCGGCGCGCTCGATCAGCCGGTTGTGGCGGGCGCCCCTGACTTCGAGAAGGCGCTCGACATCGACCATGCCCGCGACGGCGAAGTGATGATCGCCTTCGGCATGAACGGCGAGCAGCTGCCGCTCCTCAACGGCTTTCCCTGCCGGCTGATCGTCCCGGGCTGGTATTCGACCTACTGGGTCAAGATGCTGAACGCGATCGAGGTGCTGCCCGGCCCTGACGACCAGTATTGGATGGCCAAGGCCTACAAGATACCGGCGACACCCGGCGCGAATGTCGCGCCCGGTGCCAAGGACTTCCCGACCGTGCCGATCAATCGCATGATCCCGCGCAGCTGGATGACCAGCCTGCCGGATGGCCAGGCGATCGCCTATGAAGCGTCCATCCCGGTTGGCGGGATCGCGATGGGCGGCGACTGCGGCGTCGCCAAGGTCGATGTCTCATCCGATGGTGGCCGCACCTGGTACAGGACGACGCTCGGAGCGGACGAGGGCAAGTATAGCTTCCGGCGCTGGGATGGTCGCGTGCCGCTTAGGCGCGGTCCCAACCCCATCATGGTGCGCTGCTGGAACGCCAACGGTGTCGCTCAGCCGATGAAGCCGATCTGGAACCCAGGCGGGTTCATGCGCGGCAATATCGAGACCACCACCATCATCGCGGCCTGAGGAGCGAGTAGCATGAAGACCCCGTCTCCCGGTATCATGGCCGCTGGCCTGATCGGCCTGACCGGCATTATCCTCGTCTCGATCGGGGCGCCGAGCAGCCGCAAGGCGCCTGCCCCGATCTCCGAGACATCCGAGCCGGCACCGCCCACCAGCGTCTCAGCCCGCGGCTTTTCGCTCGCCTCGACCAGCGTCGACCTGCCGGTCGACGAAGCGACCTATCCCGATGGTCCGCACGCCAACGTCATCAACGCCAACTGCACTTCGTGCCACTCGGCCAGCATGGCGCTGACCCAGCCATCGCTATCGGCGGATCAGTGGAAGGCGACCGTCACCAAGATGCGCAAGGTGTACAAGGCCCCGGTGGCCGAGAAGGACGTCGACGCGATCGTCGCCTATCTCATCGCTATGCCGAGCCAGAAGGCGGCACCCGCGACAGGCAAGGCGCAGGATCCCGACCCCAAGGCGGCTCCCGGTGTCTCAGGTGGAACAGGCTAACCGATCTACTTCCATAATCCCGAAATACCATCGTCTTAGAAAAGCCGTTGGGAGACGATCCGTAAAAGCAATACGTCCGTCAGGTGGTTTGTGGGACCGGATCAGCCCGTGCCTGTCCAAAGCGCGCATAGAGTGTTGGCAGCACGAATAGAGTCAGCAACGTTGCGGAGATCAAGCCGCCTATCACGACCGTAGCAAGCGGCTTTTGCACTTCCGCCCCCGCGCCGTGCCCGAGCGCCATTGGGACGAACCCCAAGGATGCAACGAGCGCTGTCATGGCGACGGGGCGGAAACGGGTCAGAGCACCCTCCCTCGCCGCCTGCGCCCGCGCCATACCCTGCCGCATCAACTCCTGAATCGAGCTAACCATCACCAGCCCGTTCAGCACAGCCACACCCGACAGCGCAATGAACCCGACAGCGGCCGAGATTGAGAACGGCATGCCGCGTAACACGAGCGCGAGAATGCCGCCCACCAGCGCCAGAGGAACGCCGGTAAACACCAGGGCCGCGTCGCGGACGCTGCCGAGAGCACCATAGAGCAGCAACATGATGACCGCGAAGCAGATCGGGACGACGATCGTCAGCCGCTCGCGCGCCGCAGCCAGATTCTGAAACTGACCACCCCACTGGAGGTAGGTGCCGGGAGGGAGCGTGACTTGCGCGTCGATCGCGGCCTGCGCGTCAGCCACCACGCCAGCAACGTCGCGACCGCGGACATTGGCCTGCACCACGACGCGGCGCTTGCCGTTCTCGCGGCTGATTTGGTTTGGACCATCCCCGACAGCAACGTCCGCGACGCTCCCCAGAGGGACGTAGGAGCCGTTGGGCGTAGGAATAGGTATCTGCCCGATCGCCTGTAGGTCAGCCCGTGCGGTTTCCGCCAGGCGGATCACGACCGGGAAGCGCCGATCGCCCTCGAAGATCATGCCCGCCTCACGACCGCCAATCGTCGCGGCAACGGTATCTTGCACGTCGCCGGCAGTGACACCAACACGCGCCATCGCATCGCGGTTCGGCCGAATATCGAGCAGCGGCAGGCCCTCGGTTTGCTCAACTTGCACATCAGCCGCACCACGGATCTTGCGGAGGACTGCCGCAATTTGATTGGCGGTCGCGTTCATCTGCCCGAAGTCATCCCCAAACACCTTGACCGCCAAGTCTCCACGGACGCCCGCGATCAGCTCGTTGAAGCGCATCTGGATAGGCTGCGTGATCTCGTAGCCATTGCCGGGAATGGTCTTGAGCTTCTTTTCAAGGCGCTCGACCAGCTCAGTCTTAGGCAGGCTGGGATCAGGCCATTCGTCGCGTGGCTTGAGGATCACGAACGTGTCCGTCGCATTGGGCGGCATCGGATCGGAGGCGATTTCGGACGTGCCGGTACGCGAGAACGCGAAGCGAATTTCCGGCTCGCGAGCGATCATCTTCTCGACTGCAAACTGCATCTTCTGGCTCTGATTGACAGAGGTGCCCGCAGGCCGCCACGCCTGAACAAGGATGTTGCCTTCATCAAGCTGAGGCAAAAACTCTTGGCCCAGCGTCGAGAAGGCCAGGACAGCTGCTACCACAGCCACAACCGCAGCGCCGATCGTTATGCTCGGGCGTCGCATGGCGGCATCCAGGCCGGGTTCGTAGCGCTGTTTCAGCACTGCGATGACCCGGCTTTCCTTCTCATCCACGCGTCCGCCAATCCATGCCGCGATGGCGGCAGGGACGAATGTCAGGGACAGGATGAAGGCGAACACGAGCGCGATGATGACGGTAAGCGCCATCGGCTCGAACATCTTGCCTTCGACGCCCGAGAAGGTGAGCAGCGGGGCATAGACAAGGATGATGATCGCCTGCCCGTACACCGATGGGCGGATCATTTCGCGCGCGGACGCGGCGACGATCGCAAGCCGCTCCTCTAGCGAAAGGCGTTCGCCCAGCTCGTGTTGGCGTTCCGCTAAGCGGCGCAGGGCATTTTCTACAATGATGACTGCGCCATCGACAATCAGGCCGAAATCGAGCGCGCCGAGGCTCATTAGATTGGCCGACACCCCGGCACGTAGCATGCCGGCGCTGGTCAGCAGCACCGTGACAGGAATAACCAGGGCCGCGATCAATGCCGCCCGGATATTGCCGAGCAGCAGGAACAGCACGACGATGACCAGCACCGCGCCCTCCGCAAGGTTGCGGCCGACAGTCGCGATCGTGGAGTTCACGAGGTTGGTGCGATCCAGCACCGGCTTCACGATGATATCGGCCGGAAGCGAGCGGCTGATTGTTTTCAGGCGATCGGACACAGCCGTGGCGACGGTGCGGCTATTCTCGCCGATGCGCATGACAGCTGTGCCGACCACGACCTCGTGACCGTTTTCGGAAGCGGAGCCGGTGCGAATGCCGTGGCCTGCTTTGACGGTCGCGACCTGATCGAGCGTGATGGGGACGTTTTCGCGGGTCGCCACGACCGTCCGCGCCAGTTCGTTCGCGGTTCGCACGCGCGCGTCGGAGCGGACGAAAAGGCCCGCGCCGTTACTGTCCACGATGCCCGCGCCGATGCTGCTATTGCTGCGCTCCAATGCGGTCGCGAGGTCCTGTATCGTGAGGCGCAGCGCGGCTAGGCGTTGAAGGTCGGGCATGACGAGATACTGGCGATCGAACCCCCCAAGGGAGTCGATGCCGGCGACGCCGGCCGTACCCCGAAGTTGGGGAGCAACGATCCATTCCTGAACCGTATGCAGGTAAGTGGCCTTGTCATCTTCGCTGACCAAGTGCTCGCCTTCCGGCGTGATATAGCTGCCATCACGTTGCAGCCCCGGTTCCCCGTCGCGATGCCGGACCTTGTCCAACTCGCGAAGCTCGACCGTCCACATGAAAATATCGCCAAGGCCGGTAGCGATAGGCCCCATTTCCGGCATGATGCCTTGGGGTAGGCGTTCCTCCGCTGAACGCAGCCGTTCGGCCACCTGTTGGCGGGCAAAATAGATATCAGTGGCATCGGAAAATACGGCGGTAATTTGCGCAAAGCCGTTCCGGTTGAGCGAGCGCGTATATTCCAGACCCGGTATGCCAGCGAGCGAGGTTTCGATCGTAAATGATACTTGCCGCTCGATCTGATCGGGCGACAGAGAGGGGGCCATCACGTTGACCTGAACCTGATTGTTCGTGATGTCAGGGACGGCATCGATCGGAAGGCGTTGCAGCGCCAGAGCACCCACCAGGGCCGCGATCCCGGTGAAAAGCAGGACGAGCCAGCGGCGCTCGACCGCGAAAGTTACAAGACGGCCGATCATTGGATCAATCCATGTCCATTTCGCCGCCCTTGCCGAGTTCGGCTTTGAGCGTGAAGCTATTGGTGGTTGCGATACGCTCGCTGCCGGTCAGGCCAGAGGTGATGACGACCTGATCGCCGTTGCGACGCCCTGCCTGCACCGGAACGGCCTTGAAGCCGCTAGGCGTGCGCACGAACACGACCATCTTATTCTCTACCGATTGGACCGCCGTGGACGGCACAGTGATACTGTGATCCCCGATCGAGGGCAGCAGGATCGAGGCCGTGACGGGCTCCCCTACCCGCCAAGTGCCGCCCGCATTATCGAGGGAAGCGATAACCTGAACAAGCCGCGTGGTTTCATCGAGAGCGGGCGACACGAAGGTCACGCGACCTTCCTGCCTGCGGCCGGCCGAGGTGACTTCAACGCGTGTTCCAGGCTTTACCTTGCCGGCGTCAGCCGGTGAGAGTGACGCAGCGATGGTCACGCGCGAGAGGTTGGCGACCCGGTACAGCTCGCCGTCTGCCGCAACCGTCTGACCGAGCGTCGCCGATCGAGCGATGATCTGACCGGAAAGGGGCGAGCGGATCGCCACACGGTTCAGCGCACCCCCGCTCCCGCCTGTGGCCGAGAGCTGCTGTTGGGCGAGGCGGACCGCAATGTTGGCTTCGGTGGCAGCAGTTCGAGCGGCGATGAGATCCTGTTCCGGCGAGACGCGTTCAGCAAACAGACGTTGCTCACGGCGCAGGTTCGATTGTGCGAGCGCAGAGCGCGCGCGCGCGGCTTCAATCTCGGCGTTTAATGAGGCGGCCTCGCGACTTTCAATGATCGCAAGCGCATCGCCACGGCGCACCGATTGCCCGAGGTTACGGGTAAGGGAGACGACACGACCGCCGATCGTCGCGGATACGACCTGCACCCCTTGCGGATCACCCTGAACCAAGGCCGGCAGCTCGATTGCGCCGGCAACGCCGCCAATCGCAGGCCGACCAACTTCGATCCCGGCATCCGCGATTTGCTGGGCCGAAAGGCTTACGGCGTCTTTATCGGCAGGTTTGCCGGCTTCGCCTTTCTCGCCTTCGCCCTTTTCCATCCCTTCCATGCCGGCCATGTTGTCGGCCTTCTTTTCCCCGCCCCCGCCACAGGCAAGCAGCGTCAGGGGAAGCAGAGCGGATAGTACGACCCGCGCGCCGGTCTTCGTCATCATTGGTCCTTCGCCAGTTCGGGAGCGGCAGCGGTCAGCCGCTCAAGCCGGGCCTTTGCATCATGGTAGGTCGCCAGCGCATCGATCGCGGCCGTGCGGGTTTCAGACAGGGTGCGTTCGGCGTCGAGAAGATCGAGTTGGCCGAACTTGCCTTCACGGTAGCCGATGCGGGCAATGCGCGCGGCTTCCGTCGCTGCTGCCAGGACCGGCCCACCCGTGGTTCTAGCGGTCGTCGCGGCATTTGCCACTTCCGCTTCCGCGCTGGCTATCGACTGCCCCGCATCCAGCTCAGCCGCGCGTCGCATCGCGTCCGCCTGATCGCGTTGCGCCCGCGCCTGAACGACCGACGCCCGGCCGTTGTTGAACAGTGGAAGCGGTATCGAGAGGCCGACGACCGCAGCCATATCGTTCGACGCATCGAGCCGGCGTGCGCCGGCATTGACGGTCACGTCGGGGATGCGTTGGGAGCGAGCAAGCCGCACTTGCGCATCTGCCGTCGTCACTGCGGCTCGCGCCGCAGACAATGCCAGCGTGCCGCCCGGACTGGCCGCGATCGAGGGGCCGTAACCTTGCACGCGATCGAACCAGGCAACGTCGAGCGGGCCGGTTACGGGCTGACCAATACGCCGGGCGAGATTGCCCCGCGCGACTTCCGTCAGGCGCTGCGCACGTTCAACCGCAGCTTCGGCATTGATGCGCAACACGTCGGCACGCTGTTGCTCTAGCGGCGATGCCCTGCCCGCGCGTACCCGAATGCCCGCCGCGCGGGCCGCCTCCCCGGCAATGCCGGCTTGCTCGCGCGCAGTCGTGATGCGACGCTCGGCTGCTACGGCTTCGATATACGCCTGTGTTACAGCGAGCCGAATATCGGCCGTAGCAATAACCAGGGCGAGCCGAGCTTGCTCCCCTTGTGCGTTGGCAACACCGACCCGCGCGGAACGCTTGCCGCCAAGCTCGATAGGTAGAGCAACACCGACTGTAGCTTCCGCGCTACGAAGACCGCGATATGCCCCCGAACCCCCAAAATATTCCAGACCGCCATTCAGCGTAGGGTTAGGGCGCAGCCCCGCTATATCGCGCGCCGCACCTGTTGCCCGAACGCCGGCCTGCGCTGCTTCTAGCGACGGTGCTGACGCTTCCGCCAACGCCAGTATTTTTTCTAGCGTCAGTACCGGGGTGACCGTCGCTTCGGAACCGGTTTGCGATTGGGCGTGCGCTACGCACGGAACGACGGCGACGACCGCGATCAGGACGAAGGGCAACCGGTGCCGGAGCTTCATAGGGTAAGTCATTATGACGACGGCCTTGCCGTTGATTGGAGTTCGCGCCGCGCATTGCGGATAATTTCGTAGGCCGAATGCAGGAACAGGAGCGCGATGACGCCGGCAACGACCAGATCGGGCCAAGCCGCACCGGTCCAGCCAACAAGGGCGGCTGCGATGATCACCGCAACATTGGCAATCGCGTCGTTACGGCTGAACAACCAAATAGCGGTGACGTTCGCATCCCCTTCGCGAAATCGCGATAGAACTAGTGCAGCCGTCACGTTCACTATGAGCGCAACGATCCCGATAGCGCCCATCAATTCGGCTTCTGGCGCAATTGCATTCATCGCACGCCAAAGGGCGAAGGCGATGACACCTATCCCGAGCGCGCCAAGGAATATGCCCTGTGTAAGCGCAACCTGAGAACGGGCACGAGCGGTCCATCCCAGCGCAATCAATCCGAGGAGCGAGATGCTGCCGTCCCCGATGAAATCGAGGGCATCGGCCTTCAATGCCTGGCTGTCGGCAAGGAACCCCCCGACGATTTCAGCCAGACCAAAGCCCAGATTAAGCAGAACGACGATCCACAATGCGCGCCGATATGCGGGATCGCGCTCCGCTCGTTTGGTATCACCGGAACAACCGCATGAAGAGGATTCACTTGCACTCATATCGTGCCTCTACGATCTACAGTCACTGTAGGAGCAAGCGGTTTCTAGTGGAGTGGCAACGTGTTGATGATCGGCGATTTGGCAAAGCGGACAGGGACCAAAATCAACACCATCCGATTCTATGAGGAAATCGGCCTCATGCCCGAAGCGCTCCGCACGTCTGGAGGCCGTCGCACCTATGGAGAGGGGCAGGTTCGCCAGCTTGGCTTCATCCGCCATGCCCGGGAACTAGGATTTTCAGTAGATGAAATCCGATCGCTTATTGCCCTGTCTGCCGATCCCGATCAGGACTGCAACCAGGCCGGCGCCATCGCCCGTCGGCATCTCGCCAGCGTGGAGGATCGTATCACACGCCTTGTCGCGCTTCGCGACGCATTGAGTGCTGCAACACGATCCTGCGATGGCGGACGCATCGCCGACTGCCGGGTAATGGAAGCGATTACTGCCGTGCCCAACTAATGCCACGGTTGAACGAGGATAAATATTTCTCTCATGACGCGTGCGACGCGGCTTGGGATGCTTGGGTGTTCCCATTTTTTAATCGTTTACGGACGCGCTGGTAAGCGGCCCGTTCCATTCTTGGATAGCTATGTAGTCGATCAGTAGCCGTGGCGTGGCGGCGTATCGCAGCCGGCTAATAGATAGGGGCGGTTGCCCGCCCCTATCTAGCTTTTAGCCGTGCTTCATGCCGCCCTTGGCATGATCGCAGCAGTCAGCAGCCTTGGCTTTTGCGCCATCCTTGCAGCAGTCCGCACCGTCCTTGCAGCACGCCATGTCGGCGCAGCAATTGGCGACAGCGGCGAATGCGCCAGTCGACAGGGTGAGGGCGAAGGCAGCGCTGATGAGCTTGAACTTGGTCATGATATTCTCCGAAATTTACGTGTGATGGTGTTCGACGTCACACGGTTTGCGGAGGGGGTGTGGCCGGAGCGTATGCCATGCCCAAAAGGCCGGTCTGTGGAGCCGGCCAAGGCGATAGACGGGAGGACGGAACCAGCCCGACATGCTCTACGGTTTCGCCGGCAACCGCAACGCACGGTATGGCGCAGGCCGACGCAGGGGCCTTTTTGATGGGAGCGCCTGCTGATTTGCTGGCGCAGTCCATCATAGCGGACGCAGCCGGAGGCGCGGCCATCGCCATCGTCTCGCAGAGCGGGCCAAGCCGGACCAGCAACATCACCGCCAGGACGAAAAACGCCATGGAATGCAATATCTTGGAGAGTGGGCGAGCCCGGCGTTTCATTGGATGCGTCTAGAAGCCCACTCAGTGATGCACAATGTCGAAGGTGGCAGAGGATGGCGCTAGGCTGGTTTTCCCCTTTTATCTCAGATTCCCGATTCACCATCCTTTTCGGGAACGGGCGGCTGCATCAGGGACGTCCGCTAATGCCGTCTGCCTTCCCGATAGCGGACAGGCTGCTTTCCTCCTCAACCCAGACATTCCCGAATTCGATTGGTTGTGGGAACGCTCGCGCGAAGATCGACAATCCCGCGATCTGATCGCTACGAAGGGCTATGTCCGTGCCCAGCCACTATAAGAGGCAGCGCCCGTCGTCATATCGATCACAAAGGTGTCACCGCCGATCCGGCTTGCATAAAATCGTCCTTCGATATTGCTGATGGCGGAGAAGGTGTCGGTCGCGGGGCGGGTCGCATCGAACTTCCGGTGCATGTCGTCCGTCGCGCCTGGTTCCGGTGCGATCTGCCAAACGGGCCGGTTGCCGGCGTCGAACAAGAACACCTCTCGCCCCCAGATTTCGCGGTGAATGACATCCCTCGTCGGATACGCTTCGAATAGAACCAGACGCCCCGAGCCGGGCACCGGTAAGATCATTCCGATAGGGTAAGACTGCACAGCCTGATCCGATATTCTTGTTCCACACACCACAATACGAGGCAGCGGTTAATTCCTCAAACTCGATCCTTTTCGGGAAAAGCTGAGCCCCGCAATGTCGGCTAATGCCACCTGCCTTCCCGAAAGCTGCCGTTCCGCTCCCCTCTCCCATTATCGCCGTTCAGCGGCCGGATGTGCGGAAAACCCGGTCGTAATCATAGTTGTGCGACAAACAGGTGATTCCGGACGGTCGTCTCTCGATCGACGCAAAATGCCGTCGCTAATTCCAATTGGCGATTATCATGTGTTTTCCGACAGTTCGCGGCGGGCAGCCGGCGCTCAAACGCGGCCGTGCCGTTTCCGCCCGATTGCGGACGTTTGTTGTATCGTTCACGTTGGTAGCAGGGTCAGCTAAGAGGCGATCGAAAATGAGCTACCAGACGGACCGTCGAAGCCGGACGCGAGCCATTGCCGTGTACGTGACGCTACCGATGATAGGCGCGGCGCTGGGCTTTCTGGTAAGATTCGGCGTGATTACCGATCATCTCCTCTGGTAGCGGGACCCTACGGTCGCTCAAATGTCCGCTCTCCTCTTCCTTCCCGACGCGCCCTGCTCACAGTCACAAGTAACCGTCTAGCGGAACTGAAGGTGGACGGTATTCGCTACCTATAAATCGTTGGTTCTCGGCGACTGAGAGACATGGTGCTCCCGCGTTATTTTCGGAGCTCTAATGTCGGTTTTTTACTTCGAGATCGCTGATGCCAAGCCGAACATTCCGTGCGTAGGTGAGAATCTTCCCTCTCTCGCGGCTGCTCGCTGCTTTGCGCTGAAGTATGCGGCGCTGTTGCTATGTGATCAGGAAGACGTGTTCTGGGAGGGTGAGGAGTGGGTAATGACGGTGACCGACGCAAACCGCCTAACCATGTTTACGATTATGATCTGCGCGACGGCAGCACCTGCTACATTGAACCTCAAGAAACTGATCTGAGAGGTCTGCAGCCCTAGGCGTATATCTCGTCGAGCCTCCAGAAAGCCGCCCGTCCGCTTTCCTTCCCGTTATCGGCATTCAACGACCAAACGTGTGGAAAGTCGGGTCGTCACCACGACTGGGCGACAAACAGGTGATAGCGGACAGGGTGCCAGGCACTTCGACGACCCCGGCCTGTCGCAAACATACCGTTTTCCGACACCATGAAGATCATCGGTGTTCTTGTTTTACCCCGAGGTTGCTGGAGTTGCTCAATACCCCTGTCGGAAAGGTTGTGTTTTCGGACAGCGCAGGGCGAGCAGTCGGCGATGAGAAGCAGCAGGGCCGTTTTCGCCCACTTGCAGGCATTCGGGGCTTATATACGATGAGCAGATGCAGCGCCGCGTCCTATACCTCATTCTCATGGTCGGATTGCCGGTACTGGTCGGACAGTTCGCATTCGACTGGATCAACAGCGACTTAGGGTCAGGACCCATTGATCTGAGCGGCTCGATCTGATTCGGGCTCCGTGAGGAGACCGAGGATGAGCGACCTGTACTGGCTGACCGACGAGCAG
>NZ_LMKL01000003.1 GCF_001421505.1 Sphingomonas sp. Leaf17
CGAGGTGAACCAGCACCACCCTCTGCCATCATGTCCGAACTTAACCTTCTACTATTAGAGAGTTTCCTGCGGACATTCGCGGGAGATGATTGGAACGGGCGAGGGACGGGTGAATAATGCGGAGGTGGTGGCACTCGCGTATACTGCGAGCATCACCAACAAGAGTTTGACCGTGAAAGTATACTACGACGATTCCCCGACCGGTGTCGGAAAAACCACTCGCGCAATCACCAGCCTTTGCCGCCAACCCTTTAAAGCGCTGTTCATCACCGAGCGCAAGAACGCATTCGACGAGCTTGAAGGCGAGGTGCGGCGCATCTCCGCCCAATTGGGCATACGCCCTCCTCTAATCCGCCGAGTTCACAGCGATCCGGTAAATCGTGGGGGCAGCGTCGTCGAGGAGATCGAATCCCTGCCCGAGCGCTACGCAGGCTGCTCGCACCTGATCGTGATCGCCACCCATGCCGCGCTGCTTCGTTCGAACTTCAGCGACTTCGCCGGTTGGCGCATCGTCATCGACGAGGTGCCCGCCTTCCTCGACTTTGAGGAGAAGCGCACCCATCTGGACGCCAGCTTCTTCGAGCGACACTACGCGCTGGAGCATGTGATCGGACGCTGGCACGCCATCACGCTGACCGAGGCGGGACACGGTATAACGGCGGCAGAAGTCCGCGCCGATCAGTCTCATGCCCATCTTGGCGTCTTCCACGCGCGTGTCATCGAAGCGAGCCGCCCGGGCGCGAAGCGGGTGGTCTTGAGCAACCTCGCTGACTGGCAGGACATGGCCGACCGCAAGGTCCAATGGTGCTGGGCGAGCGTCTTCTCGCTCCGCGAACTCGCTGCGTTTGACCGCGTGGAACTGCTCGGCAATCGCTTCCGCAGCGACATCGGCAGCATCCTTGCCGATTGGCTGGAAGTCGAAGAGGTCGAATGGGAAGCGCTGCCCTCCCTAACAAGCGCTCGCCGGTTCGAGCATCGACCGCTGACGATCCACTACTTCTTCGACCGGCCTGCGTCGAAATCGCTGTTCTCCAGCGATCAGGGGCAGCGAGCGCTGGCCGCTATTGGGAAGCATCTCGCCGCCGTGCTGCCAGAGGAGCACTCGATCTGGACGGCGAACGATACCGCCGACACCGGCGCACCCACGCCGAAGGTTTTGCTGGGTCTGCCCGAGAAAGACTACCTTACCCCGCGTCAGGCTGGAACGAACCGCCACATCGGCGTCAGCCACGCCGCAGCGATCTACTCGGCCAAGCCCTCGGCAAATCTGCGCGGGTTGCTGACCGCGCTCAATCTCGATCCCGCAATCTGGACCCGCAGTGTCGAGTTCGAGACCATCCTTCAGTTCGTGACTCGCACCAGCGTGCGCGATCCGGCGAACGGCACGCCCGTCCACCTGTGGGTGTTCGACCGCGAACAGGCAGATTACCTCAAGGACTACTTCGACACGCTGCCGCATGTGGCGGCGACGATCGGCCATGTGCCGCTTGGCGTCGGACTGTTGCCAGCGGCGCAAGGGGGAAGACCGGTGATTGTGATAACCCCGGAGGAACATGAGCGTCGCAAGGCGGATCGCCGAAGGCTGGATGCCGAGCGGAAGCGTCGAAAGCGTGCTGCCTGACAGCCGAATGCTGTCGCCTAAATAGGTAATGGACGATGATTATGTCGATGATGACGGCACGATCTGGATTTGGAAGGTGCTGGCCCGCCCCGCATATCCTGCGAGCGACCCCCGGCACCTTTCACCGGAGATGCGAGAACGCCTGATTCAGCACCGCCTTGCCCAGATGAAACGAGAGGCGGCGCGCAACATCGCGCTGCTTCGCTCTCGACGCCGGGATTGAGCAAGCCAGCCTGACCATCAGGCGCTCACGAGACCGGGCCAAACCTTGTGAGCAGCGTCTGCAAGCTGCTCGCCGCGATCTCTGATCAGTTTCTCGTCCCACTCATCGTTCTCAGCGATGTTCCGATTTAGGGCGAGCAGGGATTTGGCGATGCGCTCCCTTTTGAAAGGCCAGCCCTCATTCCCATTCTGAGAGTTTGCTGGCGGTGTCAGCAAAGTCAGATTGCCGAGCGTGTTCTTGGCCCGCTCGCGAATCTCCATCTCTTCACGCATTTCTGCCGAAACCGGGTTCCCGCCATCAATCGCACTGAAATAATTCTCGTGCGGAGCAGCCCCCGAGTTTGGCAAAGGCCAATTTTGCGCCCACCGGTCGGGCAGAATATGTTCGACCGACAAATTCTCAATCGGGATGTTCTCGTCCAAGTGGGTGCGCGAATCTTTCTCGATTCTTGTGAGGATGTAACGCAGCTTCTTCGAGCCAAGGCTTCCGTAGGCATTGAGCTTATTCGCAGAATCAAGGAGATCGGCATGAACAGGCATCCGCGAAGTCGGCGCTGTCAGGCTCCCAATATGTGCCTGCAATGCGGCAAGCGGGTCGGCACTTTCGCGCATGGCCTCGATCATATTGGGCGCGACCTTGTTGTAGTTCTTGTTTGATTCCCCGATCAGGTCTCGACGCACCACATAGTCTTCGATCAGCTTCAAAATCCCATTGCGTGCTTCGTCCGGGATCGAATGTGCCGCCGCCCACAAGGCGACGGGATGGAAGGTCGATGTGTCCCACACCTTGGAGAAATTTCCATAGCGGCCAAGTGGGGTGGACTGGTCGCATTCCTCTATCTGCCGATAGGCGTGCGCGTAGTGCAGTAGCCCTTCGATCTCCGCCTCGACCGAAGGAAACTGTTTTTTGGCTGAGAATGCCTTGTAAGCATTCGCTACCTGACCAGCATGAATCTCGTCTCCAGACTCTGCTACCAAGCTATGGGCGATGAGATGATCAACGCGAGGGCGCTTGAGGCGTCCCTGCTTTACTTCAAGCTTCCAGAAGTCGGTTTCCAGCTTCGACCAATGTTTCTCATACAGCGCATCGTCGTCTTCGAACTTGAGGCGCGCGCGGTGGAAGACATCGTTGCGGATTAGATCGAATGCGGTCAGGGGTTCCGCGTTGCCATTCAGTGACGCGAAGATGGTCTGGGCATCGTCGTCTTTGCCCAACTGCACTACGACAATCTGGAAGGCGTAGAGGAAACCGGACAATAGCGCATCGAGAACCTGCGCTGCCTCGACGCCCTCTGATTTCTTCTCGTCGATGTATTTTGCGATGGCCTCTTGCAGATACCAGTATGCGGCCAGTAGCTTAGGCGCGGAGCCCCACACGATTCCGCCGTTCTTGTAAAAATATTGAGAGAAGTGCGCCCGGATTTCGTCAGCCGTCTTGGTCGCTATCTCAAGGAAGTATGGCCTGTCGAAGCTCGAAGACCAGAGCTTGAACTGCTCCTTCTCCGGGTCCGCCATGCCGCCGCTCTTAGCGTTGAAAAGATACTCATCGACAGCGTTGGAAATCTGCTGGCACCCCACCGCACGGGCATTCTCCCGAAGCGCGCAAAGCACGAGATTGAAGGTGGTGATGCGCTGCTGCCCATCGACGAGGAAGCGCTTGTTGACCGTGCCGAACGGCTGATCGTTAGGCTGAGAGTAGATTATAGCGCCGACGAAATGCGGCTTGATGTCCTGCCCATCCAGCTTTTCCTCGGCTCGCTCACGCAGGTCGTCCCACAAGGTCGGGATTTGCTTGTCGTCCCGAATTTCCCACGCATAGTGCCGCTGGTAGACCGGGATCACCCATTGCTGCCTCTCTTGCAGCACATCGTTCAGCTTCCAGTCTTTCGCGTGCAAAGCGTCCTCCCCTTCGAAACGGTCAAAAATTCAAAAATCGACTTCGGCCAGCGCGGTGACCACAGCGTAGTCCTCGCCCAGCGTGTCGAAGTGCTTCTTCCCGCAGTCGGTCTTCTGATTTTCCTGCTGTCGGCGCTTTCCTCTCTCCAACGTGCTCTTGGTCTCACGGACGAAGAACAGCCGCTCATGGCGCTGGGTGACGAAAGCCCAGTCGGGGTTATAGGGACCAACGGGCGTGTCCACGATGAACCACGAGGGGAGCTTGCAGAAGAACTTCACATGCTCGTTCACATCAAGCGCGGCGGCGAAATCGCGTTCGACCTCGCTGTCATACTCGACGAAGTCATAGAGCGTCCGATCCTTGTTTTTCACCTCATATAGGCGGTTGAGATAGCGGGTGATGCCCTTCTCGGCCTCCTGCTCGAAGCGGGCCATCTCATAATGCGCGCCATCGATTTTCTCGTATTTGATCCCGTCGATCATGATATCGTGCAGCGCGCCCTGAATCTCGCGAGCCGCGTGCAGGATGAAGGTCTGCGGGTTCCCGATGAACTCGTCCAACTTCCCGCACTGCTTCAGGATTGCGGCCAGCGTGCTGCGGGTAAGCTCGGTTTCCCGCTGTAGCTGGCCGAGGATGTCGGGCAGCTTCCCCGTGCGGCGTGATGTGCTCACCTTGCGGTCCAGCACGGCGCTTGCCGCCACGCCGGAATGCTCGATCGACATCGCCACCTTCTCGGACGAGATGACCAGCGGACTGATGCGCTCCATGCCTTTGATCCGCTCGACCGCCTTGGTGATGAGGTCATTGGTCGAGAACTCGACCCGATAGCGCGTCTTCTGGCTGATCCGATCCCACAGGGCCTTGAACTCCGGCCCCATGTGAACCTGCTTACGGAAGCTCAGCGTCCGCTTGTCGCGCGTCGGTCGAACATGGCGGGAGATCAGATAGCGGCTCAGTTCGTCCTTCACCGGCTTGGCGATATCGTCATAGCCGGGAAGCTCGAACACGAAGGTGAGGTCGTCAGGCCGGAAAGCGTCGGTATCCACCACGCCCTTGCTGTCGAGATAGCCCTGCTTGCGCAGAACTTCCCAGACGGCGCTGGAGCCATCGACACCGAGAGCGTCTTCCTCGTCACCTACCTTGCGGAACATCTTGGCGAAGGCGTCGCGGGCGACTTCGCCGAACTTCACGCCGCTCTCACCCTCATATTCCGACTGAAGGGTCTTGGCGAAAGACTGGTAGTCCTCGTTCGAGATCACCACCAAGCGGTTGATCGATTGATCCTTCACCCGCTCGCCGTCCGTGTTGACGGGAAGGCGCAGGCCGCGACCGATCTGCTGACGGCGACGCATGGTGCTGCCCACCGCTTGCAGCACGCAGATCTGGAAGACATTCGGGTTGTCCCAGCCTTCCGCGAGCGCCGAGTGGCTGAAGATGAACCGCAGCGGCGTCTTGGGATCGAGCAGCCGCTCCTTGTCGGTCATGATGAGGTGATAGGTATCCTCATCGGCCTTGGTCTTGCCGGTGGTGTCTTTCGCCGTCCCCTTGCCGTCCTTCGAGAAATAGCCGTCATGCACGGCCTCGGCGGGATGGGTCGCGGTATCCTTGTAATGCTTCTCGGCGAGTTCGGTGTAGGCTTCCTCGAACCACTTGCCGACCGGGCCAAGGCTGGTGCCATTGTCGCCGTAAATGCGGTAGTCGGCCACGCGATCGAGGAAGAACAGGGTTAGAACCTTGATCCCGCGCCCCTTCATCTCCCGCTCTTTGCGCAGGTGATGCTCGACCGCGCGTTCGATCATCAGCTTGGTGACATCCTCCGCCGCGCCACCCATCTCCTCGTTGAGCGAGAGCTTGAGGCCATTCTGGAAGTGCAGCGCCTCTGCGCCGGGGGTGGCGTCGATGTCCGAGATCATCAGGTCGGTGTAGCTCTGATGCTCCTTGGACTTCTGGAAGAGGGTATCCCCCTTTTTCACCGTCACCTTGGCGCGCTTCGGACCACCCGCCTGCATCTTGAAAATCTCGATCTGGGCAGAGATCGGTGACTTCGTATGGTCGGCCTTGAGGAACTTGATGTAGGCGTCGGATGATCGGTCATCGGCTGACACGCTGTCCACCTCGATCCGTTTCACCAACTGGCGCTCGAATGCTTCGACCGGGCCAAGCCGGAAAAGCAGGTTGCGCGTGTCCTTGTGGGTGGCTGAGTAGCGGAAGATCGCTGCGGGGTTGAGGCGCTGGATCGCCGCCGCTGCGTTGCCGGTATCCATGCGCTGCGGCTCGTCGATGATGACGATCGGGCTCGTCTGCGAGAGGAAGTCGATGGGGCGTCCACCCATCTTGTCGCTGTCGCGGTAGATGACGTTGCCGCTCGTCTCCCCATCGCCCGCATCGTTGATGAAGGCTTGGATGTTCATCACCAAGAATTGTAAATGCTGCCCGCCCGCGAATTGGCGGACGCGCGACGGGTGCTTGGAATCATAGACGGCGTAGTTGAACGGCATTGCGTCATAGAGCCCACGGAAGTGGTCACCCATGACTTCGAGGCTCTTGAGCACGCCCTCTCGGATCGCGACCGAGGGGACGACGATGATGAATTTGCGGAAGCCGTAGCGCGATGCGAGTTCGAACGCGCTGCGGAGGTAGACATAGGTCTTGCCCGTGCCGGTTTCCATCTCGACCGCGAAATCAAGCGCATCGATGTTCCGTTTGGATGAGACCTCATTTTCGTCCTGCACGGCACGCAGATTTGCGAAGACCTGATCGTCCGAGAGGGTGATGGCATTTCCCAACCCGTGCTCGGTCTGGATCAGGCCATCGGTGATCGCCGCCCCCGTTTCCGTCTCGACGGTGCCGGTCGCCTGACCTTCAAAGAGGTCGGCAATCGCAGACACGGCGGTGTGCTGATAATCCAGCGAGGGATCGAACTTGAGCTTCATCAGCCAAATCCCCCTTATACCGTGCGGAACATGCTGCCGTCCTCGCCGTGGCCGAGGCGGGACTTGAAGGTCTGGACTGCATTGGCCTTGAGTTGGTCGTTCCCTTTAAAGCCAGCGTCGAGGCAGACGACGCGCGCGGCGTTGTTCGCCTCGGCAAGTTCAGCGAGAGCGTCGATGATCTCCTTCGTTAGGTTGCGCTCAAGGCAGATGAGCAAAGCGCCATCTGCGACACTGTAGACTTTACTACCAGCGGCAACGGCCTCATCGATCTTAATCGTGAGTTCGAATCCATCTTTCAAAAGCAGTTCGAACAGTATGTCATCGTCGCTTTCGCTTTTGGCATGCTGAGCTTGAGCTTCGATCTTCGTGAGAAGATCATCCACATGCTCCTGCGATGAAGAGTCCCAAATTGCAAAGCATGAGGCGGACAGTCTGAATGCACGGAAGCCTTTGTCGCAATCGCTTGCGTCGAGCGAACCGCCCACTCGGCGAACTCGATCCCTTCCAATTTGCGAGATTGTCCGAAAGCCCGCTTTGAAGGCGGGTTCATCTTCTGCAACCGGCTCTGGAAGCTGAACCATGATCCATTTGCGCCGGTCAGCATCTTCCTGAACCTGCCGCCAAACGCCATGCGCAGTGCTTGCCGATCCAGCAAAAAAGTCAAGAATGGTATCGCCCTCGCCGGTAACAGCCCGGACCAGATACTTCATCAAACCGCTTGGCTTGGGATGACTCATGACATCCGCACCAAAAATCTCTCGCATCTCGTCGGTAGCATCCTCATTGGTCGGAATGCTGTTGATCCTATGCGAAAGAAGGTTGGCGGACTTTTTCCCCTCGCCAGATCGATTTATATAATTCGGACGAAACGGAACCTTGCTAATCAATATTTCAGCGTCGCTTTCGACGAACTCGTTCAATTTTGCCTGTGAGTATCTCCATTCTCCCTTGAGGCGAAACTCATTTATATTAGTTCCATTCACGACATTGCACTCGTCGAGGAGTTCGGTAACGATATTCCCCTCTGACATGTCTTGAGGAACAATCTTCCCGTCAGGCAAATTGAACCGCACCGATCCCTTAGGGAAACTAAGAATCCGCAATCCGTTGCCAGCATTATTAAATGGATACTTTTTGCCGTCTTCGACCTTTCCGGCAAGAAATGCAGGAGAGTCTGGTCGGCTTTTTGCAAAGCAAACGATATAATCAGTGACGCTTCCCATATTCTTATCGAGAAATGACGGTTTCCTCTTCTTCTCCCAAACCATCACTCCACAATTGTTTTCCTCCCCGAATATGGTGTTGCAGAGCGAGATGAGATTGTGAAGCTCTTCGCCGCCGATGTTGATGAAGCACACCCCGTCGTCAGTGAGAAGGTTTCTTGCTATGTATAATCTCGGATACAGCATATTAAGCCACTTACTGTGGAATCTACCATCCGAGTCAACCGAAGTGGAGAATTTCCATCCCGCCTTGTCTGCCTGATTGGTATAATCAAGATAAGTTTCTAAGGTCTCAGAGAATTTATCCGGATAAATAAATTCGCCGCCCGTGTTATAAGGCGGGTCAATGTAAATCATCTTGATTTTGCCAAAATATGCTTTTTGCAAAAGCTTGAGAACTTCGAGATTGTCTCCCTCAATGAAGACATTTTCGCTCTCGTCGAAGTTCACGCTTTCGCTGCGATCCGGGCGCAGAGCCCCAGTTGCCGGAGCTTGAATGACCTTCATGCACGCGGCCTTACCGGGCCAAGTCAGGCCAAAGCGCTCAGTCCCCTCATCCACCCTATCGCCCATCACCCGGCGAAGCTGGTCAAAGTCGATCTTGTCCTCGTCGAACACTTCGGGGAACAGCCGCTTGAGGTCGGCTCGCTTGCGCGCAGCGACATCATCGGAATTAAGGTTGAAGGGGTCGGGCTTTTCGTTTGGGGAGCCGGTCATATGATCTCGAAGGTTATCGTGAAAAGGTCAGTGGTTTCGGTCTCTTGCTTGAGTTGCTCGGTCACCCGATCAAGCAAGTGCTCCTTTCTCTCCTCGATCTCCTTGGCCTCGCCATCATAGGCCCGCCAAGCCTCATCGCGCTTCTTTTCGCACTGCTGCTTCGCGCGCTGGAGGGAGAGTTTCTCCTGCAACGACCCGGATAGTCGAACTCGCTTCTTCAGGTCCGCCAGTTCGTCGTCATACTTCTTGAGGTCGGCCTTCAGGCCGGTGCGCTTGTCGTCTGCCCAGTCATCCAGCTTGTCCATCTCTGCCTGTAGCCAGTCGGCACGCTGCGCATCGAGCTTGGCGAGGATCGCGGAGAACTGTGCGTCCAGCGCTTCGCTCAGATTGACGGGATTGCCGCTCGGCTTGCCGAGGCTCACTGGCAGTTCGAACAGCCGCATCGCTGCGGCAGGATCGAGCGTCCGTCCGTCATCGGAGGTCGCGGCCAGCACGATGTGATCCTGTGCATCGACCCCGGTGACCGAGAGCAACCGGGCTGACAGAGTGCCGCTCGCGCCGATGAAGGGCTTGAGCGCTGCCGCACTGGCTTCCCACCCCGTATAATCGAACACGAGATGTCTGCGCGGTAGGTTCCGGCTCGCGGCCTCATCCAGCAGATGCTGCGCGAGCGGGTGACCGAGCCTGTAGCGATGACCGTCCAGTCCAGCCTTGCCAAGGAAGAACCCACCGGGCTCCGAAGGACCGATCGGCTTCTTGAGCGTGAAGGTCAGGTGATCATCATCGAAGGTGGCGTCGCGACCAAGCTCATATTTCGTGACCGTCCAGAGCTTGCGCTCGTAGCGGTTCATATACTCCTTGCTGCGATCCAGATTGATCTTGAGGCGGTCGTGAACCTCAGCATCGAAATGTTCGAGCAGGGTGCGCCGCGTGTCCTGCATCGTGGCGTCGATTTCCTGCTCCATCTCGGCGCGCAGAGCCTCGAAGCTCTCCTCGATGTCCTCCGCCGTGCGGCAGTTCTGGTAGATTTCAGCAATGCGCTTCTCGAAATCGACGCCCGACCCGATCGCGCCGAGCACCTCGTCGGATGCGCCGAAGACGCCTTCGAAAAGCTGGAATTTCTCGTTCAGCAGTTCGTAGACGCGCTGGTCGGCGGCATTCTCTCGGTTGAGGAAGTTGACGACGACGACATCGTGCTTCTGCCCATAGCGATGGCAGCGCCCAATCCGCTGCTCGATCCGCTGTGGATTCCATGGCAGATCGTAATTCACCACCATCGAGCAGAATTGCAGGTTGATGCCTTCTGCTGCCGCCTCGGTCGCGATCATAATTTCAGCGGTATCGCGGAAGTGCTCAACCAAGGCTGCACGGATATCCGCTGATCGAGAGCCGGTGATTCGATCAGTGCCCCGATGCTTATCAACCCATGCGTCGTAGATCGCCTTGGACTGGTCATCGGTGTTGGAGCCGTTGAACAACACCAGCTTGCCGTCATAGCCGTTCGCGGAGAGCAGGCGAACGAGGTAATCCTGCGTGCGGCGGCTTTCCGTAAAGATGATTGCCTTGCGCGCCGCGCCGAGATCGTGGGCCTTTCCGAAGCCTGCGCGCAGTGCCTTGAGGAGTGCCTCACCCTTGGCGTTATGCGTGATTGCAGTTGCCTCGTCGGCGAAAGCGCGAAGCTCCTTGATCTCGGAGCCTATGGCCTCGCGCTGGTCGGCGGTGAGAAGCTCGGGTGCAAAGTCGGCATCATCATCGATCGCCTCGTCGCCCCATTCCTCGCGGGTTTCACGGAAGCCATCGATGTCGTCGTCCGCTTCGGCGTCGAAAATCGCCTTGCGCACGAACTGGTCGGTCTTGAGTTGCCGCTCAAGCTTGGACGCCAGATTTCCCAGCATACCGGCGATGGCAAACGTCGAGGACGCGAGCAGCTTGCGCATCACCAGCGTCATCAGCGTTCGTTGGCTCGACGGGAGCGCCTCTAACTCGTCGCGTTGGAGGTATGTCGAGACGTCCTCGTAAAGCTGACGCTCGGCATCGGTGGGCGTGAACTCCTCGGTCAGCGGCACGCGATTGGTATAAGAAACATACTCCGTCACCTGCCGCCGCAGGGTGCGATGGCAAAGCGGGGCAAGGCGCTCTTTCAGCTTGTCGAAGTTGGCGTCGCCCCGCTGGGCGTATTGCGCGCGGAAGCTCTTCGCGTCCCCGAAGGCATACTCGTCGATGATGCTGACAAGGCCATAGAGTTCCATCAGCGAGTTTTGTAGCGGCGTTGCGGTGAGCAGCACCTTCGGCACATTCGCCAGCGCCCCTTTGAGCGCCTTCCCGGTCTTGTTCGAGTTCTTGTAGACGTTCCGCAGCCGGTGGGCTTCGTCGATCACCGCCAAGTCCCAGCGGGTGGTCATGATCTCTTCTTCGTATCGCGCCGCGAATGGGTAGGAGCAGATGATGATCGTATTTTGGCTGAATGGACGCATCCCGTTAGCGGCCAAGCGCTTGTAGCTGCTGGCCTCCAAAATTGAGGTCGGCAGGAAAAACTTTTCGGCCATCTCCTGCGCCCACTGCTTCCGCAGATTGGCGGGTGTGATCACCAGAATGCGCCGTGCGCCCTCGCTCCACCGCTGCGAGAGCAGGAGCCCCGCTTCAATAGTTTTGCCCAGACCTACTTCGTCGGCGAGGATCGCGCCCTTCGATAGGGGCGAGTTGAACGCAAAAAGAGCCGCCGTGATCTGGTGCGGATTGAGGTCAACTTGCGCGTCGAGCAAAGTGCCTGCGAGCTTCTCGGCATCACCCGACGCATGCCGACGACGCAATTCGTGGGCGTAAAGCTTGCTATGGATGTCAGTCGGCAATCCGCCCCCCCCCGTTTGCTCGCGCTTTGTTCCAACACCATTCGATCGATGAGTGACCATCGCTCTTTCCACACCAGCGGACATTTTGGAATGCCAGAGTGGGTTTAGCTGCAACTTCGTGCGGACAAACGGCGCAAAATTGGCACCTGCACCCCAGCAAGCGTCAGCGAGGTGAGAACATCTGATCGACCGCCTCTCGGATCGCACGATCAAGCGTCTCATCGGCACCATCGTCAGGCATGTCGTCGAGCATATGCATCGGCTGCTGTTGCGGCCCGTAATACCCCCATCCCGTATTCTGGCTGAGGCCGCTCTCACGCCACTTGCCGCTCATCCCGGCGCAATGGAGGTGGAGCCCGCGTGCCGACAGGTTGCGAGCCAGACGCCAAAGCGCCGCGATCATCGACCCGCTGTCCTCGGCGGTGATCTGCTCATCGCTCGCCAACCTGACGCGAAAGAAATACCCAGCAAAAACACGGCTCCGCCCTGTCTCTACGATGCCTATGGCAAAGGCTACGAGCCGCTCACGCCCCTGATCAAATACCGCACAATCACCCGATTGCCGGGTCTGATAATGTCTCCAATTCGCCTGTTTTTCCGTCATGTTGGTATTTATCGACGGGCCAAGACGCTGCTCAAAGTAACGAAAGTTGGACCTCGACCGGCTTATTCATGGACTTCGACCGCTTCTTGCGCACGGATGAAACGATCTGCAAACGGGGCGGGATGTCTTGATCAGCATAGGTTTGACCGCGCAGTTCTGCGGATAGCCGATAGGCATCGTTGATATTCCGCGCTCGATCGTTCCGAACAGCGACTTCCTCATCCGTGAGTGTCATCCGCGCGTCTGGATCGGCATATTTCCATTTGAACCGGATGATGGCGATAGCGATGTCGAACTCCTGTTCCGCCTCGTCGATCAGGCCCATGTGAATGTCGAACAGTCTGCCCATGGTTTCGGAGGACCACTTACCACCCCGACGCGATGGCACTTTCCTGATTGGCTGATTCAACCAGTCCGCATACGCCTGTCGCGAAGGCTCGCCCCGGCCTGCATATTCGGGAAGTTCAAGCCGTGCCTCGGCAAGCAGCGGAATGAAAGTCGCCGCCCAAGCCGCCGTCTCAAGGCGACGCTTTCTTAGCCCAATGATTCGTCCACGCTCTCGCTCTTCCTGCATCGGAAGGGTTTGAACTCACCCACTAAATGTGAAGTAAACGCTGACATCTAAATGTGAGAACTCGGTGAGAATCGCCGAAAAAGCGATATCTGGTCAATCGTCCTAACGACGAGGTGACCCATGACCCAGCCCATCCACGATATTCTCACTCAGCTTGGCGCAGTCATCGCCACCCAGCTTGACGCCGCTAATGACCGGGCGGCTCGTGCCGAAGCTGACTATGCCCATCTCTGTGAGGGCCTTCGCATGCTCGTTGGTGTCGGGCCGCAACCCGCGACGACCCCCGCGAACGATGTGCTCGATGCTGCCGCTTCTGCCATCGCCGCCAAGCCCGATCCCGTGGACGACGCTGCGCGGGGCCGCATGACCATCCCTGATCAGCCGTTCCTCGACGCTCTCACCTCGACGTGGCAGGGCGCGCATGCGATCCGCAAGGCCATGTCGGCGGCGGGGCTGAAGGTGGCATACGGCACCGTTTACAAACGGATGGCGAAGCTCACCGCGACCTTCCCCGACATGATTGAAGCGGCGGTCGAACAACCCGCTGGCTGGCGTCTCCGCGTGCCCGCTTACGTCGAGCCCGCTTTGAATGTGGCGAACCCTATGTCCTCCCCCAAAAAGGTGCGCGCGGCCAAGCGCCCGCCGCCTGCAAACGACATGCCGCCTGCCGCAATCACCGGCGTCCGCGAGCGGGTTGCAGCGGAGTTGCCGCCCCAACAGATTTTCATGCCTACGCTCCAGCGCGGCGACTGCTTCGAAGCTATGAAGTCGATGGCGGATGGGAGCGTCGATCTTATTCTCACCGACCCGCCGTATTCCACGACCGGACTCGACATCGATCCCACGATCGATCTCACCGCATTGTGGGCGGAGTATCGCCGGATCATCAAGCCAACCGGCACCATCGTGATGTTCGGGTCGCAGCCGTTCACCTCGCGCCTCGTCTGGGAAGCTCGCGACCTCTTCAAACATGATGTCATCTGGATCAAGAACCGCGCCACTCAGTCGCTTCATGCGCGCAATCGCCCCTTGAAGCAGCACGAGGACATTCTCGTGTTCAGCACTGGCACAACTATTCATGAGAGCCGTTCACCGCGCCGCTATACCTACCACGCGCTCGGTCAGACCTCGGCTGGAATGAAAAAGATCAGCAAGGGCAAGCACTCCACCTACCTGCATGATGTGAAGCACTACCCGGGCCGCGAATACGAGGGCACGACCAACAATCCTCGAACCACGCTGTTCTGCCCCAAGGACGAGCAACACCTCCATCCGTTTCAGAAGCCCCTCGACTTGCTGGAATATCTGATCCGCACCTACTCCAACGAGGGAGACGTTGTGCTCGACACCTTCATGGGCAGCGGAGGCACCTGCGTAGCCGCAATGCGCGCCGGTCGCCGGTCAATCGGCGTTGAGATGACTGACAAGTATTACCGCATTGCGCAGATGCGGGTGGAAGCCGTAGCCCTGCCGCTTGCGAATGCGGCGTAGTGTCCGCCTTCCGTTCCAATCATCTCCCGCGAATGTCCGCAGGAAACTCTCTAATAGTAGAAGGTTAAGTTCGGACATGATGGCAGAGGGTGGTGCTGGTTCACCTCG
>NZ_LMKL01000004.1 GCF_001421505.1 Sphingomonas sp. Leaf17
AAAAACCCATTCACAATACTACACAACGTCGCGGGGTGGAGCAGCCCGGTAGCTCGTCAGGCTCATAACCTGAAGGTCACAGGTTCAAATCCTGTCCCCGCAACCAACCTCATTTATAATACCTCGGAAGCCAACGGCTCCGGGGCCTTTTTGCGTTTCCGCTCCAGCACATAGCGACAATGCTCGTCGGAGCCGTGAACCGAAATATCCAGAACAGCGCCAAGGCGATGTAAGCGCGACAACTTACCACATACCTCCCGTAGCAGTCCGCCGGACGAGCCACCTCAACGCCCGCTCTCAGAACCCGGTTCTCACGCCGGCGACAAAGCTGAAACCACCAGTCCCGTCGCCGCGTGCATTCATCCAACCGGCGAGGTGTAACTAACGCGGTGCAGCCATTCGTTCTTGTGCTGCACGTTCTGCACGCTCAGAAGATTAGTGGTAGACCACCGCAAAGCCCTTTGACTGACCAGTTATCCTGGGGCAAGCAGAGGCAGGCCGTCGTCATGAAGCCGGTCATAGGGGCGGGGATAATCGACGGCATATGCCAAGACTGTTATGGGCCTCACTGGCGCTTGTCGCATCGGTCGTTGGAACAGCGGTCACGGCCGAGCCAGTCGGATGGACAGCACCCGGTGCCGGCAACCCGTTGCTTCCGGGCTATTTCGCCGATCCGTCGATCGTTCGTCATGACGGCGAGTGGTTCATCTACGCGACAATCGACCCCTGGGGGGGCGAGACGCTGGGGTTGTGGCGTTCGCGTGATTTTCGGCACTGGACGTTTTCTACGCTGAACTGGCCGACCAAATCAGCCGCAAGCAGCCCGACATCCAACACAAGCCGCGTGTGGGCGCCGTCGGTCGTCCGGGCGCGAGACGGGCGTTTCTGGATGTATGTGTCGGTCGGGAGCGAAGTCTGGGTCGGCGTGGCGAACCATCCCGCCGGTCCCTGGCGCAACGCACTTGGCGATCGCCCGTTGATCCCGGGTAACTTTCGTCCCGGCTATCACATGATCGATGCGGAGGTGTTCGTCGATGATGACGGGACACCCTATCTCTATTGGGGGTCGGGACTGAACTGGGTGAACGGCCACTGCTTCGCGGTGCGGCTGAAGCCCGACATGGTGACCTTCGATGGCGAGCCGGTCGACGTGACGCCGGCCCATTATTTCGAGGCACCGTTCATGTTCAAGGCGAACGGCCACTATTTCCTGACCTATAGCTGGGGCAATACGACCAGGGATACCTACCAGGTGCGCTATGCCGTCGGCGCTTCCCCGCTTGGTCCCTTCACCGAACCCCGCGATGCGCCGTTGCTCGCCACCGACTCGTCGCGCAATATCATCAGCCCCGGTCATCACGCGATCGCGCGGATCGGAACGCAGCCCTATATCCTCTATCACCGTCAGGCGCTGCCATACCCGCCCGCCGGTGACACGGTGTTGCGACAGGTGGCGATTGACCGGCTGGTGGTTCGGGGCAACCGGCTGGATCCGGTGCGTCCGACGCATGCGGGGCCGGTGCTTCCCGGCCTTGCCAAGGATCGCGGCCCGACACGCACGCCGCGGCTGACCGCTTCGCACGTCGTCGATACCGTTCATGCGGCGGGTGCAGCGGGGGACGATAATTACGCGACCGGCTGGGACGCGGGTAAAGGTCCGGCATGGTTGCAGGCCGATTTCGGCGTACCGATGTCGATCGGGGCCAGCGAACTGCGCCCCGCCTTCGTCACATCACCCCTGACCTGGACGCTGCAGACGTCGCTCGACGGCCAGCGATGGCGCGATGTCGGTACGGCCCGGACCGCGACGGGATCGCCAATCGCGCTGCCCGTGGCGGGTCGCGCGCGTTATGTTCGACTGGTGTTTGCCGATGCCGCGCCGATCCTAGAATGGCGTTTTCCGGAGTCCGATCAATGACCTTCCTGCGCTGGACGCCGTTGGTGCTCCTCCTGCCGATAGCACCGTCGGCGGCACAGACCGCGCCACGCGAAGTGCAGGTCGATCCGCGCCGCCCCGACTGGGAAAATCCGGCGGTCTTCGCGCGAAATAGATTGCCCGCACGCGCGACCGGCTTTCCGTTCGAGACGCGCGCAAAGGCATTGGCAGGGACGATGGCGTCGTCTTCGCGCTACGTGTCGCTGGATGGCGACTGGCATTTCGCGTTGTCCACCGATGCCGATCGCCTGCCAACGGGATTCGAGCGCCCGGATTACGATGTATCGACATGGAAGACGATCCCGGTCCCCGCGGACTGGCAGGCGCACGGATATGACCAGCCGCGCTACAACAACATCACCTATCCCTTTCCCGCAAACCGCCCGTTGATTCCGCATGCCAGCAATCCGGTCGGATCGTATCGCCGCGACGTGACGCTGCCCGCCGACTGGACCGGCAGCGACGTCATCCTGCATATCGGCGCGGCCGGATCGGCCTACCGCGTCTGGGTGAACGGGCAGGAGGCCGGCTATGCCGAGGATTCCAAGCTGCCATCCGAGTTCGACGTCACGCGGTTTGCCCGCGCCGGTCGCAATACGATTGCGATTCAGGTCTTTCGCTGGTCCGACGGCAGCTATCTGGAGGACCAGGATTTCTGGCGCGTGTCGGGAATCGAGCGGTCGGTGTATCTGATCGCCGCGCCCCGCGCCAGAATCGCCGATATCGGTGTTCGCGCAGGCCTGGCGAACGGGTATCGCGACGGAACGCTCGACCTGACATTGAAGACGAGCGCGGCCGCACGGGGAATGACCGTGCGCGCGCAACTGCTCGACGGTCGCCGCCCGGTGTTGGCGCGGACCGTCCCGGTCACAGGGGACGTGACGACCATTGCCGCGACGACGCCGGCGGTGCGTGCATGGACCGCGGAAACCCCCAACCTGTATACGGTGCTGGTCGAACTGCTCGACGCGCAGGGCAGGGTCGTTCAGGCGACCGCGCAGGACATCGGTTTCCGGACCGTCGCAATCCGCAACGGCCTTGTCACGGTCAATGGGCGTCCGATCACCATTCGCGGCGTCAACCGTCACGAGCATGATCCCGAGGCATTCCACGTCATCTCCGAGGCGTCGATGCGTAGCGACATCGAACTGATGAAGCGCAACAACATCAACGCGGTCCGCACCTCGCACTACCCCAATGACGAGCGGCTGTATGCGCTTGCCGACCGCTATGGCCTGTATGTGATGGACGAGGCCAATATCGAGAGCCACGGCTATCTGGTCAACGCGCGGCAGACGGGAATCGACCGGACCAAGGTCGAGATCGGCTATGATCCGGCCTGGCGGGCCGCGCAGGTCAGCCGCGTGGTCAATATGGTGGAGCGCGACAAGAACCATCCATCCGTGATCTTCTGGTCCCTCGGCAACGAATCCGGCAACGGCCCCAATTTCGAGGCGGCGGCGGCCGCGGCGCGGGCGATCGACCCGACACGACTGATCTCGTACCTTGGCTGGACGCAATTGTCGGATCACCGGCCAAACGCCTTCGCCGACATCTATGCGCCGATGTACGACAGCGTCGACGACATGGTGGACTATGCCCGGCATACCGCGTTCCGCCAGCCGATGATCCAGTGCGAATATGCGCATATGCAGGGCAATTCGGGCGGCAATCTGGTCGAGTACTGGACTGCGATCTACGCGCATCCCGACCGGTTGCAGGGTGGCTTCATCTGGGACTGGGTCGACCAGTCGATGTATCGCTATACGAAGGACGGTCGCCGCTATTGGGGCGACGGCAGCGAATATGGTCCCAATCCGGGCGGGGAAATCGAGTTCGGGGATGGACTCTACCAGCCGGACCGGACGCCCAATCCGCAAGCGTACGAGGTGCAGAAAGTCTATGCGCCGGTCCAGTTCGCCGCCGCCGATGCCGCCGCCGGGCGCTTCACCGTCGTCAACCGCCATGATTTTCGCGACCTGTCGGGCTTCACGTTCGACTGGCAGGTGACCGCCGACGGCGTGCCCGTCGCGCATGGCCGTGGCCCGGCATTGCGTACCGTGGCCCGAGGAAGCGAGACGTTCACGTTGCCGATCGCACGGTTGCCGCGCAAGGCCGGAGTCGAATATCTGGTCATGATCCGCGCGATGGCGGGTGCGGATACCATTCCGCTGGTCCCGGCCGGGCAGGTCGTCGGCTGGGAGCAGTTCCCGCTTACCGCTCCAGCCGCGCCTGGCGTCGCGCCCGCCGGACCGGTCGCGATCACGACGCAGGGCGGCACGATCACGCTTGCCGCCAAGGGGGCGACGCTGGCGATCGACCGCGCGACGGGGCTGCTGGCGCGCTATGCGGTCGGTCGGGCGGACATGCTACGCGGCGGCGCACCGAATTTCAGCCGGCCGCTGACCGACAACGACATCGGCACGCGCCCCGCCGCCGATCACGCCGTGTGGGATGCCATGTCGCGCAATCGGCGGGTCGAGGGGGTCGAGGCCGTGCCGGTTCCCGGTGGCGGCGCACAGGTAACCGTCCGCCACGTCATGGGCGATGGCGCGGTGCGCTTCGTCACCCGCTACCGCATGAATGGGGATGGATCGGTCGAGGTCGACGGCGATTTCACGCCGCTCAAACGCGATCTGCCCGATCCGGCGCGGATCGGCTTTTCCTATGCGATGCCGCAGACGTACACGACGATCGGCTGGTATGGCCGCGGTCCGCACGAAACCTATCAGGATCGCAAGACATCCGCCGCGATCGGTCTGTGGCGTGGTGCGATCGCCGAGCAGAACCATGACTACATGCGACCGCAGGAAACCGGCAACAAGGTGGATGTCCGCTGGCTCGAACTGACCGGTGCGGGCCAGCCCGGCCTGCGGGTCGCTGGTGCCGAGCCATTGTCGGTCAACGCGCTTGCCTTCCCGTACGAGGACCTGTCGCGCCGCGCGCCGGGAACGCGCAAGAGCACCGATATCGTGCCGAGCGATCACGTCTCGCTGCTGGTCGACGCGGTCCAGACGGGGGTGGGCGGCGACACGCAGTGGAATGCGGACGGGCGACCGATGCCGCGCTATCGCGTGCCGCTGGCACCGCGCCATTTTTCGTTCCGCCTGTCTCCGTTCAGTGGTGCCGGAACGGCGGTGGCGGCGGCGCGCCCGGGGCGCGCCGAATAGGGGCGCTTACTGCCCCCACCGCGTCGGCGTCGCCGAGACCGTCAGCACCAGCTCGCCGCCGCCCGTGATATCCGCCTGTCGCACGAAGGGGGTGGTGAGCGGGCGGCCGTTCAGCGTGGCGCTGGCGATGTAGATCTTGTCCGGTGCCCAGTCCCTTGCCGTGATGGCGAAACGCTTGCCGTCCTCGCCGGTGATGACTGCGTGCGGCTGGTGCGGCGCGTGGAGATAATACAGGTCGGTCGTCAGCTTGGGAAACAGGCCCAGCCGGTTGAAGACATAGTGCGAGCTCATCGCGCCATTGTCCTCGTCACCGGGATAGGCGTCCGGCGTGAAGCGCTGAAAGATGCGGTTCGCCCAGTAGCTGGCCAGGTCGGGCCGGCCGACATCGCTGAACAGCCACGGCGTCGCGAAGCTCGGTTCGTTGGTGATGTCGATCAGGTTGGTGTCGAGAGCGTGGCGCAGCCGCTGGATGAACCGGTCGCGCCCACCCATCGCCGCGACCATGCCGGGCAGGTCGTGGAGCATGGTGTAGGAATAGACCCAGGCCGTTCCTTCGTAGAAGCCGACATTTTCATACTTCTTGCCGTCCCATCCGGTCTTGGGGTCGATCGTCTGGAAGCGCCCGTCGGCATGGCGGGGGATGATGAACCCGCTGTAGCCGTCGCTGGTCGCGCCGGCATTCCACACGTTGCGCCAGTTGCCCGACCGCTTCAGCAGCGCCGCCGCCTCGTCGGGCTGCCCCGCCACCGCCGCTAGTCGCCCGGCATAGAAATCGTTGAGCGCGAAGGCGGGCGTGGAGGAACCGGACCGTGCGCGCTGGTTGTCGGGTTCGGGGCTGCGGTCGCCCACCGCGAACCAGCCATCGATCAGATAGCGCGGCCGGCGTTCCTCGTGCGCGTTGTGCAGCGCGACCGCCGCCGCCCGGTTCCAGTCGACGCCGGGGACACCGCGGATCAGGCCTTCGCCCAGCACATTGTCGACCTCGTCCCCGCCCTGGCCGACGTGATAGTTTCGCCCGGCGATGAAGGCGGTGTGTGCCGCACCAAAGCGTTCGAAGGTTCGCACGATGGACGCGACATTGCCGCGATAGGCGGTGGGTCGTAGCAGCGTCATCAGTGGGAAGCCGGTGTGGTAGGTGTCCCACAGCGTGTAATAATCGTCCCAATGCGGTGTCGCGCGATCCGCCGGCGGCTGATCCCGGGTGCGGTCGCGCGGCTGGATCGCGCTGTGATAAAGCGCGGTGTAGAAGCGGCGTTTATCCGCATCGCCGACCCCGTCGATCGTCGCGCGGGCAAGCTCCCGGTTCCAGTCGGCCTGTGCACCGCGACGGACGGCATCGTAGTTCCAGTCGGGAATATCCTCGGCGAGCAATTCGCCGGCGCGCTCGGCGCTGGTGAAGGATACCGCGACCTTCATCTGCACCGGCGTCCCCGGTTTTGCATCGAACTGCCACCATCCCGCCAGCCGGGTGTCGGCCCCCGCGCTGGCTTGCGTGGCGCCGGCCCGATCCTGCTCGCCGACGCGCACGCCCCAGCGGGTAGGCTTGCGATCGAGCTGGGCCACGAACCAGATATCGACCTCTGCCGGGTTCCAGTAGCTCCTGGCCCGCACGCGCGCGGTGATCCTTCCGCGTGCGGGGTCGAGTGTCACGTCGGCCCCCGCGCTTGCCAGCTCGCCGCGAATCTTGCGGGTGATGTCGAACACCATCGTCGCCGGTTTGCCCGTCGGATAGCTGAAGCGGTACATGGCGGCATAGGGGGCGGGCGTGACCTCTGCCCGGATGCCGTAGCGTGTCAGCGTCACGCCATAGGCGTCCGCCGCGAGCCGTTCGTCCGCTTTCGGTGACAGGTGCTGCGTCTCGTCGAATACGGGATCGCCCGTCTGCGGCGACACGAGGAACGTGCCATAGGTCGTCCGCCCGCCCGACCCTTGTGTGTGCAGTTGCGCAAAGCCGCTGACCGGCGCGTCCTTGTCGTAACCGGCGTTGCTGCCGACCAGCGTTTCGGGGCTGGGATGGATCGAACCGCCGGGCCGTGTCGGACCCGGCACGGTGTCGCCCTGATCGTCATTGCCCGTGCCGACACGCGGGTCGATATGGCGATACAGGGTATCGCGTTGGGCGCCGGGTTCCGCCGCCACCGCGTGTGTTGCGGCCACCACCAGCGCGATGGACACTGCCATGCGCGACGTTCCGTTCCTCATCCTCGCCTCCCGTTTCTTGTCTGTCGCTCGACTTAGCGTATGCCGAGTGGCATGACCATATTTGACCGTTCGCGACAGAGTGGCAAGACCAATTAGGAGTTCTCAGGATGCGACGATTGCTCTGGGTAGTATTGGCGAGTACGACGACGCTGGCTGGCGGGACGGCGGCCTCCGCGGCACCGGTGTCGCTCGACCGGACGACCGTCCTGATCGACTCCGCCGGGATGGGCGAGACGGCGACGCTGGCCGCCGGTATGCTTGCCGACGATCTTGCCAGCCTGGGTGCCGCACGCCCGGCGGTGGTGACCGCGCTGTCCGCCTGCGCGGCGACCTGCATCGTGCTGGGCCGCTACGACTCGCCGCTGATCGCCCGCCTGACGAGGCAGGGCGGCGTCGACCTGTCGATGCTGGCCGGTGCGTGGGAACGCAACGTCCGTGCGACCCTGCGCGTCGACGGGCGTACCATCCTGCTGATTGCCGGATCCGACCGGCGCGGCACCGTTTATGGTGCGGTCGATCTGTCGCGCGCGCTGGGCGTTTCGCCCTGGCGCTGGTGGGCCGATGTCGCCCCCCGCAAGCGACCGCATCTCGCGATCGACGATGCGACGGTCGTGTCGCGCAGTCCGTCGGTGCGGTATCGCGGTATCTTCCTGAACGACGAGGACTGGGGCCTTCAGCCCTGGGCGGCAAAGACCTACGATCCGGCCAAGGGCAATATCGGCCCGCGAACCTATGCCCGGGTGTTCGAGTTGATGTGGCGGCTGAAGGCGAACACGCTGTGGCCGGCGATGCACAGCATCTCGACGCCTTTCTACGGCGACCCCGGCAACGCACCGCTGGCCGACGCCTACGGGATCGTCATCGGCACCAGCCACGCCGAACCGATGATGCGCAACAACCTGCGCGAATGGGATGAAAGCAAGCGCGGCGCGTTCGACTTCACCCGCCGCCCGGACGCCATCGTGGACTATTGGCGCGACCGCATCGCATCCACGCGGCAATGGGACAGCATCTACACGCTCGGCCTGCGCGGCATCCACGACGGACCGATGCAGGGTGCGACCACCAATGACGAGCGGCGAGCCATCCTGGAGACGGTGTTCGCGCGGCAGCAGGCCCTGCTGGCCAGCATGGTGAAGCGGCCGCTGTCGGACATCCCGCAGGTGTTCGTCGCCTATCATGAGTTGCAGGAGGCCTATGACGCCGGCCTGAAGGTACCGGACGACGTTACGTTGATGTGGACCGACGACAATTACGGCTATCTGCGACGGCTGAGCACGCCTGCCGAGCGGACCCGCCGTGGTGGGGCCGGAGTCTATTATCACTTGTCCTATTGGGGACGGCCGCACGACTATCTCTGGCTTGGCACGACCCATCCCGCCCTGATCCGCGAGCAGATGCGCCGCGCGTGGGACACGGACGCGCGGCGTATGTGGATCGTCAATGTCGGCGATATCAAGCCGATCGAGTATCTCAGCCAGTATTTCCTCGATCTCGCCTTTGACGCACGGCTGTTCGACGAAACGCCAGAGGCACACCTGACGCGATTCATGGCCGAACAGTTCGGCAGCGCCGACGGGCCTGCGATCGCCGCGATCATGACCCGCTTCTACGACCTGGCATGGGAACGGCGACCCGAGTTCATGGGCTTCGGCGAAACCGAATGGGTCACGCCGAACCGCCCGTCCGACTATGTCCAGTCGGACGGCGAGGAGGCGCAGGCGCGTGTCGCGGCCTATCGCGATCTGGCCGCCCGGGCAGCGGCGATCGCGGCGCGCCTGCCCGCCGATCGGCGCGATGCCTATTTCGAACTGGTGCTGTATCCCGTGCGGGGGGCGGCGGGGCTGAACGACCGGATCCTGTCGCTGGACCTTGCCAACCTGTATGCCCGCCAGCAGCGCGCGGGTGCCAATGTCTATGTCGATCGCGCGCGCGCGGCACACGCCGCGCTGGTCGCGGATACCGCGGCCTTCAACGCACTGGGTGGTGGCAAGTGGCGCGGGATCATGGACATGGCACCCCGTCGCCTGCCGGTGTTCGACGAACCGGTGTGGCCGCACTGGACGCCGTCGGCGCGCACCGGCTGTGCGCTTGCGGCGTGGGGCGCGTGGATCGGGGATGAGAACACCCTGTCGTTCGTGCCCGGCCAGCCCGCCGAGCGACAGGTCACGCTGTTCGGCTATCGGCCGCAGGACACCGCATGGCGACTGGTCAAGGCGACGGGCGGGCTGTCGCTTCAGACGACGGCTGGCACCTTGTCCAAGGCCAGCGCCTACGAGGCGCGGCTGACCGTGCGCTATGACGGCGTCGGAACACCCGGCACGCTGCAAATCGCCTGCGATGGCGCGCCGCTGCTGCTGCATGCCGCGGCGGTGGCACGACCACCGGCGGCGTCGGGTCCGTTTGTCGAGCGCGATCGACGGGTGACGATACCGGCCGGTGGCGCAGAGGGCAGGGGCGGATGGATCCTGCAACCGGGACTGGGCAGCATGGGCGCGAGCCTTGTCGCACCCATCGGCAAGGCCGGACCCACCGCACCCGCGCGGTATCGCTTCGCCACCGTCACCACGGCGGACGCGACGCTGCGTGTCGTGGCGTTGCCGACACATCCGATCAATCCCGCGCATGGCGTGCGGGTTGCGGTATCGCTGGACGATGGTCCGGCCATCACGCTCGATCTCGCGACCACCGGCCGCAGCGACCGTTGGCGCGGCAATGTGCTGTCCAATACCGCCATAGCCGCTGTGCCGCTGTCCCAGCTTGCCGCCGGCACGCACCGGCTGGCGATAAAGGCGCTCGATCCCGGCGTGATCCTCGACCGGGTCGAGATCGTGCTGGACCGCGCACGCCTCCGGTACGGCGCAGAGCGCTGATAAAAGGACGGCGCCCGCTCCGGAAGGAGGGGCGCCGCCAGTCGTGGGGGACAGGGTAGGATTAGAAGGTCGAACGCGCAGTCACGGTAAAGGTCCGGCCGTCATAGTCCGCGCGACGGATGAGCCGCGGATCATTCTCATATTCGACGCGGATCGCATTGGTGAGGTTGTAGGCATCGAACGACAGTGAAACCCGGTCGTTGACGTTGTACGAGGCCGACATGTCGAGCTGGCCACGCGACCGGACCTGTCGTGCGGCCCCGGTGAAGGTTCCGGCCGACGCCAGGTCGTATTTGCTGCGCACGTTGTAGACCAGACGCAGGCCATAATCGGTGGTTTCATAATAGCCGATCAGGTTGGCGTTGTGCTTCGACACGCCCGGCAGGGTCGCCTGGGCACCCGATGCGGTTTTGCCGCTGATGTCGGTGAAGGCATAGTTGAAGCCGCCGCCAAGGTGGCTGAGCGCCCCCGGCAGGAAGTCCAGGCTCTGCTGTACGTTCACCTCCAGGCCACGGACCGTGATCGGGCTGGTCTGGTTCACGAAGCCGCTGGCGGCGACCAGGAACGGCGTCGGCACGGCACCGCCCGTGTAGATCAGGCTGCTTTCGCACCGGTCGCCGTTCACGGTCAGTCGACCCAGTCCCAGCGCGGTCGCATCGGGCGGGCACAATTGGCGCGGATCGGAAATGTTGGCGATCAGGCCGGTGATCCGCTTCTGGAACCCGGCCAGCGACACGATCCCGTTGGGCCGGTTATACCATTCCAGCGACACGTCGAACGACGTCGAGTCATAGGGTTTGAGGTCCGGGTTGCCCAGCGTCAGCGAATAGACGCCGTTGACGGGATTGCCGACAATCGTGACCGGCGTGAACTGGCGCGGTTGCGGACGGACATAGGTGCGATAGGCCGCACCGCGCAGCAACAGCTTGTCGCTGAGATCGGCCACGAGGATAAACGACGGCAGCAGCTTGCCGTAGGTGTTCTTGTAGGTGACCGTGCGGAAGTCAGTGGGAGAGCCGATCGTCCCGGTCAGCGACACGCGGTTGAGGGCGTCGATCGTATTGCGCGCATATTCGTAGCGCAGGCCGCCATTGCCGCGGATGGTGATCCCGCCAAGGTCCATCTTGTATTTGACCTGGGCATAGCCAATCGCGAGGTCGGTGGTGTTGTCGAAATTGTAGAGCGAATAGTTGTTGTCGTTGTAGCGGATGTTGAAACCCTGCGGCGACAGCGCTCCGCCCGGGAAGACGGTGACGGGCTGCAACCGCGCGATCGCCTGTTCAAACGGCGTGACCTGCCAGTTGGTGCTGTAGGCCCCGCCCTTGCCGCCGAAGAAGTCGCTGGCCGTCGGGCTTTGCGTGATGAAGCTGCCGTCGATGTTCTGCGTCTGGATCCCGAAGGCGGAGATGCGATAGCCTTCTGATTTGAAGTCATTGTGTTCAAACCGGAACCCGGCCTGGATACCGCTGATCGCGCTATCGGTGAAGGTCCGCTCGACGTCCCACTGATAGGCGAGCACTTCGGTCGTGACATAGCTTTCGGTGCCGGTCAGCTGAAGCCGGTTGGTGCGTCCGGCGGCGGTCGGCGAATTGTAATATTGCGTGGGATCGGCAACGCCGCCCCAATACCATGTCGGCACCGCGCTGCTGATGAGCGGGGTGGGATTGAGGGTGTAGCTGAAATCGTCGAGATTGCCGGCACCGGTGCGCAGCGTACCCGACCCACCATTCCCGCTCGTCGTCTGGAGGCGATCGAAATCAAGCGACAATTCCGCCGATTCGTTGCGCGCCTTCGACGCGGTCAGGATCGAGCTGAGCCGCCAGTTGTCGTCGTTATACTCGGCCTTGCCATTGATGCCCCAGGCGCGCTGAACGATACCAAGGCGACGGGTCGACGCGCGCGGATCGGCGGCGTTGGCAAAATCAATGTCGGTAACGACGTAGCGCCCGTCGTCCAGCGCGACCGGACTCGACAGCGCGGTCAGGCGGCTGACGTCGTTATTGCCGACGATCGACAGATACTGCGTCGTTTTGGGCAGTCGCCGATCCGTGTAGAAACCGGTGACGCCGACGCGCGTGTTGTCATCGGGCTTCCATTCGGCACCGGCCGCGCCGGTGTACAGATTGCCTGGATTGAGCCGTGAATATTGCCGCAGCTGCGAATTGTAGAGAACACCGGTCGTCGATGTCGTGCCGGTGCAGGACGGGCACGCCGCCGAGCGCGGATAATAGGCTCCCAGGATCGACGCGTTCGCCTGAGCCTGAGCCGCGGAGAAGGCGGAATAGCTGTTGAACTGCAGCGTATCGCGGCGGAAATTCTCCTTCTTGTACGCCAGCACGCCGAAGACCGCGAAACTGTCGGAGAACAGGTGATTGTAGCCAAGCGTCGCCGCCGGTGCGAACTTGTCGCCAAGCTGGTTGTATTCGAGCGCGGCCTTGACGAATCCGCCTTCCTTGCGGTCGAGGGCAGGGGCGATCTGAAGGTCGACGTTGCCGGACAGCCCGCCCGACTGGGCATTGGCCAGCGGCGATTTGTCGACGACGATCGCGCTGAAGATATCGGAATTGAACGCCCCGAGCGGTGCGGCATCGGCCAGAACGGGTTCGGCAAAGGCGACGCCGTTGATGGTCAGACGCGCATATTCGCCGGGAAGGCCGCGCAGGTTGATGGTCGCATTGCGCCCCTCCGCCTCGCGGTTGATCTGCACGCCGGGGACACGCTGCAACGCCTCGCCGACGTTGAGGTCGGGAAACCGCCCGAGGCCGTCCGACGAGATGCCGTCGGTGATCGCGACTTCGGTCCGCTTCGATCGGATTGCATTGGCATAGCTTTGACGAAAGCCGGTGACGACGATCTCGCCGTCCGCGTCGGCACCGACCGGCGACGCCGCATCCGGGGCGGCCGTCGTCTGGTCGGGATTGGTCGGTGTCGTGACGGTGGGGGTGGCCGGATCGGCGGGCGGGGCGGATGCCGGTCGTTCCTGCGCCAGCGCCGGCGTTCCGGCGAGTGCCGTTGCGGCCAGCAAGAGTGCGACCGATGGCGAAAGCCTCTTATCGAACACGTTCATTTCCCCTCTCCCCTCGGAGTTTGTCGACATCATCCGGCGCATTCTGCACTGACCAGATGTTGTCATACCACCGACGCGCATGGTCGATTTATTTGGTAAGACAATCATGGCGTAACTGGTTTGATGTGTCAAACGGCCAATTATCGTGTTGTGCAGATCCGAAACGGCTCGCGATTTGGGGACGGGGGCGTCGCGGTGAACGAGTTCCGGGGCAGGGGCGATCGTTAACGCGGCGCGGGCGCACGGTTCCGGGCCGTATCGCATCGTGCCCGACCAGTCGCCCTGTCAGTCGCTCTCTGTGGTTGGTGCGGACGCAGGGTAACGGTGCCGGCGGTCATTGCCGTGTGCGTGAACCCGTCAGGGCGTTGGCCTGGTATCGACCGCATATCGGCGACGGGTTTTGGCGAGTGACCGGCGCGCCTCCTCGACCGCCAGTTCTTCCGTCCTGAACAGCAGATGGTCCATTACCGAGGCAAGATGCGCGCGCATTGCCGCCCGCGCGGCATTCGCATCGCCCGCCCGCAGGGCCCTGACGATCAGCGCATGCTCTTCGACGACCGGACGGATCTTGGCGTCGCGGGCCTTGGCGTGGAGCAGGGCGCATTCCGGCGAGGTCGATCGCAGGTGCCAGAGATCCTCGATGGTCCGCAGGATGCCGGCATTGCGCGTGGCGGCGGCAATGGTCAGGTGGAAGTCGCGGTCGGCTTCCTCGGTCACCTCCGGCCGCAGGTTTTCGGCGGTCATGGCCTTGACCAGCGTGTCGAGTCGGTCGAGCTGATCGTCGGTAATCTGCAGCGCGGCCAGAGCCGCCGCCTCCCCCTCGAACGCCAGTCGCGCCTCGGTCAATTCAAATGCGGTGATGGCAAAGCCGGGCTGTTCGTCCTGCCCCGGCAACCGGGTGACATAGGCGCCCGAGCCGAGCCGTACTTCGATGAAGCCCTGTACCTCCAGCGCGATCAGCGCTTCGCGCACGACGGGGCGGCTCGCGCTGTAATCAATCGCAAGTTCGCGCTCGGAGGGAAGCCGGTCACCAACCTCGAACGCGCCCGCGTTCAATTGGTCAAACAGTTTTCGGGCGATCCGCTGATACAGCCGGTCGTTCGACGCGGGCGACGCCGCGTCGGTCCCGTCGCTATCGGATGGATTGCGGATAGTCATCGACGATTACACCACCATTACCAGTTCAGGTCCATTTCATTGCTCGTGTAGGTTACTGCGCCAGCGATGCATAGACGCGCGTCGATGATACTCCGGTCGGACGGGTGCGCGCATCGTCGCGTCGCGGTGCCGGAGTGCCGACCCTGCTCGATCACGATGGTGGTCGTCTGATCGCATAGTGCCCGGTCAAACCAGCGTGTCTCGACCAAAAGACCGCAACCCGACATAAGGGTTGGTTTTATCTGGTAAGGCCAATTACAGGCTGCTACGATCATGGGATGAGGGGAGGAATCATGATCGTCGACCGTGTCATGCGGCAGATCGGCACGGGAACCTGTTTTACCAGCGTTCCGCCCGCGCTCGCCGACGCGTCTGCCGATGGATGTGTCGGGACGGCGATCGGCCGCGTCGGCGCGCGGTCCGGCGGTGGCAAGGGCGACGATGCGATTCTGGCTGGTGTCGGGATGCGGCGATGAATCCTTCCCGGGGCCGTTTCCGTCGGGTCTGGCGCACCGTTCCGTTGCGCTGGCGGCTGATCGGACTGGTGACGCTGGGGACGATCCTCAATTATCTGGCCCGTTCGACCCTGTCGGTCGCCGCACCGCAGCTGAAGTCCGAATTCGGGATGACGACCGAGGATTATAGCTGGGTCGTGCTCGCGTTTCAGGCCAGCTACACGGTGATGCAGACCGTCGCCGGCAGCGTTCTCGACGCATTGGGCACGCGGCTCGGCTTCTTCCTTTTCGCGGTTGGCTGGGCGTTGGCCAACATGGCGCATGCGCTGGCGACCGGATGGCCAAGTCTGGCGCTGTTTCGCGCCTTGCTGGGGGCCAGTGAAGCCGCCGCGATTCCCGCCGGGGCCAAGAGCGTGTCGGAATGGTTTCCGCCGCGCGAACGCCCGCTTGCGACCAGCGTGTTCCAGATGGGAACCAGCGTCGGCAACATGATCGCTCCGCCGCTGGTCGCGTTCTGCATCCTGGCCGTGAACTGGCAGGCGGCCTTCATCGTGACCGGCGGGTTGAGCCTGGTTTGGGCGGGCCTGTGGTACTGGAGCTATCGCAGTCCGGCCGACCATCCCGAACTGACCGAGGCGGACCGCGCGGGTATGATCGCTGCGCGGGGCGAGGATGTCGCCGCCAAGCCCACGACCCGGCGCGACCTGTTGCGCAGCCGCAGTTTCTGGGGAATCGCGGTGCCGCGCTTCCTGGCCGAGCCGGCCTGGCAGACGTTCAATTTCTTCATCCCGCTCTATCTCGTATCGGTCTGGCAGCTCGATCTGAAAAGCATCGCGTTATGGGCATGGATGCCCTTTCTCGCGGCGGATTTCGGCAGTCTGGCCGCGGGCGTGCTGCCGGGGTGGTTGATGAAGCGTGGCGTGCCCCTGGTGGTGTCGCGCAAGATCACCATGACCGTGGGGGCCGCGTGCATGATCGGGCCGGCCTGTATCGGGCTTGCCGCGTCGCCGGGTGTGGCGATCCTGTTGTTCTGCATCGGTGGATTTGCGCACCAGATGGTCAGCGGCGCGTTGATAACGCTGTGCACCGACCTGTTCGACAGCCGCGCGGTGGGTACCGCGAGCGGCATGGCGGGAACGTCGGCCTGGGTCGGCGGGATGCTGTTCACCCTGCTGATCGGGCAGAGCGCGGATGCCTGGGGGTATGACCCGCTGTTCGCGGCGCTGGCAGCGCTCGATCTGCTGGCGGCGGGTGTGTTGTGGAGCCTTTTGCGCGCGTCATCGCGCGCGGCTCAAGTTGCTCAGGAGGGCCGATAAGCGTGCTGATGACACAAACGATGCGGTGGTTCGGGCCGGGCGATACGGTGCGGCTGCGCGACATCCGTCAGGCCGGTGCGACCGAAGTCGTGACCGCGCTGCACGAGGTTCCCAATGGCGCGGTGTGGCAACGCGACGCCATCGCCGCGCGCAAGGCCGTCGTGCAGGCCGCCGGGCTTGACTGGACGGTGGTCGAAAGCCTGCCGGTCGACGAGGCGCTGAAGACCCGCTCGGGCGACTGGGATCGGCTGATCGACCATTACCGCCAGAGTCTGCGCAATCTGGCGGCATGCGGGATCCGCGTCGTCACCTATAATTTCATGCCGCTGCTGGACTGGACGCGGACCGATCTTGGCTGGGAATTGCCGGACGGCGCGCGCGCGCTGCGCTTCGAACCGATCGCGGTGGCGGCGTACGACCTGTTCATCCTGCGGCGTGCCGGTGCGGCCGGGGATTACGACGCGGCGACACAGGCTGCGGCCGAGACGCGCTACGCGGCGATGGACGATGAGGCGCGTGCCGCACTTGAACGCACGATCATCGCCGGCCTGCCGGGCAGCGAGGAGGGGTTCACGTCCGCTGAATTTCGCCAAGCGATCAGCACATATGACGGCATTGATGCGACCACGTTGCGCGACAATCACGTTGCCTTCCTGCAGGCCGTCTGCCCGCTGGCCGACGAACTCGATATCAAGCTGGTCGTGCACCCGGACGATCCGCCATTCCCGATTTTTGGTTTGCCGCGCGTGGTGAGTACCGAAGCCGACGTGACCGATCTGTTCACGCGCGTCCCCAATGCGTCGAACGGCCTGTGCATGTGCACCGGATCCTTCGGTGTCCGCGCGGACAACGACCTGCCCGGCATGGTCGACCGGCTGGGGTCGAGGATCGGCTTCCTGCACCTGCGGTCGGTGCAGCGAGAGCCGGGCGGCGCGTTTCACGAGGCCGCGCATCTTGAAGGAGACGCGCGTATGACAGCGGTGATGGCGGCCGTTCACCGATTGTCCCGCCGCGAGGCGCGCAGCATTCCGATGCGGCCCGATCACGGCCATCAGATGCTCGACGATCTCCAGCGGACGACCAACCCGGGCTATTCGCTGCTTGGCCGGTTGCGCGGGCTTGCCGAACTGCGCGGGCTTGAGCGCGGCATTGCCTATGCGGCGGGCGTCACGCCGTAAGGCGCAGCCGGGGTGTCAGGGGGCGGCCGGGGTCGCGGCCACCGTCGATACGCTGGCGCAGCGCGGCCGTAATCTGCGCGTCGCTGGCGATATGGTCCTCGATGATGCAGCGGAAGGCGAGGCCCGGCATGCCATGGTCGGTCGGTGTCGCAGCCTGGGCGATCGTCACGCCGTCGCGCGCGTCGAGGTGCGATGATCCACCGGCCATCGCATAGGGATGGGGGGCGTGGAAATCGTAGCTGCCGGTGGTCGCCACGACGCGGCCGGCATGGTCGACGATTGATGTCGTACTCTTCGATCGGTGAAGGCGGTCGATGTCGATGATCGTCCGCGCCTGCCCCTCGAAATCATATTCGAGATAGCAGACGCCGATGATCGTGCCCTCGCACGCGACCGGCGATACATAGACCAGCACCTTGCGATGATCCGACCAGGGGTTGTCCCAGACTTCGTCGGCGAGCCAGCCGCCGGTGCAATGCCCGGCCACCACCGTCTGAAATTGCGGATACCCCCGGAAATCGACGGTCTTGACGGCCGCGTTCTCATGCGCCGACACCACGACCCGACCGTCCGCATCCACCAGGAAGGCGTTCAGGAAATAGGGGGAATAGGTCAGCAGCGTCCGCAACCGATCAAGCGCGCGCGCGTGCACGCGGGATTCGGAAACCTCCGCCATCAGGGCACCGACAACGCTGTGGTCGGAGGCGAGCATCCGAACGTCGATCGAGCGGTCGTACAATGTCCGGGCCAATGTGTCGGCGATCGACTGGGCAAGTTCGCACAACCGTCCGCCCTCGACGTCACGCAGCAGGTCGTCGGCAATGCCAAGGGCCTGATCCAGCCGGCCCAGCACGTCGTCGCGAAAACGGATGGAGGATTGACGGGCCTGGCTGGCAAGATTCTTCACTTCCTGCGCCACAACGGCGAACCCGCGTCCGGCCTCGCCGGAGCGCGCCGCCTCGATCGTGGCGTTCAGCGCCAGCATGTTGGTACGGCTGGCGATCTCGGCCGATTCAGCGACGTGCTTGCGGACTTCCGTATTCAACGCGGTAATGAGCGATCTGATTCGACGTGGCATACGGCGGTCCCGTTCGGCAATTCGTATACCGTGATACCGTGGAGGTCGTTAATGCGCGGTAACCATCAGCGTCGTGGCGGAACTTTCCGGTGCGACAGGGGCTGAGGATCGTTCACCCTCATCGTCTGGATTGCCGAACCATGGCTGCCGATCCCTCCCAGTCCCTGTCGTCGCCCCGGCGACGCATGCCGCCGATTTTGACCGGTGCCGGGCTGATTGCCGGTGCGATCGCGGTTCTGCTGCTGCTGGGCCTGATCGTCGACCATGGGCCGTTCGCGTTCGATGCCGACATTCTGCTGGGGCTGCGCCACTGGGGCGGGCCGACATGGTTGCGGGCGGTGGCGGTCGACGTGACGGCGCTTGGCGGGGGTACGGTGCTGACGATCATCGTCGTGCTGGTCGCCGGGCTGCTGGCGGCCGAGCGGCTGTGGCTGACGGCGGGTGCGACGATTGCGGCCAGCCTGACCGGCGGCTGGGCGGTCGAGCTTATCAAGCTGCAGGTCGGGCGACCGCGACCGGACGTCGTGCCACATCTGGTCGAGGTCAGTCACATGAGCTTCCCGTCGGGTCATGCCGCCAGCAGCGCGGTGGTGTATCTGACGATCGCCGGACTTGCCTCGCAGGTCACGCCCAACAGGATCGCGCAGCGTTATCTGCTGGCCGTCGCGATCCTGCTGGTCGGGGCGATCGGATGCAGCCGGGTGTATCTGGGCGTACACTGGCCAAGCGACGTGCTCGCCGGGTGGAGCTTCGGCACCCTGTGGGCGCTTGGCTGGTGGCTGGTGACCGCGCGGGCGCGGGCGTCAATCGGCGGCGAGCGATAGCACCCGGCGCGCGGCCTTGAGGTGCGGCGCGTCGACCATGCGGCCGTCGAGCGCCAGCGCGCCCGCGCCCGGATTGGCGGCGAACAGGTCGACGATCGCCTGCGCCGCGTCGATCTCCGCCGCGCTGGGTGAAAAGGCAGTGTTGATGACCGGCACCTGTGCCGGGTGGATCGCCATCATGCCGGCAAAGCCGTCGCGACGCCCACGCGCGGCATAGGCGGCCAGACCGTCGAGATCGCGAAAGTCGGGATAGACCGTCTCGATCGCCGGCACCTCGGCGGCATGCGCCCCGAACAGCGTCAGCGACCGCGCCAGTTGATAAGGCGCGGTATAGCTGCCGTCCGCCTCGCGCGATGTCGCCGCGCCAATCGCGGCGGGCAGGTCCTCCGCGCCCCAGGTCAGTCCGCATAGTCGCCGGGTCACGCCGCCATAGGTGCCAAGCGCGAAGATCGCCGCCGGCGTTTCGGTGGCGATCGGCAGGATCGCGATGTCGCCGGACAGCCTTGCGTCGAGCGCGGCCAGCGTTGCGGCCCCTTGCGCCTTGGGCAGCACGATCCCGTCTGGCCGTCCGGGCAGGATTGCGGCAAGATCGTCATCGGCCAGCGGCGTGTCGAGCGGGTTGATCCGCACGAACAGCGGCATCGTGTGGGGCTGGCCCAGAAAGTTCGCCACCGCGGCCCGCGCGGCCGGTTTCGCCGACAGCGCGACCGCATCCTCCAGATCCAGGATCAGGGCGTCGGCCCTGACCGCCAGCGCCTTGGTCATCCGCTCCGGCCGGTCCCCGGGCACGAACAGCAGCGACCGCAGCTTCATGCGCGTCGCTCGGCCAGCTTGCGCTCCCAGTTCACCGCGTCACGGACGATGCCGTCGAGGTCGTCATGCTTGGGACGCCAGGGCAGGGTGGCGAGAATGGCGCTGTTGTCGGCGGTGAGCATCGCCGGATCGCCGGCACGGCGGCCCTGAAGATCGCGCGTGATCGTCACGTTGGTGACCCGCCCGACCGCGTCGAGCACGTCGAGCACGGAAAAGCCTTTGCCATAGCCGCAGTTCAGCGTGTGCGATTCGGTCGGGCGTGCGACCAGCAGGTCCAGCGCATCGACATGCGCTGCGGTCAGGTCGGTGACGTGGATATAGTCGCGCACGCCGGTGCCATCGGGGGTGTCGAAGTCGGTCCCGAACACGCCGACGCGGTCACGCTGGCCGGTCGCGGCCTCGACCGCGACCTTGATGAGATGGGTGGCCCCGGCGGTCGATTGGCCGGTGCGCCCCTGCGGATCGGCCCCGGCGACGTTGAAATAGCGCAGCACGCAATAGTTCATCGGATGGGCGGCGGCGACGTCGCGCAGCATGATTTCGGTCATCAGCTTCGACATGCCATACGGGTTGATCGGCACCGTCGGGTCGGTTTCGGCGACCTTCGTCGTGGCCGGCGTGCCATAGGTCGCGGCGGTGGAGGAGAAGATGAAGTGCGGGACATTCTCCGCCACGGCGCTTTCGATCAGCGACCGGCTGGCAGCGGTGTTGTTGCGATAGTATTTCAGCGGATCGCTGACCGATTCCGGCACCACCACCGATCCGGCGAAATGCAGGATCGCGCGGACCCGGTGATCGCGGATCGTCGCGCGCACGACCGCGTCGTCACTGACATCGGCGCGGACCAGCGTCGCGCGCGGGTCGACCGCCCAGTCGAATCCGGTGACCAGATTATCGACCACGACGACGTCGTAGCCGGAGTCCAGCAGCGCGAGAACCGCGTGACTGCCGATATAGCCGGCACCGCCGGTCACCATTACCTTGCCGTCGATCGTCATGCCCGTCCTCTTCTATCCGATATGCCCGTCGATACAGGCTGCGATTGTGTTGCGCCACGCCCTTCCTATCTTGGACAGCAACACAGGAGTTTAACGCAATGACGGATCATGTAATTCTGGCCGGCGGCTGTTTCTGGTGCACGGAGGCGGTGTTTAAGGACGTCATCGGCGTCGAAACCGTCGAGAGCGGCTATATCGGCGGGCACCTGCCCGATCCGACCTACAAGCAGATTTGTGGCGGCGACACCGGCCATGCCGAGGCGATCCGCATCGGGTACAACCCGGAGCAACTGTCGCTCGACGATCTGCTCGATATCCACTTCGCCACGCATGATGCGACCCAGCTGAACCGGCAGGGGAACGACGTCGGTACGCAGTATCGCTCGGCGATGTTTCCTGCCGACGATGCGCAGGAAACGGCGTTCCGCGCGGCGATCGACCGTGCGCAGGCGTCGAGCGACAAGCCGATCGTGACCACGATCGAACCGATGGCGACATGGTATCCGGCCGAGGGGTATCACCAGGATTACTGGGAAACGTCGGGGCGGCAGAACCCCTATTGCATGGCCGTCATTCCGCCGAAGCTCGCCAAGCTGCGCAAGAGCTTTGCCGAGCGATCGAAGGCGGCGGTTTCGGCCTGAACGTTCAGCGGTGCGCGGCGCGGGCCAGCCGGTCGTTGATCGCCGCGCCGATGCCGTGATGCGGCACCGGCGCGACCGCTATCATACGTCTGTCGGACGCGTCGGCGCGGTGCAACGCACCGAACAGCCGGGCTGCCGCCTCGATCAGATCGCCGTCGTCGGACAGCGTGTCGTCGCCGGCGACTGCTCCAAAGCCGATCAGCCATTCGTTGGCTCCGGCCTGCGTCGCGTCGAGCCGCAGGGGCTTTGTCGGCGCATAGTGGCTGGCAAGCTGGCCCGGCGCGACGATCCCGCCGGCATGGGCGACCGGCACGCGACTCAGCAGGGCGGTGATCGCCTCCGAAGTCACCGGCCCCGGGCGAAGCAACGCCAGTGCCGGCGTCGTGGCGACGATGGTGGATTCGATCCCCGCCTCGGTCGGCCCGTCGTCAAGGATGACCGCGACGGCCGCACCGAGGCTGGCCGCGACGTGCGCGGCGCAGGTCGGGCTGATCCCGCCGCTTGCATTGGCGGACGGGGCAGCCAGCGGCCGGTCGGTCGCGGCGATCAGCGCCTGCATCGCGCGGTGGCGCGGCACCCGGATCGCGATCGTATCCAGCCCGGCCGTCACCAGTCCGGCGATCCCGGCATTGCCTCTCAGCGGCAGCACCAGCGTCAGCGGACCCGGCCAGAAGGCGACTGCGAGCGCGCGCGCATCCGCGTCGAACACCGCCAGCCGTTCCGCCGCCGCCAGATCGGCGACGTGGACGATCAGCGGGTTGAACGACGGCCGCCCCTTGGCCGCGTAGATCCCGGCGACCGCGGCGCCATTGGTGGCGTCGGCGGCCAGGCCGTAGACCGTCTCGGTCGGCACCGCCACGAGTCCCCCGGCGATGATTCGCGCGGCCGCGGTCGCAAGGCCAGCCGTGCCGTAGGGGAATATGCAAGCGTTTGGAGCGTCCATCGCAACGCCCTATAAAGAGTACAAAGCCGACATATAAGAGGATGCTGCCCCATGCCGTTCACCCCGCCCGTCGCCGACCAGCGTTTCGTCCTGACCCATGTCGTCGGGGTCGGGGAACTGGCCGCCACCGACCGGTTCGCCGCCGCCAGTGACGATGTGGTCGACGCGGTGCTGGAGGGTGTGAGTCAGTTCGCGGCCGGCGAATGGGCACCGCTGGCGCGCACCGGCGACACGGTCGGCGCGAAATGGACGCCGGACGGAGTCGTCATGCCCGACGGCTTCGCACAGGCATACCACGATTATGTCGAGGGCGGCTGGGGTACGATCGGCGTGCCGGAGGAACATGGCGGGCAGGGGCTGCCCTTCGCGATCCAGACCGCGGTGCTCGATACGCTGGGGTCGGCAAACATGGGCTTCGCGCTGTGCCCGACCCTGACGGTCGGCGCGATCGAGGCGCTGGCGCATCACGGCAGTGCCGAGCAGCAGGCGCTGTACCTGCCGCATCTGGCGACGGGCGCGTGGACCGGCACGATGAACCTGACCGAACCGCAGGCGGGGTCCGACGTCGGTGCCCTGCGCGCCCGCGCGACGCCGCGCGGCGACGGAACCTGGAATATCAAGGGGACGAAGATCTACATCTCGTTCGGCGACCACGACATGGCCGAAAACATCGTCCACCTTGTGCTCGCGCGGACCCCCGATGCGCCGGAGGGGACGCGCGGTATCTCGCTGTTCCTGGTGCCCAAATATCGGCTGGATGCCGACGGCAAGCCCGGTGATTTCAACGATGTGCGGGTCGTGTCGATCGAACACAAGATGGGGTTGCACGCCTCGCCGACCTGCGTGCTGAGCTTTGGCGATCACGACGATTGCGTCGGCGAGCTGATCGGCGCGGAACATGCGGGCCTGCGCGCGATGTTCACGATGATGAACAATGCACGGCTGAACGTCGGATTGCAGGGCGTACAGGTGGCCGAAGGGGCGACGCAGGCCGCCGTTGCCTATGCGCTGGATCGGGTCCAGTCGGCGCGCGCGGGGTCGCCCAGCCGTGAGCCGGTCCGTATCGTCGAGCATCCCGACGTCCGCCGGATGCTGATGCGGATGAAGGCGCAGACGCAGGCGGCGCGTGCGCTGGTTTATTACGCGGCCGGACAGGTCGACCGCGCGACGCTGGGGGATACGGCGGCGCGCGATCGGCTGGAACTCGTCACGCCGCTGGCCAAGGCGCACGGCACCGACATCGGCAACGAGGTCGCGAGCATCGGCATCCAGGTCCATGGCGGCATGGGCTATGTCGAGGAGACGGGGGCGGCGCAGTTCTTCCGCGATGCCCGGATCACGCCGATCTATGAGGGCACCAACGGCATCCAGGCCGCCGATCTGGTCGGCCGCAAGCTGGCGATGGGAAATGGCGGCGTCTTCGCGGCGCTGATCGCCGACATGCGGGGGGAGGCGACGCATGCCGAACTCACCGCGCTGATCGACGCCTGCGAGGCGGTCGGCCGGCGGCTGGCGACGGCGGATGCCGACGACCGGCTGGCGGCGAGCTATCCGTTCCTGACGATGCTGTCGGTCGCGACCTGCGGCTGGCTGATGGAGCGGATGGGCCGGGCGGCGACCGGTGACGACGCCGGCATGGCGATGAAGCGCGCCGCCGTCCGCTTCTATCTCGACCAGATCGTGCCCGAGGCGATGGGCCTGCGCGCGGCCGCGACCGCCACCGCCGAGGCCCTGTACGCGGTCGAGGCTGAGGTGTTCGCGGCGTGAGATGATACGCCGATCGCGCCGCCGGCTTTCCCGACGGCGCGATCGTCCCTAGATACGCGCCCATGTTCGATCTTTCCGGCTATCTCGCCCGCATCGCCCTACCTGTCACGCCCGCCGCCGACGCGGACGGGCTGTTCGATCTGCAACGCGCGCACCGCTTGGCGATCCCGTTCGAAAATCTTGACATCCTGCTCGGGCGGCCGATCGCGATCGACAGCGCCGGCGTGTTCGCCAAGCTGGTGACCGCAACGCGCGGCGGCTATTGCTTCGAGCATAACCGGCTGTTCCTCGACGCGCTGGCCGCGTGCGGGTTCGAGGCGCGGCCGCTGCTGGCGCGGGTGTGGCTGGGGGCGACCAGCGTGCCGCCGCTGACGCACACGCTGAGCCTCGTCACGATCGACGGTCAGGCGTGGATCGCCGATCCGGGGTTCGGCGGCAGCTACGCCCCGCCGATGCCGCTGGTGGACGGGATCGAGGTCGACGGGCCGGACGGCGCGCGGTTCCGCCTGTCGCAGACGCTGGAGCATGGCTGGATGCTGTCGCGTGACGGGCACCCCGCCACCACCGACGGACGTGGCACGGGCGAGGGGTGGCAGCCGCAATACAGCTTCACGCTCGACTGGGCGTGGGACGTTGATCTCGTGATGAGCAACCACTGGGTGTCGACCGCGCCGACCAGCCGCTTCTGCCAGCATCGCATCGTCAGCATCGTCCTGCCGACCGGGTTCGCGAGCCTCACCGATGGTGAATATCGTCGCCGCGCGGGCGAGGACGAGGCGAGCATGACGATCACCGATCCACGCGTCTATCGGATGCGGCTGAGCCTGATGTTCGGCATCAGCCTGAGCGTCGAGGAGGTCGCGACGCTGACTGCCATTCCGGGCAGATAACCGGTCAGGCGCGCTCACGCTCCAGCAGCGCCGCCGGATCAAGGCCGAGCAGGTCGATATGATCGCGGATGCGCGGCCACTGGGTGTTGACGAACGCGGCGCGTTCGGCCTGGCGCAGCCGGTCGACCGCGCCGGGCAGGACGAACATGCCGACCCCGCGCCGCACCTCGACATAGCCGTCGTCCTGAAAGCTCTGATAGGCCTTGGCAACCGTCAGCGGATTGGCACCGTGTTCGGCGGCCAGCGCCCGGACCGAGGGAAGCTGGTCGCCGGCGCGGAAGTCGCCGCGCAGGATGCCGGCCGCGATCGTCCCGCGCAAACGGATGTAGACCGGGCTATCGTCGCCATTGAGCACTGTCATGCTGCTTTAATACACCAATTGCGCGCGCCGTCGAGCAGCACTTTCTACCAGTGCGTCAGGATGCGGTCCAATGCGGGACGTGGGCGTTCGTCCAGCGGACGGGACGGGGTGCCGATGAAGACGAACCCGACGATCCGCTCGGTTTCGCGCGCAAACGCTGCCCGGACCACCGGATTGTAGGTCGGCCAGCCGGTCAGCCAGCCACCGGCAAACCCGCTGGCATGGGCGGCGTGCAGCAGGTTCATGCAGGCGGCCCCCGCCGACAGCTCCTGCTCCCACACCGGAATGTGACTGGCAGCGTCGGGCGCGGATACGACGACGACCAGCGTCGGGGCCTGATGCGCGAACTGCACCATCGCCTCGACCTCGGCGGGTTTGGCGGTCGGCTTTTCCTGCCGGTAGCCATCGGCCAGCAACGTGGCGAGCGCGTCGCGGCGGTCGGTGTCGACGACGACGAACCGCCACGGGGCCAGCTTGCCGTGATCGGGCGTGCGGGCCGCGATCGTGACGATCTGCTTCAGCTGGGCCGGGGCGGGGCCGGGGGCGACAAGGTCGCGCGGCTTTCCCGACCGGCGGCTGGCGAGATAGGCGAGGGGGGAGGACAGGTCGTTGAACATGACCGGTGATGTAGCGCACGCGCCCGACCATTTACACCACCGCGTTTGCCGCTACTTCTACGCCGCATCACATGCCCGCTTCAGATGGGCCGGTATTGCAGGGAGCGTAATCGACATGGTGGAAACCCCGACCGCGGACAATCCGCGAGAGCCGGACATCAGTCATGTAAATCCGGCGGACGAGGCAACCTGGTTCGGCCATCCGCGCCAGTTGGCCCGGTTGTTCACGACCGAGATGTGGGAGCGGTTCGGCTTCTACGGCATGCGCGCACTGCTGACGTTGTACCTGACGCAGCATTTCATCTTCAACGACCGCACCGCGACCGGCCTGTACGGCGGGTTCACCGCGCTAGTGTACCTGACGCCGCTGATCGGCGGCTATCTGGCCGACCAGTATCTGGGGTCGAAGCGGGCGGTGAAGTTCGGCGCGATCGTCATGGCGATCGGTTATTTCGTCCTGTGCTTCGGCGGCGAAACCGCAAAGCCCTTCGCGGTGGTCGATGGCCAGCGGTACGAGGTGCAGGTCGAAAGCGTCGCCGGCACCGAGACGCGATATGTGGTCGAGCAGGATCGCCGCCTGCAGATCGAGGGTAATGACGATGGTACGGTATCGCTGCTGAACGCGGGCGGCGGCGTCGACCGCACGATCCCGAAGGGCGGGTTCCAGTCCGAGGCGGATCGCAGCCCGTTCTATGTCATGGTCATGCTGATTGCGCTGAGCCTGGTGTCGGTCGGCAACGGGTTCTTCAAACCGAATATCTCGACGATGGTCGGCTCGCTTTATGCGCAGGGCGATCGACGGCGCGATTCCGGCTTCACGATCTTCTACATGGGGATCAACATCGGGTCGCTGTTCTCGCAGCTGTTGTGCCCGTTCCTGGCGGTCGCGGTCGGATGGTGGGCCGGGTTCGGCCTTGCCGCGATCGGCATGCTGTTTTCGTGGACGCTGATCCAGTTCGACGGCGGCAAGCTGGGCGGTATCGGCGAGCCGCCGAAGCGCGAGGGCGGCGACAGGGCGCTGCTGATCTATCTGGGCGCGCTGGTCGCGGTGCCGGTGCTGTACTTCCTGTTCACCAACCTGATGAATGCGTCCGAACCAGTGCCCGGGTCGGGTATCATCGGCTATATCGCCTCGCTGTCGCTGATGGGCAAACTGCTGTTCGGCACCTTCCTGGTCGCGGTGCCCGGCATCCTGATCTGGTCGTTCGTGGCGGGTGACCGGCGCGAATTCCAGATGATGATGGCGGCGATGATCCTGATCGTCTTCAACGTCGTGTTCTGGACCCTGTTCGAGCAGGCGGGGTCGAGCCTGACGCTGTTCGCCGATCGCAACACCGACCTTTCGATCTTTGGCCTGTTCAGCATTTCCGCCGGGCAGACGCAGTTCTTCAACGCCTTCTTCATCGTCGCTCTGGCCCCGGTGATGTCGATCGTCTGGACCAAGCTGGCCGCGCGCGGAATCGAACCGTCGATCCCGGTGAAGTTCGGTATCGCCCTGATCGGCGTCGGCCTGGGCTTCCTGTTCCTCGTCTGGGGCGCGAGCATGGTCGGGCCGACCTTCAAGGTCGCGATCTGGTGGCTGGCCGGCCTGTACCTGATCCATTCGTTCGCCGAGCTGTGCATCTCGCCCGTGGGCCTCAGCATGATTACCAAGCTGTCGATCGCGCGGATCGTCGGCCTGATGATGGGCGTGTGGTTCCTGTCGATCTCGGTCGCGCAATATGTCGCGGGTGTGGTGGCGCAGGTCGCCAGCGTCGAGACGGTCGGCGGACAGGTCACCAACCTGAAGGTCAGCCTGGAAACCTATGCCGGCGTGTTCTGGACCATCGGTCTGGTCTCGGCCGGGGTCGGTGTGTTCCTTCTGCTGCTCTCGCCGCTGATCCGCAAGTGGATGCACGGCGTACAGTGAGACGAAAGCTCCTCCGTTATCCCGGCACTCGCCGGGATGACGGGCGGATGGAACAGGCCGGTTACAGCCGGGTCATCGCCAGGGCCTTTTCGCCGTAGCGCGGCCCGGCCGTTACGCCACGCGGCGCGGCGGCATCCAGCGCGGCCAGATCGCCGGCGGTGAGCGTCACGTCTGCCGCCTTCATGCTGTCCTCCAGCGTGAGGCGGCGTTTCGATCCCGGAATCGGCACGATGTCGGTCCCTTGCGCCAGCAGCCACGCAATCGCGACCTGCGCCGGGCTGGCGCCGTGGCCGTCCGCGATGGCGCGCACGACGTCGACAAGTTTCAGGTTCTGCGCGAAATTGTCCGCCGAGTAGCGCGGGTCGTTCAGTCGGTAATCGCCCTCCGGCAAATCCTCGCGTCGGGTGATCTGCCCGGTCAGGAAGCCGCGGCCCAGCGGGCTGTACGGCACGAAACCGATGCCGAGCTCGCGTGCCACGGGGAGGATCTCTGCCTCGACATCGCGTTCCCACAACGAATATTCGGATTGCAGCGCGGCGATCGGGTGGACGGCGGCGGCGCGGCGCAGCGTGTCGACGCCGGCCTCTGACAGCCCCAGATACCGCACCTTGCCCTCGGCAACCAGATCGGCCATCGCGCCGACCGTCTCCTCGATCGGCACGGCCGGGTCGACGCGGTGCTGGTAGAACAGGTCGATCGTTTCGATGCCGAGGCGCTTCAACGATCCTTCGCATGCTGCACGGACGTTGGCCGGGCTGCTGTCGGTCGCGGTCACGCCGCCCCCGCCAATCTTGAACCCGAATTTGGTAGCGATGACCAGCCCGTCGCGGCGGCCCTTGATGGCACGGCCGACCAGCTCTTCGTTGAGGTGCGGGCCATAGACCTCGGCGGTGTCGAACAGCGTGACGCCAAGGTCGATCGCGCGGTGGATCGTGGCGATGCTCTCGCTCTCGGTCGCGACGCCGTACATGTCCTTGCCGACGCCGGCCATCGGCATGCAGCCAAGGCCAAGCGCGGAGACAGTCAGGTCGGGGCCGAGCGTGCGATATTTCATGGAACAGCCTTTGCGATGGGCGGAGGTGGGGCGTCGGGCACGGCCGGCCCCCGGCGGGACAGCATGGCCGTGGTGGCAAGATCCATCATAACGTTGCCAAGCGTCCGGACGATATCGGGAATCGTCTCGACCGCGACCAGCAGCCCCAGCGGCGCGACGGGTGCCCCGATCGACGAGGCGATCGGCGCGATTGCGCTGACATAGCTGATCGTACCCGGCAGGCTGACCGAGCCGAGCGAGGTGAGGGCGGCGACCACGACGCCGATCGCGAGCGTGGCCGGGCTGAGCGATACGCCGAACCATTCGGCGATATAAATCGCGACCGCCAGGTTCATCGCCGGGCCGGTCGCGCGGAAGATCGCGACCGCCAGCGGCAGGGTGACGCCCGATGTCGCGACCGGCACGCCCAGTCGGCTTGCCCCCTCGATCATCGCGGGCAGGGTGGCGATCGACGACTGGGTGCTGATCGCGACGGCCTGGCTTGGCAACACCGCGCGGGCATAGTCCCGCAATCGCACCCGCCCGCCGAATACCGCGATCGGATAGGCGACCAGCGACACGACCACGCCGACCGCGCTGACGCACAGGATATAATGGACCAGCGCGCCGAACGCGCCGGTTCCGGCACGCGCGCCGACGACGATGGCCAGTGCGAAGACGCCGACCGGGGCGACCCACAGGATCCATCCGATCACCACCAGCATCGTATCGCGGACCGCAGTGAAGAACCGGGTGAGCAGCGCACGCCCCTCTCGCTCGATCCGCATCAATGCGAAGGCGAAGATCAGCGTGAACAGGATCAGCGAGAGGAACGCGTTGTCGCCCGCCGCCTTGACGATATTCGTCGGAACGATCGCGGCCAGGAACGCGCCGAGTGGCGGCGATGGCGCGATCGCGGTGATTCCGCTCAGGGCCGCGCGCAGGCTGGCCGCCGATTCGGTCGGAATGGGGGCGATCCGCAGGGTCAGCGGGGTCAGGATCGCGGCGATCAGCGCGGATGCGCAAAGCGCCGAGAGATACAGGACGATCGCCCGTCCCGCGAGGCGTCCGGCCTGCGCGGCTTCCGCGGTGGCGGCAACGCCGGTGATGAGCAGTGCCACGACCAGCGGGACGATCGTCATCTGCAATGCGTTCAGCCATGCGGTGCCGATCGGCTGGGCGACCGCGATGGTCGGATCAACGGCCTGGGGAACGAGTGCCGCCAGCGCGATGCCCGCCAGCAGGCCGGCCACCAGCGATATAAGTATTCGGGAGGCCTGCGACATACTCGCCCTTCATGGTCTGTAACGCTATTGGGATTATCGACGTACCGGCAAGCGGATGGAATTGGCATGGCTAGAAAATATTTCGGTACCGATGGCATTCGCGGCTTGACCAACGTGTCGCCGATGACGGCGGCGATGGCGATGAAGGTCGGCATGGCTGCCGGTGCCTATTTCCAGCGTGGCAACCACCGCCACCGGGTCGTGATCGGCAAGGATACGCGGCTGTCGGGCTACATGCTCGAATCGGCGCTGGTCGCCGGCTTTACCAGTGTCGGCATGGACGTCGTGCTGGTCGGGCCGATGCCGACACCGGCGGTGGCGATGCTGACCCATTCGATGCGCGCCGACCTGGGCGTCATGATCTCGGCCAGCCACAATCCGTTTCATGACAACGGCATCAAGCTGTTCGGACCGGACGGGTTCAAGCTGTCCGACGATGCCGAACACGCGATCGAGGCGCTGATCGACCGTGACGACGTGCCGCTGGTGCCCGCGCGCGACATCGGCCGCGCCCGCCGGGTCGAGGACGCGCAGGGCCGCTATATCCACTTCGCCAAGTCGACCTTCCCTGAAAACCTGCGGCTCGACGGGATGCGGATCGTCGTCGACTGCGCGAACGGGGCCGCCTACCGCGTCGCGCCGTCCGCGCTGTGGGAACTGGGGGCGGAGGTCGTGGCGATCGGCGTGTCGCCCAACGGCACCAACATCAACGATCAGGTCGGATCGACCGCACCGCAGACTTTGTCGGAGACGGTGGTGTCCAGCGGGGCCGCGATCGGCATCGCGCTGGACGGCGACGCCGACCGGCTGATCGTCGTCGATGAAAAGGGCCGGGTGGTCGATGGTGACCAGCTGATGGCCACGATCGCGACCAGCTGGGCACGCGCCGGCCGGCTGGCGGGCGGTGGACTGGTCGCCACCGTCATGTCCAATCTGGGGCTGGAGCGGCATCTGTCGGCGCAGGGGCTGGGGCTGGTCCGTACCGGCGTCGGCGACCGGCATGTGCTGGAGGCGATGCGGACACGGGGGTACAATATCGGCGGCGAGCAGTCGGGGCACATCATCCTGTCCGACTATGCGACGACCGGTGACGGGCTGGTCGCCGGCCTGCAGATCCTGGCCGAGGTCAAGCGTGCGGGCGCACCGGCCAGCGAGGTGCTGCACCGGTTCGATCCGTTGCCGCAGTTGCTGAAGAATGTCCGCTTCGCCGGCGGCAAGCCGCTGGAGGCGCAAGGCGTGAAGGACGTGATCACCGCCGCCGAGGAGGAACTGGCGGGCCGGGGTCGGCTGGTCATCCGCCCGTCGGGCACCGAACCCGTCATCCGGGTGATGGCGGAAGGCGACGATCCCGCTCAGGTCGAGGCAGTGGTCGATCGCATCTGCGACGCGGTGCGGACGGCGGCCGCCTGATGCTGGCGATGAAGCCCGATTGCGAGCGCTGCGGCGCGGACCTGCCGGCACAGGCCGGTGGCGCGTTCATCTGTTCGTTCGAGTGTACGTTCTGCGCGGATTGTGCGGATGCGCTGGACGAACGCTGCCCCAATTGCGGCGGCGAACTGCTCGACCGGCCGACGCGGGTCGGAGCGGCGCTGAAGCGGAACCCGGCCTCCACCGATCGCACGTTCCAGTCGTGATCGCGCGCGTCCTCGTCATCGCCGGGTCAGATTCCGGCGGTGGTGCCGGCATTCAGACGGACATCAAGACCGTCACGATGCTGGGCGGCCATGCGATGACGGCGATCACCGCGATCACCGCGCAGAACACGCTGGGGGTGCAGGCGGTCCACGCTGTGCCGACCGATATGGTGCTCGCGCAGATCGACTCCGTCGTGTCCGACATCGGTGTCGATGCGGTAAAGATCGGGATGATCGGATCGGCCGCGACATCCAACGCGGTGGCGGACCGGCTGGCGACGCTGGGCGTGCCGATCGTGTTCGATCCGGTGATGGTCGCGACCAGCGGGTCGGTGCTGGCCGACGCGGCAACGATCGGCGCGTTCGCGCGGCTGATGCGCGTGGCGACGGTTACCACGCCCAATCTTCCCGAACTGGCTGCGCTCGGCGGAGAGGCGGCGTTGCTGGCCGACGGTGTCACGTTGCTGGTCAAGGGCGGGCATGACGCGGGCGACGATGTGATCGACCGGCTGGCCTATCCAGGCGGTGGTGAGGCGCGCTGGTCCGGCCCACGCATCGCCACGCGGCACAGCCACGGCACCGGCTGTACACTGGCCAGCGCGGTCGCGACGGGGCTGGCGCAGGGACTGGCGCTGGACGTCGCGGTCGATCGCGCCATCTGTTTCGTCCGCGCCGCGCTGGCGCACGCACCCGGCGTCGGCGGTGGTCACGGGCCGATGGGACCGGCGATGGGGGCGGTGCCCTTCTATCACCTGCTGGCCGCCACCAGCACCGACGGCTGGGACGCCGCCGCTTTCGCCGCGCGCTGGGCCTGACATGCCCGATCTCGCGCACGAGGCGCTGCATGCCGGCCCGGTCGCCGGCGTGGACGAGGCGGGACGCGGGCCGCTGGCGGGGCCGGTGGTCGCGGCGGCGGTGATCCTGCCGGCATCGGGGTTTCCGGACGGGCTGAACGATTCCAAGCAGGTAAAACCGGCGGATCGCGAACGATTGTTCGGCCTGTTGATGCAATGCGCGGTGGTGGGGGTGGGCATCGTCGAGCCGGAGGAGATCGACCGGCTGAATATTCTTCAGGCGACGATGAAGGCGATGACGCTGGCGGTCGACGCGCTTGGTACTGCGCCGGGCCATGTGCTGGTCGACGGCAACCGCCTGCCGCGCTGGCACTGGCCGGCGACGGCGATCGTCAAGGGCGACGCGAAGTCGCTGTCGATCGCCGCCGCCTCGATCGTCGCGAAACATACCCGCGACCAGCTGATGCTGGCGGCGGCGCTGGACTATCCGCATTACGACTGGGCGTCGAACAAGGGCTATGGCAGCCCGCGCCATCTGGCCGCGTTGCGCGACCATGGCCCGACCCCGCTGCATCGCCGCAGCTTCGCGCCAGTGGCGCGGGCATATTTATCGTCCTGAGTCTTTTCGGCCACACCCCCCATGGCTTGAGTCGGTGGACCGCCCCGGACTCAAGATATGGGATATGCGACTCGGGACAGGAATCTCGAATCCAGCGTCGTTCGCCAGAGTCAAGATCGTCTGCTTGACGATACGGTTAAGAATCGCTGAACTGGCCGTCGAACGAGGAAAGACGGCGAGATGGTGATGGTCGACACGATGACGCGCAAGCGGGCGAAGCCGGTGGCCCCCGTGGTCGACCGCGCGACCCTGCCGCTAGACCGGATCCTGCAGGGTGACTGCATCGCGCAGATGAAATCGCTGCCGGCCGGCTCGGTCGACATGATCTTCGCCGACCCGCCCTACAATTTGCAACTGGCCGGCGAGCTGTTCCGCCCCGACGGCACGCATGTCGATGCGGTGACCGATGACTGGGACAAGTTCGACACCTTCGCCGCCTATGACCGGTTCACCCGCGCCTGGCTGAAGGAGGCGCGGCGTATCCTGAAGGATGACGGGTCGATCTGGGTCATCGGCAGCTATCACAACATCTTCCGCGTCGGCGCGGCGGTGCAGGATCTGGGCTACTGGATTCTGAACGATATCGTGTGGCGTAAAGCCAACCCGATGCCCAATTTTCGCGGCACCCGCTTCACCAACGCGCACGAGACGCTGATCTGGGCGTCGAAGGCGGAGGGCGCGAAATACACGTTCAACTATCGCAGCATGAAGACGCTGAACGACGAATTGCAGATGCGCAGCGACTGGGAGTTCCCGATCTGCGGCGGGGCGGAGCGGTTGAAGAAGGATGGGACCAAGGTCCACCCGACGCAGAAGCCCGAGGCACTGTTGTACCGCGTGCTGCTGGCCTGCACCAAGCCCGGCGACGTGGTCCTCGATCCGTTCTTCGGCACCGGCACGACGGGCGCGGTCGCCAAGCGGCTGGGACGGCACTGGATCGGCATCGAGCGCGAGGATGATTATATCGCCGCCGCCAAGGAGCGGATCGCCGCCGCCCTGCCGCTGGACGAATCCGCGCTGGCGACGATGATGTCGCCGCGCCAGCAGCCCAAGGTGGCCTTCGGCGTGCTGGTCGAAAACGGCTATCTGACGCCCGGCGCGGTGCTGTGCGACGGCAAACGCCGGTTCCGCGCGGTTGTCCGCGCCGACGGGTCGCTGCTCAGCGATTGCGGGGCGACCGGGTCGATCCATAAGCTGGGATCCACCGTGCAGGGCGCGCCGGCCTGCAACGGCTGGACCTTCTGGCATTATGAGGCGGCGGACGGACTGAAGCCGGTCGACGCCCTGCGGCAGACGTACCTGCTGGCGACGCAGCCTTGATAGGCGGTTGTTCCCCGGCGCGGGCCGGGGCCTGGTTGGGCACGCGATGATTGTCGAAACGCCGTCCATGGTTACATCGGTGTTCCCCACCGGACCCCGGCCTGCGCCGGGGAACACGTTGATCCGAAGATCGGACCTGTAGCCAATGACGCACCTTCGCCCCGTACAGTTCGTCGATACGCCGGTCGGGCGGGACGGGCACGTCGCGCGGCTGGCCGGGGGTATGCTGTGGTTCGCGGCCTATGACGTCATTGGTGCCGAGGGGCGGCGGACGATCGCCGTCGCCGATTTCGACGCCCACCTCGCCACATTGCCGACCTCAGACGCGGAGCGACTGGCCGGTTATCACCGGGCGATCACGACCCCGCGGGTCGCCTGGTCGCTGGGCGACCGCGTGCTTCGGTTCGACCAGCCGGCGGTGGCGGGGATCCTGAACGTCACGCCCGACAGTTTTTCCGATGGCGGCACCCTGCACGATGATCCGGTCGCGGCCGCTGCTGCCGGGATCGACCTGGCGGCGGCGGGCGCGGCGCTGATCGACCTTGGCGGTGAATCCACCCGGCCGGGGGCGGCCGCGGTGTGGGAGGGAGACGAGATCGCGCGTGTCGTGCCTGTGGTCGAGCGGCTGGCCGGGGCGGGCACGCTGGTATCGGTCGACACGCGCAAGGCCGGGGTCATGGCGGCGGCTTTGAAGGCCGGGGCGCACATCGTCAACGACGTCTCGGCGCTGCTGTGGGACGACCGCGCGCTGGCGGTGGTCGCTGGCGCGGGGTGTCCGGTGGTGCTGATGCACTCGCCCGACCCGAAGGCCGGCGGGCATGGCCGCGACGGCTATGCCAATGTCCTGACCGATGTGTTCGACTGGCTGGAGGCGCGGATCGCGGCGGTTGTGGCCGGCGGGGTGGACCGCTCGCGGATCATGGTCGATCCGGGTATCGGCTTCGGCAAGTCGCTGGCCGACAATGTGGCGCTGATGAACGGTCTGGCGCTGTTCCACGGTCTCGGCTGCCCGATCATGCTGGGGGCCAGTCGCAAGCGGATGATCGGCGCGCTGTCCCTGGAGGCACCGGTCGGCGAACGGCTGGGTGGGTCGATCGCGCTGGCGATGAAGGGGATCGAGGCAGGCGTACAGGTTCTGCGCGTCCATGACGTCGCCGAAACGGTGCAGGCGGCGCGCATCTGGCGCGGCCTGCGTGACGGGGCGCTTACCGCACGGTAAGGGGACCGCCGACCAACGCGCATCCGAATCGAATACCGCGCGTTCGAGCGGACTTGTAAAACGGGAACCCATCATGATCGTCGACGCAACGCCCCGTCTGAGCCGGATCGTCACCGAAGTCTGGAAACCGCTGCTCATCCTGTTCGTGTGGGATGTCATCGTCACGGTCACCTATTACGTGCTGCCGTTCAAGGCTCCGTCGCTGCCGTTGACGCTGTTCGGCTCCGCGCTGGCGCTGTTCCTGGGGTTTCGCGACAATTCCGCCTATGAACGCTGGTGGGAGGGGCGGATCCTGTGGGGGTCGATGATCAATGCCTCGCGCAGTCTTGCCCGTGCGTCCCGCAACTATCTGCCGCAGGACGACGCGCTCGACATGAAGCGCACCATCGTCCTGCGACAGATCGCGTATGTGAACGCGCTGCGCTGCCAGTTGCGCAAGCAGCCCGCCGACCAGGAAGTGCTGCGATACCTGTCCAAGGGCGAAGCCGATTTCGCCCTGGAGCGGACCAATATCGCCAACGGGATCGTCGACGGAACCGGCCGGCGGATTGATCTCGCCCGGCGCAATGGCTGGATCGACACGATCCAGCAGGCCTCGTTCGAGCGCGTGCTGGTCGATATCGCCAATGCGCAGGGGGGCATGGAGCGGCTGAAGAATACGCCGCTGCCCAATCAGTACCGGTTCTTCCCGACGCTGTTCACACACATGTTCTGCGTGCTGTTGCCGATCGGCCTGGTCGAATCGCTTGGGTTCGCCACGCCGCTTGGGTCGACGGTGGCCGGGCTGATGTTCCTGGCGGTGCTGCAGATCGGCGACGATCTGGTCGATCCGTTCGCGAACACGGTTCACGACGTGCCGCTGAACGCGATGTGCCGGACGATCGAGATCGACCTGTTGCAGTCGATCGGCGACGAAGCCCCCAAGCCGCTCGCGCCGGAAAAGGGCATCCTGTGGTAATCGCCCGACGATAAGTCCGCCGTCAGCTTGTGCCGGTCCAGCGGCCGTCCTACCTGCACCACGCACAAGGGGAATGGAACGATGGCCGAAACGATCCTGTCCGTCGCGGGCGTGTCCAAGACGTACAAGGGCGGGTTCACGGCGCTGAAGCCCGTCGACCTGGACATCCGGCGCGGCGAAATCTTTGCGCTGCTCGGGCCGAATGGCGCCGGCAAGACGACGCTTATCAGCATCGTGTGCGGTATCGTGACGCCGACAACGGGGACGATCACGGTCGGCGGGCATGACGCGCTGACCGATTACAAGGCGGCCCGACGGATGATCGGGCTGGTCCCGCAGGAACTGTCGACCGACGCGTTCGAGACGGTGATCGCCACCGTGAAGTTCAGCCGCCGCCTGTTCGGTCGGTCGGCCAACGACGGCTATATCGAACAGGTGCTGCGCGACCTGTCGCTCTGGGACAAGCGCGATACCAAGATCATGGCATTGTCGGGCGGCATGAAACGCCGGGTGCTGATCGCCAAGGCGCTGGCTCACGAACCCGAACTGCTGTTCCTCGACGAGCCGACCGCCGGCGTTGACGTGGCCCTGCGCCGCGACATGTGGAAGCTGGTTCATCGCCTGCGCGAGGGCGGCACGACGATCATCCTGACGACCCACTATATCGAGGAGGCCGAGGAGATGGCCGATCGGGTCGGCGTCATCAACAAGGGCGACCTGCTGCTGGTCGAGGACAAGGCGGCGCTGATGGCCAAGCTGGGCAAGCGGGAGATGGATATCACGCTGGTCGATCCGATGACCGCCATCCCCTCGGAGCTTGCCGAATGGCATCTGACGCTGGCCGACGAGGGGCATATCCTGCGCTATGTATTCGACGCGCAGGCGGAGCGGACCGGCATACCGTCGCTGCTGCGCAAGCTGGGCGACCTGGGCATCGCCTTCAAGGATCTCGAAACGTCGAAATCCAGCCTCGAAGACATCTTTGTCGATCTGGTGGAGACGCGCGCATGAACGGCCACGGCATCTGGGCGATCTATCGCTTCGAAATGGCGCGTGCGCTGCGCACCCTGTGGCAGAGCCTGGTCACGCCGGTCATCACGACGTCGCTCTATTTCGTCGTGTTCGGCGGCGCGATCGGCAGCCGGATGCAGGCGGTCGACGGGGTCGGTTACGGCAGCTTCATCGTCCCCGGCCTCGTCATGCTGTCGCTGCTGACGCAGAGCATTTCGAACGCGTCGATCGGCATCTACTTCCCGAAGTTCACCGGCACCGTCTACGAACTCCTGTCCGCGCCGGTGTCGCCGATGGAACTGGTGATCGGCTATGTCGGGGCGGCGGCGACCAAATCGGTCGTGCTGGGCCTCATCATCCTGGCGACCGCGGCGCTGTTCGTGCCGTTGCACATCGAACACCCCTTCGCGATGATCGCATTCCTGCTGCTGACCAGTGTCGCATTCAGCCTGTTCGGCTTCGTCATCGGCATCTGGGCTAACGGGTTCGAGCAACTGGCCATCGTCCCGTCGCTGCTCGTGACGCCGCTGACCTTCCTTGGCGGGGCGTTCTACTCGATCGACATGCTGCCAGAGCCGTGGCGGACGGTCAGCCTGTTCAATCCGGTCGTCTATCTGGTCAGCGCCTTCCGCTGGAGTTTCTTCGGTTCGGGCGATGTGGCGGTGGGGGCCAGCCTGGCCGTGACGGTCGGTTTCCTGCTGCTCTGCCTCGTCGTGATCGCGGCGATCTTCCGCACGGGCTGGCGCCTGAAAAGCTGATGTCGATCAGCGCGACCGGAAGGTTCCGTCCGCGTTAATCTAAATCAGAGGATTCGTTGGTACTTCGAAATCCGATCGCTGCGGCATCTGCGCCGTGGCCCGGATGATGAGGCTCTGTCCATGTTCGCCAACCTGCCGATAGCCCGGAAGATCGGGATCTGCTTTACCGCCATCGTACTGTCGGTCGCCGCCATGATGGCGGTCCTGTATGTCAGCACCGCACGGATCGAGACGGCGGCGGAAAACAGCGTGCGGGCCGAGGACGTCCACGCCACCACGCTGGACATGGAAATCGCCATCCTGCGTCAGAACAGCCAGGTGCGTGGCTTCCTCATCACCGGTGACCAGAATTACCTGAAACAGTATGACGAGGCGAAGGCCGATGGTGCCGCGGCGGCCATTAGGCTGGATGCGTTGCTGACAACGGCCGAGGCGCGGGCGCAGGTCGCCAGTTCCAATGGCAAGATCATCGACTGGCGCGAGAAATGGGGTGACCCGCTGATCGCGCGGGTTCGCGCCGGCGACCAGATGGGCGCGCAGGCGGCCCTGCGGGAATCGAGCAAGACGGTGACGATGCTGCCGGTACTGGCACCGTTGCGCGCGCTGCGCGCCGATGCGACGGTCACCCTGCGTGACAGCCGGGCCGAACAGGCGGCGGCGCTGACCACCGCGTTGCTGGCGTTGGCCATCGGTGGCGTCGTGATGATCGGTATTGCCGTTGCCCTGTCGTTGCTGCTCGGTCGCCAGCTGGCCCGGCCGATCCTGCGCCTGACCGAGACGATGGGTGATCTGGCGGCGGGCAAGAACGACGTGGTCGTTCCCGACGCGGCGCGCTCCGACGAACTGGGCCGAATGTCGCAGGCGGTGCTGGTGTTCCGCGATGCCGCGATCAGCAAGGCGCAGAATGACGCCGAACAACGCGAGACGGTCGCCCAGCTGGGTGTCGCGCTTGGCCGGCTCGCCGACGCCGACCTGACGACCCAGTTGTCGGGATTTCCGCCCGCCTATGCCGCGCTTGAACGCGATTTCAACGGCGCGATCCAGCAGCTTGCCGGCACGCTGGAGACGGTGCGGGCCTGTTCGGCGGGAATCGAAACCGGCACCGGCGAGATTTCGCGCGCCTCCGACGACCTGTCGCGCCGCACCGAGCAGCAGGCGGCCAGCCTGGAGGAAACGGCAGCGGCGATGGACGAGATCACCGCGACCGTGCGCCAGGCCGCGAGCGGGGCCGCAAGGGCCGATTCGGTGGTCGTCGACACCCGGGCCGAGGCGCATGCCGTCGGCGGTATCGTCCGCCAGGCGGTCGACGCGATGGGCGGAATCGAGCGGGCATCGGCCGAGATATCGGACATCATCTCGGTCATCGACGGCATCGCCTTCCAGACCAATCTGCTGGCCCTGAACGCCGGTGTCGAGGCCGCGCGCGCGGGTGATGCCGGGCGTGGCTTCGCGGTCGTCGCCTCCGAAGTTCGCGCGCTCGCGCAGCGATCGGCCGATGCCGCCCGCGACGTGAAGACGCGGATCACCGCCAGCGTCGTGCAGGTCGATCGCGGCGTGGCGCTGGTGGGCGAGACGGGCAAGGCGCTCGACCGCATCATCGGCCGGGTCGAGGAAATCGGCGGGCTGGTCTCGACGATCGCCTCGTCGGCCACGCAGCAGGCGCAGGGGATGGAACAGGTCAATATCGCGGTCGGCGAGATGGACGGCGTGACCCAGCAGAACGCGGCGATGGTCGAGGAAAGCAACGCCGCGGTCCGGACCCTGTCGTCCGAGGCGGAGGCGCTGCTGCGCCAGGTCGGGCGCTTCACCCTGCCAGCCGGAGGCCACCCGGCCGCCGCGTCGGCACCGGTCGCGATCCGTACCGCCCGGACCGCGCCCCCGGTCGCGCGCAGCCGCCCCGCCGCCGTGTCAGCGCGTCCCGCCACCCGCGGTGCGCTGGCGCTGAAGGTCGAGGCGGACGATGACTGGAGCGCGTTCTAACCGGCGGATTATTCCTCCGGCCCGCCTTCCTCGTCGGACGGCGGCGCGCGGTCGTCGGCTTGCGGGCGGGGCGGGTCGTCACGACCGCCCCGCGCCGGGCCGACGGTGATGCTGCCATCCTCGCCCATCCGCAGGTTCAGGCCCATGCCCTCCAGCTCGCCGACGGCGGGGGCCTGGATGATCGGGTTGCCTTCGTCGTCGTAGAGGATCGTCGTGTCGGCTTCCGGGTCGACCGCCTCCTGCACCACGGGCGCCGCGACCGGGCGCAGGTTCAGCGCATCGCTCATGAAATCGCGCCAGATCCGCGCCGGGATGCCGCCGCCCGACAGGCCCGGATTGGGCGTGTTGTCGTCGTTGCCGACCCACACGCCGACGACCAGATCCTGCGCGAAGCCGACGAACAGGGCGTCGCGATTGTCCTGCGTCGTGCCGGTCTTGCCGAACGCGTCGACGGTAAGCCCGGCGGCGCGACCGGTGCCGCGGATCGAGGCCGACAGCAGCGTCAGCATCTTTGCGCGAATATCCTCGGGAATGCTCCGCTCGCGCTCGGTCAGCGCCTGATACCACGGCTTTTGCTCGGCATCGGTCAGCCCGTGCGGCTGCACCGGATATTTGCCGTTGGCGATGGCGGCATAGGCCGCGGTCAATTCCAGCAAATTGACGGTCGAGGTGCCCAGGCCGATCGTCGCCTCGTTCGGGATCGGGCTGCTGATGCCCAGGTCGCGCGCGGCGCGGATCACCGCCTTGACCCCCACCTTCTGCGTCAGGCGGGCGGCGGCGACGTTGGACGAGCGCGCGAACGCCTGTTGCAGCGTGATCGGCCCCAGATAGCGGCCATCGCTGTTGCGGGGTTTCCAACCGGCGATCTCGACGGGCGAGTCCTCGATGATTGAATCCGGCGTCATGCCGTCGCGCATCGCCGCCAGATAGACGAACAGCTTGAAAGTCGATCCCGGCTGACGCTTGGCCTGCGTCGCGCGGTTGAACGGGCTGGTGCGGTAATTCTTGCCGCCGACCATCGCGACGACCCGGCCGTCGGGCCGCATCGCCACCAGCGCGACCTGTGCCTCGCGCAGGCCCGCGCGTTTCACGGCGCGCTCGGCGGTGCGTTGCAGATCGCGGTCGAGCGTGGTGCGGACGGTCGTCTCGGTCTTGATCTCGCCCGCCTGATCGCGCGCCTGCGGCAGGATCCAGTCGGCGAAATAGGTGCCGTTGGGCAACTGGTCGGGGCGGCTCGACAGAACCCGCTGCGGCTGGACGGCATCCGCCTCCCGCCTGGTGAGGAAGCCGGCGGCCTCCATCGCGCCGATGACGACCGCCTGCCGTTTGCGCGCGCCCGCCAGATTGGAGGTCGGGGCGAGCCGCGAGGGCGCCTTGACCAGCCCGGCCAGCATCGCCGCTTGCCCCGTGTTCAGCGTCGCCGGCGTCCGACCGAAATAATGTTTGGCGGCGGCGGTGATGCCGTAGACGTTGTCGCCGAAATAGACGTTCGACAGATAGCGCGAGAGGATCTCGTCCTTGGTCAGCCACGCCTCCAGCCAGACCGCGATCATCGCTTCCCGGATCTTGCGGCCGGCGGTGCGATCCGAATCGAGAAACGCGTTCTTGGCCAGCTGCTGCGTGATCGTGCTGCCGCCCTCGCGCACGCCGCCGGACCCCAGATTGTGAACCGCGGCGCGGGCGATGCCGCGCGGGTCGATGCCGAAATGCGAATAGAAACGCCGGTCCTCGATCGCCAGAAAGGCTTCGCGGACGTGCGGCGGCAGCTTGGCGGCATCGACCGGGGCGCCGATGATCGCGCCCCGCCGGGCGATCGGCGTACCGTCGGCGGCGGTCAGCGTGATCGACGGCGGTGTCGGCGGCAGCAGCGATTTGGACAGCGGTGCCGTGATCGCCAGCCACGCGATGGCGATCACCAGCAGGATGATGCCAACGCCAAGCCCGCGCCCGATCCAGCGGCCGATCGGTCGGCGTTGGCGTGGCGGCGGGGGCGGTGCCGGCGGAAACGGGTCGCCGCCGAAATCCTGGCGCGGCGGTATCGGGTCGATCGGCGCGAACGGATCGCGGATTCCGGCATAGGGCAACCCCGGCCGCGACAGGTCGACCCGGCCATGGTCGGCACTCTGCTGCCCCGGGTGCGGCTGGGGGCGCGGCTGGCCAGTATCGAACGGGTGAGGACGCATGACAGGATCCGGACGGTGAACTGACTGTATTAGGCCGATAGGACAGTTGCCGCAAGCACCTGTCGCGTGCCATGTCTCTTATCGGAAACGGGCAGGAGCGTACAGCGTGCGGACAACGATCAAGGACGTGTCGCGGGAGGCGGGCGTCTCGATCAAGACGGTGTCGCGGGTGCTCAACAACGAGCGCTATGTCGGCACCGCGACGCGCGAGCGGGTGCAGGCCGCGGTCGCGGCACTGCATTTCCGTCCCAATCTGGCGGCGCGGTCGCTGGCCGGGCGGCGCAGTTTCCAGATCGGCCTGATCTGCGACAACCCCAGCCCCTATTATGTCTATGAAATGCAGATGGGGGTGCGCGACCGGTGCGAGGCGGACGGGGTGCGGATGATTGCCCAGCCCTATGATCGCGGGTCGGAGCGGCTGCTGGACGATATCGCCGGGCTGATCGACACGACACGGGTGGACGGGCTGATCCTGACGCCGCCAATCTGCGACCATGTGGGGGTTCTGGAGATGCTGACGCAGCGCGGCGTCCGGTTCGTGCGGGTGTCGCCGGGGGCGGTAACGTCGCCCGCATCCTCGACCTTCATCGACAACCGCGCGGCGGCGCGGGCGATGACCGGGCATCTGCTGGCGGGCGGGCACCGGCGGATCGGCTTTGTCGGCGGCCTGCGGGACTATGCGACCAGCGCGCAGCGGCGGCTGGGCTATCAGGATGCGCTCGCCGCGGCGGGGCTGGCCGCCGATCCGGCGCTCGACCGCGATGGGGGCTATACCTTTGCGTCCGGTGCGGCCGCCGGCGCGGACCTGCTGGCGATGCGCGATCGGCCGAGCGCGATCTTCGCGGCGAACGACGAGATGGCGGCCGGCGTGCTGACCGCCGCCCACCGGCTTGGCCTGCGTTTGCCACAGGATCTGGCGGTGGCCGGGTTCGGCGACGATGCGCTGGCCGGCTATGTCTGGCCGCCGCTGACCACCATTCGCCAGCCGGTGCGCCTGCTGGCGTGGAACGCGGCCGACCTGCTGCTTGCCCCCGACGACGCGCCGGTCGAGGCGCGCGAGGTCGGGTTCGACCTCGTGGTGCGGGAATCCACGACGTCGGAGGCGACGGCCTAGCCGATCAGCAGCATCGCGGCGGCCAGTGACAGGGCGAACGCGGCGATCGTCGCGGCCAGGATGACCAGCAACGGTTTCGGCCCGGCCTCCAGCAACTGCGACAACGGTGACCGGATCGCGGTGGCGGTAACGGCGGCGGCGAGCAGGCCCCCTGCCAGCTTTTCCGCTCCCGTCGCCACCATGACCGGCACAAAGCCGGTGGAATTGATCCCGGCCATCACGAAGAAGCCGACGACGAACCACGGCATCCCCGGCCCCTTGGCCGCGCCGGTGCCACGCGGCAGGAACAGCGCGACGATCGCCAGTGCGGGGGCCAGCAGGGCCACGCGGGTCAGCTTGACGATGGCGGCGATCTGACCGGCGCCCTCCGAATAGGAATAGCCCGCGCCCAGCGCCTGCGCCACGTCGTGGATCGAGGCACCCAACAGGAACCCGGCCTTCAGATCGGTGAAGTGCAGCGCATGCGCCGCGATCGGATAGAGGACCATCGCGGTCGCGCTCATCGCCGAAATGCCGACCAGCACCAGCGTCAGTTGCGCCTGGCTGATCCGCCGTTCGCCCAGCGTCGTCGCCAGCGCCATCGCCGCGCTGGCCCCGCAGATGGCGACCGCGCCGCCCGCCAGCGTGCCGAACGCGGCGTCGAAGCCGAATCGCCGCGCCATCACGATGCCGATGCCGATCGTCGCCGCGACGATGACGACGACGCACAGCAGCGCCATCGGCCCCAGATCGACGATCTGGCCGAAGGTGATGCGCAGGCCGACCAGCACGATTCCCCAGCGCAGCAGCGACCGTGACGCGAATGCCAGACCCGGCGTCAGCCGCGAATCCGCCGACAGGAAATTGAGCGCCAGCCCGAACAGCAGCGCCATCAGCGTCAGCGGCGCTCCATAGCGATCCGAGATGAAGCCTGCCGCCAGCGTACCGAGCAGCACGATCAGCAGCCCGGGCAGATACCCCCGCCACGTCGATTTCGGACTGGGTTCAATATCGCCGTACAGGTCGGCGGCCATCGGAAGCGGGCGTTTGGTCTGCATGAAATCCCCCTTATGACCGGCGCTGCGCCGCGTCATCCCTGCGCCGTGAAAGCAGCAATTTCGGCGGAAGGGTAGCGCGTCGGGCTATCCTATGACAACGTTATCGGAAAGAAGCAGGGGACCGGAGCGAATATGGCTATTGCACCAACGGGAACACCGGCGGGAAACCGCGCGCGCTGGGTGATCGTCGCGCTGGTCTTCTTTGCGATCATGCTGAATTACGTCGATCGACAGATCCTGGCGTTGCTCAAACCCACGCTGGAGGCGGAGTTTGCATGGTCCGATCAGGACTATGCCAACATGCTGACCGCGTTTCAGGTGTCGGCGGCGGTCGCGTTTCTGGGCACTGGCTGGTTCATCGACCGGGTGGGCCTGCGGCTTGGCTTCGCGCTTGGAGTCGCGGTTTGGAGCCTTGCCGGCATGGCCCATGCCTTTGCGACCACGGTCGGCGGGTTCGTCGCCTCGCGCATCGTATTGGGCGCGGCGGAGTCGATCGGGACGCCGGCGGCGGTCAAGTCGGCGGCGACGTATTTTACCCAGAAGGAACGCTCGATCGCGCTGGGCATCGGCAACACCGCGCCCAATATCGGCGCGATCGTGACCCCGCTGGTGATCCCGGCGCTGGCATTGGCATTCGGCTGGAAATCCGCGTTTCTCGTCGCTGGCGGGCTTGGGCTGGTGTGGGTCGCGGTGTGGTTCGCGGTGAAGGCGGTACCGGCGCAGACCGACGCGGTCCGGCCGGTGCCGGTGCCGTGGCGCAGCCTGCTGAAGAAGCGCGAGACGGTGGCGATCGCGATCGCCAAGGTGCTGTCGGATCAGGTGTGGTTCTTCATGCTCGCCTGGTTGCCCGACCTGTTCCACCGGATGTTCGGGTTGCAGCAGGGGACGGTCGGCCTGCCGGTGGCGCTGGCCTATGTGATGGCGGCATGCGGCGCGCTGACGGGGGGCTGGCTGCCCACGCGGATGATGGCGCGGGGGTGGAGCGTGAACCGCGCGCGCAAGGTCGCGCTCCTGATCTATGCGCTGCTGATCCTGCCGGTGCCGTTGGTGATGTTCGTCGACAGCCCGTGGAGCGCGGCCATGCTGCTGGGCCTTGGGCTGTTCGCGCATCAGGGGTTTTCGACCAATGTGTTCGGGCTGGCGACCGACATCGTGCCGGCGCGGGCGGTTGGCTCCACGATCGGCATCGCGGCGTTCTGCGGCAACATGTGGTCGATCGTGCTGATCCAGTTGGCGGCGTTTTCGCTGGCGCATGGCTGGGGATACGGGCCGCTGCTGGCGATTTGCTCGGTATCGTATCTGCTGGCGCTGGGGATCGTGCAGGTGCTGCTGCCACGGATCGTTCCGGTCGAGGATGACGGGTCGGGCGCGGTGGCAATGGCGCATTGAGCCTGGTCGCTGGCCGGTGGGGGCGGGGATTGTGGGGCGCGCCTTCCACTCCAACCGCGACCACCCCGGCGGAGGCCGGGGCCCAATCGGGTCGGCGTTCGCGGTAAGTTACTGCCGTTTACCCTGTTGGGCCCCGGCCTTCGCCGGGGTGGATACAGGGGCTTGCGGGCGAACTCCTGCTTTATCTAACAATGGAATCCAGCAGTTGGACCCGCCTTCACCCTCACCCTTCGCCGGCAGCGGGAAGGGTGAGGGGGGCGGTTTGGATCAGAAGTTGAACCGGCCGATCACGCCGAAATAGCGGTCGGCCTCGCGCGGGATGATGTAGCGATAGCTGCCGCCTGGCCCGCCGGACGTGATGGCCGCGGCGAAGCTCTGGTCGAACAGGTTCTTGACCTGGAACGACAGCTTGAACCGGTCGGCCGCGTCGAGGATCGAGGCGTTGAGGTCGACCAGACCGTAACCGCGAATGGTCGTCGCCGCGCGCACCGCGGGGTTGGCGTCGAACTGCGCGATCTGGCTCGACTGGTACGCGCCCTGTACCCCAAGCCCGAAGTTGAATGCGCCGCCGGTGCGCCATGTGTAATCGGCCCCCAGCGATCCCTTCCATTTCGGCGCATAGCCAAGCGGGGTGCCGCTGGGCACGACGCCGGTCACGACGCCGTTGGTGGGTACGCGAAACTGGTCGACCTTCGCATCGGTATAGGCGACGCCACCCGATATGTTGAGATCGGCGACCGGCCGCCAGATCAGGTCCAGTTCGCCGCCACGGGTCGAGATGTCGCCGGCGTTGGTGAAGCGGGTGACGAGGACGCCGGCCACGATGTCCGGGTTGTTCGCCTGGAAATTGCTGTATTTGGCGTAATAGGCGGCGAGGTTCACCACCAGCTTGCCGCCGAACAGCGAGTTCTTCAGGCCGATTTCATAACTGTCCGACGTCTCGGGGTCGATGATGTTGGTGCCGGTTGCGCCCAGATTGTAGAAGATGTTGAACGCCGGACCCTTATAGCCGCGCGAGAAGCTGGCATAGGCGGTCGATTCCTTCACGATGTCATATTGCACACCGGCCTTGCCCGACAGATTGTCGTTGGTCGCCTTGCCGGTGAAGGGGCCGAAACTGGGGTTGATGCCCGGCCCGGCTAGCGTCGTCACCCGGCTGTGAAAGACGTTCAGCTGGTCGACCGTATAGCGCAGGCCGCCGATCAGGCGCAGGCTGTCGGTCAGGTTCAGTGTCGACTGACCGAACAGCGCCAAGTTCTTGAACGTCGATCCGAAGACGGCGGTGCCGCTGGGTCGGGTGACCGTCAAACCGGGCGTCGAGCACGGCGTTAGCACGGTCGGGGTGGGGGTGCGCGAACAGACGAGATCGTTGCGGGCAAACGTCCGGTCGGTCTGCGCGCGCGAATAATAGGCACCCAGCACATATTCGATCGTCTGATTCTGCGGGGACGTCAGCCGCAATTCCTGGCTGAAGGTATTCGACGTCTGCGGGCCGTCGTCGTGCAACTGGTTGAAGCCGACATAGGCCTGGGGCAGGAAATCTCCGTCGCGAATTTCGCGGTTGTCATATTCGCGGTAGGCGGTGATCGCGGTGACCGTCTGGGTTCCCAGCGTCCAGTCCATCTGGCCGGATACGCCCCAGCTCTTTTCCTCGGTACGGGTGATGAGATCCTGCGCCAGTTCGCGGGTTTCGTTGCCCTTTGCGGTCGGCAGGGCGCCGACGGTCAGGTTGTTCGGCGTGGTCCCGATCACTTCGCCGCAGCAATCGTCCTTTGATTCGCGGTAATCGGCGATCAGCGTGAAGCTCAGGTCCGGCGTCGGTTCGGCGACGATCATGCCGCGCACGCCGTAATGCTCGTACCCGTTGACGCGGGTGTTACGGGTCACATTGCGGATGTTGCCGTCATAGGTGCCGTAGAAGCCTGTGATGCGGCTTTTGACATAGGTGCCGAGCGGCAGGTCGAGCGCGGCGCGCGCCTTGTATTCCTGACCGCCATAATAAGCGGCTTCGGCAAAACCGCCGAAATCGTTGCCGGGCCGCTTCGTCACGATGTTGATGACGCCGGCGGATGCGTTCTTGCCGAACAGCGTGCCTTGCGGTCCGCGCAGCACCTCGATCCGGTCGATGTCGATCAGGTCGCTGAACGCTTCACCCGCGCGGGCATAGACGACGCCGTCGACCACGGTCGAGATCGACGGTTCACCAGCGATCGAAAAGGTCGATGTGCCGACACCGCGCAGGAACAGCGACTGGTTGATCGCGGTGCCCGATTTGCGGAAGTTGAGCGTGGGGACAAGATATTGCGCGCTTTCCAGGCTGTTGCCGCCCTTCGCCGCGATCGCGTCGCCCGAGATGACCGATACCGCGAGCGGCACGTCCTGCAGGCGTTCGGACCGCTTCTGCGCGGTGACGACGATATCGGCAGGCGCAGCATCGTCGATATCCGGCGCAGGGGTCTGCGTCGTCGCGGTTGCCGGTGCGGTAGCCGTCGCATCCTGTGCAAACGCCGGCGCGGTCGTTGCCAATGCCATCACGCCCGCACCCGCCATCAATAGCGTCTTCATGCCCATCTCCCTTATCCCATCGTTTTGATGGATTATCGTTATGTCCCGCGCTGTCATCCGCGGTTTGTCTTTGGTCGCCCCAAGCGGGGCTATCGCAGCCGTGTCGCTCAGAAGCCCAGTTCGGTCATCGCCACCACCCGGTGTTCGCGCGCGCTGATTTCCGCCGCAGTGCCGATCGCGACCGCCATCAGGCCGTCCTGTGCGCTGACCTCGACCGGGCCGGCCCCGCGCACCGCCGCGTTGAACCGCTGGTGTTCGTAGAAGGTGGATCCGTGATGGCTGCCGGCCTTCAAGGCGGTTTCGTCCACGCCGATGACCTCGCTCGTCGCCTGCTTCGGATTCATGAAGCCGACACGGGGGGAATGGACGATGCGGCCTTCGGGGATCAGCACGTCGAGTCGCGCGTCGCTGCCGACGGCGGTGATCTCCTCCTGATTTTCCGCCCCGTCGGCGAACATCGACAGGTCGAGCATCGCGCGGACGCCATTGGCGAAATCGACGGTGGTGTAGCTGTTGTCGATGATGTCGGGGCGCTTGCCGTCATACGCCTCGTCCAGATGGTTCACGTCCATGCCGCCCGAACAATAGACGCGGACGGCCTCGGACCGGGTGATGAACCGCATCAGGTCAAAGAAGTGGCAGCATTTTTCGACCATGGTGCCGCCGGTGTTTTCGGCAAACCGGTTCCAGTCGCCGACCTTCACGAGGAACGGGAAGCGATGCTCGCGGATCGACAGCATCTTCAGCGCGCCGATCCGGCCGCCATGGACCTGGTCGATGAACGCGGCGGCGGGCGGCATGTAGCGATATTCCATCGCGGTCCAGAAGATGCCGGGGCTTTGCGCCGCGCGATCGACGATCCAGCGCGCGTCGGGAATGGTCGTCGCCAGCGGCTTTTCGCACAGGATATGCAGGCCGGCATCGAACAGCGGGGCCAGCACGTCGCGGTGGGTATTGTTGGGGCTGGCGACGATCACCGCGTCGACCAGCCCGCTGGCGGCCAGCGCCGCGGAATCGGCAAAGGCGGTGACGCCATCGGCCTTGCTGCCCAGCGCGTCACGCGCCCAGCCAAGCGAAGTTTCGACCGGATCCGCGATCGCGGTCACCACCGCACCCGGGGTCACAGCCAGGTTGTTGAGGTGCTCGACCCCCATCATGCCGGTCCCGACCAGCCCATAACGCACTTGCTCTACCAAAACTCTTGTCCCTATATGACAACGATGTCTGATATCCTGCTTACACCGCAATCGCGTCCGCTCGGCAAGAGCGGAATCACCGTCAGCCCCATTGCCTGGGGGATGTGGCGTTTCGGCACCTCAACCGTGGCCGAGGGGCGCGCGCTGATCGAGGCGGCGTTCGACGCCGGCGTCACGCTGTTCGACACCGCCGACATCTATGGCTTCGATGGCCAGGGCGGGTTCGGCGATGCGGAGGCGTTGCTGGGCAAGGTCTTTGCCGAGACGCCGGCCTTGCGCGACCGGATGGTGCTGGCGACCAAGGGCGGGATCACCCCGCCGGTGCCGTATGATTCGAGCGACGATTATCTGATGCGCGCGCTCGATGCGTCGTTGACCCGTATGGGCGTCGACCATGTCGACCTGTACCAGATCCACCGGCCCGATATCCTGACCCACCCGCAGGAGGTTGCACGGACGCTCGACGCCATGGTGTCCAGCGGCAAGGTGCGCGCCGTCGGCGTGTCGAACCACACGCTGGAACAGACGCGGGCGCTGGCCGCCTTCCTGTCGGTGCCGATCGCATCGCAGCAGCCGGAATTTTCGCCGCTATGGACCGAGCCGATGACGGACGGGCTGTTCGATCATGCGATGGCGCAGGACATCGCCACGCTGGCCTGGTCGCCGCTGGGCGGCGGGCGGATCGCCGAGCCGGGCAATGCGCGCGAGATCGCGGTGGCGACCGCGCTCGATGCGGTCGCGACGCGCTACTCGGTCGGGCGCGCGGCGGCGGCCTATAGCTGGATCATGGCGCACCCGGCGCGGGTCATCCCGATCGTCGGCACGCAGAATGTGGCGCGGATCGCCGAACTGGCCGACGCCTATACGGTGCGCTGGAGCCGACAGGACTGGTATGACGTGCTGGTCGCGTCGCGGGGAGAAAAGCTGCCATGACGACGCGAGGCCCATGCGAAATCAGCTGGTTTTCGGCGCTTTGCGACGATGACTACGAGTTTCTCGGGGTGCCCGATGCCAGGCTGAAGTCGAGCTGGGCGCATTGCCGCGATATCGTCATGCAGGCCGAAAGCGGCGGGTTCGACAATATCCTGCTGCCGTCGGGTTACGCACTGGGGATCGACACGACCGCGTTCGCCGCCGCCATCGCGCCGATGCTGCGGCGGATGGCGTTGCTGATGGCAGTGCGGATCGGTGAAAGCTGGCCGCCGCAACTGGCGCGGCAGATCGCGACGATCGACCAGTTGCTGGGTGGGCGGCTGACGATCAACATTATTTCGTCCGACCTGCCCGGCGAGACGCTGGCGTCGGGACCGCGCTATGCTCGCACGGTCGAGGCGATGCGGATCCTGAAGACGCTGCTGAACGGGCAGCCGCTGGACCATGACGGCGAATTCTGGAAGCTGAAGGTCGATCCGGCGCGGACCGGCATGGTGTCGGGCAAGGCGCCGCTGCTGTATTTCGGCGGGCTGTCGCCGGCGGCGCGCGATGCCGCGGCGCAGGAGGCGGATGTCTTCCTGATGTGGCCTGACCGGCAGGAAACGGTGGCCGCGATCATCGCCGACATGACCAGCCGTGCCGCCGCCTATGGCCGCACGCTCCGCTTCGGGTACCGCGCGCACGTCATCGTCCGCGATACCGAGGCCGAGGCGCGGACCTATGCCGACCGGCTGCTGTCGAAGCTGGACGATGCGCAAGGGGCGGCGATCCGCGCGCAGTCGCTTGATTCGGCGTCGGCCGGGGTCGCGGCGCAGGCCGCGTTGCGCGAGGGTGCGGCCGGTGACGGCTATGCCGAGGCCAATCTGTGGACCGGCGTCGGTCGCGCACGATCGGGCTGCGGTGCGGCGATCGTCGGCGATCCCGACCAGGTGCTAGCGAAGCTGAACATGTACCGTGACATGGGGATCGAGGCGTTCATCCTGTCGGGTTATCCGCATGCGGCGGAGGCGGATCTGTTCGCGCGGCATGTGTTGCCGAATATCGACCACGCGGCGCTGGCGCGTTGAGATCGGGGATGTGATGCATCTCCTGCTGGCAAGGCGGAGCGGACGCGGTTAGGGCGACAGGCATGGCAGACAACATACACAGCGACGCGGCTCCTCTGGTCGTCGGCATCGGCGGGACCATCGGGGGCGTATCCTCGACCGAACGCGCGCTGATGATCGCGCTCGACGCGGCGGGGAAACAGGGGTTCCGCACCCGTATGTTCGGCGGGGCCGACATGGCCCGCCTGCCGCTCTACGATCCCAAGGCGCACAGCCGGACGGCGGACGAGATCGCGTTTGTCGAGGCGGTGCGGGGAGCCTCCGCGCTCATCATCGCCAGCCCGGGCTATCACGGCAGCATTTCTGGCGTGGTGAAGAACGCGCTCGACCTGCTGGAGGAAACCGCGCGTGACGCGCGGCCGTATCTGGCGGACATGCCGGTCGGGCTGATCGCCACCGCTTATGGCTGGCAGGCGACGGGATCGACCATCGCCGCGCTGCGCTCGATCGTCCACGCGCTGCGCGGCTGGCCGACGCCGTTTGCGGCCGCGATCAACACGCAGGCGACGAAGTTCGACGACGCCGGCGGGGCGAACGACCCGGCGGTTGTGGAGCAACTGGCCATGGTCGGGCGGCAGGTCGCGCGGTTTGCGCCGCTGGCGGCGGGGTAGGCTTCGACTTCTTTCCGCCGCAAGAAGCAGAAGCGGGAGCGTTGCCTGTGCAAGGCTGATGGAGGGGGTGGGGTTAGGTTTACACCCGCCCCGCCAGCGCCGCCACCATGTCCGCCGCCAATGCACTCAGCGTATCGTCGCGCGCGCCCATCACGATGATCCGGTCGCCCGGCGCGGCCTCGGCCACGACCAGCGCCGCCGCCGCGGCCCGATCGGCGACGTGGCGCGCATCGCGCCCGGCCGCGACCACGTCGGCGACGATGTCGGCGCTGGTGACCTCGCGCGCGACCGTGCCGCCCTGATAGACGGGGTCGGGCAGGACCAGCAGGTCGTCGTCGGCCAGTTTGTCGGCGAACATCGCCACCAGTTCGGCGCGCATCACCTTTAGCGGACCGTATCCATGCGGCTGGAACAGCACGCGCAGGCGGCCGGGAAAGGCGTGGAGCGTGTCGAGCGTGGCGGCGATCTTGTCGGGGTTGTGGCCGAAATCGTCGATCACCGCGACACCGGCCGCCTCGCCGACCAGTTCCATTCGCCGCCGCAGCCCCGTGAACCCGGCGATGGAGCGGGCGGCGTCGCGGACCGAGATACCCGCCGCGACCACCGCGCCGATCGCCGCCAGCGCGTTGGAGACATTATGGCGGCCCGGCACCGCCAGCGTCACGGCGAACGGCGGCGTGTCGCTGGCGTGGAGCGTGAAGTCGACCCCGAACGGCCGTTCGATCAGGTCGGTCGCGCGCAGGTCGGCGGCGCGATCCAGCGCGAAGGTGGTGACACGGGCGGGGGGCAGGGCGGCGGCAAGCGCGGCGGCGTCGATATTGTCGATGTTGACGATAGCGGTGCGGGCCTTGGCCGTGAAATCGCTGAACAGCGTCTTCAGTTCGTCGAGCGACTTGTGGTCGAGGCTGACGTTGTTCAGCACCGCGATCGTCGGCATGTACTGCGCGATCGACCCGTCGCTTTCGTCGACCTCGCTGACAAAGGCGTCGCCGGTACCGACCAGCGCGCTGGCAAAGGGCGCGTCGGGGCTCACGAAGTTCTTCATCACCGCGCCGTTCATGACCGTTGGCCGCTTGCGCAAATCATGGAGGATCCAGCCGATCATGCCGGTGACGGTCGACTTGCCGCTGGTCCCGGCAACGCCGATCGGCAGCGTGCTGGCGTTGAACAGCGCGGCCAGCATGTCGGCGCGGGTGGCGCGGGTGCAGCCCAGCGCGTCAGCGGCGACGATGTCGGCCACGCTGTCCTCGATCGCGGCCGAGGCGACGATACGCTGGTCAGGCGAGGTGATGCCGCTGCCGTCCTGCGCGAACAGGGCGATGCCCTTTGCCCGCAGGTCGTCGAACTTGGCCGGCACGCGGCCCTGGTCGAGCGCCCGGTCGGATCCGGCGACGGTGACGCCGCGCGCGTGGAGGATCATCGCCAGCGGCATCATGCCGGAACCGCCGATGCCGACGAAGAAACAGGGTTTGCTGATATCCATGACTGCGCGCTATCGGGGCTTTCGGGAACGGGCAAGCGGGGTTGGCGAACAATGCGTATCGGTGTCCTCGCCGCGTCGAGCCGGACCAATCCCGATGTGATCGGCAAGGTCACGGCCTATGCAGCGGCCGCGTTCCCGGAAATCGAACTCGTGTTCCATCCGCAATGCACCGACACCGACGGTCATTTCGCCGGGTCCGACTTCCGCCGGGCGGCGGCGTTCGTCGATTACGCGAATGATCCCGCGTTCAACGCGCTATGGTTCCTGCGCGGTGGTTATGGGGCGAACCGGATCCTTGCGATGGCCATGCCCGACCTTGGCCGTGCGGCGCGGGACAAGGCCTATCTCGGCTATTCGGATGTCGGCTTTCTGCTGGGGGCGCTGTACGCGCGGCGAATCGGCCGGCCGGTACACGGGCCGATGGCAAGCGACATCAATCGTCGTGACGGCGAGGCGACGGTCGCGCGTTCGCTTGGCTGGTTGCTGCGCGGCGATCGACAGGCGCTGGAGCCGGGACTGGGCAGCCAGCCGACGGCGGCGTTCAACCTGACGATCCTGACGTCGCTGATCGGCACGCCCTGGCTGCCCGATCTGACCGATCATGTGCTGATCGTCGAGGAAGTGTCGGAGCCGATGTACAATATCGACCGGATGCTTTTCAAACTGGCCAATGCGACGCAGTTGAAGGGGATCGCCGGGCTTCGGCTTGGTGCGGTCACGGCGGTGCAGGCGAACGAGCCACCCTGGGGCGAGACGCTGGATTACATGATGATCCGCTGGAGCCGCGACATGGGCGTACCCTATCTGGGACGGGCCGAGATCGGGCATACGCAAGGCAACCGGGTGGTGCCGTTCGGGATCGCGTGACCTGCGGCGCGGGCTTGGCTATAGGCACGCGTCCGGCCTGTCGCCGGTGTGTCCAAGCAGAAAGTCCCGACCAATGTCCGCCATGTTCCGTATCACGCTGCCCGACGGTTCCGTCCGCGAGGTTGCGCCCGGGACTACCCCCGCGGATGTCGCTGCGGCGATCGGCCCGGGTCTGGCCAAGGCGGCGCTGGCCGCGCGGATCGACGGGCAGGTGCGCGACCTGAACCGGCCGTTCGAGGGCGATACCGATCTGGCGCTGGTGACGGCCCGCGACGAGAAGGATGCGCTGGAGCTGGTTCGGCACGATCTGGCGCATGTGATGGCGGAAGCCGTGCAGCACCTGTTTCCGGGGACGCAGATCACCTTCGGTCCGGCAACCGACGATGGATTCTATTACGATTTCGCGCCTGCTGAGCGCCCGTTCACGGACGACGACCTGCCCGCGATCGAGGCCGAGATGCGCGCGATCATCGCCCGCAACGAACCCTTCGTGCGCGAGGTGTGGAGCCGTCAGCAGTTGATCGACCGCTGGACCGAGCAGGGCGAGACGTTCAAGGCCGAATGGGCCGCCGAATTGCCCGAGGGCGAGGAGCTGACGATCTATCGTCAGGGGCAGTGGCTCGACATGTGCCGGGGGCCGCACATGGTATCGACCGGCAAGCTGGACCCGCAGGCGTTCAAGCTGACGCGCGTGAGCGGAGCCTATTGGCGCGGCGACCAGAAGAACGCGATGCTCAGCCGTATCTACGGCACCGGCTGGCTGAACAAGAAGCAGCTCGACCAGCATCTGTTCCGGCTGGAGGAAGCGGCCAAGCGCGACCATCGCAAGATCGGCGCGGAGATGGACCTGTTCCACCTGCAATCCGAAGCGCAAGGCAGCGTGTTCTGGCACCCCAAGGGTTTCATCCTGTGGCGGCAGCTGGAGGCGTATATGCGTCGCCGGCTCGATGCGGCCGATTATGAGGAGGTGAAGACCCCGCAGCTGATGGACGCGCGCCAGTGGGAGCAGTCCGGCCATTGGGGCAAGTACCGCGAGAACATGTTCGTGGTGCCCGACGAAGTGCCCAATACCGAGGACGAAGGAGCCGTCCTGTCCGGCAAGGGCGACCTGATGGCGCTCAAGCCGATGAACTGCCCGGCGCATGTCCTGATCTTCAAACAGGGGATCAAGTCGTATCGCGACCTGCCGATCCGCATGGCCGAGTTCGGCTGCTGCCACCGCAACGAGCCGCATGGCGCGCTGCACGGCATCATGCGCGTCCGCCAGTTCACGCAGGACGACGCGCATATCTTCGTGCGCGAGGACCAGCTGGTCGAGGAGGTGCGCAAGTTCTGCGAGCTGCTCGACAGCGTCTACAAGGATCTGGGTTTCGAGGATTATGCGGTGAAGCTGGCGCTTCGCCCCGAAAAGCGGTTCGGCGACGACGCGATGTGGGACATCGCCGAGGCCGAATTGCGCGAAGCGGTGATGCAGTCCGGCCTGTCCGAGACGATCAAGGCCAATTTCGAGGAATTGCCGGGCGAGGGCGCGTTCTATGCGCCGAAACTGGAGTTCCACCTGACCGATGCGATCGGGCGGACGTGGCAGGTCGGCACGATCCAGTCGGACCGGGTGCTGCCCGACCGGCTCGATGCGTCCTACGTCGGCGAGGATGGCGCCCGGCACCGGCCGGTGATGCTGCACCGCGCGATCCTGGGTACGTTCGAGCGGTTCCTGGGAATCCTGATCGAGCATCACGCGGGACGGTTCCCGCTATGGCTGTCGCCGGTGCAGGCGGTGGTCGCGACGATCGTGTCCGACGCCGACGACTATGCGCTGGTGGTCGCGGCGAAACTGAAGGCGGCGGGCATCCGGGTCGAAACCGACGTGCGCAACGAGAAGATCAACTACAAGGTGCGCGAGCACAGCGTGGCCAAGGTTCCCAACCTGCTGGTTGTCGGCAAGCGCGAGGCCGAGGAGGGCAAGGTTGCGCTGCGTACGCTGGGCAGCCAGGCGCAGACGATCCTGACGCTGGACGAGGCGATCGCCCGTCTTGTCGATCAGGCGCGCGCACCCGATATGTAAGGAGGTGCCGGGTTTCGCAGACCGCGTTTTTGCGCTATACCCGGCACCTCAAGTTTCCCATCCACGTCAGGAGCAAGCCCCATACGTCCTCCCATGACCCGCCGGCCGATGCAGGCGCCCGCGATGAACGGTCCGCGATTCAACGAATTCATCCAGAGTCCCAAGGTCCGCGTGATTGATCACGAGGGCGAGAATCTGGGCGTGATGTACACGCGCGAAGCGATCGCGCAGGCGGCCGAACTGGGTCTGGACCTGGTCGAGGTGTCGCCGAACGCCGATCCGCCCGTCGCGAAGTTCCTGGACGTGGGCAAGTTCAAGTACGAGGCGCAGAAGAAGGCGAACCTCGCGCGCAAGTCGCAGAAGACGCAGGAGATCAAGGAGATCAAGATGCGTCCGAACATCGACGACCACGACTACGACACCAAGATGAAGAAGGTGCACGACTTCATCGGTGAAGGCGACAAGGTGAAGATCACCCTGCGTTTTCGTGGTCGCGAGTTGAGCCATGGCCAGCTGGGCATGAACCTGCTGAAGCGGGTGCAGGACGACGTGGTCGAGGTGGCGAAAGTCGAGGCCTATCCGCGCATGGAAGGCCGTCAGATGCTCATGGTGCTCGCACCGAAGTAATCCGGCCGGGAAATGTTCGGCCAGGGGCGATGTGCCCTTGCCGTAGCGTCAATCCGACGTGACAGCGGGCCCTGACGGGCCCGTTGTTGCGTTTGGGCTACAGCTATGCGCGGAAACGCCGGACCCTAAGCAGAAATCCCTAGACGGCTGCCTTGTCGGCACACTAGCAATCTCCAAACCGATAATTCGAAACCGATAACGGTTCGATCATGGAGAGTGCCAGGATGCTACGTTCGTCCGTTTATCTGTTGTCGGCCGCCACCATCGCACTGGCTGCCCCCGCGTTCGCTCAGGACGCACCCACCACGCAGGCGCAGGCGCAGACGACGGATTCCGGGGTGGCCGCCGCCTCGACCGACCAAGGCCAGCCGCCGATGGTCGAGCAGAGCAATGCGGGCGACATCATCATCACCGCCACGCGCCGGTCGGAGCGGTTGTCGAACGTGCCGATCGCGGTGTCCGCCGTCGGGCAGGAGGCATTGCAGAACTCTGGCGCGACCGACATTCGCCAGATGACGCAGCTGACCCCCTCGCTGCTGGTGTCGTCGACCGGATCGGAAGCCAACGCATCGGCGCGTATCCGCGGCATCGGCACGGTGGGTGACAACCCCGGTCTTGAAAGCTCGGTCGCGGTGTTTATCGACGGCGTCTACCGCAGCCGCACGGGTTCCGGCCTGAACGATCTGGGCGAAGTCGACCGGATCGAGGTGCTGCGCGGGCCGCAGGGCACGCTGGCCGGGCGCAACGCCACGGCGGGCACGATCAACGTGCTGACCAAGCTGCCGTCCTTCGACTTCGGCGGTTACGGCGAGGCGAGCTACGGCAATTACAACGCGGTGCGCGTCGCCGGCGGTCTGACCGGGCCGATCATCAAGGATACGCTGGCGTTCCGCATCGACGGCGTGTTCAACAAGCGCGACGGCTATTATTACGACGTCATCAACAACACCGACTATAACGACCGCAATCGTTACTTCGTGCGCGGCCAGTTGCTGTTGCAGGCGTCGCCCGACGTCACCGTTCGCCTGATCGGCGATTACACCCGGCGCGATGAAAAATGCTGCGGCGCGGTCTATGTCAACACCAACGAAAAAATTGATCCGACGCCGGGTGCCCCGGGAGACTTCACGATCAACCCGGCGGGCAACCGCATCGTTCAGATCATGCAGAGCATGGGCGCGGTGTTCCCGAGCCGGGGCGACCCCTACAACCGCCGCATCGCCAACTCGCCGGGCCGGGCCTATTCCAACGTCACGACCGATTACGGCGGCTCGGGCCAGATCGACGCCAATCTTGGTTTCGCCCAGCTGACGTCGATCACCGCCTATCGCGAGTACAAGGCCGGCGGCGCGGCCGATATCGACTATGGCAACCTGGATCTTGCCTACCGTCCCGACGATGGCAATTCGTTCCGGCAGTTCCACACCTTCAGCCAGGAAGCGCGGCTGAACGGGTCGCTGTTCAGCGACAAGCTCGACTGGCTGATCGGCGGTTACTATTCCAAGGAAGATCTGGTCGTTGCCGACAACCTGAAGTTCGGCACGCAATATGGCGCGTTTGCCGCATGTCGCATCGTCGCGACGATCAATCCGGCGGCGGTGCTGCGCAACCCGGCGGCGGCAGGCTGCCTCAGCCCGACCGGCGCGGCGACCATCAACGGTGCATTCGGCGCGACGCTGGGGCCTGTGGTGGTCCGCGGCCTCAACCGCCTGAGCACGCTGAACGACCTGGGCGATCAGCGCGCCACTTATTATCAGAACAGCGAAAACTACGCGTTCTTCACCCACAACATCTTCAAGGTGACCGACAAGCTCAGCCTGACCGGCGGCCTGCGCTATACGCATGAGTCCAAGAAGTTCCATTCGGACTTCCAGAACAACAACACGGTCTGCCCGGCGCAGCAAGCGAGTTTCCTGCAGGGTGGCCTTGGCGGCCTGGTCGGCAATGCGGCGATCCCGGCGACCGCCCAGCAGATTGTCGGCGGCATCCTGACGCTGACCTGCACCGGCAACTCGACCTCGGCGCTGAACAGCCTGGATCTGAACGACGAGTTCAGCGAAGGCGAGTTCACGGGCACCGGCGTCATTTCGTACAAGCCGCGTACCGACACGCTGGTCTATGCGAGCTTCTCGCGCGGGTACAAGGCGGGGGGCTACAACCTCGACCGGTCCGATCTGACCGCGAACGTGTTCGCCGCGCCGACCAATGCCAGCGCCAGCCGGCTGCGGTTCGACCCGGAAACGGTCAACGCCTATGAAGTCGGTCTGAAGTTCACGTCGAAGGATTTCACGTTCAACGTCGCCGGCTTCCGGCAGGAGTTCAAGAACTTCCAGCTGAATACCTTCAACGGCACCAACTTCATCGTCCAGAACATCAGCTCGTGCGACACGAGCCTGAACGGCGGAGATCGCGATGCGAGCGCGGTGACGGGCGCCTGCACCGGCAGCGTCAAGTACGGGGTGCAGTCGCAGGGCTTCGAGCTTGAGGCAGGGTTGTATCCCGTCCGCAACTTCGCGGTCAGCCTTGGCTACACGTTCACCGACACGAAGTTCAAAAACAACCTGGTCGGCAGCGAAACCGGCGAGGCGCTGGATCCGGCACTGTTCCTGCTGTCGGGCAACAACATGTCCAACGCGCCGCGTCATACGGTCACGGCATCGACCAGCTGGACGCCGGAACTGGGATCGTCGGGCATGACGGCGCTGTTCTATGTCGATGGGCGCATGACCAGCGACTACAACACGGGGTCGGATCTGTTCCCGGAAAAGGCGCAGGACGGCTTCTTCCTGATGAACGCCCGTGTCGGCATCCGTGGTCCGGCCCAGCGCTGGGGCCTGGAACTTTGGGCACAGAACATCCTCGATACCAACTACCAGCAGGTGGCGTTCAACGCGCCGTTCCAGGGTGCGGGCAGCCAGGCGCAGACCCAGGCGTTCGGCAGCACGGCGAACCAGATCTTCACCTCGTTCCTGGCCGAGCCGCGGACTTATGGCCTGACGCTGCGTACGCGCTTCTGATCGGGGTTCGTCGCGGGTGAAGGGTCGGTCCGCTGCTATCAGCGGGCCGGCCTTTTCGCGTCAGTCGCCGCCGCCACAGCCTCCGCCACACCCGCCGCTGTCCGCTCCACAGCCGTCACCGCCGTCGTTGTCCGGACCGTCGAGGCCATCGCCATCGCCCTTTCGGCGTTTCCGGGGGCGGTTTTCGGCGGCGCTGCCAGCCTCGGCGGCGATCAGGCCGATGGCGACCGCGCCGATGACCATCGCCGTTCCGAATGCGGACCCCGTCAATAAGAAGGCGGCGAGACCGACTATCAGGACGATGACGACACCAACGACGATCCGTCGGGCTGTGAAGGGGGCAGGCGGCGTGATTGCGATGCGGACGAAGCGTTCGGTGAACCGCTGATCGACCGGGGGCCAGATGGCGGTGGGTGGCGCTTCGCCGAACGCGTCGGCGTACCGCCTCAGCGTGGCCGAATACTGGCCGGCATACCGATCATCCTCGACCGGTCCACCGGCCGTCGGGCAATGGTGAAGCGGTCGGCCGATAATCTGGCCGCACAGGTCATCCCAATAGCTGCGGCTGTAAGCGAGGTGCAGGTGCCACGCCTGATCGACCGCGTCGGATGGCGTGACCGGTGCGTCCGCCGTGGCGGCCAGAAACAGGAACCGGCGATATTCGCGGTCGACGGCGGTGGCGTGGTCGCGATCCCAGCCATTGTCGCGAGCCAGCCGGTCGACAAAGGTCAGCGCTGCGCCTGGCGGGTCGATCGTCAGTCGCTCGATCGCGGTCAGCAGGGCGCGGTCTGTGGGGAGCATCGACGGTCCTTTCGGTCGGCCTAGCCTGCGGTATTGGACAGCGCAATCCTATACCAATCCCATCCGTCACCGCCCGGGCGAGGACAACGGGTGCGTAGCCCTTTCTATCGGCAGAGGCCCGCTTTTATGCCGCCGCGTCGAGATCCTCGCCCGCAGCCGCGGCGGTGAGGCGGCGTTCGAGTGTTTTCAGTCGCGCGGCCGACGTGATCCGGTCGCCGGTCAGGTCGGTGAGATAAAACGTATCGACCGCGCGCTCGCCATAGGTCGCGACGTGCGCGGAATGGATCGTCACCTTCGACTGGAACAGCGCGTGGGCGAGCTGATTGAGCAGGGCCGGGCGATCATGGGCGTTGACCTCGATCACGGTGAACCGGTTCGAGGCGCGGTTGTCGATCAGGACGTTGGGGGCAATGTCGAACACCTCCGACCGGGCGCGGGCGGCGGGTTTGGCGAGCAGGCGGTCGGCGAGCTTGCCGCGATTGGCCAGTGCATCCTCGATCGCGGTGCGCAGCCGGGCGAGCTGCGTGCTTTCCGCAAACGGGCGACCGAAGGGATCCTGGACCAGGAAGTTGTCGATCGCCATCCCGTCGCGCGTGGTGTGGATGCGCGCGTCGATGATGTTGCCGCCCGCGACGTGGATTGCGCCGGCGATGCGGTAGAACAGGCCCGGGTGATCGGCGGCGTAGATCGTCACCAGGGTCGCGCCGCGTTCGGCATAGACCTGCGCGTCGATCGCCAGCGGCAGGTCGGCGGAGGCGGCCATGAACCGGGCGTTATGCGCCACGACATCGTCGGGTTCGGCGATCCAGTACGCCTCGGGCAGGCGCTTCACGAAGGCGGCGAACGTCGCCTCATCCCAGTCGAGCGCCGCCCGCAGCGTCGCCTGGCGATCGGCAATCCGTTCCTCGCGGCCCGTCTGTTTGTGGCCGAGCCGCAGCACTTCTTCCGCCGCGTCGTACAGATTGGCGAGCAGCTGGCGCTTCCAGCCGTTCCAGACGCCCGGGCCGACCGCGCGGATATCGACGATGGTCAGGACCAGCAGCAGGCGTAGTCGTTCGGGACTTTGCACCGTTTCGCAGAAATCGAGGATCGTCTTGAAGTCGGACAGGTCGCGCTTGAACGCGGTGGCGGACATCAGCAGGTGCCAGCGGACCAGCCACGACACCGTTTCGGTTTCGGCTGCGGTGAGGCCGAGGCGCGGGCAAAGCCGCATCGCGACCTCCGCGCCAAGGATCGAATGGTCGCCGCCGCGCCCCTTGGCGATATCATGGATCAGGACCGCGACATACAGGGTCCGGCGCGACACGATCTGCGGGAAGATCGCGGTCGCCAATGGGTGATCGTCGGTCAGTTCCTGACGCTCGATGCGTCCGAGCAGGCCGATCGCCCGGATCGTGTGTTCGTCGACGGTGTAGTGGTGATACATATCGAACTGCATCTGGCCGACGATGCGACCGAAGTCGGGCACGAACCTTCCGAACACGCCGGCCTCGTTCATCCAGCGCAGCACAAGCTCTGGGTCGCGCCGGCTGGTCAGCACGTCGAGGAACAGCGCGTTGGCGCGCGGGTCGCGGCGAATGTCATCGGCCAGTTTCGCATCGCGCGCCGCCGCCCGCATCGCCAGCGGATGCACCTCCAGCCCGTGCTTGTCGGCCAGCTGGAACAGCTCGATCAGGCGGACCGGGTCGGCCGCGAAGAAATCGTCGCCGGGCAGGGCAAGCCGACCGCGATCGAGGATGAAGCCGTGCAGCCGGCGCGGTGCGCGGCGGATGGTCGGCAGGCCGAACCGGCGACCGCGCGCGGCGAATTTTTCATCGAGATGCGCGAGGAAGACGCCGGTCAGGTCGCCCACCGTCTTGGCCTGGAGAAAGTAGAACTGCATGAAGCGTTCGACCTTCGATTTTCCGGGCCGGTCGGAATAGCGCATCCGCTCGGCAATCTCGCGCTGCACGTCGAAGGTCAGGCGGTCCTCCGCCCGGCCGGTGATGCTGTGCAGGTGGCAGCGGACAGCCTGGAGGAAATTGTCGGCGCGGTGGAACAGGCGGTATTCGGCCTTGGTGAACAGCCCGACATCGACCAGATCGGCCGCGCGCTGTACGTCATGGATGTACTTGCCGATCCAGAACAGCGCGTGCAGATCGCGCAGCCCGCCCTTGCCCTCCTTCACATTGGGCTCGACGACATAGCGGGTGTCGCCCATCTTGCGGTGGCGGGCGTCGCGTTCGGCCAGCTTGTCGGCGATGAACTGGCGCGCGGTATCGGCCTGGACCTCCGCCTTGAAACGGCGCGCGGCCTCGTCATACAGATCGGCATCGCCCCAGACATAGCGCGCCTCCAGCAGGGCGGTGCGGATAGTGATATCGGACCTGGCCTGCCGAACCATGTCATCGAGCGAGCGGCTGGAATGACCGATCTTCAGGCCCAGATCCCACAGCGCGTAGAGCATCGATTCGATGACCTGCTCGGCCCAGCCGGTCTGCTTGCCGGGTGTGAGGAAGCCGATATCGACGTCGGAATGCGGGGCCATCTCGGCCCGGCCATAGCCGCCGACCGCGATCAGCGTGATTCGCTGGCCGGTGGTCGGGTTGCTGAGAGGGTGGAGGTTGCCGGTCGTGAAATCCAGCAGCACGCGCAGGATCTGGTCGATCAGATAGGCCTGCGCATTCGATGCCTCCAACCCGCGCGAGGGGTGATCGACCAGCCGCCGGGCGATTTCCGCCCGGCCGGCGTCAAGCGCGACCTTCAGGATTGCGCTGGCCGCGATCCGCCGCTGACCGGCATCGCCGGTGTCGATGACCGCCAGCCTCTCGGCAAGGGCGCGACGATCGACGATCGCGCGGCGGTTGGGAAGGTGATCGAAGCGTCCGGCCATGCCCGGCGGATACCCCAGCGCGTCCGCACCGCCAAGCGGATGTGATGATGGCGATGGCTCCACCGGGCGAGGGGGCGGTCATGGTTGGACGCAGTCGCAGGGCTGTTTGCAAACTGTCCCATTACGGGACGTGTCGCGATGGGACAGGCGTAAGGAAATCTTAACGATAGATAGGTCGCCCGCATGGTACCGATGCTTGCTACAGCGCCGTCATCGCGAAAAGTCGGCCGCACCGGTGTCGAACCGATCGCGTAGATGACGGGAACGAAACATGGCAAGCGCAACACCGATCACCATCGACGGCAATCTGAACGACTGGGCGACCAGTGACCGGATCGACAAGGGTCTGGGCGACGGCTACGCGATCTATGCGCGCGCCGACGGTGCCGATTTCGTCTTCGCCATGACGTCGCCCACCGCGATCGGCGCGAACACGACCGCGTGGCTGAATACCGACCGCAACGCGACCACTGGCTATCAGGTGTTCGGTTTTGCCGGTGGTGCCGAATACAACGTCAACGTGGCCGCTGACGGCACGGTTTCGCTTTACAAGGGCGGGGCCGGCGAGACGCTGGTGCTGGCCGGATTGCAGGCGGCGTGGTCGGCCGACAAGACCGTGCTGGAATTTCGCGTGCCCAAGGCAGCGGTCGGCAACGCCCAGGCGATCGACACGATCTATGACGTCAACGACAGCGTCTTCCTGCCGGGCGATTATTCCAGCGCGCCCTTCACCGTCTTCAACGACACCGGTGCGGTCGCCGATCCGGCGCAGCGCATCGCGATCGTCTGGTCGGAAACGACCGCCAACAATTATTTCAGCAAGACCGCCTATTCGCAGCTGTTCATGGCCGCGCAGAGCCAGGCGATGCAGGCCGGCGTGCCGTTCGACATCCTGACCGAAGACGACCTGACCAATATCGCCACGCTGGCAAAGTATGACAGCATCGTCTTCCCGTCGTTCCGCAACGTCGACGCCGCCAAGGCCGACGTCATCGCGCAGACGCTGGAGCAGGCCACCAAGCAGTTCGGCATCGGCCTGGTCGCCGCTGGCGAGTTCATGACCAACGGGGCGGACGGCAGCGCGCTGGCCGGCGATTCCTACTCGCGCATGAAGCTGCTGTTCGACGCGACGCGCGTGACCGGCGGCTTCCCGGCGGACGTGACGCTTAAGGCGACCGATGCGTCGGGCCTGGTGCTGGACGGCTACGCCGACGGCCAGGTGATTCACCAGTACACCGGCGTGGGCTGGAACGCGTTCGCCAGCGTCAGCGGCACCGGCAAGACGATCGCGACCGAGACGATCAACGGCCAGACCTATTCGGCGGCGATCGCGACGCAGACCGGCGGGCGCAATGTGATCTTTTCCAGCGAGGCCGTGATGGCCGACGACAACATGCTGCAAAAGGCCATCGGCTATGCGGTGCATGGCGAGGGCCTGTCGGTCGGGCTGCAGATGACGCGCAGCACCGGTTTGGTGGCATCGCGCGTCGACATGGACCAGAGCCAGCAGCGCGATGAGGTGAATCCCGAGAACAATGCCCCCGGCATTTATGACAAGATGATCCCGATCCTCGCCGACTGGAAGGCGAAGTACGACTATGTCGCCAGCTATTACGTCAACGTCGGCGCGGACTCGCTGAACGGGCAGGCGACCGACTGGTCGGTGTCCGCGCCCTATTACAAGGCGTTGCTCGACATGGGCAACGAGCTTGGATCGCACAGCTACACGCATCCCGAAAACACGAACCTGCTGACCGATGCGCAGATCGCCTATGAGTTCGGGGCATCGCGCGCCGAACTGGAATTGCAGATGAGCGCGTTCCTGGGCAAGCCCATCACGATCGGTGGTGCGGCCGTGCCCGGCGCGCCCGAGCAGATCGCGACGAGCCAGGAAATCCTAAAGTATGTGACGTACCTGAGCGGCGGTTATTCGGGCGTCGGCGCGGGCTATCCCAACGCGTTCGGCTACATGACGCCGCAGAACGCCGCCGACGGCAAGGTCTATATCGCGCCGAACACCGCCTTCGACTTCACGCTGATGGAGTTCCAGAAGAAGACGGTGGCCGAGGCCGAGGCGGTCTGGGCCAAGGAATTCGCCAACATCACGTCGATGGCCGACGCGCCGGTCGTGGTGTGGCCGTGGCATGATTATGGTCCGGCGATGTGGTCGACCGGTGGTCCCAGCCCCTACACGACGCAGATGTTCACCAACTGGATCGAGCGCGCGTCGAAGTCCGGCATGGAATTCGTGACGCTGGCCGATCTGGCCAGCCGGATCGCGGCGTTCGACCAGGCGTCGATCACCTCGACCGTGGTCGGCAACGTCATCACCGCCAAGGTATCCTCGGCGGGCGGCACCGGCACCTTCGCGCTGGACGTGGACGGCCAGACGACCGGCCAGGTCATCAAGGGCGTGGCGAACTGGTATGCCTATGATGCGGATACCGTGTTCCTGCCGCAGTCGGGTGGCACCTTCACCATCACGATGGGTACCGCGGCGGACGACGTGACCCACATCACCGCGCTCCCGATGCGCGCCACGCTGCAGACGCTGAGCGGCGACGGCAGGGATCTGTCGTTCACCGTCATCGGCGAAGGCAGCGTGACCGTGGACGTCAAGGCACCCGGCAACGACTGGGTGACGGTCACCGGCGGCAAGGTCACCAGCCTGGTCGGCGAGATCCTGACCATCGACATCGGTGCGATCGGCACGCACGACGTGACGGTTGGCCATGAGGCCAATGTCGGTCCGGTCCTGACGTCGTTCGGCGGTGGCACCACGGGGGCGCTGACCTATGCCGAGAACGGCACGGCCGCGCTGACGACGATCGCCGCGACCGACGCGAACATCGCACTGGGTGACAAGATCACCTATTCGATCGCGGCGGGCAGCGATGGCGCGGCCTTTGCCATCGACGCGACGACCGGCGTGCTGAAGTTCGTGAGTGCGCCCGACTTCGAGACGCCGACCGACGCGAACAAGGACAATGTCTATGCGGTGACAGTCGTCGCGACCGATGCCAGGGGCGCGACCGACACGCAGACGCTGTCGATCGGGGTCACCGACGTCGCCGGCATCACCAAGACGGGGTCGATCTTCAGCGAGACGATGACCGGCACCAACGAGCAGGACGTGCTGGACGGCAGCTGGGGCAACGACGTGCTGAACGGTCTGGCCGGCAATGACCGTCTGACGGGTGGCCTCGGCAACGACACGCTGAACGGCGGCGCGGGCAACGACACGCTGATCGGTAGTGACGGCCGCGACATCCTGAATGGTGGTGACGGCAACGACCTGCTGATCGGTGGTGACGATACCGACACGATGACGGGTGGTGCCGGGTCGGACATCTTCCGGTTCGAGGTGAAGGGCGACAGCCTGACGTCGACCAGCCTGCGCGATATCATCACCGACTTTACCGTGGGCCAGGACAAGATCGACCTGACCGGAATCGACGCCAATACCGCGTCGTCGGCCAGGGGCGACCAGGCGTTCACCCTGATCGGGCAGGGCGCAAGGTTCACGACGGCGGCCCAGTTGCGCTTTGGCTATCAGGTTATCGGCGGCAAGGAATACACCATCGTCGAGGGAACGACCGATACCGGTTCGGCTCCTGAGTTCTCGATCGCCTTGCTGGGCCATCACAACCTGACGGCCAACGATTTCTTCATGTAATCGGCCGTATCTGCCGGATCGGTTATGGCAGGCATCGGGTTCCAGTTAGCGAAAGTAGCGCGCGAAGGCGGCGTCGGCGGAGTGGCCGGCGCCGCCGCTTTTGGTGCGCTCATCAGTGCCGGACCATGGATCGTGACGGCGATCGCGATGGGCCTGCTCGACCATTGGGCCGTGCGGCATCTGGGCGTGTCGGGTGGCCGGGTCGTCCAGACCGTGCTGGTCTACAGTTTCAGCCTGTCCGCGCTGGCGGCGGCGCCGATCGGCATCGTCGCGACGCGGATGGTCGCCGACCGGATCTTCGCGCGCGATGCCGCCGGGGTGTCGGGGATCATGCTGGTCGCGCTGGCCGCCGGTGGTGTGCTGGCCCTGCCGACCGGGGCGCTGGTGTTCGGCGTGCTGGCGCAGTTGCCGCTGGTACAGGCGACGCTGGCCACGCTGATCCTGACCTGGCTGACCCAGATATGGATCGCCGCGCCGCTGCTGACCGCGCTGCGCCGGTACCGTGCGGTGCCACTGGCCTATATACTGGGGATCGTGGTGGCCGCCGGTCTGCTGGCGCTGGCGCCCGGTGCGGGTGTTGCGACCGTGCTGGCGATCGTCGCCGCCGGGATCGGCCTGACGCTGGCGGCGATCACCATCGTCATTCGCCGGCACTTCGCGCAAACGCCACAACTGCCGGGTGCAGATGCAATCGCGCCGCGCCTCGCCTGGATCGTCGCCATCGCCGGCGTTGCAGCGGTCGCGGCGATCTGGGTCGACAAATGGCTGCTGTGGCTGGGGCCGGAAAGCGTGTCGGCGATCGGCGTGTTGCGGCTGAACCCGATCAACGATTCCGGCAGCTTCCTGGGGTTGCTGACGATGGTGCCAGGGCTGACGTTGCTGCTGATCGTCACCGAGACGCGGTTCGACCGGGCGTTTGGCGACATGATCGCGCGCTGCACGGGCACGTCGACGCTGCAACGGATCGAGGAGGCGCGGGTCGACCTGTTCTGGACGATGATCGACGGATTGCGCCTGCTGATGCTGGTGCAGCTGCTGGTCGCCGCCCTTGCCTGGGTGCTGGCGGTGCCGCTGTTCGACCTGATCGGCGCGGACGCACGGGCGATCTTCGCGTTTCGCCAGACGTCGGTCGGCACGATCTTTCATCTGGTGACGATCGCGGCCACCGTCGTGCTGGCCTATTACGACCTGTTCGGCCGCATCCTGCTGACCTGGGCCGGTTTTGCGCTGGGCAGCGCGGTGGCGACGCTGATCCAGTGGGATGCGGGGTTCGCGGCGTTCGGCTGGGGCTATATGGCGGGCGCACTGATCGGCGCGACGGTCGGGCTGGCGATGGTCGCGCAGGCGACGGTGAACCTGACGTATCTGCTGTTCGTCGGCAACAACCCGTCGGTCGTCGGGCATGGGGGGCGCTTGTTATGACGATTCGAAGGACGTGGGGGGCGCTCGGGAACATGGGCAGCATCGGCCGACGGCGGTTGCTGGCGCTTGGCGCGGTCGGGCTGACCCTGGGGTTTCGGACGCCGGGGAAGGACGCGGCCACGCCCGACGACGGCTGGCGGTGGGCGGTGGATTATGGTCCCGCGACCGACCCGGTGCTCGCGCGAACCTATGACCTGCTGGTGCTGGAGCCGCACCACGCGCGACCGATCGCGCCGTTGCGGGGCAGGAACAGCGTCTTGCTCGGCTATGTCAGCCTGGGCGAGGTGGAGCGGAACCGGCCCTATTTCGCGAGTCTCGACACGGCCGGCGCGCTGGGGCCGGCCAACCCGAACTGGCCCGACGCGCGGATGGCCGACCTGCGCCATGCCGCATGGCGTGCAGCGGTGCTGGACCGGATCGTACCGGAGGTCATGGCGCTGGGGTATGACGGAATCTTCATGGATACCATGGATAACGCCGAAGCCATGGAACGACAGGATCCAATCGCCAACGCCGGAATGGTGGCCGCAGCCGCGACGCTGATCGCGGATATCCGCGCGCGATTCCCCAAGGTGCGGATGATGCTGAACCGTGGCTACGCGCTGCTGCCGGGTGTCGTACCGGTGATTGATTATGTGCTGGGCGAGGCGATGGCATCGCGCTGGAATTTTACCGAAAAACGCTATGAGCGGACCAGCGATTCGGACTGGGCGTGGCAGGCCGACCGGTTGCGCGCGGCGCAGGCGCGCAATCCCCGGCTCGTCGCGACGACGCTCGATTACTGGGATCCGGCCGATACCGCGCAGGTGGCGGCCCTGTACGCACGCGAACGGGCGGCGGGCTTTCACCCCTATGTCGCGACGCTGGCGCTCGACCGGTTGATCGCGGAACCCGCCGGATGAGCGCGCGCAACCATGACGGACGGCTGGCCGTGATCCTGCCGGTGGCGGTGGGTGTTGCGTTGCTGGGCGGCGCGCTGTTCCTGCTGCCCGGCCAGATGGAGGTACGCCACGCCGAGCAGCGGGCGCAGCCTGTCGCCACCGAGGCAGCACCCGTACCCGCACCTGCGGCGGTCGCACCGCCGCCACAGGCGTTGCCGCCGTCACCGCCGGCGATCGCCACGCTGATTCCGACCGCCGACGCTGCCACGCTCGCGACGCTGACCGCCGAACTGGTCGCGGCGGGTGTCGGCGTGACGACTCGGCAGGTCGCCTATGATCTGGCTGCGGCCCGACGTCCGGCCGTGGCGCTGGCCTATCTTGCGGCCCGGCCCGATGGGGCTGAGCCGACGACGTGGCGGCTGCGCGCCGATCTGTTGCGCGCGACGGGCCGACCGGCGGAGGCGGCGGCAATGCTGGCGGCGGCGGTGCGCGGGCGCGGCGGCGTTGCCCCGGCGGATATTATTGCGACGGGCTATGCGCTGGATCGGCCCGACCTGATCGTCGCGGCGGCGGCCAGTGGTGCGATTCCGCCGCCCGATGCGGCACTGGCGCTGGATCTGGCGCGGCGGGCCGACCGGGCCGGGCGGGACGACCTGATCGTGACGCTGGACCGGACGACGACCGCGAACTGGCGCGCGGCCGACCCGTGGTTGGCGATCCGGGTGGCGACGCGCCGGGGTGACATGGCGGCCGCACTGGCGGCGGTGCCGTCGCTGCCGATCGCGCAGCAGGAGGCGGCGCGCGAGGCGATCGTGACGAAGGCGGGCGACCGGGCGGCGCTGCGGTCGATGCTGCTGGCGCGCGCGGAAGCCCCCGGCGCGGCGCGGGAGACGGTGGCCGAGCAATTGCTGGCGGCGGGATACCGCGACGACGCGATTGCGGTGCTGAAGGGCGCAGCGGTCGGCCAACCGGTCGATTCACGCGGTGTCCAGCGGTTGCTGTACCTCATGGGCCCGCGCCCGGCGGCGGCGGACCGCGCATGGCTGCGCGAACAGGCGTTGCGGGGCGGCGCGGCCGAACAGCGGGCGTGGCTGGCGGTCTATGCCGATCATGACCGTCCGGCCGATGCGCTGGCGTTCGCTACCCGCCATCCGCTGGCGTCCCAGACCGATATCCTGCTGAAACGGGCGGCGCTGGCGCGGGCGGCCGGCGATGCCGCCGCCGGACGGGCGGCGATCGCCGGCCTGCTCGACGGCCGGGCGCTGGACGCCGCGCAGGTGCGCGCCATGTCGGCGGTGCAGCCCGCCGGCCTCGATGCGGCGCAGGCGAGCGCGATCACGCGGTTGCGGGTGGCGACCGGCGTCGCCGCGCCCAGCGATCGTCTGGATCTTGCCTGGGCGGCGTGGAACGGCGGCGACGCGCGGCAGGCGGCGACATGGCTGCGCGGCTATCTGGCCGACGCGCCGACCGATGCCGCCGCGTTGCGGCTGATGGCCGATGTGCAGGCGAAGACCGGCGGCGCGGCGGCGGCCAGACCCTGGCTGGAGCGGGCGCTGGCACAGACGCCGGCGAAGAGCCGCGCGCAGGCCGAACTGCTCGACCGGCTGGGCCGTGATGCAGAGGCGCTGCGCGTGGTCGAGGAACTGCGTCGGGACGCGCCGCGCGATCGTGCCCTGGCGGCGATGCAGGCAAGGCTCCTGATCGCGCAGGGGCAGCCCGGCGCGGCACGAACGGTGTTGCAACCATGATCGCGATGTTTCTGATGCTCGCCGACGTCACGCCACCGTCGCTCACGGTCGGTCCGGGCGTCTTCGCCGATGAGCGGGTGACCGCGCCCGTACCGCGTCTGGCCTGGCCCGATGCGGCGCAGGTTCGCGTGGAGGATGCGGGTGACGAACTGATCGTCCGGTTCGACCAGCCGATCGCGCCGGACCGGATCGCGGCGTTCCGGGATATCGCCGGGGCGGCGATCGGCGATTTGCGCTGGAACGACGATAGTCTGGTTTTGCGGGCGGCCCCCGGCTGGACGATGCGCTGGGCGCAGGCGGGGTCGGTTGTGACGCTCGCGTTCGTGGCACCGCCGGCACCGCCGGCACCGGCGGCCGCGACCACGGACGATGGGACCGACCGGACCGCGATCGATTCGACACTGGCGCTGGTCGAGGCCGATGCCGCCGCCGGCTATACCGGTCAGGCGCGACGGCGGGTGACGGCGCTTGCCGCCCGGTATCCCGACGATCGCCAGGTCGCGCGGATGGTGGCCGACGTGCGGGCGATCGACGGCGACGTGCGCGGCGCGGCGGTGGGCTACCGCGCGCTTGGGGCCAATGATCGGGCGGCGCGGCGCGTCATCGCCGCCGCGCCGGGTATCGCCAGCATCGGCGTCGTCGCGCGCGATGGCAGCGACATGGCGCAGGTCGAGGGCGGCGTGCGGATCGACGCGGCGGTCGGCGACCGGTTCGCGGTCGGCGGCGGGCTTCGCCAGATCGCCAGCCGGATCGACACGCCCGGCGGCACCGCCCGGCCATCGACCACCGTGGTCGACGGTGCGCTGGCCGCCACGCTGACGACGACGGTGCGGTTGCAATTGCTGGCCTCGTCCAGTCTGGACGACGGGGTCACGGGCGGGGGCGCGCGGCTGACCGCCGGGTCGTCCGATGCGCAGGTTCGCGCCGTACTGCTGCGCCACATGCCCGACTATCCGACGCCCGCGCAGGCGTTGGCCGGCGGCTATGTTTCGCGGGCGGGCTTCGGTGGCACCTATCGCCTGACGCCGGGGCTGGTCGGGCAGGCGGATGTCGGCCTGAACCGCTACGGCCTGGCCGGACGCCGCGGCGCGAGTGACACGGTGGTGGTCAGCGGCGGGCTGGATTATCTGATCCGGCGACAGTTCCCCGCGCTGGGCCTCAGCTACCGGTTCGAGGCGGAATATATCCGTCAATTGCAACTGGCCGCGAATGGCGAGGCGGTCGTGCCGCTGGTCGACCGGGAAAACCATACCGTGCAGGGACTGGTCAGCGGCGCGGTCGGCGATCTTCAGATCACCGGTCAGGCCGGCTGGACCGTCGACCGGTTCGGCGGTGACGGCCCGACCGCCAGCCTTGGCCTGGCCGCGCCGATCGGCGTTCTGTGGCGGGTCGAGGGCAGCGGCGGCGTCACCTCCATCTCGCGGCCCGGTTTCACCGGACGCCAGCTTTTTGCCCGCGCGCAAGTGTCGCGCAGCCTGGGACGCGCGGAATGATTCGGTTCGGTACCACCACCTGGCGCGTTCGCCTGCGCGTCGCGCTGGAAATGATCGTGCTGTTTGCCGGGCTGGCGCTGCTCGACTGGACGACGACCGGCGGCACCGGTTTCGCCGGGGTTCAGCCCAATCCGCTGTGGTTGCCGGTGCTGGTCATGGCGCTGGCGTACGGAACCGGCGCGGGGATCGCGGCGGCGGCGATCGCCTCGGTCCTGTGGCTGGGGCATGTCCATGGCAACGGCGGCGAGCGGGATTATCTCGACTATCTGTTCCATCTGTCGCTGCCGCCGCTGCTGTGGTTCGTCGCGGCGGTGGCCATCGGCGAAGTGACGATGATCCGGCTGGCACGACACCGGCGGCTTGAACGGCGCGAGGGCACCGCGCGCCGCAACGTCGCGCGCCTGACCGAGGCGTTTCATCGCCTGTCACGCACCAACCGGGTCTTGCAGGTCACGATTTCGACCGAGGCGCGGACGGTCGGTCACGCCATCGCCACCGCGACCCGCCTGGCCTCGATCGACCCGGTGGAGCGGCGCGGCGCGGTCGCGCACCTGATCGCGATGGCGACCAGGACGGAGGATTTCACCTGTTACCGAATCGTTGACGGGACGGCGCGGGCGTGGCTGCGCGGGGCGACCCCGACGGGTGCACGCGACATGCTGCCTGCGGATCTTGTCGGCTGGATCCGCGACCGGACGGGTATTCTCCACGTCGCCCGGCCAAGCGATCGCGATCGGCTGGACGGGGTCGGCGTCGCGGCGATCCCGTTGCGGCAGGCGGATGGCCAGGTCGTCGGCTGTCTGGTGCTGCATACCCTTCCGTTTACCGCCCTGACTCCGCATGGCATCGCCGAGATGACGGAGGTCGCGACCTGGCTGACGCCGCTGCTCGCGGATGTCGCGCGGGGAAGCATCCGTCAGACTGGCCCTGCCAAGTCCGAGCCGCGCGAGATGGTGGCGTGATCGCCACGCTTGCGGCGCTGGTGATCCTCGATCTGGCGATGCTGGGTGTGGGGCAGACCGGCGCGGTCGGGCCTGGGTGGCTGCTGGCCGGACACGCCGTGCTCAGCGCCATCGCCTATGCTCGGTGGTTGCGGCACGGGACCGCGATCGGTCTTGCGCCGGCGATCCTTGGTGCATTGGGGCCGGTCGGCCTGCTGGTCGGCGTGCTGGCGCATCGCCCGTCCGCATCGGCGGCGAAGACCGTTGACGAGGACGAGGCGGTGTTCGGGCCGATGCCGGCACGGCACCGGCACCGCGGTGCGATGCTGGCGGTCGCGCGGATGCTCGACGGGCGGGTGCATCACGGCGAGCCGGAAACCGCCCATTCGCTGGTCACAATGATGCGGCACGGCGATGTCGGCGACCGGCGGCGCGCGCTGGAGACGGTAGTGCGGTCGTTCCAGCCGGCGCTGTCGCCGCTGGTCGCACTGGCGCTGACCGACAGCGACCAGACGATCCGCGCGCTGGCCGCCGCCGCATCGGCGCGCGTCGTCCAGAACCTGGCGCTGTCGCGCGCGGCGATCGAGGCACGCGTGGCGGCGGGTACCGATCCGGAGGCGCACGACGCGCTGGCCACGCTGCTGGCTGACCATGCGCGTGCCAACGTGCTGCTGTCGGATTCGCAGCGGGCGCATCTGCGCGCCGACGCGGTGGCGATCCGCATGGCCGACGGCGATACCGAACAGGACGACGTGCTGGTCGAGGCGATGTGGGCGGCGGGCGACTATGCCGCGATCGACCGGCTGGCGCTGGCCGACGCCGATGCCGACGCCGATCCCGGGACGACGCGGACCACGGCGGCCGGGCTGGGCTGGTGGCGATCGGAACTGGCGGCATGATGCCTTTGCAGATGGGGCCAATGAAGACGGGACCAGCAAAGACGGAGATGGCACGGGACGACGCCGACATCTGCCTGATCGTCGAGGGGGCCTATCCCTATGTGATCGGTGGTGTCTCCGGCTGGTTGCAGGATCTCATCACCAACCTGCCCGACGTGCGCTTCGCCATTGCCGCGATCAAGGCGAGCGACGCGCCGATGCCGTTCCGGCTGGCCTTGCCGCCGAACGTCGTGTCGATCACCGAAATCGCGCTGGCCCCGCAGGCGGCGATGCCGCGCCGCTTTCCCGACGCCGTGGTCGAGGCGATCGCCGATGCGCTGGTCGCCTTTATCGCGGTCGGCGGTGCGGCGCAGTTGCGGACGCTGATCGACCTCGTCGGCGATATGCCGCGGCTTCCCACCGCGGGTGACATCCTGTCGCACCCCGCCACCTTCGCGCGGTTGCGGCGGCATTATCAGGCGATGCTGCCCAAGGCGTCGTTCCACCATTATTTCTGGGCGATGCGGGTGCTGCTCGGCGGGTTGCTGGCGGTACTGACCGCGCCGTTGCCGCGCGCACGGGTCTATCACACCATCTCGACCGGCTTTGCCGGGTTGTACGCCGCGCGCGCGGGGCTTCAGACCGGGCGACCGGCGTTCATCACCGAACACGGCATCTACCTGCTCGAACGCCAGATCGAGGTGATGATGGCCGACTGGATCGGCGATCAGGTCGATACCGGGCTGGAACTGGAGCGCAGCGTCCGCGACCTGCGCGACCTGTGGGTGCGCGCGTTCACCAGCTATGCCACCGCCTGTTACCAGGTGTGCGATCCGATCGTCGCGCTGTACGGCGACAATACCGCCGTGCAGCATCGGCTGGGCGCGCCGCCGGCCCGGACCCGGGTGATCCCCAACGGGATCGATTCCGCGCGCTTCACCCATCTGGCCGACATGCGCGATCCGGCGCATCCGATGGTCGCTCTGCTGGGCCGTGTGGTGCCGATCAAGGACATCAAGACGTTCATCCGCGCCGCCGCCATCGTCCATGCCGAACGGCCCGACATCCGCTTCGCCGTGCTGGGGCCGGAGGACGAGGATCCCGAATATGCCGCCGAATGTACCCAGCTGGTTGCCGACCTCGGTCTAGGCGACGTGCTGGACTTTGCCGGCCGGGTGCGGATCGAGGCATGGATGCCGCGTATCGACCTGCTGGTGCTGACCAGCCTTTCCGAAGCCCAGCCATTGGTCATTCTGGAGGGCGGCGCGTGCGGGATCCCCGTCGTGGCACCCGACGTCGGCAGTTGCCGCGAGATGATCGAGGGGCGCGGCGGCGCGGACAGCGGGCATGGCGGGGTCGTGACACCGCTCGTCAATCCGGCTGCGACGGCGGCGGGCATCCTGCGTATCGCCGGCGATCCTGCGATGCGGCAGGCGATGGGCGCGGTGATGCGGGAGCGGGTGCGGCGCGATTACGATCACGGCGCGATCATTGGCGCGTACCGGGATCTGTATGCGGAACTGGCGGCGCGGTAAGGGGGCAATTTACTGTTCCCCAGCCTTCGCCGGGGAACAATCCAACCCGAACCCCGCCTACGATCCGCCCGTCACCACCGCATCGTCCAGCACCGCCGCACCGGGCATTGCCAGCCGGGGATCGGGCTTGATCGGCAGCGTGGTGCCGAGCGGTCCGGGCAGCGTCGTGACGGTGGCTGGCCGTAGCTGGGTATCGGTCGCGGGCGGCAACAGCGGCGCGAGGCGGCCGGCCGTGCTCGGCATCTGCGCGCGGTCGAGCGGCATCAGCAATGGATCGAACGGGCCGAACACCGCCTTGCGGACGGTCTGCGTATTGCGCGTCGGATCGTAGCGCGGCACGTCGCGGTCGAGTGCCGCCGCCTCCAGCCGGCCGATCGTCGCCAGCAATCGGGCCTGCGCGGCATAGGCCGCATAGCTGGCGTTGCTCAGGACGATCTGCGCGTTCAGCAGGCGCTGTTCGGAATCGAGCACCTCGAAATTGGAGCGGAAGCCTTCCGCAAAGCCGCGCTGCACGCCGGTCAGCGCGGTCTGCGCCGCCGTGGTGGCGAGGCGACCAGAGTCCATCTGTTCCTCGGCCGCGACCGCCTGGTTCCAGGCATTCTGGACGTTGGACAGGGCGGCACGGCGCGCCGTTTCAACCGCGAAGCCCAGTTGCTGCCGGTCGGCGATCGCGGCGCGGACGCGCGATCCGATCAGCCCGCCGGTCAGCAGCGGTACGGTCAGCGTGACCGCCCCGCTTGCCTGCGGGCCGGCATCGCGCAACTGATAGGAATTGACGCTGCCATAGCCATAGCCGCCGTTCAGCGACACCACCGGTGCCCGTTCGGCGCGCTGCGCGGCGATGCGCGCGTCGCCCGCCTTCGTCGCCATGATCGCCTGCCACAGCGAGGGGCTTTCCTGCTCCACCGCCGCGAACGCGCTGTCGAGTGAGGGCGGCAGACCGGGCAGCGGCGGGGGAGCAAGCAGGTCGCCGGGATTGCGGCCTACGACGGCGGCGAAGCGACCGCGGCTGGATTGCAGATTGGCCTGCGCCTGCGCCAGCTGCGCGCGGATGATCTCGCGCTGCGCCTGGGCCTGCGCGATGTCGGTGCGGGTCAGGTCGCCGCCGCGTTCGCGCGCCACCGCCTGCGTCACCTGACGACCATAGGAATCGAGCGAGCCGCGCTGGATCGCGACCAGCGCCTGATCGCGGCGCACCGCGATATAGGCGTCGACCACCTCCAGCAGCACGCCGTTCTCCGCCTCGCGCAGGCGTTCGCGGCCTGCCAGCACGCTGGCTTCCGCCGCCGACACCTGCGCCGCCGTGCGCCCGCCGTTCAGCAGGATCTGCGAGGCGGTCAGCGTCGCGCCTATCGTCCGCGCGCGGTTGGTCGTGAAGTCGTCGACCAGATTGCGCTGGTCCTGCGCGCGATATTGCAGCGACATCGAAACACCGACGTTCAGCCGATACGGCGCGGCGGCCTGCACGATCTGTTCGTCGAGCGCGCGCAGTTCGGCCCGCTGCCCCTCCAGCTGCGGATTGGTGCGATAGGCGTCGGCGATCGCCTGACCCAGCGTTTCGGTGACGGCGATCTCGCGCGCTTGCGCAACCGCCGGGGCGGGGGCCACGATCATTGTGCCGACCAAAAGGGCTAGGCGGATATCAGCGTTCATGGAGCGACCGTGAAAAGGCTTCGGTGAGCGGATCGAGCAGATAGTCGAGCGCGGTGCGCGCGCGCAGCTTGACGAGCACGGCGACGGGAACACCCGCGCGGATGCCGGCATCGCCCCCGCGTACCGCCTCGATCCTGGCGATCTGGCCGCGCGGCACGATGATATCGGCGCTGAAATAGCTGCGGCCCGAGGCTTCGTCGCGCAGGGAGTCGGCGGACACGGTGCGGACCGTGCCGATCAGGATCGGCAGGTCGCGTTCGTGCAGCGACAGGAACTTCACCTCGGCCTCCTTGCCCGGAAACACGCCGTCGATATCGCCGGGCTGGAAACTGGCGCGAACCACGAGGGGCGCTGCGTCGGGCACGACATCGAGGATCGGTTGCCCCGCCTGGATGACGCCGCCGACCGAGAACACGCGCAGGCCGACGACCTGCCCGGTCACCGGCGCGCGGATGATGGTGCGGTCGAGCTGCTCGCGCGCGGCCGCCCATTTGGGCATGACCTCGTTCAGCTGGAACTGCGTGTCGCGCAGCAGGCTGGCGCTGTCCTCGACATATTTGCGGCTGTTCTGGACAATCTCGGCCCGGCTCTGGCCCATCTGTTCGCGCGCGGCGGCGGAGCGCGAGACATATTCGGCGTCGGTCCCCTCCAGTTGCCGGAGCGAGCGTTCGATCGCGCGGACGGTGTTGCGCGAGACATAGCCCTCGTCGGCCAGCTTGCGCGTGCTGTCGAGCTGCTGACGCAGGCTGGCGCGCTGGCGCGCGGTCGCCGTCGCCTGTGCGGAAAAGCCGGTGGTCTGCTGCGCGACGGCGGCCTCCTGCTGACGCAGGACGGCGCTGTTGGCGGCCAGCGCACCGGCGCGGGCGGCGCGTTGTGCGGTCTGCAACGTCCGTGCGCGCTCGATCAGCGGGCGGTCCTCAGGTGGCGCGGTGGCGAAGCTGGCCGGCCACACGATCGGGCCGCCGCGAATATCGGCCTCCAGCCGGGCGCGCTGGGCCTGAAGGTCGATGACGCTGGCGGCAAGCGCGCGTTCGCTGGCCTGGACTTCCGCCCCCTCCAGCCGGAACAGGACGGTGCCGGCGGTGACGTGCTGCCCGTCGCGGACCGCCATCGCCTTCACGATGCCGCCGTCGCGGTGCTGCACGGTCTGGCGGTTGCCGGCGACGACGACCTGCCCGTCGCCCGCCGCCGCCGCGTCCAGCCGGGCGGACGCCGCCCAGATCAGGCCGACGACGAAAAACAGGACGGCTACGATCCCGCCGAACAGCAGCGCGCCACGCGGGGAGTCATCGAGCCGCAGCCGGTCGGCAATGCTCTGACGGTCGGACAGGGTGTCGCTCATCGCGTCGCTCCGAGCGTGGTGGTGACCCCGTGCGAGGGTGCGGGTTGCGGGGATGCGGCCTGTGGTGGGGGTGCCTGTGGTGGGGCCGCCTGTGGAGGGGCCGCTTGCGTGGGGATGGGGGCTGGTCCCGCCGGTCGGACGACCTTGGCGCGGTCGTCGAACAGCTGGACCGTGCCACCGCGCAGGACCATGACCTTGTCGACCGCCTGCAACAGGCCGGTCCGGTGGGTCGACACCACAACGGTCGCGCCGCGCGCGCGCATCGCGGCGAGGGTCGCGATCAGCCGTTTCTCGCCCTCGCTGTCGAGGTGCGCGTTGGGTTCGTCGAGGAACAGGATGGTGGGCGTGCCGAACAGGGCGCGGGCCAGCGCGATCGACTGGCCCTGGCCGGCCGATACCCCGCCGCCCTCGCTCATCGACAGCATCGTGGCATAGCCGTTGGACAGGCCAAGGATGGTTTCATGCACGCCGGCGGCTTGTGCGGCGGCGACGACGGCGGCGTCGAGATCCGCGCTTTCGCCCTGCAACACCGACTGGAAACGCGAAATGTTGGTGTGGACCGTCGTCGGGAACAGCGACGCGGTCTGCGGCATGTAGCCGATGTGGCGGCCAAGCTGTTCGCGATTCCAGTCGGACAGGCTCGCGCCGTCGATCCGCACCTCGCCCTTGTCGGGTACCAGCGCGCCGGCCAGCACGCGCAGCAGCGTCGATTTGCCGGCACCGCTGGGGCCGACCAGTGCGACGATCTGGCCGGGTTCGATGGTAAAGCCGACGTCGGACAGCAGCGCACGCTCGGTGCCGGGGGCGAAGACCGTGACGCCGCTGACGGCGATCCGGCCAATGGGCGCGGGCAGAGTGGTGGCGGTCAGCGACGGGCCGGGCAGGCGGCAGAACGCGTCAAGATCGCGGTACGCGTTGCGCGCGGCAGCCAGCGGCTTCATCGCGCCGAGGATCTGTTCGACCGGCTGCAGCGCGCGGCCCAGCAGCAGCGAGGCGGCGAAGATCGCGCCGCCCGAAATATCCTGCCGGATCGCCAGCAGCGCACCCAGCGCCAGCGCAAGCGATTGCAGCAGCAGCCGAAGGAACTTGGTGACCGCCAGGAACCGCCCCGACGTGCCGGCCAGCGCCGACTGACGCCGGACCAGTTCGGCGCGTTCGAGCAGGTGGCGGGTGATGAGGGCGTTGCGCATGCCCAGCACGCGCGCGACCTCCGAACTCTGGATCGACACATCCTGTTCGCGGTTGGCCAGTACCGCGCGGGCATTGGTGTCGCGCGTTGCCTTCGCGGTCATCCGGTCGCTGGCGATGGCGATGCCACCCAGCAGCAGCGCGCTGACCAGCGACAGCATCCCGATCCAGAAATGCAGGAGGAAGGCGATGAGAATATAGATCGGCGCCCACGGCGCGTCGAACAGCGCGAGGATGGTAGGCCCGGTCAACGTGCCGCGCACGGTATCGAAATCGCGCATCGCCTGCGCGCGCTGGCCGGTGGTGGCGGTGTCGGTGCCAAGGATCCGCAGCAGGATGCCGGGCGCGGCCTGACGCTCCAGCCGCAGGCTCGCCTTCAGCAGCAGTCGCATCCGCACCGCGTCCAGCGCGGCGAAGACGATCAGCGACAGCACGAGGATGAGCGTCAGCAGCAGCAGCGTCGCCCCGCCGCGCGTCGGCACCACCCGGTCATAGACCTGGAGCATGAAGATCGACGGCACGAGGTAGAGGATGTTCACCAGACCGGAAAAGACACCGGCGAACAGCAGGTGATTGCGGCAAGCGCGGACCGCCGTGGCCAGCACGTTGGACGCGCCGGAATCGGGCTTTTCGGGGGGCAGGCGGGACGTCGACATGGTGGCGGGCATAACGCGGAAAGGTTAAGCGATCGGTATGCAGTTGGGGCTTGCCGGGAAGTCGCTGTGCAGACGTGTTCCTTCGCGCAGGCGGGGGGCAGGGCCAAGGGTACTGGCGCGCTGGTGCATGGCTTGGCTCTGGATCCCCGCCTGCGCGGGGATGCGGGGGGAGCATTGTCTTATCTTTACCACCCCGGCGAAGGCCGGGGCCCAACTCGGTCGACGTTAGCGAATAATTGTCGATGCTTACCCTCTTGGGCCCCGGCCTTCGCCGGGGTGGCGATTTGGTTGTGGGATGAATGGTCTTATTCTCTCTCCCTCAATGAAAATCCCGCGACTTCGGCAGGATCCGCACATCGCGCGGGTGCTGGTGGCCAAGCGCGGCGGCGCTGGGCGGGTTCGTCGGCTCGGTCGCATCCGACAGGCCCGACAGCGCATCGGTGCGGTCGATCAGGCGGGCGGCCATCAGGTGGACGACGCCCTCGGGACTGCGCTGGGCCACGCCCTCGACCAGCAGCAGGCGCGCGGCCATTATCGCGCGGCGGTCGCGCTCGAACAGCCTTGCCCAGATCAGCACGTTGGCGATGCCGGTTTCGTCCTCCAGCGTGACGAAGATCGCATTGCCCTTGCCCGGCCGCTGGCGGACCAGAACGATGCCCGCCATCCGCACCCGGGCTTCGTTCTTCGCCGCGTTGGCCTGTGCCGCGCTCATGATCCCTTCGGCGGCGAATCCGGCACGCAGGAATGCCATCGGATGCGCCTTCAGCGACAGGCGGGTCGTCTGGTAATCGGCGGTGACATGCTCGACCAGCGGCATCGGCGGCAGGGCGGCGTCGGGTTCGGCGGCCAGTTCGCGCGCGTCGGCGGCGGCGAACAGCGGCAGGACGTCGGATGGCGTCCGCCGTACCTCCCACAACGCCTGACGCCGGTCCTGCCCGATCGAGCGGCAGGCATCGGCATCGGCGAGCAGCCTGAGCGCCCGCGCGGGCAGGTCCGCGCGCCGCGCCAGATCCTCGACGGAGGCATAGGGTCGCGCGACGACGATCCGTTCCGCCCATGCCTCGCGAAACCCGTCGATCTGGCGGAACCCCAGACGCAGCGCGTGGCCGATCCCCGACACCTCCAGCGCATTGTCCCAATCGCTGGCGTTGATGTCGATCGCGCGCACCTCGACCCCGTGCTCGCGCGCGTCGCGGACCAGCTGGGCGGGCGCGTAGAACCCCATCGGCTGTGCGTTGAGCAGCGCGCAGGTGAACACCGCCGGATGATGGCATTTCAGCCAGGACGAGATGTAGACGAGGATCGCGAACGACAGCGCGTGGCTTTCGGGAAAGCCGTAGCTGCCGAACCCCCTGATCTGCTCGAAACACCGGCGGGCAAAGGCGGCGTCGTAGCCGCGCGCGGTCATGCCGCCGACCATCTTGGCCTCGAAATCCTCCATGCCGCCGACCTTGCGGAACGTCGCCATCGCCTTGCGCAGGCGGTTCGCCTCGTCGGGGGTGAACTTGGCCGCCACGATCGCCAGCTTCATTGCCTGTTCCTGGAACAGCGGCACGCCCTTGGTCTTGCCGAGCAGTTGGACCAGCTCGTCGGCAGGGCCGTGATCGCGGTGGGGCGAGGGGTATTGCACCACCTCGGTTCCGGCGCGGCGGCGCAGATAGGGGTGGACCATGTCGCCCTCGATCGGCCCCGGCCGGACGATCGCGACCTGGATGACCAGATCATAGAATTCGGCCGGCTTCAGGCGCGGTAGCATGTTGATCTGCGCGCGGCTCTCGATCTGGAACACGCCGATGCTGTCGCCGCGCTGGAGCATCGCGTACACCGCCGGATCCTCCTGCGGGACGGTCGCGAGCACATGGTCGCCCAACCCATGCGTGCGCATCAACGCGAACGCCTTGCGGATGCAGGTCAGCATGCCGAGCGCGAGGATGTCGACCTTCATCAGGCCAAGCGCGTCGATATCGTCCTTGTCCCATTCGATGAAGGTGCGGTCGGGCATCGCGCCGTTGTGAATCGGCACCATCTCGTCCAGCCTCCCTTGCGTCAGCACGAACCCGCCGACATGCTGCGACAGGTGGCGGGGGAAGCGCAGGATCTGGTCGACCAGCAGTTTCAGCCGCGCAATCGACGGATTGTCGAGGCTGAAGCCGGTTTCGGCGAAGCGTTTTTCCTCGATCTCGCCGGCAAAGCTGCCCCACACGGTGCTGGAGACACGCGCGGTCACGTCCTCGGTCAGGCCCAGCGCGCGGCCGACCTCGCGCACCGCGCTGCGCGGGCGGTAATGGATGACGGTGGCGGCGATACCGGCGCGCTCGCGGCCGTAGCGCGCGTAGATATACTGCATCACCTCCTCGCGCCGTTCATGCTCGAAATCGACGTCGATGTCGGGCGGCTCGTCGCGCTCGCTCGACACGAAGCGCGAGAACAGCAGATCGTAGCGCAGCGGATCGACCGAGGTGATGCCAAGCAGATAGCAGACCGCCGAATTGGCGGCCGACCCGCGCCCCTGGCACAGGATCGGCGGATCCTGCGCCCGCGCGAAGCGGACGATGTCGTGGACGGTCAGGAAATAGCAGGCGTATTCGCGGGCGCGGATGAGGGTAAATTCCTCGTCCAGCATCGCCATCAGCCGATCGGGGATGCCGCCGGGATGCTGTTCGGCGGCGGCGGCCAGCGTCAGGTGTTCGAGCCAGTCCTGCGGCGTCCAGCCATCGGGCACCGGTTCGTGCGGATATTCGTATTTCAGTTCGTCCAGCGTGAAGTCGATGCGGTCGAGGAACGCGAGCGTCTCCGCCACCGCCTGCGGGTATTTGCGGAACAGGCGGGCCATGGCGTCGGGGGATTTCAGGTGGTGTTCGGCATTGGCGGCCAGCGTGCGACCGGCCTGCTGGATCGTGGTGCCCTCGCGGATGCAGGTCAGGATATCGTGCAGCGGCCGCACGTCGCGCGACACATACAGCGCGTCGCAGGTGGCGATCACCGGCACACGCGCGGCGTCGGCCATCGCCGCCAGCCGGGCCAGCCGCCGATCGTCGCGGCCAGCGCGCGGCGCGGCAAGGCCGAGCCAGACCCGGCGGGGCGCGGCCCTGACCAGCCGGTCGAGCAAGGCCTCGACATCGGCATGACCGGGCAGGACGATCAGCAATAGATCCTGCGCATGGTCGATCAGGTCGGCCAGGTGCAGCACGCAATCGCCCTTGGTCGTCCGCCGGTTGCCCAGCGTCAGCAGGCGGGTAAGCCGGCCCCAGCCGAACCGGGTGGCGGGATAGGCGACGATGTCCGGCGTGTCGTCGGCGAAGACCAGCCGCGCGCCGACCACCAGTTTGAACGGGATGGTCGTGCCGAGCGTCGCTTTCGCGTCCGCCTGCGCCTCCTTCAGCGCGACATGCGCGCGGACGACGCCGGCCACGCTGTTGCGGTCGGCGATGCCGATGCCGGCCTGACCCAGCGCAATCGCGCCCGCGACCATGTCGCACGGGTCGGACGCGCCGCGCAGGAACGAATAGTTGGTCGCCGCGACCAGTTCGGCAAAGCCGGTCACGCGAACAGGCCGTGGAGGTACCATCCGGGCATCGCCACCTCGTCGCCGTACAGGCCGTGGCGGAAGATCCAGAAACGCCTGCCGTCGCTATCCTCGACCCGGTAGTAATCGCGGGTCAGCCCGGCCCCGTCGCGCCGCCGCCACCATTCGGCGGCGATCCGCTCCGGCCCCTCGAACCGGGTGACGTCGTGCAGGCTGCTGCGCCAGCGAAAGCGCAAGGGGGGACCGTCGGGCACTTCGGCGATCGCCTCGATCACCTGCGGCGGGTCGAACAGGTGCAGCGGGCGCAGCGGCGGTTCGCCGATCTCGACAACGCCCCAGCCGCCGGAAACCGGGCCGTCGATCGCGGGAAACAGGCGTTGCGCGCGCTCGGGCAGATGGCTGTCGCCGGGCGCGAACCGCCGCAGCCGGGCGCGACCGATCCGGGTACTGAGCCGGTCGATCAGCGCGGCGATCGCGTGATCGCCGGTCCGGCCGTCGAAATCGATCTGGCGCACGGACAGGGCTTCGCTGCGCGCGACCGCGAACTGGACAAGATCATAGCCAAAGCCGGGGTCCAGCGGGTCGTCCAGCCCGGCGATCCGTTCGCGGAACAGGCGCATGATCGCAAGGGGATCGCGCGTGGCCATGCCCGTTTCCACCGCCAGCCGCCGGACCTGCCCGTCGCTGCGAAAGAACAGCGCGGCAAACGCCCGGCCGCCATGGTGGCGATGGTCGAGTTCGATCGCCGCTTCGGCCGCCAGCTCGGCCAGTATGGCAAGCGCATAGTCGGTGCTGGCGATCGGCTCGGCGAAGCGGCGCTCGACCTGGATCGCGGGCGGCACGCGGTGTGGGATGAGGGGGCTGTCGACCTCGCCTGTCATCCGCCGCAGCGCATGGACCGCGTCCGCCCCGAACCGCGCGGCGATTCCCGCCAGCGGTCGGCGGGCGACGTCGCCGATCGTCTTCAGCCCGGCGCGGATGAGGGCGGTCGTGCGCTCCTCACCCAGACGCAGGGCGGCGACGGGGAGGTGATGGACGGGGTCGATCTGCGAGGGTGGTCCTGCGTTTGCAGGAACATGGTCGATACGGCCGGTCTTCGGACGATGGTGGCGGGGAAGCGTCGATGCGCCCCCCCCGTTTCCCCGCGCAGGCGGGGCGGCGGGGCCGCGCATCCTGCGAGTTGTTGTGATCCCTAGTCGTTGATCTCCGCTTGAGCCGTGACATTCGTAGATGGTCACTACCTTTGGTTCCCCGGCGCAGGCCGGGGCCCAGTTTGGCAGACGATCGGGAGAAGATGCCGTCGCTGGCCCAACTGCGCCCCGGCCTGCGCCGGGGGAGATCGATGCATATTTGCGTAAAGCCTCTTTCGCTTCCGGCTTACGAGGAAAATGCCGCGCCAATGCCCGCGCCGCATCCGGGGTGGCGGCCAGTGCGTGCGCGGTCGTCATGGCGATCTGGTCCAGCCGCGCCAGCACGTCGGCGGCCAGTGCCTGCGCTCCGCCGAACGGATGCACGCACCCCGCGATGTCGAGAATCAGCCCGTCGGGCGGGTCGAGCGCCACCTGCGGGGTGTAGCGCAGGCAACCATCGGCGAGCCGTTCCAGCCAGACCCGGTCTGCAACCGGATCGTGTGCGACGACGACCAGATCGGGCACGCGGACGCGCGCGTCGGCCAGCGTCAGGCCGGGCATCAGCCCCAGCGCCTGTGCGGCGGCATCGGTCGCGATCAGCCGCATCGTCCCGCCCTGCTTCGCGACGAAGGCGACCGGCTCATCCCGTCCGGCGCAAACGGACGACCGGCGACGACGCCAGCGATCGGCCGGCAGGAAGGCGAACCAGAGAGCCAGGTAGCGCGGGTGCGCGAAAGATTCGGTCGTCACGATTCCATTCCAATGCCCAGGGGCCGCCGGGTGTGCCCGCCCGTCGACGCAGCAGTTCGACCAGAAAAACAGGCGGGCCCGGCGCGTTGGCGGGCAGCGGGGTGGAGGGGGCGGCCCGTATCCGCCAGCGCGTGTCGGCGGCGTTGGCGGTGGGTACGCCGGCAATCCGCAGCAGCAGGATGGTGACCCCCGACGCTTCGGCCGCCAGCACCAGCCGCCGGCTCGCGGTCAGGTCGAACAGGCGGGGATTGTCCCAGCATTCGAGGATGATCGCCCCCAGCCCGCCGCACCGCGCGCCGTCCAGTGCGCTGCGCAACAGCGCGGTGTCGTCCTCCACCACGCCCAGCACCAGCCGTGCGGGGTCGATCCCCAGTTCGGCCAGACCGGGCGCATAGAGCCGGCCCGACCGCCGCTCCGCCGTATCGCTGCGCAGCCACAACAGCGCGTTCGCGCCCCGATCGGCACGGGCGGCGAGCAGCGCGGCAAAGGTCATCGCCGCCCCCGCCTCATCGGCGGCATCGCCGTGAATTTCGTGCATCCGCCCGCGCGCCAGCCCGCCGCCGAGCCACGCATCCATGTCGGGATGGCCCGAGGCGAACAGGTCGGTGGCGTCGCGCGCGCCCTCCATGCCGGCGATGGCACGACGCAGATGATCGGGGCGAACGCGATCAGGTGGGACAGTCGATTCGGGCATGATATGTTCCTAATATGTTCTTTTAGGAACGGTGCGTCCGGCTTGTCAAACCCGCAAGGATCGGCGTAGCCGTCCCGTTGCTGGACGGGGCCGATCCGTCGAAATGGACGCAAAGGGGTTTGCCGGCGATGGCCGAGACGCGGTTCGATGTCGTCATCGTCGGGGCGGGCCATGCCGGCGCGCAGGCCGCGATCGGCCTTCGCCAGCGCAAGTTTTCGGGGAGCATCGCGCTGGTCGGGGCGGAACCGGACCTGCCCTACGAACGCCCGCCGCTGTCGAAGGACTATCTGGCCGACGACAAGGCGTTCGACCGTATTTTGCTGCGCCCGGCCGCGTTCTGGGACGAGCGCGACGTGACGCTGCGGCTGGGCGAGACGGTGGCGGCGGTCGATCCCGATGCGCGGGTGGTGACGACGGCGGCGGGGGACCGGATCGGCTATGGCACGCTTGTCTGGGCGACCGGCGGCAGCGTGCGGCGGCTGTCGTGCGCGGGGCATCATCTGGCCGGGATCCACGGTGTCCGTACCCGCGCGGATGTCGACCGGATGATCGCCGAACTGCCCGGGGTGACCCGCGTCGTGGTGGTCGGCGGCGGCTATATCGGGCTGGAGGCGGCGGCGGTGCTGACCAAGCTCGGCCGGCATGTGACCGTGCTGGAGGCGCAGGACCGGGTGCTGGCACGGGTGGCGGGCGAGCCGCTGTCGCGCTTCTTCGAGAGCGAACACCGCGCGCACGGGGTCGATCTGCGCACCGGGGTGAGCGTCGATTCGATCGTCGGCGCGGACGGGGTGGTGACGGGGGTGCGGCTGGCCGACGGGTCGGTGCTGGCGTGCCAGATGGTCGTCGTCGGCATTGGCATCCTGCCCGAGGTCGCGCCGTTGCTCAGCGCCGGGGCGGCGGGCGGCAACGGTGTGCTGGTCGATGCCCAGTGCCGGACCAGCCTGCCGCATGTGTTCGCGATCGGCGACTGTGCGGCCCATGCCAACGGCTTTGCCGATGGCGCGGTCGTGCGTCTGGAATCGGTGCAGAACGCCAATGACATGGCCGGCGTGGTCGCGAAGACGCTGACCGGGGAGACCGCTGCCTATGATTCGGTACCGTGGTTCTGGTCGAACCAGTATGACCTGAAACTGCAGACGGTCGGCCTGTCTGGCGGCCATGACGCGGTGGTGGTGCGCGGCGACCCGGCGACGCGCAGCTTTTCGGTGGTGTATCTGAAGGCGGGTCGGGTGATCGCGCTCGACTGCGTCAACGCGGTGAAGGATTATGTGCAGGGGCGGGCGCTGGTGACGGCGCGGGCCGTGGTGGCGGCGGCGGATCTGGCGGATAGCGGGCGGGCGTTGAAGGATATGGCGGGGTAGCGGCCTGGTTTTCCTGCGAACGCAGGAATCCAGGGTTACAAGAGGTGCCGCTCGTGGCTCTGGGCTCCTGCGTTCGCAGGAGTACCCGGGGGCCTATTACCCCTCCGCCGCGAGCGCCTTCAGCCGGTACAGCGCCTCCAGCGCGTCGCGTGGGCTCATCGCGTCGAGATCGAGCGTGCCGAGCGTATCGCGCACCGGATCGGTCGCCGGTTCCTCGATCGCAGCGGCGGCGGCGAACAGCGGCAGGTCGTCCAGCCCGGCGGCAAGACCACCGGTCTTGGCGCGTCCCGCCTCCAGTTTGGCCAGCACCGCTTTCGCACGGGCCACGGTCGCCGGCGGCATCCCCGCCAGCCGCGCGACGGCCAGGCCATAGCTGCGATCCGCCGGGCCTGTGCTGAGTTCATGCAGCAGGACCAGTTCGCCCTTCCATTCGCGCGCACGGACATGGTGGAGCGACAACGCCTCGCAGCGTTCGGCGAGCCGGGTCAGTTCATGGTAATGCGTTGCGAACAGGCAGCGGCAGCGATTGTCCTCGTGGATCGCCTCGACCACCGCCCAGGCGATGGCCAGACCGTCATAGGTGCTGGTGCCGCGCCCGACCTCGTCGAGGATGACGAAGCTGCGCGGGGTCGCCTGCGCGAGAATCGCGGCGGTCTCGACCATCTCGACCATGAAGGTCGAGCGGCCGCGGGCGAGGTTGTCCGACGCGCCGACGCGGCTGAACAGCCGGTCGACCAGGCCGATGGTGGCGGCGGTGGCGGGGACGTAGCTGCCGGCCTGCGCCAGCACCGCGATCAGCGCGTTCTGACGCAGGAACGTGGATTTGCCGCCCATATTGGGGCCGGTCACCAGCCACAGGCGCGAGGATTCCGACAGCGAACAGTCATTGGCGACGAAGCGCCCGCCCGCCTTGGCGACCGCCGCCTCGACCACCGGATGCCGTCCGCCGGTGATGTCGAAACAGGCGTGATCGACCAACGTCGGCCGCGCCCAGTGCCCTTCCGCCGCACGCTCGGCCAGCGCCGTTGCGACGTCGAGCCGGGCGAGCGCGTCGGCGGTGGCGGCGATGCCCTCGCGCGTGGCCAGCGCGGCGGCGGTCAGATCCTCCAGATGCGCCGCCTCGGCCGCCAGCGCGTGGGCGCCGGCCTGCGTCACCTTTGCTGCCACGTCGTGCAGCGCGGGCGTGTTGAAGCGGACGACGCCGGCCAGCGTCTGGCGGTGGGTAAAGCCGCTGTCGGCGCGCATCAGCGCGTCGGCGCTGCGGGCGGGCACCTCGACATGATAGCCGAGCACGCCGTTGTGACGGATCTTCAGGGTCGTGATGCCGGTCGAGGCGCGGAATTCCGCCTCCAGCGCGGCGATCGCCCGCCGGCCACCGGCACCCGCGTCGCGCAGGTCGTCGAGGCTGGCGTCGTAGCCGCCGGCAATATAGCCGCCGGCCGCCGCGTCGATCGGCGGGGAGGGGACGAGCGCGCGCTTCAGCAGGTCGATCAGCGCGCCGTGTCCGCGCAGCGACGGCGCAAGCTCGGTCAGCAGCGGCGGCGGCGCGAGCAGACCGTCCAGCCGCTCGCCCAGCGTCCATGCGCCGTCCAGTCCGTCGCGCAACTGGCCCAGATCGCGCGGCGAGCCACGCCCGGCCGCCAGCCGTCCCAGCGCACGGCCGATATCGGGCAACGCGCGCAGCGTTGCGCGCAGCCGTTCGCGCGCGGCGGCATCGTCGTGGAAATGCTGGACCAGATCGTGCCGCGCCTCGATGGTGGCCCGGTCCATCAGCGGCGCACCGATATCAGCCGCCAGCAGCCGCGCGCCCGCGCCCGTCACCGTGCGGTCGACGGTGTCGAGCAGCGATCCTTTCCGCTGGCCACTGGCGGTGCAGGTCAGTTCCAGGCTCTCGCGCGTGGCCGCGTCGATCGCCATCGCGTGGGCAGTGCGGATGCCGCGTGGCGGGCGCAGGAAGGGCAGCGACCCCTTCGCGGTATGCCCGACATAGGCGATGAGGCCACCGGCGGCGGCCAGCCCGGCGCGCGAGAACTGGCCGAACCCGTCGAGCGTCGCGACGCCGTGGATCCGCTTCAACGCCGCCTCGCCGGCCGCACTGTCGAAATCGGCGCGCGGGCGCAGCGAAGTCGCGGCCTCGGTATAGGTGCCGGCGTCGCTGGCGATGACCTCCGCCGCCGCCAGCCGGGCGAGTTCGGCACCAAGCCCCAGCGCGTCAGTCTCGACGATCTCGAACCGGCCGGTCGAGACGTCGACTGCGGCGATGGCGACGCCGCCTGCTGCCTCGCCGATCGCCACGCACCAGTTGGCGGCGCGCGCGTCGAGCAGCGCCTCCTCGGTCAGCGTGCCGGCGGTGACGACGCGGACGATGCCGCGTGCGACCAACGTCTTGGACCCGCCGCGTGCCTTCGCGGCGGCCGGGCTTTCGATCTGTTCGGCGATGGCGACGCGGTGTCCGGCCTTGATGAGCCGCGCCAGATAGGCTTCCGCCGCATGGACCGGCACCCCGCACATCGGGATCGGCTGGCCTTCATGCTCGCCGCGCGCGGTCAGCGCGATGTCGAGCACGGCGGCGGCGATCTTCGCATCCTCCATGAACAGTTCGAAGAAATCGCCCATCCGATAGAACAGCAGGCAATCCTCGGCCTCGGCCTTCAGGCCGAGATACTGGACCATCATCGGGGTGGGTGCGGACGGCGTTGCGGACATGGGGCGGCGGGTAGCGGATGCGGGCGCGGCGGCCAAGGGCGCTATCCCCCGCGCGGTGGCATGGCCTTTGCCTCGCTGGCCAGCTTCGCGTCGAGCAACGCGCGGTGGCGGGCGGCATAGGTGACGCAGGCGGCGGGATCACTGAGCGGCGTCGCACCTGCCAGCCGGTCGTACAGGTCGCTGGCGGACGGGTGCGGGGTGACGATCAGGTCGCAGGGCAGGCGGGCCAGCCTGGCCAGGCTCGCCCGGAACGCGGCGACATAGGCGGGATGGTCCGAAAACCGGTACGACCCCGCCGCTGTCGCCCGGACACTGTCGGCATAGACGATGGCATGGCATGTTCCGCCGTCACACGAGGTCCACGACCAGGACGTGCTGCCCGCCGCATGACCCGGGGTCGCATGGGTGGTCAGGCGCAGCGGTCCCAGTACCACGGCCTCCCCATCGCGCACGATCCGGTCGACCGTGACGCCGGCGAAGGGTGGTAGAAACGCCTTCTGCGGATCGTCCGCCGCCGCCACGCCGGTTTCCAGCGTCGTCCGGGCGGCGGCCCGCGCCACAACCCTTGCGCCGGTCGCCCGCTGCAACGCGCGCAGGCCACCGGCATGGTCGAGATGTTCGTGGCTGTTCAGGATCAGCTTGATATCGGCCGGGCGGAAACCCAGCCGCCGGATATTGACGACGATCGAGGGTACCGCCTCGGCCGTGGCGCCGTCGATCAGGACATGACCCTGCGGCCCGGTGACCAGCAGCACGACGATGCCGCAGGTGCCGACGTCGTACACATTGGCGAAAATGCGGATCGGCGGTGCCGGATCGCTCCAGCCGTCCTTGCCGGCGCATTGCCGCTGATGCTCGGCAAAGGTGGCGGGCCTTGGCGGACCGGCGGCGACGCCGTGTGTGGTAAGGACACCCGCCGCGATGATCGCGCCGACGAGCCGAATCCTGGTGAAGCCTGCCATCGTTGGTCCCCATGCCTGATCCGCCGGATCCTATCGCGTCGGCGTGCCCTGCGCGACCGGTTTGGCGGCGGGGGCCCGGCAGGACGCGTTACCCGGTTCCCTTGACGCCCCCGCGTCCGTAAAGGCTGTAGGCCAGCAGACCGGAGAGTGACCATGGCCGACGAAACCAACGCGCAGTTTTCCGAACGCGAGGCGTTGCTGTTCCATTCGGAAGGCCGGCCGGGCAAGATCGAGATCATCGCGTCCAAGCCGATGGCGACGCAGCGCGACCTGTCCCTTGCCTATTCGCCCGGCGTCGCGGTGCCGGTGCGCGCGATCGCCGAGGATCCGGCGACCGCCTATGACTATACCGCCAAGGGCAATTTGGTCGCGGTCATCTCCAACGGCACCGCCATTCTCGGCCTCGGCAATCTCGGCGCGCTGGCGTCGAAGCCGGTGATGGAGGGCAAGGCGGTGCTGTTCAAGCGGTTCGCCGACGTCGATTCGATCGACATCGAGCTGAAGACCGAGGATGTCGACCGCTTCATCGACGCGGTCGAACTGATGGAGCCGACCTTCGGCGGCATCAACCTTGAGGATATCAAGGCACCCGAATGTTTCATCATCGAGCAGACGCTGCGCGAGCGGATGAACATTCCCGTCTTTCATGACGACCAGCACGGCACCGCGATCATCTGCGCGGCGGGCCTCATCAACGCCTGCCGGTTGACCGGACGCAAGCTGGAGGACGTGAAGATCGTCGTCAACGGCGCGGGCGCGGCGGCGATCGCCTGCACCGAGCTGATGAAGGCGATGGGCGTGCGCCACGCCAACGTCATCATGTGCGACAAGACCGGCGTAATCTATCAGGGCCGCGACGACGTGAACCAGTGGCAGTCGGCGCACGCCGCCGTCACCGAACGCCGGACGCTGACCGAGGCGCTGCACGGCGCGGACATGTTCCTTGGGCTGTCGGCGGCGGGTGCGCTGAAGCCGGAAATGGTCAAGGACATGGCCCCGTCGCCGATCATCTTCGCGATGGCCAATCCGGAACCCGAAATCCGCCCCGAACTGGCCAAGGCGGCGCGACCCGACGCGATCGTCGCGACCGGCCGGTCGGACTATCCGAACCAGGTCAACAACGTCATCTGCTTCCCGTTCATCTTCCGCGGCGCGCTCGACGTGCGCGCGACCGGCATCAACGACCAGATGAAGATCGCCGCCGCCAATGCCATCGCCGAACTGGCGCGGCAGCGCGTGCCGGAGGAAGTCGCGGTCGCCTATGGCGTGCAGCACAGCTTCGGTCCCGAATACATCATCCCGTCGCCGTTCGACCCCCGGCTGATGGAACTGGTGTCGATCGCGGTCGCCAGGGCGGCGATGGATTCAGGAGTGGCGACCAAGCCGATCCTCGACATGGAGGGGTATCGCCAGAGCTTGCGCGCCCGCCTGAACCCGACCACCGCCGTCCTGTCTATGGCCTATGAGGGCGCACGCGCGCATCCCAAGCGCGTGATCTTCGCGGAAGGGGAGGAGGAGGTCGTCCTGCGCGCCGCCATCGCGTTCAAGGAGGGCGGCTACGGCGTGCCCGTGCTGGTCGGCCGCGACGACGTGCCCGACCGGTTGCGCGCGCTGGGCGTTACCGATCCCGACAGTTTCGAGCTGCACAACAGCCGCATCTCGCCGCTGGTGCCGCGCATGGTCGAACTGCTCTACGCCCGGCTCCAGCGGCGCGGGTATCTGCGCCGCGACTGCGAACGGATGGTCAATCAGGATCGCAACATCTTCGGCGCGCTGCTGCTCCAGATGGGTGAGGGCGACGCGATGATTACCGGCATCACCCGCACCTATGGCGAGACGATGCGCCAGGTCTACCGCGTGATCGACCCCGCAGCCGGCAAGACGCCGTTCGGCATCCATCTGGTCGTCGGCCAGAGCCACACGGTGTTCATCGCCGACACCGCGATCAACGAGCGGCCGACCGCCGAGCAACTGGCCGATTTTGCCGAGCAGACCGCCGCCGTCGCGCGTCGGATGGGCCACGAACCGCGCGTCGCGTTCCTCAGCTATTCCAACTTCGGCAATCCCAAGGGCGAATGGCTCGACAATATCCGTGACGCGGTGACCGTGCTCGACGGGCGGCAGGTCGGGTTCGAATATGAGGGCGAAATGGCCCCCGACGTGGCGTTGAACCCCAAGCAACTGGCGAACTATCCGTTCGCGCGGCTCTCGGGGCCAGCCAACGTCCTCATCATGCCGGGGCTGCAGTCGGCGCACATCTCGGCCAAGCTGCTGCGCGAGCTTGGCGGCGATTCGGTGATCGGCCCGATGCTGATCGGCCTGGAAAAACCGGTGCAGGTCGCACCGATGACGTCCACTGCCGGCGAACTGGTGACGCTGGCCGTGCTGGCGGCAGGCGGCATCGCACGGTGAGTCATCAAGGCTGAAACATCCGGATCGGATCAAAGCGCGATTGCCCTTCGGTCCGGTCCGGCCATACCCTGCGTCCCGGGCCATGGTTTGGGAGGGGAGTATATGGGAAGGAACGCTATTGTCGCAGCTATGCTTGCGACCTGTCTTTACATGGATGTGGCCGCCGTACAGGCGCAGACGCTGATGTCCATTTCCACTGGCGGGGCAAAGCCAGCTCCCGTGATGCATACGCCGCCTGCCGATGCAAACGATACGCCGGAGGAAATCGCAAAGGATTCCGCTCGCGATCTGAAGGGCCGCCGATTCTACAATCGTCCGGGCGCAACCCGGGCCCAATATGATGCCGACTGGCAAGCATGCCGCCTGATTGCCCGCGGCTCGCGAACACCATCCGGATCAATTCCCTTCTTCTATAATCCGGCCGTTATGTCTCCTGTTGCTGCCGGAATTGGAGGGGGCCTTGGCGGTTTGCTGGCCGACGTAATTGCGGAGGGGAAGCAGCGTCGTATCAACCGGCAAACCTGCCTGCTCATTCGCGGCTGGCGCATGGTCGAAGTGCCGACTGCGGCCGCGATCCGGGTCGAGGCCATGACCGATGCCGAGCGCAGCCGTTATTTCGACACGGTTGTCGGCGCGACCCAAGTCGACGGGGTCGTGACTGAGAGGACCAGCTTCGTCCAGATCGATGATCCGGCGATCCGGCTCGATACGCCGTTGGCCGAGGCGGGGACCGTGTTTCTCGGGAAGAAGGTCGACGCCGCGTCGCCCCTTGTCCTGGCACCCGGAGAGGCGGCGGTCGTCATGGCGTTTCGTCGCACCGATCCACGGAGTGCCGGGCGATCCGCGCTGGTCCAGCTCGCTCGTCACGACGTGACCGGCCGTGATCTTGTCTATCGGCCCAAGAATTGGAAAAAGACCGGCGACAAGACCGTCTATGACCTTTCCATCGGCAGTTCCGACCGCAAGGCACCCTACGAGGTACAGGTGATGCGTGTCACACCCGGCGATTACGTCATCGCGTCGACCGCCGTGGCCGCGAAAGTGGCAACCACCATCAACTGCTTCGGGGCACCCGGCTTCCACGTCGGACCGGGAGAGGTCGCCTACATCGGCGACTTTATGCCCGTAGTGAACGCGAAGCTGGCGAATGGCACGACGACTACGAAGCTGTTCCACACGATGAACATCACTGACGCGCGGCGCACCTTGTCGGTGTCGCAGCCAACGGTGAGTGCGGCGTTGAAGCCCGCGGCATTGTACAATCGTGCGACGTATGCCTGTTCCGCCATGACTATGGATCGGTGGGATATTTCCGGCGTCCCGCCGCTACCGGAAACCCTTCCTGTGGCGGCGGAGGGATTGCGATAGCGTACCTATCCGTCGATCGACGCCCCGACCGAGGCGTGGACCAGGCCGCCGTCGACCGCGATGGTTTCGCCGATGACATAGTCGCCGGCGCGGCTGGCGAGGTAGATGGCGGTGCCGGCCATGTCCTCCTCCACGCCGATGCGGCGGGCGGGGATGTTCTGCGCCACTGCCGCGCCGTGATCGCGCGCAGCCTTGTTCATGTCGCTGGCAAACGCACCGGGGGCGATCGAGGAGACATTGATCGAATCCTTCACCAGTCGCGCGGCCATGCGCCGGGTCAGGTGGATCAGTGCCGCCTTCGACGCCTGATAGCTGTACGTCTCCCACGCGTTCAGGCGCAGGCCGTCGATCGAGGTGATGTTGATGACCTTGGCCGGGCGGTCGGGCGAGGCCGCGGCCTGCAACGCGCCGTGCAGTGCCTGCGTCAGGAAGAAGGGTGATTTGACGTTCAGGTCCATGACCTTGTCCCAGCCCTTTTCGGGGAAGTCCGCGAACGGTTCGCCCCAGGCGGCACCCGCGTTGTTGACCAGGATGTCGAGCCGCTCCTCGTGCTCGGCCAGTTGCGCGGCCAGCGCCGTGCACCCGGCGACAGTCGACACATCCTGCGGCAGGGCGATGCAGTTTTCTCCCAGCTCCTGCGCGGTCGCAAGGCACGCCTCGGCCCGGCGGGCGGAGATATAGACCTTGGCCCCTTGCGCGACGAAGCCGGCGGCGATCATCCGGCCAATGCCGCGCGATCCGCCGGTGACCAGGGCGACGCGACCGTCGAGACGGAACAGGGTGCTGGTGTCCATGATAATCCTTCTGCTTAATTCCCCTCCCGAGAGCGGGAGGGGTTAGGGGAGGGGGTGTCTCAGGCCGGCCGCATGCGGTCACGCCCTCCCCCGACCCCTCCCGCCAAGTGGGAGGGGAGATAGGTCAGCCGCCGCGCTTGATCGTCTCGCGGGCGATGATGACCTGCTGGATCTGGCTGGTGCCTTCGTAGATGCGGAACAGGCGGACGTCGCGGTACAGACGTTCGATGCCGTAGTCGGAGATATAGCCGGCCCCGCCGAAGATCTGCACCGCGCGATCGGCGACGCGGCCGACCATCTCGCTGGCGAAATATTTGGCGGCCGCCGACTCCATCACGACGTCCTTGCCGGCATCCTTGGCCGCCGCGGTTTCCAGCACCATGGCGCGGGCGACCAGCGCCTCGGTCTTGGAATCGGCGATCATGCCCTGAATCAGCTGGTGATCGGCGATCGGTTTGCCGAACTGGGTGCGGGTGGTGGCATAGGCGACGCAGTCGGCGATCAGCCGCTCGGCCACGCCGACGCAGACCGCCGATATGTGCAGCCGCCCGCGATCCAGCACACGCATCGCGATCTTGAAGCCTTCGCCTTCCACGCCCAGCCGGTTGGCGGCGGGTACGGCCACGTCGTCGAAGATCACGTCGGCGACCTTCGCGCCCTTCTGTCCCATCTTCTTTTCCGGCTCGCCGATCGAGACGCCGGCAAGCGTGCGCGGCACCAGAAACGCGGAAACGCCGCGCGCGCCGGTTTCGTCGCCGGTGCGGGCCATGACGGTGAACAGGTCGGCCTTGTCGGCATTGGTGATGTAGCGTTTGGTGCCGGACAGGCGGTACACATCGCCGTCACGCACGGCGCGGGTCTTCACGCTGCCGGAATCGGAACCGACATCGGGTTCGGTCAGCGCGAAACTGGTGATGATTGCGCCGCTGGCGATGCGCGGCAGCCATTCGGCTTTCTGTTCGGGCGTGCCGGCCATCACCAGCCCCTGGCTGCCGATACCGACATTGGTGCCGAAGCTGGAGCGGAAGGCGGGCGTCGTCCGGCCAAGCTCGATCGCGACCCGCGCCTCCTCGCTCATCGTCAGCGCAAGGCCGCCATATTCCTCGGCGATCGACAGGCCGAACAGCCCGAGATCCTTCATTTCCGCGATGACCGCGTCGGGGATCGCATCCGCCGCCTCGACTTCCGCCTCCAGCGGACGAAGGCGGTCGGCAACGAAGCGCCGCACCGTGTCGATCAGCGCGTCGAAGGTTTCGGGGTCGAGGGCCATGTCTACGCTCTTGCTGCCTGCCGGGGTGCGTCTGGCTAGCCCGGTGCGGGCCTAAGGGCAAGGGTGGTGTGCAAACCGGATGTTCGAAAAGGTGGTGGTGTATGGTTTGAGGGGGCGTACTGGGGCGGGTAAAAGTGGACAGGGGGGGGCGGGGTTCGGGGGGGGGTAGTTAGCAGGTAGACGCTCGCCACGAACGCGCGGGCTGTGGTGGCGAAAGGTTGCAAAGGTTACATCCACATGGGGGGGGTGTCGGTGGAGGCGGGGCGCATCGTCGATGGTATGGCGGCTGCGGGTACCGAAAGGGGTGAAGCAAATCGCGGCCGAATAGGACAGCGATTTTTCAGGTAATCATCGCTTAGATCCAAAACGCAGCCGAATTGGAAAATCCAAGGAGACTGTATGGTGGAGCCTAGGGGGTCGGCTCGTAAATCCGTAAGTACTGACAAAAAAAGGACATTCTTCTGGGCGTCTAGACAGTTATATTAGCTCTTTGTATTAGCCGGGGCAAGGGGCTTAGCCTGCCGACAGATAGCGAGCAACTTCAGTAGTGCCCTCCCATGAAGAACAATGTCGTCCACGCTTTGCGGCGTATCGCATCGCCCCTTGTGATGAGGCCATAGGGGAAAATTTCGTCAAGATGAGGGACAACCGGCTCCTGCAAGCCCTTCGCTATCTCGACCTGGTGCGCTTGAGAGCAAGCCCAGCACAACAATCGGTATAGCGGCTTGATGATCTGCAAGATCGTCCAAACGCAATGACCCCTTGTCCGCTTTGTTAATTCAAGCTGATAGACAATATCGACTATAAGCTCATACTCTCCGCGCATACCCATCGCAAACCCATGCATATTGCTACGGTCGCAATATGCTATTGCTTGCTCATTTATTGCAGCCCGCCTCTGGTACGACAGACTTTCGTCAGCAATACGCAGATGTAATCCATACCATGTAATTAATGGATCACTTCCACCAATTCCCTTAGAGAGAAGGTCAAGATTGTGGTATCTTGATTTATCTGCAAAGATAGAAAGGAAATTTAGTGCATCGTAGTGCAATGATGCTTCTTCATACCAACCATCCTTAATCCCGTTGTCCTCTCCGACAATTCGCAGGTGGTCGTATATATTAACCAAGGAATGGCGAAATTTATTTCGCAGCGTATTGTTTGAAGGTGTGTTTAAATCGTTTGTGGCCATGTGATATGTTACAAATATGATCTTCATCAGGCGTTCTAGGCCGATAGAAAGATTGAAAAGCGACGTGTAGATTGTTCCGGGCTGGTAGTGATCGGACTTGGCAAGCCCTTCCAAGCCCGTAAGCAAAGCGTTGCTTGCTAGGTGGCCCTCTTGCGCCATCATTCGGAAACGGTGTGAAAAAATCATGCAGAGGCGTTATGCTCTGCAAAGGTTATCATAGCCAGACCCGCCTACGGCCTGAAAATGTCAGGGATATGTGAGAGGGCAATCAAACACTCCCGAGTGACGGTTTACCCCTTACCCGGCCCCACGATTATGACACGCCTAACGCGACCTGCATTGTTGCGCGCGGCTCGTTCTCGCTGCGTAGCGTGTCACCAATGCCCAGCCCAGCCCAATGATCCCGGTAGCGATGACCCTGCCTCGCACGTTGTACCTTGTGGTGTATCGAAGTCAGCCTTCCCCACACTCACCCCACCGGTACCTGCTCCTCCACCCGCTCGACCCGTCCCTTGAACCCTTGGGCCACGACATACCATTCCGACGATTCCTTGCGGCTGGCCGGCGGTTTGGCGTGCTTCACGCTGGTGAAATTGCGCTTCAGGGTGGCGACCAGCGTGTCGTCCGCGCCGCCGGCCAGCACTTTCGCCACAAAGCCGCCGCCGGGGCGCAGGACGTCGCAGGCGAAGTCGACCGCGGCCTCGACCAGCCCCATGGTGCGCAGGTGATCGGTCTGGGGGTGGCCGACGGTGTTGGCGGCCATGTCGGACAGGACGAGGTCGGGAGCGCCGCCCAGCGCCTCTGACAGCAGGTGCGGCGCGCTGTCGTCCATGAAGTCGAGTTCGAAGATCGTCACGCCCTCGATCGGGTCGACCGGCAAGAGGTCGATGCCGACGATGCTGGCGTTCTTCACCAGCTTCTGCACGACCTGCGTCCAGCCGCCGGGCGCGATGCCGAGGTCGACGACGCGCTTGGTGTTTTTCAGAAAGCCGAAGCGTTCGTTCAGCTCGATGAGCTTGTAGGCGGCACGGCTGCGATACCCCTCCGCCTTGGCGCGGCGGACATAAGGATCGTTCAACTGGCGTTCGAGCCAGCGGTTCGACTGCGGCGTACGCCCGCGCGAGGTCTTGACGCGGGTGCGCCCGCCCGATCCACCCCGGCTCACGAGCGGGGGCTGCCCATCAGGCTGCGCAAGATGCCTTCGCGGATGCCGCGATCGGCAATCCCGATCCGTTCGGCGGGCCACAGGTCCATGATCGTCTCCAATATCGCACAGCCGGCGACGACCAGATCGGCGCGCTCCTGACCGATGCAGGGTAGTTTCGCGCGGTCCTCGATCGCCATCTGCGACAGGTCGCTGCTGATCTTTCGCATCGCGGGCGCCGGCACGATCAGCCCGTCGACCACCGACCGGTCGTAATGGCTGAGGCCCAGATGCACGCTGGCGAGCGTCGTTACCGTGCCGCTGGTGCCGAGCAGGCGCGGGCGACGGAGTCCGCGCGGCAGGCGGGCGGCGAACCCGGCGAAACTGTCGGCAACGAGGCTCCGCATCCGCGCATAGGCCGCCGCGCGTCCATCCGCGCCGACGCCGCCGCCGGCACTCTCGGTCAGCGACACCACGCCCCAGGGCGCGGAATGCCAGTCGAGCACGGTCGGCACCAGCGTCGAGGTGTCGATCAGCACGAGTTCGGTCGACCCGCCGCCGATGTCGAACACCAAGGCCGGATCCTCACCCGGCTCGATCAGCGCGTGACAGCCAAGGACGGCGAGCCGCGCCTCCTCCTCGGCCGAAATGATGTCGAGGTGGATACCGGTTTCCGCCAGCACGCGCGCGATGAAGGCGGGGCCGTTCACCGCCTGGCGACAGGCCTCGGTCGCGACCGAGCGGGCGAGGGTGACGTTGCGGCGGCGCAATTTGTCGGCGCAGACGCGCAGGGCCGCGATGGTGCGTTCGATCGCCGCGTCGCTGAGGCGACCGTTTGCGGCCAGCCCCTCGCCCAGACGAACGATTCGCGAAAAGGCGTCGATGACCGCAAAGCCCGGCCCGTGCGGCCGGGCGATCAGCAGCCGGCAATTGTTGGTGCCGAGATCAAGGGCGGCGAAGTGCCGCGCATCGGCCCCGCGCCCACGCGCTGGCCGACCTGTCGCCGGACGGGCAGGGGGTCCCTGCCGGTACGGCATTCCGGGTGTCTGCCCCATGCCGTGTGCTCACTTATCTGTTCTGCCGCCGTGGGATGAAAACCGTCCCACCCGGTGCTTGGAGCACACGCTAGCGCATGGATGCTGAGCGGACAAGCGGATCGGCGTTGACAAGCCCGGCAGGGCGGCCTAATGGCGCGCTTCGCTGATGATGCCCCGTCGTCTAATGGTAAGACTGCGGTTTCTGATACCGCCTATTGAGGTTCGAATCCTCACGGGGCATCCAGCGATTTGAGGCCCTCCGCCAGTCCGCACGGACCGCGTTCGAGTGCCGTCCCAAGCCGCCGAACAATGTCCGACACGCCGTGACCGCGACCGCAGACCGCGCGTCGTTCCGGTGTTGCGGGAGGGGATTGCCCCCTCCGCAACGGGTTCAGCCCAGCGCCTCGACCTGTTCCGCCAGTTCCAGCCAGCGCATTTCGGCGGCCTCCTTGTCGGCGCGGGCCTTTTCGATCGCCTTGGTCAGCCTGGCGAAGGTGGCGTGGTCGCGGACATACAGGGTGGGGTCGGCCAGCAGCGCCTCGTCGCGGGCGATCGCGGCGTCATACCCCTCGATGGTCTTGGGCAGCAGGTCATAGTCGCGCTGGTCCTTGTAGGTCAGCTTGACCTTGGGCGCGGGCGGCGGTGCGGCGGGCGAGGGGGCCTTGGTCGCCTTTTTCGCGCCCGCCACGGGCTTGCGCTGGCGTTCCCAGTCAGCATAGCCGCCCGCGACCACATCGACGCTGCCCGACCCGTCCAGCCCCAGCGTGATCGTGACCGTGCGGTCGAGGAAGTCGCGGTCGTGGCTGACGATCAGGACGGTGCCGTCGTAATCGGCGATCACCTCCTGCAACAGATCCAGCGTTTCCAGGTCGAGGTCGTTGGTCGGCTCGTCCAGCACCAGCAGGTTGGACGGCCGGGCGAATTCGCGGGCCAGCAACAGGCGCGAACGTTCGCCGCCCGACAGCGAGCCGATCTTGGCCTCGACCATGTTGGGGTCGAACAGGAACTCCTTCAGATAGCCGTGGATGTGCTTGCGCACGCCCAGCACGTCGATCCATTCGCCGCCGTCGGCCACGACCTCGCGCACCGTCTTTTCCGGGGCCATCAGGCTGCGTTGCTGGTCGATGACGACGGCATCGAGCGTCTTGGCGAGGCGGATGAAGCCGCTGTCGGGTTCGATCTCGCCGGTCAGAAGTTTCAGCAGCGTCGATTTGCCCGCGCCGTTGCGGCCCACGATACCGATCCGGTCGCCGCGCGTGACGCGCAGGTTCAGCGTGTCGATGATGGTCCGGCGGGCGTCGCCCTCGCCAAAGCCCTTCGACACCGCCTTCACGTCGATCACGACCTTGGTCTTGGAATCGTCGCTGGCGGTGGTCAGGTTCGCGGCACCCTGCGGTCCCAGCATCGACGCGCGTTCGGCGCGCATCTCGTGCAGCTTGGTCAGGCGGCCCTGGTTGCGTTTGCGCCGGCCAGTGACGCCGCGCAGCAGCCAATGCTCCTCCAGCTTCAGCCGCGCGTCGAGCCGTTCGGCCTGCCGCGCTTCGTCGGCATAGACCTGATCGGTCCACGCCTCGAACCCGCCAAAGCCGATTTCGGCGCGGCGGATGGTGCCGCGGTCCAGCCACAGCGTCTGCTTCGTCAGGCGGGTCAGGAAGGTTCGGTCGTGGCTGATGACGACGAACGCGCCGCGGAACCGCTTCAGCCAGTCCTCCAGCCATTCGATCGCGGCGATGTCGAGATGGTTGGTCGGCTCGTCGAGCAACAGGACGTCGGGGTCCTGCGCCAGCGCGCGGACGATCGCGGCGCGGCGACGCTCGCCACCGGAAGCCGACGATGCGTCGCGCGAGAGGTCGATGCCAAGCTGATCGGCGATCGCATCCGCCTCGTGCCGGAGCGGCGCGTCGTCGCCGCCCATGACATAGTCGAGCAGGGTCGCGACGCCGCGCAGGTCGGGTTCCTGTTCGAGCAGGATGACGCGCGTGCCCGGCACGATCGTGCGGCGGCCCTCGTCGCTGTCGACCTTGCCGCCGATCAGCTTCAGCAGCGTGGTCTTGCCAGCGCCGTTGCGGCCGATGAGCGCGAGGCGATCGCGCGCGCCGATGTGGATGTCGAGATTGCGGAACAACCAGCCGGAACCCTGTACGAGTCCCAGACCTTCATATGCGAGTATCGGTGCGGCCATGCCGCGCCACCTAGGGAACAGGCGGGCCGGCGGCAAGTTTCGCTTGGCTGACGGTCGCATTCACAGGCTGTTCAACGCAGTGGACCTATGCAAAGCCCCATGACGATGATCCTGTTCCTTGCGTCCCTTGCCGCCGCTCAGCCGATCGCTCAGCCTCCGCTGGCCGAACCGATGGCGTTCCAGGCACCCGAACAGCGGCGCAACGACCAGCAACGCGCGTTCGACGCGCGGCGCACCGGTCGCATCCTGCCGCTGCCCGAGATCGAGCGGCGGGTGGTGCCGACGATGGGCGGCGCCCAGTATATCGGCTTCGACTTCGATTCGCGCAGCGGCATTTACACGCTGAAGTTCCTGCGCGATGGATCGGTCATCTGGGTCGATGTCGATGGCCAGACCGGTCAGGTCGTCGGCCGGACCGGACGCTGACCCCGCCGCCTGTCGAAAAGCCATAGCCCCATACGAAAAGGGAAATAGCATGCGCGTTCTGATCGTCGAGGACGAGCCGAATCTGGGAACCCAGTTGAAGAACACGCTGGAGGGCGCGGGCTATGCCATCGACCTTGCCACCGATGGCGAGGAGGGGCTGTTCCTGGGCCAGACCGAGAATTACGACGCGGTCGTGCTGGATCTGGGCCTGCCCGAGATCGACGGGCTGACCGTGCTCGACCGCTGGCGCAAGGAGGGCAAGGTGATGCCCGTGCTGGTCCTGACCGCGCGCGACAGCTGGTCGGACAAGGTGGCCGGGCTGGACGCGGGCGCGGACGACTATGTCGCCAAGCCGTTCCAGAGCGAGGAACTGATCGCCCGCCTGCGCGCGCTGATCCGCCGGGCATCGGGCAATGCGTCGTCCGAACTGACCGCGGGGGACATCCGCCTCGATACCCGGTCGGGCAAGGTGACGCGGGCGGGCGAGCCGGTGAAGCTGACCGCACAGGAATACAAGCTGCTCAGCTACCTGCTCCACCACAAGGGCAAGGTGGTCAGCCGGACCGAGTTGATCGAGCATATCTACGATCAGGACTTCGATCGCGATTCCAATACGATCGAGGTGTTTGTTACGCGCATCCGCAAGAAGCTGGGTCAGGATGTCATCACGACGATCCGGGGTCTTGGCTACAGCCTGGAAGATCCCGCGGCGTAAGGCCCGGACGCGATGACCGACACGATCGACCCGACTCCGCGCGTGCCGGCCAAGACAACGGGATCGCTGTCGCGCCGGATGATCCTGATCGCGGCGGTGTGGATCGTCGTGTTGCTGGCGGGCGGCGGCTATGCGCTGGATCGGGTGCTGTCGACCGCGGTGACGCGCAATTTCGACGACCAGCTCGAATATGTGCTGAACGCGCTGATCGTGTCGGCGGAAATCGACCCGCAGGGCGAGGTGCGGTTCAACCGCGAACTGGCCGACCAGCGCGTGCTGGAACCCTATTCGGGACTGTACTGGCAGGTGTCGGCCAAGGCGCGTGAGCCGTTCCCGTCGCGGTCGCTGTGGGACCGGCGGCTGACCTATGGCGGGGTGCATAACGATCGCGGCATCCATTTCTATGACAGCGGCCAGTTCGCGGACGAAAAGCTGCGTATCGTCGAGCGCGATCTGGTTCTGCCGAAATCGCCGGTGCGCTGGCGGTTTCAGGTGGCGCAGAGCCGCGACGGGCTGGACGCGCAGATCGCGACGCTGCGGCGGACGCTGGTGCGCAGTTTCGCCCTGCTCGCGCTGGGGCTGATTATTCTGGCGGCGCTCCAGACCTTCTACGGCCTGTGGCCATTGCGCAAAGTGCGCGAGGAGATCGCCCGGATGCGGGCCGGCCAGTCCAACCGGGTCGATGGCGCGATGCCCGACGAGGTCGCGCCGATGGTCGAGGAGCTGAACGCGCTGATCGCTCACAATGAGCGGCAGGCAGAGGAGGCGCGGCGACATGCCGGCAATCTGGCGCACGCGCTGAAGACGCCGCTGACCGTCATCATGAACGCCGCCACCGCGCAGGCCGATGACCTGGCCGAAACGGTGGTGCGCGAGGCGCGGACGATGCGGCGGCAGGTCGACCATCATCTGGCGCGCGCGCGGGCGGTCGGCCGGCGAGGATCGGCGCACAGCCGGGCCGATGTCTGGCCCAGCCTGGAATCGGTCGAGCGCGCGGTCGGGCGGCTGTATCGCCATGTCCGGATCGACGTCGCCGGGCCAAGGGATCTGCAGGTTCATGTCGAGCGGCAGGATCTGGACGAAATGCTCGGAAATCTCATCGAAAACGCGGCGAAATATGGCGGCGGCAGCGTCTTCGTCACGGTCGGCGCGCAGGCCGGGTTCGTCGAGTTCCTGATCGAGGATGACGGGATGGGTATCCCCGAGGAACAACGCGTTCGGATCTTCGATCGCGGCGTGCGGCTCGATTCCGGCAAGCCTGGCACCGGGCTGGGGCTGGCGATCGTGCGCGATGTGGCGGAAATCTACGAGGGCACGGTGGCGCTGGAGGAGAGCGAGGATCTGGGCGGGCTGATGGTCCGGTTGCGGTTGCCGGCGGCCAATTGACGGGTTTGCCCAATATTTCCATCAGTCGTGGCCCTGGATCCCCACCTGCGCGGGGGAACAGCCGGGACATCTTTTGTCTTTCACCCCCGGCAAAGGCAGGGGCCCAATTTCGGGACGGGGCGTAAACGAGCGACCCGCGCCGCCGGGCGTATGTTCCCTGTTAGGCCCCAGCCTTCGCCGGGGCGGTTGATATTGGGGGGTGACTGCACGCCACCGCTGGTCGTTCAATCATTCCGTCCGGCCCGACCGCAAGTCACGACGGCTTCCAACCCGGCCCAATCCTGCTAAACGCAGCCCCATAGTCATGGCGTCCCCTTTTCCCGAACCCGCTGGGGCAGACCCCGTTCCCGTCACCAGCCGTGTACGCGGGTTCGCCGCGCGTGCCTGGGGGCGATGGTGGGTCAAGGCGATCGCGGCGGTGGCCCTGCTGGCCGCGATCGGCGTTGCCCTGCTGTGGTTGCTGGTGATCCGGCAATTGCCGTCGGTCGACTCGCTGCGGGCTTATGAGGCGCCGCTGCCGACCAACGTGCGCGGCATAGATGGTGCGCCGATCCAGTCCTATGCGCGTGAACGGCGGGTCGAACTGGCCTTCGCCGAATATCCCAAGGATCTCATCAACGCGTTTCTGGCGGCCGAGGACAAGACGTTCTTCGAGCATCACGGCGTCGATTATCCGGGCCTTGCCGGCGCGGTGGTCGATTACGCGTCGAAGATCGGATCGGGCAAGCGCGCCAAGGGCGGGTCGACCATCACCCAGCAGGTCGCGAAGAACCTGCTGATCGGCGACGAATATTCGCCGACGCGCAAGCTGAAGGAAGCGATCCTCGCCTACAAGATCGAGGATACGCTGACCAAGCCGCAGATCCTGGAGCTGTACCTCAACCAGATCGCGCTGGGCCGCAACGCGTTTGGGGTGGAGGCGGCGAGCCACGCCTATTTCGACAAGGAACTGGACGAACTGAGCCTGGCGCAGATGGCCTATCTCGCGATCCTGCCCAAGGGACCGTCCAACTATAACCCGGTGCGGCATACCCAGCGCGCGCTCGACCGGCGCAATTACGTGTTGCGCGAGATGCTGAAGAACGGTTTCATCGACCAGCGCCGTTTTGCCGAGGCGAATGCCGCGCCGCTGGGGACGATCGTTCGCCGTGCACCGAAGTTCCAGCCGGTCGGCGGCTATTTCGTCGAGGCGGTGCGCCGCGAGCTGATCGACCGGTTCGGCGAGAATGCCAAGGACGGCCCGTACAGCGTCTATTCGGGCGGGCTGTGGGTGCGCACCTCGCTGGACACGCGGTTGCAGGAACTGGCGCAGGACGCGCTGCGCGACGGGCTGTTGCGGTTCGAGCGCGGGCGTGGCTGGTCCGGGCCGATCGAGCGCAAGCCGTTCGAGGACGAGGCTTGGCTTGGTGCGCTGGTCGCGACCAACATCGGGCTGGATTACAAGGACTGGCGTGCCGCGATCGTGATCGACCGCGATTCCTCGGCCGCGCGGATCGGCTTTGCGTCCGGCCAGACCGGCGAGCTGCCGCGCAGCGCCGCGCAGATGCCGGTGCGCGCGAAGGGCGGGACTGCCTTTGCCGCGCTGCAACCGGGCGATATCATCGCCGTCGCGCCCGAGGGCGGCCACTTCGCGTTGCGCTCGATCCCCAAGATCTCGGGCGGGTTCGTGGTCGAGGAGCCGGCGACCGGCCGCGTGCTGGCGATGCAGGGCGGGTTCGACGCGCGGATCCAGTCGTTCAACCGCGCGGTGCAGGCGATGCGCCAGCCGGGATCGACGATCAAGCCGATCGTCTATTCGGCCGCGCTGGACGGCGGGATGACGCCGGCGTCGATCATCGTCGACGGGCCGTTCTGCGTCTATCAGGGCGCGCGGCTGGGGCAGAAATGCTTCCGCAATTTCGGTAATTCGCGTGGCGCGGGGCCGCACACGATGCGCTGGGGCATCGAACAGTCGCGCAACCTGATGACGGTGCGCGCGGCCGCGCAGACCGGCATGGTGCCGGTCACCGGCCTGATGAAGCGCGTCGGGATCGGCACCTATGCGCCGTACCTGTCGTTTGCGCTGGGAGCGGGCGAGACGACGGTCAGCCGGATGGTCAACGCCTATGCGATCCTGGCCAATCAGGGGCGCGGCGGTGCGCCGACGCTGATCGATTTCGTCCAGAACCGGCGCGGGCAGGTGATCTGGCCGGAAAAATGGCAGCCGTGCGACGACTGCAATGCGCCCGACTGGAACGGCAAGGCGATGCCGCGGCCGGTGACTCGTCAGAAGCAGGTGATGAACGCCCAGACCGCGTTCCAGATGGTCCACATCACCGAAGGCGTGATCCAGCGCGGTACCGCCACGACATTGCGCGATCTGAACCGGCCGATCTTCGGCAAGACGGGGACGAACACCGGACCGACCGACGTCTGGTTCATCGGCGGCACCCCGCAATTCGTCGGTGGCCTGTACATCGGGTATGACACGCCGCGAAACCTGGGCGGTGCGGCGCAGGGCGGTACGCTGGCCGCGCCGATCTTCAAGCAGTTCGCGACCAAGGCGTATGAGGGCCTGCCGGTCCTGCCGTTCCGCGCGCCGCCGGGTATCCGCATGGTCCGCATCGACCGCGCGAGCGGCCGGCCGGTCTATGGCACATGGCCGTCGCTCGACGATCCGAAACCGGCTGTGATCTGGGAAGCGTTCAAGCCCGAGAGCGAGCCGCGCCGTGCCGCGCGCCGGGCCGGACCGGCTGCACCCGCCGCGCGCGCGACCGCCACCGCACCGCGCGCGCAGGCCCCGCGCGACAGCGATTTCTTGCAAAGAGAGGGCGGAATCTACTAGCGCCCCCATATTGCCGATGCCCGTATGTCCGGGCGTCACGATCCATTCGGAGAATACCCCATGCGCGCTGAAGCGCAGGCACATGTCGACACCATCAACGACGCGCTGGCGCTGCTGCGCCGCTTCCTCGACTGGGACCGCGCTTTGCGCCGCCTGGACGAGCTGAATGCGCGCGTCGAGGATCAGGCGTTGTGGAACGACCCCAAGGCCGCGCAGGAGGTGATGCGCGAGCGTCGCCGGCTGGACGAGGCGATCACCGCGACGCGGGCGATCCAGTCCGAGGTCAGCGACACCGTCGAACTGATCGAGATGGCCGAGGCCGAGGGCGACACCGCGATGGAGGCGGAGGGCGTCGAGGCGCTGGCCGCGCTCGCCAAGCGCGCGAACCACGACAAGGTGCAGGCGCTGCTGGCTGGCGAGGCCGACGGCAACGATACCTATATCGAGGTCAATGCGGGCGCGGGCGGGACCGAGAGCCAGGACTGGGCCGGCATGCTCAGCCGGATGTACACCCGCTGGGCGGAACGGCGCGGCATGAGGGTCGAGCTGATCGACCAGCATTCGGGTGAGCAGGCGGGCATCAAGTCGGCCACGCTGCTGCTGAAGGGCGAGAACGCGTACGGTTTCGCCAAGACCGAGAGCGGCGTCCACCGGCTGGTGCGGATCAGCCCCTATGACAGCGCGGCGCGGCGGCACACGTCGTTCGCGTCGGTCTGGGTCTATCCGGTGATCGACGACAATATCGAGGTCGAATACAACGAAAGCGACCTGCGGATCGACACCTATCGCGCATCGGGCGCGGGTGGTCAGCACATCAACACGACCGACTCGGCGGTGCGTATCACGCATATCCCGACCGGTATCGTCGTGCAGTGCCAGAACCAGCGGTCGCAGCACAAGAACAAGGCCGAAGCGTACAACCAGCTGCGCGCCCGCCTGTACGAGCGCGAGCTGGCGATCCGCGAGGCGGCGGCCAATGCCGAAAACGACAGCAAGACCGATATCGGCTGGGGTCACCAGATCCGGTCCTATGTCCTGCAGCCGTACCAGATGGTGAAGGACCTGCGCACCGGCGTGGTGTCGACCGCGCCGGGCGACGTGCTGGACGGCGATCTCGACGAGTTCATGTCCGCCGCCCTGTCGCAGCGCGTCAGTGGCGAAGCGGTCGAGGTGGAGGACGTGGATTGATGCGTCGCTCGACCCGGTTCGGTGTCGTCGTCATCGCCGGCGCATTCGCGCTGTCGGCGGTGCTGATCGGCTGCGACGGGTCGAAACCGCTGATCCGCGACAAGCCCGACACCGTGGGGCCATTCCCCGCGGCCGACCGGCCGGTCGCGACCATCGTGTCGGCGCGCTGGTCGAACGAGGAGGCGCGCGACCGGTTGAACGAGGCCGGGCTGGTCATGGACAAGGCGATGATCCGCCCTGGCATGACGGTCGCCGATATCGGCGCGGGCGAGGGCTATTACACGATCCGGCTGGCGCAGCGGGTCGGGCCGGACGGGCGTGTGCTGGCCGAGGATATTTCGCCGCCGTTTCGCGATGCGCTGGCCGAACGGGTCGCGCGCGAGCGGCTGGACAATGTCAGCGTGAAACTGGGCGAGCCGAGCGACCCCAAATTGCCGCCGGCCAGTTTCGACCGCGTGCTGATGGTTCACATGTATCACGAGATCGCGCAGCCCTATGAGTTTCTGTGGCGGTTGCGGCCGTCGCTCAAGGCCGACGGGCTGGTCGTGGTGGTCGATGCGAACCGGTCGACGCGGAATCACGGGACGCCGCCCGCGCTGCTGAAGTGCGAGTTCGCGGCGGTCGGTTATACCCAGGTGGCGATGGAGGAAATGCGGTCGGCGGGCGGGTATCTCGCTGCGTTTCGCCCGACCGGCACGCGGCCCGAACCGGCGGCGATCCGACCATGCCGGCTCAGCTGATGGCATCGCCCGACCAGCAATATCAGGATCTGTGCGCCCGGATCCTCGATCGGGGCGACGAGCGGATCGACCGGACCGGGGTGGGAACGCGGTCGGTGTTCGGCGAGCTGGTGCGGTTCGATCTGTCGCAGGGACAGGTGCCGATCCTGACCACGAAGCGCGTCTACTGGAAGACGGCGGTGCGCGAGATGCTGTGGTTCCTGACCGGCGGCACCAATATCCGCGATCTGCTGGTCAACGGCGTCACGATCTGGAGCGACTGGCCGCTGGCGCATTACCGCAAGACGACCGGCGAGACGATCACGCAGGCCGCGTTCGAGGCGCGGATCGTCGCCGATGCCGACTTCGCCGCCGCCTGGGGCGAACTGGGACCGGTGTACGGCAGGCAATGGCGACGCTGGGTCGACAACGCGGGCCGGGCGCACGACCAGATCGCGACGCTGATCGACACGCTCAGGAGCAATCCGACCAGCCGGCGGATGTTGTTTCACGCCTGGAATGTCGGCGAACTCGACCAGATGGCGCTGCCGCCGTGCCACATGGTTTATCAATTCCATGTCGACGGGCGCGGGCGGTTGAACTGCCTGTTGTATCAACGCTCCTGCGACCTGTTCCTGGGGGCCAGTTTCAACTGGACCGGCGCGTCGGCTTTGCTGCTGATGATCGCGCAACAGGCGGGGCTGACGCCGGGTGAACTGGTGTGGGTCGGTGGCGACGTTCATATCTATCTGAACCATCTGGATCAGGTGCGCGAGCAGATCGCCCGCGTCCCGCGCCCGGTGCCGACGATGCGTCTCGCGCGGCATCCGGCGTCGATCGACGACTATGCCATCGAGGATTTCGTGGTCGAGGGCTATGATCCGCATCCGCCTATCCGCGGGGACGTAGCGGTCTGACATTCTGTAACCCTCGCGCAGGCGAGGACGACGGGAGGACGCTGATCGCCATCGACATGCGCCGCCACCGGCCTTACCCCGCACCCATGACGATCACCTTCCACCTCGCCCGTGCCGACAACGGTGTCATCGGCCGCGACGGGCAACTGCCGTGGCGGCTGCCGGCGGACCTGCGCCGGTTCAAGGCGCAGACGATGGGCAAGCCGATGGTGATGGGGCGCAAGACGTTCGACGGCTTTCCATCGCCGCTGCCCGGTCGGCGGCACATTGTCCTGACCCGCGATCCGCAATGGTCGGCGGCGGGCGTGGAGGTCGTCCATTCGGTAGACGAGGCGCTGGCGCTGGCCGGGGATGGCGACGTGGCGGTGATCGGCGGCGCGGAGATCTTTGCGCTGTTCCTGCCGCTGGCCGATCGGATCGAACTGACCGAGGTGCATGTGTCGCCGGCAGGGGACGCGCATGTACCCGCGTTCGCCGGCTGGCACGAGGTGTCGCGGACGGACTGGCCGGTCGACGGCACAGCGCCGGCACACAGCTTCGTAACGCTGGCGCGGACCTGATACGATCCGTATAGCCGGGCAGATGCAGCGGCTGGACGGCAGCGCGCAGGTGCCGCCCGGGCTTGCCGGGGGCATCGTCGCGCTTGGGAACTTCGACGGATTTCATCTGGGACACCAGGCGGTGGTCGGCCGCGCGGTGGCGCTGGCGCGCGCGCAGGGGCGACCGGCGCTGGTCGCGACGTTCGATCCGCATCCGGTGCGGTACTTCAGGCCCGACGTCCGTCCGTTCCGGCTGACGACGCTGGACCAGCGCGAGCGGCTGTTCGCCGAAGCCGGGGCCGATGCGATGGTCGTGTTCGGGTTCGATGCCGCGCTCGCCGGGCTGGACGCCGCCGCCTTCGTGGCCGAGCGACTGGTTTCGCGGCTGGGTATCGCCGGGGTGGTGACGGGCGAGGATTTCACCTTCGGTCATGCGCGCAGCGGCAATGTCGGCGTCCTGGCGGCGCTGGGCGCGGCGCAGGGGTTTGCGGTCGAGACGGTCGGCCCGGTGACGCTGGACGGCGAGGCGGTATCGTCCAGCCGCATCCGCGACGCGCTGCGCGCCGGCGACCCGCGCACCGCCACGCGGCTGCTGACGCGGCCCTATCGGATCGAGGGTGTCGTCCAGCACGGCGACAAGGTCGGGCGGACGATCGGCTATCCGACCGCCAACCTCGACATGGGCAAATATCTGCGCCCCGCCTACGGCATCTATGCGGTGCGCGGGCGGCTGGATGACGGGACGATCCTTGAAGGCGCGGCCAATCTGGGGATCCGGCCCAGCTTCGATCCGCCCAAGGAACTGCTCGAACCATATTTCTTCGACTTCGCCGGCGACCTGTACGGGCGCAGGCTGGAGGTCGACCTGATCGACTATATCCGGCCCGAGGCGAAGTTCGACGGGCTGGAGCCGCTTATCCGCCAGATGGACGCCGATTGCGCGACCGCCCGGGCCATCCTAAGGCGCAACGAACCATGACCGAAACGACCGAACCGCAGCGCGACTGGCGCGACACCGTCTTCCTGCCGAAGACCGACTTTCCGATGAAGGCCGGGCTTGCAGCCAAGGAGCCGGCGATCCTGGAACGCTGGGCGAAGATCGGCCTGTACGACCGGTTGCGCGCCGAGCGCGACGGGCGCGAGCGGTTCATCCTGCATGACGGCCCACCGTATGCGAATGGCGACATTCACATGGGTCACGCCATGAACAAGGTGCTGAAGGACATCATCGTCCGCAGCCAGAGCCTGATGGGCAAGGACGCGCCCTACGTCCCCGGCTGGGACTGCCACGGCCTGCCGATCGAGTGGAAGGTCGAGGAGGCGTATCGCGCGAAGAAGCTCGACAAGGATCAGGTGCCGGTCGCGCAGTTCCGCGCCGAGTGCCGCGCCTATGCCGACCGGTGGGTCGACGTGCAGCGCGACCAGTTCCAGCGGCTGGGCATCATGGGCGACTGGGCCGACCCGTATCTGACGATGACCTATGCCGCCGAGGCGACAATCGTCGGTGAATTGCTGAAGTTTGCCGAGAGCGGCCAACTGTATCGCGGGGCGAAGCCGGTCATGTGGTCGCCGGTCGAAAAGACCGCGCTGGCCGATGCCGAGGTCGAATATGAAGACGTGGTGTCGACCCAGATCGACGTCGGGTTCGAGATTGTCGACGCGCCCGAGGCTCGCATCGCGGAAGGGGCGCTGGCGGTCATCTGGACGACGACGCCGTGGACGATTCCGGTCAACCAGGCGCTCGCCTATGGCGAGGCGCTTGATTACCTGCTGATCGAGGTTGCCGGCCGGCGGATGCTGGTGGCCGAGCCTTTGCTGCCGGGCTTCCTGAAGCGGATCGGGGCCGACGCTCATGAATTCGTCGCGTTCATCAAGGGCGCGGCTTTGGAGGGGGCGACTGCGCGCCATCCGATGCATGCGCTGGGCGGATTTTTCGCGACGCCGCGTCCGTTGCTGGCCGGGGACTTCGTAACGACCGACGCCGGCACCGGGCTGGTCCACATGGCCCCCGACCACGGTGAGGATGATTTCGCATTGTGTAAGGCGAACGGCATCGACCCGGTCTTTGCGGTCGACGGTGCCGGTATGTACCGCGCCGACTGGGGCTGGCTGGGCGGTCAGGGCAGCGTCATCAACAAGAAGTTCGTCGCCGCCGACGGGCCGATCTGTACCGACCTGCGCGAAAGCGGCGGATTGCTGGCGGCGTCGGACGACTTCAAGCACAGCTATCCGCACAGCTGGCGATCCAAGGCAAAGGTCATCTTCCGCTGCACGCCGCAGTGGTTCATCCCGATCGACCGCAAGCAGGACGTCGCAAAGGACGACGACAGCCTGCTCAACTCACTGACGTCGTTCCTGACGGCGGTGAAGGACGACGCGCCTGTCTCGGCCGATAACGGCGCGTCCCTGCGCGAGGTCGCGCTGGACGCGATCGAGCGGACCCGCTGGGTGCCGGCGCGGTCGCAGAACCGTATCCGCGCGATGGTCGAGGGACGGCCCGACTGGGTCATCAGCCGCCAGCGCGCCTGGGGCGTGCCGATCGCGCTGTATGTCCACCGCCAGACCGGCCAGTATCTGAACGATCCGGCCGTCAATGCCCGGATCATCGCGGCGTTCGAGGCGGGCGGTGCCGATGCGTGGTTCACCGCCGACCATCAGACGCTGCTGGGCGAGTCCTATGTGCTGGCCGATTACGAGCCGCAGAGCGACATTCTCGACGTGTGGTTCGATTCCGGGTCGACCCATGCCTTCGTCATCGAGGCGCGCTACGGCGCGGGTGTTCGCGCCAACCTGTATGTCGAGGGGTCCGACCAGCATCGCGGCTGGTTCCAGTCGTCGTTGCTCGAATCCTGCGGCACGCGCGGGCGCGCGCCCTATGACGCGGTCCTGACCCACGGCTTCGCGTTGGACGGGCAGGGGCGCAAGATGTCCAAGAGCCTTGGCAACGTCGTCGATCCGTTGAAGATCATCGGTGAGAGCGGCGCGGACATCCTGCGTATGTGGGCGGCCTCGGTCGACTATTTCGAGGATGTGAAGATCGGCAAGGAAGTCCTGTCGACCGCGTCGGACGCCTATCGCAAGCTGCGCAACACGTTCCGGTATCTGCTGGGCGCGCTTGAGGGCTATGACGAGGCCGAGCGGATGCCGGTCGCGGAGATGCCCGAGCTGGAGCGGTATGTGCTGACGCTGCTCGGTCGGCTCGATCGCGAGTTGCGCGAGGCGGCTGAGGCGTTCGAGTTCAACCGCTATGTCCGCCTGCTGACCGATTTCGCGAACGAGGATCTTTCGGCGTTCTTCTTCGATATCCGCAAGGACTCGCTGTATTGCGACGCCGCGACCGATCCGAAGCGGCGCGCATACCGGACAGTGCTCGACATGTTGTTCCATGCGCTGGTGCGCTATGCCGCACCGGTGCTGTGCTTCACCGCCGAGGAGGTGTGGCAGGCGCGGTACCCCAGCGAGGATGGCTCGGTGCATCTGCTGGAATGGCCGGAGCTGGCGGAATTGCCGGGCGATGACGGCGTTGCCACGGCCTGGAGCGATGTCCGCCGTCTGCGCACGCAGGTGACCGAGGCGATCGAGCCGCTGCGTCGCGACAAGGTCGTTCGCTCCAGTCTGGAAGCGGAAGTGACCGTGCCCGATCTGCTGCTGACGCCGGAGGCGCTGGCTGAGGCGTTCATCGTCGCCGATGTGCGCGAAGGCGATGCGGTCACGGCGACGCGCACGGCCTATGCCAAATGTGGGCGCTGCTGGCGGCACCTGCCCGACGTGAGCGCGGATGGTGCGTTGTGCGGACGGTGCGAGGCGGTGGTCGGACATGCGTAAAGTGCCGATGGCCGGGTTCGTCACGGCGGCGGCGATCCTGCTGGCCGACCAGGGGAGCAAATGGGCGGTCACGCGGGGGCTGGGTATCGACACGCTGGGCGATGCGCGTGAGATCGTGTCGTTCTTCGACCTGCGCTTCGTGCCGAACTACGGCATTTCGCTGGGGCTGCTGACCGCCGACACCAATGCCGCCCGCTGGTTGCTGGTGGCGATGACGGGGGCGATCGCGGTCGGTGTCGCCATCTGGATGAAGCGCGAGCCGCGACGGGGGGATCAGATCGCCCTGGGACTTATACTGGGCGGAGCGATCGGCAATATCGCCGATCGGGCGCGGGTCGGCCATGTCGTCGATTTCGCCGATCTGCATATCGGCGCGTGGCGTCCGTTTTTGGTCTTCAATGTCGCCGATGCGGCGATTACGATAGGAGTGCTCGTCCTGCTTGTGCGAGCCTTCCTTGTGCGCGACAAGCCGGGCGCTGCCCCAGTGGAGAATAGCAATGCGTAAGTTGGTGCCGATCGCCGCAGGCCTCGCCTGTGTCGCCCTCCTCTCCGGTTGCGGCAAGCGCGGGTTCGACCGGGCGCGTCCCGACGAATTCGCGGTCGCGCGTCAGGCGCCGCTGGTGATCCCGCCCGATTTCGCGCTGGTGCCGCCAGCACCCGGTGCCGCCCGGCCGCAGGATACCGCCGCCAACGCCCAGACGCTGGATGCGCTGTTCGGCGGTGCCGCACCACGCAGCGTGTCGGAATCGGCAACGGTCAACGCAGCTGGTGGCGATACCGCCGAGGCTGGGGTCCGGTCCAGCGTCGGCGATCCCGACACCAACGTCATCGACAAGGGTTCGACGACGCGTGACATCGTCGCTGCGCCCGAGGGTGACGGACAGGACGCACGGGCGGCCGCGCAGTAACACTGCCGCCGACGTGCATAACGAAAAAGGGCGGTCCCGCGGGGCCGCCCTTTCTTGTATCTGCCGTATGCCGAAATCAGACCCCTGCCAGCGCAGGGGTCAGATAAGGATAGTCAGAATGCGGCAGTCAGCGAAAAGACGACCTGGGCGTCGGCGATCGAGCCGGTGCCGTCCTGGCCCTTGCTGAAGCTGGGCTGCAGATAGGCCGAGTCCCGCTCCGAAATGTCGGTGTCGACATAGGCGATGCCGAGCGTGAGCGGCGTGTTGGGGATGACGTAATCGGCACCGATCAGCCAGTCGACATACTCGCCGGTCGGCGCGACGCTGGTTGCGAACGGTCCAAGCCCTTCGTTGCCGTTGGAATAGCCGATATGCGCCTTCGCGGTCAGGCCCGTATTGGGAACCGCCGAGCTGATGTCGCCCCAGATGTAGAGGTTGTCGTTCTTGTCGCCGGGATTGTCATAGATGCCGGCGGCGGCCAGCGTCCCGTTGCTCGACCAAGCACCCAGTGCCTCCTGCTTGGGCGCATAGGCGACGCCGGCGGTCAGGCTGGCCGGCCCGAGCGTACCCGACAGCTTGGCATAGGGTTCGATGAAGTCGGTGTTGTCGAAGCCGCGCGGGTACATGTACCAGGTCGCGCCGACGTCCAGCGTGCCGCTGCCGCCGACCGGAAACTTGTAGCCGGCGATCAGGTCCAGTTCCATGTTCTGGCCACCGAACGTACCCCAGCCCGACAGGTTGGATGCCCAGGTGCCGATATACAGACCGCTTTCATGGGCGATGGTGATGCCGCCCTGTACGGCCAGACCTTCATCCGACTGCGAGACACCGCGGAAACGATAGTCGCTGACGAGGCCGACCGATCCGGAAACCTTGACCGGTGGCGGGGGGGCAGTGTCCTGCGCGAAGGCAGGCGTGGCAGCGGCAAGGCCGAGGCCGGCAATGATAATCGTGGAGAAGCGCATCGTTTCCCTTTCGAAACCGGAAAATCGCGATGTCCCCGCCTGCATCCTAGGATGCCGCATCTGTCAGGCTGTAAAGCCCCGCGCGGTCTGCCCTTCGGTGACACCGGCATGACAGCCGGTGTTGCGACGCACAAGAACTTTCCTGCGCTGATCCGGGGTTTGAGGCGCGCGATGTTGCGTAAGCGCAACAGTGTCCGATGCTTGGTGTCGCCGGACTCGCGCGAGCCGGGTCAGCCGCGGGCCGCCCGAAAGCGCGCCAGCCCGGCATCCAGATCGGCGATCAGGTCGGCGGGATCCTCCAGTCCGATCTGCAACCGGATCATCGGGCCGGCCGTCGCGCGGCTGGTGACGGTGCGGTGGCGATGCGGATCGACCGGCAGGGCCAGGCTTTCAAACCCGCCCCAGCTGTAGCCGATACCAAACAGCGCCAGCCCGTCGATCAGCGCCGCGCGGGCGGCGTCATCGCCGCCGTGCAGCACGATCGAGAACAGCCCTGTCGACCCCTTGAAATCGCGCAGGAAATGCTCGTGGCCGGGGCAATCGGACAGGGCGGGATGGAGAACCTGCGCGACGCCGGGCTGGCGTTTCAGCCAATGGGCGATCTCCAGCGCGCTCGATTGATGCTGTTTCAGCCGGACCGCCATGGTCCGCAGGCCGCGACTGCCAAGCCAGCAATCGTCAGGACTGGCGATCTGGCCCAGCTGGAAGCTGGTATCGCGCAGCTTCGCGAAATGACCCGGACCGGCGGTGACCGACCCGAGCATCGCGTCACTGTGGCCGACGATATATTTGGTGCAGGCCAGAATCGACAGGTCGACGCCGTGGCCGATCGCTGGAAAATACAGCGGCGTCGCCCAGGTGTTGTCGAGCAGGGTGACAATGCCGTTCGCGCGCGCCACCGCGACGATGGCGGGGATGTCCTGCACCTCGAAGCTGAGGCTGCCGGGACTTTCCATCAGGATCGCGCGGGTAGCGGGACCAATCAGGTCGGCCATGCCAGCCCCGACCAGTGGGTCGTAGAAGCGGGTCGTGATCCCGAACCGCCGCAGCAGGCCGTTGGCCAGGCCGCGCGTCGGATCATAGGCGCTGTCGGGGCACAGGAGCTCGTCACCCGGCGACAGGACCGACAGCAGGGCGGCGGCGATCGCCGCGACGCCGGACCCGTACAGGAACGTGCCCTCCGCTCCCGTTTCCAGGCTGGTCAGCGCGTCGGCCAAGCTCCACTGGGTCGGCGTTCCCTTGCGGCCGTAGAACAGCCGGTGGTGGGTGTCGCCCGCCGCCCCGGCGCGCAGATCGGCGACCGAATCGTACAGGATGGTCGAGGCTCGCCACACCGGCGTGTTGACCACGCCGGCGGTCCATTCGGGGCGTCGGCCCGCCCCGACGACGCGGGTGGCGTCGCGGAGCGGGGTGTCGGAGTCGTTCTGGTTCACGCCGGTCCCGTTGCTTTCTGTGTCGTCCGGTCCGCGCCATATTCCGACCAGCTGCCGTCGTACAGGGCCGCCTTGCCACCCAGCAGGTGCGCGCCGAAAGCCAGGACCGACGCGGTGATGCCCGACCCGCAGGTCGTCACCAGCGGCTTGTTCAGGTCGATACCGGCCGCGTCATATTCGGCCCGCAGCGCATCACCTGTCTTCCACGTCCCGTCGTCGTTGAACAGGCGGGCGTAGTAGAGGTTCTTTGACCCCGGGATGTGGCCGGCGTGGGTGGCCGGGCGCGGATCGGGTTCCTCGCCCGTGAAGCGGGCGGCCGAGCGCGCGTCGAGCACCTGTTCCGCGCCGGATTCGACGTTGGCCTTGATCTGGTCGAGCGTGCGCACGCTGGTCGCGTCGTGCCACACGGTGAAGTGGCGATGGCGCAGCGTTTCCTTGCCTGACGCGGTTTTCCGGCCATCGGCGATCCATTTGGCAAGCCCGCCGTCGAGGATGGCGACGTCATGCGCGCCGAACGTGCGCAGCATCCACCAGGCGCGTGCGGCCGTGTGCAGCGGCGAGGCGTCGTACAGGACGATGCGGCTGCCGTCGCCAAGCCCCAGCGACTGCATCCGGCTGGCGAATTTTTCGGGGCTGGGCAGCATCATCGGCAGGCCCGACGATCCGTCGGCCAGTTCGGCCAGGTCCATGAAGACGGCACCCGGAATGTGCGCCGCGTCGTAATTGGCCGCGGCATCACGCTGGTGTTCCGGCAGGAAATAGGTCGCGTCGACCACGCGCAGGTCGCTTGCCCCCAGTTCGCCAGCCAGCCATTCGGTTGTCACCAGAGCGTCCATGTCCGTCTCCCTTCATGATGTCCGAGTCGTTTAGCGCGCTGTTTTGCCGCCGTCGAGCGTTTTCATAAAACGGGTAGCCTGTTCCAGCGTCGATTCTTGGTCTTGCCGGCTCATCTTTTCAAATGTGCGGTATGGCATACCCATGCGGGGATTGGCCGCCAGCGTGTCCCGGTTGCGGTCGATGAAATCCCAGTACAGCGCGTTGAACGGGCAGGCGTCGTCGCCGATCCGCTGCTTTACGTCATAGCGGCACGACCGGCAGTAATCGGACATGCGGTTGATATAAGCGCCTGACGAGGCATAGGGCTTCGACGCGAGCAGGCCACCGTCGGCGAACTGGCTCATCCCCAGCGTGTTGGGCAGCTCGACCCATTCATAGGCGTCGGCATAGACCTCCAGATACCATTCATGGACCCGGGCCGGGTCGGCCCCGATCAGCAGCGCGAAATTGCCGGTAATCATCAGCCGCTGGATATGATGGGCATAGGCATGGTCGAGCGTCTGGCCGATCGCCTGCGACAGGCAGTGCATGTCGGTGTCGCCGGTCCAGTAGAAGCCGGGAAGGGACCGCGTGGCATTCAGTGCGTTGCGGTTCACATAGTCCGGCCCCTCATGCCAGTAGATCCCGCGCACGAATTCACGCCAGCCGATCACCTGGCGGATATACCCTTCCGCTGCGTTCAGCGGCACCGTGCCGGCATGGTACGCCGTATCCACCGCCTGAACCAGCGTCAGCGGGTCGAGCAGGCCGCAGTTGATGTAGGGCGACAGGATCGAATGCCACAGCCACGGCTCGCCGGTCAGCATCGCGTCCTGATAATCGCCGAAGCCCGGCAGGGCGTGTTGAATGAAGTGCGTCTGTTGCCGCATCGCATCCTCCGCCGTCACCGCGAAGTCGAAGCCGTCGAGCTTGCCGGGATGGTCGGCGAAGCGGTCTGCGACCAGCGCGAGAACATCGTTGGTGACCATGTCAGGGGCGAAGGACAGCGGGCGCGGCATCATCAGGTCGCGCTTGGCGGGTTTGCGATTGTCGCTGTCGAAGTTCCACTGGCCGCCGACCGGCTTGCCATCGTCTTCCATCAGCAGCCCGGTCTTGCGGCGCATGTCGCGGTAGAAATATTCCATTCGCCACTGCTTGCGCCCTTCGGCCCAGGCGGTGAACTCGGCATGGGTGGCGATGAAGCGGTCGTCGGCGCGGATCTCGACGGGGATACCGAAGATCGTTTCCCAGGCGTCGAGCATTGCCGCCACGCGGAATTCGCCCGCTTCGGTGACGACGATCCGCTCGGGGTCGTGGCGGCCGATCGCGCGCGCGACCTCGCCGGTGAAGCTGCCGCTGCTGTCGGGATCGTCCAGCGTGATGTAGTCGACGGTCCAGCCCAGCGACCGCAGCCGTTCGGCATGGTGGCGCATCGCCGACAGGATGAACGCGATCTTGCGCTTGTGATGGCGGACATAGGTCGTTTCCTCGTCCAGCTCCATCATCAGCACGATGGTCTCGTCCGGGTCGCGGTCGCGCAGCGATGCGATGCCCGGGGTCAGTTGATCGCCGAGGATCGGGACCAGAATGGTCGGTCTTTGCTTCGTGCGCGCCATATCCTACATATTCTCCATGACACCGAAGCTTCTTGGCCAGACGACGCCCTTGCCCCAGTCCCCGCAAGAGGCGGCGCTGGATTATGTTCCCAACCCGCGCCCCGGCCGCACCTATCTGGTGCGGTTCGCGGTGCCCGAGTTCACGTCGCTGTGCCCGGTGACGGCGCAGCCCGATTTCGCGCATCTGGTGATTGATTATGTGCCCGACGCGACGATTGTCGAATCAAAATCGCTGAAACTGTTTCTGGGTTCGTTCCGCAATCACGCGGCGTTTCACGAGGATTGTACGGTCGGCATCGGCGAGCGGCTGTTCACCGAAATGGCCCCCCGCTGGCTGCGGATCGGCGGCTACTGGTATCCGCGCGGCGGCATCCCGATCGACGTGTTCTGGCAGTCGGGTCCGCCGCCGGCCGACCTGTGGCTGCCCGATCAGGGCGTGGCGGGATATCGTGGTCGCGGATGAACGACGGGACTGCGGCGGGACGATTCCGGTGGTTCCGGTGTGGCCCTTATGCAACTTTCCGGCATCGCTTTCGTTTTATTGAACAAATGGGGCGGATTGCGCCTACAGGCTCATAGAGACGAAGGTGGCATGGCATGGCCCGCGAACTGGACAGGGGATCGACGATCGAACATCTGGCGCTGATCGGTAATTTTTTGCCGCGTAAATGTGGTCTCGCGACGTTCACGACCGACGTGTATACCGCAATGCGTGCGCAGTTTCCCGATGTCACCGTCGATGTCTACGCGATGGACGATCATCCCGGCCGGTATGCCTATCCGCCGGCGGTCGTGTGCGCGATCCCGCAGGATGATCGCATCGCCTATGCGGCGGCCGCCCGGTCGATCGAGTCGAGTGGCGCGCAGGCCATCTGGGTGCAGCATGAATATGGCATCTATGGCGGCCCCGCCGGTGATTACCTGCTCGCGCTGCTCGACCGGACCACGTTGCCGGTCATCGTGACGCTGCACACCGTGCTGGAAGCGCCCAATCCTGACGAACGCCGCGTCATGGAGGGCCTGTTGCAGCGCGCGGCCAAGATCATCGTCATGGCCGAGCGCGGGCGTGAAATCCTGCAGCGCGTCTATGGCGCCAACCAGAAACAGATCGTGATGATCCCGCACGGCGTTCCCGACCGCGCGATGCTCGAGCCGGACACGATGAAGGCGCAGTTCGGCTGGGACGGTCGCGAAGTCGTCCTGACGTTCGGCCTGCTGGCCCCCAACAAGGGCATCGAGACGCTGATCGAGGCGATGCCGGCCCTCGTATCACGCCATCCCAACCTGTTGTATGTGGTGCTTGGGGCGACTCATCCCAATCTGGTCGCGCACGAGGGCGAGGCGTATCGCGATCGGTTGAAGGCGCAGGCCATGAAGGCCGGTGTCGGAGACAATGTCGTCTTCATCGACGAGTTCGTCGAATATGACGCGTTGATCGACTACCTCCAGGCGGCCGACATCTACGCGACGCCGTACACCAATCCGGCGCAGATCACGTCGGGCACGTTGTCCTATGCCATCGGTGTCGGCAAGGCGGTCGTGTCGACGCCCTATGTCCACGCCACCGAGATTCTGGCGGATGGCCACGGCGTGCTCGTCGATTTCCGGGACAGTGCCGCCTTCACGCGCGAGATCGACCGGCTGCTGTCCAATACGCGCGATCGCCAGCGGCTCTCGGCGCGCGCCTATGCCCGCGGTCGGACGATGATTTGGCCACGTCTGGCCGAGGCGACGATGGTGCAGATTCAGGCAATGGTCACGGCCCGGCCCCGCCGGATCGTGCGGCCGCATATCAAGGTGTCGCCGCTGAAAGCCGATATCGCCGCAGTCGAGCGGATGAGCGATGCGACCGGCATGTTGCAGCATTCGATCTATTCGGTGCCCGACCGTCGCCACGGATATTGCATCGACGATAACTGTCGCGCGCTGATGCTGATGACGGCGGCCGAGGACGTCGACCCGGTTCGCCGTGACAAGTGGATGACGATCTACGCGTCGTTCCTGCAATATGCGTGGAACCCGGATACGCGCCGGTTCCGTAATTTCATGAACTTCGATCGCACCTGGTGCGAGGATGCCGGGTCCGAAGACTCCAACGGCCGTACGCTCTGGGCGCTCGGCATCACCGCGCGCGATGCGTATGAGCCGAAGCACAAGGTCTGGGCAACGGCGATGTTCGATACGACCGCGTCGATCGCGTTCGAACTGGGCAGCCCGCGCGCGCAAGCCTTCGCGATGCTCGGGGCGGCGGCGATGCTGGAAGTCCGGCCGGGCCATGACCTGTCGCGCGAGATTCTGGCGCGGTTCCCCGATGTGCTGCTTCGCCTGCTGGGCGATGTCCGGCGTCCGGGCTGGGAGTGGTTTGAAACCGTGCTGGCCTATGACAATGCCCGTGTGCCGCAGGCGCTGATCCAGGCGGGCATGACGCTTGGGCGCAACGACCTGATCCAGTGCGGACTGGCGACGCTGGACTGGATCGTCGACAAGCAGACATCGCCCGAGGGGCGGTTCCGCGCGGTCGGCACCGAGAGTTTCGGACGGGAATATGCCGATCCGCTGCCATTCGACCAGCAGCCGCTGGAGGCGCAGGCGACGGTCGATGCCTGCGTTACCGCGTTTGCCGCGACCACCGACCCGCGCTGGATCGTGGAGGGCGAGCGGGCCTATGGCTGGTTCCTCGGCGCAAACGATCTCGACCTGCCGCTGGCGACGACCAACGATGGCGGGTGTTTCGACGGCCTGATGCCGACCGGATTGAACCGAAATCAGGGGGCCGAATCGATTTTGGCCCTGCAACTGGCCAATTGTGCCATTTCGGGGCTTTCAAAGGCGGCCGGAAGCATGGCAGGACCGTCGCGGATCGTCGCCTAGCCATCCGGGCTGGTGTCGACATGCGACACCAGCCTGGGATATGCGCGCCGCGATGGAATTGTTTACCCACCGCCTGAAACTGCATGCCGACCCGTCGCGGGTCGTGGTGCGTCCGTTCCACATCGCCTGGCAGAAGAACGGGTCGGCCCCCAGCCGCACCGAGCGGCTGGTCGGCGAAGTGCTCGCCCTGACCGTACAACAGGCGCGCGACGAACTCGACGCCGTGCTGAAGGATTTCGAGGCGCGCCACTGGCAGACGCGGCGCGTGTTCATGACCCGCTACGACCAGATCGAGGAGATGCTCGGGCTGAACGGTGCGGAGATCAGCGATGAGAAGCGCCAGCTAATCGGGGCCTATCTGTGCCACGAATACAGCTATGCCGCCGCCGCGTTGATGAACCCCAGCGCGGTGCCGCATTTCGACCAGTCGGGCATGCCGCCGGGGTCGATGCGGATCCTGATGTCGATGCGCGCGGTGGGTGAGGGGCATATTTCCTCGATCGCGTTTCGCGAAGGCATCATCACCGACAGTCACGAACTGAAGCTGGCACCCGAACCGCCATTCGCCACCGCCACCGACCTGCTGGGCAATGGCGAAACCGAAATGCCGTCGGGGCCAATCACCGTCCATCGCCACCGTGACAGCACCCTGTCGGGCACGGTGATCTTCCCGATCACCGAGGCGCAGTCCAAGGGGCTGGAGGATCTGCGGATCGTCCACTTCACCCATGACGACGGCAGCGTCGAGTGGATCGGCACCTACACCGCGTACAACGGGTCGATGATCCAGTCCGAACAGATGCGGACCAAGGATTTCCGCGCGTTCGACCTGATCCCGATGACGGGCAGCGCGGCGCGCAACAAGGGTATGGCCCTGTTCCCGCGCAAGGTCGCCGGCCAGTACATGATGATCGGCCGGCAGGACGGTGAGAACCTGTTCCTGCTCAAGTCCGACGACCTGCTGCACTGGGACGAGGGCGAGCGGATCCTGGAGCCGCATTATCCGTGGGAGCTGGTGCAGATCGGCAATTGCGGACCGCCGATCGAACTGGACGAGGGCTGGCTGCTGCTGACCCACGGCGTCGGCGCGATGCGGAAATATTCGATCGGCGCGGCGCTGCTCGACAAGAAAGACCCGTCGAAGGTGCTCGGCCGCACGACGGTGCCGATCTTGGCGGCGAAGGATCAGGACCGCGAAGGCTATGTCCCGAACGTCGTCTATTCGTGCGGCGCGATCCGCCACGGCGACACGATCTTCCTGCCGTACGGCATCGCCGACAGCTCGATCGGTTTTGCGTTCGTGCCGATCAGCGCGCTGCTCGCGGCGATGTGAAGCGACCCGCCCGTCGCCTTCGCGCAAGCAAGAGTGACGGGCGGGTGGACGCGTGGTTATCCGTTGCTACGCCCGCACCTGCCCCCGCGTGTAGCGGTAGAGCCAGCCGATCAGCGTCAGGAACACCAGTGTCCCGCCGATCAGGGCCGGCGTGGCGAAGCCGTCGCCGACCAGCGCCATCGGTGAGTCGCTGCCGGTCATCGCGACGATCCCGGCGAAACCGACCCCGAACAGGCTTTCGCCGACGATCATCCCCGTGGCGGCCAGGATGCCCATGCGCCGCGCGCCCTCCACATCGGCGCGCGTGTCGGCCCAGCGATCATAGACCCGGCCGACGACCGCCCCGACCACGACCGGCAACGTGACCGCCATCGGCAGATAGACGCCGATGCCGACCGCAAGCGGCGGCAGGCGCAGCTTGCCGGTGCGCCCGAGCAGTTCGTCGATGGCGATGATCGCGACGCCGGCCGCCGCGCCATACCCGATCATCGCCCAGTTCAGCCCGCCGCCCAGCACGCCCTTGGCGAGCGCAGAAATCAATGCCGCTTGCGGGGCCGGCAGCGCGTTCGGGCCTGCCCCCGGCGTACCGGCGAACCCGAACGCGGTGTTGAGCAGGTCGAGGATCGGCGGGATGATAAGCGACCCGAAGACGACGCCGAGCACCAGCGCCACCTGCTGCTTCCACGGCGTCGCGCCGACCAGTTGCCCGGTTTTCAGATCCTGGAGATTGTCGTTGGAGATGGTGGCGACGCCGAAGACGATGCCTGTGACGATCAGCGCATAGGCCGACAGCGCCTGCATCGTGTCGGACTGTAACGGGCCGCCGAACAGGCCACCGAGCATCAACGCGGCGGCCAGTACCGACAGGATGCCGATCCCCGACACCGGGCTGTTGGACGCGCCGATCAGCCCGGCCATGTAACCGCAGACCGACGCGATCACGAGACCGATGACCAGCACGAACGCCAGCGCGCCGCCGATCAGCGCGAACGCCGACCCCTGCAGCGGGCCGCCGGCGATGGTCGACCACAGGATGAAGGCGATCGGCACCAGCATGGCAAGGGCCACCGCGACGACGATGCCGATCGGCAGGTCGCGTTCCTCCAGCGGCACGTAGGCCCCCGACGCCTTGGCCTTCGACGCGGCGATCGCCGAACGGATGCCGCCGACGACGGGGCCGATGATTTTCAGCAGGGTCCAGATCGCGGCGACGCCGATCACGCCCGCGCCAAAGAACCGCACATCCTTCGAAAAGACGGCGCGCGCCCATGTCTCGACCTCGCCCGGCATCGGCTGCGCGGCGGTCAGGATCGGCAGGACGATCCACCAGCCGATCGCAAGGCCCGCGAACATCGCGATGCCCACCGACAGGCCGACCAGATGCCCCGCGCCGATCAGGGCGAAGGACAGCCCGCCCGAAATTCCGGTTGCGCCCGCGCCGACGCGGAAGAACAGGGCCGCCTCCTCGACCACCAGTTTCGTCTTGGCGAGGATCGCGAAGCCGGCCGACACGATCGTGCCGGCGACGATCATGCGCAGACCGGCGGCACTTTCCGCGCCGCCGTCTTCGGGATTGGCATCGCGAGAGGCCGCGCCGACCTGCAAAACCTCGGCCGCGGCCCGCCCCTCGGGGTAGGGCAGGTCGGTGTCGACCACCAGCGCGCGGCGCAGCGGGACCGAGAACATGACGCCAAGGATACCGCCAGTCGCGCAGATCGCGGCGGTCGTGACGTAGGGGAAGTTCGTCCACCAGCCGATCATGACGAGGCCGGGCAGCACGAAGATGATCGCCGCCAGCGTCCCCGCCGCGCTCGCCACCGTCTGGACGATATTGTTTTCGAGGATCGTCGAATCCCTGAACCCGCGCAGCACCGCCATCGAGATCACGGCGGCGGGGATCGAGGTGGCGAAGGTCAGCCCGACCTTCAGCCCAAGATAGACGTTGGCGGCGGTGAACAGCAGGGTGATGACGGCACCGAGCAGGATGCCGCGCAGGGTGAGTTCGGCCATCGCCGGGGATTTCGACGGACCGCTCATGCCGATTCGCGGCCGCGGAAGGTTACAAAGGTTGCACCGGCCACGGGGGATAACGGTGTTTTCGGGGTGGTGCGACCGGAGGGCGTATCAGACATGGTCGGGACGCTGACAGAAACCGCGCCTGTAGGACAGAGCGGTTTTTCGTCACCCCGCCGTCGCGGCCGTTTGCGCGCTGCCACGCCGAAAATGTGCCCGTGTTCTCAGGGCGCGGGCCACGCGTCGAGCGCGGTGCGGGCGATGGCGGCGATGACGGCGGGTTCCGCCCCGTCGCGGGCGAGCACCGACATCCCCTGGATCACCGCGATCACCAGCCCGGCCACAGCCGCTGCATCGGTGTCGACCGGCATCAGGCCAGCGGTGACATCACGTTCGATCCGCGCGGTCAGTTGCCGCCCGATCGCGGTACGGATACCGGCGATGGCCTGCTGTACATCGGCCGACGCGGGCGAACCGCTGGCCGTTGCGCTTGCCAGCAGGCACCCGCGCGGGGTGTCGTCGCGCGTAAAGGCCGCCGCCGCCGTCGTCAGCATGGCGCACGCGGCATCATACGCGGTTGCGGCGCCGGCGATCCGATCGGCCATGACCTGCGGGTCGCCGGCGTACCGGGCCGCCGCCTCAAGAAAGAGCCGCTTCTTGTCGCCGAACGCGGTGTAGATGCTGGGGGCGGTTATGCCCATCGCTGCGGTCAGGTCGCTGATCGACGTGGTTTCATAGCCATGCCGCCAGAAGGTAAGCATCGCCCGTTCCAGTGCGACATCGCGGTCGAACGACAGCGGGCGACCGGTTTTCCGACGCCGTGCCGGTTCGGTGCTGTCAGACATTTTCATAGCGATCGTTCCGAAACATGTTGACGTCTGTCGCGATCGGATAGCATCTCTTTCGTAACGAACAATATGAAAGAGGCCCGCTTATGTCGCTGACTAACTACCGCACGCTTGGCCGGTCGGGTCTCGTCGTCAGTCCATTGGCGTTGGGAACGATGACCTTCGGTCCCGGGGGATGGAACGCGGACAATGACACGGCGCGGGCGATATTCGATGCGTACCGCGATGCCGGCGGCAATTTCGTCGATACCGCCGATATCTACGCGGGCGGCGAGAGCGAACGGCTGATCGGCCGGTTCATCAGGAATACAGGCGCACGGGATGAAATCGTGCTGTCGACGAAGTTCGGCTTCAATGCGTCGGCCAACCCGCTTGGCGCGCAATCGGCCGGCGGCGGCAATCCGAATGCGGGCGGGGCGGGGGCCAAGAATATCCACCGTGCGCTCGATGCGTCGCTGACGCGGTTGGGGACGGACTATATCGATCTGTACTGGATGCACATCTGGGACGGCGTCACCCCGGCCGAGGAAGTCGTCGAAACGATGGGCAGCCTCGTCCGGGCGGGCAAGATCCGCTATTACGCGCTGTCCGACATGCCGGCCTGGCTGGCGACGAAGGTAGCGACGATCGCGACCGAACGCCGGATGCCCGGTCCGATCGCGATGCAGCTGGAATATTCGCTGGTCGCGCGTGACGTCGAGGCCGAGCATGTCCCGGCCGCGCGCGATACCGGGATGGACGTGGTGCCGTGGAGTCCGCTGGCCGGGGGATTCCTGACGGGGAAATATACCCGCGGTGACAGCGGCGACATCGGCGGCGACACGGGGCGACTGAGCGGACCGAACCCGTTCGGTGCCAGCAAGTTCGTCGATCGCAACTGGGCTATCCTCGACGCCCTGATGACGATTGCCGACGAGATGGAACGCCCGGCCGCGCAGGTCGCGCTGGCGTGGGTCATGGCACGGCCGGGAGTCGGCGCGACGCTGATCGGCGCACGAACGGTGGCGCAGGTCGAGGGCAACATCGCCGCGACTGGCATCCGGTTGAGCGCGGAGCAGATATCGCGCCTCGATTCGGTCAGCGCCCCGGCTGCAGGGTTCAGCGCCGCGCTGGCGCACCCGGCGATCCGCCGCATGGTGTTTGGCGGCCACGACGTCTCCGGCTGGCGGGAGGTCTAGGGTTTTCGGGCTACTGTTGCGGTTGGCCGGCCGGGGTCAGCCCCGATAAAACATCACCGCGATACCGGCGATCGCGATCGCGGCCACCAGGGCGATGGGTGTCAAGCGGCGGCTGCGGGCTTCGGCATGGGCGTAGTGCGCGTGGAGGTCGAGGTGGATGCGCCCGTCGGGCAGGCGGCGGATGGTGCCCGTGCGCAGGTGATGGTCGAGCCACCAGCGGGCGATGCGGTCGGGCGGGGTGTAGGGGACCGCGTCGGCAGGCGTGATCGCATGGACGGCGAGCAGGCGACCGGCGACGGGACCACGGACCCGGTGCCCCCGATGTGGCGGGTCATTGGGTCGAGGTCCGCGAAGTTGTGGCGTGACTGGCATGATCTCCGACTGTCGTCGTTTGCACGGGCCGGCACAAGGGGGCGACCGGTTCGGTCTGTCCGCGCCCTTTTCCTCGACAGCATGTGTCGGCGTCCGCTAGGCGCGGCCCTGTAAACGAACAAAGGGACGATCATGGCGGACGTGTTGCGGGTGGCACTGGCGGGGCTTGGCACGGTCGGGGGCGGGGTGATCCGCGTGCTCGATGCGAACCGCGACCTGATCGCGCGCCGCGCCGGTCGTCCGATCGAGATCGTCGCGGTGTCGGCCCGGGACCGGTCCAAGGATCGCGGCGTCGATCTGTCGCGGTTCGACTGGGTCGACGATACGCGTGCGCTGGCCGACCGGGCGGATGCCGACGTGGTGGTCGAGCTGATCGGGGGATCGGACGGCCCGGCTCTGACTCTGGCGCGCGCGGCGCTGGGCGCGGGCAAGGGGCTGGTGACCGCGAACAAGGCGATGATCGCGCATCACGGACTGGAACTGGCGCGCGCGGCCGAAGCGGCGAACGTGCCGCTGAAGTTCGAGGCGGCGGTGGCCGGCGGCATTCCGGTCATCAAGGGGCTGCGCGAGGGCATGGCCGCCAACGACATCGCGCGGGTGTACGGCATCCTCAACGGCACCTGCAATTTCATCCTGTCCAAGATGGAGGCGGAGGGCCGCGACTTCGCCGACGTGCTCGCCGAGGCGCAGGCGCTTGGCTATGCCGAGAGCGACCCCAGCTTCGATATCGACGGGGTGGACGCCGGCCACAAGCTGGCGATCCTGGCGGGCCTCGCGTTCGGGATGCGGCCGGCGTTCGGCGATGTCGCAACGCACGGCATCCGCGCGGTGCTGGCCGCCGACATCGCCGAGGCGGCGGCGCTCGGTTACCGTATCCGGCTGGTGGGACTGGCCGAGGCCGGGCCAGAAGCGAATGGGGGCGGTCTGTTCCAGCGGGTGCACCCGCATCTGGTGCCGGTCGACCATCCGCTGGCGCATGTGACCGGATCGACCAACGCGGTGGTGGCGGAAGGCAATTTCGTCGGCCGGCTGCTGTTCCAGGGCGCGGGTGCAGGCGACGGCCCGACGGCCAGCGCGGTGGTCGCCGACCTGATCGACATCGCGCGCGGCGAGTTCGGTCCGGCCTTCGCGATGCCCGCCGACGCGCTGGCAGTCCCGGTCGCGGCCGACAGCGGCGCGCGGCGCGGACGGGCCTATGTCCGCTTTACCGTGGCCGACCGGGTGGGTGTGCTGGCCGAGATCGCCGCCGCGATGCGCGATGCGGGGGTGTCGATCGAAAGCCTGATCCAGCGCGGGGTGATGACCGACGGCAGCGTGCTCGTCGCGATCGTGACGCATGAGGGACCGGAACGGTCGGTCGCCCAGGCGCTGGAGGCGTTGCGCGGGTCGCAGAGCCTGGTCGGCCAGCCGTTGTGGATGCATATTCTGGGGTGATGGTGCCGGCCGTGGACCGATTACGGGACCACCACGGGAGCCGGATCGTCGAGCGGGATCGCCACGCGTCCGCGCTTGTCGGGTTTTTTGGCGAAGGCGTCCTTGAGCAACCCCACCGCGCCGGCGACGATCGGGGCGATCGGCGGTCCGAAGCCGACCTGGCAACCCTTCTGCATCGCCGCGCACGGCGTGCCCTCCAGATCCAGCGCGCGCCGGGCGGAGAGGTTGGGATTTGTCGGCGCGGGGCCGTCCGATACCCGCTCGTCGGGCAGGGGCAGTCGCTCGGCGGCGGGGCTTCCGGGTGTGGGCGCACAGACGACGATGTCGCGGTCGGTTGAAACCGGGCAATCGGTGGGCGTCAGAATCGACCAGCTTTGCGGTGCAGGGGTCGTGGCGGGCGCGGTCTGAAGCACGATCAGCATGATGGACAGGATCATTGCGGTAAGTCTCCGGGTGCCTGTCGATCAAGCTGCGCGCGGGCCATGGCTTTTTTGCGGCGGGGGCGGGGCGAGTGCCGTGGGGCGGGGGCGAAGGCGGGTGGCGGCGTTATCGCCCCCGGAACAGCCCGCCCAGCACGCCGCGCACGACGGTGGCCATGATCCCGCCGCCCGACGATTTGCGCCGGGACGTGCCGCCGAACACCTGCTTGCCGATTTCGTTGGCGACCTGACGCCCGATCGAGCTGGAGGCGGCGCGGGTGGCCGACGTCGCCATCTTCGTCCAGGGCGAATTGGCGGCTGCGCGATCGGCCTCACGCTGCTGGCGGGCGGCTTCGCGATCCTCGGCCGCGCGGGCGCGTTCGGTGTCGCGGGCGATGCGGGCCGCGTCCTTGGCGGCGATGGCGTCGGCACGGGCCTTGGCGGTCTGCGCCTTGGCTTCGGCGGCGGCGGCACGCGCCTCGGCCGTCTTGGCCCCGAGCAGTTCCTCAGCCGATTCGCGGTCGATCGCGGTGTCGTATTTGTCGCCGATCGGATCGTTCTGGATCAGCACCGCGCGTTCGGCCGGGGTGACCGGACCGACGCGGCTGGCCGGCGGCTTGATGAGGGTGCGTTCGACCGGCGTCGGCGATCCGTCGGCCTGCAACAGCGACACCAGCGCCTCGCCGACCTTCAGTTCGGTGATGGCGGTGGCGACGTCGACGCCGGGATTGGCGCGGAACGTCTCGGCCGCCGACCGCACCGCCGCCTGATCGCGGGGCGTGAAGGCGCGCAGCGCGTGCTGCACCCGGTTGCCAAGCTGGCCGGCGACGGTGTCGGGGATGTCGATCGGGTTCTGGGTTATGAAGTAGATGCCGACGCCCTTCGACCGGATCAGCCGGACGACCTGTTCGATCTTGTCGAGCAAGGCCTTCGGCGCATCGTCGAACAGCAGATGCGCCTCGTCGAAGAAGAAAACGAGCGTGGGTTTGTCGGGGTCGCCGACCTCGGGCAGATGCTCGAACAGCTCGCTCATCAGCCATAGCAGGAACGTCGCGTACAGTTTTGGACTCGCCATCAACTGGTCGGCGGCCAGCACGTTGACGATGCCGCGCCCCTTGTCGTCCAGGCCGATGAAGTCGTCCATGTCGAGCGCGGGTTCGCCGAAGAAATGTTCCGCCCCTTGCGTGCGCAGCTGGAGCAGTGCGCGCTGGATCGCGCCGATACTCTGCTTCGACACATTCCCGTACGTGGTCGTCAGTTCCTCGGCGCGTTCGGCGCAGTGCGACAGCATCGCCTGAAGGTCGTCGAGGTCGAGGAGCAGCAGCCCCTCCTTGTCGGCGACGTGGAAGGCGATGGTCAGCACCCCCTCCTGCACCGCATTCAGGTCCATCAGCCGCGCGAGCAGCAGCGGCCCCATTTCGGAAATAGTGGTGCGGATCGGGTGCCCCTGCTTGCCGAACAGATCCCAGAATTGCACCGGGGTATCGGCATAGGCCCAGTCGGCATAGCCGATTTCGGCGGCGCGGGCGGCGAAGATCGCATGAGTCCTGGTGGTCGGCGATCCGGGCATGGCGAGGCCGGACAGGTCGCCCTTCACATCGGCGACGAAGCAGGGCACGCCGGCGGCCGAAAATCCCTCGATGATGCCTTGCAGCGTCACCGTCTTGCCGGTGCCGGTCGCGCCGGCGATCAGGCCGTGGCGGTTGGCGCGACGCAGTTCGAGCGTCTGCGGCGTGTTGCCGCCGGTGCCGATGTAGATGCCGTCACCCATGCCCGCTCTCCTCGTGGGCGCAGACCGTAGAGGGCGCGAGCGGGCGGGGGAAGAGGGTCCGTGAAACCGGCATCCTTGTGGTCCTGCGCTCGCAGGACCACGGATGGGTTCAGGCGACCGCCGCCTTCAGTGCATCGACCAGATCGGTCTTTTCCCAGGTGAAGCCGGCACCCTCCGGCTCGCGACCGAAATGGCCATAAGCTGCGGTCTTGGCATAGATCGGCGCGTTGAGCTTCAGATGTTCGCGGATACCCTTTGGCGTCAGGCGGACGAGCTGCGGCAGGACGCGCTCCAGCGTCGCCTCCTCGACGGTGCCGGTGCCATGGGTGTCGACATACACCGACAGCGGCTCGGCAATGCCGATCGCGTAGGACAGCTGGATCGTGCAGCGACGCGCCAGACCGGCGGCGACGACGTTCTTGGCCAGATAGCGCGCGACGTACGCCGCCGAGCGGTCGACCTTGGTCGGATCCTTGCCGCTGAATGCGCCGCCGCCGTGCGGGGCCGCGCCGCCATAGGTGTCGACGATGATCTTGCGCCCGGTCAGGCCTGCATCGCCGTCCGGGCCGCCGATTTCGAACTGGCCGGTCGGGTTGATGTAGATCTTCGTCGCGTCGGTGACGAAGCCGTCGGGTAGAACATCGGTGAAGACGCCCATGACGTAATCGCGCAGCACCGCGTACTTCGCGGGATCGGCATTGTCGCCCTTCTCGCAATAGCCCGGCGCATGCTGGGTCGAGACGACGAGCGCGGTCGCGGCGACCGGCACTTCGTTCTCATAGGCGAGCGTGACCTGGCTCTTGGCGTCGGGCTCGAGGAACGGTGCCGTGCCCGCGTGGCGGTCGGCGGCCATCCGCTCCAGGATCTTGTGGCTGTAATACAGCGTGGCGGGCATCAGGCCGGGGGTCTCGTCGGTTGCGTAGCCGAACATGATGCCCTGGTCGCCGGCACCCTCGTCCTTGTTACCACTTTCGTCGACGCCCATCGCGATGTGCGCGGACTGGGCGTGGAGGTTGTTCTCGAACCGGAACGTCTCCCAGTGGAAGCCGGACTGGGCATAGCCGATGCGTTTGACGGTCGCGCGAACGGCGGCCTCGATCTCGGCGAGCGCGCCGTCGGCCCATGCGCCGTTCTCGAACACGCCCTTGCAGCGGATTTCGCCGGCCAGCACGACCAGCTGGGTGGTGGTCAGCGTCTCGCAGGCGATCCGCGCCTCCGGATCCTTGGACAGGAACAGGTCGACGATGGTGTCGCTGATCTGATCGGCGACCTTGTCGGGATGGCCCTCGGATACGGACTCGGAGGTGAAGAGGAAGGATTTGCGCATGCGGGCCTCTATGCCATGCCTCCACTGGGGAAGCGATATAAGGAAAGCTTTATATCGCCCTAGCGACTGCGACGGCGCAGGGCAACGGCCAGCCCAACGAACAGCAGTGCCACGAGTGCCGCCATCGGGTTGCCGATGCGGGAAAACAGGGTCGGCGGCAGGGCCGGCGGGATCGGCAGTTCGATCGCACCGGCGGTTTCATGCGGCACGGTGGCCAGCAGGCGGCCGTCGGCGGCGATGATCGCGGAAATGCCGGTCGGGGTCGCGCGGACGATCGGCAACCCTTCCTCGATCGCGCGCATCCGCGCCTGCGCCAGATGCTGCGGCGGCCCCCAGGTACCGAACCAGGCATCGTTCGACGGGTTGAACAGCAGGCGCGGGCGATGGGCGGGGTCGACGGTGCGGCCGGAAAAGATGATCTCGTAGCAGATCTGGATGCCGACCGCACCGAAGCCGGGCAGCGTGAGGTTGGCAGGGCCGGGGCCGTCGACAAAGTCGATGTCGCCGGGGACGAGGCGTGACAGGCCGATCGGCTCCAGCAGCCAGCGCAAGGGCAGATATTCGCCGTAGGGCACCAGATGCGCCTTGTCGTAGCGGCCGACGATCCGCCCGGCGGCGCCGATCGCGAAGACCGAATTGGCGGCGCTGGTGATGCTGTCGTCGCGGTCGAACGCCAGCGCGGTGCCGCCGACCAGCGCGATGTCGCGTGGCCCCAGCACCGACGCGATCTGCGCACGCACCGACCGGGCGCTGTGCAGGCCGTAGATCCAGCGCGGGTAACCGTCCTCGATATAGTCGCGCACCACACCCTCGGGCCAGACGATCAGGCGTGGAGCGGGGCCGGGGGCGCCCGACCGCTTGAGCAGCGCATCCAGCACGCGCGGGCCGTCATCCTCGCTGCGGTCCTCCTGACCGATATCGGGCTGGACCACACGCACGCGGGGGGTGGATGCGGCGATCTGCGGGCTGGTAGGGCGGAGATAGGACAGTGGCTGGAGAAGCGCCGGCACCGCGAGTGCCGGCAGCGCCATCCACCAGCGCCGCCGGGCAAGCACCGGCATCAGTCCGGCCATGGCGACCGTCAGCCCCGACAGCGCGTAGGTGCCGACCCAGGCGGCGATGCCGGCAAACGCCTGCACCGGCAGCCAGACGACGCCGATCGGATCCCAGGCATAGCCGGTGAACAGCACGCTGCGCAGCCATTCGGTACCGATCCAGGCGGCGGCCAGGATCAGGATGAAGGCCGCATCGGGCACGAAGCCGGCGCGGCGGCCGAGCCGCCAGGCGATCCCGGCGGCAAGCATCGGAAAAACCGCCAGATACAGCCCCAGCGCGACACAGGCGACATAACCAAGCGCGGGCGGCATCGCCGACTGAAAGTCGAAGGCGTGCTGGATCCAGTTGCTGTTGACGGTGAAGTGGGCCAGCCCGAACAGCCAGCCGCGCCACAGCGCCGATTTCAGGCGTGGCGCATCATGGACGAGCCAGGCGAACCCGGCGAGGCCGATCAGCGTCGCCGGCCAGATATCAAGCGGGGCAAACCCGGTGGCGGCGACCGCGCCGAGGACGAGCGCCAGCAGGGCGGGGGACCGAAGGGCGGCGGAATGGCGGGTCATCGGCCGCGCTATGACGCGCGGACGACGGGCTTACAATGCAAAGATGGCGGTGTCGGCATAGGCGTGGACCGCCGCCGCAGGGCGGGAAAAATCGTCGCCGCGTCGGGTTGCCTCGTCGTCGAGCAGATCGATCGCCGCTGCCGGGCGATCGGTCGCGACGGTCATGGCCGCAAGGACCAGCACGGCCGCGTCATCCAGCAAGGCGGTATCCCCGCTGCCGCCTTCGAACCGGGCGTGCAGCAGCATGTCGTGCATGAAAGCCGCCTGATCGGGTGACAGGGCCGCAATGACCGTGATCGCGTCCGCGCCGGTGTCATGGTCGAAGCACGCGAGGAGGGCGCACAGGGTCTCGGCGAGGACAAGGTGGGACACCGTTTCGTCGACCGGAACATCGGTTTCGGCCAGTTCGGCCAGCGCGGCGGACAGCGCCGGCAGGCCGCCGCGCGCGAGCATCGCGATGTCCGATTCCAGCGTGTCCGGATAGAGATCGGCGGCGGGCACAAGGGCGGCGTCAGGCTTCAAGGCAAGGCTCCGAGACGGCCGGACAGGAATGGCGGTCGGAGAGCAGATGAACGGGCCATGGTTAATTTTGCGCTAACCACCGACAGAGATCGACCCGCGTCGCGTACACTGCCTTGTTCGGCTGGAGCGCCGGTGCCGGTCAGGATGCGGTATTGACGCCGGACACGCCGATCTGACGTCCCGGGGCCGTATGCCGCATGAACGCTCCGTCCGGGGCAGGAAGGTCGGGTGGAAAAACGGCTATTTGTCGATCGCTGTGGAGAACACCGTTCGCGGTTTTCGGGTGCAGACACGCGAGCCTACGACGTTGCATTTCGTACCGTCGTCGATCGCGCGACCCTTGGAGTCGCTGCTGGCGACGTCGTCCGCCTCCAGCCGATAGGGCGATCGCTTTTCGGGTTCGCCGCACCGCTCGGTCCGGCACGTCACGGACAGTTTCGAGGAGGCGGACTGGACGTTATTCTGCTGGCCGGACACCAGCAGAAGGATCACCGCGATCACTGTGCCGAACCCGCGATCGGCGCGACCCCGAGGCGGGGCAGTTCGATCGCCGGGCAGCGATCCATGACGACGCGCAGCCCGGCCGCTTCGGCACGGGCGGCAGCCGCCTCGTCGATCACGCCCAACTGCATCCACACCGCCTTTGCACCGATCGCAATGGCTTGATCCACCACCTCGCCCGCCTTGTCGGAGGCGCGAAAGATGTCGACGATGTCGATCGGGTCGCCAAGCTGGGCGAGGTCGCGGAATACGAATTCGCCGTGGATATGCTCGCCGGTGATCTGCGGGTTGACCGGGATCACGCGGTAGCCATGCTGTTGCAGCGTTCGCATCACGCGCCATGACGGGCGGTCGGGTCGGTCGGATGCGCCGACCAGGGCGATGCACCGGGCGTCCTGCAACAGCGTGCGAATGTCCTCGTCACTGGTCAGCGGCATCGTGCTCTATCCTCATCGACCGGCGCGGTGGCGGTCGGTCGATGCATGAACGCGGGAAACACCGGAAACGGTCCGTAGCCAAAGCGGTAAAACTGGTCCGCTCGAACCCTGCGCCTGTTCAGCGTCACGGCCCGACCGGTATCAGCATAACGACGATGGCAGCGAAGAGTTCATCGCGTTTCCAGCCACTTCACGATTTTTGCGGCGAGTGGAGCAAAGACGACGTCGTCCGGTTCGGCCGCCGGTGGTGCGCCCGCGTCGGACGCCGTGCGGATGCCGATCGACAGCGGCACCCGTCCGAGGAACGGGATGTCCAGCCGGGCCGCCTCGGCCTCCGCTCCGCCCGAGCCGAACGGGTCGGATACCTCGCCGCAATGCGGGCAGGCATAGCCGGCCATGTTCTCGATCACGCCGACGACCGGGATGCCGGCTTTGCCGAACAGGTCGATCGCTCGGGTGGCGTCGATCAGCGCCAGATCCTGCGGCGTCGACACGATGACCGCGCCGGCGGGCCGGTATTTCTGGATCATGGTCAGCTGCACATCGCCGGTGCCGGGCGGCAGATCCAGCACCAGCGTGTCGGCATCGCCCCAGTCGCCCTCCACCAGCTGCCCCAGCGCGCCACCGGCCATCGGCCCGCGCCACGCGATCGCCTGACCCGGCTGAACCAGCTGCCCCATCGACAACAGGGGAACGCCGAACGGGGTCATCACCGGCAGCAACTGCTTGTCGCGCGCTTCCGGCTTGATCCCCTCGACCCGCATCAGCCGGGGTTGCGAGGGGCCGTAAATATCGGCGTCGACCAGCCCGACCCGGCGGCCGGCACGGGCCAGCGCGATCGCCAGATTGGCCGACAGCGTCGATTTGCCGACCCCGCCCTTGCCGCTGGCGATGGCCAGCAGCAGCCGCCCGCGCCGTTCGGCCGTCGAGATGACGCGGGCGGTGGCGATGCCGGGCACCGATTTCGCTGCCGCGGTCACCGCCGCCTCCATCGCTTCGCGCGCGGGTGCGCCCATGCCGGTCGCATCGAGGACGATGCTGGCGCGATCGCCCTCGACCCGCACGGTTGCCCGTGCGCCTGCAACGGCCGAAACCGCCGCATTTATCTGTTCCAAATTGCTCATGGTGCGGCAGATAGGCCGCTGACCTTGGCTTGGCACTGTTTTTCCGCCGCCGCCTTCTTATAAAGACAGGTATGACGATCTTCTCGCGGCTGTTCGGCCGTCCCTCCATCCTCGCAACCGAAACGCCCAAGGGGCCATGGGGCAGCGGCGGCGACAATTCCAATGGGGGAGGCAGCGAGGGTGGCCCGCGCAATCCTTGGGCGGTTCCTCCCGGCGGTCGCAAGGGCGCGCCGACGCCGACCGCGCTGGACGACTTCCTGCGGCGAGCGCGGGGCGGTGGTGGCGGCGGCGGCGGCTTCGGCGGCGGAATGCCCAATGCCAATGCCCGCACATTGTGGTTGATCGGGACGGGGATCATCGTGGTCGTCTGGATCCTGTTGACGTCGATCCACCAGATCCGGCCGGAGCAGCGCGGCGTCGTCACCTATTTCGGCCGCTATGTCGGCACGCTGGATCCGGGCATCAGCCTGACCCCGCCGGCACCGATCGCGTCGGTACGGAAAATCGACGTGCAGCAGATCCGGACCGAGAACTTCCCGACCGGCGATGGCGAAAACCTGATGCTGACCGGCGACCAGAACATTGTCGATCTGGCCTATTCGGTGCGCTGGGATATTTCGTCGCCGCGTGACTTCGCCTTCCAGCTGAAGGACCCGCAGGACACGGTCCGCGCCACCGCCGAAAGCGCGATGCGCGCGGTGCTGGCCACGACGACGCTGAACCAGGCGATCGGTGCGGGCCGTCAGGAAATGGAGCAGCGCGTGGCCGAGGCTACGCAGCGTATCCTGAACGATTATCAGGCGGGCATCCGCATTCAGGGCGTCGCGATCAAGCAGGCGGCGGCCCCGGCCAGCATCGTCGAGGACTTCAACGCCGTCACCGCCGCCCAGCAGGAGGCGGTCGCCAACCTCAACAAATCCGAATCTTATGCGCAGCAGGTGATCGCCCGCGCGCAGGGCGAGGCCGAGCAGTTCAACAAGGTGTACGAACAGTATCGTCTTGCCCCCGAGGTCACGCGCCGCCGTATGTATTACGAGACAATGGAGGCCGTGCTGGCCCGTACCGACAAGACGATCGTCGAACCGCGTGGTGTCGTGCCGTACCTGACCGCGCCCGGCGCCCGGACGGTCCCCGATGCAGGTAGCACGGTTGCCCCGACACCCGCCGCGCCGGCGACGGAGGCTGGTCGATGAGCGTTCTTCGCAACCCCATCGCCGCCGGGTTCGCCGCTCTGGCTGGTGTTATCGTCGCTGCCGCGACCTTTGCGATTGTGCCTGAGGAGCAGCAGGCGGTGATCCTGCGCTTCGAGAACCCGGTCGGGGTGGTCAACGCGTGGAAACCCAACGAGCGGTTCGGCACGACCGGGGCGGGCATCATCGCCCGCGTGCCGTTCGTCGACAAGATCGTGTGGGTCGACAAGCGGGTGCAGGCGGTGGACCTGGACAATACTTTGGTGCTGTCGACCGACCAGTTGCGGCTTGAGGTTGACGCCTATGCCCGGTTCCGCGTCATCGACCCGCTTAAGATGGTTGTGACGGCGGGCAGCGTCGACAATGTCGTCAACCAGCTGCGCCCGCTGCTGGGCAACGCCATCCGTAACGAACTGGGCAAGCGGACCTTCGCGACCCTGCTGTCGCCCGAACGCAACCAGTTGATGGATAACATCCAGGACGGGTTGCAGCGGTTGGCGTCCCAGTACGGCGTTCAGGTGGTCGATGTGCGGATCAAGCATGCCGACCTGCCCGCCGGCCTGCCGTTGGAAAGCGCGCTGAAGCGGATGAGCACCGCGCGCCAGCAAGAGGCGATCACCATCCGCGCGCAGGGGCAAAAGCAGGCGCAGATCGTCCGCGCGCAGGCCGATGCCGACGCCGCGAAGATCTATGCCGAGGCGTTCACTAAGGACGCGCGCTTCTATGACTTCTACCGCGCGATGCAGTCCTACCGTACGACCTTCGGGGCGGACGGTGGGCCGGAGCCGAAGGGATCGACGTCGATCCTGCTGTCGCCGGACAATGATTACCTGCGCGAGTTCCGCGGTACGGAGCGGTGATGCCGGGCGAACCGGCGGGGCGGGAATGCAACTTCGCCACCTTTCGGTTCGTTCATATTCAATCGCCGTTCAGCAAGGTTTTGCGATAGCGATCCCACTTCGTACGACGAACCGACGAAACGAGAGGAATATATCCTAGTGCGTTACGCCTACGCCATTACCAGCGCCCTCCTTCTTGGCGGTGCAACCGCGACCCTCGCGTTGCAGCCGGGAACGGCGCAGACCGCGCAGAACGAACCCGCCGTCATGGCCGCCACCGCGCCCCGCCCGGGCGCGCCGATGAGCTTTGCCGACATGGTCGCCAAGCTGCAGCCGGCGGTGGTCAACATCTCCACCAAGCAGACGCTGACCGTGCCGCAGCAGGCGAACCCGTTCCAGGGCACACCGTTCGCCGAGATGTTCGGCGGGCAGATGGGCGGCGGCGGTCCGCCGGTGAAGCGTGAGGGCGGTTCGCTCGGGTCGGGCTTCCTGATCTCGCCGGATGGTTACATCGTCACCAACAACCACGTCATCGCGCCGGGTGCCAAGGGCGCGTCGGTAGATTCGATCACGGTCAAGCTGGTCGACGGCAAGGAATATGTCGCCAAGGTCGTGGGGCGTGATCCGTCGTCCGACATCGCCGTCCTGAAGGTTCAGGGCACCAACCTGCCTTATGTCCGGTTTGGTGATTCGACGCGGTCGCGGGTTGGCGACTGGGTGATCGCGATCGGCAATCCTTTCGGTATCGGCAGTTCGGTGACGGCAGGGATCGTGTCGGCGGTGCATCGCGTGACCGGTGGCGGCCCCTATGACCGGTTCATCCAGACCGATGCGTCGATCAACCAGGGCAATTCGGGCGGCCCGATGTTCGACATGAACGGCGCGGTGATCGGCATCAATTCGCAGATTTTTTCTCAGTCCGGCGGCAACATCGGCATCGGTTTTGCGATACCATCTGAGGATGCCAAGCCGATCGTCGACACGCTGATGAAGGGTGGCACGGTCAAGCGCGGCTATCTGGGCGTCGGCATCCAGCCGGTGACCGACGATATCGCGGCGGCGCTGGGCCTGCCGAAGGATCGCGGCGAACTCATCAGCCGGGTCGAGCCGAACGAGGGTGCGGCGCGCGCCGGCCTGAAGCCCGGCGACGTGGTCGTCCGCGTCAACGGCAAGGAGGTCACGCCCGAGCAGACGCTGAGCCGTCTGGTCGCCGACGTGACACCGGGCAGCACGGCCCGCCTTGACGTGATCCGCGACGGCAGGCCGGTGGCGCTGAACGCAACCGTCGGCACTCGCCCGACCGAGGACCAGTTGCAGGCACTGGCCGGTGGTGGCGATGATGACGGCTTCCCGGACGAGGATGATTCGGCAACACCGTCGTCGCCGGCGGCGAACTCGCTTGGCCTGAACGTCGTGCCGCTGACGCCGCAGATCGCCCGCTCGATCGGCGTCGATGCGACCGTTGCCGGTGTCGTCGTCGCCTCGGTCGATCCGTCGAGCGATGCGGCGCAGAAGCTGAAGCGCGGCGACGTGGTGACCTCGGTCAACCGTGTACCGGTGCGCACGGCGGCCGCGATGGCGGCCGAGGTCGCGCGTGCACGCGCGGCTGGCCGCGATCAGGTGCTGCTGTTCGTGCAACGGCAGAAGGTCGGGGTGTTCCTGCCGGTGAAGATCGGCAAGTAACCGTCCTGACGGGATAATGAAAAGGGACCGTCGCTCGGGTGAGCGGCGGTCCCTTTTTTTGCCCTGTTGGTGTCCCCGCGCGGGCGGGGGGCCAGGGTCAGGCAAGACAACGGCCTGCGGAACTCCTGGCCCTGAACCCCCGCCTGAACGGAGGAACAGGGCAAGACGGAAAACCGTATGGCGCAGGCCTTTTACCCCACGAACGCCTTCTCGATCACATACGCGCCCGGCTGCGCGTTCGAGCCTTCGTCGAAGCCCATCGCCTCGAACCGCTTGCCCATGTCGTGGATCATCGCGTTGCTGCCGCACATCATGATGCGGTCGTGGAACGGATCGAACTTTGCGGGTCCGCTCACGCCCTTGAACAGCGTGCCGTCCTCGATCAGCGCGTCGATGCGGCCGCTGGTGTGGAACGGTTCGCGGGTGACGGTCGGGACGTAGTGAAAACGGGTCGCCGCCTCCTCGCCGACCAGCGGATCGTCGGCCAGCCGTGATTCGAGCATCTCGCGGTATGCCAGATCGTTTACGCGGCGGACCGAGTGGACGATGATGACCTCGTCGAAGCGGTCATAGATGTCGGGGTCGCGCGCGACGCTCATGAACGGGGCAAGACCGGTGCCGGTCGACAGCAGGAACAGCCGCTTGCCCGGCAGCAGCGCGTCGGCGACGAGTGTGCCGACCGGCTTCTTGCCGAGATAGACCTGATCGCCGGGGACGATCTTTTGCAGGCGCGAGGTCAGCGGGCCGTCCTCGACCTTGATCGACAGGAACTCGATATGCTCGTCATAGGACGGGCTGGCGATCGAATAGGCCCGCAGCAACGGCTTCTTGCCGTCGTGCAGGCCCAGCATGATGAACTCGCCCGAACGGAACCGGAAGCTGGCCGGCCGCGACAGCGCGAAGCTGAACAGATGCTCGTTCCAGTGATGGACGCGCTCGACGGTCTCGATCGTCAGCGCCGCCGATTCGGGCAGCGGGGTTGGCGTGGTCATGCGATATCGTTCCTTCAGGCGACGGCCTTGCGCGTATCGCTCGCGCGGCCTTTGGTGCGATTGGGTGGCGGACCGATCAGGCTCGCCGCAACTGCGCCGAAATAGCAGCGTAGACGCAGAATGCAGCTTGCATTTTATCGGTCGGGGCCAAGTTGGGCTTGTCGGGGCGGAGCGGCGGACAATCGGCACGAGCCGGCCGCCGCGACCCCGTCACCAGACCTTCACGCGTTTGTCGGGGGCGAGATACAGCGCGTCGCCGGGCTTCACGTCGAAGGCGGTGTACCAGTCGTCGATGTTGCGGACCGTCTGCGCGCGGAACCGGGCGGGCGCGTGGACGTCGCCGGCGATCCCGGCGCGGATCACCTTGTCGCGCGCCTTGGCGGCCCAGGTCTGGGCGAAGGACAGGAACAGGCGCTGGTCGCCGGTCATGCCGTCGATCACCGGCATGGGCTTGCCGCCAAGCGATGCGTGATAGGCCGCGACCGCCGCCGCCAGGCCGGCCACGTCGGCAATGTTTTCGCCCAGCGTCAGCGTGCCGTTGACGTGCAGGCCGGGCAACGCCTCATACGCGTCATACTGTTTCACCAGCGCGGACCCTTGCGCCTCGAACCGGGCCAGATCCTCTTTGGTCCACCAGTTGCGCAGGCGACCGCTGGCGTCGAAATCGGCCCCCAGATTGTCGAAGCCGTGGCTGATCTCGTGACCGATGACCGCGCCGATGGCGCCGTAATTCGACGCCGCGTCGCGCTTCGGATCGTAGAACGGCGCTTCGAGGATGGCGGCGGGGAAGTTCAGCGCGTTCTGGAGCGGCAGGTTCACCGCGTTGACGGTCTGCGGCACCATCCACCATTCGCGGCGATCGACCGGCGCGCCGATCTTGGCGAGCTGGTGCTTCGTCTCGGCGGTCTGTGCGCGGCGCAGATTGCCCACGGGGTCGTCGGCGCGGATATCGAGCGCGGCATAGCTGCGCCACGTCTCGGGATAGCCGACGCCGACGACCATCGTTTCGATCTTCCGGCGCGCTTCGGCCTTGGTGGCGGGTGCCATCCAGTCGAGCGCGGCGACGCGCGCGTCGAAGGCGGCGAGAATGTTCTTCACCATCGTCTGGATGTCCGCCTTGGACGAGGCGGGGAAGTAGCGCTGGACATAGATCCTGCCCATCGCGTCGCCGAGCGCGCCGTTGACCGCACCCTGCGCCCGCTTGTCGCGCGGACGCTGCGCGGGCGTTCCGCTCAGTTCCTTGCCGTAGAAGGCGAAGGCGGCGTCGTCATACGCCTTGGGCAGGACCGACGTGACCTCGTTGATCCGGTGGAAGCGCAGCCAGTCCTGCCAGTCGGCGATCGGCTGGCTGCCGACCAGCGCCGACAGGCCGGTGACGGCCGCCGGCTGCCAGACGATGAACTGCGCCTGATTGCCGAGGTTCGCCGCCGGCCAGAAGGCGTTCCAGTCGATGCCGGGGGCCTTCATCGGGAAGTCACCGAGACTCCACGGGTTGTTCGCCTTGTGCGCGTCCTGGCTGTCGATCAGCGAGGACTGTTCTCGCGCGATCTTCGTTTCCAGTGCCACGACGCGGGCGGCGCGGGCGGCGGGATCGCTCAGGCCGGCAAGCCCGAAGATCTGCGTGACGTAGGCGAGGTAGCCGCGCCGGACCTCCGCCATCGCCGGTTCGTCCGACAGGTAATAATCGCGGTCGGGCAGGCCGAGGCCGCCCTGAAGGACATAGGGGACGGACTTCGTCGGATCGTTGAACGACTGGCTGACGAACAGGCCGAACAGGTTCTGGGTGCCGAAATCGGTCGCGTTCAGCGGATCGACGTCGGCGCGGATGTTCGCGCCGAGCATCCGCGACAGCTGGCCCTTGGTTTTCAGGGCGTCGATGGCGGCGAGATCGGCCTTTAGCGGCTTCAGCCCGCGCGCCTCGATACCGGCGGTGTCCATGAAGCCTGTGTAGTAATCGGCGATGCGGCGCTGGTCCGTGCCGGTGGCGGCGCTGGCCCTGGCCGCATCGGCGATGATCGCGGCGTTGCGTTCCTCGGCGATTTTCGAAACGGTCAGGAAGATGCCGGTCGAGGACCGGTCTGCGGGAATTTCGGTCCGCGCGCGCCATGCGCCGTTGGCATAGTCCTCGAAATCATCGCCCGGCTTCACCGTCGTGTCGAAGGCGGTCTTGTCGACGCCGGACGGCATGGTTTGCGCCAGCGCCGGGGCAGCGACGGTGGTCAGGAGGGCGGCGGCGAGCATGGATGCGGAACGACGCGACATCGACGGGATACTCCAGAAACGATTTATGACCGCCGCGATACGCCCGGTCGATCCGCCGCGCCAGAGGGATGGCCCGGACGGCGGTTGTCGCGGCCGACCCGGCCACCGATATACCGGCAACGTTGTTATTGCAGAAGGTCTTGCCCGTGTCCGAACCCGTCACTGTCGATATTCCCCACAAACTCGGCAAGGCGGAAGCCCGTCGGCGGGTCGAGCAGGGCTTCGGCAAGCTGGCCGATTTCATTCCCGGCGGATCGGTGACGCAGCATGCATGGACCGGCGACAGCCTGTCGTTCACGGTCGAGGGGATGGGGCAGCGTATCGCCGCGCGGCTGGATATCGCGGAGGACAAGGTGCACGCGGTCGTGGATTTGCCGCCGTTCCTCGCGCTGTTCGCCGACAAGATCCGCGGCAAGCTGGCCAAGGAAGGGCCGCGCCTGCTGGAGTAGCGCGCGTCAGCGAGACTGGCGATCCGCGACCAGTCGGTCGAACAGCGCGAGATAGCGCGCGGCGGAATCCGTGCCGGGCTGCGCGACGGGCGCCGGGCGAATCGCGCCTGATACAAGCCATTGCTGCAAGGCCGCGACCAGCCCGGCGTGATCGTCGCGGGCGACGATGCTGCCAAGCGCCGTTTCGGTGACGATCTCGGGAATAGAGTCGCTGGAGTCGGTCGTGACGACCGGCGTGCCCATGGCCAGTGCCTCGCGCAGCACGCCCGGGACGCCTTCGTAATCGGACGTGAGGGCGAGCAGCGCCGCGCGGGCCATCACCGGCATCGGATCGGCGGCATGGCCGGGCAGATGGACGCGGTCGGCGAGGCCGAGCCGCCGCGCCTGATCGACGATCGCCGCCCGGTCGTCGCCATCGCCAAGGATGACCAGCGCCACGTCGGGCGTCGATAGGTCGGCGAATGCCGCGATCAGCCGGTCCCACCGCTTCTGCGGCGCGAGCCGACCGACGCCGAGGATGAAGCGGCCGGCGGGAAGCGGTGGCAGGGGTGCATCCGCTTTTGGCACCGCCGGCGGGTTGGGGATGACCGTCACGCGCCCGGTCATGCGGGTGGCGCGCGTGGCGGCGGTCGCGGTCGCCGGGGTCATCGCGACCAGATGATCGAGGAACGATCCGTGCAGCGCCAGCCACCCCGCATGGACCGCGCCGGCGACGCGGCCATGATCGCCGCGATCGGGGGCGTTGGACATCTTGGCGACGATCGGCGGGACCATAGCGTGTCGACGCAGACTCGATCGGAGTCGCAGCCATAACGCGATGCCGGTGTAATAATTTCCGGCGCAGAACACGATATCGGGCCGCTCCGTCGCCACGATCGCGGGCAGGCGGCGCAACAGCGCGGCATAGTCCGGCATGTCCAGGTCGATCACGGCCAGACCCGGCGGCAGGTCGGCGGCCAGTGGTCCGCGTGCGTTTCCGACGACCAGCGTGACACGCCGCCCAAGCGCAAGCCATTGCCGCGCCAGCCGAAGTTGCGCGCGCTCCACCCCGCCGCCATCCAGCGTGCGGGCATAGGTAAGGATATGGCGGGCGGGTGACGGATCGGCGGAAGGCAAGCTGCCATGATACAGCCCAGATTGCCGCTGAAAGAAACCATAATCGGCGTGTCTGTGCCGGGATGCCCGTTCGGCGGGGCTGTTGCGGGCGAAACGATCCCCCGCTACGGCAGATGACCGCGGGGGCATTGTACAAACGGAAACCAGCCAAGGGTGCGAGTTGACCAGCCCGAACGACCACCGATGACCGCACCCGCCAGCGAAGGCGGAGCCACCGCCGCGCCATCCAGCCATGCCATCACCGATATCGCCGGGCTGGAACCGGTCAAGGCGATCCGTCGTCGCTGGCCGGCCTATATCGGTGCGCTGGTGACGGTGGCGATGGTCGTCGGCCTGGGGCGCGAGCTGTTCGGATCGGGGCTTGCCGGTCTGAACCGGTCGGTACCGCGCAGCCCGGCCTTCTATGTCTGTTTCGCGATGCTCTACATGTCGCTGCCGACCGGCGATTTCATCATTTTCCGGCGGCTGTGGACCATCCCGGTATCCGGCCTTGCCGCGCTGCTGAAGAAGCGGATCGCGAACGACGTCCTGTTCAGCTATTCGGGCGAGGCGTATTTCTATGCCTGGGCACGAGCCAAGGCGAAGATGGTGGCGGCCCCCTTCGGGGCGGTGAAGGATGTCAGCATCCTGTCGGCGATCGCGGGTAACGCGATTACCCTGGCCATGATCGCGATCGCCCTGCCGCTTGGGCACAAGCTGCTGACGCCGGACCAGTTGCAGAAGCTGATGGGATCGGCCGCGGTTGTCTTTGCGACCTCGCTGCCGTTCCTGATCTTTTCCAAGCGCGTCTTTTCGTTGCCGCGGCGTGAATTGTGGGTGGTGTTCGCCATCCACTGCGTCCGGCTGGCCGCCGGCTCGCTGCTGATCGCGCTGGCGTGGCATTTCGCGATGCCCGACGTGTCGGTCGGCATGTGGCTGTTGCTGGCGGCCGGACGTCTGCTGGTGTCGCGGTTGCCGCTGGTGCCCAACAAGGACCTTCTTTTCGCCAACTTCGCGATCATATTGATCGGTCAGGATCAGGCATTGTCCGAGCTGATCGCCTTCACGGCGGCGCTGACCCTGCTGGTCCATGTGGTGCTGATCGTCGGCTTCGGCCTTTACGGCATCGTGACGAGGAAAACGGCATGAATGGTATGTATCGCATCGCACTGGGGGCTGCGCTGACCGCGACCCTGGCGTCCGTCCCGGCCGGCGCGCGGGCGCAAGGGACGCTTGGCAGCGATGCGGCGGCTTGCGCCGCTGGCGCGCCGGCGATCCAGGCGAACATCAGCGGGCTGAAGGATCGCAAGGGCGAGCTGAAGCTGGAGCTGTATCCGGCGACCGAGGAAGATTTCCTGAAAGACGACCGTGACCTGATCGCCGCGGGCAAGACGTTCCGGCGGGTGCGCGTGCCCACGCCGGCCAGCGGCGCGACATCGCTGTGCATCCGCGTGCCGCGTCCCGGGCGCTATGCCTTGTTGTTCACGCACGACCGCGACGGCAAGAACAAGTTCAACTTCTGGTCCGACGGGGCCGGCTTTCCGAGCAACGTGAAGCTGGGCCGCCAGCGCCCGAAGCTGAAGGAGGCGCTGATCGACGTGGGCAACGGGGTTGCCGTCACCAATATCCGCGCCCAGTATCTGCGCGGGCTTGGCGGGTTTGGACCGGTCGGCGATTGAGGGGCTGACCGGGTGCGTATCGTCGACGTCAACGAACTCTATTCGCCGACCGGCGGCGGCGTCCGGACCTATATCGACCGCAAGATGGGTATCCTGGCCGAGCTGGGTCATGAACTGATCGTCCTGGCACCGGGCAAGGAGGACCGGATCGAGGATCGACCCGGCGGTGGGCAGATCCGCTATCTGAAGTCTCCCGACCTGCCGTTTGACGACAATTACGGCCTGTTCTGGGACCGCGAGCAGGTGACCGATCAGCTCGATGCGCTCGACCCCGACGTGGTCGAATGCTGTTCGCCGTGGAAGCCCGCGTGGTTCGTCGGTGACTGGCAGGGGCGGGCGGTCAAATCCTACTTCATGCACAACGACAATGTCGCCGCCTATGCGCAGCGCTGGTTCGAAGGCTTGGCCAGCCATGAGCGGATCGAACGCGCATTCGGCTGGTACACGCGGTACATGAGCCGCTTTCTCGACAAATATGACGCGGTGGTCACCAATGGACCAGCGCTGGAAAAGCGGTTGCGTGCGCGCGGCATGCGGATCGACGCGGCAATGCCGCTGGGCATCGAACGTGGGCATTTTTCGCCCGATCTGCGCGACGAGGCACTCCGCGCGGCGCTCCTGCGGCAATGCGACCTGCCGCCCGAGGGAATGCTGCTGCTGGGGCTTGGGCGGCACCATCCCGAAAAGCGCTGGGGCGTGGTGATCGACGCGGCCGAGCGGGCGGGCACGACCCTGCCGGTCGGGCTGATCCTGATCGGTACCGGCGTCGACAGCGACAACATGGCCAAGCGGATCGCCGGCAGCCCGCACATCCGCATGTTCCGCCCGGTGTATGACCGCGAACGGCTGGCGCGGATCATGGCGAGCAGCGACGCGCTGATTCACGGTGCGGAGGCCGAGCCGTTCGGACTGGTGGCGTCAGAGGCGATGGCGTCCGGCCTGCCGCTGATCGTACCCGACACCGGCGGTTGCGCCGAGGTGGCCGAACCGGCGGCGGCGGAACTGTACGAGGCGCGCAGTGCCGCGTCGGCGGCGCTGGCGATCGGACGGATGCGCGACCGCGACCCCGAACTGCTGCGTCGCGCGGCGATCGTCGCCGCCGGCCGCGTCCGCAGCGACCGGGAACATGCGGTCGAACTGATGGACTATTATGCCGGACTGGTCGCGGCAAATCGCGACCGGGCGGCCTAGTCGCAGCTGAAGCGGGACCGGTCGTCCAGTTCGAGCGGCAGGATCAGTGTCCGGAACGAGTCGGCACGGGCCGTGGCGCACAGCGAGGTCCGCGCGCCGCCGCTGTTGCTCTGGTAGCGGCTGGCATATTCGGCGTTGAACACCGGCTTGCCGGCGGCGATGAAGGGCCTCAGCGCGTCACATTCGGCAAACTCGTGGCATTGCTCGTTCACCGCGAAGTCGAAATCGGGGGCGAGCGCGGCGACCTGGTCCAGATCGTTCTTCAGTGCGACGGCGAGACCCCGGCTGTGCGCCTCTGTCGCGAGAAAGCGGTTGTAGCGGAGTTGGTCGGCGGCGGTCAGGCGCAGGCCGTTGCTGTTGGCATAACCATCGACATTGTCCGGCTCGACCCCGTCGCAGCCCTTGGTGACGGCCAGGTCCAGGCGGCGACGCATGACCGCACGGACGCTGTCCGACCGGATGTCGAGCCAGCGTTCGCCGGGCCAGCCATCCAGCGGATTGCCGAGGTCGGTCGGCAGGAAGCTGCCGAAATCGGCGCGGAAGTTTTCAGCGGAGCCGGCCGAGAAATAGCAGACGACGCGGCGGCCCTGCGCGTGCAGGCGGGTGATGGCCTGCTGCGGTACATCGACCAGATCGACGTCGTAGACGCGGACGTCGTAGCCGGTGTTGATCGTCCCGCTCAACTGCCACTGCCAGGTGTCGCCGACCACCGGGGTCCACCGGGTCGAGGCGACCGGGGTCGGAGTCGGGGTTGGCGTGGGCGCCGGGGCCGGTGCCGGAGTCGGGGCGGGCGTTGGGACGACCGCGATCGGGTCCGGATCCTCGCCACTGCCGCCGCCGCATCCAAGCAGGAGCAGGGCCGGAGCAAGCGCGGCGGCAAGACGGGTCGACGGTGTCATGGCAAATGATGCTCCGGCGCGGGCGATGGTGCGCGACGGTGCCTACCGCGCAAATGTTGCCAAAGCACTGATCCTCACGGCCGGACGAACAGTCGCCAGCGTCCGGCCGGGACTTCGCGGTAGCCAGCCGCACGGGCTGCCTTCGCCAGTCTGGCGTCGAGCGCGTCGTCGCCGCTGCTCCACGCGCCTTCGCCGCCGGTCAGGACGGCGGGTGCGACGAGCCGGGGACGGTCGCCCGACATCAGGTGCAACCGGCGTTCCGCCGCCGCATCGAGCAGCGCGCGGCTGCGGAAATAGAACGGGCCGGTCGCGAACACCGGATCGGGCAGGCGACCGGTGGCGGCGAGAATCTGCGGCGAGAGAGTCGCGACGGGGCCGCGAACGCCGGCTGTGTCCATCGCCTGCTTCACCAAGGCTCCCTGCGACGCGGCATAGCCCATCGACGTACCCGTGCGGGTCAGCGCGAGGATCGACGGCACCAGACCGGCGATTGCGAAAACCACCAACAGACCGCGGGTGCGTTGGCCGGGTGGCTCGTGCGTCCAGACCATTGCCAGCAGCACGAACAGCGGCGGCAGGGCCGGCAGCAGATATTGTCGCCACGTCGGTTCGGGCATCAGCGCCGCGACCAGGCCCGCGAGTGCCAGCGCCTGCATCACGCGCCGGCCCGGCGTCCGCCACTGGCGCGCGACGATCCAGATCGCGGGCAGGGCCGCGCCGAGTGCCAGGAACTTCAACGTGTCGATGCCCTTGGCGGCGAGCGACAGTTTCCACGGGCGGGCGGCGTAATATTCGGCAGGCGCACGCGCCGGGAAGGTCAGCGTGCCGAATATGAAGCCCCCGGGCGCAGTAGCCCACAACGCGCCGACCAGCGCGACCATCGGCAGCGCGCCGAGTGACAGCCACGCGGCCACGCGGGGACGGCGGACCAGCAGGTACGCGCCATAGGCGATGGCCGGCAGGGCATAGGACACCTTCGCCGCTGCCGCCGCCGCCAGGGCAAAGCCGACACCCACGACAAGCCGACGCCCCGTATCTCCGCGTTCGAGGCGGACGATGCCGACCAGCGCCGCGGCAAGCAACGCGACCGGCAGCGCGTCGTTGCGGGCGGTGCCGATGCTGAACAACAGGATGTCGGTGCCGGCGAACAGCAAGGCCGCCGCCAGCGCGGGCGTGGGGGCCGCACCGGCGACCCGCGCCGCCCGGTGGATGCAGGCAATGGCGACGATGCCGAGCAGCGCGTTCACGACCCGCAATGCCGGCCATGTCCATGCCCCGGCGATGGCCGCCACCGGCGCGAACAGCAGCGGTTGCAGCGGCGTCTGGAGATAGGCGTAATCGCGGTAGGGCAGCCCCCCGGCCGCGCTGAGCATCGCGGCCGCGACATACTGGCTTTCGTCATGGTCGATCGGCCGCAACCACGCGAGCAGAACTGCCACGAGGGCGAGCGTGAGCCAGATCCAGACGGGACAGGGGCGGGTCATAGGGGGCGGGTCATGCCGGCAGGGCCTACGGTCGAAACGCGCCGGTCGCAACGATCGGGTTGGCCGGTGCGGCTGTCATACGCGCTTCACATGCCGCGGCCACGGCCTGGTTCGTCCCACGCGTACCAAGGATGATCCCATGTCGTTACCCATCGACCGTCGCTCGCTGATCGCCACCGGAACGCTGGGTCTGGGCGCGTTCGCCATTCCCGGTTTCGCGGCGGTGCCCGTCGTGGGCGTGTTGCGCGGATTCAGCCACGGCGTCGCCAGCGGCGAACCGGCGGCGACATCGGTGCTGCTGTGGACGCGCTATGTGCCCACGACCGGTGACGGCGCAATCGACGTGCGGGTCGAACTGGCCGAGCGCGCCGATTTCGCGACGATCGCCGGCGGGGGCGTCATGCAGACCGGGCCGTGGCGCGATCATACGGTCAAGATCACCGTCGACGGGCTGAAGCCTGGCCGTACCTATCACTATCGATTCATCGCGCCGGACGGCACGAAATCGGCGATCGGCACGACCAGGACGCTGCCCGAGGGTGGCGTCGTGGCGTTCCGGGCGGCGATCTTCTCGTGCTCGAATCTCGCCTTTGGCTGGTTCAACGCCTATGGTCATGCGGCCGCGCGCGACGACCTTGATCTCGCCATCCATCTCGGTGACTATTTCTACGAATATGCGCCGGGCGGCTATCCGGCGCTGAAGGACACGGTGGCCGGGCGCCTGCCCGAGCCGCAGCATGAGATAGTCGCGCTGGCCGATTACCGGCTTCGCTACGCCAGCTACCGCGCCGATCCCGACCTGCAGGCGCTGCACGCGAAGCTGCCGATGATCGTGCAGTGGGATGACCATGAATCGGCCAATGATTCGTGGGAGGGCGGTGCGGAAAACCACACGCCGGGGACGGAAGGCGACTGGAATGCGCGCAAGGCGGCGGCGATCCAGGCGTATCGCGAATGGATGCCGGTCAGCGACGAGCCGTGGAAGGCGTATGACATCGGCACGCTTGCCACGCTGTTCCGCACCGAAACGCGGTTGCTCAGCCGGACCGAACAACCCGACCTGAGTCCGATGTTCACACAGGCCGATCCCGTCGCCGCGCTGACGGCGTTTCGCGACGGGGCCTGGATGGACCCGGCGGCGACGATGATGGGGACGCAGCAGGAAAGCTGGCTGACCCAGGGGATGCGCGCCAGCGTGACGGCGGGCGTGCGCTGGCAACTGGCGGGGTTTGGCACGATCATGGGTCAGACCGACATGCCGGCGGATGCCGGCGGCTGGCTGAACCCAGCCAACGACCGCGCGCGCGGCTATGTCGAGCGCGGGATCGCGGCGGCGAAAGTCGGCCTGCCGTTCAATTTCGACAATTGGGGTGGCTATCCGGCGGCGCGCGCGCGGTTCCTGCGGGGGGCGCAAGCGGCGGGCGCGAACCTGATCGTGCTGTCGGGCGACAGCCATAATGCCTGGGCCTATGATCTGGCGCAGGACGGTCGCGCGGCGGGCGTGGAGTTCGCGGGGCAGGGCGTGACGTCGCCGGGGTTCGAATCCGCGCTGTCGGTCGATCCGAAGCTGGTGGCGCGCGGGCTGGTCGCGGCCAACCCGGAACTGAAATGGTGCGACACCAGCCGCCGGGGCTACATGGCGATCACGCTGACCCCCGATCAGGTGACCAACGACTGGGTGTTCGTCGATTCGATCAGGACACGCGGTCTGGGCGCGAGCATCGGCCACCGGGCGGTCGTGCGGCGCGGGCGCAATGTGATGGGATGAGCGCCGACCGGGCGGGTCGGGCAGCGGTCACGCCGGGTCCGCCAGCCGGGTGCAGTTGCGACCCGCCGATTTCGCCGCGTAGAGCATCGTATCGGCGCGCTCCAGCCACGCGGTCACGGTGCTGACGGCCGGGGTCAGCGCAGCCACGCCGAAGCTGGCGGTGACATGGATGCGGTCGCCGGCGGGCAGCCGCATCGGGTGGTCCGCGATCGCGCGGCGCATGCGCTCCGCCACCAGCATCGCCTCGTCCGCGCCGGTTTCGGGCAAGAGGATCGCGAACTCCTCGCCACCGATCCGGCCAAAGACGTCGATCGGCCGCAGGGTCGCGCCGGCGATCTTCGCGATCTGGTGCAGGACCTGATCGCCGATCACATGGCCGTGGGTATCATTGACCGATTTGAAATGATCGACGTCCAGCATCACCAGCGTCGTCGGGCGGTCGCTGCGCCGCGACCGGGCAATCTCCCGCTCGGCCTGCTCGACGAACCCGCGGCGGGTCAGCGCGCCGGTCAAATGGTCGACCTGCGCGATCATGCGAAGTTCGAGTTCGTCGCAGACGATGTTCGCGAAATTGGACAGGATGGCGATGTCGGCCGGGCTGAATCGCCGGCTGCGCGTATCCATCGCGCACAGCGACCCGACATTATACCCCTCGGGCGTGCGCAGCGGAATGCCGGCATAGCTGCGGATATAGGGCGGACCCATGACCAGCGGACTGTCGGCGAAGCGCGGATCGAGATGCGCGTCCTCGATGATGAGCGGGTCGCGTTGCTGGATGGTGTGGGTGCAGAACGAAACCGAGCGCGGCGTTTCCTGCACGTCGAGGCCGCGTTGCGCCTTGAACCACTGACGGTCGCGATCGACCAGCGTGACCGTGGCGATCGGGACGGCCAGGATCGTGCGCACCAGCGTGACGATCTTCTCGAACGGCTTTTCGACCGCGCTGTCGAGCACGTCGAGCCGGCGCAGGGCGGCGATGCGGGCGTCGTCATCCAGAAGCTGCGCGTCATTCATCATGCGGACCCTTCATGATGCCGCGGATTGCGACCGTCAGTTCGTCGGCATAGCTGTCGACCAGCGTGCGAACGCTGGATTCGACCATGGCGTCGTCAAGACCCGCCGCCTTCAGGGTGGCGATGAGGTCGACCAGATGGGCCTGGTGGCGGGTGACGCTGGCCAGCAGCGCGTCCGGGATCTCCAGCGGTTCGGCGGCGGTCGGTGCAGGATGCAGTTCGGTGATACGCACGGATCGGCCTTTTCGACGATGATGCCGTCGGTTTACGGCCGAAGCGTTAACGAGAGGGTTAACGAAACCGTCGCGCCGGTTGCGCTCCCCTTGGCCTACCGCCTGATTGCCGTGACGAAATAATCGAGCGCGGTGGAATTGCCGAGCGTGAAACCGGTGGCCGGGCTGAACCCCAGGCCGCGCGTGTCGACGACGGTCATGCCGGCGGCGTCGAGCAGCGCGGTCAGATCCTCCGGTGTCAGGAAACGGTCCCAGTCGTGGGTGCCGCGCGGGATACGCCCGGTGCCTTCCGCCAGCGTGACGATCGCCAGACGCGACAGGGGGGTACGGTTGGGGGTCGACAGGATCATCAGTCCACCCGCCGCCAGTGCGCCGGCAAGCCCGCGCACGAAGCCGGCCTGATCGCTGACATGCTCGATCACCTCAAGGCTGGTGACGAGGTCGAACCGCTGGTCGCCGATCGATTCAATGCCGCCCGCGCGGTAGTCGATGGTCAGGCCGACGCTGGCGGCATGCGCTTCGGCGACCGCGATATTCTCCGGCGCGGCGTCGATGCCGGTCACGGCCGCGCCCAGCCGGGCGAGTGGCTCGCACAACAGCCCGGCCCCGCAGCCGACATCAAGCGCGGTGCGGCCCGCCAGCGGCGTGAAGCCGGTGCCGTTGCCCGACCAGTGCAGGTCGACCTGACCCCGGATATAGCCGAGGCGGACCGGGTTCAGCTTGTGCAGCATCGCCGACGATCCCCTGGGATCCCACCAGTCGGCGGCCATCGTCCCGAAATGCGCGGCCTCGCTCGGGTTGATCGTTACGGTTGTGTTGCTGGTGTCGCTTGCCATCGTCATGCGCGCTACCTATCAGGCAGGCCGCTTTGACCCAAGGAGTTTGGCGGCACTATGGCGCGGATCGTGATGAAGTTCGGCGGCACGTCGATGGCCGGAATCGAACGTATCCGCAATGTCGCGGCGCGCGTGAAGCGCGAGGTGGACGCCGGCAACCAGGTCGCGGTCGTCGTGTCGGCGATGGCGGGCGAGACCGACCGGCTGGTCGGCTTCTGCCGCGAGGCGTCGCCGCTGTACGACGCGCAGGAATATGACGTCGTCGTCTCGGCGGGCGAACAGATCACCAGTGGCCTGCTGGCCATCGCGTTGCAGGCGGCAGGCGTGCCCGCGCGGTCGTGGCTCGGCTGGCAGTTGCCGATCAGCACGTCGGACGCACACGCCTCCGCTCGGATCGGCGAGATCGACATGGGTGCGCTGAACGCCAGCCTGTCGGACGGCGTCGTCGCGGTCATCCCCGGTTTCCAGGGCGTGACCGACGGCGGCCGCGTGACGACGCTGGGGCGTGGCGGGTCGGACACGTCCGCGGTCGCGGTCGCGGCGGCGATGAAGGCCGAACGCTGCGACATCTACACCGACGTTGACGGCGTCTACACGACCGACCCCCGCATCGTGCCGCGCGCGCGCAAGCTGGGCAAGGTGACGTATGAGGAGATGCTTGAACTGGCCAGCGTCGGCGCCAAGGTGCTGCAGACGCGCTCGGTCGGTCTGGCGATGAAGGAAAATGTCCGTGTCCGGGTGTTGTCGTCGTTCGACGACAGCAAGGACGAGGATGGCCACCGCGGAACGCTCATCGTGGGCGAAGAGGAAGTCGACGACATGGAACGCCAGCTCATCACCGGTATCGCCCACGACAAGAACGAGGCGAAGATCACGCTGACCCAGGTCAGCGACCGGCCCGGATCGGTCGCGGCGATCTTCGCGCCGCTGGCCGATGCCGGCATCAACGTCGACATGATCGTGCAGAACGTCGCGCACTCGACAGGCTCGACCGATGTGACCTTCACCGTGCCCGCCGCCGATCTGGCCCGCTCGCTCGACGTGCTGGACAAGGCGAAGGGCGATATCGGTTTCGACAGCCTCGTCCATGACACGCGCGTCGCCAAGGTGTCGGTCGTCGGGGTCGGGATGCGCAGCCATGCGGGCGTCGCCGCCACGATGTTCTCGACGCTGGGCGACCGGGGCATCAACATCCTCGCCATCGCCACGTCGGAGATCAAGGTCAGCGTGCTGATCGAGGAGGATTATACCGAACTCGCCGTACGCGTACTGCACACGGCGTACGGGCTGGATGCCGAAGACGCCGCCTAGAACCCGCTGTCGCTTGCGGGCGCGGGCCGGGACGGGCATGAGCGCGGTCATGACCGATACGCTCGCGCCCGCCGCCCACGATTCCGCTCGCCTCGCCAGTGGCGAGGACCGTCTTGCCCGCCGCATGGCGCGCGGGGCTGCATTCCTCGGGTCCGAGGTCGCGATCATGGCGGGCGCGATGTCGTGGGTCAGCGAGCGGCATCTGGTGTCGGCGATGTCCAACGCGGGCGGCTTCGGCGTGATCGCGTGCGGGGCGATGACGCCGGCGCTGCTCGATACCGAGATCGCCGCGACGCGGGCGATGACGGACAAGCCGTTCGGCGTGAACCTCATCACCATGCACCCAGCACTGTTCGAGCTGATCGACGTCTGCGCCAGGCACAAGGTCGGGCATGTCGTGCTGGCCGGTGGGCTGCCGCCCAAGGGTAGCCTTGAGGCGATCAAGGCCTCCGGCGCGAAGGTCATCTGCTTCGCGCCGACGCTGGCGATGGCCAAGAAGCTGATCCGCAGCGGCGTCGACGCGCTGGTGATCGAGGGGATGGAGGCCGGTGGGCATATCGGGCCTGTCTCGACCAGTGTGCTGGCGCAGGAAATGCTGCCGACCATCGCCAACGACGTTCCCGTCTTCGTCGCCGGCGGCATCGGCCGGGGCGAGGCCATCGCCGGCTATCTCGACATGGGCGCGGCGGGTGTGCAGCTCGGCACGCGGTTCGTCTGCGCGACCGAATCGATCGCGCATCCCAATTTCAAGAAGGCGTTCATCCGCGCGTCGGCCCGTGACGCGGTGGCAAGCATCCAGATCGACCCGCGCCTGCCGGTCATCCCGGTCCGCGCGCTGAAAAATGCGGCGGGCGAACTGTTCGGCGCGAAGCAGCGCGAAGTCGCCCTGCTGCTCGACGGCGGCAAGGTCGAGATGCTGGAGGCGCAGTTGCAGATCGAGCATTACTGGGCCGGCGCGCTGCGCCGCGCGGTGATCGACGGCGATATCGACAACGGATCGGTCATGGCCGGCCAGTCGGTCGGCATGGTCACGAAGGAAGAGCCGATCGCCGACATCATCGCGACGCTGATGGCGGAAGCCGCGGCGGCGCTGACCGCGCGGGCGGGGTGATGCCGCAATTCCGGTAAAGCCGGCCATTGTCGGAGTCGGGCCATGGCCCTAGACCCTGCGGCATGTGGCAACTCTATCAATTTCCGCTCTGCCCCTTTTCGCGCAAGATCCGGCTCCAGCTGGGCGAAAAGGGCATAGGTTATGACCTGGTCCGCGAATCGCCGTGGGAGCGGCGGGACGAGTTTCTCGACATGAACCCGACCGGCCAGACCCCGGTGATGGCCGATGAATCGCGCGGAATCCTGTTGATCGATTCGATGGCGATCTGCGAGTATTTCGAGGAAACGGTCGAGGCATCGGCGACGATCAACGGCACCGCGACCAATCGCGCGGAGATTCGCCGACTGGTGTCGTGGTTCGACACGCAATTCTACCGCGACGTCACCGGCCCCCTGCTGCACGAACGCGTTATCAAGCGCGTGTCCAAGGCCGGATCGCCCGATGCCAAGGCTCTGCGTGAGTCGATGAAGGCGGCGGTCGGGCATCTCGATTACACCGACTATCTGCTCGACCATCGCAACTGGATGGCGGGCAGCACCTTCAGCCTGGCCGATCTGGCGGCCGCCGCGCAGATCTCGGTCGTGGATTATCTGGGCGGCATCGACTGGAAGGGCCACGAACAGACCGCGCGCTGGTATCGCGGGCTGAAAAGCCGGCCCAGCTTCCGGCCGCTGCTGGCTGAGCGGATGGAGCTGATCGGCCCGACCTCGCACTATGCGAATGTCGACTTCTGATGATCGCCTATGATGATTTTGCCCGGGTCGACATCCGCGTCGGCACGATCGTCGCGGTCGATCCGTTTCCGCAGGCGCGCAAACCCGCGTGGAAGCTGACGATTGATTTCGGCCCGGAGATCGGGGTGAAGCGGTCGTCGGCGCAGATCACCGTGCATTACACCGCTGCTACCCTGATCGGGCGGCAGGTCGCGGCGGTCGTCAATTTTCCGCCGCGCCAGATCGGGCCGATGCGCTCGGAGGTGCTGACGCTTGGCTTTCCCGACGCGGCTGGAGACGTCGTGCTGGTGTCGCCGGAACGCGCGGTGCCGAATGGCGGACGATTGTTCTGACGCCCGCCGTCCGGGAAATTATTCCAGACTTTTTGAGGCCTGCTCGAACAGATCCTTCGACAGGCCCGGCGTCGCGACGATCCGTTCCAGTTCGGCCTTCATCAACGCCGACCGGACAGGATCGAACCGCCGCCAGCGGTCAAGCGGGGGGAGCAGCTTGGCGGCGGTCTGCGGATTGAGCCGGTCGAGCGCGATCAGCTGGTCGGCCAGGAAACGATAGCCCGGTCCTTTACCCGCCGCGTCCAGCGCATGGAAAGCGCGCTGGTTCACCGCGAAGGCGCCGATCAGCGACCGTGCCCGGTTCGGGTTGGACAGCGTGAAGTCCGGATGGCGGGCAAGGCCGGCGACCACCGCGCCGGTGTCGGCGCGCGGCGACAGGGCCTGGGTCTGGAACCACTTGTCGATGACCAGCCCATTGTCGGCATAGCGATTGTAGAAGGTGGCGACCGCGGTATCGCGCAGTGGCGACCCGCCGCCGACCAGCGTGGTCAGCGCGGCCTGACGGTCGGTCATGTTGTCGGCCGCCTCGAACTGGGCATAGGCCAGCGCATCGGCATCATCGGCACCGCTGGCGGCGATATAGCCGAGCGCGACGTTGCGCAGGCGACGACGGCCCTTGGCCTCCGGCGAATAGCTGTAGGGGCCGACCGGCACCGCATAGGCCGCGCGCCACGATTCCGACAGGGCGCGGCCAAGGTCGTGGCGGAGCGCCTCGCGCGCGGCGAAGATCGCGTCGGGGTCGACCACGCTCAACTGATCGCCGACGAAGCTGTCGGACGGCAGGAGCACTGCCTCGGCGACGAAGGCCGGGTCCAGCGTCGTATCGTCCAGCGTGGCGGCGACCGCGTCGATCACGGCGGTATGATCGACGGGGCTGCCCAATGCCCCTGCGACCAGTGTATCCAGCATCAGCTGCTGCATCGCCTCGTACCGGGCGAAGGGGTCGTCGTCATGCGCGCTCAGGAAGGCCAGTTCACCCGGCGTGCGATCGCTGTCGATCACGACGGGCGCGGAAAAGCCGCGGTTGATCGACAGGACGGGCCGCTCGGTCACCGCCTCGAACACGATCGTCTCGGCGGTGTCGGTCAGCAGGATCAGCTGTTCGTCGGCCAGCGCACGACCGGTTTCCGCGCCGAACAGCCGGACCTTCAGCGGGATGACCATCGGCGACTTGTGCGGCTGGCCCGGCGTTGCGGGTACATGCTGCGCCAGTTGCAGGGTGGCGCGACCGCCGCCGGCCTCGTGCGTCAGGCTGGCCGAGATGCGCGGTGTGCCTGCCTGTGCGTACCAGAGTCGGAACTGGGTCAGGTCCACGCCGCTTGCCTCCTCCAGCGAGGCGACGAAATCCTCGCACGTCGCGGCGGTGCCGTCGAAGCGGTCGAAATACAGGTCGGTGCCGGCACGGAACGCCACCGGTCCCAGCATCGTCGCCAGCATCCGGACCAGCTCGGCCCCCTTGTTGTAGATGGTCGAGGTGTAGAAGTTGCTGATCTCGATATAGCTTTCCGGTCGGACCGGATGCGCAAGCGGCCCTGCGTCCTCGGGGAACTGGGCGGCGCGCAAGCTACGGACATCCTCGATCCGCTTGACCGCCGCCGACCCCTGATCGGCGGAAAAGCCCTGATCGCGATAGACGGTGAATCCTTCCTTCAGCGACAGCTGGAACCAGTCACGGCAGGTGATCCGGTTGCCCGACCAGTTGTGGAAATATTCATGCGCGACGACGGCGGCGATCGCGTCGTAATCATAATCGGTCGCGGTGTCGGGGTCGGCCAGGATGTAGCGGCTGTTGAAGATGTTCAGCCCCTTGTTTTCCATGGCGCCGAAATTGAAGTCGTCGACCGCGACGATGTTGAACACGTCCAGGTCATATTCACGGCCATAGACCCGCTCGTCCCACGCCATCGCGGTCTTGAGCGCATCCAGGGCGTGGCTCGTGCGGGCCAGATCGCGCGCGCGTACCCAGATGCCCAGATCGACGGTGCGGCCCGATCGCGTCGTGAATGTGTCGCGGTTGACCGCAAGATCGCCGGCGACCAGCGCGAAGAGATAACTCGGCTTGGGGAAGGGGTCGTGCCAATCCGCCCAGTGGCGACCATCCTCGTCAGACCCATGCGCGACCGGATCGCCATTGGCCAGCAGCACCGGGAGGCGGGCGCGGTCCGCGCTCATCCGCACGCGATAGATGCTCAGGACGTCGGGGCGGTCGGGGAAATAGGTGATGCGGCGGAACCCCTCCGCCTCGCACTGGGTGCACAGATTACCGCCGCTGGCATACAGGCCCATCAGTTGCGTGTTGCGCTCGGGCGCGATCTCGACCTCGGTTTCGACAATGTGCGCGTCGCCGGTCAGCGGGATGACCAGGTCGTCACCCTCCAGCCGGAAATCGTTGAAGACGACGCCATCGACCCGAACCGCGATCACTGGCTGGCGGGCGCCGTCGAGTCGCAGCGGGGCGTCGCTGTCGCCGTTGCGCCGGACGTCGAGCCGTGCCGTGACGCGCGTTTTGGCCGGGTCGAGCGTGAAGCCGAGATCGACCGTCGGGACCAGCCAGGCGGGGGGCGTATAGTCCTCCCGACGGGTGACGGTTGGAAGGGCGGGGGTGTCGCGCATGATATCGGCCATGCCGGCGAATATAGCCCCGGGGTCCGCACTGGCTAGGCCGGATCGACAGGATCAGCTGATCTTGTCGGTATTTGCGGCCCGGCCCGACGAGCCAGCCGGCCGCCGATCAGCCTGGCCGCCGATCCCAGTCGGTGATCCGCAGGACACCGTTGTCGCCCTGTTCGAGAACGCCGTACGCCCCGGTGCGGATCTTCAGTCCGCCTTCACGATCCTGCGACAGCCCCGGTTGGGCGAGCAGTGCGAACCGCGCGGCGCCATTGCTGGTGACCAGCAACGTGTCGCCCGCCGGCGGGGTCGCGAGAAACGTGCGCCAGGCGGCGATCCGCCGGTCGGTATCGACGGTCCAGCCATCGGGCGCGATGCCGTGCGTGTCCCAGGCGTGAAGTGCGGCTTCACCGATCCGGGCGATGACGACGTCTTCGGGCTGGTTCTCGTCCGGGCCGTGGTCGATCTCGCGCAGCCAGTCGGTATGTTCGATCGGGGGCGGCGCGGCCATCGGCGCGACGATGCACGCCGCGGTCTGCCGTGTCCGCAGCAGGGGGCTGCACAGTACCCGGCCGAAGGCTATGCCCTGGCCCGCGAACCACGCGCCCAGCGCCCCGGCCTGTCGAATGCCGCTGTCGACCAGCGGCAGGTCGGTGGCGGCCCCGACCCGGCGCGCGGTTTCCCCGGGGCCGAAGGTATTGCCATGACGGACGACGAAGATCCGCGCCATCATGCGCCCCCGAACGGGTCGCCATGTTCGGCGATCAGCCGTTCGGCGAGTGCGGCATCCTCGCGGGTGTCGATGCCGCTGATCGGGATACGTTGCGCGCCGGCGGCAACCGTCTGCATCCGCACACCGAGTTCCAGCAGGCGCAGTTGCTCCAGCCCCTCAAGCTGTTCGTAGTGCGAGGGCGGGGTCGCCTCGAACCGCTCCAGCGTGGCCAGACGATAGGCATACAGGCCAAGATGGCGATAGACCGGCGAGCGCGTGTCGACGGCGCGCAAGGCCGCCTCGTCGCGAATTGCCGGCAGGATGTTCTTCGAGAACCACAAGGCCCGGCCATCGGGCGCGCGGACGCAGGTTGTTCCGCTGAACGGCGAACTGCGCTTGTGATCGCGCAGCGCATCAAGCTGTGCCCAGTCGAGTTGCAGGACCGGCGTCGCGGCTTCCGCATCGGTGGTCCGCAACGTGTCGAGCAGCCGGTGGATCGCATCGGCGGGCACGAACGGCGCGTCGCCCTGTAGGTTCAACACGATCTCCGGGGCGATCACCTCGGCCCTGGCCGCCGCCAGCGCGCGACCGGTGCCCGACGTGATCGCGCTGTCGGTCATTACCGCGTCGCAGCCGATGGCGGCGGCATGGTCGCGGATCGCGTCATGGTCGGTTGCCACGACGATCTTCACGTCGGCATCCCCGCGCGTTGCGGTCCGCGCCAGATCGACTACGCGCTCCAGCAGGGTGTGTCCGGCAATGCGGTGAAGCGGTTTGCCGGGGAAGCGGGTGGACCCGTAGCGCGACGGGATGACGATCAGGGCTTTCATGGCAGAGCTTTCATGGTCGCGTCGCCTATCGCACTTCGGCCGGTCAGACCACGCCTGCGCGCAAGATATCGTGCAGGTGGATGATCCCGCACAGAGTCATGCCGTCACACACGAACAGCTGCGAAATGGTGTGCTTGTTCATGATCGCCAGCGCCTCCGACGCCAGCATCTGCGGATTGGCGTATAGCGGGTGCAGCGTCATCTGGGTGTTGACGCATTCCTCGACCGTGCCGGCCGCGACGTTGCGCCGCAGATCGCCATCGGTAAACGCGCCGATCAACAGGCCGGCATCGTCTACGACGGCCGTGATGCCGAACCGCTTGCGCGTCATTTCGATCGTCGCGTCGAGGATCGTGGCGTTGCCCGACACGCGAGGCACGTCGTCTCCGGTCGCCATCATGTCCTGCACGGTCATCAACTGCGCGCCCAGCTTGCCGCCGGGATGGAAGATGCGGAAATCGGCCGCCGAAAATCCGCGCAGCTCGATCAGCGCCACGGCCAGCGCGTCGCCGATCGCCAGCATCATGATCGTCGAACTGGTCGGCGCGAGGTCGTTGGGGCACGCCTCCTGTACCCGTGGCAGGGTCAGGCAGACGGTGGATCGCTTGCCCAGCGCGCTGTCGAGGCGAGAGGTGATGGCGATCAACGGCACGTCGAAGCGACGACAGAAGGTCAGGATGTCGCTGAGTTCGGCGGTTTCCCCCGACCAGGACAGGGCGATGACGACATCGTCGGTGGTGACCATGCCCAAGTCGCCATGGCTGGCCTCGCCGGGGTGGATGAAGAACGACGGCGTCCCCGTCGACGCGAACGTCGCCGAAATCTTGCGACCGATCAGCCCGCTTTTGCCCATGCCCGTCACGATGACGCGGCCCGTCGATTTGACGATGATGTCGGCGGCGGCATCGAACTGGGCACTGAGCGCGCCGTCATCGAACGCGCCGGTCAGCGATTCCAGTGCCTTGACCTCGATCGCGAGAGTCCTCAGCGCCGAAGTGGTCGCCTCCGTGGCGGGCTTGTTATCCGTAACAACCATGTCTGTCTCCATAGCCCTCAGGTGGACTCGTTTTCGGGCGGGAGTTCAAGAGACGATTCGTACCATCCCGGCGGCCGTTTCGCACCCGCTGCCGCATCCGGCGCGATAAAACCGCGCATCGGTCGCGTCAGGCCGCAACTCGCCGCCGGTCTTCGGTTGCGTGAGCGACAAGCGGTCGCCCGGCAGCCTCGTTCAAAATGTCTGCGACCTGATCGCGCAGATGCTCGGGCGAATAGCGTGCCGCCAGCTTCGTCTGCGCACGCACGACTTGTTCGAACCGCGCTTCCGGATCGGCGCACAGGCGATTCAACGCGGCAATCCACTCTTCTGTCGTGGTGGCCAACGCGCCGCAGCCACCATCCGAACACTCGTCATACATCATGCCGCCGGTCGCCACGACCGCAATCCCCGCAGCAGTATATTCCACCCACTTGGTGTTGGCCTTGACTCGGTTGAATGCCGTGTCAGCCAATGGGCAGATCCCGATATCCCAACCGATCTTGCCGAAAAATTCGAGAAAGGCGTCGTAATCCTGGATAGGCGGGATGACGCGAACCCGGTCGCCGAATTCGTCGAGTTCCCGCGGCTTCGGGATTGATCCGAACAGGTCGAACCGGATGTCCGGATTGGCACGCAACACAGGCACCAGCGCCGGGATCGCCAGTTCGAGATCATGGGCGTGGTCATACCCCATGTAACCGATCGTTCGCACCGGGCGCAGTTCAGCGGGAGCCATGGTTCTGGCGGCGCAATAAACGTCGCCGAACACCACCTTCTTGCTGAGGCCAAGTGCCTTCATCCGGTCCCCCAAGGCGCGCGTGGAGCAGTAGACCGTGTCGGCGCGCTTCAACAGCGTCGTGACCGTCGCGATCCGCGGTGCCGCGTTATGAAACAGATACTTGCGCTCGCCGAGTTCCATCGGGATGCTGAGGAGATCGTCGTCAAGGTGATACACCAGCGGAATACCGCGGTTGGCGGCATAATCGGCAATCGCATCGGCGTGGGGGCCGCTGTAACTACACGCTACGATCATCGCAGGCTCGAACGTCCTGATCTGGTCCAGCATCCATTGCTCGCCCTGAGCACTCGTCGCGTCGGCAAAGCGGAGCTTCAGCGTGTTTTCGGTCAGTGTCATCACACGAACGTCGCGCCGGTCGACATATTCACGCAATGGTCGAATGAACGAAATGTGCAGGCTTGGGATTTCACCGTTCGCCAGAAACAGAATACCCGATGGCCTTGACGATGGGCGCGCAACCGTTTTTCCGACCGAGTTCGTGAGTAGTCGGACGAACCGCGCGCGTACTTCTTCCGGGTCCGTTACCATGTCCAGGCCGGCCAGGAATTGATCCTGCCGCTTCACGATCACATCCGGCTGCGCCTTCACGTCGGCGGCGAACTCGGTCCAGTCCTGCAGTTTGCCGACCGTCCGCAATCCGGCATAGTTCGAGGCGTCTATCAGTCCATCGGGGTCGCTCCATACCGCCGTCGGTATGCGGGCAAGCAGCATGTCGATCAGCACCGACGATGGCGCGGATATGCCGAAAGCATAGCTCGTCAGATCGACATCATACATTGGCCGGTTGTCGAGTATAACATTGGCCGGCAGTGCTACGTTGTTCTTGACGACGTACTGGCCACCAGGGTGTGGCCGCATCGCAACCGTATCCCCGGCAATGTCCATTTCGGAACAAAATGCCGTGAAATCCCGGATAAATGGCGCCTTCAGATTGCTCGATACATTCAAACGCACGGAGTGCAGGTTTTCACAGATCAGACCTGTTCCAGAAGGAATGGCAAGATCATCGCCGCGACGGGCACGCTTCGGCTGTATCAACGACGGCGGACCGGTAACATACAACTTCGATCGCTCAGAGGGTGCAACGGACCTTAGCGTATCGGGTCCGCACCAACCGCAAATGACGTCGGCAGCAAAAGTGATATAATTGCCGTGTACGGCGGTTTGTTCATAATTCTGAAGAAATCCTACACATTCAAAGCCATGCTGCAACGTAACGCGCAGAAATCCGGCTGGTGCAACACGGAAGACGTTGTGCGTCAAAACATGAGCACCAAGATGTGATTCGCTGCCGGCAAAAATAATCCCGGATTTACCCTCCAGTAATTGGAAGGCTTCATATTCGGAAGCATAGCCTTCAATTTTGGCGCCTATATCATGGCACATGCGATCAAGTTCGAATATCCACCGCCCCGTGTTATCCCGAGTTCGAAACGCTTCTGTCACCATAAATATAATAGCAGCGTCGGTTTCCTCTGCAGCCAAGTACGCTATCGGCCGCAAGACGTTAACATCCTGTAACAAATTAACTAGCAGGATGACGTTATTTTTCATATAAAGTATCAACTTCCTAAATTTAATACTTATGTTGTATGAAGATGGTATTGATAAGTTTATTAAATAATTCAAGAATAATGAAATATATAATAATTCATTATGCCGATTTATATTGATATGTGTAGCTATCGCATAATTTTGGTATTGGCATAACCATATCTATGATGTCGACAACCTGCTTGAGCAGAGCCTCCTCGCTATAAAAATTTTTCAGTTTCGATTGGGCACGATTGATTTGCTCAATCCTATCCTGCTCGTTGGTAATGAGGTGATCGAGTGCAGTAACCCACTCGCTCGAATCGCTCGCTAGTAGACCGCAGCCATTTGCCGAACAATTGTCATATACCGTTCCAGCGCTAGCAATCACTGCAGTCCCGACAGCCGTATATTCTATCCATTTTGTGTCGGCTTTCACATTATTAAACCGCGTATTCTCCAGTGGGCAGAGGCCGATATCCCAGTGCATCTGCGCAAATGCGCGAATGAAATCTTCATAAACAGGAATTGGAGGTATCAGGCTAATGCGGTCCTCAAGACCTTCCAGCCCCTTTGGCAACTCAAACGCTCCAAACAGTTCAAACCTCACATGTGCATGGCGCTCGAGAACGTCGCGCAGCGCCGGGACTGCCAAAGCCAAATCGGCGGCATGATCACGACCTCCCATGTAGCCGATGCGCACCTCCTTGCTGCGAGATGGTTTTCGCCTAACTGTCGCGGCACAATAAATCCTACCGTGGACCAAGCGTTCGGTTACGCCATGCTCGATCATGCGTTCTTTCAGCGCAGGGGTTGAGCAATATATAACTTTAGCTGCACCGAGAATGGTTCGGATACTCAGTATCCGCTCAGGTGCCATGTGATATGCATACTTCGCTGGGCCAATCGAAGGGGGAATATCAAGCAAGTCATCATCAAGATGGTAAATAATAGGAATATTTTTAGAACTTGCATATTCAACAATTTGTTTGGAAAATGGACCACTATACCTGCAGAAAATAATTATCTCTGGATCAACTTGTTTCATTCGATCTTCATAATATAAAAACCCCTCTTTTTTAAGCCGAGAAGAGTCTTTGCGCTTTAATTCTGTTTCATAGAGAGTGCTGACTTTCACGATCCCTTCTTCTACCAGTTTTTGCAGAGGGCGAAGAAATGAAATCTCAAGGCTTGGAATGGGACCGTTGGCCATAACCAAGATACTTCGCGGTAGCTTTGCAAGCTTAGCCGGCACGGGATCCATTGAGGTGTGATAAGGTGATTGAATTTCTGAGATAATTGTCTGGGAGTTAGGAAACAGGAGTCTTAGTGCAGCATCACTCGCGGCAATCACTGAGGAATATGACGCTATTCGCCCGCTAAAATCGCTTCCCGAAGATAATAACTGTTGCATAACCAACGGATCAAATTCTATCGAAGCGGCATGGGGTCGATCTGGGTGCGAATTGGATGTCAGTTGACGCGCAACGTCAGCCGAAAGTTTCTTTTGTGCTCGATCGGACAATTCCACGTCCAGTGTCATTGTTACGGGATTTGCTCGAAATTTTACATCAAACTTAAGATTTTGATTTGAAAACGGGCTGGCGATAGACAAATGTTGCAGGCGTTGTGCCAATTTGTGAGCCGCACCAGTGGTTTTTACTCCGTGAAGCAAGGCTAACACGGGGCGTTTGCGTTTCACCTGCCTTTTAGGATTCTGCAGGGCTGTCAGCGCAGCAACAAGCTTTTCCGCTTCCATTTCCGGATTGGCGATCTTGTTGAGGGTCGCGGCGAGAACTGGCAACGTCTGGCGGCGGACAAGCATCGAACCCTGTTCGATCGATCGAACCAACTGCGATGGATCGTCGTATACGAAACGATCGAGCGCCTCGTACAGCGGATAGCCGGGTGAAAGGATCTGCGTGCCGTGCGAAAAGGCCGTGACCGCGCGATTGAGCGATTTGGCGATACTGAACGGCTGGCTATTGACGGGAATGAACGCAACGAGGCTGCGACCGAGCAATCCGGCCTCGGCGTCGGCACTCCATTCGGATATCGTGTATCGCACGCCCAGACGGCGCAGCAGTTCCAAGCCGTCGGCCGTCAGGGCGCGGCGGTTGGTCATGACCTCCAGTTCGACCCGAAAGCCCCGCGTTTCCAGTTGCCGCAGCGCGCTGCCAAAGCCGCTCAGGTCGCGCAAGCCGACCTCGAAATGTGGATTGTCGCCCATGCCGAACCAGGCGACGCGGATCACCCGCTCCTCGCGCGCGCGTACCAGCTTGTGTTCGATGGAATTGGCCAGGGCCGTTTCGTCGAAGCGGGCGAACGGATCGTTCATTTGGATGACGGTGGCCGTTGGCGATTCCTGCTTCAGCACGTCCGCCATGCGCGCCGTCGAGCACAGGAAGAAATCCAGCAGCGGGGCGATCGTACGAAGCCATTGGCGCTGAATGACGAAACGGCTGTCGTCATGCTGGCTGAAATAATCGTCGAACAGGTCGGCACCGATCAATCGCCCTGCCGCACGCAGTTCATGGGCCAGGATGATCGATCGGGCGTCGGGTATCTTGCTGAAAAGATAGATGTCGTTGTCGCCAAGTTCCGGCAGCCGGACTTCGTCGATCAGGCGCAGGACCAGTTCGGTGCCATGGCCTTGCAGCGCCGCGGCAATCCGTCGGTAGCGGATTCGCACACCGGCCTGTTCGAGATATTCCTGTGAGGGAACGAGCACACACAGTTTCATCAGCGCAACTCACGAACGACAGCAGTGGAGGCAGCGATATCCTGCCACGCGTGAACCGGCATATAGCCGGTCGCCACGACATCAAGGTGCTGGCCGCTGGGGCGATGCGCGCTGTCGGTCACCGTGACGGCGGATGTGTTCAGATGCACATATTTCTTTCCCAACGCACGCAGCCCGAACTCGATATCGCCGCCCGTGACGGGATAGATCGCGTCGGCCAGGCCGCCCAGCTTGCGCCAGACTGGTGCGGATATCATGACAAACCGCATCGAATTGGCCGCAACCGGCATCGTTGCATGAATCATGATGGCGGGCGTCTTCGGTTCTTCAAAGACAATACCCGGGTTGCTGCTCAACGACAGGCGTACCGGGAAATACGCTCCGGCGGACACCATCATGGCGTCTCCTGCGGCAATCTGGCGCACATGGGGGCATCCTACAGTCGCCACGCGCTCCTGCGTGGCGATGGCGAGCATGGTGTCGAGCGTCCGGGGATCGTGCAGAATCATGGAGGAGTCGACGAATAGGAGGTGGCTGGCCTTCTTCGCTGCGCGGGCGGCCTCGTTGATCTGCGCCGCCGGACGGTTCGATGCGCAATTCACCATCGTGTGCCGCTTGGGGAACAACGCGCCGAGAAGACGTTCGATTTTCGTGTTCTGCGCGGCTGTTTCGCGGTTCGCCGCGAGTACGACGTGCAGGTTTTCGGCGTTGTTCTGCCCGGCGAGGGACGGGAGCAGCTTTTCCAGCGCGGGCAAGCCGCCGTTACCGGAAACGATCGCTACGACGCGAAGTGCGGCACGCTCGGTCGGCGATACCGTCATGGCAAGCGGTGGCGTGCTGGCGTCGGGCGCATGCGGCAGCAGCGTTACGGCCGGGTTGACCAGCGGCGTCACGAAGCGGATCGCGAGCGGCCACGGTGCGTGCCTGGCCGGATTTTCGATCGGCTTCTTCGCGGGTGATTTTGCAACGAGGCGGGGATAGGAAATCGGACGGTTGGGCTGCACGGCATCAAGATTGCGGACCGTCGGGATCGTCACCGACAGGACCGCCTTCCCGGTCGTGGCGTTCGCCATCAGGTAACAGCCATGCAGAGGATCGGCCCCGGTAGGCGTGAGCCGGCGCGAGGCGATGGCCGACAAACTTGGCAGGGAGTCATGCGGGATCACCAGGCTGGTATGCCCGGCCAGACGACGATCCGTCATCGACTGGACGATGGCCGGGGCCAGTTGATCGCGGGAAAGCAGCGTTTTCGTAAGGCTCGAACGGGCGCGGCGGTCCTCCACGGTATCGGCATTGACCGCCGAAACTCCGAGCTTGAATACTTCGGCCAGCCACTCCCGAACCAGCGGGTCGAAAATACGTTCGCTGCCCGTCGCACCACACAGGTCGATGTCAATTCGTGCGATCGAGAACGGTGCCGCTTCCTCGTCCCAGTTGACGGTTTCGCGGAACAGCGTGTCGGAGAGGTCGAGGCAGTCGGACATGCGGGCCGCGCGTTCGCCCATCGCCACGACTTCGGCGTGATGAGCCCCACCCCGCAGCAGTGACGGAAACGGAATCAGTGCGGATGACACGAGAAGTCCGGCGTCGTCCGTGACGGTGATGAGCACAGGCTTGAACGGGTTCAGCAACTTGACGCCGACAAAGGCCGGCCCCTCGCCACGCAACAGGCTTTCGCCGCACAGGGCCATTTCCGTCATGTTCGATTGGTGAAACCGAAGTCGGTGGTCGCCCGTGAATGTCGCCCCGTCAACGGGATCTATCCGCAGCCGCAGATCATAATCGCCCGAAAACCAGCAATCCGCCACCTTGCCGTTAGTGACCTCGAACGGTGCGAGGGTCTTGAAATCCCAAAGCACAAGTGGCGGCGTTTCGCGCCTGTTCATCGTCTTGGCCGACGTTCGCAGGTCGATGGCGATCCGATCGTCCCAATCGTGCAGGCGGGCCATGGCCAGCATCGCCTGCAGCGGTTGAGGTGGCGACGCCGACCAGTCGTGCGGCACCAAGCCCATCGTCTGTCCCTGCATGGACACAACGACGAAGTTCGGGGTCGGCTTGATCGAATCGATGACCGGCATCGCCGTGCTCGCGGCGATCTCGGCGGCAGCGGCTGCCGTATCGGGTGAAATCGCATTGACCGTGATTTCTTCCTCGGACGCGGTTCTGCGTCCCTCCGCCTGACCGTAACGGAGAAAATGGATCAGCGGATTCAAACCGCTGCCCGCCACGTCGGTGTAATTCGACAAATACCAGGCAGACCGGAACCGCGGGCTTGGGTTATGGTCGCTGAAACCGCCGATCTGCAGGTAATGGCGTTCGGGCGTCATGCCTGTAGCGGCCGCTGCCGGATATTCGGCCGTGTACCAGTCTGCATCGAACAGTGGCGACGATCGCAGCAGGCCCACGTCTTCTTGCTCGCGTGCCGACATCGCGTTGGATTTGGTATCAGCGGGCGCGGGCGCGGGCACCCGCGCGGGTTTCACCGGCTTGCTGGTCGGCACTGCGGCTGGCGGCGCTGTGACGGGCTTTTCGTCGGTGACACCCTTGCGGCCTTCGGCCTGACCATAGCGAAGGAAATGAATGAGCGGATTCAGTCCGCTACCTGCGACATCCGCGTAGCTCGCCAGATAGCGACCGGACTTGAACCGCGGACCTGGATCGTGGTCGTTGAACCCGCCGATGTGCAGATAATGGCGTTCCGGTGCCATGCCCATCGCGGCTGCGTCGGGATATTGCGCGCTATACCAATCAGCATCGAACAGTGGCGACGATTGCAGGAGGCCGAGGTCTTCACGCTCGCGGACCGACATGCCGTCGTGTACGCCGTCGCTGGCCCTTGCGATGCCATGCGGCGCGGCGGCGGTGCCACGCGCGGACAACCGGGTTCCAGTACGAGCGTCGATCTCTCCGCCAGCGATTGCGGTCGGCACCCGGCCGTCAGGGTTGGTCGGGCGATTTTCAGCTTGGCCATGCTCGATGAAGTGAAGGAGCGGATTGAGTTCGGTTTCATCGACGTCGGGGTTGTTGGCCAGATACCATGACGTATGGAAATAGGCGCTGGGATTGCGGCGCTCGCGCCAGCCATAGGTGACGAAATGGTCGACCGGATCGACGCCGGCTGCCTCGACGTCGGGATATTGGGTGAGATACCAGGCGCTGTCGAACCAGGGACTGGTCGCGATCAACTGCTTCTCGCGATCACGCGCGGCGCGAACCATTTCGGCATGGGACGCCGCCTTGGTCAGCCGCCCGGTCCCAATGCCTGACGGCTCCTTGCCGACGCCGTTCGTACCGAATGTATTGCCTGACAAGGTTCAGCAGCCTTTCTGGTGCGTGCCTGAAAATATGCGGCGTAAATCCACCAAAGGGTGATGGCTATCAAGCACTTTATCCTACAATCATGCTGCATGGCGGCGCGACTTTTCGGTTCATCGGCCACGATCGGGTAGTGCCTGCCATTCGATTGTCGCGCGCGGATTTTTCCCTGGCGTCAGGTAAGGTCCAGACACGGAATTGCGCGATGTGCTGGCGATGGTCGATGGTACGGACCTGCTCTTTTCCGGCTCGCGATATTACGCTAGGCGACGGGGTATCCCGCATGTTGGCGGGTCGTTTTTCTGCCAGGGGGCCATGATGGCAATCACGCGCTATTCTTCCATTCTGGTGACCGGTGGAGCCGGGTTCATCGGCACCACGCTGATGCCCGCGCTGCTCGATCTTGGCGACCGGGTGGCCGTGTTCGACAATCTGCTGGAGCAGGTCCACGGACCGGATGCCAAGGTGCCGGATCATGGCCCGACTTATCACTTCATTCGCGGCGACGTCCGCGATCAGGCGGCGCTGGCCGAGGCGGTTGCGCAGACACAGCCCGATCTCGTCCTGCATCTGGCCGCTGAAACCGGCACGGGGCAGTCCTATGACGAAGTCAGCCGCTATACCGGGGTGAACGTGCAGGGGACCGCCTATCTGGCCGAAGCCCTGCGCGCGCTGCCCAAGGCGCGGCGGCGCGTCGTGCTCGCCTCGTCGCGCGCGGTATATGGCGAGGGGGCCTATCGCGACGCGGGTGGCCATGTCGTCGTGCCCAAGCCGCGGGATCCGGCGGACATGACGGCGGGACGATTCCTGCCGACCGGGGCCGACGGGGCAGCGCTGGAGCCGATCCCCACGCCCGAGGATGCACAGCCAGCGCCCGGCTCGGTCTATGCCAGCACCAAGCTGATGCAGGAGTATCTGCTGGATCAGGCGCTGACCGATTCCGGTATCGAACTGGCGGTCCTGCGATTCCAGAACGTCTATGGCGCGGGGCAGAGCCTGCGTAATCCGTACACGGGTGTGCTGTCGATCTTCGGCGGCATGATCCTGCGTGGCCAGCACCTGAACATCTATGAAGACGGCCTCATCACCCGCGACTTCGTCCATGTCCGCGATGTGGCGGCTGCCGTGATCGCGGCGTCGACCGCCGACGCCGTGACGTCCGAGCCGATCAACATCGGTAGTGGCGAGGCGACCACGATCCTCGATGCCTCGCGCGCGCTGATGCGTAATCTGGGGCATGACGAAACCGCGCTGAGCATCACGGGCGATTTCCGGATCGGCGACATCCGTCACGCCCGCGCCGACATCAGCCGCGCAGCCGACCGCCTCGGCTGGCACCCGGCCATTTCGTTCGAGGAGGGCGTCGCCGAACTCGCCGCCTGGATCAAGGCGACGAGCTGATCGCGCTTGGGCAGGGTTCGCGACGTTCGAACCCTGCCGCCCGTCCGGATGGATCGGTGTGTCCGGCCGGCATCCGGCGATAGGTGCACCTTTGGCGGCGGTGCCGGTTCGACCATGTCATCCTCCACGACGCGCACAGGGTCGAATCACGTCGAATGGCATGGTTGTCCCGAAGCCTGGCGTGATCTGGACCGTGCCGGCCAACTACCTGTCGGTGCTGGCCGCATCCCTGATCGCCGTCCTGACCGCCGTTACTTGCGCCCCGCTCCACGGGACAGCGATTGTCTTGCGCCGCCCGCATTTGTCTGACTATATGTCCGGGTAATGATTGGTCATGCGACATCCGCGATGACCGCGACGGAGGGGCATCATGGTACAGGCGCGACCGCTTTCCGGTGTGAACATCCGCGTAACCGCGCGCTCCTGCGCCATCCACCCCGATCTTTCCTGTCACCACCGCGTCATCCACTGCGCCCGTCCGGCGCGCTGATTCCCGTTTTCTGGAGCATCCCGTGACCGATACCGCCCCCAAGCCTCCCCAGTCGCTCAGGAGCCGCGCCTGGTTCGATAATCCTGAGAATATCGACATGACCGCGCTGTATCTCGAGCGGTATCTGAACTTCGGGCTGAGTCTGGAGGAACTGCAGTCGGGCAAGCCGATCATCGGCATCGCCCAGACCGGCAGCGACCTCAGCCCGTGCAATCGCCACCATCTGGTGCTGGCCGAGCGGCTGCGCGAGGGTATCCGGGAAGCGGGCGGCATCGCGCTGGAGTTCCCGGTCCACCCGATCCAGGAAACCGGCAAGCGCCCGACCGCTGGCCTCGATCGCAACCTTGCCTATCTGGCGCTGGTCGAGGTGCTGTACGGCTATCCGCTCGACGGCGTGGTGCTGACGATCGGCTGCGACAAGACGACGCCGGCCTGCCTGATGGCGGCGGCGACCGTCAACATCCCGGCGATCGCGCTGTCGGTCGGGCCGATGCTGAACGGCTGGCACAAGGGCGAGCGGACGGGGTCCGGCACCATCGTGTGGAAGGCGCGCGAGATGCTCGCGACCGGCGCGATCGACGACGCCGGCTTCATCAAGCTGGTGGCCTCGTCCGCGCCGTCGACCGGCTATTGCAACACGATGGGCACCGCGACGACGATGAACAGCCTCGCCGAGGCGCTGGGCATGCAGATGCCCGGGTCCGCCGCGATCCCCGCGCCGTATCGCGACCGTCAGGAAATGGCGTACCTCACCGGCAAACGCATCGTCGCCATGGTCGCCGAGGATCTGAAGCCCTCCGACATCCTGACCAGGGACGCGTTCCACAACGCGATCGTCGTCAATTCGGCAATTGGCGGGTCGACTAATGCGCCGATCCATCTGGCCGCGATCGCCCGCCACATCGGCGTCGACCTGCCGATCGACGACTGGCAGACGCATGGCCACAAGGTGCCGCTGATGGTCAACCTGCAACCCGCCGGTGAATATCTGGGCGAGGATTATTATCATGCCGGCGGCGTTCCCGCGGTGGTCGGCGAACTGATGAAGCAGGGGCTGATCCACGAGGGCGCGATGACCGCCAACGGTCGCTCGATCGGTGACAATTGCCGTGATGCGACCATCGAGGACGAGCGGGTCATCCGCCCGTTTGCGACGCCGTTGCTGGAAGATGCCGGCTTCATCGTCCTGCGTGGCAACCTGTTCGACAGCGCGATCATGAAGACCAGCGTCATCAGCCCGGCGTTCCGCGAACGGTATCTGAGCAATCCGCAGGATCCCGAGGCATTCGAGGGTCCGGCGGTCGTGTTCGACGGGCCGGAGGATTATCACGCGCGCATCGACGATCCCTCGGTCGGCATCACAACCGACACGTTGCTGTTCATGCGCGGGGCCGGACCGATCGGCTATCCCGGCGCTGCCGAGGTCGTGAACATGCGGCCGCCGGCCTATCTGATCCGCGAGGGCGTCCACGCGCTGCCGTGCATCGGTGACGGGCGGCAGTCGGGCACGTCCGGCTCGCCGTCGATCCTGAACGCCAGTCCCGAGGCGGCGGCGATGGGTGGCCTGGCGCTGATCCGCACCGGCGACCGTGTCCGTATCGACCTGGGCAAGGGCACCGCAGACGTGCTGATTTCCGATGACGAACTGGCCGAGCGCCGGCGCGCGCTGGCGGCGGCGGGTGGCTATGCCTATCCCGCCTCGCAGACGCCGTGGCAGGAAATCCAGCGGTCGACCGTCGGCCAGTTGCAGGACGGTGCCATTCTGGAGGGTGCGGAAAAATACCAGCGCATCGCCCAGACCATGGGCCTGCCGCGCGACAATCACTGATCCGCCGGCAATGGGGCAGGGCCGGGCGCGCGGCATATTCCTTCGCGCCCAGCCTCGTCCCGTCGCACGTCGTCACGCCGGATGCCGGCACGCCTAGTGGAGTTTGAATCAATGCGATCCATGTTGCTTGGCGCGCTGGCGCTGGTGCTCGCGACCCCGGCCTTTTCGCAGTCGGCACCGTTGCCGCCAGCTGATGGGGCGACGGTCACGGTTCACGGCGACCGGCCGGCGCCCAAATATGACAAGCGCATCTTCGGCCAGTTCGCCGAGCATCTTGGCACGGGCATCTATGGCGGGATCTGGGTCGGCAAGGGCAGCAAGATCGCCAATGTCGACGGGTACCGCATCGACGTTCTGGAGGCGTTGAAGGCGATCCGCACACCCGTCATCCGCTGGCCGGGCGGTTGCTTTGCCGACGAATATCACTGGCGCGAGGGTATCGGCGCGCCGGGCAAGCGCAAGGTCAAGATCAACACCAACTGGGGTGGCGTGACCGAGGACAATGCCGTCGGCACGCATGAGTTCATGAACTATGCCGAGGCGGTCGGGGCCGAAGCCTATGTCTCGGGCAATGTCGGCAACGGCACGCCGAGCGAAATGGCCGAATGGGTCGAATACATGACCACGCCGACCGGCTCCAGCCTCGCGCAGGAGCGCGCCGCGAACGGCCGCAAGACGCCGTGGAAACTGCCGATGTTCGGCATCGGCAATGAACTCTGGGGCTGCGGCGGCAACATGCGACCCGAATATGCCGCCGATGTCACCAGGCGTTATGGCACCTTCCTGAAGATGCCGGACGGCCAGCGGGTGATGAAGATCGCCAGCGGTGCCAATTCCGACGACTATAACTGGACCGAGGTCATGATGCGCGAGGCTGGCGGGTATTTCGACGGCATCGGCGTCCATTACTACACCGTCCCCTACACCTGGGCGAAGAAGGGGGCGGCGACCGGCTTCGACGAAGACGGCTGGGCGCGTACCCTCGCCAAGACGTTGAAGATGGATGAATATATTACCGGTCACATCAAGCGGATGGACAAATACGATCCGCAGAAGCGGGTTGCCCTGCTCGTTGACGAATGGGGCACCTGGTACGATCAGGAACCGGGCAGCCATCCGGGGTTCCTCTATCAGCAGAACTCGCTGCGCGACGCGCTGGTCACCAGCCTGAACTTCGACATCTTCGCCCGGCATACCGACCGCCTGCGCGGCGCCAACATCGCGCAGATGGTCAACGTGCTTCAGGCGATGCTGCTGACCGATGGCAAGCGGATGGTGAAGACACCGACCTATTGGGTCTTCGACATGTACAAGGACTATCAGGACGGCGTCGTCCTGCCGGTCGATGTCCAGTCGCGCTGGTACAACAAGAACGAGTGGACGATGAAGGCGGTCAGTGCGAGCGCGGTGCGTGGGGTGGACGGGATTGTCCATATGGGGTTGACCAATGTCGATCCGAACCGGCCGGCTACCGTGTCGGTGGCACTGGCCGGCGTGGCGGGCGCGGGCGTCAGCGGTCGTATCCTGACCGCCGGGGCGATCGACGCGCACAACACGTTCGACGCGCCGGACGTCGTGCGCCCGGCCGCGTTCAGCGGCGCGACGCTTGCTGACGGTAAGGTCACCGTGACGCTGCCGCCGAAGTCGGTCGTGATGCTCGATATCCGCTGAGCGGCGGCGGCTCAGGCCGTCGTACCGGGCGCGCCGCCGGGCAGGGTGCCGTTCGCCTCGCCCAGCATCGGCGGGGCCGTCCGGTACGTCACCGGGGTCGCCGACAGCCGTAACGGGTTGGCGACGGTCGGCACGCTGCCGGCCAGCGGGTGATCCAGCGTCCGGTGCATCTCCCGCGCGAGCACCTGAGGATCCGCGAAGACGTCGGCGATGGTGTTGATCGGCCCGCAGGGCACGCCGACCGCCTCCAGCGCGGCGATCCAGTGCGCGGTTGTCCGTGTGACGGCGCGATCGGCGATCGCCGCCACGACGAAGGTCCGCCGCGCGACGCGCATCGCGTTCGTGGCAAGGCCCGCATCCGCCGCCAGGCCGAACGCCGCCCAGGCGCGCGCGAACTGATCGTCATTGCCGACCGCCAGGATGATCGCGCCATCGGCGGTCGCGAAATCCTGATAGGGGACGATATTGGGGTGGGCGTTGCCCATCCGGGTCGGGGCGACGCCCGAAACCAGATAGTTCATCGCCTGGTTCGCCAGCGTCGCGACCGATACGTCGAGCAGGGCGATGTCGATGACCTGCCCCTCACCGGTCCGATCGCGATGGGCGAGGGCGGCGAGGATTCCGACACTGGCGTACAGGCCGGTCATGATGTCGACCAGCGCGACGCCGACCTTTTGCGGCCCAGCCCCCGGCTCGCCATCGCGGCCGCCGGTGATACTCATCAGGCCGCTCATCGCCTGAATCAGTACGTCATACCCGGCGCGAGCGGCATAGGGGCCGGTCTGACCAAAGCCGGTGATCGAACACCAGATCAGCCGGGGGTTGAGCGCGCACAGGGTCGCCGCGTCGAGACCGTAGGCGGCAAGGCCACCCACCTTGTAGTTCTCGATCACCACGTCGCTGTCCACCGCCAGCGCACGGATGACGCGCTGGCCCTCGGCCGTGGTGATGTCGACGGTGACCGAGCGCTTGTTGCGGTTTGCCGCCAGGAAATAGGCGGCGTCGCCGGGCGTACCGTCTGCGGGATCCGCAATGAAGGGCGGACCCCAGCCGCGGGTGTCGTCGCCGGTGCCGGGTCGCTCGACCTTGATGACGTCGGCGCCAAGATCGCCGAGCAGTTGCCCCGCCCATGGGCCGGCAAGGACGCGGGACAGATCGAGCACCTTCAGGTGGGACAGCGCGCCCATAGCTCAGTGATCGACCGGCGTGATCGCCAGAATCTCGATCGCGTCGTCACGCCCGTTGAAGGGCAGCGTCTCGCCGACCTCCGCGCCGATCAGCGCGCGGGCAAGGGGCGCGGTGTAGGCGATCCGGTCCGCCGCCGGATCGGTTTCGTCGTCGCCGACCAGCGCGATCGTCCGTACCTTTCCCGCCAACCGAATGGTCACCGACGTACCGAAACCGACCGTGCCGTCGGCAGGCGGCGTTGTGACGACCGCCGTGGCGCGGCGCGTGTTCCAGTAGCGCAGGTCGCGTCGAATTTCGAGAATCCCGGTCTCGGACGCGCCGTCGATCCGCGCCTCCAACGCGGCAATCCGCGCGGCGATCAGTGCCGGACCGCGCGCCGTGACCAGGTTCGGGCCCGCCGGAATCGGCAATTCGAACTTTGGTTCAAGGTGTTCCTCGTCACTCTCCCGGCGGAATGCCACACTCATCGTTCGTCATCCTTGTTGTCCGGCCGGGGTGTCCGGGCCGGTCGTGCGCCTGGCGCAGGTGTCCCATCCATGGACGGATGCGATTCGGTCCAAAATGGGGTGAGCCAATTCGTAAACAAACCGTTAACACCTCCATGATGAAACGCAGACTTGTCCTGACCAACGAAGCCGCCCGACACCCGTTGCGCCGTTCGTTGCCGCCGCCCGTCACCCCGGCCGCGCCGCGTGGCGACGATCACGATCTGAAGCTGTTCGTCCTGAGCTTCACCGCGTTCTTCGTCTGCTTCTACAGCTTCATCGGCTGACCCGCCGCGGTCAGTCGCAGGCGCGGTGCAGTTTCTGGGCGATCCATGCCGACACGACGCACATGCCGGCGACCACCAGCAGCATGTCTTCCGGCGTGACGCCCATCGCGGTGATGCCAAGGACAGAAAGCGATCCGACGACCATCGCCCCGGAATTGACCACATTGTTGGCGGCGACCGTGCGGGCGGTCTGGTCCTTTTCGACGGTCGTCGTGAGGAACGCATAGAGCGGCACGACGAACATGCCGCCGGTGATCGAGATGGCCATCAGCACGGCAAGCGTCGGGACGGCCCCCGGCTGGGCGATGAAGCCACTCCAGTCGTAATAGGTGCCAGCGGGTGCCGGCGTCCAGCGCCGGACCAGCACCGAGAACAGCACCACGAACCCACCCATGCCGATGACCGAGGCGGGTGAATATTTCGCGGATATCCGCCCCTTCAGCATCGAATTGATGACGACCGATCCGATCGCGACGCCGATCGAGAAGATGGCGATGACGAAGCTGGCGACGCGTTCGTCGGCGGTCAGCACGTTTTTCACCAGTGGCGGGAAGATGATGATGAGGACCGCGCCGATCGTCCAGAAAAAGCTGATCGCGCAGATCGCCAGGAACAGGCGGGGGATATGCATCGTCGCGCCGATCAGCCGGATCGAGGCGGTGAACGGGTTGTAGTTGATCTTCAGCGGCGGCCCCTCGCGCGGGGCGGGGGGCACCTGACGCCCGGCAGCATAGCCGACCAGCGCCAGTGCCAGCACGGCCCCGGCCGCGGTCTCGATGCCGATATACCCTGCGGTGATGGTTCCCATCAGGATCGCGAGATAGGTTCCGGCCTCGACCAGCCCGGTGCCGCCCAGCACTTCGTCGGGTTGCAGGTGCTGCGGCAGGATCGCATATTTGATCGGGCCGAAAAAGGTCGAATGGGCACCGAGCAGGACGACTGCGCCCAGCATCATCACCATGCCCGGCGTCGTGTAGCCGGCCTTGGCGGTCAGCAGCCCGGCGGCCCCCAACAGCATGATGACAATTTCCGCCCCCTTCACCAGCCGGATGATCCGCGCCTTGTCGTGCGTGTCGGCCAGCTGACCCGACAGCGCGGACAGCAGGAAGAAGGGGATCAGCGACAGGCCGGTGGCCAGCGCGTTGAAATTGGCCTCCATCCGGGCATCGTTGAAGATGGCGTAGGTCGCGAACAGGACCATCGACGTCTTGAACAGATTGTCGTTGAACGCGCCCAGGAACTGGGTGGTGAACAGCGGCAGGAATCGGCGCTCTTTCAGCAGGCCGAGCGCGTTGAGCATGTCGGAAATTAGCCCTGATATTGGCGAAATGACGGCGACCGGCATAGCCGAGCGCCACGCACCATGCCACCGCTTAAAGCCGGTTCCTTGGGCGGGCCGCTGCGGCTAGAGAGGGTGTATGTGGTCGCTTCCCAATCTTCTAACCCTGTCGCGCATCGTCGCGGTCCCCCTGCTGGTCGGGCTGTTGTGGTGGCCGGGCTGGGCCTTTGGATACGGATTCGCGTTCGTGCTGTACTGCCTGATGGGCATCACCGATTATTTCGACGGCTATCTGGCACGCGCGCAGGGCGCTGTGTCGCGGCTCGGCATCTTTCTGGATCCGATCGCCGACAAGATCATGGTGGCGGCCGTCATCCTGATCCTGGTGTCGACGCGGGACATCGCCGGGCTGCACGTCGTTGCCGCGTTGGTGATCCTGCTGCGCGAGATCGCGGTGTCCGGCCTGCGCGAGTTTCTGGCGCAGGTGCAGGTGTCGGTACCGGTGTCGCAACTCGCCAAGTGGAAGACGACGCTGCAACTCGTGGCGCTTGGCGCGATGATCCTCGCCGGCGCGCTGCCGACCGCATCCTGGATCGCCACCGTCGGACTGACGGCCCTGTGGGGCGCGGCCGTGCTGACGCTGGTGACCGGCTGGGATTATCTGCGCGTCGGCCTCAGGCACATGGATTGACCGACATGACGTTACGCATCCTGTACTTTGCCTGGGTCCGCGAGGCGGTGGGCACCGGCGAGGAAACCGTCGCGCCACCACCGGCCGTGACCACCGTGGCCGCGCTGGTCGACTGGCTGGCGACGCGCAGCGACGGCCACGCGCGGGCCTTTGCCGATCCGACCCGGCTGCGGGCGGCGGTCGACCAGAGTTTCGTCGCGCTGGACGCGTCGATCCTCGGCGCTGGCGAAGTGGCGATCTTTCCACCGGTGACCGGCGGATGATCCGCATCGTCGTCGATACGATGCCGATCGACGCGTCGGTGGAACTGGCGCTGGTCGAGGCGCTGCCGGCCGGGGCGGTCGCCACGTTCACCGGGCTGGTCCGCGCCGACGACGGCGTGGCGACGCTGACACTTGAACATTATCCCGGCGCGACCGAAGCCGCGTTGCGGGCGGTTGCGCAAAGGGCGATGTCGCGCTGGTCGTTGCTGGGTGCCACGATCATCCACCGGGTCGGGCCGATGCATCCCGGTGACCGGATCGTCTTTATGGCCGCCGCTGCTCCGCACCGCGGCGACGCGCTGGCGGCCTGTGCCTATCTGATCGACCGGTTGAAGACCGACGCGCCGTTCTGGAAACAGGAAACCCGGGGCGCGGACGCACGCTGGGTCGAGGCGCGCGACAGCGATCATGCCGCCGCCGCGCGCTGGAACGATTAGCCGATCTTCGGAATCACCACGCCGTTGACGACATGGACCATGCCGTTCGACTGGCGCACGTCCGGCGTCTCGATATAGCTCTTGTTGCCGCTGACGTCGGTCAGCGTGAACACGTCGCCGGTCATCGTGACGGTCAGCGGTTCGCCCTCGACCGTGGTCAGCGTGGCAGTGCCGCCGCCAGCCGCGATCTGCTGGGCCAGAATCGCGCTCGACAGCGTGCCCGGCACGACGTGATAGGTCAGCACCTTGACCAGCGTCGGGCGGTTTTCAGGCTTCAGCAGATTGTCGACCGTCCCCGGGGCCAGCCGGCTGAACGCTTCGTTGGTGGGGGCGAACACGGTGAACGGACCCGGCCCGGACAGGGTCGTCACCAGATCGGCAGCCTTCACGGCGGCGACCAGCGTGGTCAGATTGGGCGCCATCGACGCATTCGCGACGATCGTGTTGGTGGCAAGCATCGCCGCGCCGCCGACGGCGGGGTTGGGGGCCATGGGGGCAGTCGTCGCGTTCGGTGCCGCCGACGTCGACGGCGTGGCGGCGGTCTCGCTCGACGTGGTACGGCCGCATGCCGACAGGGCGAGCATCGCCACCAGGGCGATCGACGGAAGTTTGCCGAAAGTCATCACAGTCTCCTGAACGGGGCCGCCCGGCGGACGGCGACATGGTTACGCAAAGGATACGATCGAGCGGTGGAATGGTTTCGCGGCCTACACCGCTTCCGCCAGCACGTCTGCCAGCAGCCGGAAGTCCTTTTCGCGCGGCGACGCCCGCCGCCAGACCAGCGCGATCCGGCGCGACGCGCTGGCCGCATCCAGCGGACGCGCCGACACGCTGGTGTGATCGAGGATGCCGGCCTTCAAGGCCATTTCCGGCAGTATGGTGATACCAAGGCCGTTGTCGACCATCTGGACGATCGTGTGCAGCGAGGTGCCCATCATCGTCGCCTCCGCCCGCACTTCCGGCCGGTTGCAGGCGGCCAGCGCATGATCCTTCAGGCAGTGGCCATCCTCCAGCAGCAGTAACTGCGTTTCGTCGATGTCGGCGGCGGCGATGGTCGGCGGTGTGGTGCCGTCCTCGCCCGCCTGGAACGCGACGAACAGCCGGTCGTCGAACAGCGGAGCGACCGTCATCTCACCACAGGCATAGGGCAGGGCGAGCAGCACGCAGTCGGTCCGGCCGTTCTGCAACCCCTCGCACGCCGGGCCGCTCGGCTCCTCGCGCAGGAACAGTTTCAGGTCGGGATAGTCGCGACGCAGGCGCGGCAGGATGCGGGGCAGCATGAACGGCGCGATCGTCGGGATGACGCTCATCCGCATCTCGCCCGACAGGGGCTGCCCGGCGGCACGGGCCATGTCGCTCAGTTCCTCCGCCTCGCGCAGCACGCGCCGCGCCTTGTCGGCCATCCGGTCGCCCAGCGGCGTGAACCGCACCACCCGGCGCGTCCGCTCCACCAGCACGACGCCGATCAGCGTTTCCAGTTCGCGGATCCCCGCCGACAACGTCGACTGGGTGACGAAACACGCCTCCGCCGCTCGCCCGAAGTGACCATTGTCCTTCAGGGCAACGAAATACTGCAACTGCTTCAGCGTGGGCAGGTAGGTGGCCGTCATTGATCGTCTCCGTCGATCTATAATGACCAGATAGACCATTGGATCGCCGGAGCGAACCCCTGTATGGCGCGTTTCAAGAACTGATGGCGGCAAACGCCACGGGATGAGGATGCGGTCAGGCCGACCAGTTTCATAACTAGAAGGCTTTCATCATGTTGACCGTTGGCGACAAGCTCCCCGATTTCACCGTCCCCGTGCAGCAGGGCATCAACGCGCTCCCCGCCGGCGAGACGCTCAGCCAGGACGCGTTCCCGGGCAAGTGGAAGGTGCTGTTCTACTGGCCGAAGGATTTCACCTTCGTCTGCCCGACCGAGATCGTCGGCTATGCCGGCCTGAAGGATGACTTCGAGGACCGTGACGCCGTGCTGATCGGCGCGTCGACCGACACCGCGCACGTTCACCTCGCCTGGCGCAAGTCGGATCCCGATCTGGCCGCCGCCGACTTCCCGTGGCTGGCCGACAATGGCGGCAAGCTGGCATCGGCGCTGGGCATCCTCGATCGTGACGAGCATGTCGCATTCCGTGCGACGTTCATCATCGACCCCGACAATGTCATCCAGGCGGTGCAGGTCAACGGTCTGAACGTCGGTCGTAACCCGGCCGAGACGCTGCGTGTGCTCGACGCGCTGCAGACCGACGAGCTGTGCCCGTGCAACTGGAACAAGGGCGACGACGTCCTTCAGGTCGCGGCCTGATTGAATAGCCCCTCCCGTTCGCGGGAGGGGTGGGGAGGGGCGCGCCGCAGGGTTTGCGCCCTTTCTTTTTGCCTGAACGGTATCCGCCGACCACCCAAATGGTCCGGCGAACAAGGAACATCGCATGTCGCTCAAGGAATTTGCCGGGGCTCTCCCCGACTTTGCCAAGGATATCCGCCTGAACGTCGGGTCGTTGCTGAACGAGACGTTGCTGTCCGACCAGCGCAAATACGGAACGTTGCTCGCCTGCGCGCACGGCTCCGGCTACAAGCCGCTGGTCGAGGCGGCCGAGGCGGAATGCGCACCCAAGCTCAGCCCCGAAGCCGCGACCGCGGCGCGTGCGGCGGCGGCGATCATGGCGATGAACAACGTCTATTACCGGTTCGTCCACCTCGCCTCGAACCCGGAGTATGGCAATCTGCCGGCCAAGCTGCGGATGAACGTCATCGGCGCGCCCGGTATCGACAAGGTCGATTTCGAACTGTTCAGCCTGGCGGTGTCGGCGATGAACGGCTGCGGCATGTGCATCGACGCACATGAGAATGTGCTGAAGAAGGCGGGCGTTCCAGCCGAGCAGATCCAGAGCGCGGCGCGGATCGCATCGGTGATGAAGGCCGTTGCGACCGTCCACGCCATCGCCTGATAAGAAGGGGCTTCCCGGTCATTTCCGGGAAGCCGTTCGTTCAGGACAGCGCCCGGTACAGGCCGAACAGGCTGGTCGCGGTCAGGATGACGCCGACCAGCAGCAGCAGGCGACGCGCCGGCACCCGCTTGGCAAGCATCGCGCCGAATGGGGCGGCGATCAGCCCGCCGATCAGCAGGCCGACGGTAGCGATCGTGAACGCCTTCCACCCCAGTTGGGTGATGAAGGTGATCGAGATGGTCAGGGTCAGGAAGAATTCGGCGGTGTTGACGGTGCCGATCGTCGTGCGCGGTTCCGCCCCCTGCACCAGCAGGTTCGACGTGACGACCGGTCCCCAGCCACCGCCGCCGGCGGCATCCAGGAATCCACCGATCAGCCCCAGCGGTTCGACGATCTTCGGCTGCTTCGGCTTCGGCGGGAAGCGTGCGGCGCGGTAGAGCAGATACAGGCCGATGCCGGTCAGATAGGCGAGGATGAACGGCTTGGCGACGCTGGCGTCGATGTTGGACAGCAGGTACGCGCCGCAGATGCCGCCGATCACGCCCGGGATCATCAGCCGCAGGAACAGTTTCCAGTCGACGTTGCGGTGCAGGGCATGGCTGATGCCGGATACGGCGGTCGTGAACGTCTCGACCGTGTGAACCCCGGCCGAGGCCGCCGCCGGTGGCACGCCGATCCACAGCAGCATCGTATTGGAAATGACGCCGAACGCCATCCCGAGCGCGCCGTCCACCACCTGCGCGGCGAAGCCGACCGCGATGAACGGCAACAGGCTGGTAAAGTCGAAGGTCGCAAGATCCGGCACGTCATATCTCCCCGATACCCGACGATCTGCCCGAATGTTCGATATCCTACAAGCGCGGTGGAGTTTCGCTCCGCCAAGCTAAACTTGGCCGCATCTGGCTATTCCGGGTCGGCCATCCTATTTTGCATACTTCGATGAGTGCCGGGAAACGCGCATGTCTTTAATCGCCTATATTGATTCCATCCGGGCGCGCGATCCGGCTCCACGGTCGCGGATGGAGGTCATGACCTATCCGGGGCTTTGGGCGCTGGGTTGGCACCGGGTTGCCAATCGCCTGTTCCGGGCGCGATTGTTTTTCCTGGCGCGCGTCGTCAATCATTTTTCCCGGGCGCTGACCGCGATCGACATCCATCCCGGTGCGACGATCGGCCGCAATTTCTTCATCGACCATGGCTTCGTCGTGATTGGGGAAACCGCGCAGATCGGCGACAACGTCACGATCTACCAGTGCGTGACGCTGGGCGGGACCAGCCCTGATAACGGTGTCGGCGGCAAGCGGCATCCGACGCTGGAGGATGGGTCGATCATCGGGTCGGGCGCACAGGTGCTGGGGCCGATCACGGTCGGCAAGCGCGCCCGTGTCGGAGCCAACGCCGTGGTGACGCGCGACGTGCCCGAGGGGGCGGTGATGGTCGGCATCCCCGCGCGCCCGACCGTCGTCGACGGTGGCGCGACACCGCCCCGGTTTCTGCCGTATGGCACCGCGTGCGGCGAGATGTTCGACCCGGCGACGCAGAAGGTCGAACTGCTGCGGTGCGAACTGGAAACGATGCGCAAGCGGCTGGACGCGCTGCTGGCGGACCATGATGCGGCCGGGGACCGTCGCGATCGCGCCTGATGGGGACGGTAACGCCTTTTCCGATACCGACCCGATCGCCGGCGCAGGTCGGGTTCGAGCGCGCCGAACTGACTCGGATCCTGGACATCTATGGACGGATGGTCGCGGCGGGGATCTGGCGCGATTATGCGATGGATCTGGGCACGGACGCGGCGGTCTTCGCAGCCTTTCGTCGTGCAGCGGAGCGGCCGGAGTTCCGGATCGAGAAACGGCCGGCGCTGCGCAATCGTCAGGGGATGTGGGCGCTGATCGGGGAGGGGGGTGTGGTGCTGAAGCGCGGCCACGAATTGCCCGGAGTCCTCGCCCCGCTCGAACGTCGCCTGATGAAGGTCGTAGACTGACACCGCCGGTCGGGTTTCACGTCGCCGCGACGGCCTGAACTGGCGGCAGCCGTTCGGCCACGCCACCAAGTGTGCCGACCACGATCCGCCGCATCGGCTGCCAGAAGGCGGACAGGCTGAGCAGGGCGGCTCCTATCACCAGGGCGGTGAAAGCGGCGCTCAGCTCCACCGCGCCGGCGGTCTGGAACAGCGAGTACATCGCATACAGGACATAGGCGAGGCTGGACACGAGCAGCGCCCGCCGGTCCACCGCCAGCGCGACGAACGCGAAGGCGAGGTAGAGCACCATGACAAGAATCGCCATGCCGATGCTGACGTCCGAGCGGAAGATCCCCAGCATCTGGAACACCGGATGCGCGATCATCGGCGCGGCGGCGAGGTGAAGCCAGAAGGCGACGTCGGACCGGCGGGTACGGCGTTCGCGATCGCTCATGTCCCACCACATCGCCACCGCGAACACGACGAGGCCGCCGACGAACAATGCGGGCCAGACCAGATCCCTGGCCGTCGGAAAGATCGCCGCGACGATGGCGACGACGGTGGCCACCGCCGCTGCCGCGCCGGCCGCGACGGTGATCGGCACCATGAAGCGACGCCAGTGAAGATAGGACGCCGCACCGGCGGCGAGCGCGATCACGGCGGCGATCATGGAACGGGTCTGCTGTGAAGCGTCCGAGGCCATTGTGGCGGCGAAGATGGACAGCGCACCGGCGACACCGCCGACGAATGCCAGCAGCAACAGGATGCTGGGCAGCGCCATGCGGCGTTTGGCGGTGAAGTAGACCGCCAGCGGCCATGCTGCCGCAGCGACGAACACACCGCCCAGACCGGCGCTGATCGACCCACCGATCTGCCCCAGCGCGGCGAGCAACAGGATCAGCGCGATCACCACGAAGATGTCGTTGAATCCGGTCAGCAACCGGAAATGCTCCTCGTCCACCGACGGCAGGGACCGCAACCCTGCGACATGATCGCGCAGGGCTGCCGCGTCCTCGGGCCGCAAGACGCCGGCGGTCACCGCACCGTCGATATCGCTTTCACTGTACATGGCGTTCCCCTACGCTGGATGCGGAAGGCTAGCGGTTGTGTATTGAAAGAGCAATACACCCGGTTGTGCCTGCGTTTCAGCGCTGCAGGGTCTTGCCGATCAGCATCGTCTGCTCGGCCCCGGACTGCGGCAAGATCTCGCCGGTCCGGTCGGTGATCCGGTCCCAGTGCGCGGCCACCCCTTCAGGCGTGAGGTCGTCACCCACCAGCATTTGCCCCTGGGTCAGCGTGACGTAGGAACACTGGAACACCCCGGCCCCGGCCCCGACGATCGCATTGGATGGCGCATCCTCGGACACCAGATACAGCGCCGCCGGCACGACCTTGTCCGGCGCAAAGGCCTCAAACGCCTCGGTCGGGAACAGCCCTTCGGTCATGCGCGTGCCGGCGACCGGCGCGATCGTGTTGACCCGGATGTTGGTCTTGGTCCCTTCCAGATGCAGCGTCTTGGCAAGTCCCGCCAGGCCCAGCTTTGCCGCGCCGTAATTGGCCTGGCCGAAGTTTCCGAACAGGCCGCTGGACGAAGCGGTCATCAGCACGCGGCCGTAATTCTGCTCGCGCATGACGTCCCAGCACGCCTTGGTCGCAAAGGCGGAGCCGACGAGATGAACCCTTACCACGAATTCGAAGTCGGCCGGATCCATCTTGGCGAAGCTCTTGTCCCGCAGGATGCCGGCATTGTTGATGAGGATGTGGACGCCGCCCCATGCATCGCGGGCGCGCGCGACCATCTCCGCCATCTGGTCATATTCGGTGACGCTGCCGCCATTGGCCATCGCCATGCCGCCGGCCGCCGTGATCTCCTCGACGACGGCCTGCGCCGCGTCGGACTGCCCGCTGCCGTCACGCGATGCGCCAAGATCGTTGACGACGACCCGTGCGCCACGTCGTGCCAGTTCCAGCGCATAGGCCCGGCCAAGTCCGCCACCGGCTCCGGTGACGATGGCGACCCTGTTGTCGAAACGGATGGCGGACATAAAAAAGGCGCTCCTCGATGACGGGAAGCGCCTTTCCTACAGGGTAAGCTGTCATCCGTGAATGCCGGATTCAACCGGCATTCACAGACATAAGCGTTACTTGCCGCCGCGCTGGACGCAACCATCGGTCACGGTCCGCGAGCAACGCGGATATTCTGCCGGTGCCGGGGTCGGCGGGGTCATGGTCGGCTGACCGAAGACGACACCACCGGTACCCGGTGCAGCCGGCGGCGGCGACATCATTGCGGGGTCGGCCGGTGCGGGGGTCATCGCCGGATCGGCTGGCGGTGCTGGCGGAGCCGGCATGGCGGGGTCCGCCGGCATTGTCTGTCCCGCCGGCGGGGTCATCGTCTGGTCGGCCGGTGCCGGCATCGTCTGGTCGGCCGGGGCCGGGGGTGCGGGCGGCATGGTCTGCGCGAATGTCGGGGCGGCGATCAGGGCCGCAGCGGCCAGCAGATACATCTTCATGTGGATTTCTCCTGATTTCGAAACCCGGCGTTATAGCCAGGTTCGGAACCCCCAACGCGCCGGTATCAATATGGCTCCATTGTTTCGGTTGCGATTGTTTCGCTCGCGATTCAGGCCCCCGAGTCCAGCGAATAGCCCGCCGACCGGACGGTGCGGATGATATCGGGACATTCGCCGATGTTGATCGCCTTGCGCAGGCGTCGGATATGCACGTCGACGGTGCGCGCCTCGATCTCGGAATCATGGCCCCAGACGGCATCCAGCAGTCGCTCACGCGAAAACACCCAGCCGGGGTGTTCGAGGAAATGCTTCAACAAGCGGAACTCGGTCGGCCCCAGTGCCACCAGCGACCCCGACCGGCGCACCTTGTGGCCGACCGTGTCCATCTCGATGTCGCCATAGGTCAACTGTTCGCCGGCCAGACCCGGGCGGACCCGACGCAGCACCGCGCCGACCCGCGCGACCAGCTCACGCGGCGAGAACGGCTTGGTGACATAGTCGTCGGCCCCGGTTTCCAGCCCGCGAACGCGGTCCTCCTCCTCACCGCGCGCGGTCAGCATGATGATCGGCACGTTGGCGGTTTCCGGCATCCGGCGCAGGCGGCGGCACACTTCCAGGCCGGACAGTCCCTCGACCATCCAGTCGAGCAGGACGATGTCGGGTGTGGTTTCGCGCGCCAGCAACAGCGCCTCTTCGCCATCCGGCGTCTGCGCGATCTCGAAATCCTCGCGCTTGAAATGCCAGGTCAACAACTCGGCGAGGGCGGCATCGTCCTCCACCAGCAGCATTTTCGCTCGTGCCATCGTTTCCGCGTCCTTCAACCCAGCTCGTATCCGACCCGACCCGCTTTCAGCCGAGCCCACCACCGCGTTCGCGTTCGGCCATCTGCTGGCCGGTCGCCGCGAAATAGACCATTTCCGCCACGTTGGTCGCATGGTCGCCGATCCGCTCCAGATTCTTGGCGACGAACAGCAGGTGCGCGACCTGACTGATCGTCTTGGGATTTTCGACCATGTGCGTGACCAGCGTGCGGAAGATGCTGTCGTAGAAATCGTCCAGTGCCGTGTCGCTTTCACACACGGTGATCGCGGCCGTGGCATCGCGCGCGGCAAAGGCGTCGAGCACGTCGTGGACCATGCCGCTGGCCATCCGCGCCATTGCCGGCAGGACCGACAAGGGTTCGATCCGCTGGTCGCTGGCGATCAGCGGCACCCGCTTGGCGATGTTCTTGGCATAGTCGCCGATCCGCTCCACCACGCCGGCGATCTTCAGCGCGGCGACCACTTCGCGCAGGTCGATCGCCATCGGCGCACGCAGCGCCATGATGCGGACGGCCAGACGCTCGACCTCGGCCTCGATCGCGTCGATCACCTTGTCCTCGTCGCGGACCTGCTGCGCCAGCGCCAGGTCGCTGCGCTGCAACGCCTTGATCGCCTTGACGATCGCCGCTTCAGCGAGGCCCCCCATCTGCGAGATGAGACCGCGCAGTTCGCCGATCTCGGCGTCGAAGGCCTTTACCGTATGGTCGTTCATGATCGTCCCCACATCAGCCGTAGCGGCCGGTGATATAGTCCTTGGTGCGTTCCTGGCGCGGATTGGTGAAGATGTCCGAGGTCGCGCCATATTCGACCAATGTGCCCAGGTGGAAAAACGCGGTCCGCTGCGACACGCGCGCCGCCTGCTGCATGTTGTGCGTGACGATGACGATTGCGTATCGCCCCTTCAGTTCGTGGATCAGCTCCTCGATCTTGGCGGTCGCGATCGGGTCGAGCGCGCTGCACGGCTCGTCCATCAGGATTACCTCGGGGTCGACCGCGATCGCCCGGGCGATGCACAGTCGCTGCTGCTGGCCACCCGACAGGGCCGTGCCGCTGTCGGTCAGCCGGTCCTTCACCTCGTCCCACAGGCCGGCGCGCTTCAGCGACCGTTCGACAATGCCGTCGAAGTCGCTCTTGGACGTCGCAAGGCCGTGGATCCGCGGCCCGTAGGCGACGTTTTCGTAGATGGATTTCGGGAACGGGTTCGGCTTCTGGAACACCATGCCGACCCGCGCGCGCAATTGCACCACGTCCATTTCCGGCGAGTAGATATCCTGCCCGTCCAGCTCGATCCGGCCCTCCACGCGCGCGCTGGCGACGGTGTCGTTCATGCGGTTCAGCGTTCGCAGGAAGGTCGACTTGCCGCAGCCCGACGGACCGATGAACGCGGTGACGCGGTCCATGCGGACATCGATCGACACGTCGTCGATCGCCTTCTTCGTGCCGTAGAACACGTTGACGTTGCGCGCCGTCATCTTGGGGGGAGTATCGGTCATTACCAGCGGGTCTCGAATCGGTTGCGGAGGTAGATGGCGAGGCCGTTCATCACGAGCAGAAACACCAGCAGGACCAGGATTGCAGCCGACGTCTTTTCGATGAAGCCCCGGCTGACCTGATCGGACCACAGGAAGATCTGCACCGGCAGGACGGTGGCGGGGTCGTCGAAGCCGGTCGGCGGCGCGGCGATGAACGCGCGCATACCGATCATCAGCAGCGGCGCGGTCTCGCCCAGCGCGCGGGCCATGCCGATGATCGTGCCGGTCAGGATGCCGGGCAGGGCCAGCGGCAGGACGTGGTGGAACACGACCTGCACCGGCGACGCGCCGATGCCCAGCGCCGCGTCGCGGATCGACGGCGGCACCGCCTTGATCGCGTTGCGGCCGGCGATGACGATGACCGGCATCGTCATCAGCGCCAGCGTCAGGCCGCCGACGATCGGGGCCGATCGCGGCAGGCCGAACGTGCCGAGGAACACGGCCAGACCCAGCAGGCCGAAGATGATCGACGGCACCGCCGCCAGATTGTTGATCGACACCTCGATCAGGTCGGTCCAGCGGTTCTTCGGGGCATATTCCTCAAGGTAGAGCGCCGACAGCACGCCTATCGGAAAGGCGAGGATCAGCGTGATCGCCATCGTCAGCAACGACCCCTTGAACGCGCCCCAGATACCGGCGCGGGTCGCATCGGTCGAATCGGCTTCGCTGAGGAAGCTGCGGTTCAGCCCGGTCGAGATCAGGCCACGCGCGTTCAGTCGGGCGACGACAGCCTCCGCGTCGGGGGTGCCGTCGCCCTTGGCCGCGACGTCGAGCGCGCTGGACACGGGTACGTCCAGCGTGACCCTGCGGCCCAGCAGCGACGGATCGGCCTTCAGCGCATCGCGGACGCGCAACCATGCGCCATCGGACAGAAGGTCGGTGCCGTCCTTGCCGAACGCGGTCACCGCGGCGGTATCGACCATGCCTTCAAGACCGGCCCCGGCAAGTGCCAGATCGGCTCCGCGCCCCTGCAACCGGTCAGGCTCGATCGCGAGGCTGCTCGCGGCGAAATCCATCGGCAGCGCGACGCGCGTTTCGGTGAAACCACGCCAGCCATCGGCGAGCATCGAGAACAGCAGGAACGCGAGGAAACCGGCGGACAACGCGACCGCGACCAGACCCATCAGCCGGAACCGGCGTTCGGCGGCATAGCGACGGCGGATCCGCTTCTGCATCGCCGCCGCCTGCCAGTCGGTTGGCGCGCGGCTGGGCGACCTGGTCGTGCCAGCGGGCAAGCCCGGGACTGGGGACTTACTCATACGCTTCCCGATACCGCTTCACCACGGTCAACGCGATGATGTTGAGGAGGAGGGTGACGACGAACAGCGTCAGGCCCAGGGCGAAGGCGGCAAGCGTCTTGGCGCTGTCGAACTCGGCCTCGCCGGTCAGCAGGTCGACGATCTGCTTGGTGACGGTGGTCGTGCTGGCGAACGGGTTCAGCGTCAGCGTGGCGACACCCGACGCCGCCATGACGACGATCATCGTCTCACCGATCGCCCGTGACACGGCGAGCAGGACGCCGCCGACGACACCGGGCAGGGCGGCGGGCAGCAGCACCTTGCGGATCGTTTCCGAACTGGTCGCGCCCATCGCGAGACTGCCGTCGCGCATCGACGACGGCACGGCCGCGATCGAATCATCGGCCATCGACGACACGAACGGGATAATCATGATGCCCATGACCAGCCCGGCGGCGAGCGCGCTTTCCGAACTGGCCCAGCTGATCCCGATCGACACCGCGAAGTCGCGCACCGCCGGTGCGACCGTCAGCGCCGCGAAATAGCCATAGACGACGGTGGGGACGCCCGCGAGCATCTCCAGGATCGGCTTCATCCACTTGCGTGTCGCCGGCGCGGCGTACTGCGTCAGGTAGATCGCGCTCATCAGGCCGAACGGGATGGCGACGATCATCGCGATGACCGCACCGATAAAGAACGTGCCCCAGAACAGCGGTACCGCGCCCAGCGACGCACCGGGGTCGCGATTGTCGATGACCTGCGGACTCCAATGGGTGCCGAACAGGAAATCGGTGACGGGCACGATCGAGAAGAAACGCCCCGCCTCGTACAGTAGCGACGCGACGATGCCGACCGTCGTCAGGATCGCGATCAGCGATGCCGCCAGCAGCAGGATCATGACGATCCGTTCGATCCGGGTGCGCGCGCCGAAGCCCGGCTTCACCCGCAGGAACGCATAGCCGCCGCCGGCCAGTGCCAGCAGCAGCGCAACGGCGGTGGCGATCCAATCGAACCGGCTTTGCGCGGCGGCATAGGCCGGGGCCAGCTGTGCGGACAGCGCATGGAACGCGCCGAAGGTATCGCCATTGGCCAGCGCGCGCGCCTCCGACAGGATCGACGCGCGGTCGAAGCCGGGCGGCGGCAACTGTGCGGCCAGCGGCGTCGTCAGGACCATGTCGGTGACCAGCGCCGGCGAGGTTGCCGCCCAGATCACCAGGAACAGGAGCGGCGGCAGGATGGTCCAGAGCGCCACGAACCAGCCATGATGCACGGGAAGCGAGCTGAACCGGGTGCCGGCCGTGCGGAAACGGGCCGCGCGCACGCGGGCCGACATCCAGGCGATGAGGCCAAGGCCGGCAATGACGAAAAGAAGCGCAAGCGCCGACATCAGTTCAGCTCCGACGCATCAAGCGGGATTTCATTGGCGATGATCCGGGCGGACCGCGCCAGTACCGGCTCGGGTGCCGCGATCAGCCCGCGCTTGACCAGCGGGCCACCGCGGCCCCAGTTGGCAGCATAGAGTTTCAGGAAGGTGCGCAGGCCGGGGATCGCCGCCAGATGCGCCTTCTTGACGTAGATGTAGAGCGGCCGCGACCCGGGATAGCTGCCATCGGCGATCGCGTCATAGGTCGGCAGGACGCCGCTGATCGCCACGCCGTTCACCGCGTTCAGATTTTCTTCCAGATAGCTGTAGCCGAAGATGCCGATGCCGTTGGGATTGGACTGCAGCTTCTGGACGATCAGATTGTCGTTCTCGCCCGCGTCGACATACACGCCATCCTCGCGCACCCGTGTGCACAGCGCCTTGTGCGCGTCGGGATCGGTCTTGGCGAGCGGCTTGGCGGCGGGATCGCTCGCCTCGCATCCCTTGGTCAGGATCAGCTCGGCCAGCGCGTCGCGGGTGCCGCTGGTCGAGGGCGGGCCATAGACCTGGATCGGGATCGCCGGCAGCGCGGGGTTCACGTCGCGCCACGTCCGCGCGGTGTTGGGCTTGCCGCCCGGACTTGCCGCCAGCGCCTTGTACAGGTCGGTCGGCGTCAGCCGCATCTTCGGCCCGCTCTTGCTTTCGGCAAAGGCGATGCCGTCGATCCCGACCTGGATTTCCAGCACGGGGCCGACGCCGTTCTTCTCGCAGGCCGCATATTCGCTGGCCTTCATCCGGCGCGAGGCGTCCTCGATATCGGGATGGGCAGCGCCCACGCCGGCGCAGAACAGCTTCATGCCGGCACCGGTGCCGGTGGATTCGATGACCGGTGCCTTTGCGTCGGGATCGTTGGCGATCAGCTGTTCGGCGATGATCGTCGTGAAGGGATAGACGGTCGAGGAGCCGACGGCCGTGATCTGGTCGCGCGACCCCGCCCCGCCGCCATTGGCCTGATCCTGGCAGCCCGCCAGCGTCAACGCCGCGGCGATCAAGGGTAGACTGCGATTCATGAAAGGCCCTGTTACGAAGCGTCGGTCGACACCCTGGCGACGCGCTACCATCCTATCGGTGCGCCTCTGTGACAGTGGTGTTACGGTTTGATGACAGCGCCTCGGCTGGCGGGAGCAGGACGGTGAAGGTCGTGCCGACCCCGATCTGGCTGACGATGTCCAGCCGCCCGCGATGCCGCTCGACGATATGCTTGACGATGGCGAGGCCAAGCCCGGTCCCGCCCAGCGACCGGCTGCGCCCGGCGTCGACGCGGTAGAAGCGTTCGGTCAGGCGCGGAATATGTTCAGGCGCGATCCCGTCGCCCTCATCGCTGATAGACAGGCGGACCATCCCGGCATCGTCGCGACGCAGGGCGACGCTGACCGGTGTGCCGGGGCGACCGTACTTCATCGCATTGCCGATCAGATTGTGCAGCATCTGCGACAGCTGTGCGACGTCGCCGGCGATCGGCGGGACGCCGGCCTCGATCGTGGCGACGACATCGGTTCCGCGCGGACTGCCGGTGGCGGCCAGCTCGCGGTGGACGTCGTGGGTCAGGTCGGCGAGGTCGATCGCGGTCGCGGGCAGACGGTATTTTTCCGCCTCGATCCGGCTCAGCGAGATCAGATCCTCGACCAGCCGCTGCATCCGTCGCGCCTCGTCGTTCATAACCTTCAGGAAGCGGGTGCGCAGTGCGGGACTTTCGCCCGCCTCGTCGGCCAGCGTTTCGATGAAGCCGAGGATCGACGCTAGCGGGGTGCGCAGCTCGTGGCTGGCGTTGGCGACGAAATCGACCCGCATCCGTTCGGCGGCGTAATTGCCGGTCTGGTCGATCAGGTGGACGATCCGGTCGCCGTTGCCTGCGCGGCCGACCCGCATCTGCCAACGCTGATCCAGCGTCCCCAAACCGACCAGGTCGATCGGGCGGTCCGATACCGTGGTGTCGTCCGCCGCCAGTCGTGCCGCCGCCGCCGGATGGCGGATCGCGACCCGGACATCCTCGCCGACGACGTGGCTGCCCAGCAGGGCGCAGGCCGCGCGATTGGCGATCGTGACCTGGCCGTTGCCAACGACCAGCACCGGTTCGACGATGATATCCAGCGTGTCCTGCAGCGACGGCTCGCGCGACCGCGGATCGGGTTCGACGATCAACGGTGGCTCGTCCGGCTCCGTACCGCCGGCCGCGACCAGCACCGCGGCGCATCCGCCGACCAGTGCGATGACGGTGGCCTGCAGATCGCCGGTCAGCAGATAGATGGCAAGCGTCGCGGCCAGCATCACGAGCAGCGCCCAGGGGGTGCGAAGGCCGATTCCGTTTATCATGGCACCACCCTGTAGCCCAGTGCGTCCCGGATCGGAACGACGCTCAGTCTTGCCAGCGATTCAGGAATATGAAAGGCGTTTGCTTCACGAAGGGGCGGCCATGCGCGAAACGACCGATACAGATCACGGCGATCCCGGTGCCGGTCCCGACCAGGGGGCCGCTGCCGGGTCCGGGCCATCAGCGGTGGACGCCGTTGCCTCGCGTCGGCGCGTCCTGATGCTGGGTGCGATCGGGGCGTCGGCGGTCGTGTCGATCCGCCCCGCGCTGGCGCAGACCGCGGGATCGGTGCTGAACTGCGAAATTCCGGTCCCCGATGCGAGTCGTGCCGGCAGTTATATCGCGCCGGACGGCAAGGTCGTCGCCAACGGGACCAAGGGCGCGTTTCCCGGCGCGCCGCGACCCTTCAAGGGCGAGGAAGCGCGACGGGCCTTGTCCGGTGGGCAGCTGCCGGGCGTCGATTACGACCGCAGCAAGGCCTATACCAACTATATCCGTCGTCTTCAGCGCGGGCAGGGTGGGTTCACCTGCTTCGCCTCGCTCCAGATGCCGCGCCGCTGACCCTTCGTGGACGGTGACGCGGTCTATCATGCGGCACCGCCCGAAATGCTGCTGGTCGCGCCGCTCGACGTCTTCGTGGCGGTCTTCCACCGGCCGTCCGGCATCACCCATCTCCTGACCGCGCCGGCCCCCGAAATCCTCGACGTCCTGCGGCCGGGCGGGGCAACGCTTGCCGCCGCCATGCAGACGCTGGAAACCCGGTTCGGGCTTGCGGATGCCGATCCGCAGGCGTTGCAGGCGCGGCTGGACGAACTGGTGGCCGCCGGGCTGGTCTACGTCGCGTGAGGCACCGGTTCGACGTTCGGGTGGGGCCGTTCGGGTTCCGGGTGGGCAGCGACTGGCGCGCGCCCATTGCACAGTTGCGGGCGCTGTACGCCGGCTATCCGACACCGCGTGATGGCGTCGCCGACTTCACCGTCCGCCTGTCCGCTGCGCGACCCTGGCGACGGTTCATCCGGCCGTCAGTGACGATCGGTGGGGACTATATGCTGCCGGGTGCGGTGCCGCTGCCGCTGGCACAGGGGTTGCTGGCGGCTGAAATGGCCATGAATTTGCAAGTCGCGCTCGGTACGCGACGGTTCCTGCTGCTCCATGCATCGGTGGTCGAGCGGGACGGGCGCGCGGTGGTGATGACGGGCGAGTCCGGTGCGGGCAAATCGACGCTGGCGACGCTGCTGGCGGCGCGTGGCTGGCGTTTCATGGGCGACGAGTTCGCATTGGTCGATCCGGTCACCGGCCTGCTTCATGCCTTCCCGCGCGCGATCAGCCTGAAGAACGAAAGCGTGGCCGCCGCGCGGGCCGCGTGGCCGAACGCGCGGTTCGGGCCACTGCTGCCCGGCACGCCCAAGGGTGACATACGCCACCTCGCCCCCGATGCGCAGGCGCTAGCGGCGATGGACGTGCCCGCCCGGCCGGTGTTGATCCTGTTCCCGCGCTACGGCTTTACGGCCGAGGAGCGGCCGGTGCCGCCCGCCGAAGTGTTCGTCCGGCTGACCCAGGCGTCGACCAACTACACCGCGATTGGCGAGGCGGGGTTCACCGCGCTGACCCGGCTGGTCCATGATGTGCCCGCCGTTGCGATCGACTATCCCGACGGGGCGACGGCGGTCGCGCTGGTTGAGGCCCGGATGGCGGCGACATGACCGACGCCATGCCGCTCGTCCGGGCGCTGCGCGATCCGGGCAGCGTCGCCGCGCTGGACGGCGAGGGGTGGACCGCGCTGATCGCGATGGCGCGGGCCGAGCAGCTTATCGGTTCGCTCGCCGGCCGTCTGCGCGGGCTGCCGGTGCCGGACGGCGTCGCGGCGATCCTCGACGAAGCGCGGCAGTCGGCCGAGCATGGCCGGCGCGTGGCCTTGTGGGAGGCCGAAATGATCCGCCGTGCGCTTGCGCCGATCGGGTGCCCGGTGGTGCTGCTGAAAGGAACGGCCTTCGTTGCCGGTGGTCTGGACGCGGGGCAGGGGCGGTCAATCGGCGATTGCGACATTCTGGTGCCGCGTGACCGGCTGGGCGCGGTGGAGGCGGCGATCCTGGCGGCGGGCTGGGAATGGGTGAAGCCCGACGTCTATGACGACGCCTATTACCGCCGCTGGATGCACGAGCTGCCGCCGCTGATCCACCGCGATCGGGACCGGATGATCGACATTCATCACACGATCCTGCCCCCGACCGCGCGGCCGACACCCGACGCGGCGGCGCTGATCGGCGGCAGCGTGGCACTTGAAAACGGGCTGCGGATGCTGTCGCCCGCCGACATGGTCGTTCACGCGGCCGCGCATCTGTTCGCGGATGGTGACCTGGCGGGGGGCTTGCGCAACCTTTGGGATGTCGACCGGCTGGTGCGGGAATTTGCGGACAATAATTCCGGGTTTCACGATGCGCTGCGGCGGGCGGCGGTGAACCACGATCTGATTACAGCGGTGCGTCGGGCGCTGCGACTGGCAAACCGGCTGTACCGGACGCCGATGCCGCACGCATCCAGGAGCCATCTGCTGGACCGCTGGTTCTTGCGCCGCCTGCTTGCCCGTGACGGATGGGGGCGGCCGACCCGACCATTCACGCGCCTCGCCTTCTACGTCCGCTCGCACTGGATTCGCATGCCGCCGCTCATGCTGGCGCGGCACCTGTGGACCAAATGGCGGGGTCAGAGCGTCTCCAGCGCGGAGATCAGGTCGGCATAGTCGTCGATCACCCGGTCCGCGCCGAGGTCTTCGGCCGGCTGAGTCCGGAAGCCGAAGCTGACGACGACACATGGCAGGCCAGCCGCCCTTGCACCCTTCACGTCGTAGATCGTATCGCCGACATAGGCCGCGCGCCCGCCGCCGAGCCGTTCGACCAGCGCCTCAATCGCGACCGGTGATGGCTTGGACGTGCCCGGCCCCAGTGTATCACCGCCAATGATACAGTCGAAATGATCGGTGAGGCCGAGGTCGCCCAATACGGCGCGCGCGAATTTCTCGATCTTGTTGGTCATGATGCCGACCCGGACGCCGCGCGCGCGCAAGGCTCCGACCGCTTCGATTGCACCGGGGAAGGGCCGGGTGTGAACCGAAATGTTCGCCTCGTAATAAGACAGCAGCCGCTGGTGCAGCACGTCGATCTGCGCATCGTCACCGCCGCCGGTCGCGGCCATACCCTGCGCCAGCATGTGCCGCGCGCCGCCACCGATCATCGGCCGGATCTGTGCGACGGGCAGGGGCGCGCGGCCGATAGTACCTAGCGCATGATTGACCGCCGCCGCCAGATCGCCGCTGGTGTCGAGCAAGGTGCCATCGAGGTCGAAGCCGACGATATCGAATGAAAAATGCGTCATCGGTGGCGCGGGTGCCGCCATGCTATGGTTTTGGCAAGGCTTTCGTGGCAGCGAGTGGTGATATGACGACGCAAGCGATCGCCGCGATAATCCTCGCCGCCGGCAAGGGCACCCGGATGAAATCGGACCTGCACAAGGTTCTCCACCCCATCGCCGGTCGGCCGATGCTGCTGCATCTGGCCCATAGCGTTGCGGCCTTGTCACCGGCGGCAACGGTGGTCGTCACTGGCGCGGGGCGCGAGCAGGTCGAAGCGGCGGTCGCACCGCTCGGGATCGCCACCGCGTTGCAGGCGGAACAGTTGGGCACCGGTCACGCGGTCGCGCAGGCGCAAGCTGCGCTGGATGGATTTTCCGGCGATGTGCTGATCCTGTATGGCGACGTGCCACTGGTCACGTCGGCGACGATGCGGCGGATGCTCGACCGGTTGCAGGCCAATGATTCGCCGGCAACCGTCGTGCTGGGCTTCCGTCCCGCCGATCCGGGAGCCTATGGCCGGGTGATCGCCGATGCCGACGGGCGAATCACGAAGATGGTCGAATACAAGGACGCGAGCGAAGCGGAGCGCGCGGAAACGCTGTGCAATTCCGGGCTGATGGCGGTGCGATCGGCCGATCTGTTCGCGTTGCTGGCCCGCGTCGGCAACGACAATGCGGCGGGGGAATATTATCTGCCCGATATCGTGATGCTGGCGGCGGCCGATGGGCGTGGGTCAGCGGTGATCGAGACGGCGGCGGGCGAAGTCGCCGGCGTCAACAGTCGCGCCGAACTGGCGGCGGTCGAGGGGGACTGGCAGGCGGCGCGGCGGATGCAGGCGATGGCGGACGGCGCAACGCTGATCGCGCCCGACACGGTCTGGTTCGCGCATGACACCGTTATCGGGCGCGACGTGGTCATCGAGCCCAACGTCGTGTTCGGCCCCGGCGTGACCGTCGCCGACCGCGTCGTCATCCACGCCTTCAGCCATATCGAGGGCGCGACGGTCGGTACGGGGGCGGAGGTCGGTCCATTCGCCCGTCTGCGGCCGGGTGCCGTGATGGGCCGGGACTCCAAGGTCGGCAATTTCGTCGAGATGAAAAAGGCGGTGCTGGGCGACGGGGCCAAGGCCAGTCACCTGTCCTATCTGGGCGATGCCGATATCGGTGCCGGCGCAAACATCGGTGCTGGTACGATTACCTGTAATTACGACGGGTACTTCAAATATCGTACGAAGATCGGGGCGGGGGCGTTCATCGGCTCGAACTCGGCACTGGTCGCGCCGGTCAGCATCGGTGCCGGCGCAATCGTCGGGGCCGGCTCCGTCGTGACCACCGATGTCGCTGACGACGCACTGGCGCTCGTCCGACCACCGCAGACCGCCCGCGACGGCTGGGCTGCGCAGTTTCGCGCTCGCATGGCCGCGCGCAAGGCCGCCAAGTGATCGCTCAATATATTCTATCGAAGGTAGTCTAGCCAATGTGCGGAATTGTCGGGATTCTTGGAACCTCGGGAGTGGCCGACCGGCTGCTCGACGGATTGAAGCGGCTGGAATATCGCGGCTATGATTCCGCTGGTATCGCCACCGTCCACGATGGCGTGATCGAGCGGCGACGCGCATCGGGCAAGCTGAAGAACCTGGCCAGCGAACTGGCCGATCACCCGCTACCCGGCGAGATCGGTATCGCGCACACCCGCTGGGCGACGCATGGCGGCCCGACGACCAGCAATGCGCATCCCCATTCGACCGGCGAAGTCGCCGTCGTTCACAACGGGATCATCGAAAACTTCAAGACGTTGCGCGAGGAGCTGGTCGCGCGCGGCCGGGTATTTACCAGCGAAACCGATACCGAGGTCGTCGCGCATCTCGTCAGCGAAAAGGTCGAAGGCGGGATGGACCCGGTCGAGGCCGTGCGCGCTGTTCTGCCCCGGCTGCACGGCGCGTTCGCGCTGGCGATCCTGTTCCGCAGCCATCCCGACCTGCTGATCGGCGCGCGGCTCGGCTCGCCGCTCGTAGTCGGCTATGGTGATGGTGAAACCTATCTCGGCTCCGACGCGCTGGCGCTGGCGCCGCTGACCCAGCGCATCGCCTATCTGGAGGAGGGCGACTGGGTCGTCATTCGCCGCGACGGCGCGCAGGTCTACGACCGCGACAATGTGGCGGTCGAGCGGCCGGTGACGCTGTCGGGCGTGACCGGTGCGCTGATCGACAAGGGCAACCACCGCCACTTCATGCAGAAGGAGATCTACGAACAGCCGATCGTCGTCGCGCAGACGCTGCGCTCGTACCTGAAGCGGATGGAAGGCGAATTGTCGCTGCCGATCCCGGAGTTCGACCTGTCCGATATCCGCCGCGTGACGATCGTCGCGTGCGGCACCAGTTTCTACGCCGGGATGGTCGCGAAATACTGGTTCGAGCAGTTCGCGCGCGTGCCTGTCGACATCGACGTGGCGTCGGAGTTTCGCTACCGCGAACCGGTGATGGAGACAGGCGGCCTCGCCCTGTTCATCAGCCAGTCGGGCGAAACCGCCGACACGCTGGCCGCCCTGCGCCACGCCCGGGCCGAGGGGCAGAAGATCGCGGTCGTCGTCAACGTGCCGACCAGCACGATGGCGCGCGAGGCGGACCTGTTGCTGCCGACCCACGCCGGGCCGGAAATCGGCGTCGCCTCGACCAAGGCGTTCACCTGCCAGTTGGCGGTGCTCGCCGCGCTGGCGGCCAATCTGGCGCGCGCCCGTGGGCGGCTGACACCCGATCAGGAACGCACGATCGTGCGGCATCTGGGCGAGGCACCGGCCGCCATCAACGCAGCGCTCGCTTATGACGAGTCTATCGAGGCGATGGCCCCGCTGATCGCCGGCGCGCGCGATGTGCTGTATCTGGGGCGTGGGACCGATTATCCGCTGGCGCTGGAGGGCGCGCTGAAACTGAAGGAAATCAGTTACATCCACGCCGAAGGTTACGCGGCGGGCGAGATGAAGCACGGGCCGATTGCGCTGATCGACGAAAATGTACCGGTGATCGTCATCGCGCCATCGGGACCGCTGTTCGAGAAGACCGTGTCCAACATGCAGGAGGTGCAGGCGCGCGGTGGCAAGGTCGTGCTGATCTCCGATTATGATGGGGTCGAGGCGGCCGGCGATGGCTGCATGGCGACGATCACCATGCCCAAGGTCCACCCGCTGATCGCGCCGATCGTCTATGCGGTGCCGGTCCAGCTGCTCGCCTATCATGTTGCGGTGCTGAAAGGCACCGACGTCGACCAGCCGCGCAACCTGGCCAAGAGCGTGACGGTCGAATGAGCGACGCTCCCTTGATCGCCGGCATCGAACTCGGCGGCACCAAATGCATCTGCATCCTGGCGCGCGGGCCGGATTCGGTCGAGGACGAGGTCCGCATCCCGACGACCCGTCCGGATGAAACGCTGGCGGCGATCGAGGCGGTGCTCGACCGCTGGAGCGGGTTTACCGGTATCGGCATCGCCAGCTTCGGGCCGGTGTCGATCGACCGCTCGGCCCGCGACTATGGCTATATCACGGCCACGCCGAAGCCGGGCTGGGCCGGGGTCGATGTCGCCGCGCGGATCGGCCGGCGCTACGGCCTGCCGGTCGGATTTCACACCGACGTCGTCGGTGCGGCCTTGGCGGAGGCGCGGTGGGGCGCGGGACGGGGGCTGGACGATCTGGCCTATGTCACGGTGGGCACCGGGGTCGGCGTTGGCATGATCGCCGGCGGACGACCGGTCGATGGCCTCACCCATTCGGAACTTGGGCATATCCGTCCCGTCCGGCTGCCCGGCGACGACTGGATCGGCAATTGCCCGTTTCATGGCGGCTGCGTCGAGGGACTGGCCGCCGGCCCCGCCATCGCCGCGCGTACCGGACGGTCGGCCGACACGCTGGCCGCCGACGATCCCGCCTGGGCCACGGTCAGCCACACGCTGGGCCAGTTGCTCCACACCCTGGTGCTGACCGGCATCCCCCGTCGGATCGTGATGGGCGGCGGGGTGATGACCGGGGTCGATCACCTGTTCCCACAGGTGCGCGAGGCGATGACCCGCAGCCTGAACGGCTACGTCCCGCTGGCCGAGGTCGCGCAGGTCGATACGTTCGTCGTGGGCGCGGCACTTGGCAATCGTGCCGGCCCGCTGGGGGCGATCGTGCTGGGCGCACAGGCGGTCGCCGCCAGCGGCTGAACAGCGTTTACGGCCCCTTAACCATCCCCGTTTACCGCTGACACCATTCCGATGGCGTGCAGCGAGACTTGCGCGTCGTCCCCTCCCACGGGCGACGCCATCGCTCGCAACGCAACGGTGACGTCATGCGGATTCTGATCGTCGACGATGAACAGGCTGTTCAGGAGTCCTACGTCCGCAGTTTCAAGGGCGGCCGCACGACCGGGCAGCAGGATGCACTGAACGCGATGGCGTCCGACCTGTTCGGCGACGATCGTGCCGGCGACGCGCCCGACGCCGATCCGCAGCCCGATTTCGTCCTGACGCTGCACCATCAGGGGCTGGACGCGGTGGCCGAGGTCGAGCGGGCCGTTGCCGCTGGCGATCCGTTCCCGGTCGCGTTCATCGACGTGCGGATGCCGCCAGGTATCGACGGGCGCGAGACGGCGCGGCGGATCCGCGCGATCGACCCGGATATCAACCTGGTCATCGTCACCGGCTATTCCGACTTCTCGCCGATCGAGATTGCAAGGGTGGCGGGACCGGCCGACAAATTGTTCTACATCGCCAAGCCGTTCGAGGTCGGCGAAATTGTCCAGACCGCGACAGCACTTGGCCGCCGGTGGGAAATCGACCGCGAACTGGCCGCGACGCGGGCGATGCTGTCGGCGCAGGTGCTGCTGCTGGAGGAGCAGGGGCTGGAACTGGCCGCGAACGAAAGCCGCGCGATCCACATCGCCAACCACGATTCGCTGACCGACGCGCCGAACCGGCTGGCGTTCCTGCGCGCGCTGGGCGATCGGACCCGGGCAGAGGGTGGTTTCGCTACGGTGATGATCGACCTGGACCGGTTCAAGCTGGTCAACGACACGCTGGGGCATCTTGCCGGCGATGCGCTGATCCGTGAAATCTGCGCGATCCTTCAGGCCACTGCGCCCGAGGGCGCACTGGTCGCGCGGCTTGGCGGTGACGAGTTCGGCATCGTGTTCGATACGGTCGGTGTCGAACCGGCGGTCATGGCCTGCGACCGGATGATCGCCGCCTGCGCGGTCGATATCACCGTGCTTGGTCATGCCGTTCGATGCGGGGCGTCGGCCGGCGTCGTCGTCACGCAGGGGGCAGCGGGCCACGACCCGATCGACGTCCTGCGCCGCGCCGATCTGGCGCTGAACGATGCCAAGAAGGCGGGACGCGGGATCGCACGGCCGTTCGACGAAAGCATGGACGAGGGGATGCGGTCGCGCCGCCGGATCGAGGCCGGTCTGGGTGAAGCGATCGACAAGGGCGAACTGAGCCTGGTGTTCCAGCCGATCGTCGCGCGCGAGGCGCTGGAGATCGTCGGGTTCGAGGCATTGCTGCGCTGGAACACCGTCGAGCACGGTCCGATCAGCCCGGCGGTGTTCATCCCCATCGCCGAGGAAAGCAATCTTATCCATGACCTGGGCGACTGGGTGCTGGCGGAATCGCTGCGGGTGATGAAGGCGTGGCCCGGCCAGTATGTGTCGGTCAACTTCTCGCCGCGCCAGTTTCGCCGGACCAATTTCATCGGCCATGTCATGGAATGCGTCGAGCGCGAGGGCATCTCGCCGGCCCGATTGCAGATCGAGATCACCGAAACCGCGATCTTCGACGATGCCGAGCGGGCAGCGGATACGCTGTACCGGTTGCGCCAGATGGGATTTCGCATCGCGCTCGACGATTTCGGTACCGGTTATTCCAGTCTCTATAACATCCGCAAGTTCGCGCTCGATTGCCTGAAGATCGACCGGTCGTTCATCGACGGCATGGGCCGCGAGCGGGAATCGGCGGCGATCGTCCAGTCGATCATCCATCTTGGCCGCTCGCTTGGCCTGGGCGTGATTGCCGAAGGGGTGGAGACCGAAGCCCAGATGCAGGCGCTGCGGCTGGCCGGCGCATCGCATCTCCAGGGCTATCATCTGTCGCGCCCGGTGCCGATTGCCGAGGCGAACCGGCTGGCGATTGCGCGGTTCCTGTGCGGTCCTGAGATCCCCGTGGCGATGCCGCGTGCGGTCGGGATGGCCGGATGACCTGGTCGGCGCTGGCGGGCCGCCTGACGCGGTTGCGCCTTGAACCGATCTCGCTGGGATCCAAGCTGGTGCTGATCCTGACGGTCGTCGGGGTCGTCGGCGCGATCGGCATCACCATATTGCTCGCCGCCGTCATCACGCCGAGCTTCAGCAAGCTGGAATCGCGCGCCGTCGCCGGCCATGTCGCGCGGACCCGCGCCGCACTGGTCGATTATGCCGCCAAGGCCGATGGTGCGGCGCGCGATTATGGCGACTCCAACGCCAGCCATGGCTACATGACCGGGGCGGTTTCGGCGACGAATCTCGACGGGATCTCCGCCCGCGCCTTGCGCAATGTCGGGATGCAGGGTGTCGCCTATGTCGATGCCGGCGGTCGGGTCGTCCTGTCGCGCTGGCGCGACGCGGCCGCGAGCGGCGATGATGCCAGGCACCGTGCCGCGTTGGCCACGATGGCCGGGGCGATGGACTGGCGGACGACGCGGCGTGGCTTCTACGCGCGTCTTGGGGCTGACATCGCGGCGATCGGTATCGCGCCGATCCGGCGATCGGATGGCAGCGGTGGCGGGGTCGGGCATGTGCTGATGGCGCGGTTGCTGACGTCGGCGCAACTGTCCGCGCTGTTGCAGTTGCGGGCGGTCGTCGATCCGGTGCCGGTCGCGACGGCGGGCGCGGTCACGACGACTCGCGGTGCGATCGGCATCGGCGTTCCGATCGTCGGTGCGGACGGGCGCGCGGTGGCCAGCGCGCGCTTTACGGTCGGGCGTGACGTATCGGTGCTTGGGCGGCGGATGCTGATGCTGGCGGTCGCGGGCTCGACCGTGCTGCTGTTACTGGTCCTTGTCGTCCTGCGTCGCGTGATCGACGTGCTGGTCCTGGCACCGCTTCACCGGGTCGAACATCACATGCAGCGGGTGCGGGCGTCGGGATCGCTCAGCGCGCTGGAGGAGGAGGGGCGGCGCGACGAGTTCGGATCGCTTGGCCGCAGTTTCAATGCGATGCTGCAACAGTTGAAGGATCTGCGCGAACAGATCGAGGCCCAGTCCTTTGCGCTGGGCAGGACGGAAAGCGCGGTCGCGGTGATGCACAACGTCCGCAACGCGCTGGCCCCGGTCAGCACGATCCTGAGCCAAGGTGTGGCGCAAGGCGCGGCGATTGACCGCGCGATGCTCGACCGCGCGCTGGGTGAACTGACGCGTGAGGATGTCGACGGTGCACGGCGGCAGAAGCTGACCGCGTTCGTCGGGGCGGCGATCGAGACCGAAACGACCAATCGGATCGCCCAGCAGCGCGAGTTGCAGATCGGCCGCGAGGCGATGGCGCATGTGCTGGAAATCATTGGCACGCAGCAGGCGCGCGCGCACGAACGCCCGCTGCTCGACCCGTGCGACGTCAGCGAGGTCATCGCTCGGAATGCCAGCATCGCGCGGTACACGCTGGGGTTGTCGATCGGCTTTCGCTTCCCCGCCGAGCCGCACATGGTGTTGTGCAACCGCGTGATCCTGAGCCAGGTAATCGGCAATCTGATCGGCAACGCGGCCGAAGCGATCGCCGCCACCGGGCGGCAGTCGGGGACGATCACCGTGACGATCGAGGATCATGACGGCACGACCCGCATCCGCTTTCGCGACGATGGCGAGGGGTTCGACAAGGCCAGCGCGGCGGTGCTGTTCCAGCGTGGATTTTCGACGCGTCCGCAGAAATCCGGCGGTCTTGGCCTGCACTGGTGCGCCAATTCGATGACCGCGATGGACGGCGCCCTGACGCTGGACAGCGATGGCGTGGGGCAGGGTGCGACCGCGACGCTGACGCTCAAGTCCGCGCCCGTCCAGGCGATGGGCCGGGCGGCGTGATCGCTGGCAGCAGCGGGCGTGAACCGGATTACAGCGGCAGGATCGGCTGTCGGTTGTCGCTGTCGTCGGTCAGCGCTGACAGCGTCAGCCCCAGCAGCCGGACTCCGCCGGGCACGGGCAACAGGTCGTCCAGCAGCATCTGACCGATGGCGAGGAATGCCGCCTGATCGGCAACGGGGTCGCTGACCGATCGCGCGCGCGTAATGGTGCGGAAGTCGGCGTGGCGCAGTTTCAGCGTGACCGTCCGCCCCCGTGTGTCGCTGCGCGCGATCCGCAGCCATGCCGCGTCGGCGACCCGGGCCAGCGCGGCGGCGAGGTCGGCTGGTTCGGTCAGGTTCGTCTCGAACGTCCGCTCCGCCCCGACCGATTTGGAAATGCGGTTGGCCCGCACCGGGCGATGGTCCTCGCCACGCGCGGCGGCGTACAGATAGCCCGCATGGCTGCCGAAATGACCGGTCAGGAACGTCAGCGACTGGTTGCGCAGATCGGCACCGGTCAGGATGCCGAGTGCCTCCATCCGCGCCGCCGTCACCGGGCCGACGCCGTGGAACCGCTTGACCGGCAGGCTGGCGACGAAGTCCGGTCCCTTTGCCGGCGGAATGACGCAGATGCCGTCGGGTTTGTTCTGGTCCGACGCGAGCTTGGCAATGAACTTGTTGTAGCTGACGCCGGCCGACGCGGTCAGCCCGGTGTCGGCGCGGATCCGCTGGCGGATCTGTTCGGCGATGGCGCTGGCCGACCCAAGGTCGTGGCGATCGTGGGTCACGTCCAGATACGCCTCGTCCAGCGACAGCGGTTCGACCAGGTCGGTATAGTCGGCGAAGATCGCGCGGATGTTATCCGACACCTGGCGGTACACATCGAACCGGGGCGGCACGAAGACCAGATCCGGGCAGCGGCGGATTGCGGTTACCGACGGCATCGCGGACCGCACGCCGAACCGCCGCGCCTCGTAACTGGCGGCGGCGACGACGCCGCGCGCCCGCGATCCACCGACCGCGACCGGCCGCCCGCGCAGTTCCGGCGCGTCGCGCTGCTCGACCGAGGCATAGAAGGCGTCCATGTCGACATGGATGATCTTGCGGTTGGTGGGTGCCGTATCGGGCGGCTGTTGCTGCACGGGGCCTCGTCAGTTCCGGCGGTCGTGGGGAATGTCCGGCGGGAGCATGTCGGGACCGTCAATAGCGCGCGGGCGGGTTGCAGACCAGAGCAAATCGGAACAAACCAAGAATATGGCGTGCCGGTCCAGATCGGCCGTTGCGGAACATAAGCGGAGATGAACGATTTTCGGGGGGCATCGTCGGCTTCCCTCGTGTAGCGGACGGTCTTGAACGCGGGCGACGACGGGGAATGGCATGACACCGGGCAAGGATGTGTGGCGCATCGAACAGGCGGACCGCATGTCCATCATCGTCGATGCCGAGGATTATTTCCGGATCGCGCGATCCGCAATGCTTGGCGCGCGGAAGCGGATCATGCTGATCGGCTGGGACTTCGATGCACGGATTTCGCTCGACCGGTCCGACGCGATCCTGCCCGGGCCGGTATCGGTCGGCGACTATATCTACTGGCTGGTCGAGCAGAACCCGCAGCTTGAGGTCTACCTGCTGCGCTGGGGCATGGGGGCGATCAAGTCGCTGTTCCGGGGCAAGACCATCTTCACGGTCATGAAGTGGATGAAGCATCCGCGCATTCATACCAAGCTGGACAACCATCACCCGGCGGGGGCCTCGCATCACCAAAAGATCGTCGTGATCGACGATTCGCTGGCGTTCTGCGGCGGGATCGACATGACCGGCGATCGCTGGGACACGCGCGCGCACCGCGACGACGATCCCAAACGGGTCTTCCCCAACGGCGGGCCGTACAAACCCTGGCATGACGCGACGAGCGCGGTGCAGGGCGCGGCGGCGGCGGCCTTGGGCGATCTGTCGCGCGAGCGCTGGCGGCTGGCGTCGGGCAAGACCCTGAAGCCGGTGGTTGGCATCCACGACAATTGGCCCGAGGGTCTGGCGGTCGATTTCGAAAAGGTCGACGTCGGCATCGCTCGCACGTTTCCGACGATGGCCGATCAGGAGGAAATCCACGAATCCGAGGATCTGTTTCTGGCCCAGATCGCGGCGGCGCGGGAGCATCTGTACATCGAAAGCCAGTATTTCGCGTCCCGCCGGATCGCCGAGGCGATCGCCAAACGGCTCGATACGGTCGATTGCCCTGACATCGTCATCATCAACCCTCATAGCGCGCAAGGCTGGCTGGAGCCGATCGCGATGGATACCGCGCGCGGCCGGTTGATGGAGGCGCTGCACCGGCGCGACACGCACGGGCGGCTGCGGATGTATCATCCCGAAACCGCCGGCGGAGCGGAAATCTATGTCCATGCCAAGATCCTGATCGCCGACGATACCGTCCTGCGGCTTGGATCGTCGAACATGAACAATCGTTCGCTTCGGCTCGACACCGAGTGCGACGTGTCGCTGAGCGCGACCGATGACGCGATGCGCGCGCGAATCGCCACCATCCGCAACGAACTGATCGCCGAGCATCTGGGTGTCGATGCCGATGCGGTGACGGCGAGCATCGCGGAGACCGGATCGCTGATCGCCACGATCGAGGCAATGCGGGCTGCTCCCAAGAGCGGGCAGAAGACGCTGGTGCCGTACGAGGAGCCGGATCTGAGCGCGATCGAGGAGTGGCTGGCCGACAACGAGGTGCTCGACCCCGAGGGGCCGGAGGAAATGTTCGAAGGGTTCACCAAGCGCGGCCTGTTCCGCCGCCTACGCAAGCCGAAATGACGGCATGATGGCCGTGAAGTTGACGACCTGCATCAGAGATGGTGTCGTTTCGTCAACTTCGCCGGCGGCCTGGATCGGGTCGTGTGGATAGTGCGTGAAACGACAAGGGCAGGCGCGCGTCGACATCGACCAGCATCTGCCGAACGATTTTCAACATGTGAAGTGTTTCTTACTGCGGCCCTGCGCAACGAAGTTGCGCCAAGGCTTGCAGAAAATGGTCGGGAAGAGAGGATTCGAACCTCCGACCCCTGCCTCCCGAAGGCAGTGCTCTACCAGGCTGAGCTACTCCCCGACGGAGTCCCGAAGGGCCTCGGTGTCGAGGCCTTCGTGCTTGGAGGCGCGCCTATACCCAGCGGTGGTGTCGGGTGCAAGCGTCGCGGATGCTTTTTTCGGCGCTGCCGTCGAAACGGGTGGAGTGGCGGCAATCGGGCGATAAGAGGCGGCAGCGGCGTCAGGCTTTGGCATCGCGGGTGCAAGCTGCTAACGGCGGATCAGATTCTACAGGAATGATCCCGCACCCGTGTCCACACCGCTCGATAAAATCCGCAACTTCAGCATCATTGCCCATATCGATCATGGGAAGTCGACGCTGGCCGACCGCCTGATCCAGCAGACGGGCGGCCTGACCGAACGCGAAATGTCCGAGCAGGTGCTCGACAACATGGATATCGAGAAGGAACGCGGGATCACGATCAAGGCGCAGACGGTGCGCCTGTCCTATACCGCCAAGGACGGTGAAACCTATGTCCTGAACCTGATGGACACGCCGGGGCATGTCGACTTCGCCTATGAGGTCAGCCGCTCGCTGGCCGCGTGCGAGGGCGCGCTGCTGGTGGTCGACGCGGCGCAGGGGGTCGAGGCGCAGACGCTGGCCAACGTGTACCAGTCGATCGAGCATGACCACGAAATTGTGCCGGTCATCAACAAGATCGACCTGCCCGCCGCCGAACCGGAAAAGGTGCGCAAGGAAATCGAGGACGTGATCGGCATCGACGCGTCCGGCGCGGTGCTGGCCAGTGCCAAGTCCGGGATCGGTATCGCCGACATCCTGGAGGCGATCGTCACCAAGATCCCGCCGCCCAAGGGCGATCCCGATGCACCGCTGAAGGCGATGCTGGTCGACAGCTGGTACGACCCATATCTGGGCGTCGTCATCCTGGTGCGGGTGATGGACGGCAAGCTGAAAAAGGGTCAGCAGATCAAGTTCATGCAGACCGGGACGACGCACCTCGTCGACCGCGTCGGCTGTTTCCGCCCGAAGATTGAGCAGCTGACCGAACTCGCGACCGGCGAAATGGGCTTCATCACCGCGCAGATCAAGGAAGTGGCGCAGACCCGTGTCGGCGACACGATCACCGACGCCAAGCGTCCGGCGCTGGCACCGCTGGAGGGGTTCAAGGAAGTCCAGCCGGTGGTGTTCTGCGGCCTGTTCCCGGTCGATGCCGCCGATTTCGAGAAGCTGCGCGAAAGCATTTCCAAGCTGCGGCTGAACGATGCGTCTTTCAGCTTCGAGATGGAGACGTCGGCCGCGCTGGGCTTCGGTTTCCGCTGCGGGTTCCTGGGGCTGCTGCATCTGGAAATCATCCAGGAGCGGCTGACGCGCGAATATGACCTGGACCTCATCACCACCGCACCGTCGGTGGTGTACGAGCTGGAACTGAGCCATGACGGCGGGCAGCTGGAACTGCACAATCCGGCGGATATGCCCGATCCCAACAAGATCGAGCGCATTTCGGAACCGTGGATCAGCGCGACGATCTATGTTCCGGACGAGTATCTGGGGTCGATCCTGAAGCTGTGCCAGGACCGGCGCGGGATCCAGCAGAACCTGACCTATGTCGGCGGACGCGCGCAGGCGACCTACGAACTGCCGCTGAACGAGGTGGTATTCGATTTCTACGACCGGCTGAAGTCGCTGTCGAAGGGCTATGCCAGCTTCGACTATACCCAGATCGGCTACCGCGAGGGTGATCTCGTCAAGATGAGCATCCTCGTCAACGAGGAGCCGGTCGACGCGCTGAGCATGATCGTTCACCGCGGCACCGCCGAAGTGCGCGGGCGCGGCATGGTCGAGCGGTTGAAGGACCTCATTCCGCGCCATCTGTTCAAGATTCCGATCCAGGCGGCAATCGGCGGCAAGGTGATCGCGCGCGAGACGATCAGCGCGATGCGCAAGGACGTGACCGCGAAATGCTATGGCGGTGACGCAAGTCGCAAGAAGAAGCTGCTGGAAAAGCAGAAAAAGGGCAAGGCGAAGATGCGCGAGTACGGATCGGTCAGCATCCCGCAGGAGGCGTTCATCGCCGCGCTGCGCATGGGGGATGATGGCTGATGCCTGCTGGTCCCCGGCGTCTTCTTACGTCCCCGGCGAAGGCCGGGGTCCAGTTGGGTTGGCGTAGTCGAACGTAGGATCGTCCTCGGCCACAAATGCCGTCCCGACTGGACCCCGGCCTTCGCCGGGGAACGGCTAGCGGGCGCTATTCCCCGACCCGGGCCGGCATCCCCATCAGGCTGAGCGCCACCGCTTCGGCGATCTTGATCCCATCCACCGCCGCCGACAGGATGCCGCCGGCATAGCCCGCGCCTTCGCCCGCCGGAAACAGGCCGGCAGTATTCACGCTCTGGAAATCGTCGCCGCGCGTGATGCGGACGGGTGAGGATGTGCGGGTTTCGACGCCGGTCAGGACCGCGTCGGGATGGTCGTAGCCCGGAATCTCGCGACCGAAGGCGGGCAGGGCCTCGCGCATCGCGGTGATGACGAAATCGGGCAGGCATTCGGCGAGGTCGGTCAGTTTCACGCCCGGCTTGTAGGACGGCACGACGCTGCCGAGCGTGGTGGAGGGGCGGCCCGCCAGGAAGTCGCCGAGCTTCTGCGCCGGGGCCTTGTAGTCCGATCCGCCGGCGACATAGGCCAGCGACTCCCAGTGGCGTTGCAGTTCGATGCCGGCCAGCGGATCGCCCGGATAATCGCGCGCCGGGTCGATGCCGACGACGATCCCGGAATTGGCATTGCGTTCGTTGCGCGAATACTGGCTCATGCCGTTGGTCGCGACGCGGCCGGGTTCGGAGGTCGCGGCGACGACGGTGCCACCCGGGCACATGCAGAAGCTGTAGACCGTCCGCCCGTTCTTGCAGTGGTGCGACAGGCTGTAGGCCGCCGCGCCAAGGTCCGGGTGGCCGGCGCAGGGACCGAACCGGGCCTCGTCGATCCACGACTGCGGATGTTCGATGCGGACGCCGATCGAAAAGGGCTTGGCCTCGACATGGACGCCGCGCGTGTGGAGCATGCGGAAGCTGTCGCGCGCGCTGTGGCCGAGTGCGAGGACGACGTGGCTCGCGGCCAGATGCTCGCCGGTGTGCAGGTGCAGGCCAGTGACATGGCGGGTGCCATCGGCATCGGTGGTCAGGTCGATGTCGTCGACCCGGTTCTCGAACCGGTATTCGCCGCCCAGCGCCTCCACCGTCTCGCGCATCGCCTCGACCATGGTGACGAGGCGGAAGGTGCCGATGTGCGGATGCGCCTCGGTCAGGATCTCGGGTGGCGCGCCGGCCTTCACGAACTCGGTCAGCACCTTGCGGCCGAGATGGCGGGGATCCTTGATCTGGCTCCACAATTTGCCGTCGGAGAACGTCCCCGCGCCGCCCTCGCCGAACTGCACGTTGGATTCGGGGTGCAGGACGCCCTTGCGCCACAGGCCCCAGGTATCCTTGGTCCGTTCGCGCACCACCTTGCCGCGATCGAGGATGATCGGGCGGAACCCCATCTGGGCCAGGATCAGCCCGGCGAACAGGCCGCACGGACCGGCACCGACCACCACCGGGCGTGGCCCGGCATAGTCGGCGGGGGCCTTCGTCACGAAGCGATAGCCGGTATTGGGCGTCTGCTGGACGTGCCGGTCCTTGCGGAAGCGGGCCAGGACCGGTGCCTCGTCCTTCAGCGTCACGTCGACCGAATAGACGAGCTGGATATCCATCTTGTCGCGCGCATCGTGCGCCCGCCGGGCGACCGTGTAGCGCAACAGATCGCGCGGCGTGATGCGCAGGCGCTTGCGGATCGCGGCGGGCAGCGCCTCGTCCGCGTGGTTCAGCGGCAGTTTCAGTTCGGTGATGCGTAGCATGGACGGGCTGTAGCGGGGTGCGGGGGCGTTTGGAACCGTTGGTGGGCGGCTTGCCACGTCCCGCTCGACTACCGCGCCGGCACCATTCGAGTGGAGGCCGGGGACCAGTTGCCAGGGTCGCCGTAACGGCAGGACGGTGCCTTCTGACAAACGCCTACCCAACTGGACCCCGGCCTTCGCCGGGGAGGTCGGGGGCCGCGGGAACGTCACCTTACCGCATCCCACGCCCTCCCATCCCGTGTCATCTCACGGCAGGGTCGTCTGCGCGACCGGCACGACCGGCAGCCAGACGGCGCTTGGCGTCGCACCACCGCGCTCCAGCGTGATGGTAGCCTTCTGGTAATCCGCCTTTTTGGCCAGGAAGATGTTGGGGACGTATTTCTGGGGATTGCGATCATAGACCGGGAACTGGGTCGACTGGACCTGGACCATGACCCGGTGGCCCGGCTGGAAGACGTGGTTCACGGTTGGCAGGCGGAACTTGTACCGTTGCACCTTGCCGGCCGGAATCGGGGTCGGTTTTTCAAATCTGTCGCGGTAGCGGCCACGGAAGATGTCCTGCGAAATCGCGAGCTGATAGCCGCCCATCTTCGGGTCGGTCGCGTTTTCGGCCGGATAGACGTCGATCACCTTGACGATGAAGTCACCGTCGGTGCCGGTGGTCTTGGCGAGCAGATCGGCGATCGGTGCGCCGGAGACGCGCATCGCGGCGGTCAGGACCGGCGTCTGGTAGGTCATCACGTCGGGCCGGCCATCGGCGAACCGCTGGTCCTGCACCAGCCAGTCACCCCAGCGGCCGTCGTTGAAGTTCACCGGGCGCGACAGGTGCGGCACCGGCTTTGCGGGGTCGGAAACATAGCTGTCCTCGCCGCCCACGCCCTTGTCGAAGCCGAGGCCGCCGTTCGCCTGGAGATAGATCGGTTTCAGCGGCGCGGCACAGCCGGTCTCGCACGCGAGCGGCCAGTTGCTGAACTTGTCCCAGTGGTTCTCACCGGTGTTGTAGATCGCGGCGGCGGGCAGGTTGGCGGCCGGGCCTCCTTTAAGATACTGGTTGAACAGCGGCAGGACCATCTGTTCACGGAATTGCGCGGCGGTGTCGCCATTCCATTCGAACGGCCCGAGTTCACGCCCCTCGCGATTGACCTGGCTATGCCGCCACGGCCCCATGACGAGGTGGTTGTTGCCTATCTTGCCCTTGGCCTTCAGCGCCTCCCACGAGGTGATCGCGCCGTACATGTCCTCCTGATCCCACAGGCCCTGTTCCCAGAGCGTCGGCACGTTGGACGGGTTGGCGGCCAGCATCTTGTCGAGCGCCTGCCCCTGCCATTCGGCGTCGTAGGAGGGGTGCGCGACCATCCGCTGCCAGAAGGGCAACTGGTCGTACCCGGACTTCTTGGCCCAGTCGCCGGCCGAGCCGACCTCGCGGAAATTGTCGTAATCGTCCCAGCCGCCAGTCGAGGGGGCCTTGCCCGCGCCCTTGTAGCCGGTCTGGCTGCCGAGCCAGGCGATGTTGGCAAGGCGGAACGCGCCGTGGTGGAACCAGTCATCGCCCATCCACCCGTCGATCATCGGGCTTTCGGGGGCCGCGACCTTCAGCGCGGGGTGCGGGGCGAGCAGGGCCATGACGACGGTGAATCCCTCGTACGACGATCCAATCATGCCGACGCGGCCGTTGCTTTCGGGCAGGTTCGCCTTGTTCACCAGCCAGTCGATCGTGTCGTACGCATCGGTGACGTGGTCGACCTTGGTCGGGTTCAGCGGGCCAATGACGGGGCGGGTTACGACATACTGGCCTTCCGACCCGTATTTGCCGCGAATATCCTGATAGACGCGGATATAGCCGTCCTTGACGAAGATCTCGTCGGCCAGCGGCAGCGCGTCGAGCATCTTGGGGCTGTCGCTGCGGTTGGCGCGGCCGGCGGCGTTGTAGGGGGTGCGGGTGAGGACGATCGGCGCGTTGGTCGCCCCCTTGGGCACGACGATGACGGTGTACAGCTTCGTCCCGTCGCGCATCGGGATCATCATTTCGCGCTTGTCGTAATCGCGCTCGCCGATCGGGGGCACGAACTTGGCCGGGATATCGCTGGGGCCGGCGGGGAAGGCGGACGGCGCGGATGGCGTCGTCTGGGCGATGGCCATCGTGGAGAGCAGGGCGGTGGAGGCGAAGGCAACGAACCCGAAACGCATGGCGGTGTGATCCTTGAGGCCGGACCGGGTCGCCTGCGCCGGACTGGCACCGCTCCCGGTCATTATGCCAGCAAGAGTAACGCGCCGCCGGCGATTGTCGACAGGTTCGTTTCGGCCCCGTTCAGCGGTTCAGCAGGTGGTGGTAGAGCGCCAGATACTCGTCCGCCATCCGGTCGACGCCGAAGCGTTCACGGGTGATCCGGGCGCAGGTGGCGCGGTCGATCTCGCCGATCCGGCCGATCGCTGCGACCGCCTCGTCGAAGGTATCGACCAGGAAGCCGGTGACGCCGTCCTCGATTAGTTCGGGCATCGACCCACGCCGATACGCGATGACCGGCGTGCCGCAAGCCATCGCCTCGGCGACCGACAGGCCGAACGGTTCGTCGAAGCCGATCAGATGGAGCAGTGCCTTTGCCGATCCCAGCACCTGCGCGCGGCGCGCACCGCCGACGATGCCGAGGTGCGTCACGCGGTCACCGTCGATAAACGGCGCGACTTCGCGATCATGATAGCCCTGATCCTGCACCAGCCCGGCCATCACCAGCCGGCGCTGGCTGGCGGCGGCGGCGCGGATCGCCTCGCCCGCGCCCTTGTCCGGGTGGATGCGACCGAAGAACAGCAAGTCTTCGCTGCCCGCTGGATCAAAGGGGAAATCATCAAGGGCAATGCCGTGATGGATCGTCGCGGCATAGGTCAGTGACGGATGCCGGTCGGCATCGCTGATCGCGACATAGGCGACGCGGTCGTCATATCTTTTGTACATCGGCAGGATGCGGTCCGACCCGAAGCCGTGGATGGTCGTGACGACGGGCGTATCGACCAGCCGGGAAAAGGCGAGCGGCACGAAATCGGCCTGGTTGTGGATGATGTCGAACTCGCCCGCGCGCTCGAACACCTCGGCGACATGCGCCATTTCCCAGACCTTCGCGTCGATCGACGGGTCTTCGGAATAGGGGCGCGGGACCGGGCCGGACAGCGTGCCGGCGGTCTGCGAATCCTGTGTGGCGAACAGCGTGACGTCGACGCCGCGCGCGACCAGCGCCTCGGTCAGCAGGCTGGTGACGAGTTCCCACGGGCCATAGCCATGCGGCGGCGTGCGCCAGGAGATGGAGCCGAGCATGGCGATGCGTAAGGGGGCGGTCATGATCTGTCAGGCTTTCGGGGCGGGGCGGGTGGAGAGGATGACGCCCTCGTTCGGGCGCAGGGTCAATGGTTGACGGACCTCCCGGTTTCCCCGCGCTGGCGGGAATCCAGTGCCGAGCAGGACTCCGGTTTGTGGGTTGCCTTGGACCAGACCCTGGCTTTTGCGGGGGGACCAGGAGGGGCCATGGGTCGAGAGGAGGATTTCGTCTGGAACGACCCCCGCAGGGATCGGCACGGTGCGCGCTTCATCTTTCATATTGAGCGCGATCAGCAGCGTCCGGTCGCGGTGATGCCGCAGATAGACCAGCACATCGTCGGAGGCCGAAACCTGTGTCATCGTGCCAATCGCCAGCGCCGGTTCCGTCCGGCGCAGCGCGAGCAGCGCGCGGTAGAGGGCCAGCATCGACGCCGGATCGGCGCGTTCCGCCGCGACGTTGCGCGTCCGCCAGTCGGCGTGCAGCGGCAGCCAGGGATCGCTGGTGGTGAAGCCGGCGTTCGCGCCGTCGTTCCACGCCATCGGCGTCCGCGACCGGTCGCGGCCGATGTTCAGCGTCGGTTGACGGAAATGCTGGGGGTCGCGGATGCGGTCCGGAGGGATCGTTACCGGACCGACGCCGATTTCGTCGCCCTGATACAGCGTCGGCGTACCGCGCAGGCTCAGCAGCAGCATGGCCGCGACGCGGGCCTGTGGCTCGCCGATGCGCGCGGCGATGCGGGGTGCGTCGTGGCTGCCGATCACCCAGTTGGGCCAGCCATGGGCGGGCAGGGATGCTTCGTAGTCGGCGATGGTGCGGGCGAGGACGGCGGCGTCCCAGCGGTTCTCGATCAGCTGAAAATTGAACGGCAGATGGACCTGCGGTCGATCGGGCGTCCCGTACCAGCGCGCGTGGGCGGCGTTGGGGAGAAAGATCTCGCCGATCAGCACGCGCTCTCGTCCCGTGGTTGTCGCGTAATCGTCGGCCAGCGCGCGGAACTCGGCGGAGATGGCGTGCGCCTCGGGCTGGTCGGTCGAGTGTAGCTGGATCACACGGTCGCGCTCGGTCCGGTCGGGGGTCCAGTCGGGGTTCAGCGGATTATCGGGCAGGCCGTCCGCCTTGACGATGTGCCACAGCACGTCGATGCGGAAGCCGTCGATGCCGCGGTCGAACCAAAAACGCAGCACGTCCATCATCGCGGCCTGCACATCCGGGTTGCGCCAGTTCAGGTCGGGCTGTTCCTTCAGGAACGTGTGCAGGTAATATTGGCCGGTGGCCGCGTCCCATTCCCACGGGCTGCCGCCGAAATCGCTGACCCAGTTGTTGGGAACCGCGCCACCCGGTCCGGCATCGCGCCAGATGTACCAGTCGCGCCTCGGGTTGTCGCGGCTCGACCGGCTTTCGACGAACCAGGGATGCTGGTCGGAACTGTGGTTGGGCACGAAGTCGAGGATGACCCTCAGCCCCCGCGCGTGCAGCCCGGCGATCAGCCGGTCGAGGTCGGCGAGCGTGCCGAAGGCGGGGTGCACGCCGGTATAGTCGGCCACGTCATAGCCGAAATCGGCCATCGGCGACGGAAAGATCGGCGACAGCCAGACCGCGTCGACGCCAAGGTCGACCAGATGGTCCAGCCGCTGTTCGATGCCGGGCAGGTCGCCGATACCGTCGCCGTCGCTGTCCTGGAAGGATCGCGGATAGATCTGATAGATCGTACCCGATTGCCACCAGGGCGCGCTTTCCGTCGTCATGCAGGTCTCGTTACTTGGTCGCGATCTCGCTCGTCTCTACCCGATATTGCGTGCAGACGAAGGTCTTGGCTTCCTTCTGCGTGCGGAAACTGTCCTCCAGCAGCTCGGTCGACACCAGCGGATACCCCTGCGAGTTGTAGCGGGTGGTGCGCACGGTGACGCGGAAGGCGCCGGCGTCATCCTTGGCGACCAGAAAGGGGCGGAGAGCTGCGTTCGACATCGGTTGGAAACTCCATCGGGCGGTCGGGCGCGACGCGTCGCATGCGCCGTCATGGCGCAGGGTCGACGAAAGGGACAAGAATGTCGGTCAAGGGCCGTGGGCGATTCCCGCGGGCTGACCGGCGAGCGACCGCCAATGCCGACTGTGGCCTTTTCGGCTCGATCGCACAAGTGTCGTGCGGGGTCGCACAGAGGGGGGCGTCCGGGGGGAGTGGGGGGGGCACGCCGATTGCGCTATCGGCGGTCCGCGAATGGGCCTAGCGTCCGGTCATGGACACCGCCACCCTCACCACCGCCGAACGCGCGATCGAGCTGGCATCGTCGGGTGCCTGCCGGTCGGTGAACGAGATCCGCCAGACGTTGCGGCGCGAGGGGCGCGACGACGTTCACACGACGCTGAACACCCCGGCGATCAACATGGCGATCGTCGCGGCGATCAGGGCATCCGCCACGCACGGCGTCCTGTCCGGCTGAGAACGCGCTGACATTCGGGCGGGGCGACCCTATCTACGCCGGACCCGAATGGAGTTGTGTGACCGATGCCGACCGACCCGAACCCGCTGCTGATCGACGCGCCGCGTCCCGCCTTTGCCGATATCCGGCCAGAGCATGTCGCCCCGGCTCTCGATCGCGCGATTGCCGACCACCAGGCGGCGATGGCGGAGATCATGACCTCGCGTGGCGGCGATTTCTACAGCGTGTTCATGGCGCGCGAGCGGGCGGACGCGGTCATCGACCAGATCTGGTCGGCGGTGAACCACCTGCAATCGGTGTGCGACACGCCCGAATTGCGCGCGGCGGTGGACGGTGCGCGGCCGGCGCTGGTCCGTCATGCGATGGCGGTGGCGCAGGATCCGCGCCTGTATGCGGTGTTGCGCGACCTCACTCCGAACGATGCGCAGGAGCAGGCGGCGCTGGCGGCGACGTTGCGCGACCTGGAACTGTCTGGCGTGGCGCTGCCCGATGCCGAGCGGGCACGGTTCGCGGCGATCAAGGTGAAACTGTCCGAACTGAAAAGCGCGTTCGGCAATGCGGTGCTCGATGCGACCGCCGCCTGGCATGAGGATATTGCCGACGAGGCGATGCTGGACGGCGTGCCCGAGGCCGACAAGGCGGCGTTCGCGGCGGAAGCAGCGGCGAACGGGGTCACAGGCTGGCGCGTCACGCTGCATCAGCCCAGCGTCCGCGCGATCATGGCGCATGCCGACAATCGCGACCTGCGGTTCCGCGTGTACGAGGCATCGGGCACACGCGCGTCGGATCGTGGGCCGCACGCGGGGCAATTCGACAATGGCCCGCGCATCGTCGAGATCCTGACGCTATCGCAGGAGGCCGCCGAACTGCTGGGCCATGCGGACCACACCGGCGTGTCGCTGGCGACCAAGATGGCGCGCGATTCGGACGAGGTGATCGCGTTCCTGCGCGGGCTGGCGGCGCAGGCGCGCCCCTTTGCCGACCGCGATCTGGCGGATCTGCGTGCGTTTGCGGCCGAGCGGCTGGGGATCGCCGACATGCAGCCATGGGACACCGGTTACGTCGTCGAGAAGCTGCGCGTCGACCGGCATGCACTGGATGAGACCGCAATCCGCGCGTATTTCCCGGTGACAAAGGTGCTCGACGGCCTGTTCGTGCTGCTCGATCGGCTGTTCGGGTTGCGGTTCACGGCGCGCGACGATGTCGAGACCTGGCATCCCGATGTGCGCTATTACGATCTGCGGCGCGGCGATGGTCCGGTCTTTGCCGGCATCTACCTCGATCTGTTCGCGCGCGAAGGCAAGAAGGGGGGCGCGTGGATGGATGTCTGTCGCCCGCGCCTGAAGCGGCCTGCCGGGGAGCAGCTGCCGATCGCGCAACTGGTGTGCAATTTCGCGGCACCAACCGGCGGGCGCCCGGCTTTGCTGTCGCATGACGATGTGGTGACGACGCTGCACGAGATCGGCCATTGCCTGCACCATCTGCTGACCGAGGTATCGATTCCGTCAGTGGGCGGCATCACCGGATATGAATGGGATGCGGTCGAACTGCCCAGCCAGTTGATGGAGAATTTTGCCTGGGACCGCGAAGGGCTGCGGCTGATGTCGGGGCATGTCGATACCGGCGCGGTGCTGCCCGACGATCTGCTCGACCGGATGCTTGGCGCGCGCACGTTCCAGTCGGGGCTGTTCCTGCTGCGGCAGATCGAGATGGGGCTGTTCGACCTGCTGATCCACCGCGAGGGGGCGAAGGTCGATGCCGGCACCGTCGGGCGTCTGCTGGCGCAGGTGCGCGGCGAGGTCGCGGTGTCGACACCGCCGGAATGGCACCGGTTCGCCCATGCGTTCAGCCATGTGTTCGCCGGCGGCTATGCGTCGGGCTATTACAGCTATCTGTGGGCGGAGCGGCTGGCCGCCGACGCGTTCGGCCGGTTCGCGGAGGACGGTACGGTGTCCGCCGCGGTCGGCGATGCGTTCCGGCTGGAAATCCTGTCACGCGGGGCGACGCGGCCGGCGATCGACAGCTTCGTGGCGTTCCGCGGGCGCGAGCCGGCCGACGACGCGCTGCTGCGGCGGTACGGGCTGGCCGCCTAACGCCGCTTGAGCGTGGACAGGTCGATGCCGAGGCGCTGGACCTTGTAGTAAAAGGTCTTGCGCGGGATGCCGAGCCGGACGATCGCGGGGCCGATCTCGCCATTGGCGGCGACGATGGCCTCGCAGATCAGGGCGCGTTCATACCGATCCACCCGGTCGGGCAGGGGCGCGGCGGGACCGGTATCGCCGTCGTCGATGCCGAGCAGGACGCGTTCGGCAAAGTGCGTCAACTCGCGGACATTGCCCGGCCAGTCATGGTCGATCAGGTGCCGGCGTACCGCGTCGGTCAACGGTGGCGGCGGGCGGCGCAACCGGGCGGCTCCACTGTCGATCAGGTGCGCGAACAGCAGGGCGATGTCCTCCCGGCGGTCGCGCAGCGGCGGGATGCGCAGCGTGACCGCCGAAAGGCGGTACAGCAGGGCGGGGTCGAACCCGCCGGCACCGGCCAGATCCTCCAGGCCCGGGCTGGCGGTCGCGACGATGCGGACGTCGACGGGCGTGGCGGTGCCCGTGCCGACCGGCCGGATGCTGCGATCCTCGATGATCTGGGCGAGCCGCGCCTGCAGGGTAGGGGCGGCGCGGTCGACGTCGTCCAGCAGCAGCGTGCCGCGCTGGGCTTCGCCGATGCGGGCGTAGAGGTGCGCGTCGATCACGCCATTGGGCAGCGTGTCGGCCTGTGCGGCGCAGGCGATCGTGACGAACGGCTGGCGCGCGCGTTTACCGCCGCGATGGATGAGGCGCGCGACCAGTTCCTTGCCGGACCCCGTCTCTCCTTGCACCAGTACGTCGATATCGGCGTATGCCAGGATTGCGATGGTGTCGCGCAGGTGGCGGATCGCCGGGGATCGCCCGATCAGTGCCGAGGTGCCGCTGTCGTCGGCCAGCGCGCGCAGCCGGCGGTTGTCGAGCACCAGCGACCGGTGCGCGCGGGCGCGCTGGACGGCGGCGACCAGTACGGCGGGGTCGAACGGCTTGGTCAGGAAATCCCACGCGCCCCGGTGCATCGCGTTCACCGCCATCGCGACGTCGCCGTGGCCGGTGATGAGGATGACGGGCAGGTCGGGATCACGGTCGTGCAACCGGCGGAACAGTTCCAGCCCGTCGATGCGCGGCATCCGCACGTCGGTGACGACGACGCCGGCAAAATTGGCGTCGATCGCCGCCAGTGCCGGCCCTGCGCCCGCGAACGGCACGACGTCGACTCCGGCCAGCGCCAGCGTCTGGCGCATGGCATCGCGCAGGTCGTCGTCGTCGTCGACCAGCGCGACGGCCATCGGCTGGTCGAGCAGGCCGTCAGTCACGGCGCAGGACGATGACGAAGGCCGCGCCGTCGGTGCAGGGCATCGCGTTCAGGCTGCCGCCCATATCGGCCATGATGTCCTGCGAAATGACGAGACCCAGGCCAAGCCCGGTTGCGCGGCTGGTGACGAACGGCGTGAACAGCCGGTCGGCGATCGTCGGATCTATGCCCGGCCCATTGTCGCGCACGGTGATCGTCACGCCATCGGCCCGCTGCGCCACCGACAGGGTAAGGCGCGGGTCGGGTCGCCTGTCCAGCGCCTCCAGCGCGTTCTGCAACAGGTTGACCAGCACCTGTTCCAGCCGGACCATGTCGGCAATGACCATCAGCGACTGGGGCAGGGTGGGGCAGCGAAACGTGACCTGCGCAAGCCGTTCTCGCAGGATCAGCGTCGCGCCCTCGATCGCGCGCGCCAACGATATCGGCCCCGGCGTGCCGCCGCCCTTGCGGGCGAAGCCGCGCAATGTCGCGGTCACCGCGCCGATCCGTTCGGTCAGGCGGCCGATCGCCGCGAAATTGGCCTCGGCCGAGGTGCTGTCGCCGCGCTGGAGAAACTGACGGCCGTTGGCGGCATAACTGCGGATCGCGGCCACGGGCTGTGCGGTTTCGTGCGCGATGCCGGCGGTGATCTGACCCAGCGTCGCCAGTCGGTTGGCCTGGCGCAGTCCTTCGCGCAACGTGTCGGCGCGCGCCTCCACCGCGATCCGCTCGTCGATTTCGGCCTGCAACTGCGCGGTGCGGGCGGTGACGAGCGTTTCGAGTTCCGCGGTACGGAGCGCCGCGGCCGCCCTGCGCCGCTGACGCGACCGCGCGCGAACCGCCAGCGCGGCACCAAGGCCGGCGAGCAGCAACAGCGCGAGGCCCGTCGCCAGCCGGGCGAGGCGGGTGGCCGCCGCGACGCTGCGGTCTATCGGTGTCAGCGTGTTCAGCCGCCAGCCGAACTCGCGCGCGGTGACGGACGTGGCCAGCCAGCGGCGGTCGTCGCCGGCGATGGTGACGACCGACCGCCCGAGGTGGTCGATCGGCAGCGGGCGCAGCGAGCCGGCCCCGGATTTCATCGTCTGGCGAAACTGTTCGCGGACCGCCGGCGGCAGCGTTGCCGGGGCCAGGAACCGCCATTCAGGGCGGCTGGTCAGCAGGACGATGCCATGCGGTTCGGTGACGACGGTGATGCCGCCGCTGCGCGCCCATTCGCGCTCGATCCGGCCGAACTCCAGCTTGACCACCAGATATCCACCGCCACGGGTGCGCCGCGACAGGTACAGGCCGGACGACCCGCTGACCGTGCCACGCGCGAACTGCGCCGCCGACCCGGTGCGGACGGCGGCCCGGTAATAGTCGCGGAAGGCATAGTCGGTGCCGACGAAGCTGGTGCGGCTGCGCCAGTTGCTGGCGGCGATCGCGGTGCCGGCGGCGTCGAGAAGGTAGATGGTGGCCGCACCGGTGGTACGCGCGAGACTTTCGAGCTTCTGGTCGAGCGCATGGCGCGCCGGCCGGCCACCAGCCAGCGCGCCGATCACGTCGGTATCGTCGGACAGGGCCATGGGCAGCAGCCGGAAGCGTTCGATCTCGCTGTGCAGCAGGGCGGTGCGCAACTGCGCGGCGGTCCGCGCCTGCCGTGCCAGATCGTCGATCGCGCGGTTTTCCGCATAGCGGCCGGCCCCGACCACGATGGCGATACTGACGATCAGGGCGATGAAACCAATGACGATCCGACGCGCGGACCATGATCGAAAGGCGGGTGCGATGGACGTCATCCAGCGACGGTCATGCGGGTGCCCCGGTCCGGGCGCGATCGTGGCGATATCGGATCAAGGCGCTCCGGTCCGCGCTGCCCGTGCGCGGCGATCCTGTCGTCGGCCCCGACGTTTGCGTTTTCCCGGACGCTGGAGTCGATCCGGCCATGATCCCCTGACACATGCATGGGTGAAAGATGTGCAAGAAACTGCACAACAGGTCCAGTCCGTTGATGGTCCCGTCCGGTCCCGAAGGATCGGGTATCGTCCTAATGGCATGAAAAACAATAATAATCGGCAAAGATCTGGCGCGTTGGTCCTGCGCCGCGCACGCGATATCATCGGCGAACCGAACCCGCGCGACAGAAGCGGGTCGGATTGCCGAGCACGCGAGAGGACCTGACCGTGATCCAGACCATCGACACCCACGCCGCCATGCCCGAGGCTGCAAAGCCCTGGTATCGGCATCTTTACGTTCAGGTGCTGTTCGCGATCGCGGCCGGCGTGTTGCTGGGCCATTTCTACCCCACTGTCGGTGCCAGCCTGAAACCGCTCGGCGATGCCTTCATCAAGCTGGTGAAGATGATTATCGCGCCGGTCATCTTCCTGACGATCGTCACCGGCATTTCGGGCATGCGTGACCTGGGCAGCGTCGGCCGCGTGGCCGGCAAGGCGTTTGTCTATTTCCTGTTCTTTTCCACCCTGGCGCTGATCGTTGGCCTGATCGTCGGCAACATCATCCAGCCGGGGGCCGGCCTGAACATCGACCCCGCCAGCCTGGATACCAAGGCGGTCGCGGAGTATGTCGAAAAGGCGCATGACACGTCGATCGTCGGCTTCCTGACCGGGGTGATCCCCAACACGCTGGTGTCGGCCTTCGTCGAGGGCAACATCCTGCAGGTGCTGTTCATCGCCATTCTGTTCGGTATTTCGCTCGCTATGATCGGCGATCGCGGCAAGCCGGTCGTCAGCTTCTTCAACGACTTGTCGGTCGCCGTGTTCAAGATGGTGGCCATCCTGATGAAGGCAGCCCCGATCGGTGCGTTCGGCGCGATGGCGTTCACCATCGGCAAATACGGCGTCGGCACGCTCGCCAACCTGGCGATGCTGGTCGGTACCTTCTATCTGACGTCGGCGCTGTTCGTGGTCGTCATTCTGGGCGGCGTGGCGCGGGCATGCGGCTTTTCGATCTTCCGCCTGATCGCCTATCTGAAGGCCGAACTGCTGCTGGTGCTGGGCACGTCGTCGTCGGAAAGCGCACTGCCGGCGCTGATCGAGAAGATGGAGCGGGCGGGCTGCCCCAAGTCGATCGTCGGGCTGGTCGTGCCCGCCGGCTATTCGTTCAACCTGGACGGCACCAACATCTACATGACGCTGGCCACGCTGTTCATCGCGCAGGCGACGGGCATCGACCTGTCGTGGAGCCAGCAGGCGCTGTTGCTGGCGGTGGCGATGCTGTCGTCCAAGGGTGCGGCGGGCGTGACCGGCGCGGGCTTCATCACGCTGGCCGCCACCTTGTCGATCGTGCCGTCGGTGCCGGTGGCGGGCATGGCCCTGATCCTGGGGGTCGACCGGTTCATGAGCGAGTGCCGCAGCCTGACCAACTTCATCGGCAATGCGGTCGCGACGGTCGTGGTGTCGCGCTGGGAAAACGCGCTGGACGTCGAACAGCTCGACCGGGCGATGCGCGGTCAGAGCCTGCGGGTCGATCAGATGGAGGCCACGGCGATCCCGGCGGAATGATCGCCGCCGGGTTTACCATACCTCCATATCCGTTCGCTACGGGACTTGATCCATGACAAACACCACGCTCCTGCGCGCATCGACCGCGTTCGCCCTGATGGCATCGGCTGCGGCCGGACCGGCCTTCGCCCAACAGGCTGCCCGGCAGGCCGGCCCCGCCGCCAACCCGGTCGAGCCGCAGACGACCCGCGCGCCGGCCACGCCGATCGCCACCGCCTATCCCGACGCGGCGGCGGGTGACGGCCCGACGACCAACGGCTACAACCTGTCGCGCTGGGCCGAGGACTGGACCAGATATCGCGACCCGGCCAAGCGGGACGATCCGATCGACCGCCTCAAATATCTGCCGATCACCGGCGATGGCGACGTGTATCTGACGCTGAGCGGCGAGGCGCGGTTGCGCGTCAATCACACCACCAACCCCAATCTGAATGAAGCGCGGGCGCAGCGGCAGGACATCAACCGGCTGGTCGGCGGGGCCGACCTGCATCTGGGCAAGCATTTCCGGGTGTATGGCGAACTGGCGCATGGCGGGCTGTCGGGCATCGAACTGGGTAACCGGGTCGCGACGCTGAAGAACGACCTGATCGTGCAGCAGGCGTTCGTCGATGCGACCGCCGTCGTGTCGGGTGTCTCGGTCGGTGCGCGCTATGGCCGGCAGGAGTTTACCGACGGCCCAAACCTGATGATCTCGTCGCGCGACAACAATACGATCCGTTTTGTGTTGAACGGTATCCGGGCCTGGGCACGGGGGAGCACGGTGCGTGCCGACATCTTCGATTTCCGCCTGACCGAATATGGCCTGGGCGGCACGGGTGACGATCTGATCGACCATGCGCGCCGCTTTTCGGGCGTCAGTACCGGATTCGTCGTGCCCAAGACCGCGTTCGGCGGGTCGAAACTGTATGTCGATCCCTTCGTCTGGCGACTGCGCGGCGATCGCACGCTGTGGGGCACGACGACTGCACGCGAGGCCCGCACCTATTACGGCGTCCATGCCTGGGGCGATGCGGGGCCGGTCACGATCGACTGGACGCTGAACCACCAGGGCGGCCGGTTCGATGGGCGCGCGATCGACGCGTGGCAGGCGCTGTTCGCGCAGACCTATCGCCTGGGCAAGACCGGCACCGCGCCGCGCATCGGCTTCCACGCGGACTATGCCAGCGGCGGCGGCGCGTTCGGGACGGGGACGCTGAAGACCGCGTTCTCGCCCTATGGCAACAACATCTATTACAGCTACCAGCTGTTCGCGACGCCGACGAACCTGATCGCGATCGCCCCCAACGTCACGGTCAATCCGGTGAAGAAGGTCCGCGTGACCGCCGAATATCAGTGGGCGTGGCGCGACGACGTGCGCGACGCGGTGTACCGCGCGAACGGCACCGCCTTTGCCCGCACGCAGCTGAACGACGGCCGCAAGATCGGGGAAATGGCCCGATTGCAACTGGTCTACACCATCACCCCGCGTCTGGCATTCACTGGGCGCTACGAACACCTCATCGCCGGATCGGCCCTGACGAAGGCGGGGTACAGGAACTCCGACTTCCTCGCCGGCTGGCTCAGCTTCCGCTTCTGATACGCCAGGATCCCCGCTTGTGACCCATGCCGCCGCCCGCGCCCTATTGTCCGATCCGCTGACCAACAAGGGCACCGCGTTCACGCCCGACGAGCGTGACGCGCTGGGGTTGCACGGGTTGCTGCCGCCGCATGTCGGCACGCTGGAATCGCAGATCGCGCGGCGGCTGGTGGCCCTGCGCGGCCAACCCGATGCGTTCCATCGCTACGCCTTCCTGCGCGAGTTGCAGGATGCCAACGAGGTGCTGTTCCACGCGCTGGTTGCGCGCAATCTGGAGGAGCTGCTGCCGCTGGTCTACACGCCGACGGTCGGCGAGGGGTGCGAGCGGTTCAGCGAGATCTGGCGGCGGCCACGCGGCCTGTTCCTGAGCTATCCCAACCGGCACCGGATCGCCGATATCCTCGCCGACCCGGCATACGACCGGGTCAAGGTTATCGTGGTCAGCGACGGCGAACGGATCCTCGGGCTGGGCGATCAGGGCGCGGGCGGCATGGGCATCCCGATCGGCAAGCTGGCGCTCTACACCGCCTGTGCCGGCATCCACCCGTCCGAGGTGCTGCCGATCCTGCTCGACGTCGGCACCGACAATGCGACGCGGCGCGACGACCCGCTGTATGTCGGGTGGCAGCATGCGCGGGTGCGTGGCGAGGAGTATGACGGCTTCGTCGAGGATTTCGTCGCGGCGGTCGCGGATCGCTGGCCCGGCGTGCTGTTGCAGTGGGAGGATTTTGCCGGGGCCAACGCCCACCGGCTGCTCGCGCGCTACCGCGACCGGTTGCTGACGTTCAACGACGATATCCAGGGGACGGCGGCGGTGGCGGTCGGCACCGTGCTGGCGGCGGTGGCACGCACCGGCCAGCCGCTGATCGAGCAGCGCATCGTCCTGTTCGGCGCGGGCGCGGCCGGCAGCGGCATCGCCGCGCTGCTGATCGCGGCGATGATGGCCGATGGTCTCGATGCGAGCGCGGCGCGGGCGCGGGTCTGGGCGGTCGACCGCGAAGGCTTGCTGATCGAGGGGCAGAACGCGCTGAGCGATCAGCAGCGCGCGCTGTGCCGGACTCCGCACGAGGTTGCGGGCTGGTCCCGCACCGACGGCGGCGGCATCGGCCTGTTCGACACCGTCGCCAATGTCCGCCCGACCGTGCTGATCGGCGCGTCGGCGCAACCGGGCGCGTTTTCGGAAAAGATCGTTCGCGAGATGGCGGCGCATGTCGATCGTCCGGTCATCTTCCCGCTGTCCAACCCCTCGTCGCGGGCGGAGGCGCATCCCGCCGATCTCGTCGCCTGGACCGAGGCCCGCGCGATCGTCGGCACCGGCAGCCCGTTCGCGCCCGTCATCGGCGCGACCCCGGCGGTGACTCAGGTCAACAACGTCTATGTGTTCCCCGGCGTCGGCCTTGGCGCGCTGGTGGCGGGGGCCACGCGGATCAGCGACGGCATGTTCATGGCCGCCGCCCGCGCGCTGGCGGCGGTGGCGGGTACGGCCCATGCCGGCCTGTTGCCGCCGATCACCGACCTGCGCGCGGTGGCCGGGCGGATCGCGGTCGCGGTCGCCGAACAGGCACAGGCCGAGGGGCTGGCCGCAGCGGTGCCGGCCGGCGGCTGGTCGGCCGCGGTCGATGCGGCGATGTGGCATCCGGTCTACACGCCAGCCATATGACGCTGGGGGCATCCGGTCTTCGGCTGCTTGCGAAAACGGTGTCATCGCGCGCGATCCGACCCTAGAGGCGACCGACAAGACCCGGTTTCGGTGTCGTTCGTACCCCGTGTTCTCGCCGTGTCGCGCGAGGACGGGCGGCACGCGGCACCGGACGATCGAACGCCGGATCGGCAGCGGGGCGGCGGAGGAGAGGATGCGGCGATGACGGAGTCCACGCGACGTGTGCCCGGCGATCGGCCGGCGGCGGGAGCCGGGCGGTCGTGGCGGTTTCTGGCGCTCTACACGCTTGCCAATGCCGGTGGTGTGGTCGCCTATCTGCCGCTGCTGACCCTGTTGCTGCCGCTGAAGGTGAGCGCGATCGACGGGGGAAGCCGCGTCGGTTTGCTCGCGGTTGCGATCTTTGTGGGCGCGATCGTCGCCAGTCTGGCCAATATCCTGTTCGGCATCCTCAGCGATCGCAGCCATGCGCGGCGCGGGCGCCGTCGGCGCTGGATCGTCGGCGGACTGATTGCCACGATCGCGAGCTATGGCGGCGTCTGGCTGGCGCGCGACGGCGTGTCGCTGGTGGTGGCGATCGCCGGGTTTCAGGTCGCGCTGAACATGATGCTTGCCCCCCTGGTCGCGGTGATGGCCGACGAAGTGCCGGATTCACAAAAGGGACTGGTCGGCGGCCTGCTGGGTGTGGCGTCGCCGTTCGGCGGGATGGTCGGCGGTCTGGTTACCGGCGCGGCGCTGCTGGGTGAGGGCGGGCGGCTGGCGGTGATCGCGGGCGTGGCCGCGATGCTGGTCACGCCGATTCTGGCGTTCGGCCGGTTCGGTCGGGGCGGCGAGGCGCCGCAGGTCGTGGCGGTGGCAAGACCGCGCGGCCATGCGGTCGACCTGATGTTCGTCGGCGCATCCCGCCTGTCGATCCAGATCGCGGGTAACGTCCTGTTCGCCTATCTGCTGTTCTATTTTCAGGGCGTGGACCGGAGCAGCGACCCGCTGACCGTGGCCAGCCATGTCGGGCATCTGACCGGCTTTGCCTTTTTGCTGTCAATTCCGCTGACGATCGTCGTCGGCCGGACGTCGGACCGGACGGGGGTGCGCAAGCCGTATCTGGTGGCGGCGGCGCTGATGGCAGCGGCGGGGCTGTCGGTGATGGCGCTGGCCACCGGCTGGGGCAGCGCGGTCGCCGGTTTTGCGCTGTTCGCCAGCGGCAGCGGCCTGTTTCTGGGGCTGCATTCGGCCTATGCGATGCAGATCCTGCCGTCGCCCCGCCATCGCGGGCGTGATCTCGGCTTGCTCAACCTGACCAACACGCTGCCCGCCCTGCTCGGCCCGCCGATCGCGTGGATGCTGGCCGGCCCGGACGGGTTCGGAACGATGCTGCTGGTGCTGGCGATGCTGGCGATGCTGGGCGGGTTGCTGGTCCTGCCGATCCGCAGCGCGCGTTAACGCACCGCCAGCGACAGCGCGCGGGTCATCAGCGACGCGAACTGCTTTTCCGATACGGCGGCGTCCGACCGGTGCCAGTTGCCGGCGACCGCGAACCAGCGACCGTCCCGCACCTGCGCCAGATAGTTCATCGTGATGACGCCCGGCTCCGACCCGCCCTTGTATCCCAGATAGGCGAGCGCGTCGGCGGTTGCCGCGGCAGCGCCCGGGTTGACCGCCAGGATCGCGCGCGCGGTCGCATCGCCGTTCCGCCGCAGCCAGTCGAGCGTGCGGGCCATGTCGTCGGGGCTGCCGAACCATTCGACGCTGTCGATCGCGACCGGATTGCCGGCGAAGATCGACGCGTCGAGCGGGGCGGTGGCGAACCGCGCGGTGTTGGCGGCGAGCAGGCGCTTGCGTTCGCCCGCATCCGCCTTGCCCCAGGCGGCGGACAGCGCCGGATCCGCCTTGATCGCGATCAGTTCGCGGGTCGTCAGCAGCGGCAGGGTGCGCGGGCCGGACACGACGCCGGTGCGCGCCACGACCGCGTTGACCGAGTCGCGCCCGAGCGCGGTCATGAGGGCGTCGGTGGCGGTATTGTCGCTGACCGAGATCATCAGCGTCGCCAGCGTCTGCAAGGTGACCGGCGCATCCTTCGGCCAGGCATGGAGCACGCCCGAGGCGAGCGAGCGCGGCCCCAGCGTCACCACGTCGCTCCACCGCCGCTGACCGGCGGTCACCTGACGCGAAGCCTCCGCCAGCACCCACAGTTTGAAGGCCGAACCGAGCGGTGCCGGAGTGCCGGAATTGTACCCCGCGACCCGGGTGGGCGCGCCGTTGCCGAGCGCCATGACGACATAGCCGCTCATACCCGGCAGCGCGCGGAGGTCGGCCTCCAGCCGCGCGAAACTGTCGTCGCGCTGGGTCATGCCGGTGATGCGCAGGCCAGTGACGACGTGCGGTGGCGTGGGGTCGAGCGTGAGCGTCACGGCGGCGGTGCCGCGTTCGTACCCGACGATCAGGTCGGCGGCCCAGGCACCGCGCGGCGTCAGCGTCTCGACGCGCTGTGCGGTCCCCAATGTTTCGCGGACCTGCGCGGACAATGCGACCATTTTCTCACGCGGGATTTCGGCGCGGAATGCGGGGGAGAAACTGCCGTCAAAGTCGCCGCCGCCATTCAGCACGGCGATGAGCGAGTCGGCGCGGGCGCGAACCGCCGGGTCCGGGGCCACCGTCGACTGTGCCCGCGCGGCTGTGGTCATCATCGGCAACGCCGTCAGGACCAGGGCCAGCCCCGTCATCGCATATCGCATTCGCCGTCCCCCAAAACTGTATTGCAACGCTAACACGGGGCGGCGGCGTTGCAAGCCTAGTTCTTCAGTTTCCAGCCGTTGCGCAGCAGCGCGTAGCACAGGCCCGCCAGTGCCAGATCAATGGCGAGGATGATCGCGCCGCCCAGCATCACCGGCGAATCGGCAATGCCGAGAAAGCCGTAGCGGAAGCCGGAGATGATGTAGAAGAACGGATTGGCGTGGCTGATCGTGCGGAAGGCGGGGGCAAGGCGGTCGACCGAATAGAAGGTGCCCGACAGCAGTGCGAGCGGCCCGACGACGAAGTTGGACACCGCCGCCGCATGATCGAACTTCTCCGCCCAGATCGAGGTCAGCACGCCGAGCAGGGCCAGGAAGACCGAGCCGAGCAACCCGAACCACAGGATCGCGAGCGGGGCATGCGGCGTGACATGGACGCCGGGCCACAATGCCATCGCCAGCCACACGGTCAGCCCGACGCAGATCGCGCGGGTGACCGCGCCGCCGACCAGCGCCGCCAGCAATTCGGCGGTCGACAGCGGCGGCATCAGGTAATCGACGATCGTCCCCTGGATCTTGCCGACCAGCAGCGAGAAGCTGGCGTTGGCGAACGCGTTCTGCAGCATGCCCATGACGATCAGGCCGGGGGCGATGAAATCGGCGAACTGCACCTCGCCGCCACCGACGGTCACGGCATGGCGTGCGCCCAGCGCGGTGGTGAAGACGACGAGAAACAGCAGCGTCTGGATCGCAGGCGCCCAGATCGTCTGGAGCTGCACCTTGAAGAAACGGCGCACCTCCTTCACATAGAGGGTCTTGAGGCCACCCCAGTTGACGTTCCGGATCGTCGGGACACCTGGGGCGCTTCGGATCGCCGACGGACTTTTTCCGGGTTGGGGCTGGCTGCTCATGCCGCAAGCGCGTAGTCGCTGCGGCGATGCGTCGCAAGCCGGAGGATGGGCGTTCGGCGGATGGGATGGCCCGACCGGGATCAACCGGGCGTTTTGGCCAAGCAGATATGGGAAACGGCATGAGCTGGACGGACGAGCGGATCGATTCGCTCAAGACGATGTGGGAAGCGGGCCAGACCGCCAGCCAGATCGCGGAAGCACTGGGTGGCGTCAGCCGCAACGCGGTGATCGGCAAGGCGCATCGGCTGGGGCTGCAGTCGCGCCCGTCGCCGGTGAAGTCGAACGAGGCCAAGGCCGCCGAGACGGCCGAGGCCGAACCGGCTGTCGTCGCCCCCGTCGTAACTCCGGCAGCACCGCCCGCACCGGTTGCCGCGCCGCCGCCAGCGACGCCGAAGCCCGCCCCGGTCAAGGCCGCGCCGGTTGCCCCGTCCGCTGCGCCGAAGGCCGTGGTCGCGGACGTCGAGGATGACGCGCCAGCCGTCGTCACCCGCGACGTTGCGGAGGACGACGTCGATATCGACGATGGTGACGAGACGGATGAAGGGGCGGATGACGAGGTCGTGGCACCGGCCGCCCCGCCGCCGCCTCCACCGCCAATCCTGCGGTCGGTCGGCCCCGGTGGCTTCCTGCGTCAGGCACCTGGTGAACAGCAGGCTCCGATCACGCCCGCGCCGCCGCGTCGTCTGGTTCCGGCCAAGCCGTCGGCCGACATGGCCACCAAGACGAGCCTGCTCGACCTGAACGACCGCATCTGCAAATGGCCGATCGGTCACCCGGGCGAACCGGACTTCCATTTCTGCGGCGACAAGGTCAATCCGGGTTTTCCCTATTGCATCCAGCATTGCGGCCATGCCTATCAGGCGCAATTGCCGCGTCGCGATCGTCGGCCGGCTCCGCCGCTGCCCTTCGGCGGGCCGCGCGTTCGGTAACCGGGGGGGTGTCGTGCCTCCCTGTCCGTCAACCGAAACCGGCGTTATCGAAGGGCGCTGACCAGACCATTGGTCAGCGCCCTTTTGTCGTCCGGGCGCGCAAAACTGTGTGATGCCGTCGCGATCCGGATGACTCGCGCGCGGTCGGTCGTTGCGGCGAAGGCCGATGTTCGTAACGCATCTTCAAACGCGATGCCGGTGGCGTCGCCGGTCGCAATCAGGATGGTCAGCGGCTGGCCGGCGCGGCTCAGTCGCCGTGCGAGCGTACCGGCGATCGTGGTCGGCGCGGCTCGGTCGCGCAGCAGCTTGACGATGCCCCGGCCGACGTTGCGCAAATTGATGCCGCCACGCAGCAGGCGCAGCCATGTTTCGGGATCGCGCGCGCGGGCGGCATAGCGCGCGCGAATGGCGGCGGTCGGCGGGAGGCCGTCGTCGCCCGCCGCGTCGATCCACGGATTGGCGAGGATCAGGGCATCCAGCCCGTCGCCAAACAGCGCCAGCGTGGTCGCCGCATCGCAATTGCCGAACCCCGCGACGCGCGTCATCCCCGGCATCGCCGCGCGGAATGTGGCGAGCGCCGCGGCGAGGTCGGCCCCAGCCGAATCGTAGCCGGCGTTGACGCCGCTGGAGTCGCCGATGCCGCGCCGGTCATAGCGAAAGACCGGGATGCCCTGTTCGGCAAGGTCGGCCGCCAGCATCGCCATGCCCCGATGCGCACCACAGCGCAGTTCGTTGCCGCCCGATACGATCAGCAGGCCGGTCGGGCCATCACCCTCGTCAAGCGTCCCGACCAGCGTTTCTCCGGCGCAGGGAAAGGCGATCAGCCGTCGCACAGGCGGAGCCACGCGGCGATGTCATCCGCCAGCAGCGCGGCCAGCGCGGGATCGTCGCCCGGTTCGGCCCGTCGCCACAGCGGCGCGGCCTCGACGTGCCGGTCGGCGGTGCGGGGATCGCTGCTCAGGCGGACGACCCTGCGCGGGATGCCGGGCTGGTCGAACGGCGTGGCGGCGGACAGCGACGACAGGAAGTCGGACGACAGGAGGTTGCCGGCGATTTCAACGGGATCGTCATCGCCATACATCATGGTATCGAGATCGCGCGACCCCGCCGGACGGTCACCACTGGCCAGCCATGTCCGATGCAGGTCGCGCAGCACATCCGACCCGTCGATCGGGGACAGGTGCCACCGCCCTTCGTGCAGCGCGCAATAATCGAGCAGGGTTCCGCTGCGGATCCCCAGCGCGTAGGTGCGCCGACCCTCGCCGTTGAGGCGGCCGGTCACCGCCTCCAGAGCCTCCGCCATGCGCAGGACGGTCAGCGTACCGGTCGGCACCAGACTTTCGCCCTGGCCCGGCACATCGGGCAGGACGCTGGCGATCCCGCGCAGCGCCAGCGCGCGCAGAAGACCGACGACGAAGGTCCGCGTGCGGTTCGCCTCCTCCATCAGCGGCAGGGTCGCGACCATGACCGGGCCGGTTGCGGGGCCGAAGCGAAGCATCGCCTCCCGCCCGCCGGCCCAGTCATACCGGTCGATCACACCAGCGCCTTGCCCGCCGCGAAGCGCAGCAGCGCGCCGTACGTTTCCAGCATTTCGCCATCCACCTCATCATCCTCGATGACGATGGCGAGCCTGTCTTCCAGTTCGGTGAGCACACCGGCGACCGCCATCGAATCGAGTTCGGGCAGCGCGCCGAACAGCGGCGTCGATTCGGTGAACGCGGCAACGCGCTCTTCGGACAGGCCCAGGACGTCACGCAGCACGGCGCGGACGGTGGAATCAACAGCGGAGCGACCTTCGGGAATCAAGCGCGGACCTTTCGGCGGGTGGTGCCAGGCGACGGCGTCGCCGTATCGCGGCGTTAAAGTGCGGGGGTGAATTGGGCAATGGCTTGGGGCTATGGAGGGGCATGCGTATGCCCGACCCCGTCCCCTTGCCGATCGACCATCTGACGATGCGCGGTGCGTCCGATGCGCCGGCGCTGGTCGACCGGGCGGGTTCGGTGACGTTTGCCGAACTGGAAACGGCGGTCGGGCGGATGGCCGGCTGGCTGGCGGGGCAGGGGTTCATGCCCGGCGACCGGGTGGCGTGCTGGCTGCCCAAGACGCGCGCTGCCTGCGTCATGCTGCTCGCGGCGGCCCGTGCGGGTCTCGTCCATGTACCGATCAACCCGGCACTGCGCCGCGCGCAGGTCGCGCATATCCTGGGCGACAGCGGCGCACGGCTGTTGCTGACGCAGGGCGCGCGGACCGCGACGCTGCTGGCGGACGATGTGCCCAGGGGGTGTCGGGTGGTCGATGAGGCGGACGTGCCGCTGACCGATGGCAGCCCTGCGTTGCCGCCGTCGGCTGTGGACACCGATGCACTGGTCGAGATCCTCTATACCTCGGGGTCGACCGGCCGTCCCAAGGGCGTGATGCTGAGCCATGCGAATCTATGGCTCGGCGCGGCGTCGGTCGCGGCGTATCTGGACCTTGCGCCCGGCGACCGGGTGCTCGGCGTGCTGCCGTTGAGTTTCGATTACGGCCAGAACCAGTTGCTTTCGACCTGGATGGCGGGGGCGAGCGTCGCGCCGATCGACTATCTGACGGCGCGCGACGTGGTGAAGGCGGTCGACCGGTTCGCGGTGACGACGCTGGCCGGAGTGCCGCCGCTGTGGACGCAATTGCTGGAGGCGGACTGGCCGGCGGAAGCCGCCGCGCGGCTGACCCGGCTGACCAATTCGGGCGGGGCGCTGACGCCCCGGCTGGTGCGGGCATTGCGGTCGCGGTTCCCGGCCGCGCGGGTGTTTGCGATGTACGGCCTGACCGAGGCGTTTCGATCGACGTGGCTCGATCCCGACCTGATCGACGCGCACCCCGACGCGATCGGGCGGGCGATCCCGTTCGCCGAGGTGCTGGTGATCCGGCCCGACGGCACGCGCGCGGCGGCGGGGGAGGCGGGCGAACTGGTCCATGCCGGGCCGCTGGTCGCGCAGGGCTATTGGCGTGACCCGGATCGGACCGCCGAACGGTTTCGGCCGGCGCCGGCATCCGCGATCCATGCCGGACGGGCGGTGTGGTCGGGGGATACCGTGGTCGAGGGTGCGGATGGCCTGCTGCGCTTCGTCGGGCGCGACGACGAGATGATAAAAAGCGCGGGCAACCGCATCAGTCCGCTGGAGATCGAGGAGGCGGTGCTGGCGGGTGGCGAAGCGCGCGAGGCGGTGGCGGTCGGTGTCGCGGATGCGCGATCGGGTCAGTCGATCCTGGTCGCGGTCGCGGGCGATCCGGCGGGCGAGGCGGCGCTGCGCGCACGGCTGCGGCGTGATCTGCCCAGCTTCATGCAGCCGGTCGGCTATCGCTGGCACGAGGATCTGCCGCGCAACGCCAATGGCAAGCTCGACCGTGCCGCGATCCGTGCGGCGATCGTCGGTGAGGAGCAGGGCGTATGACCATCACGCCCAAGCCGATGGGGCCGATCCCGCCCGAGTTCGCCGGACAGGCCGGCGCATTGACGATTGGCGGACGCCGCGCGGAGGATTGGGTGGCCGAGGTCGGCGACACGCCGCTGTTCGTGTATGATCCAGCGATCGTCGCCACGCGGGTTGCCCGGTTCCGTGCGGCGTTTCCTGGCATCGACCTGCATTATGCGATGAAGGCCAACCCGTTTGCGCCGTTCCTGGCGGCGATGGCGACGATGGTCGACGGACTGGACGTGGCGTCGGCGGGCGAGCTTCGCGCGGCACTGTCCGTGAAGCCCGCGACCGCGATCAGCTTTGCCGGGCCGGGCAAGCGCGACGATGCGCTGACGGTGGCGGTCCGTGCGCGGGCGACGCTGAACGTCGAATCCGGCAACGAGGCGCGCCGGGCGATCGCGATCGGCGAACGGCTGGGTATCGCGCCGCGGCTGGCGGTGCGGGTCAACCCGGACATCGAACTGCGCGGGTCGGGCCTGCGGATGGGCGGGCGACCCTCGCCGTTCGGGATCGACGCGAGCGCGGCGTCCGGCGTCGTCCGGATGCTGATCGACGCAGGGGCCGACTGGCGGGGATTCCACATCTATGCCGGGTCGCAGGCACTGGATGCGGGCGCTGTGATCGAGACGCAGGCCGCGACCATCGCACTGGCCGCGCGGCTGGCGGAGCAGGCGGATGCCGCGCCGCCGCTGGTCAATCTGGGCGGCGGATTCGGCGTGCCCTATTTCGCCGGCGATATCGCGCTCGATGTCGAGGTGGTGGGGGCAGGACTGGCCGAGGCGCTTGGCGCGCGTCCGGCGATCCTTCGGGACACGCGGTTCGCGATCGAACTCGGGCGGTGGCTGGCGGCCGAGTCGGGGGTGTATCTGACGCGCGTCGTCGACGTGAAGGACAGTCAGGGTGAAACCTTCGTCGTCGTCGATGGCGGATTGCATCACCAGCTGGCCGCCAGCGGCAATTTCGGCACGGTGGTGCGGCGCAATTACCCGCTGGCGGTGGCCGGCGCGATGGGGGCAGCGCCGGTTGCGCCCGTCACGGTCGTCGGGTGCCTTTGCACGCCGCTCGACCGGCTGGGCGACCGCGTCGCGCTGCCGCCGGTTGCGGTGGGCGATCTGGTCGCCATCTTCATGGCAGGCGCCTATGGTGCGTCGGCTAGCCCGTCCGCGTTCCTTGGTCATCCCGAAGCGGGACAGGTGCTGGCCCCAGTACCGATGGGCTAACGCTATGTTCACCTCTGGGTCGCATAGCACGAGGAGAAGTCATGCGACCGCCGGGGTGCCGAATCCTTGGCGGCCCTCGCGTCGGCAGGAGATGAGTTGCGATGCGTTCCGGACCCTTTTCCCGTTCTGTGATCGGCCTTGCGCTGGCCGCGACGATGCTGTCGGCCTGCACCGCCGGAACCGGCGGCGACCGGCCGACCCTGCCGCCGGCGTCCTATGTCGCGAACAAGGAAACGCCGGGCGAGGAATATGTCATCGGCCCGCTCGACCAGCTGAACATCTTCGTCTGGCGCAATCCCGAACTGTCGTCGAAGGTGCAGGTCCGCCCAGACGGTCGCATCACCACGCCGCTGGTCGCGGACATGCCGGCGGTGGGCAAGACCCCGGCGATGCTGGCCGACGACATGAAGACCGCGCTGTCGCAGTACATCACCAACCCCAACGTGTCGGTGATCGTCGAGAATTTCAGCGGGACGTACAGCCAGCAGGTGCGGATCGTCGGCGCGACCGAGAAGCCGGCGTCGATCCCCTATCGCGCCAACATGACATTGCTCGACGCGATGATCGCGGTCGGTGGTCTTAGCCAGTATGCGGCGGGCAACAAGGCGCGGCTGGTGCGGTACGACCGCGCCACCGGCAAGCAGACCGAATATGGCCTACAGATCGGCAATTTGCTGAAAAAGGGCGATTCGTCGGCGAATGTCCGGCTGGAACCCGGCGACGTCATCATCATCCCCGAATCGATGTTCTGAAGGGGGCGCAGGGCGTGAACGGTATCTATGACGAGGCGCGGATCGCGCTGCACGCGGTGTGGACCCGCCGCTGGCTGGCGCTTGGCGTCGCGTGGGCCATCTGTGTCGCGGGGTGGCTGGTCGTGTCGCAGATTCCCAGCCGGTACGAATCGCGCGCGCGCGTCCTGATCCAGATGCAGAACGTACTTCCGGATTCGATGAACGGAACGCCCGGCGACCAGCAGAAGAATATCGATCAGATCCGCCAGACGCTCGTCTCGGCGGTGAATCTGGAAAAGGTCGTGCGCGGCACCGATCTTGCCAACACCGTGTCGTCCGACCGTGACGTTGCCGACCGCGTCGCCGGCCTCAGCCAGGCGATCAAGATCACCGCGCAGCAGGACAACCTGTTCGAGATCACGACCAGCGCGGCCAGTCCGAAACTGGCGCGGACGATCACCCAGAAGCTGATCGACATCTTCGTCGAGCAGAATCTGGCGGGCGACCGCAGTTCGACCACCCAGTCGGTCCGGTTCCTCGATTCACAGCTGGAACAGCGGCAGAAGGCGCTGGCGGATGCGGAGGCCAAGCGCGCCGATTTCCAGAACCGCTATCTGGGGTCGCTGCCCGGCACCGGATCGGTCGCGGACCGGATCGGCGCGGCGCGTTCCCAGATGGCACAGGTCGATGGTGACCTTGCCGCCGCGCAGTCCAGCCTTGGCGCGGTGTCCGGCCAGATGGCGGGAACCCCGGCGACGGTCGCCGGCGCCGGTGGCACGGCCGGCAGCGCCGGGCCAGCGCGAGCGCGGCTGGCGGCGATCCAGGGCCAGCTCGCCGATGCGCGCGCGCGGGGCTATACCGACAGCCACCCCGACGTCATCGCGCTGAAGGGCCAGCTTGCGGCGGCGACGGCGGCTGCACGGGGTGAGCCGTTGTCCGGCGGATCGGCCGGGGCAGGCAGCACGCCCAACCCGCTCTACATGTCGTTGCAGGCGATGCAGGCCGACCGGCAGGCGCAGGTCGCGGCGCTCAGGATGCGCAAGGCGCAGTTGCAGGGCGATCTCGATCTGCTCAATTCCAAGCTGGCCGGCGACCCGGAGGTCGCGGCGCAGCAGGGTGAGATCGAACGCAATTACCAGGTGATGAAGGACGCGTACGACCAGTTGCTCGCCAATCGCGAACAGGTGGCGCTGCGTGGCCAGGCGCAGACCCAGACCGATGCGGTGAAGTTCAACGTCATCGACCCGCCGACGACACCGCGCACGCCCGTGGCGCCCAACCGCATGCTGTTGCTGACCGGTGTGTTCCTGGCCGGGCTGGGTGGCGGGATCGCCGCCGCGTTCGCGCTGTCGCAGCTTCGCGGCACCTTCCCGACCGCGAGCCGGCTGGAAAACGCATCGGGCATGACCGTGATCGGCGCGATCGGTGAGGTTGTCACGCGCGCGCAGTCGGATGAACGGCGCAAGCGGCTGAAGCTGTTTGCCGGCGGCACGGCCGCCCTGGCGGTGGCGTATGTCCTGCTGCTCGGCGTCGAGATATTGCAGCGAGGGATGACCGCATGACCGCCCCCAAGCCCACGCGCGAGCCGTCGCTGCTGGAACGCGCCGCCAAGGTCTATGACTTCAGCGCCCACGTCCGCGCGCCGGTGATCCCGGTCTGGGAGCCTGCTCCGACGGTGCCGCAACCGGTCTATGACGAAGCGACATCGGCCTCGCTGGCGGCGATCCCGGCCGAGTTCCTGGCATCGGCCCATGACGATTTCGATGACGGGTTTCCCATGCCGGGAGAGCAGGTCCGGGTCGACCGGGCGATGCTGGCCGAACGCGGGATGATCGTGCCCGGTGCGCCGGTCGGATCGCTGGCCGAGGAGTTCCGGCTGGTGAAGCGCCAGCTGCTGGCCACCGCCGCGCGGATCGAGGACGGCGAACACGCCGACAAGGCACGGATGATCCTGGTATGTTCGGGGCGTCCGGGTGACGGCAAGACGTTCTGTGCGATCAACCTCGCGCTGTCGTTGGCGGCCGAGCGCGATACCGAAGTGCTGCTGGTCGATGCCGACTTTGCAAAGCCCGATGTGCTGGCGCAGCTGGGGTTGCCCGATTCACCGGGGCTGCTCGATGCGCTGGCGGACAAGACGCTCGATCCCGAGGCGCTGGTGCTGCACACCGACGTCCCGCATCTGGCGATCCTGCCGGCCGGCGCGCGCAACAACGCCGATACCGAATTGCTGGCGAGCGGGCGGACGCGGACGGTGATCGCTCGGCTGCTTGCAGCCAACCCGCGCCGGATCATCCTGTTCGACTCGCCGCCGGCGCTCGCCGCGTCGCCGGCATCGGTGCTGGCCACGCTGGTCGGTCAGGTGATGATGGTCGTGCGCGCGGACCGGACGCCCGACGGCGAGCTGCGTCAGTCGGTCGGCCTGCTTGATGGGTGCGAGCATATCCAGTTGTTGCTGAATGCCGTCTCGTTCGTGCCGGGCGGGCATCGCTACGGCACCTATTACGGTCAGGAGACCATGAAGTGAGCGGTTTTCGCTACGGGTTCGCAAGCTGTGCGGTGCTGGCACTGGCGGTCGCCGGATCGGCGCAGGCGCAATCGGTCGGTTCCGGTGCGCCACTGGATCAGGATTCATCCGGCGTCAGTGACGGACCGGCACAGCCGACCGCCCGCACGACGGTGGCCCCCTATATCGAGGTCGGGCAGCTGCTCGACGCCGACCTGAACTCCGGCGACGTCGTCACCTATACCTCGGTCGCGGTCGGCGTCGATGCGGCGATCCAGACCCGCCGGGCCGAGGCGCAGGTCAGCTATCGCTACAACCACCAGTTCAGCTGGGATGACCGGGTCGGCGATCAGGACATCCATAGCGGCCTGTTCCGCGGACTGTACCGGATCACCCCGTCGCTCACGATTGACGGCGGGGCGATCGCGACGCGGGCGCGATCCGACATTCGCGGCGCGGCACCGGGGACGCTGGTCGGCGACGATGCCAACGTCTCGCAGGTCTATTCGCTGTACGCCGGGCCGAACTATTCGAACCGGTTCGGTCCCGTCGCGGTCGATGCGGCCTATCACATCGGCTATACCAAGGTGACGACGCCGGGCGGCGGTGGCCTGTTCGGTCAGCCACGGCTCGATTATTTCGACGATGCGACGAACCACCTCGCCACCCTGCGCGTGGGCACCGCGCCGGGTACCGTCCTGCCGGTCGGGCTGACCGCCAGCGGTGCGTATGAGCGCGAGGATGCCGGCCAACTGGATCAGCGCTATGAGGGCTGGTACGGCCGCGGCGACGCGTTGTTGCCGGTGTCGCCAACGCTCGCGCTGGCGGCTGGTGTGGGTTACGAGCGGATCGAGACCAGCCAGCGGTCGCCACTGGTGAACGCGGCCGGTGCGCCGGTGCTGGACGGCAATGGCCGGTTCGTCACCGATCCGGCCTCGCCCCAGCGGATCGCCTATCGCACCGACGGGGTCTATTACGACGCCGGCGTGGTGTGGCGGCCGAACCGCCGGGCCGAGGTGCAGGCGCGGGTCGGCGAACGCTATGGATCGCTCAGCATCACCGGCTCGGCTACCTATCAGGCGTCGCGCAGCGTCGGCCTGGCGGTCGGCGTGTATGACGGGGTGCAGACCTTCGGGCGTCAGTTGCGGAGTGGCCTTGCCGGCCTGCCGACCAGCTTCGTCGCCAATCGCGATGCGCTGAATCAGCAATATACCGGCTGCGTGTTCGGCAACAGCGGCGCGGCCCCCGGTGGCTGCCTGAACGATGTGTTCCAGTCGATCTCGACCGCGACCTACCGTGCGCGCGGCATCGACGGGGTGATGAGCGTCACGCGCGGGCTGAACGTGTTCGGGGTCGGCGCGGGGTATGCCAACCGCGAGATCTATGCGCCCGATACCGCGCCCGGCGTGGTCATTTCGGGGCTGGAGGATCAGAGCTGGTACGGACAGGTTTTCTATTCGCGCAGCCTGACCGCGGATTCCGGCTTCAACGCCAACGGCTTCGTCAATTATTACGACACCGGCGTCGTGGGTGCGGATACCACGCTGTCGCTGGGGGCGACCGGAAGCTATTTCCATACTTTCGGGCGATTGCTGACCACCGCGACGCTGGGCCTCTACCACTTCAAGGTCGGCGACTTCGCCAGCGACCTGACCGCGCAGGCGCAGGTCGGCGCACGATACCAGTTCTGAGGGCCATCGCTATGTATGACGATCATTACGGGCTGACCGAGCGCCCCTTCCAGCTGACGCCGGACCCGCGCTTCTGGTTCGACACCGCCACCCATCGCAAGGCGATGGCCTATCTCGGCTATGGCCTGGCACAGGGGGAGGGCTTCATCGTCGTCACCGGCGATATCGGCGCGGGCAAGACGACGCTGGTCGGGCATCTGCTCGACACGCTCGACCGGCAGGCGCTGAACCCGCTGCACATCGCCTCGACCGCGATCGAGGCGGACGACCTGCTGCGGATCGTCGCGACCCAGCTGGGCGTCGATCCGGCGGGTCTGGCCAAGGCGCAGCTGCTGACCGCGATCGAACGCGGGCTGCACGCGGTGGCGCGGACCGGCCGCCGCACCCTGCTGATCGTCGACGAGGCGCAGGCGCTGGCGGTATCCGCGCTGGAGGAATTGCGGATGCTGTCCAATTTCCAGGCCGGCGGCCATCCGCTGCTGCAGATCCTGCTGCTGGGCCAGCCCGAGTTTCGCGAACGGCTGCACGGGTCGGACCGGCTGGAACAGCTGCGCCAGCGGGTCATCGCGATCCATCACCTCGACCCGATGGGACCGGATGAGGTCGCCGACTATATCGGTCACCGCCTGAGCGTCGTCGGGTGGCAGGGGCGGCCGGACTTTGTCGAGGATGCGTTCACGGCGCTGTATCGCGGGTCCGGCGGCGTGCCACGACGGCTGAACCAGCTTGCGGGCCGTGTGATGCTGCATGCCGCGATCGAGGGGCGCGACGTGATCGACGGGGCGATGGTCGATGCGGTGGTGGCCGACCTTCAGGCCGACCTGCCGATGGCGACCCCGTCGCCCGCACCAGGCCCGACATCGGCGGCCGCCACGCCACCGACCGCCGACCCCGCCATCATCGCGCGGCTGGCCGCGCTGGAGGCGCGGGTGGAAACACAGGACGTTGCGCTGCGCCGGGTGCTGACGCTGCTGGTCGACTGGGTCGAGGCGGACAGCCGCGCCGTGCCGGTGCCGATCCGCGGCGCGGCCTGACCCCCATGCGCAACGGCATGTCCGTCGACGTCGAGGACTGGTTCCAGGTCGGCGCGTTCGAGACCACGATTCCCAAGGCGGACTGGGACGGTCTGGCGCGGCGTGTCGAGAAGAACACCGACGCGGTGCTCGACCTGTTCGCCGAGAGCGGCACCAGGGCGACATTCTTCACGCTGGGCTGGGTCGCGCATCGCCACCCGGCGCTGATCCGTCGCATCGCCGACGCGGGGCATGAGGTGGCCAGTCATGGATGGGACCATCAACGCGTCTTCACGATGGACGCCGATACGTTCCGTGCCGATGTCGCGCGCGCGCAGATGGCGCTGGAGGATGCCAGCGGCCAGCGGATCACCGGCTATCGCGCGCCGAGCTTCTCGATCGACCAGCGTACCCCCTGGGCGCATGCCGTGCTGGCCGAGGCGGGCTATGCCTATTCGTCCAGCGTCGCGCCGCTGGCGCATGACCATTATGGCTGGCGTGATGCGCCACGTTATGCGTTCCGCCCGATTGGCGGGCAGGCGCTGGTCGAAATTCCGGTGACCGTCGCGCAGATTGGCGCGCGGCGGATCGCGACGGGCGGCGGCTTCTTTCGCCTGCTGCCGGCCCGGCTGACCGATTTCGCGGTGCGTCAGGTCAATAGCGAGACGCGGCCGGCGATGTTCTACTTCCATCCGTGGGAGATCGACCCCGGCCAGCCGCGCGTGGCAAACGCGCCGTGGAAGTCGAAACTGCGCCATTATGCCCGGCTAGGCGCGATGGCGGACAAGCTGCGCGGGTTGCTCGACCGGCACGACTGGGGGCGGGTCGACGCGGTGGCGGCGGTGGAAGCCGCGCGGATGCAATGACCATGGCCCTGATCGAAACTCCGGTCGGCGTGCGCGAGGCGGATCTGAGCGACGCGGGCGACGTGGCGCGGATTGCAGCGTTCGTTGCGGCGACGCCGGGTGGAACGCCGTTTCATCTACCGGCCTGGAGCCGGGCGGTGGCAACAGGCTGCGGCCAGTCGGCGCGGTACCTGATTGCCGAGCGCGCGGACGGCGCGATCGCGGGCGTCCTGCCGCTGACGGCGATGCGGTCGCCGCTGTTCGGGGCGGCGTTGGTGTCGACCGGATTCGGTGTCGATGGCGGCGTGCTGGGCGATGCGGTCGATCCGCTGGCGGCGGGTGCGTGGGATCTGGCGCAGCGGCTCGGGTGCCCGGGCGTCGAGCTTCGCGGCGGTCCGGCCCCGATCGGCTGGACGACGGACGATACCAGTTATCTGGGTTTCGCGCGCGATCTGGCGGCTGATGACGAGACCGAACTGAAGGCGATCCCGCGCAAGCAGCGCGCCGAGGTTCGCCGTTCGCTGGGCTTCGATCTGGAGGTCGTGACCGGCACCAGCCCGGCGATGCTGGCCGAGCATTACCGCGTCTATGCCGAATCCGTCCGCAATCTAGGCACGCCGGTGTTCCCGGCCGCGCTGTTCCGCGCGGTCGTCGCGATGATGGACGCCGATGTGCTGACGGTGCGGCATCGGGGTCGGGCGGTGGCGAGCGTCCTCAGCCTGTATCATGCCGGCACCGTCTATCCCTATTGGGGCGGCGGGACGCAGGCCGCACGGGGGCTGCGTGCCAACGACCGGATGTATTTCGCGCTGATGGGCCATGCCCGCGCGCGGGGCTGCACCCGGTTCGACTTCGGCCGGTCGAAGACCGACACGGGTGCGGCGGCGTTCAAGAAGAACTGGGGCTTCGTCGGCGTGCCGCGCCGCTATGCGACGCGTAGCGCGGGGCCGGTACGCGCGGTCAATCCGCTCAACCCGAAATATGCGTTGATGGTGCGGACGTGGAAGCGTTTGCCGTTGCCGGTCGCCAACCTGCTGGGGCCGTGGATTTCCAGAGGGCTGGGGTGAGCGACGTCCTGTTCCTCGCGCACCGGGTGCCGTTTCCGCCCGATCGCGGCGACAAGATCCGCAGTTTTCATGTCCTCCAGCATCTGGCGGCGCGGCACCGCGTCCATCTGGTGACGTTTGCCGACGAAACGGGCGATGTGGATCCGCCGGCAGCGTTCACCGACCTGCTGCGAAGCTGCACCGTCATCCCCCGTGCCAAGTCGCAGAAGCGCGCGGCGATCGAATCGTTGCTGACCGGGCGTCCGGTGTCGCTGGCCGCGTTTGCCGACCCCCGCATCGCCGCCGCGATCGGCCGGGTGCGGGCCGCGCACCCGATCGCCGCGACCTATGTCTTTTCCGGGCAGATGGCGCAGTATCTCGATGATGGCCGGGCGGTGATGGACTTCGTCGACATGGATTCGGCCAAGTTCGCTGGCCTTGCCAAGGACCAGCGCGGACCGATGCGCTGGATGCTCAGGCGCGAAGCCCGTCTGCTTGGCCGGTTCGAGCGAATGGTGGCCGCGCGGGTGTCGGTGAGCCTGTTCGTCAGCGATGCGGAAGCCGCACTGTTCCGGCGAAGCGGCGGGCAGGGGCGGATCCTGACGGTCGAGAACGGGATCGACACCGTCGCCTATGACCCGGCCGCTATCGTGCCGATCCGTGCGCCGCATCCGCTGATCGTATTCACCGGACAGATGGACTACCGGCCCAATATTGACGCCGTTCGCTGGTTTGCCGACGAAATCCTGCCATTGGTGCGCGCGAAACACCCGGAAGCACTGTTCGCGATCGTCGGCCGTGCGCCGACGGCGGCCGTCCTGGCGCTTGGCGAGCGTGACGGGGTGATCGTCACCGGCGCGGTGCCCGATACGCGCGGCTGGCTGGCGGCGGCGACAGTCTGTGTCGCGCCGCTGAAACTGGCGCGCGGCATCCAGAACAAGGTGCTGGAGGCGATGGCGATGGCCCGACCCGTCGTGGCGACCACGGCGGCGGCGGAGGGGATCGACCATGACGGCACGATCCGGGTCGCCGCCGACGCCACCGGTTTCGCCAATGCGGTCTCGACCGTGATCGACCAACCGGACGACGCCGCGATGCTGGGCCGTGCCGCCCGTGCGCGGGTGCAGGCGCGCTATGGCTGGGCGGCGCGGCTGGCTCCGCTGGATTCGCTGATCGGCGGCCAGGCGTGACGGTCGCCGCCGCCGCGCCAAGGCGTGATGCATGGGCCACGCATGGCGGCGCGCTGGCGCTGGTTGCGCTGGTCATCGTCGCGCTGTTTCCGGGCGATGTGGCGGATCTGGTGCGGATCTGGTGGACCAGCACGACCTTCGGGCATTGCCTGTTCATCGCGCCGGTCGTGGCGTGGCTGGTCTGGCAGCGGCGGGGCCAGCTGGCACGGTTGACGCCGGTCGCGTGGCTGCCGGGGCTGGCGCTGGTCGCGGCCGGCGGTTTGGCCTGGCTGGTCGGAGATGCGGGCGGCGTCGCGCTCGCCCGGCACCTGGGGCTGGTGTTGATGCAGCAGGGCGCCGTCGTCACCGTACTTGGGCCGAATGTCGCGCGCGGGCTGCTGTTTCCGCTGGCCTATGCGCTGTTCCTGGTGCCGTTCGGCGAGGGGCTGGAGCCGCCGTTGCAGGCGGTGACAGTCGCGATCGTCATGCCGCTGCTCCACGCGGCCGGGATCGCCGCCAGCGTCGATGGCGTGCTGATCCATGCCGGCCGCTATTATTTCGAGGTCGCCGAGGCGTGTTCGGGGGCCAAGTTCGTGATCGCGATGCTAGCGTTCGGCGCGCTGGTTGCCAACCTGTGCTTTGTGTCGTGGGCACGGCGCGCGGTGTTCATGGCCGTGTGCCTGATCGTGCCGGTCATCGCCAACGGCATCCGCGCGTTCGGGACGATCTACGCCGCCGACCGCACCTCGCTGGAGGCGGCGACCGGATTCGACCACATTGTCTATGGCTGGGTGTTCTTCGGGCTGGTGATGGCGGGGGTGCTGGCGATCGGCTGGCGCTGGTTCGATCGCGCGCCCGATGACCCGGCGTTCGATCCGGCCACGTTGCAGGGGCGGGTATCGCACACGATGCCGTTGGCGCTGGCCGGTGCGCTGGTGCTGGCGACGGCGGCCCTGTTCCCCGCATGGAGCGCGGTGCTGGCGACGCGGGCAGAGCCATTGCCACCGCGCATCGACCTGCCCGATGTACCCGGCTGGCACCGCGCCCCGCTCGATACGCAGGCGGCGTGGCAGCCGAATTATCCCGGGGCCGATCACCAGTTGTTCGGCCGCTATACCGATGCGGCGGGCCATAGCGTCGACATGGCGGTCGCTGTCTATGCCCGGCAGCGCGAGGGAGCCGAACTCGTCGGTTTCGGCATCGGCGTGCTGCGCGAGGCGGATCGCTGGGTCCGGGTCGCCGACGAGCCAGCCATCGCCGGCGGCACGGCGATGCGGATTACCGCGCCCGGACCCGTGGAGCGGATCGTCGCGACATGGTACCGCGTCGGTGATGTGACGACGGGGGATGACAGGCGCGTGAAGATCGAGACGATGAAGGCGCGGCTGTTCGGCGGTCCCTTGCGCGCGGTCGCGCTGCATCTGTCGGCGGTCGCCCGGCCGGGGCAGGACGCGCGCGGGTCGATCGAGCGTTTTGCGGCCGCGCTTGGCCCCGTCGAACGGATGGCCGACCGCATGACGGATCCACGCTGATGTGCGGCATCGCCGGGATTTTCCACCCCGCCACCCCCAAGCCGGTCGACCCGCATCGCATTCAGGCGATGATCGCGGCGCAGGCGCATCGCGGCCCCGACGGCGATGGCGTGTGGACCGCGCCCGGCGTCGGGCTGGGGCATCGGCGGCTGTCGATCATCGACGTCGCCGGATCGCCGCAGCCGATGACCGACGGCGGGCTGACCATCACCTATAATGGCGAGGTCTATAATTTCGCGGACCTGCGCGCCGATCTGACCGCCGCCGGCGCGCGCTTTCGTACGCAGGGCGACACCGAGGTTCTGCTCCACGCCTGGCGTGCCTGGGGGCCGGCGATGCTTGACCGGCTGAACGGCATGTTCGCCTTCGCCATCCACGATGCCGATGCGCGCACGCTGTTCCTGGCGCGGGACCGGATGGGGGTGAAGCCGCTCCACTGGGTCGGACTGTCGGACGGGTCGATCGCCTTTGCCTCCGAACTAAAGGGGTTGCTCGCGCACCCATTGCTGCGCCGCGCGCCGGACCTGAGCGCGGTCGAGGATTTCATGGGGCTGGGTTACGTTCCCGACGATGCCTGTCTGGTCGCGGGCGTGCGGAAACTGCCCGCCGGGCATTTCCTGCTGATCGAGCGTGGTCGCGCCGTGCCACCCCCACGCCGCTGGTGGGATGTCGACTTTTCCAACCGCGACATCCGGCCTGCGAAGGTGCTGGAGGCCGAACTGATCGACCGGATGCGCGAAGGCGTGCGCAGCCGGATGGTCGCCGATGTGCCGCTGGGCGCGTTCCTGTCCGGCGGGGTGGACAGCTCGGCGGTCGTCGCGCTGATGGCTGAAACCTCGCGCAGCGCGGTGCGGACCTGCACCATCGGCTTCGACGAGGCGGATCATGACGAGCGGGCCTATGCCACGCAGGTCGCGACCCGCTTTGCCACCGACCATGGCGAGCGGGTGGTCGATACCGATGACTTCGGCCTGATCGACACGCTGGTCGCCGCGTTCGACGAACCCTTTGCCGATGGCTCGGCGCTAGCGACGTATCAGGTCTGCGCGCTGGCCCGCGAGAGCGTGACGGTCGCGCTGTCCGGCGACGGCGCGGACGAGGCGCTGGCGGGCTATCGCCGCTATCGTTTCCACGCCGCCGAGGAGCGGGTACGCGGGCTGATGCCGGCGGCTTTGCGCCAGCGCGTGTTCGGCGCACTCGGGCGCGCCTATCCCAAGGCGGATTGGGCACCGCGACCGTTCCGCGCGAAGGCGACATTGCTGGCGATCGCGGCCGATGGCGACGAGGCCTACGCCCGCGCGGTCGGGGTGACGACGCCCGAACGTCGGGCTTTGCTCTATTCAGCGGCCACGCGGCAGGCGCTGGCCGGGCACCGGGCGGAGGACCGCTATGTCGCGACGATGCGGGCCGCGCCGGCGCGCGATGCGCTGGACCGCGCGCAATATGCCGACATCCAGCACTGGCTGCCCGGCGATATCCTGACCAAGGTCGACCGGACCAGCATGGCGGTCGGGCTGGAGGCGCGCGAGCCGTTGCTCGACCACAGGCTGATCGAGTTTGCCGCCACATTGCCGGTCGCGCTGCGGCTGAAGGGCGGGCAGGGCAAGTGGCTGATGAAGAAGGCGCTGGAGCCGTATCTGCCGCGCGAGGTGCTGTACCGGCCGAAAATGGGGTTCGTCACGCCGATCAGCGCATGGTTTCGCAAAGGGCTGGCGGATGAGGCGGCATCGCTCGCGCGGTCGTCGTTGCTGCGCGATACTGGCTGGTTCGACATGACGGCGGTGGCGACCTTGGTCGAGGATCACCGCACCGGCCGGTCCGACCACGGGCGCACCCTGTGGCAGTTGATGATGCTGGAACGCAGCGTGCGGCGGATGTTCGCATGAGCGAAGGAGACGATGCGTGAGCAAGAGCATGACAAGTCGCTGGGTCATCGGCGGCGTGGCTGTCGGCGCGCTGGCGCTGGGTGTTGGTGCAGTGATGCTGCATCGCGACGCCCCCCCGGCGGCCGCGCCCGCCGCTGTGGCCGCCAAGCCTCCGGTCGCGGTCCCGAAGCTGGCCTCCACTCCCGCAACCCCGCCACCGGTCGATCCGTCGGCCTATGTGGTCAAGCGCGTGCTGAAGATAGACGCGCCGATGCGGCAGGGCGACCATTATTGGGACGAGAGCGGCGCGCCCAAGGCCGGGCCGATCATCATCACCGTCGACCTGAAGGCGCAGGTCCTGTCGATCTTCCGCGACGGGTATGAGATCGGCACGTCGGTCATCATCTTCGGCGCGGACAACATGCCGACCCCGCTCGGCGTGTTCCCGATCACGCAAAAGGACGCCGACCACGTGTCCAACCTGTACGACGCGCCGATGCCATACATGCTGCGCCTGACCAATGACGGTGTCGCGATCCACGGCAGCAAGGTCGGCGAGCAATATGCGACGCATGGCTGCGTTGGCGTGCCCGTCGCGTTCGCCAGGAAGCTGTTCGGCGCGGTGAAGCTGGGCGACAAGGTGATCGTCACCAGCGGTGAAATGCTGGATGTGGGACAACCGATTACGGCGGCGTGAGGGGGCGACGTTCTCACCACATCGGCTGTCAGACATTATCTGAGAAGTGGTGTTAGGAAATGTGTAAATAAGAGCGCGTGCCGTCAAACGCCCTCTTTCCCTCATATTGCTCCGGGGCCATAATTTGCCGGCTCCGAACCGATGGAGAGTGTCGACCAGTCGGGCGTTACGCCCTTTCCGTCGTCCCAATAAATGAATTCGATTTCCAGGAGACGCTCGTTCTGATCCATATTCACGAGCGCTGAAATTAGCCCGCCCTCGGACGTATGCATTCTCCCTTCACAAGAAAGATTTCGATGGCCGCGGTAATTCGGCCGATCATATCCAGCCAGATAAATTAGCAAAAAGTCTCCATCGGATCTTACACTTGCTATTCGCAAATCTTGTAGGAGCCGTTCCTGGCTATCTGGACATAACTTGGCAGCTATAGCCTTGATGAAAGTCTGTTCATCTTCGGAAAGCAGACGAGGTTGATGCTCAGCCATCGCCGTAAATTAGAACCATAAACGGACAGCCGCAACTGTCTAAACATGCCGTTATGCATGATAAAATCAGAAAAAAAGGCGGCAAGGGTTCCCCTGCCGCCCCTTTCACGCAATTCAAACCAACGCAAACGATCAATCGAAGATCGCACCCCAGCGGCGCTTGACGCGGTCCTTCCACAGGCCGCGGTGATAGGCGTCGGAGGCCAGCAGCGGCATGACCGAGCCGGCTTCGGCGAACACCATCTGCTCGATGCCGGTGTTGACCTTGCCCCACGATGCCGCCTCCTGCAGCGTCGACGACGAGCAGGCCCCGTCGCGGACGTCGGCGACGGTGATCTGCACCGCGTACTTGTGGACCTGCACGTCATCGTGACCCAGGATCTCGGCGCAGACGACGGTGTCCTGAATGAAGTTCTTCGGCACGCCGCCGCCAATCATCAGCAGACCGGTAGTGCCCGCCTTGATCTTGATGTCGGTCAGTTCGCGGAAGTCGGCGATTGCGTCGAGCACCATGTAGGGCTTGCCGGCCTTCGCACGGTCGACCTGATGCTTGACCAGACCGAAGCCCGCCGACGAATCCACGAACGCCGGGCAGAAGATCGGCACGTCATGCTCGTATGCCAGCTTGACGAGGCTGTTGTCCTTCTTGCCATGCTCGACCAGATACTTGCCCATCTCGCGAATGAACGCGCGGCTGGAGTATGCCTTCGGTTCCAGCGTCTCGGCGATCTCGAAGATCGTGTGGTCGACGTGCTGGAGTTGTTCCTCGTCGATATAGGTGTCGTAGATCCGGTCGATCAGCAGCGAGCGCAGCGTATCGTCGTCCGGCACCTCCAGCGCCTGGTAATGCTTGTGGCCAAGACCTTCGAAGAAATCCATGTCGACGATCGACGCGCCGGTCGCGACGATGCCGTCGACCATGTTGTTGCGCAGCAGTTCGGCATACAGGTCCATGCAGCCGCCCGCCGAGGTGGAGCCAGCGATCACCAGGAAAATCGAGCAGTCCTTGTCGGCCAGCATCTGGTTGTAGATGTCGGTCGCGCGGCCAAGGTCGCGGCTGGTGAAGCTCATCTTCTTCATCGCATCGACGATCGGCCGCGCGTCGAAGCTGGTGATGTCGATATGTTCGACTTCGGTGGAAAGCAGTTCGGCCTTGCGGGTGTCGTTGATGGCTTCGGTCATTTCAAATCCCTCAATACGTCGTCATCCTGACAACCGTCAGGATCCAGAGCCAAGCAGCGTGCCGCTCGTAAACCTGGATCCTGACGGTCGTCAGGATGACGTGAATTATCGTGGCAGTTCTTTACAGCGTGACGACGTTCGATGCGACCTTGCGCTGATCATTGACATAGAGCGAGGTCATCGGCTCGTCCTCGACGATCCACGTCTCGTCCGAACCGAAGCCGTTGAACGCGGTCCGCATCGCGGCCCCGTACGCGCCGAGCATACCGATCTCGAAATAGTCACCGACGGCCATGTCGGCGGGCAGCATGAATGGTCCGGCCATATGGTCCATGTCGTCGCACGTCGGGCCGTAGAAGCTGAAGCCCATGTCGCGTGCGTTCGAGTCCGGCTCGCGCAGGAGCATCGTCGGGAAACGCCAGCCGATATGCGCCGCATCGAACAGCGCGCCATAGGCGCCGTCGTTGATGTAGAGTTCGCTGCCCCGGCGACGCTCGACGCGGACCAGGATCGACGAATACTCCGCGCACAACGCCCGGCCCGGCTCGGCCCACAGTTCAGCCGAATAGCTGACCGGCAGGCTTTCGAACGCGCGGTGGATGGTCGCGAAATAATGTTCGAGCGGTGGCGGCTCCATGCCCGGATAGGACGAGGGGAACCCGCCGCCCACGTCGATGACGTCGACCGTCACCGCCGCATCGACGATTGCCGCACGAACACGCTCCATCGCGTTCGAATAGGCCTCGGGCGTCATCGCCTGGCTGCCGACGTGGAAGCAGATGCCCAGCGCGTCGGCCACCTGACGGGCGGCGAACAGCAGGAGCTTGGCCTCATGCGGGGCGACGCCGAACTTGGACGCGAGGCTGAGCTTGGAGTGTTCCGACGATACCCGCAGCCGGACGCACAGCGTCAGGTCGGTCGCATCGTTGGTCGCGCGACAGATCTTCTCCAGCTCTTCCATGCTGTCGAGAGAGAATGTGCGGACGCCGTGCGTGAAATACGCCTCGCGGATGGCTTCCTCGGCCTTGACCGGGTGCATGAAGCACAGGATTGCATCGGGCAGCGTTCGGGCAACCAGACGCACCTCGGCAATCGAGGCGACGTCGTACTGCACTATACCGTTGTCCCAGAGGATCCGGAGCAGATCGGGAGACGGGTTCGCCTTGACGGCATACATCGACTTGCCCGGAAACTTCTCGACGAAGAATCGGGCAGCGCGCGCGGCCGCATGCGGACGAACCAAGGTGACCGGGTCGATCGGTCGACGATTAGCGATGTCATTGCCGCAGGCGGCGATGGGATGGGTGGTCGCTAACCCCAGCGTGTTATGATGCTTGTGCAACTCAAGGGACCTCCAATGTCGTGAGACAAATTACGAAAACACTGCCTTGCGGTTGGAAGTCCCATGGGGCAGCGGAAGGGCGAAATAGGGCCAGCTTCCCGCGATGTAAAGTGGCTGTGCCGGATCGGAGACGGGATGTGACGATTTTACGACAGCCGACGCGCGCCGGGGTTCGCGATGCCGCCGCCAAGATCGCCGCGATCCTGCCGCCAAGCCCTCTTTTCGTCCATGCAATCAACGGCGTGCCGGTCGCATTCAAGGCGGAATGTCTGCAGCCGATCGGTGCCTTCAAACTGCGCGGTGCATGGCACCGGCTGACCGCGCTCGACGCCGAATCACGGACGCGGGGTGTCGTGGCCTTCTCGTCGGGCAATCACGCGCAGGGCATCGCCTGGGCGGCCAGGCGGCTGGGCATGGCCGCGACCATCGTCATGCCCGCCGACGCACCGCGCGCCAAGCGCGATGCCACGCTGGCGCTTGGCGCGGAGGTGGTCGATTACGACCGCGCGACCGAAAGCCGCGAGGCGATCGCCGCACGGCTGGCCGAGGCGCGGGGCGCGACGCTGGTGCCGAGCTTCGATGATCCGTGGGTGATCGAGGGGCAGGGCAGCACCGGCGTCGAGGCGGCGGCGCAGATGGATGCGGCCGGTCTCGGCAGCCCGACCCGCGTCGTCGTGCCGTGTGGTGGTGGCGGGCTGGCGGCGGGAATCGCACTCGCCCTGCCCGGCGCGAGCCTGACCGTGGTCGAGCCGGAAGGCTGGGACGACATGCGGCGTTCGCTGGAGGCGTCGTGGATCGAGCCGGTCAGCGACAACCCGCCGCCGACCGCGTGTGATTCGTTGCAGACGCTGCGGGTGTCGCCGCTGACCTTCAACGTGCTGTCGCGTCGCGACGCGACTGGTGTCGCGGTGTCGGAGGAGGAGACGGCGGCGGCACAGCGCTGGGCGGCGGCGACGTTGCGGCTGGTCGTCGAACCGGGCGGTGCCGTCGGGCTGGCGGCGGTGCTGGCGGGCAAGGTGGCGGTCGAGCCGGGGATGCTGGTCATCCTGTCGGGCGGCAACGTCGACATCGCGGTTTATGCACGGGCGATGGCCGGATAGCGCCGTCGGCCGGCTTTCTGCGGTTGCCGCATCGTGGCCGTGCGCTATCAGGGCGATCGACACACCGGGAGTATGATGATGAGCAAGAGTCCAGCCACGCTGGAGGTCCGCGGTGCGGTGCCCGGCGACGTTCCCGGCATTCTCGCGCTTATCAGCCGGGCGTATCCGGGCATCGAGAATTACAGTCCCGGCCAGATCAGCGGCCAGATCAACAACTTCCCGGAAGGGCAGTTCGTCGCGGTATTCGAGGGCACGATCGTCGGCTATTGCGCGTCGTCGCGGATCGACGAGGTCATTGCGCTGACCGCGCACGACTGGGCGACGATCACCGGCAATGGCTATGGCAGCCGGCACGACCCGACCGGCGACTGGCTGTATGGCATCGAAATGGCGGTCGACGAGCGCCAGCGGGGCCTGCGCATCGGCAAGCGGCTGTACGAGGCGCGGCGGGTGCTCGCCGAGCGGCTGGAACTGCGCGGGATCGTGTTCGGCGGACGGATGCCGGGCTATGCGCGGGTAAAGGCCAGGGTCGACGGCCCGGCCGACTATCTCGCAAAGGTGCTGGACGGCACATACCGCGACCAGGTCATCAGTTTCCAGCTGGCCAACGGGTTCACGCCGATGGGCGTGCTGCCCAAATACCTGCCGTTCGACAAGGCATCCGATGGCTTCGCCGCGCACATGGTCTGGCGCAATCCTTATGTCGATCCGAACGAACCGGTGGCCTTCCGCGTGCCGCGCGACGTCGAAAGCGTCCGCCTAGCCACGGTCCAGCTGCAGGCGCGCGCGGTCAAGGATTTCGACGAATTCGTGAAGAACGTCGAGTATTTTGTTGATGTCGCGGCGGATTACCGGTCCGACTTCGTCGTCTTCCCTGAACTGTTCACGATGCCGCTGCTGTCGTTTGAGAAGGAAACGCTGACGCCAATGGAGGCGATCGACCGGATGACCGCCTATCGCGCGCCGTTCGTCAGCGAATTGTCGCGCATGGCATTACGCTACAATATCAATATCGTCGGCGGATCGCATCCCTCCCGGACCGAGGATGGCAGCATCCAGAACGTCGCCTATGTCTGCCTGCGCGACGGGTCGGTCCATGCACAGGAGAAGATCCACCCGACCCCCAACGAAGCTTATTGGTGGAAAATTCGCGGCGGCAGCTCGGTCGATGTCATCCAGACCGACATCGGGCCGATCGGTGTCCTCATCTGCTACGACAGCGAGTTTCCCGAACTGGCGCGGCGGCTGGTCGATCAGGGCGCGCGGATTATCTTCGTGCCGTTCTGCACCGACAACCGTCAGGGCTATATGCGCGTCCGCTATTGCGCGCAGGCGCGGGCGATCGAGAACCAGTGCTTCGTCGTGATGTCGGGGAATGTCGGCAACCTGCCCGGCGTCGACAACATGGACGTGCAATATGCGCAGTCGTGCATCCTGACGCCGTGCGATTTTCCGTTCGCGCGCGACGGCATCGCGGCGGAGGCGAGCGAGAATATCGAGACGTTGACGATTGCCGACGTCAATCTGGCCGACCTGACCTGGGCGCGGGCGGAAGGGACCGTCCGCAATCTGGCCGATCGCCGGTTCGACCTGTACCGGATCGACTGGAACCGCAGCCAGCCGCGCGACCTGCCGCCGCCCGAGGCGCAACCGCGTGGTACCAAGGCCCCTGGCGGCGGCTGATCGGTGACGGGGGCACTGGGCAGTATCGCCGCCGCCGCGCCCGCCATCGCGATGCTGGGCGTGTTCGCCTGCGCGATCGGCGGCGGGGTGCTGATCGCCAAGCGACGCGACCGGCGCAAGGGTGTGCTGATGCTGGTGATGGCCGTCGTGTTGCTGGCCAACGTGCTGATCTGGACGCTCTGAAGGTCTGTCGCCCTCATCCTCCGCCGCCTCCCTCCCTCTCCCGGTGAGAGAGGGAGGGAGGCGCGCATCGCTTGAAGGGTGAGGGCCGGTGGACTTTGACGCTTCCCGTCATTGCTTCGCTGCGCTCGCAATGACGGATGTGTGTGCCGCAGTCGGTTTTACGCCGAGGCGGGCATGGGCGAAGCCCATGCCGTCGGTCGGTGCTCCTCGCACCGCCGGCCGGACTGTATCCTAATTCACCGGATCGGTGAATTGGGATCCAGTCGCATATCCAGATACTTGTCCACGCTGCCCATCAGCTCGGGCATCTCATGCTCGAAGAAATGGTTGGCCTTCGGGATCGTGTCGTGATGGATCGTGATGTGCTTCTGCGTCCGCAGCTTGTCGACCAGCTTCTGAGTCGCGCCCGGCGTCACGACCTCGTCGGCCTCGCCCTGGATGATGATTCCGCTGGCCGGGCACGGGGCGAGGAAGGTGAAGTCGTACATGTTCGCCGGCGGTGCGATCGAAATGAAGCCGCGGATTTCAGGCCGGCGCATCAGCAGCTGCATGCCGATCCACGCGCCGAAGCTGACGCCGGCGATCCACGTCGTCTGCGCCTCGGGGTGGAAGCTCTGCACCCAGTCGAGCGCGCTGGCCGCGTCGCTCAGTTCGCCGACGCCGTTGTCGAACGTGCCCTGACTCTTGCCGACGCCGCGAAAGTTGAAGCGCAACGTGGCGAACCCGCGCCGCTGGAACGTCTTGTACAGTTCCTGCACCATCCGGTTGTTCATCGTGCCGCCCGACGCCGGGTGCGGGTGCAGGATCATGGCGACCGGTGCGCGCGGGCGCGGAGCGGGGGCAAAACGGCCTTCGAGACGGCCTTCGGGACCGGGGAAAATGACTTCGGGCATGGATCTCGCCGACAAAAAGGGGTGCGCCGGTGCGGCACAGGAATATGCAGGCTATATAGGCGGCACCTCCCTTCGCGCAATCAGGACACGATTTGACTCGCATCTATCTGGATCACGCCGCGACGACGCCGATGCTGCCGGCCGCGCGCGATGCGGTGAACGCCGCGATGGGGCGCTGGGCGAACCCGTCGTCGCCGCATGCCGAGGGGCGTGCGGCGCGGGCGATGCTGGAGGCGGCGCGCGGGGGTATCGCCCGCGCCTATGGCTGGACCGGCGAGACGATCCTGACCAGCGGGGCAAGCGAGTCGCTGGCGATCGCGCTTGGCCGGTCGATGGCGGCGCGGACGGTCGTCACGGCGGTCGAGCATGACGCGGTGTTCCGCGCGGCACCCGCCGATGCGGGTGTCATCGCGGTCGGGCCGGACGGAATCGTCGATCCCGCCAGCCTGCCGGACCTGCGTGACGCGATCGTCTGCGTACAGTGGGCCAATAGCGAAACCGGCGTGCGCCAGCCGATCGCCGCGCTGGCCGAGACGATCCATGCGCGCGGAGGCCGCCTGCTGGTCGATGCCGCGCAGATGCCTGCCGGGGCCGATGCCGATGTTGCCGCCCATGCCGACATGGTCGCGATATCGGCCCACAAGCGCGGCGGGCCGCCGGGGATCGGCGCGCTGCTGATCCGCGACCTCGGCCTGATCGCACCTTCCGGCGGGCAGGAGCGGGGCTATCGCGGGGGGACGGAGAATGTGCCGGCGGCGATCGGCTACGCCGCCGCGCTGGCCGAACCGGAGGATGTCGATCGGCTGATACCGCTGCGCGCGCGCCTCGACGATGCGGTGCGGCGATCGGGCGGGGTCGTGGTCGCCGATGCGCAAGCACGACATCCGGCCATTGCCGCCTATCACCTGCCCGGTGTCGCGTCGGCGACGCAGTTGATCCGCCTCGACATGGCCGGGTTTGCGGTATCGGCCGGCAGCGCCTGTTCGAGCGGCAGCATGAAGCCAAGCCATGTCCTGGCCGCTATGGGCTGGAGCGACGCCGCCTCGCGCGAGGTGATCCGTATCAGTTTCGGCCGAATGACGACGGAGGCGGATGTCGATGCCGTCATCGCCGCGTGGCGCGACATGGCCCGAAAAGTCCGGATCGTGGCATGACCTATCTCGATTACCAGGCGACGACACCGCTCGCGCCCGAGGCGCTGTCGGCGATGCTGCCGTGGCTGGAGCATGGCCATGCCAACCCCCATTCGCCGCACCGCGAGGGCAGGCGCGCGCGCGCCGCCGTCGACCATGCGCGGGGGCAGGTCGCGGCGCTGCTGCCGTCCGGCGGCACGCTCGCCTTCACCAGTGGCGCGACCGAGGCGCTGAACTGGGCGATCCAGGGCAGTCGCGGCCCGATCGTTACGATCGCCACCGAACACGCCGCCGTACTGGAAACGGCCGCAGCGACGGGACGGCCGCTGACCGTACTGCCGGTCGGAACGGACGGGCTGGTCGACCTTGATGCCGCGCGGGCGGCGATCGGGCCGGGCACCGGGCTGGTCGCGGCGATGCTGGTGAACAACGAGATCGGCGTGATCCAGCCGATCGCCGCGCTGGCCGGTCTGGCACATGGCGTCGGCGCGCGGATGCTGTGCGACGCGGTGCAGGGGTATGGCCGGGTGCCGATCCCCGACAGCTGCGACATGATCGCGATATCCGCGCACAAGGTTCATGGGCCGAAGGGTGTGGGGGCGCTGTGGCTGCGCGATGGGGTGGTGCCGGCACCATTGCTGCATGGCGGTGGTCAGGAGGTCCCTGGCCGGTCGGGCACGCTCTCCCCGGCGCTGTGTGCCGGGTTCGGCGCGGCCGCCGCGCTGATGGCCTCGCGGCGGCAAGAGGATACGCGGCACGTCGAGCAGTTGTGGGCATGCGCGATCGCCGCGCTGGGCGATGGCTGGACGATCAACGGCGGCGTCGACCAGCGCTATCGCGGCAACCTGAACGTGCGGCGTCAGGGGCTGGATGTGGCGCGGCTGATGTCCGACGTGCGCGACGTCGCTTTTTCCGCCGGGTCCGCCTGTGCCAGCGGATCCGGTCGGTCTAGCCATGTCCTGCGTGCGCTTGGCCTCAGCGAGCGGGATGCCCGCGCGAGCATCCGCCTTGGTTTCGGTCGTTACACGGACGAAGACGAGCTGTGCGCCGCGCTGAACGCGCTATCGACCGCCGCACGGGCGCAGCGTGTGCGGGCATGATCCACCTGACTTTCATCGCCGCCGATGGAACACCGCACGCGCTCACCGCTGCGGAGGGCGATACGCTGCTTGCGGCGGGGCAGGCGGGCAATCAGCCGCTGGAGGGAACGTGCGAAGGCCAGATGGCCTGCGCGACCTGCCACGTCATCGTTGCCGCCGGGGATTTCGACCGGCTCCCGCCCGCCGGTGCCGAGGAGGAGGATATGCTCGACCTTGCCCAGGGGGCGACCCGCACCAGCCGTCTGGCGTGCCAGATCGTGCTGACGCGGGCGCTGGACGGGCTGACGGTGCGGATTCCGGCCTGACTCAAACCTGTCATTGCGACAACATGGCGTTCAGTCAGGGGCCACGCTGGATGGCGCAGTCTTGGCCCATGCCCGCATGACGGGTGTGTGTCAGGAGTAACCGCATGAAGATCCTTTCGCTGTTCGGGGCCGGTGCCCTTGCCTTCGCCTCCCTGACCGCCGCGCCCGCCGAGGCGCAGCGCGGTTGGGACAATGGTCCACGCCATGGCTGGGACGGCGGCCATCGTCGCGGACCCGGCTGGGATCGTGGTCGCGGCTGGGATCGCGGTCGTCACAACGGCTACCGCCAGCGGTTCCGTGGACCCCGTGGCGGCTATTACGGACGCGGCGGCTATGCCCACGGACGCGTCGTGTGTCGCCTACAGCGCGGCTATTACGGTCCCGTCCGTCGCTGTGTGACGGTATACCGATAAATAGTGATCCATGTTTGGTGTGGGGCGGAACCCCGCACCGGACGCGATCATTGCGTGGAAGCGTCGTCGTCGATGGCGCGTGTGAAAAGGATTACCCATGAAGTTTGTCTCAATGATCGCCGCCGGCCTGGTCGCCATCACCGGTATTGCGCCTGCGACCGTATCCGCCGCGCCGATGGCGGCACCGCTGGTGGCGGCCGTATCCGGCGCACCGATGCTGCAGGATCGCGTCGTGCGCCAGCGTACCGTCGTGCGCCGCAATGGCACGGTCGTGCGCCGCACCACGCGCCAGACGCGCGGCTATGGCTATCGTGGCCGCCGCCCGGTCGTCCGCCAGCGCACGGTGTGCCGCAACGTCTATCGTGGCAATCGTCGCATCCGCACCTGCCGGACGATCCGTCGTTAAGCTGACGTGATGGCTTGATCCGTCCGTCCGGCTCCGCCATAGGGCGCGTGGGAGTCGGGCGGACGTGGTCGTCGCCAACCCGGTCAGATCCGGAAGGAAGCAGCCGCAACGATTTCGCCGCGGGTCGTCCGGCTCCCACCGCGCGCAGCAGGCAGGCGAAGCCGCCGCACTGCAAGCGCGGCCGACGGCGCAGATAGCGCCGTTCGACGACGCGGCTTCGCCGCGGCGCTGTGTTCCAGTCAGAAGTACAAGAAGCCGGCCCCTCCGTCTGCCCGAGAGCGACGCAACCTTGCCGCGAAACCCCCTTCGACAACCGCCGCGCCACCCCTTACATAGCAGCCAATGAGCGACTCCTTCGACCTCGGCGAGCCGCCGCAGCCCGTCACCAAGCCGGTGGCCTACCGCGTGCTTGCGCGCAAATACCGGCCGCAGACCTTTTCCGAGCTGATCGGGCAGGACGCGATGGTCCAGACGCTGGGCAATGCGATCAGGCGCGACCGGCTGGCCCATGCGTTCCTGATGACCGGCGTGCGCGGGGTCGGCAAGACATCGACCGCGCGGCTGATTGCCAAGGCGCTCAACTGCGTCGGTGCGGACGGGCAGGGCGGTCCGACGATCGACCCGTGCGGGGTGTGCGAGCCGTGTCGCGCGATTGCCGAGGGGCGGCATATCGACGTCATCGAGATGGATGCCGCCAGCCACACGGGTGTCGACGACGTGCGCGAGATCATCGAGGCGTCGCGCTATGCGGCCGTCACGGCGCGGTTCAAGATCTACATCGTCGACGAAGTCCACATGCTGTCGAAGAACGCGTTCAACGCGTTGCTGAAGACGCTGGAGGAGCCGCCCGCGCATGTGAAGTTCCTGTTCGCCACCACGGAAGTGAACAAGGTGCCGGTCACGGTCCTGTCACGGTGCCAGCGGTTCGACCTGCGCCGGATCACCGCCGAGGCGCTGGCGGACCATTTCGCCTGGGTCTGCGGGCAGGAGGATGTCGTCGCCGAGCCGGAGGCGCTGATGCTGGTCGCGCGGGCGGCCGAAGGGTCGGCGCGCGACGGCCTGTCGATCCTGGATCAGGCGATCGCCCATGCGGGGATCGAGGGCGGTGGCATCACCGCCGATGCGGTTCGGGCGATGCTGGGCCTGTCGGATCGTGGTGCCGTGCGCGACCTGCTGGGCATGATCCTGTCGGGGGATGCGCCGGCGGCGCTGGCGTCGCTGCGGCGGCAATATGATTATGGCGTCGATCCGGTGTCGGTGCTGCGCTCGCTGCTGGAGACGGTGCACGGCATCACCCTGACCAAGGTCGGATCCGCACCGGACGCGACGCAGCCGGACGAGGAGCGCGCGGCCTTTGCCGACTGGTCGGCAAGCCTGTCGTTTCCAGTGCTGCATCGCCTGTGGCAGTTGTTTCTGAAGGGGCATGACGAGGTCGGTCGTGCGGCGTTGCCGATCGAGGCGGCGGAGATGGCGCTGCTGCGCGCAATTCACGCCTCCAGCCTGCCGGATCCGGGCGAACTGGCACGGCGGATCGCGCAGGGCGGCGTGGCCGTTGCCGGATCGGGCGCGGGGCCAGCGCAAATGCCGGCGCAAATGCCAGGATTGCCGCCGGTTTCGGCTGCCCCTGCGGCGGTCACGCCACCCGCCGCGCCGCCCGAACCCGAACCCGAGCCGGTGTTTCCGGTGGATTTCGAGGCGCTGGTCGCCAGGCTCGACGCCGCTGGTTCACTGGCACTCGCCGCCCGGTTGTATAATGGTGCGCGAGTCGTGCACTACGCACCGCCCGCCATCGTGTTCAGCGGCAGCCGGCCGATGGCGACCGACACCGTGGCCGAACTGACCGCCGCGCTGAAAAGCCTGACCGGTCAGGCGTGGAAGCTGTCGTTCGACGACGTGCCCGGCACGCCCACGCTGAAGGAACAGGCCGATGCCGCCGCCGAAGCGGAGCGGATCGCCGCCTGGGACTCGCCTATCGTTCGCGCCGCGCGCGACGCCTTTCCCGATGCCATTCTTGAAAAATGGCCAACATCACGGAGTATCGCATGAAGAGCCTCGAAGACATCATGGCCATGGCGCAGAACGTCCAGGCCGAACTGGAAAAGGCACAGGGCAACCTCGACACGATCGAAGTCGAGGGCGTTTCGGGCGGCGGACTGGTGAAGGTCAAGGCATCGGCCAAGGGGCGGATCGCCGGCATCGACATCGACCAATCGCTGCTGAAGCCCGAGGAAAAGCAGATGCTCGAAGACCTGATCGTCGCCGCGTTCAACGACGCCCGCGCCAAGGCCGACGCGGTATCGAGCACGGAAATGTCGAAGATGACCAGCGGTCTGTCGCTGCCGCCGGGTTTCAAGCTGCCGTTCTGACACCGGCGAGCGCCGTCATGCCGGAACACCTCTAGCGTACGGCGTCATTGCCGACCGGCTACCGATTGGCCGGTCGGCACGGATGTCACCGCAGGCATGCGTCCAATCCCTGATCGCGGACCGTGGCGACACGGCGGGACAGGGTGTTGCCATGGCGGCGGACGAAGCCGGTGGGCGAAATCGCCGCCCGCTTCTTGGGCAGCGGCAAGACCGCCGCTATCCGCCCCGCCTCGCTGGCCGAAAGGCGCGAGGCGTCGTGATGGAAATAGCGGATCGACCCAGCGTTCGCGCCATATGTGCCGATGCCGGTTTCGGCGATGTTCAGATAGACTTCCATGATCCGGCGCTTGGGCCACAGCGCCTCGATCAGCACCGTGAAATACGCTTCAAATGCCTTTCTGACATAGCCACCACCCTGAAACAGAAACGCATTCTTCGCGGTCTGCTGGCTGATCGTCGACCCGCCACGGATCCGACCACCTTTTGCGTTGCGCAGCGCGGCATTGCCGATCGCCCGGAAATCAAACCCGTGATGCGCGCAGAATCGGGAATCCTCGCCGGCGATGGCGGCCCGCGCCATGTCGGGGTCCATCTCCGACAGTGACATCCAGTCCTTGGTGATGCCGTGACCACCGATCACGTCACCCAGCATCGTGAAGGTCACTGGCGGTGGAACGAACCGGTACACGCCCACCCAGAGAACGGATACGGCCAAAAAGGCGAGGGCCGCCTTGAGCAGAAAACGAAGAAGCAGGGTCGCCATGGTGGCATCGTACCGCGTGACGTCCCGGGGGTGAAGCCGGGATCGTCACGCGGATCGCGTGCATCAGACGGAGGCCAGCATCCTTTTGTCGCCAGCGATGCGCATCATCGCTTTTTGCAGCTTTTCGAATGCACGAACCTCGATCTGGCGGACCCGTTCGCGGCTGACGCCGTATACCTGGCTCAGTTCCTCCAGCGTCTTGGGATCGTCGGTCAGGCGGCGCTCAGTCAGGATGTGCTTCTCGCGGTCGTTCAGGTCGTCCATCGCCGAGACCAGCATCGTGTGACGGACGTCGGCCTCCTGCGCCTCTGCCACGACGCTGTCCTGCAATGGCGTGTCGTCGGCCAGCCAGTCCTGCCACTGGCCCTCGCCATCCTCGCGCATCGGCACGTTCAGGGAGGTATCGCCGCCCATCGCCATGCGGCGGTTCATGCTGACGACATCGCTTTCGGCCACGCCCAGATCCGTCGCGATCTTGGTGACGTGTTCGGGTCGCAGATCGCCGTCCTCGAACGCGTCCAGCCGGCTTTTCATGCGGCGCAGGTTGAAGAACAATTTCTTCTGCGCCGCGGTGGTGCCCATTTTGACAAGGCTCCACGACCGCAGGATGTATTCCTGGATCGACGCACGAATCCACCACATCGCATAGGTGGCAAGGCGGAAGCCGCGATCCGGCTCGAACTTCTTCACACCCTGCATCAGGCCGATGTTGCCTTCGGAAATCAGCTCCGAGGTCGGCAGGCCATAGCCACGATAGCCCATCGCGATCTTCGCCACGAGCCGCAGGTGCGATGTCACGAGCTGCGCGGCAGCCTCGGTGTCGCCATGTTCCTGGAACCGTTTGGCGAGCATATATTCCTGCTCGGGTGCGAGGATCGGAAACTTCTTGATCTCGGACAGATAGCGGTTGAGGCTCGCCTCGCCGCCAAGTGCGGGGACCGTCGCCGGTACATTGCTGGCGCGTGCCATAACCTGATCTTCCTTCCCTTGGGGAAAAACGGCACCGTTCGCGGCGTCCGCCTTCATTATCTATACGTGAAGCTGACTGAACAGTTCCTGCATATCCGCCGGCATGTCGCTTTCGAACGCCAGGGCGACGTTATTTATCGGATGGATGAACCCCAGCCGCGCGGCGTGCAAGGCCTGCCGGTGGAAACCCAGCGTTTCCATCAGTACGCGCTGCTTGCCCTTTGCCCTGGCATAGACCGGGTCGCCGAGCAGGGCATGGCCGATCGAGGCCATGTGCACGCGGATCTGATGCGTGCGGCCCGTTTCCAGCCGACATTCGATCAGCGCCGCGTCCTTCAGCGTCGTCATCGTCGTATAGTGGGTCACCGCTCGCTTGCCGCCCTGGACGATGGCGATCTTCTTGCGGTTCTGCGGCGATCGCGCCAGCGGCGCATCGACCGTGCCGGCGGCGGGCCGGGGTACGCCGGTGGTGATCGCACGGTAACGCCGGTCGATAGAATGGTCGGCGAACTGGCGGGCCAGCCCCTCATGCGCGGCATCGGTCTTGGCCGCGATCATCAGCCCGGACGTGTCCTTGTCGATCCGGTGGACGATGCCGGGCCGGGCAACCCCGCCAATTCCCGACAGCGATCCGCCGCAATGGTGAAGCAGGGCGTTGACCAACGTGCCGTCGAAATTGCCCGCCGCCGGATGGACGACCAGCCCGGCCGGCTTGTCGACGACGATGACGTGCTCGTCCTCATAGGCGACCACCAGCGGGATATCTTGCGCGACGTTGTCGGCGGCGACCACGTCAGGCATCGCGATCGAAACCTCGGCACCGGCCACCGCTTTGCGCGCGGGGTCGCGCACCGCAATTCCACCGATCGACACAGCACCGCCGGTAATCAATGCCTTGAGGCGCTCGCGCGACAGCGAGGGGACGGCATCGGCCAGCGCACGGTCGATCCGCCAGCCATCGGCCGTGTCCGCGATCCGCGCATTCAAGATGGAAACCCCCCGGTCCATGAGGTAGCCATGTGGCGATGGACGTGACGATTTCAAGCAGCGCCCTGTCCGCTATCCTGGCCGACGCCGCCGGATCGCCGATGGTCGAGGTCTGTGGCCTGCTGCTGGGCGACGGCCAGGCGATCCGTCTCGCGCGCGCCTGCCGCAACGTCGCTGCCGATCCGGCCCGCCGGTTCGAGGTCGACCCGGCGGCCCTGCTGGCGGCGCATCGCCTGGCCCGGTCGGGTGGCGAGCGGGTGCTGGGCCATTATCATTCGCACCCGTCGGGTCGGGCGGTACCGTCGCCGCGTGATGCGGCCGACGGCGTGCCGGACGGCAGCCTGTGGTTGATCGTCGCGGATGGCGATGCGCGGATGTGGCGGGCGGTGGCCGAGGGTCCAATCGAGGGTCGGTTCGCGCCCGTCGCCTTCACGACCTTGCCTTGCGCGGACTCGTCGTCTCGGCCAGAAGAGCCGGATTCATGAAGGGACGCGCATGCCAGTCACCCCGGTCGATTTCGCCAGCATCCTGTGTTCGCGCCTGTGCCACGACCTGTTGTCGCCGGTTGGTGCGCTGAACAACGGACTGGAACTGCTGGCCGACGAAACCGACCCGGCGATGCGCGCGCGCTGCCTGGAGCTGCTGAACGACAGCGCGCGCGTGTCGGCGAACAAGCTGAAGTTCTTTCGGCTGGCGTTTGGCGCGGCCGGCGGTTTCGGCGAATCGGTCGATGTGCGCGAGGCCCGGCTGGCGATCGAGGGGTTGCTGGCGGACCGCAAGCGGATCGCGCTCAACTGGCTGGTCGATGCCGAGATGCTGCCGAAATCGGCGGTCAAGATCCTGCTGAACCTGGCCCTGATTGCGATCGAGGCGTTGCCGCGCGGCGGCACGATCGACATCGGTGGCGAAGACAACGCCGGACAGGTCGAGATCGTCGTGAAGATCGAGGGCACGCTCATCACCATCCAGCCCGACCTGCGCGCCATCCTGACGACGGGTGAGGGGGCGGAGGGGGTCCCGACGCACGGCGCGGGGGCCTATCTGGTCCATGCGCTGGTGGCGGAGGTCGATGGTGCCGTGCTGGTATCGGAGCCGGCCGACGGGATCATGATCCTGGGTGCGTCGATGACCACCGCAAAGCCGGCGAAGTAAACCACGTCTTAACCCCGTCGCGTGCATGCCGTGGCTCAAGCGCTGGACGCGATTGGGGCCCATGGACGATCTTCTTCAGGAATTCATCGCCGAGACGCGCGAAACGCTGGACGCCCTGTCCGGGGAAGTCGTGGCGTGGGAGGCTGCCCCCGGCGACCGTGCGCGCCTCGACGCGATCTTCCGGTTCGTCCACACGGTAAAGGGCAGCTGCGGGTTTCTCGACCTGCCGCGGCTCGCACGGCTGAGCCACGCGGCGGAAGACGTCCTGTCGACCGTGCGCGCCGGCAACCGCGTTCCCGACGCGGATCTGGTCACCGCCGTGCTGGCGATCATCGACCGGATCGGCGAACTGGTCGAGGCGATCGACGCCGGCAATCCGCTGGACGACAGTGGCGAGGAATCGCTGATCGCGGCCCTGGCCGAGCATGCAAAGCCGGTGACGCCGACCGCGGCCCAGTCCGGCATCCGCCATGCGGTACGCAGCGTGCGCCTGAACGTCGGCCTGCTCGATCACATGATGAGCGGCATGTCGGACATGGTGCTGGCCCGCAACGAACTTGCCCGCCGCCTGCGGGACAGCAATGTCGACCCGAGCATCGACGCCGCGCTGGAGCGCCTGTCGCAGACGGTGGCCGACATGCGCGATACGGTCACCCGGACCCGGATGCAGCGGGTTGAAACCCTGTTTTCCGCGCTGCCCCGGATGGTCCGCGATACGGCGTCGTTGCTGGGCAAGCGGGTCACGCTGACGGTCGAGGGTGCCGACGTCGAGCTGGACCGCGAGATGATCGAGGTGATGCGCGACCCGCTGGGGCACATCATCCGCAATTCCGTGGACCACGGGATCGAGGCGCCGGCCCTGCGCCGGTTGATCGGCAAGCCCGAGGCCGGACGGTTGACCGTCGCCGCACGCCAGTCGGGCAACCAGATCATGATCGAGATCACCGACGATGGCGCGGGGATCGACGTGTCCCGGCTCGTCGCGAAGGCGCGCGCGCTGGGCCTGCGCGATGCCGACACGCTGGCCGGCATGAGCGAGGCGGCCAAGCTGGACCTGATCTTCGAACCCGGCCTGTCGAGCCGTGATACCGTGACAGCGACGTCGGGGCGCGGCGTCGGCATGGATGTCGTGCGCGACAGCATCGACCAGATCGGTGGCAAGCTGACCCTTGTCAACACGCCGGGTCGCGGGCTGACGATCACCATCGGAGTGCCGCTGACGCTGTCGATCATCTCGACGATCGTGGTCGGTGTCGGCGACCAGCGGTTCGCGCTGCCGCGTCAGGCGATCGAGGAGATCGTGCGCGTACGGGGTGACACCGTGCGGATAAGCACGATCGGCGACAGCGTGGTCGCTAATGTGCGTGGCCGGCGACTGGCGGTGGTTGACCTGGCCACCCTGCTGGGTATTCCCGACAGTTTCGGTCGACCGGTCGACACGCTGGCGATCGTCAGCACCAAGGACGGTGACTTCGCGCTGGCGGTCGACATGGTGATCGACACCGAGGAACTGGTCGTCAAGCCGGCCGCTCCCGCGATCATGGCGGCGGGTATCTACGCCGGACAGACCCTGCCAGACAGCGGCCTGCCGATGCTGTTGCTCGACATGGCTGGCATCGCCTGCGCCGCCGGTCTTGTGTTCACGCAGGCCATTGACGACGCGGACGAGGCGGAGGCGGTCGCCGATCCCGGAATCTCGGCTCTGCTGTTCGAGGATCTCGACGGCGAGCGGCGCGCCATTGCGCTGGCTGTCGTGGACCGGGTGGAAAAGGTGTCGAGCGACGCGATCCGCCACACGGCGGGCCGCCCGCGACTGGCCATCGGCGACAGGATCATACCGCTGCATCTGATCGGTGATATCGGTTCGCGGACGCAGACCACGATCCTGCGCCTGACCGATGGCGACAGCGAGGTCGCCTATGCGATCGCCGAACCGATCAACATCGTCGAACTGCCGGCGGACATCGCGGCGGCGCAGGGCTTTGGTTGCATCGCCGGGGTCGTGATGATCGACGGCGAGCAGATCGAGGTGGTCGATCCGCATATCCTGTTCGCGCAGGCCGGGCATGGCGGCGGGGATCGTCCGCTCTGCCTGCTGCGCGCCGATAGCGGCGGATGGATGGAGTCCTTTCTCAGGCCGACGCTGGAGGGTGCCGGCTATCGCTGCGCCACGACACTGGATGACGGTCAGGTGCCCGATGTCACGCTGGTGATGACCGACGACGATGCCGATGTAGCAGCCGGAGACGCCGGCATGGTCGTGCGGCTGCGACGCGCCAGGACCGGTGGCGGCGGTGCTGCCGACGGCAGCATCTATCGCTACGATCGCACCGGCCTGATGGCCGCGCTGTCCCAACGTCTGGCCGATCGGGGTGCACGATGAAAGAACTGTTCCTGATCGCGCAGATCGCCGGGCGTGGCGTCGCCATTGAAAGCGGGCAGGTCGATTCCGTGGTCGATATCGGCGATGCCATCGCGGTTCCGCGCACGACGCGGGCGGTGCGCGGACTCGCCGCGCTGCGCAGCCGGGTGGTGACCGTGATCGACCCGGCGATCCTGCTTGGTATGCCGCCGACGACACTGGATAGCAGCCGCGCCGTCATCTCCCTGATCGAAGGGCATTTTTACGCCTTTCTGGTCGATGCGCTGGAGGATGTGGCGCTGTTCGACCGCCAGCCGCTGTCGACGGGCATCGTGACCGATGGACTGTGGCGGCGGGCCGGGCACGGCATCGTCGAGCGCGATGGCGAGCCGCTGATCGTCCTGAACCTTGCGGCGCTGCTGCCGCCGGTTGCTCAGGCAGCCTGATTGTTCGCTGGTTTAACCAGACCCTTACATTTGGTGAGCCAGAGTGGCGCCGCCCGGTTTCCTTGAAAGGTTCAGCATGAAGACCTGCCTTGTCGTCGACGATTCGAAAGTGATCCGGAAGGTCGCACGGCATATCCTGGAAACGATGGATTTTGTCGTGACGGAGGCCGGCGACGGTCGCGAGGCGCTTGATGCGTGCCTTGTTTCGGCCCCCGATGTCATCCTGCTCGACTGGAACATGCCGGTCATGAGCGGCATGGATTTCCTGCGGGCCCTGCGCGCCAGCACCGTGCCCACCCGACCGAAAGTCGTATTCTGCACGACCGAAAACGGCATGGCCTATATCCGTGCCGCGATCGAGGCGGGGGCCGACGAGTATGTCATGAAGCCGTTCGATCGCGACACGCTGGAAAGCAAGTTGCAGATCGTCGGCGTCGCCTGAACGGATCGCACGGACCGTGAACGCACCCTTCCGCCTGCCGACGACACCATGCGCCGACGCCGATGCGTTGCAGGTGCTGATCGTCGACGATTCGGCGGTCGCGCGTGCGTTGATGTCGCGGATGGTCGCAACGACGCCCGGTTTTGTCGTCGCCGATGCGGTCGGGAGCGTCGCCGCCGCGTTACAGGTTCTGCCGAGCGTTCGGGTCGATCTCATCATCCTGGACGTCGAGATGCCCGGCGTCGATGGGCTGACCGCGCTGCCCGATCTGATCGCCAGTGCCGGTGGCGCGCGGATCGTCGTGGTCTCGTCGATGTGCGGGGAGGGCGCGACCGCCACGATCCGTGCGCTGGCGCTGGGGGCGGCCGATACGGTGGCGAAACCCGGCATGGGCGAACGGACGTCGCGGTTCGAGGGCGAGTTGATCGAGAAGCTCGAACGGTTGCGCGGTGCCGCGCTGTCGCGATCGCGGACCGCGGGTACGGGCGTGGCGCGGATGTCGATTCCGCGGACACAGGCCTATGACCTGATTGCCATCGGGGCGTCGACGGGGGGTATCCACGCCCTGTCCCGGCTGGTCTGCGCGCTGACCGAGGATTTCACGCTGCCGATCCTGATTACCCAGCATCTGCCGCCGTCGTTCATGGCGTATTTTGCCGCACAATTGTCGGTGCTGGCCAAGCGGCCCTGTGACGTGGCGACCGATCGAATGCGGATCCAGCCGGGCCGGATCATCATCGCGGCGGGCGATTCGCATATGCGCTGTGTCGCGCTTGGCGGCCGCAACGCGGCGATCCGCCTGACGCACGAACCGGTGTCGAGCGGGTGCATGCCGTCGGTGGATCCAATGCTGGAATCGGTGGCGGAGGTTTACGGCGACCGGGCACTGGCCATCGTCCTGTCGGGGATGGGCCGCGATGGGGCGGAGGGCGCGCGCATCATTCACGATCGCGGCGGTTCGGTGATCGTGCAGGACGAGGAAAGTTCGGTGGTGTGGGGCATGCCCGGCGCGGTCGCCGCCACTGGCATTGCCGCCGCGACTATGCCGCCAGACGCGATCGGCCAGTTCGTTGCGTCTCATCGGCGTGTGCCATGCTGAACGCAGGATCCGGCGCGAACGGCGTGCTGGCGGCGCTGCTGGCGGCGCGTACCGGCCAGCGGCTGGACGCGAACCGGGCGTGGCGGCTCGACACGACCCTGAAGCCGATCCTGCGCGAGCGGGGTCTGGCCGATCTCGACGGACTGGTCAGCCTGTTGCTGGAGGGTAACGACCGCGGGGTCGGCGACCAGATAGTCGATGCCCTGCTCAATCAGGAAACCTCGTTCTTTCGCGAGGCCCCGATTTTCGACACGCTGCTCGACGCGCTGAAGGTGGTCGAGGCCGAGGGGCGGCGGCCGCGTATCTGGAGCGCGGGCTGTTCGACTGGACAGGAGCCGTTGTCGCTGGCGATGCTGCTGGCCGAGCGTCGTGACGAAACCGGCGTGGCGATGCCTGAGATCGTCGCGACCGATGTGTCGGAGGTCGCGCTGGCACGCGGGCGCAGCGGCCGTTTCACCCAGTTCGAGATTCAGCGCGGCCTGCCGATCCGGCGGATGATGCGCTGGTTCGACGGCGATGGTGACGAATGGGTCGCCAAGCCGGATCTGGTCGCCAGCGTGACGTTCCGGCGGATGAATCTGGTGGCCGACCGTCCGCCGCCCGGACCGTTCGACATCGTGCTGTGTCGCAACGTGCTGTTCTATCTCGACCCCGTCCTGCGCGCGGCGGTGTTCGAGCGGCTGGCGTCGGTGCTGCGGCCTGGCGGCCTGCTGGTGCTGGGCGCCGGCGAGACGGTGATCGGCCAGACGCCCGCCTTCGAACCCAGCCGACGCTATCGCGGCATGTACGAGGCCGTCGGCGGGGCGGTCGGCGACGGTGGCGCGGCCCGGCGGGCGACCGGCTGACGGTTTACTTTCGGCGCGCCCGCCGCCAAGTCGTGGTCATGGCCCCGGTCGCATCCCCGCCACCCCATCACGCCGGATTCGGCGTCCGCGATCTGGCCGTCGTGCTGGTGATGAACGTCCTGTGGGGACTGAACATCATCGCCGTGAAGATGGCGGTCAGCCAGATCGCGCCGCTGACCGCCGGCTTTCTGCGGCAGGCCATTGTCCTGCTGGTCTGCGGCAGCGCCTTGCGGATCGTGCCGGGCAAGACCCGCGCGCTCCTGACCTTGGGGTTCCTGTCGGGTGGCGTCTTCTACGTCATCACCAACCTGTCGCTGGCGATCGCGACCAACATCGGCGCGTTGGCGATCGCCGGGCAGTTGGGCGTGCCGTTCTCGATGCTGCTGGCGATCGCGGTGTTTCGCGAACGGATCCACATACCGCGAATGATCGGGATCGGCCTGTCGGTGGCCGGTGTCGTGCTGCTGGTGTTCGATCCGTCGGCGGCGCGCGAGGCACCGGGCCTGATGCTGACCGCGCTGGCCAGTTTCGTCTGGGCGGTGTGTTCGCTGATCCAGCGGCGGCTGGTCGGGGTACGGGTGCTGACGATCTATGCCTGGGTCGGGCTGATGGGGACCATCACGCTGGGGGTCGCCGCCTGGATGGTCGAGCCGGCCGCCATGCGGGCCTTGCCGTCGCTGAAGCTGGGCACGCTGGCCTGGGTCGGGTTTTCGGCGATCGGATCGACCGTGATCGGGCAGGGGGCGATGTCGTGGCTGTTGCAGCGTCATCCGGTCAGCATGGTGACGCCGATGACGCTGGCCGCGCCCGTCATCGCGGTGTTCGCCTCGGCCTATTATTTCGACAACCCCCTCACGCTGGTGATGCTGGCCGGTGGCGCGATCGCGATGCTGGGCGTCGGCATCGTCACCGTGCGGACTGCGCGCGTCGACCGGGTCAGCGTCGACCGGGCCAGCGTCGACCGGGCCAAAATCGACCGGGCCAAAATCGACCGGAAGGACAAACCCGCATGACGATCATCGAGACGCCATCGCCGAACTTTGACGATCGTACGCTGCCGGTCACGATGATCGTGCTGCACTATACGGGCATGCAGGACGCGCAGTCGGCGATCGACCGGTTGCGCGATCCGGCGGCCAAGGTATCGGCGCATTACCTGATCGCCGAGGACGGCACGGTCGTACGGATGGTGGCCGAGGAGAAGCGCGCCTGGCACGCGGGCCGGTCGCACTGGCGCGGCACGACGGACATCAACAGTGCCAGCATCGGCATCGAGATCGTCAATCCCGGCCATGAATTCGGCTATCGTCCGTTCCCCGACGAACAGATCGCCGCGCTGATCCCGCTGGTCGCCGCGATCAAGGACCGGTACGCGATCACGCGCGGCAACATCGTCGGCCATTCGGATATTGCGCCAACCCGCAAACGTGACCCCGGCGAGCTGTTCCCATGGGGCAAGCTCGCCCGCCTCCGCCTCGCGCTGCCGCGCCCGACCCGCAAGCTGATGGATCCGCAGTGGACGCAAGGCGGCTTCCTGCTTGCGCTCGAACGGTTCGGCTATGACGTCGAGGATCCGATGGCGGCGATCATGGCGTTCCAGCGTCGCTTTCGCCCCGAACTGATCGACGGGGAGATCGACGCCGAGTGCCGGATGATCCTGCTCGCGCTGCTGCTGCCGCGTCCGCAGGGGGATGATTCGGACGGATGACCATCGCGCGAAGTTGACGACCTGCATCAGAGACGGTGTCGATTCGTCCACTTCGGACGGGCGGGCATGGCTTCCCCTGCGCGAAAAGCGGGGGATGAAGGCGCGCAGGATCGACATGCGGCCGCAGCCTGTCATCCGATTTCCAACATTGGAAGGGCCGGGTCGTCATCGCCCGGACAATCGGGGCTAGGCGTGACCGCCCGATCTGCTAAGGCCGCGCCTGCCAGAGGGTTGGGCGGCCGCGGGCATCGAAAGATGCGCGAGGAAAGTCCGGGCTTCACGGAACGACGGTGCCGGGTAACGCCCGGCGGGGGCGACCCCAGGGACAGTGCCACAGAGAGCAGACGGCTAAGGCTTCGGCCCAGTCAGCGTGAAAGGGTGCGGTAAGAGCGCACCGCGCGCCTGGTAACAGGGGCGGCACGGCAAACCCCACCGGAAGCAAGATCGAATAGGGGTGGCATGGGGCCGCAAGGCTCCGGGGCGTGTTCCCGCCCGCTACCCGGGTTGATTGCTTGAGGCGGCGCGCAAGCGTCGTCCTAGAGGAATGGTCGCACAGCCTTCTTTATGAAGGTGGACAGAACCCGGCTTACAGACCCTCTGGCAATTTCCCTGATCTGTCAGCACTATCCGCCCCGGCAACACGGGGGATACCATGCGCGCGGCGATGATGACGACTCTGACGGCGATCCTGCTGGCGGCCCCGGTTCAGGGGCAGCAGGCAACCACGATCCAGCAGGATTTCGAGGCGGCAACCGCGCTGGCGGACAAGGGGGACCATGTGGCGGCGCTGGCAGCTTGGGAGAGGCTGGAACAGCGGACGGCCAGCAAGCGGCGCAGTCTGGCGCTGGTGCAGGTCCGCAAGAGCGCGACCCTGCTCGCGCTGAACCGCAAGGACGAATCGGTGGCGGCGGCGCGCGCCGGACTCGCCGGGCTGCCGGCGGCCGACAAGACGTTGCAGGAGGATCGCTTCACCGCGTACTTCAACATCGCCCGCGTCGCCCAGAACGCGATCGACTATGCCGGCGCGGCGACCGCCTATGCCCAGGCCGAGGGCGCGAGCGATGATCCCGGCTTCCGACTGGCGGCGATGATCGGCCAGGCCGATGTGCTGACCTATGTCGCGCCGACCGAGGCGGCGAAGGCGATGGCCCGGGCCGAGGCGCTGGCCGCGACGATAAAGGTTTCCAAAAGCGACATGGCCGAGATTTCCCGGCGCAAGGGCCTGTTGCTGCTGAACACCGGTGCGTTCGAGGCGGCGCGGCAGGCGTCGATCCAGGCCGTCACCCTGCGTGGCGGGATGACGGAAAAGACCGATCTGCGCGACGTCGCTGTCCGGTCGGACGCGGCGATCGCGTCGCTGCTGGTCGGCAGGACCGACGATGCGCGGCGCTACATGGCGATGACCGGGGCCGGGCGGATCACGAAGGGCGATTTCACGCCCGGTGCAGAAATGACGGTGCCCGATTGCGGTGGCGATGCCGGGCTGAAACCGGCCGATATGGCGGTTGTCGAATTCAGTATCGGCGACGACGGCAGCGTCCTCCAGGCGGCACCGATCTACGCCGTCGGCGGTGGTGAGGCGGCGCTGACATTCGCACGCGCCGCGCGCGACTGGTCGTGGACGCCGGAACAGGTGAAGACCATGCCCGCGTTCTTCCGGTATGGCGCGCGGGTCGAAATGCGCTGTTCGACCGCGTTCCAGCGACCGTCGATCGTCGGGACGCTGCGTAGCGACCTGGCGCACTGGCTGGATGAAAGGGGCGCGCCCGCGCTGGAGCCGGTGTCGGACAAGGCTGTGCTGGCCATCGCCGCGCAGCGGGCCGCGCTGGCCACGGGCGAGGGGAAGGCCGGTCGCGATGCTTTGACGCTGATGTCGCCGATCTATGCGCTGATCGAAAACCCGATTGTCGGCAATGACGAGCGCAACGCGCTGGCGGCGCGGGCGCTGGCGATTGCGGTTGCCAACGGCGCTCCCCCTTCGGTTCGGCTCGGGCTGGACATGATGGTGCGACAGACGGCAAAACTGGATCGGGACTTTGATGCTGTCCAGCAGATCTACCGGCGGATGCTGGATGAACCCGTTTATGCCAGCGACGCCCGGACCCGCTCGGTTCTGCGGCTGATGCAGGCGGATCATGAAAAGCCGCGCGTTGCCAAACCGCTGCTGGAAAATGTCGCGAACGATCCGGCACTCGACGCGTCCGACCCTTTGCGGGTGGGAGCGCTGGTGCGGCTGGCATCGCTTGAGCAGACCGCCGGCGACACGGCGGCCGCGCGCGCGGCGTTTGAGAAGTCCGGCCTGACGGCGGACCAGTGCGCGTTGCTGGATGCGCCGCCTAGGCAGTTGAAAACTGGCGGTGTCTTTCCCGAGGAAGCGCAGGGCTGGGGGTTCGAGGGCTGGACCAGCACGCAGTTTGATATCGGCGCGGACGGCAGGGTCCTGAACGAGCGTGCGGTGCTCAGCTATCCGCCGTTCGTCTTCACCAAGGCGGGCGTGGCGGCGATCACGACCTCACGCTTCGCCAAGAGCTTCAGGCCGGACGGCGGGCTGGGCTGCGGCGGGACGACGCGCCGGATACGATTTACGCTGGGCAGGTGATCCGGTTCGTGACCGGTGTTCATGGCCGGCAAGTGACGGTCGTTCAGGCCGGGGAGGGCAGCCACCCTCCCCGGGGGGGTCACAGGTTCTCGGTGTCGGCATCTTCCTTCAGCCGTTCGAGACGCTTCTCCATCTCATCGGCGGTCAGCAGGACCCGGTCGGGCTTGGCGACTTCGTCCAGATTGGTCGTCGAGTCGATTTCGTGGAGGGTGCGGATCAGGCCGTCGCGAATGTCGTAGACCCAGCCGTGGACCCACAGATCCTGCCCCCGCGCAAAGGCGCCCTGCACGGTGGCGGTCTTGGCCAGCTTGATCGCCTGGTCGCGGACGTTGACCTCGACCAGCCGGTTGACCTTGCCCTCCTCGGTCGACTGGGCATCGACTTCGTCGGCATGGGCGTGACGCACCTGACGCGCATTTTCGAGCCACTGGTGCACCGGCCCCTCGGTGCCGCCGTCGAGCGCCGCCTTGATCCCGCCGCAGCCGTGATGGCCGCAGACGATCACATGGCGCACGCCGAGCACGTCGACCGCATATTGCAGGACCGACATCAGGTTGAGGTCGTCGTCATAGACGAGGTTGGCGACGTTGCGGTGGATGAACATGCCGCCGGGGGGCGACATGGTCATCTGTTCCGGGCTGACGCGGCTGTCCGAACAGCCGATCCAGAGGAAGCGGGGTTTCTGCCCGACGCTCTGGCGCGAGAAGAAGTCTGGGCGTTCCTCGATCAGCTCGATCGCCCACGCCTTGTTGGCCAGCAGAAGCTGCTTGTAGTCGATCATGAGAACAATACCCCGTATTTGGGTGCCTGGATCAGCGAAGCGGTCTTTTCGGCCACGTCGCCGCGCACCGAGACGTCGATACCGCGATAGGCGGCCCCCTTGATGAAGGCATTGATGATGTCGACATTGTCGAGGTCGACATAGCTGGTCGACGACAGGTCGATCATCAGGTGGCAGTTGTCGGGAACCCGGGCCAGTTCCTTCTGCAATTCATATTTGTGAATGAAATACAGGTTGCGGCGGGCGCGGATCAGGCAGTTGTCGTCGTCGCGGGCAAAGGTGATCGCGGTGCGGAAATTGCGGGCGATGACGAACACGAAGCCGACGACCAGCCCGATGACGATGCCGATCAGCAGGTCGGTGAACAGGATCGCGACGATCGTGACGACGAAGGGCACGAACTGGGTCCAGCCCTGCTTGAAGCGTTCGACGAACAGCTTGGGCTTGGCCAGCTTGTAGCCGGTGGCGATCAGCACCGCGGCAAGCGCCGACAGCGGGATCAGGTTGAGCAGGAACGGGATCAGCGCGACGCTGAGCAGCAGCCACGCCCCGTGCAGAATGGTCGACAGCTTGCTCTGCGCGCCGGAATCGACGTTGGCCGAGGAGCGGACGATGACCGAGGTGACGGGCAGGCCGCCGATCAGGCCGGAGACGATATTGCCGCCGCCCTGCGCCATCAGTTCCCAGTTCTTGTCGGTGGTGCGACGCTGCGGATCGAGTTCGTCCACCGCCTTGACGCTGAGCAGCGATTCAAGGCTGGCGACGATGGCCAGCGTCAGGGCGGTGGTCCATACGACCGCGGTCGTGATCGCGCCGAAATCGGGGAAGGTGAACAGGTTGATGAAGCCGGTGACCCCGTCGGCGATCGGCACCTGGACCAGATGCGTCGCGCCAAGCTGCCAGTCGGGCTTCACCGCGCCGAGCAGCATGTTGCCGAACACGCCGATCAGAACGACGACCAGGGGGCCGGGCACGAAGCGCAACGGGCCTTCCTTCGGCCGGATCGAATCCCAGGTGAACAGGAAGGCGAGGCAGACGATGCCGATCAGCACCGCCCCCGGCGTCAGGCTGCCGGTCAGGCTGTTCCAGACGGTCGACAGGGTGTTGGCCCCGTCGGCGGTGGTGAACTCAAAGCTGCCCTCGAAATCGGCGTCATAGCCGACCAGATGGGGAATCTGCTTCAGGATCAGGATGATGCCGATGGCGGCCAGCATGCCGGTGATGACGGACGACGGCACGAATTCGCTGAGGATGCCGGCCTTGGTGAAGGAAAAGGCAAGCTGGAGCACGCCGGCCAGCACGACGGCGGTCAGGAAGACGGGGTAGCTCGGCGCGCGCTGGATCGCCTCGAACACGATCACGGTCAGGCCGGCGGCGGGACCGCTGACCGACAGCGGCGATTTGGACAGCAGGCCTACGACGATGCCGCCGACGATGCCGGCGATGACGCCGGAAAAGAGCGGTGCGCCGGAGGCGAGCGCGACGCCGAGGCACAGGGGAAGGGCGACAAGGGCGACCACGACAGAGGCGGGCAGATCCGCTCGCCACGAGGACATAATGTTACGGGAGGTCGGCACCAGGGCTCCTATTCGCTACGGTGTCGGCTTCGGGAATGTCCGAAACGGTCACTTCATATCATGGCGCAGGGGTGATGCGTTGTGGGCATTATGCGACGATCCGGTGCCGGGGTGCGCCAGGGCGAACGGCCATCATGACGGCGTCATCATCCTGTCATGTTGATCGGCATCTTTGCGCGCAGTGCTTTGCGTTGTGCCGATCACCTCCTATGTGGTCGGCATGCGACGACCAACCACCCGAAACAACGACTGGGGCTTTCCCCGCTGGCGGGGGTATGGCTCCGGTCGCGAAACCACGCAGGTGCGGATGTGCGACCGCCACGGTTGCGACCAGCCGGGCGATTGTCCAGCACCGAAATCGCCGAACAGCCCGGACCGCTGGTATTTCTGCGTGACCCACGCGGGCGAATATAACCGGGGCTGGAATTATTTCGAAGGGCTGAGCGCGGAGGAAGCGGCCGAGCGCGAGGCGGCGGGGACACGCGAGGCGTCGGGATACACGTCGGCCAATCACTATGCCTGGGGTGGACCGGGGGACGGCACCCGGTCGCGCGACGAATTGCGGGCCTTGTCGATACTGGGCCTTGAGTCCGATGCCGCGTTCGACGCGGTCAAGGCGGCGTGGCGCAAGCTGGCCAAGGAAAACCATCCCGATGTCCGGCCCGGCGATGCCGATGCCGCGGTGCGCTTTCAGGCGGTGCAGGCGGCCTATGAGGTGCTGCGCGCGGCCGAGGATGCGCGGACGCCGAAGACCGCATGAAGGTGCCCGTATGAAGATGGGGGTTCGCAGCGACTGGCAGGGCGCGGTGCTGGTTTGCGGCAAATGTTCTAAGAAGGTCGGCGGCGGCTTCGGCGCATCCGGCAAGACCGGGCTGGCCAAGGCGCTGGCCAAGGCCACCGGCGGCGGCAAGCGGCGCAAGGATCCGCTTGGGATCGTCGAGACCAAATGCCTCGGCATCTGTCCCAAGGGTGCCGTCGTCCTTGTCGATACCGCGCGGCCGGGCGAATGGCTGCTGATCCCGGCGGGGACCGCGATCGACGACGTCGTCGGTCAGCTGCGCGGCAGATCCGGCTGATTACCCGGCGTAACGGGCGGCGGTTTCGCGGATCAGGGCGATCATGTTGGGGATCCCCTGTGTCCGGTTCGAGGACAATTGCTTCGACAGGTCGAACGGCGCGAGCGCGGCCGGCACGTCGGTCGCCAGGATGGCGGCCGGTTCGGCATCCTGCACGCTGACCAGCACCAGCGCGATGATCCCCTTGGTGATCGCGGCGTTGGAATCGGCCAGGAAATGGAGCCGGCCGTCATCACGCACGGTGGGATAGACCCAGACCGAGGCCGAACAGCCCCGCACCAGCGTCGCGTCGGTCTTCAGCGCGTCGGGCATGGGTTCGAGCGTTTTGCCGAGGTCGATCAGCAGACGATACCGGTCGTCGCCGTCGAGAAAATCATATTCGTCGTGAATGTCGCTGAGACTGGTCATGTCCGGCCGGGTAACGGGTCGTGCGCGACGCGGCAAGGTGGACGACAGGTGGACGACAGGTGGACGGCGTCCGCCGGGGAAAATGCGGGTGCGAAAGGTTACAAAGGTTACACCCGCAAAGGGGGGGGGCAAGGGAGGGGGGGGGGGCAGGGGGGGGGCTGGCCTTTGGAACCCTGTGCTCCTGCGGTTGAAGGAGCACGGTGGTGCATCGGGCGCGGGGTTGGAGGCGGCGATGGGAAAGAGCAGGTTCGCCGTCAGCGTGTCATCGCCGCAGCGAATAGGACAGCGGTTTTTTCGTACCTGTCAAAGATCGACGCCGGCCGCGATCGCCTCCAGCTTCTTGATGCGTTCCTTCAGATCGGCGATTTCGATGCGGGCGCCGACCGCCGGGGCGCCGGCGGGGTTGGGTTCGCCGGCGGCCTCCATCTCGCACCGCTTCAGGCTGAGCCAGCCGCGCCAGCCGGAGAGGACCGTGGCGCTCAGCATGGCGATCGCGACAAGCGCGGCGGCGGCCATGGTCAGATAGAAGTTGGGATCGGTCGTCATCGCACAGGTTCCTATCGATCGCGCAGCCGCTCGATCTCGCGATCGAGGCCAAGGCTGCCATGGTTGTCGGTCACGACGCGCTCCAGCACCGCGATCCGCTCCTTCAACTGGCGGACGTCATCGCGCAGGGTCAGCGTGTCCTTGCTTTCCTCCAACTGCTGGCCGCGCCAGTCGCGCCCGGAGCGCACGCGGGCCTTGATGACCCCGGCAATCATCACAATCAGAACGATCATGACGACCATCATCTGTCCACCTTCCATCGAAATCATCCCCGTAAGTTGTTGATATTGTCTGTATTAGTTGAGTGGCCGCGCGTCGCGCAGCAACTCGATCTCGCTGGACAGATCCGCACCGCGATCGGTGACGATCCGCTCCAGCACCCGTACCCGTTGTTCCAGCCGTTCGGTCTGGGCCGCATATTGCGCGGCCTTCTCGGCGGTCATGCTGGCCTGCTGGTCGAGCTGCTTTTCGCGCAGGGCGAGCCAGGGCTTGACGATCGCCCCACTGACGATCGCGACGATCGGGATCATGAGGGCGAAGATCGGGATCATGAGCGGGCTCATCGGATCAGTCCTTGGGAATCAGTGGGGGGGAATCGGTCGGGCGATATCGGTGGGCGTCAGCGGTCGCGCAGGGCGTCGATTTCGCGGGCGGTACGCTCGGCGGGATCGGTGGCGATCCGTTCGAGGACCGCGATCCGCTCCTCCAGCCGGCTGATTTTGCCGGTCAGCTGCGCGTTCTCCGAGGTCAGCAATTCGACCTTGCGGCTGGCGTCGATGTCGTCGCGCTTGGCCGTCTTGCCCCAGTCGTCCGTGGGTTCGTAGCCATGCTTCGCGCGGATCCAGTTGTTGATGATCCATCCAGCGGTCGTGATCGCGATCAGCGCGATGACGAAACCCGGTCCACCCCATCCCATGTCATATCTCCCTGTTCAAACCCGGATCCGATCAGCGCAGGCTGTCGATCTCGTTGGCGAGCCGGCTGTTGCGGCTGGTGTAGTGCGTTTCGAAATCGGCGAGGCGGCGGTCGATCTCGCGCAGCTTCGAGCGGACCTCGGCGGTCGAGCGGGTCGGGTTGGTGCGGACCCCCTGCCAGAACTTGGCATCCTCCGGCGTGTCGTACAGGCCGATCGGCTTGGCCTTGGCCATCCAGGCGACCAGCACATAGGCCAGCGGGATCCAGGGAAAGCCGACCCCGGTGACGGTCAGCAGGACCGCGCCGACCCGGATCCAGAGCGCATCGACCCCGGTATAGTCGGCGATGCCGGCGCAGACGCCCTTCCACTTGGCATCCTGTTTGTTGAGGTAGAATGTGGTGCGGCTTGCAGACATGTCAGTTCCTCCGTGGGAGTTCGTAGCGGGGCGCCTGGCCGTAGGGCGGGGCGTCGTAGGACGGCAGCGTCGGCTTGAAGTCGGGATTGTCGGCGGCGACGATGCGTTCGATCGTGTTCAGCCGGTCCTCAAGACGGCGGGCGAGAAGGTGCATTTCATCGAGCAGCTTCTCGTCCTCCTCGGTAATCTTCGGCGCGGTCTTCCACTTCGTGATGTAGTGGAAGATGATCCACGGCATCCCCAGGAAGATCGCGGGGACGACGATGATTTCCGATCCCATCTCAGCCGTCCTTCTTCATGCGCGCCTTGAGCGCGGCGAGGTCGGCATCGACCTTGTCGTTGGCACTGAGCGCGGCGATCTCGTCCTCAAGGCTCATCGGCAGCGATCCCAGGCCCATCGCCTCGGCGCGACCCTCGGCATCGTCGACCCGGCGTTCCAGCTGGTCGAAGCGGCTGAAGGCGTCATGCGTCTTGGGACCGTTGTACATCTCGCGCAGGCGGACGCGGTTGTTCGCGCTTTCCAGCCGGGTGGCGATGTTCGACTGCTTGGTCCGCGCCTCGCGCAGCTTGTTCTGCAGCTTGGCGATGTCCTCCTCCGACGCGCGCAGCGCGTCGTCGAGCACGCCGACCTCGGCCTTCAGCTGGTCGGCCATGTCGGCGGCCTTCTGGCGTTCGACCAGGGCGGCCTTGGCCAGATCCTCGCGGTCCTTGGACAGCGCCAGCTCGGCCTTTTCGGTCCAGCTCGCCTGAAGCTGGTCCAGCTTGGAAATATGCCGGCGCATTTCCTTCTGGTCGGCGATGGTGCGGGCGGCGGACGCGCGCACCTCGACCAGCGTTTCCTCCATTTCCAGGATGATGAGGCGGATCATCTTCGCGGGATCCTCGGACTTTTCCAGCAGGTCGGCGAAGTTGGCGGCGACGATGTCGCGGGTGCGGGAAAATATGCCCATCTGTACTCTACTCCTGGGTGCGAAAAATCGGGTGCCGGGGCGGGAAGAACGGGGCCGTCGATCCCGCCCCGGCGTCACCACATCACGCGATGGCGGATGCGGTGATGGCGGTCGGCGCGTGGACTGCCGTATGGGCCGGAGCCGCAGCGCCCGCAACGATCAGCGCGGTGAAGAGCAGCGAACCCATGGCGGCGGTGAGGTTACGGCCGATGTTGGAAATATTGGTCATGGTGGAAACTCCCTGTTCTGGTGCCGCCCTTGAAAGCGGCTTGTCCACAGCTTTGCATGGGGCGTGCCAGTTTACAAAACCATGCAATACCAATGACCTGCAAGATTATACGGCTGCGTAACGATCGCATGCTTGCCAAGTGTCGGGAATTTGCGCCAAACCTTGGGGCATGGAACGACAAACGCAGGTGATCGGCCAGTCCGGGGCCTTTCTCGACGCGCTGGAACGCGCAAGCCGCGCGGCGGCGCTGGACCGCCCGGTGCTGGTCATCGGCGAGCGGGGGACCGGCAAGGAACTGGTCGCCGAACGCCTGCACCGGCTGTCACCGCGCTGGGAGCATCCGCTGGTCATCATGAACTGCGCCGCGCTCCCGGAAACGCTGATCGAGGCCGAACTGTTCGGGCATGAGGCCGGCGCGTTCACCGGCGCGACCAAGGCGCGGGTCGGCCGGTTCGAGGAGGCGCACCGGGGCACGCTGTTCCTCGACGAACTGGGGACGCTGTCGATGGCGGCGCAGGAACGGCTGCTGCGCGCGGTGGAATATGGCGAGATCACGCGGATCGGGTCGTCGCGGCCGATCCGCGTCAACGTCCGCATCGTTGCCGCCACCAACGAGCATCTGCCCGACCGGGTCGACGCGCTGACGTTCCGCGCCGATCTGCTCGACCGGCTGTCGTTCGAGGTGGTGACCCTGCCGCCGCTGCGCGCGCGGCCGGAAGATATCCTGATCCTGGCCGATCATTTCGGGCGGCGGATGGCGGCGGAACTGGGGTGGGAGCGGTGGCACGGCTTCGGCCCGACCGCGCTGGACGCGCTGGCCGAATATCGCTGGCCGGGCAATGTCCGCGAATTGCGCAACGTCAGCGAACGCGCGGTCTATCGCTGGGACCGGGACGGGCCGGTCGACGCGATCGAGATCGACCCGTTCGATTCGCCGCATCGCCCCCGCACGGCCGGCAAGCCCGTGCGCCCGGCCGCGCTCCAGCCGAGCGACGAGGCCGACGAACCGGTAGTGGCATGCGAGACGGGGCCGTCCGACTTCAAGTCGCGCGTCGCCCGGTTCGAACGCGAACTGCTGCAAAAGGCGATGGCCGAACACCGGTTCAACCAGCGGCAGACGGCGGAGGCGCTGGGCCTGAGTTACGACCAGTTGCGCCACGCGCTGCGCCGGCATGAGCTTATCGCAGCGGGAACGCTTGCGTAACGACCATGCGGGAGCCATTTGGCCTGCACGCGCGTTACCAGCGCGACCCAATCAGGAGACGATCTCATGGCGTTCGAACTTCCCCCGCTGCCTTACGATTACGACGCGCTTGAGCCGACGATCGACAAGGAGACGATGCATTTCCACCATGACAAGCATCACAAGGCGTATACCGACAAGCTGAACGAGGCAGTCGAGAAGGACGCGAACCTGCAGGGCAAGACGATCGAGGATATCCTTGGCATGATCTCGTCGCAGCCGGCCGCCGTCCGCAACAATGGCGGCGGTTTCTGGAACCATGATTTCTTCTGGAAGACCATGAAGGCTGGCGGCGGCGCGCCGTCGGGCAAGCTGGCCGAGGCGATCGACCGCGATCTGGGCGGGCTGGAAAAGCTGAAGGAAGACTTCAACACCAAGGGCGCGGGCCAGTTCGGCTCGGGCTGGGCATGGTTGATCGCGGATTCCAGCGGCACGCTGAAGATCGTCAGCACGCCGAACCAGGACAACCCGTTGATGGACGATGCCAAGGACAAGGGCACGCCGCTGCTGGGGAACGACGTGTGGGAGCACGCCTATTACCTGACGTACAAGAACGACCGTGCGGCCTATCTGAAGGCGTGGTGGAACGTCGTCGACTGGGACAAGGTCGCCGAGCGTTACGCGGCGGTCGCAGGCTAAATCTTCTTTCCCTCTCCCGCCGGGGGAGGGAGGAAGCCGGCACTGCCGGCGGAAGGGTGAGGGTGCCAGCGGCCCTCACCCTTTTTGTTGCCCGCGATCGTATCTTCGCGGGAGTGGGATCAGTTGGCCGGCGGTATGTCGGTGTCGGTGCCGACTTTCAGTCCGTGGCGCATCAGCATCGGCACGTTGGCCATCGCGAAGATGAGCGTCATCGGCACCGCGCCCCACAGCTTGAACCCGACCCAGAAGTTCCACGATGAATTACGCCAGACGATTTCGTTCAGGCAGGCCATGAACACGAAGAACAGCGCCCAGTTGCGGGTCAGCTTGCGCCACCCATGCGCCGACAGGCCGGGATAGGTGCTTTCCAGCAGCGATTTCAGAAGCGGACGGCCGGTCAGCAGGCCGAAGCCGAGGATGCTGGCAAACATTGCGTAGACGAGCGTCGGCTTCATCTTCAGGAACGTGTCGTCGTTGAAATAGATGGTCAGCCCGCCGAACACGAGTACGAGGCCGCCCGACATCCACAGCATCGGTGCGATGTGCCCGGCCTTCACCTTGGACACGATCATCGCCACCAGCGTCGCGGCCATGAACGTCGCGGTGGCGGCGATGACGCGGGTGTGGGTGGTGCCGGGCGCGAGGAAGTTGACCGCGAAGAACAGCACCAGCGGGCCATAGTCGATGGCCATGCGCAGGCCGGTGGGCAGGGGGGCGGACGTCTTGGTCGTCATGCGTGGGGCCGTTCTATGGGTGAGTGCGGACGGGTATGCGGGGATCGGGGTGTCGGGTGGCTGAACGGCGCATCGCCCCCGTCATTTCCGTACGCTTTCCACCCCGGCGATGATCCGGCTGACCTCGTTCGCATCGAAGGGGCGCAGGTCGGTCATGCCTTCGCCGACGCCGATCGCATGGATCGGCAGGCCGTATTTCTCGGCGGCCGCGACCAGCACGCCGCCGCGCGCGGTGCCGTCCAGCTTGGTCATGACCATGCCGGTGACGCCGGCGACTTCCTTGAACACCTCGATCTGGTTCAGCGCGTTCTGGCCGGTGGTGGCGTCGAGGACGAGGACGACGTCGTGCGGGCTGGCGGGGTTGATGCGGCCGAGCACGCGGCGGATCTTGGCAAGCTCGTCCATCAGCTCGCGCTTGTTCTGCAACCGGCCGGCGGTGTCGACGATCAGCACGTCGATGCCGGTTTCGGTCGCCTTCTTCACCGCGTCCCACACCACGCCGGCCGCGTCGCCCCCTTCCGGTCCGGTCACGATCGGCACGCCGACCCGCTCGGCCCAGGTCTTGAGCTGGCCGATCGCGGCGGCGCGGAAGGTATCGCCGGCGGCCAGCATGACGCCATAGTCCTGCTCCATCAGCAGATGCGCCAGCTTGGCGATGGTGGTGGTCTTGCCGGAGCCGTTGACGCCGATGACCAGAATGACCTGCGGCCGGGGGAAGGCGGTGACTTCCAGCGGGATGGCGACCTTCGCCAGTGTCCGTTCGACCTCCTCGGCGACGATCAGGCGGATGCCCAGTTCCTCCATGTCGCGCTCGAAGCTGCCCTCGGCCAGGCGGCTGCGGATGTGGCCGGCGGTCTCGGGGCCAAGGTCCGACGCGATCAGCGCCTCCTCGATATCGTCGAGCGTGGCTGTGTCGAGCCGCGCGCCGCCGAGGCCGGCGAGATTGCCGATCAGCCGGTCGGACGTACGCTTGAAGCCGCCGATCAGCTTGTCGTGCCAGGAGGGGGTGGTGCTCATGCGGGAAGGCCTTGCAGATGGGTGTCGGTGGCGGCGGTGATGCGAACGCGGGTGAGGGTGCCGGTCGCCGGTCCGTGCGGGAAACGCACTTCGGCGAAGTTGCCGGCGTGGCCGTGGGTTCCGGGCGCTTCGACGACGACGTCCTGCACCGTGCCGACCAGCGCGCGCAGCCACGCTGATCTCGCGGTGGCGGCCGCGTCGCGCAAGATCGCCGCGCGTTCGCGGCGTACATCGGGCGCGACCTGCGGCATCCGGGCGGCGGGCGTGCCGGCGCGGGGCGAATAGGGAAAGATGTGCGCGTGGACGATCTGGCAGTCGGCGATCAGCGCCAGACTGTCGGCGAACATGCCTGCGTCCTCGGTCGGGAAGCCGGCGATCAGGTCGGCACCGATGGCGATGTCGGGCCGCGCGGCCTTCAGCCGTTCGACCAGCGCCACGGCCTGCGCGCGGCTGTGGCGGCGCTTCATCCGTTTGAGGATCATGTCGCTGCCGGCCTGTAGCGACAGGTGCAGGTGGGGCATCACCCGATCGTCGCCGGTCACCAGGTCGAACAGGTGGTCGTCGATCTCGACCGAATCGAGCGAGGACAGACGCAGCCGCGCCAGGTCCGGCACCAGCCGCAGGATCCGGTCGACCAGCATCCCCAGCGTCGGCGCGCCGGGCAGGTCATGGCCATAGCTGGTCAGGTCGACGCCGGTCAGCACGACCTCCCGGTGGCCCGCCGCGACCAGTCCGGCGATGCGCGCCACCACCGCGCCGGCCGGCACCGACCGGCTTGGCCCGCGCCCGAAGGGAATAGCGCAGAAGGTACAGCGATGGTCGCAGCCATTCTGCACCTCGACAAACGCGCGGGCATGGGTGGAGAAGGCGGCGGTCAGGTGCGCGCCCGTCTCACGCAGTCCCATGATGTCGCCGACGACCATCGGCGCGGTGCCGGCCCAGGCGTCGGGCGACAGTTTCTCGCCGTTGCCGATGACGCGGTCGACCTCGGGCATGGCGGCAAAGCCGGCGGGGTCGATCTGCGCGGCGCAACCGGTGACGACGATCTGCGCGGTCGGGCGGTCCCGGCGCGCGCGGCGGATGGCGACGCGGGTCTGCTTGACCGCCTGATTGGTGACGGCGCAGCTGTTGACGACGACGACGTCGTGTCCCTCCGGCGGCATCTGGCCCAGCAGGCCGCGGATCGTCTCGCTTTCGGCAATGTTCAGGCGGCAGCCCAGGCTGACCACCTCTGGCGCGGGCTGATGCGCGGGTTGGGGTGCAGGCGTGGCAGACATGCGCGTCGATCTAGGGCCGGGCACCGCCGCTGTCCATGCGACATCGCTGGCGACATCGCGGGCAACCGGCGCGCCCGCTCGGGAACCCGGATCAGCCGGCGCGGCGTTGCAGGTCAGGCTCGCCGGTCAGTCCTGCGCCGTTCACCAGCCCCGGCATGCCGGGCAGCAGGTGCTTTTCGGCGAGGATCCGCCGGACGTTGGTCGCGTTGATCGGCCGGCCGTAATGATAACCCTGACCGCGCGCGCAGCCGATCGCGCAGAGTCGCGCCTCGATCGCCGCATCCTCGATCCCCTCTGCGGTGACCGGCATGTTCAGGCTGTCGCCAAGGCTGGCGATGGCGGTGACGATCGCGGCGCTTTCGCTGTTGTCGATGATCGAGGAGACGAAGCTCTTGTCGATCTTGATCCGGTCGAACGGCAGCGCGCGCAAATGGGCGAGGCTGGAATAACCGGTGCCGAAATCGTCGAGCGCGATACGGATGCCCTGGTTCTTCAGCGATCCCACGATCGACTGGGCCAGCGCCAGATTGTCGAACAGCGAGCTTTCGGTGATTTCCACCTCCAGCCGGCTGGCCGGGAAGCCGGTTTCGGTCAGCGCCTTGATGATCTTCTGTACCAGCCAGGCGTCGCGCAACTGCACCGGCGAGATGTTGATCGACAGCGACAGGCTCTGGTCCCAGTCGCGCGCGGCCACGAACGCCTGCCGCATGATCGACAGTGACAGTTCGCCGATCATCCCGGTTTCCTCGGCCACCGGGATGAAGGTGTCGGGACCGATGATGCCGCGCGTCGGGTGCGCCCAGCGGGCCAGAACCTCGAATCCGACCAGCCGGCCGGTGGCCAGGTCGATCTGCTGTTCGAAGAACGGTACGATCTGCTGCGCCGGGATCGCGGCGCGCAGGCCCGTTTCCAAATCGCTGCGGGCCTTCAGCGAATGTTCCATCGACGCGTCGAACCAGACGTGCCGGCCGCGACCCGCCGTCTTGGCGGCGTACATCGCGATCTCGCCCGCGCGCATCAGCGATTCCAGGCTGGTGCCGTCATAGTCCGACCTGGCGATGCCGACCGAGCCGCCGGTGTGCAGCGATTTGCCGTCGATGTCGAAAGGCCGCCCCAGCGCGGCGACGATCTGCTCGCCGATCCGGTCGGCGACGCCGGGATGGTCGGCGTCGAACAGGAAGGCGCAGGCGAATTCGTCGCCGCCAAGCCGGGCGAACAGCGCGGACGGGGGCAGGATGGCGGTGACGGCGGCCGCGACCGCGCCCAGGACGGCGTCGCCCGCGACATGGCCGTGGGTGTCGTTGACCGATTTGAAATGGTCGAGATCGAACATCATCAGCGCCAGCACCTTGCCGCGCCTGCGCCCCATCGCCAGCAGCGCCGATCCGTCGGCGATCAGGCCACGGCGGTTGGGCAGGCTGGTGACCGGGTCGGTCGTGGCCAGTCGTTCGGCGCGCGCGGTGGCGGTCGTGGCGCGCGACAATTCGCGGCCAAGTTCGCGATGACGAAACCAGATGAACAGGATCAGCGCCGCATTCAGCAGGAACGCGACGGTCAGCGTCCGGTCGATCGCCGACCCGCTGCCGAGGATCGAATCCAGGCTGCTGGCGAGGATCATGCTGCCAAGGGCGAGAAACAGCAGCAGCGCGGCACCGATCAGGGCACCGCTGATGAACTCGCCACTGATGAAGGCGCGTTGGCCGTTGAAGTCGCGCGTGCCGTTTGGCACGGCTGCTGATCGTTTCGTACGCACCGGGCAGAACCCTTTTACTATCCGGCCTCCCGCATCGCACAGGGTTCGTATAGAAGATGTTAAGGCCGGCCGGCTTGCGCCACAGCCATCATTGCCCTATGCGGGCGACATAGTTCCATCACGGAACGCATTGGACACGGCGTCTGCGGGCGCACGCTGGCCGGCGAGGTTTCGCCCGCCGGCGCTTTTGCGTTTTGTGGCGGGTGGTATTGAGGTGAACCGATGTTCGAGAGCTTGAGCGACCGGCTTGGCGGAGTCTTCGACCGTCTGCGTGGCCGTGGCGCGCTGACCGAGGCGGACGTGCGGGCGGCGATGCGCGAAGTGCGCGTCGCGCTGCTGGAGGCCGACGTGGCCTTGCCGGTCGCGCGCGAGTTCGTCGACAAGGCGACCGAAAAGGCGATCGGCCAGAACGTCCTGCGCTCGATCACGCCGGGCCAGCAGGTCGTCAAGATCGTCAACGACGCGCTGGTCGAGATGCTGGGCGGCGAGAATGCCGGCGCGGCCGAGCTGGAACTGGGCGTCACCCCGCCGGCGATCATCATGATGGTCGGTCTGCAGGGGTCGGGCAAGACGACGACCACCGCCAAGATCGCCAAGCGGCTGGCCGCGGGCCAGACCTCGCTGGGTGGCGGCGGGCGTGACCGCAAGAAGGTGCTGATGGCGTCGCTCGACGTCAATCGTCCGAACGCGCAGGAACAGCTGGCGACACTTGGCACGCAGATCGAGGTCGCGACCCTGCCGATCGTGCCGGGCCAGCAGCCGGTCGATATCGCCAGGCGGGCGATGCAGGCGGCCAGGCTGCAGGGCTATGACGTCCTGATGCTCGACACCGCCGGGCGACTGCATGTCGACCAGGCGCTGATGGACGAGATGCGCGCGGTGGCGGACATCGCCAACCCGGCGGAAATCCTGCTGGTGGTGGATTCGCTGACCGGTCAGGACGCGGTCAACGTCGCGCAGAACTTCTCGGCCCAGGTGCCGCTGACCGGGGTCGTGCTGACCCGGATGGACGGCGATGCGCGTGGCGGTGCCGCGCTGTCGATGCGCGCGGTCACCGGCAAGCCGATCAAGTTTGCCGGTACGGGCGAGAAGCTCGACGCGCTGGAGGCGTTTCATCCCGGGCGTGTCGCCGGGCGCATCCTGGGCATGGGCGACGTCGTGTCGCTGGTCGAACGGGCAGCGGAGTCTATCCAGCAGGAAGACGCCGAACGCATGGCCGCCAAGATGTCCAAGGGTCAGTTCGACATGGACGACCTGCGCGGGCAACTGGCGCAGATGCGGCGGATGGGCGGGCTGGGCGCGCTGGCCGGGATGATCCCGGGGATGAAGAAGGCGCAGGCGGCGATGGCGAGCGGTGCCGTCGACGACCGGATCCTGATCCGCATGGACGCGATGATCGGGTCGATGACGCAGAAGGAGCGCTCGAAGCCCGAACTGCTCAACGCCAAGCGCAAGATCCGTATCGCCAAGGGGTCCGGCACCACGGTGCAGGACGTCAACAAGCTCCTGAAGATGCATCAGGAAATGGCGAACGCCATGAAGAAGATCAAGAAGATGGGCGGCATGAAGGGCATGATGGCGATGCTCGGCAAGGGCGGGATGGGGGGCGGCATGGCCGGCCTCGGCAACGCGCTCGGCGGCCCGCAGCTTGGCGACATGATGGGCAAGGCGGGGGGCGGGCTTCCCGGCCTTGGCGGCCCGCCCATGCCGCCCGGCCTGCCGGATTTCTTCAAGAAGAAGTAACGACTTAACCCACTGACCTTAATCCTGAATACGAAGAAGGAACATATGTAATGGCAATCAGCATTCGTCTGTCGCGTGGCGGCTCCAAGAAGCGTCCCTATTACCGCATCGTCGTCGCCGACGCGCGCAGCCCCCGTGATGGCCGCTTCATCGAGAAGATCGGCAACTACAACCCGCTGCTCGCCAAGGACAATGAGCAGCGCGTGCAGCTCGACGCCGACCGTGCGAAGCACTGGCTGAGCGTTGGCGCGCAGCCGACCGATCGTGTCGCCCGCTTCCTCGACGCGGCCGGCGTTCTGGAGCGTACCGCGCGCAACAACCCGAACAAGGGCAAGCCCGGCGAGAAGGCAACCGAGCGCGCCGAGGAGCGTGCCGAGAAGGTCAAGGCACAGGAAGAGGCCGCCGCTGCCGCCAACGCACCGGCCGAGGCTCCGGCCGACGCCGACGCGACCGCCGAGTAAGCAGCCTTTCGGCCATGTGGTGCGTTTCTGTGGATCAACCCCGCAGGAGCGCGCCACATGGCCGATACGCCAAAATCCGATGACACACAGTCCGACCACACCCCAGATGCCACCAACCAGGGCGTATCCGCGGGACAACCCGCCGAAGGGCCAGACGACGCCCCCGCCGGCGACGACGACTCCCCCGAAGGCTGATGCCGTCGTCGGCGCACCCCTGACGCTGGCGGTCGTGATCGGTGCGCACGGGGTGCAGGGTGAAGTCCGGTTGAAGGTCTTTGCCGACGACCTGAGCATCCACACGATTTTCAACGACGGCGCGCTGACGCTTAAGTCCGCGCGCGCCGGCAACAACGGTACGATCGCACGCTTCGCCGAAGTGACCGATCGCAATACCGCCGAGGCCATGCGCGGCACCGAACTGCGCGTCTCGCGCGACACCCTGCCGCCGCTGGGCGAGGGAGAATATTATCACGCCGATCTGCTGGGCCTGCCCGCGGTATCGACCGACGGCACCGCGCTTGGCCATGTCGTCGCCATCGACAATTTCGGGGCGGGCGATGTGATCGAGATCGAGCGCGACACCGGCAAGCGATTCATGGTGCCGATGCGGATCGAGGCCGTTCCCGAATGGGATGCGACGCGTATGGTGATCGACGCCGCGTTCGTCGATTGAGGCGATTGACGGGGGCGACCGCCCCTGCAGGGGACGGTTGTCAGGATGCCATTACGCGGCCTGCGCAATAAGCGCGCGGACGGCCACCATCTGTCCGGCGCTGAACCCCAGATCCCGCAGCGTCGCGGTTTCCACCGGGTCGATCGAATCGCCGTCCATCCGCAGCAGGATCGCGTAACGGCGCAGCGCCTCAAGCCGGACATCGGCCAGCCGGCTGGGCCGCGCGATGCCGAACAGTGCGCCGACGATCCGGTCGAACCGGGGACTTGCGCCAAGCGAACACCGGCTGTCGTGGATCGACAGCAGCACGGTGGTGCGTTCGAGCGGAGTCAGCGTGGCGGGCGCGGTCGCCGCCACGGTTTCGGTGAAGGCCGTGTCGGAAAAATTGCGATAGGCCATCACTTCAGTCCTCCACCAAGCGCGCGGTACAATTCGACGAGATTGCCGGCATAGGTCAGCCGGGTCGTGACCAGATTCTGCTGCGCGGCATAGGCAGAGCGCTGGGAATCGAGCGACACCAGGAAGGAATCCACCCCGGCGCGATACCGGGCATCGGACAGGCGCGAGGCGACCGTCGCCGCCTCCGCCTGTGCGGTGCGCGCGCGGACCTGTTCGCCGATCGTGCCGCGCTGCGCCAGCGCATCGGCGACCTCGCGGAAGGCGGTCTGGATGGTCTTTTCATATGTCGCGACCGCCGCCTGCTGGCTGGCGCGGGCGTAATCCAGATTGCCCTTGCGCTGGCCGAAGTCGAAGATCGGAATACTGGCGTTGGGCGACACCGAATAGGTGCCCGTCCCGCTGCCGAACAGGCTGCCCAGCGCGGTGCTGAGCGTGCCGAGCGTGGCGGTCAGCGAAATCTGCGGAAAGAACGCCGCACGGGCCGCGCCGATGTTCGCGTTCTGCGCGATCAGCTGATGTTCGGCCTGCAATACGTCGGGGCGGCGCAGCAACACGCTGGACGGCAGATTGCCGGGCAGGGTTTCACGCGCGACGACACCGGTGCCGAGCGCGGTCGGCAGAAGGTCTGCCGGAATGGTCGTTCCGGCCAGCAGGTTCAGCGCATTCTGGTCGCGGGCGATCTGCGCGCGCAGGGCGGCGATGTCGTTACGCGCACCCTCATAGGTGGTTTCCGCCTGACGCGCCTCCAGTTCGGAGGCGACGCCGATGCGGAACTGCGCGCGTGTCAGCTTGAGCGACTGTTCAAAACTGACCAGCGTGTTCTGCGCGATCCGCAGGAGATCCTGGTCGGATGCCATGGTCGCATAGGCGGTAGCGATCTCGGCGATCAGCGTGATCCGCGTGGCCCGCTGCGCTTCCTCGGTCGCGAAATACTGCTGCAATGCGGCTTCGCTGAGGTTGCGGACACGACCGAACAGGTCGAGTTCGAACGCCGAAATGCCGACATTGGCGCTGTAGATCGTCAGGTCGCCGCTGCTGGTGCCGGTGCCGACACCCGCACCCGTACCGACGCCTGCTCCAGTGCCGACACCGGTCCCCGTGCCCGATCCGGCACCCCCGGCCGCGCCCGCCGCGCCGAACACGTTGTTCGTGCGCGTGACGGATGCGGTGCCGGCGATCGTCGGCAGCAGGTCGCTGCGCTGGATCCGGTATTGCGCGCGGGCCTGCAGCACGTTGGCCGCCGCCAGCCGCAGGTCGCGGTTGTTGTCGAGACCGGTCTGGATCACCTGACGCAACTTGTCGTCGGTGAAGAAGTCCCGCCAGCCGATCGCCGAAATATCGACCGCATCGGTGGCGGCGCGCGGATAGATCCCGCCGCTGGGCAGCGCGGCCGGGACCGCGCCGACCGGCTGGACATATTTCGGCGCGAGATTGCAGCCGGCCAGGCCGGTCGTTGCCGCCAGCAGGGCGAGGAGGGTGGGCTTCATGCGTATCATGCCTCTGTGGGGGCCGGCGTGCCGTGGTCGTTCGGGCCGTGGTCGTTAGGGCCGTGATCGTTCGGGGCGTGTGCCCCCGTGCTGGTTGCGCCCTTCGCGGCCGCCGGATGCTTGAACAGCCGGAGGACGACGATGAAGAACATCGGCACGAAGAAGATCGCGAGGACCGTCGCCGACAACATGCCGCCGACCACCGCCCGGCCGATCGCGTTCTGGCCACCGGCACCGGCGCCGGTCGAGATCGCGAGCGGCATCACACCGAAGATGAACGCCAGCGACGTCATCAGGATCGGTCGCAACCGCAGCTTGGCCGCCGCGATCGCCGCGTCGAAGGCGTTCATGCCCTCGGCGATGCGTTCCTCCGCGAACTCCACGATCAGGATCGCGTTTTTCGCCGACACGCCGATCGTCGTGATAAGCCCGACCTGAAGGTAGATGTCGTTGTTCAGGCCCGTCAGGAACGCCGCCAGCAGCGCGCCGACGATCCCGAGCGGCACGACCAGCAGCACCGAGATCGGCACCGACCAGCTTTCGTACAGCGCGGCGAGGCACAGGAACACGATCACCATCGACAGGCCGTACAGCGCCGGCGCCTGGCCGCCCGAAAGGCGTTCCTCATAGGACAGGCCGGTCCATTCCAGCGCGGTGCCGGGCGGCAGCTTGGCCTGCATTTCCTCCATCGCCTGCATCGCGGCACCAGTGCTGGAGCCGGGCGCGGCCTGACCCAGCAATTCCATCGCCGGCTGGCCGTTGTAGCGGGTCAGCATGACCGGGGCCTGCCGCCAGGACAGCGTGGAGAAGGCGGGGAAGGGGGACATCTGGCCCGATTCGCCACGGACGAAGAACTTGTCGATATCGTCGGGGTTCTGGCGGAACTGTTCGTCCGCCTGAACATAGACGCGCTTCACCCGGCCACGGTCGATGAAGTCGTTGACATAGGCACCACCCCACGCCGCCGCGATCGTGTTGTTGACGGCGGTCAGGTCCAGGCCAAGCGCGCGCGCCTTGTCCTGGTCGATGTCGACCTTCAGCTGCGGCGCGTCCTCCAGCGAATTGGGACGCACGCCGACGAGGCGCGGATCCTGCATCGCCATGCCCAGCATCATGTTGCGCGCCTGCAACAGCTTGTCGTGGCCCATGCCGACCTTGTCGACCAGCTGGAGATCGAACCCGGTCGCATTGCCCAGTTCGGACACGGCGGGCGGGATGACCGCGAAGATCAGGCCGTCGGCATATTTCGAGAAGGCACCCATCGCGCGTCCGGCGATGGCCGAGGCCTTGTTGGCCGCGCCTTCACGCTGGTCCCACGGCTTCAGCAGCACGAAGGCCAGGCCGGTGTTCTGGCCCTGACCCGCAAAGCTGAAGCCGTTGATGGTCAGCACGCCCTGCACGGTGCCCTTTTCGTCATTCAGGAAGTGATTGCGGACGAGGTCCAGCCCCTTGTCGGTCCGTGCGGTCGTGGCACCGGCCGGTCCCTGGACCAGCGCGATGACATAGCCCTGGTCCTCGTCGGGCAGGAAGCCCGAGGGCAGGCGCGCGAACAACAGGCCCATGCCGAGCACGATGACCAGATAGACGATCATCGACCGCTTCCAGCCGCGCGCAATGCCCTTCACGCCGCGTTCGTACTTCACCTGACCGCGATCGAATTTGTCGTTGAACCAGTCGAAGAAGCGCGCCAGCGGGCCGGTGCTCTTTTTCTTGTCCGGGTCGTGCGGCTTCAGGATGGTCGCGCACAGGGCCGGGGTCAGCACCAGCGCGACGATGACCGACAGGACCATGGCCGAGACGATGGTGATCGAGAACTGGCGATAGATGACGCCGGTCGATCCGCCGAAGAACGCCATCGGCAGAAACACCGCCGACAGGACGAGGGCGATACCGACCAGCGCGCCGGTGATCTCGTCCATTGATTTCTTGGCGGCTTCCTTGGGACTGAGATGTTCGGTGGTGATGAGGCGTTCGACGTTTTCGACGACGACGATCGCGTCATCGACCAGCAGACCGATGGCCAGCACCATGCCGAACAGGGTCAGCGTGTTGATCGAGAAGCCGGCCAGCGCCATCACGCCGAACGTCCCCAGCAGCACGACCGGCACGGCGATCGTCGGGATCAGCGTGGCGCGGAAGTTCTGGAGGAACAGGAACATGACGAGGAAGACGAGGACGACGGCCTCGACGAGCGTGTGCACCACCTGTTCCACCGACAGGCGGACGAACGGCGTGGTGTCATAGGGATAGACGACCTTCACGTCGGCCGGGAACTGCGACGTCAGGCTGTCGACCTGCGCCTTGATCGCGGTGACCGTGTCGAGCGCGTTCGCGCCCGGTGCCAGCTTGATGCCGATCGCCGAGGCGGGCATCCCGTTATACTTGGCGTCGAAGCCGTAGTTTTCGGCACCCAGCTCGATCCGTGCGACATCGCGCAGCCGGACGACCGCGCCATCGACGCCGGTCTTCAGGCGGATGTTGCCGAACTGGTCGGGCGTTTCCAGTCGCGACTGGACCGACACCGTGGCGTTCAGCATCTGCTCCTTGGGGGCCGGCTGCGCGCCGATCTGGCCGGCGGAAACCTGGACGTTCTGTGCCTGCACCGCGGCCGTCACGTCGGCCATGGTCAGCGAAAAGCCGTTCAGCTTGATCGGATCGACCCAGATGCGCATCGCATATTGCGACCCGAACACCTGCGTATCACCGACACCGGTGACGCGGCTCAGGGGATCCTGCAGCTTGGAGGCAATGATGTCCGACAGGTCGTTGCCGTCATGCGAACCGTCCTGCGAATACAGGCTGACGAACATCAGGAAGTTGGCGGTCGCCTTGGCGACGCGGATGCCCTGTTGCTGTACTTCCTGCGGCAGCAGCGGGGTGGCGGCTTGCAGCTTGTTCTGGACCTGCACCTGCGCGATGTCGGGGTCGGTGCCCTGCTCGAATGTCAGGGTGATCGTCGCGGTGCCGGACGAACTGGAGTTCGCCGAGAAATAGCGAAGGTTGTCGATCCCCTTCATCTGCTGTTCGATGATCTGGGTCGTCGTGTTCTCCAGCGTCTGGGCATCGGCACCCGGATAGGTGACGGTGATCGAGACGGCGGGCGGCGCGATGGCGGGAAACTGCGCGATCGGCAGGCTGCGGATGGCGAGGACACCCGCCAGCATCAGGATGATCGCGATGACCCATGCGAAGATGGGGCGATCGATGAAATACCGGGCCATGGTGATTTACTTCGCCTGCTGCTGGGGGGTGGCGGGCTGGCCGGGCTGGGCCTGACCGCCCGGCGCACGCCCACCTTGCCCCGCGGGCTTGTCGGTCCAGGCGACGGGCTTGACCGGCATGCCGGGGCGCAGGGACATGCCACCCTCGACGATCACCTTGTCACCGGGCTTCAGGCCCGACGTGACCAGCCAGTTGGTGCCGACCGCGCGGTCGGTCACCAGCGTGCGCGGTTCCACCTTGTTGCCGGCACCTACGACCATGACCGTCGCATCGCCGCGTTCGTCACGCGACACCGCGCGCTGCGGCACCATGATGCCCGACGCCTGCGTGCCCTCGATCATCTGGGCGCGGACATACATGCCGGGCAGCAACAGGCCACGCGGGTTCGGGAACACGGCGCGAATGGTCTGCGTGCCCGTGGTGGGATCGACCGAGACGTCGGCGAACTGGAGCGTCCCCTCGATCGGATAGGTCGAGCCGTCCTCCAGCGTCAGCTTGACCCGCGCCGCCGCGCCGCCGCGCGACACGTCGCCCGCAAGCACCGCCTGGCGCAGTTTCAAAACGTCGGCGCTGGACTGGGTCAGGTCGACATACATCGGGTCGAGCCGCTGGATCGTCGTCAACGGGTTCGTCTGCGACGCGCTGACCAGGGCGCCGGTGGTGACGATCGAACGACCGATCCGGCCGGAAATCGGCGCGGTGATGAGCGCGCGGCGAAGATCGATCTGCGCGGTGCGCAGCGCGGCCTGCTGCGCCGCGACATCGGCCTGCGCCTGCTGGGCGCTGGTGATGGCGTTTTCGTAATCCTGGCGGGCGATCGCGTTGATCTTGACCAGCTCGCCATAGCGGCGCGCGAGCGCCTGGCTCGACGCGATCGCGGCGCGCGCGCGGGCGAGGGCGGCACGGGCGCTGGCGACGGCGGCCTGATACGGCGTCGAATCGATCCGGTAGAGCGGCTGGCCTTCGCGGACCTGATCGCCCTCCCGGAACAGCCGGGCCTCGATCAGCCCGCTCACCTGCGGGCGAACCTCGGACGTCTCATACGCAGCGGTGCGACCGGGCAATTCGGTCGTCAGCGTGACGGGCTGGCTGGCCACGGTCACGACGCCGACCTGCGCCGGGCCGGTGGGCGCCGGGGCTTGCTGCTGGGGCTGACCGCACGCGGCGAGCAGCAGGGCGGAGGCCATCATCGGCGCACGTGCATTAATCATGGAGTTTCGGGCTCGATCTGCTAGTGTGAGTGAACGATCACTCACAGGCGCCGTTAGCCCAGTAATCGTGGGTCGGTCAAGTCGAAGGATGGTGCGGTGCACAACGTGTTTGCGTATGACGAAATAGATCAGATCTGCGTCGGTCCGACGCGGGCGGAGGAGCGACGGACGCGGCTGGCCGCGGCGGCGCGTATCCTGTTCTGCGAGCGGGGTTTTCACGCGACGGGCATGGCCCAGATCGCGGAGGCGTCCGGGGTCAAGGTCGGGCAGATCTATCGCGACTTTGCCAGCAAAGACGATATCATCGCCGCGATCGTCGAGGCCGACGTCACCGAATTTCTGGACGAGGCGGCCTTGCGCGCGGCGGTCGCGGCTGGCGACCGGATGGGCGTGCGCAACTGGATCGTCCGATTCGTGGTGCAGGATCGAATCGCCGGCCGCGATCAGCTGATGCCGGAAATCATTGCCGAGGCGGTTCGCAACGAGCGGATTGCGGCGATCATGGCGGAACTGGATGCGCGGATCCGGTACACCATGCAGGCGGCCCTGACGGTGTTCGCGCCCGAACCCGGTCGTGCCGACGATGTGGCGGTCGTCGCCGACCTTATCCTGACGCTGGTGATCGGTCAGTGCAGCCGCATGGCATCCGCCGTCGACCGGGACGTCACCGCGTTGCAGGCCCGGATCCTGCGACTGGTCGACGAGGAGATCCGGGCGCTGGCCGGCTGCGGATAACCCGCAGCCGCCATATGCATCCGCCGCATCGGCGATCAGTGCGCGGGCGTGCGGGCCTTGTGGAACAGGCCGACCACCAGCGCGATGGCACCACCGACGACCAGGCCGAACAGGCCGTTCATCGCCGCCGTCACGATCCAGCTGACGGCACCGCCAATGCCGGCCAGCGCCGCGCCGGCGTGTTCGGCGACGTCATGGATCAGATGCGCGGGGGCCGCGAGGACGCCCGACGTTTCCAGCCCGTGCGTCAGGATTCCGCCGCCGACCCAGATCATCGCCGCCGTGCCGACGATCGACAGGATCTTCATCAGAATCGGCATGCCCTTTACCAGACCACGCCCGACAGCCTGCGCCAGCGTCGATGGCTTGGTCGCAAGATGCAGGCCGATATCGTCCGCCTTCACGATCAGCGCGACAAAGCCGTAGACGCCGATGGTGATCGCGATGCCGACCGCCGCCAGTACCAGCGCCTGCGTGAGGATGGGGCTTTCGGCCACATCGGCCAGCGCGATCGCCATGATTTCCGCCGACAGGATCAGGTCGGTGCGGATCGCGCCCGACACCTTCTGGTCCTCCAGCGTCTTTGCATCGACGGCCGTGTCGACAACTGCCTCGGCATGGCCGCCACCGAACGCCTCGATCACCTTTTCCGCGCCCTCGAAGCAGAGATAGGCCCCGCCCAGCATCAGGATCGGCGTGATCGCCCATGGCGCGAACGCACTGAGCGCCAGTGCGGCCGGGAGCAGGAAGATCAGCTTGTTCTTGATCGACCCCAGCGCGATCTTGCCGACGATCGGCAGTTCGCGGTCGGGCGTGAAGCCGACCACATAGCGCGGCGTGACCGCGGCATCGTCGACGACGACGCCCATTGCCTTGCTGCCCGCCTTGGCCGTGGCCGCGCCGATATCATCGAGCGATGCCGCCGCCAGCTTGGTGATGCCGGCGATATCGTCCAGCAATGCGACTAATCCTGAAGCCAACCGCTCTTCCCCCGTCCGTGTCGTTTCGCGCCGATCGTTAGTCGAACCCGACGGTCGTGCAAAGGTTGCAAGGCAGGATGACAGGGCCGGCCGATACGTTTATTGTGCGGTGCAGCAACGATCATCCGGGAGACGCGTTAGGGACCGGTCAGCGATGGGTGCCGTTGGCGGCCCGAAGGAGACGCCGACCATGAGAAAATTGTCCGATACCATTACCCGACTTGCCGCGATGCGGGACCAGTTGAGCCAGACGATGCCGTCGCCGGGCCAGGATCGCCTGCGCGATCTGATCCATGTCGGCAGCAATCCCGGCGCATTGCGCGCGCGTACCCACATTCCCGACGATCTCGCCGCCGGCGCGCCGCTGGTCGTCGTGCTGCACGGCTGCACGCAGACCGCCGCTGCGTACGACCATGGATCGGGCTGGTCGACGCTGGCCGATCGCCACGGCTTTGCGGTGCTGTTTCCCGAACAGTCGGTGGCGAACAACATGAACCGCTGCTTCAACTGGTTCCAGCCCGAGGATACGACACGCGACAGCGGCGAGGCCCTGTCGATCCGCCAGATGGTCGAGGCCGTGATCGAGGCGCACGACCTGGATCCGACGCGCGTCTTCGTCACGGGCCTGTCGGCGGGGGGCGCGATGACGTCGGTCATGCTGGCGACCTATCCCGAGGTGTTCGCCGGCGGCGCGATCATCGCCGGCCTGCCCTATGGCAGTGCCACGACCGTATCGGAGGCGATGGACCGGATGCGCGGCCATGGCGGTCTGGACGAGGATGCGCTGGCGGCGCTGGTTCACGCCGCATCGGACCATGACGGGCCGTGGCCGCGCGTGTCGGTCTGGCACGGCAGCGCCGACCGCACCGTCGTGCACGCCAACGCGGCGCGGATCGTGGCGCAGTGGCGGCTGGTCCACGGAATCGGCCGCGCGCCGACCCATAGCGGGATGATCGACGGCCAGCGTCGTGACGTCTGGTGCAACGCGGCCGGTGAACCGGTCATCGAATCGATCACGGTTGCCGACATGGCGCACGGCACGCCGCTGGACCCGACCGGCGCGGACGGGGTGGGGGAAAGCGGCCCCTTCATGCTGGACAGCGGCATTTCCAGCACGGTGCACATCGCCGCCTTCTGGGGCTTGCTGGCCGATATCGCGCTGGATGATACGCGGGAGGCGGTGGTTGCAACGCAAGCCCCGGCGCCCGAGGTGAAGCGCGCCATTCCGCAGCCGACACTGGCGGCGGACACCGCGCGGCCGGCGGCTGGTTCGGGTCCGCACGGGGTTCAGCAGGTGATCGAGGACGCGCTGCGCGCGGCGGGCCTGATGCGCTGACGCCGGGGGGCGATCCTCAGATCGGTACCTGTCCCGTCAAATATGGGTCGACCGGCGGCGCGTCGGGCAGCGTCACCCGGTCGGCCGGCCGCGCGGCGGCGGCGGCCAGCCAGTCGGGGCCACCATCGCGGTGGCGGATCGAACCATCCGACTTGGCCGATACCCAGCCGAGTACGGGCAGTTCGCGGTGCCCAGGCGCGGCATCGCCAAACGCCCAGGCCAGATTGCCGTAGGTCGATGGATCGCGCCCATCGAGGCTGAACCGGTCGTTTAGATAGCAGGCGGTGGCCCATGCGGCTTCCGGGCTGGGCGTGAAGGCGATAATCCGCTTGGCCCAGTACATCCGCAGGTTGTTGTGCATCCAGCCGTCGATCAGGAACTGTTTCTGACAGGCGTTCCAGCTTTCGTCCGCCGTTTCGCCGTGGACCATCGCATCGAGTGTTTCCAGCTCGGGTCGCGGATCGACGGCGTGGGCGGCAAGCGTGTCGCGTGCCTTTGGCGGCAGCCGGTCGAATGCCTCGGGCACGCGCAAGGTGCGTGCCTTGTAGTGAAACCATTCGCGCCAGCTGAGCAGCTCGTCGAGAAACTTGGTCGTCGCCGCCTTGCCCGCACCGGCGGCGGCAACGGCCGCCACGATCTCGCGCGGGCCGACCAGCCCGAAATGCAGATAGGGCGACAGGCCACTGGCCCCGACCGGTCGGCTGGCATCGTTACGTGCACCGGCATAGGCCGGCAGGACGGTCTCGCGCAGCCGGTCGAGCCGGTCGCGCACCGCCGCGCGGCCAGACGGAAAATCGGGTGCGGGCAAGACGCTGTGGTCGATCGCGCACGCAGCCACCAGCGCATCAAGGGCCGCGTCGTCGCCCAGCATGTCCGGCGTGAACGGCAGCGATCCGGCATAAGCGGGGATGGTCGGTTCCGCATCGGTGCCGTGCAGCCAGTCGTCGCGGACCTTTTCGTGCCGACGGCGAAAGCCCGAGGTCGAGGCGATGCCGTCGCCGAGCACGGCCGGCGGCACGAGGCAGGCGGCGTTGACCGCGAAGACGGGCGCGGTGCAACGTGCGGCGAAGCGTTTGGCCTGCCACTGCGCCACGAAGGCGGGCTGATCCTCGACCAGGACCGCCGCGGCGGTGTCGGCCAGGCGATAGACAAGGCCCGGTTCCCGGTGATCGGCACGGTCGACGAACTGGACGCAGGCGATGCCGCGTGCGGCGCAATCCGCTTTCAGGTCGCGCGATGCGCCAAGGATGAAGCGATGCAGCCGGTCGGAGGCGTAGGGATAGTCCTCGCGCAGCCCATGATAGACCAGCACCGGCAGCCCGAGCGCATTGCCGAGCAGGATGGCGGCGTCGATCACCGGGTTGTCGACCCCGCGCAACGCTTGTTGCAGCCAGCACAGCACATAGGCGCCGCCACGCGCCGCGGCGGCGTTCAGGGTCCGCACGCGCGGGGCCTCGGGCCACTCGGCAAGGGCGGGGGGAAGCGTATCGGTCATCGTCACATTCTCAAGGATCCGGCGTAGCCGGTCAGTTCGAGATAGCCCGATCCGCCGCGCGTCCGCACCGCGCCCTCCCAATAGACCGGCATCCCGCTGCGTCGCGCGTCGAGTTCCTGATCGGCGAACAGCGGTTCGAGCGCCCAGCTGCGGACGCCTTCGGGCAGGCGGATCTGCACGGTCTGCGCGACGGGATAGCGCGCGCCGGTGCGCGGGGATCGCCACAGCCTGCGGGGAACGAAGCGGACGTCGCCGGGTGCGAACCGCACGACCTGACCATCCGCACGGCGCAACGATCCGCCCGCCCAGATCGCGCGACCGTCCCTGCCACGGATGCGGAACGCCATCAGCGCGGCCCCATCGTCGAGGTTCAGGCCGGTCCAGTCCCAGCCGACCGCCGTGCCGCCAAGGTAATCGGACGACCATTCGCGGTCGAGCCAGGCCTGTCCGGTGACGACCTCGCTGGTGCCGGCCCGTGTCAGCCGGCCAGAGACGGCGAGATGCGGGACGGAGTAATAATGGCTCGCCTGCCCCGGTTTCGGTCCCTTGCGGCTGTAGCCGGCCTCGCCCTGCAACAGCGGTGGCTGGGTGGGGTTCAGGACCAGCGACAGCGTGAAATCGGGCGTGGTGACGGTGGTGCGATAACGACCGTCGGTCCCCCGCACGATATGCCAGTCGCGGATCGCCACGTTGGTGTCGCCGACCCGCGCCTGGGCCAGTCTAAACCCGGCGCGCGCCGCCCGCTCGCCGTGCAGCAGATGGCCGACCGCCGGGTCCGACAGTGCGGCATGGGCGAACAGTACCTGCCCGGGTGCGAACCGGCTGGGATTGGCCGGATCGGTTCGGGGGCGGGTGCGGAAGAAGGTGATCTGGAAGCCGAGATCGCGTCCGGCCTTCGTCCGCAGCCGGCCGGTGACGTACCACCATTCGGTGCGATAGGCGGGGTGTGCGCCGTGATCGGCGGGGAAGCGCATGGCCACGCCGGGCCGGACGACCGGGTAGTCTGTCGCAGGACCAGCAGCGGCGAGCAGCAACGCGCTGGCGGCAAGGGTCATCCGGCGCATCACCAGTCCTCCCGCACCATGCGCACCGCGTCGGCGGCGACCGCGCGGCGACCGGCCACGACCGCTGTCCCGGCCGCCGCGACGACCAGCGCGACGAGCACGCCGGCCAAGGTCGTCCACGGCATCCGCGTCTCCATCGTCCAGTTGAACGACTGCGGGTTGATGACATGGACCAGCACTTGCGCCAGCAGCGACCCGAGCGCGATGCCGCCCAGCGCGCCGACCGCGCCCAGCAGCGCGCCCTCGCTGGCCAGCATCGCGATGATCTGACGCTTGCGGACGCCGATGTGGCGCAGCATCCCGAACTCGCGGGTGCGTGCGATCGTCTGCGCGGACATGGTCGCGGCGACCCCGGCCAGCCCGACAAGGATCGCCACCCCCTCCAGCAGATAGGTGACGGTGAAGCTGCGATCGAACAGGTCAAGGGCGTAGGCGCGCAGGGTGCCGGGCTGCGCGATGGATAGTTGCGCGCGGACCGACGCCGGCGTCCGCGCACGGATCGCGGCACCGGTGGCCTGCGGGTCGGCACCGGGCGCAAGCGTGACCGCCGCCTCGTCGCGCACCGGGTCACCGGTGATCCGGGTATAATCGCGGTCGCGGATCACGATTGCGCCCTGCTGCCGCGCATAGTCGCGCCAGATGCCGGCGACGACGTAGCGCCCGCCGATCGGCAACGCGATCGTCTGCCCGACCGTCCAGTCATAAAGGCGGGCGGCGGGTTCGGACGGCCAGACCGGCGTCACCCCGGCGGGCAGGCTGTCGACGCGGTCGATCAGCACCAGCGTCGGGTCGTTCGCACCCGCCACCGGTCGGGCGATCAGCGAGACCGCCGGCCGGTCGGCGCGCAGGGTCAGCGGCACCTGTCGGCTGAACGCGATTCCGGCAACACCGGGGGTGGCGGCCAGCCGCGCCTGGTCGGACGGCGGCAGGCCCGCGCCGCCATCAATGCGCAGATACAGGTCGGCGGACAGCACCTGACCCAGCCAGGTGTCGACCGCGCCGCGAAAACTGGTGACCATCACCGCCATTGCGATCATCAGCGCGGTGCTGGCGACGATGCCGCACAATGCCGTCGCGGCCTGTCCCGGCGCGCCGTGCAAGTGGCGGATCGCGAGGTCGAACGGTACGAACCGGCCCGGTCGGCGCGCCAGCGGGGTGAGGACGGTCCGCGCCAGCCAGGGCATCCCGGCGATCCCGCCCGCCAGGATCAGCGCCATGCTGAGGAATCCGAAAACAGGCAGGCCGTTGATAGCGGGCAGCAGCGCCGCCGCGCCGCCGGCTGCGACGAGGATCGCGGCCGGGATCCAGGCGACACGCGCGCGCGGGTCGATCAGGTCACCGCCGTTGCGCAGCGCGACGGCGGGTGCCGCGCGGGCGGCGGCGCGCGCGGGCAGGATGCTGCCGGCCACCGCCGCGACCGTGCCCAGCGCGAAGAACCCGGCGGCAGCGACGGGTGCGAACGTCAGCCGCACCCCGCCATCGGCGAAATAGCCGGCCCCCAGATCGCCGCCGAACCGGTCGAGCGCCAGCCAGGCGAGCGCATAGCCGATCGCGAGGCCAAGCGCCGACCCGATAATGCCGATCACCAGCCCTTCGACCGCGACCGTCGCGACGATCCCGCTGCGCGGCAGGCCGAGTGTGCGGATCAGCGCAAACGCGCGCAGCCGCCGGGCGACCGAAAGCGACTGGGCCGAGAACACCAGAAACCCGCCGGTCAGCAGCGCGACCAGCGCCAGTATGTCGAGATTGACGCGATAGGCACGCGACAGGGCGTCGCTGCGCGCGCCGTCGCTGGCGGCGGTACCGACCACGGCTTGCGGGGGCAGGAGGTCCGACAGCGCGGCGTCGCTGGCGGTATCGGTCCGCTTCACGTCGATCCGGTCGAGACGGCCGAGGCGATCGAAGCGCCACTGGGCGGCGGCGATGTCGATGACGCCGATCGCCTGTGCATCGCCGATCGCGGGCAGGCTGCCGGCGACGCGCAAGGGGCGGCTCCGACCATTGGCGGTGACGGTCAGCGTGGCACCGGGGCGGGTGTTCAGCGCGCGCATCGCGGCGGGGGACAGGAACAGCGCGTCGCCATCGAACGCCCCATCGCTGCCACGGTCGACCCCGGCGGTGGCGATGCCGATCAGGCTGGGCGTGACCTGCGCCGCACGGATCACGTCGAGGCCGAGCAGGGTGAAGCGGGTGTCGCCCGCCGCGCGCGCGTCGAGTTTTACCACCGGGCTGGCGTCGATCACGCCGCGCGCGGTGGCGATGCGGGGATACAGGCGTTCGTCGAAGCCAAGCGGGCTGGTAGCGCTGATCTGGACATCGGCCGCGCCGTTGACGGTCCTGAGCGCACCCTCGAACGACGTGAGCGCCGATCCGTTGACGAGGTGAACGGCAAAGCCCAGTGCGACGCCGATCGCGATCGCCACCGCTGTCATGGCGAGGCGGGCGGGATGCGCGCGCCAGTCGCCAACGATCAGCCAGCCAAGGGCCAGTCGCGCCGAGAGCAGACCGGAAAAGCCGTTCATGCGGTCGGGGACAGCCCGTCGGCGGTCAGCGTCAGGGTGCGGTCGGCGATGGCGGCGGCCGCGCGCGAATGCGTGACGATGATTGCCGCGACGCCGTCGTCCCGTACCGCCTGCGCGAACAGGTCGAGTATGCGGGCGGCGGTGTCGGGATCGAGATTGCCGGTCGGTTCGTCGGCCAGAATCAGTGCCGGCCGGTGGACGAGCGCGCGGGCGATGGCCACCCGCTGCAATTCGCCGCCCGACAGGTCGCGGGCATAGCCATCGCCGCGCGTACCCAGACCGACACGGTCGAGCATGTCCTGCGCGCGGGTTTCGATGGATCGTCGATCGGTCGACGCCAGTGCCAGCGGCAGGGCGACGTTCTGGCGCAGGGTCAGATAGGGGAGAATGTGGAACGCCTGAAACACGAAGCCGACGCGCCTGGCCCGCAGATCGGTGAGGGCGGCTTCGTCGAGCGATCCGAGTATTGTCTCGTCGATCGCGACGGACCCCTCGTCGGCCGAATCCAGTCCGGCCAGCATGTTCAGCAGCGTCGATTTGCCGATCCCGCTTTCGCCGACAATGGCAACAAGCTCGCCGCCGCAAATGGTCAGGTCGAGGCCGTCGAACAGTCGTCGGCCGCCGGGCACGGATTTACCCAGCCCGGCGACCGTCAGCAGCGGATCGGAGCAGCCGGTCGTCAGGACGTCACGTCCTCGGCACCGAACTCGTGGAACACTTCCTCGATATCCTCGACCATCGCCTCGTCGGCGATGTCGACCGATACCAGGATCCGGCCCGCCAGCGCCGCTTCCTCGGCATCGTCGTCCTCATCCGCACCATCGAGCGCGATGCCGACGCTGTTCTCGTCATCCTCGGTGCCGATGACGATGTCGCCGCGTTCGATGTCGTGCTCCTGCACGAGATGTTCGACGACCATTTCCGCTTCGCGACGGGTCTCGAACGTGCCGGTGATCGTGGTAGCCATGGGTATTCCTCTTATCAGATTGGCCGCCCAACGCGCGACCGGGACTTTGGTCCCGGTTGCATGGCGATATTTGCGATCAGCGTCGGCCGTGCAGGCGCTCCAGCGCGGTGCCCGCCAGATTCTGCGCGCGGTTGACGTGGCGATAGGCAACATAGGGGATCTGCGCCGCCAGCGCCGTGAATGCCGCGCGGTGGCGTTGCAGATTCTCCCCGCGCGTGACGGAAACCCCGCGCGCCTGATTCAACACCACGATCGAGTCGCCGACGAATACGACGTCATTCACGCCCGAGGCCACCGCCAGCGTAGCCGCGTCGACCAGCGCCAGCCACTCCGCCTCGGTACTGGTGCCGGGCGGATGGTCGCTCCGCAGGTGAGCGACGCCGCGGATGACCACGGCAGTCTCGATAACGCCCGCCGTGCCGCGACAACCGCCGTCAAAGAAGATCTTGAGCCGGTCGCTCATCGTCGTGACGGACCGGTCGACCCGCCCGCGACCGTGTCGACCGGCTTGGGCATCATGCCGCCTTCAGCGACTGCATGTCGATGACGAAACGGTACTTCACGTCGCTTTTGACCATCCGGTCATAGGCGGTTTCGATGTCCTGGATCGCGATCATCTCGATATCCGAGGTCAGGCCGTGCTCCTTGCAGAAGTCCAGCATCTCCTGCGTTTCGGCGATGCCGCCGATCAGCGAACCGGCCAGCGCGCGACGGCGAAACACCAGGTTGCCGACCGAGGGCGAGGGATGCGGCGTTTCCGGCACGCCGACCAGCGTCATCGTGCCGTCGCGCTTCAGCAGGGCGAGGAACTGATCCAGATCATGCGCCGCGGCGACCGTGTTCAGGATGAAGTCGAAGCTGTTGGCGTGGGTCGCCATCGCATCGGCGTCCTTCGACACGATCAGATCCTTCGCGCCAAGCCGGATGGCGTCGTCGCGCTTGCCCGGCGACGTGCTGAACACATACACCTCGGCTCCCATCGCCGCGGCGATCTTCACGCCCATATGGCCAAGGCCGCCGAGGCCGACGATGCCGACCTTTTGCCCTGGGCCGACCTTCCAGTGGCGCAGCGGCGAATAGGTGGTGATGCCCGCGCACAGCAGCGGCGCGACGGCGGCCAGATCGCCCTCGTCATGCGTGACCTTCAGCACAAAGCCCTCGTCGACGACGATATGGTCGGAATAGCCGCCGAACGTGTGTCCGCCCATGACCGTGTCGGGACCGTTATAGGTGCCGACGAAGCCGGTCGTCTCGCAATATTGCTCCTCGCCATCGTCGCACGACGGGCAATGACCGCACGATCCGACCATGCAGCCCACGCCGGCGATGTCGCCGACCTTGAACCTGGTGACGGCATCACCGACCGCGACGACCCGGCCGACGATCTCGTGACCGGGAACGCATGGGTACAGCGTCCCCTCCCACTCGCCCTTGGCGGTGTGCAGGTCCGAATGGCAGACGCCGCAATACAGGATGTCGATCGCGACGTCGCTGGCCTGCGGATCGCGGCGCTCGAAGCTGAACGGGGCCATTGGCGCGTCGGGTGCGGTCGCGGCGTAGGCATTGGTTGGGGTCGGCATGGGGGAACCTCGTCATCAAGACACAAAAAGGGGCCGTGTGCGGGGGCAGACGGCGTCATGATGACTAACCCGCGACTAGCCCATTGGTTCAGTGTCGGCGGCGGTATCTTTGGGCGGCAGGACCGCGCCGACATGGGCGGTGCCGCGCGCCTCCGCCAATGTCGCCTGCCGATGCCGTTCGGCATAGCCGGCGCGTTGCTCGTCGGTCCGGGCGGCGTGGCAGCGCGGGCAACTGACCCCGTCGACGAACAGCGGCGAGGCGCGATCCGTCGCGTCGACCGGCATCCGGCAGGCATGGCACAGGCCGTAGGTGCCGGGGGTCAGCCCGTGGCCGACGGCGACCCGCTGATCGAACACGAAGCATTCGCCTTCCCACCGGCTGTCGGCGGCGGGCACCTCCTCCAGATATTTTAGAATCCCGCCCTGCAGGTGATAGACCGAATCGATCCCTTCTGCCTTCAGGAATGCGGTGGATTTTTCGCAACGGATGCCGCCGGTGCAGAACATCGCGACGCGGGTCTTGCCCGACAGCAGGTCGTCGCGGTGTTCGCGAAACCATGCCGGAAACTCGCGGAACGTGCGGGTCCGCGGATCGACCGCGCCGGTAAAGCTGCCGATCGCGACTTCGTAGTCGTTGCGGGTGTCGATCACGACCGTGTCGGGATCGTCGATCAGCGCGTTCCAGTCGGCCGGTGCGACATAATGGCCGACGTCGACAAGCGGGTCGATGTCGGGTTCGCCCATGGTCACGATCTCGGCCTTCAGCCGGACCTTCAACCGGTGGAACGGCATCATCGCGGCGCGCGAATCCTTGACCGCCAGTGTGGCGCAGCCGGGCAGGGCGCGAATGTGATCGAGCACCGCGGCGATGCCGCCGTCGGTGCCCGCGATCGTCCCGTTGATCCCTTCACGCGCCAGCAGGATCGTGCCGCGCACGCCGTTGGTACGACACGCCGCGTCGAGCGGATCGCGCAGGCTTGCCGGCTCGGGGAACGGCGTGAAGTGATACAGCGCGGTGACGCGGACAGGCAGCGGATCGGGGGTCATCGTCAGACTTTACCCCGGACGACGCCGGGTTGCACCCCCGCCAGCCATGGTACGCCGGTCAGGGCGTGACTTCCTTGCCCTCCCAGTCGAACAGCTTGCCGCTGTCGGTCGGCTTCAGTTCGTCCAGCACATCGAGCAGCTGGACGCCGGCACGGCCCGCGTCGAACAGGCGGCCGGGCTGGACATTGCCCTGAAACGGTTTCGATAGCGCGGTGTCGACGGTGCCGGGGTGCAGCGCGACGACGATTCCCGAGCTGTTGCGGCGCTTGTCCTCGATCGCGATTGTCCGGATCAGCTGGTTCAGCGCGGCCTTCGACGCGCGATAGCCGTGCCAGCCACCCATGCGGTTGTCGCTGATGCTGCCGACGCGCGCCGAAAGCGCGGCGAATATGCTGCGCCCGGTGCGCGGCATCAGCGGCAGGAACGCTTGCGCGACCAGTGCCGGGCCGATCGCATTGATCGCAAAATTGCGCGCCATCCAGTCGGCATCGAGATCGCGCAACGCCTTTTCCGGCCCGCGCGTGTCGTCGTGCAGCAGGCCGGTGGCGACGATCACCAGGGTTGGCGCGGGGCCGGCGGCGACGATCGTCGCGGCGGCGGCAATGCTGGCCGGATCGGTCAGGTCGATATGGCGGTCGCCAGCGAAAGAGCGGGCGAAGCCGTGGACGACATCATATGCGCCCTCCTCGGCCAGCGCGTCGTGGATCGCGGCCCCGATGCCACCCGATGCACCGATGACGACGGCTGCGGTCTTGCCCGCGCTCATCGCACGAACATCCAGCGGTCGGCGCTGCTCTGACCGGCGTCGAAAGCATAGCCGTCGGTGTCGAAGCCCTTCATCGCGTCGATCTCCGTAATGTGATGTTCGATCATGTAGCGGGCCATCAGGCCGCGCGCCTTCTTGGCGTGGAAGCTGACGAAGCGCGGGCCATCGGGGCCGGGCTCGCGAAAGTCGACGCCGATCACCCGGATGGCGGCCGGCAGCCGGCCGTTCACCGCCGCCCAATATTCCTGGCTGGCGAGGTTCAGGACCGCGCCGGACCCTTCCTCGGCGACGTCCTCGGCCAGCGCCGTGGCGATCCGGTCGCCCCACCAGTCGGTCAGCGCGGGTTTGCGCGGTGCCCAGCGCGTGCCCATTTCCAGCCGGTAGGGGCGCATCGCGTCGAGCGGGCGCAGTAGCCCGTACAGGCCCGACAGCAGCCGGACGTGATCTTGCGCGAAGGTGACGGCCGGCGCGTCCAGCGTCTTCGCCTCAAGCCCGGTATAGACGTCGCCGGCGAAGGCGAACAGCGCGGGTCGTTCGGGCGCGTCCGCAAAGTCACGGAACCGGTCGGCGTTCAGCTTCGCCAGCGCCGGTGAAATATGCATCAACTCCCGCAGCCGGGTCTGGGTCAGGTGGCTGGCGGCAGCAGCAAGGGTCGTGGCCTCGGCCGCGAAGCGCGGGACCGTCGGCGTCACGTCGGGCAGGGGCGAGGCGTAGTCGAGCGTCTTGGCGGGGGACAGGATGGCGATCATGACCGTGGCGGTTAGCGATCCCGGCCGCTTCGTTCAATTGGCGTTCAGCGGGGTTTCGTCATCAGGGCGGCTAAGCTCCGGCTCGCTTGAACCGGGCCGCACACCTGCCTAGAGCAACCGACGCGAGGCCAGGGCGTTGAGACGCCGATACCGCATGAGGAGAGTTTTCGGATGAAGTTCGTTTCCAGGGTCGTGCTCGCGAGCGCGCTGGTCGCCGGCATGGGCGGCATGACGTTGGCGGTGCCCGCCATCGCCAAGGACAAGAAGGCCGAGGAAAAGCCCGGCCTGAAGCTCAGCCCCGACGTTCTGAAGGCCGCGCAACTGGCCCAGCCGGCGATTGCCGCCAAGGATTTCGCGACGGCGGAAACCAACATCGCGCTGGTCGAGGCGGGTGCCAAGACCGATGACGACAAGTATATCGCCGCCGCTTTGCGGTACGATCTGGAATCGCAGAAGATCGGCGCCAAGCAGGCGGCCAATCCCAACGCGCCGGTCGACGAAAGCGCACTCGCGCGTCCGCTGGAGGCGCTGATCGCCAGCCCGGCGACCGCGCCCGACGCGAAGGGGCGTTATGCTTATCGCCGCGGTGCCCTGTCGTTCAACGCCAAGCAATATCCGGTCGCGCTGCAATATTTCGCGCAGGCGCAGAAGCTCGGCTTCACCGACCCCAACCTGCCGCTTCAGATCGTGCGCGCCAAGGAAGGGGCCGGCGACATGGCCGGTGCGATGACCGACCTTGAGGCCGTGATCGCGGCCGAGACGGCGGCCGGTCGCAAGCCGCCCGAGGATCTCTATCGCTACGGCATCGCCCGCAACAACGCGGCGAAGAACGCGCCGGCGACGGTGTCGTGGCTGCGTAAATATGTCACCGCCTATCCGACGACCAAGAACTGGCGTGACGTGCTGGTGACGTACGGTCTGCAGCAGAATTCGGTCACCAAGCTTGATACCGCGCAGAAGATCGACCTGTTCCGCCTGATGATGGCGACCAACTCGCTCGCCGATCAGTATGATTATGAGGAATATGCCCAGAAGGTGTATGATCGCGGTCTGCCAGGTGAGACCCAGGCGGTCCTGAACGCAGGCAAGGCAGCGGGCAAGATCCCGGCATCCAGCCCGATCGCCATGTCGCTGCTGCGCGATTCGGCAAACGCCATCCGTCAGGAAGGATCGCTCGCCGGTCTGGAAACCAAGGCGGCGAGCGCCGCGACCGGCACGACCGCGGCGCAGACCGCCGATGCCTATCTGGGCATGGGCAACTACGCCAAGGCGATCACGCTGTACCGCCTCGCCCTGCAAAAGGGTGGTGTTAACGCGGACGAAGTTAACACGCACCTCGGCATCGCGCTGGCCCGCTCCGGCGACAAGGCAGCGGCCCGCACCGCCTTTGCCGAGGTGAAGACCGCGCCGCGCGCCGACATCGCCGCGCTGTGGACCACCTATCTCGATGCCCCGCCGACCGCGTAATCGGCGAAGCATCGACGTGAAAGGGGGGGGGCGGCAGCGATGCCGTCCCCCTTCTTTTTATCGGGCGGGTTTAGTCTGTTACTGCGGCTGTCGCGGGCGGATCGCCGTCGCGGTCATTCCGGCGGAACCGGGATGCCGGACAGGGATTTCGCGGTGCGGATGGTCAGCGACGTCTTGACGCTGCCGACATTGGGGGCCGGCGTCAGGTGGGTCGTCAGGATTTCCTGAAAGCTCTTGAGGTCGCTGGCCACGATCTTCAGGATGAAGTCGATCTCGCCGTTCAGCATGTGACATTCCCGGACTTCCGGAATTTGCGCGACATGATCCTCGAACGCCGACAGGTCGTGTTCGGCCTGGCTTTTCAGGCTGACCATCGCGAACACCGTGATCGGGAAGCCCAGTTTGCCGGCATCCAGGTCCGCATGATACCCGCGGATCGCACCGGCCTCCTCCAGCGCGCGCACGCGGCGCAGGCAGGGCGGGGCGGTCAGCCCGACCTGTTCCGCCAGATCGACGTTCGTCATGCGACCGTCGGCCTGAAGCAGGGACAGGATCTGGCGATCGATCCGGTCGAAGGGCATTGCGCAGGCTCCTTGGAAATCTTGCCGGTTTGATCGGCCATACCGTGTCGGTTTATAAGATAGTTCCAACCAAACGCAATTGTCCCACATTGCGACGGAACGGAAACATCCCCGAATCGGGTGTTTCGCAAAGCGTGCGGTGGGGGTAAGGAATCGATGCGGCGCGGGGTTTCGTGGCCGTATCTCCCGGGGAAACAACCGTTGCGTTTCGACGACAGTCTCAAGACCGTCCTCTCTGCCGACATGGCAACGGGCTTCGGCGCGCAATCGGCGTGGCGACAACTGGTCGACCTGACCGGTCGTGGTCGGGCGGCGGCGGACGAGGCGACGATCGCCCGGTTGCGGATGCTGCGCCCATCGGTGCCGGTGTCCGTGCGGGCGGCGAGTGCGCGGGCGCTGGCCTTTGCCGCACCGGACGCGGCGCTGGTCGGATTTTTCGCCGAGGACGAGCTGGCGATCGCAGCACCGGTGCTGCGAACCGCGACCCTTGCGGCGGACGACTGGATCGCCCTGCTGCCCAGGCTGTCACCCGCCCTGCGATCGGTGCTGCGGCACCGGCGCGACCTGCCGGCCGAAGTGGCGCGGGGGCTGGAAAGTTTCGGGCCGATTGATTTCGTCATTGCCGGGCCGGTCGATCCTGAGCCGGTGGCCCCGACCCCGGCGGCTGAATATCCGACGCCGGTAATGGCGGATCCCGAGCCTCAGCCGGTGGTCGCCCCCGTCGCGCCGGCTGAACCCGTCGCGCCGGCCGAACCCGTTGCCGTCGTCGCCCAGGCGCTGCCGGATGCGCCGCTGAGCGAAAGCCCGTTCGTGGCGCTGGGCGACATCACGCGCGGCCTGCCGGTCGTGGCGGAGGCGTTGCGGCACGCGGAAGCCGAGGCGGAGGCGGCTCCCGCCCCGATGCCGCCGCCGCCGGTGCCGACGCCCAACGGCTTCGTGATCTCGGACATCGTCGCGCGGATCGAGGCGTTTCGCCAGCGTCGCTCCGACGGGCTGGACGAAACCCCGGCACCGCAGCCGGTGCCGCAGGGGTTCCGGTATGAAACCGATGCGACCGGCGCGATCGTAACCGTCGAGGGTGTGAACCGCACGCCGCTGGTCGGCGCGTCGATCGCGCTGTCGGTGATTCAGGGCGTGATGCAGGTCGATGGCGTGACGACCGGCGCGTTCCGGCGTCGTTCGGTATTCCGCGATGCGCGACTGCTGGTGGGCGGGGATTCACCCGCCGCCGGATCGTGGCGACTGTCGGGGTCGCCGGTGTTCGACGATGCGACCGGGCGGTTCGCGGGCTATCGCGGCACCGCCCGTCGGCCGCGCGCCGACGAAAGCGCCGCCCCGGTCCGCCCGGTCCGGTCCAGCGCGTCGGATTCGCTGCGGCAACTAGTTCATGAACTGCGCACGCCCAGCAACGCCATCGCCGGTTTTGCCGAACTGATCGGCACCGAATTGCTGGGGCCGGTGCCGGACGTCTATCGTGATCGCGCCAACCTGATCCGCAGCCAGGCCGCCGGCCTGATCGCCGCGATCGACGATCTGGATACCGCCGCCCGGATCGAGGTTCACGCGCTCGACCTGCGGACGATGGTCGTGCCGATGCAGCCGCTGCTCGCCCGGATCGTCGCCGATCTGGAGCCGTTGGCCGACCTGCGCGGTGCGATCGTCACGCTGGACGCCGCCAGTGACCCGGTGGATGTCGCGGGCGACGACCGGGCGGTGGAACGGCTGCTCGGCCGATTGCTGGCGGCGATCGTATCCGCCGGGTCGCAGGGGGAACGGATCACGGTCGCGGTCGCGCTGGTCGATGGGTGTGCCGTCGTCACGGTGGATCGCCCGCGCGCGCTGGGTCCGCACGTCGCCGACGACCTGCTCAGCATCGATGCCGAGCGTGAGGCCGAGATCGAGGGCGCGCCACTGCTGGGGACGGGCTTCGCCCTGCGGCTGGCGCAGAATCTGGCGGTGGAGCTTGGTGGCGCGCTGACGATCGGCGAAGACCGACTGACTTTGCGGTTGCCGGCGGTCGCGACCCGCGCCGTGGAGCAGGCGTCGATCGTCTGATCGTGACGGCGATCCGGCCACCCTATCGCATGGCCGCGCCGGACCCGGCATCGCTGGTCGCGTGGCCGGACGATTTCGGGACGCGCTTCACCCTGTTTGTCGATGTCGAGGAAGAGTTCGACTGGCGCGCGCCGCTCGACCGGGCGTCACGGTCGACAACGGCGATGGCGGCGTTGCCCGACGCGCATCGCCGGTTCGCCGACCGGGGTGTCGGGCTGACCTGCCTGATCGACCACCCGGTTGCCGTCGATCCGGCGGCGGTCGCCATCTTGGCGCGCATCGTCGAGGACGGCCGGTCGGAGATCGGCAGCCAGTTGCACGCCTGGGTCAACCCGCCGTTCATCGAAACCCTGTCGCCGGCGGCAAGCTATGCCGGCAACCTGCCGCCCGCGCTGGAGGCGGCCAAGCTGGATGCGCTGACCGATGCGATCATCGCCGCCTTCGGCCGCAGCCCCCGCGTCTATCGCGCCGGACGGTACGGGATCGGTCCCGACAGCCACGCGCTGCTGGCGGAACGGGGCTATCGACTCGATAGTTCGGCGCGCGCGCGGTATGACTATAGCGGTGATGGCGGACCGGATTTCCGCGCGGTCGGCAACGCGGCCTATCGGTCGGTGGCGGGGCTGCTCGAACTGCCGCTGACGACGGTCTTCACCGGCCATTGGCGGCGCGGCGGCCATGTGCTGCATACCGCGCTGGGGCGGGTGCCGAAGGGGCGGGGAATCGCCGCACGGGCGGGCCTGCTGTCGCGGATCGCCCTGACGCCGGAGGATATGCCGATCGCGGCGGCGTTGGCGGCGGTGGATGTCGCGATCGGCGAAGGAGAGCGGTTGCTGACCTTTTCGTTTCATTCACCGTCGCTGGTGCCGGGACATACGCCCTATGTTCGCGACGCGGCGGATCTTGCACGGTTCCATGGCTGGTGGGACGCGATGCTCGGCCATCTCGACCGCCGGGGCGTGCACAGCGCGACCATCGCCGACATCCTTGGTGCCAGCCGACCCTGACCCCGATCACGGTCAAATATCCGTCGTCGCCAGTCGCCAGATTCCCCTGCCCGAACGCTTGGCATCGTACAGCGCCAGATCGGCCTGCTTGTAGATGGCCTCGGGCGTTTGTCCGGCCCGCGCGGCGATGACCGCGCCGATGCTCATGGCAACGTGCAGGTCGTGCCGTCCGGCGGCGACCGGCAGCGCGAACGCGGTGTACAGGCGGGTACAGATATCCTCGATCGTCTGCGTGCCTTCCACGTTGGCGACCAGTACCGCGAACTCGTCACCGCCAAGCCGGAAGATGCTGTCCTGCTGGCGCAGCGTCGTCGTCAGCCGGTCGGACACTCCCACCAGCAGGGCATCCCCGACGTCGTGACCCAGATCGTCATTGACGGGCTTGAACTGGTCGAGGTCGATCAGCAGCAGCGCGAAGGGCTGGCGGTGGGCGTTGGCCAGATGACGGCCGACAACCTCGCCATACAGCCGTCTGTTGCCCAGACCGGTAAGCGTGTCGGAATAGGCCAGCTTCTCCAGTTCGCCCTGACTGACGATCAGCTCGGCGGTGCGATGTTCGACCAGCCGCTCCAGAACTTTTTCGCGCCGGCGCGCGCTGCGCAGCCGGAGATGGAACAGCCCGAACAGAAGCGCCCCCGCGGTCATCACCGCGGCGGCCCGGACCAGGGTGGTTTCGAACCCGCGCGGTTCGACGGTGATCGGCAGGACGAGCGGCGCGCCGATCATCGCCAGGCCGCCGCCCGGCACCGGCTGCAGCGCGCGGACCTCCAGCGTCGATCGCCCGGGCGGCATGTTGGTATAGCGGGCCACCCGGTGCAGCGCGTCGGCGGGCGTCCAGTCGCTTTCGAGCGGTGACAGGCGATAGGCATAGGCCTGATCCCGGCTGGCGGTGAAATCCAGCCGGGCGAAACTGGCGGTCAGGCTGCGGTTCCTGCCGGCGATGGTGATGCCGCCGCCGACCGACGCGGGGATGATCGTTCGTCCGCCGCCTTCAATCGCGGTGAAGCGCAACGGCGCGTGATCCGCGCGGCGCGGCGGGGCGGCGGGGTCGATGATCGTCAGGCCGCCGAAGCCGGCGAACACGATCCGTCCATCGGGCAAGCGATCGCCGGCACCGGTCCAGTTGGCGGTGAATGCAACGCCGTCGGCTGCCCGCAGCGGCGTGATCGTCAAGGGGCCGGGGTCGATCCATGCGATGCCGCCATCGGTGCTGACCCAGATATTGCCGTCGGATCCGGTCAGGATCTTGTCGATGGTGTCGTGGGGCATCCCGTCCCGGCGGCCCAGATGCGCCACCGCCCGCCAGGTCCGTTCGTGTCGCGCGAAGATCGTGATCCCGCCGCCCACCGTGCCGGCCCATAGCCGACCCTGTCCGTCCTCCAGCAACGTGCTGACGAAATTGCCCCTCAGCGCGGGCGGGCCGCCGGTCTGCCGGGTGATCCGCGTGACGGTACCGGTCGCGAGATCGACGCGGTTCAGGCCACGCGCGGTGCCGACCCACAGCGATCCATCGCGCGTGGTCGCCAGCGATTTCACCCGCGGATCACTGAGCGCATGCGACCAGCGTGCGAGGACGGGCGCTGTCGGCCGGCGCAGGTCCACCGTCGCCACGCCCATGCCGCCGACGTACAGCGTGTCGCCCTGCGTCAGCAACCGCCACCATGACAGCGGTGACAGGCGGCGGGCACCACGCCCGTCGAGCCGCACCTGCACCAGGCCCCCTTCGCCGGCGAGAAAGGCGTCGCGACCGACCGGAAAGGCAAAGTCATGAACGTCCCGGCCCGTCCCCGGCACGCGCTGAACCTGCGCCATCCCGCCGTTTTCGGCTGGTATGAGCCGCGACGCGGGCGCGTCGGCCGATCCGTACCACACTGTGCCATCCGGTGCGGCGGCGACGGACCAGGCGGCGTCGGGGGGCTGGGTGCGATCGGTCCGCAAGGCGTCGACGATACCCAGCACGCGCCGCGGGGCGGGGTCGACATGGGAGAGGCTTGCGTCGCCGGCGGCCCAGACCATGCCGGCCCGGTCGCGCATCAGGTAGTTCAGACCGTCCTCGGGCAGACTGCCGGGGATCTGCCGGTCATGCGCGCGACGGCGAACGGCAAGCGTCGTGGTGTCGACCACCCAGATGCCGGACCGAGATGCTGTCCACAGCGTGCCGTCGGGCATGGCGGTCATCATGCCCAGGGCGGTCGTCTGGCCGTCGACCGTGATCGGCAGGGTTCGGACGCGCCCACCCGGCTCCACGATATGAAAACCGGACTTGCTGGTCGTCGCCCATAACCGACCCTGCCGATCGGTCTGCATCGCGGCGATCCTGTCATCGGGTTCAAGCGCCAGCCCGACCCGGGAGAACCGCTCCTCGCCGACCGCGCGGCGCAGCAGCAGCGCTCCTGTCGCCACCCACAACGTTCCCGCGCGATCGACGAACACCGCGCCGACAGCGCCCGGTGGCAGGCCGTTTGCGGCCGTGGGGTGGATGATTGTGACCCGGCCGTCCGATCGCCGGACATGGGCCAGCCCGCCGTCGCCGCCGACCCACAGTCCTCCCCGACCGTCGTCGCTGATTGCCCTGACATGGCCGTGATCGAGCGACGTCCGGTTCGGCGGCCGCCTGAAACGTTCGGTGGCGGGGTCGTGCCAGAGCAGCCCCTCCGCACTCATGCCCAGCCATAATCGTCCCGCCCGATCGGCGTGGACGAGGTTGACCATCGGTTCCGGCAGCGCCCCGGCATCCGCGGTCGCCTCCGTCGAGTAGGTTTTGAAGGCGGTTCCGTCCCACCGGGCCAGACCGGCGTCGGTCGCCAGCCAGATGAAGCCGGCCGCGTCCTGCGCGATGGCGCGCGGCAAGCCGGAATCCGGTATCGCATCGTCCCTGGCCACGACCTTGAAGAACAGGTCGGCGGTAGGGGGCCATGGATCGCGGGCGATGGCGCGGGCAGCGTCGCGATCCTCGACAGCCGGCATCCGCGGTTCCGAGGTGCTCACCGACGCTGCGAGCGTGCAGGCGAATCCGCCCGCAATCGCCGCCGTGATGTACCGGTACAACCCCATGGATCTACCATAGGTCTGGCATCTTGCGATCTATTTAACGGCCCGCGCGCCTTGTCCTTGCCGTGTGCGCGTCCCGGCGCGACTTTCTTCGGGGTCGTGAGTTACATCGTCGCAGGCGACTGGATTGGTCTACAATATACCGTAGTGCGCCGGGCCGGATCGTTCCTGCAACGCAGTGCGGTCGGTGTCGGGCGGTTGGTCTTTGGGGGAATGTCGATGGTAACGACGAAGACTGCGGCCGGGGCCGACCATGGCGCTATTCCGACACGGACACTGGATGCGCTGAACTTCTTTCTGGCCGACGTGCGCGACGGGCTGGGGCCGTATCTGGCCATCTATCTGATCGCGGTACGCGGGCCGGCCCATGGCTGGAACGAGGCGACCGTCGGCGTCGTGCTGACGATCGCCGGGATTGTCGGCTTGCTGGCGCAGACGCCCGCCGGGGTGCTGGTCGACCGCAGCCGCAACAAGCCGCGCATCGTCATGGTTGCCGCGCTGCTGGTGACGATCAGCAGCGTGTCGCTGCCGATCGTGTCGGGCTACACGATGGTCGCGATCACCCAGTCGATCGCCGCGATCGCCGGCGCGGTGTTTGCGCCGGCCATTTCCGCGATCACGCTGGGGCTGGTCGGGCCGAAGCTGTTTGCCAAGCGGGTGGGGCGAAACGAGGCGTTCAACCACGCCGGCAATGCCGTATCGGCGGCGCTGGCCGGTGTCCTGGCCTGGACGTTCGGTCCGGTCGTCGTCTTCTGGCTGATGGCCGTGCTGACACTCGCCAGCGTCGTGACGGCGATGCGGATCCGCAATCGCGACATCGATAACGCGGTGGCGCGTGGGCTGGACTGCGAACCGGAGGAGGGATGCGACGAGCCTAGCGCCTGGCGCACGCTGATCGAGAACCGCCCGCTCATGGTGTTCGCGGTCGCGGCGTTCACCTTCCACCTTGCCAATGCCGCCATGCTGACGTCGGTCGGTCAATTGCTGGCCAAGACGGTCGGCAAGGATCAGGCGACCTCGCTGACCGCGGCCTGCATCGTCGCCGCGCAGTTGGTCATGGTACCGGTCGCGATCATCGTCGGGCGCAACACCGAACGCTGGGGCACCAAGCCGATCTTCCTCGTGGCGTTCGGCGTCCTGGCGGCGCGCGGCGCGCTGTACACGGTGTCGAACGATCCATGGTGGCTGGTGGGCGTGCAGGCACTCGACGGTATCGGTGCCGGTATTTTCGGCGCGCTGTTCCCCGTGGTCATCGCCGATCTGACCAAGGGATCCGGCCGGTTCAACGTCAGCCAGGGCGCGGTTGCCACGGCGCAGGGGCTGGGGGCCGCGCTATCCGCCACGCTCGCAGGCTCGATCATCGTCTGGGAGGGGTATAGCGCGGGCTTCCTGACGCTGGCCGCGATCGCGGCGGTCGGGTTCGTGCTGTACTGGACCAGCATGCCCGAGACCAAGGAACGCGCCGCCGGCTGAAACAGGTAATCCCATCCGGACACCGGGTGTCCGGATGGGATCGAGGGGTCAGGCCTTTGCCATCGCCAGGTCATAGCGATCGGCGTTCATCACCTTGGTCCAGGCGACGACGAAGTCCTTCACGAACTTCTCCTTCGCGTCGTCCATCGCATAGACCTCGGCCAGCGCGCGCAGCATCGAGTTCGAGCCGAACACCAGGTCGGTGCGCGACGCGGTCCAGCGCTGTTCGTGCGTGTCACGATCGGTGCCGATGAACTCCTCGTCGCTATCATCGCTGATCTGCTTCCAAGCCGTCTGCATGTCGAGCAGGTTGACGAAGAAGTCGTTGGTCAACTGACCCGGACGATCGGTGAAAACCCCGTGCGGCGATCCGTTGGCGTTCGCCCCCAGCACGCGCAGGCCACCGACCAGTACCGTCATTTCGGGGCTGGACAGGTCGAGCAACTGCGCGCGGTCGACCAGCAGCTCCTCGGTCGGCACGTTGAACTGCACCTGCAGATAGTTGCGGAAGCCATCGGCGCGCGGTTCGAGCACCTTGAAGCTCTCGGCATCGGTCCACTCCTCGGTCGCGTCGGTACGACCGGGCGTGAACGGAACCTCGATGTCGTGACCGGCCGCACGCGCCGCCGTCTCGACACCGACCGAACCGCCGAGCACGATCAGGTCGGCGATCGACACCGTCTTGCCGCCATGCTGCGCCTGCGCGCGGTCGAAGTCCGCCTTGATAGTCTCGTATCTGGCGAGCACGCGGGCAAGCTGTTCGGGCTGGTTGACCTCCCAGTCCTTCTGCGGCGCAAAGCGGATGCGCGCGCCATTGGCACCGCCGCGCATGTCCGACACCCGCCACGTCGAGGCAGAGGCCCAGGCGGTCGACACCAGCTCGGCCACCGTCAGGCCGGACTCCGCGATCACCGTCTTCAACGCGGCCACGTCGCCGTCGTCGATCTGCGGATAGTCGGCGACGGGAACGGGATCCTGCCAGATCAGATCCTCGGTCGGAACCTCCGGCCCCAGCAGACGGGTACGCGGACCCATGTCGCGGTGGGTCAGCTTGAACCACGCACGCGCCCAGGCGTCGGCGAAGTAGGCGGGATCGGCCCGGAACTTCTCCATGATCGCACGGTATGACGGGTCGACCTTCAGCGCCATGTCGGCCGACGTCATCATCGTTGGCACGCGCTTGCCCGGCGTGTGCGCGGCCGGGGCCAGCGTCTCGTCCGGATTGCCGACCGGCTGGAACTGGTGTGCGCCCGCCGGACTCTTGACCAGCTCATACTCGTGGTCGAGCAGCATGTCGAAATACGTCATGTCCCAAGTGATCGGCGTCGGCGTCCACGATCCCTCGATCCCGGACGTGATGGTGTGATCGCCGATCCCGGACTCATGCGTCGAAATCCAGCCGAGACCCTGTGCCGCGATGTCCGACCCCTCCGGCTCCACGCCGACCAACGATGCGTCGCCGGCACCATGTGCCTTGCCGAACGTGTGGCCACCGGCGGTCAGCGCCGCGGTTTCCTCGTCGTTCATGCCCATCCGCGCGAACGTCGCGCGCATGTCGCGCGCCGATCCCATCGGGTTGGGACAGCCGCCCGGGCCTTCCGGGTTCACATAGATCAGGCCGTGCTGGATCGCTGCCAGCGGCTCCTCCAGCGCCATGCCCGCTTCCTCGTCGATGCGGGTCTGGCCGAGCCATTCCTCCTCGGTGCCCCAATAGACGTCCTTTTCCGGCTCGAACACGTCCTCGCGACCGCCGCCGAAGCCGAAGGTCGGGCCGCCCATCGATTCGATGCCGACATTGCCTGCCAGGATGAAAAGATCGGCCCAGCTCAGCGCCGCGCCATATTTCTGCTTGATCGGCCACAACAGGCGACGCGCCTTGTCGAGATTGCCGTTGTCCGGCCACGAGTTCAACGGCGCGAACCGCTGCTGGCCCGCCCCCGAACCACCACGGCCGTCCCCGGTGCGATAGGTGCCCGCCGAATGCCACGCCATGCGGATGAAGAATGGGCCATAATGCCCGTAATCGGCCGGCCACCACGACTTGCTGTCGGTCATCAGCGCGGTCAGGTCGCGCTTCAGCTGCGCATAGTCCAGCGACTTGAAGGCTTTGCCATAGTCGAACTCGTCGCCCATCGGGTTGCTCGACTTGCCCTTCTGGTGAAGGATTTCCAGCGACAGCAGGTTGGGCCACCAGTCACGGCTGGTCTGGCCCAGCAGCTTGCGCTTTGCCGCCGCCTTCTTGCCCGGATCGTTCATCGGGCTGTCCTTGGTAATGGCATCCATCTCTCGTCTCCATCCATCGTCGCGGTCGCGGGTCTGCACGCCGCCAAACGTCATTGCGCCGTGACCCGGTCAAACGGAGCCGCACCGCATAGACCGTAGTTGTGGACGCGGATGTTCGATCAATCCAACAAGTGAAAATCATGTCTCTGATGGAGAAAAGCGATCAAGGCATGACACCGCGGCGGCATGGCGATGCGTGGACCAGCCATAGGACGAGACTATCGCGGGAAGGGGGCGGATAGGGCGCGAAGGGACACAGGGCCACACGCAGCAGATGCGATCAAAGCATCTTACGATCTGTTTTGGCTGTGTATTTTGGGAGGGTGGTGGACGCACTTGGGCTCGAACCAAGGACCCGCTGATTAAGAGTCAGCTGCTCTACCAACTGAGCTATGCGTCCGTAACCGTCTGGTTTGTAGCGCCTTGGTGAAGCGCCTTCCGATCGGGAGGCGCGCCAATAGCACCGGATTCTGAACGCGCAAACCCTTTTTTGCTACCAACGCGAGGATTTTCGATTTTGCCGGTCGATCGACATCAGGATGCCCAGGCACAGCATCACCGTCATCTGTGCCGACCCGCCGAAACTGACCAGCGGCAGGGGGATTCCGACGACGGGGGCAAGGCCCATCACCATCGACAGGTTGATCGCGACGTAGAAGAAGATCGTCGTGGCAAGGCCGGCGGCGGCCAGGCGGGCAAAGCGGGTCTGCGCGCGCTGGCCGACATTGATGCCCCAGCGGATGACGAGCATGAACGCCAGGATCAGCAGGACGCCGCCGACCAGTCCCCATTCCTCCGCCATTGTCGCGAACACGAAATCGGTGTGGCCTTCGGGCAGGTAGTCGAGGTGGCTCTGGGTGCCGTTCAGGAACCCCTTGCCGAAGATGCCGCCCGATCCGATCGCGATCTTCGACTGGCTGATGTGATAGCCTTTGCCCAGCGGATCGCTCTCAGGATCGAGGAAGATCAGGATGCGGTTGCGCTGATAGTCGTGGAGCGCGTAGTTGAAGGCGATCGGCCCGGCGATGGCGATGCTCATCGCGCCACCGACGAAGAGGCGCAGCGGAACGCCGGCCAGGAACATGACCGTGATCCCGCCGAATGCGATCATCGACGCGGTGCCCAGATCGGGCTGGATCAGGACCAGAGCTGCGGGGACGCCGACGATGGCGGCGGCGGGCCAGATGCCGGAGAAGCGGCGCGTCTCGTTCGGCGGCAGCAGTTCGTAGAAGCGGGCCATTGCCAGCACGATGCACGGCTTCATGAATTCGGACGGCTGCAACAGCACGAAGCCCAGGTTCAGCCAGCGTTGGCTGCCGCCGCGTACCGCGCCCAGCAGCTCGACCAGCACCAGCATGACGACGATGATGCCGTAGGCGGGGAAGGCTGCCTGTCGCCAGACGTCCTCGCGCACGCGCGACAGCAGGATCGCCGCGGCCATGAAGCCGAACAGCTTGATCCCCTGTGACAGCGCCCACGGTTTCAGGCTGCCACCGGCGGCGGAATAGAGCACGACGAGACCGAAGCCGCCGATGCCCAGCACCAGCAGGATCGTCCGCCACGGCAGGTTGGCGAGCGGTTCGGGGACGATCCGCATCCCGCTCATGGATTGCGCTCGGTCGAACCGTCCTCGGCGACGGTGTCGTCGCCCGGACCATCGGTGGCCAGCGCCTCCTGCGCGTTGCTGGCGGCATCGGTCGCTGCCTCGACGGCGGGCGCGTCGCTTGGCACCTCGGCATCGGTCTTGGTGGCGATGGCGGCGGGCTGTGGCGCGGCGGCGGCGCGATAGGCGGCGGTCTTGGCGTCCATCCGGGTCGCGATATCGCCGCCCCAGGTCGGTTCGACCTCGGCCAGCGATTTGATCGCGCGCTCGCGGTCGAGCAGATAGGTCATGATGTCGCGGCCGATCATGGGGGTATCGAGGTTGCGGATAGTGTGGCCGTTATGTTCGAGCACGACGGCGGCGGCATAGCGTGGATTGTCGGCCGGCGCGAAGCAGACGAACAGCGCATGGTCGCGCAGCTTGAACGGCAGCTGTCCGTTTTTCAGCACGCCCGACCGGCGCTCGGCCATGGTGATGCGGCGGACCTGCGCGGTGCCGGTCTTGGCGGCCAGCAACATGCCCGGAATCTGCAACCGGGCCGCGCCGCCGGTGCCACCGAAATTGACGACGCCCGCCATGGCGTCGCGCACGATCGCCAGATGTTCCGACTTGATCGGCAGGGCAGGGGCGTCGCGTCTGACCCGCGATGCCAGCAGGCTGGGTTGCAGGTCACGCCCGGAGGCGATCCGCGCGGCCATCACCGCCAGTTGCAGCGGATTGGCGAGCACATAGCCCTGACCGATCGACGCGTTGAGCGAATCGGCGACCGTCCACTTGGTCTTGTATTTCTTCAGCTTCCACGCGCTGTCGGGCACGGTGCCGTACCGCTGGTTGGTGAAGGGCAGGTCGAACTTCTGTCCCAGACCCAGCATCCGCGCGGTTTCGGCGAACGTGTCGTACCCCAGCCGCCGCGCCATTTCGTAGAAATAGATGTCGCAGCTCTGCATGATCGCGTTTTTCAGGTCGAGAGGCCCATGCCCACCCCGCTTGTGGCAATGGAACACGCCGGTACCGACCCGCATCGACCCCGAACACGACACGCGCGCATGCGGGTCAACCCCGGCATGCAGCAACGCCAGACCGTTCATCGGCTTGACCGTCGATCCTGGCGGGTACAGCCCCTGCGTGACCTTGTTCATCAGCGGGACGTGATCGTCCTCCGACATCATCTGCCATTCCAGATGACTGATCCCGTCGGAAAAGCTGTTCGGGTCGTAGGCGGGGACCGACACCAGCGACAGGATTTCACCGGTGCGGCAGTCCATGACGACCGCCGACCCCGAATTGGTCCCCAAACGCCGCGCGGCATAATCCTGAAGGCCGGCGTCGATCGTCAGGCGCACGTTGCGGCCGGGCATATCCGGCTTCGTCGCCAGCGTCTTGACGATCTTGCCGCGTGCGGTGACCTCGACCCGCTTGGCCCCGGCCTGACCGCGAAGCACCGGTTCGAGCATCTTTTCCAGCCCGTCCTTGCCCAGCTTGAAGCCGGGCGTGACGAGAAGGGGATCGCGCGTCGCCTTGTACTGTTCGGCGTTGGCGGCACCGACATAGCCGGTCAGGTGGGCCACCGCCGCCCCACCCGGATAATGACGCGCGAATCCGCGCGTCGGGGCGACGCCGGGCAATTCGGGCAAACGCAGGCTGACCGCGGCGAAGCGTTCCCAGTCGAGATTTTCGGCGACCTGCACCGGCTGGAACCCGGCCGCGCGCTTCAGGTCGATCCTGATGCGTTCCAGTTCCTCGGGCGGGAGCGCCAGCAGTCGCCCGAGCGCGGCCAGCACCCGCGCCTCGTCCTCCAGCCGGTCGGGAATGATGTCGACGCGGAAATCGGTGCGGTTGTTCGCGATCGGCACGCCATTGCGGTCGATGATCCAGCCGCGGCGCGGCGGGATCAGCGTCATGTTCACGCGGTTGCTTTCGGACAGCAGATTATACCGCTCGTTCTCGGCGATCGACAGCCAGCCCATCCGCGCGGCCAGCAGCAGGCCGACGCCGCCCTGCGCGGTCCCCAGCAGCCAGGCACGGCGCGAGAAGCTGTAGGCCTGGCTCGCCTCGGTGATGATGCGCGGCGTCCGCCTCACGATGCCCGCCTCATAACGAACGGCCTCATGCCGGTCCGCGCTTGCGGTCGATCCAGGCAACGATGCGCGCAGCCAGGGGAAAGAGCAGTACCGATGTCACGATCTGCGCCAATAGCACAGTATCGACATGCGCGCCGACCGGAACCGCAAGGAATCGGCCGATAATCAGGCACAGCGCGATGGCGGTGCCGCCGACCAGCCATTCCTGCCAGAAGTCGCGAAAGGCCAGGCGCTGTTCGACCATCTCGATTACCAGGAAGCAGGCCGACCACAGCAGCATCGCGCTGCCGAGCGGCTGGCCGCTGAGAAGGTCGTCGAACAGGCCGAGCGGTGCCGCCGCCCAGGGCCGCAGCGCATATCGCGCCAGCAGCCGCCAGGCGAGCAGCATCAGCAGCCCCATCGGCGGCAGGATCGGGATCGTGGCAACGACGGGCAGGATCGTCATGAGCGACCCCGCCATGACCGTGATCCACGGGATGGCGCGGGCGCGGCCCGGCGGCAGGGTCGGCGCGAACGGCCGGTAGTCGATGGTTTCGTTCACGGGGCGGCCGTCTCCACCCGGGGCGGCGGCACCGGCATGAACGCCTTGCTGACGATCGCGAAATCCAGCGTGTCGGGATGGGCGAAGGTGCGCGCCGGCACCGAGTCCGCACCCGTGGCGATGATCCGTGCGACCGGGATGCCGGGTGCATACAGGCCACCCGTGCCCGACGATACGAAGACGTCGCCGGCGTTGAAACGGACATTGGTGGTGTCGACGGATCGGATGTCGACCATGCCGTCACCCCGCCCGGCCGCGATCGCGGGAAGGCCGTCACGCGTGCGACGCACCGGCACGATGCTTTCGGGATCGCTCAACAGCAGCACGCGGGCCGCATTCGGCCCGGTTTCGACGATGCGGCCGATCAGCCCGTCGGGACCGCGCACCGGCATGCCCGGAAACACGCCCTGCCACCGCCCGGCGTTCAGCAGGGCGAAGCGGCGTCCGCTTGACGCCGTGGAACTGACCAGTCGGGCGCTGACGACAACGCTGTCATCACGGTCGCGCAGGTCCAGCAGGCGGCGCAGGCGGCGATTGTCATAGGCGATGGTCCGCGCCCGCATCAGCAGCGCGCGCGACCGGTCCCGTTCGGCGCGCAGGACCGCGTTCTCGTCATGGACGAACAGATAGGTGCCGATCGCGCGCGGCACCGACGCGATCGCGTCACCGACGCTGGCAAGGCCACTGGACACCGGCGTCGTCATGCCGGCGACTCCCATCCGCAATGCCGCGAAGGCCGGCGGATCGAATCGCGACATGACGAGCAGCCCCGCGCCCACGATCACCCCGGCGACCGCGAGCACATAGCCCAGAAACACTCCATATTGCCGACGACGGGAAAATCCCGTCCGCCGGTCCCGGCCTGGCGCCATGCGCCCGTCCCCTCAGCTCGCGGGTCAGCCGCTCATCAACACGCCGCGGAACATCGGGTCTTCCAGCGCGCGGCCGGTGCCCAGTGCCACGCACGTCAGCGGATTCTCGGCGACCGTCACCGGCAAACCGGTTTCGTCGCGCAGCACCTCGTCCAACCCCTCCAGCAGCGCGCCGCCGCCGGTCAGGACGATGCCCTGGTCGACGATATCGGCGGCCAGTTCGGGCGCGGTGTTTTCCAGCGCGACCCGGACGCCCTCGACGATGGTCGCGACCGGTTCGGACAACGCCTCGGCAATCTGGCCCTGGTTGATCTGGATTTCCTTGGGCACGCCATTGACCAGATCGCGGCCCTTGACGTGGATGATGACGCCGATGCCGTCCGCCGGCGGGCGGGCGATGCCGACTTCCTGCTTGATCCGCTCGGCGGTGGCTTCACCGATCAGCAGGTTGTGGTTGCGGCGGACATAGCTGACGATCGCCTCGTCCATCTTGTCACCGCCGACGCGCACGCTGGTGGTGTAGGCAAGCCCGCGCAAGGACAGCACCGCGACCTCGGTCGTGCCGCCGCCGATGTCGACGACCATCGAACCGATCGGTTCGGTGACGGGCATGTCGGCACCGATCGCGGCGGCCATCGGCTCCTCGATCAACCAGACCTGCGAGGCCCCCGCGTTCGAGGCGGCGTCGCGGATCGCGCGCCGCTCGACCTTGGTCGATCCCGACGGCACGCAGATCACGATTTCGGGCCAGCGCGCGAACCGGCGGGGGCCGTGCACCTTCTGGATGAAATACTTGATCATCTGTTCGGCCACGTCGATGTCGGCGATCACGCCGTCGCGCAACGGGCGGATCGCCTCGATATTGCCGGGGGTCTTGCCCATCATCAGCTTGGCGTCGTCACCGACCGCCTTCACCCGCTTCACGCCGTTCAGCGTCTCGACCGCGACGACCGACGGCTCGTTCAGCACGATGCCGCGCCCGCGCACATAGACGACGGTGTTCGCCGTCCCCAGGTCGATCGCCATGTCATGCGACATGAATTTGAAGAAACGCGAGTAGAAGGCCATTCAATCCGGGTCCCGTTCTGGCCGCCGGGCATCATTGCCGACCGCGCATCGTACGTTGTTCCCCATCGTCCGCCGCAAGCCTGTCGAGGCTCGGGTTCAACACGTTTGCGGGGTCGCGGGATGCCGTCGCTTGGTCTACAGCCGAACCCATGTCAATACGGCGCCTGCCCGAGCACCTCGTCAATCGTATCGCTGCCGGTGAAGTGGTCGAAAGGCCCGCCAGTGCGTTGAAGGAACTGGTCGAGAACGCCATCGATTCCGGTGCCACGCGCATCGCCATCACCCTGTCGGACGGCGGAATCGCGCGGGTCGAGGTGGCCGATGACGGCTGTGGCATGGACCCGGCGGAGATGGCGCTGGCGCTGGAACGTCACGCCACCTCCAAGCTGCCCGACGAGGCGATCGAATCGGTGGTGACGCTGGGGTTTCGCGGCGAGGCGTTGCCCTCGATCGCCAGCGTCGCGCGGCTGACGCTGGAAAGCCGGCCGCGCGGGGCCGATGGCTGGCAACGCGTGGTCGACAACGGCCAAGTCCTGCGTGAGGGGCCGGCCGCGCTGCCGCCGGGCACGCGCGTAGTGGTCGAGGATCTGTTCGCGCGGGTGCCGGCGCGGCGCAAGTTCCTGCGCTCGGGCCGGTCGGAATATGCCGCCTGCCTTGACGTAGTGCGCCGGCTCGCGATGGCCCGGCCCGACATCGCCTTCACGCTGGAGCATGACGGGCGGCGCGCGCTTTCCGCGCCGCTGGCGGAGGATCGCCCGGCGCGAGTCGCGACGCTGACCGACCGCGCGCTGGCCGACAATTGCGTCGCGATCGACTGGACACGCGACGGGGTCGTGCTGGGCGGGGTGGCGAGCATCCCGACCTATAATCGCGGGATTGCCGATCATCAGTATCTGTTCGTCAATGGCCGCCCGGTGAAGGACCGGCTGTTGATGGGCGCGATCCGCGGTGCCTATGCCGAGATGCTGCCGCGGGACCGCCATGCGGTCGTGGCGCTGTTCCTCGACATGCCGACCAGCGAGGTCGACGTGAACGTCCACCCGGCCAAGACCGAGGTCCGGTTCCGCGATCCGGCGATGGTGCGCGGGCTGATCGTTTCCGGCCTGCGTCGCGCACTGGACGCTGCCGGCCATCGCAGCGTCCAGCGCCCGACCGAAGCGGCGCTCGGCATGTGGCAGCCGGAACAGCCGGCGGTTCCCGGGCCTGCGACTGCGCCGACATTCTATACGCCGCAGATATCCGCCCATGTCGCCGACCACCGCCCGACGTTCTTCTCAGCCCCGCCACAGGCCCGCGCCGAACCCGCCTGGGCACCACCACCGGCGACGACGGCCTTCCCGCTGGGTGTCGCGCGTGGGCAGGTGGCCAAGACCTATATCGTCGCCGAGGCGGAGGACGGACTCGTGCTGGTCGATCAGCATGCCGCGCATGAACGCCTGGTGCTGGAGCGGATGCGCGCCGCGCTGGCGGGCGGGCGGGTCGCGTCACAAGCGCTGCTGCTGCCCGAGGTGATCGAACTGGATGAACCGGCGTGCGACCGGCTGGAGGCGCGCGCCGGCGAACTGGCCGATTTCGGGCTGGAGATCGAACGCTTCGGCCCGCGTGCGGTCCTGGTGCGGGCGACCCCGGCGCTGCTGGGGGCGGGGGATACGACCGCGCTGGTCACCGACCTGGCCGACGAACTGGCGGCGTTCGACGAGGCGCTGTCGCTGAAGGAGCGGGTCGACCTCGTCGCCTCGACCATGGCCTGCCACGGATCGGTCCGCGCCGGCCGCGTGCTGGCCGTCGCCGAAATGAACGCGCTGCTCCGCGAAATGGAGGTCACGCCGCATTCGGGCCAGTGCAACCACGGCCGCCCGACCTGGATCAAGCTGGCCCACGGCGATATCGAGAAGCTGTTCGGACGAAAATAGGGCCACCTTGAAGACTCTACCCCGTTTTCAAGTCGTCGTTGAAACAGGCAACCACATCCATCCAACCAAAAGCGACAGGACAGTGGTCATGGTAAAACTAAGGCTGACCCCAACCTTAGTCGGGTTTGCTGGTCTTATAATGGCCGCTACCGGTCCGGCAGCGCGACCAGTATCACCGCAGCAGGGCGCTCCATCATCCGTGCCGGTTGCGCCACCGCCGATCTATGATCCTATGCCCGGCCCCTTTCTTGCGATCGTCGATTCGGCAGGCAAACCAATGGACCCCGGCGTGATGGCCAACGCCGTTGAATCTTGGTCCGGCCCGAAGCTGGCGATATTCCTGTTATGCTTTCAACCAGCAAGGGGGGCTTCGGCGCGCGCAATTGGCTGGAATGCGCTCGATAACGTATCACGTGTCCTGAAAGCGAAGGGCGCAGCCACTGTCCTTGTTCTGAGTGGCGGGGCGTGCGCCACTCCACCGTCGATATCTGTCGCCGGCAAGCCGCATGTCGAGATTCTGGGCGTGGTTCGCTGGCAGGAATAGCCGACCATAACGCCCGACGCGCGTGCCGTGCGCTTGACTGTTCTGCCGCCAATGGCGAACGGCTTCGGGTCCAGGCGTTGGCTGGATATGGGGGACGGGTTGATGCGGTGGACCAGGATAGCGGCAGGCGCGGTGTACGCGATCGCCGGGTTGCTCGTTCTCGTCACGGCGCTCAGCGCGATCGAGTCCAACGAGTGGTGGATTCGGATCTGGGATTTTCCGCGCGTCCAGATCCTTGTCGGGCTGGCCGTCGCTGCGATCGCGATCGGCTGGATCGGTCGTCGCTGGCGCTGGCCGGCGCTTGGGCTGCTGGCGCTTGCGGCCGCTTGGCAGGTATACCGGATCCTGCCCTACACACCGTTCGCGTCCAGGGAGGTCGCGTTCGCCGATGACGCATTCGACGCGAAATCCTGCTTCAGCGTGCTGTCCCTGAACGTCTATCAATACAACACCGACTATGCGCGGACGATCGCGCTGATCGACCGCGAGGATCCCGACATCCTGCTGCTGCTGGAAACCGGCAGCAAATGGGCGGTGGCGCTGGAGCCGGTGTTGCGCCGCTATCCCCACCGCGTCGACCGGCCGCTCGACAACACGTACGGCCTGATGTTCGCGACACGGCTGCCCATGACGAAGGGGCGGATCGGCGCGATCATCGAGAAGGAGACGCCGTCGGTGTTCGCCAGCCTGACGACGCGTGGCGGCACGCCGTTCAACTATATCGGCCTGCATCCGCGCCCGCCGCTGCCGGGGCAGGATACCGAAGCGCGCGATGCCGAAATCGCGATCGCGGCGGGCCGTGCGCGGGCGATGAAATATCCGGTGCTGGCCGGGGGCGACTTCAACGACGTCGCCTGGTCGCACACGTCGCAATTGTTCAAGCGGATTGGCGGCTATCTCGATCCCCGGATCGGGCGGGGCACCTATCCGACTTTCCCGGCCGGGTATCCCGGCTTCCGCTGGCCGCTGGACCATCTGTTCTTCACGCCGGAGTTCCGGGTGCGGTCGCTGGGCGTCGGCGCATCGATCGGGTCCGATCATCTGCCCGTGACGGCGGTGCTGTGCCTGGGCGATACGGTACCCGATGCACCCGCGCCGAAGGTATCGACCGAGGACCGCAAGGACGCGCGGGAAATCCTGAACGAATATCGCGAAACCGACACGCACTGACAACCGCGTTCATCGTAACGCAACCTTTGACGCGATCGGTCATTCTGTCAGGTGAACCCCGTCATAGAGTGACTTGTCATGAAGCAGGCTTTTCCCCTTTTCTGTGCCCTTGTTCCCTTGCTCGCCGTCGTCGGCGCATGCGTCAGCTGCCCGTGACGCCAACCGCCACAAAATGCTGAACGCAACAAAAAGGCCACCCGGATCGCTCCGGGTGGCCTTTTTCCTTGGCGAAGGAAACGAAGGGGATCAGCCCTGCGCTTCGTCCTCCGGCTGGTCGCGATCGACTTCGGCGGTCGCGCCCGGCTCAGCGTTGGGATCGTAATCCTCGACGAAACCGGCCTCGTCCTTTTCGAACATGGCCGACATCACGTCGACGCCCTGCGCCTGCATCTCGGCCTCTTCCGGCGAACGGGCGACGTTGACCTTGACGGGCACCGACACCTCGGGGTGCAGCGCGACCTTGATCGTGTAGACGCCGATCGACTTGATCGGCTTGTCCAGAACGATCGCGGTCTTGCCGACCTTGTGGCCGTCGGCGACCAGCGCCTCGACCAGATCACGCACCGCGACCGAACCATAAAGCTGGCCGGTGTTCGATGCCTGACGGATCAGGGTGACGGTGGCGTTGTCGAAGGTCTTGGCTTCCGTCTCGGCATCGGCACGACGCGCGGCGTTGTCCGATTCGATCCGGGCGCGGTTGGCCTCGAACACCTTGCGATTGGCTTCGTTGGAACGAAGCGCCTTCTTGTTGGGAAGGAGGAAGTTACGGGCATACCCGTCCTTCACCTTCACGACGTCGCCGATAGCACCAAGCTTTTCGACGCGCTCAAGCAGAATGACGTCCATGTGGGCGTGTCCTTACTTAACGATGTAGGGCAGCAGGCCCAGATGACGGGCGCGCTTGATGGCCTGGGCCAGTTCGCGCTGCTTCTTCGCGCTCACCGAGGTGATGCGCGAGGGGACGATCTTGCCACGCTCGGACACGAAGCCCTGGAGCAGACGGACGTCCTTATAGTCGATCCGGGGAGCATCCTTGGCCGAGAACGGGCAGCTCTTGCGGCGGCGGAAAAATGGGCGTGCCATGATTATTCAGCTCCCTCTTCGCGGTCACGACGGGGACCACGGTCGCCACGGTCCGGACGATCGCCACGGCCTTCACGGCCGCCTTCACGACCACCCTCGCGGTCGCCACGACGCTCACGGTCGCGCTCCTGCTTGCGCATCATCACGGTGGGACCCTCTTCGAGGGTGTCGACCTTGACGGTCATGTAGCGGATGATGTCTTCGTTGATCTGGGTCTGGCGCTCCAGCTCGGCGATGACCGAACCCGGTGCGTCGATTTCCAGCATGACATAATGCGCCTTGCGGTTCTTGGCGATCTTGTACGCCAGCGAACGCAGGCCCCAGCTCTCGGTCTTGACGACCCGGCCTTCGTTGTCATTCACGATCTTGGTGGCGATTTCCGCCAGTGCGTCCACCTGCGCCTGTGCCAGATCCTGGCGCGCAAGGAACACATGCTCGTATAGAGCCATGTCTCGTCCTTCGTCTTGGCCGATCGCTGATATACGCCCCATGCGCATACCCCTCCGGCTGTCGTCTCGAATGCAAACGTTTTGAATGCAGACCGGGGCAAAGGACGTTGCGGTCCTTCACCCCGGTTGCGATCGGCCTTAGCGCATTGACCGCGAAAGGCAAGTCGGGTCTCCGGTCTTAGCGGATGACCCCGCTCAGCACGGCGGCGACGATCCCGCTGGTGATGCCGACGAGCACCGCGTCATTGCCCGACTGGACGTAACGGTAGCCGCGCGGCGGGGCGCGCAGGCCGCGATACTGGCGATAGTCGATCACCCGGTAATTGCGGGCCTGAAGCCGGTTGAACCGCTCACCCTTGCGCCAGCCGGTCCGGTACACGACGCGGGCCTGGGGCTGGCGTGCCACCGTCCGCTGCTTCACGACCGTGCGGCCATTGGGCTTCTGCTTCACCGTCGTCACGGTCCGCTCGGTCTGGCGATAGGCCTGCGCATCGGCGGCGGTGGCCATCACGGGGGCAGCGATCAGCGTGGCGGCAATGGCGCTCATCAGGAACTTCTTCATGACAATCACTCCTTCTTGTCATCCGGCGAAGGGCGTCATGCCCGCCGTCTGGAAACATATATGGAAGCCAGCTGTCGCAGACCTTTTGCAGGGACGTGGCCAATTGGTCGCAAAATGTCGCAGCTTGCACAGCTGTCCTTGAGTTTATACGGGCCGTCGTTTCGCGTTCACGAGGGTAGTCATAACGATGCGTGCGTTCATCTTTCCGGGGCAGGGCAGCCAGATCGTCGGCATGGGCCGTGCGCTCGCCGATGCCAGTCCGACGGCGCGGGCCGTATTCCAGGAAGTCGACGAGGCGCTGGGGCAGCACCTGTTCCGGCTGATGGCCGATGGTCCGGCCGAGGAACTGGTGCTGACGCAGAATGCGCAGCCGGCAATCATGGCCAACGCCATCGCCACGCTGCGCGTGCTGGAGGTGGAGGGCAACGTCCGGCTGGCGGACAAGGCCGATTATGTCGCCGGCCACAGCCTGGGTGAATACAGCGCGCTGTGTGCGGCGGGTGCGATCGACCTGACGACCACGGCGCGTCTGCTGAAGCTGCGAGGGCTGGCCATGCAGTCGGCGGTGCCGGTGGGCGAGGGCGGCATGGCCGTGCTGCTGGGTGCCGATCTGGCCAGGGCGCAGGCGATCGCCGACGCGGCGGCGCAGGGCGATGTCTGCGCGGTCGCCAACGATAATGACCCGACCCAGGTCGTGATTTCAGGCACCAGGGCCGCGATCGACCGCGCCATCGCCATCGCCAAGGATCACGGTGCCAAGCGGGCGATGGCCCTGCCGGTGTCGGCGCCGTTCCACTGTTCGCTGATGCAGCCGGCCGCCTATGCTATGGAGGCCGCGCTGGACGAGGCCAGGATCGACGCGCCGCTGGTGCCCGTCTTCGCCAACGTCACCGCCGCGCCCGTCAGCGACCCCGATACGATCCGCCGGCTGCTGGTAGAGCAGGTCACCGGCATGGTCCGCTGGCGCGAATCGGTGCTGGCGATGGAATCGGCCGGGGTCCACGGCTTCGTCGAGTTCGGCGGCAAGGTTCTTGCCCCGATGGTCAAACGCATCGCCCCCGACGTGACCGCGACCAGCGTCATCACGATGGACGATATCGAGGCGCTGCTGAAGACGCTGTAACGCGACCGACAGCACTACGACACACGAAGGAGAGTATCATGTTCGACCTGACAGGCATGACCGCACTGGTGACCGGCGCATCCGGCGGTATCGGTTCCGCCATAGCGCAGGCGCTGGCCGCGCAGGGGGCGCGGCTGGCGGTGTCCGGTTCGAATGCGGACAAGCTGGAGGCGTTTCGGGCCACGCTGCCGGGCGACCATGTCGCGCTGCCGTGCAATCTGTCGGACGGGGCGGCGGTCGATGCGCTGGCACCGCAGGCGGTGGCCGCGCTCGGCAGGCTCGACATTCTGGTCAACAACGCCGGGGTCACGCGCGACAACCTGCTCATGCGGATGAAGGACGACGAATGGGATCAGGTGATCCGCGTCAACCTGGAGGCGGCGTTCCGCCTTTGCCGTGCCGCCGCCAAACCGATGATGAAGGCGCGGTTCGGCCGGATCGTGTCGATCACCTCGGTCGTCGGCGCGACCGGCAACCCGGGCCAGGCCAATTATGCCGCGTCCAAGGCAGGCCTTGTCGGCATGTCGAAGGCGATGGCGCAGGAACTGGCCAGCCGTGGCATCACCGTGAACTGCGTCGCGCCGGGATTCATCGCGTCGGCGATGACCGACGGGCTGCCCGAGGCGCAGAAGGCGGCACTGACCACGCGGATCCCGGCGGGCAAGCTGGGCGAGGGGGCTGACGTGGCCGCCGCTGTCGTGTACCTCGCCAGCCGCGAAGCCGGATACGTCACGGGCCAGACCGTGCATGTGAACGGCGGGATGGCGATGATCTGATGCTTGCCACGTGAACGACCCCGTTCTAGGTGCGTTCAGGAATACTCGAAATTACCCAAACGAAGAGGGACTACCATGAGCGAGACCGCCGACCGCGTGAAGAAGATCGTCGTCGAGCATCTCGGCGTTGAAGCCGAAAAGGTGACCGAGGACGCGAGCTTCATCGACGACCTGGGTGCTGACAGCCTCGACATCGTCGAGCTGGTCATGGCGTTCGAGGAAGAATTCGGCGTCGAGATTCCGGACGATGCCGCCGAGAAGATCACGACCGTCAAGGACGCGATCACCTATATCGACGAGCACAAGGCGTAAGATCCAGCAGGTCGGGCCTTTGCCTCGCCTGCGCCCGTCAGGGCTGGATTAGAACGGCCCCCCGTCCCCGGCACAGTGGGCGGGGGGCCGTTTTGGTATCGACTATCCGGCGCGCGGGTGGCCGAATGTTTGGACTGGATGGAGTGAGAGGTATGCGGCGCGTTGTCGTAACCGGCCTGGGTCTGGTGACCCCGCTTGGTGCGGAGGTCGAACTGGCCTGGGCAAACCTGATCGCGGGCAAATCGGGCGCTGGCCCGATCACGCGTTTCGACGCGTCCGATCAGAAGTGTCTGATCGCCTGCGAAGTAAAGCCGGCGGACCATCCATACGGCTTCGATCCCGACAAGCGCGTGGATTACAAGATCCAGCGGCAGGTCGACCCCTTCATCGTCTATGGCATCGACGCCGCGGGACAGGCGCTGGAAGACGCCGGCCTCACGCAGATGACCGAGGCCGAGCGGTTTCGCGCCGGTTGCTCGATCGGCTCGGGCATCGGCGGCCTGCCCGGAATCGAGAGCGAATCGCTGGTGCTCGCCGAAAAGGGACCGAAGCGCGTTTCGCCGCATTTCGTCCATGGCCGGCTCATCAATCTGATTTCCGGTCAGGTTTCGATCCAGCACGGGTTGATGGGACCGAATCACGCGGTCGTCACGGCCTGCTCGACCGGCGCGCATTCGATCGGCGACGCCGCGCGGATGATCGCGATGGACGATGCGGACGTGATGCTGGCCGGTGGTGCCGAAAGCACGATCTGCCCGATCGGCATCGCCGGTTTTGCCGCGGCACGCGCGCTGAACACCAGTTTCAACGACCGGCCGGAACAGGCCAGCCGCCCCTATGACCGCGACCGCGACGGCTTCGTCATGGGCGAGGGCGCTGGCGTCGTCGTGCTGGAGGAATATGAGCGGGCCAAGGCACGCGGTGCCAAGATCTATTGCGAGGTGGTCGGGTACGGCCTGTCGGGCGACGCCTATCACGTCACCGCGCCGGAGCCGGAGGGGTCGGGTGCCTATCGCTCGATGGAAATGGCGATGAAGCGGTCCGGCCTCGCGCTGTCCGACATCGACTATATCAACGCCCATGGCACCTCGACCATGGCGGACATGATCGAGCTGGGCGCAGTCAAGCGGCTGTTCGGCGATGCGATCGGCGGGCTGTCGATGAGTTCGACCAAGTCGGCGATCGGCCATCTGCTTGGTGGCGCTGGCGCGGTGGAGAGCATCTTCTGCATCCTGGCAATGCGCGACCAGATCGTCCCCCCGACGCTGAACCTCGACAATCCGGAGGAGGGGGCCGAGGGCGTCGACCTTGTGCCGCATGTCGCCCGGAAGCGCGAAGTGCGGGCCGTGCTGAACAATTCCTTCGGCTTCGGCGGCACCAACGCATCGCTGGTGATGAAGGCGATTTGAGCCGGATCCTGTTCCCCCGTGCAGGCGGGGGTCCAGACCGAGGCGTTGGACTGGACCTCCGGCTTCGCGGAGGAACGATGGGGTTGATGAATGCGTAAAGTCGGCTGCTTGAGCCTGCTCGTCGTGCTGCTGGCCGGCATCGCCCTGTTCGTCGTGGTGCAAAGCTGGGGCGGGTCCGGTCCGGCACCGCGCACGCTGACGGTCGATGTCGCGGACGGATCGACGCTCGCCAAGGCCGCTGCCGAACTGGAGACGGCGGGCGCGATCCCCTCCGCCAGCCGCTTCCGTCTCTATGCGCGCATTTTCGGGTCCGGCGATCCGATCAAGGCCGGTGAATACCGCATTCCCGCCCATGCCAGCCAGTCCGACATCCTGAAATTGTTGCAGGGTGGCAAGGCGCTGCAACGGCTGGTGGTCGTGCCTGAGGGGTATCCCTCGGTGCTCGTCCACGACGCGCTCGCGAAGGCCGATGGTCTGGTCGGCAGCGTTCCCGTACCGACCGAAGGGTCGATCCTGCCCGACAGCTATGCGTTCCAGCGTGGGGATACGCGCGCCAGCGTCGTCACGCGGATGCAACGGGCGATGGACGCCTATCTCGTCAAGGCCTGGGCCGCGCGCAAGCCCGGCATCGCGGTCACCACGCCCGCACAGGCCATCATCCTGGCGTCGATCGTCGAGAAGGAGACGGGCAAGCCGTCGGAACGCCGCATGGTGGCCGCCGTCTATGGGAACCGCCTGCGCCTCGGCATGCCGCTTCAGGCCGATCCGACCGTGATCTATCCGATCACCAAGGGGCGTCCGCTCGGCCGGCGCATCAAGCGGTCGGAGCTTCAGGACAAGAATGGCTACAATACTTACGCTTCGCCCGGTCTGCCGGTCGGGCCGATCGCTAATCCGGGGCGGGCGTCGATCGACGCGGTGCTGAACCCGGAAAAGACGACCGCGCTATACTTTGTTGCCGATGGCACTGGTGGCCATGTGTTTGCGAACACATTGGCCGAACACAACGCTAACGTTACCAAATGGTACGCCATCCGCCGCGCGCGAGGGGAAATGTAGGCGGGCCTGTCATCCTCGCCTGCGCGAGGATGACAGAGGATCTGTTCAGCCGCGCAAGGCCGACGCCGCGCGCGCCCTCGCCTCGACATCAGCCATCGACCCGCCGGTGATCCAGCTGCCGCCGACGCACAGGACGCGGTCGAACGCCAGCCACTCGGGCGCGCTGGCCTCGGTGATACCACCGGTCGGGCAGAACCGGCACTGATAGAACGGCGCGGCCAGCGCCTTCAGCGCCTTCAGCCCGCCGCTCGCCTCCGCCGGGAAGAATTTGAAATGGTCGAGGCCGAGGTCGAGGCCGCGCATGATGTCGGCCGCATCGGAAATGCCCGGCAGGAATGGGACGCCGCTGGCGATGATCGGGTCGGCCAGCCGTTCGGTCAGGCCGGGCGAGACGATGAACTCCGCGCCGGCGTCCATGACCCGCGCAAACTGCTTGGCGTTGACGACGGTGCCCGCACCGACGATCGCACCGGGCACCTTCTTCATTTCGGCGATCGCCTCCAGCGCGGCGGGCGTGCGCATCGTGACTTCCAGCACGCGCAGGCCACCAGCGACCAGCGCCTCGGCGAGCGGGCGGGCGGTGGCGGCATCGTCGATGACCAGCACCGGAATGACGGCGCTGGTGCGCATGATCGCGCCGATATCAAGCAGGGTGTCGGTCATAGCGTGTGTTCCTGTGCGAAGGCCGCCGCTGCCCCGAACAGGCCCGGCTGCGGATGAGTGATGAGCTTGACCGGGATCGACGCCATCAGCGACTGGAACCGGCCCTTGGCGACAAAGCGCTGGTCGAACGCCGACCGCTCCAGATGATCCTTGATCCGGTAGCCGAGGCCGCCGGCGATCACGACCGCCTTGGCCCCGTGCGCCAGCGCCAGATCGCCAGCGACCGCGCCAAGGGACAGGCAGAACCGGTCCAGCGCGGCCAGCGCGATGGAGTCGGTGCCACCCAGCGCCTCGGTCCAGATCGTCTTGTCGTCATGGCTGGGAACGGGGCGCCCCTCCAGCGTGGCGAGCGTTTCGTAGATCGCGACGATGCCCGGGCCGGACACGATGCGTTCGGCCGACACGCGGGTATAGGTCTTGCGCAGCCGCTTGACGATCGCGTCCTCGATCCCGTCGAGCGGCGCGAAGTCCATGTGCCCGCCCTCGGTCTCCAGTACATGATACTGGCCCTTCTTGTGCAGCACCTGTGCCACGCCAAGACCCGTGCCCGGACCACAGACGGTGGTGACGCCTTCGACCGGCAGCGGCACGTCGGGGCCGCAGACATGCAGGAAATCGCTCTGCGGCACCTGCGCGACGGCATGGCCGACCGCGCCGAAATCGTTGATGAAGACCCAGTCGTCAACGTTCAGCCGCTCGGTGATGAGCGACTGGCGGATCGTCCACGGATTGTTGGTCAGGCGGATGACATCGCCGGTGATCGGCGAGGCGACCGCGAACGCGGCCTTGCGGGGCAGCGGGCGGCCATGGCTCGCCTCGAACGCCTGCCACGCGGTCTGGAGGCTGGCATGTTCGGCCGTCTTCTGCGTCACCGGCTCGCCCAGATGGACGACCCGGCCATCCTCGACTTCGGCGATGGCGAAGCGGGCGTGGGTGCCGCCGATGTCGACGCTTACGATTTCCATGTCGTCTCTCCTGAGATTCGCGCCGGGTTGACCCCAGGTCTGGATGATTACAGTCCGGCGCCGGCCAGCACGGCGGACGCGCCCTTTTCGGCCTCGTCGGCGTTGCCGCGGAACAGGCCGAACAGTTCGCGGCCCATGCCCTCGGCGGCGACCGGGGCGGGGGCGGGTTCGCGCGCGGCCCATTCCGCCGGATCGACCAGCGCATCCAGCGTACCGTTGACGGCATCGACGCGGATCATGTCGCCGTCGCGGATCCGGCCGATCGCACCGTCGAGCAGTGCTTCCGGTGAACAATGGATCGCGCACGGCACCTTGCCGCTCGCGCCCGACATACGGCCATCGGTCACGAGCGCGACCTTGAACCCACGATTCTGCAGCACGCCCAGCGCGGGTGTCAGCTTGTGCAACTCGGGCATGCCGTTGGCGCGTGGTCCCTGGAAGCGGACGACGACGACGACATCCTGCTCCAGCGTGCCGGCCTTGAACGCCTCTAGCACGTCCAACTGATCCTCGAACACGCGGGCAGGAGCCTCGACGATCCAGCGGTCACGCTCGACCGCGCTGACCTTGATACAGGCGCGACCGATATTGCCAGCCAGGATGCGCATGCCGCCATCGGCCGAGAACGGCGCGGCGGCGGGGCGCAGGATCGTGTCGTCGCCGCTGTCGCCGACCGGCTGCCACGTCAGCGCGTCGCCCGCGATCACCGGCTTTTCGGCATAGGCCGCCAGGCTGTCCCCCGACACGGTCATGATATCGCCATGCAGCAGGCCAGCCCCAAGCAACTCGCGGATGACATAGGCCATGCCGCCCGCCGCCTCGAACCCGTTCACGTCGGCCGATCCGTTCGGATAGACGCGCGCCAGCAACGGCACCGCCGCCGACAACCGGTCGAAATCCTCCCAGTCGATGATGACGCCGGCCGCGCGCGCAATGGCGGGAACGTGCAACAGATGGTTGGTCGATCCGCCGGTAGCCAGCAGGCCGACCGCCGCGTTGACGATCGACCGTTCGTCGACACAGTGGCCGATCGGCCGGTACGAATCGCCGCGCGCACCGATCTTCGCGAGCCGGTGGACCGCCGCGCGCGTCAGTTCCTGCCGCAGCTTGGTGCCCGGATTGACGAAGGCGGAACCGGGCATGTGCAGGCCCATGACCTCCATCATCATCTGGTTGGTGTTGGCGGTGCCGTAGAAGGTGCAGGTGCCCTTGGAATGATAGGCCCCGATCTCGGCTTCCAGCAACTCGTCGCGGCCGACCTTGCCTTCGGCGAACTGCTCGCGAACGGCGGCCTTGGCCTTGTTCGGCAGGCCCGACGGCATTGGTCCGCCTGGGATCAAGATCATCGGCAGATGCCCGAAGCGCAGCGCACCCATCAGCAGACCCGGCACGATCTTGTCGCAGATGCCGAGCAGGGCCGCACCCTCGAAGGTGCCGTGGGACAGCGCGATCGCGGTCGACAGCGCGATCGTGTCGCGGCTGAACAGCGACAATTCCATGCCGGGATAGCCCTGCGTCACGCCGTCACACATCGCCGGCACGCCGCCGGCGACCTGTGCAGTCGCCCCGACTTCGCGCGCCCAGACCTTCATCAGTTCGGGATAGCGGTAATAGACCGCATGCGCGCTCAGCATGTCGTTGTACGCGGTGACGATGCCGATGTTCATGCCGCGATCCGCCTTCATGGCGTCGCGGTCCTCCTCGGTTCCGGCATAGGCGTGGGCCAGATTGGCGCAGCCCAGATTGGGCCGTCGTATCGTGCCCTCACCCTCGCTCTGGATCAGCGCCAGATAGGCGGCACGGCTGTCCTTCGACCGGGCGATGATGCGGTCGGTGACGGCGGATACGACGGCGTTGAGAGTCATTCGGCGCTCCAGTGGATATCGACCGGCAGTTCGACGTCGGCCAGCAGGCGACCGATCGGGTATTTCGACGACGGTCCCTGCTCGATCGCCTGTTCGATGACCTTGCGCTTGGCGGCACCGCTGCAAGCGATGATGAGCGCACGCGCGGTGATGATGCCTTCGCGGCTCAACGTGACGCGTGGCACCGGCGCCTCGGGCGGCAGCGGATCGGGCATGACGCCCAGCGCGCGGCGCTCCTTGGGACCGGCGATCGCCTCGTCATAATCCGGGCCGGGGAAGATCGACGCGGTATGCCCGTCGCCGCCGACACCCAGCAGGCATAGGTCGAGCGGCCAGTGCAGATCCTGCATCAGCGCGTCGGCCGAGCGGCCGGCCGCCTTGTAGTCGGCGGCCGCGTTGCTGACGATCGGCATGACCCGCGCGCCCTTGGGCAGGAAGGTCTTGGCGATCATCGTCACGTTCGACAACGGGTCGCCCAGCGGCACGACGCGCTCGTCGGTGGGGACGATGGTGACGCGCTTCCAGTCGAGCTTGGCCGCGCTCAGCTTTTCATAGATCGGCACCGGCGTCTTGCCGCCGGCCAACGCGATCACCGCCGCGCCGCGCGCGTCGATCGCGCTTTCGATGATGAACTGAACATCGCCGGCGACGGCCGCGGCCATCTCGGCGGCGTCGTCATAATCCCACCATTCGATCTCGGTCATGTACTCAAACTCGTGTTGGCCGGGCAGCACATGCCGCCCGGCGATGAAAGTCAGTCGTCCTGCCAGGTAACGCCGTCACGCTCGGTCAGCGCGACCGCGGCGGAAGGCCCCCAGCTGCCCGAGCCATAGCTCTTGGGCTTCACGTCGTTGATGTCCCAGCCTTTTCGGATCGCGTCGATCCACTGCCACTGCGCCTCGACCTCGTCACGGCGGACGAACAAGGTCTGGTCGCCTTCGATCAGATCGAGCAGCAGGCGTTCATAAGCGATCCGGCGGCGCGATCCGGCGAACTCGGCATCCATCGACAGGTTCAGCGGTACTTCGCGCAGGCGGATGCCGTCGCGGTCAAGGCCGGGTTCCTTGGCCATCACCAGCAGCTGGACATATTCCTCCGGCTGCAACCGGATGATGAGCATGTTGGGCTGAAGTACCCCGCCGCGTCCGGCGAACATCGAATGGGGCACCGCCTTGAATTGGATCGCGATCTCGCTCCGACGGGCGGGCATCCGCTTGCCGGTGCGCAGGTAGAAGGGAACACCCTGCCAGCGCCAGTTGTCGACATGCGCCTTGATCGCGACGAACGTCTCGGTCTTGGACGGCTTGCCCAGTTCCTCGGCATAGCTCTTGACGATCGCGCCACCGACGGCACCGTCGCCATATTGGCCGGTCACGGTGCTGTGCGGCACATCCTCGGGCGCGATCTGCCGCAGCGAACGGAACACCTTGGCCTTTTCGTCGCGGATCGCCGTGCCGTCGAAACGGGCGGGCGGCTCCATCGCGATCAGCGCGAGCAGCTGGAGCATATGGTTCTGCACCATGTCACGCAGCGCGCCGGCGCCCTCGTAATAGCCCGCGCGATCCTCAAGCCCGACCGTCTCGGCGATCGTGATCTGGACATTGTCGATGCCGCGCGCGTTCCACACGGGTTCGAAGAACGAATTGCCGAAGCGCAGGGCGAGGATGTTCTGGACGGTTTCCTTGCCCAGATAATGGTCGATGCGGAAAATCCGCTCCTCGGGAAAGGCAGAGGCGACCGCGTCGTTGATCTCGCGGCTCGACTCCAGGTCATAGCCCAGCGGCTTTTCCAGGCCGATCCGTACCGTGTCGCCGGCCAGCCCGACCGATTCGAGGCCCTTGATCGTCGCCTCGAACAGCGACGGCGCGGTCGACAGGAAGATGGCAAGACCACCCGCGACATCGCCGACGTTTTCGGCCAGCGCGGGAAACCCTTCGGTCTTCGACGCATCGACGGGCTGGTAGCCGATACGGTGCAGGAAGGTCTTGATCGCCTCGGCATCCTTGCGATCGTCCGGCAGGAACTCGTCGAGCGCCGCCTTCGTGAACTTGCGGAACGACGCGTCGTCATGATCCGACCGCGCCGTGCCGGTGATCGTCAGATCCTCCGGCAGCAGCCCGTCGGCGTGCAGGCCGAACAGCGACGGCAGCAGCATCCGCTGCGCAAGATCGCCCGTCGCCCCGAACAGGAGCAATTTTGAAACCGGTTGCCGCATGACGCCTCCTTGGGGACCCGCGCGCCTAGAGCGCCAGGCCGGCGACCGGGTCAAGCCCGGCCATGATATTAAGATTCTGGACGGCGGCCCCACCGGCCCCCTTGCCCAGATTGTCGAGCGTGGCGACCAGTCGCGCCTGGCCGGTGTCGGCGTTGCCGCAGACGTGCAGGGTCATACGGTCCTTGCCGGCATCGGCTTCGATCGTGATGGCCGCCGGCGCGCCGTCGCCGATGCGAACGACCCGGCTGTCGGCATAGGCTTCGGTCAATACCTCGCGCACCGCGTCCAGCGTCGGTGCGCCGGGCATGGCGTGCAGGTGCAGCGGCACTTCGGTCAGCATACCGCGATAGGTTCTGGCGACGGACGGCGCGAAGATCGGCGCATAGGCCAGACCGGCATGCCGGGTCATCTCCGGCGCATGCTTGTGCGCGAGGCCAAGGGCGTAGGCACGGAACGCGGTGTCGGTGCCGCCCTGCTCGAACTCGGCGACCATCGCCTTGCCGCCGCCGGAATAGCCGGACGCGGCATTGACGCAGAGCGGCCAGTCCGCTGGCACCAGACCGGCCCGCACAAGCGGCCGGACCAGCGCCAGAAACCCGGTGGGATAGCAGCCGGGGTTCGTCACGCGAGTGGCGTTGGCGATCCGCTCGGCCTGATCCGCCTCCAGCTCGGCAAAGCCATAGACCCAACCGGGAGCGACCCGGTGCGCGCTGGACGCGTCGATCACCCGGGTTCGCTTGTTGTCGATCAGCGTCACCGCCTCGCGCGCCGCATCGTCGGGCAGGCAGAGGATGACATAATCGGCCTCGTTCAGCGCCTCACGCCGGGCAGCAGCATCCTTGCGCCGCGAATCGTCGATGGTCATCAGGCTGATATCGCTGCGACCGGCAAGGCGATCACGAATTTCCAGCCCCGTCGTACCCGCCGCGCCGTCGATGAATACGCTATCGCTCATGACCGTACACCACTGTCCAGCGCGGACCGGTCGACATAACCGACCAGCCCGTGCGCCACGGCGATGCCCCAGGCCTTGGGTCCGGCAATTTCCAGCATTTCAAACGTTTCACCCGGTTGAAGCTGTGCCAGGACGTCCGCGCCGTCCTGGCGCGCGGCCATCAGGGAAACCGGGACAGTCACGATTTGCGGCATGGGCACGGCATAATGCGGCGCAAAAACCTGATCGGCGAGGCGGATATCGGCGATATCGGCACGAACGGCATGGGTGCGCGGGTCGAGCGTTACGGATCGCCCGGTCAGCGCAAAACTCTTATGCGCTGGCCCGGCGGTCGGCAGGGCTGTCGCCAATGCCGATAAGCTGCCCGAATTCTTCAAGAAAATCTGCCCCTTCCGCCGTCTGCGCGATAAAGATATTACGTTTGTCGCTATCGTCACGCTGACGGCGCAGATAGCCGAGCGCACCGAGCCTGTTCAAGGCGCGAGTGACAACCGGCTTAGACACGTTGAGCGCACGTGCCAACCCGCGTACCGTATGAGGCCCGGGCTTGAGGTACACGACCAGCAGCAACGCCATCTGCCGATTGGTGAGGTCCGGCTCGCCCGAGCGTACATAGTCGATCAGGGTCGCCATCCAGCTGGACAGGGGGGGTCCGACAAAAGAAGCCACGCGATTTTCCAACTTTGGAGGTCGTCCGGTTTTCGGAGTGATGCCTGAGGTCGACACCATCATTTCATTTCGTTTGTATAACGCCCGCATGGGCCGGTGGTTTCCCCGGGGGTCGGGCTTTTGTCCGACGCATGGCGCGGCCGGGCGGTATCCGTCCGGGTGGGAGCTATCGCCACCGCGGTTGATCGCCGGCGCAGGCTCGCCTATGTGCGCGCCTTCGCACTCATATCCGGGACAGCCCTGCGCCCATGTTCGCCTTTCTTCTCGTCGTCCACGCCATCATCGCCGCCGCGCTCGTCACGGTGATCCTCATGCAGCGGTCGGAAGGCGGCGGCCTGGGCATGGGCGGCAGCCCGTCCGGCCTGATGTCGGCGCGTGGCGCGGCGGATTTCCTGACCCGTGCCACGACCATCCTGGCGACGCTGTTTGTCGGCTTCTCGATCGTGCTGGCGGTATTCGCCGCCAACCATCGCAGCGGCGCGATCGACACGTCGCTCGCGCGCAAGCCCGTGGCGCAGGCTCCGGTGGCCGGCGCCCCGGCGGCCCCCGCTGCCGCACCCGCTGACAACAGCGCCGTACCGCTGGCCAACTGACGGCCACGCGCTACCGTTAAATCGCCCCCGCGCGTCGCGCGGGAGGCTTTCGTTCGACATCATTACACGCTAGGCGGTATCTCCCATGGCGCGGTTTATTTTCATCACCGGCGGCGTGGTCTCGTCGCTCGGCAAAGGTCTCATGGCGGCATCGCTGGCGGCGCTGTTGCAGGCGCGCGGCTACCGTGTGCGGATCCGCAAGTTCGATCCCTATCTGAACGTCGATCCCGGCACGATGAGTCCGTATCAGCACGGCGAGGTCTATGTGACCGACGACGGCGCGGAAACCGACCTCGACCTTGGCCATTACGAACGCTTCACCGGCGTACCCTCGCGCCAGAGCGACAACGTCACGTCGGGCCGGATATATCAGACGATCATCCAGCGCGAGCGGCGCGGCGACTATCTGGGCGCGACGGTGCAGGTCATTCCGCACGTCACCGACGCGATCAAGGCGTTCGCGCGGGCCGAAACCGACGATCTCGATTTCGTGCTGTGCGAGATCGGCGGAACGGTCGGCGATATCGAATCGCTGCCGTTCATCGAGTCAATCCGCCAGTTGAAGAACGATCTGGGTCGCGGCAATGCGATCAGCATCCACGTCACGCTGGTGCCCTATATCGCCGCCGCCGGCGAGTTGAAGACCAAGCCGACCCAGCATTCGGTGCGCGAACTGGCCGCGCTGGGCGTGCAGCCCGATGTGCTGGTCTGCCGCTGCGAACACCCGCTGCCAGCGTCGGACCGGGCCAAGATCGCGCAGTTCTGCAACGTGCCGGCCTCAGCCGTGATTCCGGCACTGGATGCCAAGAGCATCTACGCCGTACCCCTGCAATATCACGGCGAGGGGCTGGACGAGGAAGTCCTGCGTGCGTTCGGCCTGCCGGTCGAGGGCAAGCCCGACCTGTCGCGCTGGACCGAGATTACCGACCGCCTGACCAACCCGGAGGGCGAGGTGACGGTCGGCGTCGTCGGCAAATATGTCGGCCTGCAGGATGCGTACAAGTCGTTGAACGAGGCGCTGGTGCATGGCGGCATCGCCAACCGGGTCAAGGTCAACATCCGCTGGATCGACGCCGAACTGTTCGAGGGCGACGACGCCGATATCGCCGCCAGCCTGGAGCCGCTGCACGCGATCCTGGTCCCGGGCGCGTTCGGCGAGCGCGGGGCCGAGGGCAAGATCGCCAGCGTGCGGTTTGCGCGGGAAAAGCGCGTGCCGTATTTCGGCATCTGCTTCGGCATGCAGATGGCCTGTGTCGAGGCCGCCCGCGATACTGCCGGCATCACCGACGCATCATCGACCGAGTTCGGCCCGACCAGCCAGCCGGTCGTCGGCCTCATCAACGAATGGATGGGCCGAGACGGGCTGGAGAAGCGCGAGGCGAGCGGCGATTTGGGCGGCACGATGCGGCTGGGCGCGTATGACGCGAAGCTCGACGGGAACAGCGTGGTCGCGTCGATCTATGGCGGCACTGCGATCAGCGAACGGCACCGGCACCGCTACGAGGTCAACACCAATTATCGCGAGGCGCTGGAAAAAGGCGGACTGGTATTCTCCGGCATGTCGCCGGACGACACATTGCCCGAGATCGTCGAGCGGCCCGATCATCCGTGGTTCGTCGGGGTTCAGTTCCACCCCGAACTGAAATCAAAGCCGTTCGACCCGCATCCCCTGTTCGCCAGCTTCATCGCGGCGGCGGTGGCGCAAAGCCGGCTGGTCTGATCCGAAAGCAGGTGCCCCGTCCGTGCGGACGAGGCACCTTTTCGACTTAGGCGGCCTGATCGACCGTTGGCGCGGCGTCGACGGCGCTCAGCGGTGTGCCAGACCGGATCGCCACCGACTTCGGCTTCATCGCCTCGGGCACTTCGCGGACCAGGTCGATAACGAGCAGACCGTCGTTCAGCCGTGCATCGTCGACCAGCACGAAATCGGCCAGTTCGAAACGGCGTTCAAAGCTGCGATTGGCGATGCCGACGTGCAGGAACTGCCCCTCCGATTTCGGTTCGTCCTTGCGACCGGCCACCAGCAGCAGGTTTTGCTGCGCGGTTATGTCGATTTCATCGCGGGTGAACCCGGCAACCGCCAATGTGATGCGGTATCGGTCCTGCGCGATCCGCTCCAGATTGAACGGGGGATAATTTTCCGCCGTCGCCCGCGAATTGGTTTCGATCATGTCGAACAGCCGGTCGAAGCCGATGGTGGAACGGCGATAGGGGGTAAGATCAAGTCGCATGTTAAAGCCTCTCTTGAGCACTAAGCGATGATGTCCCGCGCCCGGACCATCCGCGACGCGAGGGTTTCGTGCGGTCCGTCAGCGGCACCGCACGGACAGGAAAATGGGAGCCGTCACGGCGGCGTCAAGATCCGGGCGGCACGAAAAATAGGTCGTAAAGTTCAGCTTTAGTGGCGGCAACGCCGTCACGCTTTCATTTCCCATCGAATCAGTGGACGATTGCCTGGACTACACTTCAGGGGCCTTCGTCATGTCGATCACCATCGCTCTCATCCTGCTGCAATCCGCGCCGGTGAGCGTTCCGCCGCCGCCCCCCACACCCGCACCGACGCAATCGGACCAGGGCGATGAAACAGGCCGGGCCGGGCCGGCGGTCGGCGATGCCGGCGGGGAAATCATCGTCACCGCCCGCCGCCGCGCCGAATCGATCCAGCGCGTGCCGATCGCCATGTCGGTCATCGGCGGGTCGGCGCTGGCCGAGACGGGGGCCTATAATGTCGGCCGACTGACGCAGTTGCAGCCCAGCCTGCAATTCTATTCGACCAACCCGCGCAATTCGGCCGCCAACATCCGGGGGCTGGGGGCGCCGTTCGGGCTGACCAACGACGGTATCGAACAGGGCGTCGGCATCTATGTCGATCAGGTCTACAATGCGCGCATCGCCGCCGCGACGTTCGACTTCACCGATGTCGAGCGGGTCGAAATCCTGCGCGGACCGCAAGGGACGCTGTACGGCAAGAACACCACGGCCGGCGCGATCAACGTGACGTCGCGCCCGCCCAGCTTTTCGCCCGAGGCGCGCGCGGAGGTCACGTACGGCAATCTCGATTTCGTCCAGGCCAAGGCGTCGGTGTCCGGGCCGCTGGTCGACGACACGGTCGCGATCCGCCTGTCCGCGGGCTATACCAGCCGGCGCGGCACGATCTACAACGTGACCTCGCGGCACTATGTCAATTCGCAGGACAACCTGTCGCTCCGCAGCCGCATCCTGTGGAGGGCGATGCCGACCCTGAACCTGACGCTGTCGGGGGATTACAACTACCAGAACCCGGATTGCTGCGCGCAGATCTATGCCCGCACCGGTCCAACCCAGCGCCCGCTGAGCCGGCAATATGCGGCCCTGGCCCGCGCCTTCGGTTATGCCCCGCCAAGCACCAATGCGTTCGACCGGGTGACAGACCTCGACACGCCGCTGCGAGCGAAGCAGGAACTGGGCGGGCTGTCGCTGCTGGCGGAATGGGATGTCGGGCCGGGCACGCTGACGTCGGTCAGCGCGTGGCGGTTCTGGAACTGGAACCCGTCGAACGACCGCGACTTCACCGGCCTGCCGATCACGTCGGTGTCGGCCAATCCGTCGCAACAGCGCCAGGTCAGCCAGGAACTGCGCTATGCGTCGAACGGGACCAACACCGTCGATTATGTCGGCGGTCTGTTCTACTTTCACCAGACGATCGACACGCAGGGGTTGCAGGTCCAGGGCAGCGCCGCGAGCCGCTGGCTGCTGAACCCGATATCAACCAACGCGAACAATCCCGCGGTCCTGAACGGCCTGCGCTCGACCAACACGATCGGCTTTGCCAACACCAGCGCTGCCGCGTTCGGCAAGCTGACCTGGCATGTCACCGACCGCTTCAGCATCCAGCCGGGGCTGCGCGTCAACTATGACAAGAAGGATGGATCCTATGTCTCGACCGTTGTGACCGGCACTGGCAGCAGCATCTTGAACAGTGACCAGCGCGGCGTGCTGGCCCCGCAAAGCTACGACCCCAGTTTCGATGACTGGAATGTATCCGGCGACGTGACGGCAGCCTATGATTTCAGCGACGATGTCCATGGATATGCCACCTATGCGCGCAGCTTCAAATCGGGCGGCATCAACCTGTCGGGCCTGCCGCTCGACGCCGCCAACATGCCGATCCTGTCCGCCAGCACGGTGAAGCCGGAGACGGTCAATCATTACGAGCTTGGCCTGAAGACGCAGTTCCTGAACCGCCGCGCCACGGTCAATCTTGCCGCCTTCTGGACCGAGATCGGCGATTATCAGGCGACGGTCACCAACGGACAGCTTGGGGTTCTGCGCGGCTATCTGGCCAATGCCGCGAAGGTTCGGGTGAAGGGCGTGGAGGCCGATGTCGCCTTCCGCCCGACCGAACGGTTGAACCTCTACGTCAACGCCGCCTACACCGATGCGAAGTACGCCAAGTTCGTCGACGCGCCATGCCCGCCCGAACTGTCGGGCGGCAGCGCGGCCAGCGCCACCAATCCGGCCAGCGCGGCGGGTACGGCAGGCGGGGCCAGCCCGGCCAATTGCGATATCTCGGGCCAGATCCTTCCCGGCGTTTCCAAATGGGCGTTTTCCTATGGTGGCGAATACAATTTTCCCGCCAGCCTGTTCGGGATCGATGGCCAGTTCTACGCCGGCGTCGATGGCAGCTATCGGTCGACCTTCTCATCCAACCCGTCGCGGTCGATCGCGACCGATATCGACGGCTATGCGCTGACCAATTTCCGGCTGGGGTATCGCAAGGACGGCGACTGGAACGTCTTTGGCTGGCTGCGCAATGCGTTCGACACCGACTATTACGAACTGCTCGCCACCCAGTCGGGGAGCACCGGACTGGTCGTGGGTCAGCCGGGCGATCCACGAACCTATGGCGTGACCCTGTCAAAGACGTTCTGATCCGGTTCAGCTTCGACGTTCCACACCCGTGACGGGCGGGCTGGAGCCGGGCAGGGGGCGTGAATTGGAAGCTCCCGCGCCCTGCCCGGTGCCAGCCGCCTGACGACAGAATCCGACGGGTGACCCGGTCGGATTTGCAAAGAACCGATGCCAGTGGAAAGTATTCGATGATGCCGGACAAGCAAACGCCCGGACCGTTTCCGATCCGGGCGCCTGCGTGACGATCGCTCGTCAGCCCCCTTGTCCCACTCTCGCCCTCACGCCTTTGCGGCGGGGCGTTGGAGTTATCCCCGAACCACGGCCATTGCCTGTGTCTCAGTGATTGTGTTGCTAGGAAACATGGCGGCTGTTGTCACGGGCTTTGCGGCGTCATCGCCACGATTGCCCTGATGCTGTGGCGAATCCGCAACAGCGTGACCATCGGTTGCCAGCCGGTTCGGCCCGCCGTAGAGCCGGGCAACATACCCTACCTATCGGACCTGTTTTTCCCATGATCCTGTCGCGCTACGAACGGATGATCGCCCGGCGCTATCTGCTGCCGGGCAAGGGGGAAGCCTTCATCTTTCTCGTGGCTTCCATCAGCCTGGTGGCGGTGATGCTGGGTGTTGCCGCGCTCATTATCGTGATGAGCGTGATGAACGGCTTTCGCGCCGAGCTGTTCGACAAGATCGTCGGGTTGAACGGCCATGCGGTAGTGCAGGGCATCGGTGGACGCTTGCCCGACTGGCGCGACATCGTGGCGCAGGCCAAGGCGACGCCCGGCGTCACGCGCGCGGTGCCGATGATCGAACAGCCGCTGATGACCACCTATAACGGCCGGGTCGAGGCGGTGCTGGTGCGCGGGATGCGCGTGGAGGATATCCGCCGCAATTCGACGATCCAGAACAAGATCGTGCTGGGATCGCTGGCGTCGATCACTGCCGGCAGCGGCCGGATCGCCATCGGCTCGCGACTCGCCGAGGCGCTGGGCGCACAGGTTGGCAGCAGCATAACGCTGGTCAATCCGGCCGGCGCGACGACGCCGTTCGGCACCATGCCGCGCTATGTCGCCTACACCGTCGGTGCGATCTTCGAGATCGGCGTGTACGATTACGACAAGGCCTATGTCGTGATGCCGATCGAGGATGCGCAGACGCTGCTGCTGCTCGGCGACAATGTCGGGATGGTCGAACTGCAGACGACCGATGCGGACAAGGTGGACCAGATCCTGCGGCCCCTGGCGCAGAAGATCGGCGGGCGCGGCCTGATCGCCGACTGGCGGACGATGAACGCGCAGTTGTTCGAGGCGCTGGCGGTCGAGCGGGTGGCGATGTTCACGGTACTGTCGATCATCATCCTGGTCGCGGTGTTCAACATCCTGTCGTCACTCATCATGCTGGTGCGCGCCAAGACGCGGGACATCGCGATTTTGCGGACGATGGGGGCGACTCGTGGTGGGCTGATGCGGATCTTCATGGTGGTCGGCACGACGATCGGTGCGCTGGGTACGATCGCGGGGCTGGGCCTTGGGTTCGTGTTCCTGTTCTACCGGCAGGGGGTGGTGAACTTCATCCAGCTGGTGACCGGCCAGAACCTGTGGGATCCGTCGATCCGATACCTGACCGAACTGCCGTCCAAGACCGATCCGGTCGAGGTCACCGTCATCACCCTGATGGCACTGATCTTCAGCTTCCTGGCCACGCTGTATCCGGCGTGGAAGGCGGCGAGTACCGATCCCGTACAGGTGTTGCGTTATGAGTGAACCCGTCCTCCAGACCACCGGGCTGGCGCGCAGCTTCAGGCAGGGTGAGGAAACCATCCACGTTCTGCGCGGCGTCAACCTGACGATCGCGCCGGGCGAGATCGTCGCGCTGCTGGGACCATCCGGTTCGGGCAAGTCGACCCTTCTACAGGCGGTCGGCCTGCTGGAGGGCGGGTTCGAGGGGTCGATCCGCATCGCCGGTAAGGAGGCGTCGAAGCTGGACGCGCACGGCCGCACCGTCGTGCGCCGTGACAGCCTTGGCTTCGTCTATCAGTTCCACCACCTGCTGCCTGATTTCAACGCGACCGAGAATGTCGTGCTGCCACAACTGGTGAAGGGCGAGGAGGGTGATATCGCCGCGTTGCGGGCCGCCGACCTGCTGACCGCGCTCGGCCTCGGCCACCGGCTGACCCATCGGCCGAGCCAGTTGTCGGGTGGCGAGCAGCAGCGTGTCGCGGTCGCGCGCGCGCTCGCCAACCGGCCTGCGCTGGTGCTGGCCGACGAGCCGACCGGTAATCTGGACGAGCACACCGCCGACATCGTGCTTGGCGAGTTCCTGCGGCTGGTGCGCGAGGAGGGGACGGCGGCGCTGGTCGCGACCCACAATGAACGGCTGGCGCTGAAGATGGATCGGCTGGTCCGCCTGCATGAGGGCACGCTGACGTGACCGTCTGGACCGACACGCCAACGCTGGTCGGTCGGCACGTCACCCTGCGCCCGCTGGTGCGCGACGACGAGGGTGATCTGGTCACAGCGGCGTCGGCGGGCGATCTGTGGGATCTGTTCTACGCCAATGTGTCGATGCTGAAGACACCGGACCGCTGGTTCGATGCGGTCGAGCGCGATCACGCCGATGGCCGCGCCCTGCCGTTCGCGGTGTGCGATCCGGCGGGCATGGTGGTCGGCAGTACGCGGTTCATGCGGATGGCCCCGGCGCATCGGCGGCTGGAGATTGGGGGCACATTCTATGCCAGGGCGGTGCAGCGGACCGGCGTCAATACCGAGGCGAAGTTGCTGCTGTTGACGCAGGCCTTCGACGTCATGGGATGCCAGTGCGTCCAGATCCGCACCGACGCGCTCAATTTGACCAGCCAGCGCGCGATCGAGCGTCTTGGGGCCAAGCGCGACGGCCTGTTGCGGGGGCATCAGGTCATGGCGAATGGCCGGTTGCGTGACACCGTCGTATACAGCATCCTCGACCGCGAGTGGCCGGCGGTCCGGCAGAACCTGCAATTCCTGCTCGCCCGCGGAAGGTATTCGGCATGACCGGCATAACGGATTTCACGGTTAAGGGCGCGGATGGCGGCAGCGTGTCGCTGGCCGATTACGCCGGCCAGGTGCTTCTGATCGTCAACACCGCCTCGAAATGCGGGTTTACGCCGCAATATGCCGGTCTTGAGGCGCTCCACCGCGACTATGCCGAACGTGGATTCGCGGTGCTGGCATTTCCGTGCAACCAGTTCGGCGCGCAGGAACCGGGCGATGCCGCCGAAATCGCCAGCTTCTGCTCGCTGACTTACGACGTCACCTTTCCGGTGTTCGCGCGTGTCGACGTAAACGGCGGTTCCGCCGACCCGTTGTTCGATCGCCTGAAGGCAGACGCACCCGGCGTGCTGGGCACGAAGGCGATCAAGTGGAACTTCACCAAGTTTCTGGTCGACCGGGCCGGCCATACGGTCGCACGTCACGCCCCCACGACCAAACCCGAGGATCTGCGCGCCGAGATCGAGGCGCTGCTGTAGGGCGACGGTTCAGGCCGGCGATCCGAACGCGGCCGCGCCCTTGCGGTGGTCCAGCGCGGCGGCGATCGACGTGATGCCGCTGAACAGGAAACTGATCCCGAGGATATAGCCGGGCAGCGTCAGCGCGGAAAATGGCAGGGTCGACAACACGATGACCGCGAGCACGATGTTCAGGATGCCAAGCCCGATCATCCAGCCGCGTCCCCGCTTCAGACGGGTGCCAAACCCGATCTCCATCGCGCCGCGCAGGCCGAGCCAGAGCGCAACCATCAAGGTCAGCGACAGCGCTGCCGTCGCTGGCGCAAATACCATGACCATCCCGACGATCAGCGACAGGATGCCGAACCCGATCGCGTACCCACGCCGCTCATGGCTGCGCCCCGCCAGTCCGGCGGCGATCGACACGCCGCCGGCGATAAGGAAGAATATGCCGATCACCAGCGTCGCGGCATAGGTCGCGGCGAACGGCCACACGAACGCGGCCAATCCCAGAAGTGCCGACAACACGCCCGACGCGAGCATCCAGCCCCAGCCTGCGCCGACCTTTGGCGTCGCGGAGCCGAAATTGCGTGTATCCGTCATGATCCGTGCCTCGCCGATGAAAGTTTCCGCGCAACGGCCCGTCGCGCCGGGAGTTCCGGACCGCTGGTAGAATCATCCCGCAAGGCCTAGGTCATGGCCATGCACTCCGGGTTCGTACCGCTTCGTATCTTTTCGTCCTACACCATGCTGGATGGCGCCATCGAGCCAAAGGCGATCGCCGCCCATGCGCGCAAGCAGGGCTTTCCTGCCGCCGCGCTGACCGACCGCAACGGCCTGTATGCGGCGATGGCGTTTTCCGACGCGGCGAAGAAGGACGGCGTCCAGCCGATCATCGGCACCATGCTGGGCGTGTCGCGCCCCGACATGCCCGAGGGGATCGACGCGATCGACTGGATCGCGCTGTATGCGCAGGACATGGTCGGATACGAAAATCTGTGCGCGCTGGTGTCGCGTGCGCATCTCGACCGGCCGATCGAGCAGGCGGCGCATGTGTCGATGGCCGCATTGGCCGGGCGGACCGACGGACTGATCGCGCTGACCGCAGGTGGGGAGGGGGCGCTGGCCCGCCTGTTCGCCGAGCAGCAACCCGAGCGTGCGTTCGCCTATCTCGATCAGTTGCAGGCGCTGTTCCCCGACCGGTTGTATATCGAGCTGGCTCGCCGCAACGACGCGACCGAGACGGCGGCCGAGGGAGCGCTGATCGACCTGGCCTATGCCCGCAACCTGCCGCTGGTCGCGACCAACCCGTGCTGCTTTGCCGAAAGCGCGTTCGGGGATGCTCACGACATCATGCTGTGCATCGCCCATTCGACCTATGTCGAAAGCGCGGACCGGATCCGCAGTTGCCCCGACGCATGGCTGAAGTCCGCCGACACCATGAAGGCGCTGTTCGCCGACCTGCCCGAAGCGATCGAAAACACCTTGGTCGTGGCGCAACGGTGCGCGGTGATGGCCCCGTATCGCAAGCCGATCCTGCCAACGCTGGCGGGCGATTTGTCGGGTGAAGCCAAGATGTTGCGCGACGATGCCGCTGCCGGACTTGAAGCGCGGCTCGACCGGATCGAGCAATTGGGGACGCAACCGGCGGACGATCCCGACTGGCGCGCGGTCTATCGCGCGCGGCTGGCGTTTGAGGTCGACGTCATCGTCCAGATGGGTTTTCCCGGCTATTTCCTGATCGTCGCGGATTTCATCAAATGGGCGAAGGACCATGACATCCCGGTCGGCCCGGGTCGTGGTTCGGGCGCGGGGTCGGTCGTCGCCTGGGCGCTGACGATCACCGATCTCGATCCGATCAAGCTGGGCCTGCTGTTCGAGCGATTCCTGAACCCGGAGCGCGTGTCGATGCCCGATTTCGACATCGACTTCTGCGAAACCCGCCGCGGCGAGGTCATCCGCTATGTCCAGGAAAAATACGGGCGCGATCAGGTCGCGCAGATCATCACCTTCGGAAAGCTGAAGGCGCGTGCCGTCCTGAAGGATACCGGCCGCGTGCTGCAGATGAGCTATGGCCAGATCGACCGGCTGGCCAAGCTGGTGCCGAACCATCCGACCGATCCCTGGACGTTGGATCGCGCGTTGAACGGTGTCAGCGATCTGGCGAAGGAATACAGCAATGACAATCAGGTACGGAAGTTACTTGATCTTGCAATGAAGCTGGAGGGGCTGCCGCGCCACTCCTCCACCCATGCCGCCGGCGTCGTGATCGGCGACCGTCCGCTGGCGCAACTGGTGCCGCTGTACCGCGATCCCCGGTCCGACATGCCGGTCACCCAGTTCGACATGAAATATGTCGAGGGCGCGGGGCTGGTGAAGTTCGACTTTCTTGGCCTGAAGACGCTGTCGGTGCTGAAGAAGGGCCTGCAACTGCTTGCGAAGCGAGGGATAGTTGTCGATCTGGATGGTCTGACCTGGGACGACGAGGGCGTCTACGCGCTGCTCCAGAAGGGCGACACCGTCGGCGTCTTCCAGCTTGAGTCCGAGGGGATGCGACGCACGCTGTCGGCGGTGAAGCCGTCCAATTTCGGCGACATCATCGCGCTCGTGTCGCTCTATCGACCGGGGCCGATGGACAACATCCCGAGCTTCGGCCGGCGCAAGAACGGGCAGGAGGATATCGCCTATCCGCATCCGCTGCTCGAACAGATCCTGTCCGAAACCTACGGGATTTTCGTCTATCAGGAACAGGTGATGCAGGCCGCGCAGATCCTGGCCGGCTTTTCGCTGGGCGGCGCGGATCTGCTGCGCCGCGCGATGGGCAAGAAGATCAAGGCGGAGATGGACGCGCAGCGCGCGATTTTCGTCAAGGGATGCGCCGAGGTGAACGGCATCCCCAAGGCGAAGGCGAACGAGCTGTTCGACTTGATTGACAAGTTCGCCGGCTATGGCTTCAACAAGAGTCACGCCGCGGCTTACGCGCTGCTGGCCTATCAGACCGCGTGGATGAAAGCGCATTATCCGCATGAATTCTACGCGGCTTCGATGTGTTACGACATGGCGCAGACAGACAAGCTGAACATCTTCGTTGACGATATGCGACGGATGGGCGTGGCCGTGCTGCCGCCGTGCATCAATGCGAGCCAGGCCGAGTTCGACGTCGAGGAAACCGCCGACGGCCTCGCCGTGCGCTTCGCGCTCGCCGCGCTGAAAAGCGTCGGCGAGGGGGCGATGGAAAAGCTGGTGGTCGAGCGCGAGGCCAATGGTCCCTATCCCGGTCTTGATGCGATCGCATTACGCGTCGATCCGCGCCTGCTGAACAAGCGCCAGGTCGAGACGCTGGCGGCAGCAGGCGCGTTCGACGCGCTCGATCCCAATCGCGCCGGGATCCATGCGGCCGCAGAGACCATTCTTGCCATCGCCGCGCGAACTCATGCGGCCAAGACCAGCGGGCAGGGTGGCCTGTTCGGCGACGCGGAGCCGGCCGGCGATGCGATCCGCCTGTCGACCACCGCGCGCTGGACGCTGGCCGAGCGAATGGAGCAGGAAAAGGAGGCGTTCGGCTTCTATTTTTCCGCGCATCCGGTCGATCGCTATGCGCATATCGCCAAGAGCCACGGCGCGCGCAGCTATACCGCGCTGACCGAACTCGCGATCCCCAGTGACGGCAGCCGGGCCGGCGCGACGATGGCGGTGCTGGTCGAGGATGCGCGCTGGCGAACCTCCGCGCGCGGCAAGCGGTACATGATGGCGATGCTGTCGGACGCGAGCGGACAGTTTGCCGCGACCTGTTTCGACGATGCGGTCGCCCGCGATCTGGAGGAGGCGGCCAAGGTCGGCGGATGCGGACTGGTGACGGTCGAACTCGACCGCAAGCCGGGCGAGGACACGCCGCGCGTGTCGGTCGCGCGAATCCAGCCGTTCGAAACGCTGGCCAGCAACGCGCGGTTCGTGATCGAGGTGAGGATCGCCGACCAGCGCGCGTTCGCCGCGCTGGCTGCAATGCTCGCCGATCATCGTGGCGGGCGTGGCGAGGTGCGCGCGCGCCTGCCGCTGGGCGATGGGGAGGCGGTTGTGCTGCTGGGGCGCGACTTCCTGCTGGACGCCGAACTTGCGGCCCGGATCGAGACGTTGCACGGTATCGCCGACGTTGCGCTGAAGGCCTCCGAAACGAGGCTCGCGCTCGTCGGATAGCATGCCCGGTGCACCGGGCGTCTGCGGGAGAGAGCGATGCTTGGGTCAATGCAGGATTTCGAATTGCGGGTGCCGCGCCTGATCGACCATGCCGCGCGCGAATATGGCGACCGGCCGGTCATCACGCGATGGGCCGATGGGCGCGAAGCCCGGTCGGACTGGGCGGGCGTTGCACGCGACGCGCGCAGACTGGCGCAGGCGCTTGAAGCGCTTGGCATCAAGCGCGGCGACCGGGTTGCGACGATGGCGATGAACCACGGCCATCACCTGGCCGCGTGGTACGGCGTGATCGGTATGGGCGGCGTCCTGCACACGCTGAACCCCCGGCTGTTCGACGATCAACTGGTCTACATCGCCAACCATGCCGAGGACCGCGTGCTGCTCTATGATCGCGCGTTCCAGCCGATCGTCGACCGGCTGCGCGACCGGCTGACCAGCATCGACCATTATGTGGTGATGGATGGTGACTGCCCGGATTCGTTTCGCGCCATGGTCGATGCGCAGGACGGCGACTATGCCTGGGCAGAGGGCGACGAGCGCGAACCGTGCATGTTGTGCTACACCAGCGGCACGACCGGTAATCCGAAGGGCGTGCTGTACAGCCATCGGTCGTCGGTGATCCATGCGATGGCGGAGATTCAGCCGGCGGTGTTCGGGCTGGATACGCGGTCCGTCGTGATGCCGATCGTGCCGATGTTCCACGCCGCCGGCTGGGGGCTGAACTTTGCCGGGGCGATGGCGGGCGTGAAGTTCGTGTTCTCCGCCGTGAACGAGCCTGCCGTCCTGTGCGCGCTGATGAACGATGAGAAGGTGACCCATTCGGCGGGCGTCCCGACCGTCTGGATGGGGATGTTCGGGCATATCGACGCGACCGGCGAACAGCCCCGGCATCTGGAACTCGTCACAATCGGCGGGTCCGCTGCACCGCGCGCGATGATCGAGCGGCTGATGCGATCCGGCATCCGCGTGAACCACGCCTGGGGCATGACGGAGACGTCGCCGATCGGGACGATGGGCGCGCGCTCCGCCGATTGGGACGATCTGACGTTCGACCAGCAGGTCGATCAGGTCGCGCGTCAGGGCCGGGTGCCCTTCGGGGTCGAACTGCGCGTGGTCGACGACGACGGGACCGAACAGCCGCGCGACGGGGTAAGCTCGGGCCGGCTGCATTGCCGGGGACCGTGGGTCATCCAGCGCTACTTCCAGGACGAGAGCGGCCCGGCGATCGACGGCGACAACTGGTTCGACACCGGCGACGTTGCGGTCATCCACCCGGACGGCACGATGCAGATCACCGACCGCGCCAAGGACGTTATCAAGTCGGGTGGTGAATGGATCAGCTCGGTCGAGCTGGAGAACGCGGCGGTCGGCCATCCCGACGTTGCGGAAGCCGCCGCGATCGGGGTCGATCATCCGAAATGGGACGAACGGCCCCTGCTGCTGGTCGTGCGCAAGCCGGGAAGCGAGGTGACGGCGGCGGCGATCACCGGGCATCTGTCGGGACAGGTGGCGCGCTGGTGGTTGCCGGATGCGATCGTCTTTGTCGATTCGCTGCCGCACACCGCGACCGGCAAACTGCTGAAGACCGCGTTGCGTGAACAGTATAAGGATTTCACGCTCGCCACGGCCTGACCGGTGGTGGCCGCGCGATCAGAACAGCGTGCCCTGTGCGCTGGCGGGTGGGCGGAACAGGTCGGTTCGCAGGACAATGCGCTCGGCATTCAGGCCGTGCCGGCGGCAGGCGATCCGAAACCGTGTCCGCAACAGGTCCGCCCCTGGACCCTGGCCCTTCATTCGCGAGTGAAAAGCCGGGTCGTTGTCCCGCCCGCCGCGGATCGAGCGGATCGTCGCCATCACCTTGTCGGCGCGATCCGGGAAGTGCGTGTCCAGCCAGGCGCGAAAAAGCGGCGCAACCTCCCACGGCAGGCGGACGGGCATGAAGAACGCGGCGCGTGCCCCGGCCTGCGCCGCGCGCTCCAGCAGATGCTCGATCTCGTGGTCGGTGATCCCCGGGATGACCGGCGCGATCGACACATGCACGGGGATGCCGGCGTCGGCCAGCAGCCGCACCGCGCGCAACCGCCGTTCGGGGTGGGGGGCGCGCGGCTCCAGCGTCATCGCGATCTTCGGCTCCAGGCTGGTGATCGACACGACCACCGACACCAGCCCGCGCTCGGCCATCGGACCCAGCAGGTCCAGGTCGCGCAGGATCCGGTCGGACTTGGTCGTGATGGTCAGCGGATGCCCGGTTTCGGCCAGCACCGCGACGATCGACCGGGTAATCGCCCAGTCTGCCTCGATCGGCTGGTAGGGATCGGTGTTGGTACCGAGCGCGATCGGCGCGACGGCATATCCGGGTTTGGCCAGTGCCGCTCGCAGCAGCGCCGCCGCATCGGGTTTGGCAAACAGCCGACTCTCGAAATCCAGCCCCGGCGACAGGTCGTGCCAGGCATGGCTTGGCCGCGCGAAACAGTAAACGCACCCATGCTCGCAGCCGTTAAAAGGGTTAATGGACTGGGTAAACGGGACGTCCGGCGACGTGTTGTAGGTGACGATGGTCTTCGGCTTGAGCACGGTAACGGTGGTTCGCTGCTTCGGCGGCGCACCGTCGATCAGACGGCGCTCGTCCAGCCAGTCGCCGTCGGGTTCCCGGTCAGGTAGGTTGAACCGCCGGCTGATTGTGTTCTCGGTCGCGCCACGACCTACGTTTTTGGTCATTAATTATTAGAACATAGCACGAACAAGTGTGCAAGCGCGAGCCGTAGCGCAATGTCTGAAAACGCCTAATTGCGGACATTGGGTCGGTGAGCGATAACGCCGTGCATGATCGACCATAGCGAGGAAGCTACCGCCCTTTTCACTCGCTTCGCCGAGAGGCATAGGCTTGTTTATACCGTTGTCCCCGACGCTCCCATTGAGGTGCTTTGGGAGTTTCCAGAACAAGATGGGCTATCGTTTCCCATCACTCTTGGCCTTCAAAATGGTGACGAACTCAATTTCGGCGTTGCTGACTTCTGGTCGAACTTCTTTCCATTCGAAAAGAGCGCCCTCACTTTCGAGCGTGCACTGGATGCATGGGTTGCAGGCGACGCGCGAATAGTGCGTGTCGCGCTTGGCGGACGCGCCCTCCAGCTTCTCGATACCGGCCAGTGGACGACTGTCTACCGGGCGAATTGCCTTCTTCCAGTGCCACGAGACCCAAAGCGGACGATCACCAATCAGTCACTTCCAAAACGGCTTTGAACGCCAGCATTCCACCATCTTCGGACGCTCGCATAACCGTTGCGGGGCTGGTCGCAGCCGCGATAGGGGTTGATCGACCGGTCGAACGGCACGTCGGGGGAGGTGTTGCGGGTGATGATCGTTTTCGGGTGTTCGACGGTGACGGTGGTGCGCAGGGGGGGCGGCACTTCGTCCAGATCGGCGCGCGCATCGAGCCAGTCGCCGTCCGCCTCGACCTGCGCCAAGGCAAACCGGCCGCTTACGATATTCGACGTGGCTCCACGCGAAGGTCGGCGATGGGTCATTGACAAATCATAGTTCGCGATGCAGAACATAGCAAGAACAGGAAAAGGGGATGGCAATGGCGCGATTGCAGTATCTGGAGATGCCGACCGGTGATCTGGCGGCCAGCCGCGCCTTTTACACAGCGGCGTTTGCATGGACCTTCACAGGCTATGGCCCCGATTATGCGGCCACGACCACCGGCGATACCGATGTCGGGCTGGATGCCGGGGCGGACCGGGTGACACGGCCTTTGCCAGTGATCGAGGTCGACGATCTTGCCAGCGTGCAGGCGGCGGTCGAGCGGGCCGGGGGCACGATTACGGTGCCGGTCTTTGCGTTTCCCGGCGGTCGACGATTTCATTTCCGCGATCCCGACGGTCACGAACTGGCGGTGATGCAGGCGGACTGACGGGCGGGATTGAGCGCGCGGCCGTGTCCGCTATGGTTGCGGCGGGTGAGCGCAGCTGGTGAGCACAAGAGGGGGGGGCTGTATGCGGACGGTTTTGGCGACGGTTGCGGCGATGGTGATGGCCGGCATGGCGGCAGGGCCGGCGCAGGCCAAGGATGTCGTGCCGTGCGAAAAGGATATGATCTGCGCGAGCGATCCGACGTCGGTCGCAGCGGCGATGATGAAGGCTGGCTATCAGGCGCTGATCTCCAAGGACGCGACCGGCGATCCGATGATCGAGAGCGCGGCGGCGGGCTACACGTTCACCGTGTATTTCTACGGGTGCGAGAAGGCCGTGCAGTGCGATTCGATCCAGCTCTACGCCTCGTTCAAAAGTGACGGGCGGGATGCCGCATTCGCCAACCAGTGGAACATGAACAAGCGGTTCATGCAGATGTCGATCTCCAAGAGCGGATCGGTTGAGGTGCGCTATGATCTGGCGACGATCGGCGGCGTGAACCGCAAGAACTTCGGCGACGTGCTGGACTGGTGGAGCGCGATGCTGGGCGAGCTTGGCAAATATTTCGACGCCAATCCGGTTGCCGCCAAGGCTGGCGCGGCTGCACCTTCTCCGGGCAAAACCGCGCCAAAAATCTGAACGTGTGTCGAGATTGTCGGGATCCGGGACTTGGCCGATCCCGGCGGGTCGTCCCGGATCTTGGGAATATGCCGCTGATTGAGACCAGTGTCGCTACCCAAGGGCCGCCGCCGTCAGCGGCAGATCACCGTTCCAGCAGGCGCGGCATCAGTTCGACGAAGTTGCAGGGGCGGTGGCGGCTGTCCAGCTGCTCGCGCAGTATCCCGTCCCAACCATCCTTCACCGCGCCGGTCGAACCGGGCAGCGCGAAGATATAGGTGCCGCGCGTGACGCAGGCGCAGGCGCGGGACTGGACCGTCGACGTGCCGATCTTGGCATAGCTGAGCCAGCGGAACAGCTCGCCGAAGCCGTCGATCCTCTTGTCGGCGATCCGGTCGATCGCCTCGGGCGTGACGTCGCGACCGGTGACGCCGGTGCCGCCGGTGGTGATGATGCAATCAATTTGCGGATCGTCGATCCAGCCGTGCAGCCGGGCGACGATCAGGTCCACGTCGTCACGGACGATGGCCCGATCGGCCAGCATATGGCCGGCTTCGATCAGTCGCGCGACCAGCGTATCGCCGGACCGGTCGTCGGCAATGGTTCGCGTGTCGGATACGGTCAGGACGGCAATGCGGACCGGCAGGAACGTCAGCGTCGGATCAATCGGCACGCGTCACCGTCGACTGCGCGCCCACCGCGGCGTTGATCGCGATCGTTGCCCGGCTGGCGTTGGCGGAGGCGCGGACATTGGGCTGCGCGTTCATGCGGATGGCGGTCGCGCCGGGCAGGCCCGGGAAGCGCGGCCACATGCCCTGCGCCAGCGCCTTGCGGCTGGCCGATGCCGACTTGCCGGCCTGGCCCTCGTACATCCAGTAATTGCGCAGGACGGTGGTCACGTAACCGCGCGTTTCCCAATAGGGGATGCTTTCGATGTAGAGCAGCGGATCGCCGTGATCGTGGACGATGGCGTTCCAGTCGCCGACCGGGCGCGGACCGGCGTTATAGGCGGCGATCACCTTGGGCAGCAGCCCGCCGGTCACGCCGGCCATGTCGCGCAGGCGCTCCAGGTGACGTTGACCGATATCCATGTTGGTCGACGGCTTGGTCAGCGCTTGCTTGTCGAGCGATCCCAGACCGCGTTCGCGCGCGAAATCGGTCGCCGCGGCCGGCATGATCTGCATCAGGCCGTACGCGCCGGCCGGGCTGACGACTTTGTTGCGGAAACCGGATTCCTCCAGCGTGTGCGCATAGACGAGGGCCTTGTCGACGCGCCAGCCGCTGTCCGGTGTCCAGTTCGGCGTCGGATAGCGCGCCTCCGCCGTGGCGGTGACGCCCCTGGGGCAATTATGCGCCAGCCACACCGTGGTCGATGGCAGATCGAGCGATTCGGCGAGGCGAACAAGATTGCCGAATTCGCGCGGGTCGCCGATCCGTGCCTGTTGCCGGATGACGTCGTCGGCCAGTTCGCTCTCGCCGATCTCGACCAGCGCGGCCGCGACGCGGACATTGGGTCGCTTGTCGAGCGCGACCCAGTCGGTCGCGACGAGGCCGCCAAGCGGCTTGCCCTTGTCGCGCATGGCCAAGGCCTGACGCGCGAGCTGACCATAGAAACTCTCGGTGAACTGCGCCGCCGACTTCAGCCGTGCCTCGACCCGGTCGGGTCGTCCGCAGGCCATGTCGGCGCGCGATGCCCAGTAGAGGGCGGCCGCGCGCATATCGACATCGCCGGCCCGCGCCGCGACGTTTTCAAAGCTGCTTTCGGTCGCGCTGCAATCCTGCTGACGCCACGCGGCCAGCGCGCCGGTCCAGCGCCCGCTGGTCGCCCAGTCGCCAGTGCCGGATGCCGCCTTCGCGCCCATTGCGCGGGCGTTCACGTCGTCGTCGCGCAGGAAATACATCCAGGCGATCTTGGCCTGCCATTCGGTCTGCGCATCGGGCGTCAGGCCGGCGGTCGCATCGAGCAGGGCCTGCGCCTCCGGGGCCATGTCGCCCTTGACGTAGGGCTGCATCTTCACGGCGAGGTCGGCGGCGATCATGTCGCTCTTGACGCTGGCGGCGCGGACGCGACGGGGGGCGCCATCCTGCCAGATCAGCCGCTGTGCGACGGGCAGCGGCGGCAGTTCGACCGCGCCCCCCTGACTTTGCCCCATACGGCTCTGTCCCATACGGCTCTGGGCCATGCGGGCAAGCTGCGCCGCCTGTGGCAGCTCGGGTGCCTCGTTCAGCAGGGCGACCAGCGGTTCCAGCGCAACCTTGGGCGATCCCTTGGCGGTGTACAGTTCGGCGCGGGCGATCGCATGCAGCGGGCCGGGCTTCATCGCGTCGAGCTGCAACTGCGCATCGGTCCACTTGCCGTCGCGGATGGCGGCGAAGACGGCGCGGTAATTCTCGCGCTGGGTCGCGTCCATCTGGCCCGGAATGGGGGCCTGCGCGGCCGGCATCGTGCGCACATCGCCGTTGTCCCCGGCTTCGGCCGGAGCGGCCAGCGCGGGCGACGTAACGAGAACGAGGCTCGCGGCCAGGCTCAAAGTGCGGATCATTCGGTCAGTCCCCCGATCAGCAGCTGCAAATCCTTCCACGCATCGGCCTTCGCGATCGGCTTTTCGATCAGGAAGCGCGGGTGGTGGCTTGCCACGGCCTCACTATGCGCATCACCATAGTTAAAGCGGTGTAAAGTACCGCGCGCGCTCATGAAATCCATCCCGAGGACGGCACGGCTCGCCGCATTGCCCATCAGGAACAGGCGTTTCGGCGCGACCAGCGCGACATGGGCGCGGGCGACTTCACCCAGCCGGGCGTCGAGATCGCGCGCGACACGCCCCGCCGCCGGGCGTTTGACGCATACCGACGCGACATGCACCGAATCACGCGACTGGCCGATCGCCGCCAGCATGCGGTCGAACAGCCGCCCGACGGTGCCCGACAATAATTTTTCCGCGTCGCAATCCTCGCGGTCGGGCTGGTCGACCAGCACCATGATCGCCGCGTCGACCGGGCCGCTGGCCAGGATGGTCGCGCCCGGCCAGCCGGCCTCCGGGGCATGGGGGCCGCCACGCCAGTCGAGGAAGGCGGCGATGGTATCGGGCATTGCCGGCACGGGAACGTCGCTCGCGAGTGCCGTGGCAGGCGGCGATGCCGTAACGTCGGCGACCGGCGCAGGCTTTGCGGGGGGCGGCAGGATCACCGGCTCCTCCACGACCAGCCAGTCGCGCGGCGCGTCCTCGACCAGCACGTCGACGCCGGCCTCCTGCCACCAGTCCAGCGTGCTCGCGGTCAATGCCGCCCAGTCTATTGCCTGATCTGCCCCCATGACCACCCTATAGCTGCCCGGTTGACGTGGCGGTCAACTTGATTGAGTGGCTTGACGGACAGGACGTTGCCGCTGCGCGCCCGACCGACGGGTCCGCGCGGGCGCCTGCGGGAGAGTGATGATGAGCGACCGCGAATCCATGCCGTACGACGTCGTGATCGTCGGTGCCGGCCCGGCGGGCCTGAGTGCCGCGATCCGCCTGAAACAGCTGGCGACCGGGGCCGGGCGCGAGCTGTCGGTCTGCGTCCTGGAAAAAGGGTCGGAGGTTGGCGCGCACATCCTGTCGGGCGCGGTCATCGACCCGCGCAGTCTCGACGAGCTGCTCCCCGACTGGCGCGACCAGGGGTGCCCGCTGGCCGAAGTGCCGGTGACCGACAACCAGCACTGGGTGCTGAGCGCGACCAAGCGCCGCTCGCTGCCGCATTTCCTGACGCCCCCGTTCATGCACAACAAGGGCACCTACACCGGAAGCCTTGCCAATCTGTGCCGCTGGCTGGCGGGACAGGCCGAGGAACTGGGCGTCGAGATCTTCCCCGGTTTCGCGGCGGCCGAAATCCTGTTCGACGACAGCGGGCGGGTGAAGGGTGTCGCGACCGGCGACATGGGCGTCGCACGCGACGGCACGCACAAGGGCGACTATACGCCGGGGCTGGAACTCCACGCGAAGTACACCTTCTTTGCGGAAGGGGTGCGCGGGCACCTGTCCAAGGAGATTATCCGCACCTTCGATCTGGCCAAGGACAGCCAGCCGCAGGTCTACGGCCTTGGCGTCAAGGAATTGTGGGACATCGACCCCGCCAGGCACGCGCCCGGCCGGGTGATCCATACGCAGGGGTGGCCGCTGGGTGACGGCGCGAACGGCGGCGGCTTCATCTATCATCAGGCCAATGGCCAGGTCGCGCTGGGCTTCGTGACATGGCTGAACTACCGCAACCCGTATCTGTCGCCGTTCCAGGAAATGCAGCGGTGGAAGACGCACCCGGAGATCGCCGAACTGCTCAAGGGGGCCAAGCGCGTTTCGTACGGCGCGCGCGCGATCAACGACGGCGGGTTGCAGTCGATCCCGAAGCTGACCTTCAACGGCGGCGTGCTGGTCGGCTGTTCGGCCGGGTTCCTGAACGTGCCGCGGATCAAGGGCACGCACACCGCGATGAAGTCCGGCATGATGGCGGCGGAGGCGGCATTCGCGGCGATCGGCGAGGGGCGCGAGCATGACGAGCTGACCGCCTATACCGCCGCGTTCGAGGCGAGCTGGGTGAAGAAGGAGCTGTCGGTCGTCCGCAACGTCGTGCCGCTGGTCAAGAAGTTTGGTGATTTCGTCGGATCGGCGCTGGCCGGCGTCACGATGTGGGCCGAGCATATCGGCATCAAGATGCCGTTCACGCTCGGTCATCATCCCGATCACGAAAGCCTGTGGCGCAAGGATGAGGTCGCGCCGATCGTCTATCCCAAGGCGGACGGGGTGCTGACCTTCGACCGGCTGTCGTCGGTGTTCCTGTCGAACACCAACCATGAGGAGGACCAGCCGGTCCACCTGACGCTGAAGGATCCCGACATCCCGATCCGCCATAATCTGCCGCTGTATGACGAACCGGCGCAGCGTTATTGCCCGGCCGGCGTTTATGAGGTCGTGGGCGTGGAGACGGGCGATCCAAAGTTCGTCATCAACGCGCAGAATTGCGTCCACTGCAAGACCTGCGATATCAAGGATCCGACCCAGAATATCAACTGGGTCGTACCGGAAGGCGGCGGAGGCCCGAACTATCCCAATATGTAAGCATCTGATCTTCGCACTGGGTCTGAACACGGCGACGTTCGGCGTCGTGGCCGTGCCGGCCCGGGCCGATACCGGCGACCTGTCCGCCTATCTGCGTGGTCGCGCCGCCGAGGCCGCTGGCCGTCCCGCCGTCGCGCTCGATGCATATGCGACGGCGCTGGCGGCATCGCCGGCCAATCCGGTCATCGCCGCGCCCGCCTACCGCGCGGCGCTCAACCATGGGGATATCGCGCTGGCCCGGCGTGCGGCCGGCGTGTTGCAGGCGGCAGGCGTGGCACCGGCGGACGTGGCCCTGCTGGCGATCGCCGATGCCGCGCATGCCGGCGACCCGCGTATGGCCCGGCTGGCCGTGCAACGGTTGCAGGCCGGACCGCTGATGGCGCTGACGCCGGCGATCGAGGGCTGGATCGCGCTGACCGAGGGGCGCGCATCGCCTGCGCCGGCCGGGCCGGTCAGCGACGACGCCGTCGCCCGCCGCTTCACCGCGGAGGCGCGGGTCCAGTTGCTGATCGCCAGCGGACAGGTCGATGCGGGATTGGCCGGACTCGACGCCCTGGGCGGCGCGCGCGCGCCGCTCGACCTGCGCATCGCGGTCGCACGCCTGCTGGCCGGGCAGGGACGCGGCGAACAGGCAGCGGCCCTGTTGCCGGGCGATGCGCCGATGCTGGCGGCGTTGCGCAAGGCCCCCGGCGTCCGGCCGAGCATGGCGTTCGGCATTTCGCGTATCTTCACCCGCGTCGCCGCCGATCTGGCGACCGGCGAAACGGGTACGATGGCGATCGCGCTGGGCCGGATCGCGCTGGTGGCCGATCCGGCCAACGACCGTGCCCGGCTGATCCTGGCCGATGCCCTGTCGCGCAGCGGGGCGACGGACGATGCGCTGTCCGTGCTGGCGGCGATCGACCGGTCAGGCCCCTATGCCGGGGCGGTCGCGGCGGCGCGGGTTGCGGTACTCGCGCTGGCCGGGCGATCCGACCCGGTGCTGGCCGAAACCGCGCTGGTCGAGGCGCGCGCGCTTGCCGACCGCGCCGACGCCGGCCCCGACGACTGGCAGCGGTACGCCGACCTGTTGACCGCCGCAGCGCGCCCGGCGGAGGCGGCGACCTGGTATGCGCGGGTCACCAAGGCCCCGGACACCGCCGACGACTGGGCGGCGTGGCTGCAATATGGCGGCGCGCTGGACGAGGCGGGGCAGTGGCTGCGCGCCGAACCCGCGCTGGTCCGGGCGGTCGCGCTGGCCCCGGCCGAACCGCTGGCGCTGAACTATCTGGGCTATGCGCGGATCGTGCGGGGCGAGGACATGGCCGCATCGGCGCGGATGCTGGAGCGGGCGCGGGCGTTGAAGCCAGACGATCCGTCGATTATCGATTCGCTGGGCTGGGCCTATCACCTGACCGGCGACAGCGCGCGCGCGCTGCCGCTGCTGGAACGGGCCGCCGCCGCCGCCCCCACCAACGCCGAGATCGCCGAGCATCTGGGCGATGCCTACTGGACGCTCGGGCGGCGATATGACGCACGCTACGCCTGGCGCGCGGCGGCCGTGGTGGCGGATGCCACGACCGACGCACGGCTTGCCGGCAAGATCGCGGGCGGACTGGCCACCGCAAAGGAACGTTCGCGGTGATCTTCGAAACCGCGCCGGCGAAGGTCAATCTGGCACTGCACGTCCGACGCCGTCGCGCCGATGGCTATCACGAGATCGAGACGCTGTTCGCCTTCTGCGCGGATGGCGACACGGTGTCGCTGACCCCGGCCGATACGGGGTCGCTGACGATCACCGGACCGTTTTCGGCCGGACTGTCGACCGGCGACGATAATCTTGTCCAGCGCGCCGCGACTGCGTTTGCGGGGGCGTTCGGCGTGGATCAATCTTTTGCGATCCGGCTGGACAAGCATCTGCCGGTCGCGTCGGGTATCGGCGGCGGGTCGGCGGATGCGGCGGCGACCTTGCACGCGCTGGCGCGGTGGCGCGGGATCGACCGGGATGCGCCGCAGCTGGTGGCGATCGCCGCCGCGCTTGGCGCCGACGTGCCCGCCTGCCTGTCGGGGCGGACCGCGCTGGGGACGGGCAGGGGTGATGACCTGCGCATGCTGAAGGGGCTGTCCGGCACGCCGATCCTGCTGGTCAATCCGCGGGTCGGGGTATCGACGGCGGCGGTGTTCGGCGGATGGGACGGGGTCGATCGCGGCGCGATTGGCGACGGCGACCTGCTGGCGATGGCGCGTGGCGGGCGCAACGACCTGGAGCCGCCGGCGCGCGCGGTCGCACCGGTCATCGGCGCGGTGCGCGAACTGCTCGACGCGGCGCCGGGGATGATCCTGTCGCGCATGTCGGGATCGGGTGCGACGTGTTTCGCCTTGTTCGACTCCGCCGCCGACCGTGCCAGGGCAGCGCGGACGGCCGCAGTGCAAGGCTGGTGGTGCCTCGAATCGACACTGAGCTGAGCATCGCTGTGCCGCAGCGGGACAGTGGGTCACGGCGCGGACACTGGAAATCCACGGCATTCTGGGCTTGTCTGGCAACGAGCAATCGGGTCCGTCGCCGCAAGGCCCCACGCCCGACCATGATCCCCGGCACCCGCCGGGCGTCAGCCATTTCGGGGCGGTCGTCCAATCGGATGGCCGCCCCATTTTGCATTCCGGACCGATTATTTCGTTCGCCACTTGTTCCGCAGGAACAAATGCAATACATGGTGCATGACGCGTTGTACGCGACGCACAGATGCTTTAGCGACGGGAGCGATAAATGGCCGCCAATCTGAAGGTAATCAATTCCGGCATGGCAAGCGCAACCGACAAGCAGACCGCTGACCGCGCCAAGGCGCTCGAAGCCGCCCTCGCACAGATCGACCGTGCCTTCGGCAAGGGGTCGGCCATGAAGCTGGGGTCCAAGGAGACGATGCAGGTCGAGGTGATCTCGACCGGGTCGCTCGGCCTAGACATCGCACTGGGTGTCGGCGGCTTGCCGCGCGGCCGCGTGATCGAGATCTATGGCCCGGAAAGCTCGGGCAAGACGACGCTGGCGCTGCACGTCATCGCCGAAGCGCAGAAGGGTGGCGGCACCGCCGCGTTCGTCGACGCCGAACACGCGCTCGACCCGGTCTATGCCAAGAAGCTGGGCGTCAACATCGACGAACTGATCGTGTCGCAGCCGGACACCGGCGAGCAGGCGCTGGAAATCGTCGACACGCTGGTCCGTTCCAACGCGATCGACGTGCTGGTGGTCGATTCGGTCGCGGCGCTTGTGCCGCGCGCGGAAATCGAGGGCGAGATGGGCGACAGCCATGTCGGGCTTCAGGCGCGTCTGATGTCGCAGTCGCTGCGCAAGCTGACCGGGTCGATCAGCCGGTCGCGCTGCATGGTGATCTTCATCAACCAGCTGCGCATGAAGATCGGCGTGATGTACGGCAATCCCGAGACGACGACCGGTGGTAACGCGCTGAAGTTCTACGCCTCGGTCCGGCTCGATATCCGTCGGACCGGTGCGATCAAGACCGGTGAGGACGTGGTCGGCAATGCCACCCGCGTGAAGGTGGTGAAGAACAAGGTCGCGCCGCCGTTCAAGCAGGTCGAGTTCGACATCATGTACGGGCAGGGCGTGTCGAAGATCGGCGAGATCCTCGATCTGGGCGTCAAGGCCGGGCTGGTCGAGAAATCGGGGTCGTGGTTCAGCTATGACAGCGTCCGCATCGGTCAGGGCCGCGAGAATGCGAAGGCGTTCCTGAAGGAAAATACCGAGATGGCCGACCGGCTGGAGGCGGCGATCCGCCACCGGACCGACAAGGTCGCCGAGGAACTGATGGTCGGCCCCAGCGACGAGGACGATGTCTGATCGGTGCGATTGCCGATCGGAAGAAAGAAAAAGGCTCGCCATGATGGCGGGCCTTTTTTCGTGGTGCCATATCTGGTCCGCACGGTTCAGGCAGGACCGACGCTCACCCGGACAACGTCTTTTCGATCGTCATCCCGGGTCAGGCCCGGGATATCGGAGAAATCAGTAGGGGTCAGTTGCAAGGACGGTAAACGTCGAATCGGTCCTGCGGATTGTTATCGGCGGGGCTGGTCACGAACCACAACTTCACTAACTTCGCGACCTGTTGGTGACCATCGGAGGCCGATAACCATGACGCAATCCTTCGACTGGACCGGGCCGGTCGGCGATGTATGGGCCGCCGAATGGGCGCGGACCGACCGCAGCTTCCGGGATCTTTCGCCCCACCTCGACGCGGCGATCCTGTCTGCCGCCCCGCCAGGACCGTTTCGCGCGGTCGATCTGGGTGCCGGGGCGGGCGCGACGGCGCTGGCGCTGGCGTCTGCGCGGCCGGATGCGGATGTGCTGGGGATCGACCTGTCGGCGGCGCTGGTCGCGGTGGCGCGCGAACGGGCGGGGGGTAGCCGTAACGTCCACTTTCGCGCGGGCGATGTCCTGCGCGTCATCGCCGATACACCGCCGGCCGACCTGTATTGTTCGCGCCACGGCGTCATGTTCTTCGACGATCCGGCCGCGGCCTTCGCCATGCTTGCGACACGATCGGCACCCGACGCCAGCCTCGTCTTTTCCTGCTTTGCCGCGCGTGCCGCCAATCGCTGGGCGATCGAGCCGGCGGTCGCGCTGGGCGGCGCGGCGGACGTGGATACCGGCGTTACACCGGGGCCGTTCGCGTTTGCCGACCCGGCCCATGTCGAACAGATTCTGACGCGCGGCGGCTGGATCGCAGCGCCGCCACGCCGGGTCGCGTTCGACTATGTCGCGGGGGACGGCGAGGATTGCGTGGCGGACGCGACCGCGTTCTTCGGCCGGATCGGTCCTGCCGCGTCGCTGCTGCGCGAGGCGCCGGATCGAGCGCGGGCGGTCGCCGCGCTGTCGACCGCCTGTGCCGCGCGGCGGATCGGCAACCGGGTGGTGTTTCCGGCCGTTGCATGGATATGGTCGGCCAAACGACCCGCAGGAGCAGGAACGCCATGACCATAACCGTCCATCATCTCGAAAACTCGCGGTCGCAGCGGATCCTCTGGATGCTGGAGGAGCTGGGCCTGCCTTACACGATCAAGCGGTACGAGCGGAACACGGCGACGATGCTGGCCCCGCCCGAACTGAAGCAGGTGCATCCGCTTGGCAAATCGCCTGTGATCGAGGACCGGAGTTCCAGCGGAAGCGTGGTCATCGCCGAAACCGGGGCGATCGTCGAATATCTGGTCGAGAAAGCCGACGGGCGGCTGGGGCCGCTGGCCCGCCGCGACTCCGTCCTGCAATACCGGCAGTTCCTGCATTATGCCGAAGGGTCGATGATGCCGCCGCTGCTGCTGAAACTGGTCGTGTCGCGCATCCCGATCATGGGCAAGATCGCGCTGAAGCGGATCCAGCCGATGATCGACGTGCATCTGGATTTCGTCGAATCCGAACTGGCGAAGCGGCCGTGGTTTGCCGGGGCCGAAATGACGGCGGCGGACATCATGATGAGTTTTCCGCTGGAGGCGGCGCGCAGTCGTGGCGGGCTGGACGCTAGCCGCCCGGCGACGATCGCGTGGCTTGATAAGGTGCATGCGCGGCCCGCGTACCGGACCGCGCTGGAAAAGGGTGGCCCTTACGCCTTTGCCTGAGTCTGACCCTGCGTCTGGCCGCCGATCTGCTCGAAACTGTCGATGTCCTTCGCCGGCCCGTGACCCGTCGGGGCAACCGGCGGATCGCGGTCGGCGGGGTCGCGCGGGTCCAGCCCGCCCTCCCACTTGGCGATCACGGTGGCGGCGATCGCGTTGCCGACGACGTTGGTGGCCGATCGGCCCATGTCGAGGAAATGGTCGACCGCCAGGATCAGCAGCAGGCCGGCCTCCGGGATCTTGAACATCGACAACGTGCCCGCGATGACCACCAGCGAGGCCCGCGGCACGCCGGCAATCCCCTTCGACGTGACCATCAGGACCAGCAGCATCGTGATCTGTTCGCCCAGCGACAGGTCGATGCCGTAAGCCTGCGCGATGAACAGCGACGCAAACGTCATGTACATCATCGACCCGTCGAGGTTGAACGAATAGCCGAGCGGCAGGACGAAGCTGGCGATGCGCGGCGGCACCCCGAACCGGTCCAGCGCCTCCAGCGTGCGCGGATAGGCGGCCTCCGACGAGGCGGTCGAGAAGGCGAGGATCAGCGGATCGCGGATGTAGCGCACCAGCAACCGCGTCCGCGACCCGATCAGCACGAAGGCGATGGCGATCAGCGACAGCCAGAGCAGCGCAAGGCCGAGGTAGAAGGATCCCATGAAATAGGCGAGGTCGCCGAGCACGCCGGGGCCGCGTTCCGCCAGCGTCGAGGCGACGGCGGCGAACACCGCGAAGGGTGCAAAGCGCATGACGTAGTTGGTGATCTGCAGCATCACGGCGACCAGTGCCTCGATCCCGCGCACCAGCGGTGCCGCCTTTTCGCCGACCGCGGTGATCGCGACGCCGACAAAGACCGAGAAGATCACGATCTGCAGGATTTCGTTGGTCGCCATCGCATCGACCATCGACGACGGCACGATGTGCGTCAGGAACTTGGCCAGGTCGAACGCGCCCTTGTCGACGCCGCTGGCGGCGGTGGCGGGCGGGATCGGCAGGGCGAGGCCGACACCGGGTTGCAGGACGTTGACGAGGATGAGGCCAAGCGTCAGCGACAACAGGCTGGCGCAGACGAACCAGGCAAGGCTGCGCAGGCCGACGCGCCCCAGCGCGCCGGTGTCGCCCATGTGGGCGATGCCGACGACCAGGGTCGAAAAGACCAGCGGCGCGATAATCATCTTGATGAGCCGCAGGAAAACCTGGGTCACGATGCTGAAATAGCCGGCGATCACGGTCAGCCGTTCGGCGGCCGCGGGCGTGCCGTCGTCGATGTTGGCGTTGATGAGCCAGCCGACGACAAGCCCCGCGACCAGCGCGCCCAAGATCCAGTAAGTGAGGCGCTTGGCCATCCGATATTCCCCAGGTTGATGCAGAACAGGGAAGGGGATTGCGGCCGCGAGGTCAAGGACCGTATCGCCGTGGCATGGCTTACCTGACCCGCCGCGACCTGATCGCCGCCACCGCCGCGCTGCCGCTGTTGTCATCCAGATCGGTGTCCGGGGCGTTGCTGCGCGCGGCCGAACCGGACCTGTCGACGCTGAGCGACATCACGACGGAGGCGACACCGATCGACGCCGCCGAGCGGCACGGGCGGATGGTGCGCGCGCAGGGCCTGATGCGCGCGGCCGGCATCGGCGCGGTGCTGGTCGAGGCGGGGTCGTCGCTGACCTATTTCACCGGGATCCGCTGGGGGCGCAGCGAACGGCTGACGGCGGCGGTGATACCGGTCGAGGGTGAACCGCTGGTCGTGACGCCGTTTTTCGAGGAGCCGTCGATCCGCGAATCCCTGGGCGTGCCGGCGGTCGTTCGCGTGTGGCAGGAGGATGAAAGCCCGACCGCGCTGATCGCCGGGTGGCTGCGCGAGCGCGGGCTGGACCGCCGGGTGATCGGTATCGAGGAGAGCGTGCGGTTCTTTGCGGTCGATGGCCTGCGTCGCGCATTGCCGGCGACGCGGTTCGTCAGCGCCAATCCGGTCGTGCACGGGTGCCGGATGGTCAAGACGCCGGCCGAGATAGCGTTGATGCAGGCCGCCACCGACGTGACGATCGCCGCCTATCGCTGGGTCCATTCCCGCGTCGAGGCTGGCATGACCGGCCGCGAGATCGGCGCGCTGATGGATGCGGCGACGCGAAAACTGGGCGGATCCCCGGAGTTTTCGATGGCGCTGGTCGGCGAGGCGGCGGCCTATCCGCACGGCACGCGCAAGGTCGTGCGCGTCGCGCCGGGCAGCGTCGTGCTGATGGACTGCGGCTGTACCGTGCAGGGTTATCAGTCGGATGTATCGCGCACCTTCGTTCACGGGGTCGCGTCGGCCGACGTGCGCAAGGTGTGGGACACGGTCGCGCGGGGGCAGCAGGTCGCGCTTGCCGCCGCGCGGATCGGCGCGGCGGCGGGCAGCATCGACGATGCGGTGCGGCGCTATTACACCGCGCAAGGCTATGGCCCGGGCTATCGCCTGCCGGGCCTGTCGCACCGGACCGGGCACGGCATCGGCATGGATGGGCATGAGCCGGTCAATCTGGTGCATGGCGAGGCGACTTTGCTGGCGGCCGGCATGTGCTTTTCCAATGAACCGGGACTGTACCTGCCGGGCCGGTTCGGGGTGCGACTGGAGGATTGTTTCCATATGAGCGACACGGGGCCGATGTGGTTCAGCACGCCGCCGGCGTCGATCGACGCGCCGATGGAGTAGCGGGCATAATCGTCACGCTTGAGCGAAGGCCCCCGCTCGCCTAAGCCGCGTCCCATGACATCGACGAACGACATCCGCCGCAGCTTCCTCGACTATTTCGGTAGCAAGGGGCATCAGATCGTGCCCTCCGCGCCGCTGGTGCCGCAGAACGACCCGACGCTGATGTTCGTGAACGCCGGGATGGTCCCGTTCAAGAACGTCTTCACCGGGCTGGAGACGCGGCCGTACGTCACCGCCACCTCGTCGCAGAAATGCGTGCGGGCCGGCGGCAAGCACAACGACCTCGACAATGTCGGCTACACCGCGCGGCATCACACGTTCTTCGAAATGCTCGGCAATTTCTCGTTCGGCGATTATTTCAAGGAACAGGCGATCGTCAACGCATGGGGCCTGCTGACCCGTGAATGGGGGCTGGACCCGGCGAAGCTGACCGCGACCGTCTATCATACTGACGACGAGGCGTTCGACCTGTGGAAAAAGATCGCGGGCCTGCCCGATCACAAGATCATCCGCATCCCGACCAAGGACAATTTCTGGGCAATGGGCGATAACGGTCCGTGCGGGCCGTGCTCGGAAATCTTCTACGATCACGGCGAGCATATCCCCGGTGGCCCTCCGGGAAGCCCGGACGAGGACGGCGACCGCTTCGTAGAGATCTGGAACCTGGTGTTCATGCAATATGAGCAGGAGGCGGGTGAGATCACCGGCAATCTGCCCAAGCCGTCGATCGACACTGGCATGGGGCTGGAGCGGATCGCAGCGGTGATGCAGGGCGTCCACGACAATTACGATACCGATACGTTCAAGGCGCTGATCGCCGCGTCCGGCGCGCTGACCCATACCGCGACCGATGGCGCGAATACCGCCAGCCACCGGGTGATCGCCGATCACCTGCGCACTGCCGGATTCCTGGTTGCCGACGGCGTGCTGCCGGCAAACGAGGGGCGCGGCTATGTGCTGCGCCGGATCATGCGGCGGGCGATGCGCCACGCGCACATTCTGGGCGCGAAGGAGCCGTTGATGCACCGGCTGGTCCCGGCGCTGATCGCCGAGATGGGCGCGGCGTACCCCGAGTTGCTGCGCGCGCAGCCGCAGATCGAGGCGACGCTGGCCCAGGAGGAAACGCAGTTCCGCCGGACGCTCGACAAGGGACTGAAGCTGCTCGACGAGGCGACCGCGTCGATGGGCGCGGGCGATACGCTGGCCGGTGCGACGGCGTTCAGGCTCTACGACACCTTCGGTTTCCCCTATGACCTGACCGAGGACGCGTTGCGCACGCAGGGGCTGTCGGTCGACCGCGCCGGGTTCGACGCGGCGATGGCCGAGCAGAAGCGGGCGGCGCGCGCGGCGTGGAAGGGATCCGGGGCCAAGGCGTCCGACGACCTGTGGTTCGACATCGCCGAGGCGCATGGCGGCACCGAATTCATCGGCTACACCGCCGACACCGGCGAGGGCGAAGTCGTCGCGCTGGTGAAGGACGGCGTCCGCGTCGATCACGCCACGACAGGGGATACGGTCGCGATCGTGACCAACCAGACGCCCTTCTATGCCGAAAGCGGCGGGCAGGTCGGCGATACCGGGCATATCGGCAATGATGCGGGCTTGCGCGCGCTGGTGACCGATACGTCGAAGCAGCTGGGGCGGATCTTCGTGCATCATGCGCAGATCGAGTCGGGCGGTATCAAGGTCGGCGACCCCGTTCGCCTGACGATTGACGTCGCGCGGCGCGGGGCGATCCGCGCCAACCATTCGGCGACGCACCTGCTGCACGAGGCGCTGCGCGAGCGGCTGGGCACGCATGTCGCGCAGAAGGGCAGCATGGTCGCGCCCGAGCGGCTGCGGTTCGATTTCTCGCAGCCCGCGGCCATGACACCGGCCGATATCGCGCAGGTCGAGGCCGATGTGAACGCGCAGATCCGCGGCAATGGCAGCGTCGTCACCCGGCTGATGACGCCCGACGACGCGATCGCGATGGGAGCGATGGCGCTGTTCGGCGAGAAATATGGCGACGAGGTCCGCGTCGTGTCGATGGGCACCGATGCGCCGGGCGTTGTCAGGGATGGGGGCAAGAACGGCACCTATTCGATCGAATTGTGCGGCGGCACGCATGTCGACGCGCTGGGTGACATCGGCCTGCTGAAGATCGTCGGTGAGGGTGCGGTGTCGAGCGGCATCCGCCGGGTCGAGGCACTGACCGGCGAGGCGGCGCGGACATGGCTGGTGGGTCGTGACGAGCGGCTGCGCGAGGCGGCCGCGGTACTGAAGACCACGCCCGACGAGGTGCCCGCGCGGGTCGCGGCGCTCGTCGAGGACCGCCGGCGGCTGGAACGCGAACTGGCCGAGGCGAAGAAAGCATTGGCGATGGGCGGCGGCGGTGACGCGGCCGGTCCCGAGGTGGTCAATGGCGTGACCTTCGTCGGGCAGGTGCTCGACGGCTTCGACGCCAAGGGGCTGCGCGGCGCGGTCGACGAAACCAGGCAGCGGATCGGGTCGGGCGTCGTCGTGCTGGTCGCGATCAACGAGGGGCGCGCCTCGGTCGCGGTCGGGGTGACCGCCGATCTCGTCGCGAGCCATAACGCGGTCGACCTCCTCCGCCTCGCCGTTGCGGCGCTGGGCGGGCAGGGCGGTGGTGGACGGCCCGACATGGCGCAGGGCGGTGGTCCCGATGCGGACAAGGCGGCCTACGCGGTCGCGGCGGTACGAAGCGCGCTGGCGGGCTGAGTGGCAGTGCCGGCGATCGGACTGGGATTGGCGGCGCTCGTCCAGACGGTTGCGCCGGCCGTTCCGCAGGTGGATGCCGGCCATGATATCGTTGTCACGGGACAGCGCCCGCCGGATACACCGCAGGCCCGTCGGTTCACCAACGCGCTGACCCGCCGCGCGGAATCGACGGTCCCGTTCGCGCGCTTCACCACGCCGATCTGCGTCGGGGCCGCCGGTTTGCCGGCTACACATCTGGCGGCGATCAGCGACCGGATCGTCCGGGTTGCGCTGGATGCGGGCATTGCCGTCGCGGCGGAGGGGTGCAGGCCGTCGATCCTGGTCGTGTTCGCCGATGCGCCAGCCGCCGCCATCGAGCGATTACGGCTGCGCTCGGCAGGACTGTTCGGCTCCTTGGACCTGAGCCAGATCCGCGCGATCACGGCGCGCAAGGGCGCGGCCTATGCCTAGACCACGGCCGAGGTTCACAACCGTGACGGGCAACCGGTCATGCGGACGGGCGGTGGCGCGCCGCAATTGACGGTGCATACCGCGTCCGCGCTTCAACTGCCCTATCGCCGCGACATGATCGCCAGCGTGGTCCTGTTCGATCGTGCGGCGATCGTCGGTCGCGGTATCGAGCAGCTGGCCGATTACGCGGCGATGCGCGCGCTGACGGGGGTCGATCCCGTTGATGCCGGAGGCACTGACAGCATCCTGACGCTGTTCGACGCACCATCCCCGCCCGACCGGATGACCCAGCTGGACGCGGCATTCCTGCGCGGCTTCTATGCCGGGCCGGCCAATATCGCCGGGCTCGCAAAGCGCGGACAGATCACGACGGCGATGACGACGGCGACCAGGGTGGAGGAGCGCTAGCCGGACCTTCACCCGTTCTGCCGGGTGTGGCGGCGCGTCAGGTCAGGTCGCTCATCCGCCGCACCCGCCGGATGCGCGGCTCGCGGTTCAATTCGGCCTCGCGGCGGATGGTCTGGCGCATCTCGTCGCGCTTTTCGTGGATCGAGGCGATGACCGGCCCCATCGCGACGCCCAGATCGACCAGCACCGCCTCCGAGAGTTGCAGCGAGCTTTCCAGTGTCTCGGGCACCGCGTCGGTGACGCCGGCCTTGTAGAGTTCGGTCGCGTGTTTGGGATCGCGCGCGCGGGCGATGATCGGCAGGTCGGGCGCGCGCAGTCGCACCGCGCGCGCGAGCCGCACGGTCAGCACCGGATCGTCCATCGTCAGGATCAGCGCATTGGCCTGGTCGAGATTGAGCCGATCGACCAGTTCGGGGCGCGATACATCGCCGAACAGCACGGCATAGCCGCGCCGCTGCCCCGCCTTCACCGTGTCGATATCCGCGTCGACCGCGACATAGGCGAGCTTGTGGACGGTCAGCATGTCCGCGACCATGCGCCCGACGCGGCCAAAGCCGATCACGACGCTGCGCGTCCCCTCGGTCATCGGCGGTGTTTCCGCGCCGCCGTCCGAAGCCTCCAGCCGACGCGAAATGGCGTGGCCGATCGTCGCCAGCAGGGGCGTGATGGTCAGGCCGATCGCGGTCACCGTCTGCCAGAAGCTGGCGGTCGACGGCAGGATCAGTTGGGCCTGCGCCGCCGTACCCAGCACGATCAGCGTGGTTTCGGACGGACTGCCCATCAGCAGCCCGGTTTCCGCCGCCGTGCCGCGCCTGGCATTGGCGACGCGCAGCAACAGGAAGGTGACGATCGTCTTGACCGCCACGACGCCGACGACCGCCGCGAGCAACGACGGCCAGTTGGCGACGATGAGGCGCAGGTCCAGCCCCATCCCGACGGTGATGAGGAACACCCCGAGCGCCAGCCCCTTGAACGGGGCGGTCATCACCTCGACCTCGCTGTGATACTCCGTTTCGGCGATCAGCAGGCCGGCGAGCAGCGCGCCGACGATCGGCGACAGGCCGGCGGCGGTCGTCGCGACGCTGGCGACGATGACCACCAGCAGCGAGGCGGCGAGGAACAGCTCCGGGCTTTTCGTGCGTGCGGCCTGCGCAAACAGTCGGGGCAGGACCACGCGACCGGCGATGAACATCGCAACGACGGTCAACGCGCCGCGCAGGGCGACGCCGGCGATCCCGCTCCAGCCATCGGCGGCGGTCGGGGCGAAGGCGCCGAGCACGAAGATGATCGGCACAAGCGCCAGATCCTCGAACAGCAGCATCGCGAAGGCAGCCCGCCCGACCGCGCTCGTCGTGCCGACCAGCGGCAGCACCAGCGCGGTCGACGATAGTGCGAGCGCAAAGCCAAGGCCGATCGCGCCGGGCCAGTCCTGCCCCAGGAAATGGATGGCGACGCCGATGATGAGGCCGGAGCCGATCAGTTCGGACGCGCCGGTGCCGAACACCAGCCGTCGCATCGCCCATAGCCGCTTGAACGACAGCTCCAGCCCGATCGAGAACAGCAGCAGGATGATGCCGAACTCGGCGAACGGCTCGATCGACAGCGGGTCGGATATGGTGATGTAGTACAGCCACGGGAACTGACCGACCAGCGACCCAAGCCCGGCGGGGCCGACCAGTACGCCGACCAGAATGAAGCCGATAACCGGCGTCACCTTGAACCGGGCAAAGGCGGGGATCACCAGCCCGGCCGCGCCCAGGATGACCAGTGTGTCGCTGAAACCGCTGTTGTCGAGATGAAGTGCCATGGTACCTTTATAGATCAGGCCCGGGGGCGATAGGCCAGCGCGTTTCGCGACGGGGCGACGGGAGGGGGGTATCGAATGGCGCTGCGAACACCGCACCGGGCGAGCGTGCTCTGGTTCATCGGCAGCGTCCTTGCGCTGACGGTGTTTCCCCTGCTGCTGTACGGCGGGGAGCTACACTATGCCGAGGGCGGGAAAAGCCCGGACGCGCCGGGCATGCTGTTTGTCTCGGTAATGATGACGGCCCCGGCATGGGCTTCGGTCTGGTTCGTCACCATGGCCCTGTATCTTGTTCGCTACAGTGGCGCTGCGCCGGTGCTCACCGGCATCGGGCGGACGTTTCCATCCATCCTGCTGTCGTTCGTCGCGGTCGGGATATCCGCGTTCCTGCTGTGGTGCCCGTTCGCACGGGTCGATTTCTGGAAGCTTTCGCGGTTGCCGTTCACCCTGTTTTTCGCCGGGTGCGCGGTCTATTTCCAGTATCTGCGGGCGGCTGCGGTCCGCCGTGGCGTTCGGGAATAAAGACTGACGGTCGAGGCATCATCGTCGGGCCGGTGGCAAGCGTGCCGGCCACCGCTCTACACCTCGGGAAGGAAGATGGGCGGCAAACCTTGCCGCCCATCCGACCGTCAGGCCCAGTTGGCCATTTCGGTTTCGAGGTTGGCGCGAACCGCCTCGAAGAACTGCTCGGTGGTCATCCAGGGCTGATCCGGGCCGATGAGGATCGCGAGATCCTTGGTCATCATGCCGTCCTCGACCGTCTTCACGCAGACGCGCTCCAGCGTCTCGGCGAAGCGGGTCACGTCGGGCGTGTCGTCGAACTTGCCGCGATACTTCAGGCCGCCGGTCCAGGCGAAGATCGACGCGATCGGGTTGGTCGACGTCGCCTTGCCCTGCTCGTGCTGGCGGAAGTGACGGGTGACGGTGCCGTGCGCAGCCTCCGCCTCGATCGTCTTGCCGTCCGGCGTCATCAATACCGACGTCATCAGGCCGAGCGACCCGAAGCCTTGCGCGACCTGGTCCGACTGAACGTCGCCGTCATAGTTCTTGCACGCCCAGACGAACTCGCCATGCCACTTCAGCGCGGAGGCGACCATGTCGTCGATCAGGCGATGCTGATAGACGATGCCGGCTGCCTTGAAGTCCGCCTCGAACTCGGCCTCGAACACTTCCTGGAAGATGTCCTTGAAGCGGCCGTCATAGGCCTTGAGGATGGTGTTCTTGGTCGACAGGTACACCGGCCAGTTGCGGCCGAGACCATAGTTCAGGCTGGCGCGCGCGAAGTCGCGGATCGAATCGTCGAGGTTGTACATCGCCTGTGCGATGCCGGCGGACGGGAAGCGGAACACCTCCTCGTCGATCACGGTGCCATCGTCGCCCTCGAACACCAGGCGCAGCTTGCCCGGACCGGGGACCTTGTAGTCGGTCGCGCGATACTGGTCGCCGAACGCGTGACGGCCGACGACGATCGGATGCGTCCAGCCCGGGATCAGGCGGGGGACGTTCTTGATGACGATCGGTTCGCGGAACACCACGCCGCCCAGGATGTTGCGGATCGTGCCGTTGGGCGACTTCCACATCTTCTTGAGGTCGAATTCCTTCACCCGGTCCTCGTCCGGGGTGATCGTCGCGCACTTGACGCCGACACCGTATTTCTGGGTCGCCTTCGCGCTGTCGACCGTCACCTTGTCGTCGGTGTCGTCACGGTGCTTCATGCCGAGGTCGTAATAATCGAGGTCGATATCGAGGTACGGCTTGATGAGACGCTCGCGGATCCATTCCCAGATGATCCGGGTCATCTCGTCGCCGTCCATCTCCACGACCGGCGTCTTTACCTTGATCTTCGCCATGAATGCATTTTCCTGTGCGCTGTTTGGGGAGGTTGACGATGCGTCTAGGGGAGGCGGTCGCGACGATCAACCTTGCCGGATGTGATCGACGCGCATTGTCAGGCCGATGCCGCACCGATACACGAGAGCCATGCCATCCTTAGAAAAGCCACCCGTCGTCACGACAACCGTCAAGTGGCGCTTCCCCGCCGTCCATCCCGAGGGGCGTAAATACGTCCTGATCTCCTGCGGTCTGACACTGCTGGCGACGATGCTGACCAACGTGCTGTTCTGGCCGTTCGTCGGCCTGACGATTTGGGTCGCGGCGTTCTTCCGTGATCCGGTACGCACGACGCCGGCGGGTGAGGGGCTGGTGATCGCGCCGGCGGACGGTCTGGTGACGATGATCGTCCGGGTGCCGGTGCCGCGCGAGATGGCGGCTGAACTGAACGCGACCTCGTTGGTCCGCGTGTCGATGTTCATGAGCGTGTTCGACGTTCACATCAACCGGACGCCGATCGCCGGCGTCATCCGCCAGGTCGTGTATATCTCGGGCAAGTTCCTGAACGCCGATCTCGACAAGGCGTCGGAGGAAAACGAGCGCCAGCATTTCGTCGTCGAGGGGCGTGATGGCCGCAAGATCGGCTTTACCCAGATTGCCGGACTGGTCGCGCGTCGCATCCTGTGCTTCGTGAAGCCGGGCGACATGGTTGCCACCGGCCAGCGGATCGGCCTGATCCGCTTCGGCAGCCGCGTTGACGTATACCTGCCCGACGACGTCGTGCCGCAGGTGGCGCTGGGTCAGCGTACCATCGCCGGGGAAACCGTCATCGGCCGCGTCATGGGCACGCCCGTCAGCGGGATTTCGCAGTGATCCCAGCAAAGTCGGCGACGTCCGGGCGATCGGCGCGCGCATCCGGCGCTGGCCGACGCCGGGCGCGCATGCCGCGCGGCTTCCCGTTGCGATCGGTCCTGCCCAATGCGGTGACGGCGCTGGCTCTGTGCTCGGGGCTGTCCGGCGTTCGCTTCGCGATTGCCGGGCAGTGGGAATATGCCGTCGCCATGATCATGGTCGCTGGTGTGCTTGATGGTCTGGACGGTCGCATCGCGCGCATGCTGCGCGGGGAAAGCCGGTTCGGGGCTGAGCTGGATTCACTGTCCGACGCGATCTCGTTCGGCGTCGCGCCCGCGCTGATCCTGTATCTCTGGTCGCTGGCATGGTTGCCGCGGGTCGGCTGGATCTGTGCACTGATCTTCGCGGTGTTCTGCGCGTTGCGTCTGGCCCGGTTCAACGCGGCGATCGACGAAAGCGACCAACCACACAAGTCCGCCGGTTTCTTTACCGGTATTCCGGCACCGGCGGGCGCGGGCGTTGCCATGCTGCCAATGTATCTGTGGTTCGTGACGGACCTTCCGGTCTTTGCGTCGCCCTATCTCGTGGCACCGTGGACAGCGTTTTCGGCCATCCTGATGGTATCGAGTATCGCAACCTTCTCATGGAAGTCGCTGAAACTCCGTCGTCATGTTCGGTTCGAGGCGCTGGTTGCCATCGTGCTGATTGGCGCGGCATTGGTGTCCGCCCCGTGGCACACGCTGGCCGTCATCACCATCGTCTATGTCGCGCTGCTGCCGCTCAGCATTGCCAGCTATGCCCGGGTCAAGCGGCTTCGCGCAACGAACGCAGTGCCGACGGAACCGGCGTCGACGCCCAGCGCCTGACGGCGATGCGGCGTTCGGCCGTCGCCAGTGTCTGGAGCGGCGCGAATGCGCGTTCCGGATTGCCGGCCGCCAGATCCAGGATGCGACGCCACTGCGGGGCGATCATCGCGTAGATGACGGTAACCGACAGGATGAAAGCACCGGCAAAGATCGCTGCGTTAATGAAAGAGCCCAAGTCCGCCTCCAGTTCGAAAGTCGCGAACGCATTACAAGCCGGATCAACAGCTTGACGTCCGATTAGGTTCCCGTCGCGCAACGACCCCGTCATCCGTGCCGATCGTTTCGATGCCGATTCGGACGACTGATAGTGCCCCTGTACGCCGTGTGAACCCTGTGTGTTCCCATTTCGTTCTTTCGTCAAGCGGTTGCATCATGGCAGGCGCTCGGCTAAAGCGCGCGCCTCTACATCCCGCATGGGAAGCATATAGCCCGGTGCCGCGGCCTTCAGGTCATGGTCATCCGCTTCCCAGAGGCTCAACCGGAAGGAGTTATCCCTATGGCGGCACCTGTCGTCTCCATGCAGCAGTTGATCGAAACTGGTGCGCACTTTGGTCACCAGACGCATCGCTGGAACCCGAAGATGAAGCCCTACATCTTTGGTGACCGCAACGGCGTTCACATCCTCGACCTGTCGCAGACCGTGCCGCTGTTCGCACGCGCGCTCGAGTTCGTGTCGCAGTCGGTCGCCGGCGGCGGCAAGGTCCTGTTCGTCGGCACCAAGCGTCAGGCGCAGGATCCGGTCGCGGACGCGGCGCGCAAGTCGGGCCAGCATTTCGTCAACCATCGCTGGCTGGGCGGCATGCTCACCAACTGGAAGACGATCAGCAACTCGATCAAGCGCATGAAGACGCTTGAGGAGCAGCTGTCGGGCGACACGCACGGCCTGACCAAGAAGGAAGTGCTGCAGCTGACCCGCGAAAAGGACAAGCTGGAATTGTCGCTGGGCGGCATCCGCGACATGGGCGGCATCCCCGACGTGATGTTCGTGATCGACGCGAACAAAGAAGAACTGGCGATCAAGGAAGCCAACACGCTGGGTATTCCCGTCGTCGCTATCCTCGACTCGAACGTGTCGCCGGACGGCATCGCCTTCCCGGTGCCCGCCAACGACGACGCCAGCCGCGCCATCCGCCTGTATTGCGAAGCCATCGCGATCGCCGCGACCCGTGGCGGTCACGAGCAGCAGCAACGCCGTGGCCAGGACATCGGTTCGATGGTCACGCCGCCGAGCGAGGACGAGCTGGGCACCGACCCGATCGTCGAGGAAGCTCCGGCTGCCCAGACGGCCGAGGCTGCACAGCCGGTCGAGACCGAGCAGGCCGTAGAGGCGGAACGCCAGCTCGACGCGTAAGCGTCGTCGCCGAACCGTCATGCGGGCGGGGTAAGGCAGCCGCCTTGCCTCGCCCGCACCCATATTCGACACACAAGAAGGACGACTGACATGGCCGACATCACGGCAGCAGCGGTAAAGGATCTGCGCGACAAGAGCGGCGCAGGCATGATGGATTGCAAGAAGGCGCTGACCGAGGCCGCCGGCGATATGGACGCGGCAATGGACTGGTTGCGCACCAAGGGCCTCGCCGCCGCGCAGAAGAAGTCGAGCCGGACCGCGGCCGAGGGGCTGGTCGGCGTTGCCGTATCTGGCACCAAGGGTGCTGCGGTCGAGGTGAACTCGGAGACGGACTTCGTCGCCAAGAACGACCAGTTCCAGTCGTTCGTCCGCGAGGTCACCCAGATCGCGCTGGCCAAGGGCGACAATATCGACGCGCTGAAGGCCGAGGCAATGCCGTCGGGCAAGACCGTCGAGGAGACGCTCACCAACAACATCGCCACGATCGGCGAGAACCAGTCGTTGCGTCGCGCGCGTCACCTGGAAGTAACCAAGGGTGCGATCGTGCCCTACGTTCATAATGCGGCCGCACCCGGCCTCGGCAAGATCGGCGTGCTCGTCGCGCTTGAGTCGGAGGCGTCGGACGAGGTGCTCCAGGCGCTCGGCAAGCAGCTGGCGATGCACATCGCCGCGGCCTTCCCGCAGGCGCTGAACGAGGAAGACCTCGACGCCGAGCTGATCGAGCGCGAGCGCGCGATCGCCGCTGAGAAGGCCGGCGAGTCGGGCAAGCCCGCCGAGATCGTCGCCAAGATGGTCGACGGTGCGATCGCCAAGTATCGCAAGGAGCATGCGCTGGTCAGCCAGCTGTTCGTCATGGACGGCAAGACCAAGATCAGCGACGTGGTGGCCAAGGCCGGCAAGGACGCGGGTGCCGAGATCAAGCTGGTGGACTATGTTCGCTTCCAGCTGGGCGAGGGCATCGAGAAGGAAGTCAGCGATTTCGCCGCCGAAGTCGCCGCGACCGCCGGCATCAAGTAAGCACGGCACCCTGTCCCGAATGGGATATGGGGTTGAAGGAGGGGATGCGATCCGTCGCATCCCCTTTTTGCTGCCTCCGTTTGTACGCCGCTCGCGTGCTTTCGCCGATGTGACGGACAGGACGCGCTTCCAATCCGCTGCATCGCCGCCTAGGGTGCGCGCCGCCCACCTCCCGAACCCTCACTTCCAGACCATTGGACCCAATGACTGAACCGCGCTACAAACGCATCCTCCTGAAGCTGTCCGGCGAAGTGCTGATGGGGGAGGGTGGCCTTGCGATCGATCCCGCCATCACCGCGCGTGTCGCCAGCGAAATCGCCGAGGTGAAGGCCAGGGGCTATGAACTGTGCATCGTCGTCGGGGGTGGCAACATCTTCCGTGGGCTTGCAGCGGCCGCAAAGGGTTTCGAGCGGGCGACCGCCGATTACATGGGCATGCTCGCGACCGTCATGAACGCGCTCGCGGTACAGAATGCGCTGGAGCAGATCGGCGTCGACACGCGGGTCCAGTCGGCAATCCCGATGGCCAGCGTCTGCGAACCCTTCATCCGGCGGCGTGCCGAGCGGCATCTGGAAAAGGGCCGCGTCGTGATCTTCGCGGCCGGTGTCGGCAGTCCGTTCTTCACCACTGATTCGGGAGCCGCGCTGCGCGCCGCCGAAATGAAGTGCGATGCGCTGTTCAAGGGCACGTCGGTCGACGGCATCTACGACGCCGATCCGAAGGTCGTGAAGGACGCCAAGCGCTACGACACGATCAGCTATGACACGGTGCTGTCGGCGAACCTGAAGGTCATGGACGCCAGCGCGGTCGCGCTGTGCCGCGACAACAATATTCCGATCGTCGTCTTCAACATCCGCGAACACGGCAACTTCGCCTCGGTTCTGAGCGGTGAAGGCGTATCGACGATCGTGCAAACACTGGAGACTCCCAATGCCAGCCTATGACAAGTCCGATCTGGAGCGCCGCATGGCCGGTGCCGTCGAAGCCCTGAAGCACGATTTGGGCGGCCTGCGCACCGGTCGCGCGCAGACGACGCTGCTCGATCCGGTGATGGTGACCGTCTATGGGTCGTCGATGCCGCTGAACCAGGTGGCGACCGTGTCCGCGCCCGAGCCGCGGATGCTGTCGGTGCAGGTCTGGGACAAGTCCAACGTTGGCCCGGCCGACAAGGCGATCCGGTCGGCTGGCCTTGGCCTGAACCCGATCGTCGACGGCCAGACCCTGCGCCTGCCGATCCCCGACCTGACCGAGGAGCGCCGCAAGGAACTGGCCAAGCTGGCCAACCAGTATGCCGAAAAGGCTCGCATTGCCGTGCGCAACGTGCGCCGCGACGGCATGGATTCGCTTAAGGTTGACGAGAAGAAGGGCGTGTTCGGCGAGGACGATCGCAAGCGGCACGAGACCGAGGTCCAGAAGCTGACCGATGCGATCATCGCCGAACTGGACGCGACGGCGGCCGCCAAGGAGAAGGAAATCCTCGGCAAGTGAAACCGCTCGCGGTCCCGGTTTCTGGCCCGGTTGCCGGTGCCGCGGCAAATCCGGTCGCGGTTCCCGCCGGCGGGGGCGTGCCGCGCCATGTCGCCATCATCATGGACGGCAACGGACGCTGGGCGAAGAAGCGGTTCCTGCCGCGCTTCGCAGGCCACAAGGCCGGGGTCGACGCGGTCCGCCGGGTAACCCGGGCCGCGCGGGCGATGGGGATCGAGGCGCTGACGCTGTATGCGTTTTCGTCCGAAAACTGGCGGCGGCCGGAGGAGGAGGTCAGCGACCTGATGGGTTTGCTGCGCCACTTCATCAAAAGCGACATCGAGGAACTGGTACGCGAGGGTGTCCGGCTGCGGATCATCGGCGACTATCGCCGGTTTTCGTCCGATCTGGTCGATCTGGTCGATGATGCGGTGGCCCGGACGGCGTCCAATACGGGACCGGTCCTGGCTATCGCGCTGAACTACGGCGCGCAGGCCGAACTAGCGGCGGCCGTGCGACGGCTGGCGGGCAAGGCGCGGGACGGCACGATTGACCCGGCAGCGATCGACGAACGGGCGATCGAGGCGGAACTCGACACGAGCAACCTGCCGCCGCTCGACCTGATGATCCGCACGTCGGGAGAGCAGCGCCTGTCCAACTTCCTGCTGTGGCAGGCGGCCTATGCCGAACTGCTGTTCGTCGACACGCTGTGGCCCGATTTCGACGAGCGCGCGCTGGCGGATGCGGTTGCGGTGTTCGGGTGTCGCCAGCGGCGGTTCGGCGGCCTGTGAGCATTCCCGATCCGGCGGTCCGTACGCCGTCCAACCTTCGGTTGCGGATGGTCGCCAGCGTGGCGATGATCGCGGTCGCGACGCTGGCGCTGTATCTGGGCGGTCTGGCCTTCTGGTTGCTGACGGTCGTCATCGCGCTGCTGATGATGGACGAGTGGGGCGACCTGCTGGACCTGCCGCGCGACCGAAAGCGGCTGGCGCAATATGCGCTGTCGGTGCCGCTGGCGATCATGGCACCGATCGCGGCGGGTCCGGGTGCGTTCGCGCTGGGGCTGTTGGCCGGGGCGGCGTTCTTCGTCGTCATCGTCACGCGCAACCGGATGCTCGCGGCGGGTGTGCTGTATTGCGGGCTGCCGGTCTTTTCGTTGCTGCTGATCGACGTGCAGACACAGGGGTTGATGTTCACGCTTTGGGCGATGGCGCTGGTGTGGGCGAGCGACATCGGCGCATTCTTTGCCGGGCGGACGATCGGCGGGCCGAAACTGGCCCCGCGGCTCAGCCCGAACAAGACCTGGGCGGGGCTGATCGGTGGTGTCGTGCTGTCGAGCGTGCTGGCGGCCGGGATGCACTGGTATTTCGGCCTGCCGTGGCGTCTGACGCTGGCGACGCCGGTGCTGGCAGTGCTGTCGCAGGGCGGCGACCTGTTCGAAAGCTGGATGAAGCGGCGCGCGGGCGTGAAGGATAGTGGGAATATCCTGCCGGGGCACGGCGGCGTGCTCGACCGGCTCGACGGGGTCGTACCGGTCGCCCCGGTGGCGGCGTTGCTGGTGATCCTGCCGGCACTGATCGGATGAGAACCGGCACGATGAGAACCGTCACGATTCTGGGGGCGACCGGTTCGGTCGGTACGTCCACGCTTGACCTGGTCGAGCGCGAGCCGGACCGGTTCCGGGTCCGTGCGCTGACCGCCAATTGTGATGTCGAGCGCCTCGCGGCGGCGGCGATCCGGACGCGGGCCGAACTGGCGGTCGTGGCCGACGAGGCGTGCCTGCCCGATTTGCGGGATGCGCTGTCGGGCACCGGTATCCGCGCGGCGGGTGGCGCGACCGGCATCGACGAGGCGGCAGCAAGCGGCGCGGACTGGACGATGGGGGCGATCGTCGGCTGTGCCGGACTGAAGCCGATCATGACCGCGCTGCGCAGCGGTGGCGTCGTGGTGCTGGCGAACAAGGAACCATTGGTGTCGGCCGGTGACATCGTGCTTGCCGCCGCGCGCGATCACCATGCGACCGTGCTGCCGGCCGATTCCGAACACAACGCGATCTATCAGTGCTTCGATTTCGATCGTCCCGAACGGGTGCGGCGGATCGTCCTGACGGCCAGTGGCGGACCGTTTCGTGACTGGTCGAGCGCGGCGATGCGGGGCGTCACGCCGGCGCAGGCGGTCACCCATCCCAACTGGTCGATGGGCGCGAAGATATCGGTCGATTCGGCGACAATGATGAACAAGGGCCTCGAACTGATCGAGGCGGCGCGGCTGTTCCCAGTCGAGCATGACCGGATCGAGATCGTGCTCCACCGGCAGTCGGTCATTCATTCGATGGTCGATTATGTCGACGGGTCGATGCTCGCGCAGCTGGGGCCATCGGACATGCGGGTACCGATCGCGCATACGCTGGCGTGGCCGGACCGGATGCCGACGCCGATGCCGCCGCTGGATCTGGTCGCGATCGGCCGGCTCGATTTCGAGGCACCCGATCCTGCGCGCTTCCCGGCGTTGCGGCTGGCGCGGACGGCGCTGGATGCCGGCGGTGCGCGACCGGCGATCCTGAACGCGGCCAATGAGATAGCCGTCGCGGCTTTCCTTGCCGGGCACATCGGCTTCCTCGAAATTGCCGCAATCGTCGAGCATATCCTCGACGGCTATGATCCGCCCGCACCAACCACGCTGGACGATGTGCTGCACATCGACGGCGAGGCGCGGCGGCGGACCGATATGCGCGTAAAGGATGCGGTCGTTTGATTGAAACCCCGGGTATCGCGTTCACGATACTGGCTTTTGCCCTCGTCATCGGCCCGCTCGTGTTCATCCACGAAATGGGCCATTATCTGGCGGGGCGGATGTTCGGCGTGAAGGCCGATGCGTTCGCGGTCGGTTTCGGGCGCGAGATCGCCGGCTTCACCGATTCCCGCGGCACGCGCTGGAAGTTCGGCTGGCTCCCGCTTGGCGGCTATGTGAAGTTTGCCGGGGACATGAGCCCCGCCAGCACGCCGAACGCCGAATGGCTCGCGCTGCCGGCGGCGGAGCGGCAGCAGACGTTTCAGGCCAAGCCGGTGTGGCAACGGGCGATTATCGTCGCTGCGGGGCCTGTCATCAATTTCGTGCTGGCGATCATCATCCTGGGCGGCTTTGCCGTCGCGTATGGCGACGTGCGCCTGCAACCCGTCGTCGGACAGGTTCTGCCCGGCAGCGTCGCCGCGAGCGCTGGCTTCGTCCCCGGCGACCGGATCACCGCAATCGGCGGTCGCGAGGTGGATTCGTTCAACGACCTGATCCGCTATGTCCAGATCCGCGCGCAGGAGCGGGTGCGGGTGGACTTCGTCCGCGCCGGCACCGCGCGGTCGCGCGAACTGGTGATCGGGACCGCGCTGGAACGGGACCGGTTTGGCAATGAATATCGCATGGGGCGGATCGGCATCGCGCCGTCCAATCCGGTGGTCGTTCCGGTCGGCCTGGTCGAAGCGCCGGGAATCGCCGTGCGCCGCACGGGCGAGATCGTGACGATGATGGTCGAGACGATCGGCCAGGTCATCACCGGCCGGCGGTCGGTGAAGGAACTGGGCGGGCCGCTGTCGATCGCCAAGGTCGCCGGCGAACAGATGAGCCTGGGCCTCGACGCTTATGTATTCCTGGTCGCGCTCGTGTCGATCAATCTGGGATTCATCAACCTGTTGCCAATCCCGATGCTGGATGGCGGCCACCTGTTCCTGTATGCGATCGAGGCAGTCCGGCGGCGGCCGGTCACGCCGGCGGTGCAGGAATGGGCGTTCCGGGGCGGTCTGGCGGCGATCCTGCTGCTGATGCTGGTCGTGACATTCAATGATCTGGGCGCATTGGGGCTCTGGAAGAGCCTTGGTAAAAATCTGGCTGGCTTGATCGGCTGACGTGGTTGGGGCAGGGCGGAAACGTGCGGGCGCGAACACGGGCATCTTGGGGTATAGTTTGGTGACAGCGATGAAGAGTTCGATGTTCGGGACGCGCGCGGGCGCGGTGCTGCTGGCCGGCACCATGCTGGCCGGCGTTCCTGCCATCGCCCAGACCGTTCCGCCCCAGGCCGGGGACCCGGCACCGGTCGCCGCGCCCGTCGTACGACCGATCAAGACGCTGAGGGTCGAAGGGTCGCAGCGTATCGAGCCGGAAACGGTCCTGTCCTATACAAAGTTACGTAGCGGCCAGTCCTATACCAACGAAACGCTCGATCAGGCCATTCGCGACCTGTACGCCAGCGACCTGTTCGCTGAAGTGTCGATCGCCGGCGCGGAAACGGGCGACATCGTCCTGCGGATTCGGGAAAACCCGATCATCAATCGCGTGATCCTGGAGGGCAACAAGCGGATCAAGAGCGACAAGATCACCAAAGAGATCAAGCTTGCCCCGCGTCAGGTGTTCAGCCGTACGGCCGTGCGCCAGGATGTGGCCCGGATCGTCGAACTCTACCGCCGCCAGGGTCGCTTCGGCGCGGTGGTCGAACCGAAGATGGTCAGCCTCGATCAGAACCGCGTCGATATCGTGTTCGAAATCGCCGAAGGGCCGAAATCCAAGGTTCGCCAGATCAACGTGATCGGCAACGAGGTGTTTTCCGACGACGAAATCCGTGGCCAGATGGCGACGAAGCAGGCGCGGTTCTTCCGCCTGTTGTCATCCGCCACCAGCTACGATCAGGACCGGCTGGCCTATGACCAGCAGAAGCTGCGCCAGTTCTATCTGACCGAGGGCTATGCCGACTTCCGCGTGACCAGCGCGGTGGCGGAACTGACCCCGGACAAGAAGGACTTCATCATCACCTATGTGGTGGAGGAAGGGCCGCGCTACAAATTCGGCGACGTGACCGTCGACAGCCAGATCCGCGACTTCGACAACAACAAGCTGGCGGCGTCGCTGCCGCTCAAGAAGGGCGACTGGTACAACGCGAAGCTGGTTGAGGATGCGATCGACACGCTGAGCCAGTCGGCCGGCCTGTTCGGCTATGCCTTCACCGAAGTGAATCCCGAATATCAGCGTGACAAGGACACGCTGACGATGGGAATCAACTTCAACATCGCCGAGGCCAAGCGGACCTACATCGAGCGCGTCGAGATCGCCGGCAACACCCAGACGCAGGACAAGGTGATCCGTCGCGAGATCCGTCTGGCCGAGGGGGATGCGTTCAACACGTTCCAGGTCAAGCGATCGCAGGATCGGATCAACAGCCTTGGCTATTTCCAGGACAAACTGGAAATCAAGCAGACGCCGGGGTCGTCGCCCGACCGCGTGATCCTTGAAACCACGGTCGAGGAAAAATCGACGGGCGAGCTGACGCTGTCGGCCGGTTTCTCAAGCCTCGAACGCTTCATCGTCCAGGCCTCGATCACGCAGCGTAACTTCCGTGGCAAGGGCCAGGAACTGCGCGCCAGCGTCAATTATTCGAGCTATTCTAAGTCGGTGGAGCTGGGCTTTACCGAGCCGTATCTGTTCGACAAGAACATCGCGATCGGCGGCGACGTCTTCCGCCGCGATTACAACGCGTTCAATTTCAACGGCAACAGCCGCCAGACGACCTACAGCCAGGTGTCGACCGGGTTCCAGCTTCGCGCCGGCGTGCCGCTGACCGAATACTGGTCGCTGTCGGGTCGCTACGGCCTGTCCTATGACGAGGTCGGTCTCGATCAGGCGACCTATTTCACCAACGGGGTCTGCGATCCGCTGAAGGCGGGGCGCTATCTCTGCGAGGCGACCGGCAACCGCTGGACATCGTCGGTCGGCTTCTCGCTGATCTACGACAGCCTTAACAGTCGTCTGCGGCCGACCGCCGGGCAGCGGGTTTCGCTCAGCGGCGATTTCGCCGGTCTTGGCGGCGACGTGAAGTATCTGCGCGCCCGCATCGAAGGCTCGAAATTCTGGGGGCTGGGCAGCGGCTTCGTGTTCTCGGTCCTGGGCGAGGGTGGCTATATCCACGCGCTGGAGGACAGCCGCGGTCCGGGCGTCGATCCGGTGCGGATCACCGATCGCTTCTATCTGGGCGAGCCGCAGTTCCGCGGTTTCGACATTCGCGGCGTCGGCCCGCGCGTGCAGCGTATTCCGTTCACGACCGATGCAACGACGGGTCGCCAGATCCTGGTCACCGACCGCAACCAGATCGTCGACGACGCACTGGGCGGCAAGGCCTATTATCTGGGTCGTGCCGAGCTTGAGATCCCGCTGGGGTCGGGCGCGCGCGAGCTTGGTTTGCGTCCGTCGATCTACGCGCAGATCGGTGGCCTGTTCGGCATTACGCGGCCGTTGCCGACCGCCAACTTCCCGTCGATCACCGACGCGCAGGGCAATGTCACCGTGCTGCCGCTGACGACGCCGGTGCTGGATTCGTCCGGTCGCCAGCTGTATCTGGTGTCGGGTCAGGATACGACCAATGCCGGCGCGGTCACCACCTGCGCGATCGGATATTCGGCGGTCGGTGGCGGAACCTGTGCCGGCACGTCGACCAACTCGATCTTCTCGACGTCGATCGCGCCGTTCTCCGAACAGTTCCTGGGCGATTCGGCCCGGCCGCGTCTGTCGGTCGGTATCGGCGTCAACTGGAACTCGCCGTTCGGCCCGCTGCGCATCGACGTGGCGCGCGCGCTGATGAGCCAGCCGGGCGACGACAAGAAACTCGTTACGTTCAATGTAGGGACACAGTTCTGATGAAGATCCTCAAGACCATTTTGCTGGCTGCCGCCGTCGTGGCACCGACCACCATCGTCGCGACCCAGGCACAGGCCCAGGTTGCCGGCGTCGCCGTGGCCGATCCCGAGGCCGCCGTTGCCGGTTCCAAGGCCTGGGCGGCCGCCCGCACCCAGATCGAAACCACCTACAAGGCACAGCTCGACCAGGCCGAGGCCCGCCGTCAGGCCATCGGCAAGGAACTGCAGCCGCTGTATCAGGCGTTCGAAACCGCGCGTCGCGCACCGGGTGCGACCGAAGCCGCCCTGCGCCCGCAGGCGACCGCGTTGCAGACCCGCGAGACTGCCGCCAATCAGGAGCTTCAGCGCCTGACCCAGCCGGCGCAGCGCGCGCAGCAATATGCGATCGAGCAGATTTCGGCCAAGCTGCCCGAGGCGGTCAATGCCGCCGTTCGTGCCAAGAACGTCACGCTGCTGATCCGTCCGAACGCGGCGTTGTTCGCGCAGCCGAACGCGGACATCACCGCCGCCGTGACGACCGAGCTTGACCGTCTGGTCCCCAGCGTCGGCGTCACGCCGCCGGCGGGCTGGCAGCCCGGACAGCAGGGTCAGCAGGCTGCGGCGGGTGCGGCACCCGCCGCCGGTGCCGCACCGCGCGCCGCTGCACCACGGGCCTCGTCGGGCCGGTGAGCGACGCCGTCAGGGCCGCCATCGGCCCGCTCGATATCGGGCGGGTGATGGCGGCGTTGCCGCATCGCTATCCGATGCTGCTCGTCGACCGGGTGGAAACGCTGGTTCCCGATGTGTCGATCACCGCGATCAAGGCGGTGTCGATGAACGAAGGGTTCTTCCAGGGGCATTTTCCCGGCCGGCCGATCATGCCCGGCGTGCTGATCGTCGAGGCCATGGCGCAGGCGGCGGGGATTCTCGCGGTCGAGTCCCTGGGCCTCGCCGGCTCGGGCAAGCTGGTATATTTCATGGCGATCGACGGCGCGAAGTTTCGCAAGCCGGTAGAGCCGGGCGTATTGCTGCAACTGGACGTGACGTTCGTTCAGAAGCGGTCGAGCGTGTGCAAGTTCTCCGGACGGGCGCTGGTCGATGGCCAACTGGTGGCCGAGGCGAACTTCACCGCGATGATCGCCGACCCACCCAAAGCCTGAGCGGCGGCGGTAAACTTGCATAACGGCGCGCACCGGTATAGGTGCGCGCCTTCGTTTCAGGCTGGTCGGAACCAGCTATTTCCCGGAGAAACACCATGAAGACTGGCATCCATCCCGACTACCACATGATCCGCGTCCAGATGACCGATGGTTCGTCGTACGAGACGCGCTCGACCTGGGGCAAGGAAGGCGATCTGATGACGCTGGAAATCGATCCGCTCGCGCACCCGGCATGGACCGGCGGCCGTGGTTCGATGCTCGACACCGGCGGCCAGGTCGCACGCTTCAACAAGCGTTTCGGTGGTGGCCTGACGCTGCGCAAGTAAGCGACAGCATTAACGCGGCGTTAGCCACATGCAGATAGGGTTTCCCTCAGGTCCAACCTGAGGGAAACTCCCATGTTCGCCGCTGAATTCGAGCCTGCCATCGCCAACGGAAGACGCCGCGAACCGCGTGCGCCCGTGTCGCTGGACGCTGCTCTCGGCCTTGGTGGGCTTGCGCGGACCTTGTGCAAGGTCATCGACATTTCCATCAACGGCGCCCGCCTTCAGACCTATTCGTCGATCCCCGAAAAATCGGTGATCTGGCTGACCCTTCCGCGCGTCGGGCATGTCGCGGCCGACGTGATCTGGTCGGACGACTATGTCGCGGGTTGCCAGTTCCGTACGCCGATCGACCCCACCATCCTCGACAGTCTGATCGACATCGGACGGGGACGCGCCGCGGCGTAAGGGCCGCTGTTCAATCCATTGGTGAGGCCGGCGCGAGAATATCCTTGCCGATCCCGCCTAGCGCCATGCGTATTGTCAGGATGACAAAAACCAGGAAGCCGATCTGGCTCATGATCTGCGGGCTCGACACGAGATGGTCGAGAAACGCGCCGTCCGGCCGGTAGAACGCCGTAATCGCGAGGTTGTGAATGACGTTCGTGGTTATGACTGCTGCCGTCATCGGCACGCCGATAACGGGACGAATTACGAGAAGCAGCGCAACGAGCGGGTCGATGATCGTGAGGCTCGACCAATAGACCGCGCTCGGCCATGCCACGCCGCCATAGTCCCAGAACAGCCCATGCTGCACCAGGATACGAGCGTGGTTGAGACCGGCAAGGACGAGGCAGGCTGCCCATATATATCGGATGATGCGGCCCCGGCGTCCCATGCGGTCATAGGGCCTGAACACCCCTGGCGATGCAAGCCGATGCATGAAACAGGACGGCATCCGCGGATCGGAAAGCGGTGACGAAGCCAGGTCAGTCATGACCGGCGGGGGAGCGCCACGACGTGCGTATCGCCGCTGCGTCGCGAAAGGAATTGGTGGGCCCGGCACCTATCGAACTGATGGTCTTATAGCACCGATCGCCGACGGCGAAATACCCCCACGGATACCCCCGCATGATAGCGGCTGCGGGCAGGGCCGCGTCGGCGTCGACCGCTACCCTAGCGCCGATACCCCCGTGCCGTCCGACCAATCGCAGGCCGATGGCGGGGTGACCCAAGTGGATCGCGAGGCGGTCTTTCTGGACCATGAGCGGGCGTATTTCGAGCGCGGGTTCTTCGCAGCCTATGCCTGGATGCTGACGACACGAGACAAAGTGACGCTTTCGGATGCCGTCATTGAGCATGCATGGCAGCATCGCGACGAAGGCATGGACGGCGACGATATTCTCCCGCTGCCCACCCAATCGCCCCCACCGGCTGATGGGGTGCGAAAGGGCGATAGCTTGGCGACCGCAAAGGCTCGATTGTCCATTGCGGCGGTTAAGGCTCTCAATTCCGGGCGTCCAGTTATCGAGGTGCTGACAGATGACATTGCAGTCTTGATCGCGGCGCATTCGGATCAGGATCGTGTCCTCTCCACCCCTCGCGACGACGTGCGGGAGCCTGCCGACGCCGGACCTGTGCATGCGACCGATCGGGCGGGAGTGGGAACAGGCTGGGTCGCATGGAACCCGGACAGCGGCGAGGAATACACCCCTGACCATCCCGTCGACAGTGGCGAATGCGTGGAAGCGGAGCGAATCCGCCGCTCGACACCGCAAGAGGACACACTCTGGCAGGCAATGCAGGAGCAGTTCACACGCGCCGAAGCTCTGGCTGCCGCCCTCGCCGCTACCCAGCCCGCAACGGCGCAGGAGGGGGAGGCGCATATCGACGCGCGCTATCTGATCCGCAAGGGCGGGGCATTCTACCGGCCAAATGCGCAGGGCTATACCCGCTCGAAAGCCGACGCCGGTCGCTACACGCTGGCCGAAGCCGTATCCCATAGTCACCCGAACGGGCCGAACGGGCCGCGCGACGACATAGATTATATGCCGGCAGACGCCACCACCCCGACGCATCCCGCCGTATTGGACGACGACCTGGTGTGGCTATCGTCTCAACGCCGCCTGTCCTTGGCGTTTTACTCCCCGATCTATGGCGATGATGACGATCAGATCGAGGAGTGGCGGGTCGAGGAGGAGAGCGGCGGCATCAATGATCGCGAGTGGAATACGGTTGGCCGCGGCGCGACTGTCGCAGAAGCTATTGCATCTGCCCGCTCGGTCGAACGCGGCGCGGGAGGCGCAGCGTAATGGCCTATGCCGAAAAGACCACGGTCGCGGTTGAAAAGACCATCGCTGACATCATCACCTTGCTTAAGCGCGCCGGCGCAATCCGCATCATGCAGTTCGACGAGCCGGAGCGCTTCACGATCCAGTTCAGCATGAGGGACCGCATGGTGCGGTTCCGCGTCGCGCACCCCGAGATCGACGCCATGCCCAAGGTGAACGGACGAAACCAGTCCTACACGCGCGCGCAGCGGATTGAGATAGCAGAACAGGTGAAGCGAGCGCGTGCGCGGGCGTTGATGCTGGTCATCAAGGCCAAGCTGGAAAGCGTCGAGAGCGAGGTCGAGACGTTCGAACAGGCGTTCCTCGCCAACGTCGTCATGCACAACGACGAGACAGTGTACGAACGCATCGCCGCGCCGATCGCCGAGGAATACCGAGTTGGCGGCACGAAGATGTTGATGATCGCGCATTGCAGGGAAGGGCGATGACCCGCGACGCGCTATCGGATCAACCGGCCCGGGTAGATACTGGCGGTGCTAATCTCGGCCGCGTTTGGCTCAGACAGCGAGGTCGCCCTCATCGATTAAGACCGGTTCATCGATCTGGCCGTTTGCGGCGCGGACCTTTTCTGCGGCTCGGCGCGCGATCTGTGGAAAAACGTCTTGGAAAGCATCCGCCAGCGACATCCCATCGGGAATGCCACCGCGAGCGGCCGCCACCGCTGCGTATGTCGCACGGCCACGCCAAGGCTGATCTCTCCACTCCCAATCTTGGATGCGGCGGTCGTGACTGATCTCAAACTCGAAGTCTTGGATATCGTTGATCATGGGTCGCTCTCCATCTTCCCGCGAATTGGTACAAGGTATCTGGTCGTCTCGGTGCGGGCTGACTTACATTCTTGCCAGCGAGAGCGGTGCATCTCTAAGCGCAGCTGGTTGGCGGTTCCTCTTGCACGTCCCCGGCCGCAGCTGGGACACGCCTTCGCGACTGCGAACGGACAAGCACCCGACTGAAGACAAGTTCGCTTACGGCTTGGGTGCTTTGAGCGTCAGTTCTTCGGCCGAGAAGCTGCCTCGGCGGGCGGGGCGATCATCGTCGGCTGGGCTACAGCGGCGACTGGAGCAGGAGGCGATACCGAAAAGTTGCGGTTGAGCAGCCAAGTCGCAACCGGAGCCACGAGCAAACCTAAAATGCCGAACACCCACACGACGCCTCGCAAGAACGAAAGCGTCTCGCGCAGGTCAGAGATCTTCTCCCCGTGCTTCCCAACATCAGTTATAAGCCGATCCACCTTCGCACACAGGTCTCCAACGCTGCGCTGGACTTCAACGACCGCCTGCAAAGTGAAATCGTGAGTTTGCGGCTGGTATTTGGACGGAGGGACGTCCGGCTGGTCAACCGGCGCTTCATCACGCTCCGGCCCGCGCCCTCGACTTCCGCCGGCCCTAACCATTAGCGTCTGCCTGGAAGGTTTCCTTGATCCAGTCCCAGAACGCCGTGCTGGAATAACCGTAATAGTCCGGGGATAGGCGAACGACGAAGAGGCCGTGGCGCTGATCATCTTCAAGAGCTAGCGCGCTTACGAGCGATTGCGCGGTTCCCGAGGCTGCGACGACGGCCAAAGTGGTCGACCATCGGTTGGATTTGCCAGGGTACGTCCGCAGCGCCGCATCGACGGCCGCCGTATTATCTAACTGCTGCGACACAACCGCAAAAAGAGACATTGCTACTCCACGACGTAATATGCGTTGGATAGGCGTAACTGGTCTAGGTTACCAGAGGATGCCTCAACGGGTAAAATTCCGACATTCAGGCTGCGAACTCGGGGCATCCTCGCCCGGATAATACGTACGGTCGGCATGGGCCGTGCGTGCTCACCAATATCGACCGACCTCGCGATTCCGGCGCACGTCGTCGCTAAGCCGGATGGTCGGGTGGGTCATGTTGAGAACGAAAGCAGAACGGGGTAACCTGCCGCCATGCTCCGATTCGTTACGCCCCGCCGGCTGCCACGGCAGCGAATAGCCGACCCACGCCAGGCGCTCGCGACCATCGCAGCGGACCAGGGCCACACCCTGACGGCGCTATCGCGCATGCTCAGCCGCCGGCCGGGCTACCTGCGGGACTTCGTGGTCCACGGCCGCCCGAAGGCCCTGACGCCTCGCGATCACCGGCTGCTTAGCGATATGCTGGGCGTGGAGGTCGGCATCCGCGATCTGTGGGATCAAGACGGGTGGGGCGAATCAAAGGGGTAGCCGGTCGGGATTGGGACGCGATGGGATCGCAATTTGGTGGCCGATGACCCTACCACACCAAAGTGCGATATTGACGGAATAGCGTCACTCCTTGTGGGACGCCGTGTCTCAGTGCCCCCACCCGTGCCCCCAGCGATAATATGCCCAGTGGCATCATTGAAAGGGCAGGGCAGGGGCGTTGCCCGATTGCCCGTGACCTAGTCGCGGATCTCGATGTGTGACAGTCCCACCGCTAACGATGGGAGCACGTCTATGCTTGACCGGTCAGGAATATTTCCGGGGACTGGTTGCGTGTCCGCTCAAGCATGGCTAGATTGCTTGCGATTGGAGATTGCTCATGATTAGCGATAAGCCCGATGAAGTTGACGAGCTTTTCACCGCCGATGGAAAGAACAAAGCTGCGATGGCTCTGGGGCGCCTTGGCGGTCTAAAAGGGGGGCACGCTCGTGCCGCGAAGTTGTCGGCATATGACCGGTCGCGCATTGCGCGGGATGCCGCTCGTGCTCGTTGGCAGCAGGGAGCTGAGTAATGGCTATCAACGTCCCCGCTGCCGCGCTTGAAACGGCTAAGGCTGCCGCCGCTAAGCTCGACGCTGATGTTTTTCTCTATAATGGGGAAATTGCCGCTTTACGGGATCTTGAGTTCATCGAGATTGTCTCGGATAACTTTTCGCGAAAAGAGGTTATAGTCGTACTTACAACCAACGGCGGTGACCCTGACGCTGCTTACCGTATTTGTCGGTACCTGCAGCATAAGTATGAGAAGGTGACCGTGCTTATCGCCGGACGCTGCAAGAGTGCCGGAACGCTGATTGCAGTTGGCTCATCAGAGCTCGCGTTTATGCCCTATGGTGAGCTAGGACCACTTGATATCCAGCTTAGCAAGGTCGACAAATTCGATCGAGTTGAGTCTGGCCTGGTCATTCAGGACGCACTGAACACACTTGAGGACCGTGCTAAGCAATCGTTCTACACGATCGTCAACGAATACATTGCTGCCAACAACGGCCTGCTTTCGTTCCCGACAGCTTCAAAAGCGGCTTCGGATTTTGTAACGCAGCTGTACGCACCGGTTTTCGGTCGAATTGACCCTGAGGAGGTAGGCGCTCGATCGCGGTCTATGCGGATCGCTGTTGACTATGGTAAGCGCCTTGCTGCCAAATGGTCGAACGTGAAGCACGGAGCGATTCAGAAGCTAGCTGAAACCTATTCTTCACACTCGTTTGTTATCGACCAGCGGGAAGCGGCGGGTCTCTTTGAGAAGGTTCGAGGTGCGTCGGCCGAGGAGGTTGTCATTGTCGAAGCGCTCGGAAATTTTGCCCGCTTCCAGCTTCCAGGCGACGAACATGCGTTCCACGCGCTATCTACGAAATTCATCCCTGAGGAGGATACCCATGCAAATGACGATGAGGACGGAGGAAAATCGCAGGATGGCGGAGATCCTTCAGGAGCAAGCGGAGAGACCGACGCTACGCCCTCATCAGAAGGATCGGGAGGAACCAAGCCGGGGCTCTCAATCGCGGCCGGGTGACTGCCTCTGGGCTGATAACCGAATATGCCAGTCCGTTTGACACTGCAGGGCCCGCCAGTTTGGTGGGCCCTTTTTACATTCCTACCCACGCAAGCTGGACGATGTCGTCGAATATGACGATTGCCGCAGGTAGCCTGGCACGCACTTCGCCAGCAGCGTCGGGCGGCCGCCTGCCACCGATGGGGCGGCAAAAATCACATAGCCAGCATGCAGGCGGGATGTCATCGCCGTAACCATTGCTTTCCTGGGTTATCGGCATAGCGTGGAGGCCATGCCCGATCTCGCAACCATGACCGATGCGGAGCTTCTATCCGCCTACCAGCAGACCACCGGAGAGCCCGGCGACCCGATCGCCGACGCCCTGGCCGCCGAGATCGAGCGGCGCGGCCTCGACATCTGATGCTACGCGACTGGAGTGACCGTGTGCCCGACCCGCCGCGCCGCCGGCGCAAGCCCGGGCCGAATCGGACGCGGCTGATCTGGGTGGCGACGGTCGCCTTCTTCGGTCTGCTGCGCTGGCTCGCGCAGCATTGAGGGCACCGCGATATGGATGAGGAGCGCCTGCGGCTGCCACGCCGCTTCGTACTGACGATCGAGGGCGATCAGGCCTCGATCGTGCAGCGCTGTAATATCGCGCGCGGCCAGCTTGAGCACCTGCTCAGCCGACTGATGATCGGCCAGCCGGTCGCCGCCGACGCTTTCACGCCATTCGGCATCCGCATCACGATAGAGCCGGACACCGATGGCGGCCCCGAGGAGCCGGACTACGTCAGCCGGATCGGCACTAGGGAATAGCCCGCGCGACCAGAGTCACCTGCGCGCCAGCGACGCTGCCGCTGTACAAGCTGGTCAGCAGCCCGAGCAGCGTGGTGCGCCAGCAATGAATGCTGACCCCCGTCATCGTCCGCGCCGTGTAATTGCAGGTGATGGGATTGGTCGTGTCCATCGCCGCCGGCATATGCACGACCACGGGCACCACCGGCGGCGCATTGCCCAGGTCGAATGTCCAGGTGGCATTGCCGGCGGCGTCCAGTGTCACGGTCTTCTGGTCGACCCACTGCGACGCTGCCGGCGGATAGGCGACCTGTGCCACGGCTGGCCGCGCCAGCAGCAGCGCGGCGGCGGCGGCAAGTGCGGCCCGGCGCATCAGTATTGCTCCAGATAGCTGATCGTGGTGGCCGCGCTGCACACCGCATAGATCGCTGCCGCGGTGTCGATCGTGATCGTCGCGCCCGCCACGGGCTGCAGCGGAAAGCCCGTGGCTATTGTGACCGAGACCGGGCCGAAATAGCAGGGATTGGCCGCGCCCACCGCGAGCGTGACCTTCTGACGCCCGCCGATACCGGCCCGCCCCGCAAGAATCAGGGTGCTGGAGGTACCGACGCTGATCTGCCCGGTAGTGATCGTGCCGCCGCCACGGGCGACGACATAGGCTCCCGTCGTGTCGCCGCGTGCATACACACTAGTCGACCCGCTCATGTAATAGGGGAGGACGCCCAGCGGCCCCGACACGCTCGGCGCATTATTGCCTACGGTCGCATTCATGGGAAGCGCGACCAGCGTCCCGCCATCCACTGGCGAGGCGGTATTCGCAGTGATCTTGGCGCGGACATTCCCTCGATCGTCGCACTGGATGTCCGCCCGGGCGGCGGTGGAATAGGTCGGCATCGTACCGCCGCCATTAAAGTAGCACCCGACCTTCACCGGATTGCCGCTGTCTGCCGCGCCATTGGCGACGGTGCCCTCTACCCGCTCCGAGGTGGCCGTATTGCTGGTGACCGTCACTGGCATTGGCACCGTCGCACTGACCGGGACGCAGGTGGCATCAGCCTGGCGTACGCAGGGGGCCATGCCGGGAGCCCAGCCGGAGGGGAAGACGACTGACGACCCGGTCGACTGCGCAGCGGCAGGGGTGGACAGTGCGCCGATTGCGAGGGCGGCGGCTAGCATCAGGATCTTGTGCATGAAGTACCTCTCAGGTGTCGGGGGTGGTGATGATGGCGGTCGCCGCTTCGGCCCGCGCTAGCGCCGCGCGCTGCTCGGCCAGCGTCGATGCGAGCCGCGCAGCGATCAGCCCTCGCTCGGCCAGTGACAGCGCCAGCTGGATCCGCGCCGCACGGGCGGGCGATACATAGGGCAGGATGATCTGTGCGGTCGCGGCGATCCGGTCATAGGCCGCCTGCGCCCGGTCGACGGCGTCACGCGGCGGGGCCTGGATGGTGGCGCAGGCACAGGCCAGATTGGCGAGGATAATTGCGGTGATGATGCGCGTCATGGCTTCAAGCCTCATTCGTCGATGCGGGCGCACCCGATGCCGCCAGCATCACCTGACGTCCGATGACGGCTACCCCGGTCGGCCAGCGCCGCGCGATGCACCGGCCCTTGGCCAGCCGCATGACGCTGACCCGGTCGCCCTGATTCCCGCCGAGTACATGATAGTGGGTCGCGTCCTCGCCGACGTAGAAGGCGACATGCCCGCCGCCGTCGCGCTCGAAGACCAGCACCGCACCCGGCGCCAGCCGCGCCGCCGCGATATTGCTGCCCCACGTCGCCCACGCCTTGGCACGCACCGCGATCGGCGCGGTCGACAGGCCCGCCTCGCGCAGGCAGGCCGCCACGAAAACGCCGCACCACGGCACGCTGTCCGCATTGTACATCATGCCCAGCGCCTTGGTGCCGAGCGCCTTGGCCCAGCCCATGATCGTAGGGCTATTGGCCGCGCCGGCCGCTTCGCGGGTACCGAGCTTGGCCCGCGCGGCGAGCAGCCACGCAGGATCGATCGCCATTGCCATCGTCTGTCTCCGAATAGGTGAGGGGGGGCGGGTCTGTCCGCCGCCGGATCAGTCGGTCTTGTCGATCTCGCGCGGCGCCGCCGTCATCTCGGGCGGCACGACGGGCTTGCCGGGGATGACCGCGTCCAGCGCATCGATGGCGCTCTGTCCGCGCCGCTTGAAAAAGCTGATGATACCCGCGCCGACGGCCCCGGCCGTGCCGCCGGTGCCGAGTGCGGCGAAAAGGTCGACCTGATGCTCGACGATCCACACGGCGGTGATGAGCATCGCCATGCCGGTGACGATCCCGTCGAGAAGCCAGCGCTTGGGACCGGGGGCGTCCAGCGTGATGAAAAGCCGGACCATGAAGCAGGCGAGCAGCCCGACGATCATCGACCCGCCGGGGAAAGAGTAGCCGAGGACCGACCAGATGACCGGCACGGAAATGCCCGGAGCGGCGGAAAGAGCGCCCTCCTTCATTAGCGCAGGCCGACGGCAGCAGCCGCCATCAGGAGGCTGACGATCAGCACCAGCGCCGGCCGGCGCAGCTGCGGCCAGCGCGACCACATGTCGACCGGCAGCGGGGCCTTGCGCAGCTGGTGCTCGATCATCGGCTCCGCCAGGACGTGCAGCGCCATCCAGGCGAAGCCGCACGCCACCGAGATCGGATCGAGCCAGCGCTTGATCGTCGCGACCCGCGCGATCGTGTCGGCATCACCCGACGACCACGACCACAGGCTCACCGCCTCCGCGCCGCCACGCAAGGCGACCGCGCAGCCGGCGAGCAGGATGACGATCCGGTAGATCGACACCGGGTCGGTGGGATGATCGATCATGCGCGTCGCCCACAGCCGCCGCGCCTGCTTCCCCGCCATCATGATCCCCAGGCACATCGCTGCGGTCATCACGAAAAGATTCCACGCGAGCAGCCCGGGATTATCCGCGAGCGACGGCGGGGCAAGCGCCACACCGATCGCATCGCCGATGTACCGGCTGGTGGCGCTGGATGCGCTGGCTGTCAGATATGGACAGAGCATGGATCGCTCCTGAGGTGTGAGGTGTGATGATGGGCGGGCACTACGCGGCGAGGCTCGTGATGTATGTGGACGAGCCGACGAGGCGGACGCCGCCATTGTAAAAGCCGCCCGCCGACTGGTCGATGCGGACGCGGTGCTCGAGCGGAGTGCCGACCATATTGATGTCGACACCACGATTCCGGAGGTCCGCGTCGCCCTCCTTGTCGCCGAACCACCCGAATTTCGTCTTTGGCGTGAGCATGATCGTGACGCCATTCACGACATTATCCATCGCCTGATACCGGCCGGGTGCCGGCGTCGACGCGCCAAAGCGGACCGCAGCCATCGCGCCCAGATTTAACCAGACCCCGTTATAGCCGACGCCGGAAATCGTGCCCCCGGTAGCGACATTGGCTCGTACCGACCGGACGTTGCCGTCGCCCATGGTCAGGCCGGTCAGGCCGGCATTTTCTATGATATTCCCATTCAGCGCATTCCCTTCCGCACCATGGACGAGCTTGATGCCGTGGTCCCAGGCGTTGCGGACGATGTTGTACGAAATGCTGCCGTACGAGCCGAAATTGTCGATCCCCTCGCTGACGGTGTCGATCAGGTTGCCGGAGACGATGGTGCCGCGTGTCTGGTCATTGCCGATATTGATGCCATCGGTCTGCATCGCGGTCGGCTTGCCGGGGGTGGGTGGGCCGTTGATTGGAAGGCTCGCGAAAAGCTCGCTCTTCATGATCCGCTCGATCGTATTGTCCATGATACGTACGCCGACGCTGTACACGCCCGGGTAGCGATTATTGTCCAGCTCGATTCCGGTCGACTGCACCCGGCCCAGCCAGTCCGAGCCGTCGAAGGCCTTCAGGGAATCGTCGTAGAAATCGTGGATGCGATTATCGCGGAGCTGGGTGTCGCCCTGCAGCGAGCCCGCGGTGATGCCAAAGCCATTTGGAATACCGGTGACCTCGCACCCGAGCATCCGGAAATCATGTACGCCGATCGCGCTGATACCGGCAAGGTAGCGGCCGCCGCCGCCGTCATAGGCTATGCCGACCCCCTCAAAGCGGACGTCGCGGCTGTCCAGCGCCGCCGACCCGTCGACGCGGATGAGAGCGGCGCGCGGATCATTTGTGATGGACCCGGATACCGAGGCCGGGCGGACATTGGTGAACCAGGCGGGGTGCATATGGAGATACGGCCGCGCGCCGCTGCCGTCCCACACCACCCCGCAATAGGACTTGCGGATCCACTGCAGCTGCCCGCCAAGCGAGATCCAGCTGCCTGGCCGGATGTACAGCATCGTGCCGCTGACGATCGCCGCATTGATGACCGCGGCATTGATGACCGCCTGCGACAGGCTGACCGACCCCTCGACGATGCCCGCCAGGTCATTGATGTAGACCCGCTGCGCCAGGCGCGTCAGCACCGCAGATACGGGCTGCCTTCCCGCCAGATCGCCGGCGATCGCGGCGCGCTGCGCGACTGACGCCTGACGCTCGGCATCCGCCAGCGCTGCAGCGGTGATCGCCGGCGCACGCAAATACTCGCTGAGAGCGGCCTGTGTCGGCGCCGTGATGTCACCGGCAATATACGACTGCTCGGCTGCGCTCAGGCCCCGGCCGCCGCGCGTCTCGGCAATAATCGTGCTCATCGGCCACTATCCCTTTCGATGATCCAGTCGATGTCCGGCACGGCGTACGGCGAGGCGCTGCCGGCGACGCTGCCCGGTCCGCGCGCCACGCTGAAGCGCCCGGCAAAGCGCCGCTGACGACCGACTGGCAGCACCTCGGCCAGCTCCCAGCGCAGGCCGATCCGTCCGGCACACTCGACGCTCAGCGTCGCCGGATGGGTCATGTCGGCATAGTCGCCGTCCGCATCCTGACCGATCGCGCTGGCGACACTGGAGACGGTCGTGCCGTCGGCCGCGTAGATGGTGAAAGCGTACACCTCGCCGACCAGCTCGCGCGTCGCGCCATCAGCCAGCTGGCGGCGATAGCGGACGCGGACCGGCTCACCGGCCACGACATACAGGTCGAGATTGCGGTCGATCACGCGCAGGCGTCCGCGCACGACGGGGTCGTGGTCGTCATCGGCAATGCTCCAGTCGGGAAGATGAAGGCGCGACCCGAAGGGGTCAGGGCTCGATCGTGATCGGATCGGTATCCACCGCGACGCCCGCGTCGTCGTAGGACCGGATGACGATGTCGAAATATTGCATCGACCCCGTCAGGGTGATCGTCGTGGCGATGTACCCACCCAGGCTGCCGCCATATCCGGTGCTGTCCTCGGTGCCATTCACGACGATCCGCGAGACATTGAAGCGCGGCGACCGGGGTGTGCGCCAGGAGACGTCGACCGTGCGCGTGCCATTGCGCAGGGTGGCGACGAATTCGGTCGCGGTCATCGCCGCCACACCGCCATCGCCGCCGCCGTCGCCCGGTACGGTGAAATCGCCAGCGGTGACCGGGCCAAGGATCCGCCGATTGCCGATGACCCCGCGAACGCGGTACCGCACGCTCACCTCATACTGCGTGCCCGGCGTCACCCCCGTGAATTCGCGCTTGGTGACCGTCGGGGCCTCGACCCCGCCGCCGATCCAGCCATCCTCCATGCCTGCACCCGCGATGTACGGCCGAAGATCGAAGATCGCGGCATCGGCCGTGCCCAGCACGACTTGCCCCGTCACCACCACGGCCGGGATGGATACCCCATTCGCGGTCAGCGTGGCCCCGATCGCCGTCCAGTCACCCACCGCCGGCGCGGCGACGCTGGGGTCGTACCCCGATACCGACGCAGTCGGCGGCGGCGTGGTCGTCTGGCCCAGCGCGAAGGCGTGCTTGCCGTCCGTCTCCGACCGTACCTCGAAGGTCACCGTGCCCGTCGCCGGCTCGATCTTGCGCTTCAGGATCAGCACCTTCAGCGGCTCCAGGTCGCCCCGGTCGATCGTGATGCAGTCGCCACCCTTGAAATTGATCCAGCGCGGGAACAGCGGGAAGGTCCCCGGCCCCAGCTCGCGGGTATTCTCGATGTCGTACCGCGCCAGCGTCGCCCCCTGATCGACATCCTGCACCAGCCCGTACTCGATCTCGCGCGACCGCTCGTCGCCGTCCTCGGCGACATGCTCAGGCACCCGGATCGGCGCGAGTGGGACTATCGCCCAGCCATGCGCCTCTGACCGGATCCGCGGAGTGACGGTATTCAGGCGATTGCGCACCGGCTGCATCGCCGCCAGCGTGCTGTCGCCGCAGATATCCGCCTCGGTCACCGTGGCCAGCGACACGCGCGGCGTATTGACCAGACAGCCGATCCGCGCCCCGACCTTCAGCGGCTCGCCGGCGCCCGCCTGCAGCATCAGCTTCAGCACATTCCACTTGGTGTCCGGCCGGCTGTAGACGACGCCGCCGATCGTCCAGCCATTCGCGTCGGCGACATTCGCGCCCTCGACGAAATCGCTGACGATGATCGACTCGATCGGCGACCCAAGGCCCATCACGCGCTTGCCGTTCTGGTGACGGCCGATCACCCAGGCCAGCGCGTGGAGGTAGGGATTCTCGCCCGATGGATGCGCGGAATCTGCGCCGTCATACACCCATGTCGACTCGTCATCCCACCGGCACGGACCCGACCCGCCCGGATAGGTCGAATCCATGCGCGGATCATAGACCAGCACCCCGCGCGCGACCCACATCGGCGCAGGCACGCCATTCTGGAAGAAGCGCTGCTTGGCGTCGTAGCGCAGCCGCCACATCACCGCCGCGAGGCCCGACAGCCTGTGTGCCGCCGTCCATCCGGTCGGCGCGCTGGACGATCCCGCCTGCACCGTCAGCGCCGCCGGCTCGGGGCATAGCCCGCGCTGGCTGCGCTGGAACATCTTGTCTTTATACTCTCCGATCGCATTGCCGGCGGCGTCGAAGCTGATCGCCACCTTGTCGCTGGTGAAGCTCTCGATGCCAGCGATCGGCCCGGCCCCCGACAGGATCGTCACCATGTCATTCAGGTCATTCGGCGTATTCACCGACCAGCCGTCGCTCGCCTGGCGCAGGATGATATTGCCCGCGGTACCGGTGCGGCCGACCAGATACGGCACGCCGGCCTGTGGATCCGCGCTGAATTCGATCTGCGACCCGCCGCCGGTGGCTGTGGGTTTCTTTGCGGTCAGGGATGCTGCCACCGACAGGCCGCCAGCGATCGCGCTGATCGTACCGGCTGAAACCCCGATGGCAGACGTAACGGCGGCGGCGCCGATTGCAGCGCCCACGCCGGTGGCGGCAAGCGCCACGGCGCCTACAATAAGAGCTGCTGTCCCAAGGGCTTTGCTCATTTGCGACTTGCCCTTCTGATTTGCGCTCGGCCATGCTCACCGCCCGCGTCACGCGGGACAGGGAGGCAATATGCAAAGGTGGATTATTGGTCTGGCCGCGCTCGCGCTGGCCGGCTGCGCATCGACACAGAAGGTGCTCGATGGGCCAATTACGGAGACATTCCACTCGACGAAATCGGCCGACGAGATGTCGTTCTGTCTGGCGGATAGGAATAATACAGTACCGCTGCCGCGAGACGATGGCTCGCGCACGATCCTGATCAAGAACGGGTACGGCGCGGTGTCGCTGGCCTTTTCGGTGTATCCCGAAGGCACCGGTAGCAGGGTCGAATACCGGAAAAAGTTCGGGACGATCGGCGGCGCTTGGAAACGGTGCGTCGGACTGAAGCCTGAAAAGAGCTGACCAAGTGAGGGTGCCAGCCGCTATTTCGGTGGCACCCTCCAAGCCGAGACGACGTCGACGGGATGCACGACGACCGCGCCCTCCGCATGCTGGTGATACGCCAGCGCCCGCCCATTGCCGAGCACCACCGCGATCGCGCCGTCCAGCGGCCCCTCGCTCGCCAGCAGCAGGATATCCGCGGGGAGTGCCGCCGCCGGGGCAATCCGAGCCAGACCCAGACCATCGAGCGCATCGGCCAGCGAGGCGTAGCCCGCGCGCTTCAGCGCCCGTACCGCGCCGATCGGCGTCGAATAGCTGCCCGCGCGGCCCAGCTGCGGCCGGTGGCCCATCTGGCGCAGCGCGAATGCGCCCATGCGCACGCAGTCATTCTTCCCGAGCTTCAGCGGCACATCGCCAAAGCGCGCGAGCGTCGCCTGTGCCGCATCGCGGCGGCGGACCATCGGCGGGACCTTGGTCATTTCGTCACCACCGATCCCAGATTATTCGTGCCCCACGGCACCGTCGCCGTCACGCCGGTGACGAAGGCGAGGCCCTGCTCCCCCGGCCACACGTCCTGATGGTGGCTGTCCGACAGGCGAATGGCTTCCTCCAGGTCGAAGAAGCGCTCGAAATCCGACACGATGTCGTAGTCCACCGACCGGCTGCGGCTGCCCCATTTGATCGTCGCGACGTCGAGCTTGCCGTCGAAGAGCAGGATCGGGTCGGGCACGACGATCCCGGTCGTCGCCTGCACGACGCCCAGCCAGCACCGCACCCGTGATCCCTGCATCGCCGAGGCGGCAAGCGACGCCACCGCGATGTCATTCGCCGGATTGAGCGTCAGGCTGATCGCCGGCGCATCGTCGCCGGTGCCGTCCGATATCGTGTCGATCGACGCGATCGTGCCGAATCGCGGGTCCCGCCCGGTGAAGGCATTCCACGGCGCGGCGGCGAAAGCGCCCGGGCCGTCGATCAGCCGCAGGGCATAGCCCGGGAAGAGGATCTCGACCGCGCCGAACATCCGGACGGTCCGGGCCGCCATCGCGGCCTGCATGGCGGGGGAGGCTTCAGCCATGACGGTCCCTCACTCGATCTCGGTAATGGTCAGGGTCAGCCCGACCGTATGCGCGCGCTCGTCGGTCCAGCCCTTGTCATTGCCCGACAGGCTGCCCTCGATCATCGGCACGGCGACCTCGCATACGGCATCGGCCGCCGGCGACCGGCGCACCGGCGGCCAGACCGGCAGCGCCATCGCGCCCGACCCATCGGCGGCCGTCTCGGCGGTCGCCGCGTACAGGTAGCGCTGACCGCCGATGATGATCGACACCGCCTGCGATTCCCGCATCACATAGCCGGCCGCGAAGCCGGTCAGCGCCAGCACCTGCCCCGCCTGGCCGCCGCCGGCGATGCGCGGCGCGCCCGGATTGCCGATCACCAGCCCCGGCTGCGACACCGGATACAGCACCGTATCGCTGATCCCGCGCAGCAGCGCGCCGATCCACGCTCGCCGGTCCTCGACCCAGCGCAAGCGCCCGGTCATGATGTCCAGTGCGAAGCGACTGCCCAGCCGCTCCAGCCGCTGTGCCGCGCCCGGCCCGGTCGGCGACTGCCACGCGCCGAAATCCATGGGCCGCAGCGTCGCCGATTTCGGCTGACGCAGGGTGGGGAGGGCGGTCGGCATCAGACGATCGCCCGCGACTGGCCGCGCGCGATCTCGCGCTGCGCCATCGCGCTGCCGCCCGCCGCACCGCGCGTCGCCGCGACATCCGCCATCGGCCCCGCGACCTCCTGCACCCGCACGTCGAAATAGGGCGACGGCGTCACGGTGACCTCCAGACGCCTCCCGCCATTGTCATTGCCGGCGGCCAGCATCCGCCGCGTATCCGCCGCCGGCGTCACTCGCGACCCGCGCGGCATCGACACCACCTCCGGCCCAAGCTCGCCGACCAGCGACAGTCCGCCGCCCCAATATTCGGTGCCGGTCGCATTCGCCCCGACCTTCGGAGCGCCGCCGAATAGCCCGCCGATCTTGCCGATCGCGCTCGTCAGGGTCGGCAGTGCGCTGTCGCCATTGATGAGATTGCGCAGGGGATTGAGCAGCGCGAGCTTGATGAATTCGGATTTCAGGCTGCCGATGATGGTCTGGCCGGCATTCCCCCATGACGTCCAGGTGTCCGGCGACAGGACCGTCTCGGCGAAGTCGATCCCGTACCCGCGCAGCTCGTCCAGCGCGACGCCAGCCGCGCGGAGCTTTGCCTCGGCGACGTCCGCGCCATTGTCATTGCTGGCTTTCAGGTCGCGATCGTAGCGGCCGATATCACCACGCATCGGATCACCGGTGCCGAATAGCGTGCGGAATTGCTCGACGCGCGCTGCCGCGATGCGCTCCTGATCCTGCGCGATCGCGGTCAGGCGATAGCCGCTGGCCTGCTCGATGGTCAGTGCGCCGCTCTTCACCAGCCGGTCGATTTTCGCCAGCGTCGCGGCATAGTCCTCGGCGGCCGCGCGAGCCGGATCGAAGGTGCGCACGACCTCGCTCAGATCCTGCGCCAGCTCCCGCTGCGCCTCGGCGGCTTTCCGGATCTGCTCGGACTGATCCTTGCGCTCCTGCGTCGCCGCGAGCGCCGCCTCGCCAGTCTTTTTCCAGGCGATGTGATAGTGGCTGCCCTCGTCGAGCTGCTCGACGACCTTCACACCAGCCTGCCGGAAGGCCGTGACGAGCTTAGCCAGCGTGACGCCTCGCGCCTTGGCGACGTCGACGGCCTGGTCGAGCTCGTGATTGCTGGTACCCGGCCTTGCCGCCAGCGGCGCCCATGGGCCACCGTTTTTATAGGCCATATATTTGGCGTAGAGCTTTTCCTGCTCGGCCCGGGTGCGGTGGTCGGAATTGACGTGTCCGCCTACGCCTTCGACGATGTCACGCGCATCGGCGAGGGAAATATTCCGCCCCGCCTGGCTGACGCGGGGGGCAGCCTTTTCGCGCGCGGCCGCTCGGTCTTGTTCGGCTTTGATGGCCGCCTGACGATTTCGCTCGATCTGCGTCAGCTGCCTCGTGAGCGCCGAATTCACCTCACCTTCGGCACGTGCTTTGGCATGGGCGGCACTGACCTGATCGTCATAGATTTTCTTGATTCGCGCCATCGGATCGACAGCCCGCGCCGCGGCCTCACCCGCCAGCGCGATCCGCGTCTCCTGTACGCGCGCCTCGGCCTGCGCGATCAGATCCCCCTGCGCGGCGATTTTAGCCGCCAGCGCGTCGACTTCATTCTGCCGGCTCGCGATACCCAGCGCGGCGATGTCGCCACGCTCACCCGGCGCGCGCGCCGACTGTATCTGCACGCCCAGCGCCGCCCGCGCGTCCTCGTAGCGCGCCTGTGTCGCACGCCGGATCGCGATCTCTTCCTGGAGCTTCATCTTGGCCGCGATATTCGACTGCTCGGCCGCTGATTTTTCCGCTGCGATCGACTGACGAGTGGCCTCCGTGCTGTCGCGGATCGCCTGTGCGACGCCTTCCTCGGTGGCCATGTAAAGCAGCTTGGCCTGCCGATTATTCTCGGTCGCCTCGGCATCCGCCTTCATCTTGTCGACCATGTCGCCCAGCGCATCGCTGCTCTCGAAGAGCTTGCCGATGAAGGGGCCAAGCAGCGAGATGGCGACGAGCAGGGCCGCCCCCCACGGGCCGGTCATGAAGGCTGCGACCTTCCCCATCTTGCCGCCCATTTCACCGGCTTTTTCGGCTACCCCGACGGCCTGCTCACCCAGTCCGGCGACATCGACACCCGCTTCCTCCGATGCGGCACCCGCCTGCTCGACGCCGGCGGATGCACTGGCCCCGCCCGCCGCGATCATGCCGAGCGCCTGGAATAGCTGGCCCGATTGCTGCGCGAAGATCTGCATCGGCGGCGCGCCCGATGAAAATTGCGTCGCGATGTCCGACAGCTGGTAATTCAGCTGCTGGTAGCCCGCCTTGGCGAGGCCGGAGGCCTTGGCCTGTCCCTCCAGCTCGCGCGTCGATCCCGCCATGCTCTGCTGCAGCTGCCAATGCCGCTTGGAATAATCGTCCAGCGAAATGACATTGTGGCTCAGCAGCGTGCGCGCCTCGGCGATCTCGCGGTCGAATCGCTGCTGCGCCAGGAATACCGGGTCAATCGCCGCACGCAGGGCATCGGCGCGCTTCTCCATCTGGGCATAGGCCTGCTCGAAGACCTGCGCCGATGATGCCGCATCTTTCCCGACCGTATCACGGACACCCGCGCCGGCATCGAGCTTGGCCGGATTAAGGCCCGGCATCAGCAGGTCGAGCTTCGACCGCGCCGCCTTCTCCCGGACGATCGCCGCATCCCGATCGGCAGCGGCCTGCTGCTCCTGGCGCTGGAGCCGCTTGACCGATGCGACGCCGGCATCCGCGATCTCATTCAGGTCTGCCTTGACCTTTTCCTTGCCCGTGGTGCCCAGGCGGATCGATGCTGGATTTGCCATGCGGTCCTCCTATTCGGCAGCTTCGGCGAGGCGATTGACGATCACGGCTTCGACGGCCGGCAGCACATCGGCCAGCAGGGCCATATCGACGCTGGCCGCTTGGCCCATTGCCATCACGGCGGTGAAATCCAGCGCGAAGGGCTGGCCCATACCGCCCACGCGCAGCTGCCGGTCACACCCGGTCAGCAGGGTCCAGACGTCTTCTTCTTGATCGCTTTCGGCTTGGTGCAGCCGGTACGGGCATTCGACGCATCGGTCGCCGTCGCCGGCGCTGCAGGAGAGCCGGCAATAGTCGGATCCTCCATCGCCTTCGTCGAAATGCCATTTGGCGAGGGCGACGATTCTTTTCCCGGCGCGGCGCGCTCCCGCTCCCGCATGACATAGGGGATCACATACGCCGCATCGAAGGCCTCGAAGACCAGAGCATCGGACAGCACCGTCAGCAAATTTTCCGGCGTGAAGTCCAGCGTATCGTAGACCGCATCGCCCTCGTCATCGAGGATCGTGGCACCATGCTGGTCGACCGCGGCCAGTGCGACGTCCTGCCAGTCGAGCGCGCCCGCCACGATCAGCGCGCGGCTGAGCGCGTCGCCCAGCTCCTCCATCTGATCGGCCGGCGATGCCTGCTCGCCGCCATCCGCTCCCTCGACCCCCAGCGCCTCCAGTGCGGCACGGCGCGCGCGGCGCAGCATGGTCCGCGTGATCGGCGCGAATAGGACACGCGCGCCCATCACCGGCGTCCAGGCCGGCTCGGCCTGCTCTCGCTGTGCGACGAGCATCAGTAGGAGGCCACATCATTGGTCAGCCGCGCGATCATCAGAGGCTGCCCGGTGGTGGTCGCACCGATGCCGGCGAATGTCGCCTGGATACCGGCCGGACCCGTGATCGGCTTTTTCGGACGTGGCAGGAATAGCCGAGGGATTTCGATCTCCAGCGTGCGTGCGCCGACCGACCATGACAGCTGTACCGCGACCGGGTCCTTGCTGACGGCCCGCGTGTAAAGCGTGATATCCGTGAATTTCGTGACGAGTGACAGCGTGGCCGATGGCATGCCGGGGTCGACATCATTGATCTCGCTGTCCGAGCGGATCGTCTCATCCTTTTCCAGGCCATTCGAGAATCCGAGCTGCGCCGAGACGACCTCGCCGATCACGGCTCCATCGATTTTCACTGACCCGCTGGCCATCGCGAAGCGCTGGATGCTGCCGTATTCTACAAGCGCGCCTGCATTGGTGGTCGTCGACGGCACCGTCTCGCCCTTGGCGATCAGACCGAGTGTCGCGCTGGCCAAGCCGCTGCGCTGCATCTGGATCTGGAGCGTATTGGCGCGGGCACCGTAGCTGGTCGAGAATGCCGGACGATCGGGATGCTGGATCTCGATCGATGCCGACGGCAGCGCCGCCATACCCGAGGTGAAGACGTGGACATATCCTGCCTGCTCGGTGCCGGTGGTCACAGGTGCGCCGAGCAGCAGCCGGAGCCACTGCCCGAAAAAGCGCGTGTCCAGCGGCACGACCACGTCACCGTCATTCACGACGACGTCATAGGTCGGATCGTAGGGCGCACGACCACGTCCCAGCAGGTCGCTCTCGATCAGTCCCTGCTCCGCGCCAAGATTGCTGGACACGAAGGGCATCCGGCGATTGCCGGTGGTGGGCGGGGTGCCATAGGCCGTCTCGAATCCGAGGGCCATACCGGCATTCTGGCCGCGTGCGCGTCCCATGAGCGTACTCCTGTAAGGGGTGTCAGGTGAGGGGATTGGGCGTCGAATAGGACGCCATGATCATCAGGTCGGCACCGCGCGGCGGCTTGCCCGCGGCTTCAATGGCGATGTCGTCGGTGCCGGCGGCAGACGTGTCGAGCCAGTCGCACAAGCCGCCGAGCGTCCGGTCGGTGGCTACCGCCTGCCCGATCGCGACGAGCATGACGTCCAGCGCCTCCTCGCTGGTCAGGCCGTGCGACCGCGCCGTCGACACCTCGATCGGGATCCTGTGCTCATAATGATAGGCCATCGGGCTGAAGGTGTATTCCGGCTCGCCCGGATCGCCACTGCGGACGACGACCATGCCGGCGGGCGGGATGATCGCCGGCGCGGCATCCTCACCGTCAAGACCCATGACCCGCGCACCGGGCAGCGCGATCTGGATCAGCTGCTTGACCCGCCACAGGACGGTAAGGCGCTTGGACATCATGTCATCATCCGCCGATTAAAATCTTCGAGGAAGCTGGCTTCCCAGCGTCCGGCCGGCCCGCGCAGGTCGAGAATGCGGGGCATGGTGACCGTCTTGCGCAGCACATACATCAGCACTGGCTCCGCCTTGCGGCCCTGCCGCAGCCGACCCTTCGTCACGCGGCGCAAGGACCGTGCATTGCGCGCGGCGACGACGTCCATGAAGGCCAGCACCGTCCCGGCCCGGCCCTTTCGGACGGTCAGGTCCGCATTAAAATGATTCTCCAGCTCCTCGGGCGACATCCGGCCGCCCTTGATGCGCTTGCCGCGGGTGGAGGTCCGACCGCGCGAGGTCGGCACATTCTTGGTCGGGATCCACAGGTATTTCGCGCCATTGACGGGCCGGATCGTCGCGCCTTCCACGAAGCTCGTGATGATCTCCGGTGCATTCGACCAGATATAGCCGCTCGGATTCATGCTCTCGCGCTGCTCGGGATAGACCCGGTCGCGCCACGTATTGGCGAGGCGCTTGCTCAGCCCATTCGATACGATCTGCTCGCGCAGCTCGGCCACCGTCGGGCGGGTCGTCGCCCGCATCGCGCCGGTCGCCGCTTTGGCGACATCCCCCTCCAGGTCGATCATCAGGCCCGCAAAGTCGGGCATCTCGATGTCGACCTTCACGGCTCGCGCAGCTCCACGCCACACGTCCAGCCGATGCGCTCCAGATCGAGGACAGGGTCGCCGAAAATCTCGAAGACCTCACCGCCCACGACCTGCCCATCGACGATCCGCCCCTCGATCGCGATAAAGTCGCCGGAGGCGGGCGCATTGACCTCCGATCGTCGGATCTCGATCAGCGTCGCCGCATTGTCCAGCACCCGACTGTCGCCGAAGCCCGTCGTCCGGTCGGGCGCGCTCCGGATGACGCGGATCGCGATTGGTGATCCTTCAGCCGGCTGGAATATCGCCGGCGACGACCCCGGTGCCCAGAAAAGAGCATCGAGCGCCGCCTGATAGGGATCCCCCATCAGCCTGCGCGGTGGGCACGGATCGCGGCGATGATGTCCGCCTTCAGCGTGGCGCCGGAAATGTCGATCTGCTCGACTTCTGCCAGCTCGGACAGCTGAGCGATTGTCAGCAGGTCCAGTCCGTCACCATCGACGGGCGGCTCGACATCGTCGGCATGCTCGCCATCGGCATCGAGCGGCGGATCCTTCAGCACGCCGCCCTGCACGAGCCGCGCAGCCTCCCGATTGCTGATCGTCAGCGGCCCTTCATGTGGGTGCCGGACCTCGCCATTGACGATGGTCGGGCCGAAAATGGTCACGGTCTTCATGGGCTCACTCCATAAAATGGGGCGACGACACGCGCCGCCCCGAGGCTGCACCGGGGGGAGTGGCCGGTGGGTCAGGCCGCGATCTGGCCGGTCACCATGACGCGGCCAATGACGGCGGCCGAGGCGGCGGCCTGCGTCGCCGCGCCGATCAGCGCATTCGTGCCGACCGTGGTGGTGACCGCGAAGGTGGTATTGTCCCAGTACAGCTTCTGGCCGGGCGTCCACGCCTGGCCGGCGGTCTTGGTCAGGTCCCACACGCCAATGCGGCGTGCTTCGACCGGCTTCCCGATCGCGGCGGCGGCCAGCGCGACGGCGAAGATGCCGCCGACCATGAAGCCGTCGCCGCTGGCAAGCGCACGGGGCGCGATGAGGGTGAGCGTCTCACCCGGCTGGACGAAATTGCGAGCCATGCGGATTTACTCCTTCGGGGCCGTGCCCTTGCGGGCGGGCTTGGATTCGGGGGCAGGCACAGGCGCGGCCTGCGACAGATGCGGATTGTCGAGCGGCGGCGTGGAGATGTCGCCGGCGGCGGCCGAGATCGTCTCCTCGGTCGCATCGGACAGCTGCGCCTTGGTGAAGCCGTCGGTGACGTCCTCGGCGAGCTTCTCGACATCGACCAGGCGCTTGGCCTCGCTGTCGTCGACGGGGATCGCACCCTCGTGCGGATGACGCAGGACGCCGCCGACATAGGCGGCACCCAGCAGAGCGATGTATTTCATGGATTTTCTCCGAAAGTGCGGGAGGGTGGCGGGCCGCCACCCTCCCGTCAGGGGCCGCACCGCTTAGGCGGCGACGCCCGGCTGCTTGTACGCCGACCGGTAATTCACCGCGCCGGTACCGTAGTCGTGGCGGACCTTCCATTCGACGCCATCCACGCGCCAGCCGTCCTGGCTGTCGGTGAAAGGCTCCGTGACGCCATTCAGGAAGACCACCTCCAGCGCCGGCGCGGTATTCGGATCGGCAAAGCCGTAATAGGCCGGACCGGTCAGCCGCTGCGTGGAGATGATGTCGCTCAGCAGGCCCTTCACGATATTGGGCTTCTGGAGCTTATTGACCGCATCGGGGTCGTACTCGCTGCCATTGATCGTGATCGCGGCACCGCGCAGGCTGCGCGGGACGAGCAGGCGATCGAGGCCGATCTCCAGATACTCATTCCCACTGATGTCACGCTGCGCGCCCATCGCCGCATCCATGTCATCGAAAGCCTTGACCGAGGGGACCGCGCCGGCCGCCGCGATATTCCCGTGCGCCGGATCGAACAGCGGCAGGCCGTCATTCATCATCGGATTGGAATTCAGCAGCGCATAGACATCGACCTCGATCGTCAGCTTGGCGGCGCGGCCCAGATCGACGGCAAGCCCGCTGAAGACGTCCATGTCGTCATTGACGATCGCCTGCCGCGACAGATTGATCATATTGCCGACGGTCTTGGCGACGATCATCTCCTTGGCGAGGTCGGGGATCGGCTTATTCTTGAATTCCCCGGCCTCATTCACCTGATCGAGCGCCCCGAAGCTGCCGCGCAGGTACCGGGTGTGCGGACGGAAATCGGTGACGGTGCCGATACCGCAGAAGCGGGTCCAGGTATCCGGCGTGGTCGCATAGGCGGCCTGCAGGATGCGGTGGATCGCATTCTCGAAAAGCACCGGGAAATCGCTGGTCGTCTGCGTGATGACTGCGCCCTGCGCGGTCATCGCCTGTCGCACGATCATGTCGGGATCGCGCATCGACCGGGTATTCGTGCCGCCGTTCTCCAGCGATTCACGCGCCAGATCGACATTGCGCATACCGCGGAATTCGCCCGGATCGATCTTGACCGGGCTGCCCTTCAGCGCGGCGGCCTTCTCGACGAGATTGGCGACGCCCGCCTTGACGAGCAGCCAATTGGTCGCGCCTTCCCGAAATTTCTCGCGCGCATCGACCGTGACACGCGCCGGGCTGGTATGCCCGACATTGGCCGCGTCGCCGCCCTCGGCGAGCTTGTCGAGGATCTTCTCGCGCGCGGCTGCCAACGTCGATCCATCGGCGACCAGCCCGTCGATGAATTCGGCCGGCATGCGGTGCTTGGTACCGAGCGCGCGAATGCCTGTGGTGCGCTGGCGCTCGGTCGAGACTGCGGCCTGCACGTCCGCCGTCGTCAGCGCGATGGTCGGGGTGTCGGTGATGACCGGGGCGGGGGCGGCTGTTGCGGCCGCCAGCGCGAGGGCGAGGGCACCAGTCGCCGGTACCAGATCCGGCGTGTGCAGCGCGATCGCCGATTTCACGATCTTGTCGATTTCCTTCTGCGTGCCGCCGCTGGCCTGGAAGGTGGAGATCGCGGCGGTCAGCGCCACGGCAGTCGTATAGAGGTCCATGATTTTCTCCTGTGGACGCTGGGGTGCGGTAGCGACCGCGCGTGGCTTGCCGATCATCGCCATTGCGGAGATGCGCGGTGTCTCCGGCACCTTGCGGAAGCCGAATGCGGTGACGTCACACGCTGCCGCATTCGACGCGGCGGTGACGGACGTGACGAATTTCTGGGCGAGCGCTTCTTCCGACGTCAGCCAGGTCTCGGCATCGAGCATCGGCACCAGCTGCTCGGGCGTAAGGCCGGTCTGCCCGGAATAGATGCGGACGAGCTGGTCGCGGATGACGTCGAGCTTGTCGGCCGCTGCGCGCAGCTCGCGCGCGTCGCCGATCGCCACGTCCCAGGGATTATGGATCATCATCAGCGCATTGTCGGCCATGATGATCTCGTCGCCGGCCATGGCGATCACCGACGCCATCGAAGCGGCCAGGCCGTCGATATGCACCGTGACCTTGCGGCCGGCGACCTTCGCGCTGGCCAGCGCATTGAAGATCGCCAGCCCCTCCATGACGTAGCCGCCCGGCGAATTGATGCGGACGACGAGGTCATCGTCGCTCCCGGCGATCAGGCCGAAGATGGTCTTGGCATCGAGGCCGTCCCATTCGTCGCCGATGATGCCGTAGAGGAGAATATCCATTATGCAGGCTCCGTCGATTTGGCTGGGGCGGCCTCGGCGGGATTACCCACCGCGGTGACGCGGCGCGGGTCGCAGTCGAAGACCAAGCCAAGCTCATCCAGCTTCTTGAAGTCCGCGACGGCCTCGGCCAGAAAGGTGTCGGGATCCTCGCCACGCTCGCGCGCCCATTGCGAGATGGTCTTGCCACCAGCGCGGATCGCATCGCGCGAGGCTTTCACCTCGTCTGCCGGATTGATCATTTCCCGGCCCGGCGGGGTCCAGCGGACGGTGACGCCGTCGACATTCTCGCCGATCATCTCCAGCGCATCGATCATCCAGGCGCTGACCGCGCCGCAGAATTGCGGGATGAAGAGCAGCCACTGCCACGTCGACAGCGACCGCTGATATTCCAGCCAGCCCATGCGGCCGGACGAGAAATTGACGCCCGACAGATCGCCGGTCAGTGCCTCGTATGGCACGCTGAGACCGGCCGCGATCGCGCGAAGCGAGACCTTGGTATAGTCGGCATAGCCTTCGACGCCGGGCGGTGACGAAAAAGTCACTTCCTCGCCCGGCCGCGCATATTGGAAAGTACCCGGCTCGATATAGTCCAGCGGCTCGCGGTCGTCGGCCAGCACGCCGTCCTCGGTCTGGATGCCGGGGATCGCGGCGCCGTCATCCTCGCCGGTGACGACGCCGACGAAGGCGGATGCGAGCTTCTGTCGCGTGAGCTGCGCATCCTCGAAGTCCGCGAAGTCCTTCATCCGCAGCACGATCGGCGCGAGCCACGTCGCGCCATGCTCCATTTCGGGCCGGTCGGCGCGGAAGACATGCGCCACATCCGCCGCCGGGACGAAGGTCGATCCCAGCGAGGTGGCGCGCGCGCTGCCGGGATGCCCGCTGTATAGCCAATACCCCTCTCGCGCGCCGATCGGACTGAATTGGACGCCGTACAGCATGTAGCCGCCGGTCACGCCCGGCGTGGTCGCCAGCGGACCGTGCTTCGACGGGTCGAGATAGTCCGGCTCTAGGATCTGCAGCTGCACCGGCAGCGGCAGGCCATCCGACCCCCGCCGCCAGCGCCGCCGCATCACCACGGCACCGCTCTCGACGATCGCCCGCGCCGCCTGCAGCTGCAGGCCGTACAGGTCGTGACGACCGCCGCTATCGCAAGCCGTCGTATCGAAATGCGCGCGGGCCTTCGCGTTCAGCGCCGGGTCGATCCTGCCGTCGCGGTACACCTGGAAGGTGATGCCCGTGCCGACCATATTATTGGCGATCGTCGCGACCCCGCGCGCGGCGAAGGGATTATTGCGGACTAGGTCACGCGCGATCCCGCGCAGCGCCGCCGCCACCGCTGGTGACAGCTCGCCATTCGCATCGCGCTGCGTCCGTCGCCAGCCAGCAGCACGCCGGCCTAAGGTCGCACCGTCGTACTCCGCGCGCGGGCCACCGCGCGCGATCCGCTGCCGTGCCGGCGCGACCGGGCGCGGGGACGCCGCTGGTCGGCGCAGCAGCCGGTCCAGGAAGGTGCGATCGGCCACGCCTACAGGCCGCTGCGGTAATAGGGGACGCGGTGCCGCACGACACCGCCTAGCGCGCGAGCCTGCATGCGAAGCTGCGCGTCGACGACCTTGATCGCCGCCGCCACCGCGTCGACCGTCTGGAAAGTCGTCTCGCGCCCATCGGCGAAGCGTACCTTTTGCGCCCCGGTCGCCACCGCCACCAGCGTGGCGTGCAGCTTGTCGATGTCTGACTGCTGATATGCCATGCTACCTCCGTCGGCTTGCGGTGAAAGGATTCTGCTTCTTCGGCCGGACGGTCGCCGGGCGCTTGGTCGCCGGCGTCTCGCTCGCCTGCGCGGTCGGTGCGGCGCGATCGGCGGTGGTGGACTTGGCTGGGGCGCTGACTGCAGGGGCCGGGACCGAATAGTCGCCGCGCGCCTTCAGCCAGTCAGTCTCGCGCCAGCGGTCGACACCGAGTGAAAAGGCGATTGCGCGGGCGTAGACCGCATTATCCAGCGCCTCATTGCGATCGCGGACCTTGTGCCATTCGCGGCGGAAGCCGCCGTTGCGCAGGCGGATGATGCGCAGCTCTTCGGCGACGAGCTGCTTGATCCACTCGTCCGAGGTGCCGTCGGGCAGGAAGACATAGCCGTCCGGATACTCCTCGCCGTCGACCGGCCGCTCTTTCTCCAGGTCGCCGAAAAGCTCCAGCTTCGCCATCGACGTGCCGACATTCCACAGCCGCACGCCCTTTTTCAGCTTGCGCCCATTGACGGTGACGTCCTGCCAGCTCGGCGCGCCGATCAGCTGATTGGTCGCGATCGCGTGCCGGCCCTTCACTGCCATCGCGAAGCCCGGATGCCTGCGCGCCCAGGCATAGACCGGCATGGTATTCTCACCGTCGCCGGAATCGATCGCGACGCGGGCCAGCGTCATCGTCCGCCCGTCCTCGGTCACCCAGCTGCGCGCCACTTGCTGATCCAGCGCCTTCCACACGCCCTTGTCGGATATCGACCCGTGCACCTCGATCCGCTCGACGAATTCGCGATGCCGTCCGGGTCCGAAGGCCCAGATGTCCATGTCGATGCGACCACCACCGCCGCGCTGGACGTCGGCCGCGCCGATCAGCAGGCAGGCGCGCGCCGACGGAGTACCCAGCCGCATGGACTTTTCCCGCCGGTCGTACAGTCGCTGCCACTCCGGCGCTTCGCCCCGCTCCGCCCATGCTTCGCCCAAGACCTGATTGACCCAGGTGCGCAGCAGATTGGGATCGTGCCGGACCTCGAGAAATTCACGGGCGATTTCCAGCCAGGCCGCGCCCGGATGCTGGCTGTACGCCGCCCAGATATGAAAGCTGCGATGGCGGGGATACGCGATTGGATTATGCGCCCGCCATTCGCCATGCTCGTCCATTGCGGGCTTGTCGGCTTCGTCGATATCGCACCCGGCCTCGCAGCGGTACCAGGCGCGGGTCGGATTCTCCCTCGGCTCCCATCGGATGCCGGCTCCGGTGCCGTCACCGAAGACCAGCGTCTGCATCTGCCCGCAGTGCGGGCAGGGTACGTACCGATATTCCTGGCTGCCCTGCTCGAAGAGCGCGTCGATCCGACTGAGGCCCTTCACCTTCGGCGTCGAACCGGCGGCACTGAAGCGGCGCGGTGACGTCAGGTTGCGCTTGAAGGCCAGCCGGGCCGGATCGCCCTCTTCCTTGGTCGCCCAGGGATAGCCGTCGCACTCCTCGAGAAAGACGTCGTCCGCGGTGACGCGGCGGAATTCCTTCGGGCTATTGGCCCCTTTGATCTGGATCCAGCCACCCTTGTAGCGCTTCGCCCGGATCTGATTGTCGGCATGCCGTGGCTTGAAGATTGCGACGGACCGGACAATCGGCCATTGCAGCACTGGATCCAGATCGTCGCGACTGAATTTCTCGGCGTCGTCGATCGTCGGCTGGTAGATCAGCGTGCGGGCGGGGTCGTATTTGATCCGCCACGCGACGAAGCATTGCAGGATGGTCGAATAGCCAATGCGGCTGCTCTTCCTGACCGATAGCTGCGACGTCTCGGGATCGGTGAAGGCGTCGGCGATGTCCGCCTGGAAAGGAAATGGCCGGATCCGCGCGCCGTCATCCGACCGCGCATGCGCCGCCATGAAGGTCGACAGCGGCGGGCGTTCGCGGGGGCGGCAGGCGGCGAGCCAGCTTTGCGCCAGCGCGGCACCGTGTGCGCCCGGTGCGCGGTACGGCTCAATCGCCGCCGGCGTCCTCGGGCTCTCCTTCATCAAAGCCCCCGCCGCGCGCTTCCTCCACCCGGGCCATGCTCAGGTCGGTCAGGATGGTGTCGATCTCGGTGTCGATCCGGGCGCGCAGCTTGGTGTCCCCCTTGGCGACGCGCGCGCCGACCTGCTGGAGCTGTGCGACGATCATGACGATCACGCCGGCACCGGCGGCCATCATGTCGGGCAGCGAGGCCAGCTCGCGGCGGCGCTCCGCATTGTCCATCGCCTTGGCGTCGGCCTGCTCTTTGGCCAGTCGCGCCTGCTGCTGCTCTTTATCCAGCGCCTCGGGGTCGGCATCGTCGTCGATGCCGTACTTCATCTGCGCCCACGCCTCGACATTCTCGAGCAGCGTCGATCCGTCCGCTGGCAGGTCGCCCTTCGATCGAAGCTCGCCGATCCAGCGGCTGGACCATCCGAATAGCGCCGCAAGCTGCGGCCGGGTCGGCTCATCAAGGTCGATCTGCGCCACTTCCCTGCTCCATCCGCCAAAAGCCGCAGAAATCCGCCGTTTTCACGGACAGGGAGGAAGAACTATGGCGAATCTCGCGCCTAGAAAGATTACGAGCCTTTGCCCCCCGTACTATCGTTGGGGCCGGGAAGGACCCAAAGGGGGCCTACTGCGACGCGGTCGCAGAGAGGCGGGCGACATGCGAGGCGGGGCCGGTCGGGATGACTGTCGGGCAGGTCTCAGACATCGGCAGAAGCAGGTGCTTCGCCAGATATGGGATGAGGGTGGCTAAGCCATCGCGCTCATCGCGGTCCGCTCATGCGGCAATAGGTGTTTCCTGTACCGCTTCTGTTCCCAATAGCCAAGCCCCAATTTTTAGGGTGACACGATCGAAGGCGACCAAGATGTATTTGCCATCACCATCCGCCACGACCTCGCCGATAAGCCCGGTTGCTGCACCCTCTGTCACCCGCACCGACTGACCAATCGCAAAGGTGCGCCGCTGGCCCATCACCGCCGCTCGCTTACATCGATCCTCGATCCGCCGCGCGCCCGCCACCTCGGCCTCGCTGACCAGCGGCACGCGACCGAGATGGCGAAAGATTGAGAAGCCCGGATGTGCCGTGAACGGCAGGCTGGCGACCGCCGCCAGATCCGCCACATGGGCGGCCCGGGCGAATACGAAGGTTGGCATGATCGGAGCGGCATAGTCTACCCGCTCCCGCGATCGGCCCTTGCGGCGCGAGCGGGTCTCAGTCGGTGTCCAGACGTCGAACCCGGCGGCGGACAGTGATGCCGCCAGCGCCAGCGTCCGCGATGCACCGGTCCGCAGGATGCACCAGTCGTGCCCGCGCCGATCCGCCATCACCTGCTCCTGATCCTGTGCCATCACCACCCCCTGTATATAGAACGTATATAGAACGCCGTCATGCGGCCTGCTGAAGATCGTCGCTGAGCGCCGCGTCAATCTCATCCTGCGTGATGAAGCCGGCAGTCAGGCCCATGCGGCGTAGGTCGCTCGACATCGCTCTGATCTGCGCACCGGTGAGCGGCGCATCGGCAGCTGGTGCCGGCAGGGTAGGCGGCGGACGCAAGGCGCGCTCGACCTCGGTCTGCATGCGGCGCAGAAGTGTCAGCCGCTGATGCCGCTCGGCCTGCATCTCAGCGCTGATCTCGCGCACGGCCGTCTCGATTTCACCAATGAAGCGGAAAGGCCGATGGATGGCCCGCTTCGCTGCTGTCAGCGATATCATCGCGGGCAGGTCGCTCAGTGCCTCGACCAGCGCATCACGCCACAGCTGGGTCTGCGATTCCGATGCGGTCGGCAGCACCTTCACCGCCAGGCGGATCAGCCGCAGGTCGATGGCCTTGCTCCAGGCATCGCGCCCCACAGGATCGGCCGGCACGGGCCGCAGGTCGTGCATCGTCTTGGCAATTGCGGCGGCGATGCACGAGGTCGCGTCGCTGCCCAGCGTCTGCAGCACGTGTTCAGTCGTCGAGGTAAGCAGGCTCAACGCCCTCCATGCCAGGTCGGGGAGTCCAGCCGCTTGATCGGTCGTGGCGAGGTCTTGGGGCATGATCGGTGTCCGTGATCTTGGAGAGCCAGGTGTGCTCGAAAGAGGTCCAGCCTCGCTCGACGATGGTGTCGATGATCGCGCCGGGCGGCCAAAGGTCGGTCGCATACCTCGCCAGCTTGCCGGTCAGCAGGTCGTAAGCTCGTGGGGTCAGCGGGGAGCGCTTGGCGAGGCGGTGTGCCACGAACCCCGCCCACTGGTCGTCAGTCACGCCGGGCGGCGGCGGCATGTTGCGCTGCCATCGAGCCTTGACCGCGACCGGCTTGGGCCGCTGCGCTGCGATCTGCGCTCGGCAGGCCTCGACGATGACCGCCAGCACGATCCAGCCGATCTGCGGCCCTCGTGTGTGCGCGCGAATTGTATCCGGGTGGGGGAGCGGGGGTGGGGTTGTTTGAGGGGTCTGGGGAGAAAGAAGGGGAGGGGGAGAGGGGGAGGGCTCAAGCGTGACATGTCCCGTGACGGTGGCGTGACTGTCACGTGACGTGTCACGGTCGCGTGCGCGCTTACGGCGCTGACGCTCCGCCGCTGCCGCGCGTGTGGTGTCGACCTGCGCCTGCGCGCGCTCGATAGCCTCGACCGCCAAGGCTATCGCTTCGGCTGGAGCGCCGACGGCCGCCATATCGCGGATGAGCGCCGCCAAGCTCATGATACTGACGGACTGTCAGGAAGGGTGCTGGATTGCACGTCCGACACGCGCACGACCACCGAGCCGCCGGCGACCGGATTGCCGCGGCTCAGGGTGATGTCGAAGAGGGAATCGTCGACGCCGAGCGCAGTGCTCAGCGCGTCGAGGCCGGCCTTGATCGAGGCCAGCATATTGTCGATGTCGCGCCGCTGGCGATTGGGCGCGTGGAAGGTCAGCCCGATCAGCAGCGGCCGGCTGGTCGCCAGCGACCGCACCCCGGCCGCCGCGCAGGCCCAGCCGCAGTCACGCTTGTAGCGCTTCGCGAGCGTCGCGCGCTTGCCCCAATGCAGGCGCTTGGCCGCATTGGGGTTCAGCGCCGCCGGCGGCCAGGGCAGGGTGACCGTGATCACGTCAGATCATGCCAAGCGCGGTCATGTACGTCTCGAGGATGCTTTCCTCTTCCTGCCACGCCTCCTTGGGCTTCTTCCTGATCGCCATGATCTTCTTCATGGCCTTGGTGTCGTAGCCACGGCTTTTGCCTTCCGCGAACACGTCCTTGATGTCCTCCGCGATACCCTTCTTCTCTTCCTCCAGCCGCTCGGCGCGCTCGATCAGCAGCCGCAGTTCGTCCGCTGCGACGCTGCCGCCCCCCATGCCGTGCTGGCGATCGTCGCCGCTATTGTGTCCGGGGCCTGCATTGCTCGTGGTCATGGTCGTCCTTTCAGAATGCCGCGCTGGCGATGCCGCCGAGCGTGAAGGCGGGATCGGGGCGGCGGGTGTCGGGGGTGGCGACCAGCTGCGCGCCGGCAGCGACGCGGGCGAGCTTGTCCTCGAAGCTCATCGGCTGCGGCTGCGCCTTGCCGCGGCGGCGGTCGGCGACAATCCTGTCCTCGATCATCGCCCGCGCCTCTGCCGCGCTCAGTCGGATGGAGGCCGTCAGGTGGCGGTATTCGTCGATGTACTCGGGTGGGCACCAAGCCAATGTCGTCGCGGTCCGCTTCTTGCCAGCGGCGGCGCGCATCTCCGGCGTGTAGCGCGCGATCACATCCGGCCGCTGAAGCACGGTCTTGGCGATGTGACGCCCGCGCTCCCGGCGACGCTCCCGCTCCTCGTCGGACATGGTCGCGATGTGGTGGCTTAGCCTGGTGCGCAGGCTGGCCTGAACTTCAGGTCGCGCGACATAAGCGTCGACGCCTGCGCGATGGCGCTCGGCTTGGTCGGGGTGGGCATTCAGGGCCTTGGCTGAGCACGATCGACACCGGCCTTTCGATTGGCGGCTGATCGCGGCGGAGCAGTCCGCGCAGGTCCGCCTCGCGCCAGCGCCGGCCGCTTCGGAGGTCACAAAAGATGACTGATCTGCTTTGCTCATGCCGACTTCCAGTCGAGGAAAAAGAGCGCGGGAGGTCCACTATGGGCATGGTCCCAGACGAACCATGCGAAGGCGATCACGCCGTGACCTTCTGCTTCACCCGCAATCTTTCCGCGCCCCATCGGCACCCGGCGCGACATGACGTAGACGCGGGCAAGGGGCGTGCCGGGGAACCACGCGCCGCGCTCGACCCCTTCGAGAAACGCCAGCCGCAGGAACATCACGACCTTGCCGGTGGTGAGCATCAACGCCCGATCGATGAATTGCATCGCCCAGCGGAACGGCGGATTGGTCACGATATTGGGCGCACGCGGCGCCCACTCCATCAGGAAGTCGCGGTCCGGCTCGCCGAAGCCGCGATCGATCAGGTCGGTGCTGATGACCGAATAGCCGGCATCGGCAAGGACCGTCGACATTGCGCCATCACCACAGGCCGGCTCCCAGATCGCGCCGTCGAATCGCTCGACCGTCAGTAGCGCGCGTGTCGCCGCCGGCCATGTCGGGTAGAAGTCGTGCGTCTCGCGATTGACCGGGTCGTCGGTCTGCGCACGCGAGAACGCCTTGCCGGCGGCGACTGACGGGGCCTGCGTCACAGCCGCACCGTCGTCATGGTGAGGAAGATCCATACCGGGCCAAGGCCGATCGCAAGACCCTTGGTCCGGCCAGCCAGTATTTCGACACTGAGGCTCAGCGAGGTAGGTGACACAGCCACACCGATCGACAGGACGCGTGGCCCACGGATGACGTGGTGGAAGCACGCCTCGAAGCCGACCGGCGTGGCGACGTCGACCAGTACAGGCCGCAAAGTATCGCTCGCCGAAGCAGCCTTCGCCGCCCCGACGTCATTGATGACGTCCATACATCACTCCTCAGGCGGCACGGTGCCCGCCGGTTAGAAACTCAACCCGAAATCAAACTCAGTCGCCGACCGCGTGCACGCTCGCGCAGGGCGTCCAGCGCCACTGCCGCCGCGTCCAGCTCAGCCGTCATGCCCGCCAGTTCCAGGTCGTCGATGCGACCATCGGCCAGCGCGGCGGCGAGGCTGGCGACGGCCGACGCCACCGCCGGCAGGCAATCCCGCTCGGCCGTGATCGCCGCCGCGCCGTCGAGCGGGCGCAGGCTCATCCCGACCAGCGCCAGCGTGTCATTGGCGAAGCGGCCATCCCACTCCTTGCAGGCCAGCACGAAGCCCAGCGCGGACATGTCGCGGCCGCCGCGATACGCCGCGATCCGGTCCGCGCTCTTGCCGATCACCCGACCGAGGTCCGCGTCGATCAGCTCGTCCTCGGCCTTGATGCGCTCCAGGCTGCGGCCCATGCTGCCAAGGAGCATAGTCGCGGGCACGGTCCGATAGCGGGCGTGGATATGCGGCGCGGTCATCATATACCTCCGTCGTCATGAGCAGGGACATCATCCGCATCCACCGCCAGCTGGCCGAACAGCCGGGCACGAAACGCGCGTCGATCAGCGATCGCGACAGCAAGCCGGTCATTCGCACCGGCCAAGGCATGTGCGACGAAGCGGGCAGCGATGACGCCGGCGCGGCGGTCGATCTCGGCCTCCTGCTCGGGGGTGAAAACGGTTTTCACGCCGCCGCCTGCTCAGAGGCAGGCTGGTACGCCGCCATGAAATCACGGACTTTTTGCTCCGTAGCCGGCCAGACTCTTCGGCCCGCGCGCAGATCGCGTACGAAATGCGGATCACGCATGGCCCGCCGGCCAAAACTTACCGGCGACAGATCGTGATCGCCGAGGAAGGCGTCGATATCATCGAGCAGAGCAGGCGGCTTCTTCATAGGCCGAGTGGTAGTGTAGGACATGCCCTACCGTCAAGGCCAATATGTAGGGCAAACCCTAGCCTTCCGGGCGCGGCTGGCGTGTGTGACATCTCGGGCATGCCCGAAGTCTACCGATCCCCTCTCCAAGAATACCTGACCGCTTTGGTCGCTGCCTCAGGGCGGACGCGGGATTCATTCGACACGGAGTTGCGCAAGCTGCTCGATACCACAGGTAAGCCGCTCTGGGACATTGAGCGTGGCAAGGTCAAAAGGCCGAGTCCGCGAGTGCTGCGTGCGATTGAATCAGTCTTTGGCCTCCGCGGCGATAGCCTCGTAGATATTGTGCATCCTCGTACTCGCGCCTTCGAGAACGATTCTGAAGCGGGCCACCGGTCGGATAGGCCGGAGCAGCCTCAGGTGAGATCTGCCGACAGCGGCGAGACCGCGCCGGTAATGCGCCTCGACTTGTCGTATTCGATGGGCGCAGGATCCGATTTAGATTCCAGCTACGTCGATAGCGAGGCATTCGAGTTTGACATCGCCTTCCTGCGAAGCATGACCATAACTCCCGCAGACCGGATTAGAATCGTCGATGGAATTGGCGACTCCATGCAGCCCACGCTGCATGACCGGGATCTGCTGTTTATCGACGTGAACCAAACTGACCTCAATGCCCAAGATCGTATTTGGGCGATGTGGCTTTTTGGCCTAGGTGCGGTCAAGCGCTTGCGAGCGATTGACGAGAACAGGGTGATGGTCATCAGTGATAATCCAGATGTCGAAAACCAAATCGTAGACCGATCGAATATTATGATTCATGGTAGGGTGATTGGATCAATCAAAAGGCACTAGAGGTGTGACGAACAACCGGTCTTTAATCACTTGGAAGTGGAAGTGTGCGGTATGACCGGCATCCTTCGGCAACTTTCTCTTGCTGTGATATTATCGACTGCGATTGGAGGTTGTTCGCCAAAACCGGAGCCGGTCGCGCGCTGCGAAGCAATATTGCTTGGGACGCTGAAGGCTCCGTCGACTTATAAGTTAATCGAGCAGACGGTTGCTCATCCGAAGGCCGATGGATCACAGGACGTCTTCCTAACCTACGATGCCGCGAACAGCTACAACGCCCCAATACGCGACCGGTATTGGTGCATTTATAATTCGCGGACGCGAATTGCAGCTTCTCGGCCGCCAGATCCGGCTATCGTCGAAGACGACATGGATATTCCACCAGTCGTTGGCATCGCACGATCCGAATCGTCCTCCCCGCCGGCAGGGGCCGAAGCCGAAACAGACGTGCCCGTGTGCAGCCAGGAAGATTCACCAAGCAAATTTGAATTGATGAATCAGCTAGGGGTCGACTGCACAGGCGAATAACCGGCGTAGGCCGCGCCCCACTTAACCGGTTGACTTGGTAGGGCGCACCCTACATAACTCTTCCATCAGCCGCACGACGCGGCGATGGAGACCGCCCCCGTGCTATTCCAAGGCCGCCATGATCCTGACGCTGCTCGCCTCATTCTTGCTGACCGGCTGTACCGCGACGGATGGCGACACCATTCGCTGCGGGTCGGAGCGGATACGCCTGCTGGGGATCGATGCGCCCGAAATGCCGGGCCATTGCCGGCGGGGCAGGGTGTGCGCGCCCGGCGACCCGGTGCGCTCGAAGGCGACGATTGCCGCGATGCTGCGCCGTGGGCCGGTGACGATCACGCGGACGGGCAGGGACCGGTACGGCCGGACGCTGGCGCTGGTCAGCGTGAATGGGCGCGACCTGAGCTGCGAGCAGCTGCGCGGTGGCTTGGCGATCTACAAGCCGCAGTGGGATACCGGCGGCAGGCTGCGGAGCATCTGCACCTAGACCGGATCGCCGGTGCCGCCGCAGGAGCGGTGCTGGTCGTCGCGATTGCCGGGGGCTGGATCGCGGGCATATTCGCCGCCGCCGCCGTGGTGTCGGTCGGGGTCATCGTCGGGATGGTCGCGCCGCAGTGGCGGCGGATCGCCGACGTGCTGGTGGGGCGCTGGCTGTGAGCGCGTCGGACCTGAGCCGCGACAATATCGCGCGCGTGCTGGCGAAGGCCGACGGCCTCGATTGGGATGAGGCGTGCCTTTTTGAAGTCAGTGATGTTTGCGGCTGCGACAGCAGCACTTGCATCGGCGCTCATTACGAAGATCATCAGCCTGAAATTGCCCGCGCGGCGTACCGCAGGCAGGCCGACGCTGTCTTGGGACTCATCGCCGGCAAGCCCGTCGCATCTGTCGAAAGGCCAGATTCTGATGCGCTGGATGAATACCTGCCGGAAGCCATCAATGGCGCGAAGCGGTGTGGTATCCAGCGGTCTGACTGGCTCACAGGGTGGTATGTCCCATGGTCCCCACGGAATGATAATCAAAATGCCGAGGGCCCTTGGTCCGACTGGGTCGATTTAGCCCGCGCGATACTCAAGGCCGACGCTGAAGCTCTAGGGCGGCACGCCCAAGGTAGCGTCGCATGACCGTCGACCCCGACCTCCTCCAGGACATCGAAGACCTGCGCGGCGTCTATGCCGAAATGGCCGCCGCCCGCGCGCAGGCGCGTGGACTGGACCCGGTCATCAATTTCCGGGGCCATGCCGCCGCGAAGGAGCATGCCGCCGATCGACACGGTGTCATCGCCACCCGCGCGCGGCGTCGGGGCATGGATCCTGACGTCATGCTCGCCATCCTCGCCGCCGATCGCGATCTGCAGGCGCGGCTGCGGCGCAGGCCCAGCCCGGCGCAGCTGGTCAAGCACCTGTCCGCCGAAGCCGCTGCCGCCATATCCGAGGATGACGCGGCACAGCAGGCCCTTGCGGTCGCGCAGCAGGCGATCGCGCGGACGGCGCGGGTGCGTGTAGCCCGGTCGGCTGCATTGCGGGCCTTCGCGGCATGACCGCGCTGTCCGCCGCCGATGTGGCCGCTGCCTTGCGTGGCGGGGTACGCATCGCCCCGTCCGATCAATCGCCGTGGGTCGGCATCCCGATTGCCGGCCAGCCCTTCACCCGGGAGCAGGTCGCCGCCGTGACCGCCAGCGGGCGCGAGCCATCCACGGTCGCGCGCATGCAGGTCGAGCTGCGCCAGCCGACCGGGGAGGGCGACGGCTACATCCCGCGCATCGTGCAGGTCGCGTGCCCACGGCTGGCGCGCACGAAGGCCCGCACCCGCGCCCTCATCATCACCCCGTCCGGCGAGCAGCGATGGGTCAATGCCGACCCCAGCCTGCCGTGACCACCATCCATTCCACATCTTGCCTGCATGGAGACCTATCATGACGACCTATACTGGCGATCATATCGGTGATCTGACCATCTACCCCGGCGACGACGTATCCGCGCTCACCAGCGTCGGTGGCTACCTCTACATCCGCGCCGAGGGCGTCCAGCTGCCCGCGCTCACCAGCGTGGGTGGCGGCCTCTACATCAGCGCCGAGGGCGTCCAGCTGCCCGCGCTCACCAGCGTCGGTGGCGRCCTCKACATCCGCGCCGAGGGCGTCCAGCTGCCCGCGCTCACCAGCGTSGGTGGCGACCTCKACATCCGCGCCGAGGGCGTCCAGCTGCCCGCGCTCACCAGCGTGGGTGGCKACCTCGACATCCGCGCCGAGGGCGTCCAGCTGCCCGCGCTCACCAGCGTGAAGGGGCATGACCTGCCGCCGCCCGAGGTGGCGCGTCAGCGGCTGGTGGAGGTCGCACGCCACGCGCTGATCCCCGGCAAGCTCGACATGGGCACCTGGCACAATGAAAGCGCGCACTGCGGGACTGCTCACTGCATCGCCGGCTGGGCTGTCCACCTCGAAGGCGCGGAGGGCTACGCCCTGGAGGATCAGGTCAGCCAGCCGGCGGCAGGCAATATCCTGCTCGGCGTGGAGGCGTCGTCGCTCTTCTTCCTGTCCGAAGACAAGGCTCGGTCCGCACTGCACAAGGTGCTGGCCGATGCCGGTGAGCCTGCGCCGGTGGCCGGCTGATGGCTGCCATCGAATATGCTTCGCTGCCGGATATGAAGGCCTGGTCGCAAGGCGTCATGGCTCGCGAGCCGGACTTCGTCATTGGCCCTGCCGAGGATCCGTACCTGCGACGGTGGTGGATCCTGCGGCGCAATACCGGCTGCAATGTCTACCTGCATGAAATCCTTCGCAGTGACGACGACCGTGCACTCCATGACCATCCGTGGGCCAATACCTCGATGCTGCTGGATGGTCGCTATGTCGAGCACACCCCTGGCGGAAAAGCGGCTCTGCGCGAGGCTGGATGGATCGGCACCCGCGCCGCCGAAGATAGCCACTGCCTCGAGATTCTGCCGGGCGAGCGCGCAATATCGCTTTTCATCACCGGGCCCAAGGTCCGGGAGTGGGGCTTCTATTGTCCCAAGGGCTGGGTCCACTGGCGCGATTTCACCGGCGGCGTGAATGGCGAGCTGCTCGGCCGTGGATGTGGTGAAGCCTGATGGCCGACGCCGCCGACATGGCCGCCGACCTCTACGAGGCGCACCGCGAGCGCAGCATCGCCGCCGCGCGCCAGCCGATCGCGGTGGGCGTGCCCGGGGAATGCGACACCTGCGGCGATGATTCGCCGCGCCTGGTCCGCGGCGAATGCGCGCGGTGCCGTGATGAGAAGGACCGCCAGCATGCGCGCCGGTGATCCTACCATGCAGATCGTCGGCTGGCTCGCCAATCGTGCGGCAGAAGCGATCGTCGCGCGCGCGACCGACCGGGCGGTCCGCCGCGTCAAGATCCGCATGATCGAGCGCGCGCGCCGTGCGCGGATCGTCGGCCGGCGAGGCTCGCGATGACCGCGACGCCCCCACCGCAGACGGACTGGAGGTCTGTGCCGGCCGATCCGACCGAGGACATGTACCGCCACATGGAAAGCGTCGCGGAAGGTCGCGTCACGCGCATGCAAGCGTGGCGTATCTGGCACGCCATGGTGCGCGGCGCGCCCATGTGCCCGCAGGATACCGGGGCGATCCGCCGCGCCGCCGATGAGCTTCGCGCAATTGCTGCGCTGATCGAGCGCCCGCCGCTTGACGACGTGCATCTCGTGCAGAGCGTCGCCGTGCGTATGGCCGGCGCGATCCGGACGATACTCGCGGGCTTTGCGACCCATCACCACCGAGAGGGCCTTTAGATGAAGAACAAGATGACGGATCTGAATGACCACCTATTCGCCCAGCTCGAGCGGCTGGGTGATGAAGACCTCACTGACGAGCAGCTGGAGCGGGAGGCAAAGCGCGCGATTGCTATCACCTCGGTCGCCGAGCAGATCGTCAAGAACGCCGACGTTCAGCTGAAGACTGCGTCCCTGCTCGCGCACCACGGCTACCATTTTGCGCCATCACTGGCGACGATCACATCGGTGACCGAGCGCAAGGCCATTACCCAGTGAAGGGGCGGCGCATTCCTTATAGCGCCACAGAACTCGCGTGGATCGAAGCGCGTAAGACGGACCCGCGCGACGTCACGCTCGCTGCATTCTGCAGAGTATTTCGCCGGTCGGATGTGACCCTCACCCACCTCAACTCGCTCTGCAAGCGCAATGGCTGGCTGACCGGCAGGACGGGGCGTATCGAGAAAGGGCAGGCGCCGCCCAACAAGGGCAAGCGCTGCCCCGAGGGCACGGGGGGCAGGCATCCGAACGCCCGACGGACGCAATTCCAGCGTGGGGCACGCTCGGGAGTAGCGGTCACATTATGGAAGCCGATTGGCACAGAGCGCATCACTGAAGACGGGTACAGGGAGCGCAAGGTCCACGACGGCCTTCCTATGCAGTCCAGGTGGCAGATGGTGCAGCGTATAGAATGGGAAGCGGCGCATGGTCCAATACCGGAAGGCTATGCTTTAAAGTGTCTCAACGGCGATCGGCTCGATACATCGCCTGCAAACTGGTCTCCTGTATCGCGCGGTGTGCTCGCCAGACTCAATGGGGGTCGGCATCGCAAGACGCTTGCCTATGACGATGCGTCACCCGAACTGAGGCCGGCCGTCATGGCGCTCGCGAAGATCCGACAGCGCGCATCGGAATGCCAGCCTAACGCGCCAAACCGGGGCCTTTCGACGCGACGCATACAATCCCCCGACCGCAAGGAGCATGATCGTGACCACTGACCGCAGCAGCGACAGCTTGCTCCGCATCGCCGACGTGCGCCGCCGCACGGGGCTGTCGACCGCCACCGTCTATCGCCGGGTACAGGCCAAGACCTTCCCGCCCAAGGTGCAGATCGGCCCGGCCGCCGTGGCCTGGTACAAGAGCGACATCGATGCCTTCGTCGCCAATCCGCTCACCTACCGCGCCGCCTGATCGCGCAGCAGGTCGTGCGGATCGTCCAGCCCCTCGGTGATCATCGCCGCCCACGTCTCGGCCAGCGTCCGCCGCCGCGCCGCGAATTTGGCGCGCATGTAAGCGAATTCGCTGCCCGACACGCCCTTGGGCCGGTGGGCCAGCATCAGGTCGATCAGCAGCCGGTCGCCTTCCCGGCCATGCTCCATCGCCCACTCATTCATGATGGTCGAGAAGGCGGAGCGCCAGCCATGCGGGACGTGTCGGCCCTTGTAGCGGCCGCCGGCCATCCGCTTGTACAGCGTGCTGATCGCTGCATCGCTCATCGGGACGCGCGCTGCCAGCCCGCCGGGGAATATCAGGCGGCCACGGCCGGTCAGCCGGTGGAGCGCGCGCAGCGCGCGGACGGCCTGGTCGGGCAGGGGCACGTCATGGTCGAAGGCCTCGTCCCCCTTGTCCTCGACCTCCAGCTTCATCCGCTCGGCAGAGATGCGCCACAGCGCCGCCGGCGCCGGGCTATGGGCATCAGTCCAGTCGATGCCGCTGATCTCGTCCCATTCGGCCGTCCTCAGCACACCGACGCGGACGGCCGTCATTGCCAGCAGGCGCGACGCGAGCTTCGTCGTCGGATTGGACGTCGACCGGTCGACCACCTGCTGGAGCGCCAGCAGCTCGGGCAGCGTTGTCAGCGCCGGCTGCTTCGCGCCCTTCGGCGTCGGCTTGAGCGCGTCGATCAGGTCGAGCGTCGGATTGACGCTGACCAGGTGCTCACCCTTCGCGCGGATGAAGATGGCGGACAGATAGCCCAGCACACGCTTAGCGGTCTCGATCGACCCGCGCTTCTCGATCTTGCGCAGCGCCTTCAGGATCAGCGGCCCGTCGATGTCTGCCACGGGCAGCTTGCCCAGGTCGGGGAAGACGTCACGCTCGAGCGCATTGAGCACCACCTGCGCGTGACGCGGCGACCATCGCGGCCGCTCGTCTTCATGCCACGCCAGCGCCGACGTCCTGAATGTCGCGCCGATCGCGGCGATCGCGGCGCGCCGCTCCCGGTCGGCCTCGACGGCCGGATCCTTGCCGGACCGCAGCACGGCGCGGGCGGCGTCGCGACGGTCCCGGGCCTCTGCGAGACTGACCTCGGGGTATTGCCCGAAAGTCAGCACCTTTTCTTTATCCGCATGTCTATACTTCATGCGCCAAGACTTCGCGCCCTTGGTCGTGACGAAGAGATAGAGCCCCTTGCCGTCAGCCAGCTTCTGCGGCTTTTCGCCTGGTCGGGCATTGCGGATTTCGACGACGGTCAGTGGCATGAATCACCCCGGATGCTCTGTCGCGCGGGCATTTGGGGGTATCGTGGAAGGGGTCGGGTGCCGATACCCCCACGAATCCCCCCAGAAGACCTGCGCTGTCCCGTTCTACTATGAGAACGTATGAGAAACAAATGCAGTCCGAAGGCGTCGGGCTAAGGAGGGAGCGAGAAGATATGGAACAGATGAATGAAAAAATTGGTGGGCCCGGCAGGACTCGAACCCGCAACCTAGCCGTTATGAGCGGCCAGCTCTAACCATTGAGCTACAGGCCCCACCGTGATTTCGGTCCTAGCGACACCCGTCGCGTACCGCAAAACGAAAAAGGGCGCCCCGTGACGGAGCGCCCTTTCCACACAATATCACTATCGGACCGTGATGGTCCGACCAGTGATTACTGCATGTTGTCGATCTTTTCGTCGGCGACGTCGCGAACGTTGTCCGCTGCGGCTTCGACGTTGTCGGCTGCGTTCTCGAGCGCGTCGGAAGCGACTTCGTTCGAGGTGTTGTCAGCCATGTCTTCCAGGTTATCAGCCTGCATTTCCATGTTGTCAGCCATCATTTCCGCGTTGTTCTCAACAGCGGCAGCTTCAGGCGACTTGTTGCAGGCGGCCAACGACATCAGGCCGGCGGCAGCAGCGATCAGAACGATCTTCTTCATTCGAATGCTCCCAAGCATAGCATTACTCGCGGCCGACCCGATTGCCGTCGCGAAGTGGCTGCAAATAGCGACAGTCCGTGCCCCGTCAATGGTGATTCATCGTGGAGCAAGGTCCGGCGCCTGCGGTTCGTCTCATTGTCGCCGTCATTTGCGCGGCGTGACAGGGCCGATCGCCTCGGGTGCGTTGGCGACGATGGCCAGCATCGCGGTCCAGGCGGCGACGTTCTGGCTCAGTTGCGCGCGGTCGATCCGGTCGATCCCGTCGTCGGGCGTGTGGTGCGTATCGAAATACTGAAGCCCCGACTGGTTGAGGTCGACGGCCCCGACGCCCAGCGCCAGCGTGGGCGCGATGTCGGTCCCGTCGCCGCCGATCGCGGTGCCACGCGTGATCCCGATCGGCGCGAGGGCGGAGGCCAGGCGGTCCGCCACCGGCTTTGCGCTGTCGGGCAGATTGACCTCGAATCGCCAGATCCGGTCGGCCCCGAAATCGGATTCGGCGGCGATCGCATGACGCTCCTGCGCGTGAACCCGGGCATAATCCTTGCCGCCGAAACCGCCGACTTCCTCGGCTCCGAACCAGACGACACGGATCGTGCGGCGCGGACGGCCGGCATCCATGATCCGCTTGGCGGCGGTCGCGGTGATCGCCACGCCCGAGGCGTCGTCGATCGCGCCGGTGCCCAGATCCCAGCTGTCGAGATGGCCACCGACCAGGACGATGCCCGCCGATGGGTCGCTGCCGGGAACCTCGGCGATGACATTGCCCGATTCGTGGGTGCCGGTCTGGCGCGGGGTCAGGACCAGTTTCATCATGACCGGTTTGCCGCGCGCGGCGATCCGCTCAAGCTGTTCGGCATCGGGCACCGACAGCGCGGCGGCGGGAATCGGCGTGACGCCGGCCGGGAAGTTGGTGGTGCCGGTGTGCGGGAACCGGTGATGGTCGGTGCCGATCGACCGGATGACGATCGCCGCCGCCCCCTTCGACGCGGCCAGCGCCGGGCCGACGAAGCGCGCGGGGCCGGACTGGCCATAGCTCGACCCGTCCTGCGTCGGCTGCATCGCGTTGCCGACATAAGCGATTTTGCCCGTCAGGCTGCCGGCGGGCGCGGCGGCAAGGTCGCCATAGGTCGCGAACACGACCACCGGCGCGGTCAGGCCACCGGCGGGCGTGGCACCGGAATTACCCAGTGCGGCGAGGGTGAGCGTCTGGGGGAAGGGCGACAGGATCGTGGCACTTTCCTCGCCGCGCACCCACACCGGCATCTGATAGGGTTCGATGCGGACGTTCTTGAAGCCCATCGCCTTCAGCTTCACGACGGCCCATTGTCGCGCGCGTGCCTCCGCTTCGGTACCGGCCAGCCGCTGGCCGACCTCGGTCGTCAGTCCCTCGATGATGTCATAGGCCATCGTGTCGCTCATCGCGGCGTCGCGCAGGGCGGCGACCTTCGGGTCGACGGTGGCGGGTGGCGGTGGCGCGACGCGCTGCGCGAACAAGGGAGGGACGGACAGGGCGGAGGCGGCGAGGGCCGCGGCGAGGATGCGATGGTTCATGGGATGGGAGGCTAGGCCAGGACGACGGCGTTTGCCAACCGGGCGCGCGATCATTACATGGCCTGAGACATTTTCCCGCCCTTATCCAAGCACGGAGCTCGGCACCCAAGATGGCCGTCCAGTATACCTACGTCATGAAGGGTCTGACCAAGACCTTCCCCGGTGCCGCAAAGCCCGTTCTGAACAACATCCATCTGCAGTTCATTCCGTCTGCCAAGATTGCGATCATCGGTCCCAACGGGTCGGGCAAGTCGACCCTGATGAAGATCATGGCCGGCATGGACCCCGATTTCACGGGTGAGGCGTGGGCGGCCGAGGGGATCAACGTCGGCTATCTGGCGCAGGAGCCGCAGCTGGACCCGACCAAGGACGTCATGGGCAACGTCAAGGACGGCGTGCGTCCGGTCGCCGATCTGGTCGACCGGTTCAACGCGATCTCCGACGAGATGGGCAACCCAACCGACGACACCGATTTCGACGCGCTGATGGAGGAAATGGGCGAGCTTCAGGCCAAGATCGACGCGGTCGACGGCTGGGCGCTCGACAGCCAGCTGGAACAGGCGATGGAGGCGCTGCGCTGCCCGCCGGGCGATGCCTCGGTCGAGAATTTGTCGGGCGGCGAGAAGCGCCGCGTCGCGCTGTGCAAGCTGTTGCTGGAAAAGCCGCAGATCCTGCTGCTTGACGAACCGACCAACCATCTGGATGCCGAAAGCGTCGCGTGGCTTGAGAATTACCTGAAGGAATATACCGGCAACGTCATCCTGGTGACGCACGACCGCTACTTCCTCGACAATGTCGTCAACTGGGTGCTCGAACTGGATCGCGGGCGCTACTACACCTATGAGTCGAACTATTCGGGCTATCTGGAAAAGAAGGCCCAGCGCCTCAGCCAGGAGGAGCGCGAGGAGGCCGGCAAGCAGAAGGCGATCGCCGACGAGCTGGCGTGGATGCGCCAGACTCCGAAGGCGCGCCAGACCAAGTCGAAGGCGCGTATCCGCGCGTTCGACGAGCTGATGGAGAAGCAGGAGAATCGTGTCGCGGGCAAGGCCGCGATCCTGATCCAGCTGCCGTCGCGCCTTGGCGGCAAGGTGATCGAGGCGAAGGGCCTGACCAAGTCGTACGGCGACAAGCTGTTGTTCGACGGTCTGGACTTCACGCTGCCGCCGGGTGGCATCGTCGGTGTGATCGGGCCGAACGGCGCGGGCAAGTCGACCTTGTTCAAGCTCATCACCGGTCAGGAAACACCGGACGAGGGCACGATCGAGGTCGGTTCGACCGTCAAGCTCGGCTATGTCGATCAGAGCCGCGACGATCTGGATCCGAACAAGAACGTCTGGCAGGAAATCTCCGACGAACTGGAAATCTTCCGCTTCGGCAAGCAGGAGATGGGGACGCGTGCCTATGTCGGCGCGTTCAACTTCCGCGGTCAGGACCAGCAGAAGAAGGTCGGCCAGCTGTCGGGCGGTGAGCGCAACCGCGTCCATATGGCCAAGATGCTGAAGGAGGGCGGCAACGTCCTCCTGCTCGACGAGCCGACCAACGATCTCGACGTCGAGACGCTGCGCGCGCTGGAGGAGGCGCTGGAGACGTTCGCGGGTTGCGCGGTGGTCATCAGCCACGACCGCTTCTTCCTTGATCGCTTGGCCACCCACATCCTCGCGTTCGAGGGTGACAGCCATGTCGAGTGGTTCGAAGGCAATTATGCCTCGTACGAGGAGGACAAGCGTCGCCGGATGGGCGATGCCGCCGATCGACCGACGCGACTGGCCTACAAGAAGCTGACCCGCTGACGGGACTAAGGCGGGGTGGCCGAGGTCGTCCCGCCTGACCTTTCTGCGTGAAAGCGGCTTGACTGTAATGGTTGAATAATACACCTTCGCCGGATCGAATCTGATCCGGAGATTGCGCCATGTCCCTGCTGCTCGCGGTTTTGGCCATGTCACCGGTGGTGGCTGTTCCAGAAGGCCGTCGGCTCAAGCCGGTGGATCAGTGTTTCGCGATCACCCGCCTGACGCCGCAGGGTGAGACGACGATCGGGGCTACGCGGCAGATCGTCCGCCTCGCGAAATACAACGGCAAGCCGGTCTGGGACGTGGTGATCCATCAGCGTATCGCCGCGATGAAGTTCGACATGGGCGATCACGCGATACTGGCGCGCGGCGACCTTCGACCGATGTTGTTTGACAACACCCGCGACGGGGCGCGGCACGTCAGCTTTGCCTATCGCGGCGACCGGGTCAGGGGCACGCGCCGCGACAAGGGCGTGGATGTGCCGATCGACCTGAAGGTCGGACGGGTGTGGGACGGCAATATCTGGGGCCTGACCTTCGCCGCGCTGCCGCTGTCGGTCGGCAAACGCTTTACCCTGCCGACCTATCAGTATGACAATGGTATCGGGCGGTTCGATATCAGCGTCACGGGCAGCGAAGCCGTGACGACCCCGTCCGGACCGGTTGCCGCATGGACGGTCGACGTCACCACCAGCCGGGGCATGGTCGTGACCTATCTGATCGGCAAGGACGGGGTGGAGCTGGGAACACGGTCAGCGCAGTTCGGGTCGCGGCTTGGCGGGGACTGCACCGGGCTGGCGTGATTACGGTCAGAGTCCGGTCGTGGCGATCGTCAAGCCGGCGCAGGTCGTGGCAATGACGGGATCGCCGAACGCGGTTTCCCGATGATCGGCGTACGTTCCGCTGGCCGGTGACCACATCTGATGGATGACGCGACCATTCACGTCGACGATCCAATATTCAGGAATGCCGGACTGCGCATAGATGGTCGCTTTCGTGGTCAAACCGGATTTCAACGTCGAATCCGCCACCTCCACGACAAGCCTTACGGACGCCAGCGGGATAAGACCTTCGCCGTCGGCTTCGCCCGTAACGACGATATCCGGCTCGGGGACGCTATGCGGTGAGATTCTGACCGATCCCGCGACAATGGCCTCCAGGCGGTCCGCTCGTCCAGTGAGTGCGCTTGCCAGCAAGACATGCAGTCGCGATTTGATACGGGCATGAGGGCGATGCTGCGCGTTCATGTAAACGACCTCCCCCTCAATCAACTCGGTCTTGCCGTAACCGGCGAAGGCACCCGAATCGTCCAACATCAGATAGTCCTCTGATCGGAGTTTCACCGGCAGGGGGATGGTCGTGAGAGGAACCACGTCAGTCATCGTGAAACAGCAGCACAACCCGTGCAGGTGCCAAAGCCACCGAACGGATCCCGATCGGGCGACAACTCTACCGCAACCGCTTCACATATACCCGGCCGTTTTCGCGGCGTTCGGTCTGGAAATTGGGGACGGTCTGCATCAGGTCGGACAGGCGGCTGAAACCGTAATTCCGCACATCGAAACTGGACCGATTGCCGGCGAGCTGGCCCAGTTCGGTCAGGCTGGCAAAGCCGCGCTCGTCACGCTTGACGGCATTGTAGGCGTCGATCAGCAGCTTGATGACGGCCGCGTCGATCGTCTGCGTCGGCTTGGGGCGGGGCGGCGCGACCGGGGTCGCCGCGCGGTCGCCGCCGATCGCCGGCGGCAGGGGAAGGGGCAGCGGTTCCGACGTGTCGTTCAGCGCGCTGACGTCGATGAATCGGGTGCAGGCCTGGCGAAACCCCTCCGGCGTGCGGCTTGTGCCGAAGCCATAGACCGGCACGCCGTCCTGGCGGATGCGCATGGCCAGCGGCATGAAGTCGCTGTCCGACGACATGATGCCGAACCCGTCGATCCGCCCGCGAAACAGCAGGTCCATCGCGTCGATCGTCATCTTCATGTCGGTCGCGTTCTTGCCCTTAGTCAGGTCGAACTGCTGCTGCGGCTCGATGCCGTGCTTGATCGACATGTCGCGCCAGCTCTTCAGCGCGGGCTTCGACCAGTTGCCATAGACCCGGCGGACGTTGACGGTGCCAAGCTCGGCCAGCACCGTCAGCACGGGGTCGAGGGTCGCGGCGGACGCGTTGTCGGCGTCGATCAGCAGGGCGACGTTGCGGGTGGGGATGTCGATCATCCCCCTGCTGTAGCAAAACGTCCGCCGGCGATCACCCCTGCTTTCGCAGCGCGTCCACACTCCACGCCCCGCCGCCGGCTGCCGCTAGATACAGGAAGACGAAGCAGTACAGCACCGCCGCCTCGCCGCCATTGGCGATCGGGAAGGGGCCTTGCGGCGCGTGGGCGATGAAATAGGCGGCGGCCGACAGGCCCGAGGCAAGAAAGGCCGCGGGCCGCGTATAGGCCCCGAGGATCAGCAGGGCACCCGTGACCAGTTCGATCCCGCCGGCGATATGCAGCATCGGTGTGATCGGCATGGGAAAGGGCGGCAAACCAAACCACTTCGATACGCCGTGGCTGAAGAAGATCAGGCCGGACACGAGACGCAGGATGCTAAGCAATCGGGGCGACCAGATGGCGGGAATGGGCATCGCGGATGATCCTCGTGATATTGTTACGGTTCCGCAACTTCCACTGATCCGCCGTGCCGGTCAACCGACGACCCGGAAACGGATCGTTCAAGGATAGGCGATCGCCATGACCTCGTATTCGCGCTCGCCCGCTGGCAGGTAGACCCGGCGCACATCGCCGACCGCCGCCCCCCGAAAGGCCCGCGCGATCGGCGCGTTCCAGCCGACGCGGCCCGCGCCCGCATCGGTCTCGTCGTCGCCGACCAGCGTCAGCACCCGCGTCGTGTCGTCTTCGTCGGCGATGGTGATCGTCGCCCCGAACCACACGCGGGACCGGTCGGGCTGCTGCGCGGGGTCGACGACTTTGGCCGCCTTCATCCGTTTCGACAGCCAGCCAAGCCGCCGATCGACTTCGCGCAGACGCTTGCGGCCATAGATATAGTCGCCATTTTCCGACCGGTCGCCATTGCCCGCCGCCCACGAGATCGTCTCGACCAGCTTCGGCCGCTCGCCGTGGAACAGCGCCTCATATTCAATCCGCAGCGCGCCGTAGCCGGCCGGCGTGATGTAGTTGGGACGGTTGGTCACCGCTTGCGTCATCCGGCCCGCGACTTGCCAAGATACCAGCTGAGGTTCGCCGGCCCCCGGCTTTGTGCGCGCGCCGGATTCATCAGATCGTAGACGACCGCGTTTTCCAGCACCCGCTGCACATAATTGCGGGTTTCCTGATAGGGAATCGCCTCGATCCAGTCGACCATGTCGACAGCCCCCGTGCGCGGATCGCCGTTCAGCCGCAGCCATTTGTTCACGTTGCCGCCGCCGGCGTTGTACGCGGCGATGGCGAGCGGATAGCTGCCATAGCCATTGTACACGCGCTGGAAATAGCTCGACCCCAGCTTGATCGAGACGCTGGGATCGCTGGTGAGCGAGGCCAGGTCATAGGCCATGCCGATCTTGCCCGACTGCTCGCGTGCGGTCCCGGGCATCAACTGCATCAGCCCGCGCGCGCCGGCGTGGCTGACGGCGGTGCGATCGAACTGGCTTTCCTGGCGTGTGATGGCGTGGATCATCGTCCAGTTGCCTTCATAGCCGGCGGGGACGACCATGGTCGGAAAACCGGCGGCGGAATAGTCGCTGAAGCCGTTCTGCATCGCGCTGCGCCCGACCATGACGCCCAGATCGGGGCGGCCCAGCGATTGCGACAGTTCGGCCGCCAGCAGGTGATCGGTATCGGTCGTCGCGTCGGCCGCGATCTGGCGAACGAACGCGGTCTGGTCCTGCCGATCGCCGATCTGGCCGAGGAAGCGGACGGCGCGCACGGTTTCGCGATTGTCGAACGCCGCACGGGCCGCCGCCGGGATCGCGATGCCGCTGATGGCGGGCGGCGCGACCAGCGGCCGTCGGGTCCGCTCGGCGGCAAGCTGACCATAGAACTGGTCGCGATAGCCGGCGGCGCGTGCGAAGAACGCAGCGGCATCGGCGCTGCGCCCGGCGGCTTCCGCCGCGCGACCCGCCCAGTAGAAGCCCTTGGCGCGGGTATTGGGCGATTGCGATCCCCGGCCATAGCGGTCGAACATCGTCATCGCGTCGGCCGGACGGCCCAGTTGCTTCATCGCCGTCTGGCCCGCCAGCCACGCCAGCGAGGTATAGTCGTCGCGCTCGCCGTAGGGCTTGGCCGACACATCGGTGCCGGCCGGATAGGCGTCGTCGATCTGGCGGGCGATGTCATAGGCCACCTGATACTGGCTGTCCGCCGCCGCGCCGCGCGCGTTGGTCAGCAGGACTTCATACCATTTCTCGACATGCCCCGGCCGGCTGGCGAGGCTGCGCGGACGGGCGAGCCAGCCGCGCGCGGTCGGTGATGCCCCGGCATTGCGCAGCCACATCGCCCGATCGGCGACATAGCCCGGATCGCTGGCATAGGTGTCCTGCGGGTCGACCAGACCCGGCGCATTGGTGCGAAATGCGAGGCGGGCGGCGAACACGCCGCGCTGCTGCGGCGAGACATAGCCAAGCTGCCGCGCCGCCGCCGCCGTTTGACCGGCCCAGAGCAGCGCGTCCATCCGCGCGTCATGATCGGCCGGCGTCAGCGCACCGGCAAAGCTCGACAGGACGGCCATTTCGTCGGTCGGCGACAGCGCACCCTTGCGCCAGGCGTCGCGCGCGGCGGCATAGGCCGCCGCCTGTTGCCCGGTGGCCATCAGCGCGCGGGCATAGGCGACGCCGCCGGCCGCCGATTGCGGCGGGAAACGGCGGAAATAGGCGACGACGCTGCCCGGTGCGCCCGACCCCATCGACGCCTGCCGCTCCGCCGCGCGCCGGTTCGCCGCTTCGTTCGGCCAGCCGGGATGGGCCATGACGAACCCGGCATAGCTGTCGAACGGCATCGCATCGGTCTGCTGGATGGTCCGCCACTGCGCCAGCGCGGACGCGATCGCCGCGTCGGCAGGGCCGGCCGGCGCGGGCGTACCCGGCCCCATGTTCGCCATCTGCGTGCGATAGCGGTCGAGCTGGTCCTGCCCGCCGCCGGATGTCGCGATCAGCCCTGCGGCCGCCGCCAATACGATGCTCGTCTTCAACGCCAATGCTACCATGTGGACAGGATAGCGGTCCCGCCCGTATCTGTCCTGAACGAAATCCTCGAACAGGCGCGTCAGGAGCGCAATTCATCCAATGTTTTCCGGATCCATCCCGGCGCTCGTCACGCCGTTCGACATGCACGGCCAGTTCGTCGAAGGCGCGTATCGCGATCTTGTCGAATGGCAGATCGGCGAGGGTTCGGCCGGCCTCGTGCCGTGTGGCACCACCGGCGAGGCGGCAACGCTGTCCAAGGACGAACATTTCGACGTCGTCCGCATCTGCGTCGACCAGGCGAAGGGGCGGGTGCCGATCCTTGCCGGCGCGGGGTCGAACGACACCCGCGTCGCGGCCGAAAACCTGCGCGCGGCCAGGGATGCGGGTGCCGATGCCGCGCTGATGGTGCCGCCCTATTACAACCGCCCCAGCCAGGAGGGCATCTTCCGCCATTTCGCCGCGCTGGCCGAAACCAGTCCGCTGCCGATCGTGCTCTACAACGTGCCCGGCCGGACTGTGACCGATATCCAGCCGGCGACCCTGGTACGGATCGTCACCGCGTTTCCCGACATCTTCATCGGCGTGAAGGATGCCAGTGGTGCGTTGTCCCGCGTGTCCGACCACCGCGCGGGATGCGGCCCGGACTTTACCCAGCTGTCGGGCAATGACGATCTGGCGCTGGCGTTCAACGCGATGGGGGGCACGGGGTGCATCTCCGTCAGCGCCAATGTCGCGCCGGGGCTGTGCGCGGCGTTCCAGTCGGCCTGCGCGGATGAGGACAACACGCTGGCGCTCGACCTGCACGACCGGCTGTATCCGCTGCACACCGCGATGTTCACGGACGCGTCGCCGGGGCCGGTGAAATACGCGATGACGCGGGTGTTGCCAGGCTTCCCGCAAGGGCTTCGCCTGCCGATGACATGGCCGGGCGAGGGCGCGCGTGCGGCGGTCGATGCGGCGCTGGCGCATGCGGGGCTGGTGTAGCTCTCGGCACAGGTTCCCCGGCAAAGGATGCGGTGATCTTTGCCACGCCAGCGCCACAATCGGCGGTGATCCTGCGGTATCGACGGGAGGTTCCTATGCTGGTGACGATCGCCCTGATGCTGCAAGCCGCGCCGCCCGTGGTGATCGACCTGCTGGTCGCCCCATCCCCGGCATGCCGGCCGGATAACGACGCGGACGCCATCGTCGTGTGCGCTCGCAAGGGGGCTGACGCGCAGTTCAGGGTCCGCCCGTTGCCCGATGTACCCGAGGCACAATTGCTGCCCAAGGCCGAGACGTCGCTTGCCGGAGGTACGCTATCCGCCGAGGGGGAGGCCGCCGCCATGCCGCAGGGGCAGGTCAGCCGGCGGGCGATGGTCCGCTTCAGGCTACCGTTCTGACGGTCATTTCACCGCGACCACCGCGAACCGCTTCCATGGCGGGCATCGACCGCCTACATCGCCCCCATGTCGCGTCCAAAGCCCCCCACGTTCGAGAAAACCAAGATCGTCGCCGAGAACCGGCGCGCACGGTATGACTATTATGTCGAGCAGGTGTTCGAGGCCGGCATCGCGCTGACCGGGACCGAGGTGAAGGCGCTGCGCTTCGGCGAAGGCTCGATCGCGGAGAGCTATGCCGAGGTGAAGGACGACGGCGTCTGGCTGGTCAATTCCAACGTGCCCGAGTTCAGCCACGGCAACCGGTTCAATCATGAGCCGAAGCGGCCGCGTAAACTGCTGCTTCACGAACGTGAGATACGCAAGATGCACGGGGCGGTGGCGCGCGAGGGCATGACCCTGGTCCCGCTGATGGTGTATTTCAATTCGCGCGGTCGTGCGAAGGTGGAGCTGGCGTTGGCCAAGGGCAAGAAGGCGCACGACAAGCGCGACGTCATCAAGGAGCGCGACTGGAAGCGCGAGCAGGGCCGTATCATGCGCGACCGCGGCTGATGGCGACGGCCGCGCCGTCCCTCTGGCAGCGCATGGCGGCGTGGTGCCGTCGCAACCTGCCGACTCGCGAGAGTATGGAGCGCAGCCGGTTGCTGCGTCCGGTCGCGCACCGGGTGCTCGCGCCCGAGTTGTGGCGTTTTACCCGGCGATCGGTACCGCGCGGCGTTGCGCTGGGCATGGTGACGGGTATCCTGTTTCCCATCGCGCAGATCCCGTTGTCCGCGCTGTTCGCCCTGCCGTTCCGGGCCAACGTGCCGGCGGCGGCGCTGACGACGTTCATCACCAATCCGCTGACGACACCGTTCCTGTGGGGCCTGGCCTACTGGATCGGACGGGCGGTGCTGCATCTGGATACCGTCGTCCCCGGACGGCCGGTTGCGGATGCCGCCAGCGCCGGATGGCTGCAATGGCTGATGTCGGAGGCGGGGCCGGCGATCGCGGTCGGCCTGCTGATCCTGACCGTGGCGATGGCGGTCGGCGGATATTTCCTCAGCATCCTTGGCTGGCGGTTGTGGATCGCCCGGAAGTGGCGGCACCGCCACGCAATAAAAGACTAATTCGCGGACATAATCCGCAATTGACCGGGCGTGTCGGGCGCGTACAACCGTGCCATCCTGAAACGCCAGTCAATCGAGAACCCTTGATGCGCTCATCGCTGTTCGTTGCTTCCCTGCTCGCCACCGTCGCGGTCGCGGGTGGTATCCATGCCCAGTCTGCTCCGGCTCCCAAGGCAGCCGCACCTGCCGCGTCGGACAAGGCCGAGATCGGCGACTTTGGCGTCGACCTTGCCGGGCGCGACACCAGCGTGAAGCCGGGTGACGACTTCTTCGACTACGCGAACGGCAACTGGTACAAGGCGACCGTGATCCCCGAGGACCGCTCGTCCTACGGCATGTTCCACAAGCTGCAGGATCGCTCGCTCGAACAGACGCGGACCATCCTCGACGCCGCCGCCGCCCGGCCGGGTGACAAGATCGGCACCTATTACACCAGCTTCATGGACGAGGCCGGGGCGAACGCGAAGGGTGCGACCCCGGTCAAGCCGTGGCTCGATGCGATCAAGGCCGCGCCGGACAAGACCGCGCTGGCCGTCGAAATGGCCAGGCTGCAGCGGCAGGGCGTCGGCGGGTTCATCCGCATGGGCGTCGGCCAGGACGACAAGGCCCCCGACACCTATGTCGTCAGCGTCAGCCAGGGCGGCATCGGCCTGCCCGACCGCGACTATTATCTGAAGGACGATGCCAAGCTGGCCGCCGTCCGCACCGCCTATCAGGCGTATCTCGCCAAGATGCTGACGCTGGCCGGCGAACCGAATGCCGAGGCGCGGGCCGCCGCCGTCGTGGCGATGGAAACCGCGATTGCGAACGCACACTGGACCCGGGTCGAAAGCCGCGACGCCGACAAGACCTATAACAAATGGACCGCCGCCGACTTCACCGCAAAGGCGCCCGGCTTCCCATGGGCACCGTTCATGCAGACGATGGGCGTGGCCAACCGGCCGGCGTATATCGTCGCCCAGCCAAGCGCGCTGACCGGCGAGGCCAAGGCCTATGCCGCCGCCCCGCTGGCGGTGCTGAAGGACTTTGCGATGCTGCGGGTGCTGCGCTCCTATGCGCCGTATCTGTCCAACGCGTTCGATCAGACCAACTTCGCCTTTTACGGCACGACCCTGTCGGGCACGCCGCAGCAGCAGGCACGGTGGAAGCGTGGCGTGACGTTGGTCAGTGACGGCATGGGCGAGGCGATCGGCGAGCAATATGTCGCCAAATATTTCCCGCCCGAATCGAAGGCGGCCGCCGACGCGCTGGTCAAGAACGTGATCGCGGCGATGGGCGACCGTCTGGCCAAGCTGGAATGGATGGCCCCCGAGACAAAGGCCAAGGCGCAGGCCAAGCTGGCGGCGTTCACGCCCAAGATCGGCTACCCCGACAAGTGGCGGGATTATTCGGCATTGCAGATCCGTCCCGGCGATCTGGTCGGCAATGTCGCGCGCGCCAATGCGTTCGAATATGACCACGACCTGGCCAAGCTGGGCCAGCCGATCGACCGCGGCGAATGGTTCATGACGCCGATGACGATCAACGCCTATGCCAACCCGACGATGAACGAAATCGTGTTCCCGGCCGCGATCCTCCAGCCGCCGTTTTTCGATCCGAAGGCGGACCCGGCGGTCAACTATGGCGGGATCGGCGCGGTCATCGGTCACGAGATCAGCCATCACTTCGACGATCAGGGCCGCAAATACGATGCGACCGGCAAGCTGACCGACTGGTGGACGCCGCAGGACGTCACCCGGTTCAAGGCGTTCACCGACGCGCTGGTGAAGCAGTATGACGCCTATGAGCCGCTGCCGGGCCAGCATATCCAGGGTGGCCTGACACTGGGGGAGAACATCGCCGATCTGGCCGGCCTCACCGTGGCGCTCGATGCGTATCACAAGTCGCTGGGTGGCAAGCCCGCGCCGGTGATCGACGGCACGACCGGCGACCAGCGCTTCTATTACGGCTGGGCCGGCGTGTGGCGCAGCAAGCAGCGGGAGGCGGCGTTGCGTCAGGCGTTGCTCAGCGATCCGCATTCGCCCGGACACCAGCGCGTGCTGACCGTGCGCAATCTGGACCCCTGGTATGCGGCATTCAACGTGAAGCCGGCGGATGCCCTGTATCTGGCCCCCGCCAACCGGATTCGGATCTGGTGATACCGGTCCGTCGCGGGCGATGCTTGACGGCGGCGTGAGCCGCGGTGAACAACGCCCGTGATGGCAATTTTTTCACAATCCGCCTCGCGTCCGGGGGCATCGACGCCGGTCCGCACCGCCGCGATCATCGCGGTGACCAGCGGACTGGCGGCGATCCTGCCGATCCTGTGGCTGGTCGGCAGTCCCGTCATCGCCGCGGGGTTCATGGCGGCGGCGCTGATCGTGGTCGGCGCGGTCGCCGCCTGGCGGATGCTCGCGCCGTCGCCGGTCGAGCCGGCGCGTACCGTCGACTGGGATCTTGCGCGAAGTCTGGCCGAGGCGAGCGCGGTGGCGGTGGCGGTGACCGACCGCGCGGGCCGGCTGGTCTGTGCCAACGACGCCTATGAAGGGCTGTTCGCGGGCTTTCCGACCCCGCCCGGCCTGCCGATCGACGCGCCCGGCGTTGCCGCCCTGACCGACGCTGGCCGACAGGCATGGCGCGACGGGCAGGCGCGGATCGACCGGCTTGTATCCGCCGGTCGCCGGCTGGCGGTTACGGTGGTCCGGTCGGGCGATGCCGCCGACCTGCTGGTCTGGCGCTTCGCACTAGCCCGCGACGAGGATCTGAGCGACGACGTCGCCGCGCTGATCGCGGGGGATACCGGCAACCGGCTGGGGGCCAGCGGGATCATGGTCGCGCTGATCGCGCCCGATGGCCGGGTTCGCGCCGCCAACCGGGTATTGCGCGCCCGCGCGATCGGGCAGGACGACGGCATCCGGGGCAGCGCCGGCAACGGTGGCACGATCGAGGGCAGCGACTTCGCGCGGTTCCTCATCACCGACAGTCGCGGACTGGTCCGCTTCGAGCGCGAGGGGCTGGGCGGTCAGCCATTGCGCGTGTTGCAGGTGCCGTTCCTCGACGGCGAGGATGCGCCGGTCCTGATCGTGCTGCTCGACGACGAGGATGACGCGCCGGCGATCGGCGCCAGCGCGTCGGCGCATGTCCGCAGTCTCGTCAGCCTGATGCCGTTCGGCATGGCGCTGGTCGATCGCGACGGGCGCTTCCTGCAGATGAACGACGCTTTCCTGCGCGCGGCCGGCGTGGATGGTGCCGCGCCGCCGCTCTACCCCGGAGATCTGGTGGTACGCGAGGACAAGACCGCGGTTGCCGACGCGATCCGCCGTTTTGCCGGTGGCGCGACGCATTCGGCCGACATGGCGGTACGGCTGAAGGGGCATCCGGACGAACCGGTCGCCCTCACCATAGCCGGCGCGCGGGGCCTTGGCGATGCGTCCGTGCTGCTCAGCCTGAAGGACAACAGCGAGGAAAGCCGGCTGAAGCGCGAAGTGGCGCAGGCGACCAAGATGCAGGCGGTCGGCCAGCTCGCCGGCGGCGTCGCGCATGATTTCAACAACATCCTGACCGCGATCATCGGTCACTGCGACCTGATGCTGATGCGCCATTCGCCCGGCGACAGCGATTATGACGACATCCACCAGATCCGCACCAATTCCAACCGCGCCGCCGGCCTGACCCGCCAGCTGCTCGCCTTCAGCCGCCAGCAGACGCTCAGGCCGCAGATCCTGCAACTGCCCGACGTCGTGTCGGAAGTGTCGAACCTGCTGACCCGCCTGCTGGGTGAAACGGTGCGGCTGGACGTCAGCCACGGCCGCAACCTGGGGCCGATCCGCGCCGATCCGGGGCAGCTGGAGCAGGTGGTCGTCAATCTGGCGGTCAATGCGCGCGACGCGATGCTCGGCAAATATCCGCGCGGCGGCGGCACCGTCGCCATCCAGACCCGCTCCGTGACGGCAGCGGACGTGCGCCGCATGGCGTCGGACATCCTGCCGGTCGCCGATTACACTGCGCTGGAGATATCCGATACGGGGCACGGCATCCCGCCCGAAATCCTGCCCAAGATTTTCGAGCCGTTCTTCACCACCAAGGAGGTCGGCAAGGGCACCGGTCTTGGCCTGTCGACCGTCTATGGCATCGTCAAACAGTCCGGCGGCTATATCTTTGCCGATTCCAAGCCTGGCGAAGGCGCGCTGTTCAGTATCTATTTTCCGGTCCACGCCGCTGCCGCCGTCACGCGCGCGCCGACCATCCGCGCACCTGCACCCAAGCCGGTCGAACTGTGGGGATCGGGCACGATCCTGCTGGTCGAGGACGAGGACATGGTTCGCGCCGTCGCCGAACGCGCGCTGACGCGGCAGGGCTATACCGTGCTGACCGCCGAGAATGGCGAGGTCGCGCTGGAGGTGCTGGACCGGAGCGGGCGGCCCGACCTGCTGATCTCCGACGTGGTGATGCCGACGATGGACGGGCCGACGATGGTCCGTCACGCGCGCGAACGATACCCCGACCTGCCGATCATCTTCATGTCGGGTTATGCCGAGGAACAGTTGCGCAAGTCGATCGACCTCGAACATGTCGCCTTCCTGCCGAAACCCTTTTCGGTGCAGCAACTTGCCGAAGCGACTCGCGATGCGCTGACCGGGCGGTGACGTGCCGGCCGCAGCGTGCCGGTGCCGTTACGATAATGCTTGGCGGATCGCACGAACCCCGCCTATGTCTGGCCCATGTCGACGCCGAAAAATATCCTCATCGTCGAGGACGAGCCCCTTATCGCCATGATGCTTGAGGATTTTCTCGACATTCTCGACCGTTCGGTCGCCGGCGTCGCCGACAGCGTGGCGTCTGCCATGACCCTGCTCGACGCGGGCGGCATCGACGGCGCGATCCTCGACCTGAACCTGCGCGGTGGTGAGACGAGCGTGCCGATCGCGACCGCGCTGGCCGAGCGGAACATCCCCTTCGTCTTCGCGACGGGCGGCGGCTCCGACAGCGTCGACAAGGACTTCCGCGATCGACCCCGCCTGCAAAAGCCGTTCACGATGGATGGCGTCGAAAAGGCGTTGAACGCACTCTGAGCGGCGGCCTTTGACGTAATTGTCTTGCGCGAAACACCCGTTTCGCGACATAGGCGCGTCCATGACGCACCAATTCGACAAGTCCCGCCTGCCGAGCCGCCACGTCTCCGTCGGTCCCGAACGCGCACCGCATCGCAGCTATTATTATGCGATGGGCATATCCGAGGAGGATATCGCCAAGCCGTTCGTCGCGCTGGCCAGTGCGGGCAACAACTCCGCGCCGTGCAACACGACGCTCGACCATCAGGCCGACGCCGCGCAAGAAGGCGTGATCGCGGGTGGCGGGATGCCGCGCCGGTTCAACACCATAACCGTCACCGACGGCATCGCCATGGGCCATCAGGGGATGAAATCCTCGCTGGTCAGCCGCGAGGTCATTGCCGATTCGGTCGAGCTGTCGGTGCGCGGCCATTGCTATGACGCGCTGGTCGGCTTTGCGGGATGCGACAAGTCGCTGCCCGGCATGATGATGGCGATGCTGCGGCTGAACGTGCCGTCGATCTTCGTCTATGGCGGGTCGATCCTGCCCGGCCGGTTCCACGACAAGGACGTGACCGTCGTCGACGTGTTCGAGGCGGTGGGCCAGTTCGCCGCCGGCAACTGCCCGCTGAAGGACCTGACCGCGCTGGAAAAGGTCGCGTGCCCCGGCCACGGTGCCTGCGGTGGCCAGTTCACCGCCAACACCATGGCCTGCGTTGGCGAGGCGATCGGCCTGTCGTTGCCCAACAGCAACATGATGCCCGCGCCGTTCCGCGCGCGCGACGAAATCGCGATCGCGGCCGGCAAGCAGGTGATGGACCTGGTCGGCCGCAACCTGCGTCCGCGTGACATCTGTACCCGCGAAGCCTTTGAAAACGCGGCGCGCGTCGTCGCGGCGACCGGTGGGTCGACCAACGCCGGCCTGCACCTGCCGGCGATGGCGAACGAGGCGGGGATCGACTTCGACCTGTTCGACGTGGCCGAGATCTTCAAGACCACACCGTATATCGCCGACCTGAAGCCGGGCGGCCGCTATGTCGCCAAGGACATGTACGAGGCCGGCGGCGTCTACATGCTGATGAAGACGCTGATGGACGGCGGCTTCCTGCACGGAGACTGCATGACCGTGACGGGCAAGACGCTGGCCGAGAATATCGACGAGGTGACGTGGAATCCCGACCAGAAGGTGATCTATGACGTGAAGACGCCGATCACGCCGACCGGCGGCGTCGTCGGCCTGCGCGGCACCCTGGCCCCCGATGGCGCGATCGTGAAGGTCGCCGGCATGAAGCGGCTGGTGTTCGAGGGGCCGGCGCGGGTGTTCGACTGTGAGGAGGATACGTTCGTCGCAGTCGAGGCGCGCGACATCGCCGAAGGATCGGTGATCGTGATCCGCTATGAAGGGCCGAAGGGTGGCCCCGGCATGCGCGAGATGCTGTCGACCACCGCCGCATTGTACGGTCTGGGTCTGGGCGAGAAGGTGGCGCTGGTCACCGACGGGCGGTTCTCGGGCGGGACGCGCGGGTTCTGCATCGGCCATGTCGGGCCGGAGGCGGCCGATGGCGGACCGATCGCGCTGGTGAATGACGGCGACCTGATCCGCATCGACGCCGAAAACGGCACGATCGACCTGCTGGTCGCCGACGACGTGCTGGCCGAGCGCCGGGCGGCATGGCAGCCGCGCGTCAACGATTATCAGGCGGGCGCGCTGTGGCGCTACGCGCAGAATGTCGGGCCGGCGTGGCAGGGTGCGGTGACGCATCCGGGGGCCAAGGCCGAGCGGCACGTCTACGCGGACATCTGACCCGGGTTCCGCGTGGCACGTTTCGGGACGGATCGCCGGTGAAGACCGGCGCTGACGATGGCGCGCAACTGCGCTATCGTCAGCGGCCTGTTCCACGGAGATTGCCATGCGGCCCGCTACCCTGATGACCGCTGCGCTGATCCTTGCGCTGGGGGCCTGTTCATCGCCCGATACGACGAACGACACCGTGCCGGCCGAGGCCGTGCTGGCGGGCGACCCGGCACCCGAGACGCCGCCGGCCGAGCGGGTCGCCTGCGCGCGGGGTGACGTGCCGCTGACCGACGATTGCACGATCGAGCGCGGCACGGGCGGGATCATCACCATCCGCCATCCCGATGGCGCGTTCCGGCGGCTCGAGGCGGACGGCACCGCCGCCGATGGCGCGGAAACGGCGATCGTGACCGCGGTCGATGGCGCGCGCGACGTGACGGTCGGCGGCGATCGCTACCGGCTTCCTCAAGGGTCGGCCGAAGCGTCGCGATGATCCCGATCACCGGCCAACCGATCCTGACCGTCGCCGCCATGCACGCGGCGGAGGCGGCGTTGATCGCCCGCGAGGGCCTGTCGATCGACACGCTGATGACGCGGGCGGGCACGGCCATTGCCGGGAGCGTCCGGCGATTATCCGGCGGGTCGGAGGTGCTGATCCTGTGCGGTCCCGGTAACAATGGCGGCGATGGCTATGTGGCGGCCAGCATCCTCCGGTGCGCCGGTGTGTCCGTTCGGGTAGCCGCCAGCGGTCCGCCCACGGCCGAGGCCGCCATACGGGCGCGGGCGGGATGGGACGCGCCGGTCGCGCCGATGACCAGTGTGTCGCCCGCCCCGGTACTGGTCGATGCAGTGTTCGGTACCGGTCTTGCCCGCCCGGTCGAACCGGCCCTGTCCGGCGCGATCGGCGGATTGCTCGACCATGCGCCGTTGTCGATCGCGGTCGATGTGCCCAGCGGTATTGCCGGCGACACCGGCGCGCTGCTCGCCGGGCATCTGCGCGGGCGGGCCTTTACCCTGACGCTGGCGCTTGGCGCGGTGAAGCCGGCGCATGTGCTGGAACCGGCGACCGGCGTCTGCGGTACGATCCGCCTGCTCGATATCGGCATCGACGCGCGTGACGCGGACACCCGCGTCATTGCGCCGCCCAGCCTGCCAGCACCGACCGCGACCAGCCACAAATACAACCGCGGGATGGTCGCGATCGTCGTCGGGGATATGCCCGGTGCCGCACGGCTGGCAGCCGTGGCGGCGGCGCGCGCCGGTGCGGGCTATGTCGCGCTGTATGGCGATGCGGGGCGGGTCGGCCCCGATGCGCTGGTCCACCGCCCGCTGGATGACGATGCGTTGCGGGAGCCACGGATCGGCGCGATCCTGATCGGCCCCGGCCTCGGTCGAACCCGGGAGCAGGCCGACCTGCTGCGGCGATTGATCGCGGAGGACCGGCATCCGCTGGTCATCGACGGCGACGCGCTGCACCTGCTGGACCCTGCCAGGCTGACTGGCCGCCGCCATCCGGTGATCCTGACGCCGCACGCGGGCGAGTTCACCACGCTGTTCGGCGCGTCCGACGCCAGCCCGATGGCGCGCGCGCGGGACGCCGCCGGTGCGATCAACGCGACGATCGTGTTCAAGGGCGCGACGACCGTGATCGCCACGGATGCCCGGATGACGGTGTCGCCACGCGGTGACCCGTGGCTGTCGACGGCGGGCACCGGCGATGTGCTGGCCGGGGCGATCGCGGCGATGCTGGCCGCGCCCGGGGCCGATCCGCATGCGGCGGCCGCCGCCGGGGTGTGGCTGCACGCGGCGGCGGCGCGCGCGGCGGGACCGGCTTTCATCGCCGATGATCTTGCCGCCGCGCTGTCGGCTGCTAGGGGCAGCGCATGAACGAAATCATTCGCGTCGCCGCGCGCGGCGACGGCATCACCGCCGATGGCCGCCATGCCGCCTTTTCCGCCCCCGGCGACCTGCTGGCCGAGGACGGCACGCTGACTCACGGCCCGCATCACCAGGTGCCGCCCTGCCGGCACTTCCCGACCTGTGGCGGGTGCCAGCTCCAGCATCTCGACGACGAAAGCTATGCCGCGTTCGTGACCGACCGGGTGGCGTCGGCGCTGGACGGGCAGGGGCTGTCGGCACCCTTGCGCCCGCCGATCGTCTCGCCGCCGCGCACCCGCCGCCGCGCGACGCTGCATGCCGAATTCAAGGGCGGGCGCGTCCGGCTGGGGTTTGCCGAAGAAAAGTCGCACGCGATTGTCGACATCGCCGAATGTCACGTCCTGGCCCCGGCGTTGTTCGCGCTGGTGGCCCCCTTGCGGTCGTTGCTTCAGCAACTGGGGTTCAAGCGGCGCGCCGACGTCCACCTGACGCTGATCGACCAGGGAGTCGACCTGCTGATCGCCGGTTTTGCGCCCGAGGGGCTGAAGGCGGCGGAGGCGATCATCGCCTTTTGCGAACGGCACAAGGTCGCGCGCTTCTCGGTCGACGACGGCATGGGGCCGGAAACGCGGTGGGAGCCGGAACCCGTCACGATCACGCTTGGCGGGGTCGAGGTGCCGTTTCCGCCTGCCGCCTTCCTGCAGGCGACGGCCGAGGGCGAGGCTGCGCTGGTCGCCGGGGTGCTAGACGCGGTCGGCAATCCCGCTACGACGGCGGACATCTTCGCCGGCCTCGGAACCTTCGCGCTCGCACTGCCGGGCAAGGTCTATGCGGCGGAGGGCGCACGCGATGCGCTGTACGCGCTGAAGGCCGCCGCCAACCGGGTGCAACGCCCGGTGTTCCCCGAACATCGCGACCTGTACCGCCGGCCGCTGACGGTGGCCGAGCTGGACCGTTTCGACGCGGTGGTCATCGACCCGCCCCGCGCCGGGGCGCGTGACCAGATTCCGGCGCTGGCGGCGACCACAACGAGGGCGATCGCCTATGTCTCGTGCAACCCGGCCAGCTTCGCGCGTGATGCGAAGGATCTGTGCGAGGGCGGCTGGCGGATCGACTGGGTCCAGCCGGTCGGCCAGTTCCTGTGGTCGACGCATGTCGAGATGGTCGGCCGCTTCGTCCGCGATCAGCCGGCGGGGTAGTCCGCACCCACGAAATACAGCCCGTCGGGGGGGGCGTTCAGACCCAGCCGGTTCCGGTCGCGCGCCGCCAATGCCTCGGCCACGCCGGCGACCGGCCAGCGTCCCATGCCGACCAGCGCGAGACAGCCGACCATCGAGCGCACCTGATGATGCAGGAATGACCGGGCGGCGGCATGGATGACCAGCCGGTCGCCTGCCGCCATCACGTCCAGCCGGTCGAGCGTCCGCACCGGGCTGTCCGCCTGGCAGTGCGTCGAGCGGAAGGTGGTGAAGTCGTGCCGCCCGATCAGCGTCTGCGCCGCCGCCTGCATCGCGGCGGCGTCCAGCGGCTGTGGCACCTGCCACGCCAGCCCCGCCTCGTGCGTCAACGGCGCGCGGCGATTGACGATGCGATATTCGTAGCGACGGCCGACACAGGCGAAGCGCGCATGCCAATCGTCGGGCACGATTTCGCAGGCCGTCACCGCGACCGGGCTGGGCCGCATCAGGGCGTTCATCGCCTCCATCAGCCGAAACGGCGTCACCTCGCGCGCCACGTCGACATGCGCGCGCATCGCGATGCCGTGGACGCCGGCATCGGTTCGTCCGGCGGCATGGACCGCGACGGTCTCGCCGGTCATCTTCGCCACCGCCGCCTCCAGCGTCGCCTGGACGCTGGGGCCGTGCGCCTGCCGCTGCCAGCCCATGAATGGCCGGCCGTCATATTCCACCGTGAGCGCGAAGCGGGTCACAGCCGCGTGCCGGGCGGGATCGGAAAGCCGTTGAGCAGTTCCAGTCCGGCGGTGACACCGCGACCCGCGCGCTGGACAAGGATCGGGCGGATCGCGCCGGTTCCGCAGCGGATGGTCAGCAGATCGTCGATGACGGTGCCGGGCGTCGCATCGGGTATCTCCTGAGACACGATCTCCGCCGCCAGCACTTTCACCCGCTCGCCAGCCACCTCGAAGAACGCACCCGGCACCGGGTTGAACGCCCGCACCTGCCGCTCGATCGCGATGGCGTCTTGCGAGAAATCGAGTCGCGCCTCGGCCTTGTCGATCTTGGCGGCATAGGTTACGCCGCCCTCCGGCTGCGGCACCGCCGGATGCCCGGCCAGATCGCCCAGCACCCGCACCATCAGCGCCGCGCCCATCGCCGACAGTTCGGTGGTCAGGTCGCCCGCCGTCTTGCGCGCGATCGGCGTCCGCCCCTCAAGCCGCACCGGCCCGGTATCCAGCCCGGCCTCCATCTGCATGATGCCGACGCCCGTCTGCGTATCGCCCGCCAGGATCGCGCGTTGCACCGGTGCCGCCCCGCGCCAGCGCGGCAGCAGCGAGCCGTGAACGTTCAGGCAGCCATGGATCGGCGCGTCCAGCACGACTTGCGGCAGGATCAGGCCATAGGCCGCGACCACCGCGACATCCGCGCCAAGGTCGGCGAACTGGCCTTGCGCCTCCGCATTGCGCAACGATACCGGCGTCCGCACCGCGATTCCCAGCGCCTCCGCCCGCGCGTGGACGGGGGAGGGCACCACCACGCGGCCCCGCCGGCCGCCGGCGCGTGGTGGCTGGCTATAGGCCGCGACGACCTCATGCCCGGCGTCGACCAGCGCATCCAGCACCGGCACGGCAAACTCGGGCGTTCCCATGAATATGATCCGCATGGGGTACATCCTCAACCCGCTGGCGCGCGGCCATGCAACCCCCTATCTGTTCCGGCATGGCATCCCCCGAAATCGAGGCGCTGACCCAGGCGCTGGCGCGGCTACCCGGCCTTGGGCCACGGTCGGCTCGCCGCGCCGTGCTCCACCTTCTGAAAAAGCGGGAGGGCGCGCTGGAACCGTTGCTGGCGGCGTTGACCGCGGTCGAGGAGCGGCTGGAGACCTGTGGCATCTGCGGAAATGTCGATACGACGAACCCGTGCGGCATCTGTGCCGATCCCCGCCGCGACGCCCGGTCGCTGTGCGTGGTCGAGGAGGTGGCGGATCTGTGGGCGCTGGAACGTTCTCGCCTGTTTCCGGGTCGATTTCATGTGCTTGGCGGGCGGCTGTCGGCGCTGGAGGGGATCCGGCCGGAGGATCTGGCGATCGACGCGCTGGTCGCGCGGGTCGAAAAGGGCGGGATCGACGAGGTGGTGCTGGCGATGAACGCCACGCTGGAGGGGCAGACGACCGCGCATTACCTGGCCGACCGGATCGAAAAGTTTCCGGTGCGGGTCACCCAGCTGGCGCACGGCCTGCCGGTCGGCGGCGAGCTGGACTATCTGGACGAGGGCACGCTGGCGCAGGCGTTGCGCGCGCGGCGTCCGGTTTCCTGAGTCCTCGTCCGCTTGACGACAAAGCCCGGGGTTTCTAGCGAAGGGCGATGGCCGTTCTAGAAATCGTAGAGATCCCCGATGCGCGTCTGCGCGCCGTTTCCAAGCCCGTCGCGCAGGTGGACGATGCCGTTCGCCGGCTGATCGCCGACATGACCGATACGATGTACGACGCGCACGGGATCGGCCTGGCCGCGATCCAGGTCGGGGTCGAGCAGCGCGTCGTCGTGATCGACCTGCAGGCCGAGGAGGGTGAGGACGGCAAGCCGATCCGCAACCCGCAAGCCTATGTGAACCCAGAGATTCTGGACGTCAGCGACGAGCTGTCGACCTATAGCGAGGGATGCCTGTCGATCCCCGAGCAATATGCCGAGGTCGTTCGCCCGGCGCGCTGCCGCGTCCGCTGGCTCGACGAGAACGGGACGGCGCATGAGGAGGAACTGGACGGGTTGCTCGCGACCTGCATGCAGCATGAAATCGACCATCTGAACGGTGTGCTGTTCATCGACCATATTTCGCGACTGAAGCGCGACATGGTGGTCAAGAAGCTGAACAAGATGCGGAAAATGGGGTAATGCCGGCGTCCGATCGTTCGATCGTCGCCTGACGTCCTTCCCGTCAACTGCGCACAGGCGAGGATGACGGTTTGTGTTTTTCCGCTGTCCTACGCGCACCGTTCGTAATATGTTCCCGCATATGCACAGCCTGATCCCCCTTTCTGCACCGGTCCCGACGCGGACCGTCACGAACGTCAACTTCGTCAACTTCGCCGTCCTGGACGCACACGCATGACCGGTGAGATTGTCCTCGTCGGCCTGCTGGCGCTGGTCGTCGGTGCGCTGGTCGCGTGGCTGCTGGCGGGTCGTAAGGCGCAGGGTTTGAGCAGTGAGTTGGCGGTCGCGCGCACCAAACTCGCCGATGCCGACCTTGTCCGCACGGCGCGCGATGCCGTCGAACGCGAGCGAAACGACGCGATGCAGGAGGTCGCTCGTCTGCGCGCGCAGATCGACGAACGACAGGCGGCGCATCTGGCGACGCTGCAACAGCTGAACGAGGCGCGCGACGCGATGACCGCGCATTTCGGCGCGGCGGCGGCCAAGGCACTGGAAACCGCGCAGGCGCAGTTCCTCGAACGCGCTGATGCGCGGTTCCGCCAGTCGGAGGAAACGGCCGGACAGAATCTGAAGGCGATGCTCCAACCCGTCAGCGACCGGCTGACCCGCTACGAACAGGGCGTGGCCAAGGTCGAGGCCGAGCGGCGCGATGCGTTCGGCGACCTGAAAGGCCAGATCGAACAGATGCGGCTGGGCCAGGAAAAAGTGTCGACCGAGGCGGCCAAGCTGGTCAATTCGCTGCGCAATGCGCCAAAATCGCGCGGCCGCTGGGGCGAGCAGCAGTTGAAGAACGTGCTGGAAACGTGCGGCCTGTCCGAACACACCGATTTCGAAACCGAGGTGAGCATCGCCGGAGAGGACGGCAATCGCCTGCGCCCCGACGCGATCATCCGCGTGCCCGGCGGCAATTCGCTGGTGATCGACGCGAAGGTGTCGCTCAATGCCTATCAGGACGCGTTCGGCGCGGTCGACGATGCCGAACGGCTGATCGGGCTGGCGGCCCATGCCGCGTCGATGCGTGCCCACGTCAACGGGCTGGGCAACAAGGCGTATTGGAACCAGTTCGCCGATGCGCCTGATTACGTCATCATGTTCGTGCCGGGCGAGCACTTTCTGTCGGCCGCGCTGGAGCATGACCCGACCCTGTGGGACTTTGCGTTCGACAAGCGGGTGCTGCTGGCGACGCCGACCAACCTGATCGCGATCGCCCGCACCGTCGCGGCGGTCTGGCGACAGGAGAAACTCGCGACGCAGGCGCGCGAGATCGCGCTGCTCGGCAAGGAATTGTACGCGCGGCTGGCCGTGATGGGCGGGCATGTCGCCAAACTGGGCAAGAACCTCGACACCGCGATGGGGGCCTACAATGCGTTCGTCGGCAGTCTCGAATCACAGGTGCTGACCAGCGCCCGCCGGTTCGAGACGATGAACATCGACACCGGCACCAAGGCGATCGAACAGATGCCGACGGGCGAGCAGAGCGCCCGGACGCTCACCAAGTTGACGGCGGTGGCGGACTGACGACAGTAGGGTGCCATGGCGAAATACCGTACCACTACCCTGCCGCCGCCGTATCTGAAACGGGTTTGGCTCGATCCTGATCAGATCACCGACCCGGCCGCCTACCCTTGGTGCCTGCCGCTGTTCCGGTCGGGCGCGTTCGAGCTGACCTTCGAGAAACCGGTGACGATCATGGTCGGTGAAAACGGCGTCGGCAAATCGACGCTGATCGAGGGGATCGCCGCGCTTGCCGGCTTCGACGAGGCCGGCGGCGGTCCGGGCTATCGTGCGGTCGACCACAGCCGGGCACTGGAGGTCGGTGGTGCTACACTGGCGCAAGGGTTGAAGGCGGCGTGGCTGCCAAAGATTTCGCAGGGCTGGTTCTTTCGCGCAGAGAGTTTCTTTTCAGTCGCGCGCTACCTGGATGAGTCGGGCAGTCCATCGGCCGACTTCCTGTCACACTCCCACGGCGAGGGGTTCATGCGGTTCTTCGAGGAACGCTGCGACCGCCCTGGCATATACTTCTTCGACGAACCCGAATCGGCGCTGTCACCAAATCGCCAGTTCGATTTCCTGAAACTGCTCCGGCGGATGCAGGACGGTGGGCAGGCTCAGGTTATCTTGGCCACGCATTCCCCGATCCTGATGGCGCTGCCCGATGCGACGTTGCTGCGCATGGGCAAATACGGGCTGGAGCCGGTGGAGTTGGAGGATACCGACCATTTCCGCATCATCCGCGAGTTCGCGCTGGACCCGCATCATGTCGTAGCGGCGATGCTGGAGGAGTAGCGACGTGTTCCTGCGAACGCAGGAACACGGGTGGTGATATTACCCCCGTTGCCGCGCCAGCACCTCATACGCCATGACCGCAGTCGCCACCGCCGCGTTCAGGCTGTCGGCCTTGCCGAGCATCGGGATCTTGACCAGCAGGTCGCAGGCGGCGGCATAGTCCTCCGGCATGCCATGCGCCTCGTTACCGGTCAGCAGGAAGGTCGGGCCGGTATAGGTCGCGGCGCGGTAATCGGTGTCGGTATCAAGGCTGAGGCCGACCAGTTGCCCCGGACCGGCGCGCAGCCAGTCGACGAACGGTGTCCATTCGGTGCGGACGACGGGAATGGTGAACAGCGCACCCATGCTGGCACGGACCGCCTCGACCGAAAACGGATCGACGCATTCGCCGACCAGGATCAGCCCGCCGGCCCCGACCGCATCGCCGGTGCGCAGGATGGTGCCAAGATTGCCGGGATCGCGCAGCCGCTCGGCGACCAGCCAGATACCCGACGACGCCCGGTCCAGATCGGCCAGCGTCACCTCGAAATCGTCATAGATGCCGACGACCGCCTGCGGATTGTCCTTGCCGGACAGCTTGGACAGGATGTCAGCCGTGGTCTGGATCGACTCGCCACCCGCCGCCTCGACATCCATCGACAGCGCGTGGACCAGCGGGTGGTCGATGCTGGCGGCGGTGTAGAACAGGGTCTTGGGCAGGCGCCCGCTTTCCCGCGCTTCGGTCAGGATCCGCAGGCCCTCGGCGAGGAACTGGCGCGCGGCGCGGCGATGGCGCTTGTCGCGCAGGTCGCGGGCGTACTTTACCAGCGGGTTGGAAAAGGCGGTAATCTCGCGCGGCATCAGTCTTCGCCGAACTTGGCCTCGACCAGGGCGACCAGCGCCCCGACCGCGCTGTCGGCCCCGTCGCCGGTCGCGCTGATGGTGATATGGTCGCCCATCGCAGCACCCAGCATCATCAGGCCCATGATCGACGTGCCGGTGACAGTGTCGTCATGGGCATCCTGTCCCTTGGCGACGCGGACCTCTGTCGGCTGTTCGGAGGCCAGCGTCACGAACTTGGCACTGGCGCGGGCATGGAGGCCACGGCGATTGGTGACCTGCACGGTGCGGACGACCGCGCTCATGCCGCCGCCTCGCCAAGGATTTCGGAGGCTACCGAGATATATTTGCGGCCGGCTTCGCGCGCGGCGGCGACCGCGTCGACAACCTTCATCGCTTTGCGCGCCGATTCGAGGCGGATCAGCATGGGCAGGTTGATCCCGGCGATCACCTCGACCCGGCCGCGCTCCATAAGCGAGATGGCGAGGTTCGACGGGGTGCCGCCGAACAGGTCGGTCAGGACGATGACCCCGCGACCGACATCGACCGCGGCGATCGCGGCGGCGATGTCGCCGCGCCGGCCCTCCATATCGTCGTCAGGGCCGATGGCGATCGTCGCCACCCGCTCCTGCTTGCCGACGACATGCTCCATCGCGGTGACGAATTCGTCGGCGAGCCGACCATGCGTCACCAGAACCAAGCCGATCATGTGTGCGTGCGTCCTGTAATCATGATTGGACCGGCGACCCTTCCAGCACGTCCTGCGGTGCGGCCGCCAGGTCGCGATGGGAAATGGTGGGGGAAAATCCCGCGTCGCGCAACCGTCTGGCGACACGATCGGCGACATGGACCGACCGGTGTCTCCCGCCGGTACAACCAAAAGCGATCGTTACATAGGATTTGCCGTCGGCGCGGTAGCGCGGGATGAGCAGCAGCAGCAGATCCTCGATCCGCGATACCGCCGCTTCGTAGGCGGGGTCGGCGGCGACATAGGCGGCGACGGCCGGGTCCAGTCCGGTGCCCGGCTTCAGCACCGGATCCCAATGCGGGTTGCGCAGGAAGCGCATGTCGAAGACCAGATCGGCGTTCAGCGGCAGGCCGCGCGAAAATCCGAACGACTGCACCGACAGGGTCGGGCCGTCGCACAGGGTGGAAAAGGTCTGGCGGATGCTCTGCGCCAGCGCGTTGGCGTTCAGCGTGGTGGTATCGACCAGCCGGTTGGCGAAACGGCGCAAGGGTGCCAGCAACTCGCGTTCGCGGGCGATGCCGTCGCCGGCCGGGCGGTCCTGCGCCAGTGGATGACGCCGCCGGGTTTCGGAATACCGCCGCTCCAGCTCGGTGCCGGCGCAATCGAGGAACAGGATGTCGACCTCATGCCCGTGCTGCGCGCGCAGATCCTTGATCCGCGCGATGATCCGTTCGGGATTGAAATCCCGGGTGCGCGCGTCGATTCCGACCGCCAGCGGCTGCGTCCCGCGCTGCGCATGGTCGCCGGGCCCCTTTTCGGCCGGGGGGGCGGCGAGCAGCCGGTCGAGCAACGAGAGCGGCAGGTTGTCGACGACTTCCCACCCCAGATCCTCCAGCGTCTTAAGCGCAGTGGACTTGCCCGCACCGGACAGGCCGGTCACCAGCAGCAGGTCTCGGCTGGCGATGGTCATGCCGGCGAACGGCGCAGGAGCAGTTCGATCTTCAGTGGCGCAGATGCGGTCATTGCATCGACATAGTGATCGGCAACGCGAAGGCCAAGTATATCGTAGGCAGATGGCTCGGGCATCCGCACGACATCGGAACCAAGCGTGACGCGCGCGGCCACCGGGACAGGCCCGGCATGGGGCATCGTGACGATGCCGATCCCGCGTATCTCGATGAGGCCGGCGATGGTGGCGGGTGCGCTGGCGATCAGCTGGTCGCCGACGCGACGAACGATCGTCTGGTCGTCGCTGACCAGCACCGCGCCACGGTCGACCAGGCGGAGGGCGAGATCGGACTTGCCCGCCCCGGACGGACCGCACAGCAGCACCGCGCGGCCGTCGATCGCGACGGTGGTCGCGTGCAGCGTGCAGGAGGGGGACGATGCGGGAGTTTCCACGATTAGCCGGCAAGCGGCAGGCGGACGACGAAGCGAGCGCCCGCCAGCCGATCCTCCCGCGATTCCACGGTGATCCGGCCCTGATGCCCCTCGACGATGGTGCGGGCGATGGCGAGGCCAAGGCCGGAATGCTGGCCGAACGTCTCCCCGTGCGGGCGGATCGACTGGAAGCGGCGGAAAACGTCGTCGCGGGCCTCGACGGGCACCCCGGGGCCTTCATCCTCGACCTGCACCACCAGATCGTCGGACTCGCGCAGCGCGGCGATACTGATCAGCGCGGCGTCGGGGGAGAAGGAAATCGCATTGTCGATCAGGTTTTCGAACACGCGCTCCAGGCGCGATCCTTCGCCCATCGTGACGAGCGGCGTGGCATCGACATGGTCGAAGCGGATGCGGACGTCGCGTTCGACGCCGCGGGCAGCGCGCTGGTCGAGCAGGCCGACGATCATCGCGACGATGTCGACCGGCTCGAACTTGGCGCGGCTGAGCTGCGCGTCGAGGCGCGAGGCTTCGGAAATGTCGGTAATCAACCGGTCGAGCCGCAAGACGTCGTCGCGCACGATGGCCAGCAGCTGGTCGCGTAACGCCGGGTCGGTCACGCGGCCAAGCCCGTCGACGGCCGACCGCAGCGATGCCAGCGGATTCTTGATTTCGTGCGTGACGTCGGCGGCAAATGCCTCGGTCGCGTCGATCCGTGCGCGCAGGGCAAGGCTCATGTCGGACAGCGCGCGGGCGAGCATGCCCAGTTCGTCGCGGCGCGAGGGCAGGCGGGGCACCACCACCTCGCGGGCGCGGCCCAGCCGGACGCGGACCGCCGCGCGTGCCAGCCGCCTCAAGGGGCGGACGATCGTGCGGGCCAGGAACAGCGAGAGCAGTACCGACACCAGGGTCACGATCAGCAGCACGACGCCGAGGCGAAATCGCTCCACCCGGACGGTCTGGGTGATGTCGCGCGCGTTGTCGGTGGTCATCACCACGCCGCCGGCGGGCAGGGGCGCGGCGGCGGTGATGACCGGGGTACGGTCCGGCGCGCGCCACACGCTCGCCGATACCGTGCCGGCGGTATGTGCGCGGCGGACGTCGGGCCAGTCATGTCCGTTCGCGCGTTCACGGAACAGCGGTATGCGCGCGGCCCCGACAACGGTGTCGATGACCGCGTCCAAAAAGCGGGCGATGTCCTGCCCCACATCCTCTCGGTCGGGATCGACCAGCACGACGTTGCGAAGGCCAAGCTGGCGGGTGTCGACCGACACGGCGCCGCTGGCATCGTAGACACGGATGCGCGAGCGGGTGTCGCGGGCGAGGCGAAGGATCAGGGCATTTCGCAGCGCGGGGTCGACGGACGCGACCGCCTCGCCGATCAGGCGTACCTCGCGCTCGGCCTGACCGACCCGGCTATCGACGATCCGGCTGCGATAGGAATCAAGATAGAAGAATCCGCCAGCCAGCATCAGCAGCGCGATGATGTTGACCGCCAGGATCCGCCGGGTCAGCGAGATCTGCCCCGACCAGCGCAGGGTCAGGTCGCGGCCGTCCTCCGGCAGGTCAGTCGTCGGAGAAGCGATAACCCGCTCCATACAATGTCTCTATCGCGTCGAACTCGGGATCGACCTGGCGGAACTTGCGCCGCAACCGCTTAATATGGCTGTCGATCGTGCGGTCGTCGACATAGATATCGTCCTGATAGGCGGCATCCATCAGCTGGTTGCGCGTCTTCACGATGCCCGGACGCTGCGCCAGCGTTTCGAGGATCATGAACTCGGTCACGGTCAGCGTCACCGGCTCGCCGTTCCACTGCGTGCGGTGGCGGGCAGGATCCATGTTCAGCCGCCCGCGCACGATCGGGCCGATGCTTTCACCCTCGACCTCGGTGCCCGGCGACTGGGTGAGTTCGGTCCGGCGCAGGATCGCCCGGATCCGGGCGATGAGCAGGCGCTGCGAGAAGGGTTTGGCGATATAGTCGTCCGCCCCCATCGCGAGGCCCAGCGCCTCGTCGAGTTCGTCATCCTTGCTGGTCAGGAAAATGACGGGGATGCTGCTCTTTTCGCGCAGGCGGCGCAGCAGTTCCAGCCCGTCCATCCGCGGCATCTTGATATCAAAGATGGCCAGGTCGGGCGGGTTGTCGACCAGCGCCTTCAGCGCGGTTTCCCCGTCCGAATAGACCCGCGTCGAAAACCCTTCGGTCTGCAACGCGATCGACACCGACGTCAGGATGTTGCGGTCGTCGTCGACCAGGGCGATTGTCGCCGTCATTGGGGCAGCGCAGCCTTTCGTTGCTGGCCTTGTGCGGTACGGCAAAGTCGCCCGCTACTCAACTATCGCCTTTTGTCTGGTTTGAGGGCGGATCGAAGCGCGCTACGGCCGGGTCAGCGACTGCATACGTATGCACCACAAGGTGCAACGTACCGAAAAACAGGAGAGAATGACCGTGAACGAGCGTATTCCGACCGCCGGGCTGGACCGGCAGGGTATCGAGACCGGCGCGACGCTGCACTGGAACCTGGTGACCGCGCAACTGATCGAAGCGGCCGTTGCGCGCGGCGAGGGCAAGCTCAGCGCGGATGGCCCGCTGGTCGTCGCGACCGGCGCGCACACCGGACGGTCGGCGCAGGACAAGTTCATCGTGCGCGACGCGGAAACCGAATCGACGGTCTGGTGGGGCAAGTCCAACAAGGCAATGACGCCGGCGTACTTCGCCGCCCTGAAAGCCGATTTCCTCACCGCGCTTGGCGACCGCCCCGAACTGTTCGTGCAGGACCTGTTCGGCGGATCGCAGCCCGAGCACCGCGTCCGGGTTCGCGTCGTCACCGAACTGGCGTGGCACAACCTGTTCATCCGCACGATGCTGGTGCGGCCGCGGCAGGATGAGTTGAAGGGGTTCGACCCCGAATACACGATCATCGACCTGCCGAGCTTCCGCGCCGATCCGGCGCGTCACGGCTGCCGCAGCGAGACGGTGATCGCGGTCAATTTCACCGACAGGCTGATCCTGATCGGCGGCACGCAATATGCCGGCGAGATGAAGAAGTCGGTCTTCGGCCTGCTGAACTACCTCTTGCCGCCGTCGGGCGTGATGCCGATGCACTGTTCGGCCAATATGGGTCCGAATGGTGACACGGCGGTGTTCTTCGGCCTGTCCGGCACCGGCAAGACGACGCTGTCGGCCGATGCCAGCCGGACGCTGATCGGCGACGACGAACATGGCTGGTCCGACACCGCGGTCTTCAATTTCGAGGGCGGCTGTTACGCCAAGATGATCCGCCTGTCGGCCGACGCCGAGCCGGAGATCTTCGCCACGACCAAGCGATTCGGCACGGTGCTGGAAAACGTGGTGATGGACGACGCCACGCGCCAGCTCGACCTGGAGGACAACAGCCTGGCGGAAAACAGCCGGGGTGCCTATCCGATCGACTTCATTCCCAATGCGTCGGCGGACAATATGGGACCGGTGCCGCGCAACATCGTCATGCTGACGGCGGATGCCTATGGCGTCCTGCCGCCGATCGCGAAGCTGACGCCGGACCAGGCGATGTACCATTTCCTGTCGGGCTATACCGCGCGCGTCGCCGGCACCGAGATCGGCGTGACCGAGCCGGACGCGACCTTCTCAACGTGTTTCGGCGCGCCGTTCATGCCGCGCCACCCGTCGGTCTACGGCAATCTGCTGAAGGAACGGATCGCCAAGGGCGGGGTCGATTGCTGGCTGGTCAATACGGGCTGGACTGGGGGCAAGTACGGCGTCGGCAACCGGATGCCGATCAAGGCGACGCGCGCGCTGCTGAACGCGGCGCTGGACGGCAGCCTGAACGATGCGACGTTCCGCACCGATCCCAATTTCGGTTTTCAGGTGCCGGTTGCGGTGCCGGGTGTCGACAGCGCCATCCTGGACCCGCGCAGCACCTGGTCCGACACCGAAGCCTATGACGCGACGGCGGCCAAACTGGTCGATCTGTTCGTCGAGAACTTCGCGCAGTTCGAGACGCATGTCGACGAGGGTGTTCGCGAGGCGGCACCCCGCACGCGGCAGCTGGCCTGACAGGACCGGGTCATGGCGGGGTAGCGCGCTATCCCGTCATGACCCGTCACATTCCGTCCGCGCGACATCCGGCAGCGCCGGTCCGACCACCACGATGCCGTTGTCGATGTCGAGGATCCGCACCCGGTCACCGATGGCGGCTGGCGTCCCTCGCGCGGGCCAGCCGCCGTCGTCGACACGCACGCGCCCACCATGCGCGGTAACGGTTTCATCCACCGTGACCACGCGCCCGATCAGGCGCGCGGAGCGATCGTTCAGCAGCGCGTCGCTGGTTTCCACGGGATAATCGACATACCAGCGCCGGCCGATCAGCACGGCGACCGCGCTCCAGACCGCGAACGACAGGATCTGTGCCGCGACTGGCAGGTCGGGCAGGGCGAAGGTCGCGATGCCGGTAATGGCGGCGGCGATCGCCAGGAATACCAGAAACGTCCCCGGCGCGGCCAGTTCGGCAATACCAAGCAGCAAGGCCGCAATCAGCCACGCGGTCCCGGCGCTGATGACGAAGCCGTCCAGGGTCATTGCTGTTGCTGGCCCTGCTCGAACGGTCCCTTGCTAACCGTGGGGACCACGGGTGCGGACCCCGACGACCCCGACCCCGACCCCGACCCCGACCCCGACCCCGAACCCGACAGCGCGTCGCGCGCCAGTTCGCCGATGCCGCCAAGCGTGCCCATCAGCTGTGTCGCCTCGACCGGGAACAGGATGGTCTTGGCGTTGGGGCTGGTCGCGAACTTCCCGATCGCCTCGACATATTTCTGGGCGATGAAATAGTTGATCGCCTGCGTGTTGCCACCCTGGATCGCTTCCGACACGGCGCGCGTCGCGCTGGCCTCGGCGAGCGCAGCACGTTCGCGGGCCTCGGCGTCGCGGAAGGCGGATTCCTTGCGGCCTTCGGCTTCGAGAATGCGCGCCTGCTTCTGCCCCTCGGCACGCAGGATCTCCGACGCGCGTGTGCCCTCGGCGTCGAGGATGTTGGCACGTTTCTCGCGCTCGGCCTTCATCTGACGGCCCATGGCGTTGACGATATCGGCGGGCGGGCGGATGTCCTTGATCTCGACACGGGTGATCTTGACGCCCCAGGGCGTGGTCGCGTGGTCAACGACGCTGAGCAACCGGGCGTTGATCTCGTCGCGCTTGGACAGCGTTTCATCGAGGTCCATCGACCCCATGACGGTGCGCAGGTTCGTGGTCGTCAGCTGCATCAGCGCCATGTGCATGTCCGACACCTCATACGCCGCCTTCGCCGAATCGAGCACCTGGAAGAACACGACCCCGTCGGTCGAGATCATCGCATTGTCCTTGGTGATGATTTCCTGACCCGGAATGTCGATCACCTGCTCCATCATGTTCACGCGACGGCCGACACGGTAGAAGAAGGCGGGGTAGAAATTGAAGCCGGGCTTGGCGACGGTCGTGAACCGGCCGAAATGCTCGATGGTATAATGATATCCCTGACGGACGATCTTGATGCTGGTCATCAGGTAGACGAGTACGATCGCGAGGATCAGTGCGGCGACGATCAGGCCCATCGAAACATTCCTCCACCAACTGTCTGATGATGGTAGCACAGCGCCACCCGCACAACAGGGAAATCCGATCGGGGCCTAGCCGTGGACGCCGGCTTTGGTTACATGGCCCGCCACTTCCACCCCGCGCGAGGAACCGGCACAGCAATGGACATTCGACTCGGCCTCACCTTCGACGACGTCCTGCTGGTGCCGGGCGCGTCGGACGTACTGCCCAGCATGGCGGACACCGCGACCCAGTTCACGCGCGGCATCGCGCTCAGCATCCCGGTGCTGTCGTCGGCGATGGATACCGTGACCGAGGCCGACATGGCGATCGTCATGGCGCAGCTTGGCGGGATCGGCGTCCTGCACCGCAACCTGACCGTGCAGGAACAATGCGACGCCGTGCGCGCGGTGAAGCGGTTCGAGAGCGGCATGGTCGTCAACCCGATCACCATCACCCCCGATGCGACGCTGGCGCAGGCGCAGGCGCTGATGACGCGCCACCGGATCAGCGGAATCCCGGTGGTGGAGCGTGGCGGCAAGCTGGTCGGCATCCTGACCAACCGCGACGTCCGTTTCGCCGAGCAGCCGAACCAGCCGGTCGCCGAGTTGATGACCCATGAGAATCTGGCGACCGTCAATATCGGTGTCGGGCAGGAGGAGGCGCGCCGCCTGCTGCACCAGCGTCGGATCGAGAAGCTGCTGGTTGTCGACGAGGCCTATCGCTGCGTTGGCCTCATCACGGTCAAGGATATCGAGAAGGCGGTCACCTATCCCAACGCGACCAAGGACGCGGCCGGGCGGCTGCGGGTGGCGGCGGCGACCACGGTCGGCGACAAGGGGTTCGAGCGAACGGCGGCGCTGGTCGATGCGGAGGTCGATTGCATCGTCATCGACACCGCGCACGGCCACAACCGCGACGTCGCGCGCGCGGTCGAGCGGGTGAAGGCGCTGTCCAATTCGGTTCAGGTCGTTGCCGGCAACGTCGCGACAGCGGCGGCAACACGCGCGCTGATCGAGGCGGGGGCGGATGCGGTGAAGGTTGGCATCGGTCCCGGCTCGATCTGCACCACTCGCGTCGTCGCCGGTGTCGGCGTGCCGCAGCTGACCGCGGTCATGGACTGCGCCGAGGAAGCGCGTCGTCACGGCGTGCCGGTGATCGCCGATGGCGGCCTTCGGACGTCGGGTGATCTTGCCAAGGCGCTGGCGGCGGGTGCGTCGACCTGCATGGTCGGGTCGATCCTGGCCGGGACCGAGGAAGCGCCGGGCGAGACGTTCCTGTATCAGGGCCGTGCGTACAAGTCGTATCGTGGCATGGGGTCGGTCGGGGCGATGGGCCGTGGCTCTGCCGACCGCTATTTCCAAGGCGACATCAAGGATCAGATGAAGCTGGTGCCCGAGGGCATCGAGGGGCAGGTCGCGTTCAAGGGACCGGCGCGCGACGTGATCCACCAGATGGTTGGCGGTATCAAGGCGGCGATGGGCTATACCGGCGCGCGGACGATCCCCGACCTTCAGGAGCGGGCGCAGTTCGTCCAGATCACGGGTGCGGGCCTGAAGGAAAGCCATGTCCACGACGTGACGATCACGCGCGAGGCACCGAACTACCCGACGCGGTAATCCACCGCTCCCCGGCGAAGGCCGGGGTCCGGTTGGGAAAGCGCCTGGAACGGCGTATGGCCCTTCTTCCGATACCATCTCCCTACTGGACCCCGGCCTTCGCCGGGGAACAGCATTTACAGCCGACCAATCCCTCTCGCATGAGGGCAGAGGGAATAGCCGAATGACACCAGCCGCCCGTACCCAGGCCGCGATCGAGCTGCTCGACGCGATCATCATTGCCACCAAGGAGGGCGGTGCCGCCGCCGACACGCTGATCGCGCGGTATTTCTCCACCCGCCGCTATGCCGGGTCGAAGGATCGGCGGGCGGTGCGCGAGCTGGTCTATGCCGCGATCCGCGCGTCGGGTGAGCGGCCGGTGACGGGCCGGGCGGCTATGCTGCGGGTGGTCAAGAAGGACAAGTCGCTGATCGCGACGTTCGATGGATCCGAGCATGGTCCAGCGCCGATCGACCCGGAGGAGGCGCGCGCGGCGCCCGGTGTCGCACCCAAATGGATCATCAAGCTGCTGCGCATGTCGGGCCTCGATGCCGAGGAACTGCCGGCGCTGGTCGACCGTGCGCCGCTCGATATTCGCGTCAATCCACTGACCGCGACCGCCGCCGATATTGCCGCCGGGATCGAGGGGGCGGAGGCTATTCCCGGCCTGACCCACGGCCTGCGCCTGCCGGCCGGCACCAATGTCGAGCCGTTTGGCGGCAGCGTCGAAGTGCAGGACGCCGGCAGCCAGATCGTCACGCTGGCGATGAAGGCGCAGCCCGGTCAGCGGATCGTCGACCTGTGTGCGGGCGGCGGCGGCAAGACGCTGGCGCTGGCCGCGCTGATGGACAACCGCGGTGAGATCCTGTGCACCGATACCGATCGCAGCCGCCTGTCGCGCCTGCCGATCCGGGCCGAAAAGGCCGGTGTGTCGATCGCGCACACCCGGCTGCTCGATCCGGGCAAGGAGGCGACCGCGTTGCTCGACTGGCATGCGCATGCCGACGGCGTGCTGGTTGATGCGCCGTGTTCGGGCACCGGCACCTGGCGGCGCAATCCGGAGGCACGGTGGCGGCTGTCGCCCGACCGGATCGCCAAGCTGGTGGTGACCCAGCGGCAGATCCTGGGCTTTGCGCGCGACCTGGTGAAGCCGGGCGGGTCGATGGTATACATCGTGTGTTCGCTGCTGGATTCCGAGGGTGCGGATCAGGTCGCCGGCTTCCTGCGCGCCAATCCGTCCTGGCGAGCCGAGACGCTGGACCTGCCGGCGGGGCGCAAGCATGGCGCGGGCGTCCGCCTGACACCGTTGCATGACCAGACCGACGGATTTTTTGTCGCGCGCCTCATCCGGTCATGATAGCGCGGCGTTCGTGTTAAGTCCGGAGACGATCATGCGCTTCTCGTCCGTCGCCCTTGCTGCCGCGCTGACCCTGGTGTCGGTGTCCACTTCGCTCAGCGGCCAGCGACCCGACGATCAGATCGACGCACGGTCGTTGCAGCTGCTGGAACAGGGCCGCGCGGCCAAGACGGCGGGTAATCTGGACGGGGCGACCGATGCGCTGGAAACCGCGCTGGCGGTCGATCCGCGCAATCGCCCCGCCTTCATCCTGCTGGCGCAGGTGGCCGAGGCGCGCGACCTGCCGGGCAAGGCGATTCGCCTGTACCGCGAGGCGTTGTTGCTGGAGCCGAACGACGTGCAGGCGCTGAAGGGGCAGGGCGAGGCGCTGGTGATGAAGGGCGCGGTCGTGCGCGCGCGCGAAAACCTCGCCAAGATCCGGACGCTGTGCAAGGGCGCGTGCCCCGAGGCGGCGTCGCTGACCGCGATCATCGCCAAGGGACCACCGGTCACGACCGCACAGGTCGACAAGAAGCCGGGGACGGTCGCACAGTAAGGGGGGCGGCATTGGTGGTGACCCCCGCCAATCTCCGTTCGTTTCCAGCGTAGTCGGGAAACTTACAGGCGGTATCCGAAGACGCTCGAAACGACCGGGGGGTGGTGTTCGCCGTTGCCGCCAACCCGTCATCGGGAGCGATAGCGAAGCAATCCAGAGCGTAGCGGGCGACCCTGGATTGCTTCGCTGTCGCTCCCAATGACGACGACTTTATTCCGTAGGGGCGGACGGCGGCTTCTTGCTGCGCCCGACCTCCCGCGCCAAGGCAACGAACGCCGCGATCGGCACGGTTTCCGCCCGGCGGGTCGGGTCGATGCCGACGACCTCCAGCGCCGCCAGCGCGCCCGGCACCGACTTCAGGCTCTGCCGCAGCATCTTGCGGCGCTGGCCGAAGGCGGCGGCGGTCAGGCGTTCCAGCACCGTCACCGACACACCCTCCGGCGCGGACGTCGGGACGATATGGACGACGGCCGACATGACCTTGGGCGGCGGCGTGAATGCAGAGCGATGGACCGGCATCGCGATCCGCGCGGTGCTGCGCCACTGGGCCAGCACCGCCAGCCGGCCATAGGCATCGTCGTCGGCATCCGACACGATCCGGTCGGCGACCTCCTTCTGGAACATCAGCGTCAGCGATTGCCACCAGGGCGCCCATTCCGCCGCCGTCAGCCAGCCCACGAGCAGCGCGGTGCCGACATTGTATGGCAGGTTGGAGACGATGTGCGGCTTGCCGGCGAACAGCGACGGCGCGTCGACCTCCAGCGCGTCACCCTCGATCACATGCAACATGCCCGGATACTGCGCACCCAGTTCGGCCAGCGCGGGGATGCAGCGCCGGTCGCGTTCGATCGCGGTGACCTTGGCCCCCGCTGCCAGCAGCGCGCGGGTAAGGCCACCGGGGCCGGGGCCGACCTCAAGCACCTCGGCATTGTGCAGGTCGCCGGGGATGGCGGCGATCCGGCCCAGTAACTGGCCGTCGAAGAGGAAATTCTGGCCCAGCGCCTTGCTGGCATTCAGGCCATAACGCGCGATCACCTCGCGCAGTGGCGGCAGCGTGGGCGTCGTCACGTCGCGGTCACGGCGCGACGGTCGGTCGCTTCCGCAGCCATGCGGATCGCCGCGATCATCGCCCCGGGTTCGGCGGCATCCCGGCCAGCGATGGCGAACGCCGTGCCGTGATCGGGCGACGTCCGCACGATCGGCAGGCCGAGCGTGATGTTCACGCCCTCATCAAAATGCAGCGTCTTGAGCGGCACCAGCGCCTGATCGTGATAGATGCAGATCGCCGCGTCGTAGCGGGCGCGGGCGCGGGGGTGGAACATGGTGTCGGCGGCCAGCGGCCCGGTGACGTCCAGTCCCTCATCCCGCAGGATCGCGATCGCCGGTTCGATGACGTCGATTTCCTCACGGCCGATCGCGCCCTGTTCGCCGGCATGCGGGTTGAAGCCGGCAAAGGCCAGACGCGGTGCGGCGATCCCGAAATTGCGTTGCAGGCCGCGCACGGTTGCCCGCGCCTTGGCCAGGATCAGATCAATGGTCAGCAGCCCGGAGACCTCGGCCAAGGGCACATGCGTCGTTACCGGCACCACCCGCAGCGATGGGCCAGCAAGCATCATCACCGCATTGTCGCGCGACACGCCGCAGCGTTCGGCGACGAATTCGGTCTGGCCGGGATGCGTGAAGCCGATGCCGTACAATTGCGCCTTTGACACCGGCGCGGTCACCAGCCCCCGCGCGGCGCCCGACCGCACCAGACCGACCGCGACCTCCAGGGAATGGAGCGCGCACCGCGCACCGTCGACGTCGGGCCGACCCGGCGTGATCGTGCCGCTGTCGCTGATGGTGAATACCGGCAGCGCGGTGTCGAACGCCGAGATTGCCGCCGCCATATCCGCGACCGACGCGACCGGTCCGTCCCAGACGGCGGCGATCGCCCGGCTGTCACCGATGGCGACGAACGGGGCGAGCGCCTCGGACCCGCGACGATCCCACGCCTTTGCGATGATTTCCGGCCCGATTCCGGCCGGATCGCCCATCGAGACGGCGAGCGGTGCGGTCACAGCGGCGCGTCCGTCAGCGATATTCGACGATCGCGTCGCGGCGCAGATCGCGCAGTTTCTGCTGGGCACGCAAATTGACCCGCGCCTGTTCCAGCTGGTTCTGCACCTGCGAAGCGCCCGGCAGCACGCCGGTCTTCGGATCCTCGCGGCCGCACAGCACGAGTGCGCGAACACCCTCGGTCGGCGATCCGAATGGCGGGGTCGATTCACCGATCCGCAGCTTCACCATGATTTCCTGCAAGGCCGGCGGCAAGTCGCGGATGCGAACGGTGTCGTTGTCGACCACTTCGGCACCGATCGACTTGGCGACCGCGTCGACGCTGCCGCAACCGCGCAACGCGGTCGTTGCCTTGGCAAAGGCAGCGGTGCGAGTGGTGGCCTGTGCCTGGGTGGTGCCGGCAGGGAAGCGGACGGTCAGCTGTTTCAGGCTGAGCCGGGCATCGCGCGGATCGGCGGTCAGCACCTGGCGCTTGTCGGTCAGGTAGACGATCGAGAAACCACCGGCGACCTCGATCGGGCCTGCCACCTGTCCGACCTGCATCTGTTCGGTCGCCGCGGCCAGTTCAGGCGGCAACGTCGACGCGCGCACCCAGCCAAGATCGCCACCGACCGCGCGGGTCGACGCCTCCGAAAACTGGCTGGCGAAGTAGTCGAAGGGCTGTTTGCCCTTCTGGATTTCGGCGACGATCTGCTTGGCGTTGGCATAGACCTGCGCCGCGGTCGCTGGCGTGGCGTTCAGGTAGATTTCCTTGATGTTGTATTCGACGGTGCCCTGCGACGCCTGAAGCCGTTCGATGATCGACTTCACTTCCTCGTCGCCGACGTTGACGAACGGCTCGACCCGCTTGCGCAGATACCGCTGCCACGCCAGTTCGCCCTCGATCTGGCGACGCAGCGAGCGTTCCGACGATCCCTGTTCGCGCAGATAGACGCGCATCTGTTCGGGCGTCCGGTTGAACCGGCGCGAGACGCCGGCCAGGCTCTGCTTGATCTCGTCCGGCGTGATCGTGATGTCGGCGCTCTTTGCCTCCTGGATCTGCAACGTTTCGTCGATCAACTGGCGCAGCACCTGCAGCTTGACCTGGTCGAGCTGTGCTTCCGGGATCGCCGTCTGGTTGGCGACGGCGATCAGGGCGACGCGCTGGTCGACGTCGGTGCCGGTGATGACCGAATCGTTCACGATCGCGGTCGGCTTGCGGACGTTGGGGTCGACCTTGCCGAAGATCTGGAGGTTGGTGGGAATATTCAGGCCGGTTTCGGGGACCGTGGTGTCAGGGACCGTCTGGCCGGCACCCGCATCGGAGGCGGGCGGGGGCGCCGTCTGGGCGATGGCCGCGCCGGTGATAGCGGTCAGGACAAGCGCGCCGATCGCGCGACGGGCGCGCGCGCCCTTCAGAACATCATGAATCACGTAAGCATCAACCCCATGGCGGGTGGGCCGAACGGTGCCCCACATCCGACCCTTGCCCAAATCTCGCTGAACGGGGGCTTAGCGGCCAAGGTTCGTCAACGCCAGCGTCAACAGGAAGCTGTTGCCGGCGCGCGCATCACCGGTGTCCTGATAGTCGCGCCGCCATGTCACGCCAAGGCGAAGGCAGTCGTCCTCATATTGTACGCCGAGACGGTGGCGAACGGGATCGAAGCCGTCGGACAGGGACAGCACATCCTCGTTACGGTTGGTCAGGTCGATCAGCGCCGAGGCGAAGGCGGACACGAAGCGGGTGATCTGCACGCGGCCGGCGACACGCGCCTCCTCCCGATCCTGAAGATCCTCGATTGCCGGCATGATATTGCGGTTCAGGCGGATATAGCCGGCCTGGACATAGGTCGCGCGGCTGCCGATCGTCGCATCCACCTCGTTGCGGCGCACGGCCAGCCCGTCCTTGTCCAGCCGGTAGCGGTGGGTGAACGACACGAAGTCGCGAAACCGCAGGTCGGTGCGGCCGACGATGTCCGATACCCGGTTCGACAGGCCGGTGCCGTCGAAGAAGATCGATTCCCGCTCCGACAGGCGATAACTCTGGCCGACAACCGTGCTGAATGCGACGCCGGGCAGGTCGACATTCCACTGCACGCCATAGGTCGCGCGCGAGGAATCCTCGAACCGGTCATAGCCGGGGAAGCGATTGAGCGCGAAGAGGTTGGAATCCTCAAGGTCGACCGCGCGCGCATCCTCGTTCGGTACGGCCAGGTTGGCGATCTTGGGCGAGGCGACGATCTGGACACGCGGCGTCAATTGCTGGGTGCCGCCAAGGAAGGTGCCGATGAAGGGCCATTTCACGTCGACCGCAACCGCGCCGATCAGCCGGCCGGTGAAACCCTCGTCCCCCCGGTAGCCGATGATCGCGTTCTGCAACGTATCCTGTGCGTTGTAGGCATCGGCACGGGCAAGCGCGGTGAAGGTCACCTCCTGACCCCAGTTGGTCAGGCGGCGCAGGTTCCACTCCGCGCTGGCGAAAGCGCGCTGCGTGTCTTCACCCGCCGAGCGGTGCAGCGCCAGCGTATTGACCTGTAGCTGAAGCACGCCGCCAAGCAGCGGATCGGTCATGCGGCGGCGATAGTCCAGTTCCGGCAGCGCGATCGGTTGATTACCCTGCGAGTCATTGACCCGCAGCGTCTGCACCGACCAGCCGGCAAGCGAAAAATAGCTGTCCTGGTCGATCCGTTCGACCGCCACCGTGGTGCGCAGCCGGTCGTCGCGCGAGATATCGTAGCGGCGCAGGAAGGTGCGGTCGGTCGCCACCCGGATCGACCCGCTGACGCTCCATTCGGGCGACAGCTGAAACCGGCCGATCCCGTCGACATAGCCGCGAAACGCCAGTTCGGTCGGCGCGCCGGTCGCGCTTTGCAGGTCGTCGCTGCGCCGGCTGGAGGTGCCGTACGCCGTGACACGGAACGCGCCGTTCTCGTCCAGCTGCGCATATTCGCCTTTCAGCATCGGCAGGACGCTGGTGAAGATGCTCGGCGTGACGGTCAGCGCGCGGTTGGGGGCGAGCCGGAAATGATAGGGGACGGACGCCTGCAGTCCGTTGACCGCGCTGTAGCGGAAATCAGGGCTGAGCAGGCCGCTGTCGCCACCGCCGCCGATGGGGTGCGAGAACTTCGGTAGCGGGATCGTGGGCAGGCCGAACAGGTGGAACCGGCCGCCGCCGTAATAGATTCGCTCGCGGTCCGGGCGATAGGTCACCTTCACGGCGGTGATCTTCCACGACGGTTCCTTGGGGCAACCGGTCGACGTCTGCACCGCGCACGGGGTGTAGGCGGCGCGCTCCAGCACGACCGTGCCGTCCTCCATGCGCGTGCCGCGATCGGCGGCCATGCGCCCGCCCTGTTCCAGCACGACGAGCATGTTGTCGACCACGCCGTCCTTCAGCGAATCGGTCAGCTCGATGGAATCGCCGTAGGCGATATCGCCCTGCGGATTCGTGATCGCGACGTTGCCGGTCGCCAGAACCTTGCCGGTCTTGCGGTTCCAGACGACCTTGTCCGACCGCAGGCGCTCACCCTGCCGCGCCATGCGCACGTCGCCGGTCGCGGTCACGACATCGGCGTCGATCGCATATTCCAGCGTGCCGGCGCTGAACCGAACCTGGTCGTCGGCGATCGGGGCGGGAGCCTCCACGGCCGTCGGGGGGGCCGCCGGCCGGTCCTGGAGATCCTGCGCCATGGCGGGAGACGCCAGGGCAAGCGTGGCCAGCAGGGAACACCCCGCCAAGAGGTCGAAACGCGACACGATTACCAGCCCAACCCCAGATCGCCCTTATGCCTGGTCCGGGAGGGCATCGTCGTGGACGGTGCACCGGACCGCTCGCCTATCGCATCGCTATCGAAGTGGCGCAATCGTCCGCAGGCGCTTTGCCTGATGCCGGTTGGCACCCTACATAGGCGACAGCCATTATTCGTCAGCAATGCCAAGGGGCCATACGCCACCATGCAGATCGATTTCATCACCACACCGACCGCCGATGCGGCAATCCTCGCGCTGCCGGTGGGCAAGGGCGGTTTCGCGCACATTCATTGGGGTGCGATCGGCGCCACCGTGCAGACCATCGCCCGCGCCGCCGCAAAGGCCGCGCGATTCGACGGGGAAACCGGCGCGATCGTCGAGATCTTCGCAGGCGAGGGCGATGCGGTCCGGCGTATCCTGCTGCTCGGCATCGGGGCGGCGACCGACATGGACTGGGAAAAGGCGGGCGGTGCCCTGACCGCGCGCCTGCTGACGTCGGGTGCGACGAGCGTGACGCTCGATCTGTCGACGCTGGCCGTGGCTCCCACCGGCAAGGCGGTGGCGCGGCTCGCGGGTGCGGCGGCGCAGCGCAGCTGGCGGCACGACGTATATCGCACGAAGCTGCCGGATTCGTCCAAGCCTACCCTGACCCATCTGGCGATTGCCGGTGCGCCGGTCGGCACGGACGAAGCGTGGCATGCGCAGGATGCGCTGACCAAGGGTCTGTCGCTGACCCGCCTGCTGGTCGCAGAGCCGCCCAACGTCATCTATCCCGAAACCTTCGTCGAGCGCGTGCTGGCCGAGGTGGAGGGTCTGGGCCTCGACGTGACGGTGCTGGACGAAGACGCGATGGCCGAGCTGGGCATGGGGGCGCTGCTCGGGGTCAGCCAGGGATCGGTGCGCGAAGCACGGCTGCTGGCGCTGAAGTGGAACGGTGCCGGTGGCGGCGACCCTTCGCTGGCGCTGGTCGGCAAGGGCGTGACGTTCGATTCGGGTGGCATCTCGCTGAAGCCCGGCGCTGGCATGGAAGACATGAAGTGGGACATGGGCGGTGCCGGCGCGGTCGTCGGCGCGATGAAGGCGCTGGCCCTGCGCGGGGCCAAGGCGAACGTCATCGGCGTCGTCGGCCTGGTCGAGAACATGCCCGATGCCGCCGCGCAGCGGCCGGGTGACGTGGTCACGTCGATGTCGGGCCAGACGATCGAAATCCTGAATACGGATGCCGAGGGGCGTCTGGTGCTGTGCGACGTCCTGACCTGGGTGCAGACGACGCATCGGCCGAAGACGATCGTCGATCTCGCCACGCTGACGGGCGCGATGATCGTCGCTCTGGGCAGCGAGCATGGCGGACTGTTCGCCAACGACGACTCGCTGGCGGCGCAGCTGCTGGGCGCAGGCAAGGCGACCGGCGATCTGCTGTGGCGTTTCCCGCTGTCGCCGGCGTACGACAAGCTGATCGATTCGCCGATTGCCGACATGAAGAATGTGGGGCCGCGTGGTGGTGGTTCGATCACCGCGGCGCAGTTCCTGCAACGCTACATCGACGCCGGCGTGCGCTGGGCGCATCTCGATATCGCCGGCATGGTATGGGCCGACAAGGCGGGTGCGACCTATGACAAGGGCGCGACCGGTTACGGCGTCCGCCTGCTCGACCGCTTCGTGGCCGACAATTTCGAGCGATAATCACCGGTTCCCGTCATCCCCCCAGCCGAGGGGCAACTAGGGGGATGACGGGCTGGAGCCATCATGCAGGTCGATTTCTACCACCTCACCGCGCCGCTCGCCCGCGTCCTGCCGCCGATCGCGAACAGGATCGTCGCTGGCGGTGGCCGGCTGCTGATCGTCAGCGCGTCGGAGGATCAGCGGATCGCAATCGACCGTAGCCTGTGGGACTATGCGCCCGACAGCTTCCTACCCCATGCGCAGGCCGGCCGGGGTGACGACAGCGTTCAGCCGATCCTGATCGCGCCGGACACGCTCGCCGACAATGGCGCGCGTCACATCGCGATCATCGACGGACAGTGGCGCGATGACGCGCTCGGGTTTGACCGGGTGTTCCACCTGTTCGACGACGAGCATATCCGCGAGGCCCGGCTGACATGGAAGGCACTGGCCGACGCGAACGATGTCGAACGGCGCTACTGGAAGCAGAACGACGAGGGCCGCTGGGAGCAGGCGGCCTGACCGGTTGCAATGCGGCCGGCCCGGGACTAGGGGCGCTTGCGAGATTCCCCGCTTTTCAACACAGGAGCCCGTGACCAGCATGGCCGCGAACCGTACCTTTTCGATCATCAAGCCTGATGCGACCCGCCGCAACCTGACGGGTGCCGTTACCAAGATGCTGGAGGACGCCGGCCTGCGCGTCGTCGCGTCCAAGCGCATCCAGATGACCCGCGAGCAGGCGGAGGGCTTCTATGCCGTCCACCGCGAGCGCCCGTTTTTCGGTGAGCTGGTGTCGTTCATGATTTCCGGCCCGGTCGTCGTCCAGGTTCTGGAAGGCGAGAACGCGATGCAGCGCAACCGCGACATCATGGGCGCGACCAACCCGGCAAACGCGGAAGCCGGCACGATCCGCAAGGAACTGGCCGAGTCGATCGAGGCCAACACCGTGCACGGGTCGGATTCGGACGAGAACGCCGAAATCGAGATCGCCTATTTCTTCAAGCCGGAAGAAATCGTCGGCTGATGCCCTGGCGGCTGCGGCAATGTGAGCCGGGCGATTCGCCTGCGTTGGCCATGGTCGCGGCCGCCACCTTTCTTGAAACGTTCGCCGGGATATTGCCCGGCCCCGACATTGTCGCACATTGCGGCCTCAACAGCTCGGCCGACCGGTTCGCGGACTGGATCCAGCGATCCGACAGCATCGTCATGATCGCCGAACATTCCGAGGGCGCGGCCCCGGTCGGCTACACGATGCTGGTTCCGCCCGATCTGCCGGTCGATGTCGACCCCGACACCATCGAACTGCGCCGCATCTACACCCTGTCGCTGACCCGTGGCACCGGGCTTGGCAGTATGCTGATGGCGCAAGCGATCGCGGATGCCCGGGCGATGGGCAAGACCCGGATGCTGCTGGGCGTGCTGGGCACCAACCGGCGAGCGCGCGATTTCTATGAGCGGCACGGGTTTGCAGCGATCGGCGAACGACGCTTTCGCGTCGGCGACAGCTGGGCCGACGACCTCATCTACGGCCGGTTGATCGAAGGCTGACCGGCAACCGTTCACGCGGCCGGCTTTTCCCTGGCCCATGCCGCGTTCAGCGCCTTGGTCGTGCCGCTGCGGCTACGGATCCGCAGCCCTTCCAGCTTCAGCGCACGCCCCTGCAACAGCCGCCCTTCGGTGCGCCAGACCACGTCGTAGAGACTGGTCGTGGTCCGTATTGCGTCGCCATCCAGATAGGTTACGCGCAGCAGGACGGGCAGGCGACCCTCCCGATCGTCCGCGCCCCCATCCGTCGCCTTCAGCAAGGCATCCTGAAACCAGCGCGCGTCGATGACCGGATCACCGCTCGGCCGCTGATCGGCCACGCCGAGCGCTGCGGGGAAGATGACCTCGACGTCCTGCAACGCGTGCGCGGCGTCGCTGAGCGCCAGTCGGCGGCCACCATCCTCGACCGCCGCCTTCAGGTCGACGCGGGACCGCGCCCTGGACTCCGACTGTGCCTCGGCGGCTTTTTCGGCGGCGGTGTTGCGACGATCCGACCAGTTGTTCCACAGCGTCAGCCCGGCGATCAGCACGCCGATGACCGCCACGACCTCGGCCAGCGTCACCCAGCGGCGGCGGGTGGCGGCAGCCTCGCGCCGTTCGCTCGGCGTCTCGCTCACCGCCCGCCGGCCTCCAGCAGGCGGCGCGGTGCGGTCAATTCCCAGCTGCGCGCAATCCGGTCCTCGACCAGCGGCCAGTCGACGTCACCGGTCAGGCCGATCGCGATCCAGCCGTCGGCGTCGGGATCCCCCGTCAGGCCGACCCGCTCGTCGCTGCTGCCGGCCTGGACGCAGACGGTCGCTGCATCGTCGCGGACCTGCACGAACGGGCGATCGGCAACAAGGAACGTCGGGCACCCCTCAACGGTCGCCTCGCTGGTCTCCGGCAGGACGAGGGCGGCGTCACGGACGCGGGCAAGGGCTTCGGTCATCGGCTTGTAAACTCCGCCAATACGCTGGGGTACAGGGCATGTTCGGCGACCAGCACGCGCGCGGCAAGGGCGTCGGCATCGTCGTCGTCGAGGACGGGGATTGCGACCTGGCCAAGGATTTCCCCGGCGTCCAGTTCCTCGGTCACGACATGGACCGAACAGCCCGCCATCGTATCGCCGGCCGCGATCGCGCGCGCATGGGTGTCGAGGCCCTTGTACTTGGGCAATAGCGAGGGATGGATGTTGACGATCCGCCCGCGCAACGCGTCGACGAAATCTTCGGACAGCAACCGCATGTACCCGGCCAGCGCGACCACATCGACACGCGCTTCGGTCAGCGCCGCCAGCATCTGCGCCTCGTAAGCAGCCTTGCCGATGCCGCGCGGCAACAGGGCGAAGGTCGCGACACCCTGTTCGGTGGCCCAGGCGAGGCCGGCGGCGTCGGGCTTGTCCGATGCGACCAGCACGACCTCGTACGGGCAATCCGCCTTACGCGAGGCCGCGACGAGCGCCTGCATGTTCGATCCGCGCCCCGATATCAGGACGCCGACGCGCTTACGCTTCATGCGTCGCGGTCCAGTCGGCACGCGCGCTCCACGTTTCGGCCGAGCCGCTGACGGTGCAGCCGCGCGGACCGGCGTCGATCCGGCCGATGGTGAACACCGTCTCGCCCGCGGCTTCGAGGTCGGCGGTGACGCCCGCCGCTTCGTCGGCCGACACGACAACGGCCATGCCGATGCCGCAGTTGAAGGTCCGGGCCATTTCCTCCGGCTCGATCGCGCCCTGCGCCTGCAGGAACGCCATCAGCCGGCTCTGCTCCCACGCGTCGGCGTCGATCACCGCATGCGCGCCGTCGGGCAGGACGCGCGGGATGTTTTCCAGCAGGCCGCCGCCGGTGATATGCGCCATCCCCTTGATCCGGCGCGCCTTCAGCAGCGGCAACAGGCTCTTCACATAGATGCGCGTCGGCTCCATCAGCCAGTCGATCAGCAACCGGTCCTGGTCGAACAGCGCGGGGCGATCCATTTTCCACCCGCGATCGGCGGCCAGCCGGCGCACCAGCGAAAAACCGTTGGAATGGACCCCCGAGGACGCCAGCCCGAGCACGATATCGCCAGCAGCGATTTCGCGCCCGGTCACCACCGCGTCGCGTTCGACCGCGCCGACGCAGAAGCCCGCCAGGTCATAATCGCCCGCCGCATACATGCCCGGCATTTCCGCCGTCTCGCCGCCGATCAGCGCGCAGCCGGCGATGCTGCACCCGTGCGCGATCGAGGCGACGACCGCCTCGGCCACGCCGCAGTCGAGCTTGCCGGTCGCGTAGTAATCCAGGAAGAACAGCGGCTCCGCGCCCTGGACGATCAGGTCGTTGGCGCACATCGCGACAAGGTCGATGCCGACGCCGTCGTGGCGGCCATGGTCGATCGCCAGTTTCAGCTTCGTGCCGACCCCGTCATTGGCCGCAACCAGCAGGGGGTCGACGAACCCGGCGGCCTTCAGGTCGAAGAACCCGCCGAACCCGCCCAGTTCGGCATCCGCGCCGGGCCGCCGCGTCGCCTTGGCCAGCGGCGCGATGGCGCGGACCAGCGCATTGCCGGCGGCGATGGAAACGCCGGCATCGGCGTAGGTATAGGGCGAATTGCGACGGTCGGTATCGGTCATGAACGCTCGCCTAGCCATATCCCGCTTGGATTTCCACGCCCGCTTCGCCAAAAGGCACGGCAATATGACCGTTAGCCGCCTTTTTCGTCCGTTGCCCGTGTTTGCGGGGCTTGCCCTGCTCGCAACCGGCGGTGTCGTGCTCGCGCAGATCGAGGGCGGGACGCGCGGTTCCGCGCCGATCGACAGTTCGGGCGATTACGAGGTCGGCGGGATCACTGTCGATGTCGGGGCCAAATCCGCCGACGCCGCCCGCCTTGGCGGCTGGCGGATTGCGCAGCGTAAGGGCTGGCAGCAATTGTCGCGTCGGTTGGGCGGCGGCGGCGCGATGATTTCCGATGGCGCGCTCGATTCGATCGTGTCGGGCATCGTTGTCGAAAACGAACAGATCGGCCTGACGCGCTATGTGGCGCGACTCGGCGTGCTGTTCGATCGCGGTCGCGCCGGCGCGATCCTTGGTATCGCCAGCTACGAATCACGATCGGCGCCGATGCTGGTCATCCCGGTCGTCTGGTCGGGCGGGGTTGGTCAGGTTTTTGAACAGCGGACCGCCTGGCAACAGGCCTGGGCACGCTATCGCACCGGCAATTCGTCGATTGACTATGCACGTCCGGCCGGGACCGGTCCCGACGCGCTGCTGCTGAATGTCGGCCAGACCGGCCGGCCCGGGCGTGGCTGGTGGCGCACGATCCTGAACCAGTATGGCGCGTCCGACGTGCTGATCCCGGTGGTGACGCTCCAGCGGCAATATCCCGGCGGACCGGTTATCGGCCAGTTTCAGGCACGGCATGGCCCCGACAACCGCTTCCTGGGCAGTTTCTCGCTGAAGGTCGCGACGTCGGCCGGCATCCCGCAACTGCTGGACGCCGGCGTCAAGCGGATGGACGACCTGTATCAGGCCGCGTTGCGCAGCGGCTATCTGCGCCCCGACGCATCGCTGCTGCCACCGCCGGCTCCCGAACCGGTGGTTGACGATACGGTGATCCCGACCGACGCGCTGGACGGGGTCGTCGACAACCTGCCGGGTGTCGGTGCCGGCATCGCGATCACGCTGCAGTTCGAGACACCGAACGCGGGCACCGTATCGGCCACCGAATCGACCCTGCGCGCCATTGCCGGCGTGCGCAGCGCCGATACGACCAGCCTTGCGCTGGGCGGCGTGTCGCTGATGCGGGTGATGTTCGACGGCGATCCGGCGATGCTGAAGACGGCGCTGGAGGCGCGCGGCTATCAGGTCGTCGGGTCGGGCCAGACGATCCGCATCCGGCGCGCGGCGACCCTGCCGCCGCCCGTCCTGCCGCTGGATGATTCGACGACGCGGGCAACGCCGCGGCCATGAGCATGTCCGGCACGAGCCAGATGGCCCTGCCGCTGGCGTGGCCGGCGGATCCCAATGACGACGCGTTCCTGCTGGGATCATCCAACAGCGGCGCGGCGCAGGTACTGGAACAATGGTCGACCTGGCCGGTGATGAGCGCAGTGCTGATCGGCCCGCGCAAATCTGGTCGCAGCCTGCTGGCCCGCATCTTTGCGGCCAAGAGCGGCGGTGCGATCATCGACGACGCGCAATGCCTGCCCGAACCGCAGATCTTCCACGCCTGGAACCGGGCGCAGGAGGAACGCCGGCCGCTGGTCATCGTCGCCGATGCGCTGCCGCCCGCATGGAATGTGCGCCTGCCCGATCTGCGGTCGCGGCTGGCGGCCAGCGCGGTGGCACACATCGGCGCGCCGGACGACGGTCTGGTCCATGCCCTGCTCGACCACCTGTTCCAGCGTCGGGGGCTGGACGTTCGCGGCGATGTCATCGCGTTCATCGCCGCCCGGATTGAGCGCAGTCATATCGCCGTCATGCGCAGCGTCGATACGCTGGACCAGGCGGTCCTGGAATCGCGCAAGAGGCTGTCTATCCCGTTTGTCCGGACGGTCCTGACCGATGCGGGGCTGCTTGCCGCCCCGGCATCCGCTATGGATTTCGATCTGTTCGGCTACCCGACGGCATCCACGGAACGAAACGAGACCCGATGACCCGCCCCGCCCATATCGCTCGCCTGTCCGACGCCGACGATGATGACGCCGCCACCGCGCACGCCAGCGACCGGTATTTCAACCGCGAGCTGTCCTGGCTGGCGTTCAACCGGCGCGTGCTGGAGGAGGCGTGCAACACCGCCCATCCGTTGCTCGAACGGCTGCGCTTCCTGTCGATCTCCGGCTCCAACCTTGACGAGTTCTTCATGGTCCGCGTCGCGGGGCTGAAGGGCCAGCAGATGCAGGATGTCGATCGCCGGTCGGTCGACGGCCTGACCGCCGGACAGCAACTGACCGCCATCGTCGCCGAGGCGGACGCGCTGATGGAAAGCCAGCAGGCGGTGTGGGGTGACCTGCGCCGGCTGCTCGACGCGGCCGGACTGTTCGTCCTGCGGCGCGACGCGATCGACGAGACGGCGGCGATCTGGCTCGAAACCTATTTCCGCGACCAGATCTTCCCGATCCTGACCCCGCAGGCGCTCGATCCAGCGCACCCGTTCCCGTTTATTCCGAACAAGGGGCTGTCGGTCATCTTTGACCTCGTGCGGATTTCAGACGGCGAGCCGATCCGCGAACTGGTGATGATCCCGATGGCGATGGCGCGGTTCATCCGGCTGCCCGGCGAGCCGGCACGCTATGTCTCGATCGAGGCGCTGCTGAAGCGGTTTTCGCATCTGTTGTTCCCCGGTTATGTCGTCAACGGCGCGGCGGCGTTTCGGGTCTTGCGCGACAGCGACATCGAGATCGAGGAGGAGGCCGAGGATCTGGTCCGCTACTTCGCCAACGCGATCAAGCGGCGGCGGCGTGGCCGGATCATCCGCATGGAGGTCGAAACCGGCATGCCGGCCGCGCTGGCGGCAGTATTGAAGGAGGAAATCGGCCGCGCCGACACGCTGACCACCGAAAGCGGCAACCTGCTGGGGATCGGCGACCTCGACGCGCTGGTCGACGAAGAGCGGCCGGACCTGAAGTTTCCGCCCTTTACACCCCGCTTCCCCGAACGGATTCGTGAATTTGGCGGAGACTGCTTTGCGGCGATCAGCGCCAAGGACATCGTCGTCCATCACCCGTACGAGACGTTCGGGGTCGTGCTGGCCTTTCTGAAACAGGCGGCGGCCGACCCCGACGTCGTGGCGATCAAGCAGACATTGTACCGGGCTGGCAAGCAGTCGGCGGTCATCAACGCGCTGATCGCCGCGGCCGAGGCCGGCAAGTCGGTCACCGCCGTCGTGGAACTCAAGGCACGCTTCGACGAGGAACAGAATATCGTCTGGGCCAGCGCGCTGGAGCGCGCAGGGGTGCAGGTCGTCTACGGCTTCATCGACTGGAAGACCCATGCCAAGGTGTCGATGGTCGTCCGTCGCGAAAACGGCGCGTTCCGGACCTACTGCCATTTCGGCACCGGCAACTATCATCCGGTCACGGCAAAAATCTATACGGATATCAGTTTCTTCACCGCCGATCCTCGGATCGGGCGTGATGCGACACAGATGTTCAACTACATCACCGGCTATGTCGAACCGGCGAATATGGCGGTGTTGAGCCTTGCCCCCCGTGACCTGCGCCGCAAGCTGGTCGACCTGATCGACGCCGAGATCGCGCATGCCCGGGAGGGGCGGGCCGGCTCGATCTGGTGCAAGGTCAACTCGCTGGTCGACCCGGCGATCATCGAGAAGCTGTACGAGGCCAGCAGTGCCGGCGTCGAGGTGGACCTGATCGTGCGCGGCATCTGCTGCCTGCGTCCGGGCGTTCCCGGCATATCGGACAACATCCGCGTGAAGTCTGTCGTCGGCCGGTTCCTGGAGCACAGCCGCATCTGGGCGTTCGGCAACGGCCGCGCGCTGCCCAATGACGGTGCCAAGCTGTTCATATCGTCAGCCGACTGGATGCCGCGCAATTTCGACCGCCGCGTCGAATATATGCTGCCGATCCTGAACTCGACGGTACACGACCAGATCCTCGATCAGGTGATGGTCGCCAACCTGATCGACAACGAACAGAGTTGGGAACTGGCGTCCGATGGCAGCTATGCGCGGGTCGAGCCGGGTGACAAGCCGTTCAACCTGCATCGGTATTTCATGACCAATCCTTCGCTGTCTGGGCGCGGTGCCGCGCTGGCGACCGCGCAGTCGGTACCGACCCTGTCGCTGCGGCGCGGGCATTGAGCATCGTCACCGCGCTGTTCCATCGCCGCGTGGAACAGGCGACCCCTGAGCGGACGGCGATTATCGACATCGGATCGAACTCGATCCGCCTCGTGGTCTATCAGGGGCCGACACGGCTGCCGGCCGTCCTGTTCAACGAAAAGGTGATGGCTGGCCTGGGCAAGGGGTTGGCCGCGACCGGCGCGATCGAGCGGTCGGGCCTTGCCAAGGCGCGGGTCGCGCTGGCCCGGTTCGCCGCCGTCGCGCGTGAGATGGAGGTGGCGTCGCTGCGCACTGTCGCGACGGCGGCCGTGCGCGATGCCAGCAACGGCGGTGACCTGATCGCCACGGCCGAGGCGCTTGGCCTGAACGTCGAGATCCTGACCGGCGAGCAGGAGGCGCAAGGCGCGGGCGAAGGCGTCCTGTCCGCGATTCCCGGGGCGGATGGTATCGTCGGCGATCTTGGCGGCGGCAGCCTGGAACTGGTGCGGGTGCGCGATGGCGCGATCTGCGAGCGGGTGTCGTTTCCGTTGGGCGTGTTGCGGATCGCGGCGATCCGCCAGCGCGGGGCCGGCGCGCTGGACGCACACGTCGCGGCGCTGATCGCCGACGCCGGCTGGACCGGACGCGGGCAGAGCCTGCCGCTGTATCTGGTCGGCGGATCGTGGCGCGCGCTGGCGCAGCTGGACATGGCGCTGACCGGGTATCCGCTGCCCGTCATTCACCAATATGCGATGTCGTCGCAGTCGATCGGCGGACTGGCGGGAACGGTGTCGCAACTGTCCAAGCAGCGGCTGCGCGAGTTGACCGGCATGTCGGCGTCCCGCGCGGCGACGCTGGCCGATGCCACCGCATTGCTGGCCGCGCTGCTGCGTGAACTGGGTAGCGCCACCACCGTCGCCTCCGCCTTCGGCCTGCGCGAAGGATTGCTGTTCGCCGCGCTCGATCCCGAAACGCGGCGGCAGGATCCGTTGATCGTCGCCACGCGAGACGAGGGGCGCAGGCTGGGGCGCTTTGCCGAACATGGCGATCTCCTCGATGGCTGGATCGCGCCGTTGTTCGATTCCGATCCGCCGGACCAGGCGCGGCTGCGACATGCCGCCTGCCTGCTCGCCGACGTCGGCTGGCGCGCAAACCCCGAATTTCGTGCCGAACGCGGTGTCGAAATCGCGTTGCACGGCAATTGGGTGGCCATCGACGCCAGCGGTCGTGCGATGCTGGCACAGGCGCTGTTCACCAGCCTTGGCGGCGCGACCACGACGCCGGCCCCTTTGCCGAACCTGACGACGGATGCCGCACTCGACCGTGCCACGGCATGGGGGCTGGCGATGCGGCTGGGCCAGCGGTTGAGCGGTGGACTGGCCGGGCCGTTACAGCGGTCGCGCCTGTCGGATGACGGCTCCACGCTGGCGCTCAACCTGCGCCATGCCGATGTCGCGCTGTATGGCGAGGCGGTCGAGCGCCGGCACGTCGCGCTGGCGACCGCGATGGGGCGCGGGGCCAAGCTGCTCATCGACTGACCTGGCGATCGGCAGTCCCTAGCCGCAGCGGAATCCTATCACCATGTCGGTCTCGTTCAGCAGGATGTTCAGCCGGTCGGTACGATAGTCCATGGTCATGGCGCTGTCTGGCCGCAGCCACCGCATCGCCTTCGCGCCCGACCGCTGCATCGCCGCGCTGCCCAACGCCGTTTTTGCGCGCTTGCCGATCAGGTCGGCAAGCGCGTCGGTGGTGCAGCCGGCCGGCCCCGGCCCGGTCGCGACCGGGTGGGGTGGCGTGGTGCAGGCCGACATGCCCAGCGCGACCGCGATGAGCGGTGTAGTACGGGTCACGCTGCGTCTTCCGTCCGCGTCATCTTCAGCTTGCCGCCGACGACCGCAAAGGCCAGCCGCCCTTCGACGAGATCCAGCGCATCGCGGCCGAACTGGTCGAATCGCCAGCCCTCCAGCATGGCCAGACCCGTGCGTTGACCGGCTGCGAGCAATTCCAGCTCTTCGGTCCTGGCAAGCAGTTTCGACGCAACATCAATGTCGCGCGAGCGGATTTTCAGCAGCAGTTTCAGCAGGTCCGCGACGAGTGAGCCTTCCTTGCCCAGGCCCGGCTTGCGGTCGTCGCGCACCGGCATTTCGTCGGCGTCCATCGGTTCGGCCGACTCGATCGCCGCGATCAACCGCGCGCCGATCTCGTTGTTCGCCCAGCTTGCCGACAGGCCGCGGACGCGGGACAGATCGGCCTGCTTCTTCGGCGGATGCCCGGCGAGATCGGCAACCGTTTCGTCCTTCATGATCCGACCGCGCGGCAGATCCTTCGACTGTGCTTCCAGTTCGCGCCACCGCGCGATCGCTTTCAGCCGGCCAAGCACATCGGGCTTGCGGCCCGAGATACGCACGCGCTTCCACGCCAGTTCGGGGTCGTTGGCGTAATTGGCGGGGTCGCCAAGCCGCTCCATTTCCTGATCCAGCCAGCCGCCACGCCCGGTCTTCTTCAGCCGCTCCAGCATCTTGGGGAAGATCCTGGACAGGTGCGTCACGTCTCCGATCGCATATTCGATCTGTCGCGCATCCAGCGGTCGGCGCGCCCAGTCGGTAAACCGCGCGCCCTTGTCGACGCTGATCCCGAGCCAGCTATCGACAAGGTTGGAATAGCCGATCTGCTCGCCCTGACCCAGTGCCATTGCCGCCACCTGCGTATCGAACAGCGGGTAAGGGGTCTTTCCGGTCAGATTGTACACAATTTCCAAATCCTGCCCGCCGGCATGGAAGATCTTCAGCACGTCCTCATTCTCGGTCATCAGGTCGAGCAGCGGCTTCAGGTCTATGCCGGGAGCCATCGGGTCGATGGCGGCGGCCTCGTGCGCGTCGGCAACCTGGATCAGGCACAGTTCGGGCCAGAAGGTGCTTTCGCGCATGAACTCGGTGTCGACACACACGAACGGCGACTGGGCGAGGCGGGTGCAGAGATTCGCGAGGCTGGCGCTGTCGGAAATCAGGGGATGGATATGCATGGTGCAATCCATAGCGAGGGTGGTCCGCCTTGACAAAGGCGGGTTGCGGTGGACAAGCGCGGGGTATCCGATCAGCCGTTACCCCGGCCGCGGGACGCGCCGGAGCGCCGACGCGGTCAGGGGTCAGCCGTAGACAGAAGAAGACCAGACCATGCACGCCTATCGCACCCATACCTGCGGCGCCCTGCGCGCGACCGACGCCGGCCAGACGGTCAAGCTGTCCGGATGGGTCCACCGCAAGCGCGACCATGGCGGCCTGCTGTTCGTCGATCTGCGCGACCATTACGGCATCACCCAGATCACGCTGCACCCCGGCTGGCCCGGTTATGACGTGGTCGACAAGGCGCGGGTCGAAAGCGTCGTGACGATCATCGGGGAAGTGACGGCGCGATCGCCCGAGACGATCAACCCGAATTTGCCGACCGGCGAGGTCGAGGTCTTCCCGAAGGATTCGGACGCCGGCCACGGCGTGACGCTGCAGTCGGCGGCGCAGGAACTGCCGCTGCCGGTTGCCGGCGACGCGGAGTATCCGGAAGATATCCGCCTGCGCTATCGCTATCTCGACCTGCGTCGCGACCGCGTCCACGCCAACATCATGCTGCGCGCCAAGGTCATCACCTCGATCCGCAACCGCATGGTCGAACAGGGCTTCACCGAGTTCCAGACGCCGATCCTGACCGCCAGCAGCCCCGAGGGCGCGCGCGATTATCTGGTCCCCAGCCGCGTCCATCCGGGCAAGTTCTACGCGCTGCCGCAGGCGCCGCAGATGTTCAAGCAGTTGCTGATGGTCGCCGGCTTCGACCGTTATTTCCAGATCGCACCGTGCTTCCGCGACGAGGACGGCCGCGCCGACCGCTCGCCCGGCGAGTTCTACCAGCTCGATTTCGAGATGAGCTTCGTCACGCAGGAAGACGTGTTCCAGGCGATCGAGCCGGTCCTGCACGGTATCTTCGAGGAGTTCGCCGACTGGCAGGGTCGCGGTCGCACCGTCTCGGCGTCGCCGTTCGTGCGGATCCCGTACCGCGAATCGATGCTGAAATACGGCAGCGACAAGCCCGACCTGCGCAACCCGATCCTCATCTCCGACGTGTCGTCGCATTTCGAGGGGTCGGGCTTTGGCCTGTTCGCCGGCATCGTCGCCGGCGGCGACGTGGTCCGCGCGATCCCCGCGCCGAACACCGCGGACAAGAGCCGCAAGTTCTTTACCGACATGAACGACTGGGCGCGGACCGAGGGGCATGCCGGCCTTGGCTACATCACCCAGAAGAACGGCGAGCTTGGCGGCCCGATCGCCAAGAACCATGGCGAGGAAGCGACGCGCAAGCTGGTCGAGGCGCTGGGCCTGGGGCCGAATGACGGCATCTTCTTTGCGGCCGGCAAGGAACTGGCCGCCGCCAAGCTGGCGGGTGCCGCGCGTACCCGGATCGGCACTGAACTGGGCCTGATCGACGAGAGCCGGTTCGAGTTCTGCTGGATCGTCGACTTCCCGATGTTCGAATATGACGAGGACGCCAAGAAGGTCGATTTCAGCCACAACCCGTTCTCGATGCCGCAGGGTGAGCTGGAGGCGCTGAACACGCAAAACCCGCTCGATATTCTCGCCTATCAGTACGACATCGTCTGTAACGGCATTGAACTGTGTTCGGGCGCGATCCGGAACCACAAGCCGGAGATCATGTACAAGGCGTTCGAGATCGCCGGTTACAGCCAGGCCGATGTCGACACCAATTTCGCGGGCATGATCAACGCGTTCAAGTTTGGTGCGCCGCCGCACGGTGGCGCGGCACCCGGCGTCGACCGGATGGTCATGCTGCTCGCGAGCGAACCCAACATCCGTGAGGTCACGCTGTTCCCGCTGAACGGCAAGGCCGAGGATCTGATGATGGGCGCACCCAGCTTCCCGACCGCGCGCCAGATGAAGGAACTGAACCTGCGGTCGACCGCCGAAGCTCCGAAGGTCGCGCCGAAGGTCGTCGCGCCGGAATAAGCCTTCGCGTGGCTATCGACATGGTCGGTCAGGCGGTTAAGCTACCGCATGATCGACCTTGAAGACCATGAAGCCGGCCGCAAATATGACGGTTATTACAAAAAGGACCTCAAGGCGTTGCAGGCGCGGCTGGAGAAGATCCAGGTCGCGCATGCCGCGCACAAGCGACCGGCAATGGTCATGCTGGAGGGCTGGGACGCGGCCGGAAAGGGTGGGATCATCCAGCGGCTGACCGCCGAATGGGATCCGCGCTTCTACGAGGTCTGGCCGATCAGCAGCCCGACCCCGCCGGAAAAGGCACGGCACTTTCTCTGGCGGTTCTGGACCAAATTGCCTGAGGCCGGCGACATCGCCGTGTTCGACCGCAGCTGGTACGGGCGCGTGCTGGTCGAACGGGTCGAGGGCTATGCCAGCGAGGCCGAATGGCGGCGTGGCTATGACGAAATCAACGCATTCGAGGCGCAGATGATCGCCAGCGGCACCAGCGTCATCAAGCTGTTCGTCCACGTTACCCAAGCCGAACAGGACCGCCGCCTGAAGGCGCGGCTCGAAGAGCCCTGGAAACACTGGAAGACCGGGCTTGAAGACTACCGGAACAGGGAAAAGCGCGGCGATTACCTGACGGCCATGGCCGAGATGTTTTTGCGGACCGACACCGTCGCGGCACCGTGGACTGTCATTGACGGGAACGACAAAAAGTCCGCCCGTATCGCGGCCCTGACCCACATTGCCGACCGACTTGAGGCTGATGTTCCGATGAAACCGCCACCATTGGCCGCCGATGTAGCCAAGGCGGCAAAGGATGCCGGAATTATCTAGCGGTACACCCGTCGCGCCGATACGGAACGACGGGTGTCCTTTAAGCGATCAGACGGCCTGGAAGCTGCCGTCGTCCTGCAACACGCGCAGCTTGCCGTCGGCGATCGCGAACACAGCGCCGCGCAGCTTCAACGTGCCGTCCGCCAGACCCTGCTGGATGAAGGGGAAGGTTTTGAGATTTTCGATCGAGACTTTCACGCCCTCCTGCTCCAGCGCGAACTGGCCGTCCGGGCCTTCGCCATGTTCGTGTACGACCTTCTCACGCGCCTCATCGAGGAGGCCGATCCATTCTGCGACGAAACCGCCCTCGCCGGGCTTCGAATCCTTGAGGCTGCGGGTGAGCGCGGCGTTGACGCCGCCGCATGCGCCGTGGCCCATGACCACGACTTCCTCGACCTTCAGTTTCGTCACGGCGAACTCCACCGCTGCCGACACACCGTGCAGGCCGCCGCTGGTGTCGAACGGCGGCACGAGGTTGGCGACGTTGCGCACGACGAATACTTCGCCGGGCCGTGACCCGAAGATCGTGGCGGGTTCGACCCGGCTGTCCGAGCAGGCGATAATCATCACCTTCGGGCTTTGCCCGGTCGCCAGTTCGCTCCAGCGTTCCCGCTCTTCAAGCCACTCGCCCTCGCGGAAGCGATGATAGCCTTCGATCAGGTTGGAAAAGTCGGTCACGTTAGCACCTCTGGTTGGTTGTTCCTGCGAGCGTCAGTCGCTATCTGCACCCCATGAACGAAATAACGCAGATTGGTATCCCGCGCCTCCGCAAGCCGGACTGGATTCGGGTCAAGGCGCCGACGTCGGCGGGTTTTGCGGCGACCAAGGCGCTGATGCGGGCTAAAAGCCTGACGACGGTGTGCGAGGAGGCTGCCTGCCCCAATATCGGCGAATGCTGGACCAAGAAGCACGCCACGGTCATGATCCTTGGCGATACCTGCACCCGCGCCTGTGCCTTTTGCAATGTCAAGACGGGCATGCCCCGGGCGGTCGACCCGATGGAGCCTCAGAATGTCGCCGACGCCGCCGCGCAGATGGGCTTGAACCACATCGTCGTGACGTCGGTCGATCGCGACGACCTGCCTGATGGCGGCGCATCGCAGTTCGTGAAGGTTATTCAGGCGATCCGCCGGACCAACCCGACGACGACGATCGAGATCCTGACGCCCGATTTCCGCAACAAGGCGCAAGCCGCGATCGAGTCGATCGTCGAGGCGGGGCCGGATGTGTACAATCACAATCTGGAAACCGTCCCCCGGCTGTATCCGACGATCCGGCCGGGCGCGCGCTATTACGCCTCGCTGCGGTTGCTGGAGAGCGTGAAGCGTCACGACCCGTCGATTTTTACCAAGTCCGGCGTGATGCTGGGGCTTGGCGAGGAACGGCTGGAGATCCACCAGGTGATGGACGACATGCGGTCCGCTGACATCGACTTCCTGACGATGGGCCAGTATCTGCAGCCAACACCACGCCACGCCAAGGTCGCCGAGTTCGTGACGCCTAAGGCGTTTGACGCCTATGCCGGCATCGCGCGGGCCAAGGGATTTCTTCTGGTCGCCTCGTCACCGCTGACCCGGTCGAGCTATCATGCGGGCGAGGATTTTGCCCGCCTGCGTGACGCGCGCGAGGCAAAGCTGGCAAAGCGCTGACATGCCGCGTCACGCCGAAACCCGCCGTCTGCCGTACACACCCGACCAGATGTACGATCTGGTCGCTGACGTCGGGAAATATCCGCAGTTCCTGCCATGGGTGACGGCGATGCGGGTGCGCTCGGATAGCGAAACCGAGACGCTGGCCGACATGATTGTGGGTTTCAAGGGGCTGCGCGAGACGTTCACGTCACGCGTGCAGAAGTCGCGGCCCGACGCCATCACGGTCGATTATATCGAAGGGCCACTGAAGTATCTGCGCAACGAATGGCGGTTCAAGCCTGACGGGCAGGGATGCCTTGTCGACTTCAGTGTCGACTTCGCGTTCAAGAACCGCGTGTTCGAAATGCTGGCGGGCCAGGTCTTTGGTGCCGCGCTGCGCCGGATGATCGGCGCATTCGAGGATCGCGCGGCAAAACTTTACGGTGCGGGCACGTCCGGCAACAGCAGTTCCAGCGCGACCAGCGCCGCCTGAAGCCGGATACCGCCGCGCCCGAGATCGCCGAAGTCGCGGCGTGCCGCATGAACGTCGGCCGGATCGACACCGCGATCCGCCCGCGCAAAAACGACGGTACCCACTGGCTTTTTCGCCGTGCCCCCATCCGGACCGGCGACACCGGTGATCGCCACGGCGACATCGGCTCCGCTGTTCTTCAGCGCGCCCAGCGCCATGCTCCACCCGACCGCGATGGATACCGCCCCGAACGTATCGAGAAGATCGGCGTTGACCCCGACCAGCGACATTTTCGCGTCGTTGGAATAGGTGACAAATCCGGCCTCCAGCACCGCGGACGATCCCGGTATCTCGGTCAGCGCGGCGGCGACAAGCCCCCCGGTACAGCTTTCCGCCAGCGCAACGGTGCGGCCGATCGCATGATTTTCCTCGACCACGCGGCGGGCCAGGTCGACCAGCTCGGTCGGCAGGATCGTGTCCATCAACGTCTCCCGGTGGAACAGAGCGGCAGGTCGGGGACCGCGACATTGCGGCCCTTGGCCTTTTCGGCCTTCAGGTACGCCAGGGTCGTCACGACGATTCCCGCCGTATTGCGCGGCGGCAGGGGGGCGAGCAAGGTCACCAGTCGGTCGATCGTCCCACAATCGGACACCGCGATACGCCCGACCAGTTGCGGCACCAGCAGCGAACTGAGCATCGGCCGCGCAAAGTCGGAATCGAGCAAAAGGGATACCGACGGATCGGTGACCTTGGCGATGGTCGCCTTCACCGATGGCCAGGCGCGATCCGCCTCCGCCTGATAGCGCGCCAGAAATGTACTGTCGCCGCGCCGGACCAGACTGGTGGCGGGTAGGGCGGTCGCGCAGACCCGGCCGGTTTCGCGGATGATGTCGGGCATCGCCACCAGCGCAAGTCCCTCGGCCTCGGCCGGCGTCACGCAGATTTGCGCCTGTACCGGCGTGGCGACCGACATGGCCGCAAGGATCGCCAGAATGCGCGTCACGCGATCCGCTCCGGCAGGCGGACGGTGGCCGCCGCCTGCGCCGCGATCCCCTCGCCGCGACCGGTGAAACCAAGCCGCTCGGTGGTGGTCGCCTTCACGCTCACGCAGTCCTCGGGCAGCCCCAGCAGGGCGGCGATCCGCGTCGTCATCGCCGCACGGTGCGGTCCGATCTTGGGAGCCTCGCACATCAGGGTCAGGTCGACGAACACGATTTCGCCGCCCTTGGCCGCGATCAGGCTGGCGGCGTGAACCAGAAACTGTGCGGAGTCCGCGCCCTTCCACTGCGGGTCGCTGGGGGGGAAATGCGTGCCGATGTCGCCGGCCGCGATCGTGCCGAGCAGTGCATCGGTCAGCGCGTGGAGTGCGACGTCGGCGTCACTGTGCCCGGACAGGCCCTGATGGTGTGGAATATGGATGCCACCAAGCCACAATTCCTCGCCGTCCTCCAACCGGTGAACGTCGAAGCCGGTGGCCATCCGCGTCTGCCAGGGCCGGGTGATCCGCGCTTCGGCGGCGGCGAAATCTTCTGGATAGGTGACTTTTTCGAGCATCGTGCTGCCCTGCACCAATGCGACGGTGCCGCCAAGCCGTCTGACCATCTGCGCGTCGTCGGTCGCGTCTTCGCTCAAAGGCCAGGCGGCGTGTGCCTCCGCCAGCATGGGCAACCGGAATCCCTGCGGTGTCTGTATCCGCCACAGGCCGTCACGCGGCACGACGTCGCCGAGCAGGCCGTCACCCCGCGCGACGGTGTCGGCGACGGGCAGGACCGGAACCGCGGCGTCGTGATCGTCCAGTGCCGCGACGACGGCGGCGATAACGTCGGCCGGTGCAAAGGGGCGCGCCGCGTCGTGGACGAGGATGCGATCGAAACCATCGCCCCGGATCGCGGCCAGCCCGCAGGCGACCGATTCGCGCCGGCTCGCGCCACCAACGACGACGCGCACGTCGGGCAGCATCGCCGCGACCTGCGCCTGCTGTCCTTCGCCGATGACGACGACGACGGCGTCGATCGCGGGGTGGCGCGCAAAGGCGGCGACGGCATGGGACAGCATCGGCCGGCCCGCGATGGTCGCGAACTGTTTCGGAACGCCGCCGCCGGCCCGCAGGCCCTGTCCTCCGGCGACGACAAGCGCGATGGTGCGTGATCGGTCGGTCATGCCCGCGCTGTACGCCGATATGCTCGCGGTTTGAAGACTGGCGGCCGCGCACCCGACGATCGGCCCGATGCTCCGTGATCCTTGCTTGCCACAGGCAAATCGTCTAGGGAGATGCCTGTTTTTCAGGCAGATCATGCGCAAGCTCAATCCCATCCATGTCGGCCCGGTGCGGATCGACACCCCCGTCGTGCTGGCGCCGATGACCGGCGTTACCGACATGCCGTTCCGCACGCTCGTGCGTCGCTATGGCTCCGGTCTGAACGTGACCGAGATGATAGCCAGTCAGGCGGCGATCCGCGAGACGCGCCAATCGCTGCAGAAGGCCGCGTGGCATCCGCTGGAGGAGCCGGTGTCGATGCAGCTTGTCGGCTGTACGCCCTATGAAATGGGTGAGGCGGCGAAGCTGAATGCCGATCGCGGTGCCGCGATCATCGACATCAACATGGGCTGCCCGGTGCGCAAGGTCACCAATGGCGACGCCGGATCGGCGCTGATGCGCGACCTGACGCTGGCGGCGTCGATTATCGACGCGACCGTGAAGGCGGTCGACGTGCCGGTGACGCTGAAGATGCGGATGGGCTGGAGTCACGAAACGCTCAACGCGCCCGAACTGGCGCGCATTGCCGAGGATCTGGGCTGCAAGCTCATCACCGTGCATGGCCGCACCCGCAATCAGATGTATCGTGATTCGGCCGACTGGGCATTCATCCGCCGGGTGAAGGACGCGGTATCCGTGCCAGTGATCGCCAATGGCGACATCTGTTCGCTGGAGGACGCCGACGCGGCGCTGGAACAGTCGGGCGCCGACGGTCTGATGATCGGGCGCGGTGCCTATGGCCGGCCCTGGCTGCTGGGGCAGGTCATGGCCTATCTGACGACGGGCGAGCGACTGCCCGATCCAAGCCTTGACGAGCAATATCGCGTGATTGTCGAGCATTACGAGGCCAATCTCGAACATTATGGCATCGTCACCGGCGTGAACATGAGCCGCAAGCATATCGGTTGGTATACCAAGGGGCTGAAGGGGTCGGCCGAGTTCCGCAACGCGGTGAACCAGGTGCCTGATCCGGCGGTCGTCAAGGCGATGCTGGCCGAGTTCTACGCACCCTGGATTGATCGTGCGGCGGCCTGATCGGCTGGCGCGGTGGTAACCACGACGGGGCGGGGCCGGCCGGCGTTCGCGGACCTGTTGTCGGCCCTGCCGGTGGCGGTGATGGTGGTCGATCCCGACGGCCGCATTGCCCACGTCAATGCCGTTGCCGAACAGATGCTAAACCTGTCCGAACGGCTGATGGTCGGGCAGCCGCTGACCGCGATCCTGCCGCCACCGGCCGAGGCACCGACCCGGGACGGGCAGGGGCTGGCCATGTTCGACATCGCCATCGAAACCGCGCGCGGTCTGAAGATCCGGGTCGATTTTGTCGAGGCACAGGTGCCCGACCATCCGGGGTGGCGCACCATCACCCTGCACAACGCGGCGATTTCGCGCCGTCTGGGCCACAGCGCGGATCGTGCCGCCGGTGCGCGGGCGGCGGTGGGCGCGGCGGCGATGCTGGCGCACGAGATCAAGAACCCGCTGTCGGGGATTCGCGGTGCGGCACAGTTGCTCGGTCCCAACGAGCTGACCGACCTCATCACGACCGAGGTCGACCGTATCGTGGCGCTGATCGACCGGATGGAGGATTTCACCGACACCCGCGTGCTGCCGGTCGAGGCGCAGAACATCTATCCGCTGCTCGACCATGCGCGCGGTGTCGCACTGGCGGGGTTCGCCCGCGGGCTGACGATCGAGGAGCGGTTCGACCCTTCGCTGCCGCCAGCGCGGATCAACCGTGACGCCCTGGTGCAGATCCTGATAAACCTGCTCAAGAATGCGCGCGAAGCCGTGCTGTGCGTTCGCAATCCACGGCTGATCCTGACCACCGCCTACCGCCACGGCATGTCGGTCAGCCCGGCACCGGGTCAGCCGCGCCTGCCGCTGCCGATCGAGATCTGCGTCGTCGACAATGGCCCCGGCGCGCCGGCCGACATCGCCGAGCACCTGTTCGACCCGTTCGTGTCGGGGCGGCGGGAGGGCAAGGGCCTTGGCCTCGCGCTGGTCGACAAGCTGATGCACGACATGGGCGGAATCGTTCAATATGCCCGCGAAGGATCGCCCGAAATGACCGTCTTCCGCCTGCTGCTGCCGCGAGCCGCGTCATGAGCCGCGTGCTGGTCGTCGATGACGATGCCGCGATCCGTACCGTCGTCGCGCAGGCGCTGCGGCGTGCGGGATACGAGGTATCGGTTGCCGAAAGCCTGGCGCAACTGGCGCGCGCCCTGTCGCTTGGCGTTCCCGATGTGCTGGTGACCGACGTGGTCCTGCCGGACGGCGACGGGCTGGACAATCTGCGCGATATCGCCGCACGGTTCCCGGCGCTGCCGGTCATCGTCCTGTCGGCGCAGAACACGCTGACCACCGCGATCCGCGCGACCGAGGCGGGGGCGTATGATTACCTGCCCAAGCCGTTCGATCTGGATACGCTGACCCGCGCGGTAGCGGGTGCGCTGGCCCGGCGTGGCCTGTCGGCGGAAAGTCCGGTCGGGGACGAAGGGGCGCTGCCGCTGATCGGGCGGTCGCCGGCGATGCAGGACGTGTACCGCACCATCGCCCGACTGGTGTCGAACGACCTGACCGTGCTGGTGTCGGGCGAATCGGGGACCGGCAAGGAACTGGTGGCGCGGGCGGTCCATGACCTTGGACCCCGCGCGCAGGCCCCGTTCGTGGCGATCAACATGGCCGCCATTCCGCGTGAACTGATCGAGGCGGAGCTGTTCGGCCACGAACGCGGCGCCTTCACCGGCGCTGCCCAGCGGAACGCCGGCCGCTTCGAGCAGGCCGCCGGGGGCACATTGTTCCTAGACGAAATCGGCGACATGCCGATGGAGGCGCAGACCCGGTTGCTGCGTGTCCTGCAATCAGGCGAGTTCACCAGCGTCGGCGGCGCGCGCACGATCCGCGCCGACGTCCGCATCGTCGCGGCCACCAATCGCGATCTGGCGGCGCATGTCGCCTCCGGCCAGTTTCGGGAGGATCTGTTCTATCGGCTGAACGTGGTGCCGATCGCGCTGCCGCCGTTGCGGGATCGCGGCAATGACATCGCGCTGCTCGCGCGCCATTTCCTGGATGAAGCCGCGGCGCAGGGCCTGCCGCGCCGGCAGTTGGACGAGAGCGCGATCACCGTGCTGGAGGGGCATGACTGGCCAGGCAACGTCCGCGAACTGGAAAACCTGATGCGTCGCCTGGCCGTGCTGGCGCGGGACGAGGTGATCGCAGGCGATGCCGTCCGCGCGATGATCGGTGCTGGAACCGGAGCCGGACCGGGTACGGGCCTTGTCGGTACGACCGCGACCCCCGACCTGACCGACGCCGTGCGCGCGCTGATCGACCGGATCGCGCGCGAACGGCCAGCCGCGCTGGACGATGGCAGCCTGTACGACCGGGTCATCGGGGAGGTTGAACGCCCGTTGATCGAGCTCATGCTGGCGCGGCACGGCCAGAACCAGCTGCGCGCCGCCCGCGCGCTTGGCATCAATCGCAACACCTTGCGCAAACGGCTGGATACTTTGGGAATCGACCCCGGCCGGACGGGATAACCGCCCGCCCGACCGCTTTTCCTGCATTATGTGGTTTCCCGGCAACGGTCGACGTTGTATTGATGCAACGAATGATCGCCGCAGCGTCACCTGACTACGAGACGGACGAACCCCGGAGCGGCTTTACGGTAACCCCGTTGGTCGAGGTGATGGTGCTTGCCATCGTCATCGCGGTTGCCGTCGCCAGCTATTACGCGATCAGCCACAGCGACACGCCGCAAGGCCTAATCGAGCCGGCGCTGGTCGCCGGCCTGCTGGTCGCCAACCTTGTGCCGGGCATCGCCCTGATGATGCTGATCGGCCGGCGCGTGGCGAAGCGGCGCGCGGCGCGGTCGCTGGTTGGCGGGCAGGGCGAGCTGCACGTCCGTCTGGTGGCGATCTTCTCGCTGGTCGCGGCGATCCCGATGCTGCTCGTGACCATCGGCGCGTCGCTGCTGTTCCAGTACGGTGTCCAGTTCTGGTATTCCGACCGGGCGCGTGGCGTCTTCGAAAACGCGATTGCCCTGACCCGCGTTTCCTACAACCAGACGCTGCAACGCTGGGAGGAAGCCACTGTCACGATGGGTAACGACCTGGCCGGTGAGATCGGTCAGCGCCCGATCGACCGGGTCGTGATGAAGCCCGTGCTTGGCGGCCAGTTGTTCCTGCGCGGCCTGTCCGAGGGGGCGATCCTGTCGCTGCCGGTGAACGGACGACCGCGGGTCGACCTGGAATATAACGAATACGGCATCGACATGTCGAAGCAACTCAACCCGGAAATGGTGTCGCGACTGCGGGCCGGTCAGCGCAGCGTCGTGAACGTCCAGAACGATCGTATCAAGACGGTCGTGCGGCTTCCGGGCAAGCCGGAACGCTTCCTGTATGCCGCCCGCGTGACCGATCCCGGCCAGTTTCAGGACCAGACCGAGCTCGCCGAGGCGGCGTTCGCCAATTACAAGGCGTTGCTGGTGCGTGCCCGCTCCCTGCAGCTTCAGTTCAACGCGGCGTTGTTGATTCTGTCGCTGCTGATCGTCGGTATCGCGGTCTGGATCGCACTGGCCGTTGCGGACCGGTTGGTGCGGCCCGTCGGCGAACTCGTCGATGCCGCGCGCCGCGTTGCCGGTGGCGATCTGACGGCACGCGTGACAGGCCCGCGCACCCGCGACGAGGTCGGCACGCTGGCCAGCGCGTTCAACCAGATGACGGGGCGTATCCAGCAGCAGAACACCGCGCTGGTCGCCGCCAATGATCAGCTGGAGAACCGGCGGGCCTTGATCGAGGCGGTGATGACCGGAGTCTCCGCTGGTGTGATTGCCACGGGTGGAGACCGACGGATCCAGATCGCCAATCGCTCCGCGCTCGACCTGCTCGGCACCGACCAGTTGGTCGGGCGGCCGCTGGCGCAGGTGTCGAGTGAACTGGACGATCTGATCGACAGCGGTGCGCGCGAGGCGATCGTCCAGGTCATGGCCGGCGAGGAGGCACGGACGCTGGCCGTCCGTATCGCCCGGACGGATGCCGGCCCGATCCTGACGTTCGACGACATCACCCAGCAACTGATTGACCAGCGGCGCGCGGCCTGGTCCGACGTGGCGCGCCGCATCGCCCACGAAATCAAGAACCCGCTAACGCCGATCCAGCTTGCGGCCGAGCGGCTGCAACGCCGGTACGGCAGCAAGCTGGAGCAGGACGACGGCACCTTCGCGCGGCTGACCGACACCATCGTGCGGCAGGTTGGCGATCTGCGGCGGATGGTCGACGAGTTTTCCTCCTTCGCACGAATGCCAAAACCCGTGTTTCGCGAGGAATCGTTGCTCGATGCGGCGCGACAGGCGTTGTTTCTGCACGAAGTCGCGCACCCCACCATCCGTTTCGTCCTGCGCCATGACGATGATCCGCCCACGCTGGTGTGCGATCGCCGCCAGATAAGCCAGGCGCTGACCAATATCGTCAAGAACGCGGTCGAGGCGATCGAGGCGGTAGGCCCGGGCGGCGGGCAGGGCGGCGGCGAAATCGTGCTGACTCTTGCCCGGCCTTCGCCGACGACAGTGAACATCACGGTTGCCGACACCGGAATCGGTCTGCCGGCCGAACGCGATCGCATCGTCGAACCCTATATGACCACGCGTGCGCGTGGCACGGGTCTTGGCCTCGCGATCGTCAAGAAGATCGTCGAGGAGCATCTTGGAACCCTGGCATTTACCGACCGGGCAGGGGGCGGAACGGTGGTGACGATGACGTTCGATGCCAGCGGCCTGTTGCTGCTGGATCAGGGCGATGCCCAGCCCGAGCAGGCCGGCGAAGGCCAGCTTGCCGCACTTACTCGTATCCGGACATGAACTGATGGCCCTTGATATCCTTGTCGTCGATGACGAACTCGACATCCGCGAACTGGTCGCCGGCGTCCTGGAAGACGAAGGTTATGAAACGCGCGGTGCGGCCGGCAGCGATTCCGCGCTGGAGGCGATCGCCGCCCGGCGTCCATCGCTCGTTCTGCTCGACGTCTGGTTGCAGGGATCGCGGCTCGACGGGCTGGAGTTGCTGGACGAGATCAAGCGGCGCGATCCGTCGATTCCGGTTCTGGTCATTTCCGGGCACGGCAGCCTCGACACGGCGGTCGCTGCCATCCGCAAGGGTGCCGCCGATTTCATCGAAAAGCCGTTCGAGGCCGAACGCCTGCTGCTAATGGTCGCGCGCGCCACCGAGACCGAGCGACTGAAGCGCGAGGTCGCGTCACTACGCGCGTCGGCCGGGCGCGAGTCCGATCTGACCGGCAATTCCAGCGCGATCAATGGTGTACGGGCGACCCTGAAGCGTGTGGCTGGTACCGGCAGCCGGGTGCTCATCATGGGTGGTGCCGGCGTCGGCAAGGAAGTGGCGGCGCGCCTGCTCCACGGCTGGAGCCAGCGTACCGACGCCCCCTTCGTGATCGTCAGCGCCGCGCGCATGACCCCGGAGCGGGTCGAGGAGGAACTGTTCGGCGCGGAGGAAACCGGCGGCATCGTTCGGCCCGGCCTGCTCGAACAGGCGCATGGCGGCACGCTGTTTCTGGACGAGATCGCCGACATGCCGATCACGACGCAGGCCCGGATCCTGCGCGTGCTGACCGATCAGAGCTTTACACGCGTTGGTGGCCAGCGCGTCGTGAAGGTTGACGTTCGCGTCGTATCCGCCACCGCGCGCGTCCTGACCGACGAAATCGCGGAAGGACGCTTCCGCGAGGATCTCTATTACCGGCTTAACGTCGTGCCGGTCCTGATCCCGCCGCTGTCCGAACGGCGGGAGGACATTCCCGCGCTCGTCCAGCATTTCATGGCGCATTACGCCTCCGAACGGCGGGTGCCGACGCCGGAAATCGCAGCGGATGCGATGGTTGCGCTGCAATCCTACGACTGGCCGGGCAATGTCCGCCAGCTCCGCAATGTGGTCGAGCGCACGATCATCATGGCCCCGGGTGATCGGGTCGGCCGGATCGAGACCGACCTGTTGCCGTCGGAGGTGCTTGGCGATCAGGGTGAGATGGCGGGCGGCGGCGCGATCATGGGGGCGCCCTTGCGCGAGGCCCGCGAGACGTTCGAGCGGGAATATCTGCGGGTTCAGATCCGCCGGTTTTCCGGCAACATCTCGCGCACCGCGAGCTTCATCGGCATGGAGCGATCCGCACTGCACCGCAAACTGAAGCTGTTGGGTATCACCGAAACGCGCGAGGAATAGCGCACGGGCCATAAGCTGCGCCTCTGGACGAGGCCCATGCGCGATCCTAGATATACGGCGTCGCAGGGTATTGCGGCCATCCGACGCCGGAACCGGCGCATCGCGGGGCAAACCCCGCCAATAAAAAGGGACGCCATCATGGCCGACACCAAGACCGGCTCGCTACAGGATCTGTTCCTGAACGCGCTTCGCCGCACGAAGACCCCGGTGACGATGTTTCTTGTCAAGGGTGTCAAACTTCAGGGCATCGTGACCTGGTTCGACAATTTTTCGGTCCTGCTGCGCCGCGATGGCCAGTCGCAACTGATCTACAAGCATGCGATCTCGACCATCATGCCGGCCGGCCAGATCGACGTCGCCAGCATCGTCGACGCGGTGGGCGAAGTGCAGAAGAAGCAGCCGCTGTTGCAGGAAATCTTCCTGAACGCCGTCCGCAAATCCGACGACAGCGTCACCATGTTTCTGGTCAACGGCGTCATGCTGCAAGGCCACATCGCCGCGTTCGACCTGTTCTGCATGTTGTTGCAGCGTGAGGGACTGGCGCAGCTCGTGTACAAGCATGCCGTGTCGACGGTTCAGCCGGCGCGCCCGTTGAACCTGTCGGACGAGCCGGCCGATGCGGACGATGAAGATTGAGCACCGGGTTCGAACGCGACCGGGGCGAATTCGCGCGGGGCACGCGGGCGATTGTCGTGCTGCCGGATCAGGGCGACGCGCAGCGTGATGCGGATGCCCGACTTGCGGAAACCGCCGGCCTTGCCATGGCGATCGGCGTGGATGTCGCTGATCGGATCGCCTTCCGGGTCCGGCAGGCCAAGCCGGCGACGCTGATCGGCAAGGGCCAGTGCGAACAACTGGCCGCACTGGTGCGGATGGAGGACGCCGGGCTAGTCGTGTTCGACGCCAGCTTGACCCCGGTCCAGCAACGCAATCTGGAAAAGGAACTGGAAACAAAGGTCATCGACCGGACGGGTCTGATCCTGGAAATCTTCGGCGAGCGTGCCGCAACGGCCGAGGGGCGTCTTCAGGTCGAACTGGCGCATCTCGACTATCAGGCGGGACGGCTGGTGCGCAGCTGGACCCATCTTGAGCGTCAGCGCGGCGGTTTCGGTTTTCTCGGCGGTCCGGGCGAAACCCAGATCGAGGCCGATCGACGCCTGATCCGCGACCGGATGGCACGTCTGCGCAAGGAACTGGAGCAGGTCAGCCGCACGCGCGGGCTGCATCGCGATCGGCGCCAGCGTGCGCCGTGGCCGGTGATCGCGCTGGTCGGCTACACCAATGCGGGCAAGTCGACCTTGTTCAATCGCCTGACCGGCGCGTCCGTGATGGCCGAGGATCTGCTGTTCGCGACGCTCGACCCCACGTTACGGCAGATTTCCCTGCCGGGCGTCGACAAGGCCATTCTGTCCGACACGGTCGGATTCGTCTCTGACCTGCCGACGCAGCTTGTAGCCGCGTTCAAGGCGACGCTCGAGGAGGTGGTGTCGGCCGATCTGCTGATCCACGTTCGTGACATCGCGCACCCCGATACCGAGGCGCAGCGTGCCGACGTGGAGGCCGTGCTTGCCGAGATCGGCGTGTCGGAAACGACGCCCCGGTTCGAGGTCTGGAACAAGCTTGATCTGCTCGGCGAGGATGACGCGATCGAGATGCGCGGTCACGCCGATCACCGCGACGACGTCGTCGCGATCTCCGCGCTCGACGGGCAGGGGATGGAGGCACTGGTCACCCAGGTCGCCGCCCGTCTGACCGCCGCACATCGTCGCTACACGATCATGCTCGATGCATCCGATGGGGCGGGGGCCGCATGGCTGCACGCACATGGCGAGGTGTTGGGGCAGGAGTCTGACGATCTGTCGACCGCCTATGACGTGCGCTTGTCAGAGGAAGACTTTGCCCGGTTCAACCAGCGATCGGCTGCGTCTTGACCCGTTGCCACAGCGCCTCCTTCTGATCGAGCGACAGGCCGGCGAACGTGTCGCCGGCCAACGCCTCCATGCTGGCGAAACGCTGCTCGAACTTCGTGTTGGCCGACCGCAGCGCGGCTTCGGCATCGATGCCAAGATGTCGCGCCCAGTTGGTTACCGAAAACAGGAGATCACCGATTTCCTCGGCCACGGCGGCACCAGTCGCCTCGTCGACCTCGGTCAATTCCTCGACGACCTTCGCGCGTGGGCCGGCTGCATCGGGCCAGTCGAACCCGACCCGTGCCGCACGCTTCTGTAACTTCTCCGCGCGACTGAGTGCCGGCAGGGCCGAAGCGACACCCGCCAGCGCGCCGTTCGACCCACGCTCCGCCGCCTTGATCGCTTCCCAGCCCGGACCGGGCGTCCCGTCACCGAAGATATGGGGGTGACGGCGTTCCATCTTGTCGCAGATCGCGGCGACGACGTCGGTGTAGGTAAAGTCACCGGCTTCTTCGGCAATCCGGGACTGGAAGACGACCTGGAGCAACAGGTCACCCAGCTCGTCGCGCAACGCCGCTGGATCGCCGGAGGCAACCGCGTCGGCAACCTCATAGGCTTCCTCGATCGTGTACGGAACGATCGAGGACGGTGTCTGGGCAATATCCCAGGGACAGCCGGAATCCGGGTCGCGCAACCGCGCCATGATCGCCAATAATCGCTCGGTCACGCCGGCACCTCCGATAGTCCGATAATGAACATTATGTAAAATTGACTGTTATTTTGGTGTCAGGACCAGCACCTGATCCTCGACATGCCATGACTTCAGGCGTGACAGCAGATTCATGCCGATGACGTCTGTCGATCCAAATGCGGGTGATACGACCACACCAAGATCGGTTGCGGTGACTGAGCCGATCACGATCGACTTCGCCGTGGCCACCTGCGCGGTAACGGGCCCGTTGGCAGTTTCGATGACCGTCGCGAACGGGCTTTCGTCGACGTCGATGCCGGCGGCCTTTGCGGTTTCGATCGACAGCGCGGTCGTGGTCGCCCCGCTGTCGATCAGCATCCGCCTTGACGTGCCGTTAACCATCACATCGCCGTAGAAATGTCCGTCGTCAGCCATGCGGATCCGCGTCTCGCCACCGGCAACCTGTTGTTCACCGAACAGGTTGTGGGCGGCTTCGGCAATCCATGTCCGCTGGCTGGCGATGAGCAGACCGATGGCGAAGATGCCGAGCCATGCCAGCGCCATTCGCGCCAATGCGCCGGGTTTCGGTCGGCGTGCGATCAGCGACGACAGCGGCAGCAGGATGATGAGACCGTATAACAGGATCTCCGCGCCGCGCATTTCCATCACGACAGGACGAGTCCGTCATAGCCCGGCTCGACACCGGCGGGCAGCTCGCGAACCAGCGTCGCATAATCCATGGTGTGGTCCATATGGATCAGCACGGTCCGTCTGGGCTTCAGCATCGTGACCCAGTCGAGAACCGTGGGCAGATTGGCGTGCGTCGGGTGCGGCGCGCGGCGCAGCGCATCGACGATCCAGATGTCGAGGTCGGCATAGAGCGCCATCATCTCCGGCGTCATCGCGGCGGCGTCGGTTGCATAGCCGATCGCTTTGCCGCCGGCCTCAAACCGTAATCCGGCAGAGGTGATGTTGCCATGCGGCTGGTCGGTCACGCCAATCGCGATCCCGCCGATCGTCAGGCGATCGGGCAATGCATTACCCGCGATCGTTGCCGGATAACCGACCCGGCCGGAAAAGGCATAGGCGAACCGCGTCTGGATCGCGTTCAGCGTGTCCGGGCGCGCATAGCCCTCCACCGGGCGGCCGATTGCGTGAAAGACCTGCCGCAGGTCGTCGATGCCGTGACAGTGATCGGCATGATCGTGGGTCCAGATCACCGCGTCCAGTGCGGCGGTGTCGACCGCGAGCAATTGTTCCCGCATGTCCGGGCTGGTGTCGACCAGAATGCGGGTGTCGGCGTGTTCGATCAGAATTGACGCCCGGCGACGTCGGTTGCGGGGTTCCGCCCGGTCGCAAACGCCCCAGTCGTTGCCGATACGGGGAACGCCGGACGAGGTGCCCGACCCCAGGATGGTGGCCCTCACCTCCTGGTCTTTGCGAACAGTTCGTGGAAATTGCGTGCCGTACGTTCGCGCAATTCCATCTCGTCCTCGCCGCGCAGCTTGGCCAGGAAGGCGGCCGTGTCGGCAACGAACGCAGGCTCGCCGGTCTTGCCCCGGTTCGGCACGGGCGCGAGAAAGGGTGCGTCGGTTTCGATCAGCATTCGCTCGATCGGCAGCCGCGCCGCCGTATCCTGCAGGTCGCGCGCGTTCTTGAACGTCACGATCCCGGATATCGAGATATAAAGGCCCAGATCCAATGCCTTGTCGGCGAATGCTCCACTGGCGGTGAAGCAATGGATGACGCCGGGATAGGCCCCCTGCTCCATCTCCTCGGCCATGATCGCGATCGTGTCGTCCTCGGCATCGCGGGTATGCACGACGATCGGCAGGCCGGTCTGGCGCGCGGCACGAATATGGCTGCGAAAACCGTTCTGTTGTGCGGCCTTGGCCGAATGTTCGTAGAAATAATCAAGACCGCTTTCGCCGATGCCGACGACCCGCGGATGCGCGGCGCGCGCCACCAGCCGCGCGGTGTCGACATCGGGATGAGTGCCCGCCTCGTTCGGATGGATGCCCACCGTCGCCCAGACGTCCGGCTCGCGCTCGGCGGTCGCGACGACGGCATCCCATTCGCTTTCGCGCGTGGCGATGTTCAGCATGGCTGTCACACCGCGCGCGCGCGCGCGGGCCAAAATCGCCGGCTGATCCTCGGCCAGCCCCTTGTAGTTCAGGTGGCAGTGGCTGTCGGCCAGCATCAGGCCGCCTCCACCGGCATTTCGAGGCGGGGAAACGCCGCCGTCGGAGCGGCCAGCCGAAACCCACTGGCAACCTGTGCCGCGTACCAGCCCGCATCGTCGATCGCCGCATGATCGCGGACCGTGACGCCCAGCAGATCAAGGACGTGCCCCGCCCCCTTCGGCACCACCGGCAGGATGATGATCGCCAATTGCCGGATCGCGCGAACCAGTGTTCCTAGAACGGCATGCATCCGGTCGGGGTCGGTCTTGCGCAGGCTCCACGGTGCCTGAACGTCGATATACTGGTTGCAGGCATGGACACCGCGCATCCACGCCTCGATCCCGTGGTTGAGGGACAGGTCGTCGAACCCGGCGCGAAACGCGGCACCGGCGGCGGTGACGTCGGCGAGCAAGGCGGCGTCGGCGGGATCGCCCCGACCGGCCTCCGGCAAGGCGCCCTCAAGGTTCTTGGCGATGAACGACAAGGTGCGCTGCGCGAGGTTGCCGAAGCTGTTGGCCAGTTCGGCATTGACCCGTGTTACAATGGCTTCCGCCGAATAGCTGCCGTCCTGCCCGAAGCTGACATCGCGCAGCAGGAAATAACGCAACGCATCGACTCCGAAGGCGCGGGCCAGATCGCCGGGATCGACGACGTTGCCCAGCGATTTCGACATTTTTTCTCCGCGATGCAGCAGGAAGCCGTGCCCGAACACTGTCTTGGGCAGCGCGATGTTCGCCGACATCAGAAACGCCGGCCAGTACACGGCATGAAAGCGGACGATATCCTTGCCGATCAGATGGACGTCGGCCGGCCAGAACCGCCAGTCGTCGGACTGGTCGGGATAGCCGAGGCCGGTCAGGTAATTGGTCAGTGCATCGACCCAGACATACATGACATGCCCGTCGCTGCCCGGCACCGGCACGCCCCAGTCGAAGCTGGTCCGCGACACCGACAGGTCGGACAGGCCGCCCTCGACGAAACGGATCACCTCGTTCCGGCGTCCTTCGGGACGAATGAAGTCGGGATTGGCCGCGAAATAGTCGAGCAGCGGCTGCTGATATTTCGACAGGCGGAAGAACCAGCTTTCCTCCGCGGTCCATTCGACGAGCGTGCCCTGTGGCGACAGCTTCGTGCCGTCCTCGGCCGTCACGACTTCCTTTTCGTCGTAGAACGCCTCGTCACGGACGGAATACCAGCCCTCGTAGCGGCTGAGATACAGGTCGCCACTGGCCTCCATCGCCTGCCAGATCGCCTGGCTGGCCCGATGGTGGTCGGGTTCGGTCGTGCGGATGAACCGGTCATAGGAAATGTCGAGATCGTCGCACATTGCCCGGAAATATCCTGACATTTCGGCGGCAAGATCCTCGACCGTCCGGTCAAGTCCACGCGCGGTCTGCACCATCTTCAGCCCGTGCTCGTCGGTTCCCGTCTGGAACCGCACGTCGCGACCGGCCTGACGCTGGAACCGCGCAATGGCATCGGCCGCAATCGCCTCGTAAGCGTGGCCGATATGCGGGCGTCCGTTGGGATAGCTGATCGCGGTGGTGATATAAAAAGGTTCGCCCATGCCCGCGCTCCTAGAACATCCGGTCAGCGAGGTGAAGCACCCGCAAGCCGCGCGAGGATACCGGCCATCTCGAACACGGTTCCCTGCGCATCGAGCGACAGGCCAAGCGCCGCGCCGGCCAGATCCCGCGCCTCCGCCTGGGCGTCCAGCGCGATCTTCAGCGCCGGTCCCTGCCGTGTACGGGCCGCATGGGCGATATAGCTCGGCACACGATCGAGAAACGCTTCATAACGGGGGTGCGCCGCCTTCAGCGCCAGCGACCGGGCCAGCCTGACGCGCTCGCCATTGCCGGGGTCGCCGCTGGTCGCAATGCGGTCGATCGCGTCGTCCATCGCCGGGATATCCAGCCCGGCGAAGCGCAGCGCGCGGCCCGGCGCGCCATCGCCCGCGCGGACCAGCGCCGCGACCTCGTCCGGCCCGGCATCCGGGCTGTGCGCGCGAATCGCGGCGGCGACGTCATCGTCACGCAGCGCCTCGAACCGCAACAGGCGGCACCGTGACCGGATCGTCGGCAGCAGCCGGCCCGGGGCGTGGCTGACCAGCAGGAAGATCGTGCCCGCCGGGGGTTCTTCGAGGTTCTTCAGCAGGGCATTCGCGCCGCCGCGCTCCAGATCGTCGATCGAATCGATCAGGACGACCCGGCGCGGGCCGAGCGACGGCGTGGTCGCGAACAGCGGCTGCAACGCCCGGACCTGCGCGATGGTGATACTGCGTGCGATATCCTGATCGGGTTTTTCGGCGTCCTTCGGCAACCGGGACATGACGCGGAAATCGGGGTGGGTGCCCGCGTCGAACAGACTGCGGATCGGATGGCCCTCCGGCACGGCAAAGCCATCCGGCAACGGCACGTCCGGTTTTCCCGCCTCCGCCAGCAGGCGCAGCGCCGCGCTGTGCGCGAAGCGCGCCTTGCCGACGCCCTGCGGACCAGAAAACAGCCAGGCGTGGTGCAGCGATCCGCTCCGCATCGCCGCCAGAAAAGCATCATGCGCGGCGGCATTGCCGAAGACTTCGGTCATGGCAGCAGGTCGGCGAGACCCGCCATGATGTCGGCGGTGACATGCGCCGCCGGACGGCTGGCGTCGATCAGCCGCACCCGGTCGCGGTCGTCGCGCGCGATCCGCTCGAAACCTTGCGCCACGGCCAGATGAAACCCCTCCCCCCGCGCGGCGAACCGGTCGGCAGCGGCACCGTCACGCGCCGTCGCGCGTGCCACCCCCTGCTCGACCGGCAGACCCAGCAGGAAGGTGCGATCGGGCATCAGCCCACCGCTGCCGAACCGGTGCAGTGCCAGGATCGCGTCGTCGTCCACGCCCCCGATCCCCTGATAGGCGCGAGTGGAGTCGACATAGCGATCGGTCAGCACCCAGCGACCAGCGTCCAGCGCGGGGCGGATGGTCCGCTCCACATGATCCGCGCGCGCGGCGGCGAACAATAACGTCTCCGCCTGCGGACTCCAGCGGGCGACGTCGCCCTGCATCAACAGCGCACGGATCGCCTCCGCGCCATCGCTGCCACCCGGTTCGCGCGTGATGACGACCACGATGCCGCGCGCCTCCAAAGCCATGGCGAGCGCGCGAACCTGCGTCGACTTGCCGGCCCCCTCCCCGCCCTCCAGCGAGATGAAGCGGCCGATCACCCGAAGAAGGACGTCAGGCCAGACCAGGCGCGGCCGAAGAATCCGGCCGCCGCGACATCCTTTTCGGCGACCAGCGGCAGGCGCTGTTCAGGCATGTCGGGCGCACTGACGACCAGATCGGCGATATGCTGCCCCGCCTTGATCGGTGCCTTGATCGGCCCGCTATAGACGACCCGGGCCTTGATATCGCTGCCGAGGCCGGCCGGGACCGTCACCGTCAGTGCCTTGGGCGCGATCAGGCCAACGCTGCTCGAACTGCCCATCTGGACCTCGGCGGTTTCGACCTTGCGCCCCTTGGCGACCAGCGGCTTGGCCTGCCAGGCGCGAAAGCCCCAGTCCATGAACCGCACCGATTCCTCAACCCGCTGGTTCGCGCTGGACAAACCCGCCAGCACCATCACCAGTCGGCGGCCATTCTGTTCGGCCGACCCGGTAAAACCATACCCGGCCTCCTCGGTATGCCCCGTCTTCAGACCATCGGCACCGGCGACCCGACCCAGCAACGGATCGCGGTTGGCCTGGGTGATCGCGCTGCCGCCCATGGTCTTGCCCCAGGTGAAATCCCGGCGCGAATAGAACTGCTTGTACAGGGCCGGATGCTGGATGATCGTCGCCGCCGCCAGGTCGGCCAGATCCTTGGCGGTGACATAGGTGACACCGTTGTCGGGCCAGCCGTTGGCGGTCCCGAAATGACTGTCCTTCAGGCCCAGTTGCGCCGCCGCCCGGTTCATCCGCTCGGTGAACGCCTGTTCCGTGCCCGAGATATGCTCGGCCAGCACCACACAGGCGTCGTTGCCGGACAAGGTGACGATGCCGTAGAGCAGATTGGCGACGCTGACATTCTCCCCCGACGACAGGAACATCGTCGATCCCGCCTGCGGCCCGTGCCACTTCGCCCAGGTTTCGGGCCGGACCGTGACCATCGTGTCGAGTTTCAGCTCGCCCTTCTTGATCATGTCGAACGCGACATAGACCGTCATCATCTTGGCCATCGAGGCGGGCGGCATGCGGCGGTTGGCATCGCGCGCGAACAGCACGGCCCCGGTCGACAGATCCTCCATATAGGCGATCGGCGCGGTCGTCTGGAACTGCGGTGCGGCCGCCATGGTCGGACAGGTGGCCATCATGACGGCGAGCGGTGCAGCGATCAGCTTCTTCATGCGAATGTCCGTGAAACGAAGGAAAACTCAATCCCGGGGCAGGATCCGTGCATCGCCATAGCCGCGCCCGACGACCGCGTCACGCGCGCGTTGCGCCGATCGCGCATCCTCGAACGGACCGAGGATAACGCGGTACAGGGCGCCGTCGCGCCGCACCGACGCGTCGATCCGGTCGGCAAGCGCCTGCGCGCGTGGCTGGCTGGAAAAGCTGCCGACCTGTACGCTGTACCGGCCGCTCACCGACTTCGGGATGCTTACCGCGGCGGGAGTAATATCCGGCACCAGGGAGCGCGCCGAAACTGTCGCACCGGAGATCGCCGTCCTCACCCGAACGGACGCGACGGATCGCCGGTCGGTTCCAAGCAGCCGTGCAGCCCCCTGTGACAGATCAATCAGCCGGTCGTCGCGGTGTGGCCCACGATCATTGACCCGCACGACGATCGACCGCCCCGTGTTCAGATCGGTGACCTCGGCGAGCGACCCAAGCGGCAACGTCCGGTGCGCGGCGGTGATGCCGCGCGGGTCGAACCGTTCGCCCGACGCGGTCCGGTTGCCGGCCAGTTCCTCGCCATACCAGCTCGACAGACCGGTCGCCATATAGGCGCCGCCGGATCCGACCCGCAGGCCGGATGCCTGACCATCGCGACCGCCGCTGCACGCGACGAGTGCGAAGGCCAGCGAAAGCGCCTTAACGCTGGACCGCATCGGCCAGCAATCCGACGGACAGCGCGTAGAAATTGGAACAGTTGTAATCAAGGATGACGCGGTAATTGCCGGTCAGCAGATACGCCGTTGCCTGTGGCCCATCCGGCTCCAGCAGCGTGGCCATCACCCGGTCCGATGGCCAACTGCCGCCTTGCGGCATCATGCCCAGCGCGCGCCATTCACCGATCGTCCGCCAGCCGCTGTGCCGGGCGAAGACGCGCGGGCAACGTGGCGAAACCAGCCGGTTCTGCACGCTCGATCGGTCGAACGTCGTCGGCACCGACACGGCCAGTCCCCATGGCTCGCCGGCGCGCCAGCCGGCGTTGACGAAGTAGTTGGCGATCGAGGCCAGCGTGTCGGCCGGACTGTTCCAGATATCCGCACGACCATCGCCGTCGCCGTCACGCGCAAGCCGCAGATAGATCGACGGCAGGAACTGCGGATTGCCCATCGCCCCTGCCCAGCTGCCCTTCAGCTGGTCGCGCGGGATGCCACGGTCGATGATCTTCAGCGCGGCGATGAACTCGCCGGCGAACAGGTCGCGCCGCCGCCCCTCATAGGCCAGGGTCGCCAGCGAACGCAGCAGATCGAAGTTGCCGGTGTACGATCCATAATTGGTTTCATGCCCCCAGATCGCGACCATGATCGATTCGGGCACGCCGGTTTCACGCTCGATCCGGCTCAGCCGGCCGCGCTGCGCCTGATAGGTCGTCCGTCCCCGGCCAATGCGCGCGGCATCGACATGCTGGGCGCGATAGGGCGCGAAATTGGCGATGGCGGTCGAAGGCCCGGTCGGCCCGCCGCCCGGCTGTGCCCGGTCCAGCTCGATCACCCGCGTGTTCAGCGTCAGCGTCGGAAACACGCTGTCGACCGTGTCAGCCCTTACACCGGCGGCCAGCGCCTGTTGACGCAGCGTGACGAGATAGGACTGAAATCCCGCCTCGCCCGTCATGCCGGACTGTGCGTGCGCCGGTCCCGCACTCGCCGTCATCAGCAGCGCCGCCGCGACGACGCCACGCGCCGTCCTGGTGATTTGAAATGTCCCCCGCATGGTCCGACAGTGCCACAGCAGGCCGATCGGCGGTATCTCGCATCGTCGCACCCCTTGCACATATGGGCGCGGTCGCTCTAGGAGCGACGCATCGCGGAGAGGTGGCCGAGTGGTTTAAGGCAGCGGTCTTGAAAACCGCCGTGGGTTCACGCCCACCGTGGGTTCGAATCCCACCCTCTCCGCCACCGCGTCGGCCATCGCCCGGACAATTGTCTGTCCCCGCTTGCCAGCCGCCTCCGCTTCGCCTAGTCGGACCCTTCGGTCGGGGAGTGGCGCAGGCTGGTAGCGCACCTGGTTTGGGACCAGGGGGTCGCAGGTTCGAATCCTGTCTCCCCGACCACTATATCGCGAAAGCGACGGATTTCCGCCACTTTGCGTGTGTTTTATTCCGGTCTGTGCACAGAGCTGTAGCACACGCCGGTGACACACGCCGAAAGGCGAAGACCACTGTGTGCAACATCCCCCATGCCCACCGACGTGCCGGCCGCTACACCTTCAGGCGCCGCGTCCATTTCCAAAATCTTATCTCAATCCCGCTATCGGTCGCTTTGGGCACCGCCGACCCGAAGGTCGCGCGCACTCGCGCGGCGATCCTGTCGGCGCGCTTCGTACGGGTGAAATCGAGCGTGGAGGCAATGCTGGAAGAGGGGCGACGCCTGACGGGACCCGAGATCGAGGCGCTCTTCCGTGCGGCTCTAGAAGCTGAACTCACGTCCTACGTCCATAGCGCCTATGAAAATGCATCCTGGTCCTCGTCCGTGCCCGAGGTCGCAGCGCAAGAAGCCGAAGCGTACCGGATCATCCGTCGCCCCGACCGTCATCTCGGCCTGACCGATCAAGACCGCGCCGAACTGGTGCGGCGCGGACTTGGCGCCGACGTCCCGGCGATCGAAGAATATGCGCAGCAGATCCGCGATGTGCTGAGCGATGAGGTGGTCGCGAAGCGTCTCGAAGCGATACGGGCACCTGTTCACGCCCACACCATCGCTGTCGCCCGGACGCACCTGATCCGCGCTGCGGCAAGCGCCTGCACCCGGGTCCAGCGCATTTTTGACGACGACATCATGGACGCGGCCGATCCGATCGCCGCGTTGATGGCGGACCTTGGTCCACCGACCAATTTGCCCAACCTGATGCCGACCAACGACCCGGTGGTCGTTCCGATCACGCCGACGGTCGACAGTCAGTTTCAGGTCTACGACCCGCGTCCGTTTAGCGCCGCAATCGGCGACATACTTAGCGACCTGAAGACGGACGGCATCTGGAAGGGAGACCTGAAGCAGCAGCGCCGTATTATGGAAACCTTCGCCTGGATCACCGGCGACAAGCCACTTGGCGCGTATACCCATCTCGATGCGGCGGCATTTAAAAAGGGCATCCAGAAGCTCCCCGCCCGCTTCTACTACGGCTCGCTGACCAAGGGCGCCATGGCACGCCCCTTCGCAGACGTGATCGCCGAGCTGCCGCCGGTTGCCCCCGCCGATCGGCGCAACCCGAAGACGACGAACCGCGACCTGTCGACGATGGCGACGGTCGCCAAGCATCTGGCTACAACGTCGTGGAAGCCGCGTATTCCAGGCGCGACCGTGATGGACTTCGGTGCCGGGCGCATCGTGATCAAGGTCGATCCCAACATCGACACACGCCCGCCTTGGACAACCGCGCATCTGGAGCATCTCTTCCGCTCTCCGATCTACACGGGCGGCGGTGGCGCGCTAAAACGCCTGCGCGATGATGGACCCGGTCGCCATGTCTGGCACGATGCCGCCTATTTCCTACCGTTGTTATGGTTCTACCATCACAGCTGCCGTGAGGAGACTGCGGGGCTTGAGATCGCCGACGTCACTCTCGACCACGCTGTCCCGCATTTCCACATTCGCGACAATCTGACCCGCGGGCGCGATGGCGAAATGGCGGGCGAGAAGCGCGGTGCGCGGAACCGCAGACTTCCTATCCATGCCGAACTGATCCGACTGGGATTCCTGGACTATGTCGAGGCGATCCGGGCTGAAGGACATGTCGCGCTATTCCCCGAGCTGTACGTCAACGAGGAGAAGCGCGGCGGTGCACATTTCTATGAACGCGCTTGGCAGCACATGGTCGATTACATCGCCGAGCGCCTTCCCCTGCCCGTCAACCCCGCAGGCAAGGGTCCGGACATTCATTCCATTCGATCCTTGGGTTCGAGCTTTTACGAGGTCGATGGCGTCAACGAGTTGATGCGTGCGGATGTCATGGGCCACGCCCGTGAAGGCACCAACGGCAAGCATTATTCGAAGCGCATGGCAACGGAAGGACTCAATGTCGTACTTCACGAACGACGCGGCTTTATTGAGCGCTACGTCCCGACAATCACACGCGACATCGATCCGCATCCGATACGGCTACTGCCCATGGAGAAGCGTTCCCGGGTCGGTGCTGGAGTAACTCGTAAGCGTCGCAGCGATGCCGGGACGACCCGGATCGCAGATGGCGGCAACTGATCGGCGGCAAATACTAGCCATGAGAGTTTGCGAACTGTTCGGTACAGGGGAAGATGGCGGCGTCAGTAGCGGCATCGTCGTCTTCCAAAATAAGGTAATAGACTCTTTGCAACAACCTTTAAGGCGGAAAATCCGCTTGGCTGCCGGCGCTTAGTATCTCGACATAAGTTTGACTTCGGCGCCGGGCATGACACAGACAAGCGGAAATTATTACAGGCGCCTTTTCAGCTGATATGCGAAGATCGACACACGTGCTTGATTGTTGGTGACGATCTTCGTGTAGTTGCAAGTGCAGGAAAGGGCGAATGACAACCGTCCGCATCAGGCCATGACCGGCAATGTCGACCATCGAAAGCCCGCCCGCGCCATGAGGTTTGCCGTCTCGCATCGACGACGCCACGCCGATCCCAGTCGCCGCTGCTGCTCCCACGACCCGATCCACGCCGGGTGGCGTTGCCCCTTGGCCGCGCCCGACTTCCAATGTCTCGCCGTCACGATCGCATGCGCGTGTGGCGAAACCAGCCAGCGTTTGTCATCGCCCTCCAGTGCGTGGATAGCCCAGGCTACCGCGGCGCCTCTGCCGGCCAGTTCTTTATGCAAAAAGCCCGTCAGCATCCAATGCCACCATTTTGGCGACACCGTCTCCGGGATCTGCAGCATGACATGCCAAGCGCTGACCGCCGTCGGATCCCCGGTCGCGAGCGCCGCCTGATCTGCGTCTTGCCAGATCTGATAGTCCTTGGTCGCCCATAGCGGCGCGTTTTGGGGCAGCAACAAGCCAGACCCCCGCAACTCATACCGGCGCTCTGCAAACGTCGGCGGCATAGGGCCGAACCGGTCGGCGACGTCCGAGTCCCGCCAAATATAGGCCACGTTGCAGGTGGCGGTCTTGTACGCCGGCATCCGGTCGATCAGCATCCAGTCCTCGGAAATTGGTCGTACCTTAAAGTCGATCGCGTCGGCAGGCCGGCGATCGCGGGATGGTGAAGCAAACGATGTGCGACGGGCGTCTGCGAGCTGAGCTTGCGTGATAAGCATGCGCTTTTCCTTGAAGCGACAACGCCGCCCGGATGAGGGGCGGCGTCGTCAGATGTGTCTTGAAATTTTTGGTGTGCTTGCTGAGCGTCAGGTGGTGACGTTGATCCGATCATACGGGATCGCGTCGTTGATCGTGCCGCCGCGTGGCACCCAAATCATTCCATCTCGACTCGGCGCTTCCATTTGCGAAGCCTTTTCTCGCCAGCGGCGCCACGCGATGCCCTCGCCCGAAACACGGCGTGCCTGAGGCGGCAACTCCGACGCGCTGAGGCGGCGAAGTGCGCCGATGAACCACCGGTCGCTATCCGTAAGAAGTTCGATCGGCGCATTCTCGTCCGCAGCGTACAGGCGAGCATTGGGGATCCACCTCACACCCGTTCTTCCCCGGATCGCCAGCGACACGCCGAGTGGTTCATCTGCGTCGAGCGCGCAGGCGACATGAACGAGGTCGCAACCCTTGTCGGCAGCGAGCTGGGCCATCGCAGCGATGTCGTCACCGATGCGCGGTGAGCTGAAGCACCATGCGGTTGTGTCGAACCGGTGGGTGTGACCGGGATGAGTCATCAACGTGCGCAAGGCGAGAGACCATTTCTGGGCAAGGTCGAGATATGGCGATGTCATTGTCGTCTCCATTTATATGAAGGCCTGTTGGCCGAGGTTCCTTTTCCGCTCTTCAACGAACCCCGCTTTGTCTGCATTCTGTCAGGTGGCGCTGCTGCTGCGCGCCCCTACGGTCGCACTGGCGCGGCGCAGGACCCAGGCATCGGTCGCCGCCTCGGCGTCGAGGCCGGTCACCCCGGCAGTGCGAACAAAAGTCCGCCAGATCGCCATCGCCTCGTCCGCGAGATCACGGCGCAGTCGATCGACAGCGCCGATGGCCCAAGCACCAGTGATGACCTCCACGTTCCAGACGGGCGCGTAGATCGCCATGCCTGAAGCGGCTTCATTCAGCGTCGGTGCGCCGGCACCGCCATGCCTAAGCGCGATGTCAACGACCCCGCCTTTCAGCAGATGCGTGAGCCGCTCCAGGAAATGATGAGCGACCGCTGGCGGTGCGGTTGCAGCGGCGTCGAGCAACGCCGGGACGAGCTGGTGGTCGACGTTCCAGCCAATCATCATGGCGGCTCCCGGTAGGCGGGATGTGATCCATTCAAGCAAAGTGCCTTCCGGCTCTCCGGCCGAGATCGCGTGGGCGCGACGTTCGAAGCGCCAGCGGCCGTCCGCATTGCGTTTGGCGATGAACAGCCCAACGCCCACGAGGTTGGTCTCAGCGGCGTGAACACCATTGGCGGAAGCCGGCATCTCGACAGTTACAGCGGTAAGGGCGATGTAGATGGGACAGGTAATCATACGTGCTCCGGTGGACACACGTCATCGCGCCGCCGGCGTCGCCGGCAGCGGATGACAAGATTGATGCAAGAGCCGGGCGTGGCGCTCGGCGGATCAGAGCGCGTTCGCGGCGAACCCTTGCTCGTCGCGTTCCTGAGCAAGCCGACGCGCGACGTCGGTCGATGCTCTTGTGGCGCGGACGGCCGGTGCCTGCGCCAGCGCCCACCGGGCCGGCGGGCATTCCGCAAACCCGCGGAATGGTTCCAGTCCAGGCGTCGTCTGCAGCCAGACGGCGAAATCCGCGAGCGGCAGAGCCATTTCAGCCGGGTCAGCGTTCTTCCACGCGGCCCAATGAAGCCAGCACATCCAGGTCGCAATCGTGTCTTCGGCAACGTAGCGCATGACGGCATCAACGTCGCCAGCGCGCCACAGCGCGCCCACGTCCGACCCGTGGGTGGACGTCTTCACCGGAATCTGCAGCGCCTCGCAGACGGCCGCCAACGACAGCGTACGCGACGATCCGTATCCGGAGAACTGGTCGGCCAGATCGCAATGGGTGGTGTCGTAGCGAGCCGACTGCGCCTGCCGCGCCAGCCCTTCAAGTCCGAAGCATTGATGAGACATCGCCCGGAGACGGAGAACCGCCAGATCGAAGCCTCGCGAATTCCAGCCGACGCCGACCACCCCGGGAGATAGACAAGCATCGACCTTCCGATAGAACTGTTCCTCGTCACCGGGTCGGCAGACCAGCACGTCGAGGCGGAAGCTGTGTCCCCCGTCTGCTGACCGGGTTACGCCAAGGAACGCTGCCGTGACCGGTCGATGCTGCGGGATGGGCGGGAAGGATCCGTCGACGGGTTCCTCTTCCACGACCGTTTCGATGTCGAAGGCGACCACTCGCCCGGTGGGATGGTCGTCGCGGGGACGCTGCTGCCAGATACCCATATGCTTCACCTCATGTCGAATTTCGCGTCGCTGGTTAGCGGTGCGGATCGACCGGCGCGGTGGCCGCGTCACGCGGCTTTTCCCCTACCCCTGATCGATCACGGAGCCGGCAGGCCTGAAAGAGCGGGACGAGGTGCTATGCAGAACTGGCGCCGACCGAAGGGATGGCGCAACCCAAGGTCCGCAGCACGGACCGCCCAGAGCCGTGCACGGCGACGCGGACCCTGAGGTTCGCGCTCCGCAGCGCGGCGCCGCCGCAGCGGCTGCCGAGCCGCGTAGTTGTTACGTGCGTAGCGCGTAATAACTACGGTATTGCGCCTAAAAAAATTAGTAATGTGGTTCTGCCACATAGCTACGGTATTGCGCCTGAAAATTGCCAGCCGCTTAGAACAGGTCTTACCCAATGTAAGTTGACTTAGGGTCCGACTTACCTCAGGAAAGCACAGCGATCAAATATCTTACCTTAGCCGCCGTCCTATGACATTTCCGCATACGCAAATGACGTTATTGCGAGACGTAAGGGTTCTGGCCACGTAAATGGATGTCCGCCTGAGATCGAAATCCCTTCGATCGGGTGGAGGACTTCACGTTGCAGCAGCTTCAGTCGGCCCTTGATACACTGATCGGCGTCGCAACCGACCTCATTGTCAGCGCCGCCGCATCATCAGCGCGTGAGTATAAGTCCACGCGCGACACGGCGACTGACCTCCGTAGCGAGGCTGCGCTACGCGAGATCGTCGGCCCCGCGCTGTATAAGCTCGCCCTTAGCATGTCGGCGGAGGTCGAGCGTCGTGCAACGCCACGGTTCAAGTCGATCCTCGCGCATCCCCGCCACGGCCGTGAGCAGCTCATCGACGAACTCGATGACGCCGACACCGAGCTCAATACAGCCATTCATGAAGTCGCGCCGTCGCCGACCGCCGCAGCGAACCTCCGCGTCGCGCTCGCGATCATTCGTGTGCGTGCCATCACAATGGCGTTGGGCGAGCAGGCGTTCGCGGATCCCCGCAGACTCAGGGGCGGCGGCGGGCCAACGCCCCGACGCCGGGCGTTTAAGGCGACTGATCTCCGCGAGGACGTGGCGCGGGGGGTGATCGCAGCCATCGATGCCGGCGATCGGTGGCATGCGGCGTTGGAGCCGCTCCGCGTGCTGGAACCGACCGGCGCAAATCGCGACGGCGTTGCAACCAAGATCTTGGCGTTCGCGGATATGCCGGATGGCCACGCCATTCTGGAGCGCATCGCCGCCAACGCGCGCCCGCACTTCCCGCCGCTGGTTCAGCCAGCCTCGGACGGGCCGTCCGCGACTGCCGAATTGATCGAGGACGTCAACGCGCCGATCGAGATCGTCAATCCGGATCGCGCCGTAGCAGCCGAGCGCCGTCCGACCGTCAATCAGAAAGACGGCCGATTGTCAGCCGCTGAAATCGCGCGCCGCCAGAGAGAGGAGCGGCGGCGGCGATGAACTTCCGCATTTCGCGCTTGGCTCGAGCGCCGCCCGCCCCGCGTGCCGCAAAATTACAGCAACACAGTGGAGATCCATTATGAACATGAAGAACTATTATCGATACCTGCACCTGTTCGAAAAGGAAAAGGGCGGCGTCGGATCGACGGGAAGCCTCGTCACGGCCGCGCATGAGGTGATGAAGCGTGGCGACCCTGTCGTCTTCGTCGAGTGCAGCGTGACGCAGGCAGACGTGTTGAACGCTTATTCAAAGCGCCACACGGTGCATGAGGTCGACTTAAAGAGTGACGACGCCGCGGACCAGATCCTCAGCGCCGTTCAGCAGGCAGACCCCGGCGCCCGTATCTTCGTCAATGTGCCCGGTGGCCGACTCGACGATCTCGATCGCGTCCACGATCTCATCCGATTTGTGCAGAAGAAATATCCCGATCTCATGCGGGTCGCCGTCACGTGGACGATGGGCCTCGATGCCGCCTCGCGCACGACGCTTGATGCGCTGCGAATGTCCCACATCCCGGGTCAGCTCATCCTGAACCTGCCGCACTGGCACGGAGACCTGGGTAACTACAGCAACGTCGATTCGGATTTGCTCGACAGCGTCCTCGCAGAAGGCGGCATCGTCCTACAGATGCCCGAGCTGACGCCGCACCTCTATGACCGTTTCCGCAAGGATGAGATCGGACTCGACGTGCTGCCGCAGGCCCCGCGCATGACCTTCGGAAATGTTGCGGCTTTCGAGATGTGGGAAGCCGAGGTCGCCGCGACGCTGGCGGACATCTACTGATGTCCGGCGGCACCTCAGCGATCGTGAACCTGTACATCGCGATCTACGGACACGCGCCTTCGTCTCAGACGACGGAGGCGCTGATCCGCGCCGAGCAGGTGCTCGGCATCACCGAAGGAGACGCACTCGCGCGGTTCTACGTGGTCCTGTTGCACTCCGCCGATCGCGTCGACGAGGCCGTGGGTAGCCGCACCGCAGCCGAGAAGGGGTTTATCACCGACCTGCGCGGAGTGACGAAGGAATTGGCTACGATTATCCGCAACGTCGATGACGCCGGTCGCAAGGTGATGCGCACCGCGAAGCAGCGTGGATCGATGCTTTCGGACGACGATGTGGTTGCGGTGGATCGGTCGACGTCCCCGCTGTTCGCCTATCTGCGTCATGCCTTCTATTTCACCAGTCTCGGTAAGGACGCTGAGGAGCGCATCATGGCCGCCCGCCTCGACCTTTTCGCTACGGTCGTCCTGCTGGTGGTCGTAGCTGGTGCTACGTGGGGGATGTTTCGGCTTTTCCCCGTGTGACACCGCGACGGCAGGCCACAAAGCGGCCTGCCCTGCCTATTGATTATATTAAGTCTCCGGGGGGGTGTACTACCGACGAAAACCGGGTGCCGTGGTATTAACGGTTGCCCGCTTAGCATGGGGTTATGTGGCGAACCTCCATGACTCCGGGCGTGGCCCAATTGCCGAAGAGAACTTGCCTGAGGCCGGAGAGCGCCCGGTCGCTGCTGCATGCCGAGCGGTTCGCGCGCAAGGCACTGTCGCCTATGGAAACGGTGATCACCATAGAATTCAGCTCCGCGCTTGCCGGCAGCGTGCAGCCGTATGAACTGTTCCGGAAGATATGGGAAAACACGCGACGCGCTTGGAACTACCGCGTGAAGCAAGGCACCGCGTACGGCACCTTCGACGCAATCGCTGTGTGGGAGCGCCCGCCGAACGGACCGACCCATGTGCACTGGCTGCTGCGCTGGTCGCCGCTTGATCGGGACGATCTCGAAAAGCGCATCCGCCGCGCGCTGAAGAAGCTCGCGCCTAACATGCCCGACCGCTGCCTGATGGTGCAGCCTGCGAAGACGACGAGCAAGTTTGCAAAGTATATGGCGAAGGGGATCGACGCCCCCTACGCCGATCACTTCTATCTAAAGCACTCGCCCCAGGGTCCGATCAATCATCGCCGAATCATCATATCTCGGTCCCTTGGGCCAACGGCGCGCAAGATTTATCGACAAAAAACCGGGTTATCGCCGATCTGACAAACGCGTCGATTAGATAGCGGATTGCATCGCTGTGTCCTCGACAGGCGAAGCTGTCGCCATGAACGCCGGGCGCGCGTTTATCGTCTTGATGTGACAGGTTTCCGTGCGTGTTCGGACCGGGCGCCAGCGTCAGCACCTAGATGCTCTTGGCCGTCACCACCAAACGGGTGAAGAATACCGATCCTCAGTGGTGCTGCGGCGTCGGGCTCGATATCTCGCTGGCATCAACGGAGACGACTTCCGCAGCCGATACGATCTTGCCGAAGGCGGCTCGAGCCGGAACGTACATGGCTTCCACCTCCATCAACGGACTCCCGGGGCGAATGCCTCGAGGATGCGACATTCCGCCATGGTGCCTCCAGCGCAGCTGGAGATGACTCCCGCGAGTTCGCGCCGAAGCGCCGTCAGGTCGGCGATCTTGCGGTCAATCTCCTCCAGGTGCCGGTTGGCCAGGGCGTCCACCGTCCCACAGTCCCGATCGCGCTGCTCAGCCATGTCGAGCAGCGCGCGCACCTCGTCCAGCGAGAAGCCGAGATCGCGCGTGCGGCGGATGAATCGAAGGCGCTCCAGGTCCTCCGGTCGATACGAACGGTAGTTGCCCGTCGTCCGAGCCGGAGGGGCGATCAGTCCCGCGCGCTCGTAATAGCGCACCGTCTCCACCTTGGTGCCGGTCGCCTCAGCCAGCTTGCCGATCGTCAGCGCATTCATCCTATTGACCCTGTAGCAGCTACAGGCTCCATATAGGGCGTCGCACGACGAACACGAAGGGCGACGACCATGGCCTGCGGCAGCTGCTGCGCATCATCGAACAAGGGGACATCCGCAGATCCCAGGTGGAGGCGGGCGCTCTGGATCGCGCTCGGCGTGAACGCCGCCATGTTCGCCGCCGAAATCGTCGCCGGCGTGGCCGGCGGATCGAAAGCACTGCAGGCGGACGCGCTCGACTTCCTCGGCGACAGCGCGAACTACGCGATCAGTCTTGGCGTGGCCGGCATGGCGCTGGCTTGGCGAGCGAGGGCGGCACTGCTCAAGGGTGCGACGCTCGCAATCCTCGGCGTCTACGTCCTGGCAGCGGCACTTTGGGCGGTCTGGCACGGCGGCACGCCGCAGGCCGGGATCATGGGTGTGGTCGGCGTGATCGCGCTGGTGGCGAACGCCGGTGTCGCGCTGATGCTGTATCGCTATCGCACCGGCGACGCGAACATGCGGTCCGTCTGGATCTGCTCGCGCAACGACGCGATCGGCAACGTCGCCGTAGTGCTCGCCGCAGCGGGCGTGTTCGGGACCGGCACCGCCTGGCCCGATCTGATCGTCGCTGGCGTCATGGCCCTGCTCGGTATCAGCGGCGGCGTGCAGATCATCATGCAGGCGCGATCCGAGATCGTCCCGAATGGGCGGGGTTACACGGTGCCGGCGGAATGATAGTAAAAGGCATGCGCAAGCTCGTGCCCTTCCTGGCGTGCCTGATGCTGGTCCTTACGACGTGGGCCGGCATGGCGCATGCTACCGAAGCAGGCGGCGTCGAGATGAGCAGGACCGAGATGGCCGCCCATGCACCAGGCGACGGCGACGAGGTTCCGGCCGATGCCGACAAGGGCTATCCGCACCATCACGCGAGCTGCCACGAGCACCACGTGAACACGCCGACCGTCCGGGCCGCCGCCCTGCCGGTCTCCGTCGCGTCGGCAATGCCGCTGCCGGTGCGCAGCCGCGCGCTGAGCGGGCACGACACCGAAGCGGACCTCCGCCCCCCGCAGGCCTGACGCGTCGATTGGGCGCGCGTGGACGCGCGTCCGGGTCAATAACGTCAGGAGCATCTCATGCACCGCATCATTGCGGCCGTACTGGCCGCAGGCGCCTGCGCATCATCGCTGCAGGCCCAGACCGACCGAACCGCCGCACCGGTGCCGGTCCTCACGCTTGCCGAGGCGCTCGACAGAGCGGGCGCGTCTTCGCCATTCCGGGACGCGGCGGCGGCCGGCATTCGTGCCGCCGAGGCGCAGCGCCGCGTCGCCGGGCTTCGTCCCAACCCGTCCATCGTCGGCGAGACGGAGAACGTCGCCGGCACCGGCATCTACCAGGGGCTGCGATCGTCGGAGACGACGCTCGGCCTCGCGCTGCCGCTAGAGCTCGGCGGCAAGCGCGGCGCCCGCATAGCCGTCGCCGAGGCGCAGATCGGACGTGCCGGTCTTCAGGCCGAGATCGCTCGCGCCGACCTGCGGCTGCGGGTGACACAGACCTACAACGCCGCCGCCGCCGCCCAGCGTCGGGTCATCATCGCGGAGGATCAGGTAGGCATCGCGGCCGAAGTGCTGCGTGCCGCCCGCGTGCGGGTGCGGGCCGGCCGCGCATCGCCGCTCGAGGAGCAGCGCGCGGACGTTGCTCGCATTTCTGCGGAAGGGGCGCTCGAACGAACGCGACGGTCGGCCGAGGCTGCGTCCGGCAATCTCGCCCGGCTGCTCGGCATGCCGGTGAGACAGCTCGATCGCAGCTGGTTCGATGCGGTGCCTTCGGCTGGCACGATGCGACCGATGGCGACTTCCGGGACCCTGACCGTCGCAGTGGCGCGCGCCGACCTCGACACGGCGAGCGCGCAGGTGCGTCTGGCACGCAGCCAGCGGGTGCCCGACCTGACGGTCAGCGCCAGCGCGCGGCGGCTGGAGCAGACCAACGACGTCGCCGCGGTGTTCGGCGTCTCCATCCCCCTCAACGTCTTCAACAACGGGCGCGCGAGCATCGCGGTGGCCGAGGCCCAGCGCGAGCAGTCGGATGCACAGCGGCGCGCCGCGCTGCTTGACGCCGAGCAGGACGTCGCGACAGCGCAGGTCGATGCCGAGAACGCCGCGACTACGGCGCGCAACGCCGCTGGACCGGCGCTTGCCGCGGCGACCGAGGCCGCCCGCATCGCCCGCATCGGCTACCGCGAAGGCAAGTTCGGGCAACTCGATCTGCTCGACGCCGAACGCACGCTGCTCGAGACCCGCACGGCCGCGATCGACGCGCTGGCCGCTCATCACGACGCGCAGGCGCGTCTGGAACGGCTGACCGCAGCCGCGCCGCTTCCCAAGGACGATCAACGATGAACCGCATCATGAAGGCTGCCATGCCGGCCGTCCTGGCGCTCGCCGTCTCCGGCTGCGACCGGCCGGCGGGACCCGCGGAAAACGCCGGCGAACCCGGGGAGACCAAAGAGGCAGCCACTGGCGATCCGATGACCGCCACGCTCTCTGCGCAGCAAATTGCCGACGCAGGCATCGAGGTCACCCGCCCGACCGTTGGCGGCGTCGCGGGCGCGATCGAGCTTCCCGCGACCATCGAGGGCGACCCACAGGGGGTGCAGGTGGTGTCGGCCGCCATCGCGGGACGCCTCGTCTCGCTCACGCGCAACCTCGGCCAGCCTGTCAACCGCGGCGAGACGTTGGCCGTCATCGAGAGCCGGGAGGCCGCAAGCCTCAACGCCGAGGTGGAAGCCGCCCGCGCCCGCACCACGCTGGCCCAGTCGAACCTGCGTCGCGAGCGGCGACTTTTCGCAGAGCGCGTATCGCCCGAACAGGACCTCGTCGCCGCCCGCACCGCCGCGACCGAGGCGAACATCGCGCTGCGTCTCGCCCGTCAGCAGCTATCGGCCACCGGTGGTGGCGGTGGGGCGCTCAACCGCATCACCGTCCGTTCGCCGATGTCCGGTCAGGTGATCGCGCGATCGGCGACGCTCGGCCAGCAGATCGCCGCCGACGCCGAGATCTTCCGGGTCGCGAACCTGGCCAAGGTGTCGGTGACGATGTCGCTGGTGCCGGCCGATGCCGGACGCGTCGTGCCGGGCGCGCGCGTCGAGGTGACGTCGGCGGGACGGCGTCAGGAAGGGCGCGTGACCTTCGTCTCGCCGATCCTCGACGAAACCACCCGCCTGGTGCCAGTCATCGCCACCATCGACAACGCCGGCGGTACATGGCGCGTCGGCGAGAACGTCAGCGTCTCGGTGCTGCTGCCGGCCACCGGCGATCGCAGCATCGCCGTGCCATCGGCCGCCGTGCAGATGATCGGCGACAAGCCGCATGTGTTCGTCCGCACGCCGTCGGGCTTCAAGGCGACACCCGTAACGCTCGGCCGCACGAACGGCGGTTCCGTCAGCGTCACGACCGGCCTGACCGGCCAGGAGCGCATCGCATCCACCAACTCGTTCACGCTCAAGGCCGAACTCGGCAAGGGCGAAGCGAAGGACGAGGACTAGGTCATGCTCGCCCGTATCGTCACCATCGCCGTCGAGAAGCGCTGGCTCGTCCTGCTGCTGACCGTCGCCGCGGCACTCGCCGGGGTGTTCGCGATCCAGCGGCTGCCGATCGATGCCGTCCCCGACATCACCAACAATCAGGTGCAGATCAACGTCGTCGCGCCGGCACTTTCGCCCGACCAGATCGAGAAGCAGGTCGCCTTCACCGTCGAGACTGCGCTCGCCGGCATTCCCGGCCTCGAACATACCCGGTCGCTCAGTCGCAACGGTTTCGCCCAGATCACCGCGGTCTTCGATGAGAAGACCGACATCTACTTTGCGAGATCGCAGGTCGCCGAGCGGCTACGCACGGCGGAGGAGAGCCTGCCCGAGGGCGTGAACCCGGAGATGGGACCGATCGCCACCGGGCTCGGCGACATTTTCATGTGGACGGTTGAATATCGTGAGCTCGACCAGGTCAATCACCGCAACGGCGAGCCCGGCCTGCAGAAGGATGGCAGCTACATCACCCCGGAGGGTGACCACCTTGTCGATGCCGCCGACAAGGCGACCTACCTGCGCACCGTTCAGGACTGGATCGTCACGCCGCAGCTGAAAAGCAGTACTGGGCTGGCCGGCGTCGACAGTCTGGGCGGCTACACCAAGCAGTATCTGGTCGTCCCCGACATCCAGCGCATGGCGGCGATGAAGATCACGCTTCAGGATCTCGCCACCGCGCTTGAGCGCAACAACACCAGCGCCGGGGCTGGCGTCGTCAACCGCAACGGCGAAGGCCTCGCAGTCCGCGCGGATGGTCGCGTGCGCAACGCCGACGAACTGGCGCGGACCGTGGTGGCGACGCGCGAGAGCGTGCCCATCCTGCTGAGCCAGATTGCCACCGTCCGCACCGGGCAGGCGCTGCGCATGGGATCGGCATCCGAGAACGAGCGCGAGGTCGTCGTCGGCACCGCGGTCATGCGGATTGGCGAGAACAGCCGCACCGTATCCACCGGAGTCGGCGAACGGTTGAAGGAGATCGGCCGCGCGCTGCCCGTCGACGTCGTCGTCAAGCCGGTGCTCAACCGCACCGAGCTGGTCAACTCGACCATCGCCACCGTCGCGCGCAACCTCGCGGAGGGAGCGCTGCTCGTCATCGTCGTGCTGTTCGCGCTACTCGGCAACTTCCGCGCGGCGCTGATCGCGGCGCTCGTCATTCCGATCACGATGCTGCTGACCAGCGTCGGCATGCTCCGCGCAGGCGTCTCGGCCAATCTGATGAGCCTCGGCGCGCTCGACTTCGGGTTGATCGTCGACGGCGCCGTCATCATCGTCGAGAACGCGCTGCGGCGGCTTGGCGACGAGCAGCACGGCCGAGCCGAGCCGCTGCCGCTCCGGCAACGCCTCGATCTGGTTGCGGCATCGGCCCGTGAGATGATCCGCCCGTCCGTCTACGGTCAGGCGATCATCATCCTTGTCTACGCACCGTTGCTCACCTTCACCGGTGTGGAGGGCAAGATGTTCGAGCCGATGGCGCTGACGGTCATCATCGCGCTCGTCTTCGCCTTCGTCCTGTCGATGACCTTCGTGCCCGCTGCCATCGCCATCTGGCTCAGCCGACCGGTCGACGAGAAGGAGAGCCGGATCATCGGCTGGCTGCGTCGCCGCTACGAGCCGGGCCTCGCCAAGGCGATGGGGCGGCCGAGTGTCACGCTGGGCGTCGCGATGGGTGCGCTGGCACTCGCCGGTGTCGCGTTCACGACGCTCGGACAGGAGTTCCTGCCGCAGCTCGACGAGGGCAACATCCTTGTGCAGGCGGTCCGCATCCCCGGCACCTCGGTCGACCAAAGCCAGACGATGCAGTTCCAGGTCGAGAAGATGCTCGCGCGTCAGCCCGAGGTCCGCTTCGCCTTCTCGCGCACGGGAACCTCGGAGATCGCATCGGACCCGATGCCGCCCAATGCCACCGACACCTTCGTCATCCTGAAGCCGCGCGCCGAATGGCCCGACCCCGGCCTCGCCAAGGAGGAACTGGTGGAGCGGATGGAGAAGAGACTCTCGACGCTGCCTGGCAACGCCTACGAGATCACCCAACCGATCCAGATGCGCTTCAACGAACTGATCGCCGGTGTTCGCGGCGACGTCGCCGTGAAGGTGTTCGGTGACGACTTCGGCGGCATGAACGACGCTGCCGGCCGCATTGCCGACATCCTGCGCAAGACGCGTGGTGCGGTCGACGTGCGGGTCGAGCAGACCGAAGGTCTGCCGATGCTCGACATCCGCCCCAACCGCATGGCGATGTCGCGGATCGGCGTCACCGCCGGCGATGTGCAGGACACCGTCGCCGCTGCTATCGGCGGTCGCGAGGCGGGCGTGATCTTCGAGGGCGATCGCCGCTTCCCGGTGGTGATCCGTCTATCGGAGGCATCGCGGTCGGACCTGACCGAAGTGGCGCAGGTGCCGGTGGCGACGTCAGCTGGTGGCTTCGTGCCGCTGTCGACGGTGGCCGACATCGCGGTCGTCGACGGGCCGAACCAGATCAGCCGCGAGAACGGCAAGCGCCGCGTCGTCGTCCAGGCGAACGTCCGCGATCGCGACGTTGCCGGCGTAGTGGCGGATGCTCGTGCGGCCATCGACGCGCAGGTGAAGATGCCGCCCGGGACGTTCGTCGAATGGGGCGGGCAGTTCGAGAACCTCGCCTCGGCGCGCGACCGACTGCTGCTGGTCGTGCCCGTCTGCTTCGCCGTCATTATGCTGCTGCTCTACGGCGCGCTCGGCTCGCTGCGCGACGCGGTGATCGTCTTCACCGGCGTGCCGCTCGCGCTCGTCGGTGGCGTGCTGGCCCTGGTCCTCCGGGGAATGCCGTTCTCCGTGTCCGCCGCCGTCGGCTTCATCGCGTTGTCGGGTATCGCAGTGCTCAACGGGCTGGTCATGGTGTCTTCCATCCACGACCTCATGGCGCGTGGCATCGACCGGGTGCAGGCCGCCCAAGACGGGGCGCTCGCACGCCTGCGGCCCGTCGCCATGACTGCGCTCGTCGCCAGCCTCGGCTTCGTGCCGATGGCGCTCGGCCACGGTGCGGGCGCGGAATTGCAGAAGCCGTTGGCGACGGTCGTCATCGGCGGCCTCATCTCGGCGACGCTGCTGACCCTGTTCGTCCTGCCGACGCTCTACGCCCGCTTCGGCGGATGGCGACCAGCCGACACCGTACCTGCAACCCCATATGAGGAGGCGAACCATGGCCCATGACCACGGCTCGGCCGGGCACTCGCACGACCACACGGCAGGCGCCAACGCCAAGATGCTCGGCTGGGCGCTAGCCCTGACCTCCGCCTATCTGGTGGCGGAGGTGATCGGCGGGATCGTCTTCAACAGCCTCGCCCTTTTATCCGACGCCGCCCACATGATGACCGACGTAGCGGCGCTAGTGATTGCGCTGCTGGCAATCTGGCTGGGACGCAAGGCGCCGGACGAAAAGCGGACGTTCGGCTACCGACGCTTCGAGATTCTCGCCGCTGCCTTGAATGCGTTGCTGCTGTTCGGCATCGCGATCTACGTGTTCGTGGAGGCGATCAGGCGGTTCACAGAGCCGCAGGAGATCCAGTCTTGGGGCATGATGATTGTCGCAGCGATCGGCTTGGTCGTGAACCTCATATCCATGCGGCTGCTGACTGCCGGCAAGGACGCGAGCTTCAACGTAAAGGGCGCCTACCTCGAGGTGTGGGCCGACATGATCGGCTCGATTGGCGTCATCGCGGGCGCCGCGGCGATCCGGTTCACCGGTTGGACCTGGATCGATCCCGTGGTTGCCGTGGCGATCGGCCTTTGGGTGCTGCCGCGCACGTGGATACTGCTGCGCGACACCACCAACGTGCTTCTCGAGGGTGTTCCCTCCAGTTTGCGGCTGACCGAGGTACGCACCGCCATCGCAGCCGTGCCGGGTGTCGCCGGGCTCCACGACCTCCACGTCTGGTCGATGTCGAACGACGACGTCAGCTGCACCGTGCACGTGACGCTGGGACAGGGCTGCAATCCGGATCCCGTTCGCCTCGGCGTTGCAGCCATGCTGGACCAGCGCTTCGACATCTCGCACGTCACCGTGCAGACCGAAGCACCGGGCGAACCATGCGGAGACGGGCACGAGGTCCATGCCTGACGACGCGCCAGCGGCACGAAGACCGCCCCGACGATGGTCGGACGAGAATGACGACGATCTGCGTCGACGCGTCGCCGCACGTCAGCAGATTGGCGACATCGCACGGGCAATGAACCGGACGGTCGACGGTATCCGCGGACGGGCGGCGACGCTTCGTCTGAGGCTGCCGGGGCGGAACCGGCCATGGCGGACCAACGGCGGCACCGTCCCCGACGGTCAGGACTGAGCGGCGGGAGCGCAAGCCCCCGCCGGCAGTTTCACTTCGTGGGCATCTTCATGCCGGACATGTCGTGGCCGGCGTGATCGCCACCATTCTTCATGTCGTTGCAGCAGTCGCCCTTGCCGTCCTTGCAGCAGTCGGCGCCGTCCTTGCAGCACGTCTTGTCGGCGCAGCAGTCGGCCGCCGCGAACGCGGTGGCGGGAACGAGCGCGAGCGCGACAGCCGCGCCGATGAACCTGATCGTCTTCATGTGTGCATTCCTCGAATTACGTAATCTTCAAATGGTCGTTCGATCACGCGGTTCGCGGAGGAGGCGGTGCGGGACCACCGGTGCGACCCTCTAGGTCGGGGAGGACAGAGGCGATCGGAATGATCGCGGCAACCAGCGGCCGGGTCGTGTGGCCGACCCGCTGCGGATCAGTCGCCACACATGCGCTCGTACACGCGGCGGCCGAGGACTTCCCAGCCGGCTTGCCCGAAGGCTGTTCGCATCCAACCATGGCACCATGCAAGACGGCGGGTGGCGCTGCGGCGTTCGCGGCTGCTTCGCATACCGGGCCGACACGCAGCACGAGCATCATCGCCAGCACTGACAGCGCGATGGCGCGGAAAATGTGGGCGAAGCTCATGATGCGCTTGTAAGACGAACGCAGATGGCACGCCAGTGCGACACGCCGCTGTTCAATGCCCCGCCGAGAACATCGGTGCCGCGATCATCCACAGTGCCATCGCGACCATCATCACGTTCTCTGTGAGAGACAGGAACCCGAGCGGTACGTTGCTGTCACCGCCGACGCAGGCGCATTTCAGTTCGCGCCCGTCCACGTAGACGGCCTTGATCACCGACGCCGCACCGATCGCCCCAATCACCAGCGCGATCGGAACAGACAGCCAAGTCAGCACGCCAGCCGCCATCAGCACTCCCGCCAGCCCCTCGGCGTAGGGATAGACGTAGGAATACGGCACCCAGCGCTTGGCCAGCAGGTCGTAGTTGAGAAACATTGTCGCGAACCTTTCGACGTTCTGGAGCTTCAGCAGCGCCAGCACGCACATCGAGAACGCGATGAACCACTCGCCTGCGCGCACGGTTAGCGGCGTGCCGAAGGCGGCTAAGCTGGCGGCGAGCGCCATCAGCGCCGTCATCGCGAAGACGACGATCACGGGGCGGTAGGTCACGGCCTGGGGGTCGGGCACGGACTTGCCGAAGAAGCGACGCAGGTCGTCGTAGCCGCCGATCCGCTCGCCGCCGATTAAGGTCTGCGGCGTGGTCTTCACGCCATGCTCCGCCTTGAACGCGTTGGTTTCTTCGCGCGTGCGCAGCCAATGGTCCTCGACGTCGTAGCCCTGCCGCTGGAGCAAGTCCTTCGCCTTCAGCCCGAACGGGCACGTGTGGGTGGGCATCACCATGCGGTGGAGCACCGCCTTCTTCGTCGCCATCTCGTCTTCTCCGATCCTCGATCGGGTCCCATATGGGGTCCGTACCATGGTCCGGAGTCAAGACGTGGCAGACATGACGATCGCGAAACTCGCAGCGGAAGGCGGTGTCGGCGTGGAGACGATCCGCTTCTACCAGCGCCGCGGCCTGATCCACACGCCGGATAGACCACAGGGGGCCGGGGCAGCAGGCGGAATCCGACGGTATGGCCACGATGATGTGCGGCGGCTGCGCTTCATCCGGTCGGCAAAGGCGGCAGGCTTCACGCTGGACCAGATCGGCGAGCTTCTGGCGCTCGACGCCACGGACGATCGGGCACGAGCGCGCGAACTTGCCGGCGAGCGGCTGAAGGCGCTGGACGAGAAGATCGCCGAACTGGATCGAGCCCGGGCTGCGCTTCGGCGCCTCGCTCATGAATGCGGCAGCGGCAGCGCGGGACCCTGTCCGATCTTGAAGGCGTTCGACGCCGCGTGATCATTCGGCGCGCATGAGCGGCACCCCTCGATGCGCGTCGCCTAGACTCGCGACACGCGCTACTCTGCTGAAAGGCGCAATTGGCGTTATGTAGCAGATCTGTGGCAGCAAGGACCCACCTGCGGACATTCGCGGCCGATTGCGAGCTCCTCAACTTCAGACAGTCCTTCATGTAGACTGGTCCGCTCCCCGTAAGCGCCTTGTCGAAGACGCGGAACGGTGAAAAATGGGACACAACCGCCATCCGTTATAGCTTCGGCTAACGGCAACTTTGACCGGAAGCTGTCATTTTGGTTCATGCCTGGCCTTGCTGAAGAACATGCAGGACTGTCGGCCTCCGACAACTTTGAACGGAACACTTGGGAGCCGCCGGACAGGGTCAGTCGTGGAAATGCACGCTCTCCGAGACCGGCACGCGCCCCATCCTCATCCGGTTGCTCGGCGCGTCGTCGTCAGGATAGCCGAACGACATACCGAACAGCATCTTCAGGTGCGGGGAAATACCCAGAAACTCGCGGATTGTGCCGGCGTAGAAGCCCAGTGACGTCTGCGGGATGCCACCCAGCCCCCTTGCCGCGAGCGATAATAGAAACGTCTGGCCGTACATGCCGATGTCGCCCGCGGTGCGCACATCGTCGCCGAACGACGGCATGAACATCAACGCCACCTGTGGTGCGCCAAAGAATGACAGGTTCTTCGCGGCGGCGCGGCGGCGGCCGTCCCTGTCATCGCGCATGACGTTCATCGCCTCGTAATAGGCCTTGCCCTGTTCATTCTTGCGCTCGCCATAGCAGCCGTAGAACGCGCCCATGTCGAACGAGAAGTCGCTGGTGAAATCGCCCGCATCATTCTTCGCGTGCAGGATGCGCGAAAGGTCCGCCAGCTTCGTCCCCCGGACGATATGCACGTCCCATGGCTGGGTGTTGCAGTTCGACGGCGCGCATTGGGCATCCTCCAGCACGGCGGCCAGCACGTCCGCGGGCACGACGCGATCGAGGAAGCCGCGCCAGGACCGGCGGGTGCGGACAGTCTGCTGAAACGACAACGTGCCGTCCGGGGCGGTAATGGATGGGGAGTCGGTCATGAATACCTCGTTGTAATGTCAAGCGTTCAGGTCAGGCGCGGGTCGCGGCCATATTGTGCCGGTGCGCCCAGATGATCGCGTAGCGTCGCCCCGTCGTAATCATGGTGGAACAGGCCGCGCTGCTGGAGGATCGGCACCAGTTCGTCGACCAGCTTCGGCAGGCCGTCCTCATAGACGTCGGGGCACAGCCAGAAGCCGTCGCAGGCACCCGCCTCGAACCATGTCTGCATATGGTCGGCCGCCTCGACCGCCGGTCCGACGATCATCGGATGATAATCGATGACGCCGTGCGCCAGCACGTCGCGGAGCGACCAGCCCTCGCGCGCGATCCTCAGCGCATAAGCGGAGCGCGGGTCCTGCGGCGACGGACGCGCGGCAGCGAGTTGCGCGGCGCTCAGCGGCTGATCGAGCTGCGTCGGGTCGAGCGACAGCCCGATCATCTGGCCAAGATAGGCGATGCGCGGTTCGAAGCTGTGGCCTGACATCGCGATCCGCCGGTCCAGCGCCGCCCGCCGGTCGGGCGCGATCGTTGTCATCAGGCCGGCGAAGAACTTGATCTCGTCCGGGTCGCGACCGGCGCGTTCGGCCGCGTCACGCAGGGCGTCGCGCTGTGCCTTTGCATCTTCCATCGAGAACACGGCGCCGATCACGCCGCTGGCATAGCGCCCGGCGACCTCCAGCCCTTGATCGCCGCCGCCGGCCTGGAAGATCACCGGCTGGCCCTGTTCGGAGGGCGGCAGCGCCAACGGTCCGCTGGTCGCGAGATGCCGCCCGCGCAAATTGACCGGCTGGATCTGCGCCATGTCGGCGAAGCGCCCCGAGGTCTGGTCGTGCAGCCATGCGTCGCGGCCCCAACTACCCCACAACGCCTGCACGATCTGGATGAACTCGTGCAGCCGTTCGTATTTCTCCCCGCGCGGCGGCAAGGCGCGGCCGTAATTGGCGGCGATCGCGGGATCGCTGGTCGGCACCGCGTTCCAGCCGGTACGACCGTGGTTCATCAGGTCGAGCGCCTTGAACTGACGCGCCAGATTGAACGGCTCGCTGAACGTCGTGGAACCGGTCGCGACCATGCCGATCCGCTCCGTCCCGCGCGCGACGGCGGCCAGCGTCATCATCGGCTCGATGTTCAACTGCTGCGCGTCGGTGCCGGTATTGGGCTTCAGCGTTGGGAAGTCGGGCATGAACAGGAAATGGAACTTCCCCCGCTCCGCCATCTGCGCGTAGCGGACCAGCGTGTTGAAGTTGGTGAAGCCCGTCGGATCGACGCCCGGCATCCGCCACGCCCCCGGCTGCGCGCCATAGCCGTTTCCGAACACCATCCCGATAAGCAGCTTTTTCGACATTGGAGGTTCCGATCCTGCTGGCGGTCCCCGATCGGAAACACGCTTCGCTTTAACGGGGGCTATCCCCGTTTCGGAAAGTCAGATATGGGGAGACTCCCCGTTTATCAAGGATGATCGTTGTGAGTGTGTCGCCAATTCCCCGAACGCCCCGCAAGGATGCGTTACAGAACCGCGCGCACATCCTTGAAGTGGCCGGCCGGGCGTTTGCGGAGGGGGGCGTCGATGTGTCGCTGGACGCGATCGCCAAGCTCGCTGGCGTCGGCAACGCGACACTGTATCGACATTTTCCGACGCGCGACGCACTGCTTCTCGCGCTGCTTGCGCCACATCACGAGCGCCTCGATCGGGAAAAAGCCATGATCGAGGCGGACGGCGGTCATAGCGGGCGGATGCTGGAACGATGGATCGACGCGCTGGGCGACTGGATGCGCGCCTATGATGGCCTTCCCGAACCATTGCGCGCGGGCTGGTCGGTGACCGCATCGCCGTTCAAATCGACCTGCGACGGGATCATCGAAAGCACCGATGCTTTCCTGCGTGCCGCGCAACGCGACGGCTTCGCCCAGCCGACCGCCTCGGCGACGGATATCTTCCTCGCATCGCTGGCCGTCGCGTGGGCGAGCGGGCGAACGACGGCGCGCACCGACACGCAGGATCGGCTGCGAAACCTGCTCCGCGACGGGTGGTCCGCCGGCGGGTGCCACCCCGCGCGCGCCGACGACTGCTGATCTCCGCCATGCAGCTACAGCCACTCGAACCGATCCCCGCGTGGGAGGAGGATGAGAAGCCTTCGATGCCGGGGTCGCCCTCGACCCCGCGGCATCGCCCGGCTGTCCGCGCGTCGTATCTGCTGGTCGGGATCCTGGTCAGCGCGACCGGGGGGCTTGGCAATGCGCTGATCTCGGCGAACCTGCCGCAGATTCAGGGTGCGCTGGGCCTGACACCGGTCGAGGGGACATGGCTGCCCGCCGCCTATGTAATGACGAACGTCTCGTCGAACCTGATTCTGTTCAAATGCCGCCAGCAATTCGGCATCCGCCGCTACGCCGAGTGCAGCCTGCTGGCCTTTATCGCCATCACAATCCTGTATCTGATGATCCGCAGCTACGAGATGGCGATCCTCGTCCGCGCGGTAGCGGGGTTCGCCGCCGCACCGATGAGCGTCCTTGGCTTCTTCTATGTGCTGCAGGCGTTTCCGAAGGCGAAGCTGGGTAAAGGATTGTGCGTCGCGCTGGGAATTTCCCAAGTGTGGACGCCGGTCGCGTGGCTGATCTCGCCCGCACTGCTCGATCTGGGTGAATGGCAGACGCTGTACCTGTTCGAGCTCGGGCTGGCGCTGTGTTCGCTGGCCGCGTGCGTGACCTTGAAGCTGCCGCCGGGCATCCGCATCGCCTCGTTCGAACGGCTCGATTTCCTCACCTTCGCGCTGATGGCCCCCGCCTTCGCGCTGGTCGGCGCCGTGCTGGCGCAGGGGCGAACGCAATGGTGGACGGAGCAGCCATGGATGGCGTTCGCGCTGATCGCGGCGCTGGGGTTGTTCATCGTGGCGTTCATGATCGAGCATCATCGCCGCAACCCGCTGGTCAAGACGCGCTGGCTCGGCACCGCCGACACGGCGCGCTTCGCGGTCGGTGCGCTGACCATGCGGCTGCTGCTGTCGGAACAGACCTATGCCGCGACGGGTCTGCTGCGCACGCTGGGCATGGGGCCGGACCAGTTGCAACTATTCTACACCGTCATGCTCGCGGGCCTGCTGCTCGGGATGACGGTATCGGCGGTGACGTTCGGGCCGAAGACGATGCCGGTCCAGTTCGTCGGCGCAATCCTGCTCATCATCGCCGGATCGCTGATCGACAACGACGCGACCAGCGATACCCGGCCGCAGACGATGATGGTAAGCCAGTTGCTGCTGGCGATCGCGTCCGGCCTGTTCATCGGGCCGCTGCTCCTGACCGGCGTGATGAAGGCGCTGTCGAAGGGGGCGGACCATATCGTCACCTTCTCGGTGCTGTTCGCGGTGACGCAATCGATCGGCGGCCTTGCCGGACCGGCGCTGTACGGCACGTTCGAGCAGGTGCGGCAGCACGAATATTCAGCGCAGATCACCGCCAACCTCGACCCCGGCGACCCGGTGGTGGCGCAACGGCTCGCCCAGCAGGGGCAGGTCTATGCCGCGCAGATCACCGATCCGGTGCGTCGTCAGGCACAGGGGGTCGGCCTGTTGGCGCAGACCGCTACGCGCGAGGCGCATGTCCGCGCCTTCAACGATGTGTTCACGCTGAACGCCATCCTCGCCACGATCTTCCTCCTCTGGTCGCTGTACCGCGTCGCCGTGACGGCTCGGGCGGCGCGCAAGGCATCTCCACCCGCGGCAGGCGCCTCCGCCTCCGCCAGTTCCGCAACGGTATGATCCGATGACCGACACCCGCACCACGCTCGACCTCGAAACCACCGATGCCGCCGCGGCGGCGGAGCCGAGCCCGCCCGCACCGGTTGCCGCGCCGGACGATCCGCCCAAGACGATCCGCCCGACCCGGCGCGCCGTCATTGCGATGGCGATCCTGTTCGTCATCGGGACGCTCGTCGTGCTCTACGCATGGCGGCTTTGGCCGTTCACCAGCAACGACCGGACGACCGAGAACGCCTATATCCGGGGGCAGATCACGGCGATGGCGCCACAGGTCAACGGCTATGTCACCGACGTGCTGGTGCGGGATTTCGCGCCGGTGAAGCGCGGGCAATTGTTGCTGAAGATCGACGACCGCATCTATCGCCAGCAGCTCGATCAGGCGCAGGCACAGTTGAAGATCGCCACGGCCGAACTCGCCAACTGGGATCAGACGGTCGCGCAGAATGCCGCGACGCTCCGGACGCGGATCGCCGACCGGCAACAGGCACAATCCGAACTGGTGCGCGCCGATGCCGACCTGTTGCGGGTCAGCGAGTTGGCGGATCGCGGCTCCGTGTCGCTGCGCGAACGCGATCAGGTGCGCGCGACCCGGCTGGCCGCCGCGGCAGGCGTGACCCGCAGCGAGGCGAACATCGACAGTCAGCGCCAGACGATCCGGTCGACGCAAGTTTCGCGCGCCACGCTGGAAGGCGCGGTGCAGCAGGCGCAGGCACAGGTCGATCTTGCCAGGATCAACCTGTCGAACACGCTGATCCGCGCGCCGCGCGACGGACAGATCAGCGAGGCGTCGGTGCGCGTCGGCCAATATGTCGCGGCGGGATCGCAGCTCATGTTCCTGGTGCCCGAACAACTGTGGGTGGTCGGCAATTTCAAAGAGACGCAGACCGCGCGGATGCGGATCGGCCAGCCCGCCAGCTTCCGCGTCGATGCGCTCGACGGTGCGCGACTGCGCGGCCATGTCGAACAGATCGCGCCGGCCACCGGATCTGAGTTCAGCGTGCTGCGCCCGGACAATGCCAGCGGCAACTTCACCAAGATCGTCCAACGCATTCCGGTACGGATCCGCATCGACCCCGACCAGCCACTCGCCCGTCGGCTGCGGCCGGGCATGTCGGTGGTCGCGCAGGTCGATACCGGCGGGGCGGTGTCGCCGCGCAAGCAGGAACAATGATGCGCGCTCTGATATCCACGGGCGTCGCCGCGATCATGCTGGCCGGGTGTGCGCCGACGATCCGGCCCATTCCGGGCTCGGCGGCGGTGGTTCCTCCGCCGGCGTGGCGCGACACGCCGACGGCAGCGACCGTGGCGGCCGATCGGGACTGGTGGCGGCGGCTCGGCGACCCGGCGATCCCGCCGCTGGTCGATCGTGCCATGGCCAACAATATCGACGTGCTGACCGCCGTCGCCCGCGTCGAGGAGGCAGAGGCGCTGACCCGGCAGGCCCGGTCGGCGCGCCTGCCGTCGCTCGACGCCAGCGCCGACGCAGGCGTGCAGCGGGCACCCGGCCAGAGCGGCGGCGCGGCCCGCAGCGTTTCCGCACAGCCCGGCGTCGGCGGGGCGTGGACGCTCGACCTGTTCGGACGGGTGCGCAATCTGGAAGGGGCGGCGCGTTCCCGCTACGTCGCCAGCCAAGCGGATCGCGACGCCGCACGCCTCGCGGTGATCGCCGCGACCGTGCGCGGCTATGTGACCCTGCTGTCGCTCGCGGCACAGGTGGAGGTCAGCCGCAACACGCTGACCAGCCGCGCGGAGGCGCTGCGCATCGCCGACGACCGTGCCCGGCTGGGCTATAGCTCGCAGTTCGAATTGACGCAGGCGCAGTCGGAATATGAGGCGGTGGCGCAGACCATCCCCGTCCTCGAACAGGCGATGCGGGTGCAGGAAAATGCGCTGCGCCGGCTGACCGGCGACCTGCCCGGCCCGATCGTGCGGGGGAGCCTGGCGGGCGTCGCCCTGCCTGCCACACCTGCCGGTCTTTCCTCCACCCTGCTGCGTCGGCGGCCGGATCTGGTCAGCGCCGAATATGCGCTGGTCGCTGCCGATCATGTGCTGGCATCGCGCCGCGCCGAGTTCCTGCCCGACGTGCAACTGACCGGATCGGCCGGCGCATTGTTCAGCAATGCGCTCGGCCGGAACCCGCTGACGCTGTGGAATGCGGGGGCCAGCGTCCTTGCCCCGATCTTCTCCGGGGGGCGGCTGGCTGCCGATTTCGATGTGGCGACCGCGCAGCGCGATCAGGCGGCGTTCGCCTATCGCGGCGCGGTGCTGACCGCGTTCGGCGAGGTGGAGGACGCCCTGTCCGGGGAACGCCGGCTGCGCGAGCAGGCGGACCGCGTCAACCGGCGTCGCGCGATTCTGCAACGCTCGCTCGTCCTCGCCCGCGATCGGTATCGCGGCGGCTATGCCGCCTATATCGAGGAACTCGATGCCCAGCGTAACCTGTTCCAGGCCGATCTGGACGCCATCGCGGTCCGCGAACAGCAGCTGACCAACCTGATCCAGCTATGGGCGGCGCTGGGCGGCGGATGGGGTGACAGAGCGCCGCCCCCGCCCGCCGCGCCGGTCAGTCGGTGAAGGACGCGGCGGGCAGCACGATGCTGCTATTCAGCCCGTCGGCCAGCGCACCGTCGGCGACGCGGAGGGTGTAGGCTCCTGCTTCCCGTACCCAGAGCCGCGCGGTGGCATCGAACCGGGCGAGCAGACGGGGGTCGATGCGCAGCGTCACGTCACGGTGCTCGCCCGGCTTCAGATCGATCCGCGCGAAGCCACCCAGCCGCGGGACGAAGCCGCCCGCGCCCGATCGCGATACATAAAGTTGCACGACCGTGGCCCCCGCGCGGTCGCCGGTGTTGCGGACGGTGACGGTCGCCACGACAGCGTCGTCGCGGTGATCCGCGGTCAGATCGCGATGGTCGAACGCCGTGTAGCTGAGGCCGTGGCCGAACTGGAACAGCGGCACCAGCCCCTCGCGCGCATACCAGCGATAGCCGACATCCGATCCCTCGATGTTGTAATCGATATCGAACACCTCGCCCTCGACCGGCATCCCCGGATTGGAGGTGGTCGTCGCCGGATCGCGCTGCTCGGGGATCGGCAACTGCCCGACATCGCGCGGGAAGCTGATCGGCAGATGCCCTGACGGATTCACCCGCCCGAACAGGATGCCCGCAATCGCCTCGCCCCCGCCCGATCCGGCATAGAAGGCGGCGAGCACCGCCGGGACCTCGTCCAGCCACGGCATCGCGACCGCCCCGCCGGACTGTACGATCACCACCGTTCGCGGATTGGCAGAGGCGACCGCCGCGATCAGCGCGTCCTGATCGTCGGGCAGGTTCAGCCCCGGCCGGTCCTCGCCCTCCGTCCGCCATTCCTCGGCGAACAGGAAGACCATGTCGGCTTCGGCGGCTGCTTCCACCGCCTTGCCCGCATCCGTGCCATCGACGAAATCGACCTGCGCCGCGCCGGACTCGGCCTTGATCGCGTGCAGCGGCGACGACGGATGATAGACTTTGGCCATCGGCACGCCCATCACCGCGCTGCCCTCGACCGACAGGCTACCCACCGGCGACACTGCCGACGATCCGCCGCCCGCCAGCATACCGACATCGGCACGGCGACCGATCACCAGCACGCGCCTCATCCTGCGGGGAGCAGGCAGGATGTCGCCCTCGTTCTTCAGCAACACGATGCCACGCTCCGCCGCACGCTGCGCGATCAGGCGGTGCGCCATATAGTCGATCGCGCCGTCCGGCGTATCAGCCGTGTCGATCACGCCCACCGCGAACAGGCTGCGTAACTGCCGCGCGACCATGTCGTCGACCCGCGCCTGCGGCACCTGTCCCGCCACCACCGCCGCGCGCAGGGGATCGGCGAAAAACGGTTCCGGGTCGAGATTCGCACCCGACTGTACGTCCAGCCCGGCAAGCGCCGCCTTGACCGTCGAATGCGTCGCACCCCAGTCGGACATGACCCAGCCGGGATAGCCCCATTCGCCCTTCAGCACGGTGTTCAGCAGATACTCGCTCTCCGACGCCCAGTCGCCGTTGACCAGATTATATCCGGGCATCACCGCCCCCGGCGCGCCGGTCTCGATCGCGATCCTGAACGCGAGCAGGTCGGATTCGTGCAACGCCCCAAGGCCCAGCACCGAATTGGCCAGCACGCGGCCGGTCTCCTGCGCGTTGAGGGCGAAATGCTTCACCGTCGACACGACGCCTTGCGACTGAATGCCTGCGACCGAATGGCCGGCGATGATGCCGGTCAGCAGCGGATCCTCCGACACATATTCGAAATTGCGACCGCCTCGCGGTTCGCGCACGATGTTCGCGCCACCGCCAAGCTGGACGTTGAACCCCTTGGCCACCGCCTCGCGCCCGACCATCTCGCCCGTTTCGCGCGCCGTCGCGGGATCGAACGTCGCCCCCAGCAACAGCGATGACGGCAGCGCGGTGGCGTTGTCGCCCGGCCGCACGTCGGTGGTGTTGGCGACCCCCAGGCTGGCGTCGGACTGCTGCTGCGCCGGGATGCCCAGCCGCGGGATGCCGGGATAGAAGGCCGCCGATCCCAGCGCGCCGTCGGGCTTTTTCGTGTCGCCGACGGGAATGGCCATGCGCCCCGACAGCCAAGCGAACTTCTCGTCCTCCGTCATCGCCGCGACGACCAACGCTGCACGTTCCTCCGGCGGCAATGCCTGATTGTCCCAGGCCCGACCGGCGGTGTCCCCCCGGAGGGTGGACGCCGATGTCCGATCTTCAGCCGCTTGGGCGGACGTGGGTGGATCGACCCTGGAATGGTTCATTGTCTGCCTGTGCGAATCGTGGATATTAGGCATCCAAAGATACACCGTGTGTCTCTTGTTCCTGATTTATTTTCCAAAGCAGCGAGGGCAATCCGCCATACCGTGGTGACGGGCAGTCAACCCAGCCGTTGTTGCCATGCGAGCCCAGTTTCTCGTCAGGCAACGGCCCGCTGCTTCAGACCTGCATTTAAGCAGCGACGGTTCAGTAAATGCTTCTTGTTTTTGTCAAATAACCCCCAACCGAAGGGTTTATTGAGAAGCCCCGATGGGACGACCTTCGCGGGCCTACGGCGCGGACACCCATGAGCGGCAGTTGTCGCGAAATCTATTTCCAAATGTTTTACTCGAAAATCATATCCAGCGGCAGAATATCTAGCGGCAGATAGGTGCAGTCCATAAGCAGCCATTCGCGTGGCCGGTTAGAAGACATCACGGAGAGTACCGGATTGTATACGATGCCGCTGGTTGACTATTTCTTTAGGCCCGGACGACTGCTTCTGCCCGACTCGGCCGTTTTGGCAGGATGACTGAAACAGCGTAATCTGGTCGGTAGCCGACTGGCGGCTCCACGGCCGGGCAAACCCACAAGCCGACGTTCACGATGGCTCAAGCATGCCCCGAAACCGGACGTTGGTTCAGTTGCTCCAGGCGGTTGGGAGCGGGCCGACAGCGGTCGGTCAGCTTTCGGGCACCCATCATTAGAAGCTGACATCGCTTAATCGCTAGCGCAGCCGGCCCTGCTGGGATTAAACCTAGAAGTTAAGCGCGGTTCGTGCTATGTTCTTCAGCAACGAGTGATGCTGCAATTCCAACCTCTCGAAACGTCGACGCATTCGACTGAGAAGGTCACGCCTTCTCCCCGTATTTCAGCGCGCGCGGTATGCGAGGCGCTCAACGACGCAGAACAGAAGCTGGCGTGGTGCATGCGGGTCGTCGGCGCATTGTCCGGCTACAGGTTCGACGAGGCGACAGGTGAGGATGTCATCGAGTTTCAGCAGCGTCTCTATCGGATCATTGCCGATCTCGAAGCGCTGTACCGGCGAATCAAGCGCGAAGAGAAGAGGTTGATCGGCGCCAAAGCGCGATACATTCCCGTTTGGTTCGCCAAGCGCATGGCCCAGCTTTCGGCTTACTCGAAGAAACTGCGCGACGGCTTAACGTTGGCTCGCGCCGTTGGCGACGGTTTCGTCTGGTTCTTCTACGAGCGCGATCCGCAGTTGATCGAGGAGCATTTGAAGCTGCAGCCGCAACTGCTGCTGCCACCCGACCTCGGCGCCGCCGGTGAGCGCATCCTTCTGGAAAACCTGAGGGGTGTGGACGGCAAGTTCATGCTCTACCACGGTATTACTTCGCTGCTGCGGATTGGCGACTTTTCATTCGTCGACATGACCAGCTTGCGGGTTGCGTGCCTAGCCGAACTTAAGACCACTCGGATCGACCCGCAACGGATCAACCTGTCGCTCTCGATCATCTCCGGTGACAAGGATCAAATCCCTAAATTTCCCGTGCGCGAGCCAAGTGAACCGCGGGAGCCGGCGCCGCCGCTGTCAGCCCCAATGCAGGCTCGGTTCGAGCGGCAGCGAAAGGTGATGCAGGATTCGATCGTTGCCGCGAAGGAGGTCCGGGACGGGCTGACGATCAGCGGCGACCTCGGCTTTCACTACCGCGAATTGGAAGACGTCGTTCGGCGCAGCCACGCGCGCACATTCGAATATGTGAAGGCAGGCGACGGATTGATCATCGGCGCGTGGCGCATTCCAGGTTCGAGATCCTATGGCGCGCCTTCGCCAAAGCGGCTGATCAAGTGCATGCCCGAAGTCGCGAGCGACATGCCGGCATGGACGACGAAGATTCTCGACGCAGGCAGCACTTGGAATTCGGTCGCGTATGGAGGGCTCGGGGGGGATGACAGTCTGAAAGCCCGCTCCACCGGGCTGCCGTTCTTCGCGTGGCCGGTGAATCCGCAGGTTCTTGCCGATATCGCGTTCGAACGCGTCATCATCATTACGCTGTTTAACGCCGGACACCTGATCAAGCGGCTTCATGCCAGCGGATATGAGGTTGAACTTGACGAGGGGGGCCAGCTGAGGCGCGCGACGAAGCAGGTCGACAACAAACTGATCGAGCTTGAGAACTACAGCTATTTTATGTCGCTGGTGCCCTGGGCGCTGATGACCGAGGATGCGGTCATGTCCATGATCGAGCAAACCATCGAGGCGACGAAGTCGGTGCCGCTCGACAAGCATCCCGCCAAAGTCGAGTTTAGGCCGGTGATCAGACGAAGCTCGGCACGCGATGACCGCCTAACCAGAAAGCGGGTGCCGGGTTGAATGGCGTTCGATCGCAATAGCGACGATGATCCGCAGTTGAACGCGGATAGCCGCCGCGGCTTTCGTGTTACAGCAATGCGTGCAATCCCAGAGCCGCCGGACAAACATAGGACGATTGGTGATCTTCGACGACGAACTCGGATGGCCCGACTGGGTCGATGGCATGCAGGAGAAAGGCAGGCACGCGATCAACGGCAACGATCCGCGAAAAGTCTGCGCCCGCTGCTTCAACGACAACGGGATCGGCAAAGCTATCGAATTGCTGGCCACGGCGAAGAAGTGCGACTTCTGCGAGCGACTATACCGCTCGGAGAAGGCCGCACGGATCACCGAGGTCGCCGCATATATCATGGGCTGCCTGCTGCAGGACTACGACATCCCAGAGAACGTGCTGTTCCTCGATCACGAAAGCGAGAACGGCTGGGCCGGCACGACCTACGACCGGTGGGAGCTGGTCCAGGACTATCTCGAGGGCGAGTGGGAGGCGATCGAGGCGCTGATCGAGTGCGTGACGACCGACACCGAATGGTGCGAGGCCGATCCGGGGCGGTTCCTGCCCGGCCGCCAGCTCGGCGCGAGCTGGGACAGCTTTAGCCGCTACGTGAAGCACCGGTCGCGCTTCATGTTCATGCGCGAGGACGAAGCGCCGCGCGGGATCATGGACGAGCCTGACGACAGCACCGTGCCGACCACGCGCATGCTCGACCTGCTCGGCCAGGCAGTCGTCGCCGCCGGGCTGCTGCGCACGGTCAAGGCGGGGACCCGTGTCTACCGCGCACGACCGGTAAAGGACGGAGAGGCATGGCACACCGGGCCCGGCGCGCTTGGTCCTCCTCCGATCAGCGACACCGGGCCACCGGCCGGCCGCATGAACCCAGCCGGAATCCCCATCCTCTACGGCGCGCTCACGCCTGACACCGCTCTCCAGGAGGCCCTCGAAAGTAACGGCCGGGTCGCGCGCGGCGTATTCTCGCCGCTGCGGCCGCTCGCCGTCCTCGACCTGAGCCGGCCTTCCGAACTCCCAAGGGTCGGCATCTTCGACAACGTCACGCGCGCTCGCCGCGGGCTCGCGGTCTTCCTATCGTCGTTCATCGGGGACATCGCGCGCACCACTGAGCGCGATGGGCGCGAGCACATCGACTACGTGCCAGCTCAGATCGTCACCGAGTACTTCCGGCGGGTGTTCCGCACGCCAGACGGCGGGCGGCTGGACGGCATCGTCTATCCCAGCACTCGCGACCCGGACGGGCGCAACGTCGCGCTGTTCCTCGGGCGCGACGACGTCTGCGAGCTGTCAAACTGGGGCGAGACGCTCCGCTTCCACCCACGCCTCACCCGGCGCTTCACTGTCACAGCCGCGGATGGCGTGGTGACCGGCTGGACACCGGCATGAGACCGCCACACCCGGGCTCCGATAAGCAAAGCGCCCCCGGTCCCAGCGTTCCGCTGGAGGGACTACCAGTGAATGGCGAGAAGGCGGCTCGTAGCGAGCAGGCGGTATTCGACGATCTCGAGACCCTCTGCGCGACCTCCGGCTTCGTCCACGCGCTGGCCGCCATCGCCGTGCGCGACAACATGATTGTCTACGCGGGCGCGATGACGCCGGCGGCCATGGCGGCCTCCTATGCGCGCGAACGCACGGTCCGAACCGAGTTCACCACGCTGCTCGGTCTGATGATCAAGCATCCGGTCGACTTCTCCGCAGCGGATCCGAAGGTGGTCGACGACCTCGTCACGCGAGCCAGCACGCTGCTAGAAGAGCTGCACGACCGCCTGCGTCAGCCAATGTTCGACGCCATCATCGGTGGGATGAGGGCGCGGGAGGCGGGGCTGGAGGTGCCGGCGGAGACCATCTTCGCGCGCGGGGACGTGCTGCGCGAGCCGATCTTCTATGGCGGCGAGTCAGCCTACAGCTTCCAGTTCCTCGAACTCGCGCTCGAACGGTACACGCCGGACGACGGGTGGCTCAGGGCGAACAAGGGGTTCGGCATCGCCGAGGCGCACGCCGTCGCGCGCGCAACGGGCCGACTGCCGACGACCAGGCTGAGCCGGCTCCTTCCGGGGAGGCGGAAGGATCCCGACTGGGCGCGGAACGCCCTGGACGCCTTCGCGCTGACGCTCGAGGAGATCGCCGCCGAGGCAAGGGTCGGAACCGACGTCGCGCAGGACGTGCTGGACGCCTTCACCGCGCCCGCATCGCCGACGAACGCGGAGTTCAAGGCGCTCGGCGATTTCAACCTGGCGGCGGCCTGTCCGCTCGTCCGCACACCCGACGGCCGCTACCTGTCGCTCCAGAGCTACGGCCTCTACGAGTCGCTCTACGACTCACCCTTTTACTGGATGCACGCGGATGCGGGCTACCGCGCAGAGGCGTCGAAGCACCGGGGGGCATTTACCGAGGATTTCGTCGCCCGGAGGCTAGCGGAAGTGTTCGGACCGGCGCGCGTGCACCGCGGCGTCGCGATCAAACGGGGTACCAAGCACGTCACCGACATCGACGTGCTCGTGACCTTCGCCGACCGGGCGATCGTGCTCCCGTGCAAGTCCAAGAAGCTGACGCTGGCCGCCCGCAAGGGCAACGACCTCCAGCTGCGCAGCGACTTCAAGAAGTCCGTGCAGGACGCCTACGACCAGGCGCGGGTCAGCGCTGACTCACTGCTGGACCCTTCGCTGACCTTCCTCGACGCCCAGGGTGCGCCACTCGCGGTCTCGAAGCTGCGGACGATCTACCCGGTCTGCGTCGTATCCGACAGCTATCCGGCGCTCACCGTCCAAGCGCGGAGCTTCCTCACGCACACTGCGGACGAGATCGTGCGCCCGCCGATCGTCACCGACGTGTTCCTGATCGACGTCATGGCGGAGATGCTGTCCAGCCCACTCCGGCTCCTGAGCTACATTGACCGGCGCGTCTCCTACACCGGGCGGCTGAATTCGATGAACGAGCATGCCATCCTGGGCTTCCATCTCTCGCAAAATCTGTGGCTGGAGGAGGAATATTCCATGGCCATGATCGACGACACCTGCGCCACCGACCTGGACGCAGCGATGACGGTGCGACGGGAGGGCGTTCCGGGATCGCCCACACCGGACGGCGTGCTGACCCGGTTCGCACGGACGCCCGTGGGCCGTATCCTCGCTGCAATCGAGCACCGGGAGAGCGTCGCCGAGGTCGACCTCGGCTTCCTGCTGCTCACCTTGGGCGAGACCGCCGTCAAGGACCTCGGCAAGGGCCTGGAGGCCGTCGCGGCGCGAACCCGGAAGGACGGACGCACCCACGACTTCACGCACATCTTCGCCGAGGGCGAGGCAGGCCTGACCGTCCACTGCAGCTCACTGCCCAACGCGGAGGCTATCCCCGAACTCCGCCGCCACTGCGAGAATAGGAAGTACATCCACCGCGCGGGAGCATGGCACGGGCTGCTCGTACGCGCGGAGGACGGTCTTCCGAAGCTGGGGATCGAACTGCGGTTCCCCTGAAAGCCGGACGCGGCGCTTGACGCCGCCACCCGCGCCGTCGTCGCCCGCGACGCCGCGAGGAAGGCGGCCGCGCCCGGCGCCGCCGCGGGCCAGCGCGCGAAGCTCGGGCGAAACGACCCATGTCCGTGCGGAAGCGGCAGGAAGCACAAGCGCTGCTGCCTCACTTGAGCGGCGGCCGCTCCGGATAGGCAGCGGCACGCGAACGTTGTGCCGTTCGACTTCGCTATTGACCGATGGCTGGCCGTCACGATGTCCGCTGAACGAGCGGCCGGAAGCGCCATTCAGCGCTCCAAAGCGGCCGGGCCGTAATCCACCATCTAAACCTTCAAATATGCGCCCGAACAATAAGCCGTTCGATCCGGACGTCGCCTGCTGAGCGTCGCGCCGCGGCAGAATCGTGCGAGCTGTGCTAGAGCAGTCTCTGGCGATCACGCCGATGCGATTGATGCCGTGGCGGCCGTTTGGCGGCTTTTTCAGGATAACACTCGACTGTATCACACAATCGAGTCACAAGGGTGCCGCGATCCTGCAAGAACCGCGGAAATCCGTTGGTTTGGGGCTACGGTATTTCGGGTTCGAATCCTGTCTCCCCGACCATCATCCGCTAAGTAATTGATTTCTCGTCGCTAACATGGCGATCGGGAATGGTTGTACCCACGACTGTACCCATCGTTGTACCCATTGGGGGCGATGGATTGGGCTTACCGAACCTCAAGCTGCGCGGTGGCAGCTATCACTGGCGCAGGAAGATCACCGTGGCCGGCGTGGCGGTGCCGCTATCTCTGTCGCTCGGCACAGGGAATTATCAACGCGCCCGGTGTATGGCAGACAGACTTGGTGCGACGGTCGAAAGTTTGCGTGTGGCCTATGGTCAATCGACGGGGCTGACCCCCGATCAGCTGAAGCGGGTGTTCAGCGATGCCCTGCGCTGGCAATTGCAGCGTATCGAGCAGGATCAGATTGGCAGCCCCGCCCGGTCGGAAGATCACGCCACGATCAATTCCATCTATGCCGAAGCCTGGGCGTTCCTTGGGCACAAGGGCGTCGAAGCACGCTGGACACCAGACGAGCATGACCGATTGATCGATGCCGGCTGGAGCAAGGAGCGCGCGAAGGCAGTGGCGGATCTCGTGTTCGATCTCCAGAACGGTAATCCGGTTTCGAAGGCGCAGCTCGACAGCTACAGTGAGGCATTCGGCATCGCCTCCACGCGGGACAACCTCGCGCGGATGGCGCGGACGATCTGCTCGGCTCGTGCGTCGGCATGCCGCGAGGCAACTGCCCGCCTCCCCGTTGGCGACGACGACATGGCGCAATGGATCGACGAGGCATTGGTCGATTATACGCCATTCGCCTTCGAACAAGCCGAGCGACGACCCGTTTCGTTGACTGCATTGAACCCAGAGCAATCCGCGCCGACGGCACGGGAAGCTGTCGACATTAATGAGGCGCCCCCATCACCGGCTCTGAAGCGCCCAAAGAAGCGTCTGCTCGACGCGGCCGAGGAATGCGTCACGGCCTATCAGAAAGCCGGCGCCTGGGACGCGGACTCGATGAAGCAGGTGCGCACAGCATTGCGGCTGTTCGATCATGCCTGCGGCAGCGGCATCTACATCGAAGACTTGGAGCAGTCGCACGTCCGCTCTTTCACGACCCTGTGTCGGTCGTTGCCGAATCGCTGGGGCCGCACCCGCGAAGAGCAAGCCGGCGGCATCGCTGCCAGCTTGATGCGGGCGGCAACCATGCCACCGGCCGATATCGGCATCAGCCAAGCGACCATCAACAAGCACCTGACATGGGTCACGGCCGTTCTCGCCCATGCGGCAGGCGAGGATGACGATCCGGAAGCCCATCGGCCGGCGAAGCCGCTTTCTTTCACGGTGGCACGAGCCGGCATAGGCAAGACATCGCGCAAGGCGAAAAAACGAGATCGCGACAAGCGAGCCAATTGGACGATACAGGAGGTCGCCAAGCTTTTGTCCGCACCGGTTTGGACAGGCGCGTCAGGGATCGACCGCCGCCTGAAACCGGGCACCGAGATCATTCACGACGCCTGGTATTGGATGCCGCTCATGCTGCCCTTGTATGGCGGCCGCAGTTCGGAACTCGCCGGACTGGGACTGGCGGAGGTGCACGAACTGGAGCCGATCCCCTACTTCCGGATCGAATATACCGAAGATCGCGCACTCAAGAATATTCAATCGATCCGTAGGCTACCGATCCATCCCGAACTGATCCGCCTCGGGTTCATCGATTACGTGACGCAATTGCGAGCAGCGGGTTGCACGCTGCTGTTCCCGGAAATGAAGTCACCGAAATCGACCACTTTTGCCGGGACGTTCTACAAGTCCATCTTCGAACCACTGCGCGATTGGGCATTCCCCAAAGGCACGCTATGGCGCCACCGCGCTGGCGGTGCATGGAAGGACAAAGACGTGCATAGTTACCGCGGCCTGGCAACGACAATGATGAAAGGTCGCGTCACCAGCGAAGTCCGCTGCGACCTGTTTGGCCATGAAGGCGAAACGGAAACCGCGCGCACCTATGACGAGGAGGCAGAGCTTTCTATCAAGCTCGAGGCACTACAGCTATTGACGCCCATTACCGCGCATATCCAACCGAGCCATCCAATCAACATCAGACCGGTTCATCGACTAAGGCATCGGAGTCGTGCATCAACTTTACGTCTCAGCCCAACTGCTTAAAGATCCGCCGCTATCTGGCGGTTGCGCGGCTCGTCGAACTTGGCGAAACACAGCAGCAGGACCGTCAGGCCGGCAGAAGCCCGGCCGCGCGGTAGCTGTCGATCATCGTGTCGAAGAGTGCGATATCCGCACGACCCCTTGCGAATAGCTGCGCGCCGGAGACGGCCGCATAGATCGCCTTTGCCCTGGCCCTGCTTTCGCCCGGTTCGACAATGTTGGCCTCGACAAGGAGCTTGCTCAGCCAGTCAACATTGACGTCAGCGAAACTCTGGACCTCGACTTTTACCGCGTCTGGAAGGTCATCATATTCCGCCGCCATGAAACTCGACAGGCAGATGCGGTTGTCGTTCGACAACGACGTGCGGAAAATTTCTGGATAGCGGCGAAGCGCACCAAGAGGCTCTGATGCCTCATCCGAAATCACCACCAACTGCTTGACCGTATCCTCCCAATAGCGTCGCGCTACCGCCGCACCGAGATCGGCCTTCGTCGCGAAATGATGATGAATGCTCGGTGCCTTGATCCCGACCTCGGAGGCGATGTCGCGAAAGTTCAGGCCGTTATAGCCGCGCGCCATGGCGCTTCGCCTTGCTGCGGCGAGCACTGCCTCTCTCGAATTCGACACTGCCATCGCCCCGCTTACTCCGCCAACCGACCAATTGGTAGATAGGGGTTGACCATCAGGAGGCAACCGCCCACCTGAGAGACTACCGATCACTTGGTAGGTACGCCTAATGACCGATCAGACTCCGCCTGAAAGCCCGAAGCTTCGCCTCTTCACCTCCCCCTCTGCCTTCCCCAACCCACAGCGCCTGCGCATCTTTCTGCACGAAAAGGGCATTGCCGATCGCTTCGACGAGCAGGTCTACGACATGTCCCCGGTCGGCGAGCAGCGGCAGTGGAAGCATCTCAAGATGAACCCCTGGGGCGAGACCCCGACGCTCCAGCTTGCCGACGGTAGCTTCATCTCGGAAACCGCGGCCGTCGTCCGTTATCTTGACCAGGCATTTTCGGGTCGCCGGATCATGGGCGAGACCCCGGAGGAACAAGGCCTGGACGCGATGTGGGACAACCGCGTCTGGGTGCACATCCTTTACCGCATCACCACCGCGTTCCATGTCCTGCATCAGGGGCTAGGTCCCAAGCTCGAGCTGACTGCCAACGCCGCTTGGGGCGAGCATTGTCGCAAGGAAGCGCTAGCGCATACCGCGCTGGTGGACCGGCATCTGGCCGATGGCCGCGACTGGCTGCTCGGCGGCGACGAGCCAACCTTCTCCGACATCACGCTGGCGACGGCGATCGCGTTCTCTAAGTTCGAAGTAAACGCCATGCCGCTCGACGAGCGCTACGAACATATCGATACGTTCTGGCAGCGGTGGCAGCGCCGCCCGACATTCCTCGCCGCCTATGCCGACCGCAGCAGCGGCGTGCCGGAACTGGACAACCGTCCGTAGCACCCAGCTTGCTACCCGGATCATTTCAAGCCGGTCGGGGGTGAAACGGCAGCCCGAGCGTTACAGCCGCCTGCCCTCGCCCCTTATTACTCCTACGGAAGATCATATCATGGCCGATCTGCCTGTCAGCCCCGTCCTGCAACCCGTTACGATCGGTGATCTGCAACTGCGGAACCGTATCGTCATGGCACCGCTCACGCGCAGCCGCTCGAACGAGGAAGGCATCCCCCCGGCGTTCGCCGCGGACTATTACGCACAGCGCGCCGATGCCGGCCTTATCATCACCGAAGCGACGAACATTTCGTCTCAGGCGCGCGGTTACGCGATGACGCCCGGCATCTGGTCGGACGCGCAGGTGGCGGCATGGAAGCCCATCGTCGAAGCCGTCCATCGGCGTGGCGGCAAGATCTTCCTTCAGCTCTGGCACACGGGCCGGATATCGCATCCCGATCTGCATGGCGGTGCCCTTCCCGTGGCGCCGTCCGCGATCGCGGCGGAGGGGCAGGCCTTCACCAATGACGGAATGAAGGATTTCGTCGTTCCGCGCGCGCTGGAGACGGACGAAATCCCCGCCATCGTCGAGGACTACCGCCATGCCGCCGAACAGGCCAAGGCAGCCGGGTTCGATGGCGTCGAGGTGCATGCCGCGAACAATTACCTGCTTGAGCAGTTCATCCGCGACAGCACCAATCAGCGCACGGATGCCTATGGCGGCTCGATCGAGAACCGTCTCCGCTTTCCGCTCGACGTGGTGCGTGCCGTGGTCGAGGTCTGGGGGGCAAATCGCGTCGGCATTCGCATTTCGCCGGCAACGACCGAGCCTGGAAAGACCCCGCTCGACAGCCATGTCGGGCGCACGTTCAACGCGTTCGTCGACGCCTTGTCCGAGATCGGCCTGCTATACATCCACGATATCGAAGGCGTGACCCAGCAGACGCGCGACGTGCCGGACGGCGTCGACTTTCAGGAACTGCGCAAGCGCTTCTCGGGCGCCTATATCGCCAACAACCAGTATACGCTCGATCTCGCCGAGAAGACGCTGGCGGACGGGGATGCCGATCTGTTCAGTTTCGGCCGGCCCTTCCTCGCGAACCCCGATCTCGTCGAGCGGCTGCGGACCGGCGCCCCGCTTGCCGAGGCCCCGAAGCAATATTGGTATGGCGGTGGCTCGGTCGGCTACTCGGACTGGCCCGGAATGAACGGGCGGATCGAGCTTCCGTAATTCAAGGGCGTGCGTTCGCCTGCATGTATAATCGAGGAGAGATAATTTGCTGTTTCATACGATGGTAGGATCGAACGACATCGAGCGATCCAAGCGCTTCTACAATGCAGTGCTAGGTGCCCTAGGAGCCGAAGAGGCGACGCTGAACATGGCCGGCAGCGGTCACACCCGCCTGTTCTACCGCAATGAGGGCGGGACGAACTTCATCGTTACCCAGCCGATCAACGACGAACCGGCCACCGTGGCCAATGGCGGCACCGTGGCTTTTTCGTGCAATTCGCCCGAACAGGTCGAACTGTTCCATGATATCGCTGTCGCCAACGGCGGCACCTCGATCGAGGACGGACCCGGTCCGCGTGAGTCAGCGATGGGGACCATCCATCTGGCCTATGTCCGCGACCCGGACGGCAACAAGCTGTGCGGAATCCACATCCCGTCATAATAGCCAAGCCCAGCCGATCGGCTCAGGTGGCCCCTTTCACATCGCTAGCGGACCGGTAGGTATCGGTCCGCTAGCGATGCCATGTGACGACGGACCCGATTTCGCGTTCGTCGGAACCGGCTATTCCTCGATTGGGCCGGCAATCCGTTCCGGCTGCAGATCATCGCCCCATTCTTCCTCCGCTATCACGAGGCAACGATCGCCTTTGCGTCGTGAAGAGGCAACCTGCGGCGTCCGCGATCATTCCCCCGACAACAGACATCGCATCGGAGATACATGGTGAAGACACGCAAGCTTGGTTCGCAAGGCCTCGAGGTCTCTGCGCTCGGCCTCGGCTGCATGGGGATGAGCGACTTTTATGGCGGTCGCGACGAAGCGGAATCGGTCGCGACCATCAACCTCGCGCTCGACCGCGGCGTCACCTTCCTGGACACCGCCGATATGTATGGGGTCGGCGCCAACGAGGAACTGGTCGGCCGTGTCGTGCGCGAACGCCGCGAATGGGTGGTCGTCGCGACGAAGTTCGGCATCGATCGGGGTGCCGATGGCAAGGGCCGCAGCATCAATGGCCGCCCCGACTATGTCCGCCGTGCATGCGATGCCAGCCTGAAGCGCACCGGGCTTGACGTCATCGACCTCTACTACCAGCACCGCGTCGACCCCAACGTGCCGATCGAGGAGACGGTGGGCGCGATGGCGGAGCTGGTGACGGCCGGCAAGGTGAAGTATCTCGGCTTGTCCGAGGCGTCGCCGGCGACCATTCGCCGCGCCCATGCGGCCCACCCCATCACTGCTCTGCAGACCGAATATTCGTTGTGGAGCCGCGATCCCGAAGCAGAAATCCTGCCGACGGTGCGCGAACTCGGCATCGGCTTCGTGCCCTACAGCCCGCTCGGCCGGGGTTTTCTCACCGGTCAGATCACCGCGCCCGACGATCTTGCCGCAGATGATTTCCGGTGCCATCATCCACGCTTTCAGGGGGAAGCGTTCCAGCGCAACCTCGACCTCGTCAAGGCGGTCGGCGCTATGGCCTCCGACAAGGGCTGCACGCCGGCGCAACTGGCGCTTGCCTGGGTGCTCGCGCAGGGCCACGACGTCGTGCCGATCCCCGGCACCAAGCGGCGTACCTATCTGGAAGACAACCTCGGCGCGATCGACGTGACGCTGGACGCGGACGACATCGCCCGCATCGACGCGATCATGCCGCCCGGTGCAGCCGAGGGACAGCGCTATGCCGACATGGCGAGCATCGACCGATGAGTGCAGTCTCGTTCGCGGCGATCGCGCCTGGCAATCTCGCCGTCGTGACGGGTGGGGCCAGCGGCATCGGGCTGGCCGCCGCGCGCGCATTCGCCGCACGTGGCATGCGGGTCGCTATCCTCGACCGGCCGGGCGAGGCACTCGATGCGGCGGCCGGGTCGATCGACGGGGCGGGCGCGCACGCCGTCGACGTCGCTGACCCGGTGGCAATGCGCACCCTCGCCACCACGCTTGGGCCGGCATCCGTCCTGATGAACAACGCCGGCATCGGCCAGGGCGGTGATGTTTTCGCCAGCCAGGAGGCGTGGACAAGGCTGCTCGGCGTCAACCTGATGGGTGTGCTAAACGGCATCCAGAGCTTCGCGCCGCTGATGGTGGAGGGACACGGGCCGGGCCTCGTCATCAACACCGGCTCCAAGCAGGGCATCACCCAGCCGCCGGGCAACACCGCCTACAACGTCAGCAAGGCAGGGGTTAAAGCCCTGACCGAAGGCCTGGCACATACGCTGCGCGAGCAGACAGGGGACCGGGTCAGCGCGCACTTGCTGATCCCTGGCTTCACCTACACGGGCATGACCTCTCCGCGGCCGGAAAAGCCGGCTGGCGCCTGGACGCCGGAACAGGTGGTCGACCTCATGTTCGATCGTCTGGCGCGCGGCGACTTCTACATTCTCTGCCCCGACAACGAGACCACGCCGGCACAGGACGCGAAACGCATCGCCTGGGCGGCAGGCGACATCATCGGGAACCGCCCCGCCCTGTCCCGCTGGCACCCCGATCACGCGGCCGAATTCGCCCGCTTCATGGGGGATGACGCATGAGGATCGGGTTCATCGGGCTGGGTCAGATGGGCGGCGCCATCGCGGCCAATCTGCTCAAGGCAGGCCATGAGGTGACGGTCTGGAACCGTTCGGCAGACAAGACCGAAGCGCTTGTCGCCGCAGGCGCAGCACGCGCGGCACGGCCAGTTGATGCGGCCCAAGGCGATCTCGTCATGACCATGCTTGCCGACGACCGGGCGGTGGAAGGCGTGGTATTCGGCGAGGGCGGCATTGTCGGCGCTCCTGCACTGCACGTCGGGCACAGCACGATCAGCATCGCGCTTGCCGACCGGCTTGCGGCGGATAGCGGCACCGGCGGTTACGTGTCTGCACCCGTCTTCGGCCGACCACCGGCGGCGGCGGCGGGCAAGCTGTTCGTGGTCGCGGCAGGCGTGGACGCTGCATTGGATCGCTGCGAACCGGTGTTTGCCGATATCGGTCAGCGGACTTTCCGGATCGGCGACAAGCCGTCCGCGGCCAACTTAGTGAAGCTCAGCGGCAACTTCATGATCATGGCCGCCGTGGAGGCGATGGCCGAGGCGATGACGCTGGCCGAAAAGGGCGGCGTCGATCGTCAGACCCTGCGGGAGGTGCTGACGGGAACCCTGTTCGGCGCGCCGGTCTACCACATCTATGGCGAGATTCTGCTGGAGGACCGCTTCCGGCCCGCCGGGTTTGCGGCGCCATTGGGCCTGAAGGACATGACGCTGGCCGATACCGCTGCCACTTCGCTTGGGGCACCGATGCCGCTGCTGGGGATCGTTCGCGACCACCTTCGCAGTGTCATCGCGACGGAAGGCCCGGACATTGATTGGGCTGGTATTGCGCTTGCCGTTAGGAAGAGTGCGAAGCTTTAGACACCCGCGGACGCAATACGGGGACTACCTGGCGGGCGGCATCTCAAGGAAAGCTGAGTAACGGAAAGGCCCGGTTGTGGTCGTTCAGGCCCCCTCCCCGGCTTCCTAACGTCGGCCAGACAGGCGTCCGTCCCTTCCGCTGCGGCAGCGCCTTGAGGTAACTTCCATTGGCCCATTGCTACATGCCGACAACGGCACCGCCCTTCATCACCAGCCGCACGGCACGCACGGCGGAGATGTTCACCGTGGGATCACCCGCAACCGCGACCAGATCCGCGAGCATACCCGGCTTCGCCGCGCCGAGACGGTCGCCCAGTCGCATCCACCGCGCGTTGCCCGAGGTGGCGGCGAGCAGCACCTGCGCCGGCGTCATTCCCGCTGCCGCCATCAGTTCCATCTCGCGCGCGTTCGTCCCGTGCGCAAATACGCCTGCGTCGCCACCCATGCAGATCGGCACGCCGGCGGCGAGCGCAAGGCGGAGGCTGTCACGGCTTGCCTTAACTGCGGCGGGGGCCGGCTCCGCACCGGTCCAGCCGCGATAGCGTGCGCTCGCGTCCGCAGCAGCGAGCGTTGGGCACAAGGCGATCTTCTTCGCCGCCATGCTCGCGAAGATCGCGGGCGTCCCGCCATAGCCATGCTCGATCGTGTCGACGCCCGCCTCGATCGCGCGACGCATACCCTCCACGGTTGAGGCGTGGACCGCGACGGGACGTCCGGCGTCGTGCGCCGCCCCCACCGCCGCCCTGATCTCATCAAGGCTCAGCGTCGCGCGGCTGTCCTCGCCAGCGCGCCAACGATAATCGGCGTAGAGCTTCACCCAGTCCGCGCCGGCGGCGATCTGCCGACGGACCGCGGCAACCATCTGCTCCGCGCCCGAGACCTCCTCCGCACCTTGCGGGATGGCGACACCCGGCTCGAACCCCTTGGGGCCGTAGGCACCGAGCGCGACGATCGCGCGGGTCGCGACGGCGAGCCGCGGCCCCTCGACGATCCCCTGGTCGATCGCCGCCTTCAGTCCGACATCGGCATAGCCAGCCCCTTCGGTGCCGAGATCGCGCTCACTGGTGAAGCCTGCCCGCAGAGTCGCCCGCGCGTTCGCCACCGCGCGCGCGGTGCGCAGTGCCAGCGGCTCATGCAGCACCTGTTCGTCCCAGCTCGCCTCGTCATAGGGATGGAGGAAGAGATGGCCGTGCCCCTCGATCATGCCCGACATCAGCGTGTCACCGGCGAGGTCGATGATGTGCGCGCCCGCAGGAACGGCTAGTTTCGGGCCGACCGCGACGATCCGGTCGCCGCGCACCAGCACCTGCCAACCGGCGTGCATCTTCCCGTCGACGCCGTCGAACACCGCCGCGGGACGCAGCAGCGTCGCGGTGCTCATCAAGGTCTCGACCGGCGGGGCGCTTGCGCCGCCGAGCATCATTGCCATCACGATCGCCAACCAGCACTTGGCCATGCCTCACTCCCCGTTCTAGGCTTACGCTATGGTTACGCTCCTCCAGCGCACGCGCAATCCGTTGATCGTCGCAGCCCTCCTAGCGACGACCGCCGCCGCGCCCGATCCCGACATGGCGCGGTGGCGGGCCGAGGCGGCGCGGGTGACGATCACGCGCGACGATTGGGGTATCCCGCATGTCCGCGGCCGCAGCGACGCCGACGCGGTGTTCGGTATGACCTACGCGCAGGCAGAGGACGACTTTGCTCGCATCGAGGCGAACTACCTGACCGCGCTCGGTCGCACCGCCGAGGCCGATGGCGAGGAGGCGATCTGGGCCGACCTGCGCCAGCGGCTGTTCGTCGATCCGGTCGAACTCCAGGCACAGTACGCCGCTTGTCCCCCATGGCTGCGCACGTTGATGGATGCCTGGGCGGACGGGCTGAACTTCTATCTCGCGACGCACCCGCAGGTGCGCCCCAAGGTGCTGACGCGGTTCGAGCCGTGGATGGCGCTGAGCTTCACCGAGGGCAGCATCGGCGGCGACATCGAGCGCATCTCGCTCGCCGACCTCAAGACCTTCTACGGCCGGCCGACCCCACCGACGCCGGAAGAGCTGGGGGCGGTGCCGCGCGAACCATCGGGGTCGAACGGCATCGCTATCGCGCCGAAGCTGACCGCGAACGGCCGGGCCCTGCTCCTCATCAACCCGCACACCAGCTTCTACTTCCGCTCGGAAGCGCAGATGACCAGCGACGACGGCCTGAATGCCTAAGGCGCCAGCACCTGGGGGCAGTTCTTGGGGTCGGTTCCGGCTGAGGGCGAAATGACACTCTAAGCGGAACGGCATGCCTAGTGGATAGCAGAAGGTTCCCTTGAACGCTGGCGGCGGCGACATCCGCCAGATNCGCCGCCGCCAGCGCCGTTTCGCTGCTCCGGGTGAGAGGTCGGCGCACCGTAGTTGGGGTCGGTTCCGGCTGAGGGCGAAATGACACTCTAAGCGGAACGGCATGCCTAGTGGATAGCAGAAGGTTCCCTTGAACGCTGGCGGCGGCGACATCCGCCAGATAATCAGAACGACGCTACCTCATTTCGAAAAGACGATTTCTGGCGCTTTTCGGCAAGCTGATAGGTGAGGATAGCGAGTGAGCCGTCGATCGAAAAGGAACGACCATCGTCGCCGAACCGCAGGACGAAATCGTAGGATTCGGGTTTGTTGAATCGCTGAATTTCACGCCCGTCGACCATGGAGACCAGCGCGATCGTTTCCCTATGCGAACCCTTGCCAACCGGCATTGAAATCAGCGCATAGCGTCCATCCGGACTGATTGCAGGCCGGTCGGTTTTCGAGAAGTCGTATGCGGTGCCGGCGATACTCCACAACCTACGACCGGTCTGGACGTCCCAGAGATCGGCAACCGCCCCACTCTGCGGCGTGCGCTCCTCACATTCCGGTCTACGAGGGGTACCACCGTAACGCTCGCAGATCAGGCCGCCCGCGCTTAAGCCGTGCCCGATCAATACTGTCTTCAAGTCAGGGGATAGAGCAAACTTCCAAGAGCCTTTGGGCCCGGGGTGAAGCAGCGTCTCGCGGGGCAGTTTGCCCTGTTTCCACTCAAACCACCGGCCACCATTGAGCACAAACAACGAAAAAATCTTACCCTGCCGGTCGAGCCGCGCGTCGATGTCGCCGACTAGGATTCGCGGTTGCTCGGCATGCGAGAGCGGCATCGGAACGGTCTGAAGCACCTTGCCTTTGCGCCCATCGACGATGGCGAGCGTCGGCGTCGGATCGTCGTGTTCGGGACGGTAATAGCCCCCCTTTGTGCCAAACTCGGCCAAGGCCAGCCCCCCACCACCGACCCAGAGTATGCCGTCGAGTCCGCCCGCTACATCCTTGACCAAAGGTAACGGGCGCGGCTCTCCAACATTTGGTATTTCAATCGGCGAGAGCGGGCCGAGCGCAAAACCGCTCGGCCGCATAGTATCCTGACGGACCCCAAGGATCGCCTTTGAGTCATCCCTCCACGCGAAGGGTGGTGCCTTGCGATAGCCAAGGCTGGCAGCGGTGAGCTGCGACGCAATAACGCGTGGCGCGGCGGTCGATCCGATCGCCCCGATCCACAGGCTGTCATAGCCAGCAACTAGAAAGTGTCGCCCATCGGGTGAGATCAACGGCGCCGATATGGTGTAAGAACTGTTTAGCCCCGAAGGGCAAAAGGCGTTCGCGAGGTAATAGGGACCAGCCGTCGCCGGGGCGGCCTGATCGACTATTCTTGGGTGACAGCCGACGGATGGGGGATGCGGAGGCGCCGCACGCGTCGCGGCGACCGCCGTTCCCAATGAAGCGCCAATTAACGCGGCGACGAACACTCTTTTCATGCCTAATCCTTCACGCCGCGAATTCGATATCAGGAGACGTTTCTGCCTTTGCACGCCCGACGATCGCGGCGACGGTGTTCTTGCTGAGGCACAGGTCGCGCGCGATCCAGCGATAGCTGCGGCCTTCAGCCACGAGTGCCAACACCTTGGGGGCGAGCCGGTCGGATTTGGGGCGGTCACCGGCCTGCCGGCCAAGCTTGCGTCCCCGCGCCCTCGCTGCGGCGAGGCCGGACCGGACGCGCTCGCTGAGCATGTCGCGCTCGAACTGCGCGATGCCGGCGAGCATCGTCGCCATCATCCGCCCGTGCGGCGTATCGACCTCGAACGTCATGCCACTCATCGCGACGACCGACACCCGCCAGCCCGATAGCCGGTTCAATGTGTCGAGCAGATCCTGGGTCGAGCGTCCCCAGCGACTGAGTTCGGTGACGAGGATCGCATCGATGTGACGCGCCTGGGCCAGTTTCATCACCTCGCCGCGCGCAGAGCGGTTGGCCTTCATCCCCGAGGCGGTTTCGCGAAAAACCTCGACCACTTCATAGCCGCCCCGTTCGGCAAAACCGGCAAGGTCGCGCAACTGCCGCTCGCACGACTGGTCGGCGGTCGAGACGCGGGCGTAAATGGCGGCGCGTTGTCCCAATTGAACCTTCCTGAAATCAGGCCTCGAAAACCCTTGATTTGCGCGGGGTCAGTGTTGTCCAAAACAGACTTCTGTTCAACAGGGACACTGCCGCATGCCGAGACGCTATATTCTGAGCGCGCGGCAACGGTCGCTGCTGCTCGACCTCCCGACCGACGAGGCGTCGCTGCTGCGGCATTACATCCTGGCCGACGACGACCTGATCCACATCGATCGACGACGCCGGCCAGAGAACCGGATCGGCTTCGCACTCCAACTCTGCACGCTGCGCTATCCAGGACGGATGCTGGTCCCGGGCGAGATGATCCCGCTCGCCGTGTCGGCCTTCCTTGGCGCCCAGCTCGGTATCACCGGTGATGCGCTCGTCCGCTACGCCGTCCGGCGCCAGACCCGCCAGCAACATATGGACGTGCTGCGCTCCATCTACGGATACAGGACGTTTCCCGGTCAGGGCGCGCCGGCACGGACGTTCCGTGACTGGCTGTTCGCCGAAGCCGAGCAGGCACACTCGAACGACGATCTCGCCCGGCGCTTCATCGCCCGCTGCCGCGATACCATGACCATCCTGCCGGCGATCACGACGATCGAGCGCCTGTGCGCGGATGCGCTTGTCGCGGCCGAACGTCGCATCGAGAAGCGCATCGCATCGCGCCTTGATCTTGTCGCCTGCACCCGGCTCGACCGGCTGACGACCGAAATGCTGCCGGGGACAATCAGCCGCTTCATATGGCTGCGCCGGATCGAGCCGGGCAATAATTCGGCCGCGGCGAACCGATTGCTCGACCGGTTGGAGTTCCTGCGCGCGATGAATCTCGATGCCGGTCTGCTCGTCGGCGTCCCGCCGCATCGTATCGCCCGGTTGCGCCGACAGGGCGAACGCTACTTCGCCGATGGCCTGCGCGATCTCGGTGCCGACCGGCGTCGCGCCATCCTCGCGGTCTGCATCATCGAGTGGGCGACCGCGACCGCCGATGCGGTGATCGAGACGCATGACCGGATCGTCGGGCGCACTTGGCGCGAGGCGAAACAGCTGCGTGACGTACGCGCGGCGGAAACCAGAGGTGGGGTTACCGCGACGTTGGACGGGTTCGCCGCACTCGGCCAGTTGCTGCTCGAAGCGCATGGCGACGGCGCGTCGCTGGAAGATGCGGTCGCGCGTGCAGCGGGATGGGAGCATCTTACCCGCCTCGTCGCGACCGCCAGAACGCTGACGGAGACGCTGGGCGACGATCCGCTGGCCCATGTCGATCAGGGCTATCATCGGTTCCGCCGCTATGCCCCGCGCATGCTGCGCTGCCTCGACCTCGAAGCTGCGCCGGTCACCCGGCCTCTGCTCGACGCGGCGACCGCCATCGCCACCAATGGCGCACTGCCGGCGACCGACGATTTCCTGCGTCCGCATTCCAAATGGCGGCGTCAGTTGCGTGCGAAGGGCGACGATAATGCGCGCCTTCGGGAAGTCGCAGTCATGTTCCACCTGCGCGACGCGCTTCGCTCGGGCGACATCTGGCTCGACCGCTCGCATCGCTACGGCGACCTCCGGAACGTCCTCGTGCCGATGGAGGTCGCGCGCGCTGCGAAGCTGGCGGTCCCGGCCGACCCGCATGTCTGGCTCGCCGACCGCAAGGCGCGACTTGCCGATGGCCTTGCCCGGCTTGGTCGCGCCGCGCGCAACGGCACGATCCCGAAAGGCAGCATCGAGGGCGGCACGTTGCGCATCGATCGCCTGACCGCCGATGCGCCAGACGGCATCGATGATCTGGTGCTCGACCTGTATCGTCGCCTGCCGCCCGTCCGCATCACCGACCTGCTGCTCGAAGTCGACGCCGCACTCGGGTTTACAGACGCCTTCACCCATCTGCGCACCGGCGTACCGTGCGGCGACCGGATCGGCCTGCTCAATGTCCTGCTCGCCGAGGGGCTGAACCTGGGACTGCGCAAGATGGCCGAGGCGTCCAACACCCATGATTACTGGCAACTGTCCCGTCTCGCACGCTGGCATGTCGAAAGCGCGGCGATCGACCAAGCGCTGGCCAACGTGGTCGCCGCGCAAGGTGCGCTGCCGATGGCGCGGGTCTGGGGCATGGGCACCACTGCCTCGGCCGATGGCCAGTTCTACCCCGCCGCGCGGCAGGGCGAGGCGATGAACACGGTCAATGCCCGCTACGGCAACGACCCCGGCATCAAGGCTTATACTCACGTCAACGACCGCTTCGCGCCGTTCGCATCGCGGACCATCCCCGCAACCGTCAGCGAGGCACCCTATCTGCTCGACGGGCTGACGATGAACGAGGCCGGGCGACGGATCGAGGAGCAGTACGCCGACACCGGCGGGTTCACCGACCATCTGTTCGGAATCAGCGCCATGCTCGGTTACCGCCTCGTACTGCGTATCCGCGACCTTCCGTCCAAACGGCTATACGTGTTCGATCCCGCGGCCACGCCGAGCGAATTGCGCCCGCTGGTGGGCGGTAAGGCGCGCGACGCACTGATCGTGTCCAACTGGCCCGACCTGTTCCGCTGCGCGGCTACCATGAGCGCTGGCCAAGTCGCGCCGAGCCGCATCCTGCGCAAGCTTGCCGCCTATCCGCGCCAGAACGATTTGGCGGCCGCATTGCGCGAGGTCGGCCGGATCGAACGGACGCTGTTCATTATCGAATGGATTCTCGATGCCGGCATGCAGCGCCGTACCCAGGTCGGCCTCAACAAGGGCGAAGCGCACCACGCGCTGAAGAACGCCCTGCGCATCGGCCGTCAGGGCGAGATCCGCGACCGCACCACCGAGGGCCAGCATTACCGGATCGCCGGCCTCAATCTGCTCACCGCCATCATCGTCTACTGGAACACCCTGCATCTCGGCCATGCCGTCGAGGCCCGTCGCCGCGAAGGCCTCGATACGCCCGATCACCTTCTCGCCCATATCTCACCGCTCGGATGGGCGCACATCCTCCTCACTGGTGAATACCTCTGGCCAAAGGATACCGCCGCTTAGGGTGTCATTTCGCCCTCAGCCGGAACCGACCCC
>NZ_LMKL01000005.1 GCF_001421505.1 Sphingomonas sp. Leaf17
CCGCTCGGATGGGCGCACATCCTCCTCACTGGTGAATACCTCTGGCCAAAGGATACCGCCGCTTAGGGTGTCATTTCGCCCTCAGCCGGAACCGACCCCTATCTGACCACGCAGGCAAGGACATTGCTGAGCGCGGCAAGCCCTGCATTCGCCGCCGGATCGCCGTTGTTCCTGTCCAAATATTTCTACGATCTCACGCCTGCCAATGACCAGACGACCAACACCGACACCTACCGAGCCGCCCTGTCGGCCCAGGGCGACTTCGATATCGCCAGCCGCAATTTCTACTGGTCGATCGGCGGCAGCTATGCCCGCGTCGAGGGGCAGCAGCGAAGCTGGCAGATCGTCAATGCAAAGTTCCAGAACGCGATCAACGCCGTGTCGAGCGGTGGGCAGATCGTCTGCGGCATCAACGCCGATGCGATCACCACCAACAACGATCCCGCCTGCGCGCCGATCAATCCGTTCGGTAACGGCAATGTCAGCGCAGCCGCCCGCGATTATGTGAGCACGCGCGCCGGGCTGGACTGGGTAAACGAGCAGGTCGATCTGCTGGCGACGCTTGGCGGTACGCTGGTCACGCTGCCGACCGGCAAGCTCGACTTCAGCCTCGCCTATGAGCACCGCGACGAGCAGGCCCGCTTCGATCCGCTCGCTGCCAACCGCCTGGGCCTGTTCGGAACCGGCGTACAGCAGGTCGCGCAATCCGGCGGCTACGACACCGATGAATTTTCGGCCGAAGTCATCATGCCGCTGATCGGCAGGGACTTCCAGCTGCCTCTGGTCAAGCTGCTGGAGGCCAAGGGCGCGTTCCGCTATGTCGACAATAGCTATGCCGGGCATCAGAACGTGTGGGATCTCGGCCTGCGCTGGGAGGTCCTGGACGGCATCACGCTGCGCGGCTCGCGCAGCCGCAACTTCCGCGCACCGACGCTTACCCAGTTGCTTGCCCCCTCGTCGAGCGGACTGGATTCGACGGGGTTCGACCCGTGCGACGCCGATCGCATCAACGGTGGCCCGAACCCCGCGACGCGCCGCGCCAATTGCCTGGCCGTGTTCACCGCCAATCCCGGCTACGGCGTGGACGCGGATGGAACCGGCGCGTCGTTGAGCGCGGCGGGCCGCCTCGCCCGCTTCCAGGATCCATCCGAGAATTTTGCCCGGGCGACCGTCACCAGCGGGGGCAACCCGGCATTGCGGAACGAAATCTCGAACACCTGGACCTACGGCATCCTGCTCCAGCCGCGCTTCGTGCCCGGCCTGACGATCAGTGCCGACCGGATCGAGATCGACCTGAAGAACGGTCTGTCGGCGTTCACCACCGCGGATTTCGCCGCCGCCTGCTACGATAACACGGCACCGGATCCGGCGGTATGCAATGCCTTTACCCGCCTTGCCGCCAGCGACGGGATCAGTCCGGGTGGCACGATCGCAACGGGCACGTCCACCACCTTCAACGCCGGCGTGGTCCGCTATCACGGCGAGAACTACATGGTGGATTACCAGTTCCGGGTTGGTGACCTGGTCAACGGCGGGGACCTTGGCCGGTTGCAGCTGACCGCGACCGCGACGCACAATACGCTGCTGACCACCTCCGTCACGGGGGCGACCTTCGTCCGCACCGACGACACCTATCTGTCGCCGGAATGGGTCGGCCGGTTCAATGTCGCGTATGCCAGGGGGCCGCTACGGTTGACCTACCAGCTGCAATATTACGGGCAGACCGATGCCGGGCCGAACGTCTCGATCGAAACCACCCCGAACCCGACCCTGGCGAAGAACATAGTTCACGACGTGTCCGCGCAGGTCGAACTGGCCAGGATTGCGCTGCGCTTCGGGATCGACAACCTGACCGACAAGAGCCCGTCCTATCCACAGATCGCCTATGGCGACATTCTTGGCCGGCGCTTCTACGTCGGCGCGAAGATCAAGTTCAGGTAATGGCCATGCCCGACGCTTTGCCGCCGGGCGGCCTCTCCCCATCGCCCCATGCGCCCCTGCAGGAAAAGACACCACCGATGAACCGGCCGGAGCTCTCCGACCTCGCCCTTTCGGTCGCTGAGGTCGAACGCGTCGACGATGCTCGACCGTTCTCGACGGCTTCGTATTCGCAATGGGTGCGAAAGGTGATCCGTACCGTGCGGTCGGAGCGAAACCTGCTGGTGAGCCTGTTCGACAGCTCGGTGCCGGAACCGATCGAACTGCTGCGGCAATTCGTGGTCGAAGGCTTTTCGGAAACGATCACCTCGCGCTACACCAGCGCCTTCGAGAACGGAAATCCGTACGTCGTCGAACAGCTCGCGCGGCGCTACGCCGTACCGCGCGATCAGGTGGTGTGCACGACCGGTGCCACCGGTGCGCTGTCGCTGATCTACCGCGCGCTGCTGAAACCCGGTGACCGGGTGCTCGTCGAAAAGCCCGGCTTCGACCTGTTTCACAAGATCGCCGAGACCTATGGTTTCGGGGTCGATCGTTTCGAACGGCGCGGCAATGATTTCGCGATTGATCCGGATGAGGTGGCGGCGGCAATGACCAGCGACACCCGACTGATCGTGCTCGCCAACCTGCACAATCCGTCCGGTATGGCGCTTCCGCCCGAAACGCTCGCGGCGATCGGCCGGATCGCGGAGGCCCGCGGCGTGCATGTCATCGTCGACGAGGTGTATGGCGACTATATCGATCCCGCACATCGTCCGCTGCCCGCGATGCAGGTGTCGCCGGCGCTCATCAGCGTGAACAGCCTCACCAAATCGCATGGGCTGAGCACCTTGCGGTGCGGATGGATCGTCGGCGCGCCCGAGCCGATCCGCCATATCCGCGCGCTGGCGCAGGAAATCGACTTCGGCATCTCCAACCTGTCGCACGCGATCGCCGCACTGGTGCTGGAGCGTCCGCAGCCGTTCGACGACTTTCGCAGCGATATCATGCGGCGCGCACGGCCCATCGTGGAATCCTATCATGCATATTGGCGCGAGGAAGGCCTGGTTTCGGGCGACCTGCCGCCGTTCGGCTGCATCGCCTTTCCCCGGCTGATCGGCATCGACGACACCGTGCGCTTTTCCGAATGGCTGGCGGACCGCTGTGGCGTGATCGTGGCGCCGGGCGAGTATTTCGGCGGCCCCGGTCATATCCGCATCGGGTTCGCGCGCGCGCCCGCCGACGTCGATTACGGCTTGCAGGCGCTGACCGACGGGCTGATCCGATATCGCGACCAGCAAGCGGGGGATCGCAGATGACCATGACACGAGGCCTGATCGCGGCGCTGCTGGCGATGTCGAGCTGGATGACCCCGGCGGATGCTCAGGACCGGCGGACCGCCGTCGAGGTCAGGGCGACGCGCGATCTGGTCACGACGATCCATGGGCGCACGCTTGCCTACACCGCCGAAGTCGGCCTGGTGCCGGTGTCGAGCCGGCCTGGCACCACCGACGCGACCGCCGGCTACATCTCGTACAGCGTCGCGGGCCCGACCGTGCGCCCGGTGATGTTCATCTTCAACGGCGGCCCCGGCGCTGCGTCCGCGTATCTGCAGATGGGAGCGCTCGGCCCCGCGCGCGCGCGCGTCCCCCAGGATCCGGCCGCCATGCTGCCGATGGCGGCTCCGGTCGATGCCAATCCGCAGGCCCCGCTGGACCTCGTCGATCTCGTCTTCCTCGATCCGCCGGGTACCGGCTTTTCGACGATAGATGCCAAGGCGGACCGCACCTTCTATCAATCGGTGACGGGCGATGCCGATGCCGTGTCGCAACTCGCACGCGCATGGCTCGCCGCTCATGGTCGCACCAACGCGCCGATCTACATCCTTGGCGAAAGCTATGGCACGATCCGCGCTGCGGCGATGGTCGATGCGTTGCGGGCGCAGGATCCGGCACTGAAACTGCGTGGTGTGGTGCTGCTCGGTCAGGCGCTCAACATGATCGAGACATCGCAGCGCCCCGACAATATTGTCACCTACCCGGTATCGCTGCCCACCCTTGCCGCGATCGCCTGCTACCACCGCAAGCGATCCACCCCTTGCGATCCGGCGGCGAGCGCACGCGAAGCCGCGGCCTACGGGCCGATCTATCTCGACGCCCTCTATCGGGGGCAAGCCCTGGACACCGCGATGCGCGATGCGGTGGCGACGAAACTGGAAACCCTCAGCGGCATCCCGAAGACCTATTACATCGCACATGACCTGCGCATCTCGAAGGAACAGTTCCGCGTCGAACTCCTGCGCGCCGAGGGCAAGGTGCTCGGCCGCTACGACGCGCGCTACACCGCACCGCGTGCTGCCGGCGCTGGCGACAGCGTCGGCCCGGATGCCTTCTCGCCCGTATCCGAACTCTACGGGAAAGCCATCATCGACCATCTGGCGACGATCGGCGTCAGCGATGCCGCCGCCTACAAGGTGATCGTCCGTGGGGAAGGCGATTGGCGATACGGCGCGGGCGACTCGCCGTTCAACGACTGGCCGTTCATGGCTCGCCTTGAAAAGGCGATGGCGGCAACGCCTGGACTTCGTCTTTTCGTCGGCACGGGATTGTTCGACCTTACCACGACCGTTGGAGCCGCCGACTATCTGTTCGCGCAATCGTCGCTCGCCCCCGCGCGATATCGCAACGAACGCTATCCCGCCGGGCACGTCTTTTATTCAGACGACGTCAGCTGGCGCAAACTGATGCGCGACCTCCGCGCGTTCGTTGCCGATGGAGCACCGCGTTGAGCGACGCCAACCTCGCCAAGGGCATTGACCTCTGGGGCGTCGTGGCACTCGGCCTGGGGACCGCGGTTGGCGTATCGATCTTCTCGGCGATCGCGCCCGCAGCGAAGATGGCCGGACCGGCGATGCTTTTGTCCGCGTTGCTCGCGGCGCTGCCGATGTACCTCATCGCGATCAGCTACGCGTTTCTCGGCTCGGCCTGCCCCGTATCGGGGGCGTCGTTCGTATGGCCGGCGCGGTTCCTGCACCCCGCCTGGGGCTTTTATATCGGCTGGGCGCGGATAGTCGCCAATGTCGGCGCGATCGTCGTGCTGGCGCTGGTGCTGGTCAGGTACGCAGCGATGCTGGTTCCTTTGCCGACGAAGCCGACCATGCTCGTGGTGCTGCTGCTCGCGCTGCTGGCCAACCTTTTCGGCATCGGCATTGCCGCGCGCGTACAGAAAATCCTTCTTGCGGGCATGCTGATACTGTTCGCGATCTTCGTCGTCTGGGGTGGGTCGACCGCAGTTGACGTGACCCGCTTGCAACCGTTGTTCCCCAACGGACTGCACGGGATGATCGCCGCGACGCCGCTGCTGATGGGGCTGTTTTTCGGAATTGAGGCCGCGACCGAGGCCGGCGCGGAGGTGACCGACAGCCGCCGCACCATCCCGCTGGGGATCGCGCTGTCGATCGGCTCGGCGACGCTGCTGTATCTGGCGGTCGGCTTCGTCGCGCTGGGCGTGCTTGGCGGCGATGCGCTCGGTGCCAGCGATGCGCCGATCCTAGACGCCGCCAGGCGCTTCATGGGCCCCGCCGCAACGCCGATCGTCGTGCTGGCCGCAGTCCTGTCGATCGGCAAGTCGCTCAACGCGCTGTTCGCGATGTTCAGCCGCAGCCTCTATGCGATGGGCCTCGCGGGTTCGCTGCCCGCCGCGCTTGGCAAGGTTCATCCGCGCTGGCAGACCCCGTATGTGGCGCTGATCGCGGTATTCGTGCTGGGCTGCATCGGACTGCTGCTGCCAATGGAACTCACCTTCCTGTTCCTAGCGGTAAACATCCCCAACCTCCTCAAATATGGCAGCATCTGCCTTGCCGCCGCGCGCGTCACGGAACGGCATCCCGAGTTGTACGAGGCGGCCGCGTTCAAGTTCGCCAAGCCCCGTATGCGCGCGCTTGGATATGCGGGTGCGTTTTGCGCCCTTGCGCTGATTTTCGTCGGGCTGGAGGCCGATTGGCGTCCCTACGCACTACTGGCGACGTGGATGATTGCCGGCATGCTGTATCGCAATTTCCCGCCCCAACGCCTGAGGGCGTGGCGATCGCGCTGATACGGCCACGCGGGCCGGCGCTACGACGACGCGGCCGGCGCGTTGCGGTTGACCGTCAGACCCGTGGCCTGGTCACCCGAGGAATGGCGGCCCGCCGGTTCGTCGTCAAAGGCAGAGGCGGTCGAGGGCTTCCCAATCCCGCGCCCCCGGACGCGCAGCGAAGCCTGCCCGGCATCCGCCGCACAGGCTGCTCCGCCTGAGGCCAGCGCGGCAAGGGTGGTGACGTCCACCTTTCCCTCAGGCCGCCGCGCGGCGGTTCCACGGCATCCTCCGCAACAGGCTTGCCATGCCACACGAGCCGGTCGTGCCCGAGAACACCAGCCCGGCACCGACGAACGCGGACAATCCGAAAAAGCCCGGTGCGACAAACACGCCCAGCACCACACCGGCCAGCACCAGCGACCCCGCGGTGATCTGGACCTGCCGCATGATCTCCAGCGGCTGCGAGCGATCCGCGATGGTGCCAAGCCCGGCGCTGCGCCATGCGTCGATCCCGCCGTCTAGGATAAAGGCCGGGGCACCGCCGGCGGCGGCCAGTTGCGCGGCATTGGCCCTGGTCCGCATGCCCGAACGGCAATGGAACACCACCGGCCGACCGTCGCGCGGCAGGTCGCCGATCCGCGCCAGCGGCAGGTTTGCCGCCCCGGCGATCCGCTCGCGCGCATGTTCGTCGGCGTCCCGGATGTCGACCAGCCGGGCACCCGCGGCGATCGCGGCGCGCGCATCGGTCGGCGTCATCGTTTCGATCGTCATCGTCTCAGTCCTTGCAATACAGGGTGTAGAGGGTGCCGAGGAGCGTCTCGACGCGGGAATCGGCGATGCGATACCAGAGTGTCTGGCTTTCGCGGCGGAAGGCGACGAGTCCCTCGTCGCGCATCCGGGCAAGATGCTGCGAGCACGCCGAGGGCGACAAGCCGACATCGCGCGCCAGATCGCCGACAGTCTGCTCGCCGTGTTCGACCAGCTTGCACAGCAGCATCAGCCGGCGGGCATTGCCGATCGCCTTGAGTATTTCGGCGACCTCGCCCGCCTTCGTCTCGAATGTCGCCAGATCCAGCGGCTTCATCATGGCCTTGCTCCATTAGGTATTGCTAATGTAGTTAGCGCTAATATATTGTCAATCCGAACGGAGGACGATCATGACGCAGCCATATTTCCAGGGCTTCTTCGACACCCCGACCAACACGATCAGCTATATCGTCGGCGATCCCGCGACGCGCATCGCGGCCGTGATCGACCCGGTCCTCGATTTCGATCTGGCGAGCGGCGTCGCCGATACCCGGTCGGCCGAACGGATCCTTGCCTTCGCCCGCGAGAATGACTGGCGCATCGCGATGGTGCTGGAAACGCATGCCCATGCCGACCATCTGTCGGCAGCCCCCTTCGTCAAGGCGCATACCGGGGCCTGGATCGGCATCGGCGAGCACATCCGCGACGTGCAGCGCATCTTTCGCCCGGTGTTCGCGATGACCGATCTGAAGACCGACGGCTCCGACTTCGACCGGCTGTTCGTCGATGGCGACCGGTTTGCGATCGGCACGCTCGACGTCGAGGTACTCCACGTCCCCGGACACACGCCGGCCGACGTCACCTACCGGATCGGCGACGCCGCGTTTGTCGGGGATACTCTGTTCATGCCCGACTATGGCACCGCCCGCGCCGACTTTCCCGGTGGCGATGCGCGCACGCTGTATCGCTCGATCCGCCGGCTGCTGGAGCTGCCGGCCGCGACGCGGCTGTTCCTGTGCCACGACTACAAGGCACCGGGACGCGACGACTATCGCTGGGAGACGAGCGTCGGCGAACAGCGCCGGTCCAGCGTCCACGTCCACGACGGCGTCACCGAGGATGATTTCGTCGCGATGCGCGAGGCGCGTGACGCCGGCTTGTCGGTGCCACGACTGCTGCTGCCGTCGATCCAGGTCAATATTCGCGCCGGGCACTTCCCGGAGGCCGAGGCCAATGGCGTCCGCTATCTGAAAATACCCGTAAAGACAGGAAACCCGACCCAAGGCTGACGCCGGCCCGTGAAAGGCCGGCCGCGATGGGTCGGTGGCGTTCCCCTACCGTATCCGCAATTCGAACGGCACGGCGGGCAGGTCGTCTGCGCTATACAGGTTCACATAAGGAGAATCGGCCCAGGCATAGCGAACGCGCGTGACGCCGGGCCGGTTCGCACCGCGCAGGATGACCCGCGTCCCGTCCGGCGTCCCGTCGACGAAACGGCAGGCCTGATCGTCGCATGCCTCGAATCCGATCGCCGTGGCGCTGCTGTAAGTGCGAAGGCCGCCCGTGGCATCGCGGAAATCGACGATCAGGTCCTCGCCCTGCCGTGTTGCCGCCACCGCCTCGGGGCCACCCGGTGCGATCGGTTCGCCATAGGCCACCGCCCGGGCCGCACGGGCCAGCCGCTCGCCGACGACGGTCTTCTGGGTCGGATGAATGTCGGTCCGGTCACCCACGTCGATCGACACGGCCAGTCCCGCATGGCCATCGGCCCGCGCGACCTTGGCCTGCACGTCGCGCAACGCCGCGGATGCCGAGTTTGCCGGCTGGGTCGCGACCGCACCGTAATTGGCCAGCTGGACGACCAGCATCGGCAGTGTCGGCTGGCCAAGGGTCCGCCGCCAGTCGGCCATCATCAGCGGCAGCAGCGTGGCATATTCATCCGCCGCACCGACATTCGATTCGCCCTGATACCAGGCCGCCAGCTTGAAGCCGTAACCCGCCAACGGTGCGATCATGCCGTTGTATAATGTGGTCAAGCTGACCGGCACGTCCCAGGGGGCTGCGGGGATCGACAGGCCCCTGGCCGCCATCCCGACCTGATACCGCCACGCCGCCGTCAGCGGAATGAAGGCACCCGACGCGGTCTTTATGCCGCGATTGGCCGGCTGCCCCGTCAGGCCGCCGCCTGCGCCGCCGCTCAGCACACGGACCGCAATCACGTTGCGCCCCGCACGAAACACGCCCGCCGGTACCGTATAGTCGCGCCAGACCCACGCCGTGCTGCCCCCACCGACGCGCACGCCATTGACCCAGGTCGTGTCGAAGGTGTCGACCGGCCCGAGTTGCAGCAGGTTGGCGTCCCTGGCCTGCGCCTCGGTCAGATCGACCGTGGTGCGGAACCAGCCGACGCCGTCGAACGCGGCAAAAGCCGGAATGCCGGCGTCCTTCCACGATCCGGTCGGCGTCATCACCGGCCAGCGCGAGTCGTCGAAATCGGGCCTGGCCCACGCGCGCTGCGTCGCCGCCGCCGGGTCATGCGCGTCCCACCATGCCTCCTGCCGGCGCTCCTCGGTGGCGCGGGCCGCGGCCGGGTCGGTCGCGAGCTGCTGGACCGCCGCCACGCCGGCCGCATAGGCGGGCACGGTCCTGAGCGACGGGGCACCGATCCAGCCCTGAATCGTGGTGCCGCCCCATGCCGCCGTCACGAAACCGACCGGCACCTTCAGATGCTGCTTCAGCGATCGGGCCATGTAATAGCAGACGGCAGACGCCTCGCCGACCGTGTCCGGCCCGATCGCCCGCCACATCGCCGGCTTGGCCAGATCGTCGAGCGGCGCAGGCTGCGTCTCCTTGGGAATGGTCACGAAGCGCAGGTCGGGGTCGATTGCCGACGCGACCCCGCCCCAGGCATTGGTCGACAACCGGGCGGGGAACTCCATGTTGGACTGGCCGCCGCACAGATACACGTCGCCCACCGCAATGTCGGCGAACGAGGTGGCGGCCGTTCCCGCCCTGACGGTGAGCGTATGGCCCGTGCCCGCCGGCATCGCCGGGAACGTGACGCGCCAGCGCCCCTGTCCACTGGTCCGCGCGGTCACCGACCGACCAGCGAGCGTCACCGTGACGGCGGTCCGAGGCGCCGCCCTGCCCCAGACCGCGATCGGCCGGTCGCGCTGCAGCACGGCATGGTCGGCAAAGATATGCGCGAAGGTCGGCGGGGCGGCCTGCGCCATCGCCGGCGCTGCGCCCGCCACCGTCAGCGTCGCCGCCGCGATTGCCACCATCGTCCCATATGCCATCGTCTTCTTCCCGTCCTGTCGTCGTGTCATTGAAAGTTCGTTGCTCACGCCCGGGCGACGGTGCGCAATCCGCCGATTCCCGCATCCGCCACCGGTGCGATCCGGTTACGTCCGTCCGCCTTGGCGACATAGGCCCAGCGGTCGGCGCGATCGAGCAGGGTCTCGACCGTATCACCTGGCTGGAGATCGGCGATGCCCCCGCTGACCGTGACCGCCGGCAGGGCGCCGCCCAGGTCGGGCAAGGTGCGGCGGATCGCCTGCGCCACCTGCCACGCACCGCGCAGCGTCGTGCGGTCGAGCATCACGACAAACTCCTCCCCGCCGATCCGGGCGATGACGGCCGATGGTGACACCGTCCGGCGCAGGGTGTCGGCAAAGGCGCGCAGCACCGCGTCACCGACCGCGTGGCCGAAGGTGTCGTTGATCCGTTTGAAATGATCGAGATCGAAAAAGATCAGCGCAAGCGGCATGTCCGTCCGGCGCATCTCGGCGATCATCCGCGCGGCCTGCCGCGCTAAACCGCGCCGGTTGGCGACCACCGTCAGCGGATCCGTTTCCGATTCGCTGATCGTCTGGCCCATCGCCGCCTGCACCACGACAAGCAGGACGAACAGTCCGGCCATCACGATCAGCACGCCGCCGGTCGCCTGCGAGAACAGCGCGTAGGCGCTGGTGCTGTAGGCCATGGCGGTCGTGCCGGACCCGAAGGCGTGCGCGAAGAACGGCTTGGTGACGAAATGGGCCAGCATGAAGCCAAAGGTGATCGCGACGGCCAGCCACAGCCGTTGCCCCGTCCGGCGCGCGGCACCGATGGCGATCGACATCGACAGGGCCGCGGTCGCCATGAACGGTGCCTGATACGCCAGTTCGTACCCCAGGTCGTTGCGCGGTCCGCCCCAGATCACGATCCGCGCCAGGATGCCGCCGGCCAGGATCGCGCCAACCAACCGCCAGGGCGCGGGTCGCCCAGCGGTCGCCGCCAGCCCGATCGACATGGCAAGACCGGACACCAGGAACGTGCCGTAGCTCGACGCGACGAAACTACTGTCCCAGGCCGTGAACCGCACGCCCAGTTCGCTCAGCGGCGTCAGCATGCCGATGAGATAGGCCGTGCCGTACCAGATGACCTGCCGCTGCCCGGGGTACGACAGGCGAATGACCGCAAAGGCGACGGCGAACAGCAGCGCCACCGACGCATTGACGATCAGAGCATACACCGCACCATCCACCTGGGGTCACCGTTCCTGTCGCATTGCCCTGTCCGACACCGCCATAAAACCGGCAGGCAACCATTGCGTTAATGCGCCGGCCTGTTTTCCACGGCGTACGCCATGATGTACTGCGGTCCTGTCTGACCGGATAAATACTTTACGCCGCATGGCCTTGTGCATATCCAGCAGCGACCGGCCGAATACCGCTACCATGGCCGGTCACTGGAGAGGTTGCAGCGCATGGATCATGTTACCCGCCGTTCGATGATGGTCGCCGGCGCTGCCCTGTTGGGGGCCTGCGCCGCCGGAAACCGGCCCGGCACCCGCCCGGTGCCGCCGGCCGGCAGCGACTTCGTCACTGTCGATGGCCTTGGCTTTCGTCGTCGTGGCGAACCCTATCGCTATGCCGGCGCGAACATCTGGTATGGCGCGTGGCTTGGTGCCGACACCGCCTATGGCGATCGCGCGCGACTGGGTCGCGAACTGGACCGGTTGAAGGCGCTTGGCATCCGCAACCTGCGGATCCTGGGTTCGGCCGAACTGTCCCCGCTGAAAAACTCGATCACGCCGGGCTTTCGCGACAAGAGCAGCACCTACAACGAGGATCTGCTGAAGGGGCTGGACTGGATGCTGGCCGAGATGGCCAAGCGTGACATGACTGCGGTGATTTATCTGACCAACTTCTGGGAATGGTCGGGCGGAATGATGACCTATCTGTCGTGGGTCAATGGCGGCCGCTTCATCAACATGAACGACCCCGCGCATCCCTGGCCCGAGTTTCCGAACTGGAACGCCGCCTTCTACGCCAACGGACAGGCGCAGGCGATGTACCGCGACTATATCCGCAGCGTCGTCACCCGGACCAATTCGGTCACCGGCGTCGTCTATGCCAGCGACCCGACGATCATGGCATGGCAGCTCGCCAACGAACCACGGCCCGGCGGATCGGATGCGATCGCCGCCGCCAACCTGCCCAATTTCTATCGCTGGATCGACGGGACCGCCCGCTACATCAAGACGCTGGATCGCAATCACCTCGTCTCGACGGGATCGGAGGGGTTGAAGGGGTCGATCGAGCGGGAGGATATCGTCCTCAACGCGCATCGCTCGCCGGCGATCGACTATCTGACCACGCATATCTGGCCGAACAACTGGAGCTGGATGGACGCCGGGCGGCTGGCGCAGACCTATGATGCCGGCGCGGCCAAGGTCGCGGACTACATCGCGGCCCATGTCCGCATGGCCAAGGCGCTCGGCAAGCCGCTGGTGATCGAGGAGTTTGGCTATCCGCGCGACGGTGCCGACGCCTATGATCCGTCGATCCCGACGACATTCAAGGACCGGTTCTACCGCCAGATCTATACCGCGATCGAGGCAAGCGCGAAGTCCGGCGGGCCGCTGGCCGGCTCGAACTTCTGGGCGTGGAATGGCGAGGCGCGGACCCCGCATGCCGACCACCGGTTCGTGCGCGGCGACCTTGGCTATATGGGCGATCCCCCGCACGAGCCACAGGGGTGGTACGGCGTATTCGACAGCGATGCGTCGACGCTGGACGTGATCCGTGCCCACGCCGATGCGCTGGCGAAGGTGTGACGATGCTGACCCGGCGCGATACGCTGGCGGCGACCGCCGCGCTCGGCCTGTCGACGGCGGCCCCGGCCTTCGCGGCGGCCCCGGCCTTCGCGGCGGGCGAGCCGGCGGCGGGCGTCCTCAGCAACCCGCGCGCGACCGCCGACGCACGGCGGCTCTACGCTTATCTCTGGAGCCAGTACGGCAAGGCGACGCTGACCGGCCAGCAGGAGCAGGGATCGGGTCCGCCAAACCCGAATGCGGAACTCGACTATCTTCGGCGTGAAACCGGCCGTCTGCCGGCCCTGCTTGGCCTCGATTACATCGACCCCCGGGACAATGACGCGGTCAACGACCGTGCCACGGCCTGGGCACGCTCCGGCGGGATCGTCACCCTGTGCTGGCACTGGGGCGCGCCGGACATCGGCACGGGGTATGAAAACTCGAAAAGGGATTTCGATGTCGCCGCCGCGCTGAAGACGGGCACGCCGCAGAACGTCGCCATGCTGCGCGACATGGATCATGTCGCCGGTCTTCTGGCCACCCTGCGCGACCGGGGCGTGACCGTGCTGTGGCGGCCATTCCACGAATTCAGCGGCGACTGGTTCTGGTGGGGCAAGCATGGCCCGGATGCGTTCAAGGCGCTCTGGCGACTGATGTACGACCGTTGCACCCGGATGCACCGGCTCGACCACCTGATCTGGGTGTGCGGCTGGGCCGGGCAGAATGTCGATCCCGCCTGGTATCCCGGCCGGGCGCAGGTCGATGTGGCGGGCGCGGACATCTATGCCGACGACCACGGCAATCTCGCGCCGATGTTCGCGCAGGTGAAACGAATCGTCGGCGATACCGTGCCGATCTGCCTTCACGAAAATGGTCCGGTCCCCGATTCCCGGCTTCTGGGACGCGATTCGGACTGGCTCTGGTTCATGACATGGCACTCCCGCTGGCTGACGGGCGCGGACCAGAACACGCCCGACCAGCTTCGCCGCGACTTCGCCTCGAAACGCTACATCACCAAGGATGAACTTCCCAAATGGCTGAAGGCACGCGCATGATCCTCGCCCGATACCTCCTGCTGGCGGCCGCCGCCTTTTCGGTGGCCGCCGCCGATGCGCCGGTCGGCGTCAGTCCGGCGCCTGCCGGCCGGGAACAGGGCCGTCCCCTGCCGCTGACGATCGGCGGGCGGGTGGACCGGCAGCCGGACGGGTATCACCGCCAGTGGCCGGGCACGTATTTCGATACCGCGTTCGACGGCGAATCGGTGCAGTTCGCGGTCGGGCCGGGCGACGTGGCGTTGAACGTCACCATCGACGGACAACAGGTCGCGCACCTCGTGAAGCCGCGCCCCGGACGCTATGCCGTAACGGGCCTGACGCCGGCCCGTCATACCATGCGGGTACAGGTCGCCAGCGAGAGCCAGGCCGGCCCGACCGTCTTCGGCGGCATCTATGCGACGGGCACCACCCGCCCCCTGCCCGCCCCGGCCCCGGTGCGACAGATCGAGTTCATCGGCGATTCGCATACCGTCGGCTATGGCAACACCTCGCCGACCCGCGACTGCACCGAAGCCGAGGTCTGGCAGACGACGGACACGTCGCGGGGCGTCGCGGTACAACTGTCTCAGCGTTACCGCGCGGCCTATCAGGTCAACGCGATTTCCGGGCGCGGGATCGTGCGCAACTATGACAACGCGCCCGGCGACACCGTGCCGACCGCCTACCCGTTCACGCTGTTCGACAAGGCGCGGGCCTACACCGATCCGGCATGGCACCCGCGCCTGATCGTCATCGCACTGGGCACCAACGATTTTTCCACGCCGTTGAAGCCCGGCGAGCCGTGGAAGACACGCGCCGACCTGCACGCCGATTACGAAACACGCTACGTCGATTTCGTCCGTCGCCTGCGCGCGCGCGACCCGCAGGCCCATGTTCTGCTCTGGGCGACCGATCTGGCGGACGGCGAGATCGCGTCCGAAGTCGGCAAGGTCAAGGCAAGGCTGGATGCGGCCGGCGTCCGCAATGTCGGCTTCGTCCCGGTCAAGGGACTGGCCTTTTCGGGATGCCATTTCCATCCCTCGGCCGCCGACGATCGCCGGATCGCCGACCAGCTGGCGACCTATGTCGATTCGCATCCGGAACTGTGGTCGAAACGGTAACCATCGACCACCGTTTGCGGTCGGCTTCACGCCATTCGTCGCGTCCGATGTCATGATCCCGTCACAACGCTTGTCAGCCGATATGCAGCAGCGCTATGTGACGACGCCATGACAATTCCCTCACCGGATGGATCGCGCGACCGCCGGATCGAGGATCCTACAAACCTCTGGCTCATTCACCCGACGGCGCGGGCGCTGTTGCCGCGCGCGCTCGCCATGGGGCTGTCCGCCAACATGGTGTCGGTCGTCGGCCTGCTGGTCGGGACGGCCGCCGCCTTTTCCTTTGCCCAGTGGCGCGACTGGCGGTTTGCCGTTCTCGGCCTGGTCCTGGCGTTCTGCTGGCTGGTGGCCGACGGGCTGGACGGAATGGTCGCGCGCGCGCGCGGCACGTCCAGCGCGTTCGGGCGGATGATGGATGGCCTGTGCGATCACGGTGTCTTCTTCCTGCTCTATGTCTGCCTTGCGATGTCGCTCGGCACGCTGGAGGCATGGATGCTGGCCGTCGCCGCCGGGGTTGCCCATGCCGTACAATCGAGCCTGTACGAGGCGGAACGCGCACGCTTCCACCGCCGGCTGAAGGGCGCGCCATGGGCTCCCGCCCCAAGCACCGGTGCGGCACTGGTGCGGCTGTACGATTACGTGGCCGGCAGCATGGAGCGTATCGCCGGCCGATTCGACGCGCGCATGGACGGCAGCAGCGCCGCCGCCGGACTTGTCGCCGCCTATTCGGCGCGGGCGATCGCGCCGATGCGTCTTTTGTCGCTGGAAACCGCAAACGTTCGCGTTATGGCGATCTTCGTCGCATCCGTCGTCGGCGATCCACGTATCTTCTGGTGGTTCGAACTGACGGTGCTGACCGTCGTGGCCGCCATCGGCATCACCTGGCACCGCCAGGTCGAGGCCAGCCTTCTCCGTCGGCGCGCTGGCGCGTTCGACGATGCGAACCTGTCTAATTATTCGAAGGATCACTCTAGCTAATGTCTAACATTCGTATCGCGATCGTTGGGGTCGGCAATTGCGCGAGCTCGCTGGTGCAGGGTCTGACCCATTATCGCGAGGGCACGAACGATACCGTCGGCCTGATGCATTGGGAAATGGGCGGCTACAAGCCAAGCGACATCCAGGTCGTGGCCGCATGGGACGTCGACCGGCGCAAGGTTGGCGTCGACGTCGCCGAGGCCATTTTCGCCAAGCCCAACTGCACCGCGATCTTCGCGCCCAAGGTCGAATCGACCGGCACGATCGTGAAGATGGGCGCGGTGATGGACGGCGTCGCCGACCACATGGCCGACTACAAGGATGACCGGACGTTCTTGGTCGCCAACGACACCCAGCCGACCAAGGCCGAAGTGGTCGCCGAGCTGAAGGCGTCGGGCACCGACGTCCTGATGAACTATCTGCCGGTCGGCAGCCAGCAGGCGACCGAGTTCTACGCCGAATGTGCGCTGGAAGCGGGTGTCGCCTTCGTCAACAACATCCCCGTGTTCATCGCGTCGAACCCGATCTGGGCCAAGAAGTTCGAGGATGCCGGCGTGCCGATCATCGGCGACGACATCAAGGCGCAGCTGGGCGCGACCATCGTCCACCGCGTGCTGACCGACCTGTTCGCCAAGCGTGGCGTCAAGCTGGAGCGGACGTATCAGCTCAACACCGGCGGCAACACCGACTTCCTGAACATGTCGAACCACCGTCGCCTGGAATCGAAGAAGATTTCCAAGACCGAAGCCGTGCAGTCGGTCGCGGCCGAGCGGCTTGACGACGACAACGTCCATATCGGCCCGTCCGATTATGTGCCGTGGCAGAACGACAACAAGGTCTGCTTCCTGCGTATGGAAGGCCAGATGTTCGGCGGCGTGCCGATGAACCTCGAACTGCGCCTGTCGGTCGAGGATTCGCCCAATTCGGCCGGCGTTGCGATCGACATGATCCGTTGCGCCAAGATCGCCAGCGACCGCGGCCTGAAGGGCGTGATCGACCCGGCATCGGCCTATTTCTGCAAGCATCCGCGCACGCAGATGACCGACGATCTCGCCCAGCTGGCGGTCGAGGAGTTCATCGCGGCTTGAACGCGATCACGACCGCGGTCCTGCTGGCAGCAGGCGAAGGCAGTCGACTGCGGGGCATGGCGGCGTCGAAGCCGTTGTGCCCCGTTGGCGGTCGGCCGCTCATCGAACATGCGCTGACCGGCCTTGCCGCCGCCGGGATCACCCGCGCGATCATCGTGCTGGGCTATCTCGGCGACGAGATCGCGGCGTTTCTCGCCTCGCGCGACTGGCCGCTCGCGGTCGAGACGGTGTGGACCGACGATTATCGCCAGCCCAACGGCGTATCGGTGCTCGCGGCGCAGGATGCGCTCGCCGGTGACGATACGCTGCTGGCGATGTGTGACCATCTCGTCACGCCGGCGCTGTACCGGCGCATGGCGGAGGCCGGCACCGGTGGTGGCCTGCGGCTCGGCATCGACCGGCGGCTGGGGCATGACTGGGTCGACCCCCTCGACGTGACCTGTGTTGCGACCGAAGGCGACGCCATTGTCGCGATCGGCAAGGAAATGACCCCGCACGACTGCTACGACACAGGCGTCTTCGCGATCGGCCCGGCGCTCATGGCAGCGCTGTCAGGCCTCCAGTCCCCCTCCCTCACCGAAGGCGTCCGCATGCTCGCCGCCGAAGGCCGCGCACGCGTGGTCGATTGCAGCGACCTCGACTGGATCGACGTCGACGACGCGCCTGCACTCGCGAAGGCGGAGGATTGGTTGCGGGTGCTGGCTTAGGGGATTGGGCGGCTTACGGGACCGTCCAAAAGTGGCGGTAAGTGGACAAGGAGGATCAGCAGGGGCCGTGCCAATAGATGTTTTGGCCCAACTCCGACCAGCACTTTGCAAACATGGTAAGGTTTCGCTTATCCGCAGCAAAACCATATCCCCAGCCGCCATCAAAATATGGCCTCGTGGTCATGTCTACCATGTAGTGCCTAACGATCACCGAATATGGTTTGAGGCTGGCGATCGTCGGAGGCCATTTTTCTTTGGGAAGATAGACGGACGGCATGCCTACACCTACTGCATTATTCACGATAAGACGCTGAGATTCCACCGCTACGGCTGTCAATATCACCTGATTGGACGTCGGGTGCGGGAAGGCACTGTAGGTGGCCAGAGCGATTAGAATCACGACTGGGATGGCCATGCCTAGGCAGCTTCGCACTTTAGTTTCTCCCACTTCGTAGGCTTTGCCGGTACTTTCTCGCCATTGAACTTAACGTGGCTGGCTTTGCGTGCCTGCACGGGGTGTTAGTAGACGTCACGACCCAATCTGCGACGAACGACTGTTATCGGGCGTCAGGCTTCGAAACGGCGGCATCCTTGACAGTACGTGGTACCCAGATCGTACACGATAATCCGCCACTTGCGGGCGAACCGTCGGGAAGCTGGATCCGCTTGAAACAGCCGCCGAGGGGAAAATCGCGGCTGAGCCAGCGACCTTCTGGCGTGTCCTGCTGATAGGGGCGTATCTTTGCCTGTTCGAGAAATTTCCAGAGGCTCGCGGCCGTATCTCCAGCACAGATGTATTTGTGGCTGTCTTCCGTGTCAGTTACATCCCCAGCGGCGACTGCGGCTGCCAAGCACGCTTCCATTAGGCTTGGCACCTGTTCAGGGAACGGGGTTTTAGCACCATCAGCAAGGATAAGGGCGGCGGCAATAATCAGCATCAGTCATTGCCTATGCCACGACTAGTCTGCAGGCAATCTTCAACGTTCTAATCTGAGCGAAAGCCACCACCCATCCTCTATCTTGAATAATGTGGCGGGGAGCGCAACACGCCCCCCGCCCCTGCCATCATTTACCAACCCAGGCCGCAGCCCCGCTGCGCAACTGGTCCGCCACCGCCTTGCGGGTGGCGATGCCGGCGATGGTGCGCTTGGCCCCGCCGCGTGACGCTTCGGGCAGGTTTTTGTCCGCAAATGCGGTGATCTTGCCCGGCATCGCGGGGTCGTTCGAGCCGCCGCCGAGGCCGACGATGTAGCCCGAGCGGGTGCTCTCCTCCAGGAAAGCATCGACCAGCGGCTTGTTGGCGACGGCCCAGTCGAACGCCATGTCGGGGTGACCGCCGGCGATCGAGCGGAGCAGCCCCGCCTTTTGCGGCGCGGTGAAGGTGTCGGTCTTCAGCAGCGCCAGCGCCCGCTGCGCAATCGAATCGTCGCGGGCGGCCCCCAGCAGCGCCACGAACCGGTTCTTGGCGACCGGGTTCGTCTCCGTCTTGGCCAGCGCCAGCAGCGAGTCCCATTCGGCCGGGGTCGCGTTGACCGCATAGGTCGACAGGATCGGCTGGCGGATCGCCGGCGGAATCGCGGTCGGATCCTTGGCCAATGCCGCGACATAGCGCCGCGCCTGTGCCGCGGTGGCCGCGTCACCGTCCGCGCCGAGGCGACCGATCAGCGTCTCGCGCAGGTTGGTCACCAGCGGCGACTCGCCCGCCTTCGCCTCGAACCCGATCCGCGCCAGCACCGGCGACAGGATCGCCAGCGACTTGGCGCGCAACGGCTTCTCCAGCGGCGTGCCCTGATACAGCCGGCTCAGCGTGCCGAAATGCCCGGCCGCGACCGACCATTCGAGCGGGTCGGCGTTCGCGCCCACCTGCCCCATGACGGCCGCCCAGCGCGACAAGTCCTGATAGCCGCCCGCCGCCAGCGCGAAATCGTCGCCCAGCGTCCCCAGCCGGTCGTTCAGGTCAAGCCGGGTGTAATCGCGCACCAGCGCCGCGTGGCCGGCGTCGTCGTACAGCGTCCGGGTGTAGCTGCCCTTGCCGGTGTTCAGCACGACGGTGCCGCAACCGGGCACCGAAACCGGCGTCGCCGCCGCGCCGCTGACGATCGCGCTCGTCTTGCCGCCACCCACGGTCGAGACGACCAATGGCACATGCCACGTCTGTGGTGCCTTGGACGCGGCATCCAGCCCGAAGCGCCCCTGCGTCAGCGTGACGCTGGTCCTGCCGGCCACGCACTTCGCGCCGGTCATCGTCACCAGCGGCACGCCGCCCTGCAGCGTGAAGTCGTGCGCGATCTCGGCGACCGGCTTGCCCGCCGCCGCAGACAGTTCGGCCCAGAGCTGCTCGGTGACGGTGTTGCCGTATTTGTACTTCGCCATGTAGCTGCGGATGCCCATGCGGAACACATCCGGCCCCAGCGTCGATTCGAGCATGCCGATCACCGCTTCGCCCTTGGCATAAGTGATGCCGTCGAACGCCTCGCCGATCTGTTCGACCGTCTGCACCGGGCGGATGATCGGGTGGGTCGCGGCGGTCGCGTCGATGCCCATCGCGCCCTCGCGGCTGAACGCGACGGCCTGCGCCTCGGCCTTCCACGTCGGGTTCAGGTCACCCGCCGACTTGCTCTCCATCCACGACGCAAAGCCCTCGTTCAGCCAGAGATCGTCCCACCACGCCATGGTGACGAGGTCGCCGAACCACTGGTGCGCCATCTCATGCGCGACGACGGTGTAGATGCGCTGGCGGCCGCTTTCGGTCGTCCGCTTGGGATCGAACAGCAATTCGCTCTCGAAATAGAAGATGGCACCCCAGTTTTCCATCGCGCCGAAGAACTGGCTCGACCCCGGCCCGGCGATCATGTCCATCTTGGGCAGCGGATAGGGCTGGCCGAAATAGTCGTTGTAATAGGTCAGCAGCGTCTTGGCCGATGCCAGCGCGTAATCGCCCTGATCGACCACGCCCTTGCGGGTGATGATGCCGATCTCGACATTGCCGACCTTCTCCGCCTTGCGATCGACATCGCCCATGCCGAGGTACAGCAGATAGCTCGACATCAGCGGCGAATCGCCGAAGCGGTAGAGGTTGGTGCCATCGGCCTGCTTCGTCACGCTTTGCGCGGGCATGTTCGAAAACGCGGTCTGACCACCGGGCGCGACGGCCGACAGGCGGAACTTCGCCTTGAACGCGGGCTCGTCCCACATCGGCGCGAACCGCCGTGCGTCGGGGGCCTCGAACTGGGTCGCCAGCATCCGCGCCTTGCTGCCGTCTGCATTGGTATAGTCAATCGCGAACAGGCCCGACGCCGACTGGTTGATCTTGCCGGTCCAGGCCAGCGCCACCGTGTGACGCCCGACCGTCGCGTCACGCGGCAGCGTCAGGGTGATCTGCTGAAGGCCTGCGTCGGTCTTCACCGGCACGGCCGCCCCGTCGAACATCGCCTTCGACACAGCAAGGTCGGCGGCGTTCAGCACGATGGTCCGGGTCGCGGTCTTCACGTCGACGGTGACCGTCTCGCTACCCGAAAACGTCATCGCGGTCGCATCGGGCTTCACGGTGATGTCGTACAGGATCGGCACGACCGACTTGGGCAACTGCCCGGCGGCGAGTGCGGGCGCCGAGACGGACAGGGACAGGATCAGGGGCAAGGCAAGTTTCATGTGGCGCGACTTTCGGTCTGGCAAATCCCGGAATGCCACTGTCTTAGCCGCATGCAACAGGAACGCAATCGCGCCCCGCGCCTGCCGTTGCAACCGTGGCGGAACCGGGGCGGCGGGCTGGACACCCGTTTCGGTTGCGCTATGAAACGGACATGACCGTTCCAGCCCTGCTCAGCCGCCTGCGCCTTCCCGTCATCGGGTCGCCGCTGTTCATCATTTCCGGCCCCGAACTGGTCATCGCCCAGTGCAAGGCCGGGATCGTCGGATCGTTTCCGGCGCTGAACGCGCGACCGCAGGCGCTGCTGGACGAATGGCTGCACCGCATCACCGAGGAACTGGCCGCGCACAACCGCGCGAATCCGGACCAGCCCGCCGCGCCGTTCGCGGTCAACCAGATCGTCCATCGCTCGAACGACCGGCTGGAGCAGGATCTTGAGACCTGCGCCAAATGGCAGGTGCCGATCGTCATCACCTCGCTTGGCGCGCGTGAGGATCTGAACACCGCGGTCCACGGCTGGGGCGGTATAACCTTTCACGACGTGATCGACGACCGGTTCGCACGCAAGGCGATCGAAAAGGGCGCGGACGGGCTGATCGCGGTGGCCGCCGGGGCCGGTGGCCATGCCGGACGGTTGTCACCCTTCGCGCTGGTGCAGGAAATCCGCCAGTGGTTTGACGGGCCGCTGGCGCTGTCCGGGTCGATCGCGACCGGGGATGCCGTGCTGGCGGCGCGGGCGATGGGGGCCGATTTCGGCTATATCGGCTCGCCGTTCATCGCCACCACCGAAGCCAATGCCGACGCGGCGTACAAGGACTCGATCGTCGCCAGCAAGGCGGCGGATATCGTCTATTCCAACCTGTTCACCGGCGTGCACGGCAATTACCTGCGCTCCTCGATCGCGGCGGCTGGCCTTGATCCCGACAATCTGCCCGATGGCGACCTGAAAACGATGAACTTCGGTGGGGGCACGGACAATGGCGGCAGCAGCAAGCCCAAGGCGTGGCGCGATATCTGGGGATCGGGTCAGGGTATCGGCGCCGTCGATCGCATCGAACCGGTCGCCGACCGCGTCGACCGGATGACGCGCGAATATCGCGCGGCGCTCGCGCGGATCGGCGCGGCGTAAACGCGGCCGATCGGGCGGGCTGCTGGCGGACAGCCCTCAGAACGCGCTGGAGAGGCGCATCTGCATGGAGCGTGCGGGGCTGAACACCGGCTCAGGCAGGGCCTGCGCCTGATCGAGCCGCAGAACCCGGCGATGCAGATCCATGCTGGCCGCGACCAGCCCCTGCGCGCGCTCCGGCAGGACGCCGATGACATCGCCCGCCGTCGCCGGCGCATCGCCCATCCGTCGCGACGGATCCAGTGCATCGCGCGGCCGCAATTCACCCGCCTCTACCGCCCGCTGCGTCAGCAACCAGGCAATGACATGCATCAGCCGGGTCGTGATCTTCAACGACTCACACGAAAACGTCACCCGCACGAATGGGTCGAGCGAGTCCCGATCGCCCCGGCCGGATTCGTCGAAATAGCTGCGCGCTTCATCGGCCAACACCATCGCCTCGACATACAAGGCGTCGATCAGGCGGCGTTGGATCGCGGTGTCGGTTGTAAGGATCATATGACGGACCATGGCGAATGCCGACCGCTTGATAAAGCCCGATGTGGCACCAAAATCCGGGCGTTCGTCCCAAACCGGTCCTACCCCCGGACCGGTTTTCCGCATCACGCGATGATGTCGGGAACCAGTTCATCCTCCAGCATCGAGATTTCGTCACGCAGCCGCAGTTTGCGCTTCTTGAGCCGCGCCAGTTGCAACTGGTCGCTGCCGCCCCCCGCGATCAGTGCCACGATGGCCGTATCCAGGTCGCGATGTTCGGTCCGCAGCGCATCGAGCCGCACCGCAATCTGCGTCTCGTCCATATCCGCGTGCCTCCGGCTCGTTGCTTGACGCGCACCCTGTAGCAAAATGCGGACCGGCCGCGAGGGACAAAACGTATCGTCGCGCAAAACTGGTCGCACGGTCGATTTGCCATCCGGGCGATAGCGACTTTTCAAGCCGTGCGTGGTTTACTGATGTCCCAACCAACACCCTTCAGGAGGTAGGACCATGCAGACATCGCATCAGGTGGCACTGGAAACCAAGCACGCCGGACTGGAACGCCAGATCGTGCAGGAAAGCCAGCGACCGATTCCTGACCCGGTAACGCTTGCAAGCCTGAAGAAGCAGAAGCTGCGCCTGAAAGAAGAAATCGCCAGCATCTGACGACATCCCGGTTCCGCTGATTCTTATGGAATGTCGCCTTCAGGATCAGCGGACCGTTTCCCTACGGTCCCGCCCGTTTCAGCGAACGCGCGACACAATTGGCTTGGCGTGCGCTGGAGTATGGTTACCCTTGCCGACCGGTTTGCGCACCTTTTGCGGGTCGATCGGCTTGTCGAGTGCGATGCCGGCCCGCCCCTCCGCATACCACGCCACCCGGCCGCGCATCAGGCCAAGGCCGCGCATCTCCAGTTCGACGCGCGTGTTCATGTCGGTGGGGTCGGGCAATTCCACCATCATTCCGCCGGCCGACAGGTTGCGGACGCGCACCTCCGTATAATCGGTCTGGGTATCGACCAGCCGCAGCCGCGCCATCAAAAACAGGCTGTTGCGTATCTGCGCGCGCTTGCTCTCGGCATCGGACGTGTCGCTGGCGGATGGCCGGTGGAAAATGTTCATGCGCGATCCCGCACCGAATCTGGCAGATGGTTCTGGTTCGGAGACACTAGCACCAAACCGTGGACAGAAGCTTAACCGACGGCGCTCGGCCTATTCCTCGCGCGATACTTTTTCGTTGCGTTCGTGCCGCTCCTGCGCCTCGACCGTCATGGTGGCGATCGGCCGCGCCTCCAGTCGACCAAGGCTGATCGGCTCGCCCGATACCTCGCAATAGCCATATTCGCCGTCATCAATCCGGCGGAGCGCGGCGTCGATCTTGGAAATCAGCTTGCGCTGCCGGTCACGGGTGCGCAGCTCGATCGACCAGTCGGTCTCGCTCGACGCACGGTCCGTCAGGTCCGCCTCGCGCAGTGAATCCTCCTGAAGCAGCGACAGCGTACCCTGGGCCTCGCGCAGGATCGCCTCTTTCCATTGCAGCAGCTTGGTACGAAAATAGGCCTGCTGCCGGGTATTCATGAACGGCTCGTCGGCGGATGGCCGATACCCCTCGTCCCCATCGCTAGGGGCGTCAGAACCGGACCCGGCCGGTTGGTCGGAACGCGTATACGCCGTCGCCATCATCTTCTCCCAGTGGTCCGTCGGTGTATTTGACATCATACGGGCCACCCCTGTTCGCAGGCCCTATAGGCGGCGGCGGCGGGCGCGACAAGCGATTGAGACGACGCAATATAGGGCCGATCTCGACCGATTCTCTTTCGCGATTCCCGTTCGATCGGTAACCCCGATGCCGATGCGATCCATCCAGCCCGGGATTCCGCTCCCCCTCGATGCGATGGGGCCGGCATTTGATCTGCCGATGGACAAATCCTGTATCATTGCGGAACATTAACGAAGAACGGGGCCGATCCAGCCGATGAAAAGGGTTGGGAATGTCGATTTTGAGAGTTAACGAGATTGCACTTAAGCGATTGTTCGGCACTTTGGGGCAAGAACGGCGCAGGAAGTCGTATCGGGTAATCGGGAACCGGTATGATTAGCACGCGGCGGTAACGGGAAAGAAAAAAGACCATGTCGGTACGGATGGCTTTGGCAAAATTGTCGGCATGTGCCGCAGGCGGCGCGCTGATCGGCGGCGGTGCCGTCCATGTCGCGGAAAGCCCGCGCCGTCAGACGGTCATGACCAAATCGGTCAAGCAGAAGCCCGTGCAGGTCGCCCGTCGCAAGGTCGTGACCCGGACCGCGTCGGTTCGCCCGCGCGTCCGAAAGGTGGTGACGACGACGACCACCGCCTGTGCGCCGACCGTCGTCACGGTCGCCAATCAGGCCGCACCGGTGCCGGTGCCCGCCGCCTTCGGTGACGGCTTCGTCGGGGGTGGCGGCGGTGCCTTTCCGGTCGTGGTCGGTGGCAGCGGCGGGTTCTTTCCCGGTGGTGGCGGTTTCGGCGGCGGCTTCGGCTTTGGCGGCGGGGCCGGATCGAGCGGCAGCATCGTGATCTCCTCGACCTCCAGCGGCGGCAGCGTTTCCAGTTCGGGGATCGTCTCCAGCTCAAGCTCGGGTGCCGTGTCGAGTTCGTCCGGGAACGTGTCCAGCTCATCGGGCAATGTATCGAGCTCCGGCACTGTCTCCAGCTCGGGCAATGTTTCAAGCTCCAGCTCGGGCGACGTTTCCAGTTCCAGTTCGGCATCGAGCGCCAGTTCGAGCGCAAGCTCAAGCTCCAGCGCGAGTTCGGCATCCAGCTCTGGCTATGGCTCCAGCAGCAAGGGGTGGTCGTCGGGCGGCTGGTCCTCCGGCGGATGGTCGTCGAACGGATCGAGCGGCAGCACGGGGTCAAGCACCAGCACGGGATCGTCGACCAGCACCGGCTCGTCCGGTTCGGGCAGCACGTCGAGCGCCAGTTCTGGCAGTTCGTCGACCAGCAGCGCCTCGTCGGGCAGCACCGGATCCAGCGGCGGGCCGCCGGCACCCGTCCCCGCGCCACCGATGGTGCTGCTGTTTGGGGCAGCGGCCATGGCGCTGTTCGCTCGCGGCAAGCTTGCCAAGGGTCGCGTCGCGGCCTGAATCCACCACGGCGAGAGCAATCGGGAAAATGGCCCGCGGTGAGAGCCGCGGGCCATTTTGGTATCAGGCGTTCTGCAGGGCCTTGGCGATGTCGGCGATCGGGTGGCCGGTCAGATCCTTGTCGATCTCGCCCTTCAACCGGTCGCTGACCGTCTTGTGATAATGTTTTCGCAGCTCGCCCAGCGTCTTGGGCGGTGCGACGATGATGAGCGATTCAAAGTCGTTGGTCAGCGCCCGCTTCTTCAGCAGCTCGGCGGCATCGGCGGCGAAGCGGTTTTCTTCCAGCTGGTGGAAATCGGCATCCTCATAGCCGCTGCGGCCCGCTCCGACGCTGGACTGAGTCCGGCCGGGGCGGTCGGTGACATGGTCGCTGTTGCTGGGATTGTCCTGCTCGCGTGCGGTTTCCACCACCAGATTCGGCGTTACGGCATCCCCCTGATTACGCAGGAACAGCATCTTACGGCCGTCCGCGACAAGGACGACGGCGTTGTGGGGAAGCTGCATGATGGTTTCTCCATGTCTGTTATCAATGCGGCGCCAACGCTTCGGGGCTTGGACGGGTTGCGCCATACGGATTACACGGGCTGGATTACACCATCTGGATTATGGGGCCGGGTTGCGAACGCGGTGGCGCGCCGTCATAGGCTATGGCCATGCACGACATCCGCCTGATCCGCGACGATCCCGCCGCCTTTGACGCCGCCCTTGCCCGTCGCGGCCTGCCGCCCCAGGCCGGATCGCTGGTCGCGCTGGACGAACGCCGCCGCCAGACGATCGCCGCCGCGCAAGAGGCGCAGACCCGCCGCAACGACCTGTCGAAGCAGATCGGCCAGGCCAAGGCGCGCAAGGACGAGGCCGTCGCCGCCGCGCTGATGGCCGAGGTCGCCGACCTGAAAGTCCGCCTGCCCCAGCTGGAGGAGGAGGAGCGCGCGATCGCCGCCGAGCTGGACACCGCGCTGGCCGCCATCCCCAACCGGCCCGCCGCCGACGTTCCCGCCGGTAGCGACGAGGATGACAATGTGCTGGTCCACAGCTGGGGCGAACCAAGGGCGTTTGCCTTCGAGCCACGCGAGCATGACGTCATCGCTCCCGCACTGGGCATGGATTTCGACACCGGCGTCCTGCTGGCGGGGGCGCGTTTCACGCTGCTCCGCGGGCAGATGGCCCGGCTCAGCCGCGCGCTGGGGCAGTTCATGCTCGACCGGCTGGTGAACGATCACGGGTTCGAGGAAGTATCCCCCCCGCTGCTGGTCCGAGACGAGGTCGCGTTCGGCACCGGTCAGCTGCCGAAGTTCACCGACGACCTGTTCCGCACCACCGACGGGCGCTGGCTGATTTCCACCGCCGAAATGTCGCTGACCAACATGGTGCGCGAACGCATCCTGACCGAAAAGGAGCTACCCTTGCGCTTCGCCGCGCTGACCCCCTGTTTCCGGTCGGAGGCCGGGTCGGCCGGGCGCGACACGCGCGGGCTGATCCGCCAGCACCAGTTCGAAAAGGTCGAGATGGTGGCGATTACCACGCCCGAAGCCTCCGACGCCGAGAACGAGGCGATGACCCGCATCGCCGAGGGCGTGCTGGAGGCGCTGGACCTGCCCTATCGCCGGATGCTGCTGTGTACCGGCGATCTCGGTTTTTCGATGGCGCGGACCTATGACCTTGAGGTCTGGCTGCCAGGTCAGGCGCGCTACCGCGAGATTTCCAGCTGCTCGAACGGCACCGACTTCCAGGCGCGGCGCATGGCCGCACGCTATCGGGCCGAAGGCGGCAAGCCGCAGTTCGTCCACACCCTGAACGGATCCGGGCTGGCCGTGGGCCGGACGCTGGTCGCGGTGATCGAGAATTATCAGCAGGCCGACGGATCGGTCGCCATTCCCGCCGTGCTGCAACCCTATATGGGCGGCAAGACCCTGCTGGAGCCGACCCGCTGATGCGTATCCTGCTGACCAACGACGATGGCTATCATGCGCCGGGCCTGAAGGTGCTGGAGCGGATCGCCGCCTGTTTTTCCGACGACATCTGGGTCGTCGCCCCGGCGGAGGAACAGTCGGGTGCCGGCCATTCGCTGACGCTCAGCAAGCCGATCCGCGTCCGCCGGCATGGCGACAAACGGTTCGCGGTGGCCGGCACGCCGACCGACGCGGTGATGATGGCGCTGGCCAGGATCATGGCGGATTCGCCGCCCGACCTGATCCTGTCAGGCGTCAATCGCGGGGCGAATCTGGCGGAGGACGTGACCTATTCGGGCACCGTATCCGCCGCGATGGAGGGCGCGCTGGCCGGCGTCCGCTCGATCGCGCTCAGCCAGGTCTACAGCCGCGAGGGGATGGGCGATTCGGTCCCGTTCGAGGCGGCCGCCGCATGGGGTGAGCGGGTGTTGCGTCCGCTGATCGACGCGCCGCTTGCCCCCCGAACCCTGGTCAACGTCAATTTCCCGCCGCTGCCCGCCGATCAGGTACAGGGCATCCGCGTCGTCGGTCAGGGCCTGCGCGACTATGGCCGGTTGCAGATCGACACGCGCACCGATCCGCGCGGCTATGACTATCACTGGTTCGCGCTCGGCCCCGTCGTCCACACGCCCGGGCACACGACCGACCTGGAGACGATCGCCGATGGCCATGTATCGGTCACGCCGCTGCACCTCGACATGACGCATTCAGCTTCGCTGGCGCTTCTGTCGCAGGCATATGGGTAGGGGCGGATCATGCGGGTGAAAACGGCGATACTGGCCATGTTGGCGGCAACGACCGCCGGATGCATCCCCAGCGTCGACGCACCCGCGCCGACCTATGACAGCCCGCCGCCCGCTCGCGCGACGTCGCCCGAGCGCCCGCCGCAGCGCGGGCGATTGCCGCAGCAGGATCGCCTGCCCCGCGATCAGGTCGACCGGTCGCCGCCGACCCGCGTGCCGGCCCCCGTCTATCCCGCCCGGCCTGCCGATACCGACGTCACCACCCTGCCCGCCCCGCGCCCGGCATGGGAAGCACGGCCGGTCGTGGCCGATGCCCGCGTCGTCGCCGAAACCGTATACGTCGTGCAGCCCGGCGATTCGCTGCGCCGGATCAGCGAGCGGACGAACGCGCCCTCCGAACTGATTGCCCGCGCCAACGCCATTCCGCCACCCTTCACCGTCCGCGTCAGCCAGCGGCTGACCATTCCCGGCGGCCGCTATCATCTGGTCCGGTCGGGTGAGACGGGCATCGCGATCGCCCGCGCATATGGCGTGGAATGGTCGCGGATCGTCGCCGAAAACCAGTTGGCCGACCCCTATATCCTGCGCACCGGCCAGCGCGTTGCGATTCCCGGAACCCGCACGACCGGCAGCACTGCCGCCGAACGCGCCGCCGCCTTTCGCCTGGACGTCGACGACATCCTGACCGGCAGCCAGCCCGCGCTCGCGGTCAACGAGGCCCCGGCAAAATCGGTGGCGACGCCCAGGCGTGTCCTGCCCGCCACGGTAGCGATCGCGACTCCGGCACGCCTGCGTACCGGGTTCCTGTGGCCGGTCGACGGGTCGCTCATCCGCCGCTTCGGACGGGGCGACAGCGGGGTCCGCAACGACGGCATCAAGATCGCCGCCCCGCTCGACACGCCGATCAAGGCGGCGGCGGACGGCGTCGTCGCCTATGTCGGTGACGGCGTCGCCTCGCTGGGCGGACTGGTCATCGTCAAGCATGGCGACGGCTGGACCAGTGTCTACGGTCACGCCAGCAAGCTGATGGTGCAACGCGGGCAGAGCGTGAAGCGCGGCCAGACCATCGCCCTGTCCGGTGACAGCGGCTTCGCCGATCAGCCGGAGGTGCATTTCGAGCTGCGCCGCGGCCGCACGCCGGTCGACCCGCTGGGGCAGTTGCCACGGCGCTAGGCTCTATTGGCCGCTCGCCCGACACCATGCTAAGCGCGCGGGCATCATGACGACCTATGCCTCAGATCTTCTCACCACGCTGACCACGCGCGGCTATGTCCACCAGATGACCGATGCCGCCGGCCTTGACGCACTCGCGGCCAGGCAGGTCGTCCCCGGCTATATCGGCTTCGATCCGACCGCGCCGTCGCTGCACGTCGGCAGTCTGGTGCAGATCATGCTGCTGCGCCGCCTGCAACAGACGGGGCACAAGCCGATCGTCCTGATGGGTGGCGGCACCGGCAAGATCGGCGACCCCAGTTTCAAGGACGAGGCGCGCAAGCTCGCCACGGACGATACGATCCGTAGCAACATCGCGTCGATCAAGCGGATCTTCGAACGCTTCCTGACCTTTGGTGACGGGCCGACCGATGCCGTCATGCTGGACAATGCCGAGTGGCTCGACCGGCTGGAATATATCCCCTTCCTGCGCGAAATCGGCCAGCATTTCTCGGTCAACCGGATGCTCGGGTTCGATTCGGTCAAGCTGCGCCTCGACCGCGAACAGTCGCTCAGTTTCCTCGAATTCAACTACATGATCCTGCAGGGCTACGACTTTCGCGAGCTGTCGCGGCGGGCGGGATGCCGGTTGCAGATGGGCGGCAGCGACCAGTGGGGCAACATCGTCAACGGCATCGACCTGACGCGCCGGATGGACGGCACCGACATCTTCGGCCTGACCACGCCGCTCATCACTACGGCGGATGGCGGAAAGATGGGCAAGACGATGTCGGGCGCGGTCTGGCTGCACGAGGACCAGCTACCGCATTTCGATTACTGGCAGTTCTGGCGCAACACCGATGACCGCGACGTCGGGCGTTTCCTGCGCCTGTTCACCGATCTGCCGCTCGACGAGATCGCCCGGCTGGAGGCGCTGCAAGGGGCCGAGATCAACGCCGCCAAGATCGTGCTGGCCAACGAAGCCACCGCGATGTGCCGGGGTCGGGCCGCCGCGGAGGATGCCGCCGAAACCGCGCGGCGGACGTTCCAGGAGGGAGCCGCCGGTGCATCCCTGCCGCGGTTCGTCGTGACCGGCTCGACGATTGGCGTGGTCGATGCCCTGATCGGCCTTGGTTTCTGCGCATCGAAGGGCGAGGCCCGGCGATTGATCGGCGGTGGCGGCGCGCGTGTCGATGGCGAAAAGGTCGGCGACGAGACCTTTGTCATCACGCTTGGCGACGCGCCGGCCAAATTGTCCGCCGGCAAGAAGAATCATGGGCTGATTGTCCGCGAACAACATCCATAACGGCGCGTATACCGGATCTTTGTCCTTTCCCTTCATGGTGATGCCCTATCGCCACGGGGGTGGGACAACACGGGGGTGCGCAATGGCGACGAGATTCGCTGATCTGACGCACGAAGGGCGCAACGATCAGCGTCATGCGGTGCATCATCGGCTGCGGCTCAGGCGCGGCCACACCGACTATTTCACGGCGACGATCGTCAACCTGTCCGTTCAGGGCTTCATGGCGCGGTGCGATCATGACGTTGCGGTCGGCGATCGGTTGAGCGTGACCCTGCCGGGCAACGGCGTCTTCGATGCCGAGGTGCGCTGGGCGCTGGGTGGGCGAATCGGGTGCCGCCTCGACCGGCCGGTGCCGATCGCCGGCTTCTATGCGATGCTGGCGACGATGAGCGATCGGATCTGACGGCTCAGCCGGACCGCAGCAGCGCGACGCCGGCATCGCGGTCGAACAGATACAGCACGGTTCGTGCCGCCTGTCCGCGCGGCGCATCCAGCCCGCCGTCACGGTCGATCAGCAGCCGGGCGTCGTCCTGCGCGCACTGGATCAGGTCGTTCAGCGCCTCGGGCGCGACCAGCCGGAATGCCGCCTCCCCCGACTGACGCGTGCCCAGCATCTCGCCCGCCCCGCGCAAACGCAGATCCTCCTCGGCGATGCGGAACCCGTCATTTGTCTCGCGCATCAGCGCGAGGCGCGCGCGCGACGTCTCGCTGAGCGACGTCCCCCGCAGCAGGAAGCACCGCGACAGCCCACCGCCACGCCCGACCCGCCCGCGCAACTGATGCAGTTGTGCCAGCCCGAAGCGGTCGGCATGTTCGATGACGATCAGCGTCGCATTGGGCACGTCGACCCCGACCTCGATGACCGTCGTCGCGACCAGCACGCCGGTTTGCGCGGCGGAAAACGCGGCCATCACCGCATCCTTCTCCGCCGGCTTCATCCGTCCATGCACCAGCCCGACCCGGTCGCCGAACCGCGCGCGCAATGTTTCGGCGCGCATTTCGGCGGCGGCCAGATCGCTTTTCTCGCTTTCCTCGACCAGCGGGCAAACCCAGTACGCCTGCCCGCCATCGGCCAGATGCCGGCCAAGCGCATTGACGATCTCGTCCAGCCGGTCCTCGCTCATGACCCGCGTTTCGATTGGCTCGCGACCCGGCGGCATTTCATCGAGCCGGCTGACGTCCATCTCGCCATATTGCGCCAGCGTCAGCGTGCGCGGGATCGGTGTCGCGGTCATCGCCAGCAGGTGCGGCGGAACCTTGCCCTTGGCCTGCAACATCATCCGTTCGGCCACCCCGAACCGGTGCTGCTCGTCGACCACCACCAGCGCGAGGTCGCGGTAGCCCACCGCCTCCTGGAAGATCGCATGGGTGCCGACCAGTATGTCGATCTCCCCGGACGCGAGTCCCATCAGCGTCGCCTCCCGCGCGCGCCCCTTGTCGCGTCCGGTCAGCACCGCGATATTCAGCGGCAGGCCGGCGAGCAGTTTGCGTAATGTCTCGTAATGCTGGCGCGCGAGGATTTCGGTCGGAGCCAGCATCGCGCCCTGCGCGCCCGCCTCGACCGCGATCAGGAGCGCCATCGCCGCGACCAGCGTCTTGCCCGACCCGACATCGCCTTGCAGCAAACGCAGCATCGGCGCGCTCTGTGCCAGATCGCCCTCGATCTCCGCGATCGTCCGGCTCTGCGCACCGGTGGGCGTATAGGGCAGGTCCAAAGCATCCCGCAGCCGCCGGTCGCCGACCAGCGCCCGGCCTTTGCGCGCGCGGGTGGAAGCGCGGACCAATGTCATCGCGAGCTGGTTGGCGAATACCTCGTCATAGCCCAGCCGTTCGCGCGCCTTCGTATCGGTCGGGTCGGCATGGATCCGTTGCAGCGCATCCAGCCAGTCCGGCCATTCGCGCTTGGCCTTTAGCCCCGGCTCGATCCATTCGGGCAGATCGGGCGCGCGCGCGATGGCTTGCGCCGCCAGCGCGGCCAGCCGGCGCGAGGTCAGTCCTTCGGACAACGGATAGATCGCCTCGCGCAGGGCGAATGCCTCGCCCGGCTCGCCAAGCTCGGGGTGGACCATCTGCAATTCCTGGCCATAGGTTTCCAGCCGCCCCGACACGCGCTTGGCCTCGCCGATCGGCAGCAGCTTCTTCACCCAGCCCGAATTGCCCCCGAAATAGGTCAGGCTGACATAATTGCCGAGCGCATCGGTCGCCTGTACCCGCGTCGGTCCGCGCCCGCTGCTGGTTCGGTAACTTTGCGGGGTCAGCGTGATCGCGATGATCCGCCCGGCATCGGCCATGTCCAGTTCGTCGCGCGGGATCCGGTCGACATGGCCGGTCGGCAGGTGGAACGCGACGTCGATGACCCGGGCCAGCCCCAGCCGGTCGAGCGGCTTGGCCAGCGCGGGGCCGACGCCCTTCAGCGCGGTAACTTCGGCGAACAGCGGATTGAGGATTTCGGGTCGCATGACTATCTGTCCCCTACCCCCAGCCGACGGCCGCCGCCAGCGTCCGCCGGCCTATTCGTGTCTGGAGCGCTTTCGATGGATCACGCCACCCGCCTGAAACGCCTCCGCTTCCGCGCATGGCACCGCGGCACCAAGGAAGCCGACCTGATGATCGGCGGGTTCTGCAACACCAACTGCGACAGCTGGACCGAGGAACAGATCGTCTGGTTCGAGGCGCTGATGGAGGAACAGGACGTCGACATCATGGCCTGGGCGATCGGCACGCAGCCCATTCCGCCGCGCTGGGACACCCCGCTGATGCAGGCGATGCGGTCAATCGACTACGTCCCGATCGCGAAATAGCGCTCGCGTCGCGCACCGCCCCGGCGAAGGCCGGCACCAGCGGCGAGACGCTCGTGACGGCTGACGGTCCGTTGTTACCACTGCTTTTTCAACTGGACCCCGGCCTTCGCCGGGGAGGTACCCTATGCCCGACCTGAAGACGATCCTCGCCGCCAAGACCCCGCTGACGCTGTCCGGTGTCGCGACCGGATTCCAGCCGTCGCTGCTGGCCGACCTGGCGCGCGCAGCGAAGACCCGTGCGGTGTTCATCGCGCCGGACGATGCGGCGATGCGCGCGATCGCGTCGACCGCGCCGTTCTTCGCGCCCGATATCGAGATCGTCCAGTTCCCGGCCTGGGACTGCCTGCCCTATGACCGCGCCTCGCCCACGCTGCGTGTCATGGCCGAGCGGGTGTCGGCGCTGCACAAGCTGCAGGCCCGCCCCAAGGGGCCACAACTGGTCCTGACCACCGCCAATGCCGCGACCCAGCGCGTGCTGACGCCGTTCCGCATCCGCCAGCTCGTTGCCCGCCTCGCGCCCGGCGAGCGCATCGACCGCGAAAAACTGGCCGTGCTGCTCCAGGCCAACGGCTATGTCCGCACCGAAACGGTTCACGATCAGGGGGAGTATGCAGTGCGCGGCGGCATCGTCGACCTGTTCCCCAGCGGCGAGGACCACGCGCTGCGCCTCGACTTTTTCGGCGACGAGATCGAGACGGTCCGCACCTTCGACCCCGCCGACCAGCGCACCACCGGCCGCGTCGACGGCTTCGTCCTGCTGCCCGCGTCCGAGGCGCTGCTCGACGAGGAGTCGGTCAAGCGGTTCCGCAGCCGCTACCGCGAGAAGTTCGGCGCGACCGCGACCGGCGACCCGCTGTATCAGGCGGTGTCGGACGGACGGCGGCTGGCCGGCATGGAACACTGGCTGCCGATGTTCGAGGATAAGCTGGCCACCTTGTTCGAGCATCTGGGCGACGATGCGGTCGTCGTCCGCGACTCCGGCGTCACCGCAGCGGCGGAGGGACGGCTGGAGGCGATCGCCGACTATCACGCCAACCGGCTGCGCGCGGCGGGGGCCGAACCGGGCAGCTATCGCCCGCTGCCGGCCAAGGCGCTGTACCTCGATGCCAGGGAATGGACCGCCTCGCTCGACGCCGCGACCGCGCATCTGACCACGCCGTTCCACGAACCCGAAAGCCCGACCATCCTCGATTTCGACGTCGACGGCCCGCGCGATTTCGGACCCGAGCGCAGCGGCGGCGGCAACGTCTATGAGGCGGTGGTCGCCCATCTCGAAAAGCTGCGAAAGGACGGCCGCAAGCCGATCCTCGCCAGCTATTCGGGGGGTGCGCGCGAGCGGTTGATGGGCCTGCTGACCGATCACGGGCTGAAAGGCGCCAAGATCGCCGAAACATGGCAGGAGGCGCTGGGCGTCGCCGATACGAGCAAGAGCTTCGGCACCGCGCTGATCGTCCTGCCGCTCGACCACGGCTTCACCGCGCCGGGCGTGGCGGTGCTCACCGAACAGGACATGCTCGGCGACCGGCTGATCCGCCGGTCCAAGCGTCGCAAGTCGACCGATGCGTTCCTGGCCGAACTCGCGACACTGTCGCCCGGCGATCTCGTCGTCCACGCCGACCACGGTATCGGCCGCTATGAGGGGCTGACCTCGATCCCCGTCGGCAAAAGCCCGCATGACTGCGTCGCGCTCAGCTATGCCGGCGGCGACAAACTATACGTCCCGGTCGAGAATATCGACGTCCTGTCGCGCTATGGCTCGGGCGAGGATGGCGCGTCGCTTGACCGGCTGGGCGGCGAGGCGTGGCAGCGCCGCAAGGCGACGATGAAGGAGCGGATCCGCGAGATCGCCGGCGAACTGATCGCGGTCGCCGCCGAACGCGCGCTCCATCCCGGCGACCTGCTCGAACCCGACGCCAGCGGCTATCCCGCCTTTGTCGACCGGTTCCCGTACGAGGAAACCGAGGATCAGGACCGGGCGATCAACGACGTGCTCGATGATCTGGCGGCGGGCAAGCCGATGGACCGGCTGGTCGTCGGCGATGTCGGGTTCGGCAAGACCGAGGTCGCGCTGCGCGCCGCCTTCGTCGCGGCGATGGGCGGCAAGCAGGTCGCGATCGTCTGCCCGACCACCCTGCTCGCGCGCCAGCACTACAATAACTTCTCCGCGCGGTTCGAGGGCTTCCCGATGAACATGGGCCGCCTGTCGCGGCTGGTGACCGCCAAGGAGGCCAAGGCGGTGCGCGAGGGGCTGGCCGACGGAACGATCGACGTGGTCATCGGCACCCACGCGCTGCTGGCGAAAAGCATCGACTTCAAGCGCCTCGGCCTCGTCATCGTCGATGAGGAGCAGCGGTTCGGCGTGACACACAAGGAACGGCTGAAGACATTGCGCGCCGACGTCCACATGCTGACGCTGACCGCGACGCCGATCCCGCGCACCCTGCAGATGGCGATGAGCGGCATCCGCGAACTGTCGGTCATCCAGACCCCGCCGGTCGACCGGCTCGCGGTCCGCACCTACATCATGCCCTGGGACCCGGTGGTGCTGCGCGAGGCGTTGCTGCGCGAACATTATCGCGGCGGGCAGAGCTTCATCGTCACGCCGCGCGTCGCCGACCTGCCTGACATCGAGGAGTATCTGCGCGAGAACGTGCCCGAAATCCGCTACGTCATCGCCCACGGCCAGATGTCGCCGACCGAGGTCGAGGAGCGCATGTCCGCCTTCTACGACAAGAAGTTCGAGGTGCTGGTGTCAACCACCATCATCGAAAGCGGCATCGACATTCCGTCCGCCAATACGATGATCGTCAACCGCGCCGATCGCTTCGGCCTGGGCCAGCTCTATCAGCTGCGCGGGCGCGTCGGCCGGTCGAAGACGCGGGCCTATGCCTATATGGTTACGCCGCCCGAACGGATGATGTCGGACGCGGCGGAAAAGCGGCTGAAGGTGCTGTCCGACCTCGATTCGCTCGGGGCCGGGTTCCAGCTGGCCAGCCACGACCTCGACATTCGCGGGGCGGGCAACCTGCTCGGCGACGAACAGTCGGGGCATATCAAGGAAGTCGGCTACGAACTCTACCAGTCGATGCTGGAGGAAGCGATCATGGACGCCAAGGCCGGCGGCATGGCCAGCCGCCCACGCGATTTCAGCCCCCAGATCACCGTCGATGCGCCGATCCTGATCCCCGACGACTATGTTCCTGACCTCGACCTGCGGATGGGCCTGTATCGCCGCCTGAACGAGCTGGAGGGCCGTCACGAGATCGAGGCGTTCGCCGCCGAGATGATCGACCGGTTCGGCCCCCTGCCCGATGCGACCGAAAATCTGATCCGCGTCATCGAGATCAAGGGCAATGCGAAAAAGGCCTGCGTGTCCAAGATCGACGTCGGGCCGAAGGGCGTGCTGATCGCGTTCCACGACAATACGCCGCCCAATGTCGATGGGCTGCTCGCCTATGTCACCCGGCTGAACGGCCTCGCCAAGCTGCGCCCGGACAACAAGATCGTGGTCGGTCGCGCGTGGGAGGATCCGAAGGCGCGGTTGAACGGCGCGTTGCAAATTTCGCGCGGGCTGGCCCAGGCGGCGGGATAGGCCTTCCCGCCGCGCCCCGGTCCGTCATTGCGAGCGCAGCGAACCAACCCAGAGCATGGCGCGCGACCCTGGATTGCTTCGCTGCGCTCGCGGGTGACGGGAGGGTTACGAACTATGATCCGCGATGATCTTCCACCCCTCGCGCCGCCGCTCGAACACCAGCGTTGTCAAGCCGGTCTGCGGCGTCCCCGCGGCGGGCGTCAGCGTCCAGCGGGCGAACAGCAGCCGGTGGGTCGCGCTGATCGTGCGATAGGCGACCGCCTGAAAACGCAGCGTGCCGCGAACATTGCCGCCCTTGGTGAAACTGGGGCGATACCGATCGGCAATGGCGGGCCGCCCGTTGAGGACACCGTCTTTGGTCACGAACCCGGCGTCCGGCGCATAGATCGCAACGAACCGGTCGAGATCGCCGGCATTCCACCCGGCCGCGCTGGCGGTCATCGCCGCCATCACCTCCGCCTGCGGATCGGCTTTTTGGGCTGCGCCGGCACTGGCGACCAGCGCCAGTCCAAGGATCAGGCGTCGCATCGTTCCTTGTCCTCCACCAACCGTGCCAGCGCCGCGTCGCCCAGCGGTTCGGCACACAGATAGCCCTGATAGAAATCGCACCCCTGCGCCGACAACAGGCCAAGCTGCGCCTGCGTCTCCACCCCCTCGGCGATCACCGCCAGCCCCAGCGAACGGGCCATGTCGATCACGCCGCGCACCACCACCCGGTCGCGCGCGCTGCCGGTGATGTCCTGTGCCAGCGCCTTGTCGATCTTCAGGTAATCGAGCGGCAGCGCCTTCAGATAGGCGAGGCTGGAATAGCCGGTGCCGAAATCGTCGATCGCGATCCGGCATCCCGCCGCCCGCAATTTGCCCAGCAGGCTCGCTGCCGCGTCCAGATCGGCGATCAGGCCGCTTTCGGTGATTTCGATGGTCAACCGCTCGCGCGGGAAGCCGCTGGCATCGACACGGGCCAGGAACATGCTCGCAAAACCCGCGCGCGCCACATCGGCGGCCGTGACGTTCAACGACAGCCGGATATGCGCCAGCGACGCCGGCCAGGCCGCCGCCCGTGCCAGCACCAGTCCCTGGATATGATCGGACAGTGCAACGCCAAGATCGGCGCGCTCGGCCGCCGCAAACAGCGTGTCCGCGCCCAGATGCCCCAGCCGGGCATGGTCCCAGCGGGCCAGCGCCTCGACCCCGGTGATCCGGTTGCTGGCAATCTCCACCTGCGGCTGGAATACGATGTCGATCTCGTCGCGGTCCATCGCGTGATGCAGGTCGACCGCCAGCGCGTCGATCGGTGCCGGGCCGGAACGCAGGGTCATGCGCAGGGTGGCCCCGTCACTGGCCTTCGCGCTCGCCAGCGCCTGACTCGTCCGCCGTAGCAGGGCGGCGGCATCGTCGCCCGGCCGGGTTTCCGCCACGCCGATGCGACTGCCGAGCGCGGCCAGCGCGCCATCGACCGGAAATGGCTGGGCCAGCGTTTCCTCCAGCTGCCCGGCCGCCAGCGCGGTCCGTTCGCTGTCCGCGTCGACGATCAGCAGGAACTCCGACCCCGCCACCCGTGCGACGAATGCCGCCTGCCCGAACAGGCCGGTGCCGACGTCGCGGATCCGCCGCGCGACGGCGCGCAGCAACAGGTCGCCGGCGGCCCGCCCGTGCGCGGCGTTGACCAGGTCGAACCGGGTGAGCGCGATCTGCATCGCCGCCAGCGGTCGTCCGGTGGCGAGCCGGCCGGTGATCCAGCGGCGAGCGTCGCCGGCATCGCGCTCGCGCGTGCGCCATTCGCGCTCCGGCTCGGCTTCGCCCGACGGCAGTCGCTCGACCAGTGCCTCGATGCCGCCATCGGCCAGCTGGCGCAGATGTTCGACAAAGCGACCCGCCCCGGGAACGCCGTGCGCCACCGCGCTGGTTCCCGTCGCGCGCATCCGCCGTATCGCCGCAACGACCGCGGGCCGATCGGCGATCGCCACCCGCCGGAACAGCGCGCGGGCGCCCAGACGCTCGGGCAGGTCCAGCGCGGATGCGAGATCGTCGGTCAGGACGGCCCCGGCATCCCGGCCGATCCGCCATCCCAATGTCGTTGCGGGACGCATCACGTTCCAGTCACCCGCGACCCGTTCGGCGTGGCGGGCGGCGAACCGCAAGGTCTGAACGAACTCGCCCTCGCCCGCCGGGCTGGCCAGGAAATGCGTCGCGCCAGCGTCATAGACCCGGCCGATCGCGCCGACATCGCCGCGCGATACCAACGCCAGCAGCGCGCCGCCATTGGCCGCTACGATCCCGCTGATCGCCACGATCGCGGCTAGCCCCTCGTCCAGGGCACCGCGCGCATCGACCACCGCGACACGCGCGCCACTGGCCAGCAACCGCCGGGCAATGCCGTCGGCCCGGCGCGCGGCGACAACGTGCCAGCCGGCTCCACTGGCCAGTTGTGCCAGTTCATCACGCTGGCGAAATGACAACAGGAATAAAGGTGCCGCCGCATCGCTCATTGCCGCTTCATGTCCACCCCAAACCCTGTGCTGACCAAGCCTAGACCGGGATGTCCCGCCCGCCAATGGCCGAAATGGTCCTGTTCCTGGCCAGTCCGGCCGGATCACGCCCGATCCACCTGCGGCAGCATGATTGCCCCTTGTCCGCGCGCGCCGCAGACCCTAACTTTTGCCGGATGACCACTGCCCCTCCCGCTACCCGGTCGCTGGTCGATGCGCATGGTCGCACCATTCGGTATCTTCGTATCTCGGTGACGGATCGTTGCGATCTGCGCTGCCGTTACTGCATGGCGGAAACCATGACGTTCCTGCCGCGCTCGCAGGTGCTGAGCCTTGAAGAAATCGCGGTGATCGCCGAGCGGTTCATCGAACGCGGCGTCGACAAGATCCGGCTGTCGGGTGGTGAGCCGCTGGTCCGGCGTGACGTGACGGAACTGGTCCGTCGCCTGGGGTCGCATGTCGGCCGCGGTCTGCAGGAACTGACGATGACGACCAACGGCACGCGGCTGCGCGATCACGCGCCCGCTCTGGTCGATGCGGGCATGCGCCGGATCAACGTCAGCATGGACACGCTGGACCCCGACACCTTCCGCTTCATCACACGACACGGCGATGTCGCCACGGTCATCGACGGCATCCTTGCGGCGCGCGATGCGGGCCTGGCGGTGAAGATCAACATGGTCGCGCTGAAGGGGCTGAACGAGGATCACATCGCGCCGATGCTGGCGTGGTGCGTCGACAACGGCCTCGACCTCTCGCTGATCGAAACGATGCCACTGGGGGCGATCGACGAGGATCGCACCGACCGTTTCCTGCCGCTGACCGGCGTGTTCGACCGGTTGTCGACCCGGTTCGAGCTGGTCCGCGACGGGCACCGCTCCGGCGGGCCGGCGCGTTACTGGCGCGTCGGATCGTCCGTGACCCGGCTCGGCCTTATCTCGCCGCTCACCGCCAATTTCTGTGACGGCTGCAACCGCGTCCGCCTGACGACCGAGGGCAAACTGTACATGTGCCTTGGTCACGACGATCAGGTCGACCTGAAGGCGGCACTGCGCGAGGGCGGACTTGCCGCGGTCGATGCCGCCATCGACATCGGGCTGGCCGAAAAGCCGGCGGCGCATGATTTTCGTATCGGTGCGGGCGAGGGCCCGGCGGTCGCCCGGCACATGAGTGTCACCGGCGGATGAACCGGTACGAACGGCGCGCGCTGGTCGCATCGCCCACGCCGCCGGCACAGGCGGCCGCCGCCGAACTGGCCGACCTGTTCGACTGGGTGCCGATCGAACAGGCCGATGTCGTGATCGCGCTGGGTGGCGACGGATTCATGCTTCAGACGCTGCACGGGCAGCTTGCCGGCCGGGCATCGGGCGTGCCGGTTTTCGGCATGAACCTTGGCACCGTCGGCTTCCTGATGAACGAATGGCGGCATCACGGCCTTGATGAGCGACTGGCCCGGGCCAAGCCGTTCAAGGTGACGCCGCTGGAAGTGTCGGTCACCGGCGTCGACGGGCGCGTCCGCACCATGCCGGCGATTAACGAAGTATCGCTGCTGCGTGAAACCCGCCAGACCGCCAAGCTGGAAGTGACGGTGAACGATCGTATCGTCCTGCCCGAACTGGCCTGCGACGGCATTCTGGTCGCGACCCCTGCCGGGTCGACCGCCTATAATTTGTCGGCGCAGGGGCCGATCCTGCCGCTTGGGTCCGCCCTGCTGGCGCTGACGCCGATCAGTCCGTTTCGCCCGCGGCGCTGGCGCGGCGCTATTCTGCCCGACAAGGCACGGATCCGTATCCGGGTACTTGATCCCGCCAAGCGGCCGGTGTCGGCGGTGGCGGACCAGCGCGAGATCCGTGACATCGCCAATGTCGATATCGCGATGGACCGCGCGCGCGAGCTTACCCTGTTGTTCGACCCCGAACACGCGCTCGACGATCGAATTACGATGGAACAGTTCATCGCCTGAATTTTTCCGTCGACGCGGGGTTGCCAGTTCCGGAAACCCGCTGCTATAGGCGCGCCTCCCGCAGGGCAGTGGCCTTGGGGGAGCGAGTATTCCCCGGTAGCTCAGTGGTAGAGCGTTCGACTGTTAATCGAATGGTCGCTGGTTCGAATCCGGCCCGGGGAGCCACTCCAGACGGTCAGCATGATGACCACTCCGCCCAGCGGCATCAGATCTTTTTCAGCAACGCCCGCATGATGCTCAATCCGCGATCGGACAGGGTCAGGAAGTGGCGACGCCGGTCGAACGGATCGGCAACGCGGCACAGCAAGCCGCGATCGGTCAGCAACGCGATATAGCGCAGGCCGGTGGTCGTCGGCACGCCCGATGCCGCGACGCTGCGGCTGACGTTGATCTCCACCCCGCGTTCGTGGGCGATGTAGAGGTCCAGCAACAGATCCCAGGATGGTTCGCCGAACAGGTCGGCATCCTCGCCGAAGCTGTCGGTCCGGGTGCGCCGTGCCGCATAGATCGCCTCCGCGCGGGCGACCAGCGGGGCAATATCGGCCGACAGGGGGCGCGCGGTCGACCGAGCCGCGTCGGCCTCCTCGCCGTGCGACAACCAGGGTGGCGTGTCGCGGGGAACCGCGCCGTCTGAACTCATTGATGGTACCCCGCCCCGTTCAAACCGGACATGTTCGGCACTCCTGCAGTCTGACACGTCAGAATCACGATATTGCAGTTTTTTGCAATCTGCATGACGCGGGTTAACCAACCGCTTCAAATCACCGGCGCTTGATGCTCGCAATTCCGATACGCGACCAACGGAATTACAACCGAAATGGTTTGTAAACCTTTCCCAAACTTTCCCACGCCCACTCTGCCTCCCGAGAAACAGACCCGGAAAGGCCGACAGGGCAGATCGTGACGCAGGGCCGCGCCGCGACCATGCGCGACCGGTCGTTCCGCCGCGGCAGGATGACACCATGATCTCGGTCTTCACATGTATCGCGACCCAGCATGACTGGCGATTTCTGGCGGCGGCGGTCGTGATCTGCGTCATCGGCTGTGGCACCACCATCTTTCTGCTGGCGCGGATCGAGGAATGTCATCCGGCCCACCGGAACCTCTGGATGGCGGCGGCTGGCGCGGCGGCGGGTCTCGCAATCTGGTCGACCCATTTCCTGTCGATGCTCGCCTATGACGGCGGCCTGCCGATCAGCTATAATCCCGGCATCACGACCCTGTCGGTGATCGTGGCGGTCAGCGCCTCGTGGGCGGCCATCCGTATCGCCCTCCTGCGTCCCAGCATCGTCCTGCTGGCGGCCGGAGGGCTGGCGCTGGGCATCGGCGTGGCGGCGATGCATTTCATGGGGATGCTGGCGATCGAGGCGCAGGCCCGGCTTGCCATCGACGAGGTGGCCGTCGGCGTCGCGATCCTGATCGGGTCGACGCTGGGCGCGCTGGCGTTCGTCGCCTACGGCCTGCTGACCGGTTATGCGCGGCTGATCGTGCCGACCGTCCTGCTGGTGCTGGCGATCGCGTCGCTGCATTTCACCTCGATGAGCGCGATCCGCCTGATCCCGGACCTCAGCATCGCCCCCGTCGTCATCGGCATCGACCGGGCGTTGCTGGCGGGCATGGTGGTCACGACGTCGGCGTTGCTGATCCTGTTCGCCGGCGTGGCGATGGTGCTCGACCGCCTGCTGACCGACCTGCGCGGGCTGGCCGACGCATCGCTCGAAGGGTTGTTGATCGTGCATGGCGACACCATCGTCGACGTGAACGAGCGGCTGGCCCGGCTGGTGGGTGCGTCGGGTTCCAGCTTTCTGGGACGAAACCTGACGACGCTGCTGGCGCTGGACGACGATGATCTGGCCTGTCGTACCGAACGGGGGCCGAGCGAGGCGACGCTTGTCCATGACGACGGACGGCATGTCGCGGTCGAGATCCTGTGCCGGAATATCGAATATCGCGGTCGCGAATGTCACGTCATCGCCATCCGCGACCTGACCGAGAAGAAGGAGGCCGAACGCCGCCTGGCGCATCTGGCATCGCATGACGGGCTGACCGACCTTGCCAACCGCACGCTGTTCGACGAACGGGTGGCACAGGCGCTGGTGCGGGCACGGCGCGATGGATCACAGATCGCCATGTTCGCGCTCGACCTCGACCGGTTCAAGGCGGTGAACGATATCTTCGGTCATGCAGCCGGCGACGCGACGCTTCGCCAGGTCGCCGACCTGCTGCGGGCGGAGACCACACGTGGCGACACCGTCGCGCGGCTGGGCGGGGACGAGTTCGCCATTCTCCAGACCGGACAGGTTCAGCCGCAGGGCGCGCGGGCGCTGGCCGACCGCCTTCTTGCCGCCTTCGCGCGCGAGATGGACACCGGCCGCAACCCGGTCGCGGTCGGCGTCAGCATCGGCATTGCCCTGTCGCCGAACGACGGTACCGACACGGTCGAGCTGCGCGCCAACGCCGACACCGCGTTGTACCGAGCAAAGGCATCGGGACGCGGCGTGGCGTCGTTCTTCGATGCCGACATGGACGATTCCTTCCGCCGCCGACGGATGCTGGAACACGACCTGCGACAGGCGATCCTGCGCCGCCAGTTGAGCGTCGTCTATCAGCCATTGGCCGACGCGCGGACGGGCGCGGTCGCTGGTTACGAGGCATTGTTGCGCTGGGACCATCCGACACTGGGCGCCGTCACGCCGGGCGTCTTCATTCCGATTGCGGAGGACAGCGGCTCAATCATTCAACTGGGGGAATGGGTGCTCGAGCAGGCCTGTGCCGAAGCCGCGACCTGGCCCGATCATCTGACGGTGGCGGTCAATGTCTCGCCGGTCCAGTTCCAGCTGGCCAGCCTCTACGGCCAGATCGTCGGCGCCCTGTCCCGCAGCGGCCTGCCCGGCAACCGGCTGGAACTGGAAATCACCGAAAGCGCGCTGCTGAAGGATCGCGCCAGCGTGTTATCCGTCCTCCACCGTTTGCGCGCGCTTGGCGTACGGATCGTCATGGACGATTTCGGCACCGGCTATTCCTCGCTCAGCAATCTCCAGAGCTTTCCGTTCGACAAGATCAAGATCGACGGCAGCTTCACCGCCGCGCTGGAAACCGACACGGCCGCCCGGTCGATCGTCACCGCGATCATCGGCCTTGGCCACAGCCTCGACCTGCCGGTCGTCACCGAGGGGGTCGAAACCGAATATCAGCGCGCAATCGTCGTCCAGCAGGGATGCGCCCAGGTGCAGGGCTTCCTGACCGGCCGCCCCGGCCCCGGCCCCCGCTTTGCCGCATCAGCGACCATCCTGCGATCCGCCTGACCGCCTGACCGGGTCGCAGCCAGCTGCCCGGGGCTGAATATCCGGGGCCGATTGCTCCGGGGCCGCGTGCCTGCCATGCTTCCGATCGGACGAACGCGTCGGCCCCGGCCCCGTGCGCTCGCCGCCGGAGAAGGATGCCGATGTTTCTCGACTTTCTGGACGAACTGCGCGGTGCCGGAATCCCGGCCAGCCTGAAGGAGCACCTCCTGTTTCTGGAGGCGCTTGACCTCGACGTGGCCGATCGGACGCCGGAGGGGTTCTACTATCTCGCCCGCGCGACCTATGTGAAGGACGAGGGGCTGCTCGACCGCTTCGACGCGGTATTCTCGAAGGTGTTCCGCGGGGTCGCGACGACCTTTGGCCCCGCCCCGGCCGACATTCCCGCCGACTGGCTGCGCGCGGTCCCCGCGAAATATCTGTCGCCCGAGGAGATGGCGAAGATCACGGCGCTCGGCTCGTGGGACAAGATCATGGAGACGCTGAAAAAGCGGCTGGAGGAACAGCATGCACGCCATCAGGGCGGCAACACATGGATCGGCACCGGCGGCACCAGCCCCTATGGCAACGCCGGCTACAATCCGGAGGGCGTACGGATCGGCGGCGAAAGCACGCATGGCCGCGCGGTGAAAGTCTGGGACCAGCGCGCCTTCCGCAACCTCGACAGCACGCGCGAACTCGGTACCCGCAACATCAAGGTTGCGCTGCGCCGCCTGCGCCGGTTCGCGCGCGAAGGCGCGGCCGACGAGCTGGATATCGACGCAACGATCGACGGCACCGCGCGCCAGGGCTGGCTCGACGTGCGGATGCGCGCCGAACGCCGCAACGCGGTCAAGCTGCTGCTGTTTCTCGACGTCGGCGGGTCGATGGATCCGTTCGTGACCCTGTGCGAGGAGCTGTTTTCCGCCGCGACGACCGAGTTCAAGAATCTGGAGTTCTTCTACTTCCACAATTGCCCGTACGAGGGCGTATGGAAGGACAACACCCGTCGCTTTTCCGAACGCACGCCGTTGTGGGACGTGCTGCACAAGTTCGGCCACGACTATAAACTGGTGCTGGTCGGCGACGCGTCGATGAGCCCGTATGAAATCACCCACCCCGGCGGATCGGTCGAACATTTCAACGAAGAATCCGGCGCGACCTGGCTGCGCCGGCTGACGACGACCTATCCGGCCGCGATCTGGCTGAACCCCGCACCCGAGGCGCACTGGAGCTATGCCCAGAGCATCCGCATCATCCGCGACCTGATGGCCGACCGCATGTATCCGCTGACGCTTGCCGGTCTCGACGCCGGAATGCGCGAACTGACCCGGAAGCGGTGACGGCGGTTGGCAGACCGGCGGCGCAGGGATAGCCTGCGATTATCCACCGGGAGAATCGTTCATGCGCCTGCTCGCCCTTGCCCTTCTCGTGCTTCCGCATGGTGCGGTATCCGCCCAGTCCCTGCGAAGCGCGGAAAAGCCCGGCGGCTCCCTGTGCAGGACCGGACCATCGGTTGCCGCGTCGAGGCGGGCGGCACCGGTCGGGATGCACAAGCTGGGCGACCTTCCCCCCGCCGCCCAGATCCAGACCGTCTGGCGGCAGGTCGATGGATGCCCGACCCCGGTCGTGCTTCGCGACGGTATCGGGGCCAATCCCGGATCGGGCGGCCCGGTGTCGGGCGACGGACAAGTCTTGCGCGTCCAATAGCTTGGCGGAACATTCGCGGGCGATTGCCGGTTAAGGGATCGTCATTCCGACCGGAGTACCGCGTTCATGTCCCACATTCCCTCGTCCGTCATGCCCCATGCCCGCATCCATCACGATCCGGCACCCGCAACGACCAGCGCGAAGTCGATCGGCATCGGTCCGATCGTTGCGTTTGCCGCCGGCAGCATCCTGATCGGCGGCGCGCTGGCCGCGATCATTCCAGGCCTGTCACGCCCGACCAGCGCGTAAAGACCGTCAGTCGGCGGGGTGGATCACCCCGCCGACCTGCGGTTGCGCGACACCGGTTGTCCCCGGAAAGCTGATCGGCAGGTCGCGCAGCGTTCGCACTGCCATGTAGGCGAATCCTTCCGCCTCCATCGCGTCGCCGTTCCAGCCAAGCGTATCGCTCGGCTCCGGCGTCAGGCCGGTCCGACCGGCGATCATCGCCAGCATGGTCGGGTTGTGCCGCCCACCACCCGCAACGATCAGCCGCTTCGGGCGCTCCGGTAGCTGGTTCAGCGCATCGGCCACCGTCGCGGCGGTAAACGCTGTCAGTGTCGCCGCGCCGTCTGCTGCGGAAAGCCCGCGCGCCGGCTGGATCGTGAAATCATGCCGATCGAGCGACTTCGGCGGCGGCGCATCGAAGAACGGGTGGTCGAGCATTGCGGTCAACACCGTCTCGTCGACGCGGCCGGCGGCGCCCAACGCGCCGCCAAGATCGTAACGCGCGCCCGTTTCCGTCTCCACCCACTGGTCGATAAGCCCGTTGGCCGGACCGGTATCGAATGCGATCATGGCACCGCCTGCGCCGATCCAGGTGATGTTGGCCACCCCGCCAAGGTTCAGCACCGCGAACGGACCATCAAGCCCGGCCACCAGCGCCGCGTGATAGACCGGCATCAGCGGCGCACCCTGACCACCGGCCGCCACATCGGCCGAGCGGAAATCGGCGACGGTCGTGATCCCGGTGGTCCTGGCGAGTGCTGCGCCGTCACCGATCTGCCACGTCCATCCACGGTCGGGACGGTGGGCGATCGTCTGGCCGTGAAAGCCGATGACACCGACGTCGGCAGGGCTGACGCCCGCCTCTTTCATCAGCTTGTGGACGACCAGCGCGTGGGTGCGGGTGATGAGGTCGCCGGCCGCGACGATCGGCGGGCTGGCGCGCGGCCGGTCGAAGGTCAGCGCCATCCGCGTCGCCTCCGCCAGCTGGCCGCGCGCGACGTCGGAATACGGCTCGCCGCGAAACGCGATCGGCCGGACCTGGTCTGCGCCATCGGTTTCGATCAGTGCCGAGTCGATCCCGTCGAGCGAGGTTCCGGACATCAGGCCGATTGCAAGCATGGTCATGTCTTCCTTCTGGTCGTGACCCATGCCGTCACGGGCCTGCGAAGTCGACCATGGCCGCGTCGAAAAGCCACCGGGCGTGGCATTGCGGCCACGGCGCGATGTGGGGTGAAGGCCCGCCACGTCCGCATCTGGCAAAGTGCCCAAGATGCCGCTATGGAGACGCATCCCATGGCAACGATACTCCCCTCCCCGCCCCGCGTGGGCATGGTCTCGCTCGGCTGTCCCAAGAACCTTGTGGACAGCGAACGCATCCTGACCAAGCTGCGCGCCGATGGTTACCAGATGTCCCCCGACTATGCCGGGGCGGACGTGGTGCTCGTCAACACCTGCGGCTTTCTGGACAGCGCCAAGGAGGAAAGCCTTGAGGCGATCGGCGAGGCTATCTCCGAAAACGGCCGCGTGATCGTCACCGGCTGCATGGGCAAGGAGGCGGAGATGATCCGCGCCCGCTTCCCGCAGGTGCTGGCCGTCACCGGCGCACACCAGTACGAACAGGTGGTCGACGCGGTGCATGAGGCGGCACCGCCGATCCCGTCGCCGTTTATCGACCTGGTGCCGGAATCGGGCCTGAAACTGACGCCGCGCCATTACAGCTACCTGAAGATTTCGGAAGGCTGCAACCATCGCTGCTCCTTCTGCATCATTCCCTCCCTGCGCGGCGATCTGGTCAGCCGTCGTCCCGATGCGATCCTGCGCGAGGCGGAGAAACTGGTCGCGGCGGGCACGAAGGAACTGCTGGTCATCAGCCAGGACACCTCGGCCTACGGCGTCGACCTGCGCCACGCATCGTGGCCGCTGAAGTCGGGTGGCGAGGTACGCGCGCACATGACCGACCTGGCGCGCGAGCTGGGCCGGATCGCGCCGTGGGTGCGGCTGCATTACGTCTACCCCTATCCGCATGTCGACCACGTCATCCCGCTGATGGCCGAGGGACTGGTCGTGCCCTATCTCGACATCCCGTTCCAGCATGCCGCCCCGTCGGTACTAAAGCGGATGAAGCGCCCCGCCAACGACGCCAAGGTGCTGGGCCGCATCCATAAATGGCGCGAGATCTGCCCCGACATCGCGATCCGCTCGACCTTCGTCGTCGGCTTCCCCGGCGAGACCGAGGCCGATTTCCAGTATCTGCTCGACTGGCTGGACGAGGCCCAACTCGACCGGGTCGGCGCATTCCGGTTCGAGCCGGTCGAGGGTGCCGCCGCCAACGCCCTGCCCGATCAGGTGCCCGATTCCGTGAAGGAGGAGCGCTACACGCGGATCATGGAAAAGACCGCGGCCATCTCCGCCGCCAAGCTCGCCGCCAAGGTCGGGCGCATCCTGCCCGTCATCATCGACGAGATTGGGGAGGAAGGCGCGACGGGCCGGTCGCAGGCGGATGCACCGGAAATCGACGGGTCGGTATTCCTGCGCGACGCCGCACATCTGGCGGTCGGCGATATCGTTTCGGTTGAAATCGAGGATGCCGACGAGCACGACCTGTACGGTGTTCCTATCTCGCCCGCGGCCTGACAGAACGCATCGCGATTGCGGCATGGGGCGGCAGATGCTTTGATGCACACCCGCCCTGTTCCCGGAGTGTCCATGTCCTTCCGTTCCGTCCTGCTGGCCGCCGCGCTGTCCGTTTCACCGGCGGCGGCTATCGCACAGACGCTGACGCCGGCAGAGTCAGCCGCAATCGATTCGCTGGTCACGACCACGCTGGCAAAGACCGGCACGCCATCCGCCTCGATTGCGGTGGTGCGCGGTGGGCGGATCGTGCTGGCCAAGGCCTATGGCAAGCAGTCGGAGACCGGCGGCAGCCCCCGCGCCGACGCGCCTTACCAGATCGCTTCGGTATCGAAGCAGTTCACCGCCGCCGCGCTGTTGCTGCTGGAGGATGACGGCAAGCTCAGCCTCGATGACACGGTGGCCAAATACCTGCCCGGCATTTCCGGCGGCGACACCATCACCCTGCGCCAGTTGCTCAGCCATACCGCCGGCCTCCAGGATTACTGGCCGCAGGACTATAGCTTCAAGGCGATGGCGACACCGGTCGAACCGCAGGCCATCGTCGATCGCTGGGCGAAGAAACCGCTCGATTTCGCGCCCGGTACGCAGTGGCAATATTCCAACACCGGCTATGTCGTCGCCGGCATGATTGTCGAGAAGGTCGCGGGCCAGCCGCTGCTCAGCTTCCTGCAACGCCGGATCTTCGCGCCGCTGGGCATGACGGCGGTGGATCAGGATATCGCGATCGGCGGGCGTTACCCCACAGGTTACGGCCGCGCCGCACTCGGCCCGATGCGGCCTGTGGTGCCGGCCGCGCATGGCTGGCTGTTCGCGGCCGGTGAACTGGCGATGAGCGCGACCGATCTGGCCAGATGGGATATCGCCCGCATGAACCGGACCATATTGCCTGCCGATGACTGGGCGGCGCAGGAAACGCCGGTCACGCTCAAGGACGGAACCTCGACCGGCTACGGCCTTGGCGTTTCGGTCGGCGGCACCGGGGACCGGCGTGTCGTGGCCCATAGCGGCGAGGCGGTCGGGTTCCTGACGCAGAATGTGGTCTATCCCGATGCCAAGGTTGCGGTGGTCGTACTGACCAATACCTGGTCCAGCGACGCGTATCGCACCATCGCCAGCGGGATCGCAAAGACGGCGCTGCCGGAGACGCCCGCGACCGCCGCCGATACCGCCGCGCTGGCCGGCGCTCGGACCCTGCTAGACCAGCTGATCGCGGGCCGCCCGGATCGCGCCCGCCTGACCGACAACGCGGCCTATTATTTCACAAACCAGGTGATCGCCGATTACCGGACCAGCCTCGGCCCGCTCGGGCGACCGACCGCGTTCGTCCAGACCGGGCCAGGCGCGCTGCGCGGCGGCTTCGTCGGGCGCAGCTACCGCGTCAGCTTCGGCGACCGCGCGGTCGCGGTCAGCACCTTCACCGAACCCGGCGCGAACGGCCGATTCGAACAATTCCTCATCAGCCCGGCGGATTGACCCTATGGACCTGCTTCAAGCCGATCGCGGCCAGCCCGCGCGCGACATCCACGTCCTGCATCCCAATGCCTATCCCGGCTGGATCGACCGGCAGTCAGCGCGGATCCGGGCGATCGTCGCCGCGCACGGCCTGACCGGCAAGGCGGGCGACCGTGCAATCCTGCCGGGGGAGGGCGACGACGACTGGTCGATGCTGCTCGTCTGCAACGATCCGCCTGGCGCGCCGTGGCGGATCGCGTCGCTCGGCGGCAGCCTGCCGGCGGGCACCTATCGTCTGATCGATACAATGGTCGGCGAATCCGGTCTCGGCTGGATCCTCGGCCAGCATCGGTTCGACCGCTACGTCACACAGCCAGCCGCCGCTCCGCGTATCCTGCTGACCGATACGCCCGCCAACATCGTCGAGACGATCCGTCTGGCGGAGGCGACCGCGCTGGTCCGCGATCTGGTCAACACGCCGGCCGCCGACATGGGACCGGCCGACTTGGAGGCGCAGGCCGAACGGCTGGCGCAGGATCACGGCGGCACGCTTGGCGTGACACGCGGCGACGCGTTGGCGACGGGGTATCCGATGATCCACACCGTCGGCATGGCCGCCGCCGTCGATCGTGCCCCCCGGCTGATCGAGCTGGAATGGGGCGACCCCGCGCATCCGCGCATCGCGATCGTCGGCAAGGGCGTGTGCTTCGACACCGGCGGGCTGGACCTAAAGCCGTCGGCCGGCATGCGGCTGATGAAGAAGGACATGGGCGGCGCAGCCCATGCGCTGGCGCTTGCCGGGCTGGTAATGGCAGCGGGGCTGAAGGTGCGGCTGCACCTGTTGATTCCGGCGGTGGAAAATGCGGTGGCCGGCAACGCCTTCCGTCCCGGCGACGTCCTGCATTCCCGAAAAGGCCTGACCGTCGAAAATACCAATACCGATGCGGAAGGTCGGCTGATCCTCGGCGATGCGCTGACCCGGGCGGGTGAAGCGAACCCCGAACTGATCCTCGATTTCGCAACGCTGACCGGGGCCGCGCGGGTCGCAGTCGGCCCCGACCTGCCCGCCACCTTCTGCAACGACGAGGGGATATCCGCCGACCTGCTGGCGGCGGCGGCGCTGGTCGACGATCCGCTGTGCCGCCTGCCGCTGTGGGACGGCTATGACGACATGCTGAAGTCGGACATCGCCGACATGGTCAACGCCCCCGACGGCGGCTTTGCCGGCGCGATCACCGCCGCGCTGTTCCTGCGCCGGTTCGTGCCCGCCGACACGCCCTGGGTGCATCTCGATACCTTCGCCTGGCGACCGGTGGCCAAACCGGGACGACCCAAGGGCGGCGAAGCCCTTGGCCTGCGCGCGGCGTATCGTCTGTTGCAGGATCGGTATGGGTAAGGGCTGAACCGCATCCGTCATTCCGGCGCACGCCGGGATCCAGGGTTACGCGGCACATCCCCGGCACCTCGGGATCCCGGCCTGCGCCGGAATGACGCGGTAAGGCAACTGCCAAAACTCCTACATCGCTCCCGCCGCCTCGATGATCGGCACGAACTTCTCGGCCGTCAAACTCGCACCACCAATCAGCGCGCCGTCGACATTGTCGATAGCCAGAATGGCCGCCGCGTTCGCGCCCGTCACCGACCCGCCATACAGAATGCGGATGCCCGCCGCCGCGTCGCCGACCAGCATCCGCAGCTTGGCCCGGGCGATGGCATGGATCGCGCCGATTTCATCGTGCGTCGGGGTACGGCCAGTGCCGATCGCCCAGCGCGGTTCATAAGCGAGGGTGAACCACGCGCCATCGGCGTTGTCGGGCACCGACTTCTCGATCTGCGCCTGCACCACCCGCTCGGCCCGGCCGGCATCGCGCTCCGCCTCGGTCTCGCCACAGCACAGGATGACCGACAGACCCTCCTTGTGCGCCGCCGCTGCCTTGCCCCAGGCGTCCTGGCTGGTTTCATGCTGGTCGGACCGGCGTTCGGAATGTCCGACGATCGTGAACCGTGCGCCCGCTTCGCGCACCATCGCCGCCGACAGGCAACCGGTGTGCGCGCCGGACGCATTCGCGTGCACATCCTCCGCGCCGATCGCGAGGCCCGGCACCCGCGCCGACGCCGGTTCGATCAGCGTGGCGGGAATGGCCACCGCGACGTCGATCCCCGGGTTGGCCGCCGCCGCCCGCGCGATGGCATCCAGTTCGTGCAGGGTTGCGCGCGACCCGTTCATCTTCCAGTTGCCCGCAACCAGCTTTCGCCGCGTCATCGCCATCCCCTGTTTCGTTATCATTGATAGTGGGAATAACGCCGCCGCCCCCACGCACAAGCGCCAACGGACGGCTGCCGACATGCGAAAGGCCGCCCCCACACCTGGCGGGGACGGCCTTTCCACCGGCTACGACGCGGCTGCGTCGATCAGTAGCGGTAGTGATCCGGCTTGAACGGCCCCTCGACCGGCACGCCTATATAACCCGCCTGCTTCGGCGTCAGCTGCGACAGCTTCACGCCCAGCTTCTCCAGATGCAGCGCCGCGACCTTCTCGTCGAGGTGCTTGGGCAGGACATAGACTTCGTTCTTGTAGTTCTCGGACCTGGTCCACAACTCGATCTGCGCCAGCGTCTGGTTGGTGAAGCTGGCCGACATCACGAACGACGGATGGCCCGTCGCACAACCAAGGTTCACCAGGCGGCCCTTGGCAAGGATGATGATCTGCTTGCCGTCCGGGAACTTCACCAGGTCGGTGCCCGGCTTCACTTCGTCCCACTCATAATTGCTGAGCGCGGCGATCTGGATTTCCGAATCGAAGTGACCGATGTTGCAGACGATCGACATCGGCTTCATCGCCTTCATGTGATCGGCGGTGATGACGTCGGCGTTGCCGGTCGCGGTGCAGAAGATGTCCGCGCGCTGCACGGCCTCTTCCATCGTCACGACCTCGAAGCCCTCCATCGCCGCCTGCAATGCGCAGATCGGATCGACCTCGGTCACCATCACGCGCGCACCACCGTTGCGCAGCGACTGGGCCGACCCCTTGCCGACGTCACCGAAACCGGCGACGCAGGCGACCTTGCCGGCGAGCATCACGTCGGTCGCGCGACGGATCGCGTCGACCAGCGATTCCTTGCAGCCGTACAGGTTGTCGAACTTCGACTTGGTGACGCTGTCGTTGACGTTGATCGCCGGGAACGGCAGCTCGCCCTTCTTTGCGATCTCGTACAGGCGGTGAACGCCGGTGGTGGTTTCCTCGGACACGCCCTTCAGGTTCTTGACCGTCTCGGTCAGATAGCCCGGATATTTCGCGACGAACGCCTTCAACGCGCGCTGGAACTCGACTTCCTCGTCATTTTCCGGCTCGCCGAACGAATGACCGGCCTCCAGCTTGGCACCCCACAGCGCGAACATCGTCGCATCGCCGCCATCGTCCAGGATGATGTTGGCGGTGGTGCCATCGGTGTCGGCACCCCAGTTGAAGATGTCGCCGACATAGTCCCAGTAATCGGCCAGGCTCTCGCCCTTGATCGCAAACACCGGCACACCCGTCGCGGCGATCGCGGCGGCGGCGTGATCCTGCGTCGAGAAGATGTTGCACGTCGCCCAGCGCACCTCAGCCCCAAGCGCGGTCAGCGTCTCGATCAGCACCGCGGTCTGGATCGTCATGTGCAGCGAGCCAGTGATGCGCGCGCCCTTCAGCGGCTGCGACGCGCCAAACTCCTCGCGCAGGGCCATCAGGCCCGGCATTTCCGTCTCGGCAATGTCGATTTCCTTGCGGCCGAATGCGGCAAGGCTGATGTCGGCAATGACGTAATCGGTCTTCTCAGGCGCAAGTGCGGTGGCCATGAGGTATCTCCTGAAGCGCAGCCCTAAGGCGGGGTCGGCGGGCCGTGTGCCCGTGCCGGATGATCCATGCCTTACCGGTTCGGCGCGCGCGGATCAAACGGAAAGCAGTCGTGATATAAAGATATCTTTATATCTGCATCAGGCCGTGCCCGTGTCCGCCACCAGCAGGCGCGGATCGACGCCGGCGGACGCAAGCCCGGCCGACCAGCGACGTGGTGCCTCGGTCGCGAACAGCATGTCCGTCGTCCCGGTGACGTTCAGCCAGCCGGGGCCAGCCAGTTCCTGCTCCAGCTGTCCGGCGGACCAGCCGGCATAGCCAAGCGCCACCACCCATTGCCCCGGACCGCGCCCGTCGGCGATCGCCCGCAGCACGTCGAGCGTGCCGGACAAGGCCCAGCGACCAGCGACATCGGTGGTGTCCTGCCCGGCCCAGTCGCGCGAATGGATCACGAACCCGCGCCGCGTCGACACAGGCCCGCCGGCATGAACCGGTGCGTTGGGCGCGGTGCCACGCGGAATCTCGAACTGGTCGAGCAGGTCGTGGAACGACAGCCCCTCCACCACCGCGCCGATACCGATGCCGATCGCGCCGTCCGCGTCATGCGCGCACATCGCGATGACGGCATGGTCGAAGCGGGGGTCGCCGATGCCGGGCATCGCCATCAGGAACTGGCCGGTGAGGAATTGGGTCTGGATCATCACGCGCAGGCATACCCTGTCGCCGTGCCGGTGCCACGCCCCAAATCGACGGGCCAAATCGGCGGGCCACATCGACGGGTTGAAAAACCGGGCGGTGCGACCGACCTTTACGCCAGCCCCGTGCACCGCCGCGCGGCGACCACAGCAAAGGACCATAGTTCATGACGATCCGTGTCGGTGACCGCCTTCCCCCAGTCACGCTGGTCAAGGCCACGAGCGACGGCCCAGAGCAGGTCGAATCGACCAGCTTCTTCGATGGCCGCAAGGTTGCGCTGTTCGCGGTCCCCGGTGCCTTTACCCCGACCTGTTCCGCCCGCCACCTGCCCGGCTATATCGAGCAGGCCGAGGCGTTGAAAGCCAAGGGTGTCGACGAAATCGCCTGCACCTCGGTCAACGACGCCTTCGTCATGGGCGCTTGGAGCAAGGCGAACGAGGCCGCCGGCATCACCATGCTGGCCGATGGCAATGGCGAGTTCGCGCGCAGCGTCGGCCTGACGATGGACGGGTCGAAGTTCGGCATGGGCGAGCGTAGCCAGCGTTACTCGATGATCGTCGACAACGGTGTCGTCACCCAATTGAATGTCGAGGAACCCGGTGCGTTCGAGGTCAGTTCGGCCGAACATCTGGTCGACACGCTCTGAAATCGCACCCCGGCGGGGGCACAGGGCGGGTTGTCGACATGGCCGATCGGTTCGCAGGCGGAACAGGTTGTTCCGCGCTGCGTTGAGCGCATGAACCCGCAAGGGCCAACCATGGAGGAGTGCGTACCATGACCGACACCGGCATCGACAACCTGATCGACAAGAGCCTCGCTGACAAGGCGAAGGACGCAGCAGCAACGGCCCAGGAACGCGTCGTATCGGCCGCCGGCACTGCGTCGGACAAGGTTGCAGCGGCTGCGTCGACCGCGTCGGAAAAGGTGTCGGCTGCGGCATCTACCGCCTCGGAAAAGGTTGCCTCGGCCACCAACGCGACGATCGAAGCGGCGAAGGAGCACCCGCTTGCCGCAGCCGCCATCGCCGGCGGCGTTGTCGCTGCCGTGGCGGGTGCCGCATATGGCGTCTCCAAGCTTCTGGAGGCCGACGCCAAGCCCAAGCCGGCACCGAAGCCGCGCCCGGCTCCGCGCGTGAAGGCGACAGCACCCAAGGCTCCCCCGGTCAAGGCCGTGCCGAAGAAGTAACCGGACCAGTCCGGCGACAGGACAGGGCGCGCAATCCAAACGGGTTGCGCGCGCTTTTTCTTATGGCGTTGCACAGTTTGCGCCATCGGCGATCCGACGACGGCGGGTGTCGAGCCAACAGCGCCGCCGGATCATGTCCGGCAGACCGCGCGTCGCGACCGCGCGGGGGACGGCCTACTGCTCTTGCAACGCTTCGCCGCCGCTCCTAACCCTGTCCGATGACACATGCCGCCGATATCGTCGCCGACCTCGATCGCCTCTACACCGCGTCGGTTGATCGCCTCAAATCCGCCCTGACCGCCTATCTGGCCGACGGCACCCGTCCCTCGCCCGCCGCGCGCAGCGACGGTTCGTTCGCCTACCCCGAAATCCGCCTGCGCTTCGCCGGCGACACCGACCGGCCAGCCCCGCTGCGCTCGTTCGGTCGGCTCGTCACCCCCGGCGATTACCGGATCAGCGTCACCAAGCCCGCGCTGTTCGCCGATTATCTGGTCGAACAGTTGACCCTGTTGATCGAGGATTACGACGTCACCGTCGAGGCAGTGGCCGGACGGCAGGAAATCCCGTTCCCCTATGTGCTCGATCCCGGCCACGCGCTGAGCCTGGACGAAGTGTCGGCATCCGAACTGGCGCGTCATTTCCCGGCGACCGAACTGGCGCATATCGGCGATGAAATTGCCGACGGCCTGTGGATCCCGCACGACGACATCCGCCCGCTCGCACTGTTCGACGGCCTGCGCACCGATTTCAGCCTCGCCCGCCTGCGCCATTACATGGGCACGCCGGCCGAGCATGCGCAGCGGTTCGTGCTGTTCACCAACTATCACCGCTATGTCGACGAATTCGTCCGCTGGGCCGGGTCGCAGCTTGGAGAAGGCAGCCGGTTCACGACCCTGTCGGGGGCTGGCGGCATCACGATCACGTCGGGCGACGATATCGACAAGATCATTTCGGACAGCGCGTGGCGGCGACACCAGATGCCGGCCTATCACCTGATGGCCGACGACCGCACCGGCATCACCCTCATCAACATCGGCGTCGGCCCGTCCAATGCCAAGACGATCTGCGACCACCTCGCGGTCCTGCGGCCCGAGGCGTGGCTGATGATCGGCCATTGCGGCGGGCTGCGCCCCAGTCAGCGGATCGGCGACTATGTGCTGGCCCACGCCTATCTGCGCGACGATCACGTCCTGGACGACGTCCTGCCGCCCGAAATCCCGGTACCCGCGATCGCCGAGGTTCAGGTGGCGCTGGCCCGCGCGGCCGAAACCGTGTCGGGTCAGTCCGGCGAGGAACTGAAGCGCCGCCTGCGCACGGGCACGATCGTGACCACCGACGACCGCAACTGGGAATTGCGCTACTCCAAATCGGCGTTGCGCTTCTCACTGTCGCGCGCGGTCGGGATCGACATGGAATCGGCGACGATCGCCGCGCAGGGCTACCGCTTCCGCGTCCCCTATGGCACGTTGCTCTGCGTCTCGGACAAGCCGCTCCACGGCGAACTGAAGCTGCCGGGTCAGGCCAACCGGTTCTACGAACGCGCGATCAGCGAACATCTTCGTATCGGCATCGAAACCTGCGAACAGTTGCGCAAAGAGGGACCGAAACTCCACAGTCGCAAGCTGCGCGCCTTTGACGAGCCGCCGTTCCGCTGATCCGGGACATCGGCCGTTGCTGGTAGGGTATCGAAACCATCACGACGTCACCACGACACCACAGGGAGCAGATCATGGCTACCACGCCGCGCAAGCCCGCCAAACCGCGCTCGACCACGCCCCCGACGCGGCGCGCTCGGCCGCCCAAGCCGTCGGCCCCCGCGCCCATCGACGTCGCGCAGCCTGACCCGACCGAATCTCCCGACGACGCGAGCGTATCGTCGGCCACCACGTCGGCCGGGTCGCCCCGCAAGTCGCGCACACCATCGCCGGCCGGCACGGAAGCCTCGCCAGCGGCAACTGCGGCAAAACCCAAGCCCGCACCCAAACCGCGCTCCACGAAGCGGGCAACTCCCCGCCCCCGCCCAAAGACTGCGGCCACGCTCGCCGAACCAGCGACCACCGGCAAGACCAGCGATGGTCCGGCCGGCAAATGGGGTGTGGCCGCCATCGCCGGCGGCATCGTCGCGGTCGGTGCAGCCGCGGCCCTGCTGACCCTGCGGTCCAGCACGCCAAAGCGGCGTGCGGAAACCCCGGAATCCGGCGGCGCGCATGAGGCCGATGGTACGGATTCATCGGCATCCTTCGCCGCCGACATCGCCGACGAAGGCACTGTCCCCAATTAAGCCGGATCATCCGACGACCGACGAACGCAGCAAGAACGGCGGCTGACCCCGGTCAGCCGCCGTCTGCTCACCGCGTCACCATGTTCCCACGCCCGAACAGGTCGACCATGTTCGGCGTAATCCAGCCATAGGCGTAGTTGAGCTGAAACAGCGTGAACAGGATCGTCGCGACGACCGTCACGCGCAGCGCCAGCCGACCAAGATGGAACTCATGCGGCGCGCTTTCCGCTTGGCCCGGCACCACCGCCCCGCCGGCCTCCCGCGTGGTCTTCACGCCGAACGGCAGGACGAGAAATACGGTGAACGCCCAGAACAGGATGTAGATCGCCAGCGCCGAGGTCCACCGCATCGCCATGATGTCAGCCCGCGATCAGCAGGACGTCGACGATCGGCTTCTTGCCGGTCCACCGTGTGGCCACACGCCGCACCGACAGACGGATCTGTTCGCGCAGCTTGTCCTGGTCCCTGGCCCCGCCGCGCATCGTATCAGCCGCCGCATCGACCGCGTCGGCGATGAACGCATCACGATCCTCCTCGACCGGTACGCCCTGCACCCGCACCTGCGGCCGCCCGACCATGCGGCCGTCCTTCACGGCCACGGCGACCGAAATGAGACCGTGCAGCGATAGGCGACGACGTTCGTTGATCGTCGTGCCCTCCGCCGGCAGGATCACGTCGCCGTCCAGCACGAGCCGGCCAACCTGCGCCTTGCCGACCTTCTTGGCCGCACCCGGCAGCAGGCGGACGATGTCGCCATCGCTCTGCACCAGCACCTGCGGCACGCCTTCGGACAATCCGAACTTGGCATGCTCCATCATGTGGCGCATTTCGCCGTGGACGGGGATCAGCACCTGCGGGCGGATGAACTTGTACATCTGTGCCAGTTCGGGCCGCGCCGGGTGGCCCGACACATGGACATGCGCCTGACGCTCGGTCACCATCTCGATGCCACGCCCAGCCAGCAGATTCTGGATCCGGCCGATCGCCACCTCGTTGCCCGGAATCTGCCGCGCCGAGAAGATCACCGTATCGCCGGAGTCGAGCGAGATCGTGTGCGATCCGTTGGCGACCCGCGCCAGCGCCGCGCGCTCTTCGCCCTGACCGCCGGTCGCGACGATCAGCACCCGGTCACGCGGCAGCCGCATCGCCGTGTCCGGATCGATCGTCTCCGGAAAATCCTTCAGATAACCGCAGGCTCGCGCAACCTTCAGGATCCGGTCAAGCGAACGCCCGGTGACGCACAACTTGCGTCCGGTTTCGCGGGCGACCTCGCCCAGCGTCGACAATCGCGCCGCGTTGGAGGCGAAACTCGTGACCATGACGCGACCACGCGCCTTGGCGACCGTCTCGGCCAGACCGCGACGCACGCTGCTCTCCGACCCCGACGCCTCCATCGTCATGGCGTTGGTCGAATCGCAGACCAGAATGTCGACACCGGCATCGCCGATCGCCATCAGTTCGTCCGGAGTAGCCGGCTTGCCGATGACGGGGTTGGCATCCAGCTTCCAGTCGCCGGTGTGGAACACCTTGCCCAGCGGCGTATCAATCAGCAACGCGCTGGATTCAGGGATGGAATGCGCCATCGGCACGAAGCGGAAGCCGAACGGCCCGACCTCGAACCGCTTGTCCTGTTCGATCACACGCACCTTGACGCGGTTGGCGATGCCCTCCTCTTCCAGCTTGCCGCGGATCAGCCCGGCGGTGAACTGCGTCGCATAGAGCGGCACACCCAGATCCTCGGCCAGATACGGCAGCGCCCCGATGTGATCCTCATGCCCGTGGGTCAGCACGATCCCGACCAGATCGTCCAGGCGCTCCTCGATGAAGGCCAGGTCGGGCAGGATGATGTCGACGCCGGGGTATTGAGGATCGGCAAAGGTGATGCCGCAATCGACCATCACCCACTTGCCATTATAGCCATACAGGTTGACGTTCATGCCGATCTCGCCGGAGCCGCCAAGGGCGCAGAAGAGAAGTTCGTTCTTCGGTGTCATTCGTTACTTTCAAAGGGTCAGGAGGATTGTCGGCACCAAGCCGACCTGAATGAGGATATGCGCCCGCCGGCCGTTGATCGGCGCGAGCGCGTGAGGGTTACATATGGGCGCGTTCCCACATCATCGCCAGCCCCTGTATCGTCAGGTCCGGCTCGATATGGTCGAATACCGTGGTGTGCTGCTCGAACAGCGTCGCCAGACCGCCGGTCGCGATCACCGTCACCGGCCGCCCCACCTCGGTTTTCATCCGCGCGACCAGCCCCTCGATCATCGCGATATAGCCCCAGTAGATGCCGATATGCATCTGGTCGACGGTATTGCGCCCAATGACGCTGGTCGATGCCGGGGCCTCGATCGCGATTCGCGGGAGTTTGGCCGCCGCCGTTACCAGCGCGTCGAGCGACAGATTGATCCCCGGCGCGATGATCCCGCCCTTGTACGCGCCGCGATAATCGCTCAGGTCGAACGTCGTCGCCGTCCCGAAGTCGATGACGATCAGATCGCCGGGGTACAGCGCATGCGCCGCAATGGTGTTGACCGCGCGGTCCGCGCCCAGCGACGCCGGCTCGTCGACGTCGATCGCCATGCCCCAGTCGACCGGCGGCTTGCCGGCGATCAGCGCCGGACCACCGAAATACTTCTCCGCCAGCACCTGAAGGTTGTGAAGGGCGCGTGGTACAACCGTCGCGACGATCACGCCGGTCACGACATGCCGGTCATAACCCGCCAGGTGGAGCAACTGGCTGAGCCACACCGCATATTCGTCGGCGGTCCGGCGGGGGTCGGTGGCGATGCGCCAGCGTGCCTTGATGGCCCGCCCCTCGACCAGCGCGAACACGACATTGGTATTGCCGGCATCAATCGCGAGCAGCATGGCGAAACCCTTCAGATCGCAAAGACGTCGGCCGCATGAATGACATGGCGTGCCCCGTCCGCCAAGCGCAGGATCAGCGCCCCGTCCGGGTCCAGCCCCTCGAACGCACCTTCCACCACCGAACCGTCGGGCTGGCGCGCGGCCAGTGCGGTGCCGACCGGATGCGCCCGTTCCAGCCAGCGCGCGCGGACCGCGGTCACACCCTGGCCCCGCCAGATCTCCCTCCAACGATCGAACGTAGCCGCCAGCATCCGGAGAAAATCCGCCGGCGTCACCGACACACCGTGGCTGCGAAGGTCGGTCGTCGCGCGGTCGGGCAGGTCAGGATGGCTGCCGAGGTTGACGCCGATCCCGACGACCACAGCGTCTCCCGCCCGCTCCAGCAGGATGCCCGACAGCTTCGCACCACCAAGCAAAAGGTCGTTGGGCCATTTCAGCGTCAGTTTCGATCGCGCGTCATAGTTCAGGACGGCCGAAACCGCCTGCTCAAGCGCGACCGCCGCCACCAGCGCCAGCGTCGGGGCCGGCGGATCGTCGGCGCGCAACCGGACCAGCGTACTGGCGTACAGATTGCCGACCGGCGACGCCCAGTCTCGACCAAGCCGCCCCCTACCCGATCGCTGCCGCTCCGCACGCAGCCAAAGTCCGTCTTCCGCACCCGCCTGCGCGAGTGACAGGACATCGGCATTGGTCGACCCCGTCTCCGCGACCGTAATAAACCGGCTCAGATCCGCCTCGCTCAGAACAGCGACTGTGCCGCCGCCATCGTCCACGCGCCCAGCAACGGGATCAGCAGATAGCCGAGCGGCGAGACGAACGCCGCCGCGACGACGATCAACCCACCCTCGATCATGCTCTCGCTCTTGCCGAAGGCTGCGACCGGCTCATCGAAATACATCGTCTTGACGACGCGCAGGTAATAATAGGCACCGATGACCGATGACGCGATACCGATCACCGCCAGCGGGAACAGCCCGGCGCCGACGGCGGCATCGAATACCGCAAACTTCGCATAGAAGCCGAACAGCGGCGGAATACCGGCCAGGCTGAACATGAAGATCGCCAGCGCAAGCGCAAGGCCCGGACGGGTCCGCGACATGCCGGCCAGTGCCGAAATATCCTCGACCGCCTCACCCGCCTGATCGCGCATCTGGATGACCACCAGAAAGCTGCCGAGCGTCATCGCGACATAGATCGTCATGTACGTCATGACCGACGCGACGCCTTGCTGCGTACCCGCGGCCAGACCGATCAGCGCGAAGCCGACATTGTTGATCGACGAATAGGCCAGCAGCCGCTTGATGTTGGTCTGTCCGATCGCCGCGACGGCACCGAAGATGATCGACGCCAGCGATGCGAAGATCACGATCTGACGCCACTGGTCGACCGCCGGACCCATCGCTTCGACGGCGACCCGGACCGCGAGGCCCATCGCCGCCACCTTGGGCGCGGAGGCGAAGAACGCGGTGACCGGGGTCGGCGCGCCCTCGTAGACGTCGGGCGTCCACATATGGAACGGCACCGCCGAGATCTTGAACGCAAGCCCCGCGAACACGAACACCAACCCGAACAACAGGCCCATCGACTTAGCACCGCTCGCCGCCGCCGTGTTGGCTGCAAATGCATCAGCGATGCCGTCGAACAGCGTCGTACCGGAGAAACCGTAAACGAGGCTGATGCCGTACAGCAGGATACCGCTGGCCAGCGCGCCAAGGACGAAATACTTCAGACCCGCTTCCGCCGACCGCGTGTCCCGCCGCATGAAGCTGGCCAGAACATAGGCGGCAAGGCTCTGCAGTTCGAGGCCGACATACAGCGTCAGCAGGTCCGACGCCGACACCATCATGCCCATGCCGCATGCCGACAGCAGGATCAGCACTGGATATTCCGGGCGCAGATCGTCGCCGGCCGAGCGGCGGAAGAAATCCGGGGCCATGATGATTCCGACCGCGGCGGCGATGTAGATCAGCACCTTAGCGAACGCGGCGAACGCGTCGGCGCGGTACAGCCCGTCAAAGGCAACGCCACCCGACGACGCCGGGCCGATCAGCGCGATCCCGGCACCCGCCAGCACGGCGACCGAAGCCCACGATACCGCCCGGGTCGATGCGGGACCGCCCCAGGCCGACGCTAGCATCAGCACGATCGCACCGACCGCCAGGACGACCTCGGGCAAGGTCATCGCGATATTGGCTGCGTAATCCATCAATGCGCCCCCCCATGGGCTTCAGCAGGAGCGTGCGCACCGTCTTCATGCACCGCGACCGGACGACCGGCTGTCGGCATCGAATCACTCGGCGGTGCGGCACGGTCGATCCGCGCGAGCAACGTCGCGACGTCCTTGCGCATCGGCGCGAGGAAGCTCTCCGGGTACACACCCATCCACAACACCACGGCAGCGATCGGCGCGAGCAGCCACATCTCACGGCCGTTCATGTCCGCCATCGCCTTCACGTCGTCGAACTTCAGATCACCGAAGACGACCCGGCGATACAGGTACAGCATGTATGCCGCGCCCAGGATGATGCTGGTCGTGCACAGCAGCGCGATCGTCGTCGACACCTGATAGGTGCCCATCAGCGCCAGGAACTCGGCGACGAAGCCGCTGGTGCCCGGCAGACCGATCGACGCCATGGTGAAGAACAGGAACAGGATCGCGTAGCGCGGCATGTTGATCGCCAGCCCGCCATAGCGCGCAATCTCGCGGGTGTGCAGCCGGTCATAGATGATCCCGACGCACAGGAACAATGCACCCGATACCAGACCATGGCTCAGCATCATGATCATCGCGCCCTCGATCCCCTGCGCGTTGAACGCGAACAGACCGATGGTGACGATCGCCATGTGCGCCACCGACGAATAGGCGATCAGCTTCTTCATGTCGGACTGCACCAGCGCGACGAGGCTGGCATAGATCACGGCCACGGCCGACAGGCCGAAGATCAGCCACGTCAGTTGCCCTGACGCTTCCGGGAACATCGGCAGCAGGAACCGCAGGAACCCATAACCACCCAGCTTGAGCAGCACGCCAGCCAGAATGACCGACCCCGCCGTCGGTGCCTGCACATGCGCGTCCGGCAACCAGGTGTGGACCGGCCACATCGGCATCTTCACCGCGAACGACGCGAAGAACGCCAGCCACAGCCATGTCTGGACATGCCCCGGGAAGTCGTACGCCATCAACGCCGGGATGCTCGACGTGCCCGCCGTCTTCGCCATGTACAGCATCGCGATGAACATCAGGACCGAGCCAAGCAGCGTGTACAGAAAGAACTTGTACGACGCATAGATCCGGTTCGCCCCGCCCCAGATGCCGATGATGAGATACATCGGGATCAGGCCGGCTTCGAAGAACACATAGAACAGGAACAGGTCCTGCGCCGCGAACGTGCCGATCATCAGCACTTCGGTGAACAGGAACGCCGCCATATATTCCGGAACACGCTTGGTAATCGCGCTCCAGCTCGCCCCGATGCAGATCGGCATCAGGAACACGCTGAGCATGATGAGCATCAGCGCAAAGCCGTCGATGCCCAGCGACCAGCCGAACGGGCCGAACAGCCCGGGGGCATGTTCGACGAACTGCCACTGTGCGCCGCCGATATCGTAGCTGGCCCACAGCACGATGCCGAGGACGAAATCCGCCAGCGTGGCGGCCAACGCCAGCCAGCGCGCCGCGTTCGCGGACAGGAACAGACAGGCGATGGCGGCGATCGCGGGGATCGCCAGCATCAACGACAGGATGGGGAAGCCTTGCATCAGTTCAGCACCCTCAACCCGCAATGGCCCAGGTGACCGCAGCGGTCAGCCCGATCAACATGACGAACGCATAGGAATAGACATATCCAGTCTGGAAACGACCCGCGAGCCGGCTGCCCGCCTGTACCAGCCACGCCGAGCCGTCCGGCCCGAAGCGGTTGATCGTCTGCTCGTCGCCGCGGTGCCACAGGATGCGGCCGATCGCGAAGGCGGGGCGAACGAAGATCAGGTCGTAAAGCTCGTCGAAATACCATTTGTGCAGCAGGAAATTGTACAACACCCGGAACTGCTCCGCGACCTTGGCCGGGAACGATGGCGAGCGGATGTACGAATACCAAGCGATGTATAGCCCCAGCAGCATCGCGATCGTAGCCGACAGCTTGATGGCAACCGGCACACCATGCATCTCGTGCATCAGGTGTTCGCGGAAGGCGATCGCCCCCTTCCAGAACGTCTCACCCGCTTCCGGCTCAATGAAGAAGCCGTGGAATGCGAAGCCCGCCAGCACCGCACCGATCGACAGGACGATCAGCGGAACCAGCATCGACAGCGGGCTCTCGTGCGGATGATACCCGCCATCGCCGGTCGCCGGCGCATGATGCACGTCGTGATGATCGTGCGCGTGGTGTGCCGCATGAGCGTCATCCGCGTGGTGCGCGTCATGCCCGTGCGCATCGTGAAGCGCATGCTGGATGTGCTCCGATGCGGCCCAGCGCGGCGTGCCCCAGAAGGTCAGGAACATCACGCGCCACGAATAGAAGCTGGTCAACAGTGCGACGAGCACGCCAACAAACCATACACCCGGCTGCCCAGCGGCCCAGCTGGCCTCGATGATCGCATCCTTCGAATGGAAGCCGGCGAACCCGAACGCGGCATTGCCGAAGATACCCGGAATACCGACGCCGGTAATCGCCAGCGTACCCGCCATCATGCCCCAGAACGTCAGCGGGATCTTTTTCCGCAGTCCGCCATAGAACCGCATATCCTGCTCATGATGCATCGCATGGATGACCGAGCCGGCCCCCAGGAACAGCAACGCCTTGAAGAACGCATGGGTGAACAGATGGAACATCGCCGCGCCATACGCGCCGACACCGGCGGCAAAGAACATGTAGCCCAGCTGCGAACAGGTCGAATAGGCAATAACGCGCTTTATGTCGGTCTGGACCAGACCGCAGGTTGCCGCGAACAGGCAGGTCGCGGCCCCAACGGTGGTGACGACGGTCAACGCGGTCGGGCTCATCTCAAACATCGGCGACAGGCGGCACACCATGAAGACACCGGCCGTGACCATCGTCGCAGCATGGATCAGCGCCGACACCGGGGTCGGCCCCTCCATCGCGTCGGGCAGCCAGGTGTGCAGCCCGAGCTGCGCCGACTTGCCCATCGCACCGACGAACAGCAGCAGGCACAGCACCGTCATGGTATCCGCGCGGAACCACAGAAAGCCGATCGTCGACCCCGCCATCGCCGGCGCGGCCGCAAGGATCGCCGGGATCGACACGGTGCCGAACACCAGAAACGTGCCGAAGATGCCGAGCATGAAGCCGAGATCGCCGACGCGGTTGACGACGAACGCCTTGATCGCGGCGGCGCTCGCCGACGGCTTCTTGAACCAGAAACCGATCAGCAGATACGACGCCAGACCGACACCCTCCCATCCGAAGAACATCTGGATGAGGTTGTCCGCGGTGACCAGCATCAGCATCGCGAAGGTGAACAGGCACAGATAGGCGAAGAAGCGCGGCTGGTCGGGATCCTCGTCCATATAGCCCCAGCTATACAGGTGGACGAGCGCCGAGACGCTGGTGATGACGACCAGCATGACCGCGGTCAGCGCATCGACACGCAACGACCACGACACGTCAAACGTGCCGCTGGTGATCCAGTGCAGCACCGGCGTGACGGTCGCGACATTGCTGCCGGTCAGGAAACCGATGAAGATCGGCCAGGACAGCAGGCACGAAGCGAACAGCGCCCCGGTCGTGACGAGTTTGGCCGGCACGTTGCCCAGCGTGCGATTGCCAAGTCCGGCAATGGCGGCTGCCAGCAACGGCAGGAAGACGATCAGAAGGATCAACCGATTTACCCCTTCATCCGGTTGACGTCGTCGACCGCGATGGTGCCGCGACCACGGAAATAAATGACGAGAATGGCCAGCCCGATCGCCGCCTCACCCGCCGCCACCGTCAGCACGAACATCGCGAACACCTGACCCACCAGATCCTGGAGGTACGCGGAGAACGCGACGAAATTGATGTTCACCGCCAGCAGGATCAACTCGATCGCCATCAGGATGACGATCAGGTTCTTCCGGTTGGCGACGATGCCCAGCACGCCGAGGCCGAACAGGATCGCCCCGACGACCAGATAATGGACGAGACCGACGGTCACAGCTCGACTCCCTGCCCGACGGGCGGATTGGTGTTGCGCGTCGCATCCTGCGGACGGCGCGCGATCTGGTGCGGAATGCTCTGCGCCTTCACGCCGCCACGCTGGCGATGCGTCAGCACGATCGCGCCGATCATGGCGACCAGCAGGACCAGGCCCGCACCCTCGAAGATGAACAGATACCGCGTGTACAGCAGGTTGCCGATGGCTTCGATATTCGGCACCGCTGCCTCGATCGGCGCGGCACGACGGGCCAGCTGAATCGAGCCCGTGCTCCACGCGCCAACCGCGATCACCATCTCAGCCAGCAGCGCGACCGAAATCGCCAAGCCCAGCGGCAGATATTTCACGAAACCGGTCCGCATTTCGGCGAAGTCGATATCGAGCATCATGACGACGAACAGGAACAGTACCGCGACCGCGCCGACATAGACGATGACAAGCAGCATCGCGATAAACTCGGCCCCCACCAGCACCATCAGCCCGGCGGCGTTGAAGAACGCCAGGATGAGCCACAGCACCGAATGCACCGGGTTGCGCGACGAAATCGTCATCGCACCGCTTGCGACCACGATGATAGCGAACAGATAAAAAGCCAAGGTCTGGATCACGATGTGCTCGGCCCCCTAGACCGTCCGGATTGGAATTGGGCGCGCATTAACGGTACGGCGCGTCGGCGGCAAGGTTTGCTGCGATCGCACGCTCCCAACGATCGCCATTATCGAGAAGCTTGGCCTTGTCGTACATCAGCTCCTCGCGCGTCTCGGTCGAGAACTCGTAATTCGGTCCCTCGACAACCGCGTCGACCGGGCACGCCTCTGCACACAGTCCGCAATAGATGCACTTGGTCATGTCGATGTCGTAGCGCGTCGTGCGACGGCTGCCGTCGTCGCGCGGCTCGGCCTCGATCGTGATGGCCTGCGCCGGGCATACCGCCTCGCACAGCTTGCACGCGATGCAGCGTTCCTCGCCGTTCGGATAGCGACGCAGCGCGTGTTCGCCGCGGAACCGCGCCGACACCGGGTTGCGCTCATAGGGATAGTTGATCGTCGCCTTTTCCTTGAAGAAATACTTCAGGGTCAGCGCATGGGCCTTCAAAAACTCCCAGAGGGTGAAGGCCTTGATGTAACGAGCGACGCTCATGAACCCACTCCAACCCGATCGAGCATCAGATAACCCGACACGAGGAAAACCCAGAACAGCGACAGCGGCAGGAACACCTTCCACCCCAAACGCATCAGCTGGTCATAGCGATAGCGCGGCACGGTCGCCTTCACCCAGCTGAACAGGAAGAAGAACACCAGGATCTTCGCGAAAATCCAGATGATGCCGGGCACCATGTACAGCGGCGCCCAGTCGATCGGCGGCAACCAGCCACCCCAGAACAGCGTCGCGTTCAGCGCGCACATCAACAGGACGTTGGCATATTCACCAAGCCAGTAGAGCGCGAACGACATCGACGAATATTCGGTCTGGTAGCCAGCGACGAGTTCCGATTCCGCCTCGGTCAGATCGAACGGCGCGCGCTGCGTCTCGGCCAACGACGAGATGAAGAACACCACCGCCATCGGGAACAGCAACGGGTTCAGGAAGTAGCCGTTGAAGATCCAGACGTGCGACTTCTGGTTCAGCACGATGGCCGACAGGTTGAAGCTGCCGGTCCACAGCACGACGGAGATCAATACGAAGCCGATCGCGACTTCATACGACACCATCTGCGCCGCCGCGCGCAACGCCGAGTAAAAGGGATATTTCGAGTTCGACGCCCAACCGGCGATGATGATCCCGTACACGCCGAGCGACGACGCCGCGAGCACATACAGCAGGCCGACATTGATGTTGGCCAGCACCACGCCGTCGCCGAACGGCACCACCGCCCAGACGATCAGCGCAACCGTGAAGGTGATGATCGGCGCGAGCAGGAACAGGCCCTTGTTCGCGGCCGTTGGAACGATCGTTTCCTGCAGGAACACCTTCAGGCCGTCGGCAAACGACTGGAGCAGACCGTACGGACCGACCACGTTCGGCCCACGCCTGAGCGCCATGGCTGCCCAGATCTTGCGGTCGGCGTAGATAATCATCGCCACCGCCAGCATCAGCGGCAGCGCGATGACCAGGATGCCGATGATCGTCGCGAGGAACCACGACAGGCCGTAGCCGAAGCCGACCGTCTGATTGAAGAACGCGGTCATTCCGCCGCCTCCGCATAGTCAGCCCCATGGACCAGTTCGGCCGAGCACCGCTGCATGGTCGGGCTGGCGCGGCAGATCGCGTTGGTCAGGTAGAAATCCTTGATCGGATAGCCGGTCATCACGCCCTGCGCCGTACCGTCGATCGCCGGTGCCAACCAGTCGAAAGTCTTCAGACCCTCGGTCGCCAGCATCGGCACATCGGCGGCCATCGCCTTGCGCAGTTCGGGCAGGGTGTCGAACGGCAGCCGGTGACCCATCACGTCGGACAGCGCGCGGAAGATCGTCCAGTCCTCGCGCGCGTCGCCCGGCGGGAATACCGCGCGCTCACCTCGCTGGACGCGGCTTTCCAGATTGACCCACGTCCCCGACTTCTCGGCATAGGTCGCGCCCGGCAGGATCACGTCGGCCTTCGCCGCGCCCTTGTCGCCGTGATGGCCGACATAGACCTTGAACCCGGCGAACGCATCGAAATCGACCTCGTCCGCACCGAGGAAAAAGCCAAGCTTCGCGCCCATCACGTCGGCAATGCCGCCCGCCTGCGCATAGCCGAGCATCAGCCCGCCCATCCGCGACGCCGCCATATGCACGACGTTGAAGCCGTTCCAGTCGCCCTTGATAAGCCCCAGCGTCTCGACCAATTTCAGCGCGGCGCCATGGCCACCCTTCAGCGCACCACCGCCGACGATCACCATCGGCCGCTCCGCCCCGGCAAACGCCTCAGTCACCGCCTCGGGCAAAGTGCCGAGCAGGGCCAGATCGTCGCCGATCCACGTCACCGGGTACGTCAGCTCGGTTTCCGGCCCGATCGCGAAGACCTTCGCGCCCTTCTTGATCGCCTTGCGGATTCGCGTGTTCACCAGCGACGCTTCCCAGCGCAGGTTGGTGCCGACCAGCAGGATCGCGTCGGCGCGCTCGGTGCCGGCGATCGTGGTGTTGAAGTTGACCGCGGCCAGGCTCGACGTGTCATACGCCATGCCGGTCTGACGGCCCTCGAGCATGGTCGAGCCAAGCTTGGCGAGCAGCGCCTTGGCCGCGTACATCGTCTCGCAATCGACCAGATCGCCGGCGACCGCCGCGACGCTCGATCCCGCATCGACCGCGGCGATGGCAGCGAATGCCTCGTCCCAGGTCGCCGGGACCAGCTTGCCGTTCTTGCGGACATAAGGCTTGTCGAGGCGGTTGCGGACCAGACCGTCGACCGCATGCCGCGTCTTGTCGGTCGCCCACTCCTCGTTCACGTCGTCGTTGATCCGCGGCACGCAGCGCAGCACCTGACGGCCCCGGCTATCGAGGCGGATATTGGTGCCGACCGCGTCCATCACGTCGATGGTCAGCGTCTTGCGCAGCTCCCACGGGCGCGCCTCGAATGCATAGGGCTTCGACGTCAGCGCACCGACCGGGCACAGGTCGACGACATTGCCCGACAGCTCGCTGGTGACGGCATGTTCCAGATACGACGTGATCTGCATGTTCTCGCCGCGACCGATCGCGCCGATCTCCTCGACGCCGGCAACTTCCTCGGCAAAGCGGATGCAGCGTGTGCACTGGATGCACCGGGTCATGACCGTCTTGACGATCGGCCCCATATATTTTTCGGTGACCGCGCGCTTGTTCTCGTCATACCGCGAATGGCCGCGGCCATAAGCAACCGACTGATCCTGCAAATCGCACTCGCCGCCCTGATCGCAGATCGGGCAATCGAGCGGATGATTGATGAGCAGGAACTCCATGATGCCCTCGCGGGCATTCTTCACCATCGGCGTATTGGTGAAGATTTCCTGCTTGTCCGCCGCCGGCAAGGCGCACGACGCCTGCGGCTTGGGCGGACCAGGCTTCACCTCGACCAGGCACATCCGGCAATTGCCGGCGATGCTCAGACGCTCGTGGTAGCAGAAACGCGGGATTTCCTTGCCGGCAAGCTCGCACGCCTGCAGCACGGTGGCACCCTGCGGCACCTCGATCTCGACGCCATCGACTTTGACAATAGGCATTATTCAGCGGCTTCCATCATCGGTGCGGTGTCACCACCGCGCTCGCGGATACGGCGCTCCATCTCGGGGCGGAAATGCTTGATGAGGCCCTGGACCGGCCATGCGGCCGCATCGCCCAGTGCGCAGATCGAATGGCCCTCGATCTGCTTGGTCACCTGATACAGCGTGTCGATCTCGGAAATTTCGGCGTCGCCGGTCCGCATCCGCTCCATCACGCGCCACATCCAGCCGGTACCCTCACGGCACGGCGTGCACTGGCCGCAGCTTTCATGCTTGTAGAAATAGCTGAGGCGGGCGATCGCGCGGACGATGTCGGTCGACTTGTCCATAACGATGATCGCCGCGGTGCCCAGACCCGACCCGACCGCCTTCAGGCCGTCAAAGTCCATCGGCGCGTCCATGATCTCGGCCGCCGGCACCAACGGCACCGACGATCCGCCGGGGATCACCGCCAGCAGATTGTCCCAGCCGCCACGGATCCCGCCGCAATGCTTTTCGATCAGTTCGCGGAACGGAATGCTCATCGCCTCCTCGACCACGCACGGCCGCTCGACATGGCCGCTGATCTGGAACAGCTTGGTTCCGCGGTTATTCTCCGCGCCGAAGCTGGAGAACCAGGCCGCGCCACGCCGCAGGATCGTCGGCGCCACCGCGATCGATTCGACATTGTTGACCGTCGTCGGGCAGCCGTACAGACCCGCGCCCGCCGGGAATGGCGGCTTTAGCCGTGGCTGGCCCTTCTTGCCCTCAAGGCTTTCGAGCATCGCGGTTTCTTCGCCGCAGATATATGCGCCCGCGCCCCGGTGGACGAACACGTCGAAGTCGTAGCCCGACCCGCAAGCATTCTTGCCAATGAAGCCGCGATCATACGCCTCGGCCACGGCCGAAAACAGCGTCTCGGCCTCGCGGATGTACTCGCCGCGAATGTAGATGTAGGCGGCGCGCGCGCGCATCGCGTAACCGGCGATCAGCGCACCCTCGATCAGCTTGTGCGGATCGTGGCGGATGATCTCCCGGTCCTTGCAGCTGCCCGGCTCGGACTCATCGGCGTTGATGACCAGGAAGTTCGGCCGGTCGGCCTTCGGCTCCTTGGGCATGAAGGACCATTTGGTGCCGGTCGGGAAGCCCGCGCCGCCACGCCCGCGCAGACCCGACGCCTTGACGACGTCGATGATCGCGTCCTGACCCAGCGTCATCAGCGCCTTGGTATCGTCCCAGTCGCCGCGCATGATCGCCGCGTCGATATTCCATGGCTGATAGCCATAGACGTTGGTGAAGATACGGTCCTTGTCGCTCAGGCTCATGCCCATTCGCCCCGGTAATCGTGGTTTTCGTCGACCATCGCGGTCAGCGAGGTCGGGCCGCCGATCGGCTCGCTCGATTTCCGCCCGTTCTGTGGTCCGGCCCTCGGGCTTTCGCCACGCGCCAGCGCCTCAAGGATCGCAGTCGTGCTGTCATAGTCGAGATCCTCGAAATTATCGTCGTTGATCTGGACCATCGGCGCGTTCGAGCAATTGCCCATGCACTCTACCTCGGTCAGCGTGAACAGGCCGTCGGGTGTCGTCCGCCCTTTGATGAGGCCCTTGTTCTTGCACGCCGCCAGCACGTCGTCCGACCCGCGCAGCACGCACGGCGTCGTGCCGCAGACCTGCACATGAAACCGGCCGACGGGGGCGAGATTGAACATCGTGTAGAAGGTGGCGACCTCGTACACGCGCATGTATGGCACGCCGATCGCGCGCGCGACGAACTCGATCACCGGCACCGGCAACCAGCCTTGCGTCTGCGTTTCCTCACCGACCTGCCGCTGGGCGAGGTCGAGGAACGGGATCGACGCCGACTGTTCGCGACCCTTGGGGTAGCGCCCAAGGATCTCGTTCGCCTTGATCTGGTTTTCGTCCGACCATGCGAACGCACCCCAGCGCGCGCGAGTCTCGGCTTCGTCGGGAATTTTTGGTGCGTCAGCCATTAGCGAATAAACTCCACGCGATCGACCTTGTCGCCGCTGAAGGAATAGATGGACATGACGTCGAACTGCTCGCCGTCCGGCGCGCGCGACACGGTTTCGTGCAACACCACCGTATCGCCAAGCCGCCACGATGCCAGGATATCCGCCCGGTTCTGCGGGAACTGTGCGAACATGGCCTTCAGACCGGAACGCACACCCTCACGACCGTCGCGCAGGACGGCACCACGATAGGTCGCCTCGCACGCCGTATCGGTCATATGCTCGACATAGCCATCGGCGTCCTGCGCATTATAGAGCGCAATCATCCGGTGCGCGGTGTCGATACGCGGATCGCTCACCGATCGCACTCCCCGAACACGATGTCCATCGCGCCCAGAATCGCAGTCGTGTCCGCGAGCATGTGGCCCTTGGTCATGAAGTCCATCGCCTGCAGGTGGCTGAACGCGGTCGGACGGATCTTGCAGCGATACGGCTTGTTGGTGCCGTCCGCGACCAGATACACGCCGAACTCGCCCTTGGGGCTTTCGGTCGCGACATACACGTCGCCGGCGGGCACATGATAGCCCTCGGTATACAGCTTGAAGTGATGGATCAGCGCCTCCATCGACCGCTTCATCTCGGCGCGCTTGGGCGGGCCGACCTTGCGATCGGTGGTCATGATCGGGCCTTCGGGCATCTGCGCCAGGCACTGCTTCATGATCCGCGCGGACTGTCGCACTTCCTCGACGCGCACCATGAACCGGTCATAGCAATCGCCGCGCGTGCCGACCGGCACGTCGAAGTCCATCTTGGCATATACGTCATAGGGCTGCGACTTGCGCAGATCCCACGGAATGCCCGATCCACGGATCATCGGGCCGGAAAAGCCCCATTTCACCGCATCGTCGCGGCTGACCACGGCGATGTCGACATTGCGCTGCTTGAAGATACGGTTGTCCGCGACCAGCGAAATCGCGTCCTCGAACAGGCGCGGCAGGCGCGTGTCGAGCCAGTCGCCGATGTCGGTCAACAGCTTCAGCGGCACGTCCTGATGGACGCCACCCGGCCGGAAGTAGTTCGCGTGCATCCGCGCGCCGCTCGCGCGCTCGAAGAAGTTCATGCAGTCTTCGCGAATCTCGAACAGCCACAGGTTCGGCGTCATTGCACCGACGTCCATCACATGCGAACCCAGGTTCAGCATATGATTGGAAATGCGCGTCAGTTCGGCGAAAAATACGCGCAGATATTGCGCCCGCTCCGGCACCTCCAGATCGAGCAGCTTCTCGACCGCCAGCACGAAGCTATGCTCCATGCACAAGGGCGAGCAGTAATCGAGCCGGTCGAAATAGGGCAGCGCCTGCTGGTACGTCTTGTACTCGATCAGCTTCTCGGTGCCGCGATGGAGCAGGCCGACATGCGGATCGACCCGCTCGACGATTTCGCCGTCCAGTTCCATGACCAGACGCAGCACGCCGTGCGCCGCCGGGTGCTGGGGACCAAAATTGATCGTGTAGTTCTGGATGGTGACATCGCCGGTCGTCGGATCGGCGGCATCGCTATGGCCCAGCAGTTCGTCGACATAGTCGCTCACTGGTTCTGTCCTCCGCTGGCATTGGCACCCGTGGTCGGCACGACGTCGGGATTCACCGGCTTGTCCCTGGCCTCGTTGCCAGGATCGCGCTCGCCCGCGCCCGTCTGCGCGGTCGACTCGCTTGCCTTCGGTTCGGCTGGCGGTGCCTTGGTCGGGGTCGCGGCCGCGGCGGCCTTGGCAATCTCGGCGGCACTCAACGGCGTCGGCGCGCCCTTGGCCTGCGGCAGAGCCGCCTTTTCATCGCCCGGCAGGACATATTCCGCGCCCTCCCAGGGACTCGTGAAGTCGAACGTGCGGAAATCCTGCGCCAGCTTCACCGGCTCATAGACCACGCGCTTCGCCTCCTCCGAATAGCGCAGTTCGACGAACCCAGAGAGCGGGAAGTCCTTGCGCTGCGGATGGCCACGAAAACCGTAATCGGTCAGGATGCGACGCAGGTCCGAATTGCCGCTGAACAGCACGCCGTACATGTCGTACACCTCGCGCTCCAGCCAGCCCGCGACCGGCCAGATCCCCGTCACCGACGGCACCGGCTTTTCCTCATCGGTCGCGACATGGACGCGGATGCGGTGGTTGCGGGTCAGCGACAACAGGCAATAGACCACCTCGAACCGCTCGTCGCGATCCGGATAGTCGACGCCGGCGATTTCCATCAGCTGCTGATATTCCAGCCCCGGCGTATCACGCAGCGCGACCATGGTATCGACCAGCGTTTCGCGCCGGACGTGCAGCGCGACTTCGCCGACATGATCGACGCCGTCATACAGACCAGCACCCAGCACCGCACGGACAGCGTCGATCACGCCATCATTGGCGGCATAGGCGGGAGCAGGCGCCCTCACCGTTCGATGCTCCCGCTGCGGCGGATTTTCCGTTGCAGCTGCATGATGCCGTACAGCAAGGCCTCGGCGGTCGGCGGGCATCCGGGAACGTAGATATCGACCGGCACGATCCGGTCACACCCGCGAACGACGCTGTAGCTGTAATGATAATAGCCGCCGCCATTCGCGCAACTGCCCATCGAAATCACATATTTCGGCTCGGACATCTGGTCGTAGACGCGGCGCAGCGCCGGGGCCATCTTGTTGCACAGCGTGCCCGCGACGATCATCACGTCGGACTGGCGCGGCGACGCGCGCGGGGCCGCGCCAAACCGCTCAAGATCATAGCGCGGCATGTTGACGTGGATCATCTCGACCGCGCAGCACGCCAGCCCGAATGTCATCCACCACAACGAACCGGTACGCGCCCAGGCGAACAGATCCTCGGTCGTGGTGACCAGGAATCCCTTGTCGGTCAGTTCACCGTTCAGATTGTCGAAGAACCCCTGATCGGGCGGCAGCATCGCGCCGCTGGCCGCGGGGGTCGTGAGCTCTACTCCCAATCGAGTGCTCCCTTCTTCCATGCATAGACAAGGCCGAGCGCAAGCTCGCCGATAAAGATCATCATCGAAATCCAGGCGGTCCAGCCGAGGTTGAACACCGACACGGCCCATGGATACAGGAACGCGGCCTCGAGATCGAAGATGATGAACAGGATCGCGACCAGATAGAAGCGCACGTCGAACTGGCTGCGCGGATCCTCGAACGCGGGGAAACCGCACTCATATTCGCTCAGCTTGTCGGCGTTCGGCTTGTGCGCGCCGGTCGCCTTGGCGACCACCATCGGCAGCACGACGAACGCCGTCGACAACGCGAGCGCGACGCCGAGGAACAGGAGAATGGGCAGGTATTGCGACAGATCGACCAATGGGCTTCTCGCAGGTGCGAAGGTGATGGTTGCGCTTTAGGCTCTGCGCGCGGGTCGGGCAAGCGTGAGACCCTGTGAGAATCACTCGCAAAACACCTTTGGGCCGGTGCTGGAACATAGGTTAGCAAAGGATGCCACCAAGCTCCGGCCCGCCACCCTCACGACGGCAAGGATCCAGCTTCTGCGTCTTCTGCCGGCAGGAAAAGGGCAGCAGCGGAACCCTCACCTGCGCGAGGGTGACAGACAAGCGAAACTCACCGCAGCGCGTTGGCGATCAGCTTGTGCATGCGCGAATGCAGCGCGTCGTTGGCGGCCAGGAACTCCTTGCGCTCCATCACCTTGTCGCCGCCGCGATAGTCGCTGACGAACCCGCCGGCTTCCTTGACCAGCAACATGCCGGCCGCGACGTCCCACGGGGCCAGGCCCGACTCCCAGAACCCGTCATACCGGCCGGCGGCGGTCCAGGCGAGGTCGAGCGAGGCCGCGCCAAAGCGCCGGATACCGGCGACTTCGGGTGCGATCGCGCCGAAAATGCGGCTCCACTGCACGAAATCGCCATGCCCCAGAAACGGGATGCCGGTCGCGATCAGCGCGTCGGACAGATCGCGCCGCGACGATACGCGCAACCGCTGCTCCTGCACCCAGGCCCCACGCCCCTTTTCGGCGGTGAAGCTTTCATCGGTCAGCGGCTGATAGACCAGCGCCGTCGTGATCTCGCGCTTGCCGTTCGGCATCGGCTCCTCGACCGCGATCGAAATCGCGAAATGCGGGATCCCGTGCAGGAAGTTCGACGTGCCATCCAGCGGATCGACGATGAAGCGCGGCTTGTTGGGATCACCCGCCACCTCGCCGCGCTCCTCCATCAGGAACCCCCAGTCGGGGCGCGCGCGCGAGAGTTCCTCATAGATCGTCTGTTCGGCGCGCTGGTCGGCCATCGTCACGAAATCGGCCGGCCCCTTGCGGCTGACCTGCAGCAACTGGACCTCGTTGAAGTCGCGGCGCAGGCGCGGAGCCGCTTTGCGCGCGGCGCGCTCGATGACGGTCATGAGGCCGGATTGGGCTGGCATTGTCTTCTACTCCCCCCTCCCGCACGCGGGAGGGGTCGGGGGTGGGTATTCTACTCTCCCTTCCCGCGTGCGGGAGGGGTCGGGGGTGGGGCGTTCCAGGGCGCCACGAGCAAAGCCCGCGTCGTCGGCCGCGCTTCGCGCGCCGGCCGGTCTGACTGGACGGACAGCCATGCTGTCCGTCCAGTCAGACTCAGTCCGCGCGCCTCACATATGTCTGCTCGTATACGTCTACGACGATCCGCGTGCCGGCACCGATATGCGGCGGCACCATCACGCGCACGCCGTTTTCCAGCACCGCCGGCTTGTAGCTGGACGAGGCGGTCTGCCCCTTTACCACCGCGTCCGCCTCGACGATCAGCGCCTCGATCGTGTCGGGCAACTGGACCGAGATCGGGCGTTCCTCCCAAAGCTCCATCACCACGTCCATGCCGTCCTGCAGGAACGCGGCCGCCTCGCCCAGAATGTCGGCGTCGAGCGTGATCTGCTCGTAATTGACCTTGTCCATGAAGGTCAGCGTGTCACCCTCGCGGAACAGGAACTGGAAGTCGACGGTGTCGAGCCGCACCTTTTCCAGGCTCTCGGCCGAACGGAAGCGGACATTGTTCTTGCGACCGTCGATCAGGTTCTTCAGCTCGACCTGCATATACGCGCCGCCCTTGCCGGGCTGGGTGTGCTGGATCTTGACCGCGCGCCAGATGCCACCTTCATATTCGAGGATGTTGCCGGGGCGGATTTCGACCGCATTGATCTTCATGGAGCCTACCTGTTTGAAAGAGCTGTTGGCCGCCGCCCTTACCGTCCGGCCCCTTTTCCCGCAAGCAGCGGATAGGGATTGATGTCCTGGCCCTGCCACCACCGCTCGCCCGGATCGGTGCGGGTCAGGCCGAAATGCAGGTGATAATTGCCCGCGCCCGCATCCCCGGTATCGCCGACATAGCCGAGCAGCGTCCCGCGTTTCACCGCCTGCCCCTCGTGAAGACCCGCCGCGTACCCGGCCAGATGCGCGTAGTAATAGGTCCAGCGACGCGCCGGCGAACGAACGTACACGGTCGTCCCGCCCCGCTCGCTCTGGAACAGCTTTTCCACCGTGCCCGCCGCCGCCGCCACGACCGGCGTGCCGGCCGGGGCCATGATGTCGGTGCCATGATGCGCCCGCGCACCGCCTTCACGCGCATCGCCCCAGCTGTCACCGATCGCGTCGCGCGGCACGCCCGCGACCGGCACCGTCAGGGCGCGCACGGTCGGCTGGACCCGCTCGACGACCGAAGCGACCGGATCGAACCGCGGGGCGACTCTACCACCGCCCGCAACGCCGAAGTCGGTCATCGACACGAACAGACCCACCACGACGACGATAATGCCAAGGATGATCCAGCCGACCCGGTTCATGGCCTCTCCGCTCCGGACCCTAGTTCTGGAAAACGGCCGGCGTCCCCGGCTTGACCATTAGTGCCAGCCGCGCCGCGTCCCAGTTGGTCAGCCGGATGCAGCCATGGCTTTCGGCCCGGCCGATCGTCTCGGGATTTGGCGTCCCGTGGATGCCGTAATGCGGCTTCGACAGGTCGAGCCAGACGACGCCGACCGGACCGTTCGGCCCCGGCGGCAGCAACGCCTTCTTGTCGCTGTTGTCCGCGTCCCAGAACAGCTTGGGGTTGTAATGGAACGGCGGATTATAGGCCGCGCCCTTGATCGTCCACGACCCGATTGGCAGCGGGTCATATTGCGACCCCATCGTCGCCATGAACTGCGCGACCAGCTTGCCGTCCTTGTCCAGCACGCGCAGCACCTCGTCGGACTTGTCGACGACCACCTTCGCGCCCTGCGGCTGGTTCGACCCGACGTTCAGCGACGCCAGCGTCGCCCGCCAGTCTTCCGGCAATTTCGGGTCGTAATTGGCGGCGTCGGGCAGCGCGTTGGGGAACACCACCTTCGTCCCCGCCGTCAGCTTCGTCTGCGGGCTGTTCAGCGCCATCAGCACCGCCGGGGTGGTGTGGAACATCTCGCCCAGCTTCTCCATCACCGTCTTGTACCCCAGCATCGGCAGCTTGGCCTGCTCGGGCGCGTCCCTGGGGAACGGATTGGTATAGGGACCGGCCAGCATTTCGGGCGTCAGCGCGATGACGGTGGTGGGCCGCATCTGGCGATAGAGGTAGAGCGCGCGCAGGGTGGCGGCATCGGCCTTGCCGGTTTCCGGCAATCCGCGCTGCTCCTGAAATCCCTTCAACGCCGCGGCCAGCGACTTGCCCTCGCGTCCGTCCAGCACGCCCGGCGAAAATCCCAGATGGTCGAGGATGACCTGCACATGCAGCACGCTCCGGTCGACCGTCACCGGTGCCCGCACGGGGGTGCCGGTCTGCGCCGATGCCGCGCCGGCCATGGCCATCAATCCCGCGCCGATACCAGCCCCGATCATTGCCCGATATGTCATGCCATCATCCTCCACTGTTACGCTGTGGAGGGAAACGGTCGGCGGGCGTCTTGTTTCCGCCGCGCAACGAACTCAGCGTTTTGCGAGGATTTCGGCAAAGGCCCGGACAGCGGCGGCTTCGTCCCCGCCCCATACGCTGTGCGATACCGCCAGGAAATCCGCGCCGGCCTTGACCAGCGGCGCGGCGTTGGCCGGCGTGATCCCGCCGATCGCCACGCACGGTATCTCGAACAGCGTCGACCACCAGCTCAGCAGGACCGGATCGGCGACATGCTCGACCGTCTTGGTCGTCGTCGGGAAGAACGCGCCGAACGCGACGTAATCGGCATTGGCCTCGCCCGCCTCCATCGCCAGATGGCGGCTGTCGTGGACGGTAACCCCGATCTGCGCGGTCGGCCCCAGCGAATCGCGGGCCTCGCGCGGGTCGCCGTCGCCCTGCCCCAGATGCACGCCGTCCGCACCCAGCCGTTTGGCCAGGCCGATATCGTCATTGACGATGAACGCGACTTCCCGGTCCGCGCAGATCCGCTGCAGCGGCTCGGCCAGGTGCGCGGCGGCATGCTGGTCGATGTCCTTCACCCGGAACTGGAACGCGGCCACCGGACCGGCGTCGAGCGCGCGTGCAAGCCGGTCGGGGAAGCCACCGCCGACATCGAGCGGCGATACCAGATACAACTGACAGGGCGGCCGGCGCATGTCGCGGGAAAAGCCGGCGGCAAAATTCGGGTCGAGGGGGCCGAGGGGATCGTCTTCAATCATCCCGCCCCCCTAACGACTATACGGGCGCGGCGCCACTACCGGCAACCACGCCCGCGCCAGCGCCCTTATTCCTCGCCCCTATTCCTCGCCCTTGTAGATCCGCACCAGCTTGTCGAGCATCGCCAGCGCCTCGTGGCGTGGCCGCTGGAACGTGTTGCGACCGATGATCGACCCGTTGCCGCCGCCGGCCAGGATGTCGCGCGCGTCCTGATACACCGCGTCCGCGCCCTTGGCCGCACCGCCCGAGAACACCACGATCCGCCGGCCGGCAAAGCACGACTGGACGACATGCGCGACCCGGTCCGACTGCTTCGACCAGTCGGTGCCCTCGTACGACTTCTTGGCGTCCTTCTGCTCGATATGGTCGCCCGGCAGCTTCACCTTGATGATGTGCGCGCCCAGCAGCGTCGCCATGTGCGCGGCATACGCCCCGACGTCGAGCGCCAGTTCCCCCGACTTGGGCAGGTCGCCCCCGCGCGGATAGGACCAGATGACGGTGGCGATACCGACGGCCTTGGCCTCCGCCGACAGTTCCTTGATCTCCTCCATCATGTCGAACACCTCGTCGGCACCCGGATAGATGGTGAAGCCGATCGCGGAACAGCCCAGCCGCAGCGCGTCGTCGACGCCGCCGGTCACCGCCTGGTTGATCTGCGTCGCCCAGCTGTTCGAGCTGTTCAGCTTCAGGATGGTCGGGATCTGGCCGGCGAACGTGTCCGCTCCCGCCTCCAGCATCCCGAGCGGTGCGGCATAGGCCGACAGCCCCGCGTCGATCGCCAGCTGGTAATGATAATGGGGATCATAGGCGGCCGGGTTGATCGCGAAGCTGCGCGCGGGGCCGTGTTCGAAGCCCTGGTCGACGGGCAGGATGATGAGCTTGCCCGTACCGCCCAGCTTGCCCTGCATCAGGATGCGGGCGAGGTTGGTCTTCACGCCGGGATTGTCGGACTCGTACTTGTCGAGAATCGCCTTAACGGTCGGAGTCATCATCTTCCCCTCGAATATGCATCGTCGTGCTTCGCCATGCGGTTAGCCCGTGACCGGCCGGCGCTCAACCCCGCGCACGTCGGATCCCCTGCCCTGACGGACGCCTGCACGGAAAAAACATTTGACGCATACCCGGCCGGATCCGACCATATGGGCGGGGAAAAACAGCGGGGAATCATCGCCATGGTCTGGCTACGTCACATCGTCGCGCTGCTCGCGCTCGCGGCCACGGCGTCCGTCTCGGCGGAACCGCTGAAGGTCGGTGACCGGGCGTCGGATTTCCAGCTGACGATGCTCGACGGATCGAAGGTTACGATGGCCGACCTGCGCGGGCAGGTCGTGGTCCTCAATTTCTGGGCGACGTGGTGCGGGCCGTGCAAGGCGGAGTTGCCGCTGCTCGACGCCTATTACCGGATGCGAAAAGCCAATGGCCTGCGGGTCTTCACGATCGCGACCGAGGATTCGCTGCCCACGTTCAAGCTGAAACCGCTGTTCGCGGCGATGGCGATTCCGTCAGCGCGGCGGATCAAGGGCAATTACGGCGTGCTGGGCGCGCTGCCGACCAACTATGTGATCGATCGCGGCGGGATCGTCCGGTACGCCAAACCCGGCGCGTTCGACCTCGATGATCTGAACAGCCTGCTGGTGCCTTTGTTGAAGGATTCCGCGCCGGCTCCGAGTGTGGTGCGCTAACCCTTCCCGTCACCCACGAGCGTAGCGAAGCAATCCAGAGCAGCCCGCTACGCACCGGATTGCTTCGCTACGCTCGTGGGTGACGGATTGATGACTATCGCGTCAGCGCCGCCACGCCCGGCAATTCACGCCCCTCCATCCACTCCAGGAACGCGCCGCCGGCGGTCGACACGAAGGTGAACTGGTCGCCCACCCCCGCCTGATTGAGTGCCGCGACGGTGTCACCGCCGCCCGCGACCGAGACAAGGGATCCGTCCTGCGTCAGCGCCGCCGCCGTCCGCGCCAGCGCGACCGTCGCGGTGTCGAACGGCGGCGTCTCGAACGCGCCCATCGGCCCGTTCCACACCAGCGTGCGGCAGTTCTTCAGCACGTCGGCCAGCGATTCGACCGCCGCCGGCCCGACGTCGAGGATCATCTCGTCGGCCGCGACCTCGTGCACGTTCACCGTGCGCGTCGGCGGATCGGCGCGGAATTCCTTGGCCACCACCACGTCATAGGGGAGATGGACGGTGCAGCGCGCCGCATCGGCCGCGGCCATGATCTCGTCCGCGACGCTCGCCAGGTCGTGCTCGCACAGCGACTTGCCGACATCGACCCCGCGTGCGGCCAGGAACGTGTTGGCCATGCCGCCGCCGATGATGAGGTGATCGACCTTGCCGACCAGATGCTTCAGCACGTCGAGCTTGGTCGACACCTTGGCCCCGCCGACGACCGCCGCGACCGGATGCTCGGGCTTGCCCAGCGCCTTTTCCAGCGCGTCGAGTTCAGCCTCCATCGCGCGGCCCGCAAACGCCGGCAACGCCCGCGCCAGTCCCTCGGTCGAGGCATGCGCGCGGTGCGCGGCCGAAAACGCGTCGTTCACATACAGGTCGCCCAGTGCCGCGAAGCGCGCGACGACGGCGGGATCGTTCTTCTCCTCGCCACCGAAGAACCGCGTGTTCTCCAGCACAGCGATATCGCCAGCCGACAGCGCAGCAACCGCGCCCTCGGCCCCCTCCCAGTCGATGAACCGGACCGGGCGGCCCAGCACGTCGGCATAGGGCGCGACGATCTGCTCCAGCGAGAATTCGGCGCTCGGCTGCCCCTTGGGCCGCCCGAAATGCGCGAGCACGAGCACGATCGCACCCTTGTCGGCCAGTTCGGTCACCGTCGCCAGCGTCGCGCGCAGGCGCGTGTCATCGGTCACCCGGCCATCGGCCATCGGTACGTTCAGATCCTCGCGCACCAGCACCCGCCGGCCCGCAACTTCACCGATATCGTCCAGCGTCTTGAATGGCTTGGTCATGGATGTTCCACCTCTATCGTATCACCAATCGCAATGTCGCCGCCCGCGACCACGCGCGCCAGCACGCCGCCGCGCCAGTCCGGCGTCAGCGCCGCCTTCAGCCCCGGTGCGATCGTCTCCATTCGGCTGCACGGATCGCATTCCTGCGTCACCAGCAGGACCACCGTGCCGATCCGCAGCCGCGTGCCCGGAACCTGCGGCAGGTCCAGCCCGTCGACCAGCAGGTTCGCGCGCCGCTCCTGCCATGGCAGGCTGTGCCCGGTTTCGGCCATCGCACGGTCCCAGTCGCCCCGCTCGATCAGCGACACCTGACGCCGGCCGCGACCACCGGGCTTCACGCTCCCGCGAAAATCGCCGGCCAACCCGGATTCGATGGAGACATGGACATGGTCCAGCGTCTCCATCGGACCCTTGGGTCGCCCGTGACGGGCAATGCCGGCGATGCGTCCCGTCATGGGCCTAGAGGAACTTCGCCATCGCGGTCGCGGTGTCGACCATGCGGTTCGAGAAGCCCCATTCATTGTCGTACCAGCTGACGACGCGCACCAGCTTGCCGTCGATCACCGCGGTCTCCAGGCTGTCGACCGTCGACGATTGCGGCGTGTGCATCAGGTCGATCGAGACGAGCGGCTCGTCCGAATAGACCAGCACGCCGACCAGCGGGCCGCTTTCCGACGCCGCCTTCAGGATCGCGTTGACCTCGTCCTTCGTCGTGTCGCGCTTCGGCGTGAAGGTCAGGTCGACGAGGCTGACGTCGGGCACCGGCACGCGGATCGCCGAACCGTCCAGCTTGCCCTTGAGTTCGGGCAGCACTTCACCGACCGCGCGCGCGGCCCCGGTGGTGGTCGGGATCATCGACATCGCGGCGGCGCGCGCCCGGCGCAGATCCGGGTGGATCTGGTCGAGAATCTTCTGATCGTTGGTATAGGCGTGAACCGTCGTCATCAGGCCGCGCTCGATGCCGATCGCATCGTTCAGCACCTTGGCGACCGGGGCCAGGCAGTTGGTCGTGCACGACGCGTTCGACACGATATTGTGGTCGGCGGTCAGCTTGTCGTGGTTGACGCCGTACACGACGGTCAGGTCGACATTCTTGCCCGGCGCCGAAATCAGCACCTTCTTCGCGCCTGCGTCGATATGCTTCTGGCAGGCGACGTCATCGGTGAAGAAACCGGTGCATTCCAGCACCAGGTCGACGCCCAGTTCCTTGTGCGGCAGGTTCGCGGGATCGCGCTCGGCGGTCACACGGATATGCTTGCCGTCGATCACGATGTCGTTGCCCTCGGCCGTCACCACGCCGGGATAGCGGCCGTGGATGCTGTCGCGGCTGAACAGCCAGGCGTTCGACTTGGCATCGGCCAGGTCGTTGATCGCGACCAGATCGAGCAGGCCGTCGCCCCGCTCCAGAATCGCCCGTGCGACGAGGCGGCCGATACGGCCGAACCCATTGATCGCTACCTTGACCGTCATCGAACTGTCTCCTTCAAGTCGTTGTCCGCGCGAGGATCTCGCCTGCTCATGGCATCGCCGGATACGGACCACGGGCAACCCCCGCGTCGCAACCGACGATCAAGTCGGCGAAGCCTTTGCGAGTCCTTGCTCACCGCGTCAACCGCGCAGGTGGACGGATTGCACCGGTACATATCCCGGTTCGTCCTTGCCGCCAGTCACGCGCATGCTATCTCGGCTGATATGACAGAGACTTCCCCCACGGCGGCCGATCGGGTCGACGCCGCGATCGCGCGGATCGAGGCGGCGATCGACGCGCGCGCCCGCGCCGCCGACGCGCTGGCGGCGCGCCACGCCGCGTTGAAGGCGCGCATGGCCGAGGCGGTCGCCGCGCTCGACGACGTCATCGCCCGCGAAAGCACCGGGTGATGGCCGACGTCACCCTGACCATCGGCGGCCGTCCGCACATCGTCGCCTGTCGCGACGGCGAGGAACACCGCGTCCGCCATCTCGGCGGCCTGCTCGACAGCCGTTGGGCGGCGGCGAACCGCGCGGCCGGCGGGCTGAATGCCGAGCGCGCGATGCTGTTCGTCGCGCTGATGCTGGCCGACGATCTGGACGATGCCGAAACCCGGCCACCGGCGGGGGCCGCGGTCAGCGAGGCCGCGCTTGCCCGCATCGCCGACCGGCTCGAGTCGCTCGCGGCGACCCTTGAGCAAACCGCGCCGACACCCTAAGTATGCAGGCGACGGGTACTGCCCGGTGCGAGCCTAAAATTATCCCTGAGGCTATTCATCATCCATGGGGGCTGTCCCTGCTGGGACCCTGGTCCCGAGTATATGGTCCCCACCTGACGTTACCAGGCGTCGGCGGATAACAAGGCACACGGCCATGGTGGTCCCGTCACCCTCCCCCAGCGACGACAAGCGCGACCGCCGCGCGCGCCTGCGTGCCGCGCGCGCCGGCTTTGCGCACGCCGGCTTTGCACTGGATGGCGCATTGCCGGTTCCCGACGCCTTTCGCCGCCGCCTTGCGCCCGGTCTGACCGTCGCTTCCTATGTACCGCTTGGCGACGAGGCCGATCCCGCCCCGTTCGCCGACGCCGCCCGTGACGCGGGATGCCGGATCGCCCTGCCCCATGTCGCTGGCCGTGGAGCCGCCAAAGAGGTCGACCGCATGCGGTTCCTGTATCCATGTGGCCGCGACCTGGAAAACGGCCCGTACGGCCTTCTGCAGCCGCCTGCCGACGCCGCCGAGGCCGTGCCCGATATCGTCCTGACGCCATTGCTTGGGTTCGACCGGCGCGGTACCCGTCTGGGCCAGGGGGCGGGCTATTACGACCGCGCGTTCGCGCTGCTGCCGAACGCCTGGCGCGTCGGCATCGCGTGGAGCGTGCAGGAGGTCGAAACCCTGGTCGCCGATCCGTGGGACATGCCGCTCCACGCCATCGCGACCGAACTGGAATGGATCGAATCATGACGCCAAGCTGGCGCAAACCCGCAGGGATGTTCGCCATCCTCGCGCTCATCGCGCTGTGGTGCGTCGCGATCGCCAGCCTGTCCGGCGTGATCGGCGAATGGCACTGGGCGCTTCAGGCGATCTTCTATCTGGTAACGGGGATCATCTGGATCACGCCGTTGAAGCCGCTACTGCGGTGGATGGAAACCGGGCGGCTTCGCTGATAGCCGAAGGGGCTGATATTTGAGGGGGGGGAGTTTCGCGCCGCCTTCGAACTGATCGAAGGTGGCGCGAGTGACGGGACTCGAACCCGCGACCTCCGGCGTGACAGGCCGGCGCTCTAACCAACTGAGCTACACCCGCAAACCCCGGGGTACTCGTACTCTTTCAAGACCGTCCCTTCAACGAAAGGATGGCGCGAGTGACGGGACTCGAACCCGCGACCTCCGGCGTGACAGGCCGGCGCTCTAACCAACTGAGCTACACCCGCTGAAAGCGTCGAGGCGCGCCACCTATGTCAGTGTGCCGGACGCGTCAAACATTCTTTTCAGGCGCGCCGCTATTTTCACGCGACCCCGCCCCCTCCTGCGGCTGCACCAGCGTCCCGTGCTCGAACAGGAAGCCCGCGATATCGGGCTTGCCCGCCGCCCCCAGCACGGTCTGCAGGATGATGAGCAGCGGCACCGCCAGCAACGCGCCCGACGTCCCCCACACCCATCCCCAGAAGCTCAGCGAGATCAGGATCATCACCGGATTGATCGTCAGCCGGTGACCGACGATGAACGGCGTGATCGCATTCGCCTCGACCAGATGGCATCCGTACATCACCACCGGCGGCAGCAGCGCCAGCCAGATGTCGTTGAACGTCATCAGCCCGCCCAGCGCCAGCAGCGCGGCGGCGATGATCGGCCCGAAATAGGGAATGTAGTTCAGCAGCGCGACGATGCCGCCCCACATCAGCGGATAGGGCATGCCGAGCAGCCACAGCGCCAGCGACACGACAAGGCCAAGCGCCACGTTGATGACCGTGATCGTCCCGAGATAGGCCGACACGTCGTCGACCACGTCCTGGATGACGCGCGCGGTCGCCATCGCCCCGTTGAAGCTGGCGCGGTTGGTGATCGTCCGCTTGCGCATGCCGGTCCAGCCCGACAGGAAGAAGAACACGACGAGGATCGCGAAGATCAGCTGGACGATCACCGCCGGGGCCGAACTGGCGACGCCGCCGATAAATGACGTCGGCGTGCCGAAGCTGGACACCATCGGCGCCCTCGCCGGGGTCGCCGCGATCTGGCGCAGCGTCTTGTTCGCGAATTTCTCCAGGCTGGAATACAGGTCGAGCAGCGGCGCAAGGTTGCTCTGGATCTGCCCAAGCCGGCTGGGCAACAGGCGGAAGAAGTCGGACGCGGGCACCACGATCGCGGCGATCGCGACATTGGCGGCCAGCAGGAACAGCAGGACGCAGATGATCGCGGCCAGCGGCGACGGCACCCGCCGCCGTTCCAGCCATTCCAGGATCGGAATCAGCGCGACCGCGATCACCAGCGCGGCGGTCGTCGGCAGGAAGAATTCCGCCCCCGCCTTCAACGCGAACGGCATCGCGACCATCAGGCCGATGCCGGCGATCAGCGTCAGCGCGGCGAGCAACCGGTCGCGCCGCTGCGCGATTCGCAGCGCGTCGGCCGTGTCGATTCCCATCGGCGTCCCCAGCAGGCTGTCGCCCTCGGTCATCACCGGCCCGGCACCGGCATGGTCGCGGCCAGTCTGTTCGCGGCTCGGATGTTCGCGGCCCGGATGTTCGCGGTTTGTCTGTTCGTTCATGGGCCGGGACCGTAGCGCCATTCCAACACGACGCAATCGCCGCTAGCATCGGATCATGCGCGATCATATCCTTGTCATCGACGAAGGCACCACCTCCACCCGCGCGATGCTGTTCGCGCTCGACGGCCGCTGCATCGCCAGCGAGGCGACCGAGCTGGAGCAGCATTATCCGCGCCCCGGCCGGGTCGAACACGACGCCGCCGAAATCTGGCGCAAGACACTGCGCGTGACCGCGGCGATGGTCGCGCAAGGCGGCGGCGCGGAGCGGATCGCCGCGATCGGCATCACCAACCAGCGCGAGACCGTGGTGTTCTGGGACCGCGCGACCGGCCAGCCGCTATCCCCCGCCATCGTCTGGCAGGACCGCCGCACCGCCGGCGACTGCCGCGCGCTTCGCGACGCTGGGCACGAGGCGATGGTGCAGGACCGCACCGGCCTGATCCTCGACCCCTATTTTTCCGGCTCCAAGATCGGCTGGGCGATGCGCGAATGGCCCGAACTCGCCAGCGCCGGCGACCGGCTGGCGGTCGGCACCGTGGAAAGCTGGCTCGTCTGGAACCTGACCGGCGGGCTGCACGTCACCGACGCCAGCAACGCCAGCCGCACCGCGCTGATGAACATCGACACAGGGGTTTGGGACGACGACCTGATCGCGCTGTTCGGCGTGCCCCGCGCCGCGCTGCCCGAGATCGTCGACTGCGCCGGCACGTTCGGCACCACCACCGCGTTCGGCGCGGCCATCCCGATCTGTGGCCTCGCCGGCGATCAGCAGGCGGCGACGATCGGTCAGGCCTGCCTTGCGCCGGGCCAGACCAAGGCGACGTTCGGCACCGGCGCGTTCGTGCTGACCCAGGCGGGCACCACCCGCCCCGTCTCCCGCCACCGCCTGCTCTCCACCATTGCGTGGCAGCTTGACGGCGAACGGCATTACGCGCTCGAAGGATCGGTGTTCGTCGCCGGCAGCCTCGTCAAATGGCTGCGCGATTCGGTCGGGCTGATCGGCGACGTGCGCGAAACCGATACGCTGGCGCGCAGCGTGCCCGACACCGGCGGCGTCTACCTCGTCCCCGCGCTCAGCGGGCTTGGCGCGCCGTGGTGGGAACCCGACGCCCGCGCGGCGATCACCGGCATGAGCTTCGCGACGACGAAGGCCCACATCGTCCGCGCCGCGCTGGAGGCGATGGCGCATCAGGCGCACGACCTGAAGACCGCGTTCGCCGCCGACGGGCAGGACTGGCAGGCCCTGCGGATCGACGGCGGCATGGTCGCGAACGACTGGATGGCGCAGGATCTGGCCGACATGCTCGGTCTTGTCGTCGAACGCCCGCGCTTTGCCGAAACCACGGCGCTTGGCGCGGCCATGCTGGCCGGAATTGGCGCGAGGGTCTTCGCCGACCTGGCCGAGGCGAGCACGATGCGCGGCGACGTCGAGCGGTTCGAGCCGACGATGGCCAGCACCCCGCGCGACGCGCGACTGGCGGGGTGGAAGGCGGCGGTCGGGTCGGTGGTCGCCTGACCCGTGCTCCCGCGCCGGAATACGGGGCAGACGGCAGATATTGCACCGCAGCACGCTTTCCCCTAGACCCGCCCCACTCGCTCTGGACCCGGTGAAATTCCGGGTGGCTATTCCGGCCGCCGATCCGCCGGACAACGCACATCGCTTTCCGTGACCGACGCCCGTGGCCACCCCGCCACGCCGCGCACCTGCGATATTTGCGGACACTCCATGACAATGACCACCGAATCCCTCGCCCGGTACCGGACCGAATGGTTCGCCGGGCCGACCATGGCCCGCCGCGACATCCTGGCCGGCATGGTCGGCACCTTCGCACTGATCCCCGAAGTCATCGCCTTTTCCTTCGTCGCCGGCATCGACCCCGAAGTCGGCCTGTTCGCCTCGTTCATCATCGGCATCGTCATCGCCATCGCCGGTGGCCGCCCGGCGATGATCTCGGGCGCGGCGGGATCGGTTGCGCTGGTCGCCGCCGCGCTGGTACATGCGCACGGCCTGCAATATCTGCTCGCCGCGACGATCCTCGCCGGCGCGTTCCAGATCGTCTTCGGCCTGCTGAAGCTCGACGTGTTGATGCGTTTCGTGTCGCGCTCGGTCCGCACCGGGTTCGTCAACGCGCTCGCGATCCTGATCTTTTCGGCGCAGGTGCCCCAGATGCTCGATGTGACGTGGCACACCTATGCCATGATCGCCGGCGGCCTCGCCATTATCTACCTGCTGCCCCTGATCACCACCGCCATCCCCTCGCCGCTGATCTGCATCGTCGTGCTGACCGCGATCGCCATCGCCTTCCCGATGCCGATCGCGACGGTCGGCGATCTCGGCCGCCTGCCGTCGTCGCTGCCCGCTTTCGCGCTGCCCGGCGTGCCCGCGACGCTCGACATGCTGGCCATCGTCGCGCCCTATGCGCTGGCGATGGCGGCGGTCGGCCTGCTCGAATCGATGATGACCGCGCAGGTCGTCGACGATCTGACCGCGACCACCAGTTCCAAGGCCCGCGAATGCACCGGTCTCGGCCTTGCCAACATGGCCGCCGGGCTGTTCGGCGGTATCGCCGGCTGCGGCATGATCGGCCAGACGGTCGGCAATGTCCGCTATGGCGGCACCGGCCGGCTGTCGACGCTGGTCGCGGGCGTGTTCCTGCTGGTCGTCATGGTCCCGTTGCGCCCCTGGGTCGCGCAGGTGCCGGTCGCGGCGCTGGTCGCGATCATGATCATGGTGTCGATCAGCACCTTTTCCTGGGAATCCCTGCGTGACCTGACGCGACATCCCAAGGTTTCGGGCGTCGTCATGCTGGCGACCGTCGTCGTCACCGTCGCCACCCACGACCTGTCGCGCGGCGTGCTGGTCGGCGTGCTGCTCAGCGGCGTGTTCTTCGCGTTCAAGGTGACGCGGATGATGGACGTCGCGGTCGACCACGATCCCGTCACCGACACCCGGATCTACACCGTGACGGGCCAGGTCTTCTTCGCCAGCGCCGACATCTTCACCGACCGGTTCGTCACCGACGACAGCGCGCGCCGCGCGCGCATCGACCTGACGGCCGCACATCTGTGGGACGTCACCGCGGTCGGCGCGCTCGACGACGTCGTCGCGAAAATGCGTCGCCACGGCATGACCGTGGATCTGGTCGGCCTGAACGAGGCCAGCGCCATACTGGTCGACCGCCACGCGCCGCTGGCGCGGGGGTGATCCGGGATCACGCCACCGCCATATCCGCGAACAACGCGCGCAGATCCTTTTTCAGGATCTTCCCGTTCGCGTTGCGCGGCAGGGTATCGTCGACGAAGCGGATCGCCACCGGCACCTTGAACCCGGCCAGCCGCGCGCGGACCCAATCCTGCAATTCCGCCTCGCTCGCCGAACAGCCCGGGCACAGGTGCACCACCGCCACCGGCTCCTCGCCCAGTATCCGGTGCGGCACGCCGACCAGCGCGCAGTCGGTAACCGCCGGGTGCGCGTACAGGACGTTCTCGACCTCGGTCGAATAGATGTTCTCGCCGCCGCGGATGATGATGTCCTTGGCGCGGTCGACGATGTAGCAGAACCCCTCCTCGTCCAGCCGTGCGAGATCACCGGTCCGCACCCATCCGTCGACAAAGGTCGCCGCCGTCGCCTCGGGCCGGTTCCAGTATCCCTTCACGATCATCGCCCCGCGCGCCCACAGTTCGCCGACCTGCCCGACCGGCATTTCGGTCAAGCCGTCCTCGCCCATGATCTTCAGGTCGGCGACCGCGACCGGCGGTCCGGCGCTGTCGGGCCGGTGCAGGTAATCCTCACCCACATGACTGGTCACCGTCGCCATCGTTTCGGTCATGCCCCAGCCATTGCCGGGCAGCGCACCGAACTCGGCATGGATCCGCCGCACCAGTTCGGGCGCGGACGGTGCTCCGCCATAGGAGATCATCTCGAGCGACGAGAGGTCGTATTTTGCGCGGTCAGGATGTTCCAGCAACTGCCACGCGATCGTCGGCACGCCACCGGTCGCATGCACCCGCTCGCGCTCGATGATTTCCATCGCCCGCACCGTGTCCCACTTGCGCATGAAGACCAATGTGCTGCCGCTGGCGATCGCCCCCATCATCGTCGCGCTGCACGCGGTGACGTGGAACAGCGGGATGACCGTCAGCATCGTCTTCGGCACCGGCGCGGCCGGCGGCACCTCGCCCCGGCGCAGCATCGCCCGCGCGGCGGAAAAGCCGGCCGACAGGATGTTGGTCGTCAGGTTGCGGTGGGTGCCCAGCGCCCCCTTGGGATGCCCCGTCGTGCCGCTGGTATAGAAGATCGTCGCATCGTCATCCGGCAGCAGGTCCACCGGCGGCAGCGCCAGGTCGGGCAGCGTCGCCCAGTCATGCGGCGTGCCGATCGCATCCTCCAGCCGGCTGGCGATCCCGGTCAACGGCGTCGTCGCGCGCGACACCAGCACCTGTTCCAGCGCCGGCAGGGCCGCATAATGGTCGGCCAGCCGCGCATGCCGCTCGGCATCGGTGATGAAGATCCTCGCGCCGGAATCGGCCAGTCCGAACTCCAGTTCGCCACCGGTCCACCACGCGTTCAGCGGCACGATGATCGCGCCGATCGCCGCGCCGGCGAAGAACGCGACCGGCCATTCGGGCAGGTTGCGCATCGCGATCGCCACCCGGTCGCCCTTGCCGACCCCCATCGTCACCAGCCGCGCGGCCAGCGTCGCCGTCGCGCGGTATGTCGCCTCGTAACTGACCCGCTCGTCCTCGTGGATCGTGAACAGCCGCTCGCCATGCCCGCGCGCGGCCGCCGCCAGCCATGCTAGCGTCGGCGGCGCGTTCTTCCACACCCGCGTCGGAATCCCGCGAATCGGGATCGTCTCCATCTCGAAGCGCGCGCCGGCGGCGGTCAGCGCCGCTGTGGCCTGCGCGATCGTCATGGCCGGCCAGTCGCCTGGCGGGGTGCTGGGAAATACGCTTACCACGGACGATCCACTTCGTATCTTGAATGTCGGGTTTGGCTTATCGCCAGTCCGAATACAGGTTATAGTTGATTTGTACGGCGCTCAAGGCAATAGCATCACGGGCAAGCCGAATTGGTTCGAATGAGAGGTATGGGCGTGTCGACGAAGCGGGCGAAACCCGGGCTGCACGGTTTCGACGCCGCACGTCTGGAGCGGATCGACGTATTCATCGCCGATCGGTACATCGAAACCGGTATCCTGCCGCACGCCCAGCTGCTCATCGCCCGCGACGGCGCGGTCGTGCATTTCAGCAGTCAGGGTGCCGCCCGCGACGGCCACGGCCGCACGATCGACGAAGGATCGCTGTTCCGCATCGCCTCGATGACCAAGCCGGTGACCTCGGTCGCGTTCATGATGCTGGTCGAGGCGGGCCTAGTCGCGCTCGACGATCCCGTATCGCTGGTGCTGCCCGAATTTGCCGACATCGGTGTCTATGACGGCGGCGGCGGCGGCATGCCGTTCGTTACCCGCCGGCCCGCCCAGCCGATGCGGATGATCGACCTGCTGCGTCACACCGCCGGCCTGACCTACAGTTTCCAGAACCGCTCGAACATCGACGCCGCCTACCGCACCGGCAAGCTCGAACGCTGGCACGGCGGCCATGATCTCGACGGCTTCGTCGCCGCGCTGGGGCAGTTGCCGCTGGAGTTTTCGCCCGGCTCCGCGTGGAATTACTCGGTGGCGACCGACGTGCTCGGCGCTGTCATCGAGCGCGTGTCCGGCCTGCCGCTCGACCGGTTCCTCGCCACCCGCATCTTCGCGCCGCTGAAGATGACCGACACCGGTTTCGTCGTGCCGGAGGCCAGCCTCGACCGCCTGACCGACTGCTACACGATCCTGCCGGGCAAGGGCCGGGTGATGTACGACCGCGGTGAAACGAGCCTGTGGGCCAAAACCCCCCGCCTGCTGTCCGGCGGCGGCGGCCTCGTGTCGTCCACCCTCGACTATCACCGCTTCTGCCTGATGCTGCTGAACGGCGGCGAGCTGGACGGCGCGCGGATCCTCGGCCGCAAGACGATCGACCTGATGACCCGCAACCACCTGCCCGGCGGCGCGGCGCTTCCCGACCTGTCGACCTCGCTGTTCAGCGACGCGGCCGGCACCGGCTTCGGCCTTGGTGTCGCCGTCACGACCGACGTCGCCCGCACGATGATGCCGGGGTCGGTCGGCCACTATTTCTGGAGCGGCATGTATTCCACCACCTTCTTCGTCGACCCCGTGGAGCGCGTGACGATGGTGTTCATGACCCAGCTCAGCCCCATCACCGCCCACCCCATCCACCGCGCGCTGAAGACGATGATCTACGCCGCGATGACCTGATCTCTCCCCTTACCCAGACACATGCGACCCGCGCAGGAGACCACGAAATGACATCCCCCATCCGCACCGAACGCCACGACGACATCCTCGTCATCGTTTCCGACAACCCGCCGGTCAACGCGCTGGGTGCCGCCGTCCGCCAGGGGCTTGAGGCCGCGATCCGCGAAGGCACCGCCGACGAGTCCGTGACCGCCATGGTCATCCGCTGCGACGGCCGCACCTTCTTCGCCGGGGCCGACATCACCGAATTCGGCAAGCCGATGCAGGAACCGGGCCTCCCCACGCTGGTCGACATAATTGAGGCCAGCGACAAGCCCGTCGTCGCGGCGATCCACGGCACCGCGCTTGGCGGCGGCTGCGAAGTCACGCTTGGCTGCCACTACCGCGTCGCCGTGCCCTCCGCCAAGATCGGCACGCCCGAGGTGAAGCTCGGCCTGCTCCCGGGCGCGGGCGGCACGCAACGCCTGCCCCGCATCGCCGGCGTGAAGCTGGCACTGGAAATGACCGCCAAGGGCGATCCCATCCCGGCCAAGCTCGCCGCCCAGGCCGGCCTGATCGACCGCATCGTCGGCGAGGACAGCCTTGCCGCCGACGCGATCGCCTTCGCCCGCGAGATCGCGTCGGTACGCCCGCTGCCCCGCGCGTCGGAAAAGACGGTACAGGCCGACCCGGACGCGATCGCCGCGTTCAAAAAGGACAATGCCCGCCGCTTCCGCGGGTTCGAGGCTCCGCTCGCCAACATCGCCTGCATCGAGAAGGCGTCCGACGGCTCCAGCTTCGCCGACGGCCTCGCGTTTGAGCGCCAGGAGTTCATGCGGCTGATGATGGGCGTCCAGTCCGCCGCCCAGCGCCACATCTTCTTCGCCGACCGCCAGGCCGCCAAGATCGACGACGTCCCCGCCGACACGCCCCTGCGCCCGATCCGCCGCGTCGGCGTCATCGGCGCGGGCACCATGGGCGGCGGCATCGCCATGAACTTCCTGTCGGCCGGCATCCCCGTCACCATCGTCGAGATGCAGCAGGAGGCGCTCGATCGCGGCACGAGCGTCGTCCGCAAGAATTACGAGGCCTCGGCGGCCAAGGGCCGGCTGAAGCCCGAACAGGTCACCGCCGCGATGGACGCGCTGACCCCGACGCTGAACTTCGACGACCTCGCTGACTGCGACCTCATCATCGAGGCGGTGTACGAGACGATGGAGGTCAAGAAGGACATCTTCACCCGCCTCGACGCGATCTGCAAAGCGGGCGCGATCCTCGCGTCCAACACCTCCTATCTGAACATCGACGAAATTGCCGCCTGCACGCAGCGTCCCGAGGACGTCGTCGGCATGCACTTCTTCTCGCCTGCCAACGTCATGAAATTGCTGGAGGTCGTGCGCGGCGACAAGACCGCCGACGACGTGCTGGCAACGGTGATGGCGCTGGCCAAGACCATCCGCAAGGTCGCGGTCGTCGCCGGCGTCACCCACGGCTTCATCGGCAACCGCATGCTGATGCCACGTCAGGTCGAGGCGATGAAGCTGCTGCTGGAGGGCGCGACGCCCGAACAGATCGACCGTGTCCATGTCGCGTTCGGCATGCCGATGGGGCCATTCCAGATGAGCGACCTCGCCGGCGTCGACATCGGCTGGCACCGCGACCCGACCCGCATCGAAAGCATCCGCGACGCGCTCGCCGCCGAGGGGCGCTGGGGCCAGAAGAAGCAGGCCGGTTTCTACGACTATGACGAGAAACGCAATCCGACCCCCTCGCCTCGCGTGGCCGAGATCATCGAGGATTTCCGCAAATCCTCCGGCGCGACCGTCCGCGAGATCAGCGACGACGAGATCATCGAACGCACGCTCTACACGATGGTCAACGAGGGCGCGCTGATCCTGGAGGAAGGCAAGGCCCAGCGCGCGTCCGACATCGATGTCGTCTGGATCTATGGCTATGGCTGGCCGGTCTATCGCGGCGGCCCGATGTTCTGGGCGCAGACCGAGGGGCTGCCCAAGGTCGTCGCCGGCCTCGAAAAACACGGGTTCCCGGTTGCCGCCTCGCTGAAGGACGCGGCCGCAAGCGGCGGAAAGATCAAGTGAACCTTGCCCGCCCCGCCTTCGTGATCCCGGCGCACGTCGGGATCCAGAGCCATGGGCGGGACACTTCATTGTCTGGAATGACGGAGACGACCCCATGACCGATCTCGACACCTTCCGCACCGAAACCCGCGCATGGCTCGCCGAAAACTGCCCACCCGAAATGCGCGAACCCGTGCGGTCCGATGCCGATATCTGCTGGGGCGGCCGCAACTTCAAACCGTCCAGCCCCGCGCAGAAGGACTGGATGGACCGCATGGCCGCGCGCGGCTGGACCGTGCCCGACTGGCCCCGCGCCTATGGCGGCGGCGGCCTGTCGCCGGCCGAAACCAAGATCCTGCGCGAAGAAATGGCGGCCATAAAGGCGCGCAACCCGCTTAACAGCTTTGGTATTTCGATGCTCGGGCCGGCCCTGCTGAAGTACGGCACCGAGGAGCAGAAGCTAGACCATCTGACCAAGATCGCGCGCGGTGAAATCCGCTGGTGCCAGGGTTATTCCGAACCCAATGCCGGATCCGACCTCGCCTCGCTCGCCGCCTCGGCCGAGGATGCGGGCGATCATTACATCGTGAACGGCCAGAAGGTCTGGACCAGCTACGCCGACAAGGCCGACTGGATCTTCTGCCTCGTCCGTACCGACAAGACCAGCAAACAGGGCGGAATCAGCTTCGTCCTGTTCGACATGACCTCGCCCGGCGTCTCGACCAAGCCGATCCTGCTCATCTCCGGCTACTCTCCTTTTTGCGAAACCTTCATGGACAATGTGAAGGTGCCGAAAAACCAGCGCGTCCATGACGAGAACAAGGGCTGGGACGTCGCCAAATATCTGCTGGGTCACGAGCGCGAAATGATCTCCGGCATGGGCCTTGGCACCGCCAGCGGCAATCCGCTGATCGACGGCGCGATCGCGACGATCGGCATCGGGCCGGACGGTCGCCTCGCCGACCCGCTGCTCCGCGCGCAGATCGCCACGTTCGAGGTCCGCGCGAGTGCATTTCGCGCCATGTCCGAACGCTTCATCGACGAGCTGAAGGCCGGCCGCGCGCATCCGGCCCAGCCCAGCATGATGAAATATTACGGTACCGAACTGAACAAGAGCCGCCACGAACTGATGATGGCCGCCGGCGGGGCCGATGCGCTGGAATGGGAAAGCGTGGCATCGAACGGCGGGGCCGGTGCCCGCGCGTGGCTGCGTACCAAGGCGAACTCGATCGAGGGCGGCACCAGCGAAATTCAGCTCAACATCGTCGCCAAGCGGATCCTCGACCTGCCCGCCTGAAAGCCCGCTCCCTGTCCTCGCATCCTGCCTGAGAAAGACGTTCCATGCCCCTGTTTCTAGACGAAGACCAGACCGCATTGCAGGACACGATCCGCGATTTTGTGGCGGACCATGCGCCGGTCAGCCACATGCGGGCGTTGCGCGACGCCAACGACCCGGTCGGCTTTTCGCGCGACCTGTGGAAATCCTTTGCCGACATGGGTTTCACCGGCGTTCTTGTCGATGAATCGCATGGTGGTATGGGCATGGGGCATGTCGAGGCGGGTGTGGTGCTGGAGGAGATCGGCCGCAACCTGTCGCCTTCCCCGTTCCTGTCCACCGCCGTTGCCGCCGTCGCCGCACTGAAGGGCACGGCGCAGGCCGATCGCTGGTTTCCCGGCATCGTCGCCGGCGACGTCGTCGCCGCGCTTGCGATCGACGACGGGCCGAAACACCGTGACAGCATCGCATTGAAGGCGACCCGCTCGGGCAACGGCTTCACCCTGAATGGCACCAAGCAGTTCGTCACCCATGGTCATGTCGCCGACCTGCTGATCGTCGCCGCCCGCACCGCCGGCGACGCGGGCGACCGCGACGGCGTGACCCTGTTCGCGGTCGAACGCGATGCGCCCGGTCTGACCGCGACACCCGAACGGCTGGCGGACTCGAGCCTCGCCGCCCGCCTCTCCTTCGACGGCGTGACCGTGGATGCTGACGCGGTGATCGGCGAGGTCGATGCCGGCCGCGTCGTGCTCGACCGCCTGCTCCACGCCGGCCGCGCCGGTGCCGCCGCCGAGCTGGTCGGGGTCGGCTCCGGCGCGATGGACCGGACCGTCGCCTATCTGAAGGAACGCAAGCAGTTCGGTGTACGGATCGGCAGTTTCCAGGCGCTGCAACACCGTGCCGCGCATCTCTATTCGGAAATGGAGGTCGCCCGCGCCGCCGTCCTGAAGGCACAGCAACTGCTCGACGCCCGCTCGCCCGAGGCCGACGCGGCGGTATCGGTCGCCAAGGCGATGACCGCGATGGCGACGACGCTCAGCGTGCAGGAGGGGATCCAGATGCACGGCGGCATCGGCATGACCGACGAATATGACATCGGCTTCTACATGAAGCGCGCGCGCGTCCTGAGCGAAATGTTCGGCGATGCCAATTTCCACGCCGACCGCGTGGCGCTGGCGGCGGGATACTGAGGCCGGAATTGACCCTCCGTCGTCTCGGGGCTGCTCCCGCCGACGACGAACAAGAGCCTGAATCGCATGGACCTGAACACCAATCCTGACACCAGTCCTGAGGATCTGGCCCGCGGTCTCGTCGCGTTGCTGGATGTCGAGGAAATCGACACCGACCTGTATCGCGGCCCCCGGCAACCGGGCGGCGAAGGTCGTGTGTTCGGCGGTCAGGTCATCGCCCAGGCCCTGCAGGCCGCACAGCGATCGACCGACGGCGGCAAGGTCGCCCATTCGCTCCACGCCTATTTCATGCGGCCCGGCAGCGAGGATCACCCGATCGTGTACCGGGTGGAACGTGATTTCGACGGACGCAGCTTCGCCAACCGACGCGTGGTCGCGATGCAGCGCGGCATGCCGATCCTGAACCTTGCCGCATCGTTCCAGACGCCCGAAACCGGGCTGGCGCATCAGGCGACGATGCCCGACGTGCCCGCGCCGGACGGGCTGCGATCCGAACGCGACCTGCGGGCCGAGGCGGTCGATGCGATCCCGCCGAAGTTCCGCCGCCACATGCTGCGCGCGCGGCCGATCGAGATCCGCCCGGTGACGCCGCGCGACTGGGCCAGCCCCGTGGCCCAGCCGCCGTTGCAGCACAGCTGGTTCCGCGTCTGCGCCGGCGTCGGCGACGATCCCGCGATCCACCGCGCGATCCTGGCCTATGCCTCCGACATGCAGTTGCTCGGCACCTGCACCCTGCCCCACGCCGTCAACTGGATGACGCACAATCTCCAGACCGCCAGCCTCGATCACGCGATCTGGCTGCACGACAATTTCCGCATCGACGACTGGCTGCTCTACGCCACCGACAGCCCCTGGGCCGGGCACGCCCGCGGCTTCAATCGCGGCAGCATCTTCACCCGCGACGGCCGGCTGGTCGCCAGCGTCGCGCAGGAGGGGCTGATCCGCCTGCGCGACTGACGGTATCGGGTCGCATCGGAAAAACCGCTGTCCTATTGCAGCGATTTTTGCTTCACCCTTGAGGATGCAATCCAACGCCGCCCTCGAATGCCGACGTCACATCCGAAGTGCACACTTTTCCCGCAAACCCCGTCCCCCTGTCCACATAGGCTACCCCCCGCTCCCGGTGTAACCTTTGTAACCTTCCGGATCACTCCGTCTCCGGCTCGCCTTCCCTGTTCGGCATGACATACCGGACGCGTTCGATGCAGCCGACATAGCCCTGCGACGGCGGCTGGGTCGCCTGGCGGATGACCTGCATCGCCGCATCCCCGAACGCCGCCGCCGGCTCCGCCGCGATCACCCGGACATTGCCGGTCTGCCCCCACGGCGCGACATCGAACGCGACGACCGCCCAGCCCTCGATCCGCCGCCGGCTGAACGCGGTGGGATAGCGCAGCACCGGTTTTGTCGCCCACCCTGTCTCGATCGGGCAGGTCGATCCTGCCGGCCGCACCTTCAGGGCTTCCGGCGATACCGGAGCCGCCAGCGCCGCCCCGCGCCGCCAATAGGGATAGGCGCAGCCCCGCCGCTTGCCCGGCTCGAACCGCGACCGCCCGACGGCCGTCACCGCCGCCCGGTCCAGCGCGGCATTGCCGCTGGAATACCGCACACCGATCGCTGATGGCTTGCCGGACGCGCCGATGTCGTAACCCACCAGCGTCCAGTCGCTGGTTCCCGGCTCCTGCGGGATCGCCTTGAAGTCGGGATAGGCCCGAAGGCGAACCTCGGGCGGTGGTGTCATGCAGTCCGTGTCCGGCGCGAATCCCCGCGCATAGGCCGCGCGTGGCGGACGGACCTCGGGAAAGATCGTCGCCGCCACCACCATCTGCGCCGGTGCCTCTTCGATGGTCGCCTGCGTGGCGGTGAACCGGATCTCGCACCCGGTCCGCGCTGCGCCGGACGCGAACCGTGCGGCCGCCAGCGCGGGCACGATATCCTGGCTGCCGTCGCCATAGGCATCGCGTGCCCGGCCGATCGCGTGGGGTCGCCCAGCGGAATCGATCGCGAACGTCACCACGACCGGCATCGACGATGGTGCTGCCGGATAACGCTGTACGATGACCGGATCGACCCGGGGACCGCGCACAACGGCCTGTACCACGCCACCGCAGCTTACAGGCCCTGCGTCCCAGCCAAGCACGCGAGGCGACGGTGGCCGCCAGACCGGTGGGGCTATTTGCGGCATCGGCGCCGATGGCGCGACATGAACGACCGGCGGACTCTGCGCTCCGCCAAGCAACAGGGTTAGAATTGTGAGACTCGGAGCTAGGTACCTCATGGAGCGAAGGATGATCCGCATCTGCGCGGATCACAAGTCTGCTCAGACGGCGGTCCTGCCATAATCCTGTCGCGTCACCGGATGACTGGACGACAGCCCGCCATCCACCGCCAGCGCCTGCCCGTTGACATAGCTCGCCTCGGCGGATGCCAGGAACAGGATGACGTTCGCCAGTTCCTCCGCCTGCGCACCCCGACGCAGCGGGTTCAACCGACCGACCCGGTCGATCTTGCCCGCATCGCGCGCATAGTCGAACGTCGGTTTCGTCATGCCCGTCTCGGTCAGGCCCGGGCAGATCGCATTGACGCGCACGTTAGACCCGGACAATTGCTGTGCTGCGACCTGCGCCAGATTGATGACGCCAGCCTTGGACGCGGAATAGGCGGGTGATCCGGCCCCCGATCGCAGCCCCGCCACGCTGGCCGTCAGCACGATCGCCCCGCCGCCGCGCTCGGCGATCAGCGGTGCCGCATGCTTGATGGCGAGGAACGGCCCGATCAGGTTGATCCGCAGCACGTCGGTCATCAGTGCCACGTCGGTGTCGAAGATGTTCGCCATCCCGCCCGAAATCCCGGCATTGGCCACCATCACGTCCAGCCCGCCATGGGCATCGCACGCCAGCGCGATGGTGCGGACGACATCCTCCTCGCGGCCGGCATCCATGCGAATGGCCCGGGCAATCCCGCCGGCCTCGCCGATCATCCGCGCGGTATCGTCCACGCCTTCGCTGATATCGGCGGCGACGACAGAGCCACCCTCTGCCGCGAACGCCAGCGCGGCGGCGCGACCGATGCCGGATCCCGCCCCGGTGACGATGATGGAGCGATCGGCGAAACGCGTCATGCGCCGGCCTTCACCGCAAAGGCCCACGCCGCGTCCGCCAGCCCATGGATTCGCGCGACCGTCTGCTCGGCCTGTGCGCTGGAGGCGGTGCCGTCGATGATCCGCCGCTTGATCCCCTGAACGATGCCGGTCAGGCGGAACAGGTTGTAGGCGAAATACCAGTTCAGGTCGGGCACGCCGTCCCGCCCGGTCGCGGCGCAATATCGTTCGACCACCGCCTCGACGGTCGGGATGCCCGTTTCCGGCCCGGTCAGCCCCTGCACGCCCGATCGCCCCTCCGGCTCGGTCACCCAGCTCATCAGGAAATACGAGAAATCGGCCAGCGGATCGCCCAGCGTCGACAATTCCCAGTCGAGTACCGCGATGACGCGCGGTGCGTCGCTGGCGAAGATCATGTTGTCGACGCGGTAATCGCCGTGGACGATCGACGTCGCCGTCTGTTCGGGCAGGGTACGCGGCAGCCAGTCGATCAGCCGCTCGACCGAGTCCATCCGCTCCGTTTCCGCCGCGCGATACTGCTTGGTCCAGCGGGCGACCTGCCGCTCGAAGTAGTTGCCCGGCTTGCCATAGCTTTCCAGACCGGCCGCAGCATAATCGGTAGTGTGCAGGGCGGCGAGCGTATCGACCATCGCCGCGTAACGCGCACTCCGGTCGTCCGGCGTCAGGCCGGGCATCGCCCCGTCCCAGATCGTCCGCCCCTCGACCATCTCCATCACATAGAAGGCTGAACCGATGACGGCCGGATCCTCGCACAGGCCATAGGGGCGCGGCACGGGAAAGCCGGTCGGGTGCAGCCCGGCGATGACCCGGTATTCCCGGTCGACCGCATGGGCCGATGGCAGGATCGGACCGAACGGCTTGCGCCGCAGGACATAGGCCTTGTCCGGCGTGTCGAGCCGATAGGTCGGGTTGGACTGACCGCCGGCGAACTTGGCATAGGACAGCGGCCCGGCGAAGCCGTCGACCGCCCCGCGCATCCAGTCGCCCAGGCGGTCAAGGTCGATGCGGTCCCGTTCGCCAACGGCGATCGTCCCTTCCATGCCCGCCGATGCGGCGCTCATGCGAAGGTCACCACGCTGCGGGTCGCATCACCCCGGCGCAGTTCGTCGAACGCATCGTTGATCCGCTCCAGCGGCAGGCGCTCGGCGATGATCGTGTCGAGGTCCAGTTGCCCGCGCATGTAGAAATCGACCAGCCGGGGAATATCGACCGGAAACCGGTTCGATCCCATCAGGCCACCCTGCAACCGCTTGCCCGCCAGCAGGTCCATCGCCGACAGGCCGACCTTCTCCCCCAGCGGCATCATGCCAAGGATCGTCGCGGTGCCGCCCCGACGCAGTACCTTGACCGCCGTTGCCGCCGATTGCGGGCGACCGACCGCCTCGATCGCGTGGTGGACGCCGCCTTTGGTCAACGCGATCACCTCCTCCGCCGCGGTGTCGGACAGCGCGTCGAAACTGTGCGTCGCGCCCAGCTTTTCGGCGATCGTGCGCTTTTCCGGAACCGGATCCAGCGCGATGATTCTGGCCGCGCCGGCGATCTTCGCCGCGTTGATTGCGGCCAGACCGATCCCGCCGCACCCGACCACGCACACCGTCTCGCCCGGCGTTACGTCGGTGGTATTGAACACCGCGCCGGCGCCTGTCGTGATCGCGCAGCCGAGCAGCGCCGCGCGGTCCATCGGCATGTCGCGGTCGATCGCGACGCAGGCATGTTCGTGGACCAGCATCATTTCCGCATAGGCGGACAGGTTCAGCATCTGCGCGATCGGCCTGTCGCCGAGCATCAGCCGCGCCGGCGCACCCTTGGGCCGCCGAACGCTCGGATCGACGCACAGCGACAGGCGGCCGGTGACGCAGAACTCGCAATGTCCGCAGAACGCCGACAGGCAGGTGACGACGTGATCGCCGACCTTCACGGTCGACACGTCGCTGCCGACCGCCTCGACCACGCCCGCCGCCTCATGGCCGGGAATCGTCGGCATCGCGTGCGGATAGGCCCCGTCGACGAAGTGCAGGTCGGACCGGCACACACCCACCGCCACCGTGCGGATAAGTACCTCGCGCGGGGCGGGCTTCGACACCGTGACGTCTTCGATCGACAGCGGCGTGTTCGCTTCAAAAAGAACGGCGGCTTTCACAAGGATCTCCGAATGACTGCGACAAGAGAACGGTGGATCAGCGCCGCACCAGATCCCTGGCGGCGATCGCCTCGGGCAAGTCCGCATATTTGCCGAACTCGTTGCGTGCGATCGACCGGTTGTGAACCTCGTCCGGGCCGTCGGCGAAGCGCAGCGTGCGCATCGCCGCCCAGTCATGCGCCAGCCGGAAGTCGCCCGACACGCCGCCGCCGCCATGCGCCTGGATCGCGTCGTCCAGAATCTGCAACGCCATGGTCGGGGCCGCGACCTTGATCATCGCGATTTCCAGCTGCGCCGCCTTGTTGCCGGCCTTGTCCATCATGTCCGCCGCCTTCAGGCACAGCAGCCGGGTCATCTCGATGTCGATCCGTGCCTTGGCGATCCGCTGTTCCCAGACGGACTGGTCGGCGATCCGCTTGCCGAACGCCACCCGGCTCAGCAAACGCTTGGCCATGGCCTCGATCGCGGTTTCGGCGACGCCGATCGTGCGCATGCAGTGGTGGATCCGCCCCGGCCCCAGCCGCCCCTGTGCGATCTCGAACCCGCGGCCCTCACCCAGCAGGACGTTCTCGACCGGCACGCGGACGTTTTCCAGCACCACCTCGCCATGGCCGTGCGGCGCATGGTCGTAGCCATAGACCGACAACATCCGTTTGATTGTCACGCCGGGCGTGTCCATCGGCACCAGGATCTGGCTCTGCTGGCTGTGGCGCGCGCCCTCCGTCGCGGTCTTGCCCATGACGATGGCGATCTTGCAGCGGGGATCGCCCACCCCGCTCGACCACCATTTCGTGCCGTTGATGACATAATGATCGCCGTCGCGCACCATCGAGGTTTCGATATTGGTGGCGTCGGACGAGGCGACCGCCGGTTCGGTCATCAGGAACGCCGAGCGGATCTCCCCGCGCATCAGCGGCCCGAGATACGCCTCCTTCTGCGCGCGGGTGCCGTAGCGGTGGAATACCTCCATGTTGCCGGTATCGGGAGCGGAGCAGTTGAAGCACTCCGACGCCCAGCCGACCTTGCCCATCTCCTCGGCACACAAAGCGTATTCGAGGTTGGTCAGCTGCGTGCCCTCGAACACGAAACTGTCGTCGACGTGCGTCTGACCCGAGTGCGGCGGCATGAAGAAGTTCCAGAGACCGGCGGCCTTGGCCTTGTCCTTCATCTCCTCGATGACCGGCAGCACCTTCCAGCGCTCGCCCTCATGCGCCTGACGGTCGTAATCGTCCTGTCGCGGACGGATATTCTGGTCGATGAAGGCCCTCACCCGGTCCCGGAAATAGGTTTCACGTTCGCTGAGGGTGAAGTCCATGCACGCTCTCCGGTCGATATCAGTGTCGGCCTGCGGCTTAGACCATACCGAATATTCGGTAAAGTGCGAACCGAGGTACAACTCGGCTTTGATTAGAAGACACGACGCCATGCCCGAAAAATGACTGTCCCTGCGAAGCGATCTTGCTACAGTCCACCGATGACCGATACGGGGCTCGATGCGAGCGATACCACCGCTGATGGTGGGCAGGGAACGAAGCGCTTCCGGGCGAAGCGCGATGCGATCCTGGCGGCGGCGGCCGCCGCGATCAACGAACAGAGCGCGAAAGGCATGACCTTCGCCGATGTCGCGCGCCGGGTCGGCCTGAACACCACCAGCGTCACCTATTATTTCAAGCGCAAGGAGGAGCTGGCCGCCGCCGCGTTCGAGCATACGCTGGAACGGCTGACCGCCATGCTCGACGAGGCTATGCAGGAACCGACGCCGGAACTGCGCGTCGCCCGGTATCTCGCGCTGAACATCGACCGGCTGGCCCGCATCGAACGCGGCGAGGAAACCGCCTTCGCCGTCCTGTCGGACCTGCGCGCGACCGAGGATCCGATCCGGTCGCGGCTGATGGCCGGGTGGCAGCGGGTGTTCCGCAAGACGCGCGGACTTTGGGGTCACGCGCCCGACCGGGCGCACACCGACCTGCACGGCGCACGCGCGCACGTCCTGCTGGAAAATACCTTCTGGCTGCCGATCTGGATCGCGCGCTACGAACCCGATCAATATGCGCGGGTCGAGGCGCGATTGATGGACGTGTTCCGTCACGGAGTCGCCGGTCCCGACGCCCGCTGGAACCCCACGCTGCTCGACCTGGAGCATGACGGTGCGGAGCCGGGGCGCAGGGCCTTCCTGCTGGCGGCGACGCGGCTCATCAACGAACTGGGCTATCGCGGCGCGTCGGTGCAGCGGATCGCGTCGGAGCTGAACGTCACAAAAGGCAGCTTCTACCATCACCTCGATGCCAAGGACGATCTGGTCATCGCGTGCTACAAGCGCAGTTTCGATACGATCGTCGATGCGCAGCAGCAGGCCGATGCCGCGGGTGGCAGCCACTGGCAGCGCCTGACCAGCGCCATCGCGACGTTGCTGGACGTCCAGTTCTCCGAACGGGAACCCTTGTTGCGGACGACAGCGCTCAGCGGACTGCCGATCGAGGTGCGCCGGGCGATGGTCGACCGGTCGAACCGGATCGCGCGGCGCTATGCCGGGACGATGATGGACGGCATCGCCGAAGGGTCGATCCGCCCGGTCGACGCGCTGATCGCGGCGCAGGCGTTGATGGCGGTGCAGAACGCGGCGTTCGACATGCGCAAATGGGCCAGTACCATGCCACGCGACCGGGCAGTGGCGATGTATGCCTCGACCCTGTTGTACGGTCTGTTCGACGACCGGGCGGCGGGATAATCATTGCGCGGGAAGACCGCTGCCGCCGTGGCGGCAACGGCTTCCTTTTCAATGTGCCAGCCGAACCGCCGCCTCATCCCGCTTCAGCAGCACACCCGCGCGCCAGTAATGGAAGATCGCCCAGGGCGTGAGCATCGCCACGATCGCCATCGCATAGCGCAGCGAGTCCGCGCCGAAACTGGGGGCCAGCAGATCGCTCAATCGCCCGACGATCAACGGTCCCAACCCCAGACCCACCATATTGATAACCAGCAGCGTGATCGCCGCCCACATCGCCCGCAGCCGCAAAGGGGCCAGATGCTGGATCAGCGCGAAGCTCGGTCCCAGATAGCTGTTGGCGAAGATCAGCGACACAAAATACAAACCGATCGCCAACGTCGCATCCTCGACCAGATAGAAGCCGAGCATGAACGGCAGCGCCAGCAGCTTCATCACCGCGACGACCCAGCTTTGCACATGCAAACCGCGTCGCTTGGCCAGCGCATCGGCGATGCGTCCACCGAAAATCGCCGAAACGGACCCCAGCAACGCGCCGGGCAGCGCGACATATTTGGATACGTCCAGCATCGACAGGCCAAGCGACCGCTGCATATAGCTTGGTCCCCAGCCGGTCAGCGCATAGCCGATCATCGACGTCAGCGTGACGGCAACGACCAGGTGAAGCGCCCGGCTGTTCTGCCAGATCGAGGCGAACCCCTGCATGATCCCGGGCTGCGCGCCACCCTCGACCGCGCGCGCCGCATCCGACAGCCCGCGTCGCGGCTCGACCACGAAGAACCGTACCAGCAACGCCAGCGCCACGCCGGGCAGCCCCACGGTAAACATCGCCACGCGCCATCCGAATGAATGGGCGACGACCCCGCCGATCATCGTCCCGAACCCCGCGCCCAGCACGACGCCCAGCGAATAGATCGCCATCGCGCTCGCCCGTTTTTCCGGCGGGTACAGATCGGCGATGATCGAATGGCTGGGCGGACTGGATCCCGCCTCGCCAATGCCGACGCCAACCCGCGCCAGCATCAGTTGGATGAAGTTCTGCGCCAGCCCGCACAGCGCGGTCATCAGGCTCCATACCGCGAGACTGCCGGCGATGATGTTGCGCCGGCTGGTCCGGTCCGCCAGCCGCGCGATCGGGATGCCGAGCGTTGCATAGAACACCGCGAACACCAGCCCCGACAGCAGCCCGAGCTGCGTATCGGTCAGCACCAGATCCGCCTTGATCCGCTCCAGCAGGATCGCGAGGATCTGCCGATCCATGTAACTGAAGAAATAGGTCGCGGTCAGCAGCGCCAGCGTCAGGCTCCGTCGACGCAGCGCCAGCGTATCGGCGATTTCCGGCGCGGCCCGCGCCTTGTCGAGCAGCACGGATCAGTATCCGTTCAGGCGGGCGAACCGTTCGCGGTGGAACGCCGCATTGCCCCACATCGCCTCCAGCACCGCCGCGCGCTTCAGATACAGGCCCGCATCATGTTCGTCGGTCATCCCGATGCCACCGTGCAGCTGCACCATTTCCCGGCTGACCAGTCTGAGCGTCTCGCCGCCGACGGCCTTGGCCAGACTGACCGCCTGGTCGACGTCGGACCGACCGGAATCGATCGCCTCAAGCGCGCCCTCCACCGCCGATCGCATCAGTTCGAGTTCGGTGAACATCTTCGCCATGCGGTGCTGCAGCGCCTGAAAGGTCGACAGTTGCTGGCCGAATTGGACCCGCGTCTTCAGGAAATCGTTGGTCACGCCGAACGCCTGTTCGGCCAGCCCCAGCATTTCGGCGGCCAGCAGGGCGGTTGCCCGGTCGATGATCGTCGCGGTCAGATCGGGTCCGCCCAGCCGGATCGCCGGTGCCTGGTCGAACCGGATTTCGGCGTGGCTGCGCGAATCCGCCATGCGGCGCGGCGAGCGGGTGATCCCGTCCTCGCCCGTCACCAGATACAGGCCATCGACCGCCGATACGACGAAGGCATGCGCGGCATCGCCCTCCGCCACGAACATCTTGGTGCCGGTCAGGCGGCCGTCGACGACGGTCGTTGCCAGCTTGCGCGGATCATGCACCGGCCCCTCGTCGATCGCCAGCGTCACGATCGCCTCGCCAGACGCGATGCGCGGCAGCCACTGGTCTTGCGCCGCTTCGGACTCGCCAAGCGAGATGGCGGTCGCGGCCGGCCCGGTCGAAGCCAGCGGCGACGCCGCCAGATTGCGTCCCAGCTGCTCGATCACCAGCCCCAGTGAGAGATAGCCGAACGCCGATCCGCCATGCGCCTCCGGCACGACCACCCCGGCCCAGCCCATCTGGCCCATTTCGGTCCAGGCATCGGCGTCGAATCCCTCGACCGGCGCTGCGCTGCGCAGGCGGCGAAAGGCGGCAACCGGCGATTCGTTATCGGCCCATTCGCGCGCCATGTCGCGCAGCATCGTCTGTTCTTCGTTCAGCAAGGCCATGATCGGTACAACTCCCGGATGTTGTGGATCGGGCAATCACCGGGCCGCGCGCACGCGATCCACCGGTGCGGCCCGTGACATTACTGGTGGTCGAGCATCCCCAGGATGCGCTTGGCAATGACGTTGTTCTGGATCTCGCTCGACCCGCCATAGATCGACACCGCCTTGCCCCATAGCCATGTCCGGGTCTGCTCCAGCTCGGCATCGGTAAAACCCGCACCCTCCCAGCCAAGCCCGTTCATGCCCATGATCTCGATCGCCAGTTCGGCGCGGTCCTGCGTGATCCGCGCACCGACATTCTTGAAGATGGAGGTCGCGGCCGATGGTCCCTGTGCTGATTTCGCCTCGATCGCCGCACGCCGCAGCGTCAGCGCGAACGCCCGCTTGTCCATCTCGTGCCGGACGATACGCATCCGCAGATCGCTGTCGGAAACCTTGCCGCCGTCGTCACCGCGATACTGTTTGGCCATGTCGGCCAGCGGCGACACCTGGAACAGTCGCGCCGCGCTCGCACCACCGCCGGACAGGTTCTGCCGCTCATGCTGGAGCAGCCGCTTGCCGATGGTCCAGCCCTGCCCTTCCTCGCCGACCAGATTGCCCTTCGGCACCTGCACATCGGTGAAGAACGTCTCGCAGAACGGCGACGAGCCGGAAATCAGCCGGATCGGTTTCACCTCGACGCCGGGGCTTTTCATGTCGATCAGCAGGAAGCTGATACCCTCATGCTTGCGCGTCTTGTCGGTGCGGACGAGCGCGAAGCATTTGTCGGCCCATTGCCCGCCGCTGGTCCAGGTCTTCTGCCCGTTGACCAGATAGTGATCGCCCCGGTCCTCAGCGAACATCTGCAAGCTGGCCAGGTCGGAGCCGGCACCCGGCTCGGAATAACCCTGACACCAGCGAACCTCACCCTTCGCGATAGCGGGGATATGCTCCAGCTTCTGCGCCTCGCTGCCATATTCCAGCAGGGTCGGGCCGAACATCATCACGCCCATGCCGCCGATCGGGTTCCAGGCCCCGATGCGTGCCATTTCTTCGCTCAGCACCCGCGCCTCGGCCCGGTTCAGGCCGCCGCCGCCATAGGCCGCGGGCCAGGTCGGTACGCCCCAGCCCTTCTCGCCCATCGCCTGTTGCCACGCGCGCTCGTCGTCGCTCGGCGCGCTTGGTCCCTCCAGCGCCGACAGCGACCCGTCCTTGCCCCGAAGCGATGCCGGGAAATGCGCGGCAAGCCATTCGCGAACGTCCTTGCGGAATCCGTCGAGCGGGTCGGTGCCGGTGTCGAGCGTGGCGGCGGTCGCCATGGCCTGTCTCCTGAAAGCCGAATATGAATATCGGGTATGCCGCTGTCTGGCACGGATCGACGCCCGACGCAAAGGGGCTGACGCATGTCCGGCCCGAAGACGGACGTCGAGTCCGACTTGGCGAAGCCAAGGGCACGCCCCATTTGCGAACGCACATCACCGCCCCACGGAGACCAACCATGATCGACCTGCACTATTGGCCCACGCCGAACGGCCAAAAGATCACGCTTTTTCTGGAGGAAGCGGGGCTGGAATACCGGATCGTGCCGGTCAACATCGGCAAGGGCGAGCAGTTCGCCCCCGCGTTTCTGGCGATCGCCCCCAACAACCGGATGCCGGCGATCGTCGATCATGCCCCCACTGGCGGTGGCGAACCCGTCAGCGTTTTCGAATCCGGTGCCATCCTGCTCTACCTGGCCGAGAAGACCGGGCGATTCCTCAGCGCCGATCCCCGCGACCGGATCGCGACGATCCAGTGGCTGATGTGGCAGATGGGCGGCCTTGGCCCGATGCTTGGCCAGAACCACCATTTCAACCGCTATGCACCCGAGAAGATCGACTATGCGATCAATCGCTATGTCAACGAAACCCGTCGCTTGTACGGCGTGCTGAATACACAGCTGGAGGGTCGCGACTTCATCGTCGGCGACTATTCCATCGCCGACATGGCCTGCTATCCCTGGATCGTCCCGCACGAGGCACAGGGTCAGAACCTCGACGACTTCCCGCATCTGAAGGCGTGGTTCACGCGGATTGCCGACCGGCCCGCAACCGCCGCCGCCTATGCCCGGGGCGATGCCGTCAGCACGCAGCCGACGGTCAATGCCGACAGCGCCAGAATCCTGTTCGGCCAGACCGGGCAAAACTGACCAGCACAAGGCAAGGTCGCACGACTTAGAATATTGCGTATGGTGTCAGCCGCGACCTTCACCTAGCGTTGCCCGATGATGACCGCGCCAGAAATGCTTGCGACCGCGTTCGCGACCCTGCCCGACCTGATCCGCGCGCATGCGGCCGAACGACCGACTCGACCGGCCATCGTCGATGATGCCGGCGGAATCGACTATGCGGCGCTTGATCGCAGGATGGACAGGATCGCGACGGCACTCCAGCGCGACGGGATCGTGCAGGGCGATGCCGTCGCGATCCTGTCCACGCCTTCGATAGACCAGGCCTGCATTTTCCTCGGCGCGCTCCGGGCCGGATGCTGTGCCGCGCCGATCGCACCGTCCGCCACGCCGATGGCCATCGCGGCGATGATCGCCGACTGCGGCGCGCGCATCGTCTTCTGCGACGCTGCCAACGCGGGCGTGCTGGCCGACCAGCCAGTCGACGCACGGATCGTAACGTTCGGCAGCGACGACTACGCGGTGTGGCTCGGCGCGGAGGACGCCCGGCCTGCCCCCGTGATGATCGCGCCCGACGACGCGTTCAACATCATCTATTCGTCCGGCACCACCGGGATACCGAAGGGCATCGTCCAGAGCCACGCGATGCGCTGGCAGCATCTGTCGCGCAACGCGGCGGCCGGGTTCGGCGACGCGGTAACGATGATCGCCACCCCGCTCTATTCCAACACCACGCTGGTCAGTTTCCTGCCGACGATCGGCTGGGGCGGTACGGCGGTGTTGATGGCGAAGTTCGACGCGCGCCGGTATCTGGAACTGGCGGAGCGGCACGGCGCAACGCACACCATGCTGGTCCCGGTGCAGTATCAGCGGATCATGGCCGTTCCCGACTTCGACCGGTTCGACCTGTCGCGTTTCCGCTTCAAGACCTGCACGAGCGCGCCGTTTTCGCCCACGCTGAAGGCGGATATCCTCGCGCGCTGGCCGGGCCTGCTGGTCGAATATTACGGCATGACCGAGGGTGGGGCGTCCTGCGCACTGAACGCCACCGCGCATCCCGACAAGCTGCATACCGTCGGCCAGCCGATGCCCGGTCACGAGATCCGCCTGATCGACGACAACGGCCATGAGGTCGCGGACGGTGAGGCCGGCGAGATCGTCGGCCGCTCGGCCGCGATGATGAACGGCTATCACGGTCGTGCCGACGCCACGCGCGCGGCCGAATGGCATGATGCCGATGGCCGCCGCTACATCCGCCACGGCGATATCGGCCGGTTCGACGATGACGGCTTCCTGATCCTGATGGACCGCAAGAAGGATCTCGTCATATCCGGCGGCTACAACATCTATCCGTCCGATCTGGAGGCGGTGCTGGCGGAGCACCCGGACGTCGCCGACTGCGCGGTGCTCGGCATGCCCAGCGAGGCGTGGGGTGAGACACCGGTCGGTGTCTTCGTGCCGCGCGGTCCCGACGCCGACCCATCGGTGATCCTCGGCTGGACCAACGACCGCCTCGGCAGGACGCAGCGCCTGTCCCGATTGATACCGATGGCGGAATTGCCCCGCAGCGCGATCGGCAAGATACTGAAGCGATCCCTGCGCGACCAGCTGGAGATGATGGCATGACCAGCCTTGGACAGATCCTCGCCGCGCTGGAGCCGGCCGATGGCGGCTTTCGCGGCGTCATTCCCGACAACTGGTTGCAGGGCCGGACCGCGTATGGCGGGCTGTCGTCGGCACTGGCGCTGCATGCCGCGATGGCCTCGGACACCGACCTGCCGCCGCTGCGCTCGGCACAGGTCGCCTTCATCGGCCCGCTGTCGGGCGCGGTGACGATCACCGCCCAGCGCCTGCGCCGGGGCCGCAACGCGGCTTTCATCCAGGCCGATGTCACCAGCAATGCCGGACTGGGCCTGCGCGCCACCTTCGTCTTCATGCGCGATCAGGAATCGCGGGTCGATCACGCGGCCGGCGTCATGCCGGACTTCGCCGCGCCCGCCGCCGATGCGCAAGGGTACAGCCATAGCGTCGTCGCCTTCGCCCAGAACTTCGAGTTTCTCGACCGGCGCGACGGGACGCTCGGTGCAGCGGAATGGCTGCGCTGGGTACGGCTGAAGGATCGGGACGGTGTCGACCCGGTGGTCGCGCTGATGGCGGTGGCGGATTGCCTGCCGCCCGCCGCGCTGAAGCTGATGGGTGGCCCGGCCCCGGTCAGTTCGCTGACCTGGCAGATCAACCTGCTGACGCCTGCACCGACGACGACCGACGGCTGGTGGCTGCTGCGCGCCGACAGCAGCTACGCCCGCGCCGGATCGTCGGCCCAGGACATGGCGATCTGGAACACCGACGGCATGCCGATCGCGCAGCAGGTGCAAAGCGTCGCCCTGTTTGGCTGATCGGCTGACACAGTTTGCGACAGTTTTCGCTTGCCATGACAAATCCGGGCGACAGGGGACGGCGATAACGGCATCACTCGACGGGGATAGTCCCCGCGACCGGAGACTTTCGATGCGTAAACTGATCCTCGGCCTGTCGCTCGCCGCCACCGCCTTCGCCGGTACCGCCATCGCGCAGACAGCGACCCAGCCAACCACGACCCAGCGCCCCGCCCGCCCGATGGGCATGGATGCCAACAAGGACGGTATCGTCACCCGCGCGGAGGCGCTGGCCCAGGCCGATGCACGCTTTGTAGCGTCCGACACCAACCGCGACGGCACGGTCACGCGCGAGGAGCGCCGCGCCGCCCGCGAACGGATGCGCGCCGCCGCGGGCAAACCGGCCAAGCCCGATCGCGGCGTCACCCGCGCCGACATGCAGGCCCGCGCCGCCGCGCGTTTCGACCGGATCGACACCAACAAGGATGGCCGGATCGACGCGACCGAAAAGGCCGCGATGCGCGACATGCGCCATAACCGGCGCGGCCACCGCGGGATGCGTGGCGGCATGCGTCCGTAGCAGCCAGCCACTGCGCCCGCCGCGCCGATGACGCCGGCCGGCCAGTAACGCCCCAGTAACGCCCTGGTGCCGGGCGCGACATCGCCCGGCACATCCGCTGCCCCGGATGAAAAGCCATGCTACAGGCCGATCCCATGACCGACACACCGCACCTCCTGCTCGTCGACGACGAACGCTCGATCCGCGAGCCGCTGGCCCAGTATCTGACCAAGCAGGGGTTTCGCGTGACCCAGGCGGGCGATGCGGACGCCGCGCGAACCCGGCTGGCGGCCTATGCCATCGACCTCGTCATCCTCGACATCATGATGCCGGGCGAGGACGGGCTGAGCCTGTGCCGGCATATCGCGGCGACCAGTGACGTGCCCGTCATCCTGCTGACGGCCAGGGCCGAGGAAACCGACCGCATCGTCGGGCTGGAAATGGGGGCGGACGATTATGTCGTCAAACCCTTCTCCCCACGCGAACTGGCGACGCGCGCCCGGGTCGTGCTGCGCCGCGCGACCGCCGGTGGCGCGCGGCAGCATGCGCCTGACAGCGGCTCCTACGCCTTTGCCGGATGGGTGCTGAAATCCGGCGAGCGCGCGCTGGTCGATCGCGACGGCGTGTCGGTGCCGCTGTCGACCGGTGAATACAACCTGCTGCTGGCGCTCGTAACCCGCCCGCGTCAGGTGCTGACCCGCGACCAGCTGCTCGACCTGACGCAAGGCCGCGAGGCCGCCGCCTTCGACCGCGCGATCGACAATCAGGTCAGCCGCCTGCGCCGAAAGATCGAGGTCGACGCGAAGAATCCGGAGATCATCAAGACCGTCTGGGGCGGCGGTTATACGCTGGCCGCCGAAGTCACCCGGCTGTGAAGGCCCGCGCGTGAGGACCCGCCTGTGGCCCGGCAGCCTCGCGGGGCAACTCCTGCTGCTGATTGCGATCGCGCTGTTCGTCGCGCAGGCGATCAATTTCGGCCTTCTGTTGCAGGAACGGCGGACCTCGCGGCTGGCACAGCTCGTCACCCCAGCAGTGACGCGGATCATCGACGCGACCGAACGCATGGCGCAGGGGCGCGGGCCGGTCGCCGACCGTGGCCGGGTCCGCCGTCTGCCCGCCAACCCCATCGCCCCCGGCCTGCCGCGTCAGGTCGCGATCGAAACCGGCGTTCGCCAGGGGCTGACCGATGCGGGCCTGCGCGTCGGCCGGATCGTAACCGGCGTGCGTCCCTTCACCGGCGGGCGACGTGGCTTGCGCCGCCCCCTGCGGCGTCCGATGTCCGACAGCGAACTGGTCATCGCCATCGAACAGCCGGGCCGTGGCTGGCTGGTGCAGCGCCTGCCCTGGCCGCGTAGCGACGCCTATCTGATCTGGCGACTGATCGGCCAGACGCTGATCCTGTACGGCATCGTCCTGATCCCGGTCCTGTGGATCACCCGGCGGATCGCCCGCCCGCTGAAGGCGCTGACGCTGGCGGCGGAGGGGTTCACGCCCGGCGACATCAGCCCGGCGGTGCGCGAGGCGGGTCCACGCGACATCGTCGCGCTGATCGCCGCCTTCAACGCGCTGCGTCTGCGCGTGACGGCGATGCTGGATGAGAAGGACCGGATGCTCGGCGCGATCGGCCATGATCTGCGGACGCCGCTCGCCGCGTTGCGGGTGCGGATCGAATCGGTCGAAGACGACACCGACCGGACCAAAATGGCCGACACCATCGCCGAGATGAACCGGACGCTGGACGATATCCTGTCGCTCGCCCGGCTGGGGCGGCCAAGCGAGCCGCCGACCGATGTCGACCTGCCCGCGCTCGTTGACGCGGTGGTCGAGGATTTCCGCGATCTCGACTGTGACGTGCGCTTTCTCGACAGCGACCGGCTGACGCTGCGGCTGCGGCCCTCGCTGATGCGCCGGGCGATCCGCAACCTCATCGAGAACGCGATGAAATACGGCCATTCCGCCGAAGTCCGGGTCGAACCCCGCAGCGACGGGGTCGCGATCGTCGTCGCCGATCAGGGGCCGGGTATTCCCGACGACCGGCTGGCCGATGTCTTCGCGCCGTTCACACGGCTGGAAACATCGCGCAATCGCGAGACCGGCGGTATCGGCCTCGGCCTCGCGCTGGCCCGCGCGATCGTGCGCGAGGCGGGCGGCGAGATCATGCTGGTCAATCGCGCCGGCGGTGGCCTCGATGCGACGATCCTGTTGCCGCGCCAGACCCGTTAGGCATCGCGCGGCAGGCGCAGCATCGTGATTGCCGCCAGCCCGACGACGACCGCCGCCACCGCCATCGCCCAGACCGGCTCACCCGGGAAAAAGGTCCGCATCACCTGACCCATCACCGACGACACGATCAACTGGGGCAGGACGATGAAGATGTTGAACAATCCCATGTACACGCCCAGTTTCGCCTGCGGCAGCGCGCTGGACAGGATCGCATAGGGCATCGTCAGGATCGACGACCACGCGATGCCGACCAGCACCATCGACCCGATCAGCCAATAGGGATCGCGCACCACCAGGAACGACGCGAAGCCGGCGGCTCCGCTCAGCAACCCGACGACATGCGTATCGCGCCGCCCGATCCGCGCCGCCAGCGCCGGCATCACGAACGCCCATAAGGTCGCCACGCCGTTGTAGATCGCAAACAGCACCCCGACCCAGTTCGCGCCGTCATTATACGCCGCACTGCTGGTGTCGGTGGTGCCGAATACATGCTGCGTGACGATCGGCGTGGTATAGATCCACATGATAAACAGCGCGGACCAGGTGAAGAACTGGACCAGCGCCAGCCGTTTCATCGTGGCCGGCATCGCCGCCAGATCGCCGACGATCTGCGCCAGCGTCGCGTCGCCCCGCCCCCGCCGCACCAGCGCCGCACTGGCCAGCAGGGCGACCCCGTACAGCACCAGCCCGCCGCCCAGGATATAGACCGGCTTGTCGAGGCCGTAAGTCGCGACGAGCGCGATCACGATTGCGCCCAACGCGATCCACAGCGGGGCCAGCCGCGCATCGGCACCGCCCGCCGCATGGGAAATCGCCGGTTCGTCAGCCTCGAACCGCGCCATCTGCTCGGGCGAATATTCGCGGGTGGTGACCACGGTCCACAGCACCGCCAGGAACAGCGCCGCCGCACCGATGTAGAACCCGTAGCGGACCGACGCCGGCACCATGCCCGGCGGCGCGGTGTTGGCGACCTGGAACACTTCGGTCAGGATGATCGGGGCGAGACTGCCGATCACCGCGCCGGCACCGATGAACGCGGTCTGGAAGGCATAGCCGGCGGTCCGCTGCCGCTTGGCCAGCATGTCGCCGACGAACGCGCGGAACGGCTCCATCGCGACGTTCAGCGACCCGTCGAGCATCCACAGCAGCAGCGCCGCGATCCATAGCACCGGCGCGTTCGGCATCGCCACCAGCGCCAGCGTCGCCAGCAACGCACCCGCCAGGAAATACGGCCGCCGCCGCCCCAGCCGTCCCCAGGTCCGGTCGCTGTAATGGCCGATGATCGGCTGCACGATCAGCCCGGTCAGCGGCGCGGCGATCCACAGGAAGGCGAGATCGTCGATGCCGGTGCCCAGCGACTGGAAGATACGGCTGATATTGGCGTTCTGGAGCGCGAACCCGATCTGGATCCCGAAGAACCCGAACGAGATGTTCCACAGGCCCCAAAATCCCTGACGCGGCTTTTCCTGCATATCCTCTTTGGTCCCTGTTCGGGCGCTGGTCGCGCCTCGTTCCGTTATAGTCAGGTGGCGGACGACCGGCGCACAACCAGCCGGGTCGGCAGCATCGTCCGGTCGACCCGCTCGTCGCGTATCCGACCCAGCAGCGCCTCGACCACCCGCCGGCCGGCAAGCCCCGCGTCCTGCGCGACCGTCGTCAGCGGCGGATTGGCCAGCGCGGCGGCAGGAATATCGTCGAACCCGACCACCGCGACATCCTCGGGCACGCGCAGGCCGGCCCGCGCCAGCACCCGCATCGCGGCCAGCGCGATCACGTCGCTGGCCGCGACGATCCCGTCCGGCGGCGTACCACGCGCCAGGAGCACGGCGGCCGCGCGTTCGCCGTCATCCTCGGTCGAGATCGCCGACACCTGCATCGCCGGGTCGGCCTCCAGTCCGGCTTGGGCAAGCGCGGCCAGATAGCCACGGTGCCGATCGCGAAACTCGGGGTAGTGATCGGTGGCATCACCCAGAAACGCGATCCGCCGGCGACCGGTCGCGATCAGGTGCGCGCAGGCCTGCGTGCCGCCATCCACGTTGTCGCAGCCTATCGTCAGCCCCGGTTCGCCCGCCTGCACCGACCCCCATCGGACGAAATGCGTGCCCTGCGCCACCAGTTGCTCCAGCCGCGCCTTGTACGCCGCATAGTCGCCATAGCCGAGCAGGATTAATCCGTCGGCGCGGTGGCTGTCCTCGTAATCCATGTGCCAGTCGCTGCTGAACTGCTGGAACGAGATCAGCAGGTCGTGCGCGTGTTCGGCACAGGTCGTCATGATCGACCCCAGCATCGCCAGGAAGAACGGGTTGATGATCGAGCGGTCGGGCGTCGGATCCTGGAACAGCAGCAGCGCCAGCGTTCGCGTATGTCCCGACCGCAGGTTGGAGGCGGACCGGTCGACGGTGTAGTTCAGGCGCTTGGCGATCGCTTCGATCCGCGCCCGCGTGGCGGCGTTGACCGTCGGACTGCCGCGCAGCGCACGCGACACCGTCGGCTGGGAGACGCCCGCCAGCTGGGCGATGTCGAAGGAGGTGGGCTTGCGCTGCATGGAGTGTCCGGTGGCGACAACAGCGCAGTTTGTCCAAAGCGTCAACATACCCGGTGTTGCAGTCCGGCCACAGGTCCGGTCCGGCCGCTTTGAATACGTATGCGGGCGACTTGGCATGGGACGCGACTGAATCCATTGGAGCTGCAGCATTTCCGTCCACGGCGCACAAAGACGCCGACGGACACCACAGGGGAGGATCAATATGACCGATCGGGTCGGCACGTCGCATTTCGACATTCGCAACATTCTGAAACTCGGCGTCAGCGGTGGCGCGCTCGGCTTTGCCATGCTCGTCGCGGCGGGCGGTGCCCATGCCCAGAGCAACTCGCCGGCGACGACCGCACCCGCCGGTCAGGCCGAGCCAGCGCCACAGAGCGACACCGACCAGGCCGATTCCGAAATCGTCGTCACCGGCTTTCGCGCCGCGCTGGAAAACGCCGTCGCCGAAAAAAAGGCGAGCAGCCAGGTCGTCGAATCCATCTCCGCCGAAGATATCGGCAAGCTCCCCGACGCCTCGATCGCGGAGTCGATCGCCCGTCTGCCCGGCGTCACGTCGCAGCGCGTGAACGGCCGCTCCAACTCGATCTCGATCCGCGGTTTCGCGCCCGACTTCTCGACCACCCTGCTGAACGGCCGTGAGCAGACCTCGACCGGGGACAATCGCGCGGTCGAATATGACCAGTATCCGTCCGAAGTCATCAATCAGGTGCTGATCTACAAGACCGCCGACGCGGGTCTTGTCGGCCAGGGCCTGTCCGGGACCGTCGACCTGAAGTCGATCCGTCCGATCGAATATGGCAAGCGCGTATTCTCGGTCGGCGCGCGCGGAACCTATGCCGATATCGGCAAGCTGAACGCCGGATCGAAGGAATATGGCTACCGCGTCAGCGGCACCTATGTCGACCAGTTCGCCAACGACACGATCGGCGTCGCGCTGTCTGCCGCCTACCTGAACGAGCCGTATCAGATCCAGGAGTTCAACGCCTGGGGCTACAACAACGTGGCGCAAGGGGCCGTGATCGGCGGGTCCAAGTCCTACGTCACCTCGACCACGCTGAAGCGTCTTGGCCTTCAGGGCACGCTGGAATGGAAGCCCGCGCCCGAGTTCACATCGACCTTCGACGGCTTCTATTCCGACTTCAGCGACGACCAGATCAAGCGCGGCATTGAGCTGCCGCTGAGCTACGGCGCGCCGACGCTGTCGAACACGACGGTCGAAAACGGCCTGGTGACGTCGGGCACGTTCACCGGAGTCGAGGGCGTGGTCCGTAACGACAGCTTCGAGCGCAAGGCCAAGCTGTATTCGTTCGGCTGGAACAACAAGTATGAGGGCGACGACGGCTGGAAGGCAATGCTCGACCTCAGCTATTCGCGCACCAATCGCGACGAAGTGGTATTCGAGACGTACAGCGGCACCGGCTACGGCGCGGGTGTCGGTGCGACCGACACCATCCGCTTCAACAGCGGCCAGACCGGTGCGTTCTTCACGCCGACCCTGAATTATTCCGACCCCAACCTGATCCAGCTGACCGATCCGCTCGGCTGGGGCGGCAGCAACGTCCAGACCGGCTATTACAACGACCGCAAGGTCATCGACGAGATCAAGCAGTACCGGGTCGAGATCGAGAAGACGATCGACAGCCCGCTATCGAGCGTGAAGTTCGGCATGAACTACACCGACCACACCAAGTCGCTGACCCCGAACGAGGCGCTGGTCCAGCTCGCCAATGGCGCGACGCAAACGCCGGTCCCCAGCCAGTTCCTGCAGGATCCGACGAACCTCGCCTATCTCGGCCTTGGCCCTATCGTCAGCTACGACCCGCGTGATTTGCTCAACGGCGGCGTCATCAAGCTGACGCCGAACTTCAACGCCGACGTCGCGGCCAAGGCCTTCCAGGTCGAGGAAGACGTGATGACCGCCTATCTTCAGGGCAACCTGAAGGCGGCGATCGGCAGCGCCGACCTGACCGGCAATTTCGGCGTGCAGGCGGTGATGACCGAGCAGAAGTCGACGGGTCTGGTCAGCAACGGCGCAGGCTTTACCCAGCTGACGCGCGGCGCGACCTATGTCGACTTTCTGCCCAGCATCAATCTTGCCCTGCGCCTGCCCAGCGACTTCGTGATCCGTGCGGCGGCAGCGCGTCAGATGCAGCGGCCTCGCATGGACGATATGCGGATCGCCATCGGCTACGGCTTCGACCAGCAGCGCGGGGTCATCAACGGCGGCGGCGGCAACCCGTTCCTGCGGCCGATCCGGTCGAACAGCTATGACGTGACGCTGGAAAAGTATTTCGGCACGCGCGGCTATCTGGCAGCGCAGGGTTTCTACAAGGACCTGAAGTCCTACGTGTACAACCTTGAAGTCCCATATGATTATTCGGGCTTCCCCACGCCGACCAACTTTCCGGTCGGCGCACCGACGCAAGGGTTTGCGACGCTGCCCATCAATGGCGAGGGCGGCAAGATCTACGGCGTCGAACTGGCCGGTACGCTGGGTCTGGGCGACATCATCCCCGCGCTCGACGGCTTCGGCCTGACCGGCGGCGGTTCGTACACCAAGACCGAAATCAGCCCGACCCCGGGCGGCGCGTCGGAGGATATTCCCGGCTATTCGCGCTGGGTCGCCAACGGCACCGCGTTCTTCGAGAAATGGGGCCTGAATACGCGTGGCAGCGTCCGGTATCGGTCGACCTTCGTCGGCGAACTGTCCGGCTTCGGCGCCGGTCGCGTCCGTCGCCGCGCACTGGGCGAGTTGATCGTCGACGCACAGGTCGGGTATGACTTCAAGAACGGCGCGCTGAACGGCCTGTCGCTCTATGTCCAGGGCCAGAACCTGACCGACGAGCCGTTCGTCACCACCAATCCGGGCCAGCCGTTGCAGGTGATTGACTACCAGCGTTACGGTCGTCGCTTCCTCGGTGGCTTCAGCTACAAATTCTGAGGCAATCGTCCCCGTCCGGCACCGGGCGGACGGGGACAGCGCTGGAGGCTTCGATCATGACCGAGACGGCGAACCGGACGATCGTGATCGTTGGCGGCGGCACGGCCGGATGGATGGCGGCGGCGATGCTCGCGCGCTTCCTGGAGGCTGGCTGGACCATCCGGCTGGTGGAAAGCGATGCGATCGGCACGGTCGGCGTCGGCGAGGCGACGATCCCGCAGATCCGCCTGTTCAACGCCGCGCTTGGCATCGACGAGGGCGATTTCCTGCGCGCCACAAAGGGCACGATCAAGCTTGGCATCGAGTTTGCCGGCTGGACCACCCCGAACGCCCGCTACATGCACGGCTTCGGCGCGGTCGGACGGCCGCTTGGCCTGATCGGCTTCCACCAGTACTGGCTGCGCGCGAACGCCAAGGCCAAGGTACAACCGTTCGGCGACTATGCCCCGAACATCACCGCCGCCTATGCCGGACGCCACGCCCCGGCGCGGGGACCGACGCCCCTGCCCTATGCCTATCATTTCGACGCCGGCCTTTATGCCGGCTATCTTCGCACGCTGGCCGAGGCGCGCGGCGTGAAGCGGACCGAGGGGCGGGTCGTCGCGGTCGATCGCGACGCCGCCACCGGCGATATTACCGCCGTCACGCTCGACGATCAGCGCCGCGTGGCGGGCGATCTCTTCGTCGACTGCACGGGGTTTCGCGCGCTGCTGCTCGGCCGGACGCTGGATGTGGGGTTCGACGATTGGTCGTACTGGCTGCCCTGCGACCGGGCAATGGCGGTACCCTGCGCCCGTGTCGCCGATCCCGTGCCCTATACCCGCGCGACCGCGCGCGCCGCCGGCTGGCAATGGCGGATCCCGCTTCAGCACCGGACCGGCAACGGGCTGGTCTATGCCAGCGCGTTCCTCAGCGACGACGAGGCCGCCGCCACCTTGCTCGGCAATCTCGACGGTGCCGCGCTTGGCGATCCGCGCCCTATACGCTTCACGGCGGGCAAGCGGCGCGCGTTCTGGTCGCACAACTGCATCGCGATCGGGCTGGCGAGCGGGTTTCTGGAGCCGCTGGAATCGACCAGCATCCACCTCGTCCAGACCGCGATCGCCCGGTTGTTGCAAAACCTGCCCGGCCCGGGGACCAACGACGCCGCCCGCCATGCCTACAACCGCCAGACGCACCGCGAATATGACCGGATCCGCGATTTCCTGATCCTCCACTACCACGCCAACCGCCGCGACGAACCGATGTGGCGGGCGGCGCGCGCCATGGCGCTGCCCAAAGATCTGACAGCCAAACTGGCGCTGTGGCGCGAACGGGCGCAAGTGTCGCGGGAGGACGATGAGCTGTTTACCGAAGCCGGCTGGACGCAGGTGCTGATCGGTCAGGATATCCTGCCCGATGCCTGGCACCCGCTGGCCGATCAGGTCGCGTCCGACGATCTGTCCGTTTTCCTCAATACCGCAGCGACGATGGCCGCGCGTGTCGCCACCAGCCTGCCCGCCCATGCCGACCTGCTGCGCGCGCTCGCCGCCGCCCCGAACCGGAGCCTTCCCGCATGACCTTACGCCTTGCCGCCGCCCTGCTGGCCGCGACCACCCTTGCGACACCCGTCGCGGCCGCCGCCGATGCACCGGCGGTGACGCGGGACTACCGCGCCCGCCTGCCGCAGGACGAGGTCATCTATTTCGTGCTGCCCGACCGGTTCGAAAATGGCGACCCGTCGAACGATCGCGGCGGCCTGTCCGGCGGGCCGCTAACCACCGGCTTCGATCCGACCCACAAGGGCTTCTATCACGGCGGTGACCTGAAGGGGCTGACCGAGCGGCTGGACTATATCCAGTCGCTCGGGGCGACCGCGATCTGGCTTGGCCCCATCTTCCAGAACAAGGCGGTGCAGGGCGCGAAGGGTCGGGAGTCCGCCGGCTATCACGGCTACTGGATCACCGACTTCACCCGCGTCGACCCGCATCTGGGGACCGAGGCCGACATGAAGGCGTTCGTCGACGCCGCGCATGGCCGGGGGATGAAGGTCTATATGGACATTATCGTCAACCACACCGCCGACGTGATCCAATTCCACGAATGCGGCGAGGGCACGCCCTGTCCCTATCGCGACCGGGCAACATACCCCTATCAGCGCAAGGGCGGCGTGTCGGGCAAGCCGATCAACCCCGGCTTCGCTGGTGAGGACGTGCAGACCCCCGCCAATTTCGCCAAACTGACCAACCCGTCCTATGCCTACACCCCCTATGTACCCGCCGGCGAGGCACAGGCGAAGACTCCGGCATGGCTGAACGACGTGACGCTTTATCATAATCGCGGCAATTCGACCTTTGCCGGCGAAAGCTCGACGATGGGCGATTTCTCCGGCCTCGACGATCTGATGACCGAAAACCCACGCGTGATCGCCGGCATGATCGACATTTTCGGCGGCTGGATCGACCGTTACGGCGTCGACGGCTTCCGGGTCGATACCGCCAAGCACGTGAACCCCGCTTTCTGGCGCAGCTTCGTCCCCGCGATGCAGGCCCGCGCGGCCGCACGCGGCATCCCGAACTTCCATATCTTCGGCGAAGTCACGTCGGGCATGGAGCCGGGCTATCTCGCACGCTGGACCAGGATCGCCAGCTATCCGGCCGTCCTCGACTTCGCGTTCCAGACCGCAATCCAGCAGGTCGTGGGGGAAAACAAGCCGACCAGCGTGCTGGCCAGCCTGTTCGAGGGCGACGTGCTCTACGCCAGGGGTGAGGACACGGCGGCGATCCTGCCGACCTTCACCGGCAACCACGACCACGGCCGTTTCGCCCGCGACGTCCGCCTCGGCAACCCCCAAGCCTCGGATGCGGAAATCCTGTCGCGCGTCGAACTGGGCAACGCGATGCTGATGCTCCTGCGCGGCGTCCCCACGATCTATTCGGGCGATGAGCAGGGGTTTGCCGGCGACGGCAACGATCAGGACGCGCGCGAGGACATGTTCGCCAGCCGCGTCGCGGTCTACAACGACAACGCGCTCGTCGGCACCAGCAAGACGACGGCGACCGCCAGCTTCGACCCGCGCCACCCGCTCTACCGTCAGATCGCGATGCTCGCCCGGCTGCGGACCACCACTCCCGCGTTGACCCGTGGCCGTCAGATGCTCCGCGCGGCCGGCGACGCACCCGGCCTGTTCGCGGTGTCGCGGTTCGACCCGACCACGGGGCGCGAAGTGCTGATCGCCTTCAACACGACGCCTGCGCCGATCACCCAGGCGGTGGAGGTGGACACCGCCTCCACGCGCTTTACGACGCTGGCCGGACGCTGCGCCCCCCGTGCGGCGGCACCGGGCAGCGTGATGCTGACCCTGCCCGCATTCGGCTATACCGTGTGCGCTGCGGAGAAGAACTGACATGCCCCAGACCGATCGCCTGCCCGCTGCCCTGCCCGACCGCCCCTGGTGGAAGGGCGCGGTGATCTATCAGATCTATCCGCGCTCCTTTGCCGACTCCAACGGCGACGGGATCGGCGACCTGAACGGCATCACCGCGCATCTCCCATACGTCGCCAGTCTTGGGGTCGACGCGATCTGGCTGTCCCCGTTCTTCACATCGCCGATGAAGGATTTCGGCTATGACGTTGCGGACTATCGCGATGTCGATGCGATCTTTGGCACGCTCGTCGATTTCGACGCCCTGATGGCACGCGCCCACAAACTGGGGCTGAAGGTCATCATCGACCAGGTCTACAGCCATACCAGCGACGAGCATCCTTGGTTCACCGAAAGCCGATCGAGCCGCGACAACCCCAAGGCCGACTGGTATGTCTGGGCCGATGCCAAGGCCGATGGCAGCCCGCCGTCGAACTGGCAGTCGGTCTTCGGCGGCCCGGCCTGGACCTGGGATGCCCGTCGCCGGCAATATTATCTTCACAACTTCTTGAAGGAACAGCCGCAACTCCATGTTCATAATGGCGAAGTTCAAGATGAACTGATCGACACCGCGCGGTTCTGGCTCGACCGCGGCGTGGACGGTTTCCGGCTCGATGCGATCAATTTCACGATGCACGAACCGGCGCTGACCGATAACCCGCCAGCCCCGCCGACGAACCGCGTCCGCACCCGACCGTTCGACTTCCAGCTGAAGGTCAACAATCAGAGCCACGCCGACATCCCGCTGTTCCTCGAACGGATCCGGGCCTTGCTCGACACCTATGGCGACCGGTTCACCGTGGCGGAGGTCGGCGGGGACGACAGCGAACGCGAGATGAAGCTGTTCACCGCCGGCGAAACGCGGCTGAACAGCGCCTACAGCTTCGACTTCCTCTACGCGCCCGCGCTCGACCCGCAGACCGTCGCCGCCTCGACCCGCGTCTGGCCCGAGGATGCGGCGGCTGGCTGGCCAAGCTGGGCGTTCGAGAACCACGATGCCCCGCGCGCCATTTCCCGGTGGGGGGCGACCGACCGCACCGCCTTCGCCGCCATGAAGATGCTGCTGCTGCTGTCCTTACGCGGCAATGTGTTCCTATATTATGGCGAGGAACTGGGCCTGCCGCAGGTCGACGTCCCCTTCGAGTTGCTTCAGGACCCCGAGGCGATCGCGAACTGGCCGCTCACCCTGTCGCGCGATGGCGCGCGGACGCCAATGCCCTGGATCGCCGACGCGCCCAATGCCGGCTTCGGATCGGGCACGCCGTGGCTGCCGGTCGGCCCGGAGCATATTCCGCTGGCCGTCGACCGGCAGGAGGCGGATCCTCGTGCCCTGCTCCACCTGACCCGCCGGCTCATCGCGCTGCGTCGCGACAACCCGGCACTGGCTGCGGGGGACCTGACGCTGGTCGAGGTCGGAGCCACGATGCTCGTATTCGAACGCCGCGTTGCGGACCAGACCCTGCTCTGTGCGTTCAACATGGGGCCGGAACCGACCATCTGGCGGCCGATCGACCCTGATACCTGGCGGCAGCTGGAAGTCGTAAACGACGTGAATAGCTGGCATTTCAATGGATACGGCGCAATCGTCGCCGAAAGGATTGCATCATGAAATTTCTCGCATCCACCGCGCTCGCGCTGACCCTGCTCGCCACCGGCGCGACCGCACAGGACGCGCCGACCGTCAACGAGACGATCAAGCCACAGCCGCCGGTCGTCATCCCCAGCGCGACCGTGACCTCGCCCGACGGCAACATCGTCGTCACCGTCGCGACCGATCCCGAAGGCCACACGGTCTATTCGGTAACGCGCAAGGGCGAACTGATCGTCGCGCCGTCGCGGCTCGGCTTCCTGCTGACCGACCAGCCCAAGCTCGATCGCAACATGCAGATCACTTCGGCGAAAGAGACGAAGTCCGACACCAGCTGGACGCAGCCGTATGGCGAATGGAAGACGATCCGCAACAATCACAAGGAACTGCGCGTCCGCGTGACCGAGGCGACCAGCTTGCACCGGATGATGGACATCGTGTTCCGGGTCGAGGACAGCGGGGTCGGCTTTCGCTACGAACTGCCCGCACAGCCCAACCTGACTCATGCCAATATCGCGGAGGAACTGACCCAGTTCGCCTTTGCCGATCAGGCGACGGCATGGTGGATCCCCGCGTTCGAGTGGAACCGTGAGGAATATCTCTACAACACCACCCCGCTGAAGGACGTCGGCACCGCACAGACGCCGATGACGCTGAAGCTGGCCAGCGGCACGCACGTCGCGCTGCACGAGGCGGCGCTGGTCGATTATTCGGGGATGCAGGTCGCCAAGGTCGAGGGTAATACGTTGAAGGCCGTGCTGATGCCGGGCGCAGGCGCCGCCAAGGTCAGCCGCGACCTGCCGTTCGCAACACCGTGGCGGACGATGATTATCTCGGACGACGCGCCCGGTCTCTACATGAGCCACCTGGAGCTGAACCTCAACGAACCCAACAAACTGGGTGACGTGTCGTGGATCAAGCCCGGCAAATTCGTCGGTGTGTGGTGGAACATGATTACCGGCAAGTGGACCTGGGCGACGGGTCCGAAGCATGGCGCGACCAACGCCAATGTGAAGACCTACATCGACTTCGCCAGCGCCAACAAGATTCCGGGCGTACTGGTCGAGGGCTGGAACGTCGGCTGGGACGGCGACTGGTTCGGCAACGGCAATGCGATGAACTTCTCGCAACCGACGCCGGATTTCGACGCCAAGTATCTGGCGGACTACGCAAAGTCGAAGGGCGTCTATCTGATCGGCCATCACGAAACGGGCGGATCAGCCAGCCATTACGACAGCCAGCTCGACAGCGCGTTCGCCTTTGCCCGCGACCACGGCGAGCCGGTCGTGAAGACTGGCTACGTCACCGACGCCGGCCAGATCGAGCGTGTTGACGCCGACGGCACCCGCAAGCGCGAGTGGCACGAGGGGCAGTGGATGTCGAACCACTATCTGCGCGTCGTGCAGACCGCCGCCAAGTACAAGGTGTCGATCGACAGCCACGAGCCGTTCAAGGACACCGGCCTGCGTCGCACCTATCCCAACTGGGTCGCTCGCGAAGGTGCGCGGGGCATGGAATATAACAGCTGGACGGTGAAGAACCCGCCCGAGCATGAGGCGAACCTTGCCTTCACCCGGATGCTCGCCGGGCCGATGGACTTCACGCCGGGCGTCCTCAGCCTGAAGGGGTCGGATGACAGCGATATCCTGTCGACCATCGCCAAGCAGCTGGCGCTTTACGTCGTGCTGTACTCGCCGGTCGTGATGGCCGCCGATACGCCCGAGAATTACGCGAAATATCCGGCCGCCTTCCAGTTCATCAAGGACGTGCCGACCGACTGGTCCGACACCCGCGTCCTGAACGGCGCGGTCGGCGATTACGCGACCTTCGCGCGCAAGGATATGAAGTCCGATGACTGGTATATCGGCAGCGTCACCGACGAGAACCCGCGGTCGATGACCATCACGCTCGATTTCCTCGATCCCGGCAAAACCTACACCGCGCAAATCTATCGCGACGGGCCGAACGCGGATTACCGCACCGCGGCGCGTCACGCGATCACCATCGAGACGAAAACGGTCCGCAAGGGCGATACGATGGTCATCGCGCTGGCCCCCGGCGGCGGGCAGGCCATCCGTCTGAAGGCGGGCCGGTAACGCAACCGTCATCCCGGACCTGATCCGGGATCCAGAGCCACGAGGGATACCCCTTGCAGCTCTGGATCCCGGCGCGCGCCGGGATGACGAGGTCGTTACTGCACGGGAAAACCCCGCTTCTTCAACAACGCATTCACGTCCGGGTCGCGGCCACGGAAGGCGCGATAGGCCTCGGCCCGGTCGGTTTCGTTGCCGGTCGACAGCAACAGGGTGGCGAACCGGTCCGCGGTCGGCTTGTCCCACGGACTGCCCGCCTCCTCGAACGCGGCGAAGGTGTCGGCGTCCATCGTTTCGGACCACAGATAGCTGTAGTAGCCCGCGGAATAGCTGTCCGACGAGAACAGGTGCTGGAACTGCGGCACCCGGTGACGCATCACCAGTTCCTTGGGCATGCCGATCGCGGCCAGCGTCTTCGCCTCGAACGCATCGGGGTCGATCACGCCGTCGGGCACGGTATGGATCTTCATGTCGACGATCGCCGACGACAGATATTCGGCGGTCGCGAACCCCTGATTGAAGGTGCGCGACGTCTCGACCTTGTCGAGCAGATCCTGCGGCATCGCCGCGCCGGTCTGGTAATGGCGAGCATATTTGTCGAGCACGTCGCGGGTCAGCAGCCAATGCTCGTTCACCTGGCTGGGATATTCCACGAAATCGCGCGGCGTCCCCGCGAGGCCGGGATAATACACGTTCTGCAGCATCGCATGGATCGCGTGGCCGAATTCGTGGAACAGCGTCTGCGCGTCGTCGAGGCTGATGAGCACCGGCTCGCCCGCCGCGCCCCTGGCGAAGTTGTTGTTGTTGGACGACAGCACCAGTTGCGCCGGCGGCAGGCCACGCTGGCTGCGATAGGTGTTGGCCCACGCGCCCGACCGCTTGCCCGTCCGCGCGAAATCGTCGCGGTAGAACAGGCCCACGGGTTTCCCTGCGCGGTCCGTCACGCTCCACACCCGCATGTTCGGCTCGAACACGGGCACGGTGCCGGTGATTTCCTTGAACGTCAGCCCGTACAGCCGGTTGGCGGCATAGAGCGAACCCTGGATGATGTTGTTCAGCTCGAAATACGGCTTCAGCTGCGCCTGATCGAGATCATAGCGGCTCTTGCGCACCTTTTCCTGATAGAAGCGATAGTCCCACGGCTCGATCGTCAGCGACGTGCCGGCGATCTTTTGCATGTCGGCCACCTCCTCGGCCACGCGCGCCTTCGCCGCCGGCCACACCCGCATCATCAGGTCCATCGCCGCCGCCGGCGTCTTCGCCATGGTGTCCTGCATCCGCCAGTCGGCATGCGTCGTAAAACCCAGCAGGTGCGCACGGTCGGCACGCAGTTTCACGATGGCCGCGATCGTCGCGTTGGTATCATTGGCATCGCCATTGTCGCCACGCCCGACGAACGCGCGCCAGACCTTCTCGCGCAAAGCCCGGTCGGTGGCGTAGGTCAGCACCGGGTCCACCGCCGACCGCGTGTTGACGATCGCCCAGCCGGGCAACTTACGTTCGACCGCCGCCGCTTTTGCGACGGCCTTCACGCTGGCGGGCAACCCGGCAAGCTGCGCTTCGTCGGTGACGCTGATCGCGGTACTCTCATCGGCAAGCAGTTTTTCGGAAAAATTCGAGAATGCCCGCGCAAGCTGCTGATTATACTGACCCAGCTGAACCTTTTGCGCCGGGGTCAGTCTGGCCCCCTGGCGGACATAGCTGTCGTACATCCGGGTCACGAGCCGCTGCTGCTGCGCATTCAGCCCGCTTGTAGTGCGCGCCTGATAGATCGCGGCGATCCGCGCGAAGAGTTTGGGGTCGAACGTGATCGCGTCCGATGCGGCGGAAAAGCGCGGCGACCATTCCCGGTCGAGCGCCTGATAGGCCGGACTGTTCATGTTGCCGGTCATCACCCCGAACAGGGTCATGACCCGGCCGTACCGCGCGCCCGCCGTCTGCATCGGCACGATCGTGTTGGCGAAGGTCGGCTTGGCGGGATTGTCGGCGATGGCGCGATACTCCGCCGCGCGTTCCGCCATCGTCGTGTCGAACGCCTGCGGGAACAGCTCGGGCTTCACCTTGTCCCACGGCGGCACCCCGCCAGACGGACCGGTCCAGTCGGCGAGCAGCGGGTTGGCGGTAGCAACCCCCACCTGCGGACTGGCCAGCGCCGGGGAGGCGAGCAGGATGGTGGAGGCGGCGGCGAAAATCGGATGCATGCAGTACTCCGGGGGTGACAGGCGGCACAGCATACGCGCTTCACGCCCGCCGCCAACCCGTCACGGCACCCCATCACGGCGCGGTGGACGGCACCCCCCAGCCGCCGCCCAGCGCCTGGTACAGCGTCACCGCCGCCGTCAGCCGGTCGGCGCGCGCCTGCACCAGTGCCAGTTCGGTCGCGAGCAATCCGCGCTGTGCGTCGACCTGTTCGAGATAGGCCGAATAGCCGCTGCGATAGCGTTCGGTCGCCAGTTTCAGCGCCAGTGCCGCCGCATCACGCTGCGCCGCCAACGCGCGTTCCTGCTCGTCGTATCGGCGCACCCCGGCCAGCGCGTCATCGACGTCGCGAAACGCGCCCAGTGCCGCCTTGCGATAGGCGAATGCCGCCTGATCGCGCCGGGCCGCCGCCGCATCCGCCTGCGCGCGCAGCCGCCCGCCCTGAAAGATCGGCTGCAACGCATTGGCACCGATCGAAAAGATGCTGACCGGATTGGCGAGCAGGCTCGACACAACGAACCCGCCCGACCCGGTCAGCGCGATGTTCGGCATGAACGCCGCGCGCGCGGAATCCAGCGAACGATCGGCGGCAACGATCTGCGCCTCCGCCTGCGCGATATCCGGCCGGCAGCGCAGGACCGATGCCGGCACCGGCGCGGTGATCGGCGGCAGGGCCAGCCGGTCGAGTGCGACCCCGCGTTCGATCGCGCGCGGCGACGTGCCGGTCAGGACGCTGATCGCATCCTCGGTCCGCGTGATCGCCAGCAAGGCGGCCGGGATCAGCTGTTCGGTCGCGCGGTAGTCGGCATCGGCCTGCGCCAGTTCGAATCGCGACGAATAGCCGACGTCGAACCGCCGCCGCGCGATCCGTCGCGATTCCGCGCGTGCCGCCAATGTCTCTCGCAACACCGCCAGCCGGGCATCGAGCGACCGCAACGTCATGTAGGCGCTGGCCGTCGAGGTCGCGATCGCCAGACGGACGGTATCGCGTGCCGCTTGCGCCGACAGCAACGTCGCGCGCGCCGCCGCCGTCTGGTTCCGCAACCGGCCGAACAGGTCGAAGTCGTAGGACACCGTCGCCTGCACCTGCCCGATCGTCTGGTCGACGGGCACGCCGAACGGATTGATCGCACGCTGCTCGACGGGGCCGCCGCCGACCCCGATCGCCGGCAGTTGCGCGCCACGCGCCGCCAGCACGCCGGCCCGGGCTTCCTCGACCCGCGCCGCCGCCGTCGCAATATCCGGATTGTTCGCCAGCGCCTGTTCGATCAACCGCGCGAGAACAGGATCGCCGAATGTCCGCCACCATTCGGTCGCGATCACGGTATCGGCGGTGCCGCCCGTGCGCCATCCGGCCGGCGGCGCGACCGAGGCGGCGCCCGGCGCCATCGGCCGTGGTCCGGCACAGGCACTGGCCATCAGCGCCAGGATCAGGATCGACCGCGTCATCGGGCGCTCGTGTCCACGCGCGCCTCGACCGACATGCCGGGCCGCAGCCGCGCCGCGAGCGGCTGGCCGGGATCGACCGTGATCCGCACGCCGATCCGCTGCGGCACCTTCACGAAATTGCCCGTCGCATTGTCCGGCTTCAGCACCGCGAACTCCGATCCCGCGGCGGGGGACAGTCGCTCGATATGACCCTTCAGCACCGCATCGCCCAGACCGTCGACGACCAGCGACACCGGCTGGCCGGGGGCCATCTTCGCGGTCTGTGTTTCCTTGAAATTGGCGATGATCCAGCGGTCGGCGGGTACGATCTGCAGCAGCTGCGTACCGTTGGTCACATATTGCCCCAGCCGCACACCCACCTCGCCGACCTGCCCGGCCTCGGGGGCGCGGATCACGGTATTGCCAAGGTCGATCTGCGCGAGATGGAGTTGCGCACGCGCAGCCTCGACCTGCGCCTCCAGCCCGCTGCGGCCGACCTGCACCGTGCGGACGTCCTGGCGCGCGATCTCGCCGGCCGCCCCCGCCTGACGCACGGTCGCCTCTGCCGCCCTCAAGGCCGCCAGCGTCTGGTCGCGTTCACGCTGCGACACGGCACCGTCGCGGACCAGATCGTCGACACGGGCCATGTCCGCCCGCGCCTTCAGCAACTGCGCCTTAGCCGAGGCGAGCGCCGCCGACTGGCTCAGTACGCCGGCCGCACGCGACGCCTGGCTCTGCCGGCTGTTGGCCAGCGAGGCGAGCGCCGCGTCGACATTGGCCTGCGCCTGCGCCACCTTCGCGCGGTAGATCCGGTCGTCGATCCGCGCCAGGACTTGCCCGGCCTTCACCTGCGCGTAATCCCGGACCTCGACTGCGACCACATAGCCGCTCACCTGCGGGGCGATCACGGTGGTACGGCCGCGGACATAGGCATTCTGCGTCACCTCGTCGCCCGCCCCGAACGGCGGCAGCTTCCATGCCGCGGCGATCGCCAGCAACGCCGCGATCGCGATCAGGATGATGACGACGCCGGCGACCGGATGGCGCGGTGCCGGCCGCCAGGTCCGGCGCGGCCCGGCGGTCGCGGGCGTTTCGGCTGCATCTGTGGGTGCGGGTGCGGGCGCGGGTGTGGCTGGGGCGGGTGCCGGGGCGGCGGTATCGGTCATGTGGCTGGTCCCAGGGCCGCGCGTTTCTGGCGGACACGGTTGGAGAGACGGAAGAACAGGATCACGCAGAAGGTGACGATACCCAGCAGCGCGATGACGCGGAACATGTCGTTGAAGCCCATGATCGTCGCCTGCTGGGTCAGCGCGGCCGACAGCGCACCGGGGCCTTGTGCCAGCCTTGCGGCGACCTGCGGGTCGCTGCCCAGCAGGTGTTCGGACATGGCCAGCGCGTGGACGCGGGTCCGCGCGACCTGATAGGTGCCAAACAGCGCCGCGCCCAGCAGGCCGCCCAGATTCTGCGTCAGGTTGAACAGCACGACCAGGCTGACCAGCACGGTCGCCCCGCGCTCCATCAGTCGCATGAACCCGTAGAGCAGGCAGGGGCCGATGAAGAGCATGGTGGCGAACCCGACCATCGCCTGGCTGACCATCAGTTGCGCCGGACGGGTCAGCGCGGTCGCGTCGCTGTCCATCCACGCGGCCAGCGTCACGATCAGCGCGGCGACCATCACCTGATAGGGCGGACTTTTCGGCGAGGCGGTCAGCACCGCCGTCACCGCCCCCGCCACCATCGCCGCCATCACGACCCCGAACAGCCGGTGCGTCTGGTCGGTGTTCAGCCCGGCGGCGGTAATCAGGCCGATCGCGCCGACGCTCTGTTCGGACAGGATCAGCCGCATCAGGAACGCGACGATCGCGAACCGGGCCATGTCGCGACTGGTTATCCAGCGCAGGTCGATCAGCGGGTTCTTGCGGTTCAGTTCGATCAGCAGGACGCCGACGACCAGCGGCACCGCCGCCATCAGCGCCCATCCCAGCCACGGCGTGTCGGTCCACCATAGCAGCCGCGCCGATGCCAGCACGCCGCAGATCAGCCACATCGCCGGCAGGAACAGCGCGACCGTGACCAGGTCCAGCTTCTCGAACGCCTTGTGCTGCTGGCTGGGCGGCAGGGGGGCCGCCCACATCGCCGCCAGCGCGGCCAGCGCAAGGCCAAGCTCGATCAGGTGCAGCCCGTGCCAGTTCCCCGCCACCAGCATTTCCACCGGCACCATCCGCGCCAGCGGCGATCCGAACTGCGGCAGGGTGACCCCCAGCAGCAGTGCGATCGGCCGGAACTTGGCCGGTACCATCTGGATCAGGTAATACAGCGTCAGCGTCGACAGCGCCGCCGCCGTCATCCCGTCGACCGCGCGCACCATCAGCGCCGAACCGAACCCGGGCACCAGCACCTGAAACACGGTCGCGCCGGCATAGACGATCAGCAGCGTGTGCGAGACGGCGGGGATCCCGAACTGCTGCCGCGCCTTGACCAGCAACAGGTTCGCGCAGGCGTTGGTGCCGACATAGGCGGCGGTGAGCCAGCCGGCATCGGCGACATAGATGTCGAGTCCCCCCGCCAGCGCCTGGATGTTGATCGTCACCAGCGCGTAGCCGAAGGTCATGGTCAGGGCCATGACCACCGCGACCAGGCCGTACACCACGCGACGCCACGTCGCGTGTGCGGGGTTATAGGGCGATCCGGGAAAGGTCGGCTGTTCGTGGGGCGCGAAGCTGTAGTCGGCCATCGCCGCCCGAGCCTTACGGCTCGTCCTCACCCTGTCCAACATCCTCTGCACCGCCATCAGCTATGCCGGTCCCGCGACGCTGACAAGCGCATGATAGGACAGCCTCGTTGCAGTATTTGCATCCGACGCCGTACGCCGACCGGCTACATTGCCGGATCGCCCGGACGCGCCTATTTCGCCCGGGACATGATGATGGACGAACGACCATGAGCGACGACAAGTTTGAACGCCACCGCCAGCCGTGGAAACCGGACGAGATCCAGAAGCTGAACCTGCTCGCCAAGAAGGGCATGCCGCTGAAGGCGATCGCCAAAGCCCTGACCCGCAGCGAGGAATCGACCAAGGATCGCGCCAAGGCCGACGGCCTGACGATCGCCAAACTGCGCTGAAGGATATACCGCGTCGCCATCCCCGCCTGTGCGGGGGTGACGGCGCGGTATCCAGGGGCGATTGACGATTTCCCGTCCTTGAACACGCCACGAACACACCACTCGCTTTTTGCCGCATTCTGGTGTAGGCGGCCGCTTCGATGTTGCCGGTGCGTCCGGCGACCCATGTAATTTGACGGTACCGATGACACGTCTGCGCACTGGTGCAGCCGGCCCCGGAGCCGTTTTCGACCGCGTTTGGCGGTCCACCCCGGAGGCCCATGCCCTTTTCGAATCTACCCCCCCTGCTGTCCAGCGCGCTGACCGAACGCGGATACGAAGCCCCCACCCCGGTTCAGGCGTCTGTCCTTGAACCGCAGGCGATCGGCCGCGACATGGTCGTCTCCGCCCAGACCGGTTCCGGCAAGACCGTGGCATTCGGTCTGGCGATGGCCGGCGAACTGCTCGGCGAGGAAGGTCAGCTGCCGCCGCCGCGTCTGCCGATGGCGCTCATCATCGCCCCGACCCGCGAACTCGCGTTGCAGGTCAGCCGCGAACTGATGTGGCTCTATGCCAAGGCCGGTGCCCGTATCTCGACCTGCGTCGGCGGCATGGACGCCTCGAAGGAGCGTCGCAGCCTCAGCCACGGCGCGCATATCGTCGTCGGCACGCCGGGCCGCCTGCGCGACCATCTGGAGCGTGGCGCCCTCGACCTGTCGGCGCTGAAGGTCGCCGTGCTCGACGAGGCGGACGAGATGCTCGACATGGGCTTCCGCGAGGATCTGGAGCATATCCTCGACGCCTCGCCGCCCGAGCGCCGGACGCTGATGTTCTCGGCGACCATGCCGCGCCCGATCGTCGCCCTCGCCAAGCGCTATCAGCGCGACGCGCTGCGGATCTCGACCGTCGGCGAGGATCGCGGCCACGGCGACATCACCTATCAGGCGATGGCCGTCGCGCCGTCCGACATCGAACATGCGGTCATCAACCTGCTGCGTTTTCACGAGGCGGAAACGGCGATGCTGTTCTGCGCCACGCGCGACAATGTCCGCCACCTGCATGCCAGCCTGATCGAGCGCGGGTTTGCCGCCGTCGCGCTGTCGGGTGAGCACAGCCAGAACGAGCGTAACGCCGCACTTCAGGCGCTGCGCGATCAGCGCGCCCGCGTCTGCGTCGCCACCGACGTTGCCGCGCGCGGCATTGATCTGCCGACGCTCAGCCTGGTCGTCCATGTCGAAATGCCGCGCGATGCCGAGACGCTCCAGCATCGCTCGGGCCGTACCGGTCGCGCGGGCAAGAAGGGCACCGCCGTGCTGATCGTGCCCTATCAGCGCCGTCGCCGCGTCGATATGATGCTGCGCGGGGCCAAGATCAACGCAGAGTGGGTACCGGTGCCGTCGCCCGACGACATTCGCGCCAACGACCGCGAACGCCTGATCGTCGCGCTGCTCCAGCCGGTCGAGGTCGATGACGAGGATCGCGCGCTGGCCGAGCGCCTGATGGCCGAACGCAGCCCCGAGGATATCGCGGCGATGCTGGTCCACGCGCACCGCAACGCGATGCCGGTGCCGGAGGAAATGCTCGACCAGGGTGCCGCCCAGCGCCCCGAGCGCAACGACGGGCCGCGCGCCGGGTTCGAGGATACCGTCTGGTTCCGCATGAACATCGGCCGTCGCCAGAACGCGGATGCGCGCTGGATCCTGCCGCTGATCTGCCGTCGCGGGCACATCACCAAGAACGAGATCGGCGCGATCCGCATCGGTCAGAACGAGACGATGTTTGAGATCCCGCGCGTGGCGTCGCAGCGGTTCGTCGCCGGCCTCTCGCGCAGCAGCCCCGAGGAGGCCGATGACGTCGCGATCGAGGCGATCCAGGGCAAGCCCGACCTGCCGCAGGGCGGTGCGCCGCGTGGCGGCAGCAACGACCGTCGCCCACCGCAGCGTCGCGAGGGCGGCCCGCCGCAGCGCGGTGGTGCCCCCACCCGTCCGACGATGCGCGCACGCCGTCCGCAGGGTCAGTAAGCCTGTCCGTGGCGGGCGTCCGTATCCTCGTCGATGCCGACGCCTGCCCGGTCAAGGACGAGATCTACAAGGTCGCCTGGCGCCATGAGGTGCCGGCGACCATCGTCAGCAATGCGCATTTCCGCATCCCGGCCCATCCGCTGATCGACCGGGTCGTCGTCAGCGACGGGTTCGACGCGGCCGATGACTGGATCGCGGACACCGCCGACGCGCATTGCGTGGTCGTCACCGCCGACATCCTGCTCGCCGATCGGTGCCTGAAGGCCGGCGCGACGGTCGTGTCGCCCACCGGCAAGCCGTTTACCCATAGCTCGATCGGCAACGCGGTCGCCGTCCGCGCGATCATGGCCGACCTGCGCGCCGGCGGCGATGCGGTGGGTGGCCCCGCCCCGTTCGCCAAGACCGACCGCTCACGCTTCCTGTCGGCGCTGGACGCGGCGCTGGTGCGGTTGAAGCGCGGCTGAAACCCTGTTTGCGTCATTGCGAGCGTAGCGAAGCAATGACGGGCTTGGGGGGACCGTGAACGTCTGCCCCCTCACCCCTTGGGGAAGAAGCGCTCCACCACGCTCGCCGCCAGCCGCGCCGGCCGCAGCGTCTGCGCGTCCAGGCAGCACCAGCTCGACTTGACCTCGGCGATGACGTCCTCGCCGCGCTTGATGACGGTGTCGTAGAACGCGCGCGCGCCCTGCACCTTTTCCAGCAGAACGGTGGCCACGACATCGTCGTCCAGGAACGCCGGCTTGCGATAGGTGATCTCGTGCTTCAGCGCGACCCACAGATGGGCGGCGACCGCGTCGGGCGGCGCGATGCGCTGCCAGTGGCTGATGACCGCCGCCTGCACCCATTTCAGGTAGCTGGCATTGTTGACATGACCCATGAAGTCGATGTCGGCCGGATCAATGCCGATCGGGAAGCTGTGGGGGATGCTGTGTGACACAGACGTCATGTAGCAGACCGCGACGACGCTGGCGATGCCAGGCTCGGTCAGGCGGCGAAGATTTGCGATGGGTGAGGATAGATTTGGATGATGCCGTCAGAACGGCGAATTCATCATCCGGGGAAGAAGTGGTGGAGCCGAGGGGGATCGAACCCCTGACCTTTCGCATGCCATGCGAACGCTCTCCCAGCTGAGCTACGGCCCCATTTCTTCCCGGGAGGCGCGTCCCTAGCCGGGGTCGCCAACCTTGGCAAGCATCATATCGCACTTGCCCGAAAAACTTTGCGGCGGCGGTGTTCCCGTCCGGTCCGACCGGACCGCGGAACACCGCCGCCGCGACGACTCAATGATCGTCGTCGTTGACCGGCGCCTCGACGCCAAGATCGTCGTCACCGCCCAGATCGACCTCGTCGTCGGCCGAGGGTTCCTCGTCGTCGGCGGCCACGGCCAGTTCTTCGTCGTCGGCACCCAGGTCGGCGTCGTCCTTCTTGGTGTCGGCCTTGACCACCTCGAACGGCAGCGGCTGCTTCGACTTCAGGATCGGTTCCGGCTCCCACGCGTGCCCGCAATTGATGCAGGTGACGGGATTGTCCTTTTCGAGGTCGTAGAAACGCGTCGCGCATTTCGGGCACGAACGCTTCGTACCCCATTCCGGCTTGATCATGCCGCCTGCTACCTTTCGGATATGGACTGTGGTGATTTCCGGCCGGACACAAAAGTGCCGCCCACGAAAGTTGCCCGCGCCTTGCCATAGCGGGACCGCACTGTCAAAAGCCCGCGCCGATGGCCCATGACACACCCCAGCCCCACGCCAGCGCGCCCCAGGGTCCGCTGACCGGATCAATCGCGGTTCCCGGCGACAAGTCGATCAGCCACCGCGCGCTGATGTTCTCGGCGCTCGCGGTCGGCACCAGCCGCGTGACCGGCCTGCTGGAGGGTGAGGACGTCCTTGCTACCGCGGCCGCCCTGCGTGCCATGGGCGCGACGATCGTGCGCGAGGACGACGGCACCTGGGTGATCGACGGCGTGGGTGTCGGCGGGCTGCTGCAACCCGAAACCGCACTCGACATGGGCAATTCGGGCACCTCGACCCGGTTGTTGATGGGACTGGTCGCCAGCCACCCGATCACCGCGACCTTCATCGGCGACGCGTCGCTCTCGGGCCGGCCGATGGGCCGCGTCATCGCGCCCTTGTCGACGATGGGCGCCGACATCACGGCCAGCCCCGGCGGCACATTGCCGCTGATGGTGCGCGGCATCTGCCCGGCGGTGCCGATCACCTACACGCTGCCGATCGCCTCGGCACAGGTGAAGTCGGCGATCCTGCTCGCCGGCCTCAACACGCCGGGCATCACCCGCGTGATCGAGCCGGTCGCCACACGCGATCACAGCGAGCGGATGCTCCAGGGCTTCGGCGCGCATCTGAGCGTCGAGGACAGCCCAGAAGGTAAGGTCATCGCGATCACCGGCGAGGCCGAGCTGACCCCGCAGGATATCGTCGTGCCCGGCGATCCGTCGTCCGCCGGCTTCTGGCTGGTCGCCGGGTCGATCGTGCCGGGGTCCGACCTGATCGTCCGCAATGTCGGGCTGAACCCGACCCGCACCGGCCTTATCACCGCGCTGCAGATGATGGGCGCGGACATCACCGAACTGGACCCGCGCACCGTCGGCGGCGAGCCGGTCGCCGACCTGCGCGTCCGCCACGCCCCGCTGACCGCGATTACCGTACCGGCCGACCTCGCGCCCAGCATGATCGACGAATATCCCGTGCTGTTCGTGGCGGCGTCCTATGCGACCGGCACCACGATCGCGCGCGGCGCGCACGAACTGCGCGTCAAGGAATCGGACCGGATCGCGACCATGGCCACCGCCCTGACCGCCTGCGGCGTCGTCTGCCGCGAGCATGACGACGGCCTGGAGATCGACGGCAGCGGCGGGACGGCCATTCCCGGCGGCGCGCGGGTCGCCTCGAAACTGGATCATCGGATCGCAATGAGCATGACCGTCGCCGGACTTGCCGCCGCGGCCGCGATCACGATCGACGATATCGCACCGGTGGCGACCAGCTATCCGGCCTTTTTTGACTCGCTCGCGATGCTGACGGATACCCGGCTGACGGATACCGGGCTGACGAACAACGAGGCGCAGCAACCAGCATGATTATCGCCGTTGACGGACCCGCCGCCTCGGGCAAGGGCACCATCGCCCGCGCCCTCGCACGCCATTACGGATTGCCGCATCTCGACACCGGGCTGCTCTACCGCGCGGTCGCGATGACCGTGCAGACGATGCGGCTGGACCCGTGTGTCGAGGCCGACGCCGTCGCCGCCTGCGACTTCGACGATGCCCTGCTGGCCGACCCGGCGCTGCGCAGCGACGAGGTCGGCCAGCGTGCGTCGCTGGTGTCGGCGCATCCGCTCGTGCGCGCCGCCCTGCTTCAGCGGCAGAAGCGGTTTGCGCGCCAGCCGGGTGGCGCCGTGCTCGACGGGCGCGACATCGGTTCGGTGATCGCGCCCGACGCCGATGCCAAGCTGTTCGTGAAGGCGACGCCGCAGATCCGCGCGCAACGCCGTCACAAGGAGCTTCAGGCCGGCGGCTCGGGCGTCAGCTTCGACAAGGTGCTGGCCGATATCCGCGCGCGCGATGCGCGGGATTCCGGGCGATCGGCCGCCCCGCTGGTCATGGCCGCCGATGCCGCGCTGCTCGACACCAGCTTCCTGTCGATCGAGACGAGCGTGAAGAAGGCGATCGCCCTGGTGGATGCCCGGCGCGCGGGCTGACCGGTACCGGGCAATATCGGCTGCCAGTGTCGGCTGCCAGTATCGGCTGCTTGTATCGGCGGCGCTTTCGCCCTATGACATTGCGGTCCAGTGAGCCGGTGCTCGCGGGGGAAGGCGCGGATGGCTATGCCTCCTGCGCCCTTTTCGCATGAAGCGCATTGTTTTCCCCGGCGTGTCCCAGCCCCACGGATGCCGCGACCGGCATGGGGTCGCCGCGGCGTTTTCAGCCAAGACCAGCGGAACCAACCGCTTGGCCGGAAACAGATAAACCTGAGGACACTCCAACCCTATGGCTACCCAGCCCACTCCTACGCGCGATGATTTCGCAGCGATGCTCGATGACATGTTCGGCGGCGCCGACAGCTTCGAGGGACGCGTGGTGCACGGCACCGTTACCGGCATCGAAAACGACATGGCCGTCATCGACGTCGGCCTGAAGTCCGAAGGCCGCGTGCCGCTGCGTGAATTCGCCGCCCCCGGCCAGAAGGCCGACCTGAAGATCGGCGACGAAGTCGAGGTCTATGTCGACCGCGTCGAGAACATGCATGGCGAAGCGATGCTGTCGCGCGATCGCGCACGTCGCGAAGCCGCATGGGACAAGCTGGAAACCGAATTCGCCAAGACCGCGCGCGTCGAAGGCGTGATCTTCGGCCGCGTGAAGGGTGGCTTCACCGTCGACCTGAACGGTGCCGTCGCGTTCCTGCCCGGTTCGCAGGTCGATATCCGCCCGGTGCGTGACGTAACGCCGCTGATGGACATTCCGCAGCCGTTCCAGATCCTGAAGATGGACCGCAAGCGCGGCAACATCGTCGTATCGCGTCGCGCCGTGCTGGAAGAAACCCGCGCCGAGCAGCGTTCGGGCCTGATCCTGAGCCTGGCCGAAGGTCAGGTCATCGACGGCGTGGTCAAGAACATCACCGATTATGGTGCGTTCGTGGACCTCGGCGGCATCGACGGCCTGCTGCATGTGACGGATCTGTCGTACAAGCGCGTCGGTCACCCGAGCGAGGTTCTGAACATCGGCGACACCGTCAAGGTTCAGATCATCCGCATCAACAAGGACACCCAGCGCATCAGCCTCGGCATGAAGCAGCTGGAGAGCGATCCCTGGGATGGCGCGATGGCGAAGTATCCGATCGGCGCCAAGCTGTCGGGTCGCGTCACGAACATCACCGAATATGGTGCGTTCGTCGAGCTGGAACCGGGCATCGAGGGTCTGGTCCACGTTTCGGAAATGTCCTGGACCAAGAAGAACGTCCACCCGGGCAAGATCGTTTCGACTTCGCAGGAAGTCGAGGTCATGGTCCTGGAGGTCGATTCGGAAAAGCGCCGCATCAGCCTCGGCCTCAAGCAGGCGCAGGCCAATCCGTGGGATGCGTTCGCCGCGGCCCATCCGATCGGTTCGACCGTCGAGGGCGAAGTCAAGAACGCCACCGAGTTCGGCCTGTTCATCGGTCTGGACAACGATGTCGACGGCATGGTCCACATGTCGGACATCGCCTGGGGCGTGTCGGGTGAGGATGCCCTCAACCTGCATCGCAAGGGCGAGACGGTTCAGGCCGTGGTCCTCGACATCGACGCCGAGAAGGAGCGTATCAGCCTTGGCATGAAGCAGCTGGAGCGCGGTGGCCCGTCGGTCGCCGGTGTTGCGGCAGCAGGCGACAAGCTGAACAAGAACGCGATCCTGACCGTCACCGTTCTCGAAGTCCGCGATGCGGGTCTCGAAGTGCAGGCGGGCGACGATGGCGCGACCGGCTTCATCAAGCGTACCGATCTCGGCCGCGACCGCGACGAGCAGCGCCCCGAGCGGTTCCAGGTCGGCCAGAAGTTCGACGCGATGGTCACCGGTTTCGACCGGTCCAAGAAGCCGACCTTCTCGGTCAAGGCCATGCAGATCTCGGAAGAGAAGCAGGCCGTGGCACAGTATGGCTCGTCCGATTCGGGCGCGTCGCTGGGCGACATCCTCGGCGAGGCCCTTAAGGCCCGCATGGACGACGCCAAGAAGTAAGTATCGGTTCGGCCGGCATGCGGGTTCACCCCGCATGCCGGTTCGGTACGCCGACGCGTACAAATGTCTCAAACTGAGATTAACGTCGTTTCGGTCCTATCCTCGTGTCGCCATAACCTGTATCAGGCGGGGGCGTAACGATCTTCGAGCCGGCATCCCGCCGGTCGAGGCGAGGAGGCACAGGCGCAGGATGATACGATCTGAACTGGTCCAGTCGCTCGCGACGGCCCATCCCGACCTTTCCCCGCGTGACGTCGAGGCGATCGTAACGACGTTCTTCGACGAGATCACCGAACGACTGGCGGCCAATGGCCGGGTCGAATTGCGCGGATTTGGAGCATTTTCCACCCGCGCGCGCGATGCCCGCAACGGCCGCAACCCGCGCACCGGCGAAGTGGTCGAGGTCGACGCCAAGCGCGTCCCCTATTTCAAACCCGGCAAGGAAATGCGCCTCCGCCTCAACGTCTGATCGCGGAACAGGCATATCCCGGCTTGACCTGCGCGTCGCGCTGGGCTTGTCCTTGCGGCGTGTGCGGACGTGGCGAAATCGGTAGACGCTGCCGACTTAAAATCGGTTTCCATCGGAGTGCGGGTTCAAGTCCCGCCGTCCGCACCATCCTGACGACCCTGTTGCTGCTCACGGCCGGCTGCGACCGCCGACCCGACACCGGTGCCGTGGTCGTCAGTGCGATCGGTCCAGCGCCCACCGGCCTGCTGCGCGACCCCCTGCCCCCGCCTGCACGCCTGCTGGTCGATTCGACCGCGCAGGGGCTGGTCCGCTTCGATGCCGCGGGACAGATCGAGCCGGGGCTTGCCGAACGCTGGATCGTGATCGACCAGGGCACAAGTTACATATTCCGGCTGCGTGAAGCCCAATGGGCCGATGGCAGCCCGGTCACCGCCGAACAGGTGTCGACCATCCTGCGCCGCCGCATGAGCCTTCGCGGGAGCGGGCCGCTCGCCCCGTTCCTGACCGCCGTCGACGAAATCGTGGTGATGACGCCGCAGGTCATCGAGGTCCGGCTGCGGCATCCGCGACCCGACCTGCTGAAGCTGTTCGCGCAGCCCGAACTGGCGATTGCGCGTCGCCGCCCGACGATCGGATCGGGACCATTCCGTATTTCGGGCGTCCAGCAGGGGTCGGTCGCGCTGCGGCCGGCCTTCGACCCCAATATGGCCGATCCCGAAGACCAGCGTGAAGCGGTGCCCGAGGAGGACGTACGGCTGATCGGCGAACGCGCGGCGCGGGCGATCGTCCGCTTCGTGCAGCGCCGGGCCGATCTGGTGACAGGCGGCTCCTTTGCCGACTGGCCGCTGCTGGCCACCGTCCGCATCGCCCCCGCCGACCTGCGGATCGACCCGGCGGCCGGGCTGTTCGGGCTGGCGATCGTGTCGCGTGAGGGCTTCCTTGGCGATGCGCTCAATCGCGGTGCGCTGGCCCAGGCGATCGACCGGGGTGCGGTGACGTCCACCGTCGCACCGGCATGGGAGGGCACCGACCGCATCCTGCCCGACACGCTCGACTCGGCCCGCCCCCCGGCCGTGCCCGGCTGGACGTTGCTCGATCAGGCCCAGCGTCAGGCGGGGGCCGCCGCGCGCGTCGCCAACTGGACCGGCGGTCCGGTACGACTGCGGATCGCAATGCCGGCGGGTCCGGGCGGAACATTGCTCTATGCGCAGATTGCCGCTTCGCTCCGGCGGATCGGCGTCGGGGCGGACCGGGTCGCGATCGACGCCGACGCCGACCTGCGGCTGGTCGACGCGGTCGCGCCCTATGACAGCGCGCGCTGGTATCTTGCCACCGCCTGCCAGCCTTGCGGCGCGGCCGCGACCGCCAAGCTGGACGAGGCGCGACAGGCCCCGACCATGGCCGACCGCGCGGCCCGAATCGCCGAAGCCGATGTGCTGATCGTCGACGATGTCCCCTTCATCCCGATCGCCCGGCCGCTGCGCTGGTCGCTGGTCGCACCGCGCCTCAGCCAGTGGCAGGCCAACACGCGCGCATGGCACCCGTTGAATCGGCTGCGCAGCGACCCCAACTCCGCTCCATGACCCAGCGCGCCACCCGCATCGACCCCATGGACGTCCTGAACCGCATGCCGGTCGGTCGCGATCCCGCCGCCATCCGCGCCCGCGTCGTGGCGATCGAGGCGATGATGGAGCGGGCCTTCGTCATCCCCGGCATCAACCGGCCCGTCGGCCTGGACGCCATCATCGGGCTGATTCCGGTGCTGGGCGACGTGTTCGGCGCGGCGATGGGCAGCTGGATGATCTGGGAGGCGCGCAATCTTGGCATGTCGAAACTGCAACTGGCGCGGATGGGCGGCAATGTCGCGTTCGACACCGCGATCGGCCTGATCCCGTTCGTCGGCGACGCGGCCGACTTCCTGTTCCGGTCGAACACCCGCAATTTGCGGATCATCAAGCGGCATCTGGACAAGCATCACCCGGCGACGGTCACCGTCACCGGGTAAGGAATCACCGGCCGCCGCGCCAGATCTTCAACGTGGCACCCGGTTTCAGCCCGCCCTGATGCGCCGGGCACCGGGTATAGCGGAACGCCGTGTCGAGACAGATCCAGATCTCGTCCAGCCACCCCTGCCGGTTGGCCGTTACCCGCATCATCCCGGCACCAAGCCCCGGATTGCTGCGCGCCATCGCCTGTGCCAGGCCGCCGGCGGTCAGCGGTCGCCGCGACAATGCGTTCATATCCGGGTAGCGCAGGCGACCATAGAGCGCGGTCGAGCGGGCGAAATAGGCGTCGGGATCGAAACCGGGCATGCAGGTGCCGTGCTTGGCCCATTCATGCTGCAACAACTGGGCAGAGGGCGTCGAGCACAGGTTGCGCCGGATCGTCGCCGCCGACAGCAGGTCGGTCGATTTGCAATATTGCGGCCAGTCCTTGCCCACGCCGTCCGGCCACAGGCCGTGCAGCGTGAATCCGAACCGCCCACCCCCACCAGTGCCGCCGCCGCCGCACTGGAACCGGGCGGAGGCCTGTCGCCCGTTCTGACGGCAATATTGCGGCGTCCAGCTGATCGCCAGCGTATAGCTGCCGATCGGCAGCACACGGCGGGGCTGGCTCGCGGTGGGCAGGTCGGGGCGCGGACGCGGCGGCGTCGCCGGGACCGAACAGCTATAGGCCTGCGCCTGCGCCACCGCCGGACTGGCGAACAGGGTGATCGCGATCAGTGTGCGAACGGCGTTGGTCATGCGTCGAACTCCGTATCGACGTCACCCATGTACCGACGCTCGGCAAACCATTCGCGCGCCGTGGTGCGAAAGAACAACTGGCAGGCAACGATGCCGAGGATCGCCTGTGCGGTCGTCAGGATGCCGAACAGGCCATTGGCCAGCACGCCGCTGGCCACCTGGAGCAGATACCCGCCCGCGTTGATGGTTGTCAGCACGACCAGCAGCCACAACGCGACCCGGCTGGCCCGCCGCGTGGTCAGGATCAGCAGCAGCAGCGACAGGCCGATGAAGAAGGCGTTGACCCCGATCGCCACCGTCGCCCCGCTCTGCGCGACTGCGTCATCCCAACCGAGAATGGCGAGGACCAGCAGCAGGACAATAGACGCCAGATAGAGATATTCGCCCTGTACGATGGATTTGGGACGCATGGGCGCTCCTGCTGGTGACGGCTTCAGGCTGTGACGGCTAATCTCTCGGTGCCATCAGGCCGTGGCGAAGTCGAGGCCGATATCGGCGGCTGGCGCGGATTGGGTCAATCGCCCAACGCTGACATAGGTCACGCCGGTCGCGGCGATCGCCTGGATGGTGTCGAGGGTGACGCCGCCCGATGCCTCGGTCGGCACACGCCCGGCGACCAGCGCCACCGCCTCGCGCAGCAGGTCCGGTCCCATATTGTCCAGCAGCAGGTGGGTGCCGCCCGCCGCCAGCGCGGGTTCGATCTGGTCGATCCGGTCGACCTCGACGATGATGCGGGCGATCCCCGCCGCCTTTGCGCGCGCGACCGCCGGGCCGACGCCGCCGGCGACCGCGACATGATTGTCCTTTATCATCGCCGCATCCCACAGGCCCATGCGGTGATTCTGCGCGCCGCCCATCCGGGTCGCATATTTCTCGATCACGCGAAGTCCGGGAATGGTTTTCCGCGTATCGAGCAAAATCGCGCCGGTGCCCGCGATCCGGTCGACATAGTGGCGGGTCATCGTCGCGATGCCCGACAGATGCTGCACGGTGTTCAGCGCGCTGCGCTCGGCGGTCAGCATCGCGCGCGCATTGCCCTCCAGCCGCATCAGGTCGGTGTTGGCCGACACCCGGTCGCCATCCGCCACCAGCCGTTCGATCCGCACCTCTGGGTCGAGATGCCGGAAAAACGCCTCGGCGATGTCCAGCCCGGCGACGGTCACGGCATCGCGACTGTCCATGATGCCGACAAAGCGGGCGTCGGCGGGAATCACCGCCGCCGACGTGATGTCGCCACCCTCCCCCAGATCCTCGGCCAGGGTTGCCGTGACAAACTGGTCAATGTCGAAACCGGGCAGGTCGATGGGCATCCGTGATTTTCCCGCGAAAGGTTACAAAGGTTATACCCACAACCGGGGGTAAGGGGGCGGAAATCAGTCCCCCGTCACCCTGGCCGGTCCCAGATCGCCCTGCCCCACGGTGCCGCCGGCCATCGCCAGCATCGCGTCGAGGCTCTTCTTGGCGCGCAGGCGGAGATCCTCGTCGATCTCGATTCGCGGGGTCAGGTCGCGCAGCGCGATGTACAGCTTCTCCATGGTGTTCAGCGCCATGTAGGGGCAGATGTTGCAGTTGCAGTTACCGTCGGCACCGGGCGCACCGATGAAATGCTTGTCCGGCATCGCCTTTTCCATCTGGTGGATGATGTGCGGTTCGGTCGCGACGATCAGCGTCTGCGCAGGGGTGGTGCGCGCATAATCCAGGATGCCGCTGGTCGAGCCGACATAGTCGGCATGGTCGAGGATGACCGCCGGACATTCGGGATGCGCGGCGATCGGCGCATCCGGATATTGCGCCTTCAGCTTCAGCAATTCGGTTTCGCTGAACGCCTCGTGGACGATGCAGACGCCCGGCCACAGCAGCAGGTCGCGACCGGTCTTGCGCGCCAGATAGCCGCCCAGATTGCGATCCGGACCAAAGATGATCTTCTGGTCCGCCGGCAACTGGCTCAGGATCTTTTCGGCGGACGAACTGGTGACGATGACGTCGCTCAGGCCCTTCACCGCCGCCGAGCAGTTGATGTACGTCAGCGCGATATGGTCGGGATGCGCGGCGCGGAAGGCGGCGAAATCCTCCGGCGGGCAACTGTCCTCCAGGCTGCATCCGGCATCCATGTCAGGCAGGATGACGGTCTTTTGCGGGCTGAGGATCTTGGCGGTTTCGGCCATAAAGCGCACACCGCAGAAGGCGATGACGTCGGCGTCCGTCGCCTGCGCCTTGCGGCTGAGGTCGAGACTGTCGCCGACGAAATCGGCCAGATCCTGAATCTCGGGCCGCTGGTAATAATGCGCCAGGATCACGGCGTTGCGCTCCTTGCGCAGCCGGTCGATCTCCGCGCGCAGGTCCAGGCCGGTCAGGGTGCCGCCGATGCCGTTTCGTGCGTCCATGGTCTTCAAAGCTCCGGTGGCGGAAAGGTCAGGTGTCCCGCGCCCTGTAGCGCGACGGACACCGCTGGCGAAAGTCCTAGTTGGTGTTGCCCAACACCTCCTGCAACGACCGCGTCGTGTCCCAGCGGCTGTCGTCGGCCTTCGGTTCGTCGGCAAAGCGCACCTTGACCGTCGCGTTCAGCCCCGCCGCCCGCAATGGCATGGCAAAGCTGCCCTCGACCGCGCGGCGGGTCGCGTCACGGGCCAGCTTCATCGGCATCGCATCGCGCGCCTGCCGCACCAGCTCGACTTGTCCGGCCCGGCGATTGGCGGCATCCAGCCGGCTTTCGGCATCGGTCAGCGTTGCCAGCAGCCCGCCCGACCCATATTCGCGGATCGCGTTCATATCGACCTGCGGCCCCTCCACCTCGATCGGCGGCAGGGTGACGAGCAGAGTCGAGGTGGCGGCGTCCCACGCGACGTCGCGCTGGGTCAGCTTGCTCATGTCGACCTCGTACCGCACCAGCCCCGGCATGATGAGCGTCTTCTGCGTCGACAGGCCCATCCGCTCCTGCCGCGAGGTGACGACCGCGACGTAGCGCGCGGCGAAGGCCGACAAGCGGTTCTGTTCACGCACGCCCTGCAGGCTGGCGCTGGCGATCGTCGTCGGATCGGGCGACAGGCGTTGCGTGACATAACGCTGTACGCCCCACGCCAGCAGCAAGGCGGCCAGCACCAGCAGCAGCAGGACGCCCGCCGTTTTCAGCAGGAACGCGCCAACCCCGCCACGCGGGCGTATCGTCACAGTGTCGTCCACACGCCGTCCTTTCCGGTCACCGCCCCGCGATCGCGCAGGTCGTACAGATGCGCCAGCACCGAGCGGGCGGCGGCCGGGGCCAGTCGCGGGTCGATGCCGACATACATGCGCGCGACCAGATCGTTCAGGTCGTGCGATCGTTCCGCCAGCAGGCGCAGGATCTGTCCCTCGCGTTGCCTGCGATGACCCAACATGCTGCGGACCCAGCGATGCGGCCGCTCGATCGCCTTACCGTGGCCCGGGTAATAGACGCGGTCGTCGCGGCGGAGCAGCGTGTCGAGACTGGCCATATACGCCGCCATGTCGCCATCGGGCGGTGAGACGACGCTGGTCGACCAGCCCATGACATGATCGCCCGAAAACAGCGCACGCGTCTCCGGCAGGGCAAAGGCCAGATGGTTCGACGTATGCCCCGGCGTTGCGATGGCCGCCAGCGTCCAGCCCGTCCCGCTCACCGTGTCACCCTCCGCCAGCACGCGGTCCGGCCGGTAGCCGGCGTCGAACGACGGATCGGCGGCCCCGTTGTCGTTACGCCGGTAATGAGCCGCTGCCCCGACGATCGGCGCGCCGGTGACGACCGCGAGCGGGCGGGACGCGGGGCTATGGTCGCGGTGGTGGTGCGTGATGACGATCGCCCGCACCGGCCGTCCGGCGATCCGATCGAGGATCGCGGTCAGATGTGCGGGATCGTCCGGCCCCGGATCGACGACCGCCACGTCGGTCTCACCGACAATATGCGTCTGTGTACCGGTGTAGGTGTAGGGCGATGGATTGGGTGCGAGGATCCGGGTGACCAGGGGTTCGAGCTGGATCGGGATGCCGGTCGGATGCTCGCTCATCGTCATGCAGATGGCGGCTCGCCGCGCGGCACGCAAGGGGGGCGCAGGAATCAGAAGCGGACGGGGTGTGCCCGTCCGCTTCCCCTGTCTTACTTCTGCGACGCGATTTCCGCGCGCACTTCGGCTTCGGCGGCGTCGAGATCCTTCAACGCCTCGGCGCGATCGGCATCGCTCATCGGCGCGTTGGCGATCGCCGCACGCCCGGCGTTCAGCCCCGCAATGGCGGAGGCCATGGCGTCCCGGCGGATCTGCTCGGCATTCGCGGCGGTCGCCGCGCCGTTGGCCGCGACCTTTTCGATGCGGTTGGTGCAGATGAGCATGACGTTGCGCGCCCCGACCTTGCGGGTGACGACCAGTTGTTGGTCCCCGCCATCGGTGCCGGACTTGCAATCGGTTTCCGAGACGGTGGGCATGCCGGTCAGGCCGGTGGTCACGACCTGCCCGTTGCGGGCGCGGATGGTGCGGACCTGGATCGGCTTGCCGCTGGTGTTGGTCACCGACACGGTTTCGGAGGTCGTGCCGGAAACCGGGGCTGGCGGGGCCGGTGACTCGGGGATGTCCGCGGCGTTCGGCGGCGAGGCGCGCTCCGGCGTCGTGGCAGGCACCGCCGCCTGCGACAGGTCGACGCCGATGCTGTCACCGACGCGGGTGGTGACGGCGGCGACGGCGGCCGTGCCCGATGCGGTCAGGCCAAGCCCGGCGGTGATGACAAGCGCGATGGTTGCGGCACCGGCGGCAAGCTGGCGGCGCGAAGCGGGGGTGGTGGTCAACATGCGGAGTCTCCCTTTCAGATCGGCGATGGTGTGAAGATGACAGGCCGCCGACACAGCGCCGCCGTGCGCGGCCTTGACGATGGCGCAGGCATAGATGTGGCGATCGACCGCCGACCGCCCGTTCAGCACGCGGGCGTCGTTGGCGAGTTCCTGATCGTTACGGAACGCCCGGAAGGCCGCCCAGGCCAGCGGGTTGAACCAGTGCAGCGCCAGCACGACCAGCGCCGCCCAGTTGGCGATCAGGTCCCCGCGCGCATGGTGGCCAAGCTCGTGCGCCAGCGCCAGTTCGCGCTCGTCGGCGTCATAACGGTCGGCAAAGTCGCCGGGAAACGCGACACAGCGCCGCAGCAGGCCGAACGCGACCGGTCCGGGCGCGGCGTCGCTTTCCACCACGTCGATGCCGTCGATGGTCGCGACGATGCGGCCCCGCGCCATGATCCTCCGACAGAAATCGGCATGGGCGGTCAGGTGCCAGGCGAGGAACGCCGCCGCACCCACGCCCCACAGACCTAAGGACACGGGGCCGAGCCAGGACAATGCGGGGGTGGATGCGACGACGGCGGAACCGGCGGGCGAGGTCACGAAAATCGTGATCGTCTCCCCGGCACGCGTGATGGGGGTGGCGGCGGCCTCGCGCCACCCCGATGGCATTGGCGGCAGCAGCAGGCGCAGGACCGGCAGCGCCCACAGCGCATAGGCGACCGCCGGCCCGAACGCCCGCCGCACCGGCGCGCGGACCAGCAGCACAAGCGCCATCAGCAGCGCCGACGCGATCAGCGCCTCGACCGCCCAGACGCCCAGGCCAGACACGCTGGCGGCGTTCACTTCTTGAGGTCCTGAAGGATCGCCTCGATCTCGGCGATGTCCTGCGCGGTCAGTTCATCACGTTGCGCCAGATGCGCGACCAGCGGGGTCAGGCTGCCACCGAACAGCCGGTCGATCAGGCGCCGCGATTCGCCGCCGACATAATCCTCGCGCGCCACCAGCGGCCGGTAGAGATAGCGCCGACCGTCCGCGTCATGCGCGATCACCGTCTTGGCGAGCAGCCGGCCCAGCAATGTCTTGACCGTATTCGCGCTCCAGCCGCGCGCGGGATCGACCCGCTCCGCCACATCCTGCGCGGTCAGCGGCGACTGATCCCACAGCACCTCCATGACGACATGTTCGGCATCGCTGATACGTTCGGCCAAGACAGATACTCCAGTTCGACTACGTCTGTAGTCTCACTGATTACAGGCGTAGTCAACGGACGATTCCGCCACGTCGGAAATCTTTACATATCGGCCTCGGCGCCACCGGCCGTTAACCAGCGGAATCGCCGCTATTCCATCATTTAGCCCGACTGGCACGCGCGGTGCTTATACAGGGGTGCCGAGCGCATGGCGCTTCAGCAGGGTGGGTCGGTGCCGTCTTTCCGGATCTCCGCACCGATCCACCCGCACCCGGCTTCCTTGTCTTTTGCAGTTCGCCCCGCCGTCCTCCCGGAGAACGCGGGGATCCGCAGTCACGCGGCGCAGCGCCCTGCCGCTCTGGATTGCTTCGCTGCGCTCGCAATGACGGTGCCTGTTCGGCACGTCAGTCATCGTGTCCAATGACCAGACACGAAAACAGGGCGCGCGACCATCGGCCACGCGCCCTGTCCCGGCGTCTCCGTATGGCGGGCTTACTTCGCCAGCATCGTCGCCAGTTCACCCGATTCGTACATTTCCATCATGATGTCCGACCCGCCGACGAACTCGCCGTTGACGTAGAGCTGGGGGATCGTCGGCCAGTCGGAAAACGCCTTGATCCCCTGGCGGATACCCTGGTCCTGCAACACGTCGACGCTTTCGAACTCGACGTTCAGGTGGTTGAGGATCGCGACCGCGCGGCTGGAAAAGCCGCACTGCGGGAACAGCGGCGACCCTTTCATGAACAACAGGACGGGGTTCTGCTCGACCAGCGCGGTCAGGCGGGCTTGGGTGTCATCGGTCATCATGTCAGTCCTTGGCTACGGTTGTCAGCTGGAGCGCGTGGAGCACGCCGCCCATCCGACCGCCGAGGGCGGCATACACCGCCTGATGTTGTTTAACGCGCGACAGGCCGGCGAAACTCGCCGACGCGACGCGCGCCGCATAATGGTCGCCGTCGCCGGCAAGGTCGGTGATCGCGATGTCCGCGTCGGGGATTGCTGCACGGATCATCGTTTCGATATCGTCTGCGCTCATCGCCATGATTTACTGCGCTTCCATCAACTGGCGGCGGGCGTCGATGGTCCTGGCCTCAAGCGCGGCGCGGATCTGCGCCTCGTCAATTTCGACCCCGGCGGCGGTCATGTCACCAAGAAGCTTGCGCACCACGTCCTCCGCATCCGGCCCCTCGAAATCGGCATGGACGACCGACGACGCATAGGCATCGGTTTCCTCCGGCGTCAGCTTCATCTGTTCCGCCGCCCAGACGCCGAGCAACCGGTTACGCCGCGCGGTGATCCGAAACGCCATCTCGTCGTCGCGGGCAAACTTCGCCTCGAATGCGCGCTCGCGTTCGTCGAACATGGTCATTGCGTCTGCGTCCCCTTGCGTGTGCCTGACCGGAGATAGGCGCTGCGGCGGACTGGCGCAACGTGTGCGACGGGGTAGGTGATCCTTGCGAACGGAGTGGCTGTATCTCGTCCGTGATTTCAGCGATCGGGGCTTATCCGAAATAGGCCTGTGAATGATCGCTTAGGTCGTTAGCTGCCGTCCCGCTTCGCTAGTAAGAAGTACCGCAGCGAGGTCCCTATCACATACCCGCCCATTGCCCCGAGGCTTGCCCATAGTGGCACGAACAGAAATTCGAGGCCGCTTGTAGACGTAAGGCTTTCTGGGTGGGCGCTCTGGCACGCATACACGTAGGCGATCATCGCGAGTGGAACGATCCATAAAGCCGCACAACCGAATTTTGAATTGCGGAGAGCCAAGCCGATGATGAAACCGATAAGCGCACCCGCAAGAAGCAACATCTCGATGGTCATAGCGCATGATGCACCGCATGCCCGAACGTCCGCAAGTGAGCGAAATGGTCACGGCGCTAGGAGCGCGGCTACAGCCCCCTCACCCCACCTCCACCACCAGTTTCCCGATCGCCCCGCGCGCCGCCATCGTCGCGATTGCGTCGCCGCCGTCCTCGAACGCGAAGGTGCGGGTCACGCGTGGGGCGATCTTCCCCTCCGCCCAAAGCCGGAACAGATGGTCGACATGGGCCTGGTTCGCGGCCGGATCGCGCGCGGCGAATGCGCCCCAGAACACGCCGCACACGTCGCACGACTTCAGCAGCGTCAGGTTGAGCGGCAGTTTGGGGATACCGGCGGGGAAGCCGACGACCAGATACCTGCCCTCCCACGCGATCGAGCGCAGCGCCGGTTCGGCATAGTCGCCGCCGACCGGATCGTAGATCACGTCCGCGCCGCCCTTGCCGACCGCCGCCTTGAACTGTTCGGCCAGAGCCTTGGACTGCCCCTTGTCGAACGGCGCGCGCGGGTAGACGATGACGCTGTCCGCACCCGCCGCCTTCGCCGCCGCCGCCTTTTCCTCGGACGACACCGCCGCGACGACGGTCGCACCGAACGCCTTGCCAAGCTCGATCGCCGCCAGCCCGACGCCCCCGGCCGCGCCCAGCACCAGCAACGTCTGCCCGGCCTGCAACCGCCCGCGGTCGAGCAGCGCATGGATGGTGGTGGCATAGGTCAGCATCATCGCCGACCCTTGGGCAAAGCCGCGGCCTTCGGGCAACCGGTACAGCTTGCTCGCCTCGACCAGCACCTGTTCGGCCAGACCACCGTGACCGATCATGCCGATCACCCGGTCGCCGATAGCCCAGCCGGTCACGCCCTCGCCCAGCGCGGCAATGGTGCCAGCGATCTCGCCGCCCGGCGCGAAGGGGCGCTGCGGCTTGAACTGATACTTGTCCTCGATAATCAGGACATCGGGGTAGTTGATCGCGCAGGCCTTCACCGCGACGACGACTTGCCCCGAGCCGGGGGCGGGATCAGCCACCTCGGTCATTTCCAGTATTTCAGGTCCGCCGATCGCCCTCGACAATAGTGCCCGCATACCCGCTCCTGTTCTCGATCCACGGGCGATGCTCTGCCATCGCCGTCTCGAAATTTGAAATCTGGGTATCCCTTGCCAGTGTCAGGCCGACCTCGTCCAGCCCTTCCATCAGACACTGGCGACGAAACGGGTCGAGATCGAAGGTGAACCGGTCCTGAAACGGGGTCGTGACGGTCATCGTCTCTAGGTCGACGGTAACGATATTGGTCTTCGCGACCTCGACCAGCCGATCGATCGCCGCTTGCGGTAGAACGACGGGTACGATTCCGTTCTTGACCGCGTTGCCGGAAAATATGTCCGAATAGCTTGGCGCGATGACCGCGACCACGCCCATGTCGGACAGCGCCCAGGCGGCATGTTCGCGGCTGGACCCGCACCCGAAATTGTCGCCCGCAATCAAAATCGGACTGCCGGCATAGCGGGAATCGTCGAAGATATTGTCCGGTTGCGCGCGGATCGTCTCGAACGCGCCACGACCCAGACCCGACCGGCTGATCGTCTTCAGCCAGTGCGCGGGGATGATGACGTCGGTGTCGACGTTCTTCGCGCCCCAGGGATAGGCAGTCCCCTCGACCTTGGTGACCGCGCGCATCAGTCGGCACTCGCCGGGAAGGCGGGCAGTTTGGCGATGTCGGCCGGATCATGCTGAAGGATGACGGTCGCTTTGGTATTGGTGGCCAGCGCCTTGAACCGCTTGAACGAGGCCAACGTCGCCGCGCGGTCGGTGTTGAAGCTCGGCACGCCGTCGCTGTCGTAATTCTCGCGGAAATGCGCGGTGTCGCCGGACAGCAGGACATAGCCGGTGTCGGCGAGCTTCACGAGCAGCGCATGGTGATCGGGCGTGTGCCCCGGCATCGCCACCATCCGCACGCCGCCGTCACCGAACACGTCGCGGTCGCCCTCGACGGGATCGACCTTGCCACCGCCGGAGATCCAGTGGGCCAGCGGCGCCGGGTTGACCCGCTTGTCCGGCTCCGACGCGCGCAACGCGGCCCAGTCCTTCGCACCGATCAGCAGCGTCGCGTTCGGCACGGTCGCGGCCTGACCGATATGGTCGAAATGATAATGGCTTACCCCCAGCATCGTCACCTGTTCGGGCTTGATGCCAAGCTGCGCCAGTTGTTCGGCGATGGTCACGCGGACGGTCGCATCCATCGGCAGTTTCGGGTCGATCGCCTTGCCCTTCAGCGCGGCGGGCAGCCCCGCATCCCACAGCATCAGCGTGTCGCCGTGGCGGATCAGGTAGCAGGACGCCACCAGCCGCTTCGCCTTGCCGACATAGGCGTCGGTGTCCGAAAACTGGTTCAGGTCGTTTGCCGCCACGCTGCCGCAATCGAGCCGGGTCAGCGTGACCTTTGTCGACGGGTCGGCGGGCGCGGTATAGGCGGCGACACCGCTGATGAGCGATCCGGTCGCGAGCAGGCCAAGGACGAACTTCACGCAGTGGTCTCCATCAAATCGCGGACGTCGGCCAGTCGGCCAGTCACCGCCGCCGCCGCCGCCATCGCCGGCGAGACGAGGTGGGTGCGCGCGCCCGGCCCCTGCCGCCCGACGAAATTGCGGTTGCTGGTCGAGGCGCAGCGTTCGCCCGGCGGCACCTTGTCCGGGTTCATCGCCAGGCACATCGAACAGCCCGGCTCGCGCCACTCGAAACCGGCCTGCACGAACACCCGGTCCAGCCCCTCGGCCTCGGCCTGACGCTTGACGAGGCCCGACCCCGGCACGACGAGCGCGCGGACGCCATCCGCGACATGACGACCGTTCGCCACGGCGGCGGCGGCGCGCAGATCCTCGATCCGGCTGTTGGTGCAGCTGCCGATAAAGACATGCTGCACCGGCACATCCTGCATCCGCGTGCCAGGCGTCAGGCCCATATAGTCCAGCGACTTCTGCGCCGCCGCCTGTTTCGACGGATCGGCAAAGCTGGTCGGCTCGGGCACGACGCCGGTGATCGGCACAACGTCCTCGGGACTGGTGCCCCAGGTCAGCGACGGCGCGATGTCGTCGGCGTGAAGGTAGACGACCTTGTCATAGACGGCACCCGGATCGGTCGCCAGCGTCCGCCACCACGCGACCGCCCGGTCCCAGTCCGCACCCTTGGGGGCCATCGGGCGACCCTTCAAATAGGCGAAGGTCGTGTCGTCGGGCGCGATCAGGCCGGCGCGCGCGCCCCCCTCGATCGACATGTTGGCGATGGTCAGGCGGCCCTCGATCGACAGGTTCCGGATCACCTCGCCGGTGAACTCGATGATGTGGCCGGTGCCGCCCGCCGCGCCGATCCTGCCGATGATCGCGAGGATCACGTCCTTGGCACTGACGCCGAAGCCCAGCGTCCCGTCGACGCGGACCTCCATCGTCTTCGCCTGTTGCAGCAGCAGCGTCTGGGTGGCGAGCACATGCTCGACCTCGCTGGTGCCGATGCCGAACGCCAGCGCGCCCAGTGCCCCGTGTGCCGACGTATGACTGTCGCCGCAGACCAGCGTCGTGCCGGGCAACGTGAAGCCCTGTTCCGGGCCGACGACATGGACGATACCCTGCGCCGCCGCCGTCGCGTCGATATAGTCGATGCCGAATTCGGCGGTGTTGCGGCGCAGCGCGTCAAGCTGTTGCGCGCTCTCCTTGTCGGCGATCGGCAACACACTGCCCGCCGCATCGACGCGCGGCGTGGTCGGCAGATTATGGTCGGGCACCGCCAGCGTCAGTTCGGGCCGGCGCACCGTGCGCCCGGCGGCGCGAAGCCCCTCGAACGCCTGTGGGCTGGTCACCTCGTGGACGAGATGGCGGTCGATATAGATGAGGCACGTCCCGTCGTCGCGGCGTTCGACGACGTGGGCGGCCCAGATCTTTTCGTAAAGCGTTTGGGGACGGCTGGCCATGATGGCGGCGGGTTAACCGATAATGACCGCAGACGGAACCACCGCTGCCGCTTTCTTGCGCCGGACTGCCGATTTTATCGCGGCGGCGGCATCGTCCGGTTCAGGAACGCCACGCTGTCGGCCAGCACCGGCGCCTTCCCGCGAAACGGCTTGGACAAGGCCATCGCGACATTCTCGTGGGTGAGGCCGGGATAGTCGCGAAGCTCCACCAGCGCGCCAGCCGCGCGCAGGCGGTTCGCCAGATTGACCGCGTTGTACGGCCGGACCACGCTGTCCCTGTCCGACGTCACCAGCAGCATCGGCGGCGCGTCGGCGCGCGCATAATGAATCGGCTGGGTGGTCAGCGGATCGGCCACCCCGGCCATCGCATCGGCTGCGCTTTGGGCGGTGAAGGGATAGAAATCATACGGCCCCGACAGCCCGACCGCCGCCCTGATCGTCGTCGGCGCGACGCCCGCCGCGCGCAGATAGCGCGGATCGAGCGCCAGCATTGCCGCGATATACGCCCCGGCGGAATGGCCGGCGACGGCAATCCGGTCCGGGTCGCCGCCAAAGTCGCGGATGTGATCGCGGGTCCAGCGCACCGCCTGCGCCCCGTCCTCCAGAAACGCCGGGAAACGCACCGCCGGCACCTTGCGATAGTCCGGCACCACGACGACGAACCCGCGCGTGGCAAAGGCGCGTCCGGCAAAGCTGTAGCCAGCCCGCGTTCCCGACGTCCAGCCGCCGCCATACCAGAAGATCACGACCGGCAACGGCTTCTGCACCCCCGCCGGTCGCCAGACGTCCAGCGCCTGCCCGTGCGAACCGAACGCCACGCCCTCGCCCGCCCGCTGCACGCCCGAGCCGCCGCCGACCAGCCCGTCGGCCGCTGACAACAGCCCCGGGCCGCTACACCCGCCAAGGACCAGCGCCAGCGCGAGCGCCGCCCGCTTCACGAGGTATAATGCGCCGTGGTTTTTGCCGCGACCTCATCGGCCGTCACGCCGGGTGCCAGTTCGATCAGCGCGAAGGGCGACTGGTGGTCGGGCCGGCGGAACACCGCCAGATCGGTCACGATCATGTCGACCACGTTCGCGCCCGTCAGCGGCAGGGTGCAGGACGGAATGAACTTCGGGCTGCCGTCCTTGGCGTTGTGGTCCATCACGACGATGATCTGCTTGACGCCGGCGACCAGGTCCATCGCCCCGCCCATGCCCTTGATCATCTTGCCCGGAATCATCCAGTTGGCGATGTCGCCATTCTCGGCGACCTCCATCGCGCCCAGCACGGTCAGGTCGATATGCCCGCCGCGGATCATCGCGAAGCTGTCGGCCGAGCTGAAATAGGCGCTTTGCGGCAATTCGCTGATCGTCTGCTTGCCCGCGTTGATGAGGTCGGCGTCCTCCTCGCCCTCATAGGGAAACGGGCCGATGCCGAGCATCCCGTTTTCGGACTGCAACGTCACCGTCATGCCGGCGGGGATGTTGTTGGCGACCAGTGTCGGGATACCGATGCCCAGATTGACGTAATAGCCGTCGCGCAGTTCCTGTGCGGCGCGCGCGGCCATCTGGTTGCGATCCCAACCCTTGGGTTGCCCCGTGCCTTGATCCGCCATGTCTTACTCCTTGGTCGCGCCGGGATCGACCCAGCGCTGATCGGTGGGAAATACCGCGTCGTAATCGCCGGCCAGCGCGGTGCCGTAGACCGGGTTCGGCAGCAGGAACCAGCCATTGCCCCACAGGCCCGCCAGCGCCGGCGCGGAAACGGCGGCCCGCCGCTGCGCCGGGGTCAGCCCCGCGTTGAACAGGTCGGTCATGTCGCCAAGCTGGTCGCCGACCATCGCGATCACGCAGTAGCGCGCGGCGATGATCGCCCGGCGCGAATCCTTGGCCGACCCGCCGCCCGATCTCTTGGGCGCGTCACCCTTCAGGAACAGTGTCTCGCCGTGCTTCGCCGGCCCCAGCCCCGCGCGGGTCAGTGCCGCCTCGGTGTATCGCGCATTGGCGGCGGTGCGGTTGGAATTGAAGATCACCGTCACGCCCTGCGCACGGATCGCGGCCAGTGCCTCGACCGCGCCGGGCACGGGACCGGCCGCACGCCCGTCGCTGCGCTCCCACCGTTCCCACCGCGCCGAATCATAGGGCAGGCCGCTGGCCGCGTCGGCATATTCGTAACCGGTATTCAGCAGCACGGTCTCGTCGGCGTCGAGCACGATCGCTGGGCGCTTGCCCGCGCAGTCGACAAAACGCGGGTCCGCCAGCGTCGCACGGTCAGCGAACACCACCGACTGCGGGATCATCCGCACGGTCGGCCCGCCGCCGACCGGCCAGTGCATCCGCACCTTGCCCGCGACATACGTCGTCAATGCGGCATAGGCCTGTCGGCTGATCGCCGCCGCCTCGCCCGATCCATAGAGATACTGCATCCCCGTCGGCACGCCGCGCACCGCCGGTGGTGCCGCCACGGTCACCGGCGCGACGCTGATGCACCCCGACAGCGCGGCCGCGAGGCCAAGCGCGGCACAGCCCCGACGCATCACGCGGTCGCGTCCTCGCGTTTGCGGGTCAGCCGGAACTCGATCTTCTTGTCATAGGGGCTGCCCACGATCATCCGCTTCACATAGATGCCGGGCAGGTGGATGCAGTCGGGGTCGAGGCTGCCGACCGGCACCACCTCCTCGACCTCGGCGACGCAGATCCTGCCCGCGGTCGCCATCGGGTGGTTGAAGTTGCGCGCGGTCTTGCGGAAGATCAGATTGCCGCTTTCGTCGGCCTTCCACCCCTTGATGATCGACAGGTCGGCGCGGATGCCGCGTTCGAGGATGTAATCCTGCCCGTCGAACGACTTGACCTCCTTGCCCTCGGCCACCTGGGTGCCGACGCCGGTCCTGGTGTAGAAGCCGGGAATCCCCGCGCCCCCTGCCCGGCAGCGTTCGGCCAGCGTCCCCTGCGGACAGAACTCGACCTCCAGCTCGCCGCTCAGATACTGCCGCTCGAACTCCTTGTTCTCGCCGACATAGCTGGAGATCATCTTCTTGACCTGACGCGAGCGCAGCAGCTTGCCCAGGCCTTCATTGTCGATGCCCGCATTGTTCGACGCGATGGTCAGCCCGGTCACGCCGCTCGCCTGGATCGCGTCGATCAGGCGTTCGGGAATCCCGCACAGGCCGAACCCGCCGGCGCAGATCGTCATCCCGTCATGAAGCAGGCCATCGAGCGCGCTCGCGGCGTCGGAATACAGCTTCTGCATCGGCATATCCTATCCTGTTGCGGATCAGCGATTAGGCGGGGCGCGGGCTGGCGGTCAAGCGACCCGCGCCCGTCTCATCGCCCCTCACACCGCAGTCCCGACCAACCGCCCGATCGCAAAGGTCACCGCCAGCGCCGGCGCGCCCCAGAACGCGACCCGCACCGTCGCCCGCCCCAGCGGCGCACCCCCCGTCCGCGCGCCGACCGCGCCAAGTCCCGCCAGCAACAGCAGGGTCACGACCGGCACCAGCCAGGCCAGCAGGGTGGGCGGGGCCAGTAGCGCGACCGCCAGCGGCACCGCCGCTCCGACGGCGAAACTCGCCGCCGACGACAGCGCCGCCTGCACCGGTCGCGCCGCCATCGCATCATGGATGCCCAGTTCGTCGCGCAGATGGGCGCCCAGCGCGTCATGCTCCATCAACTGGCCGGCGACCTGCCGCGCCAGCCCGGCCTCGACGCCCCGGGCGCGGTAGATAGCGGCCAGTTCCTCATGCTCGCCCGCCGGGTCCAGCGCGAGTTCGGCCTCCTCGCGCCCGCGATCGGCGGCCTCGGTATCGGCCTGGCTGCTGACCGAGACATATTCGCCGGCCGCCATCGACATCGCGCCCGCCACCAGCCCGGCGGTACCGGTCAGCAGGATCGTGGCGCGGTCCGACCCCGCCGCCGCCACCCCGACGATCAGGCTGGCGGTCGAAACGATCCCGTCATTGGCCCCCAGCACCGCCGCGCGCAGCCAGCCGACCCGGCTGACAAGGTGGCGTTCACCATGGTCGATGCGGCTCATGCTGGGCTGGCTTTCACGGGAGGGGTAATGGTGCGTTGGTCTAGGCCGCGCGGGGGTAGCGGACAACTGCGGCGACAGGTCTGCAGGCAACGCATAACACACGTCACACTACTTCCCCGGCGAAGGCCGGGGTCCATTGGGGAATACGCCAGTGACGGCGGACCGGAAGCCGTTACAATAGACAGTGCGACTGGGCCCTGGCCTCCGCCGGGGAAGCAAGGGCAGGTAACCGCAAACCGCCGTCACCCTCCCCCCCACACCACCACCATACCGTAGCAGACCATTCCCATGCGCCGGCGACAGCCGTGGTGCCGACCGTCCAACGCGACGGCGAGGCCGTTCCCCCGCCAAGGCGGGGGTCCAGGCCCACTTATCCGGAACGCCATTGTCTTGCCTGGCGCTGGATCCCCGCCTGCGCGGAGAAACCACGCGGGCGAGCCGCCGCATCCCGTCTCGACTTACCGCCCCGCGCCCGGCACAACACGCGGCATGACCCAACGTACCGGTGGCCGCATCCTCGTCGACAACCTGCTGGCGCAGGGGTGCGACCGCATCTTCACCGTGCCGGGGGAGAGTTTCCTCGCCGTGCTCGACGCGCTGCACGACACGCCGGCGATCGACCTGGTGGTGTGCCGGCAGGAGGGCGGGGTCGGGTTCATGGCCTGCGCCGACGGGGCGATGACCGGGCGGCCCGGCGTCGCCTTTGTCACGCGCGGTCCCGGCGCGACGAATGCGTCGATCGGCGTCCATGTGTCGCGGCAGGATTCGCAACCGATGATCCTGTTCATCGGCGATGTCGACCGGGGCACCCGCGACCGCGAGGCGTTTCAGGAGGTCGATTTCGCCGCGATGTTCACCCCACTCGCCAAATGGGCAGCGCGAATCGACGATGCCGCGCGGATCCCCGAATATGTCGCGCGCGCCCATGCCGTGGCCATGAACGGACGGCCCGGACCGGTGGTGCTGGCGCTGCCCGAGGACATGCTGCTCGATCGGGTCGATGCGATCGACCGGCCTCGCGTCGAGCGGCTGGCGCAAGGCTGCGACCCGCGCGCGATGGAGCGGCTGGCCGACATGGTCGCCACCGCCGACAACCCGCTGGCCATCGTCGGCGGCGCAGGGTGGGACGCCGCCGCGTCTCAGGCGTTCGCCGACTGGGCGACGCGGATCGGCCTGCCCGTCGCCGCCGCCTTCCGCCGGCAGGATGCGATTCCCAACGCCTGCCCGGTCTATGCCGGCAATCTGGGCTATGGTCCCAACCCGGCACTGGTCGCGCGCGTGAAGGCCGCCGACCTGCTGCTGGTCGCCGGGCCGCGGCTGGGGGAGGCGACGACCGATGGCTACACGCTCGTCACACCCGAGCATCCCGGCCAGCGGCTGGTCCACGTTCATCCCGATCCGGGCGAGCTTGGCCAGACCTATCGCACCGATCTTGCGATCTGCGCCGACATGGCGAGCTTTGCCGAAGGGTGCCTGATGATCGACCGGGCGGTGCTGGCCAGCGGCATGGCCGCGCACGAGGACTGGGTGGCCTGGTCAACGCCAGCGCCGCGCGCCGTGACGATGGATCTTGGCCCCTGCGTCACGGCGATGCGCGACGCGTTGCCGGCCGATGCGATCATCTGCAACGGGGCGGGTAATTACAGCGGATGGTGGCATCGCTACTGGGCCTATGCCGGACCGGGATGCCAGCTGGCCCCGACCGCCGGCGCGATGGGCTATGGCGTCCCCGCCGCCACCGCCGCCGCATTGCGCCACCCCGGCCGCATGGTCGTCGCGCTGGCGGGCGATGGCTGTTTCCTGATGAACGGGCAGGAGCTGGCGACCGCCGTCGCCCACGGGGCCGACATGCTGGTCGTCGTGGTGGACAACGGCGCGTACGGCACGATCCGCATGCATCAGGAGCGCGAGTTTCCCGGCCGCGTCACCGGGACCGCGCTTGCCAACCCCGATTTCGCCGCGCTCGCCCGCGCCTATGGCTGCTGGGCGGAGGCGGTCGATACCACCGCCGGGTTCGCGCCCGCGCTGGACCGCGCGCTTCGGGAAACCGGCGTGCGGCTGCTGCACCTGAAGACCGATGTCGATGCGATCACCGCCGCCACGACGCTGACCGCGATTCAGGCTGCGCACGCCGGAAAGCCCGGACGTTGAGCCACTGGTCGATGATCCTGACACGGATCATGCGGAAGATCTGGTTTCGCGCCGCGATCATCAGCCTGCTCAGCGTCGCGCTGGCGATCCTGGTGGCGGTCGGCACGCCGTATCTGCCCTACGAGCTACGCGGCGACCTGGGCCAGAACGCGGTCGGCACCATCCTGCAGATCATGGCGTCGAGCATGCTGGCGGTCACGACCTTCTCGCTGACCGCGATGGTCAGCGCCTATTCGTCCGCGACCCAGCTGGCCACGCCGCGCGCCACGCAGTTGATGATCAGCGACCCGACGTCGCAGAACGCGCTGTCGACCTTCCTTGGCGCGTTCGTGTTCTCGATCGTCGGCATCATCGGCCTGCAGACCAGCGCCTATGGCCATGACGGGCGGATCATCCTGTTCGGGGCGACCGTCGTCGTCGTGATCTGGGTGGTCGTCACGCTGCTGCGCTGGATCGCGCACATCACCGCGTTCGGCCGGATGTCCGACGTGATCGACCGGGTGGAAAGCGCAGCCTGCGACGCGATGGCCGGTTTTGCCGCCGACCCCGACCTTGGCGGCAAGCCCGCCGTGCCGATTCCCGACGCCGCCCGCCCCGTGCACGGCGATACGACGGGTTATGTCACCCATGTCGATATCGAGGCGCTCGGCCGGCTGGCAACGCGGGCCGACTGCGTCATCCACGTCACCACCCTGCCCGGCACCATGGTTCATCCGCGGCGCGAACTGGTGCGGGTGGAGGGTGCGATCGACGACGAGCTGGGCGACACGATCCGCGGGGCGTTCACCGTCGAACGTCACCGGACGTTCGATCAGGATCCGCGGCTTGGCCTGATCGCCTTGTCGGAAATCGCCAGCCGCGCGCTGTCGCCCGCCGTCAACGACCCCGGCACCGCGATCGAGGTGCTGAACGCCCTGCTGCGCGTCCTGCTGAAGCTGCCGCCGCAGGAACCCGGCAAGCCGGGCAGCGCGGACCGCCCGCGCGTACACCTCATCCGGCCGACCTTCGACGATATGCTGACCGACGCGTTTCGTCCGATCCAGCGCGACGGCGGATCGAATGTAGAGGTAATGATCCGGATGACCGGCACGCTGGCCGCCCTGCATGCCGGGCTGCCACGCAGGCAAAGCCTGATTCGCCAGTCCGCTGAAGCCTGCGCCACACGGGCCAGGCGGCTGATCGACGATCCCGACGATCTGGCCGCGTTCGAGGCGGCGCATCGCGAATACTGGCCGGCGGGCTGATCCGCCTCTGCCGCTTCCTGCGCCACACGGAAAAGGCCGCCCCGGTTGCCCGGAGCGGCCTTTTTTATTCTGCCTGGGAGCAGATGATTAGATGTCGTCGCCGAGTGCGCCCTTGACCTTGCCGGCGGTCTGCTGGGCCTTGCCCTTGGCTTCCTGCTCGGCACCTTCGGCCTGGGTTTCGGGATTGTCCGACTTCTGCTTCAGGTTACCGATGGCTTCGTTGACGTTGCCTTTGATCTTGTCGACCAGTTCGCCCATGATGACCTCCATCGCGTATGCGGTACGACTGCCGTCCCGCTCGAATTCGCAGAGGTAAAACGGGCGACCCGTCGTCCGGTTCCGTGACAAATCCGTCAGATAAGCCCGGCCAGCGGACTTGACGGGTCGGCGTAACGACGCAGCCCCATGCGTCCGGCGCGATAGGCCAGCCGCCCGGATTCGACCGCCGCCTTCATCGCCGCCGCCATCATCACCGGATCCTTCGCCTCGGCGATCGCGGTGTTCATCAGCACGCCCTCGCAGCCAAGCTCCATCGCCACGGCAGCGTCCGACGCGGTGCCGACCCCGGCATCGACCAGCACCGGGATACCAACGCCCGCGCCCTCGACAATCAGGCGGATGGTGATGCGATTCTGAATGCCAAGCCCCGACCCGATCGGCGCGCCCAGCGGCATGATCGCCACCGCGCCCGCATTCTCCAGCCGCTTGGCCGCGATCGGATCATCGACGCAGTACACCATCGGCAGGAAGCCTTCCTTCGCCAGCACCTCGGTCGCGCGCAGCGTCTCGTGCATGTCCGGGTACAGCGTCTTCGCCTCGCCCAGCACCTCCAGCTTCACCAGATCCCAGCCGCCCGCCTCGCGCGCCAGCCGCAGCGTGCGGATCGCCGATTCGGCATCGAAACACCCGGCCGTGTTCGGCAGGTACGTCACCTTCTTCGGGTCAATGAAATCGGTCAGCATCGGCGCGTTGCGATCCGACACGTTCACCCGGCGCACCGCCACGGTCACGATCTCCGCGCCGCTCGCCTCCAGCGCGGCGGCGTTCTGCGCGAAGTCCTTGTACTTGCCGGTGCCGACGATCAGCCGCGAGCGGAAGGTGCGCCCGGCCACCGTCCAGCTGTCGTCCTGATGATCGCCACCGCCGACGAAATGGACGATCTCCAGCGCGTCGCCATCCTCGACCATGACCTGCGCCAGCGTGGAGCGCGGCACGACTTCAAGATTGCGTTCGACCGCGATCTTTTCCGGCGCGAGTCCCAGTTCGCTCGCCAGCGCCGCCAGCGACAGGCCTGCACCGACGCGCTTGTGCTCGCCATTGACGGTGATCGAAACGGTGCCATCGGTATGGGCCATGGGATTTCCAGTTCGTGCGAGCGGCATGTAAGGGGTCGCCCGGCATATAGGGGGCCGGTCACCGGCCCCGCAACCGGGAGCCTTTCCATGTCGTCCACCATCTACGTCCTGAACGGCCCGAACCTGAACCTGCTGGGCCTGCGCGAACCCGAGATCTACGGCACCGACACGCTGGACGACATCGCCGGCATGCTGGAGGATCGAGCCGCCGAACTGGGCCTGACCATCGACATGCGCCAGTCCAACCACGAGGGGCATCTGGTCGACTGGCTGCACGAGGCGCAAGCGACGGGGGCAAAGGCGGTGCTGCTGAACGCGGGCGGCTTCACCCACACCTCGGTCGCGGTCCACGACGCGATCAAATCGGTCACGACTCCGGTGATCGAGGTTCACCTGTCCAACCCCCACCGGCGCGAGGCGTTTCGCCACGTCAGCCTGGTCGGACAGGCCGCACGCGGAACGATCGCGGGTTTCGGCGCGCTTTCCTACACGCTGGCGCTTGAAGCGGCGGCGCGGTTCTGACAGGACGCGTCGCTATGACTGACACAATTGAACAGGGCGCGATGCAGGTCGACGTCGAACTCGTGCGCCAGCTCGCCCAGATGCTGGACGCAACCCAGCTGACCGAAATCGAAGTGGAGGACGGCAGCCGCCGGATCCGCGTGGCGCGCAAGGCCGCGCCGGTGGCAGCGCAGCCGATGCAATATGCGCCGCCACCGCCGCCGGTCGCGGCTCCGCTGGCCATCCCGCAGGCGTCGGAGGCCGGGACGCCAGCACCTGCCCCGTCGGCGAACGCGGTCAAGTCGCCGATGGTCGGCACCGTCTACCTGTCGGCCGAACCCGGGTCCAAGCCGTTTGCCAGCGTCGGGCAGAAGGTCGCCGCCGGTGACACGCTGCTGATCGTCGAGGCGATGAAGGTGATGAACCAGATTCTTGCGCCCAACGCCGGCACCGTCACCGCCGTGCTGGTCGAGAACGGCCAGCCGGTCGAGTTCGACCAGCCGCTGATCGTGGTCGAGTAATACCCTTGCGCCCCATCAAGAAACTGCTGATCGCCAATCGCGGCGAGATCGCGCTGCGCATCCACCGCGCCTGCCACGAAATGGGCATCCAGACGGTGGCGGTCCATTCGACCGCCGACGCCGACGCCATGCATGTGCGGCTGGCGGACCAAGCGATCTGCATCGGCCCGCCGTCAGCCACCGACAGCTATCTGAATATCCCGAACATCATTTCCGCCGCCGAAATCTCGGGCGCGGACGCGATCCATCCGGGCTACGGCTTCTTGAGCGAAAACGCGCGCTTCGCCGAGATCGTCGAGATGCACGATCTGCTGTTCGTTGGTCCCAAGCCCGAACATATCCGCACGATGGGTGACAAGGTCGAGGCCAAGCGCACGGCCGGCAAGCTCGGCCTGCCGCTGGTACCCGGGTCCGACGGCGCCATCAGCGACGTGGACGAGGCCAGGCGGCTGGCCGCCGGGATCGGCTATCCGGTCATCATCAAGGCGGCCAGCGGCGGCGGCGGTCGCGGCATGAAGGTATGCGAGAACGAGGACACCCTCGAAACGCTGATGCAGCAGGCGGGCCGCGAGGCGAAGGCCGCGTTCGGTGACGCCACCGTCTACATGGAAAAATATCTGGGCAATCCCCGGCATATCGAGTTCCAGATCTTCGGCGACGGCAACGGCAACGCGATCCATCTGGGCGAGCGCGACTGCTCGCTCCAGCGCCGCCACCAGAAGGTGCTGGAGGAGGCTCCCTCGCCGATCATCACGGCTGAGGAACGCGCGCGGATGGGCGGGATCGTCGCGAAGGCGATGGCCGACATGGGGTATCGCGGTGCGGGCACGATCGAGTTCCTGTGGGAAGCCGGCGAATTCTATTTCATCGAAATGAACACCCGGTTGCAGGTCGAGCATCCGGTGACCGAGATGATTACCGGCATCGACCTGGTGCGCGAACAGATCCGCGTCGCCGAGGGGCATCCGCTGTCGGTGACGCAGGACCAGGTGCAGTTCCACGGCCACGCGATCGAATGTCGCATCAATGCCGAGGATCCCCGCACCTTCGCCCCCTCGCCCGGGCTGGTGAAGCAGTTCCATGCGCCCGGCGGCATGCACGTCCGCGTCGATAGCGGGCTGTACGCCGGCTACAAGGTGCCGCCCTATTACGACAGCATGATCGCCAAGCTGATCGTCTATGGCACCACCCGTGAACGCTGCATCGCCAGGCTTCGCCGCGCGCTGGAGGAGTTCGTGATCGACGGCATGAAGACCACCATCCCGCTGCACCGCAACCTGATCGAGGATCCGGAGTTCCAGAGCGGGGACTATACGATCAAGTGGCTGGAGGACTGGCTGGCCCGGGAGACGCAGTAGCATCGCTACTGCGCACCGGGGCACACCCGGCCAGCGCGAACGAAGCCGCGCCACAAGGCGCGGCTTCGCCGCGTCTGACGGCGCGAAGCGGGCGGGATGAACGCGCCCCCGCGTTACTGTTCCCCGGCGAAGGCCGGGGTCCAGTCGCAACGTCTTCTGCGGAGAGGACCAGACCTCAGCCACGATTGCCTTCCCGATTGGGCCACGGCCTTCGCCGGGGAACAAGAAGTCCCCCCTTCCAATGTTGGAAATCCCCCGGCACAGTCATACCCATGCCGCGCGCGCCCACCACTCCTGGCACCATCGAACACGACGCTCCCATCCGCCCCGAAATTGACAAAACGGCACCGTCTCTGATGCAGGTCGTCAACTTCGGCCCGGTTTTGACGCCAGCACCGCACCTGCCCGACAATCGGGCACGCTGTCCGATTCCCGGGCAGGTCATGCCATCGACGGCCGCAAAAACGGCGGTTGCCCGTCACGCTGGCTGGTGGCACGATCGGTGCAAGGTACCCGCGCGGGCGAGGGTTCCAGTCCGAAAACCGGGGGCGTTACACCTGTGAAAAAGATCGAAGCGATCATCAAGCCGTTCAAGCTGGATGAAGTGAAGGAAGCACTGCACGAAGTCGGCGTGTCCGGCATCACCGTGACCGAGGCCAAGGGCTTTGGCCGGCAGAAGGGGCATACCGAACTGTACCGCGGTGCCGAATATGTCGTGGATTTCCTGCCCAAGGTGAAGCTGGAAGTCGTCGTCGAGGATTCGCTGGCCGACCGCGTGGTCGAGGCGATCGCCGCCGCCGCGCAGACCGGCCGGATCGGCGACGGCAAGATCTTCGTCATTCCGGTCGAAACCGCGCTGCGCATCCGCACCGGCGAACGCGACGACGACGCCATCTGATCCGATCGCGTAAGCACGGTCATGTCCGTGCTTACGCGAACGGCATTTGACGCGACGCAATATTATGTGGAAGTGACCGCCGCAGCCGCAACGCGAGCGGGCCTCATCCCGAACAAAACTTTTCGATAAGCAAAGGGCACAGCATCATGGCGAACACTGCATCCGACGTTCTGGCGATGATCAAGGACCAGGAGATCGAGTGGGTCGACCTGCGTTTCACCGATCCCAAGGGCAAGTGGCAGCATCTGACGATGGTCGCCGGCCTGATCGGCGAGGACGAACTGACCGACGGCCTGATGTTCGACGGGTCGTCGATCGAGGGCTGGAAGGCGATCAACGAATCCGACATGACGCTGAAGCCGGATCTGGACGCAGTCTATGTCGATCCGTTCTCGGCCACGCCGATGCTGATCCTGATCTGCGACATCACCGATCCGTCGACCGGCGAACTGTATTCGCGCGACCCGCGCTCGACCGCCAAGCGCGCCGAGGCGTATCTGCTGACCACCGGCGTCGGCGACACCGTGTATGTCGGCCCGGAAGCCGAGTTCTTCATGTTCGACGACGTGCGGTTCGAGAACAGCTATTCGACCAGCTATTACAAGATCGACGACGTCGAACTGCCGGGCAATTCGGGCCGCGAATATGAGGGCGGCAACATGGGCCACCGCCCGCGCGCCAAGGGCGGCTATTTCCCGGTCGCGCCGGTCGACAGCGCGGTCGACATCCGCGGCGAGATGGTCTCGACCATGATCGAGATGGGCCTCCCCTGCGACAAGCATCATCACGAAGTCGCGGCCGCGCAGCATGAGCTGGGCCTGACCTTCGGCACGCTGACGCAGACCGCCGACCGGATGCAGATCTACAAGTATGTCGTCCATCAGGTGGCGCACGCCTACGGCAAGACCGCGACGTTCATGCCGAAGCCGATCAAGGAAGACAACGGTTCGGGGATGCACACCCACTTCTCGATCTGGGAAGGCAAGACGCCGCTGTTCGCCGGCAATGGCTATGCCGGCCTGTCCGACATGTGCCTGTATTTCATCGGCGGCATCATCAAGCATGCCAAGGCGGTCAACGCCTTCACCAACCCCTCGACCAACAGCTACAAGCGGCTGGTCCCGGGTTACGAGGCCCCCGTGCTGCTCGCCTATTCGGCGCGCAACCGGTCGGCGTCGTGCCGTATCCCCTATGGCACCGGCCCCAAGGCCAAGCGCGTCGAAGTGCGTTTCCCCGACGCGCTCGCCAACCCCTATCTCGCCTATGCGGCGCTGATGATGGCAGGCATGGACGGCATCCTGAACAAGATCCATCCGGGTGAAGCGATGGACAAGAACCTGTACGACCTGCCGCCGGCAGAACTCGCCCAGGTTCCGACGGTCGCCGGTTCGCTGCGTGAGGCGCTCGACTGCCTGGCTGCCGATCACGACTTCCTGCTGAAGGGCGACGTGTTCTCGAAGGACCAGATCGAATCGTTCATCGAAATCAAGATGGCCGAAGTCGCGCGTTGGGAAATGACCCCCAGCCCGGTCGAATACGACATGTACTACAGCGGCTAAGGCGAACGGCGGGCGCTCAGCGCCCGCCCAGGCCCGGACGGCGGGGCCAAAAGCCCCGACCGACGGCATGGCTTTACCATGCCGCGACCACACCGATGGAATGGGACGCGCCGTCAGTCGGTTGCGTCCCTTCTTGGTTCAACAAAGGCTGGCAATCGGTCAGCGAAAGCGGCGACGTCGCCTGCGTTGGCGGACCCGGTTACGATGCAACGGTCAGTCCTTGCATAATGCTCGGCTTTTATGCCGGCATTGCGCGCTGCCGAGTTCGGCTCCATTTTGCCGCAACGTCGGATATCGCTACACCGACTATAACGGCACTGCGGATACACCGAACATCGTGAAGAGCAGCATCGGCCTCGACCGACGTCAGGTGTTGGCCGGTCCGGGCGTTCGCGTCTGACGACGCGGCGCCGGTTACACGACCAGCACCGTGCTGCCGCGTGTTTCGCCCGCCTCCAGCGCGCGGTGCGCGGCGGCGGCGTCCTCCAAGGCGAAGGCCCGGCCGATGTCGGGCCTGATCGCCCCGCTATCCAGCATCGCGAAGACGCGGGCGATGCCGGCGGCGCGTTCGTCGGCGGTGGCGTAGTAATCGAACAGGGTCGGCCGGGTCACGAACAGCGATCCCTTCGCCGCGAGGATGCCGAGATTGACGCCGTCGACCACACCGCCGGCATTGCCATAGCTGACGATCAGCCCGCGCCGCGCCGCACTTGCCAGCGACACCGGCCAGGTCGCGCCGCCGATGCCGTCAAATACCACCGGCACCCCCTGCCCGTCGGTCAGGTCACGAACGCGGGCGGCAACATCCTCGGTCTTGTAGAACAGGATATGGGCGGCCCCGGCGGCGCTGGCGTGGGTGGCCTTTTCCCCGGTGCTGACCGTCGCGATGACCGTCGCACCGATCGCGGTCAGCCAGCCCGTGAGCAATTGCCCGACGCCGCCGGCCGCCGCGTGGACCAGAACCGTCTGCCCCGCCGTCACCTTCGCGCACCGTTCGACCAGAAACTCGGTCGTACAGCCTTTCAGCAGCAACGCGGCCGCCGTCCGGTCATCGACGCTGTCCGGCAGCGGGAAGACTTGCGCGGCGGGCAGGTTGCGCGCCGTGGCATAGGCACCCCGCGCCGGCCCGAATGTGCCGACCCGGTCGCCGACCGCGACGCCATCGACGCCCTTGCCCAGCGCGACGATGATGCCCGCCGCCTCGCTGCCAAGACCGCCGGGCAGATCGATCGGATAGACGCCGCTGCGATGATAGGTGTCGATATAGTTCAGGCCGACGACGGTGTTGCGAATCGTCACTTCGCCGGGGCCGGGCGGCGGCAGGTCGATGTCGACCCACTGGATGACCTCCGGCCCACCGGTCCGTTCGATGCGTGCCACGCGTGCCGTCGTCATGCCGTATCGTCCTTCTTCACCGTCCACCCGAATATGCAGGATGTACGGTGAAGGCGCGCAAGGACAACCCCGGTTCAGTTCTCCAGTTGCCAGCGCACGTTGCGCAGCGTGAAGCTGGACGCGACCGGTTGGCCATCGGCGTCGCGGGCCGGCGTGAACCGCCCGTTGCGCGTCGCCAGCCGGCAGGTCGCGCCGTCAAGGTCCGCGTTGCCGCTGCTTGATACGACGCGGCAATCGGTGACGCGGCCGTTGACGCCGATGCCGACGGTCACGCTGACCCGCCCTTCCGCGCCTTCGCGACGGGCGGCGGCGGGGTAGCTGTCCTGCGGAAACCAGTCGCCCTGATTGCCACGCGGGCTGACGCCGGCGGACAGGGACATCGGCGCGGGTGTCGGGGTGACGGTGACCGGCGGCACGGGCGGTGTGACGGGACCAATGTCGACAGGATATGCCGTGAGCGGCGGCGTGTCCGTCACGACAGCGACCACCGGATTGACCGGCGCCACATCGACGATCCGGTCGGGGGCGCTGAGCGGGCGGGCCGGTGCGGGCGCCGCCACGATCTTCTCCTCGACCGGCGGCGGGACGATCGGAACGGGCACGTTGTAGGTGTCGATCGGATCGACGAACGTCGTGTAGGCGGTGTAGGCCAGCCCGGATATCAGCGCATAGCCGATCCCGGCATGGATCAGCGCCACCGATCCGATCGCAACGAGGCGATCGCGACCCGGTTTCTTGTCGGCATAGGACATGATGGTTCCTCCTGACGCATCGGCCGATTCCCAGGACGAGTCGCCCTGCAACGCCGATGAACCGAATGTGACGTTATTACGTCGCATCCGTCAATCGGGATTTCAGGGTTTCGGGTTGCAACCGATATGCCGGCGCATCATGGTCGCCGCCGACATGAAAACGGCAGGAGCGGCGACATGCAGAGCTATACCAGGCATTATATCGGCGGGCAGTGGGTCGAAAGCGATGGCGGCGCGCACCATCTGGTCATCGACCCGTCGACCGAGCAGCCCTGCACCGAAATCACGCTGGGTACCGCCAGCGACGTCGACAAAGCCGTCGCCGCCGCGCGTGCTGCGTTCGAAAGCTGGTCGCAGACGAGCGTCGAGGAACGTCAGGCCGTACTGGCCCGGATCATGACCGCCTACAAGGCGCGGATGCCGGATCTGGCCAAGGCCATCAGCGTCGAGATGGGCGCACCGATGGGCCTTGCCAGCATGGCGCAGGTGCCGAGCGGCCTTGGCCATTTCGCGATGACCGCCAAGGCGCTGGCCGAGTTCCGGTTCGAGGAAACGATCGGCAAGGCGCGGGTGCGCCACGAACCGCTTGGCGTCGTGGCGATGATTACCCCGTGGAACTGGCCGCTGAACCAGATTTGCGCGAAGGTCGCGCCGGCCCTGGCGGCGGGCGACACGATGATCCTGAAGCCGTCGGAGGAAGCGCCGGGCTGCGCGGCGATCCTGGCCGAGATCATGGACGCCGCCAGTGTTCCCGCGGGCGTGTTCAATCTGGTCAATGGCGACGGGGCCGGTGTCGGCGCGGCACTGTGCGCACACCGCGACGTCGACATGGTCAGCTTCACCGGATCGACCCGCGCCGGGATCGCGGTCGCGCAGGCCGCTGCGCCAACGGTCAAGCGGGTCCATCAGGAACTGGGCGGCAAGGCGGCGAATCTGGTGCTGGAGGGGTCGGATCTGGCCGCCGTCCTGCCGCCCACCGTCGCGGGCGTGCTGGCCAATTCGGGCCAGAGCTGCATCGCGCCGACCCGGCTGCTCGTGCACCGGAATCAGGTCGGTGAGGCGACCGCGATCGTCAAGGCGATGATGGAGCAGACCCAGGTCGGCGATCCGGCGGAGATGGGCGCGCATATCGGGCCGGTGGTCAACAAGGCGCAGTATGAGAAGATCCAGGGGTTGATCCAGTCGGCGATCGACGAGGGCGCGACCCTGGTCACCGGCGGCACCGGACGGCCCGATGGTCGAGGCGCCGGGTTCTTCGTCCGCCCGACCCTGTTCGCGGATGTGACGCCCGACATGCGGATCGCGCAGGAGGAGACGTTCGGGCCGGTGGCGACGATCACCGCCTATGACGATCAGGCGGACGGCATTCGCATCGCCAACGACACGCCCTATGGCCTGTCGGCCACGATATCGGGCGATCCGGCGGCGGCGGCGGCGGTCGCGCCGAAACTGCGCGCCGGGCTGGTGACGATCAATTCGTGGAGTCCCGACCTTGGCGCACCGTTCGGCGGGTACAAACAGTCGGGCAATGGTCGCGAGAACGGGCGGTATGGCCTGACCGATTTCATGGAGGTGAAGACGGTGCTCGGCCTGCCGGAGTGATACACCGGGTGCCGGCGCGCTGCTAAATCCGCTCGTCATCCCGGACGTGATCCGGGGTGACGTGGTGGGTGAGGGCATGGGATTGACGTATGCGAGGCACGCGGCGTGCCGGATCAGTAATCCTTCGACACGCGGACGTTGACGCTCTGCCGGCCCAGCGTGGAAATGCTCGACAACAGCGACAGCCAGCGGGTGACCTGGAACTCGACCTGGGTGGCGGAATAGCCCTGACCATCGGTGACGATCTCGGCATACAGCCGGCGGGTTACGTATTTGCCTGCCGCGATCGACGTGCCCTGCCCGGTCTGAACGTCGGCGGGCAGGATGCGCAGCCGGTCGAGACCGGCCGCGCGGCGCACCGCGTTGATCGGATTCAGCCCGTTGCCGCCATTCTGCAATGCCGCCACCGCCGCCGCCAGTTGCAGTGCCTCCGGGGCTGACAGATTGGTGATCGAGGTGCCGAACAGCAGGCGCGACAGCAGCTCGTCCTCCGGCAGCGCGGGCGTGCTGGAAAACGCGATCTCGGGCTTCAGCGCGGTGCCGGTGACGCGGATCGTCGCGCGCAGGCCGGTCGAATCGGCGTTGGCGGCGATATCCAGCGCAGGATTGGCCGGGGTTTCACCGGAGAAGCGGATGATCCCGCGCTCAAGCTCGAACTCGCGACCGGCAAACTCGTAATCGCCGCGGATCATCGTGGCGCGGCCGGTAATCGCGGGGTTCTGCGGTTCGCCGCCGATGTCGAGGTCGGCCGACCATTCGCTGGTCAGCCCAAGGCCCGAGACAAGCAACTGGTTGGCGGCGCGCGCCTTGACCGCCAGTGTCCACGGTCTGGCGATGCGCGCCTCATCCTCATCGCCACCGGGCACGTTGATTTCGCGGATATTGAGTTTCGGCACGGCCCCGGCGGCGGCGGCCTGACCAAGCCGGTAGCGGCTCTTGTCGAGCACGACATCGCCGGCGATCACGCCGCCCGAGCCATCGGAGGTGAACGACAACGGGCCAGTGACCGTGGCGGCGATGTCGTCGCGCGCGATCATGACCGCCTTGTCCGCCTGTAGCCGGAGGTCGATGCCGAGGCCGTTGGCGGCGGCAAAATCGAACTGGCCGGTGCCGGTGACACGGCCGCCCTTGCCGGCATCCGCGCCGAACCGGTCGATCACCAGCCGCGATCCACCGAAGCGCCCGACCGCCTGCACGTTGGTCAGCACGGTTCCCGTCACGGCGCTTTCGATCCGCGCGCCGCTGGCCTGGACACGACCGCGAATGGTCGGGCTGGCAACGCGGCCTCCGGCATCGGCGGCGATCGACACCGGGCCGGACAGGTCGAACAGCTCGACACCGGTCAGCCGCCACAGCGTATCGGCGGGGCCGACATAGCGAAGCTGCGCGGTCAGCGGTGCCTGACGGATCCGGGTCACGAGGTCGCCGCCGGCCAGCGGACGCAGCAGGGCCTGCCCGCGCCCGATCACCTTGCCGCCCGACGCCATGACCGCCCGCACTCCAAGCTTGTCGGCAGACAGCGCCGCTGCCAGACCGACGTCGATCGGCCGCGACGACAGGGTCAGGCCGGAGCGGCTCAACCCGCGAATGGTCAGGTCGGCATGACCGGTCGGGGGGCCACCCGCCGTGGTCGCATAGTCGAACTTGCCCGACGCCGTGCCGCCGAGGCCAAGGCCGGGATAGCCGATGTCGAGGATCGCCAGCGGCATCCGCGTCAGTCCGGCGTCGATCGCCATGCCCGTGGGCGACAGGCGTCCGCCAAGCCGCGCCTCGCCACCGGCAAAGGTCAGCCGGGTGGGCGCGACCCGCCAGCCATCGCCGTCGCGGGTCACGACGGCCGGCTCCAGCAGGGTGAGCGGGCGGCGGTCCAGCGTGCCGCGCGCGGTGATGCTGTAGCGATCGGGCGTGACGGCCGTGACGGTCTGGATATCGAACGCGCGGCCACGCGACCCGGCGATGGCGGCACGGATTTCACCGAACCCATCGCGCAAGGTGGCCGACGCGGTCATCCGCGCCAGACTGAGCGCGCCGAGACGCACGCCGACCGCCTGCGCGCTGCCCTCCACCGTCGTGCCGGCGGGGTCGAGCATCGTCGTGAAGTCCAGCCGACCGCGGCGGACCGTCACGCCGCCGGCCAGTCGCGCCGACGCGGCGACCAGATGCGTTTCGATCCGCTGAATGGTGCCGACCGGGCGGAACAGCAATTCGCCGGCAAGACCGCCGCCGGCAACGCCAAGCCGCCCGTCAAATCCACCATCGACGATGGCCAGCGTTCCGCTGGCGCGGGTGCCCGCCACGTCGAGCGCGGAGACGACGATGCTCGACTGCGCGCCGCGTGGCAGCAGGATCGCGCCCGTTCCGGTAAAATTGCCAAGACGCGATCCACCGGCGGCGGTGAAGGCATAGCCCGCCGGCGTCGAATCGAGATGCGCGCGGACGTTCGCCAGGCCGAGCGTGGCGTTGGGGGCGGTGAAGACCAGATCGAGCGTCGGTCGCTCGATCCGGCCATCCAGCTTCAGCGTCAGGGGACCATATTGCGCCTGTCGCCCGGCGCCCTCGAAATGGAAGCTGCCGTCGCGGCGGCGATAGCCATTGCCGGCGATGCGGATCGACGGCGCGGTCAGCACCATATTCCGGAAAAGCAGCGTGCCATCCGGCAGGCGTTCCAGATTGGTGACGATGCGCGGCAGGCCGCCGGCCAGACTGCGGAAGAAGCCGTTGTCCAGCCGCAGCATCTGGGCACTGCCCTGACCGATCACCCGCGTCCCCCTGCCGTTCGCCCCCGGCACGACGCGCAACGTGGAGCGGACATCGACCACGCCAAGGCCGGGGATGAGGTAGCGGCCCAGCGCGCCGTTGACGCCGACCTGATACCGACCGGTTTTCAGGTCGAGGACGAGGGTGATCCTGCCGGACAGCTTGTCCGACCGCAGGCGCAGGTCGTCGCCCGTAATGGTCGTGGCGCTCACCCGCAATTTGCCGTCAAGCGACAGGTTGCGCAGGATGCCGCCAGCGACATCGCCGACGCCGGTCACGCGGGCGGCGGTAAAGCGGATCGGCACGATGACCGGCCAGCGCGACAGACGCCCCCTGCCCGCCGCGCGCGCCTGTTCGAACCCGGTGTTGTCGAAAGCGAAACGGTCGGCGGCGAGGCGATAGTCGAACGCGGCGGTCGCGAACGGACCGTCGAGGATCGCGCGCAGCGTCACCCTGCGTCCGGTCATGTTGCGGAACAGCGCCTGTGGGCGCAGCAGCGCGGCGGTGATGCGGACGTTGCGAAAGGCGTTGCGGCCGAGGTCGACGACACCGGTCGTGTCGAGCGACAGCGATGGCGACCGCAGGACAAGCCGCCCGTCGAGCCGGCGGTCGGCAAAGGTCGCGGTGCCGTTTATCGCCACACGCGGTGCCGACAGGGTCAGCAGCTTGCCCTTGGCGAAAGGCGCTGGCGCGATCATGCCGCGCAGCCCGTACCGGCCAGCCTCGGCGGTGAGTGCGAGGTCGATGACACGGTCGCCCCGAACGTTGCCGACCGCGCGGCCCGACCATCGCGCCCAGCGGCCATCGCCGGTCACGTCGAGCGCGATTGGACGGGCGATGCCCGACATCGCCGCGAGGATGCCGTTGGCCGCGCCCCGCGCCTGCACGTCGATGTCGAAGCGGTCACGGTCCGGCGCGGCGTCGATCCGAAGGTTCAACCGGTCGGTGCCGGCGACCACCGCCCGCACATCGACCAGCGCGCGACCGGCGCGGATATCGGCCCGTGCGACCAGTCGCCCGACCCGGCGCTGGCCCAGCACCGGCGGCGCGATCGTCAGCGTGTCGATGGCGAACCGGCCGATGTGGATATCGAAATCGGGCAGGATCGGCCCGCGCCGGCCGGTCGGAATTGTCTGCGGTTTGTTCCACAGCGTCGCGCGCGGGGCTTCAAGCCGGTCGATGACGAGGCGGTTGCGGACCCAGGCGAAGGGATGCCACGACAGGGCGACGCTTGGGGCCTGAAAAACCAGGCCTTTCGGGTCGTAGACCCGCAGGTCGACGATCCGCGTGTCACTGTACAACGAGCCGTCGATCCGCCCGACCGAGAAGCGCAGGCCGTTGGCGGTTCGGATGGTCGCGATCCGGTCAGCGACCAGGCGGTGACCGATGTCAGTGTCGACCATTGCGACGACCGCGACCACCAGCAGTACGACACCGGCGATCAGACTTGCGATCCACCGCCACCACCGGCGGGGCAGTCGTTGGGGCACCGGTGGTGTCGCGTCGGGGTCGGTCAAAATGCCTGCCCCAGCGAGACATAGACGGCGATCCGCGAATCGCCGGGCTGCGGGTTGATCGGCGTGCCGACGTCGAGGCGGATCGGCCCGAAATTCGAATAATAGCGCACGCCGATGCCGGTGCCGTAGCGAAAGCCGCTGAAGTCCGGGAGCGTGGAGGTGTAGATATTGCCGGCGTCGAAGAACGGCACGATGCCGAAATTGCCGAACGCCTTGACCCGCGCCTCGATCGAGAACTCGGCCAGGCTGCGACCGCCGATGGGATCGTTGTTGGGGTCGCGCGGGCCGATCGACTGGAAGCCGTAGCCGCGCACCGAAGCGCCGCCACCGGCGTAGAACCGCCGCGACGGCGCGACCTGATCGCGCGGTGCGCCAAGGATCGAGCCGATCCGCATCCGCCCCGCCAGGATCACCCCGTCGCGCACCGGCTGATAGGTGCTCGCGTCGATCTGCGCGCGGGTATAGCCGAACACCGATCCTTGCAGCGAGGCCTCCGGGCTGAGCCGACCGCCGAGGCGGAATCCCCGCGTCGGATTCAGCAGGTCGTCCGATCCGTCATAGGTCAGGCTGGTCGGCAGCGCGCCGATGAAGAACGTCCGCCGACGCGGATCGCCGGTCGACAGGATGACGTCGCGTTCGTCGGACGCCAGCAATTCCGCTCCGACCGACCAGGCCCACGCCTTTTGAAAGAAGATGTTGGTCTGCCGCTCCAGGCTGCCCGACAGCGAGAAGGTCCGCGCCTGATAGGCGTCGCGGTTGAGGTTGGCGGCCGACAGCTGGAACGTCAGCACCCGGTCTCGGCCGTTGAAATTGTTGCGCCGGAAGGTGACCGCGCCAAGCTGTTCGCGCGTCCCCAGCACACCGCGCAGGGTCAGCGCGCCTTCCGGCGGGAACAGGTTGCGGTGGGTCCAGCTGATTTCCGCGCGGGCGCCCTCGCCGGTGCCGTAGCCGACCTCGCCCGCCACCGTGTGCGGCGGAGCCGGATCCATCTTCACGGCGATGTCGACGGTGCCGGGTGCCTGCCCCTCGACCGGCTTAACGCTGAGCGACGACACCAGACTGGTCTGGATCAGCGCGCGGCGCAGGTCGTCCAGCGCGGTCGCATCATAGGGCGCGCCTGGAACGAAGCGGGCGATATCCTGGATATGATCGGCGTCGAACACGCCGTTGTCGGGCGGCGTGGTGATCCGGCCGAACAGCCGGGTCGCGCCTGGCCGGACCGACAGGTCCAGCGTGGCGGTGCGGGCGGCGCGGTCGATGACGATTTCCGATTCGCCGACCTTTGCGAAGGGAAAGCCCTCCTTGCCGATCTCGGTCGCCAGCTTCGCCTCGCCCGCGACGATCGTGTCGGCGTTGACCGGATCCTCCGGCTTGACGCCGAACGCCTTTGCCAGCGCGTCGGCCTTCGGTCCGGCCGCCGCCAGACCATCCAGCGTCACGCCCTTGAAGCGGTACAGCGTGCCGGGCGCCGCATCGAGCACGACGAGCGGCCGGGTGCCGGGTTCGACGCGGGTCGTGACGCGCGCGTCGTAATAGCCCTCTCCGCGCAACAGGCTGGTCAGCAGGTCCGCATCCTCGTGCGCGCGACGGTCGATCTGCGCGGCGTTGGCCGGATCGCCGTCATTGGCATCCAGCGAGGACAGCGCGGCGAACCGCTGGTTCAGCAGCGGCGTGGCGACCGTGTCGATACCGTCGATCCGCCAGGCGTAGCGGGTTTCGGCGGCGATGTCGGTGGTCTGGGCGGCATCGGCCGCCGCCGCCGGATCGGCACCGATGACGGGCCATGCGACGCCGATGTCGGGCAGGTCAGCGAGCGGCGCGTCAGGATCGAGCGCGGGCAGATCGTCGGACGGCCGGCCGGCGGCAGGCGCGGGGATGCTTTGCGCAAAGGCCGGCGCGCCGGCGAGAACAAGAAATGACGCGGCGGTCGCGGTCGCGCCCAGCCGCCCCGCGCGGAACACCATGTCCCTGTCCTAACGGGCGTTCGCTCGCAGCGACAGTCCCCGATATCGCGATTCGCCGCTTACTGCACGGTGCCCGGCGCATGATCGGTGCCGAGCAGCACGATCAGCCGTTCGATCTGCCGCCAGTGGCAGAAGCGGACGTGGTTGCCGATGTCCCGGCTGCGGTCCGCGCGGATCGATGCGAACAGCGCGGCCTCCTCGCCATGCGCGGCGATCAGGTCGACGGCGTCGAGAACCGATCGGGAGTCGGCGATATAGGGCATTGGAGTCACGGCGTATCCTCGATCGCGCTGAGCGTTGCGGTGTCCATCATCCAAAAGCCATGCCGGATCGACCGTTGAGCCGGTGGCGGCGGAACGCGGTGGTAAACGGACCTGCGCGGACTGTGCCGCCTGTCCCGTTCAGGGACGGCTGGCGTCCCGGCGCGGGACGTGGCAGTCAGCGGCGATGCAATCCTCCCCACCCCCCGCCGCCGGTGGCGCGCTGGTCGCGTTCGGTGTCCTGATCGGAGCCGGCATCGGTTTTTCGGTTGGTCAGGCAACACCGGGCGCACTGATCGGCCTGGCCCTGGGCGTGACCATCGCCGGGCTGATCTGGTGGCGCGACCGCCGCCGCGCGGGGCGCTGAAACCCGGTCATCACCGGGCAAATCAGCGCCGGACGGATCAGCGGGGCGCGCGCATCTGCCACACGACCCGGCCGATGACGGTCACGGCACCGCGCGGCACCGGTCCCGCCGCCGGATTGTCGCTGGTCACGACCAGCCGGTTGCCGAGGCGCGCGACGCGCTTGACCATCAGCGTGTCGTCGATCCGCACGACATGGACCGCGCCGCGCGGGCCGGGGTTGCGGCTGGTCAGGTCGACGAAGATCGTGTCGCCGTCGAACAGCCCCGGCTCCATCGAGTCGCCCCGGACGCGGATGCTGGCCGCGGTGTCGGCTGACAGCCCGAGATACCGGGCGAGCGCGGGTGTGATCGAATCGCTGCCGACCGTCAGTTCATTGTCGACGAACGCCCCCGGTCCGGCCGACGCGGCGAGCGCGAGGCGGGGGATCGCCACCAGCGCCGGGCCGCGCGCGACCGCGCCGAGCCGGGTTTCGTCGACCCCGAGCATGTCGGCCAGCAAACGCCGATCGCGTTCGGACAGGCGACGCGGGGTGCCGCGGTGGACGAACTGCTGAAGATAGGCGGGATTGCGCCCTAGCATCGCCGACAGGGCGGCAAGGCTGTGCCCACCCGCCTGCGCCAGTTGCGCCAGTGTCGTTCGCGGATCGTCGTCAGCCATGTCCCGATCTAGTACGAGGATTTTTCCTAGACAAGTTGGAAATTGAAGAACAGACCGCGAACGCACGCTGAGGAGTCGGAGCAATGCGGGATGTCGGTGCTGGTCAAGATCAATCGCTATCTGCAACGGACGGGCATGCCCGCGACCACCTTTGGCCGGCTGTCGGTCAACGATCCGCGCCTGGTGTTCGACCTGCGCCGGGGTCGTCAGCCCGGACTGCGGATCGTGGCGCGGGTCGAGCAGTTCATCGCGCAACCCCCGCCGCCGTAACCCGGCGATCCGCCGACTGCGGGGATGCCGCGTCGGTGCTGGCGCGCGCGCTGGCCGGCAGTGCCATCGCCGCCGGATGCAGCGTGCGGGTCATTGACCATCGCAGCATCGCGTGGTCGAGCGCAACCTTCGTGGGGGAACGGCACCGATTGACGCTGGTCACGTCCGGCGATGCCGCCGACTGGCTGGCGGGCCTGCCGGATGCGGAGTTCGCCTTGCGCGGGCATCTGGTTGTCGACCTGCTCGTCGTCGGGATCGACGCCGATGCGGTGGCGACGGTTGAGGTACTGACGCTGATCGAGTCGTGATCGGTCAGCGATCCTCGCGCGGTCGATCGCCGATGGCGCGGTCCACGCCGCGTAACGTTCCGAGCGCCTCGTCGATCGACGGACGCGGCGCGTCGGACCGGCGGCGCGCACCGCGTTCCAGCCGGGCGAGCAGCGCTTCGATGCTGGGTGGTGAGTCGTCCGCCGGTATCGCCACGGACGGCGAACCCGCCGCCGGGGTCGATGGTACGGGCAGCGGTGCCGGCGGCGCACTGGCCGGCGCGTCGGGACGAGCCTCCGGTTCGATCCGCAGGGCGGCGGCGGGGTCGGTTTCGACCGATTTGATGGCGACGCGCGGTTCGCTGACCGGCGCTGGCGCGTCCGTCGGCGGAGCGAAACGCGGTGGCGGCGTGATCGGCAGGGGGGGTGCCGGTTCGGGTGTCGCCGCAACCGGCGGGTCCGCCTCGGGAACAGGATCCGATGACGGCCGGGCGATCAGCGCGCCGACCGGGCGGACCGGTTCGCGGGGAGCAGGCAGGATCGCATGCGGATCATAGGCGGCCAGCGGCTGGTCGAGATCGTCGGGCAGGTCGCGCACCAGCGGCGGCACGGGCGGCAGGACGGGGGTGGGCACCGGATCGCCGAAATCGGCGGCGGCCGAAATCGGGCGGCGGGCCGGGGCATCGGGGTGCGAATCGGCACGACGCAGAACGGGTACGCCATCGGCCGCCGGCGCGCGCGGGGCAAAGACTCCGCCCGGACCGAACAGCAGATACAGCGACGACCAGACGACGGCGGCCGCAATTATCCCGAAACCGAGCGCCAGCACCGCGCGGGCGGTGATGCCCAGCGGCGGCTGCGCGACCGGGACCAGCGCGGCGATGCCGCTGTTCCACGTCCAGTCCTCCAGCATGTCCTGCGGCAGGAAGGCGAAGACGAGCGCGACGATGACGGCGGCGGCGATACCACCGGCCGGCGGGATCGCGGCGTTCAGACGGAGACGGGAGTACGCGACCATGATCTTCCCAATGATGCAGCGTCGATCAGCTGCTGGTAAACAGGACCGTAACGCGAAATATTTGACGACCAGTTACGCTCGGTCTCGACAAATATACGCGCACGGTCGCGTCGCGCATCCCATCCCGACCGGTCGGCGAACATCGCCGCCAGCGCCGATGCGATAGCCGACGGATCGTCCGGCGCAAACAAGGTGCCGGTATCGCCATCGCGGATCAGCTCGCGGTGGCCGCCGACGTCGGATGCCGCCACCAGCCGGCCTTGCGCCATCGCCTCCAGCGGTTTCAGCGGCGTGACCAGATCGGTCAGGCGCATCGCCTTGCGCGGATAGGCGAGGATGTCGATCAGGCCGTAATAGCGTTCCACCTCGGTATGCGGCACGCGCCCGATGAAGCGGATCGCCGACGCGGCGGGTGACGCCGCCGCCTGCGCGCGCAACGCCGCCTCCATCGGACCGCCGCCGACCAGCACGAGACGGGCGGCGGGGCGCGCGGCGATCAGCGCAGGCATGGCGGCGATCAGATCGTCCAGCCCCTCATAATCATAGAAGCTGCCGATGAAGCCAACGACGTCCGCGCCATCAAGGCCAAGTTCGGTCGCCAGCGCGGTGTCACGCGGCGGCGGCGTGCCGAACAGGCCAAGGTCGACGCCGTTCGGTGACACCAGGATCTTGGAATCGGCGATGCCGCGCGCGATCAGGTCGGTTCGCAATCCGTCGCAGATGACCGCAACCGCATCGGCCCGACGCACCGCCCATGTCTCCAGCATCCGTGTCGCGCGGTAGCGGGCCGATCCTTCGGTCCCGGTCCCGTTGCCGACCGCCGCATCTTCCCAGAAGGCGCGGATTTCGTAGAGCAGCGGCAGACGGTGCCGCCGGGCGACACGCAGCGCTGCGAGCGCGTCGAGCACCGGTGAATGGGCGTGGAGAATGTCGGGTTTGAACGTGGCGACCGCGCGGTCGATCCGCCGAGCAAAGGCGGCGATGCCCATCAGCTCGGCGACCGGCCCCCGCCCCTTGCGGGCCGGCGTCCGATAGAATGCCAGGTCGTCGACGGTTTCGAGCGCATCACTGTCGGTGCCGTGGCGCGGGCCGGTAACGGCGGCGACGGTCCATCCGCTGGCGACCTGCGCCTTCAGGATCGCCCGCGTGCGGAACGTGTAGCCGCTTTGCAGCGGGAGTCCGTGATCGAGGACATGGAGGATTCGCATGGGCAGCGTATGCCACGAACGAGGTTAATATTTGCGTGATGATGGGGGAGCGAGATTTGGCAAAATACAACTCTGCCATCGTCATTGCGAGCGTCGCGTAAAATTCGGGATTCCGGTCGCCATTGTGAGCGTGTTCTCCGGCGAAGGCCGGGGCCCAGTCGGGTTGCAGTTGGTCGTCATCGCCGACGTTTGCCCAACTGGACCCCGGCCTTCGCCGGGGAACGAGACGGGGGTCGGAGAGCAGGAAGCGAACCGCCATCGTGACGGTCCGCGTTGCGGGTGACTATGAAGCCACATGCTCCCTTGCCGCCTGCTTAACCGCGTATAAACCGGCGGCGGCCTAGTCCTGGCAATGTCGTCGGCCGGGGTCGCGTCGTTCAAGGATATCGCCTGCGTCATGATCGACAATTTCGCGCTTGGACTGACGCACGGCCTGTTGATGCTGATCGCGTTCCTGTTGCTGAAGCGGCCCGACCTCGATCGCGAGGAGCCGGTCGAGCCGTCTCATCCCCAGAAACGCCCGCCGCGAAAAGGCCGCCCGCGTGCGTGACCTTGCGTTCATCGCCTTCCTGCTCGCACTGTTCGCGACCGGGTTCAGGCGGCCGTTCCTGTTCGTGCTGGCCTATGTCTATATCGACATCGTCTCGCCGCAGCGGCTGACCTATTTCCTGCTGAACGCGGTGCCCATTTCGCTGATCGCGGTCGCGCTGGCGGTGCTGGGCTGGGTAATCGCCGACGACAAGCGCGATTCGCGGTTCGCGCCGCGTCAGGCGCTGATCGTCGTCCTGCTGCTGTATTGCTGGGCGACCACGATCGGTGCCGATTTTCCGGTCGAGGCGAAGGAGAAGTGGGACTGGGTCTGGAAGGCGCTGGCCTTTGCCGCGTTCCTGCCGCTGACGCTGCGCACGCGGTTGCGGATCGAGGCGCTGCTGCTGTTCATGGTCGTCTCCGCCGCGTCGATCATCATCGTCGGCGGGATCAAGACGCTGGCGAGCGGCGGCGGGTACGGTCAGCTGAACCTGATGGTCGACAACAACAGCGGGTTGTACGAGGGCAGCACGATCAGCGCGGTGGCGGTGGCGATCGTCCCGGTCATCATCTGGTTCACGAAATACGGTACCATCTTCAAGCCCGACTGGCGGGTGAAGACCTTTGCCTATGCGCTGGCCTTTGCCTGTCTGCTGATCCCGGTGGGGACGTCGACGCGGACGGGCCTGCTGTGCATCGTCCTGCTGGGACTGATGTTCGTCCGGGTGGCGAAGCGGAAATTGCTGTATGTCGGGATGATGGCCGCCGCCGGGCTGATGGCGGTGCCGTTTCTGCCTTCCGCCTTTTCCGAACGAATGGGGACGATCCAGGGCTATCAGGGCGACGAATCCGCCTCGACCCGGCTGGCGGTGTGGCAATGGACGATGGACTTCGCCAAATCACACCCGTTCGGCGGGGGGTTCGAGGCGTATCGCCAGAACAAGATCCGCATCGACATCGTCCGCCGCGACGGGGCGGCGGGCACGCGGATGGCGGAGGAATATGACCAGGCGCGCGCCTATCACAGCGCCTATTTCGAGATGCTGGGCGAACAGGGCTATCCGGGCCTGATCCTGTGGCTGGTCATCAACCTGACCGGGCTGGTGCGGATGGAGGTGCTGCGCCGGCGCTATCGCGACCCCGACGGCCCTTACGCCTGGGCCGGGGAACTGGCGAGCGCATTGCAGATGGGGCACGGCGTCTACCTGCTTGGCGCGGCGTTCATCGCCATCGCGTTCCAGCCGTTCATCTACATGCTGATCGGCGCGCAGATCGGGCTGGACACCTATCTGGCGCGCAAGCGGGCGGGCGAGACGTACCGGGGCATGCGCAAGGTCGCGCCCGGCCCCCTTCCCGTTTCGTGAGTGAACTGCGCGCGCTGACGGGGATGCGCGGCATCGCGGCATGGTTCGTCGTGCTGTATCATATCCGCCTGTCGATCGCGGGTTTGCCGGTGGGGTTACGCGACGTGCTGGCCAAGGGATATCTGGCGGTCGATTTCTTTTTCCTGCTGTCCGGGTTCGTCATCTGGCTGAGCTGGGGCGCGCGGTTGCGGCGCGACGGGTGGCGGGCGGTGCCGGTTTTCCTGCGGCGGCGGGTGGCGCGGATCTGGCCGTTGCATCTGGTGATGCTGGGCCTTGCCGTCCTGCTGGCGGGTGCGCTGGCGCTGACCGGGCGCGGTGATCCGGCCGATTACCCGTGGGGCGAGCTGCCGCTGCATATCGTGCTGGTACAGAATTGGGGGTTTACCGACCGGCTGACGTGGAACGATCCGGCGTGGTCGATCAGCACCGAGTTGGCCGCGTACCTGCTGTTCCCGCTGCTGGTGATGGCCATCGACTGGCGACGGGTGGCGACCGGGTGGCTGGTTGTGGTCGCGGGTGGACTGGTGACGGGACTGTATCTGGCGATGGGCGACGCGCCGACGCTGGGGACCGACATCTGGCGTTATGGACTGGTCCGGTGCCTGTTCGAGTTCGCGCTCGGCACGGTCGTCTGCGCGCTGTGGCTGCGCTGGCGCGATCGGCGGGGGGCGATGCCGGTGGCGATCGGCGTGGCGGCGGTGGTGGGCGTGGCGCTGATCGCCGGCGTGCCCGAGACGCTGGGCGTGCCGGCGCTGTTCGCGGTGCTGCTGCTGGCGCTGGCGCTATCGTGCGAGCGGGCGGGGAACCCGCTGGAGGCGCGCTGGATGCACGGGCTGGGCGAGGTGAGCTACGCGACCTATCTGGGCCATTTCCTGCTGTGGGTGGCGTTCAAGCTGGTCTTCGTGGCCGATGCGCGGGCGGTGCCGTGGTGGCTGGTCGGCCTCTATCTGACGATGGTGCTGGCGGCATCCGTCCTGCTCTACCGCTGGGTCGAGCGGCCGGCGCAGCGGTGGATCAACGGCAAGGCGTAACGCCATCCCGGACCTGATCCGGGATGGCGCGATGTTGTGTCTCAGTCGACCGGCTCGTCGGCCAGTTCTTCCTCCAACGCGGCAAGGATCGCGCGATTGAAGGCGGGGATGTCGTCGGGCTTGCGGCTGGTGATGAGGTTGCCGTCGACGACGACCTCCTCGTCGACCACGTCGGCACCGGCATTCTCCAGGTCGGTGCGGACCGATGGCCAGCTCGTCACGCGGCGGCCATCGACCACGTCAGCCTCGACCAGCAGCCACGGCGCGTGGCAGATCGCGGCGATGATCTTGTCGTCCTCGAAGAACTCGGTGACGATCTCGACTGCGCGATCCTCGATCCGCAGCTTGTCGGGGTTGCCGACGCCGCCCGGCAGCAGGAGCATGTCGTAATCGTCGGTGTCGACCTGATCGAGCGTCAGGTCGGGGGTGATCGTGTCGGCGGGCTTGCTGTCGTTGACGACGCCCTGGATCGGATCGGTCTTGATGGATGCGAGCGTGATCTTCGCACCGGCATCGAGCAGCGCCTGACGCGGCTTGAACAGCTCGTCATTTTCAAAACCGTCGGTGGCGAGGATCAGGACCCGCGCAAGGGAAAGGTCGGCCATGTCGCTATTCTCCAGTGGTACACCCCGGGGGGACGGGTTGCCTCTTCAACCCCGGTCCAACCGGCGTGTTCCGGAACGATGCGGTGGCTGACGCATTTTCATGGTCGTTACGAAGGAGTTCCAATGGCATCCGCCAAGGTCGTGTACTGCGATGACAGCAAGCCCGGCATCACGCGGCGGCGGGCCGGCAGCGGCTGGTCCTATTACGACGCCGATGGATCGCGCATCACCGACCGCGCCGAAATCGACCGGCTGAATGCGGTCGGCCTGCCGCCCGCCTACCGCGACGCATGGTATTGCCCGAAGGCGAACGGGCATATCCAGGCGGTCGGATGGGACGAGAAGGGCCGCAAGCAATATCGCTATCATGTCGATTTCCGTGAGGCACGGGACGCGGCGAAATACGAACGTTGCGCCGAATTCGGTCACGCCCTGCCCTCCCTGCGCAAGCGGGTGGAGGCGGACCTAAGGAAGCGAACGCTGAGCCGCGAGCGGGCGGTGGCGGCGGTCGTCCGGCTGCTCGACCATACGCATATCCGCGTCGGCAACGAGGCCTATGCCGCCAGCAACAAGAGTTTCGGCGCGACGACGCTGCGCAAGCGGCACGCACGGATCACGGGCAACACGCTGAAACTGCAGTTCGTCGCCAAGTCGGGCAAGACCTGTGCGCTGAAGATGACCGACAAGGCGCTCGGGCGGTTCGTGAAGACCTGCCAGGATCTGGACGACCAGCATCTGTTCGCGTGGCTGGACGAGGCCGGCGAGCCGCGCCCGGTCACCTCGGCCGACGTCAATGCCTATATCCGCGAGGCGACGGGCACGGACTTCACCGCCAAGCATTTCCGCACCTGGGGTGCGAGCGTCGTCGCGTTCGAGACGCTGGCGACGGCCGAGAATGACCTGAGCCTGAAGGCCATGCTGGAGCCGGTGACGCAGCAGTTGAACAACACGGCCGCCATTGCGCGCAAGTCCTATGTCCACCCGCTGCTGATCGGTCTGGTGAAGACCGGCCAGTCGCTATTCCGCAAAACGCTTCGCCTGCCGCGTTCGGCCCGCTATCTGTCGCGCACCGAACGCGGACTGATCGCCTTTCTTGAGCGCGCCGCGCCGCCAGCCGCCAAGCCAGCCTGACCCCCGCCTGACCAGAGTATGTCCATGTCCAATACCGCCGCCGCCACCCCCGTCCCGAAGATCGACCCCGAAAAGGTCCACGGGCAATTGCGCGAGCTGTTCGACAGCAGCATCCTGTGGTTGCAGACCAACTGGGCGCAGATCCTGATCGCGGTCGGCATCGGTGCCGCCATCGTCGTCGCGCTGCATTTCGCCCGCAACCAGGGCAACCGGCTGTGCCGCGAGGATCGCCGGCTTGGCGGATGGGGCATGGTGTTCGGGCGCGCGGTGGTGCGGACCAACAATTTCTTCATCGTGATGCTCGCGGCCAAGCTGGTGGTCGGATATGCCGATGCGCCGGCCGCGCTGACCACCACGGTCAATTTCCTGTTCACGGTCGCGGTCGTGTTCCAGGCGGCGATCTGGGCGCGCGAGATCATCCTGGGGTCGGTCGAACACCGGGCCAGTCGCGAGAACTACAATGGCGAGGCGCTGGTCAGCGCAATGGGGCTGATCCGCCTGCTGGTCACCTTCGTGCTGTTCGCGATCGCGCTGATCGTCGTGCTGGACAATCTGGGGGTCAACGTGACCGGTCTGGTCGCCGGTCTGGGCGTCGGCGGCATCGCGATCGGTCTGGCCGCGCAAGGGATCTTCGCCGATCTGTTCGCGGCGCTGGCGATCATCTTCGACCGGCCGTTCCGGCGCGGCGACGCCATCACCTATGACACGACGTCGGGCACGGTCGAGGAAATCGGCCTGAAATCGACGCGGATCCGCGGGCTGAACGGCGAGGAGCGGATCATCAGCAACAAGACGCTGCTCGACAAGGAAATCCAGAACAACACGCGGCGCCAGCGTCGGCGGATCAAGTTCGCGATCGGCGTGACGTACCAGACCGCGCCCGACGTCTGCCTGGCCATCCCGACGATGCTCAGCGAGATCGTTGCGGCGCACGACCTGGTGTTCGTCCGGTCGGGCTTCGTCAATTTCGGCGCGTCGAGCCTGGATTTCGAGGTCGAGTTCGACACCCACCTGCCCGATTTCCAGCACGCCTACGACGCGCGCCACACGGTCGGGCTGGCCATCCTGAAGCGGTTCAACGACGAGAAGATCGAGATCGCCTATCCGACGCAGACGACCTTCACCGCCGCGCCCGACGGAACGATGGTGATGCCCTATCCGCAGGTGCAGACGGTGCGCGCGATCGACATCGAGAAATAGGCGCGCCGGACGCAGACCCGGCGCGCGCGTCGTCAGATCCCGCCTTCATCCAGCGACAACAGGCTGGCGTTGCCGCCCGCGCTGGTCGTGTCGACCGACACCACCCGTTCGGCGCAGAAGCGGTGGAGATAGTGCGGACCGCCCGCCTTGGGACCGGTGCCCGACAACCCCTCGCCGCCAAAGGGTTGCGACCCCACAACCGCGCCGATCATCGACCGGTTGATGTAGAGATTGCCGACCCGCGCCTCCGCCTCGACCACTTCGGCCGACCGGGCGATGCGGCTGTGCAAACCCATGGTCAGGCCGTATCCCTTGGCGTTGACCCGGGCGATCGTGTCCGACAACTGCCCCGCCTCCCACGTCGCGACGTGCAGGATGGGGCCGAAAAACTCCTGCGTCAGATCCTCGATTCGGTCGAGCCGGACCAGCGTCGGCGGCACGAAGAGGCCGTCGTCGGGCACCGCCACCGTCTTCAGGATGCGATCGGCAGCGGCGGTGCGATAGGCCATCAGCCGGTCATAGGCCGCACGGTCGATGACCGGGCCGACGTCCGTCGCCGGGTCGCCGGGCGCGCCGATGGTCAGCGTCTCCATCGCCCCCTTCAGCATCGCGACGACGGTGTCGGCGACGTCCGCCTGCACGAGCAGCAGGCGCAGCGCGGAACAGCGTTGCCCTGCCGAGCGGAAGGACGAGGCGACGACGTCGGCCACCACCTGTTCGGGCAGCGCGGTGGAATCGACGATCATCGCGTTGATGCCGCCGGTTTCGGCAATCAGCGGCACGATCGGCCGTTCGTCATCGGCCAGCAGCGACCGGGCGATCTTTTTTGCCGTCGCGGTCGAGCCGGTGAAAGCCACGCCCTGGATCCGCACGTCGGCGGTCAGCGCCGCGCCGACCTCCGGCCCGCCGGGGACAAGGATCAGCGCGTCCTTCGGCACACCGGCCTGATGCGCCAGCGCGACCGCGCGGGCGGCGATGGCCGGGGTCTGTGGTGCTGGCTTCGCCACGACCGTGTTGCCGGTGACGAGCGCGGCGGCGGTCTGGCCGAGGAAGATCGCCAGCGGGAAGTTCCACGGCGCGATCGTCGCCCAGACGCCGCGCCCCTCGCAGTGCAGCGTGTTGCGCTCGCCGGTCGGGCCGGGCAGTTCGATCGGGATCAGACGATCGCGCGCTGCCTGCGCGTAGTAGCGGCAGAAATCGGCGGCCTCGCGCACTTCGCCGATCGCGTCGGGGATGGTCTTGAACGCCTCCTGCACACAGATCGCCATCAGCTCCTCGCGGTGCTGCTCCAGCAGGTCGGCGAGACGGTCGAGGATCGCGGCGCGGGCGGTGACGGGGGTGCGCGACCAGTCGGGGAAGGCGGCGTGGGCGCGGGCGATGGCGTCGGTCACATCCGGCGTCGGCAGCGGCTGCGCGAGCAGGGCGACCGGCGTGTTCACCACCCTAGTAATTGCGTCCAGCGTCGGACGATCGCTCAGGTCGATGCCCATCGAATTGCGGTGGCTGGCCCCGAACAGGTCGACCGGCAGCGGGATCGACGGATGGCGCGTGCCGCCGACGGCGGCGATCTTGGCGACCGGATCGGCGAGGATCTCCGCCTCGGTCATGCGTTCGTCGGCGAGCTGGTGGACGAAGCTGGAGTTCGCGCCGTTTTCCAGCAGACGGCGGACCAGATAGGCGAGCAGGTCGCGGTGGCCGCCGACCGGCGCGTAGATCCGGCACTTGTACCCGTTCTCACGCACCAGCCGCTCATACAGGCCGTCGCCCATGCCGTGCAGCCGCTGGAACTCGAAATCGCGGCCGTTGCCCGCCCATTCCATGATCGTGGCGACGGTCAGCGCGTTGTGGCTGGCAAAGGCGGGGCGGATGTTCTTCGCGTCCAGCATGTCGCGCGCGACCGCCAGATACGACACGTCGGTCGCCGCCTTGCGCGTGAACAGCGGATAGTCGGCCAACCCCTCGACCTGCGTGCGCTTGATCTCGCTGTCCCAATAGGCGCCCTTGACCAGCCGGACGTTCATGATCCGGCCCAGCCCGTCGGCCCAGGCGATGACCGGCCGCGCGCGCTTGCCATAGGCCTGCACCGCCATGCCGAAGCCGTCCCAGCCGCTCAGGCCCGGCATCGCCGCCACGCGGCCGATGATGTCGAGGCTCATCTCCAGCCGCTCGGATTCCTCGGCGTCGACGGTCAGCGCGATGCCCTTGTCGGCCGCCTGCCGCGCCAGGATGCCGAGCATTTCGGCCAGCTCGGGAACGCACTTGTCCCAGCGCGCGACCTCGTAGCGCGGGTGCAGCGCGGACAGCTTGACCGAGATCGAATGGCCGGCGGCGGGATCGTTGCCGACCGCGTCGATCGCGTCGACATAGGCGTTGAAATAGCGCGCCGCGTCCTCGACCGTGCGCGCCGCCTCGCCCAGCATGTCGAAACTGGCGGTGAAGCCGGCATTGTCGGGCTTCTTCATGCGGCGCATCGCCTCGTCGATGGTGCGGCCCATCACGAAAATCTCGCCCATCATCTTCATGGCGGCACCCACCGCCTGCCGCACGAACGGCTCSCCGGCGCGGGCGATCAGGCGGCGCAAGGGTCCGCTCTCGCCCTCGCGTACCAGCACGCGGCCGACGACGAGGCCCCAGGTGGCGGAATTGACCAGCTTCGACGACGACTTGCCGGTGTGCGCGCGCCAGTCGGCATCGCCCAGCTTGTCGGCGATCAACAGGTCGGCGGTTTCGGGATCGGGCACGCGCAGGAACGCCTCGGCCAGGCTCAGCAGCGCGATCCCTTCCGACGAGTTCAGCCGGTATTCCTGGAGGAAGCGGTTCACCCAGCCTTTCGACTGTTCGGCGCGCAGGTCCGCCAGCAGCCCGGCGGCATGGCCCAGCACCCGCTCACGCGAATCACTGGTCAGCGCGGCGCGGTCCAGCAGCGGTTTTAGAATATCGGGTTCGGCCGCCCGATACTGGTTTGCCATGGCCTTGCGAGCGAGTTCCGTAGCGGCGTTCGACATTTTCATGCTTTCGGTCGGGTGAGACTTGCGGGACAGGGCGTGCCCGTCCTACAGGGATGCCTGAAGCGCATACCGCCAAATGACGCAAAAGGGGAACCGCCCGTGACGAGTACGACCCCGGCAGACGGCATCACGCCCGACCAGATGCAGGCGCGGATCGGCACCGAAAGCGTGTCCGACTGGGTCGCGGTGACGCAAGGGATGATCGACCAGTTTGCGGCCGCCACCGGCGACCATCAGTTCATCCATGTCGATCCCGTCGCCGCCGCGCAGACCCCGTTCGGCGGCACCATCGCCCACGGTTTTCTGACCCTGTCGCTGATGCCGCTGCTGGCGTCCAAAGTTCCCGACGCGCCACGGATCGCGGGTACGAAGATGGGCGTGAACTATGGCGGCAATTCGGTGCGGTTCCTGTCGCCCGTGCGGTCGGGGTCGCGGGTGCGCGGGCGGTTCACCTTGCTGTCGTTCGATGAAAAGCGGCCCGGCCAGTGGCAGCAGACCAATGCGTTTTCGGTCGAGATCGAGGGGCAGGAGAAGCCCGCGCTAATCGCCGAATGGATCAGCCAGATTTTCGTCTGACCCGCACCCATTGCCCCGGCCGGACGGTCGGGGCCGATACTTTCAGGAGAGACCATCATGCGTTCAGCCGTCATCGTTTCCACCGCCCGCACCCCCATCGGCCGCGCCTATCGCGGGGCGTTCAACGCGCTGCCCGCGCCGACGCTGGCGGGCCACGCGATCAAGGCGGCGGTCGAGCGCGCGGGGATTGCCGGTGACGACGTTGCCGACGTGGTGTTCGGCGCAGCGCTGCAACAAGGTAGCCAGGCGGGCAATATCGCGCGCACCGCGCTGCTGCGCGCCGGCCTGCCGACCAGCGTGTCGGGCATGTCGGTCGACCGGCAATGCGCCAGCGGCCTGATGGCGATTGCGACGGCCGCCAAGCAGATCGTGGTCGACCATATGGACGTCGCGATCGGCGGCGGCGTGGAAAGCGTCAGCCTGGTCCAGACGCCCAAGATGAACCTGATGCCCGACCCCGAACTGGTGGCGATGCACAAGGACATCTATATGCCGATGCTCCAGACCGCCGAGGTCGTCGCCAGCCGCTATGGCATCACCCGCGACCAGATGGATGCCTATGCGCTCCAGTCGCAGCAGCGCACCGCCGCCGCGCAAGGCTCCGGCCGCTTCGACGCGGAGATCGTGCCCGTCACCGCGACGATGGCGATCGTGAACAAGGAAACGAAGGAGGTCACGCACAAGGAGATCACGCTGTCGAAGGACGAGGGCAACCGAGCGGACACGACGCTGGAGGGCCTGCAGTCGCTAAAGCCGGTGCTCGGCCCCGATGCGACGATCACCGCCGGCAATGCCAGCCAGTTGTCGGATGGGGCCTCTGCCAGCGTGCTGATGGAGGAAAAGGTGGCGGCCGCGCGCGGGCTGACTCCGCTTGGCCGTTATGTCGGCATGGCGGTGGCGGGTACCGAACCGGACGAAATGGGCATCGGCCCGGTCTTCGCGATCCCCAAGCTGCTCGAACGCTTCAACCTGAAGATGGACGATATCGGCCTGTGGGAGCTGAACGAGGCGTTTGCGGTACAGGTGCTGTATTGCCGCGACCGGCTGGGGATCCCCGACGAGCTGCTCAACGTCAATGGCGGCGCAATCTCGATCGGCCATCCGTATGGCATGAGCGGCGCGCGGATGACCGGCCATGCGCTGATCGAGGGCAAGCGGCGCGGGGCGAAATATGTCGTGGTAACGATGTGCGTCGGCGGCGGCATGGGCGCGGCCGGGTTGTTCGAGGTGCTGTAACCCACGGCCGCGATCATACGGGGCGGCAACCATCGCCGCCCCGGCACGTTTCTCGACCAGACCCACCGTCAGGAGAGAATATCGTGGCAGACCATGACAATCCGCAGGAAATCGCCGCCAAGTTTCTGGACAAGCTGAAGTCCAGTCCGTTCGTCATGCTGGGCTTGATGGACGGTCAGCATTCCGAGCCGATGACCGCGCAGCTGGACGACGACCAGCCGAACACGCTGTTCTTCTTTGCCGGCAAGGACAATCGCGCGGCCAAGGGCGGCGACGCAATGGTGCAGTTCGTGGCGAAGGGGCATGACTTTTTCGGCTGCCTCGCCGGCGCATTGTCGCAGCACAACGATGCGGCGCAGATCGACAAGCTCTGGAACAACCAGGTCGAGGCATGGTTTCCGGGCGGCAAGACCGACCCCAATCTGACGCTGCTGCGGTTCGACGTCGATTCCGCCGAACTGTGGGAAACCGACATTTCCCTGTCGGGCAAGCTGAAGATGCTGTTCGGCGGCACGATCACGTCGGACGAATCCAGCAGCCATGCGGTCGTCAATTCGGTCGGCTGACCAAATTGACGCTTTAAACAAAAAAGGGGCGCTCCATGACGGAGCGCCCCTTTTTTTTTGCGCCGTCCGAGGACCGCGTCAGTCGTTATGCGCGGCGATGAAGCCCTCCACGACCGGGGCAACCTTGTCGCGCCAGCGCGATCCGTTGAAGATGCCGTAATGGCCCGCACCCTCGGCCATGTAATACATCTTGTGATCGTCGCTGAGCGCGGTTGCCAGGGTCAGCGCGGCGCGCGTCTGGCCCAGCCCCGAGATATCGTCGCGCTCACCCTCGATCGCCAGCAGGCCGATGTCGGTAATTGCCGCCGGATCGACCGGCTTGCCGCGATGCGTCATCGTCCCATTGGGCAGCGCATGGGTCTGGAACACCAGATCGACGGTCTGGAGATAGAACTCCGCCGTCATGTCGCAGACCGAGCGATATTCGTCGTAGAACTCCTTGGTCGCGTCCGCGCTGCTGTCGTCGCCCTTCACCAAATGTTTGAACATCTCGAAATGCGACATCATGTGGTTGCCCAGGTTCATCGACATGAAGCCGGCAAGCTGGAGGAAACCCGGATAGACCTTTCGCCCGGCCCCGGGGTGCATCAGCGGCACGGTGACGATCGCATTCTGTTCGAACCAGGCATGCGGGCGCTTGGTGGCCAACGTATTGACCGCGGTCGGTGCCTCCCGCGTGTCGACCGGACCGCCCATCATCGTCAGCGTGCGCGGGCGGCAGGGGTTCCGGTCGGCGCTCATGACGGCAGCGGCGGCGTAGCACGGCACCGAGGGCTGGCAGACCGCGAGCATGTGTGCGCCCGGTCCGATCGCCTCCATGAAGGCGATCAGATAGTCGATATAATCGTCGAAATCGAAACTGCCGTCCGACAGCGGCACCAGCTTCGCATCGCGCCAGTCGGTGATGTACACCTCGGCCGACGGCAACATCCGCTCGACCGTGCCGCGCAGCAGCGTGGCGTAGTGGCCCGACATCGGCGCGACGATCAGCAGCTTGGGGCTGCCCTCGACGCCCTCGCGCACGAACCGCTTCAGCTGGCCGAAGGGTTTGCGCAGGACGATCTCCTCACGCACCGCGACCTCGCGACCGTCGATGGTCGTGCTGGTCAGGCCGAAAGCGGGCTTGCCGCGCGGCGCGGCGGCGTGAGCGAACACCGACAGCGCCGATCCGACGACCGTGCCACCGCCCATATAAGAAAACGGGTTTGCCGGATTCTGCAGGAGGCCTGCGCCCCAATTGGCCATCGCGCTGGCACCGGCCAGCATGGAGCGTTGCATTTCATAAGCATCGTAGAGCATCGGGTATCCTGTACCTCCAAAGGCTTGCGGATCTCATAACATATTTCCGGTCGATTGGGTAACGCCGACGATAGCGTTTGGGATGCATCGCACCGCCGACCATCCGTCCCGCGGTCCATTCACTCCCGATCCGCCAAGCGCGTTGAGCGGTTCTCCGCGCCCTGCTAGGCGCTGATCCATGGCAGACACAGCATCGCGACCGTCCCCCGCCTCCACCGAACCCGCACCGCCTGCGGCGAAACGGCGGGTCGGCAATCTGGCGATGGTGTGGCGCTATGCCTCGCGCTATCCGGTGCAGATCGCGATTGCGGGTCTTGCCCTGCTGGTGTCGGCGGGCGCAACGCTCTGGATCCCGCGCACCTTCAAGATGGTGGTCGACAACGGCTTTGCCGCGAACGCCGATGCCGGCCGGATCGCACCCTATTTCCAGGGGCTTATCGGCGTCGTCGTGGTGCTCGCGATCGCGACGGCGGTGCGCTTCTATTTCGTGTCGTGGCTGGGGGAGCGGACGGTGGCGGACATCCGCACGGCCGTACACCGCAACCTGCTGCGGCTGGCCCCGCGCTGGTTCGAGGAGAACCGGCCGTCGGAGATCGCGAGCCGGCTGACCGCCGACACCGCGATCATCGAACAGGTGGTCGGGTCGACCGTGTCGATCGCGCTGCGCAACATCGTGATCGGCATCGGCGGGGTGATCTATCTGTTCGCGCTCGCGCCGAAACTCGCCGCGTCCCTGCTGCTCGGCATTCCGGTGCTGATCCTGCCGATCGTAGTGCTGGGCCGGCGGGTGCGGCGCTATTCGCGGACCAGCCAGGACCGGCTGGCCGATATCGGTTCGATCGCGGTCGAGACGCTGGGCGCGATGAAGATCGTCCAGGCGTTCGGGCAGGAAACCCGCGAGGGCGACCGGTTCGAGGCGGCGGTCGGCAACAGCTTCGCCAGCGCGCGCCAGCGTTTCGCCCTGCGCGCGGTCATGACGGCGATGGTCATCGGCCTGCTGTTCGGCGGCGTGGTCCTCATCATGTGGGAGGCAGTGCATGACGTCGCCAACGGCAGCCTGAGCGGCGGCGCGCTGACCGCGTTCGTGCTGACCGGCGGGATCGTGACGGGATCGTTCGGCGCGCTGACCGAGGTGTGGGGCGACCTGTTGCGCGCGTCCGGTGCGGCGGCGCGGCTGTCCGAACTGCTGGCCGAGGAGCCGGAGATCGCCGCCCCGGCGGTGGTCACCCCCCTGCCCCAGCCGGCGCGCGGGGCGATCGCGTTCGAGGGTGTGCGGTTCCATTACCCGACCCGGCGTGAGGTGGCGGCACTGGAGGACTTCACCCTGTCGGTCCAGCCGGGCGAGACGGTCGCCGTCGTCGGCCCATCGGGCGCGGGCAAATCGACCCTGTTCCAGCTAGCGCAGCGGTTTTACGATCCCGATGCCGGCCGGGTGACACTGGACGGCGTCGACCTGCGCGACGCCGTCCCGGCGGCGGTGCGCGCTCGGATCGCGATGGTGCCGCAGGAGACGGTGATCTTCGGCGCGTCGGCGCGCGACAATCTGCGCTACGGCCGGTGGGAGGCGAGCGACGACGCGTTGTGGGCAGCGGCCGAGGCGGCCAATGCGGCGGAATATCTGCGCAAGCTGCCCGAGGGCCTCGACACGTTCCTGGGCGAGGGCGGCGCGCGGCTGTCGGGTGGCCAGCGCCAGCGGCTGACGATCGCCCGCGCACTGCTGCGCGACGCGCCGATCCTGCTGCTCGACGAGGCGACGAGCGCGCTGGACGCGGAGAGCGAGCAACTGGTCCAGCAGGCGCTGGAACGGTTGATGGCAAACCGCACGACACTGGTCATCGCCCACCGGCTGGCCACCGTGCGCGCGGCCGAGCGGATCGTGGTGATGGACGACGGACGGATCGTCGAGGAGGGCAGCCACGGCGTGCTGATCGGCCGTGGCGGCCTGTACGCGCGGCTGGCCAGTCTGCAGTTCAACGACGCGGTCTGACGCAAACGGTTGCATCCGGCTACCGTTCTTGCGATCCTCCGAAAAACGGCAGGAGAGTGGGATGCGCGACTTCGACGTCATCGTGTACGGGGCGACCGGGTTCACCGGGCGACTGGTCGCCGAATATCTCGTCACCGCCTATCCGGGCGATGCCGCGCCGCGCTGGGCGATGGCCGGGCGGTCGCTGACGAAGCTCCAGTCGGTGCGTGACGCCATCGGCGCGCCGGCCGACCTGCCATTGCTGACCGCCGCCGCCGACGATCCCGCCGCGCTGCGTGCGATGACCGCGCGAGCGACCGTCGTCCTGTCGACGGTCGGACCGTATCAACTGTACGGCGCGGATCTGGTCGCGGCCTGCGTGGCAACCGGAACCGCGTATGTCGACCTGTGCGGCGAACCCGTCTGGATGCGGCACATGATCGACGCGCATCACGCGCAGGCGCAGGCGTCCGGCGCGCGGATCGTGTTTTCCTGCGGGTTCGATTCCATCCCGTTCGACCTCGGCGTGCTGACGCTGCAGGATGCCGCCAAAGCGCGGTTCGGCGTGCCCGCACCCCGCGTGAAGGGGCGGGTACGGGCGATGAAGGGCGGCTTTTCCGGCGGGACGGCGGCCAGCCTGAAGGCAACGCTGGCGGCGGCGGCGCGCGATCCGTCGATCCTGAAGCTGCTGACCAGTCCGTTCGCGCTGACCCCGGGTTTTACGGGCGCGCATCAGCCAGCCGGCCTGCTGCCCGAATATGATCCGACGATCGCGGCGTGGGTGGCCCCGTTCATCATGGCCCCGATCAATACCAAGAACGTCCATCGCACCAATTTCCTGCTCGGGCAGGCCTATGGCGCGGACTTCGTCTATGACGAGATGGTGGTGGCGGGCCTTGGCGACATGGGCCGGGCGGCGGCGGAGGCGCTGGCGAAGATGAACCCGCTGGCCTCTGACAAGGGCCCGAAGCCCGGTGAGGGACCGAGCCGGGAAGAGCGCGACACCGGCCATTACGACATTCTGTTCGCCGGCCTGATGCCCGATGGCAGCCGGATCGACGCCGTCGTCACCGGCGACCGCGATCCGGGCTATGGATCGACATCGAAGATGATCGCGGAAACGGCGCTGTGTCTGGTACGGGATGTGGCCGGCAATGGCGGCGTCTGGACGCCCGGAGCACTGATGGGCACGGTGCTGCGCGACCGGTTGCAGGCCAAGGCGGGGCTGACCTTCACCGCCGACGCAGCGGACTGATTATTCCGCCAGCGCCACCATCGTCGCGGTGGCGGTTGCGGCGGCGGCTCCGATCGTGGCGAGCCAGCCGAAGCGGCGGCGGCGGGCGACGTGGCGAAATGCGGTCAGGCGATTGCTGTCGAGATAGAAGCGGCCGGGTGCCGGCTCGACGATAGCCCCGAACTGGCGCAATTGGCGGAACAGCCGGCGCATGTCGCCCCGCGGTTCGTAGGCAATGGCATGGCGGGGCGTAACGGCACCGGCGTGAACGAAGTCGCGTACGATCCGCTTGCGCGACCGCACCGCCGCCATCGTCGAAATCAGTGCCCGCATCTGTCCGCCCCCGGAATAGTCCGCGTCGCACGGTAACGGGTCGATCGTTAACGACAAGTAACGAATGAGGATCAATCGGCACTCACCGGAGGATGACCCGTGTCGGACCCTCATTCCGGGATGACGGCAATCGGCGGCAGATGCCGATCACCCCTAACGCCGCTTGCCCTGATGGCGGATGTTGGCGGGGCGGCCGCGTTGTTTCAGGATTCGGTCGGTGCGCCGTTTGGACGGTTTGGCCGGACCCGCCGCGCCCTTGCCGCCGGGGATCTCGAACCGCAGCGCACCCGATACCGGGTTCGCCTCGGCCAGCCGCAGTTGCAGGCGCATGCCCAGCGTGTATTCCTCGCCGCTGGTTTCGCCGACCAGCTTGCGCGCGGCCTCGTCGAAGCGGAAATATTCGCCGCCAAGATCGCGAACCGGCATCAGCCCGTCGCCACCGATCCCGTCGACGGTGGCGAAGAAGCCGAAATTGGTGACGCCGGTGATGCGGACGTCCATCGTCTCGCCGACCTTCTCCGACAGATAGGCCGCGACATAGCGGTCGATCGTGTCGCGCTCCGCCTCCATCGCGCGGCGTTCGAGCCGGCTGATCCCCTCGCCGATGGCCTCCATCGCCTGCGACTCGGCCGATGTCAGCCCGCCCTCCCCCAGATGATACGACGCGACCAGCGAACGGTGGACGAGCAGATCGGCGTAACGGCGGATCGGCGAGGTGAAGTGCGCGTAGGACCCAAGCGACAGGCCGAAATGGCCGTGATTGGCCGGCGCGTAATAGGCCTGGGTCTGCGCGCGCAGGATCTGCTCCATCACCTGCGGGCGGAAATCGGCATCGCCGACCTTGTCGATGATGCGGTTGAAGGTTGCCGGGCGCACCACCTGACCCAGCGCGAAGGGGATGTCGAAGGTTTCGAGATAGTCCTTCAGGCCCAGCAGCTTCTCGCGCGCCGGGGCCTCGTGGACGCGGTACATGACCGGGGCCTTCTTCGCCTCCAGCGCCTTGGCGGCGGCGACGTTGGCGGCGATCATGTAATCCTCGATCAGCCGGTGCGCGTCGAGCCGTTCGCGCGGCGCGACCGACATGATCCGGCCGGTTTCGTCGAGCACGACGCGGCGTTCGGGCAGGTCGAGGTCGAGCGGCTCGCGTTCGTCGCGGGCGGACGCGAGCGCACGCCAGCAGGCCCAGAGCGGGATGAGGGCGGCCAGCACGTCCGCGCGCGGCGCATCGGCCGGCGCGTCGATCATCGCCTGCGCGTCCTCATACGCGACATTGGCGATCAGCCGCACGACCGCGCGCGTAAAACGCCAGCTTTTCAGCGTGCCCGACCTGCTGACCTGCATGTGGCAGGCGAGCGCCGCGCGGTCCTCGCCGGCCTTTAGCGAACAGACATCGGCCGACAGGATTTCGGGCAGCATCGGCACGACCTGATCGGGGAAGTACACGCTGTTACCGCGCCGCCGCGCTTCCTTGTCCAGCGCGGAGCCGGGGCGGACGTAATAGCTGACGTCGGCGATCGCGACGATGGCCTTCCAACCACCCTCGTTCGACGGATCGTCATCAGGCGTGGCCCAGACCGCGTCGTCGTGATCGCGGGCATCGGCCGGGTCGATCGCCACGATCGGCAGCGCACGCAGATCCTCGCGGTCATCGGCCAGATCGAGCGCAGCCATTCGCGGGGCCTCGGCCAGCGCCTCGTCGGAAAAGGCGGTCGGAATTTCCAGCTTGTGGATCGCGATCATCGAGAAACTGCGCGGCGCGAACGGGTCGCCCAGCACCTGCACCACGCGGCAGGTCAGCCGCGGCGGACGCCCGCCCTTTTCGGCGGTGACGAGATCGCCGGGCTTGCCGTCGCCAGCGTCGGCGACCTGATATTCGCGGCGTTCACGCTTGTCGACACTGGTCAGCCAGAGCCGCCCCGCCTCCTCGCGCAGCACGCCGACCAGCATTTCGGAGGCGGGCGCAAGCGTTTTCAGCGGATGCGCGATCCAGCCATTTCCGGCCTCCTCGGTCCGCGCCAGCACCCGCTGACCGATGCCCAGATCGCCGCGCTTGCGTTCGCGGACGCGCAGGCGCGGCACCGGCGCGTCGGATTCCCAACGCTCGGGCACCGCCCACACATTGCCGCCGTCATCGACATCGGCGATCCGCAGGACCGTGACTTTCGGCAGACCGCCCATCTGGTGAAACGCGCGGCCGGGGGCGCTGTCGATCAGCCCCTCGTCCGCCATGTCCTTCAGCAACGCCTTCAACAGGATCTTGTCCTGCGCGGTCAAGCCGAACGCCTTGGCGATCTCGCGTTTGCCCGCCGGCACGTCGGACCGGCTGATGAAGTCGAGGATCTGCTGGCGGCTGGGAAGCCCGGGGGTCGGTTTGCGCATCGACAGCAGATAGGGTTTCGCAAGGCCGTCGTCACCTTGTAAGAGTGCGCGTCTCAGGTAGAACGGGGCCATGACAACGCTGACATACGACCTGCTGATCGTCGGGGGTGGCATCAACGGTTGCGCCATCGCGCGCGAGGCCGCGCTGAACGGCCTGCGCGTGCTGCTCGTGGAAAAGGGCGACCTGGCCGGGGCGACGTCGTCGGCGTCGACGAAGCTGATCCACGGCGGCCTGCGCTATCTGGAATATTACGACTTCAAGCTGGTGGCGGAGGCGCTGCGCGAGCGCGAGCGGCTGGTGAAGGCCGCGCCGCACATCATCCAGCCGATGCGCTTCGTCCTGCCGCACGAACACGCGGTGCGGCCGTGGTGGATGGTCCGCGCCGGGCTGTATCTGTACGATCTGCTGGGCGGGCGGATGACGTTGAAGCGGTCGCGGGGGCTACGCGCGAACGATACCGCCTATGTCGCGCCGCTGAAGGGTGGAGCGAAGGGTTTCGTCTATTCGGATGCGTTCGTCGACGATTCGCGGCTGACGGTGCTGAACGCGGTCGATGCGGCGGCGAACGGCGCGGAAATCGTGGTCGGCGTGGCGCTGGAAAGTGCGCGGCGCGAAGACAATCTGTGGCGCGCGGTCCTGTCGGATGGGCGGACGGTCGAAGCGTATGGTCTGGTCAATGCGGCCGGGCCGTGGGTCGCCGAGCTGCTTGGACGGCTTGGGATGAACGCGGCGGCCGGCGTGCGGCTGGTCAAGGGCAGCCATATCGTCGTGCCGAAACTGTACGACGGCACCCACGCCTATATTCTGCAACAACCCGACCGGCGGATCGTGTTTGCCATCCCCTATGAGGGCGGGACCGAGATCGGCACGACCGACATCCCCGTGGAGCGCCCCGAGGATGCGGTGATCGACGCAGACGAGATCGCCTATCTGTGCGAGGCGGCGAACCGGCATTTCGTGACGCAGATCACGCCCTCCGACGTGACGTCGACTTGGTCAGGCGTCCGGCCGCTGTACGACAACGGCGCGAGCGAGGCGCGGGCGGTAACGCGCGATTATGTGCTGGAACTGGATGACAGCGGCCCTGCCCTGCTGTCGGTATTCGGCGGCAAGATCACCACCGCGCGACATCTGGCCGAGGAAGCGGTGGCGAAGATCGCGCCGAAGATCGGCTGGGGGGTCCACCCCCGCACCCGCGCGCGCGTCTTTCCCGGCGGGATGATCGGCAACCTGCCCGACTGGATCGCGAAGGTTCAGGCGACCTGGCCCTTCCTTGGCGACGAACGCGCTGCGCGGATGGCGCGGGGCTATGGCGCGATGCTGGCCGAAATGCTGGACGGCATTACCGACGTAGCGGGCATGGGCGCGGACCTTGGCGGCGGGCTGACCGAGGTCGAGGCGCGCTGGATGCACGACCACGAATGGGCGCGGTCGCCTGAGGATGCGTTGATGCGCCGGTCGAAGATCGGCTTGCGGCTGAGCACGGACGAACGCGTGGCGTTCGATGCGTGGTGGGCGACCACGTTCGGCTGAGGCGTTACCCCAACCGCTGCGCTTTCGCCCAGGCAAGGAACAGGTCGGGCCATGCCGCGACCGGTTTGCCGACGGTGCCGCGCAGACCGAAACCGTGGCCGCCATGCGCGAACAGATGCGTCTCGACCGGCACCCCCGCCGCCTTCAACGCCGCGCGGAAGGCGACCGTGTTGCCGACATCGACGGTTCCGTCATCCTCGGCATGGAGCAGGAAGCAGGGTGGCGTGGTAGCGGTGACGTTCAGCGCGGTGCTATGCGCGCGCTCCTGCGCCGGGGTCCGGTTCGCCCCCAGCAGGCGGGCGCGCGACCCGGTATGGCCGAGCGGCAGCGTCATCGACTGGACGGCGTAGATCGGCGCGGCGGCGTCGGGCCGCGCGGACTGGCGATCAGCGGCATCGACCGGGGCATAGGTCCGCGCGTCGAACCGGGTCGCCAGATCGCCGCAGACGTGGCCGCCGGCGGAAAAGCCCATTGCCGCGATCCGGTCCGCGCGAAGGTCATAGATCCCGGCCCGCGCGCGGATCAGCCGCATCGCCCGCTGCGCATCGGACAGCGCCACGTCCGGCCCGGCCGCCCATCCGTCGCCCGGCAGGCGATAGAACAGCACGAACACCGTCCAGCCGCGCGCCGCCAGCCAGCGCGCGATTTCATACCCCTCCTTGTCGATAACGATGCGGACATAGCCGCCGCCGGGCATCACCAGCGCCGCCGATCCGTTGGGCACGGCGGGGCGGAACACGACCAGGCGCGGGGTCGCGATGCCGCTGACCGAACGGTCGGACAGCGCGGGATTCGTACTGCGCTGGGTGATGGTTTCGACCGGCGGCACAGGCGGCGCGCCGGGCGCACCGTTCGGCCAGAGGTCGATCGTCTCGACCGGGTCGGGCAGACGGCCGGTCGCGCCCGGCGGACGAGTCTGCGCGGTGGCACCGCCGGCGACCAGCGCGGTGGCAAGGGTGCCGAGCAGGGCGTGACGGCGGTCGATCATGGGGCGCGGGCCTTTACAATTGCCAACGAGTGGTCCGTCCTTGCGAGCGTCAGCGAAGCAATGACGGGATGGGGATGACGCGACATCATCCCCCACCCATCACATCTTGAACCGCGCGCCGGCCAGGAACGTGCGGCCGAAGTGGTTGTATTCATAGTTCCGGTTGGCATCGAGGTCGGTGTAGCGGCTGCGGTAATTGTCCGTCAGGTTGGTCCCCTCCAGCGAAATCTCGAAGCCCGGCGTGATCTTGTACCGGACCGACGCATCGACGTTCAGCGTGGAATTATACCCCTCGAAGATATTGCCGGTGCCGGAGCTTCCGTCGATATACGGGCTGCGATAGCTGACCGATCCACGGGCCGAGAACTTCGTGTCCTCGTAATACAGCGTCCCGTTATAGGCGCGCTTCGACAGGCCATATAGGGTTTCGGTCCGCGTCACGTTGACGAGCGCGCCGCCCGGCACCACCGCCGGGCCGCTCTGCACATAGGTCGCATCCGAATCCACGAAGGTCGCGTTGGCGATCATGCCGAAGTTCTTCAGGAACCCCGGCAGGAACCGGAACGTGCTCTGCAACGATAGTTCCAGCCCCTTCAGCGATGCGCCGCGGCCGTTGGTGATCGTGCTGATCTGCCACCCCTCGGGCCGCTCCACCATCGAGGCTGCGGGCGAGCTTGGCGGGATGACCGATGTCGGCAGGCCGGTCGAGGCGAAGGTGCCGCTGGTCGTGACCGAGACGGGGAAGCTTTCGACGGATTTCTTGAAGATCGCCACCGACAGGATCGACTGCGGCGCGAAATACCATTCCGCCGCCAGATCGTACGCCGTCGCGCGGAACGGTTCGAGCTGCGGATTGCCGAAGCTGATCCGGTAGTTGAACCCGTCGACCGATCCACCCGGCGTCAGGTTGCCGAGCGTCGGCCGCGTGATGACCTTGGCGATCGCGCCGCGCAGGATGATCTCGTCGGTCGGGAACAACGCGACGTTCATCGATGGCAACCAGTCGTCATAGGTCCGGTCGATCGTGACGGTCGCGCCGTTGTTCAGGCCAGTGGAAGTCTGCGCGGTGTGGGCATAGCGCATGCCCGCGTTGGCGGCGTAGCGCAGACCGAGGACGTCGCCTTTCACATCGACCTGGAAATAGCCGCCGGTCACTTCCTCGCGCACCGCCCGCGTATTGCCGGGGTCGATGACGGGCGTGCGGCCGTACAGATTGGTCAAAGCCGCCGACTTGTCGATGTTTGGAATGATCCAGGTCGTGGTCGTGCCGGCCGGCTGGCCGGCATTGCCCAGCGTGAAGCTTTCACCCAGGCCGGTCGCGGGCAGGCCGTACACCGCGCCGGGCGCGAACACCTGGTTCGATGCCGAGCAGGTGACAGCACCGATAACATTGTCCCGCGCCGGAGCCGCGAGCGTCGGGCAGACGACGGCATCACGGGTGAAGCCCTCTGTCTGGAAGTCGAACCGGCGGTACATGCCGCCGGCCTTCAGCTGAAAGCCCTCGGCAACGTCCCATTCGGCGCGCAGCTGGCCGGTGCGGAACTTGTTGATCGTGTTCGACGGGCGGTCGCGGATTTCGGCGAGCTGGAAATTGGCCTCGTCGGTGACGCTGGTGCCGAAGGTCAGCTTCGGCTGGAACATGTCGGAATAGTCGTAGGAATAATTACGGGCGGTGCGGTTGTCGAACACGAACGTCGTTTCGACCGGGATGCTGGCGGTCGATTTGGAGAAACCGCCCATCGCGGTAAAGCGGACCGTGTCGGTGACGTCCTGATCCCAGCTGCCGCCAAGCTGGTAGAATTCGGTCTTCGACTGGCGCAGATAATGTTCGGTGCGGACATAGGCGTCGTTCAGCGTGGCCGAAATCATGTTATTGTTGGCGTCATAGGTCGGATTGACGAGGTCGATCGAGCGTTCGTTCGACCGCAGCAGCACCTCCGCCCATTTTTCCTCGCGGCGTTCCTTGAAGCGCGAATACAGGCCGTCGATCGAGATCTTGGTCGCGTCGCTCGGCGCATATTGCACGCTGCCGGTGATGCCCAGCCGCTCGCGGCCGTGGAATACCTCGCCGTAGCGCGGGATGCGCGGGTGGAAGGCGAGTGCTGCCGTGTTGCACGCCGCACTCGGGCGATAGGTGCCGCCGGCATTGGACGACGGCACCGCGCTGGTGGCGCTGGTATAGAAGCAGGGCGTGCCGTTCACCGAATCGAACCGCGCCTGCGCCCAGCGGACGGTGTTGTTGCCCAGTTCCAGATTGTCGGTCTTGGTATAGGCCGCCGAAACCGCCACGCCGAACGTGCCGTCGGGCGACTTGTACGACAGCAGCCCGGCAAGCCGGGGCCGCGTATTTTCGCTCAGGTCGTTGTAGCTGGCCTGCGCCGACCCGACGAGCGTGAAGCCGGTCTTGCCGCCCAGCGGGTTGCCGGTGTTCAGGTCGACGACCGCGCCGAGCGACCCTTCGTCGAGTGAGGCCTCGGCGGTCTTGTGGACGACGATCGAGTTGAACAGTTCGGAGGCGAAGACGTTGAAATCGAACGCGCGGTCGCGGTTCGCGCTGGCCCCGTCGGTCGACGTCGCAACCGTTTCCAGCCCGTTGACGCGGACGCGGGTGAACTGCGCGCCGAGACCGCGGACGGTAATCGCGCGCCCCTCGCCGCCGTCACGCTGGATCGAGATGCCGGGAATACGCTGCAACGATTCGGCGAGGTTCTGATCCGGGAACTTGGCGATGTCCTCGGCGACGACCGCGTCGACCGCCGACACCGACTCGCGCTTGACGCTGAGTGCCGCATCGAGCGAGCGGCGGAAGCCTGTGACGACGATCTCGGCGGCCTCGCCATCGGCGATATCCTGCGGCGCGGATGGCGGGGCCATGGTCGCGGCGGGATCGACCGGCTGGCCGGCGGGGACGACCGCTGTCTGCGCGGGGGCGGGATCGACCTGCGCCGGCGTGCCGGGCGTCGCCGTATTCGGAATCTGTGCGGCCTGCGCGAAGGCGCTGGCCGGCATCGCCAGCGCCAGGATCAGCGTGCCTGCGGAAACGCCCCCGAGCCAGCGCGGCCCAAAAGAGCGCGGATGCCCGTTCGCCATTGCCTGAATGTCCATATGCTCCACTCCCCGTTCCGGCCGAAGCCGATGACACCGGTAGCGCGCAGCGATCGTCGATCGCGCGGCCACCACCTGATCTCAAATGGGGGAGTTCAGCCCGTCCGCAGTGACGCCACGGTGACGCCATCACGACGGGGGCAGATCGTCCTCTCCCGAACGGCCGGCTTTTGCTGGTCCGTTCCCCGCTTCCCTGTTCGCCTTAGGTAACCGGTGTCACAACAATGTCGAACGAGTCGGGCCGTGTCAACACACCCCCTCGACATTGATCGACGTTGAGACCGAAGCGGGTCGGCGGTCAGGTGCCGGGCTGGATATAGGGGACGCGCGCGAACAGCTCGCGCTGCCAGCGGCGGGGATCATTCTCCACGCGGCTGCGGACGTCGAAGATCATCGTCGCGCGGGTCTTGCGGTCGTGGCGCGGCCAGTGGCCCAGCCCCGCATGATCGGGGTCGCCGCGAGTCGCGAACGCGACGAAGCTGTCCTGCATCGCCGTCGACACGGCGCGGGCATCGGCCGCCATGCCGGTCTGCGACCCCTCAGCCCCCAAGGTGCCGAACACCAGCGGGATATCCATCGTGTGGAATGCGCCGCGCCCGGGGTCCGTGCGCGAGGTGAAATCAACCTGATAGACCCAGGCCGGAACACCCGCATCGGCCCGCGCCTCCGCCTCGATCACTTGGCCCCGCCAGCTGCGCCCGGCGGTGGTCGCGTCGTAGAAGATGTCGGTCGGTGACCAGGCGGGATAGCGCGCGCGGTATTGTGCCACGACCCATTCGGGCAATATGTCGATCTTCAGTTCAGGCGCCATCCGCTCGGCCAGATTGCTCCAGTCGAGCCCGCGCACCTTGGGCGAGTCGATCGACAGGAAGGCACGCGTCTCGTCATGCGTGTTGCCCAGCATCATCGGGATGCGGTTGCTCAAGGGGTTGGCGTCGGGCCAGAACGGATGGCGCGTCAGCCACGTCATGTCGAGCACCGGCCCGAAATACACGCCGCCGCCCATGACCGGATCTGGCGCCGACAACCCCTCGACCAGCCGCTCCACCGGCATCGTCAGCAGTGGCGACAGGTCGCCGGCACCCACGCCCAGTTTCGCCAGATAGGCGCGCGCCCGCTCTGTCGCGTGCAGCGGGCCGGATGCCGTCACCTGTTGCCCGCTCATCGTCGCGGCACGGTGGAACAGGCCTGCGGCGGCGGACATGCCCATCAGCGTCGCGATCTTGGCCCCGCCGCCCGACTGGCCGAAGACCATCACCCGGTTCGGGTCACCACCGAAGGCGGCGATGTTGTCCCGCACCCATTGCAGCGCGAGGATCAGGTCGAGTTGCCCCGCATTGCCGCTGTCGGGAAACCGGTCCGACAGCCGCGCGAGATAGAGATAGCCCAGCGCGTTCAGCCGGTGGTTGACCGTCACGACCACGCAATCGCCCCGCGCCGCCAGCGCCCGCCCGTCATTCTGCGGATCGGTGACGCTGCCGTTCGCATAGGCCCCGCCGTGGATGTAGAGCATCACCGGCCTGCGCGCGCGGGCGTCCGCGTCGGCGGTCCAGACGTTCAGGAACAGGCAGTCCTCCGACTGCGGACCATAAGGCCCGGTCTGCGGACAGACCGGACCGAAGTCCTGCGCGGGCCGGATCCTTCCCGGCGTCGCCACCGCGACCGGCGCGCGGAAGCGTTCGGCGCGGCCATAGCGGATACCGCGAAATGCCAGCACCTGCCCGTCGGACGTGCCGGTGAAGTCGCCCGCGGGCGCGCGGACGACCGGAGGACTCATCGCGCGCGCGGCCGTGCCGGCCAGCAGCAGGGACGCCCCCGCCCCGGCGATCGCACCACGACGGGACCAGCCGTCCCCGGATTCATCGCCGGACATCAAGCCCGCCGGCCAGATACGCATCGACATCGGCCTGCCGGAACAGCGAAGCATCGCCGGGCAGCGAGTGCTTCAGCGCCGCGAGCGCAAGTCCGATCCGCGCCACGTCGGCAAGGTCCGCGCCGGAGCGGATACCGTGCAGCACGCCGGCCGCGAACGCATCGCCGCCGCCGATCCGGTCGACGATACCGGCCAGCACGACTTCATCGGTCTGGACGTGCGCGTCGCGGGTGTCGATCCGCGCCGACAGCCGGTGCAGGTCGACATGCTCGACATGCCGCGCGGTCGAGGCGATCGTCCGGAGCCTGGGAAACGCCGCGAACGCCGCCTCAGCCGCTTCACGCCGACGATCCTCGGCGTCGGCGGAAAAGTCACGGCCCAGCAGCAGCGCGATGTCGCGGTGGTTGCCGAACATCAGGTCGGCATGTTCGACCAGCCGGGTCAGGATCGCGCGCGGGTCGGAGTCCCAGCGTTCCCACAATTTGCCACGCCAGTTGCCGTCGAACGACACCGGGATGCCGCGCGCGCTCGCCGCCTCGACCGCCGCGATCGCGCTGTCGGCCGGGACCGGTCCCAGCGCGGGCGTGATGCCCGACAGATGCAGCCGGTCGACCCCGTCCAGCAATGTATCCCAGTCCCATGCCGCGACGGGCGCCTGCGCGAAGGACGACCAGGCGCGGTCGTAAATCACTTCGGTGGCGCGCATCCCCGCCCCCGACGTGACGAAATACAGCCCTATCCGGTCTCCACCGGTGACGATATGACGGGTATCGACGCCGTGCCCGCGCAGGCAAGCGATCGCCGATCGGCCAAGGTCGTTGTCGGGCACCATCGTCGCCATGCCGACGTCATGGCCAAGCCGCGCCAGCTGGGTGACGACATTGGCCTCGGCACCCGCGACCCATACGTCGAGTCTGGGCGTCTGGAGCAGCAGTTCACGGCCCGGCGGCGACAGACGCAGCATGATTTCGCCAAATGCCAGGAATGTCGCCATGTCTCTCTCCCTGATCTTCGCCCAAGCCGGGGAAGATCGTCCATATTAGCGCGCCAGCCAACCGCCATCGACGGCCAGGATATGCCCCTGGACGTAATTCGCCGCCGCCGACGACAGGAACACCGCCGCCCCGCCAAGGTCGCCGGCATCGCCCCATTTGCCCGCCGGAATACGGTCGAGGATGCTCTTGTTGCGAGCCTCGTCCGCCTGCAATGCGGCGGTGTTGTTGGTGGCGATATAGCCCGGAGCGATCGCGTTGACGTTGATGCCCTTGGCCGCCCATTCGTTCGCCAGCAGCTTGGTCAGACCGCCGATGCCGGATTTGGACGCGGTGTAGCTCGGCACGCGGATGCCGCCCTGGAATGTGAGCATCGAGGCGATGTTGACGATCTTGCCAGAGCCTTGCGCGATCATGTGCCGCCCGGCGGCCTGGCAGAGGAAGAACACCGATTTCAGGTTCGTGTCGATCACCGCGTCCCAGTCCGCCTCGCTGAAATCGACCGCGTCGGCGCGGCGGATGATGCCGGCGTTGTTGACGAGGATGTCGAGACCGCCAAGCGCGGCGACGGTCTCATCGACCACGCGCTGCACCGGTTCGATGGTCGACAGGTCGGCCGACACGATGACCGCGCGGCGGCCGAGATTACGGATCATGCCGGCGGTATCGTCGGCCGGGGTGCGGCCAACACAGGCGATATCGGCACCGGCGGCGGCCAGCGCGACCGCGATCGCCTGACCGATGCCGGTGTTGGCCCCGGTCACGATGGCGACCTTGCCGGTCAGGTCGAAGGGGCTTGGGACGGCGGAGTTGGTCATGCTGAACTCTCCCCCCTCCCGCTCGGGCGGGAGGGGTCGGGGGTGGGCGGGCGGTGCGCTTGGCCGCATCGGACGGGAGGTGGAACGAAGGCCCACCCCCAGCCCCTCCCGCCATGCGGGAGGGGCGATGCGGTTACGCGAGCTGGCAGATGTCCAGCACGTTCATGTCGGTATAGTCCTGATTCTCGCCGGCCATCGCCCAGATGAAGGCATAGGCCTTGGTCCCCGACCCCATGTGGATCGACCAGGGCGGGCTGATGACCGCTTCCTCGTTGGCCATGACGATGTGCCGCATCGCCTCGCCCTCACCCATGTAGTGGAAGACGCGGTCGCTGGGGCCGTCCAGCTCGAAGTAGAAATAGATCTCGCTGCGCCGCTCGTGGATGTGCGGGGGCATCGTGTTCCACACCGACCCCGGCTTCAGCACAGTCAGGCCCATGACCAGCTGCGCGCTGTCGCAGATGCCGGGGATGACCATCTGATAGATCGTCCGCTCGTTCGATTCCTCCAGGCTGCCACGCTCCAGCGTGGTCGCGTCGCCGACCGAGATGACCCGCGTCGTGAACGCCTTGTGCGCCGGGCAGGACGCCAGATAGAAGCGCGCGCCATCGCCGGAAAACTGCACGTCCTTCGCGCCCATCGTCACATACAGGCAATCCTTGTTGCCCAGCGTGAACGCTTCGCCATCGACGGTCACGGTGCCGTCGGTCTTGCCGACATTGACCACCGCCAGTTCGCGCCGCTCCAGGAACGGGTGACCCGCCGCCGATGCCGGCGCGGTCTGGTCGGGCAGCTTCACGCTGCCATTGGCGACCGCGACGCCGCCGATCACGAAGCGTTCGGCATGCGTGTAGTTCAGCACGCATTCGCCATCGCGGAACAGGTTCTGGATCAGATACCGGTCGCGCAACTCGTCGTTGGACACGCATTCCATCATGTCGGGGTGGGTGGCGTAATAGGTGCGGTCGAACATGGTCTGCTCCGGTCGATGCGACGCGCCGACAGGGCCGCGTCCAGAAAAATGATAGGCAGGCAATTGCATATATTGGAACGTTATCCCACAGGATTATCGTCGATCCGGTAGGCGCGCCGGACGAGTCCGCTGGTCAGTTCGTGAGCCAGATCGGCGGCCTCCCAATCCTCCAGCCGATGCTCGGCGACCAGACGGGCGAGAAAACCGCAGTCGATCCGCCGCGCGACGTCGTGACGGGCGGGAATCGACAGAAAGGCGCGCGTGTCGTCGTTGAAGCCGACGGTGTTGTAGAAGCCCGCTGTCTCGGTCGTCATCTCACGGAACCGGCGCATCCCCTCGGGACTGTCGTGGAACCACCAGCTCGGCCCCAGTTTCAGGCACGGGTAATGCCCGGCCAGCGGGGCCAGTTCGCGGGCATAGGTGCTTTCGTCCAGCGTGAAGAGGATGATCGACAGCGCGGTCGATGTCCCGAACCGGTCGAGCAGCGGTTTGAGCGCATGGACGTAATCGGTGCGGGTCGGAATATCCGCCCCCTTGTCGCGCCCGTGACTGGCGAACAGGCCGGCATTGTGGTTGCGCGACGATCCGGGATGGATCTGCATCACCATGCCGTCCTCGACGCTCATGCCCGCCATTTCGGTCAGCATCTGCGCGCGGAACAGTTCGGCATCGGCCGGCGTCCAGTCGCCACCGACGATCCGGGTGAACAACGCCTCGCATTCGGTGACGGACAGGTTGGCGGTCGCGGCGGTCGGATGGCCATGGTCAGTCGCGGTGGCCCCGGCGGCGCGGAAATCGGCGCGGCGCTTGCGATGCGCGGCAAGATAGCCCTGCCAGCCATGCACGTCCTCGCCGGTCAGGTCGCCGAACCGCGCAAGCGCGCCGGCGAACTGTTCATGTTCGACGTCGATGACGCCATCGGGTCGATAGGTGGTGACGACGCGACCCTGCCAGCCGCTCGCGCGGATCCGGTGATGCGCGTCGAGGCTGTCATGCGCGCCCTCGGTCGTGGCCAGGAAGTCGATGCGGAACCGGTCGAACAGCGCGCGCGGGCGGAATGCGTCGGTTGCCAGTTTCTCGCCGATCGTGTCGTAATACAGGTCGGCCGTCGTCGGCGCGAACGCCTGCGTCATGCCGAACACGTCGGCGAACACATGATCGAGCCACATCCGCGACGGCGTGCCCCGGAACAGGTGATAATGATCGGCCAGCAGCCGCCATGCGGCGCGGGTATCGGTCGCGGATACGCCCGCCCGGCTCGGGATCGCCAGCGAATCCAGGTCGACGCCCTGGCTGTACAGCATGCGATAAAGATAATGGTCGGGCGCGAGCAGCAGCGTCGTCGCATCGGTCCACGCGGCGTTGTCCGCGAACCAGGTCGGATCCGTGTGGCCGTGCGGACTGACGATCGGCAGATCGGCGACGGTCGCGTACAGCGCGCGCGCGATCGACCGCGTCGATGGATCCGCCGGGAAAAGACGGTCCGGATGCAGTTCCAGGGCCCGTACCATCGTTCATCCTCCCTACCGCTTCTTCGCGAGCGTGCATCACGCCGGTAACCGGTGTCACGACATCAAGCAACCGTGAAGTGACTAGTCCCAGCCGACACCACCCGTCAAACCCCGTCGTCGAACGGCGCCGCCACCGACCCGCGCCGGATCAGCGTCGACAGGAACAGCGACGGCTCCTCGATCACGTCGCCGCCATCCTCGCCGGCGATCAGTTTCAAAGCGGCGGATCGCGCCATCGACGCGATCGGCCAGCGCACCGTCGTCAGCGGCGGCCAGACATGCGCGGCGATCGGCGTGTCGTCGAAGCCGACGATCGACAGGTCGCGCGGAATATCCAGCCCGCGCTGGCGCGCGGCGTGGATGATCCCGGCCGCCATTTCATCGTTCGACGAAAAGATCGCGGTCGGGCGGGGCATGACGTCGAGCAGCCGTTCGGCGGCGACCAGCCCGGATTCGAAGGTGTAGTTGCCATCGGCGATCATGCTGCGCGGCAGGGCGATCCCGGCGGCGGCCAGCGCGTCCTCGAACCCCAGCCGCCGTTCGTGCGCGGATCGGAAACCGTGCGGCCCGGCGACCAGACCGATCCGCCGATGCCCCTGCCGGATCAGATATTCGGTCGCGGCACGCACCGCCTCCCGGTCGTTCGAGGCGACCATGTGGTCGGCGTCGTCGATCACCGCCGACCCCATGCGGACATAGCGGCAGCCGATCGAGTCGCACAGCGCCGCCACCGAATCATTCTCGCTGACCGGCGGCATCAGCAGGACACCGAACAGCCGCTGGCGTTCCAGAAAGTGGCGCAAATCGTCGAGCATGGTCGCCGAGCCGCGATTGAGCGGCCGCACGACCATTTCGAACTCCGATCCCTGCAGCGCCTCCAGCATGCCCTGCTGCACGTTCAGCACGGTCTGCGCATTGGGGTTGTCGTGGACCAGGCCGATCAGGAAATTGCGCCGCAGCGCCAGCGCGCGTGCCTGCGGGTTGGGAATATAGCCAAGGTTGCCGATCACCTCCTCGACCCGCTTGCGGGTGTCGTCGTTCAGCAACGGCGACCGGTTGATGACGCGGCTGACCGTCTTCTTGGAGACGCCCGCGATCCGGGCCACGTCGTTGATCGTCGGCTGACCGGTTTTCTGCATAGATGCATTGCATAGCCCGAACGGATATGAACGGCCAGCCTTGCCGAATCGGATACGGACGCGCATGGATCGTGACACCGGTTACCAGATATAAAGAGGATGCCATGGCCAAGGCCCTGCGGGTCGATCCGCATGACAGCGTGGCGACGCTGCTTGAAGATGCCCGGCGCGGCGACGTGATCCTCGACGGCGCGGATGCGACCATCCTGGCGGCCGACGTGCCGCGCGGCCACAAGGTCGCGGTGATACCGGTCGCGGCGGGATCGCCCGTCGCGAAATACGGTTTTCCGATCGGGCTTGCCACCTGCGCGATCCCGGCGGGCGCGCATGTCCACACGCACAACCTGAAGACCGGCCTCGAAGGCACGCTGGCTTACCGCTACAGCCCGGTCGCCGCCGCTGCCCTGCCCGACCAGCCGGTCCCGTCGTTCGACGGCTATGTCCGCGCCAACGGCCGGGTGGGAACCCGCAACGAAATCTGGATCCTGTCGACCGTCGGCTGTGTCGCCCGCACCGCCGAGCGCATTGCCGCAAAAGCCGCCGGCCTCGTCGGCGATCTGGTCGACGGCGTCCACGCCTTCACCCATCCGCATGGCTGCTCGCAGCTGGGTCAGGATCTGGCCGGCACCCGCACGATCATGGCAAACCTGGCGAACCACCCGAATGCGGGCGGCGTGCTGATCGTCGGGTTGGGATGCGAGGAAAACCAGATCGCCGCGCTGATGGCCGAAATCCCGCCCTCGCGCCACGCGATGATCCGCACGCTGACGACCCAGGCCAGCGACGACGAAATCGCGGAAGGATGCCGGCTGGTCGCCGAGCTGGCCGTCCTTGCCGCCGCGCCGCGAACGGCGGTCGGGCTGGACCGGCTGGTGCTGGGCGTCAAATGCGGCGGATCGGACGGACTGTCTGGCCTGACCGCCAACCCGCTGGTCGGGCGGATGAGCGACCGCGTCGCCGCCGCCGGCGGTCGGGTCATCGCCACTGAAATCCCCGAGATCTTTGGCGCGGAACAGATGCTGATGAACCGCGCCGCCGACACAGGGATATTCGACCGGGTCGTTGCCGTGGTGAACGACTTCAAGCAGTATTTCCTCGACCACGGTGAACCGGTGTCCGAAAATCCCTCCCCCGGCAATGTCGCGGGCGGCATCACCACGCTGGAGGAAAAGTCGCTCGGCGCGGTGCAGAAGGCGGGCCACGCCCAGCTGTCCGACGTGATCGGCTACGGCGAACAGGTGCGCGGCCCCGGCCTCACCCTGCTGGAGGCGCCGGGCAACGATGCGGTGTCGTCGACCGCGCTGGCGGCGGCGGGCGCGACGGTCATCCTGTTCACCACCGGGCGCGGCACGCCGCTGGGCTTCCCGGTGCCGACGATCAAGATCGCGTCCAACACCGATCTCGCCACCCGCAAGCCGGGCTGGATCGATTTCGATGCGGGTGCGGTCCTGGACGACGGGATGGCGGCAACCGGCGACGCGCTGCTCGACCGGATCATCGCCATCGCAGGCGGTGTCGAGACGGCAGCCGAACGCAACGGCGAACGCGAAATCGCGATCTGGAAACGGGGTATAACGCTATGATCCGCCTGTCCCATGCGACCCTGGACCGACTGCCCGTCGATATCGCGACACCTCGCGACCGTCCGGCCGGCGGGGTCGGCATCGTTCATTTCGGCCCCGGCGCGTTCCACCGCGCGCATCAGGCGGCGTATATCGACCAACTGCTGGCCGACGATCCGCGCTGGGGCATCGCGGCGGTGTCTTTGCGGACGCGCGGCACGGTCGATGCGCTGGCGGCGCAGGACGGATTGTACACGCTGGCCATTCGCGATGCCGAACCCGCGATGCGGGTGATCGGCGCGCATCGGGCGTTCCTGGGGCCGGAGGATGCGGCGCGGACGCTGGCGTTGCTGGCCGATCCGGCGGTGGCGCTGGTGACGACGACGGTCACGGAAAAGGGCTATTGCCTGGCCGGCGACGGCACGCTGGATCTGGCGCATCCCGATATCGTCCACGACCTTGCCCGATCCGCCACCCCGCGCAGCGTCGTCGGCTGGATCGTCGCCGGACTGGCGGCGCGCAAAGGTGCCGGCACCCGACCCTTCACGCCGATGCCGTGCGACAATCTGGCCAGCAACGGCCCCAAGCTGAAGGCGGCACTGGTCGCATTCGCGCGGGCCGGTGATCCGTCGCTCGCCGACTGGATCGACGGCGAGGTCCGCGTGCCGTCGACGATGGTCGATTCGATCACGCCGGCCAGCGATGCCGGGCTGGAGGCCGATGTTGCCACGACCCTGGGCGTCATCGACCGCGCGCCCGTCCAGCGCGAGACGTTCACCCAGTGGGTGATCGAGGATAGCGGCCGGCCGATCGGCCCCGATCTGGGTGCGGCGGGGGCGACGATCACCGACGACGTGGCGGGGTATGAACAGGCCAAGCTCAGGATCCTGAACGGTGCCCATTCGACCCTGGCCTATGCCGGCCTGTTGCGCGGGGCGACCAGCGTTGCCGACGCGATGCGCGACGCCGATCTGGCGGACTTCGTCGATGCAATGATCGCGCGCGATATCATCCCGATGCTCGCACCGGTGCGCGGGCTGGACATCCAGGCGTACCGCGCCGCCGTGCTGCAACGGTTCCGCAATCCGGTGATCGTCCACCGGCTCGACCAGATCGCGCAGGACGGATCGCAGAAGCTGCCCTACCGGCTCGGCGACAGCCTGATCGCCAATCGGCGGGCGGGGCGGATGCCTACGCGGATCGTCGCCGCATTCGGGGCGTGGGTCGCGTTCCTGATCCAACGGACACACGACGGCGGGCCGATCGTCGATCCGGCGGCGGACACGCTGAAAGTAATTGCGGCGGATGGCGACGCGGCGGCGGTGGTCGCCCGTCTGGCCGAACGCGGACTTGGCATCCCGCGCCTCGCGCAGGACGACGCGACGCTGCTGACCGCCTTGCAACGCGCCGCTGCAGCCGCGCAAGCGGGCGACTGGGCGACAATCTTCGCCGAATGACGGCATGCGCTTGTCAATGACACCGGTTTCCCATACGCTGCGGTCAACGATAAAAACGACAGGAGAGGTCCCTTGGCGATACAGCCGATCACGACCGACATGACGACCGCGATCGCCCGGCGCTTCGTCGCGGCGCGGCGCGACGGCACGGCGCTGCCCGAGTTTCCGGGTCAGGTGCCAGCGACGCTGGCGGAGGGGTATGCCGTGCAGGACGCGGCGCTCGCGCTGACCGATGGCGTCGTCGCGGGCTGGAAGGTCGGCCGGATCAACCCGCCGCTGAACGGCGTGGATCGCCTCGCCGGCCCGATCTTCGCCGATCAGGTCTTCACCGCCGACGGCGCCGAACCCTGCGCCATGCCGGTCTTCGCCGACGGGTTCGCGGCAGCCGAGGCGGAGTTCCTGCTGCGGATCGGCACCGCGCCCGATTTGGCCAAAACCGACTACACCATCGACGAGGCGCGGACGCTGATCGACGCGGTCCATGTCGGCATCGAGATCGCCAGTTCCCCCTTCCCCGGCATCAACGCGCTGGGGGCGACCGTTACCGTGTCCGATTTCGGCAACAACAACGGGCTGGTCGTCGGCGACGATGCCGCCGGCTGGCGTGATGGCGACATCAACGCCTGGCCGGTCGAACTGTGGATCAACGACGCGCGGATCGGCGCGGCGACGACCGCGACGATGCTCGACGGCCCGTTCGGCGCGGCGCGCTATCTGTTCGAGCATCTGGCGCGCCGTGGTATCGCGCTGACACCGGGTCAGTGGATCTCGACCGGCGCGGTCACCGGCGTCCATCCGGTGCAGGTCGGCGACCGGGTCGAGGCCCGCTTCGACGGGCGGTTCTCCGTCCACTGCACGATCAAGGCCCGATAGAGGCGCATCACGAGGGGAAGACCAATGGCAATCGTGGATACGCCGGAGGTCACCGGCGCGGCGGGCCGGATCGGACGCTATCGCTGGCTCATCTGCAGCCTGCTGTTCGCGGCGACCGCGATCAACTATGTCGACCGGCAGATGATCGGCGTGCTGAAACCGACCATTTCGGCCGAACTCGGCTGGAACGAAACGACCTATGCCGACGTCATCTTCTGGTTCCAGGCCGCTTATGCGATCGGCTACTTAAGCTTCGGCAGGATCGTCGACGTGCTGGGCGCGCGGATCGGTTATTCGGTTGCCTTCGTCATCTGGACGCTGGGCCACACGCTGTGCGGCTTTGCCGGCAACGCCTTCCAGTTTTCCGCCGCGCGCGTCGTGCTTGGCCTTGGCGAGGCGGGCAACTTCCCGTCCGGAATCAAGGCGGTGTCGGAATGGTTTCCGGCGCGTGAGCGTGCCTTCGCCACCGGCGTGTTCAACGCGGGCGCGAACATCGGCGCGGTCATCACGCCGCTGATCGTGCCGATCATCACGATCGCGTTCGGATGGCGCATGGCGTTCATCATCACTGGCGCGATCAGCCTGATCTGGCTGGTCGCCTGGATCGCGATCTATCGCCGCCCGCGGGAAGTCGCCAAGCTGTCGGCGGCCGAACTGGCACATATCGAAAGCGATCCGGCGGACCCCGCCGAAAAGATCGGCTGGCTGAAGCTGCTGGGCTACCGCGAAACCTGGGCCTATGCGCTGGGCAAGTTCCTGATCGACCCGATCTGGTGGCTGTTCCTGTTCTGGACGCCGGATTTCCTGGCAAAGACGTACAATCTCGACCTGAAGAGCTTCGGCCCGCCGCTGGTCGTCATCTACATCATTTCCGATCTGGGCAGCGTGGCCGGCGGCTGGTCGTCATCGAAACTGATGAAGCGTGGGTACAGCGCCAATTTCGCGCGGAAGATCACGATGCTGGTCTGTGCGTTCGCGGTCATGCCGATCTTCTTCGCGCAATATGTCGACAATCTCTGGCTCGCGGTGGGGATCGTCGGGCTGGCGACGGCGGCGCATCAGGCGTTCTCAGCCAATCTCTACACGATCCCATCGGACATGTTCCCGCGCGGGGCGGTCGGGTCGGTGGTCGGCATCGGCGGCACGGTCGGCGCGATCGGCGGCATGATGATGGCCAAGTTCACCGGCTATGTCCTGCAGACGACGGGCAGCTACACGCTGATCTTCGCGGTGGCGGGCAGCACGTATCTGATCGCGATCACCGTCGTCCATCTGCTGTCGCCGCGCCTCGCCCGGGTCGAACCACGCTGACCACACCGATCGCCGGAGAGACGGGGTTACCCCGCAAAGGCCCCAAGGGAGAGACCGTCCGTGAAGCGTATCGTCATGACGTCCATCCTCGCCCTGTCCTGCGCCGCACCAGCGGCGGCACAGGACAACGGCCTGCTGTTCCGGGTATCGGCCGACACCAGCCTGACCGCCGACACCGCGCGCGGCGACCCGGTCCCCAATTTCCGCAGCGGCGCGGATGTCGTCGCGGACGGGGCGATCGGCGGTGCGGCGCGCTGGGCCGATGACGGCTATGTCGCGTGGAAGGCCCCGGGCAATATCCGGGCGCAGCGTGGCACCCTCGCCTTCTTCTGGCGCCCGCGCCAGCCGGTCGGCGAGGCCCCGTTCGTGCTGTTCCGCGTGGGGTTCGCCGACCACAGCAGCTGGGACATGGCGTTCCTGCGGATCGACTGGAACGGTCACGGCTTCGACGCCTTCGTCACCGACGCCAACCTGTCGCGGGTGCGCGTGTCGTGGGCGATGCCGACCCCGCCCGCCCCTGATGCATGGCGGCATCTGGCCTTTGCCTGGGACGAGACGACGGGCGTGCGCCTGTTCGTTGACGGGCGGGAGGTGGCGCGCAAGGACCAGAGCGCGGATCTGGATAGCGGGCTGGATCAGCTGGGGCTGGCGGGTCGGGTGCTGTCGCCGCATCAGGTGCAGAGCCGGTATAATTTCATGCGCGGATCGGATTTCGATGAAATCCGCGTCTACGATCATAGGCTCGGGGACGCCGATGTCGCCGTGCTGGCCGGCAAACGTGAACCCGCCCCCCCGCCCCCTGCGGACCGCGCCGCGCTGCGCGCCGCATGGCTGCATCGCTATGGCTGGGACCGGGGATCGCCGCCGCCCCTCGACGCGCCGGTCACCCGCGTGCGGAAGGTCGAGTTCGCCGATGCGAAAGACCTGAAACAGTGGATGTGGAAAGGCGTCGACGGCATTGCGGAGACGACGTGGCCCGGCGTCTACAACCGGTCGAAACTGCCCGGTCGCGACGATTATTTCCAGTTGCCCGACTGGAACACCTATGTCGAGGGTGGCAAGCGGTACGACCTGACCATCCCGCCTGCCGAGCGCGTCAACCGGGTCGAGATCCGGGGTGCGGCCTATGGCAGGCTCGACTGGAGCGACGGCACCGCCACCACGACGCTGTCCAAACGACCGCAAGGGATCGTCCGGAGCGTCGACCAGTTCGTGCCCCGTACCGGCGGTCGCCTCAGCTTTACCAACGTGATGCAGGAACAGCCGATCCAGGAGATCTGGGCGTATGACATCGGCGCTGGCACGGAGCCGGCGGGTCGTTTCAAACTATCCTATACCATCAACGCCGCGACCTCCGCCGATATCGCCGCGCTGAGCGACCTCAACGCCTATATCGCCGGGCGGTTCGCGCCCGACGAGCGCGCCACCGTCGTCGCAATGCCGTCGTCCGGGCTGAAGGCGGCGGTCGGGGCCGGGACCGCCGGCGCAGGCGGCGCGGTCGTCCGGGCGAAGGACGACGCGCCGATCGTCCACATCCTGATCCCGGCCAGCTTCGGGGATGCCCTGCCCGATCGGCCGCTGGCGCGCGCATTCGATTATGGCTGGCAGAACCTGCATGACGGGCTGGACGGCATCGCCATCGACATTCCCGCGCTGACCGCGACCGCCAACGCCGCCGGCCTCATCCCGCTCAACATCCGGGTGAAGGATCCGGTCTGGCCGGGTCGCGACATGATCGACCTGTCGGTATCGGTGCGGCCGGGTGAGGCGCGGACGCTGTGGCTCGACCTGCGCGACCGGATCCTGCCCGACGCCAGCCTGTACCTGACCATCGCCAGCGCCGCGCCCGACTTCACCGCCGACAGCCTGAACGGCGCGAAGATCCGGCTGGTGTTCAAGCCGCGCGGGGCGGCAAAGGCCGAACACGTCGCCGACCGCTTCGCGCAGGTGAAGGACAATTGGGGCTTCCTGGTCGAGGAGCATACCGCCTCCAAACGCGCCGGGCTGTATGCGCGGCTGTTCGCCGACATATCCGACCTGCTGCGCGTCGATCCCGACCATGTGCAGGCGCGCGCCTATTGGGCGGACATCAACTATCGGCCCGAAAACATGCCCGCCTTCGTCCAGCCGACGCCGCCCGCCGGCGTGCCGCTCTGGGCATTCCGCCAGTTGGAGGATCTGAAGCGCGTCCGTCATTTCGTCGACTGGTGGATCGACAACCGGCAGGTTCCCTATGGCGATTTCGGCGGCGGCATTTCCGATGACGTCGACCTGGTGCAGCAATGGCCGGGCCTTGCGCTGATGGGGGTCGATCCCGACAAGATCAACGCATCGGTCCGCGCGCTGTCGGACGCGGTGTACCGCAACGGCATGATCGTGAACGGCCTCGGCGCGATCACCACCGACGAACTCCACGCCTATGAGGAGGGGCTGAACATCAACGCCGCGCGGCTGTACCTGAACTGGGGCGAGCCGCGCAGCGTCGAACGGCTGATGGACAACACGCGCGGGCTTCAGCGCGTGATCCTGAAGAACCCGGCCGGACATCTGCACTTCGCCAGCAACTGGTATGGCGGGCGCAAGATGTACCGCGAGGGCGCGTGGGAATGGCAGAAGCCCTATTCCTTCACCGTCCTGCACGGCCCGATCCTGCTGGGGCTGTACAATGGCAGTCCGGCGGCGCGCGCCATGGTGACCGGCGTCACCGACGGGTGGATGGCGCATGGCAGACAGGCGGCGGACGGCAGCTGGTCGTGGCCGAACGAGATCAACTGGCGCACCGATGCCGAGCGCGCCGGCGATGGCGGCGGCGTGTCGACCCCGCTGCAGGGCGCGTGGTCGGCGTGGCGCTTCACCGGCGATGCGAAATATCTCCGGCCGATCACCGCGCGGATCGCGAAGGCCGGTGCCGGCGCGCTGGCCGAATTCAACGAGAATGCCTTCGACCTGATGCCGGGCGGCCGGGACGTCTGCGCGACGCTGGCCGCGTCGGCCTCGACCGATCCGTTCGCGCGCTATGCCCGCTGGGCCGCGACGGGCGACACCGCCCCGCTGGAGGCGCTGCACGCCGACGCGATCGCCGACAAGGCGAGCCACGAATATATGTATACGGAAGGGCATTGGTGGTCGGACCGCGTCGACCAGCCGAACGAGATCCTGCAACGCGAGCGGCTGGGCGGCATTGCGCTGCGCCGCAACCAGACATGGCCCGGCAACACCGTCAGCTGGCGGTTCGTCGCAGCCGGCGCGGCGGAAAAGGTCGCGATCCTCGTCCCCGGCGCGACCCGCGACCGGTTCCGCATCATCGCCTGGAACACCACCGACGTCGCGCAGGCGGCGGCGATGGCGACGTGGAACGTCACCGCCGGCCGCTGGACGATGCAGGCGTCGACCAGCAGCGACGGCGGGCGGACGCTGACCCCGACCGCGCCACCACGCGACGTCATGCTGGAACGCAGCGCCACGACCGACGTGACCTTCGCGCCCGGCACCACGACCGTCCTCGACTTCGCGCTGGTCGCGGCATCGACGCCGGTCGACCAGCGCCCTGACCTTGGCATCGGCCGCGACGATATCGTGGTGACAGGACGCCGGGTGGCGGTCGACGTCCACAGCCTGGGCGCGGTCGGCACCGGCGGCGGACGGGCCGACCTGGTTGATGCGGGTGGCGCGGTGGTGGCGACGGCGCGCATCCCCGCGCTGGCCGCGCCGGTCGACCTGCTGCCCCAAACCACGCGGGTGACGTTGACCATGCCGGCAAAGGCAGATCCGGCGACGCTGGCGGTTCGCGTCGCGCTGGACGGCGACGCGGCGGAGATCACGCAAGGCAACAACCGCGTGATGCTGCGGCCGTGACGACGCGCCGTGCCGTGCTGGCCGGGCTGGCGGCGTCGGCGCTGGTCCCCGCCGGCGTCCGTGCCGGGTCCGGGCTGCGACCGGCGCTGGACGCGGCGGCTGCCCGTGCGGCGGACGATCCGGCCGGGGCGTTGCGATTGCTGGCGGGCTTTGACCCGACCGCCCTGCCGATCCGCGACCACCTCGACCTGACCAGCGCGCGCGCCGGGCTGGCGATCGACGCGACGCTCGCGCGCGACTTCCCCAACGGACGACGCGGGCGGGGGCCGTACCGGGTCACGCACATGAGCGGCGCGTGGAAAGCCGCACCGAACGACCCGGCGGCGATCGACGCGGACACCGACGGCCTGATCGCCGATGCGGACGCCGGTGTTGTCCTGCCGCTTGCCTCGCTGGATCGTACCATCGCTGCGCTGTCCACCGCCCGGGCTATTGCTCCCCCGTCGATCGTGGTCGCCCTGACCCGGCAGATCGCCACGCTGGACGCCATGCGCGACCGGTCCGGCACGCGCCCCGGCATCGGCCGATTGCGGCATGGGGCCGACTGGTACGCGCTGCTGCTGCAACGCGCGCTGGGACCGGTGACGCCGGGCATGGCCGAGCGGCGGCTGATCGCCGAACGCGACCGCCTGCATGACCGCGCGCAAGGGCTGTTCGACCGGATCGGCGCGCCTGCCGGGACCATCGCCGATCGCTATGCCCGGCTCTGGCGCGACGACCGCTTCCTGTATCCCGACAGCGCGGACGGACGCGCGCGGCTGATCGCCGACATGAACGGGATGCTCGCGACGGCTCGCGCCGCCGTGCCGGCCATGGTCGGGCCGGGCGTGCCGTCCTGGTGCCTGGACGCGGTCGCCCGGCCGCTGGCCCCGGCCGAGATCGCCGCCGGGCGTGGCGGCTACCGCGTGGTGCCGACCGCGACCACGCCCGGGGCCTATGTCGTCGATTTGAAGGATATTCGCCGCCGCCCCCGCTGGACGCTACCGGCCGTGGTCGCGCACGAACTGCTGCCCGGCCACATGATCCAGCTCGGGCTGGAAACCGCCGCCCCGCCGCACCCCTTGCGGATCGACTATGCGGCGGCGTTCGTCGAGGGGTGGAGCATCCACGCCGAAACGCTGGCGGCAAAAACGGGGGCCTATGACGATCCGCATGACGCGCTGGGCCATGTCCACTGGCTGCTGTTCCGCGTGACCCGCGCGCTGGTCGATCTGGGCATCCACCGGCACGGCTGGTCGATCGAACAGGCGCGCGCGGCGCTGGTCGCGTGGCAGGGGGAGCCGGCCTATTTTGCGCCGTTCGACGTCGAACTGGCGCGGATCCCGATCGAACCGGCCTCGCGCGTTACCGAGGCGATGGCCTGGCTGGCGATCGCCGACGCCCCGCAATCCGCCACCGGGTGGGCCGCACGGCTCGCCGATGGCCGCCGGCGCACCGACGATCTTGGGAGACGAACGCGATGACCATCACCCGGCGTGACGCCTTTGCCGGCCTCGGGGCCGCCGGCGCGCTCCTTCTGCCCGCCAGTGCCACCGCGACGCCCGCCCCCGGCCCTGCCCCTGCCCCCGACTGGCGGCGTGGCCTCGACAACCAGCGGATCGCCGATCTGGGCGACGGCCGGTTCCTGAACCCGGTCATGGCCGGCGACCGGCCCGACCCCGCCATCCTGAAGGACGGCGCGGACTATTACATGACCTTTTCCAGTTTCGATTCCTATCCCGGCCTCGTCATCTGGCATTCGCGCGATCTGGTGAACTGGCAGCCGATCGGCCCGGCACTCAACCGCAACATCGGTTCGGTCTGGGCAGTCAGCCTGGAAAAGCATGACGGCCGGTATTTCCTCTACATCCCCGTAAAGGCCGATCCGAACACCATCTACGTCATCCACGCCGACCGGATCGCGGGACCGTGGAGCGACCCGGTCGACCTGAAGCTTCACAAGCATATCGACCCCTGCCACGTCGTCGGCGAGGATGGCAGCCGCTGGCTGTTCCTGTCGGGCGGGGACCGGGTGCGGCTGGCCGATGACGGCCTGTCGACGGTCGGCGCGGTCGAGCATGTCTATGACCCGTGGCGCTATCCGGCGGACTGGGTCGTCGAGGGCTTCTCGCCGGAGGGGCCGAAGATCGTCCGCCACGGCGGCTGGTTCTATCTCATCACCGCGGTCGGCGGCACCGCCGGCCCGCCGACCGGACATATGGTCATCGCCGCGCGCTCGCGCTCGATCCACGGACCATGGACCGACTGCCCCGCCAACCCGATCGTCCGCACCACCGACGTCGCCGAACGCTGGTGGTCGCGCGGCCATGCCTCGCTGGTCGAGGGGCCGGCCGGCGACTGGTGGGCGCTGTATCACGGCTATGAGAACGGATACTGGACGCTGGGCCGCCAGACCCTGCTCGATCCCGTCGAATGGACCGCCGATGGCTGGTTCCGCATGACCGGCGGCGACCTGTCGCAGCCGCTGCCGGCACCGAAGGGCGGCCGCCGCGTGCCCCACGGTCAGGCGCTGTCCGACCGGTTCGACACGCTGGCGCTGGGGACGAAATGGAGCTTCTTCCGGCCTGCGCCCGACGAGGCGAAGCGGGTGTCGGTGAAGGACAACACGCTGACCATGGCGGCCAGCGGCACCGCACCGGTCGATTCATCCCCGTTGCTGCTGATCGCCGGCGACACGCGCTACCGGTTCGAATGTGACATCGCGATTGACGCGGGCACGACCGCCGGCCTGCTGCTATTCTACGACGACCGGCTGTATTGCGGGCTGGGGTTCGACGGCACCCGCTTCGTCACGCATCAATATGGCGCGGAGCGGGGACGCCCCGCCAATCCGCATGGCCGTACGATGCGGATGCGCGTGACCAACGACCGGCATATCGTCACCTATGACACCAGCGGCGACGGCGGCCGGACATGGCAGCGGTTCGATCGCGGGATGGAGGTGTCGGGCTATCACCATAATGTCCGGGGCGGGTTCCTGATGCTGCGCCCCGGCCTCTACGCCGCCGGGGCGGGCAGTGCGCGCTTCCGCGATTTCCGCTTTACCGCGCTGTAGCCGCCCCCGCCGGCCGCGCCGGCTTCACATACGTGTCAAGCCAGTCGGTCATCTGCCACAGCGTCTCGCTCGTCGATTCCAGCGCGCGATAGCCGTGCGGCTCGTTCGGCAGGACGACATAGCGGACAGTCGCGCCATTGCCCTTCAGCGCGGCGTACATCCGCTCCGACTGGATCGGGAACGTCCCAGAATTATCGTCCGCACCGCCATGGATCAGCAGGATCGGGGCCTTGATCCGGTCGGCATAGGTGAAGGGCGACATCTCGGTGTAGGTCGGCGTCGCCTGCCAGTAGGTGCGCTGTTCGGCCTGGAACCCGAACGGGGTCAGCGTGCGGTTGTACGCGCCCGACCGGGCGATGCCGGCGCGAAACAGACTGGTGTGCGCCAGCAGGTTGGCGGTCATGAACGCGCCATAGCTGTGTCCGCCGACCGCGATCCGGTCCCGGTCGGCCACCCCCAGCTTCACCACCGCATCGACCGCCGCCTGCGCATCGGCCGCCAGCTGCTTCACATAGGTGTCGTTCGGCTCCGCCCCGTTCTCGCCGATGATCGGCATCGCCGGATCGTCGAGCACCGCATAGCCTTGCGTCAGCAGGAACAGGTGGCTGGTCCCGCGCGGCCGGGTAAAGCGGTTGCCCTGATCGACCGTCTGGCCGGCGACCTTGGCGTCGGTATATTCGGACGGATAGGCCCATAGCAGCGTCGGCAACGGCCCGTCGCGCGCCGCATCATAGCCGGCCGGCAGGTACAACGTGCCCGACAGCGGCAGGCCGTCGGCGCGAGTGTAGGTGATTGTCCGCTGAGTCACGCCGGCGAACACGGGGGCCGGATCGGCGAAATCGGTGATCGCGCGCGCGGTGCCGCCGCCAACGCTGCGCAGGACGTAATTGGGCGCCTGCGCCGCGCTTTCGCGCCGCGTCAGGATCCGGTCGCCCGTCTCGTCGAGCAGCGAGACGACGGTTTCATAATAGGGGGCCGCCGCCGTCCACACCCGGGTCGGGGCCGCGCCCGACACCGGCATCCGCGACAGGAACGGGAACGCGCCCGCCTTCGTCGCGCCATCGCCGGTCGCGAACACCGCCGCATGATCGGGCGTGAACTGCATCACCGGCTTGCCCGCCGCATTCTCCTCGGTGATCGGCAGGCCGGGGTCGCCATATTGATCCTGATAGTTGCGCGTCGCCAGCAGGCGGGTCGTGCCGGGCCTTGCGGGCGCGACCGCATAGCGCCGCTCGGTCCGCGTCTTCCACGCCCGGTCGATCAGCAGCGCAAAGCCGTCGTCGCCCCACATCGTCGCCGCGTGGCGGTTTACGGTCTTGGCCAGCTCGACCGGCGGCGCGGCAAAGGGGGCGGCCTGCATCATCACCCGATCGTGGAACGGCACCGCCGCCTTCGGATCGCCGCCGTCCAGCGCCTCGGTCCAGACCAACGTGGCCGGCGCGTCGCTGCGCCATTCGGGTTCGCGCGGACCCTTCACGGTCGCGTCGAAATCGACCGGCAGGTCGTCGGCCAACGGCCGGTCGGCAACTGTCCGAACCGGTTGGCCGGAGATCGTCGTCACCGCGATCTCGGTCGGGAAGTAGTAGGCGGGCAGCAGATAGGAATAGGGCCGCTTGAACCGTTCGGTCAGCAGGTACCGGCCGTCCGGCGAGACGCTGAAGCCGACATACAGGCCCGGCGCGCCGATCGGTGTCGCCGCCCCGCTGGCAGCGTCGATCCGGGTCAGCTGGCCGGTGAAATAATGGTCGAACAGCGCCTCGTCATGCGCGTTCAGCAACAGATCCTCATAGGTCCGCGCAGCCGATGTCCGCCCCTTGCTTTCCTGCACCACCGGTCCGGCGGGCGTTGCGGGCGCAGCCGGAGCAGGCCCGCGACCGGCGACGACCAGCCGCGCGACGATGGCGCGGCTGTCCGGCATCCAGGTGAAGGACGACCCCAGCGCCGCGTTCAGCCCGCGCGCCAGTCGCCGGGCACGACCGTCGCGTCCGGCGATCCACAGCGCCAGCCCGTCCGCTTCCTGCACCACGAAGGCGAGATGGCGGCCATCGGGCGACCAGTCGGGCGAGGCGAAGCGGGTGCCCGCCGGCAGCGCGACGGGAATGGTCCGGCCGCTGGCGATGTCCTTGAACGACAGCGCGTTCAGCCACTGCACGCGCACCTCCGCCGGGCCGTTGGTCGCCGGGTCGATGCGATAGCCGGCCAGCCGCAGGATCGGCTTCGAAAGATTGGCGATGGTCGGCAGGTTCTCACGACCCAGGATGGCCAGCGTGGTGCGATCCGGGCTGACCGCGACCGACGGGGTCGGGGCCGCCTCCAGGATCCGCGCGATCGCGGGGGGTGCCCGGTGGTACCCGCTGGCCGGATCGCCCGCCGCCGCCCCGGCCAGCGCACCCGTCGCCGTTCCCACCGACACCAATGCCATCACGATGCCGCTCCCGATCCGCTTCATTCCGATATCCCGATATGGTCGTCGTCGGGCGGGACAGTGTCGCAAGCCGGCCACACGGGCAAGGCGCGCCTGCACCCGATCTGCACGGGATCAACACCGGTCGGGCACGGGCACAGCGGTCCAGCCGCGATATCGACCGGGCAAACCACGCTCTCCCTGTCCGGAGACCCGTTGATGCCCCGTCCGCCATCCCCCGCCCGCTTCAGTTTCCATCGCAAGGTCGCCGCCGCCATCGCGCTGGTCGCGCTGGCCGACGGGATGCTCAACGGGTGGCTGGCGGTGCCGTTGCCCGCCATCTTCGCGCTGTGCTGGACCGCTGTGCTGGCGTTTGCGGTGGCGGCGGTGCGGCGGGACCGGAGGGCGCGGGCCGCGCTCCTCCTCGCGCTGGCGTTCGCGCTGCTGCTGGTCGAGGATCCGACCCTGCTGGGCTGGTCGCTGTTCTGGACCGCGATCGCCAGCGCCGCCCTGCTGCCGCGCCACCGCTTCGATGACGCCGCGCGCTGGGCGATGCGGCTCGGCCTGCACGCGCTGTCGGGCATCGCCGCGCCGTTTCACGATACCGCCCGCCTCACACGGCTCGGCCGCGACGGACAGTGGTGGCGGCCACGCACGGTAGCGGCGACGATTGCCCTGCCGCTGATCGGCGGCATCTGCTTCGTCGCGCTGTTCGCGGGCGCGAACCCGATCATCAGTGCGGCGTTCGACCGCATCGCCCTGCCCTCGCCCGCGATTGCCATCGCGCACGGCGTTATCTGGTGCGTCGTCCTGCTCGGCACCTGGGCCAGCTTCAGGCCGCATGCCATCATCGGGCTGGTCGGCGCGCGCGGCACCGGTCCCGTGCAACGATTGCCCGACGTACCGGTCGCGACGCTGGGCCTGTCGCTCATCACCTTCAACATCGTGTTCGCGGTACAGAACGCGCTCGACATCGCCTTTTTGTGGAGCGGGGCCGCGCTGCCCGCCGGCATCACGCTCGCCGACTACGCCCATCGCGGGGCGTATACGCTGATCGCCGCCGCGCTGCTCGCCGGGCTGTTCGTCCTCGTCGCGCTTAGCCCGGACGGGGCCGCCGCCCGGCAACCGGCGCTACGCCGCTGGCTGGTGCTCTGGATCGGCCAGACCCTCCTGCTGGTGGCGTCGAGCATCCTGCGCCTGTTCGACTATATCGCCGTCTATTCGATGACCGTCCTGCGGTTGTCGGCGCTGGCGTGGATGCTGTTGGTCGCGGTCGGCCTGATCCTGATCGTCTGGCGGTTGCTGACCGCCCGCAGCGCCGCGTGGCTCATCAACGCCAATGCGCTCGCCGCCGCACTGGTGCTCAGCGCGGCCGGCGTCATCGACCTCGGCGCGACGGCGGCGGCGTGGAACGTGCGCCACGCGCATACCGCCGGCAACCTGGACCTGTGTTACCTGCGCGGCCTCGGCCCGTCGGCGCTGCTGTCGCTGATCGCACTTGAACGCCGGGTTCGGGGCGCGCGGTTGCAGGACCGGGTCGCCTTCGTCCGCGCCGAGGCGATGCAGATCCTGATCGAGCAACAAGCGAACCCGCAGGACTGGTCGTGGCGCGGTGCGCGCCGCCTGCGTGCGGCAGAGACGGCGCTGGGGCCGCATCCTCGCGCGGTCGCCGCAACGACCAATGGCCGCAACTGTGACGGCACGCCGTTCCCGCCGCCGCCCGCCCCATTGACGCCGGGGCCGGAACAATGATCCAGTGTCCCATGCCGCGCACCGTCCTGATCGTCGATGACGACCCGCATATCCGCCAGTTGCTGGTCTTCGCACTGAACAAGGCCGGGCTGGAGACGATCGAGGCGGATGACGGCGAGGCCGCGCTGACCACCGCCGCCGCCCATGCGCCCGACCTGGTGGTGCTGGACATCAACATGCCGCGCATGGACGGGCTGGAGGTCTGCCGGCGATTGCGCGGCACCGGCGACGTGCCGATCCTGTTCCTGTCGTCGCGCGACGACGAGATCGACCGGATCCTGGGGATCGAGCTGGGCGCGGACGATTATGTCGTCAAACCCTTTTCCCCGCGTGAGGTCGTCGCCCGCGTCATGGCGATCCTGCGCCGCACCGCCGCCAGCCCGCCGCCGGTCGACCATGCCGGCCCGGCAGTGCGACGCGGTCGGTTGAGCCTCGACTTCGACGGCTGGCGCGCGAGCTGGGACGGGGTGGAGGTGCCGCTGACCGTCACCGAATTCTCGATCCTGCGCACGCTCGCCTCGATGCCGGCCAAGGTGTTCAGCCGCGACTCGATCATCGACCGGCTGCACGGTCCGGGCTTCGCGATCACCGACCGGACGATCGACAGTCATATCCGCAACCTGCGCGGCAAGTTCGCGCAGGCCGGCGGGGCCGACGTGATCGAGACGCGCGCCGGCATCGGCTATTGCCTGGGGGCCTGCACTGGCGACACCGGATGATGATGGCCGTGAAGGCGTGGGCGAAGCGGCACTGGCCGGCCTTGCGCCTGCGGACCATCCTGTTCGCCACGTTGTTTCTCGTGGCCGCGCTGCCCGGTGTCGGCGCGGTGTTCCTGCGGGTGTACGAGAACACGCTGGTCCGCCAGACCGAGGCCGAACTGGTGGCGCAAGGGGCCGCGTTGCAGGCCGCGTCCGAGGCGCTGTGGCCCGGCGCGCCGGCAGCGGCCATGCCCCCACCCGGCGACCTGCACCCGGAGCCGCCGCAGATCGACCTGAGCAGCACGCCGCTCCTGCCCGAGCGCGCGGCCCCGGTCCGTGACGGTCGTCCGGTGGCGGCGGATGCGCGGGCGGCGGGGGCGGCGATCCTGCCGCTTCTCGCGCGGACCCGGCAAACCACGCTGGCCGGGATCCTGCTGCTCGATCGCGATGGCCGGATCGTCGGCGGCCCGGCGGCGGGCGCTGGCATGGCCCGGCTCGCCGAGGTGCGCGCGGCGATATCCGGCCGGCCGGCCACCGTCCTGCGCCGCAACGGGGCCTACCGCGCCACCTATCGCTTCGAATGGCTGTCGCGCGCGGCGGCGATCCGGGTGCATCACGCGCGGCCGATCGTCGTCGGCGGGCGCGTGGTCGGCGTCATCCTGCTGTCGCGGTCGGCGCGCGCGCTGTTCCGGGGGATTTACGAGGATCGCGGCAAGATCGCGATCGGCATCGGCGCGATCCTGCTGGCGCTGATCGCCCTGAGCGGGCTGTTGTCGCGTGGCATCGCCCGGCCGATCGAGGCGCTGGGGGCGGCCACGCGCGCGGTAGCGCGAGGGAGCGGCACGATCCCGCCGGTGCCGCCGACCGCCGCAATCGAGATTCAGGGCCTGTATGCCGATTTCGCGGCGATGGCGGTCGCGATCGACCACCGGTCCCGCTACCTGCGCGACTTCGCCCACGCCGTCAGCCACGAATTCAAGACCCCGCTCGCCGGCATCCGGGGTGCGCTGGAACTGCTGGTCGACCATGATGCGACCATGACGGCGGCGGATCGCGCGCGGTTTCTCGCCAACGCGGACGCCGATGCCGGGCGGCTGACGTTGCTGGTCACCCGGCTGCTCGATCTGGCGCGCGCGGACATGACCGCCGCCGCGACGCAAGCGCGCACCGTCCTGCCGCCGATCCTGTCGCGGCTGGCCGACGCGCACCGGTCGCCGTCCTTTGCGGTCGTGGTCGTTGCTGACAGTGATGTCGGGCCGGTCACGCCCAGCGCCACGACGATCGAGACGGTGCTGACCACGCTGATCGAGAACAGCCGCCAGGCCGGCGCGACCAAGGTAACACTCACCCTGTCCGCCACGCCGCAGGCCGCGATCCTCCACATCGCCGACGACGGCCCCGGCGTAGCCGAAGCGGACCGCGCGCGTATTTTCGAGCCGTTCTTCACCACCCACCGGGCGCGCGGCGGAACCGGTCTTGGCCTGCCGATCGTCCGGTCGCTGCTGGCGACTGCGGGGGGCGGTATCGAGCTGGTTGCGTTGCCCGGACCTGCCATATTCATCGTGACGATCCCTCGCGCGGAGTAAGGGCTGTTGGCGGATTGCCGGCGACCCGGTAATCGGGCGGCCATGCGCTTACCCCTTTTCATCGCCGGCCTGATCGGCCTGTCCCTGTCGAACGCCGCGCCGGGCCAGTCGGCCGACCGCCCGACCGCCGGGTTCGTCCGCGTCCGGCTGGTCACGTCGGCCGGGCCGATCGTGCTGGCGCTCGACGCCCGACATGCGCCGGCGACCACCGCCAATTTCCTCGCCTATGTCGACGACCGCCGGTTCGACGGGATCGTGTTCTATCGCGCCGCGCGCAGCCGGCTGGCGCCCAAGTTCGGCTATATCCAGGGGGGTATCCGTACCGATCCCCGGCGGATCCTGCCGCCCTTCCCGCATGAACCGACCACGCGCACGGGTATCCACCATCTTGACGGCACGATCTCGATGGCGCGGCGGGCCGAGCCCAATTCGGCGGGCGGCAATTTCTTCATCACCGTCGGGCCGATGCCCAGCATGGACGCCACCGCCACCGCGCCGGGTTACGCCGCGTTCGGCCGTGTCGTCGCAGGGATGCCGGTCGTGAAGCGGATCCTGGCCGCGCCGACACAGGACGGCGCGTTCAAGGGTCAGATGATCGTCCGCCCGATCACCATCCTCACCGCCCGCCGGCTGGACGGCAAACCGCGTCCGACCGGTCGCGTCAAAAGCTGGCTCGTGAAGCTGCCACCCAAACGCTAGGTGCCGATCAGCGCAGGCGCGTCCAGGTCTGCGTCTTGCACAGCGGCACGAAGACGCAGCCGCGCACCTTCAGCGTGTCGCCGCCAACCGGCGTGACCTTCGCCTTGTAGGTCTTGCCGTCCTCCGGGTTGTAGATCGTGCCGCCGGCCCAGGCATCGCCATCGGCGGTGAAGCCGCCAAGGATCGGCATCCCGCGCAGCGTCCGGTTGCGCAACGCGGCATCGGCGTTGCGCGCATCCTTCATCGTCGGGTTGGCCCGCAGGGCGTCCGACGTGACGATCCGCCCGCAGATCGACGGACCGCAGCGCTGAATTTCGACGACGCCGTTCAACCGCCCCGTCTTCCAGCGGCCGATCGCCGCGTCGGCGGGTTGTGGCGCAGCCGCGAGGGTCAAGGCGGTGAGAAATGCGATCATGAAAATGTCCTGTATTGATCGGCCGGGCGGACAGGGCCGCGCTTGCCGGATTACTGTCCGTCATCCCGGCCTACGCCGGGATGACGGTGTGCGTCCTCAGTTCCGCAGCGGCTTGCCCGTTTCCAGCATCTGCTTCACGCGCGCCTGCGTCCGGGAATCGCGCACGCTCTCCATGAACGCCGCGCGTTCCAGCGTCAGCAGCGCGTCTTCGGTCACGATGTCGACCGGATCGGCCTCGCCACCAGTCAGGACGCGCGCCACGCGGCCGGCAACGACCACGTCGTAATCGGTCGCCACGCCCTTCTTGTGGAAATCGGCGACCGCGCCGGCGATGCCGACCGCGCCACTCTCCCCCGCCAGACGGAAGGTCGGCGGCTCAGGGGGGGCATAGCCCTCGACCATCGCCAGCGCGCGCGCCTTTGCATCCGCCAGCAACCGGTCGCGGTTCATGGTGATGCCGTCGTCCTTGCGCAGGATCTGCATCGCCTTCGCCTCGGCTGCCGACTTGGACACCTTGGCGGTCGAGATCATCTCGAACACCTTGCCAAGCGCCGGCATCGGCCCGCGCGGCATCATCGGTGCCTTCGCCCAGCGATCGAGCATCTCGCCATGCCCGCCCCAGCCGGGGACGAGGCCGACGCCCGCCTCGACCAGCCCGGCATAGGTTTCGGCATGCGCCTGGATGGCGTCCGAATGGAGCAGGATCTCGCACCCCCCGCCCAGCGCCATGCCGGCGGGTGCACCGACCACCGGGAAGGGCGCGTATTTCAGCGCCTTGAACGCGCGCTGGCCGCCCGCGATCAGCTTCTTGATCTCGCCCCAAGCGCCCATCGCGACCGCGAACAGCGCGACGCCCAGATTGGCCCCGGCCGAGAAGTTCGACCCCTCGTTATACACCACCATCGCCGTGAACCGGTCACGGACCAGCGGCACCGCCTCCTCGATCAGCGCGATGACATGCGGGTCGAGCGCGTTCATCTTGCCGGTGAACTCCAGCGCCACGACGCCGTCACCGACATCCCACAGCGCGGCCGAATCGTTGCGGAGCAACGGTTCGGACCGCCGCTTGATATCCTCCAGCAGCAGCACCCCGTCGGGGCGAACCACATCGGCGTATTCGCCGTCCAGCGACAGATATTGCCGCTGGCCGTCCTGAACCCGGTAAAAGCTGCGATCACCGACAGTATCGAGGATCGCCGGCACCGGCCGACCTTCGGCGCGCAGACGGTCGGCAAACGTCTTCGGCCCGATCCGGTCTAGCAGCTCGAACGGCCCGAACTTCCAGTTGTAGCCCAGCGTCATCGCGTCATCTATCGCGACGATATCGTCCGCCGCCTCGCCGACCAGTGCGGCGGCATAGGATAGCGTGTTGCCAAGAATCGCCCAGGCATAGGCCCCGACCTTGCCGGGTGCCGCGATCAGCGCGGCCAGATCCTTGTCCGCCCCGCCGGTCAGCTTGGCCGGAGTTTCGGTCGGGCGATAGTCGCCGGTCGCGAGGTCGAGCGACAGCTTGGTCCGGCTGCCGTCCGCGCCCTTGTCCAGCCGGTAGAATCCGCCCTTGCCCTTGCGGCCGGTGAACCCGTCGGCGATCATCCGGTCGACCACGGGCATCGGCCGCACCGTGTCGAAATACGGGTCGCCCGCCGGCAGCGTCGACGACAGGCTCTTGGCCAGCAACGGCATCAGGTCGACACCGACCAGGTCGATCAGCCCGAAGATGCCGGTCTTTGGCACGCCCATCGGCCGCCCGCCGATCTGGTCGGCCTCCTCGATCGTCACGCCCTGATCCATCGCCGCGTTGACCGCGATCGCCAGCCAGTAGGTGCCGATGCGATTGGCGATGAAGCCCGGCGTATCCTTCGCGCGGACGATGCGCTTGCCCATCGACCGGTCGATGAAGTCGGCGACACGGTTCGCGGTGGCCGGGTCGGTGTGTTCGCCGGTCACGATCTCGATCAGCCGCATGTAGCGCGGCGGATTGAAAAAGTGCGTGATGAGGAAGTCGCGCTTGAACTGATCCGACCGACCCTCGACCAGATGTTCGAGCGGGATGGTCGACGTGTTCGACGACACCGCCGTGCCCGGACGCTTCAGCGCCTCCAGCTTCGCATACAGCGCCTGCTTGATGTCCAGTCGTTCGACGATCGCCTCGACCACCCAGTCACATTCGGCGACGCGGTCCAGATGGTCGTCGATATTGCCGGTTTCGACCAGCTTGGCCGCCGCCGCCGACATGAACGGGGCCGGCTCTGTCTTGAGCATCTTCGCCACCGCACCCTTGGCGACGGCGTCACGGTCAGTGCCGTCTTTCGGCACAATGTCGAGCAGCAGGACGGGGATACCGGCATTGGCGACCTGCGCCGCGATGCCCGCCCCCATCACGCCCGCACCGATGACGCAGACCTTTTTGATAGACTCTCCCATCATGCGCGCTCCAGCACCGTGGCGATGCCCTGCCCGCCGCCGATGCACTGGGTCGCCAGCGCATAGCGCCCACCCTCGCGCGCCAGCAGCGACGCCGCCTTGCCGACGATTCGCGCGCCGGTGGCACCCAGCGGATGCCCCAGCGCGATCGCGCCGCCGTCCAGATTGATCGTTTCTTCGGTCAGGCCAAGGTCGCGGATGCAGGCGATCGCCTGCGCCGCGAACGCCTCGTTGATCTCGACCACGTCGAGGTCACCGACGCTCAACCCGGCGCGCTCCAGCGCCTTTTTCGACGCGCCGATAGGCCCGAGGCCCATCGTTTCCGGCGCGCAGCCAGACACGCCGATCGCCTTGATCCGCGCCAGGATAATCAGGCCGTGCTTCGTCGCGAACTCCTCCGACGTTACCAGCACCGCCGATGCACCGTCGGTCAGCGGCGATGACGTGCCGGCGGTGACCGATCCGTCCTTGCTGAACGCGGGCTTCAGGCCGCCGAGCACCGCCTCGGTCGTTTCGGCGCGGATGATGCCATCCTCGCTGACGACGCCGGCCTTCGTCTGGATCGGCACGATCTCGTCGGCGAACTTGCCGGCGTCACGCGCGGCGGCGGCCTTGTGCTGGCTTTTGACCGCAAAGCTGTCCTGTTCGCCGCGCGTAATTTGGTATTTGCGCGCGACGTTTTCCGCCGTCTCGCCCATGCCCATATACGCCCCGGCGCTTTTCTTCGCGAGTTCGGGGTTGGGCATCGGATTGTAGCCACCCATCGGGATCCGGCTCATCGATTCGAGACCCGCGCAGATGAACGCCTCGCCAGCGCCGATCGCGATCTGGCCGACCGCGATGTGGATCGCGCTCATCGACGACCCGCAAAAGCGGTTCACCGTCATGCCGCCGACCGACAGCGGCAGGTCGGCGAGCAGCCCGATCATCCGCGCGACGTTCAGCCCCTGCTCGCCTTCGGGAAACGCGCAACCCAGCACGATATCCTCGATCTGCGCGGGATCGACGCCGGTGCGGTCGATCAGGCCCCGGATGACCTGTGCGGCAAGGTCGTCCGGGCGGACCCGGGCGAGCGCGCCCTTGCCGGCGAGGTGGAAGGGCGAACGGGCGTAGCCCGCGATCACGGCGTTAGTCATTCGATCCTCTCGACGGCTGACCCGGCTTGACGACGGGTCTTGCGGTTTGACGCAAAGGTGCAGTACCTCCCCCATACGTCAAGTGAAACCGCCCGGCAATATCGCGAACCGCGGGCACTTGCGAGAAATTGGGGAGAGACGCCGTGGCCGATACCGACATCCCGACAATGGCCTTCGGCGCGCCGTTCGCGCATGAACCGCGGCTGCTAACCGACATGCTGGATGCGACGGTGGCGCGGCACGGCGCGCGGCCGGCGATCGATTTCATGGGACGGATCACGCCATATGCCGACCTCGCCCGGTCGATCGAGCGGGCGGCGGCGGGGTTGCAGGCGCTGGGCGTCGTCAAGGGTACGCGGGTGGCGCTCTGCCTGCCGAACACGCCCTATTACCCCATCCTGTTCTTCGCGACGCTTCGGGCCGGCGGGATCGTGGTCAACGTCAACCCGCTCTACGTCGAGCGCGAGCTGCGCCACCTGCTGGTCGATTCGGGCGCGCAGATCATCGCTACCTGCGACATTCCCGAGATCCAGGCCCGCGTGCTGGCGATCGCGGCCGAACTGGGCATGGGCCATGTCATCACCTGTCCGATGGCCGATGTGCTGCCGCGCCTGAAGTCGGTCGCCTACCGGCTGTTGCGCCGCAGCGATATCGCTCCCCCGCCGCCCGCCTCGCCGCGCCATGTGACGTTCGCGGCCTTGCTGGCACGCGGCACGGCACCGACACCGCTGTCGGTGCCGATCACGCCGGGCGACGTCGCGGTGCTGCAATATACCGGGGGCACGACCGGCCTGCCCAAGGCGGCGATGCTCAGCCATGACAATCTGGTCTCGAACGCCGACGCCAATCTGGCGCATACCGGTGGAAATGATGCCGAAGCGGACCGCATCCTGGGGGTGCTGCCGCTGTTCCATGTCTTTGCGCTGACGACCGTCCTGGGGGCGGCGGTGCGGATCGGCGCGATGATGATCCTGATGCCGCGTTTCGACCTGGCCCAGACGCTGAAGACCATCGCGCGGACGAAACCGACCTATTTCCCCGCCGTCCCAACCATCTTCGGCGCGATCGCCAAGCTGGCAGAGACGCAGACCATCGACCTGTCGGCCATCAAGACCTGCATTTCGGGGGGCGCGGCCCTGCCGGCCGAGGTAAGGCACAGTTTCGAAACCCTGACCGGCGCGACCCTGGTCGAGGGCTATGGCCTGTCGGAAGCCTCGCCGATCATCACCTGCAACCCGATCGGCGGGTTGAACAAGCCGGGGTCGGCGGGCCTTCCCTTTCCCGGCACGACGATCGAGATCCGCGACCGCGAGAATCCCTCCCGCCTGCTGCCGCGCGGGCAGAATGGCGAAATCTGCGTGCGCGGACCACAGGTCATGAAGGGCTATTGGAACCAGCCGGCCGAAACCGCGAACGTCTTTGTCGACGGCGCGCTGCGGACCGGCGATGTCGGGCATCTCGATGCGGACGGCTATCTGTTCATCGTCGACCGGATCAAGGATCTGATCCTGTGCGGCGGCTACAATGTCTATCCGCGCGTGATCGAGGAGGCGCTGTACGAGCACCCGGCCGTCGTCGAGGCGGTCGTGATCGGCATCCCCGACGCCTATCGCGGCCAGTCGCCCAAGGCGTTCGTCACGCTGACCGCGCCCGGTGCGGCGACGCCGGTCGAACTGCGCGATTTCCTGCGCGACAAGGTCAGCAAGATCGAGCTTCCCCGCGAAGTCGAAATCCGCGAAAGCCTGCCCAAGACGCTCATCGGCAAATTGTCGAAAAAGGAGCTGGTCGAAGAAGAACGCATCAAGGCAGCCAGTGTGAGCGATCCGCGACGATGAACGACGCCGAACCCGAACTGCGCGGCATCCAGGCGGTGGCCGACACGCTGGGCATCACCCCGCGCACGCTGCGCTTCTACGAGGATCGCGGGCTGATCCAGCCGCAGCGGGTCGGCACCGCGCGCATCTATACCAGGCGCGAAACCGCGCGGATGCAGCTGATCCTGCGCGGCAAGCGGCTGGGGTTCTCGCTGCGCGAGATCCAGGAATTTCTCGACCTGTACGATGCAGACCCGGGCCATGCGGAGCAGATGAAGGCGCTGGCCGAACGCTGTCGCCTGCGCATCGACGAGCTGGAGCATCAGAAGGACGCGCTGGTCCAGACGCTTGCCGAACTGCGCACGATCGAGGATGCGGCGCTGGACCGGGTCCGCGCCGCGGGCACGGGCAAGCGTTGCGCCGACGGCGGCCCCGTCACCCCATAGGCATTACCGCAACCGGACGCGCGCGATCCGGTCGCTGGAGGTCAGGAACAGCGACCGGCCGCCCTCACCGATACAGCAATTGGCGACCGCCAGCCCGGTGCCGATGATCCCCAGCAACCGTCCGTCCGGCGAACAGACATGGACGCCGCCCGGCCCGGTCGCAAAGACGGTGCCGCGCGCATCGGTCTTGATCCCGTCGGGCAGGCCGGGGCGGCCGGCGGCAAGTTGCGGGCGCATGTCGCGGAACCGCCTTACACCGGTCGGCATCCCACGCGCGTCGAGCGCATAGGCCAGCACCTCGGGCCGCGCCTCGTCCGACAGCGCAACGTACAGCGTCCGCTCGTACGGGGACAGCGCGACGCCGTTCGGCCGGTGATGGCTGCGGTCGATCGCCACCACCGTGCCGTCCGCGTCTCGGCGATACACGCCGTTGAACGCCATTTCCCGCAAAGGGGACATATCGCCATCGGCCAGACCATAGGGCGGATCGGTGAAATAGATCGCCCCCGACCGGGCAATGGCCAGATCGTTCGGGCTGTTGAACCGCTTGCCCTCGAACCGGTCGATCAGGATGGTGCGCTTGCGGGTTTTCAGGTCGACGCGCGTAATCGCCCGGGTGCCGCTGTCGGCGATCACCAGCCGCCCCTGCCCGTCCAGCGCCAGCCCGTTCGACCCGCCCTCGCGAATGCCGGCCGGTACTGGCCCGCGCAGGCCGGACGGCGACAGGTACGGCCGCGCCCCCGTCTTCGCGCTCCAGCGATAGGCGATGTTGGCCGGCACGTCGGAGAACAGCAGGCTCTTGTCCGCGGGGTTCCAGACCGGCCCCTCCGCCCAGCGATAGCCGGTGGTGAGGATCTCCACCCGCGCGTCGGCCGCGACGATGGCATCCAGCGCCGGGTCGAGCCGCTCGATCCCGGCGACCGGCGCGGCCGCGCGGACCATGTCCGCAAGCGGCAGGACGGCCAGTCCGCCAAGCACCGCGCGACGGGTGGGCGCGCTCATGCGACACCCGGCACGACAGCGCGGCCCTCGCGCGCGGAGCGATAGATCGCCTCGATCACCAGCATGTCGCGCAATCCCTCCTCGCCCGCCACGATCGGTTCGCGGCCGGTCTTCACGCATTCCGCCAAATGGTCGAGCTGGCCGACGAACTGGTTTTTCCGCGCCGGCGGCAGGACGCGCGGCTCGGTCTTCCAGTCCTTGTTGATTCGCATCGCCTGCCCTTCATAGGGCGTCGCCGGCTCCATCCCGATCCAGCCCTTCGTGCCGGTCACGCGGTAGGCGTTGTGATTGCTGCTGTAGCTCGACACGCCGTTGCCGAGGATGCCGGAGGGGAAGCGCAGATGGAAGTCGATCCGGTCCTCCACGGTGCGGAAGCGTGGATCGCCGCGGTCGGTCGCCTCGACCGCGCTGACCAGCACCGGCTCCTCGCCCGACAGATACCGCAGCGCGTTCAGGCTGTAGATACCGATATCCATCAGCGACCCGCCACCCGACATCGCCCGGTCCAGCCGCCACTGGCCCGGTTGTGCGTCGAAACCGTGTTCGGCGGTGATGATCCGGGTCGCCCCGACATGCCCGCCGCGCGCCAGCTCGATCGCAAGCCGGTTGTACGGCTCGAACCGGCTGCGATAGCCGATCATCAGCTTCCTGCCCGCCTTGCGGCACGCGGCGATCATCGTGCGACATTCGGCGACCGACACCGCCATCGGCTTTTCGCACATCACATGCTTGCCCGCCTGCGCCGCCCGCACGACATATTCGGCATGCAGGCTGTTGGGCAGCACGACATAGACGATGTCGATGTCCGGGTTGTCGCGGATCCGGTCGAAGCTTGTGTAGTCATAGCGATGCGTTTTCGGGATGCCGTACTGGCTGCCGTATTTTTCCAGCTTGGCCGGCGTGCCGCTGACCAGCGCGACGAGGCGGGCATGGTCGCAATCCTTGAACTGCGGCATGATCTGGTTGGTGGCATAGGAGCCAAGGCCGACGATCGCATAGCCGAGCTTGCGCTCGCCGGTCGCGGCCAGCACGCCACCCGGCAATGCGCCGAGGGCCAGCCCCGCCGCCATTCCGCGCAAGATCCCGCGCCTGTCGTCCTGCATCATCATACCGCTCCCGTGGTGTCTGCCGGGTGTGTCCGCGTTTTCGGCGGTGAACTCAACCGCCTACCGTGATCCGCTGTGTCGCCAGCCGGTCCGCCTCGGCCGCATCGTGGGTGACGTACAGGATCGGCAGGCGCAAATCGTCGCGGATCCGCTCGATCACGGTCATGATCTCGTCCCGCCGCGCGGCGTCGAGCGACGACAACGGCTCGTCCATCAGCAGCGCGCGCGCGCCCGACAGCAGCGCCCGGCCGATCGCCACCCGCTGCGCCTCGCCCCCCGACAGCGATCGCGGCCAGCGGTCGAGCAGATCGCCGATCCCCAGAAAGGCGACGACCTCGTCAGGGGTGATCCAGCGGTCGCCCGACGCCGCCAGCCGGTGGCCGTACAGCAGGTTGGCGCGCACCCGCCGGTGCGGGAACAGCCGCCCGTCCTGAAACACATAGCCCATCCGCCGCTTGTCCGGTGCAACGTCGATCCCCGCGCGCGCATCGAACAGCGTTTCGCCATCGACGCGGATATGCCCGCGCGCCGGCGTCATCAGCCCGGCGACCATGTTCAGCACCGATGTCTTGCCCGCCCCCGACGGGCCGAACAGCACGGTAAGCCCGCCCTCGACCACGAACGACAGCGCGATGCGGGTATCGCCGACGGTCCGGCTGATCGCGACGTCAAACGCCATGCGCCCGCTACCGCCTGCCATCACGCCGCCCCGCGCCGCCGCGCCGCGCCAGCCATTCCGACAGGATCAGCGCCGCGAACGACAGCGCGACCGCGATCCCCGCCAGCCGCACGACCGCGCTTTCGCCCCCCGGCACCTGCAACGCCGCATAGATTGCGATCGGCAGCGTCTCGGTCTCGCCGGGAATATTGGAGACAAACGTGATCGTCGCGCCGAACTCGCCGATCGACCGCGCGAAGCCGAGCACCAGTCCGGCCAGCACGCCCGGCAGCGACAGCGGCAGCGTGATCGTCGCGAAGGTCCGCCACGCGCCCGCGCCCAGCGTCCGCGCCGCGCCCTCCAGCCGCCGGTCGACCCCCTCGATCGACAAACGGATCGCGCGGACCATCAGCGGCAGGGCCATGACCCCGGCGGCGATCGCGGCCCCGGTCCAGCGGAACAGCACCGACACGCCGAACACGGATTGCAGCCACCCGCCGATCGGCCCGTCCTGCCCGAACGCCAGCAGCAGCAGCCATCCGGTCACCACCGGCGGCAGGACCAGCGGCAGATGGACCAGCGCATCGACCACCGACCTGCCCAAGAAATCCCTGCGAGCGAGGATATAGGCCAGCGCGAAGGCGAGCGGCAACGTCGCTGTCATCGCCACCGCGCTGACCTTCAGCGACAGGCCGATGACCTGCCAGTCTTCCGCGCTCAGCATCACGGATTCAGCGCGCCGAGAACCCGAAGCGGCGGAAGATCGCGCGGCCCGCCGGCGAGGTCAGGAACCGGCGGAAACCGATCGTGTCCGGGCTGCGCGCGGTTGTCAGTACCGCGATCGGATAGGTGATCGGCGGGTGGCTGGCGGCGGGGAAGACCCCGACCACCCGGACCGCGCGCGAGGCGCGGGCGTCGGTTTCATAGACGATGCCGTAGGGCGCGTTGCCGCTGGCCACCAGCGCCAGCGCGGCGCGGACGCTGTCGCCCTTCGCCAGCCGCCCCTGCACCGACGGCCAGACGCCAAGCGCGGTCAGCGCCGCCTTGCCATAGCGTCCGGCGGGCACGGCGGCGGGATCGGCCATCGCCAGCCGCCCGGTCCCAAGCGCGCGGGCCAGCGGAAAGCCGCGCCGGATCGCGATGCCGCCACGGGCCGCGGCCGGCGCGATCAACACCAGCCGGTTGCCCAGAAACGACGATCGCGTGCCGGGGCGGATCAGCCCGCGCCGCTGCACGTCGTCCATCCAGTCGGTATCGGCGGAAATGAAGATGTCGGCGGGCGATCCGGCGGCGATCTGCCGGGCCAGCGCGGACGAGGCGGCGAATGAGATGACCGGCCGGCCGTGCCCCTGCGCCGCCCAGACCCGTGCCGCCTCGCTCAGCGATTCCTGCAGGCTGGCGGCGGCGAGAACCAGCGGCGGTCGCGGCTGTGCGATCGCCGGGGACAGCACGGACATGGCGGAAAGGACCGCAAGTACCAACCGTATCAACAGTCCCCGCATTTTCATTCCCTTCGCCCGCCGCGCCATGATCGACCTATAGGCGAAAAATCCGCGTCGTCAGCCGCCGATGCGCACGCAACCCCTATGCCCGTCGGACAGGCAGAATATGGCGACCCCAACATTTATTTCCCCGATGCCGGGTCGCGCGCTCCAGCACGGGATGGTAGTTGGAGATCGGTTCAGCCTACAGCATGGGTTGATGATGCAAGCGCCGGGACACGCGGTTTCGCGGCCACGGCGGGAAAGACGAATGACGATGCGTACCGAAATGAACATCCGTTGCCGGCGGCTCGCCGCGAACGCGCGCGCCGGCATCGCGCTGGCCGTCCTGACGGCGGTGACGACCGCGCCGCTACACGGCCAGATCATTCCCCCGCCGGTCGTCCCGACCGTGCCGATGACACAGGCGATCACCCCGACACCGGCGATCCCGACGCTGACCACGGCGCAGATGGAGCAGCTGACCCGCTTCCTGACCGACGGTGCCGCCGCCCACGGCCTGCGCCAGTCGACCGCCTGGACCGCGACACCGACGAGCAACGCCGAGATGGTCCGCGCCGTGCTGGATCAGGCGCACGCCATCCACTCCGGCCGGCTCGACACCGCCGATTTCCAGCAGGACTGGGGCCTGCGCCCCGAGCCTTATGATCCCGCTCCCGCCTTCGCGGCCGCGGTCCGCACCAACAGCCTGAAGCAGTGGATCGCCTCGCTGGCACCGCCCTATGCCGGCTATGACGGGCTGGTGGAGGGCCTGACGACCTATCGCAAGCTGGCCGCCGCCGGTGGCTGGGCAACGCTTGCCGCCGGGCCGGACCTTGGCATGGGCGCGACCGGAGCGCGCGTCACCGCGCTGCGCACCCGGCTGGCGTTCGAGGATCCCGACGTCGCCAGAACCGGCACGACGTTCGACGCAGGGCTGCGCGACGCGGTGCGCCGGGCGCAGAACCGCTATGGCCTGAACCCGACCGGTGTCGTGTCGACGCAGACGCTGGCGGCGCTGAACGTGCCGGCGATCGGGCGGGTGCGACAGATCATGGCCAACATGGAACGCTGGCGCTGGCTGCCCGCCGAGCTGCCCAAGGACCGAATCCAGGTCAATATCGCCGCCGCGGTGCTGACGGTGTTCGACGGCGACAATCCGGTCGCCTCGATGCGCGCGGTCACCGGCCGTCCGGGCAACGAGACGCCGATGCTGCGCTCGACGATCCACAGCGTCGTCATCAACCCGCCGTGGAACGTGCCGACCTCGATCGCGACCAAGGAATTGTGGCCCAAGGAAAAGCGCAATCCCGGCTATCTGCGCCGCGCGGGGTACAAGATCATCCCGACCGGCAACGGCGGCACCCGGTTGCAGCAGGAGGCGGGCGACCGCAGCGCGCTGGGCCGTTACAAGTTCGATTTCGATAACCCCTATGCGGTCTACCTGCACGACACCCCGTCACAGGCGACCTTCGCCAGCTTCAGCCGGCTGGCCAGCCATGGCTGTGTCCGGCTCGAAAAGCCCGGCGAATTGGCCGACCTGCTGCTGAAGGGCGACCCCACCTGGACGCCCGAGATGATCGACGCGACCGTGGAAAAGGGTGACACCACCCGGGCGCGGTTGACCAGGCCGGTGGCGGTGTACCTGCTGTACTGGACCGCCTTTGCCAGCGCCAACGGCCGGATGAACTTCCGCGCCGATCCTTATGGCTGGGATACGACGCTGGCATCGAAGATCGAGGCGCGCTCGACGCGCCAGACCATGGCTGCGCTCTGAGCATGACGAGGATGATGATGACCCGTTTCCCGCGCTATCGCGCAACGACGCTGGCTGGCCTGATGGCGCTGGGCGTCCTCGCCGGCTGCTCCGGTTCCGAGCCGGAGAACCAGCCGCCCGAGGCCACGGAGACCAGCACGGTCAACGATGACGCGGCCCCCCCGGCGGAGGCTCCCGCCGCTACCACGACGATCGCTGCGGAACCGGCCGGACTGCAACCGCCCGTCGTCGTACCCGAAATAGAGCCGGTCGAACCGACCCCGCCCGACGCGCAGGTGCTGGAGGATGCCGATGCCACCGGCATGACCGCGCGCGTGCGCCGTGACGAGGCCCCCGCCCCCGGTTCGGAGGAAACACCGGCGGCGTCGGAGCCGGCCCCGGATACCGGCGAAACCCCCTGATGACGGCATGACGCCAGCGCACACCGACGAGGCACGCGAAGCCGTGCCGACGTCGCGTGCGCCCACCGCTGTGGCCGCCGCTGTGCCCGCCCATCGCCGCTGTTCACGCTCGGCTCGCCCGATCCTGGCGGCGGCGGTCATCGCGACGATATCGGTCGTGCTGCCCGCCGGTCTGTCCGCCGCGGCAACGACCAGCGCAGCCATACCGGGGCGGTGCGCCTATGCCGAACCGCTTGTGCGCTCCCGGCAGCAGACCGTCCTCGTCCTTTGCGACAGCGTCACGATCGACCGTGATGACACGCTGGCGATCATTGATTTTCGTCAAAGAAGCTGGGGATCGAAGGCGCGGATTACCGGCGAAGTGGCGGACGACCGCCTGTCGACATCATCGGCGGCCATCGCCGGTCGATCCCCGGTCGCGGCATCCGGCACCTGCCGAATGGACCACCGCAGCGACGGGCGTCTGTCCGGGGTACGCTGCCTGCTGAAAACCGGCAGCCGCTGGTACGCCGCCAGTTTCATCGCATCGCGCCTCTGACGCCATGTGACGGACCGCCACCCGGTGACCGGGTGGCGGCGATGCATCACCTCAGTTGCGGCGCGCAAGTTCCTTGTTGATGCCCAGCGCCACCAGCGTTCCGACCGCGCCGGACAGCAGATACCCGCCGGCGGCCGCCAGCCCGAAATTGCTGGCCAGCAGCAGCGCGACCAGCGGCGCGAAGCCCGCACCCACCAGCCAGGCGAGATCCGACGTCAGCGCCGCGCCGGTATAACGCCGTGCCGAGGCGAAGTTGGCCGATACCGCGCCCGACGACTGACCGAACGCCAGACCAAGCAGCGCAAAGCCGGAAATCATGAACACCAGTTCGCCCAGATCACCGCCGTTCAGCATCTGCGGCGCAAAGCCGCTGAACACCGCGATGCCGGTGGCCGAGGCCGCCAGCAGCGAGCGACGACCGATCCTGTCGGCGATCAGGCCGGAGGCGACGACCGCGACGACGCCGACGATCGCGCCGATGATCTCGATCACCAGGAATCGGGCCGGCGTCTCGCGCGTGAACAGATACACCCACGACAGCGGAAACACCGTGACCATGTGGAACAGCGCGAAACTGGCGAGCGGGGCGAACGCGCCGATGACGATGTTGCGCCAGTCGCTGCGGATCGTCTCGCTGACGCGCGAGGGCTGAAGCTCGCGGGTTTCGAACAGGCGGGCATAATCCGGCGTCGACACGATCCGCAGCCGCGCGAACAGCGCCACGACGTTGATCGCGAAGGCGACGAAGAACGGATAGCGCCAGCCCCAGTCAAGGAAGTCGGCGCTGGACAGGGTGGAGATGAAGAACGCGAACAGTGCGCTCGCCACCATCAGGCCAAGCGGCGCGCCAAGCTGCGGGATCATCGCGTACCAGCCGCGCTTGTTCTCGGGTGCGTTGAGCGCCAGCAGCGACGGCAGGCCGTCCCACACGCCGCCAAGCGCGATGCCCTGGCCGATGCGGAACACCGCCAGCAGGATCGCGGCCCACGACCCGATCGTCGCGTAGCTCGGCAGGAACGCGACCGCCGCAGTCGATCCACCCAGCAGGAACAGCGCGATGGTCAGCTTGGTGCCGCGCCCCAGATTGCGGTCGATCGCCAGAAAGATCACCGAGCCGATCGGCCGGGCGATGAACGCAAGCGCGAAGATCGCGAACGAATAGACCGTGCCGGTCAGGCGGTCGACATAGGGAAAGAACAGGGCCGGAAACACCAGCACCGACGCGATCGCGTAGACGAAGAAGTCGAAAAACTCCGACGTCCGCCCGATGATGACGCCGATGGCGATCTCCCCCGGCGCGATGTCGCCGTGTCGCGCATTGATCGCGCGGGAATCGCGTTCGGCCCCGTGCGAGCCAGTCACGGTCTGTGCAGTCATTACTTCATGTCCTTCGCAACCGGCGGACGTCGTACCCGCCGGTATCGCCCGGATCGCGCCGGTATGCTATGCCTATGCGTCAAATATGCGTTGGTCGGCATTGGACAAAATGTCCAGTGTTGCAGCGCAGCGTGCAGGCGTAACGCGATCCCATGTCGAAGCTCCCCCGCCTTCCCCGTACCGGTATTCCCCGCCCGAAGACCCAGGGCATCGCCCGTGTCGGCAGGATGCTGGCCGCGCTTGCCCTGCCGGCCGTGCTGGCGGGGTGCAACATGGTCGTCATGAACCCGTCCGGCGACGTGGCGCTGCAACAGCGCAACCTGGTGCTGATCGCGACGGGGCTGATGCTGCTCATCATCATTCCGGTGCTGTCGCTGATTGCGCTGTTCGCCTGGCGCTATCGCCACACCAATACGGACGCCGAATATCAGCCGGACTGGGACCATTCGACCCAGCTGGAGCTGGCCATCTGGGGCGCGCCGCTGCTCATCGTCATCTGCCTTGGCGCGGTGACGTGGACCGGCACGCACCTGCTCGACCCCTATCGTCCGATCGAGCGGCTGGAGGCGGGTCGCCCGATCCGGGCGGGCACCCGGCCGCTTGAGGTTCAGGTCGTCGCGCTCGACTGGAAGTGGCTGTTCATCTATCCGGAATACGGCTTCGCGACGGTCAACGAACTCGCCGCCCCGGTCGACCGGCCGATCCAGTTCCGCCTGACGTCGTCGTCGGTGATGAACGCGTTCTATGTGCCCACGCTGGCCGGCATGATCTACGCCATGCCGACGATGGAAACCAAGCTGCACGCGGTCATCAACAAGGCCGGCAATTATGAGGGCTTTTCCTCGAACTACAGCGGCGCCGGCTTCTCGGGCATGCGTTTCCGTTTTCACGGGCTGAGCAACGCCGACTTCGCCGGCTGGGTCGCCCGGAACAAGGCGGCGGGCGGGTCGCTCGACCGCACGCGGTACATCGCGCTGGAAAAACCGACCGAGAAGGTTCCGGTCATGCGCTTTGCCAATGTCGATCCCGAATTGTTTGACGTGGTCGTCAACAACTGCGTCAAGCCGGGCACGACCTGCATGTCCGACATGATGGCGATGGACGGCACGCACAGTGCGGGGATGGAGCACACCGCCAATGCGGGCAATCCGCAGGGCAAGGTTCAGGAGGAACCTCTGACCGGGGCCGACGCAGGCAAGGCGCCGCCAAGCGACCATTCGGCCAGCGGCAAACGTACCAACTCGTCGCCCGCCAACCCGAACACCCTTTGATTGGTCTGGAACCATGACACTTTCCCCCCTCTCCGTCAGTCCGATATTCGGCCGCCTGTCGTTGGAATCGCTGCCGCTGCATGAACCGATCGTCGTCGCCACGTTCTGCGCGGTGGCGCTGGGCGGGGCCGCGCTGGTGGCGGCGCTCACCTATTTCAAACTGTGGGGCTATCTGTGGACCGAATGGTTCACGTCGGTGGACCATAAGAAGATCGGGATCATGTACATGATCCTGGGCATCGTCATGATGCTGCGCGGTTTTTCCGACGCGATCATGATGCGCGCGCAGCAGGCGATGGCCTTCAACGGATCCGAAGGCTATCTGAACGCGCACCATTACGACCAGGTGTTCACCGCGCACGGCGTCATCATGATCTTCTTCGTGGCGATGCCGTTTGTCACGGGCCTGATGAACTATGTCGTCCCGCTCCAGATCGGCGCGCGCGACGTGTCGTTCCCGTTCTTGAACAATTTCAGCTTCTGGATGACGGCGGCCGGTGCGGTCATCGTCATGATGAGCCTGTTCGTCGGCGAGTTCGCGCAGACCGGCTGGCTGGCCATGCCGCCGCTGTCGGGAATCCTCTCCAGTCCCGGGGTCGGCGTCGACTATTACATCTGGGCGTTGCAGATCGCGGGCGTCGGCACGCTGTTGTCGGGCGTCAACCTGATCGTGACCATCGTCAAGATGCGCGCACCGGGCATGTCCATGATGAAGATGCCGATCTTCTGCTGGACCGCGCTGTGCACCAACGTGCTGATCGTGGCCGCCTTCCCGGTGCTGACCGCCGTCCTCGCGCTGCTCAGCCTCGACCGCTATGTCGACACCAACTTCTTCACGAACACGCTGGGCGGCAACCCGATGATGTACGTGAACCTGATCTGGATCTGGGGCCACCCGGAGGTGTACATCCTGATCCTGCCGATGTTCGGCGTGTTCTCGGAAATCACCTCGACCTTCTCGGGCAAGCGTCTGTTCGGCTATACCTCGATGGTCTATGCGACGGTCGTCATCACGCTGCTCGCCTATCTCGTCTGGCTGCACCATTTCTTCACGATGGGGTCGGGGGCGAGCGTCAATTCGTTCTTCGGCATCACGACGATGGTGATTTCGATCCCGACGGGCGCGAAGATCTTCAACTGGCTGTTCACGATGTATCGTGGGCGCATCCGGTTCGAGCTGCCGATGATGTGGACGATCGCGTTCATGGTCACCTTCACGATCGGTGGGATGACCGGCGTGCTGCTGGCGGTGCCCCCGGCCGACTTCGTGCTGCACAACTCGCTGTTCCTGGTGGCGCATTTCCACAACGTCATCATCGGCGGCGTGGTGTTCGGGGCGTTCGCCGGCATCAACTATTGGTTCCCGAAGGCCTTCGGTTTCAAGCTGAACGAATTCTGGGGCAAGATCTCGTTCTGGTGCTGGACGGTCGGCTTCTACTTCGCCTTCATGCCGCTTTATGTGCTCGGCCTGATGGGCGTCACCCGTCGCCTGCGCACCTTCGAGGATCCTTCCTTGCAGATCTGGTTCATCATCGCGGCGTTCGGCGCGGCGCTGATCGCGGCCGGGATCGGGGCGATGCTGATGCAGTTCTACGTCAGCGTGCGCGATCGCGAGGAGCTGGCCGACACCACGGGCGATCCCTGGAACGGGCGCACGCTGGAATGGGCGACCTCGTCGCCGCCGCCGGCCTACAATTTCGCGATGACCCCGGTCATTCATGACGGCGACGCATGGGCCGACATGAAGAAGCGCGGCTACCAGCGGCCAGTGCAGGGCTTCAAGGCGATCCACATGCCAAGCAATACCGGCAGCGGCGTGGTGCTGGGAGCGCTGTCGGTGGCGTTCGGCGCGGCGATGATCTGGTACATCTGGTGGCTCGCGGCGCTCAGCTTCGTCGGGATCGTCGGTTACTCGATCGTCCACACCTTCAACTACAAGCGCGATTTCCACATCCCCCAGGACGAGGTGATCGCGACCGAGGCCCAGCGGACCGCGCTGCTGGCACAAAAGGCGTAAACGACGATGTCCGGTACCAACATGACCGCCACGCCGACCGGGGAGGACGCCACCGTCTTCTACGTGGTCGACGAACACGACCACCCGGAAGGCGGCAGCACGATGCTGGGCTTCTGGATCTACCTGATGAGCGATTGCCTCATCTTCGCGATGCTGTTCGCGACCTACGGCGTGCTGGGGACCAGCTACGCCGGGGGGCCGGGTCCGAAGGAGCTGTTCGACTTGCCGCTGGTGGCGCTGAACACGTCGATGCTGCTGTTCTCGTCGATCACCTACGGCTTTGCGATGCTGGCGATGAACGACGGCAAGCAGGGCGCGACGCAAGGCTGGCTGGCGATCACCGGCCTGTTTGGCCTCGCCTTCCTGGGCATCGAACTGTACGAATTCTCGCACCTGATCCACGAGAACGCCGGGCCGACGCGCAGCGCGTTCCTGTCGTCCTTCTTCACGCTGGTCGGCACCCACGGCCTGCACGTCACCTTCGGGCTGATCTGGCTGGTCGTGCTGATGGTGCAGGTGCAGGTGAAGGGCCTGATCCCCGCCAACACCCGACGCCTGATGTGCCTCAGCCTGTTCTGGCACTTCCTCGATGTCATCTGGATCGGCGTCTTCACCTTCGTCTATCTGATGGGAATGCTGCGATGAGCGCCGACCACCACGCCCCCCCCGCCCACAGCGGCGATCTTCACGCTTCCGGGCTGCATGGGGCGGTCCACCACAACGACCATGCCGACGATCACGCGCACGGCAGCCGCAAGGATTATGTGATCGGCTTCGTGCTGTCGGTGATCCTGACCGCGATCCCGTTCTGGCTGGTGATGACCAACCCGCTGTCGCAGCAGACGACCGCGCTCATCATCATGGCGTTCGCGATCGTCCAGATCGTCGTGCACATGATCTACTTCCTGCACATGAACGGCAAGAACGAGGGCGGCTGGTCGATGATGGCCCTGCTGTTCACAATCGTCGTCGTCGTCATCGCGCTCAGCGGCTCGCTGTGGGTGATGTATCACATGAACACCAACATGATGCCCGCCGCCGCCGAAATGGGGCAGATGGGATGACCGCCCGCGTCGATCGCACCGTCGGGGCTGCCCGGTCGGCGCGATCGACGGTGCTGCTTGGGCTGCTCGCCCTGCTGATGGTCGTCGCGCTGGTCGCGCTGGGCACCTGGCAGGTGCAGCGCCGGGCGTGGAAGCTGGACCTGATTGCGCAGGTCGACGCCCGGCTGAAGGCCCCTCCCGTCCCCGCCCCCGGCCCGGCCGCGTGGCCGCGCATCGACAAGACCGACGCCTATACCCGCCTGCACGCCGACGGCATCTGGCTGGTCAGCATGGACACATTGGTCAAGGCGGTCACCACGCGTGGCTCGGGCTGGTGGGTGATGACCCCGCTGCGGACCCGCGACGGCGCGACCATCCTTGTCAATCGTGGTTTCGTCCCCGCCCGCACCTATCGCCATGCCGAGGGGCCGGCATCCGTGACCGGCCTGTTGCGCGTGAGCGAACCGGGCGGGGCCTTCCTGCGGTCCAACGACCCGGCGGCGGGAGCGTGGTATTCGCGCGACGTGGCCGCGATCGCCGCGCATCACCGGCTCGACATGGTCGCCCCCTATTTCATCGACGCGAACGCGGTGCCCGGCCCGGCCGACGCGCCGGTCGGCGGCCTGACCATCGTGTCCTTCTACAACAACCACCTTGTCTATGCGCTGACCTGGTACGGTCTGGCGCTGATGGTGGCGGGGGGATACGCGCTGCTGCTGCGCGAGCGGGCGCGGCGGCGGGCCGCGACACCGGATCCATCGCGATGACGACCCGTCCGGCCGACCAGCGCGTGCTGTCGGAGGGCGGTTCGCCCGTCGCCTCGTTCGTGCCGGTCGATGCCGCCGGCCACAAGAACATGATCCAGCTGATCGAGCTGCGCTGGCTGGCCGTCGTCGGTCAGTTGCTGACGATCGCGCTGACCCGCTGGGGGCTGGGCATCGGCCTGCCGCTGGTGCCGATGGCGATGGTGCTGGGGTCGCTGGTCGCGCTCAACCTCGTCAGCCTGCTGCTGCTCAAGTGGCGGCGGCGGGTGACCAACATCGAACTGTTCGTCACGCTGCTGCTCGACGTGATCGCGCTGTCGATCCAGTTCTGGCTCAGCGGCGGCGCGACCAACCCGTTCATCTCGCTGTTTCTGCTACAGGTGGTGCTCGGGTCGATCCTGCTCGAACGCTGGTCGACCTGGGTCATCGTCGTCGCGACCAGCATCGCCTTTGCGTGGCTGACGGTCAGCTACCACCCGCTCGCGTTGCCGCCCGGGTTCGGCGAGACGCTGTTCGGCCTGCACATCCGCGGCATGTGGGTCTGTTTCGCGCTGGTCGCGGTGCTGCTGGTGATGTTCGTCGGGCGGATCACCGCCAATCTGCGCGCGCGCGACGAGGATCTGGCCGATATCCGCCAGCAGACGACCGAACAGGATCACATCATCCGCATCGGCCTGCTCGCGTCGGGCGCGGCGCATGAACTCGGCACCCCGCTGTCGTCGCTGTCGGTGATCCTTGGCGACTGGCGACGGATCCCGCGCATCGCCGAAGACCCCGAACTGGTGCAGGAAATCGGCGAGATGCAGGCGGAGGTGCTGCGTTGCAAGGCGATCGTCACCAACATCCTGCTGTCGGCGGGCGAGGCGCGCGGCGAGGCATCGACCGCGACCACGGTCCACGCCTTTCTCGACGGAGTCTTTTCCGACTGGATCAGCGCGCGCGGCTACCCGAACGCGCATTATCTCAACAGCTTCGGCCCTGATCTGCCGATCGTGTCGGATACGGTGCTGCAACAGGTGCTGTACAACGTCCTCGACAATGCGGCGGAGGCGTCGCCCGACTGGCTGCGGATGAATGTCGCGCGTGACGGCGATACGCTGGTGGTGACGGTGTGCGATCACGGCCCTGGCTTTGCGCCGGAAATGCTGGAGCGGCTCGGCAAACCCTATCAGTCGAGCAAGGCGCGGCTGGGATCGGGCCTCGGCCTGTTCCTGGTGGTCAACGTCATGCGCAAGCTGGACGGCAGCGTGACGGCCAGCAACCGCGCGGGCGGCGGCGCGGAAATCCTGCTCACCCTGCCGCTGTCGTCGCTGGCGCTTGCGGAAGGATGATGATGGCAACCGAACCCCTGCTGTTCCTGGTCGAGGATGACGCCGCCTTCGCGCGCACCCTGCAACGCTCGTTCGAGCGGCGCGGATACCGGGTGTCGGTCGCCGCCGACCCGGACGGGCTGACCACGCTGCTGGCGCACGCCACCCCGGATTATGCGGTCGTCGACCTGAAACTGGGGCAGGCGTCGGGCCTGACCTGCGTCCAGACGCTGCACCAGCATGATCCCGACATCGTCATTGTCGTGCTGACCGGCTATGCCAGCATCGCGACGGCGGTGCAGGCGATCAAGCTGGGCGCGACCTCCTACCTCGCCAAGCCCGCCAATACCGACGATATCGAAACCGCGTTCGGCACCATCGGCAACGTCGACACGCCGATCGGCGAACGGCCGACCTCGATCAAGACGCTGGAGTGGGAGCGGATCCACGAAACGCTGGCGGAAACCGACTTCAACGTCTCCGAAACCGCCCGCCGGCTGGGGATGCACCGCCGCACGCTGGCGCGGAAGCTGGAAAAGCGGCGGCTGACCTGATGTCGCCGCCCGCCCGGCCGTGACCGACCGGCGCACAGCCGATAATCGGGCACTGAGCGGCAATTCGGACGGACAGGCCCTGAAGTGATCCCGGCCCGCCCTTGCGCGCCCCTGACGGGCATCGCGGGGGTAGCAAGCGGCCGGTCCATCGGCTAGGGTATCGTCACCAAAACGAAACAACCCGAAAGCCCTGAGATTTGACCGACGCGACGCTGATCGCCGAACCTGCCGGTATCGAGACCATCTCGATCGTGGACGAGATGAAGTCGAGCTATCTCGACTACGCCATGAGCGTCATCGTCGCCCGCGCGCTGCCCGATGTGCGCGACGGTCTGAAGCCGGTGCACCGCCGCATTTTGTATTCCGCGCATGAAAGCGGCTTCGTCGCGGGCAAGGCCTATCGCAAGTCCGCGCGCATCGTCGGCGACGTGATGGGTAAATACCACCCGCACGGCGACAGCTCGATCTACGACGCGCTGGCCCGCATGGCGCAGGACTGGTCGATGCGAGTGCCGCTGGTCGATGGCCAGGGCAATTTCGGGTCGATGGATCCCGATCCGCCCGCAGCCATGCGCTATACCGAGGCGCGGCTGTCGAAGGTCGCCAACGCGCTGCTGAACGATCTCGACAAGGACACGGTCGACTTCACGCCCAATTATGACGGGTCGGAGCGTGAGCCGTCGGTGCTGCCGGCGCGCTTCCCCAACCTGCTGGTCAATGGCGCTGGCGGCATCGCCGTCGGCATGGCGACCAACATCCCGCCGCACAATCTGGGCGAGGTCATCAACGCCTGCCTTGCCTACATGGACAACGGGGCCATCACGACCGAGGAACTGATCGAGATCGTTCCCGGTCCCGACTTCCCGACCGGTGCGATCATCCTCGGCAAGGCGGGCGCGCGATCGGCCTATGAGACCGGGCGTGGTTCGGTCATCGTCCGCTCGCGTCATGTCGTCGAGGAAGGGCGCGGCGAGAAGCGCGCGATCGTCCTTACCGAAATCCCCTACCAGACCGGCAAGAACGGCCTGGTCGAAAAGATCGCGGAGGCCGCCAAGGACAAAAGGATCGAGGGCGTCAGCGACATCCGCGACGAGTCCAACCGCGAGGGCGTCCGCATCGTCATCGAACTGAAGCGTGACGCCACGCCGGAAGTCGTGCTGAACCAGCTGTGGCGGCACACGCCGGCGCAGTCGAGCTTCCCCGCCAACATGCTGGCGATCCGTGGCGGCCGCCCGGAACTGCTGAACCTGCGCGACATCATCGCCGCGTTCATCGGTTTCCGCGAACAGGTCATCACCCGCCGGTCGAAGTTCGAGCTGAACAAGGCCCGCGAGCGCGCGCATCTGTTGCTCGGACTCGTCATCGCCGTCACCAATCTGGACGAGGTCGTCCGCATCATCCGCGGGTCGTCCAGCCCGGCGGAGGCGCGCGCGAAACTGCTGTCGCGCGCCTGGCCGATCGCCGAAATTGCCGGCTATCTGCAACTGGTCGAGGCGGTCGAAAAGGAGATCGAGGGCGACACCTACACGCTCAGCGAGCTTCAGGTCCGCGCCATCCTCGACCTGCGTCTCCACCGTCTGACCGCGCTGGGTCGCGACGAGATCGGCGACGAGCTGAAGACACTGGCCGATTCGATCAGCGAGCTGCTGCTGATCCTCGCCGACCGTGCCAAGCTGTACGAGGTGATGCGCCAGGAATTGCAGGCGGTCCGCGACGAGTTCGCGACCCCGCGCCGCTCCGAGATCGCCGCCGCCGCCGACGGCATCGACGACGAGGATCTGATCGAGCGCGAGGACATGGTCGTGACCGTGACCATGCAGGGCTATATCAAGCGTACCCCGCTCGAAACCTTCCGCGCGCAGGCGCGTGGCGGCAAGGGGCGGTCGGGCATGGCGACCAAGGACGAGGACGTCGTCACCGAACTGTTCGTGACGAGCACCCACACGCCGGTCCTGTTCTTCTCGACCGCCGGCAAGGTGTACCGGATGAAGGTCTGGCGCCTGCCAGAGGGCGGTCCCGCCACGCGCGGGCGGCCGATGGTCAACCTGCTGCCCCTGGCGGCGGGCGAGACGATCTCGACCGTTCTGGCCCTGCCCGAGGACGAGGCGGAGTGGAGCAAGCTGCACGTCATGTTCGCGACCGCGCGCGGGGCGGTCCGTCGCAACGCAATGGATTCGTTCGCCAACGTGCCGTCCAACGGCAAGATCGCGATGCGGTTCGAGGAAGGATCCGAGGACAAGCTGATCGGCGTCGCCCTGCTCAGCGAGCATGACGACGTGCTCCTCGCCACCCGCAGCGGCAAGGCGATCCGCTTCGCCGGCGACGACGTTCGCGAGTTCCAGAGCCGGACCTCGACCGGCGTGCGCGGCATCATGCTGAAGGCGGACGACGAGGTCATCTCGCTGTCGGTCCTTCACCGCGTCGAGGCGACGCCGGATGAGCGCGAGACGTATCTGAAGTTCGCCCCGTGGAAGGGCGAACGCGAGGGCGACCACGGCCTCGGCGCAGACCGCTATGACGATCTGCGGACCCGCGAACAGTTCATCCTGACCGTCTGCGCCAACGGATATGGCAAGCTGTCGAGCGCCTATGACTATCGCCAGTCGGGTCGCGGCGGACAGGGCATCACCAACATCGACAATATCGGCCGCAACGGCCCTGTCGTCGCCAGCTTCCCCGCCGGCAAAGGACACCAGCTGATGCTGGTCACCGATCAGGCCAAGCTGATCCGCATGTCGCTCGGCAGCTTGCGCGTCATCAGCCGCAATTCGGCGGGCGTGAAGCTGTTCGACGTCGGCAAGGGCGAGCATGTCGTCTCCGCCGCGCGGATCGAGGAAACGGAGGAGGAGGCGCAGGTCCATCTGGCCGACGATACCCCGACCATCGCCCCCGATACCGGCGCGACGATCGGCGACGACGCGGCCGAAGGTCCGGCGGAGGGCGAATGACGCCGCCCCCCATGTCGAACGCCGTGTCGACCACCGCCTACAAGGTGCTGACCGCCGATCAGATGGCGACGCTGGAGAAGGACAGGACCTTCGCCGGCGCGCCGGTCGACCGGGCCGATGGCTACATCCACCTGTCGACCGAAGCGCAACTGACCGAGACGGTCGACAAGCATTTCAGCGGCCAGACCGACCTGCACGTCGTCGCGGTCGACCTTGAGGTGCTGGGCGAGGCTGTCCGGTGGGAGCCGTCGCGCGGCGGGCAGTTGTTCCCGCACATCTACGGCGCGCTGCCGCTCGACGCGGTGCTGGCCTATGGCCCGCTCGCGCGCGATGCGGATGGCAGGGTCAGGCTGCCCGTCGCCGGCTGACGCGGTACCGCGGGATCACCGCACGATCTGCACACGGCCTCGACATCGCGGCGATATCACGGGGAAACACCCGTGAAGGCCCGCCCGTCATGTTCGTCCGTCCCCGCTACGCGATCGCCACCATCCTCCTCCTGCTGGCAGAGACGGGTATCGCCCTGTTCCTGCGCGATCCGCTGATCCGCCCCCATGTCGGCGACAGTCTGGCCGTCACGCTGGTGTATTGCGGGCTGCGCGCCGGAACGCGGGCACGGGTCCGACCGGCCGTTACGATCGCGCTAATCGTCGCCACCATGATCGAAATCGGGCAGCGGTTCGGCGCGGTCGATCGGCTTGGCTTCGGGACCTGGCCGATCGCGCGCGTCGTGCTCGGCACCGGCTTCGATCCATGGGACTTCTCTGCCTATGCGGCTGGCGGTGCACTCGTCCTGGTCGTGGAAACCGTTCGTCGAGCGGGGATCACGCCGGGGCCTGCACCAGCCGGATCAGCGTGCCGTCGGGGTCGATCAGCGCCCCTACCCGCCCGCCCCACGCCTCGCGACGCGGGCGATGCGCGCGCGGCCAGCCGCGCGTCGCCTCCACAATCCCGGCATTGATGACGACCGCGAAGAACGAATCGACATCGTCCATCCGAAAGCAGCAGCTGAACGAACTGCTCGCTGGATCAAGATTGGGAAACGAGAAGAATTCGAGAGTCAATCCGCCGCGCCGCAGGATCATCCAGCCCGCATCCCGCCACGTCTGCTCGAACCCCAGCCGACCATAAAAGGCGGCGGTACCATCGAAACTGCGCGACGGCAGATTGGGTGTCGCGACGTCGGACATGCCATTGGTCCCGGCTGTTGAGGCACCAGCATACACCGCGCATGGCCCCTGTCACATGCCCCCTACCAATGTTGGAAATCGTCTGACATCGGATGCCGCATGATCGAGCATCCGCCTCTCCTCCAAACCCCGTCGCGACCATCCGCGACCATGGTCGCCGAAGTTGACGAAACGACACCGTCTCTGATGCAGGTCGTCAACTTCGCTGCCGTGCAGCCCCCATGCTGGCCCTTCGCCCCTCGCCCCGCTATCGCCGAATCATGACCCACGACATTCACATCATCGGCGGCGGACTCGCCGGTTCCGAAGCCGCCTGGCAGCTTGCCGAGGCGGGCATCAAGGTTCGCCTGTCCGAAATGCGCGGCAGTGGCGAAGCGACGCCGGCGCACCAGACCGACGGCCTTGCCGAACTCGTCTGCTCGAACAGCTTCCGCTCGGACGATGCGGAAAGCAACGCAGTCGGCCTGCTGCATCAGGAACTGCGGACGCTCGGCTCGCTCATCATGCGCCAGGCGGATCTGCACCGCGTCCCCGCCGGCTCCGCGCTGGCGGTCGACCGCGACCTGTTTTCGGACAGCGTCACGCAGGCGATCGACCATCACCCCAACATCACTCTGGTGCGCGAACGCGTCGATACCCTGCCCGACGGTCCGGCGATCATCGCCACCGGCCCGTTGACCGGGGCGGCGCTGGCCAGCGACATCGGCGCGGCGACGGGCGCGGAATCGCTGGCGTTTTTCGACGCGCTCGCGCCGATCGTCCACCGCGATTCGATCGACATGGACATCGCCTGGTTCGCCTCGCGCTGGGACAAGGGCGAGACCAAGGACTACATCAACTGCCCGATGACGCAGGAAGAGTATCTCGCCTTCCACACGGGACTCGTCGAGGGTGAGAAGACGCCGTTCAAGGACTGGGAAAAGGACACCCCCTATTTCGAGGGCTGCATGCCGATCGAGGTGATGGCGGAGCGCGGTCTGGACACGCTGCGCTACGGGCCGATGAAACCGGTCGGCCTCGACAACCCGAAAACCGGGCGCTGGCCGCACGCCGTCGTTCAGTTGCGTCAGGACAATGCGCAGGGCACACTCTGGAACATCGTCGGGTTCCAGACCAAGCTGAAGCACGCCGAGCAGGTCCGCCTGTTCCGTACCATTCCGGGGTTGCAGAATGCCGAGTTCGCGCGGCTGGGCGGCCTGCACCGCAACACTTTCATCCGCTCGCCCGAACTGCTCGATGAGACGCTGCGGCTGAAATCGCGGCCGAACATCCGCTTCGCCGGACAGATCACGGGATGCGAGGGCTATATCGAAAGCGCGTCGATCGGGCTGCTGGCGGGGCGCTTTGCGGCGGCCGAGCTGAACGGCACGACGATGACCCCGCCGCCGGTCGCGACCGCGCTGGGCGCGCTGCTGGGGCACATCACGGGTCTTGCCGAGGTCGAGACCTATCAGCCGATGAACGTGAACTTCGGCCTGTTCCCGCCGATCGCCGGCCGCACGAAAAAGGCCGACCGCAAACGGATGTACACCGACCGCGCGCGGGCCGCACTGGCCGACTGGATGGCGAACCAGTCACGGCCGGTGGCCGCGTCCGTCGGCTAGCAAGCCAGATGCGTCATTTCCGAAACCCTGGACTGTTTCGCCACGCGCGCAATGACGGATGGACCGGGGTGTCAATCCGGCCCTAATCGTCCACAGCCGCAGCGGCGGGCGGACAGACGCAGCGCGCACGGGCGGTGCGTTTGGGGGCGGTCGTGGCGAACTCGACCGGCGTCATCGTCCCCGACGTGTCGCGGTCGGCGGTAGCGAACTTCGCGGTGGTCTTGGCTGCCCATTCGTCGAACGACAGCCGGCCGTCCTTGTTGGTGTCCAGCTTGGCATAGGCTTTGCGCCGCGCGGCCAGATATTCGTCGCGGGTGATCCGGCCGTCGCGATCCTTGTCATAGCGGCCGAACCGTTTTTCCTCGCGGGTTTTCGGCGTCGCTTCGGGCAGGGCCGGCAGGGCTTCGGCGCCACCGGTCTGCATCGGTGTCGCCACCGCGGCGGCCGGCGTCGCGGGCAACAGCGGCTCGGGCCGGGTATGACTGCCGAGCACGAGCGCGCCGGCCCCGACCATCGCCAGCGCCGCCGCGCCGCCCGCCAGATATCGCCACATCATCCCACCCCCGCCTGTCCCTGTCGCCGCCACGCTATCACGTCGTCACCCGGCCGCAACCCCGCCGATCAGCGACCGGTCAGGCGGTGGAGCAGCAGTCGCCCGACCCGCGACGGGCTGCCCGGTGCAGTGCCGGCCAGATCGGCACGCGCCAGCACCGCCAGCGCCCCCAGCGCCCGCAACCGGCGCGGCAGCGTACCCGTCAGCCCGGCCGCCAGGTGCCGCGCCGCCGCCTGCCCGGCCCGCGCCGCCGCCGCGCCATCGCGCAGCTTGGCCGCCAGGTCGGCCAGCGCCCAGCCGGCACCCAGATCGGCGATCCGTCCGTCACCCCCGCCGCAGACGGTCGCCGCCGCCGCGAACAGCACGCCCCCGCGCCGCTGCCCGAACAGCGCGATCGCCGCGTCGTCGGGCGACGGATCGTCCAGCAGCACCTCCCATGCGTCGATCATCACGGCCAGATCGGTTCCGGCGACGCCCGCCGGGACGACATGCGTGGCGATGCCCTGCAACACCGGCTCGGCCGGCGGCGGCGCGGTGGCGAGCGCGGCCAGCGCATCGTGCCACCACGTCAGCCGCATCTGCCCGACCAGCGGCTGGCTGGTCGACCGGACGATCCCGCCCAGCGTCGTATCGAGGGCCAGCAACGCCGCCAGCCCGGGCTGCGCGGCATCCGGCGCATAGCCAAGGGCAAGGCCGCGTTCGGCGGTTAAGGAGTCGTTTACCATGACATTTGATCGGACCTTAGCGGGTGCGGCGGCAAGGAGGACGCGGATTCATCCGAATTGGGCGTATAGTGAATGCGGCAGGGCCAAGACAAACCACGGCGATCGACGCGATCGCTGCTGCTGGATCGCGGTGGTAACACGCTGGCGATCATGGCGGCGGCGTTGATCCCGTTGTCGGCGATGGCCGGGTCGGCGGTGGACATGGCCCGGATGTACGTCGTCAAGGTGCGGTTGCAACAGGCGTGCGACGCCGGCGTTCTGGCCGGGCGCAAGTTCATGACGCTGGATTCGGGCACATCGCTGGGGACCGATGCCACGAACAGGGCAACGGCGTTCTTCGACAACAATTTCAAGGTCGGTTGGTACGGGACTTCGGCACCGGACCCCGCCAAGCGATTTGTGCCCACGCGGACCAGCGACAACCAGGTATCGGGCGTGGCGACCATCACTTTGCCGATGACCGTCATGAAGATGTTCGGCAAGCCCGACGTCGTCCTGTCGACGACCTGCATGGCGCGGTTCGACGTCGCCGATGTCGACACGATGTTCGTCCTCGATATCACGGGATCGATGACCTGTGCGGCGAACGAAAGCGTTTGCACGATGACGTCGGAAACCTACACGCGTGACGACGGCACGACGGGCTATAGCTATACCGAAAAGCCGTCGTCCAAGATCAGGGCGCTGCGATCGGCCGTGCTCTCCTATTACGACACGCTGAAATCCAGCGCCGATACCGCGACCAAGCTTCGCTTCGGCTTTGTGCCTTACGCGTCCTCCGTAAACGCAGGCGCGGCCATTCGCGCAGGAAATCCGTCACTAATGGTCAGCCCGCAGTGGGCCTATCAATCCCGCCGGGTAATCGGCGACGCCAACGATGGAGGATCCTATACCAGCGCTGGCACCGGATTCACCTATGCGGCGTGCATGCAGTATAACGGGCTACGCAGCCCCCAATCCGGGTGGGACGGCAACGGCCGCGCCGTCTATTATTCGAACGCCAACTGGAGCAGCCGGAATGGCTATTGCTCGGCAACGACCCAGGGGTTGCGGCCGCTGTGGCGGTACGGCCAGTGGAATGCCGACATCACCGGTTTCCTGGCCGGTAATCCGGTGCAGGATCCTAGCCAGGTCGTGACCGCGATGACCCGGTGGTCCGGTTGTATCGAGGAACGGATGACGACACCGGGCGTGACCTCGTTCGACCAAGCCAACCTTCCCCCAGATCTCGACCCCGATCGCGTACCGACCGACACCGCAACCCGCTGGCGGCCGATGTGGCCAGAGAGTGTCTACATCCGCAACAATCCCGGCCCAGCGTCACAGGACACCGCCGACGACCTGAACGCGATCGGTTCCGTTGGCAATCAGCAGGGCGGCTTTGCGGCCTGTGGCAAACCCGTGAAGCGCATCACGCCGATGGATCGCACCGACGTCAGCAACTATGTCAACGCGGTCGATTTCCGGGCGATCGGCGGCACCTATCACGATGTCGGAATGATCTGGGGCACCCGCCTTCTGTCACCAACAGGCGTCTTCGCCAACGACACGGCGGCGTGGCCCAACCGGAACGCGCCCAACCGCAATATCATCTTCATGACCGATGGCGCGATGGCCCCGAACGAGACGATCTATGGCATGTACGGCCTCGAATGGAGCGACCAGCGGGTATCGGGCGGCGATTTCGGCAACCTGACCGCCTATCACAACGCCCGGTTCCTGGCGGAGTGCGACGCGGCAAAGGCGCGCAACATCACGGTGTGGGTCGTCGCGTTCGGCCAGACGATCAACGACGAACTGCGCAACTGCGCCTCCACGCCCGACCGCGCGTTCTTCGCGTCGGACAATGCCACGCTGACCACGCAGTTCCAGTCGATCGCCCGCCGCATCGCCATGCTACGACTGTCGCAATGATGCGGCCGCGCGCACTCTGGCGGGACCGGCGCGGGGTGACCGCGATCGAGTTCGCCATCATCCTGCCAGTCATGCTGCTGACCATCATGGGCCTGAGCGATCTGGCGTACCGCGAATATGTGCAGGTGGTGTTCGAGGGCGCGTTGCAGAAGGCCGGGCGCGATTCGGCGATCGAGGGCGGCGACGACATGGCCGCCGATCTCGATACCAAGGTGATGACGTCGGTATGGACGGTCGCCAAATCGGCCACCTACAGGACGGCGCGCACCACCAACGCCACCTTTTCGCAATTCAAGCCCGAACGCTTCACCGACAGCAACGACAACAAGAAATACGATGCGGGCGAATGTTTCGACGACGTCAACGGTAACCGGCAATGGGATCAGGATCCGGGTGCCACCGGCCAGGGTCGCGCCAACGACGTCACGCTGTACGTCATGACGATCACCTATCCGCGGCTGTTCCCGCTGCTGAAATCGCTGGGATTCCCGACCATGGAGACGTTGACCGCGCGCACCCTGCTGAAGAACCAGCCCTATGCCAGCCAGGTCGTGACGTCGCAGCCCGTCGTGCCGATCTGTTCATGACCCCCGCCCTGCACCACCGCCTCCGCCGCGCCCTGCGCCGGTTCGCCCGCGAAACCCGCGGCGTCGCGCTGGTCGAATTCGCGTTCGCCGCGCCGATCGTGCTCGGCATCGGTACCTATGCGGTCGAGCTGGCCAATTACGGGATCACCCAGATGCGGGTCAGCCAGATCGCGCTGAACCTGGCCGACAACGCATCGCGCGTCGGCGCGACGAGCAGCCTGTCGATCCAGCAACTGCGGGAGGGCGATATCAACGACGTGCTGCAGGCGGCGCGCTATCAGGGCAGCAGGATCGGCCTGACCACGACGGGGCGCATCACCTTGTCCAGCCTGGAACAGAACAGCAGCGGCGGGCAGTGGATCCACTGGCAGCGCTGCATCGGCCTGAAACGGGGGGTCGGGTATGATTCCAGCTATGGCACCGAAGGTGACGGCGCGAGCGGGACGGGCTTTGCCGGCATGGGCGAGACAGGCGCGAAGGTGACGGCACCGCCCGCGTCGGGCGTGATGTTCGTCGAGATCAACTACGACTATCAGCCGGTGTTCGGCAACTGGGTGCTGGGGACCAAGAAGATCCGATACATCGCGTCGTTCATCGTCCGCGACAATCGCGATTTTGGCCAGATCCACAATCCGGCACCGGCCGCCGCCGCATCATCCTGTTCGCTCTATACGGCCTGACCGACCGCCCCGGAATTTCCGGGACGGTCGGGGCAGGACAGGTCAGACGACCTTCTTCACCGTGGCGACGATCTTGTCGGCGGTGATGAGCGCCAGCTTTTCCAGATTGGCGGCATAGGGCAGCGGCACGTCCTCGTTGGTCACGCGCAGCACCGGCGCGTCGAGGTCGTCGAAGCCGTGCTCCATCGCCAGCGCGACGATTTCGGACGCGATCGAGCAGGTCGGCCAGCCTTCCTCAACCACGACCATGCGGTTGGTCTTGGAAAGGCTTTTCAGCACCGTGCCGGTATCGAGCGGGCGCAGCGTGCGCAGGTCGATGACCTCCGCGTCGATGCCCTCGGCCGCCAGCTTCTCGGCGGCTTCGAGGCTGAGGCCGACGCCGATCGAATAGCTGACCAGCGTGACGTCCTTGCCCTCGCGCATGATCCGCGCCTTGCCGATCGGCAGGACGTGGTCGTCGAGCTTGGGCACGTCGAACGACCGGCCGTACATCAGCTCGTTTTCGAGGAACACGACCGGATCCTCGCTGCGGATCGCGGCCTTCAGCAGACCCTTGGCGTCGGCCGCGTCATATGGCGCGATGACGATCAGGCCGGGGACCGATGCGTACCACGGGCCATAGTTCTGGCTGTGCTGCGCGCCGACGCGGCTGGCAGCACCATTGGGACCACGGAACACGATCGGGCAGCGCATCTGGCCGCCGGACATGTAATTGGTCTTGGCCGCCGAATTGATGATGTGGTCGATCGCCTGCATCGCGAAGTTGAACGTCATGAATTCGACGATCGGGCGCAGGCCCGACATTGCCGCGCCGGTACCGACGCCGGCAAAGCCGTATTCGGTGATCGGCGTGTCGATGACGCGACGCTCGCCGAACTCGTCCAGCAGCCCCTGCGTAACCTTGTACGCGCCCTGATATTGCGCGACTTCCTCGCCGATCACGAACACGCGGTCGTCGCGGCGCATTTCCTCGGCCATCGCATCGCGCAGGGCTTCGCGGACGGTCGTCTTGACCATCTCGGTACCCTCCGGAATTGCCGGATCAGCCTTGCCGGTCTTCTCGGCCGCGGCCACCAGTTGCTTGGTGCCGGTGTCGACGTCGTGACCAGCCGCGCCCTCGGGGGCCGGCGGGGTCGCGCCGCCATCCGACGGCGCTTCCTTCGGTGCGGCGTTGGCCGCATCGCCCGAACGGTCGGACTTGGCCGCAGGCTCTTCACCCTCGGCGGCGATCGTCGCGATGACGGTGCCAACCTTCACGCCGTCCGTGCCCTCGGCCACGTCGATGCTGGCGATCGTGCCCTCATCGACCGCCTCGAACTCCATCGTCGCCTTGTCGGTCTCGATCTCGGCCAGGATATCCCCGGACTTGACCGTGTCGCCTTCCTTGACCAGCCACTTCGCCAGCGTACCCTCTTCCATCGTGGGCGAGAGCGCCGGCATCTTGATTTCGATCGCCATCAATAGGACTCCACCAGGATGTCGGTATAGAGTTCGGCCGCATCCGGCTCGGGGGTGTTCTCGGCGAAGTCCGCGGACTCGTTCACGACCTTGCGGATTTCCTGCTCGACCGTCTTCAGTTCCTCAGCCGTCACGCCCTGTTCTTCCAGCAGCTTCTTGACGTGCTCGATCGGGTCGGACTTGTCGCGCACGGCCTGAACCTCGTCACGGCTGCGATACTTGGCCGGGTCGGACATCGAATGGCCGCGATAGCGATAGGTCTTCATTTCGAGGATGACCGGCCCCTTGCCCGCGCGGACCCAGGCCAGCGCCTCCTCGGCAGCACCGCGGCACGCCAGCACGTCCATGCCGTCGACCTGGATGCCGGGGATGCGGAAGCTTTCGCCGCGACGGTAGAGCTGGTCCTCGGCCGATGCGCGGTTCACGCTCGTGCCCATGGCGTACTGGTTGTTCTCGATCACGAAGATGATCGGCAGCTTCCACAGCTCGGCCATGTTGAAGCTTTCGTACACCTGGCCCTGGTTCGCCGCGCCATCGCCGAAATAGGCGAGGCAGACGCCACCGTCGTTGCTGTACTTGTGCTTGAACGCGAGACCCGCACCCAGCGACACCTGCGCACCCACGATGCCGTGGCCGCCATAGAACTTGTGCTCGGTCGAGAACATGTGCATCGACCCGCCCTTGCCGCGCGAAATGCCGGCGGCACGTCCCGTCAGCTCGGCCATGATGACCTTGGGATCAATACCGTAGGCGAGCATGTGACCATGATCGCGGTAGCCGGTGATGACCGAATCCGTGTCGTTGTTCAGCGCGGACTGAAGGCCGACCGCGACCGCCTCCTGACCGATGTACAGGTGACAGAAGCCACCGATGAAGCCGAGGCCGTAGAGCTGGCCCGCCTTTTCCTCGAAACGGCGGATCAGCAGCATCTGCTTGTAGAACGCCACCAGCTCGTCCTTCGACGCCTGATAGGGTTGCGGCTCCGCGGGACGCTCGCGGTTGACGATGGGTGGCTCGCTCGAAGGGCGGGCTGGGGCTTTGGCCACGATGGGAGACCTCGTTTCCGTAAGGGAGGATAGGCGGCTGCTATAGTCCGGGTCGGACGCAAACTGCAATTGCCCAGACGCCTACGATCTCGCCGACGATCTCCACCGACGATATCCCGCCTTTGCGCGACCATAGGCAAAGCCGGTTGCGGCCGGCATCGCCACGGGCCTAAAGCCGCAACCGATGACATCCGCCGCCCATTCCCCGCCCCATCCCTTTTCGATACCCAATTTCCGCGCCTATTGGGCGGCGCGCCTGATGATGACGCTGGCGCAGAACGGCATGATTATCGTGGTCGGGTGGCAGACCTACACCATCGCCCGCGCGACCATGTCGCCATCGGCCGCCGCCGCGCAGCTCGGGCTGATCGGCCTGTTGCAATTCCTGCCGCTGTTCGCCTCCACGCCGATCACCGGATGGGTGGCCGACCGGTTCGACCGGCGCTGGATCACGCGGGTCACGGTGACGCTGCAACTGGCCTGCGCGCTGACGCTGGCGGTGGTGACGTACGAGAATACGATGACGCTGCCGGTGCTGTTCTCGGTTGCCGTCGCACTGGGCGTCGCGCGCGCCTTTGCCGGACCGGCCTTTTCCGCGCTCGCCCCCAATCTGGTCCCGCGCGAGGTGCTGCCGACCGCGATCGCGCTCAGTTCGATCTCGTGGCAGATGGGGACGATCGTCGGCCCGGCGATCGGCGGTTATGCCTATGCCTGGACACCGTCCGCCGCCTATTTCCTGGCAACCGGACTGTTCGCGCTGGCGCTGGTGTGCCTGTTCCTGATCGGTCCGGTCGCGCGCAGCATCGCGGTGCGCAAGGGCAACCCGCTGCGCCAGATCGCCGATGGCCTCGCCTATGTCGGGCAGAACAAGCTGGTCCTCGGCGCGATCACGCTGGACCTGTTCGCGGTGTTCCTGGCCGGGACCAGCGCGCTGCTGCCGATCTATGCGCACGATATCCTGAAGGTCGGGCCGACCGGCCTCAGCGCGCTGGCCGCCGCCCCCGCCGTCGGTGCGGCGCTGGTCGCGCTGATCTTCTCGATCCGGCCGCTGAAGACCAATGTCGGCCCCAAGATGCTGGTATCGGTGCTGGTCTACGGCACCGCGACGGTCGTGTTCGGCCTGTCGACCGCGATGCCGCTCAGCCTGATCGCGCTGGCGGTGGCCGGCGCGGCCGACATGTTCTCGGTCTATATCCGCCAGTCGCTGATCCAGCTCTATACCCCCGACGACAAGCGCGGGCGGGTGGGCGCGGTGTCGCAGCTGACGATTTCGGCATCCAACGAGCTGGGCGAGGCCGAATCAGGATTTCTCGCCTCTGCGCTCGGGCCGGTCGGCGCGGTGCTGGTCGGCGGCGGCGGGGCGATCGTCGTCACGATCCTGTGGACCTTCCTGTTTCCCAGCATCCGCCGCGCGCGGACATTCGATCCGCCACAGGCGTTACTTGACGAAGCCCAGCAAACGGAGACAGCCCGATGAAGGCCAACACCATTCTCGACACGATCGGCAACACGCCGCACGTCCGCGTCGCCCGACTGTTCCCGGACGCCGAGGTCTGGATCAAGTCCGAACGCTCCAACCCCGGCGGGTCGATCAAGGACCGGATCGCGCTGGCCATGATCGAGGCGGCCGAGGCCGACGGCCACCTGAAGCCAGGCGGTACGATCATCGAGCCGACCAGCGGCAATACCGGTGTCGGGCTGGCGATGGTCGCGGCGGTCAAGGGCTATACGCTCGTGCTGGTGATGCCCGAAAGCATGTCGCTGGAACGCCGGCGGCTGATGCTGGCCTATGGGGCCAGCTTCGACCTGACCCCGCGCGAGAAGGGCATGAAGGGCGCGATCGAACGCGCGATGGAGCTGGTCGAGCAGACGCCGAACAGCTGGATGCCGCAGCAGTTTGAAAATACCGCGAACATCGACGTCCATGTCCGCACGACCGCACAGGAAATCCTCCGCGACTTCGCCGACACGCCGATCGACGCCATCATCACCGGCGTCGGCACCGGCGGCCACATCACCGGTGTCGCCGAGGAGCTGAAGCGCCACTGGCCCGCGCTGAAGGTGTTTGCGGTCGAACCGCTCGCCTCGCCGGTCATCAACGGCGGTCAGGCGGGTCCGCACCCGATTCAGGGCATCGGCGCCGGCTTCATTCCCGCCAACCTCCACACCCAGTCGCTGGACGGCGTGATCGGGGTCGACGCCAACGACGCCAAGGACATGGCCCGGCGTTCGGCCGCCGAGGAAGGAATGCTGGTCGGGATCAGTTCGGGCGCGACGCTGGCGGCGATCCGCCAGAAGCTGGCCGATCTGCCGGCGGGGTCGCGCGTGCTGGGCTTCAACTACGACACGGGCGAGCGGTATCTGTCGGTCCCGGACTTCCTGCCGGAACATTGATGACGACCGACAAGACCGAAACGACGCCAGCGATCCGCGCGATCCTTGGCGTCGTCGCCGTTGCCGCCATTGCCGGGCCGGCGCTCGTCGTGCGCCATGCACCGATGCCGGCGGCCAAGCCGGTGATGGTCAGGATCCCAAAGCGGGTGGTGCCCCAGGCGGAGGTGCCGCCGGTCGAGCCGGTGACCTTTGTCGATCTGGCCCCCGACGATGCGCGGTCGTTCAACGCGACCGTGCCGTTCTCCACCGCGCCCAACCCGGCCGCGCGGCCCTTCGTGCTGCCCGGCGGACAGGAAGACCGCGACCGCGCGACCGACTGCCTCGCGGCGGCGTTGTGGTACGAGGCGGGCGACGACGCGGTCGGTGAGAAGGCGGTGGCGCAGGTCGTGCTGAACCGCGTCCGCCATCCGGCCTTTCCCAAGACGGTGTGCGGCGTGGTGTTCGAGGGATCCGATCGCAAGACCGGCTGCCAGTTCACCTTCACCTGCGACGGTGCGATCACGCGCCGTCCGTCGGACACCGGCTGGCAGCGCGCCCGTGCCATCGCCACGTCGGCGTTATCGGGCGAGGTCTACAAGCCGGTCGGCTATGCCACCCACTACCACACCGACTGGGTCGTGCCGTACTGGCAGTCGAGCCTGGACAAGGTGGCGGCGGTCCACACCCATCTGTTCTTCCGCTGGACCGGCTGGTGGGGCACGCCGCCGGCCTTCAACCGTCAGGTGCAGCCGTCGGAACCGGTCGTCGCCAAGATGGCCGCGCTGTCCGACGCCCACCGGCTGGGGGCCGTCATCGCCGCTGCCGATGCGTCGATCGTGGCGGCGACGCCGTTCTTCGGTCGCGCATTGCAGCCGCTGGTGAGCGATCCGAACACCTTCCTGACGACGCTGGCCCCGACGACCACGCCGCAAAGCTATCGCGCGCTGGCCGAGCAGGCCTGTGGCGACCGGCCGACATGCAAGGTGATGGGCTGGACCGACGTGGCCAACATGGCGTTCACCCTGCCGCTGGAACCCGAACAGATGGCGGCGATGTCGTTCAGCTATCTGCGCGACCGGCCGGCGGGGTTTGAAAAGGCCCTGTGGAACTGCACCGAGTTCAAGGGGCTTGCGCCAGCCGCCTGCATGAAGCGACAGGCGCTGCGGATCACCGCACCGAGTGAGCCGGCCGCCGCGCCAGGACCGGACGCGCCACGCGGACCGGAGGTGCTGGACGGCGTGCGGCGGAAAACGGCGATCGAGCCGGTGAAAACACCCGTTCCAACTCCATCACCGACGCCAACGCGGCCTTCATAGACGCAGCCACCCTCACCCTCCCGGTGCTCACGCGCCTCCTTTCCTCTCCCGATGGGAGAGGAAAGGAGGCGCCGAAGGCGACCAAGGGTGAGGGTGATACGCCAGGCCTCTACCTCACCGCCCGATCACGCCGCCAGGAACATCTCCGGCGGCAGCGCCATCAGCGACTCCGCGCCGCCCTCGATCTTGCGGCGGTGCGCGCCGGCCTCGGGCAGCAGGCGTTCGGCGTAGAAGCGCGCAGTGACCAGCTTGGCGTCGAGGAACGCGGCGTCGCCCTCGCCCGCCGCCTTCAGCGCAGCGGCGGCCACCGCCATCCGCAGCCACATCAGGCCAACCGCGACCAGACCCATCAGGTGCATGTAGCTGACCGCGCCAGCGCCGACATTTTCCGGGTTCTTCATGCCATTGGCCATGAACCACATCGTTGCCGCCTGAAGCTCGTTCAGCGCGCGCTCCAGTTTGCCGGCAATGTCGGCGGTGGCGGGATCGGCCTTGGCCGCGGCGGTTTCCGCCGCGACGATGCCGAAGAACGCCTGCACCGCGCGGCCGCCATTCTGGGCCAGCTTGCGGCCGACCAGATCCATCGCCTGCACGCCGTTGGTGCCTTCATAGATCATCGCGATCCGCGCATCACGGACGTACTGCTCCATGCCCCATTCGGCGATGTAGCCATGCCCGCCATAGACCTGCTGCGCGTTGGTCGCGATCGCATAGCCCATGTCGGTGCCATGGCCCTTGATGACCGGGGTCAGCAGGCTGATGAGGTCGTCGGCCAGCTGCTTTTCGGCCTCGTCCTGCGCGTGATGCGACAGGTCGACCTGCAATGCGCCCCACAGGCACAGCGCGCGAAGCCCCTCGGTCAGCGCCTTGCCCTCCATCAGCATGCGGCGGACGTCGGGGTGGACGAACAGCGTATCGGCCTTTTCCTGCGGCTCGGCAGGGCCGGTCAGCGCGCGGCCCTGACGCCGGTCGCGAGCGTAGTGGACCGCGTTCTGGTAGGCGGTCTCGGCCACGCCCAGCCCCTGCAAGCCCACGCCAAGCCGCGCCGCGTTCATCATGATGAACATCGCGGCCAGCCCCTTCATCTCGTCACCGACCAGCCAGCCGATCGCACCGTCATAGTTCATGACGCAGGTCGAGTTGGCGTGGATGCCCATCTTGTGCTCGATCGAGCCACAGGTCACGGCGTTGCGCGCGCCGATCGACCCATCCTCGCCGACCATGAACTTCGGCACCACGAACAGCGAGATACCCTTCGAGCTGTCCGGCGCGCCCGGCGTCTTGGCGAGAACCAGATGAATGATGTTCTCGGTCAGGTCATGCTCGCCCGACGAAATGAAGATCTTCGTGCCGGTGATCGCGTAGGATCCGTCGCCCTGCGGCTCTGCCCGGGTGCGGATCAGGCCCAGATCGGTGCCGCACTGCGGCTCGGTCAGGTTCATCGTGCCGCCCCACTGGCCCGATACCATCTTGGGCACATACATCGCCTTCTGCGCGTCGCTGCCCTTGGCGAGCAGCGCGGCGATCGCGCCGTGCGTCAGCCCGGGATACATCGCAAACGCCATGTTCGACGAGATCATGTACTCCTCGAACGCGGTCGCCACGACATGCGGCATCGCCTGGCCGCCGAATTCCTCGGGCGCGGACAAGGTGGCCCAGCCCGATTCGACGAACTGGTTGTACGCCTCCTTGAAGCCCTTGGGCGTGGTCACCGATCCGTCGGCGTGGCGGGTGCAGCCCTCCTGATCGCCCGACTGGTTGATCGGGAACAGCACCTCGGCGACGAAGCGTCCGCCCTCCTCCAGCACCGCATCGACCACATCCGGAGTCGCGTTCTGGAAACCGGGGACGTTGGCATAGCGCGACAGGCCGACGACATGGTCGAGGATGAAGCGGGTGTCACGAACGGGGGGCGTGTACTGGGGCATCTCAGCGATCCTTGGTTTCGATAAGGGCAACGAAGTCGTTCAGTTCGGCAATGGCGGCGTCCAGGTCGTGCTTCTGTGCTTCGAGCAGGGCGACCCGCGCGCGGCAGCGTTCAATCGTCACCGCGCGCTGCGCCTGACGACCGTCGCCGATGTCGTAGAGGTCGATCATCTCGCGAATCTCGCCCAGGCTGAACCCGACGCGCTTGCCGCGCAGGATCCAGGCGAGACGCGCACGATCCCGGTGCGAATAGATTCGCTGGGTGCCGCGCCGCTCCGGCGCGATCAGCCCCTCATCCTCGTAGAAGCGCAGCGCGCGCGCGGTCACCTCGAACTCGGTGCACAGGTCGGAAATGGAGAACCAGTCCCGGTCGGGTCGCGGTGTGACCGCGGAATAGGCGACAGCAATCGACATGGCGACACTATGCCTGCCGTTTACGTCAACGTCAACTGCCGCAAAGGGCCTGACCGGTGGTGCCGCGTAACGCCCTTGCCTCCGACACCGATTCGCTGACCTGCGCGACGTCCAGCGCGGCGAGCGATGCGCGCCCGGTGCACAGCGACTCACACGCCGCGGGAACCTCGGCGGGAAACACGATCCGCTCGCCATCGAACGTCGCGTCGATCCGGCACGCACCGAAGGTGATCGCCAGCGTGTCCGTCGACCGCTGCGCGGTGCCGGACGCGGCGCATCCCGCCCCCTCGCCATAATCGACGATCGCCCCGACACGCAGGTCGCGCCCCGACCCGGCGACGATGCACATCCGGTCGCTGTCGCGCGACCACAGACCGGTCAGGACCGCACGGGTGGGATCGGGCACCAGCCCCGCCGTCACCGCCGCCGCCTCCAGCGCGGCGCCGGCCGACCCGTCGTTACCGGCCGGATCGGCGGGTCCGCACGCCGTCACCATCAGCGTCAGCGCGAGTATCCGCCTCATTCGACCGGAGTCAGGCGATCGCCCTCGATCCGCCGGAAGAAACAGGATCGCGCACCGGTGTGACAGGCCGGGCCAGCCGGCTCGGCAATGACCCAGACCGCATCCTGATCGCAGTCGATGCGCAGTTCGCGTACGCGCAGGACGTGGCCCGAACTTTCGCCCTTCTTCCACAACCGCCCGCGGCTGCGCGAATGGAAATGCGCCTCCCCGGTGGCCTGCGTCGCGGCCAGCGCCTCGGCATCCATGTGCGCCAGCATCAGGATTTCGCCGGTGCCGGCGTCGGTCACCACCGCCGTCAGCAGACCTGCGGCGTCGTATTTCGGGTCGAGCGTCAGCCCGGTGTCGCGTGGGTCCGTCATGCCCGCCGGTGTAAACCGTGGCGACGGTCGCGTCACCCGTCGCGACGGTGTTACAAAAGGGCGACAACCGCGATCGGGGGTTCTATAGGGCTGGCTCGCACAAGCCATACGCGGGCGACCATGCTGACCACACATCCCTATGACGACGACAAGCTGCGCGAAGAGTGCGGCATCTTTGGTGTTTCGAGCAGCGAAGGGGCGGCGGCCATGGTCGCGCTGGGCCTGCATGCGTTGCAGCACCGCGGCCAGGAGGCGGCCGGGATCACGAGCTTCGACGGCGCGCATTTCCACACCCACCGGGCGATGGGCCATGTCGCGGGCAATTTCGACCGCGACGATGTGATCCGCAGCCTGCCGGGCACCGTCGCGTGCGGCCATGTCCGCTATTCGACGACCGGCGAAACCGCGCTGCGCAACGTCCAGCCGCTCTATGCCGATCTGGCGACCGGCGGCTTTGCGATCGCGCATAACGGCAATATTTCCAACGCGATGCGCCTGCGCCGCGAACTGGTCCGGCGCGGGTCGATCTTCCAGTCGACCAGCGATACCGAGACGATCATCCACTTGGTCGCCACGTCCAACTATCGCACGCTGATGGACCGGTTCATCGACGCGCTGAAGCAGGTCGAGGGCGCGTATTCGCTGATCGTGATGACGCCGGAGGGGATGATCGCCTGCCGCGACCCGCTCGGCATCCGGCCGCTGGTCATGGGGCGGCTTGGCGAATCGGTGATCTTCGCATCCGAAACCGTCGCGCTCGACGTGGTCGGGGCCGAATTCGTCCGCGCGGTCGAGCCGGGCGAACTGGTCGTCGTGCAGGGGTCGGAGATCCGCTCGCTGCGTCCGTTCGCGCCGATGGCCCCGCGTCCGTGCATCTTCGAATGGGTGTATTTCTCGCGTCCCGATTCGATCGTCGAGGATCACTCGATCTATTCGGTCCGCAAGGGCATCGGCGCGCAGCTGGCGATCGAATCACCGGTCGACGCCGACTATGTCATCCCCGTCCCCGATTCGGGCGTGCCGGCGGCGATCGGCTATGCGCAGGCGTCGGGCATCCCGTTCGAGCTTGGCATTATCCGCTCGCACTATGTCGGCCGCACCTTCATTTCGCCGGGCGACAAGGTCCGTCACCTGGGCGTCAAGCTGAAGCACAATGCCAACCGCGCACTCATCAAGGGCAAGCGGATCATCCTGGTCGACGACTCGATCGTACGCGGCACCACCTCGCTGAAGATCGTGCAGATGATGCGCGATGCGGGTGCCAGTGAAGTGCACATGCGTATCGCCAGCCCGCCGACCCGCCACAGCTGCTTTTACGGCGTCGACACACCCGAGCGCGCCAAGCTGCTCGCGGCCAAGCACGATGTCGGCGGCATGACCGACTTCATCCACGCCGACAGTCTTGCGTTCGTGTCGATCGACGGGCTGTACAAGGCGCTGGGCGAGGCCAAGCGCGCCGAGGTGCGTCCGAAATATTGCGACGCCTGCTTCACCGGTGACTATCCGACCACGCTGACCGACCATGACGAATGTTCGGATGTCGACCAGTTCGCGCTGCTCGAAGAACGACTGGTCTGACGGTCATGACGAAACCACTTGAGAGCAAGCTGGCGCTGGTCACCGGGGCCAGCCGGGGGATCGGGGCCGCCACCGCGCTGTCGCTGGCCGCGCAGGGCGCGCATGTCGTGCTGACCGCGCGCACTGCCTCGGGGCTTGAGCACATCGAGGAGGCGATCTTCGATGCGGGCGGATCGGCGACGATCGCCCCGCTCGACCTGACCGAAACCGATTCGATCGCGCGGCTTGCCACCGCGATCGGCGGACGCTGGCAGGCGCTGGACATTCTGGTGCTGAACGCAGGGATGCTTGGGTCGTTGTCGGCGGTGCCGGCGATCGACCCCAGGGAAATGGCCAAGGTGCTGACACTGAACGTCAGCGCGCAGGCAGCGATGATCGCGGCGTTCGACCCGATGCTGCGCAAATCGGCGGGTGCGCGCGTGATCGGCGTCACCTCCAGCGTGGGGCGCAAGCCTCGCGCCTATTGGGGCCTGTACGGCGCGTCGAAGGCCGCGTTCGAGACGCTGTTGCTGGCGTATGGCGACGAAATGGCGGAAATCGGCCAGATCCGCACCGCGATCCTCGACCCCGGCGCAACCCGCACCGCAATGCGCGCCCGCGCCTATCCGGGCGAGGATCCGGCGTCGGTCAAGGAACCGCAGGTCGTCGCCGACCGGATCGTCGCACTGGCGATCGACGGGTTCGAGGCTGGACATTTCGAGCGGGTGGGCTGACCTCTTGTTCCCCGGCGCAGGCCGGGGTCCAGTTGGGAAAACGCTCTTTGGTGAGTTTCGGCCGCTGCCACAGTTACCCTGGCAACTGGACCCCGGCCTTCGCCGGGGAACGGCAAGGTCAGCCCCGCTTCATCAGCGTAACCTGTGCGACGTCGATACCACCGCCACGAAACCCGCCCTCGCAGTACATCAGATAATAGCGCCACAGCGCGACGAACCGCGCGTCGAACCGCGCGGGCAGCCGTCCAGCCGCCACCGCCGCATCGAACGCCAGCCGCCACAGCCGCAGCGTCTCGGCATAGTCCAGCCCGAACCCGTGCCGGTCGCGCCAGTCCAGTCCCCGCACCTCGGCCAGCGCGCGAAACGCGGATTCGGACAAAAGCATCCCGCCGGGAAAAACGTACCGCTGGATGAAGTCGACGCTGGCGGCGTAGGCGGGGAAGATCGCGTCGTCGATAATGATATACTGGATCGCCGCGCGCCCGCCCGGTTTCAGCACGCGCGCGATCGTGTCGAGATAGGTCGGCCAGTATTGCTGCCCGACCGCCTCGACCATTTCGATGCTCGCCACCGCGTCATATTGCCCGGTGGCGTCACGATAGTCGGTCAGGCCGACGGTGACGCCCGTGAGGCCCGCCGCCGCCATCCGCGCCTCGACATGCGCCTTCTGCTCGGTCGACAGTGTCAGCGCGTGGACCTGCCGGCCACCGCGCGCCGCAACCTCGGCAAATGATCCCCAGCCGCAGCCGATCTCCAGGATGGTGTCGCCCGGGCCTGTCCCGGTCCGATCAAGCACGGCCTCAAGCTTGCGCTGCTGCGCCGCAGCCAAATCCTCGCCCTCGGCAAAGATCGCACTGGAATAGGTCAGGCTGGGGTCGAGCCATGTCTCGTAGAAGTCATTCCCCAGGTCGTAATGCGCGGCGATGTTGCGGCGTGACCCCGCGCGGTGATTGCGCCGCAGCCAGTGGCCGAGCCGCATCGCCCCGCGCACGAACCCGCCGGCGCGCGCCGCGCTGCCCAGCGACGCGCGGTTGCGCATGAACAGGTCGAACAGCGGCACCGGATCGGGACTGGACCAGTCGCCGGCAGCCCAAGCCTCGTACCAGCCGACCGATCCGCCGGTCGCCAGCCGCACCAGTGCGCGCCAGCGATGGAGGTGGACGACCGGCACCGGTCCGGGTGAACGCCCGCCGATCAGCCGGTGCGTCCCGTCGGGCAGATGCGCGTCAATCGCCCCCTCGGCCAGCCCGGCGTCGATCCGGTCGAGCAGCCGGTGGAACACGGGTGCTGTCGCGCGCCTGACGACGGACCTGCGCTGTTCTGTCCGCGCTTCAACGACGTGCCCTGGATTCATGCGCGCGCTCTTGCACCGATGGGTGACGCTAGGAAAGCCCGAACGTCAGAGCCGCGCCGCCGCCGCCAGCGCCCGCTCGCGCGCTTCGCGGTGGCCGATGATCTTGGCCGGGTAGGCGCGCGGCCGACACCCGGCCTCCTCGGGATCGTGGATCGCGGCGTCGCGCACGCCCTTCAACTCGGGCACCCATTCCCGGATGTAGCCGGCGGCGTCGAACTTTTCCGACTGGGTCAGCGGTGCCATGATCCGCCCGAACATGTTGGAATCCACGCCCGTCCCCGACACCCACTGCCAGTTGACCGCGTTGTTGCCGTAATCCGCGTCGATCAGGCAGTCCCAGAACCAGCGCTCGCCCTCCCGCCAGTCGATCAGCAGGTGCTTGATGAGGAAGCTGGCGGTAATCATCCGTACCCGGTTGTGCATCCACCCCGTCGCCCACAATTGCCGCATGCCGGCGTCGACAATCGGATAGCCGGTCTGCCCGGTCTGCCACGCCTTCAGGTCGGCCTTCGCCGCCTTGCCCGTCCGCCAGGCGAGCGCGTCGAACTTGGGGCGACCATTTGCCTCGGCATAGTCCGGCATCGCCATCACGACCCCGGCGGTAAAGTCGCGCCACGCGATCTCCTTGCGGAACGTCGTCAGGCTCTCACCGCCGGTGTCGACCGCGTGCCACACCTGGCGCGGGCTGACCTCGCCGAAATGCAGGTGCGGCGACAGGCGCGAACTGCCGTCGATCGAGGGCATGTTGCGATCGGTATCGTAATCCGCGACCTTTTTACCGAAGCTCGTCATCGCCTTGCGCGCGGCATCCTCGCCCGCCGTCCAGTCCTTCGCAAACCCCGTAGCCCAATCGGGTTTGGTCGGCAGAAGATCCCAGTCCTTCAGCGTATCGCTTTTCGGCCAGCGACCGGGCGCACCGATCGTGCGCGGCATGGCGATCGGCTCGGGCGGCGGCATCTGCTTCGTCAGCGCCTTCCAGAACGACGAATAGACCTTGAACTGGCCGCCGGACCCGGTCCGCACATCCTCGGGCCGGGCCAGATGGTTGCCGTCGTGCAGCGTCAGCGCGTCGCCCAGCGCATCCTCCACCTTGCGCCACCACGGTTCGTAATGCCGGATCGCGTGGACAGCGCCAGCACCGGTTTCCTGCATGACCGCCCGCAGCGTTTCGACCGCCGGGCCGCGGCGCAGGATGAGGCGCGACCCCCTGGCCTCCAGCGCCTTGGCCAGTGCCGCCAGGGCGTGGTGGAGATACCAGCGTTGCGCGCCGCCCATCCGCCAGTCGCCGGGACCGTCATCGTCCAGCACATAGACCGGAATGACCGGCCCGGCATTGGCGGCCGCGACCAGCGCTGGCTGGTCGTGCAGCCGCAGATCCTGGCGCAGCCAGAGGATGACGGGATCGGGCATCGGGTCGCTTTCGGCAGAGGTTTCGGGATCAGGCGCCTAACGCATGGTGCCGGCAAACGCCGCACCCAGCGTCAGGATCGCGCCGACGTGCCGCGACGCGATCTCCAGCGCGTCGTCGCCGTACCCGCCGCCGACCGTACTGGCGAGCGGGATACCGCGCGCGATCGCCAGCCCGGCAACCAGCCGCTCACGCCGTGCCAGCCCGTCCAGCGTCAGCGACAGCCGGCCCAGCCGGTCGCCCGCGAACGGATCGACCCCGGCCTGATACAGGATCAGCTCGGGCCGCTCCGCCTCCAGCAGCGGCACCAGAGTGTCGGTCAGCGCCGCAAGATAACCGTCGTCGTCAACCCCGTCGGGCAGGCCGACGTCCAGCGTCGAGCGGGCCTTGCGCACGGGAAAATTCTTTTCGGCGTGGATCGAATAGGTCGTGATCCCCGGCCGGCCCGCCAGCAACGACGCCGTCCCGTCCCCCTGATGCACGTCGCAGTCGACGACCATCAGCCGATTCACGTCGCGCTCCTCGATCAGCCGGACGGCGGCGATGGCCAGATCGTTGAACACGCAATAGCCGGCACCGGTCGCATGCAACGCGTGATGGCTGCCGCCAGCGGTGTTGGCCGCGAACCCGTGCGCCAGCGCCAGCCGCGCGGCGAGCCAGGTACCGCCGGGCACGACCGCCGACCGGGCCGCGACCGCATCGGTGACCGGAAAGCCGATCCGCCGGGTCTTGTCGGCGGGCACGCTGGCGGTCAGCACCTGATCGACATAGTCCGCATCGTGTACGGCCTCCAGCCAGTGACGCGGCATCGCTTCGGCCTCGTGCCACGTCACCGCCGTCCCTTGCGCCCGCAAGAGGTCGCGGATCAGGCCGTTCTTGTTCCACTGATAGGTCGATCGTGCCGGGGCCGGCGCGACATAGGCGGGATGATGGACGACCGGGATCATCCGGCATAGGTAATCACGACCCGCCCGCCGCCCAAGGTGGCGCAGAAAAGGTACATGCCGATGTCCGACGCCGTCAGTCCGAACGCGACGCCAGCCCCCTATGTCCGCCCGGACGTCGCCGCTTTCCTTGCCTATGCCAATGCGATGCCCGGGCCGCGCATGCACGAACTGGGGGCACCGGCGGCACGGGCGATGTACCATGCGATGAAGGATGTCGCGGACCTGCCCACCGGCGACCTTGCCGTCATCCGCGACCTGTCGATCGCCGGACCCGCCGGGCCGATCGCGCTGCGCCTGTTCGACGCCGCCGAAACGCGCGTCCCCGGACCGGTCGTCCTATTCTTCCACGGCGGCGGCTTCGTCATCGGCACGATCGAGACGCACGCCAGCATCTGTGCGGAGGTTTCACGGCAACTTGGCCTGCCGGTCGTCTCGGTCGAATATCGTCTGGCGCCCGAGGCCCCCTGGCCGGCCGCGCCCGACGATGCGGAGGCGGCGGCGCGCTGGATCGCGTCCAGCCCGCCCGAACTGGGCCTTGCCGTGACAGGTCTGGTGACGATGGGCGACAGTGCGGGCGGCACGCTGGCCATCACCACCGCGATGGCGCTGCGCGATGCGCCGGCCGCCGTGCCGGTGCTGGTCCAGGCCCCGATCTATCCGGCGGCCGACATGGGCACCGACTATCCATCCTACAGCCAGTTCGCCGACGGTCATGTCCTGACGCGGGAGGGGATGGACTGGTTCGCCGCCGCTTATGCCCCCGACGTCACCGACCGGCGCGGCTCGCCGATGGCGGGCGACCTGCACGGCATGCCGGCGGCCGTCATCATCACCGCCGGCCTTGATCCGATCCGCGATCAGGGTCGCGCCTATGCCGCCGCGCTCGTCACTGCCGGCGTTGCGGTCACGTTCCGCGAGGCGATCGGCACCGTGCACGGGTTCGTCACGCTGCGCCGGGCGATTCCGTCGTCGCAGGGCGACGTCGCCGGCTATCTGTCGGCGGTGAAAGCGGCAATCGTCGAGGCGGAGGCGGCACGGGTCATGGCGCAGGCCGCCGGATAGCGGTGCGCGGCGTGCAGGCAGGTAGGCGGGCGGGCGGCGATCAACCGCCGCGTCGGTGCGACGGACGGTGCAGCTTCGCCTTGCTTCGGCCACGCACGCGGGAGAAAGGGAAGGAATCATGACGCAAACGCCCCCAGACGCCCTGCCCTATCGCCCCTGTGCCGGGGTGATGCTCGTCAATGCCGAGGGCCGGGTCTTCGTCGGCCAGCGCCGCGACGCGACAGTGTCGGCGTGGCAGATGCCGCAGGGTGGGATCGACCCCGGCGAGGATGCGCTGACCGCCGCCATCCGCGAGCTGGGCGAGGAAACCGGCGTGGCCCCCGACAAGGTGGAGCTGATCGCCGAAGCGCCGGGCGAGTTCGTCTACGACCTGCCGCCCGACCTGATCGGCAAGGCGTGGAAGGGCAAGTGGCGGGGCCAGCGCCAGCGCTGGTTCCTGTTCCGCTTCCTGGGTACCGACGCGGACATCGACATCGACACCGACCACCCGGAGTTCAGCGCGTGGCGCTGGTCCGACCCCGTCGACCTGCCCGCGCAGATCGTGCCGTTCAAGCGCAAGCTGTACGAGGACGTGCTGACCGCGCTCGGGCCGCATCTGTGAAACGCTGCTGGCCGATCCTGCTGGCAACGCCGCTGCTGCTGGCCAATGCCGATCCCAGCGACATTCCGATCCCGCCGGCGATCCGCGCGATGCTGGATGCCGCCATCGCGTCCAACAACGACAGCGAGATCGCGGTCATCGTCAAATATGCCCGCGCGGTCGATCCGGCCAGCGGCGACGCGGTCGCGCGGATCGCCGACAGCTGGCGCGTGAAACGCCGCGAGGATCAGGTCCGTACCATCCGCGAGGCGAGTTTTGTCGACCTGTGGACCGGCCGCGCACAGCTTGGCGGGTGGAAAACGACGGGCAATTCCGACAATACGGGCCTCAGCGCGGTCATCGACCTGAACCGTGAAGGCATACGCTGGCGTCAGAAATTCAAGGCGCAGGCCGATTATCAGGAAAGCGCCAACGTCACCACGCGCGAACATTATCTCGCATCCTACGAACCCAACTACAAGATCGACGACCGCGCCTATATCTACGGTGCCGCGCAATATGAAAGCGACCGGTTCCTCGGCTATTACGATCGGTATTCCGCCTCGGTTGGCGCGGGCTACAGCGCGATCAAGACGCCGCGCGTGAAGCTCGACCTCGAACTCGGCCCCGCATTTCGCGACACGTCGTTCACCGACGACACGCAACAGCGCAGCGCGGCGGCGCGTGGCTCGCTGGACTTCAACTGGAAGCTGACCAACGGCCTCAGCATCAGCCAGACCGCGTCGGCCTATGTTCAGCGGTTCAACAGCACGGTGAACGGCCTCACCGCGCTGAACGCCAAGCTGATCGGCCCGTTGTCGGCACAGCTGTCCTATAACGTCCAGTTCGAAAGCACCCCGCCGGTCGGGTCGGTGAGCACCGACACCACGACCCGCGCCTCGCTGGTCTATAGTTTCTAGGCGGTATTTCCGCTTCTCCACGATCCGCGCTACACCGGCCGGCATGAGGGGATTATCCACGACAGAGCGCGATGCGGTCGCGCGCGCCGGCGACGCGCCGATGCTGCAACAGGTGCTGGACTGGGCCGCGATCAACAGCGGCACCCGGCACCTGGCCGGGGTCGCGCGCATGGCCGATGTTCTCGCGGATGCGTTTGCGGTCCTGCCGGGCCGGATCGCGCTGGTCGCGCCGGACCCGGTCGACAGCGTCGATGGCGACGGGCGGGTGGGGGCGCTGGACCATGGCCGGCACCTGCACCTCGCGGTCCGCCCCGACGCGCCGGTGCAGATGCTGTTCACCGGCCACATGGACACGGTCTATCCGGTCGATCATCCGTTCCAGTCGCTGACGATGCGCGACGACGGGACGCTGAACGGTCCCGGTGTCGCCGACATGAAAAGCGGCCTGTCGCTGATGCTGGCCGCGCTGTCGGCGGTCGAGGCATCACCGCTGGCGTCGCGGATCGGCTATGAGGTCGTTATCAATTCCGACGAGGAAACCGGGTCGCTGTCCTCGGCCGCACTGCTGGCGCGCGCGGCGCGCGGCAAGGTCGCGGCGCTGACCTACGAACCCGCGCTGCCCGACGGCACGCTGGCCGGCGCGCGCGGCGGCACCGGCAATTTCTCGATTACCGTGCGCGGTCGCGCCGCCCATGCCGGCCGCAACCCGGAGGATGGCCGCAACGCGATCGTCGCCGCGTCCGACCTCGCGCTGCGGCTGCACCAGTGCCGGGGGCCGCGGCTGGCGGTCAATCCGGCGCGGATCGACGGCGGTGGGCCGAACAACGTCGTGCCCGACCTCGCCGTCCTGCGCGTCAACTTCCGGCCCGCCGGGCTTGACGACATCACCCGCGCCAAATCCGAAATCGACGCCGCCGTCGCGGCGGTCGCCGCTGCCCATGACGTGCACATCGCCGTGCATGGCGGGTTCAACCGACCGCCAAAGCCGGTCGATGCAACGGCCGAACGCCTGTTAACGCTGGTGCAACAGGCCGGGGCCGCGCTCGACATCCCTGTCTCCTGGCGCGCGACCGGGGGCGTGTGCGACGGCAACAACATCGCCGCCGCCGGCGTCCCCGTGGTCGACACCATGGGCGCGCGCGGCGGTGCCATTCACTCAACCGAGGAATTTCTGATCGTGGAGTCGCTTGCCGAACGGGCCGCCCTGTCCGCGGTCACCATCCTGCGCATCGCCGAACGGGGTGGCCTGTGACCTTCCGCATCCGCGCCGCGCGCGATTCCGACCTGCCGCATCTGTACGAAATGGCCAAGCTGACTGGCGGCGGCTTCACCAACCTGCCCCCCGACCGCAAGGCGCTGACCGCCAAGCTGGAGCGGAGCCACGCCGCGTTCGCCCGGACCAGCGGCCCGGTCGCCGACGAACTGTTCGTCCTGATCCTGGAAAACACGGTGACCGGCGAAGTGCGCGGCACCTGCCAGATCTTCACGCTCGTCGGCCAGACCCACCCCTTCTACAGCTACCGCATCGGCACACTAACCCAGCACAGCCGCGAGCTTGGCCGCACGTTCCGCGCCGAAATGCTTGGGCTGACGACTGATCTGGAGGGGTCGAGCGAGGTCGGCGGCCTGTTCCTGCACCCAGGCGAGCGCGCCGGCGGGCTTGGCCTGCTGCTCGCGCGCAGCCGCTATCTGTTCATCCGCGCGCACCGCGACCGGTTTGCCGACCGGATCCTCGCCGAATTGCGCGGCGTCATCGACGAGGCGGGCGGGTCGCCGTTCTGGGACGGCCTGGCTGGCCGGTTCTTCGGCATGAATTTTCAGGATGCCGACCAGTTCAATGCGATCCACGGGCACCAGTTCATCGCCGACCTGATGCCGAAACACCCGATCTACACCGCCATGCTGTCGGAGGGCGCGCGCGCCGCAATCGGCCTGCCCCACCCGTCGGGTCGCGCGGCGATGCGGATGCTGGAAAATGAGGGCTTCTCGTTCGAGAATTATGTCGACATCTTCGATGGCGGCCCGTCGATGACCGCCAAGACCGATCAGGTCCGTACCATCCGCGACGCGCGCGCGGCGACGATTGCGCACATCGCCGACAATGACGGACCGGAGTCGCTGGTCGCCACCGGTCAGCTGGCGGCATTCCGCTGCACGTTTGGCGCGGTGCGGGACGGCGACGGCGGCGTTATCGTGTCCGGCGATTGCGCGCAGGGGCTGAACGTCGCCACGGGCAACACGATCCTTCATGTGGGGCGTATCTGATGCAGGTCGAGATCAATTTCGACGGGATCGTTGGTCCCAGCCACAATTATGCCGGCCTCAGCCACGGCAATCTTGCCGCCACGCGCAACGCCGGCCTGATCGCGCGACCGAAGGCGGCGGCGTTGCAGGGGATCGCCAAGATGCGCGCCAACCTCGCGCTCGGGCTGGTGCAGGGAATCCTGCTGCCCCACGCACGCCCCGATCACGCGTGGCTGACAACGCTGTCCACCGATTACGCCACCGCCGATCCGCATCTGAAAGCGCAGGCGCTGTCCGCGTCGGCGATGTGGGCGGCGAACGCGGCGACCGTGTCGCCGGCCGCCGACACGCGCGACGGCCGGTGTCACCTGACCGTCGCCAATCTGGTGACGATGCCGCATCGCAGCCACGAATGGCCGGGCACGCTGGCGCAACTGGAAATCGCGTTCGCGCACCCGGCCTTCGCGGTCCACCCGCCGGTGCCCGCTCCGTTCGGCGACGAGGGCGCGGCGAACCACATGCGGCTGTGCACCGACCACGGATCACCGGGCGTCGAGATCTTCGTCTACGGCGTGGCCGGTGGCCCCTTCCCCGCGCGCCAGCATGTCGAGGCCAGCCGGGCCATCGCACGCGGTCACGGCCTGTCGCCCGGTGCCACGGTGTTCGTCCAGCAATCGGCCGAGGCGATCGCCGCCGGCGCATTCCACAACGATGTCGTCGCGGTAGCCAACGAAACCGTGCTGTTCGCGCATGAACTGGCGTTCGCCGACCGCGACCGATTCCACGCCGAATTGCGCGCCGCAATGCCGACGGTCGAGATCATCGAGGTGCCCGCCACCCGTGTCTCGCTGGCCGATGCCATCGCCTCCTATCTGTTCAACGCGCAGTTGGTGACCCTGCCCAGTGGCGGCGGCATGGCCCTGATCCTGCCCGGCGAGGCGCGCGAGAACGTGGCGGTCTGGACATGGTTGACCGAACTGGTCGCCGGCAACGGTCCGATCCGTCGGCTGGAGGTGGTCGATGTCCGCGAATCCATGGCCAATGGCGGCGGTCCGGCCTGCCTGCGGCTGCGGGTCGTCGCCGATCCGGCGACGATCGACCCGCGCTTCCTGGTCGACGATGCCAAACTCGACCGGATCGCCGCGGTGATCGACACCCACTGGCCCGACGCCATTTCGCCCGACGCCATCGCCGACCCGGCGCTGGTGGCACGGATAGAAGCTGCCCGCGCCACCCTGCTCGCGACACTGGATCTTGTCGGGTTAATTGACAGGTAACCATGTTCGTTAGAACCGAAATGGCTTGAATCGGCGGGTGGCACGGAGCTTGCTGCTGCATCGCCCATGTGGAATCGCATCGTTCGCCTGTTCACGATCAAGACCAAGTTCGAGGCGTTTCTGGTCATCTACGGCCTTGGCCTCGGCTCGGTGCAGCGCGGGGTGCAGTATCTGCACCAATATCCCGGCACCGGCGGCTGGCTGCTGTTCGCGGTCTGCCCGCTGGCGGTGTTCATGGCCGGCGCGCGCATCCTCGATTCGATCGAGCGTGGTCGCGACGACTGAACGACTTGCAACAGGGTAAGGAAAACTTGGTCGCAGATACGCCCGAAGGCGGTATGTCGGTTTCATGCCCAATCTGACTCACCTTCAGCGGCTTGAAGCCGAAAGCATCCACATCCTGCGCGAGGTCGTGGCAGAGGCCGAAAATCCGGTGATGCTGTATTCGATCGGCAAGGATTCGGCGGTGATGCTGCATCTGGCCAAGAAGGCGTTCTATCCCGCGCCGCCGCCCTTCCCACTGCTCCACGTCGACACGACCTGGAAATTTCGCGCGATGTACGCGCTCCGGGATCGCGCAGCCGCCGAGGCCGGGATGCGGCTGATCGTCCACAAGAATGCGGAGGCCGAGGCGCTGGGCATCAACCCGTTTGACCACGGTGCCCGCCACACCGATATGTGGAAGACCGAGGGGTTGAAGCAGGCGCTGACCGCCGGCGGCTACGACGCCGCCTTCGGGGGTGCGCGCCGCGACGAGGAAAAGAGCCGCGCGAAGGAACGCGTCTTCAGCTTCCGATCGGCGGCGCAAGGCTGGGACCCGAAAAACCAGCGGCCCGAACTCTGGCATCTGTACAATGCGAAAAAGGCGAAGGGCGAAAGCATCCGCGTCTTCCCGCTGTCAAACTGGACTGAACTCGATATCTGGCAATATATCCTGGCCGAGGGGATCGAGATCGTGCCGCTCTACACCGCCGCGATGCGGCCGACCGTGGAGCGTGACGGCATGTTGCTGATGGTCGACGACGACCGGTTTCCGCTGGCCCCCGGTGAAGTGCCGGTCGAACGGTCCATCCGCTTCCGGACGCTCGGCTGCTATCCGCTGACCGGCGCGGTCGAGAGCGAGGCGACGACACTGCCTGAGATCATTCAGGAAATGCTGCTGACGACCACCTCCGAACGACAGGGGCGCGCGATCGACCACGATCAGGCCGCCAGCATGGAAAAGAAGAAGCGCGAGGGCTATTTCTGATGACCGCCTACACACCCGACGCGCTCGTTGCCGAAGACATCGACGCCTATCTGGCGCAGCACGCGACCAAGACCATGCTGCGCTTCATCACCTGCGGCTCTGTCGATGACGGCAAGTCGACGCTGATCGGCCGGCTGCTCTACGATTCCAAGATGATCTTCGAGGATCAGCTCGCCGCGCTGGAGGCGGATTCGAAGCGGCTGGGCACGCAGGGGCAGAATATCGACTTCGCGCTGCTGGTCGACGGTCTCGCTGCCGAGCGCGAGCAGGGCATCACCATCGACGTCGCCTACCGGTTCTTTTCGACCGACAAGCGCAAGTTCATCGTCGCCGACACGCCCGGCCACGAACAATATACCCGCAACATGGTGACCGGTGCCTCGACCGCCGACCTCGCCGTCATCCTGATCGACGCGCGGAAAGGCGTGCTGACCCAGACCCGGCGGCACAGCTATCTCGCGCACCTGATCGGCATCCGCGAAATCGTGCTGGCGGTGAACAAGATGGATCTGGTCGGGCACGATCAGGCGACCTTCGACTCCATCGTCGCCGAGTATCGCGCCTTTGCCACCTCGATCGGGATCGAGCGGTTCACCGCCATCCCCCTGTCGGGGCTGTCGGGCGCGAACGTTGCCGATCCCTCGCCCAACATGCCGTGGTACACCGGCCCGACGCTGATGACGCATCTGGAAACGGTCGAGGTCGACAGCGACCGTGCGGCCACGCGCCCGTTCCGCATGCCGGTGCAGTGGGTAAACCGGCCAGACCTCGACTTCCGTGGCTTTGCCGGGCTGATCGCCAGCGGCACCGTGTCCGCCGGCGATCCGGTGCGGATCGTGCCGTCGGGCAAGACCTCGACCATCGCCCGCATCGTCACGCATGGCGGCGACCTGCCCCGCGCGGTCGCTGGCCAGTCGGTGACATTGGTACTGGCCGACGAGGTCGATTGCTCGCGCGGCGACGTGATCGCCACGGCCGAGGCTCCGCCGCAGTCGTCGGACCGGTTCAATACGACGATCGTCTGGATGGCCGACGACGCGCTGGTTCCGGGCCGCGCCTATTGGCTGAAATCCGGCACGCAGACGGTCAGCGCGACCGTGCAGGCCCCGCGCCACGTCGTCGACGTGAACACGCAGGCCGAACTGTCCGCCAAGACGCTGGGCCTGAACGACATCGGCGAGGCGGAGGTCTATACCGACACGCCGCTGGCGTTCGAGCCGTATGACGACAATCACGATCTGGGCGGCTTCATCCTGATCGACCGCGCGACCAACGCGACGGTCGCGGCCGGCATGATCCGCTTTGCCCTGCGCCGCGCACAGAATGTCCACTGGCAATCGATCGACATCACGCGTGAGGCGCACGCCGCGCAGAAGGGCCAGAAGCCGCGCGTATTGTGGTTCACCGGCATTTCGGGGTCGGGCAAGTCGACCATCGCCAATCTGGTGGAAAAGCGGTTGCACGCGCTTGGCCGGCACAGCTTCCTGCTGGACGGCGACAATATCCGCCATGGCCTGAACCGCGATCTTGGCTTCACCCAGGCCGACCGGATCGAGAATATCCGCCGCGTCGGCGAGGTCGCAAAGCTGATGGGCGATGCCGGCCTGATCGTCCTGACCGCGTTCATTTCCCCCTATCGCGAGGAGCGCGACATGGTGCGCGGCATGCTGCCGCCGGGTGAGTTCGTCGAGATCTTCGTCGACACCACGCTGGAGGAGGCCGAACGCCGCGACGTGAAGGGGCTGTATGCCAAGGCGCGCGCGGGCCAGATCGCGAACTTCACTGGCATTTCCAGCCCCTATGAACCGCCGGTCGCACCCGACATCCATATCGAAACGGCGCAGGAAGACGCCGCGTCCGCCGCCGAACGGATCGTCGCGCATGTCATGGGCGCATGGGAAACGTCGCAGTGAACGGCGTGACCGACGTGGAACTCGCCAGGCAGATCGCGGTCGATGCCGGGGTGCTGCTCTGCGACGTGCGCGCCACGGCTGAACACAGCGGCAAGGCGCTGGGCGATCAGGGCGATGCCCAGGCCAACCGGTTGATTATCGACCGGCTGCGCGAAGCCCGCCCGGACGATTTCGTCCTGTCCGAGGAATCGACCGACGACCGCACCCGGTGCAGCGCGCAGCGGGTGTGGATCGTCGATCCGCTGGACGGCACGCGCGAATATGCCGAGGGGCGCGACGACTGGGCGGTCCACATCGCGCTGTCGATCGACGGGCGGCCGGATGCGGCGGCGGTGTCGCTGCCGGCGACCGCGCGCGTCCTGACCACCGACGATGCGCCGCCCGCATATGGCCCGATACCCGCAGCGCCGCGCATGGTCGTCAGCCGGTCGCGGCCGCATGCCGTGACGTTGCACGTCGCGACCGCGATCGGGGCGGAACTGCTGCCGATGGGGTCGGCGGGGGCCAAGGCGATGGCGGTGGTCGACGGTATCGCCGACGCCTATCTGCACGACGGCGGGCAATATGAATGGGACAATTGCGCGCCGGCCGCCGTGGCGATGGCCGCCGGGCTGCATGCGTCACGGATAGACGGGTCGCCTTTGGTCTACAATTGCGAGAACCCGTTCCTGCCCGACCTGCTGATCTGTCGCCGCGAACTGGCCGGTCCGATCCTGGCCGAGATCCGCGCGTACAAGGCGTCGACGCCGGACTGACACCCACCCGTCGTTGCGAGCATGGCGCAGCGATCCGGAGCGTCTTGCCTGTGGTGCTGGATAGCTTCGCCGCGCTCGCAATGACGGGTGAATCAACGGCAGTTCACCCGTACTTCGAGGTCTTGATCCTCGGCACACCGGCGCGCAGAACAGCAATGTCCGCCGACCGGTGCTTGCGATCCTGCCTCACGTTCGGACGGACGCTCGCCAACGCCGAACTATCCAGGACACAAAAAAGCCGGGTCGTCGCCGACCCGGCTTTTGTCCGTGCTGCCACGGTTTCCAAATGGTGCGCCCAGAGCGATTCGAACGCCCGGCCCTCAGATTCGTAGTCTGATGCTCTATCCAGCTGAGCTATGGGCGCACATTGGAGTGGCGCTGATAGCAGCGTTTTTTGCCGACGCAACCCCGTTGCGCCAATTTGTTCGACGCCATAGACGATTTGCATGATCCGCACCCCTTCCCCGCCCAAATCTCCGCCCGAATCTCCGCGCCGCCGTCTGCACATCCTGCCGCTATGGCTTCTGCCCGCGCTGACCGGCCTGACAGCCTGCGTGAAGGATATGACGCCCTATCCCTCGCTCGCGCCGCGCGCGGTGGAGAAACAGGGTTTTGCCGAGCCGGAGGTGCCGGTCGCGGTCGCCACGCCCGACGCGGCACTGGATGCCCGCCTCGCCGCGCTGGACAGCAGGCTGACCGGACTGGAGGCGCGGTTCGCGACCGAATCGGCTGCCGCCGAGCGTGCGGCCCGCGCTGCGAAGGGCGCGCGTGCGGGGTCGGAGAGTTGGATCACCGCGCAGACGCTGCTGGCCGGGCTGGACGACGTGCGTGCGCAGACATCGTCGGTCGTGACCGATATCGAACAGATCGCCATCGACCGCGCGGCGACGTTGGCCCCGGTCTATCCGGCCGTCACCGCGCTGCAGAACCGGGCGAAAGCGACGACGACGCGCCAGACCGGGACGATCGACCGCATCGGCGCCTCACTCGCACCGGCGTAAGGCCCTGTCTACCGAAGCCCGCGGATCAACGGCAGGATCGTCGAGTAATCGTCGGTCCAGGCCGCGAACCCCGGCGTTGCCCGTGCCGGCCGCCAGTCAGGATCATTTTCGCGCAGCGCCGCCGGCGCCCCGGGATCGCGCGACAGGGCGACCCATAGCGACCGGTTCGCCCCGATCGCCAGCGACGACGGCGCATAGTCCAGCGTGATCGCCTGCCACCCGCCGGCCCTGGCGGCGGCAGCCACCACCGGTTCCAGATCAAGGAACCGGTTGGAGATATGCACCAGCAGCAGCCCGCGTCGACTCAGCACCCGGCCATAGGTCGCGAACGCCTCCACCGTCATCAGGTGCATCGGCACGCTGTCCGACGAAAAGGCATCGAGCGCGAGCAGGTCAAGGCTGTCCGACGGTTCGGCCGCCAGGCTGATCCGCGCATCACCGATCCGGATCGGCGGATCGGGCAGGCATTTGGGCAGGAACGTGAATTGCCCGCTATCGCGCGCGATGTGGACGATCGCCGAATCGATCTCGTAGAACCGCCATGCCTGCCCTGGCCGCGCGTAGCAGGCGAGCGTCCCCGTCCCCAGCCCGACGACGCCGACACGCGCCCCCGGCCCATAGAGCGGCCCGAGCAGCGTCATCGCCTGCCCCACGCCCGATCCCGGCGCGTAATAGGTGGTTGGCGTCCGCTCACGCGCGTCCGACCCGGTCAGCTGGACGCCGTGGACGGTCGTGCCGTGGTCCAGCTCGCGCGTCCGACCCTGATCGCGCACGGTATAGACACCGAAATAGCTGCGGGTCCGCGCACCGCCCTCCACCGACAGGGTCAGCGAGCGATAACCACCGAACAGCAGCAGCGCCGACGCCAGCAGCACGACATAGGGCACCCGCGCGCCGATCGCGATCAGGCCGACCAGCGCGATGACCGTAAAGGCACCCCCCTGCCGCGTTTCGCCGAACAGATCGTCCGGGCCGACGAATCGCAGCACGAACAGCCCCAGCGCGATCGCGATCACCGCCCCGAACGCGACCCGCCGCCAGCGCCCCATCCACAACCGGCGGATGCCGGTGGTCAGGTACAGTTGCGGCACCAGCGCGCCCGCCGCCAGGATCAGCAGCGGATATTCATAGGTCCAGTCGAACACGACCGGCGCGATCAGCCCGGCGAACACCCCGCCCAGCGCACCGCCGATCGACATGGCGAGGTAGAAGGCGGTCAGCCGGTCCGGCTCGGGCCGCGCGCGGTACATCGCGGTGTGCAGCGCGACGGCGGTCATGAACAGCAGGATCAGCGCGATGCCGGCGTTCAGATATGGCTTTTCCTGATAGCCGCCGATCATGATGCCGCCGAACAGCAGGATGGTGATCGGCGCGATCCGGGTCAGCATCTCGGCGGTATCGCGGGACGAGGCGAAGGCGATCGTGAAACTGAGCAGGTACAGCCCCAGCGGCAGCACCCACAGCAGCGGCATCGCGACGATATCCGTGGTGATGTAGGTCGATGTCGCCAGCATCAGCCCTGACGGCACGAACGCCAGCGCGATCCAGTGCAGATAGCGCGGCCACGGCACCCGCGGACTGGTCGCCACCACATGCTCCGCGCGCGCCGTTCCGGGCAGCAGCATCGCGCAGGACGCGACCAGCAGGACGACCAACGCATAGCCCGCCGTCCACAACAGGCTCTGCGCGTGGAGGCTCATCAGCGGCTCGACCAGCAACGGATAGGCGATCAGCCCGGCAAAACTGCCAAGGTTCGACGCCGCATACAGCGCATATGGATCGCGCCCACCGCTGGCCGTGCTGTACCAGCGCTGGATCAGCGGGGCCTGCGCCGACACCGCGAAGAACAGCGGCCCGATCGACAGGCCGAGCAGCCACGGCACCCACACCGCCGGCTGCGCGTCGGCCGGCAGCGGCATCGCGATCAGCCCGATCGGCAGCCACAATGCGGCGAGCAGCAGGACGCCGCCATGCACCACCGCCTGCATCCGCGGCCGCACCCGCCCCAGCCAATGGGCATAGGCATAGCCGCCGAGCAGCAGCGCCTGATAGACCAGCATGGCCGAGTTCCACACCGCCGGCGCACCGCCCAGCCGCGGCAACGCCATCCGCGCGACCATCGGCTGGACGAGGAACAGCAGGAACGATCCCGCCAATATGGTGGCGACGTACAGCGCGCGCGGCACGGCGCGGGGACTGACTTCAAACGGCTGTTCGGTCACGGCGCTATCGCCCTGCAACACAGTGAACCGTCATTTGCGGGAAGCGCGTCCCATGCCGCCTCGCCCTGCCCGTTCCCCCGCGCAGGCGGGGGTCCAGGGACACACATACTGCAAGCCTTTGTCCTGCTTGATTCTGGATCCCCGCCTTCGCGGGGAAACGGCCAAAAGCCTGCATCGCACGCTTGCCCGACGCCATCACGCCCCCAGCAGTCGCGCCGCATGGGCCGCATGATAGGTCAGGACGCCCGAACATCCGGCGCGTTTGAACGCCATCAGCGTTTCCAGCACCAGCGCGTCACGCTCGCCCGCGCCGGCCGCGACGCTCGCCTCGATCATCGCATATTCGCCCGACACGCTGTACGCGAAGACCGGCACCTGAAACGCCGCCTTCACCCGCATGATAATGTCGAGATAGGGCAGCCCCGGCTTCACCATGACGCTGTCCGCGCCCTCGGCCAGATCGGCGGCGACCTCGCGCAGCGCCTCCTCGGCGTTGGCGGGGTCCATCTGATAGGTCTTCTTGTCGCCCTTCAGCAGCCCGCGCGAGCCGACCGCGTCGCGGAACGGGCCGTAGAAGGCGCTGGCATATTTGGCGGCATAGGACATGACCTGGACATTGTGTCGCCCGTCGCTTTCCAGCGCACCCCGGATCGCACCGATCCGGCCGTCCATCATGTCGCTGGGCGCGATGATGTCGCTGCCCGCCGCCGCTTGGTTCAGCGCCTGTGCCACCAGCGCCTCGACCGTCGCGTCGTTCATCACATAGCCGGCCGCATCGACCAGCCCGTCATGGCCGTGGGTCGTATAGGGATCGAGCGCCACGTCGGTCAGCACGCCGACCTCCGGCACCGCATCCTTCAGCGCAGCGATCGCCCGGCACATCAGATTGTCGGGATTGACCGCCTCCGCGCCGTCGTCGCTGCGCAGATGGCCGGGCGTGTTGGGGAACAGCGCGACGCACGGAATACCTAGGTCGCGCGCCTCGCGCCCCCGCGCGACGATGCCGTCGACCGACCAGCGCGACACACCGGGCAAGGACGACACCGGCTCCTCCACCCCCTGCCCCTCGGCAATGAACAAGGGCCAGATCAGATCGGCCGGTGTCAGGACGGTTTCGGCATGAAGCCGGCGGCTCCAGTCGGTGGCGCGCGTACGGCGCAGGCGAAGGGCGGGATAGGTTGCGGACATGGGCCGGCTTGTGCGGGATCATACACGCCCCTGCAAGCGTTACGGGGGCGTAACCGCCATCCGGCGAGGGGGAAAAGCCATGCGCGAGATCAAGTCCGCGGCGATGATCGTCAATGCCAAATCGCGCCGTGGCCAGGCGCTGTTCAAGCGCGCCTGCGCCGCGATGGAGGGACTGCCCTACACCGTGGATGCCCATGCGGTCGAGGACCCCAGGCATCTGGAACGCACCGTCCGCCGCGCGCTGGCGAAGAAACCGGACCTCGTGATCCTTGGCGGTGGCGACGGGACCATCAGCGGCCTCGTCGACCTGCTGGTCGGCAAGGATGTGATCCTCGGCGTCCTGCCGCTTGGCACCGCGAACAGCTTTTGCCGCACGCTCGGCATCCCGATGGATGTCGACGGCGCGATCGACGTGCTGCGTACCGGCCGCCCGCGCCGGATCGACCTGGGCATGATCGACGACGATTATTACGCCAATTGCGCGGCGATGGGCATCTCGCCGCAGATCGCCAAGACCGTGCCGCACGGGCTGAAGAAGGTGCTGGGCCGGCTCGGCTATCTTGGCTGGGCGGCCTATCAGTTCATGCGCTTCCGCCCCTTCACGCTCATCATCGGCGAGGGCGAGACGCAGGAACGCCTGCGCGTGGTGGAGGTTCGCATCTCCAACGGTCCGTATCACGGCGGCACCGATCTGGTCGACGCCGCCGAAATCGATTCGGGCGAAATCGTGGTGCAGGCGGTGTGTGGCCATGTGAAGCGGCGGCTGGTCAAGAACTGGGTCGCCAGCGTCTTTCGCCACAAGTCCCGACATGAGGACACGCGCGATTTCCGCGGCAAGAGCATCCGCATCCAGACGATCCCGCCGCTCCCCATCTCGATCGACGGCGAGGTGCTGGCCAAGACGCCGGTGACCGCCCGCATCGCCGCCGGCATTATCGAGGTCATGGCCCCAATCGAAGGCCCGGTGTCGGCGGCCGACTGGGGGTAGGATTTCGGGGGTAGGCGTCAACCGACCGGCATCGGCTTGCCCGTCGGCTGCCCCTCGGCCATCGCCTGTTCGTGACATTCCGCTTGATCCGGCTTGGTCACCAGCGTCGATTTGCGCCAGTTGCCGAAGCGGTAATAGGCGATGGTCAGGATCATCGACGCAAACGACCCCGCCGGGAAACTCCACCAGATCGCGTCCGCACCCCAGCGCGGTTCCAGGGCATAGGCCATGCCGAACCGCACCGGGAACATCGCGGTCGCCAGGATCAGCAGCGGCGCGATCACCACTCCGTTCGCGCGCACCGTCGCCGACAGCACCATCGACACGCCGAACAGCACGAAGCTCCAGCCCGCGAGCAGGTTGATCCGCACGGCGATGTCGATCGACGCGGCGTCCTGCCCCAGGAACAGCCACAGGACATGGCGGTCGAGCAGGGTCAGGATCACGATCAGCGCGCCGGTCAGGCCAAGGTTCATGACCAGCCCGTCGCGCGTGATCCGGTCGACCCGGTCCCAGCGGCCGGCCCCGATATTCTGCGCCGCCATCGCGCTGACCGCCGCACCCACCGCCATCGCCGGCATCTGGACATAGGTCCATAGCTGGTTCGCAGCACCATAGGCGGCGGTGGTCGACGTGCCGTTGCGGTTGACCAGACCGATCATCGCCAAGGCCGACGTGGACACGACCAGCATCTGCAACCCCATCGGCAGCCCCTTGGTCACGATGGACTTCAGCAAGGTCGGGTCGGGCCGCAGATAGCTCATTTCAGGCCCGCGCAGCCGGATCGGCAGGTCGCGGGCATAGATGTACCAGACAAGTGCGCTCAGCGAGACGCCGTTGGCGACCAAAGTCGCCAGCGCCGACCCCTGGATTCCCAAGGCCGGGATCGGTCCGATCCCCCGGATGAACAGCGGGTTCAACACGACGTCGACCACCGACCCCAGCGCCATGAACTTCAGCGGCGTCAGCGAATCGCCCGTGCCGCGCAGCGCCATCGTAAGCAGCACGGTCAGGAACCCCGCCGGCATCGCGACGAAGATGACGCGCAGATAGGCCAGCGCCAGGGGATAGACCTCCGCCGGAGTGGACAACGCTGTCAGGATCGTCGGCGCGACGAACCACCCCACCACGACCGTCACTACCGAGATGATCGCGAACAGCCCGAAGGCGGTGCCCAGCACCCGCCGCACCGCGTCCATGTCCCGCCGGCCCATATTCTGGCCGATCAGGATCGTCGCGGCCATGCCGAAGCCGAAGACGGCGGCAATCAGCAGGAACATGATGATGTTGGCGTTGGTCGTCGCCGCCAGCGCACGCTCGCCCAGAAACTGGCCGATCCAGATCGCGTTGATCGACCCGTTCAGCGACTGCAGCACGCTCGACCCGAGCGTCGGCAGCGCGAACGCGAGCAGCGTCTTGCCGATCGGGCCGGTGGTCAGGTCACGCTGTCCGGGTCTGCTCGCCACGATAATTCCCCTCCCGCTTGCGGGAGGGGTCAGGGGAGGGCCTGATCCGACGCGCAAGGTATGTCCGGGAGGAAGCCCCTCCCCCAGCCCCTCCCGCAAGCGGGAGGGGAGTTACCCCAACCGCCCCAGCGCCGCGTGCAACCGCGCCGCCTCCGCCGACTTCTCGGCATGGTCGGCCTTGGCCTTTTCCACCGCCTCTGGCTTGGCCCGTTCGACGAAGCTCGCGTTCGACAGCCGCCCGCCCAGCGCATCGCGTTCCTTCTCGACCGCCGCAATCGCCTTGGTCAGCCGCGCGCGTTCGGCGTCGAGGTCGATCACGCCGTCCAGCGGCAGGACGAACGTCGCCTCGTCGACCACCACCTGCGCCGCACCAGCGCCGCCGGTCGCCTCGCCCTCCGCATGAGTCACGCGCGCCATCCGCGCCAGCACCGCCCCCTGCCGCGCGATCCGCGCCAGCGTGTCCGGCGACGCATCGCGCACATGCATCGGCAGGCGCGCGCCCGGGGGCACGTTCAGTTCGTTGCGCGCGGTCCGCACCTCGCCGACCAGCCGGATCAGCCAGTCGATCTCGCGGCTCGCCTCGGGGTCGATCGCGCGCGCATCGGCCATCGGCCACTGCGCGACGATCAGGTCATGCTCGCGGGGGCTGAGCGCGTGCCACAGTTCCTCGGTGATGAACGGCATGAACGGGTGCAGCAGGACGAGGATCTGGTCGAGCACCCAGCCGGCCACGGCCTTCGTCTCGTCATCCACCACGCCCTTTTGATCACCGACCATCGGCGGCTTGATGAGTTCGAGATACCAGTCGCAGAACCGGCTCCACACGAACTGATAGATCGCGTTGGCCGCGCCGTCGAACCGGTAATCGGCCAGCGCCAGGTCGACCGCCTGCACCGTCTGGATCGTCTCGGCGATGATCCATTTGTTGACGGCCAGCGTCGCCGTGGGTGCCTCCAGCGTGGTCGATCCGCCGATGCCGTTGGCCTGCGCGAAGCGGCTGGCGTTCCACAGCTTGGTCGCGAAGTTGCGATACCCCTCGACCCGCTTCTCATCCATCTTGATGTCGCGGCCCTGGCTCTCCATCGCCGCCATGAAGAAGCGCAGCGCGTCGGCCCCATAGGTGTCGATCAGGCCGAGCGGATCGACCGTGTTACCCTTCGACTTCGACATCTTCGAGCCGTCCGCCGCGCGGACCAGACCGTGCAGATACAGCGTCTTGAACGGCACATCGCCCATGAAGTGCAAACCCTGCATCATCATCCGCGCGTTCCAGAAGAACAGGATGTCGAAGCCGGAAATAAGCACGTCGTTAGGATAGCGACCGCCGAGTTGCGACGCGGGACGCCCCAACTGCCCGTTCGTTTCGAGCGCAGTCGAGAAACCGGCCCCGGGTACGGGCTTCTCGACGTCGCTCGAAGCGAACGGAGACTGGGAACCATCCCACCCAAGCGTGGCAAACGGCCACAAGGCACTGGAAAACCAGGTATCGAGAACGTCGGGATCGCGTGACAGCGCCACATCCGCGCCAGCTTGTGCCTGCGCTTCTGCCTCCGTCTCGGCTACGAACACTGATCCGTCATCGGCAAACCAAGCCGGAATCCGGTGCCCCCACCACAGTTGCCGCGACACGCACCAGGGCTGGATATTTTCCATCCAGTTGAAATACGTCTTCTCCCACGACTTCGGCACGATCTGCACCGCGCCCGATCGCACCGCCTCGATTGCCGGCTGGGCGAGCGTCTTGGCGTCGACATACCATTGGTCGGTCAGCCACGGCTCGATCACCACGCCCGAGCGGTCGCCATAGGGCGTCTGGATCGTACGCGGCTCGGCGTCGTGCTCCACGCCGTCCTTGTCGGTGTGCGGGATCAGGAACCCCTCGTCCTTCAACCGCGCGACCACCGCCGTGCGCGCCTCCGCTGTGGTCAGGCCCAGCAGCTCGGCCGGAACCAGACCATCCGCCGTCTGGACGATCCGCGCCTTCGGATCGAGCATGTTGAGCATGTCGCGCGCCTCGATACCCGCGCGCCGGCCGACCTCGAAATCGTTGAAGTCATGCCCCGGCGTGATCTTCACCGCGCCCGACCCGAGCGCCGGATCGGCATGTTCGTCTGGCACGATGTCAATCAGCCGCCCGGTGATCGGCAGGCGTACCTGCTTGCCGACCAGCGCGGTGTAACGCGCGTCCTCGGGGTTCACCGCGACCGCCATGTCAGCAAGCATCGTCTCGGGCCGCGTCGTCGCCACCTCGATGAAGCCGCTGCCGTCCGCCAGCGGATAACGCAGGTGCCAGAAGCTGCCCTTGATCTCGCGCGTCTCGACCTCAAGATCGCTGATCGCGGTGCCAAGGCCCGGATCCCAGTTCACGAGGCGCTTGTCGCGATACAGCAGGCCCTGCCGGTGCAGCTCGACGAACACCTTCAGGACGGCCTTGGAAAAGCCCTCGTCCATCGTGAAGCGTTCGTTGGCCCAGTCCATCGAACAGCCAAGGCGGCGCAGCTGGCGCGTGATCTCGCCGCCGCTCTCGGCCTTCCAGTCCCAGACCTTGTCGACGAATGCCTCGCGGCCAAGGTCGGTACGCTTCACGCCGTCCTTGGCCAGATTGCGCTCCACCACCATCTGCGTGGCGATGCCGGCATGGTCGGTGCCGACCACCCACAGCGCGTCCTTGCCCTTCAGCCGGGCGTGGCGGACCAATATGTCCTGCAACGTGTTGTCGAGCGCGTGGCCGATATGCAGGCTGCCCGTGACGTTGGGCGGCGGATTGACGATCGTCCACGGCTCGGCACCCGGGCGATCGGGGCGGAACAGGCCCTTTTCTTCCCAATGCTTGTACCAATGCGCCTCGATGGCGGCGGGGTCGAAGGTCTTGGACATCTCGCTCATGCCCCGCGCTGTAACGGGACGCGAGCGGCTAGGCCAGCCTCAGCGCTGCTGGCTGGAGATTCGCGCGATTTCCTTGGCCACCATTGCCTCGACCATGTCGGGCAGGTGCGAATCGAGCCATTCGGCCAGCATCGGGCGCAGAAGGTCGCGGACCAGCCCCTCCAGCGTGCCGTCGCTGCCCGGTTCGGGCTTCACCACCATGCGGGTCAGCGCATCGAGCGAGCCGCGCGTGGCGCTGGCGGCGCGGGTCGAGACTATGGGGTCGGGGTCCGGTTCAGCGGCGGCAGGTGCCGCAATTGGCGGCGGCGCGGGCGCGGCGGGTGCCTGCGCGCGCGGCTCCGGCGTCACCTTGGCAAAGACCGGGCGCTGCGGCACGGGTTCTGGCCGCGCCGGGGCCGGAATCGGATCGCTGAGTTCGAGAATCTCGTCCTCGTCGCCATCCTCGTCCAGCAGCCGCGACGGCGTACGCGCGCGCCGTGGCCGCGCGGGCGCGCCGCTTTCCTCCTCGGCGATGATCCGTTTGATCGACGAGAGGATTTCCTCCATCGACGGTTCGGCGCTGATATCCCCCATCACGTCTTCCACCCGTAGCTTACCGAACAGGTGCACCCCCGCGGTTCGGCGAGTCCGCACCTGTGGTTATCGCCGCGTTTCTGTCAACACTGCTGTCGAGCATCGGGTCGCTGGTCGGCCTGACGGCGGCGGTCTGTGCGCGACTGTTAGCGGTCGAGGTCGCCACTGGCGCCGGCTCGCCATCGCTGTCGAAATCATTGATGCGGTTGCGGACGCGGTCGTAATTGGCGACCGGATCGTACAGCGCACCGCCGTCCAGCCCCAGGTTCCGCGCCTCGGCCCGGCCCATTGCCGCCAGCAGCGCGAAGCCCGCGACATAGGCGTCGCGGCGCGCGGTCACCAACGTGACCTGACTGTTCAGCAATTCCTGCTCGGCATTCAGGATGTCGAGGATGGTGCGCGTGCCGACGCTGTTTTCAGCGCGGACGCCCTCCAGCGACAATTTGTTGGCGTTGACCGCGATTTCGGACGACGCGATCACCTGCTCCGCCGACCGCCAGACGGCATAGGCGGAGCGCGCCTGCGCGATCACGCCGCGTTCGGCCAGCGTCACCTGCTCGATCGCGCGCGACTGCAACGCCTCGGCCTGCCGCACCTGCGCCGCGGGGCGCCCACCCTGGAACAGCGGCACCGACAGCTGCAGCCCGGCCTGCGCCGCCGTGCCCGACAGGGGGATCCCGCCGACCAGACTGCCCGCCGCGCCCAGCGAATTGAGATAGTTGTAATAGCTGCCGCCCGCGACCGCGCTCAGCCGCGGCAGGCGGGTGGCACGCGCGACACCGACATCATACCGGCTTGCGTCGCGCTCCTTGGCGGCGGCCAGCAACGCCGGATTGTTCTGCAGCGCGACCGCGACCACCGTGTCGGACGCTGCCGGCAGATTGGGCAGCACCGGCGGTTCGACCAGCGACTGCGGTTCGTCGCCGACCACGCGGATGTAGTTTTCGCGGCTGGAAATCAGCTGCGCCTGTGCCGACTGCAATTGCGCGCGGGCGAGCGCCAGCCGCGCTTCGGACTGGGCGACGTCGGTGCGGGTCAGGTCGCCGACCTGGAACCGGTCCGAACTGGCGCGCAGGTTGACGTCCAGCACCCGGACATTCTGCGTGTTCAGACCGACGATCGCCTCGTCGCGGATGACGTCCATATACGCCGCGACGACGTTGGTGAACAGGTCCGCCTCGGTACTGCGCAGCGTGGCGCGACCGCCCTCGACCCGGGTACGGGCGGCCGCGATCTGGTTCTTCACGCCGCCGCCCTGGTACAGCGGGATCGACAACTGGGTGTTGGCCGTGGCCTGTCGCGCCGGATTGAAGACGCTGTTGCCGGCGACCACGAGATTTTCGGTGAACGCCCCGTTGGCCGTCAGCGCCGGCAGGCTCGACGCGCGCGCGATCGGCACATTCTCGTCCGTCGCGCGGAGCGTCGCGCGCTGGGCGGTGAGCGTCGGATTGGTGGTATACGCCTTGACCATCGCCTCGCGCAGCGTCTCGGCAGTGGCCGGCGCGACCAGCGCAAGGCCGGCCACCCCGGCCAGAAACACAGCAACAGGTCGGGTCAGGGCGTTGGTCATGGTCGCTTTCAGAAGGTGAAGCTGCGGGGCAGCGCAAAGCCGGGAAGGCCGACGCAATCGACATCGGCGAACGGCGTCAGCGCGAAGCCGCCCGCCGTCCGCGTACCCTGTGCCAGCCGCGTGATGCCGCGATCGACCAGACCGGTCAGCACGCGGCCGCCGACCGCCACCTGGGCGACCAGCGCGTCGGGCAGATGCTCGACCGCGCCGTCGACCAGCAATAGGTCATAGGGTGCGTCGGCGGCGTGACCCGCCTCCAGCGCGCCCTCAACGACCGTGACGTTGGCATAACCCGCCAGCGCCTCGCGGGCGTGCGCCGCCAGCGCCGCGTCGCTTTCGACCGCGACGACGCGCGCCACCAGGCCGGACAGCAAGGCAGCGGTATAGCCACCCGCCGCCCCGATCAGCAGCACCCGGTCGGTGCCGGTCAGATACGCCTCGGTCAGCAGCTTGCCGGTCGCCATCGGGACATTGGCATGGCGACCATTGCCGATCGGCAGGGCGGTGTCGCGATAGGCGATCGCCGCCGCCTCACCCGGCACGAACCGCTCGCGCGGGACGGTCGCCATCGCCGCGACGACGCGCGGATCGTTGACCGCCGTCGTCCGCAACTGGCTCGCCACCATCGCGTGACGCATCGTGTCGAAACCGGTCTGTGCGCTCGTCATCGTCATAGCCTCGCCTCTGTGCCACGGCTGTCTTAGCCGCACAATACACTAAATCACTGTCGCGCTTGTATCGCGCGCGCGGCATCAGGCCAAGCCCGACGGAGGGGCGCACAGGCCGACCGGACGCACTATTCGCAAGACATGTGGTTGACATGCCACGTCCCCCACGGCATCAGCCGCCGCCTGCAACGCGTTGAGGCCCGATGGCGGAGTGGTGACGTAGAGGACTGCAAATCCTCGCACCCGGGTTCGATTCCCGGTCGGGCCTCCAATTCTACAGCGGCAGCGCGGTCGTGGACTTGATCTCCTGCATCGCAAACGACGACGACACGTCGTGCAGGTCCGCGACCTTGGTCAGCTTGCGATAGATGCGGTCGTAATCGGCGATGTCGCGCGCGACGATCTTCAGCAGATAGTCGATTTCGCCGCTCATGCGATAAAACTCCACCACCTCGGGTATCGCCGATACGCCGGCCGAAAAATCGTCAAGCCACGCATCGCTGTGCCGCGCGGTCTTGATCGCCACGATCACCGTCACCCCCAGCCCCAGCCGGTCGCGGCTCAGGATCGCCACCCGGCGCTCGATCACGCCGTCACGCTCCAGCCGCTTGATCCGTTTCCAGCACGGCGTCGTCGACAGCCCGACCGCCTCGGCAATGTCCGCGACCGACCGATTCGCGTCGACCTGCAACATGGCGAGGATGCGCCGATCGACGGGATCGAGAACAATATTCTCCATATGCACGCTCCGGCAGCAACAACTGCCTCCTTCATGCCGCCGGCCTGCAAAACTTGGAACCAATTTCTTGGGCAGGCCAGCTATGATCGTGTCGTCGCAATGAAGGACCGATAATGATCGAGCGGTATTTTCTGGCCCATCCCCGCACCGTCGACGAGGGCTATGTCGCGCATATGGGCCATTCACTGTTCTTCGCGCGGCACCTGCTGACCGCCGGCTGCGCCGCGCTGGTCCACGCCTTCGTGCCCGCGCTGTTCGAGCGGACCGGCAGCACGCGAATCGTCATGCTGCACGACCGGATGGTGACCAATCGCCGCCGGATCGCTGCCAATGAAGCGCCGGCCGGCCTGACCTGGGTTATCTGACGGCGCGATCGCGCGGCAGGATTTAGTCCAGCAACCGCACCAAAGCCTCGACCAGCGGCACATCGGCCGGCGGCATCGGCAGGTGGTGCAATGCCTCGGGCCGCTCCCATCGCAGCGCGCTGGCCTCCAGCGGCTGCGGCACCCCCTGCCACCCATCGACGCGGTACAGCAGCAGGACCAGGTGACGCGCGCCGAGTCCGTGGCTGGCAAAGGCGATCGGCCGCAGATCCCCGATCGCCACGACGATGCCCAGTTCCTCGGCCAGTTCGCGGACCAGAGCCGCCTCCGGCGTCTCGCCCGGCTCGATCTTCCCGCCCGGAAATTCCCAAAGACCGCCCAATGATTTGCCCGCCGGCCGCTGTTGCACCAGCACCCGGCCACCCGCATCGTTCAGCGCGGCGGCGACAACCGGCAACAGGTACGGAATCGACATTCGGCAGCGGCCCTTTGATGGTTCGTTAAGCAATACGGGTTAAACCAGCCTCATGAAGTCGCGGCTGCTCCCCTCGCGCGCCGTACAGCGCCTTGTCCGCTTTGCCCGCGATCGCCGGGCCGCGACCGCGATCGAATATGGCCTCATCGTCAGTCTGGTCGTGATCGCGATGATCGGTGCCTTCACGCAGGTTGCCGACGTCACCACCGCGCTGTGGGGCAACATCAGCACCAAGGTGTCGAAGACGAACTGATCGACGGCGCTTCGACATTGTTCCCGGCTCTTAAACATTTCTCAATGTCCACCGTCTACCTCCAGTTGCGTCGACCCGGTCATGCCGGTTCGACCGGGTGACTGAAGCTTTTGCAACCATGGAGACCGGTATGAAGACGATCCGCAAGTTTTTCGGCGACAAGAAGGGCGCAACCGCAATCGAGTACGGCCTGATCGCCGCGCTGATCGCCGTTGCCGCCATTGCCGCCATGCAGGGCCTGGGCAACCAGCTGACCAAGACGTTCAACAACGTCTCGACGAACATGAAGGCTGGCTGAGTTTTTCTGCTCGGACAACGGAACGGGGCGGCAAACCAGGTTTGCCGCCCCTTTTCGTATTGGCCGATGACGCGACGGCCTAAAGCCGCCCCATCGCCAGAAACTTCTCGCGCCGCTCGCGCCGCAGCGCCTTGGGGTCCAGCGCGACCAGACTTCCCAGCGCCCCCTCGATCGCATCGCCCAGCGAACTGATCGCCACGCCTGGGTCACGATGCGCGCCACCGACCGGTTCGGGCACGATGGTGTCGATGACACCGAACGTTTTCAGATCCTGCGCGGTCACCCGCATCGCCTCGGCCGCATCGGGCGCCTTGTCCGACGTGCGCCACAGGATCGACGCGCACCCCTCGGGCGAAATCACCGAATAGACCGCGTGCTCGAACATCAGCACCCGGTTGCCCGCGGCCAGCGCCACCGCGCCACCCGATCCGCCCTCGCCGACGATCACCGACACGACCGGCACGTCGGCCTCAAGACAGGCAGCCGTCGACCGGGCGATCGCCTCGGCCTGGCCGCGCTCCTCGGCCTGGATACCGGGGAACGCACCCGACGTGTCGACCAGTGTCACGATCGGCAGGCCGAACCGCGCCGCCAGCTCGACCAGCCGGATCGCCTTGCGATATCCCTCGGGCTTGCCCATGCCGAAATTGTGGCGCAGCCGGCTGGCGGTGTCGTTGCCCTTTTCATGGCCGATCACCATCACCCGCCGTCCGCGGAACATCGCGAAGCCGCCGATGATCGCCTGATCGTCGGCAAAGGCGCGGTCGCCGGCGAGCGGCACGAACTCGTCGAACAGGCCGGCGACATAATCCTTGAAATGCGGGCGTTCGGGGTGGCGCGCGACCTGTGTCTTCTGCCACGGCGTCAGCCGGGCGAAGGTATCGCGCAACAGCTTGTCGGACTTGGCCTGCAACCGGCCGATCTCCGCGTCGATATCGACCGTGCCATCGGCCGCCGTCGTGCGCAGTTCGTCGATCCGGCCCTGAAGCTCGGCGATCGGTTTCTCGAAGTCGAGGAAGCTTGCCATCATCTCTTTCGTCTTGGGGTAGCCGCTCGCGCCCTTCTATCGACGCCCCGCGGAAAGGCCAGCCCCGCGAGGGTCGACCACAAAGCGCGGCGCGTTAGGCCGGCGGCCGGCGCGCGTCAATCTCGGCCAGCGGATGACGCATATTGACCAGCTCGACCAGCCGCCCGGCATCGACATGGGTGTAGATCTCGGTCGTCGCGATATCGGCATGGCCCAGCATCATCTGCAACGCGCGCAGGTCCGCGCCGCCTTCCAGCAGATGCGTCGCGAACGCATGGCGCAGGACGTGCGGGCTGACCCGGTCGGGCGGGATGCCGGCATCGGCGGCCAGCGCCTTGACCAGCTGATACAGGCGGATGCGCGACAGATGCCCCTTTCCCCCCTGCTCCCTGCCGGACGGGAACAGCCACGCGCGATCGGCCGGCACATGCACCCGCCACGCCGCCACCGCCATCCGCGCCCGGTCGGAAATCGGCACCAGCCGCTCGCGCCCGCCCTTGCCCTTCAGGATCAGGAACGGCCGGTCCGCCGCCAGCGCCGCGCGCGGCAGTCCGACGAGTTCGCTGGCGCGCAGGCCCGACCCGTACAGCAGCTCGACCAGCGCCGACAGACGCAGGTCGGCCGGGGCGACCGGCTTGGCCGCGACCCGCTCGGCGATGCGGGCGAACAGCCGGTCGACATCGCCGTGCGACAGGATTTTCGGCAGGGGTCGCCGGATACCCGGACGTGGCAGCGCCTGCCCCACATCGTCGGTACGGTAGCCGTCATCCACCAGAAAGCCGTAGAACCGCCGGAGCGCCGCCGCCTTGCGCGACACGGTCGAGCGCGCCAGCGCAGACCAGCCCCCGGCCAGCCGCTGAACGCCGTCGGTATCGGCCACCGCCAGCGCGCCGCCGGCCGCAACCGATGCCAGCATCAGGTCGCTGCGATACGCTGCGATGGTGTTGGCCGCCGCGCCCGCCTCCGCCGCCAGCATGTCGAGAAACCGGTCGATCAGCACGCGGTCGCTCGGCACGCCGTCGGTGGGAGGTGTCACGCCCGCGCGATCGCCTCGGCCGCGATCATCCGCGCCTCGCCCTCCAGCCCGACCATCCGCAGCGCGGCGACGATCCGGTACAGCGACGCCGGCGGCACCCCACGCCAGTCACGCGCCTGCATGCCGACCGCCGCCAGCAAGGCGACCGTGCCCGGCTGCGAATCGCGCGCGGCCTGCGCTATGGCCCGCGTCCACGGCGTCTCGGTGCCGATCTTCACGTCCAGCATCTCGGCCGCGCGCTGCATGTCGTCGGTCGACATCCGCCCGAGGCCGGCAAGGCCGGCGAACAGGAACTGCTGCTTCAGCGCGGCATTGCCGGTGCCCGCATAGCCGGCGAGCTGGCGATACGACACGCGCTGCCGCAGGTCGGGATCGGCGAGCATCAGCATCGCCCAGCCATCGCCGCCTTCGCTGACCGACGATGCCCAGCGCGACGCTGTCCGGTCCAGCCCGGCCGACAGCATCGACGCGACCAGCCAGTCGGCATCGGCGCGATCACCTGCCGGCGGCACCCGCACCGCCGCCCGCGCGGTCAGCACCAGCCGGGCATAGTCCGGCCGTCCCGTTCCCCAGAGCTGGCGGATCGCCGACAACCGCGCATCGACGTTCCGGTCGGTATAGGCGGTCCGCAGATCCTGCGCGACGCCACTGGCGACCGCGCTCGATTCGTCGTCGTCCGCCACCGCGCCGTACGCATCGACCAGCGCCGCGCTGGACAACACACCCTGCGCCGCCGCCGCTTCCGCCGATGCCAGCCGTTCGCCCAGCGCCACCGACGGCGACAGGGCGTACCAGTAGCGCGCCTGCCGCCCGACCGTGTCGAACAGCGCGGTCGGGATCGACACACCGGTCGCGGTCGCCAGGCCGAACCGCCAGACGTTCAGCGAATCGACGCCGTCCCACTCAATCGTTACCGCCTGCCCGCCCTGCGCGCCGGCCCCGACGACTTTCCGCGCGAGCAGCAGATCGATGCCGCTCGCCACCTTGCGCCGTCCCGCGGTCTTGATGAGCGCATTGGCGCGCGCCTGTTCACCCGCCAGCGCCGCGCACATCGCCTGCGCCATCGTCCAGGCCCGCTCGCCCGTCGCGCGCGCACCACCATCGGCCAGCGGACACAGACCCCCCGGATCACCCGTCGCCAGCAGCGCGTTCATCGCTACCTGATACAGTTTCGGCGTATAATTGCCCGTGTCGACACCCTGCACCACCGCCCGCGCGGATGATGATTCGCCCATCCGCAGCAGCAGCCACGCACGCTCGGCCGCGAAGTCCGCGCCGTTGACGTCGCCCGGTGTCGCCAGCCGCGCCACCAGCGCCCGTCGCAGCAGGATCGACGCCCAGCGCGACGGCAGCGGCGCATCGAGCCGCCGCATCAGCGTTTCCAGATATCGCCCGTCCGCCTCGCCGAAAGCGTCGCCCTCCAGCGCGCCCTCCCGCATACCCGCCGGACCGACGCGCGCCAGTGACCGCCGGGCAAAGGCCGGCAGCTCATATTCAGCCAGTGCCGCCGGATCGACCGCCACGGGCGTCGGGGTGGCGGCCGGTGTCGGCGTGGCCCCGGGCATCGGCAGGGGCTGCACCACCGCCGTTCCCGCCGACGGCGCAGGGGTCACCGGCGCTGTCGTGCCGGTCCGGGGCGATGGTGACGGCGCGGGGGCCGGTGTCGGTGTCGACGGATCGCCGAACCCGGGCGGCAGGATCGATTCCGGCCGGTCCTGCCCCAGCGCCGGCCAGCCGAGCGCCGCCGCCAGTAGCAGCGCGGTGCCGCCGCCGAGCGCGAGCCGCTTAGTTCGAGAGGTTCGCAAGCGGCACGACCTTCTCGACCTGGGTCTGCGGTTGCTCGGTCGCGCGCCCGGCGAGCAGGAACAGCCCCCCGACGACCACGACCAGAATGACGATGAGCGATACGGTCAGGCGGGACATGCGACAAAACCCTGTACGAAAAACGAATACGCGTTTGCGCGCCGAACCTTTTGCCGTCGCGCGCCGTCGCTGTATAGCCCGCCACGCGATGATGCAAAGCCACACCCTTCCCGCGGCGATAACGCCTGAGACATGGACCGGCCGGCCGATCGTGCTCGTCGGGTTGATGGGTGTCGGCAAATCGACCGTGGGCCGTCGCCTGGCCGCGCGACTGAAACTGCCGTTCGCCGATGCCGATCACGAGATCGAGGCGGCGGCCGGCATGCCGATCACCGAAATCTTCGCGACCTATGGCGAGGCGTATTTCCGCGACGGCGAACGCCGCGTCATCGCCCGGCTGATCGACGGCACGCCCAAGGTCATCGCCACTGGCGGCGGCGCGTTCATCAACGACGACACCCGCGCGCTGATTCTTGCCGACGCGGTATCCGTCTGGCTGCGCGCGCATCCCGACATTCTGGTCGAGCGGGTCCGCCGCCGCGACAACCGCCCGCTGTTGCAGGGGCGCGACGCGGGCGCGGTCCTGCGCGAACTCGCCCGCGTCCGCGATCCCGTCTACGCGCTGGCGCAACATCATGTGACGAGCCGCAAAGGCCCGCACGACCTCACCGTCTCCTCGATCCTGGAAGCCATCGGCCGATGAAGACCGTCACCGTCGATCTCGGCGCGCGCAGCTATCCCATCCATATCGCGACCGGGCTGCTGGCCGGCGCGGCTGAGTATCTCGCGCCGCTCGCGCGCGGTCGGATGATGGCGATCGTCACCGACCGGAATTGCGTCGTTCACCTCGCGACGCTGCAAGCCGCACTGACCACCGCCGGCGTCACGAGCGAGGCGATCGTCCTGCCGCCGGGCGAGGGCACCAAGAGCTGGGCCAGCCTTGCCACCCTCACCGACCGGCTGCTCGACCTTGGCATCGAGCGCGGCGACCATGTCGTGGCGCTTGGCGGCGGCGTGATCGGCGATCTGGTCGGCTTTGCCACCGCGATCCTCAAGCGTGGCTGCGGTTTCGTGCAGATCCCGACCACGCTGCTGGCGCAGGTCGATTCGTCGGTCGGCGGCAAGACCGCGATCAACACCCCCGCCGGCAAGAATCTGGTCGGCGCGTTTCACCAGCCGCGCCTTGTCCTGATCGACCCGCAGGTGCTCGACACGCTGCCACCGCGCGAAGTCCGCGCCGGCTATGCCGAGGTCGTCAAATACGGGCTGATCGACGATGCCGACTTTTTCGACTGGTGCGAGGCCCACGGCCCGGCGCTGCTGGCGGGCGATCCCGACGCGCGGACATATGCCATCACCCATGCCGTCGCGGCGAAGGCGCGGATCGTCGCCGCCGACGAGCACGAAACCAACGGCACCCGCGCGTTGCTGAACCTCGGCCACACCTTCGGCCACGCGCTGGAGGCCGAAACCGGCTTCTCGCAGGCGCTGATCCACGGTGAGGGCGTTGCCGCCGGCTGCGCGCTCGCCTTCGCCTATTCCGCCGCGAAAGCGCTTTGTCCACAGGCTGATGCCGACCGGGTCGCCGCCCACTGGCGCGCCTGCGGCCTGCCCGACGGGCTTGCCGCCGCCGGCATCACCGCCAGCGGCACGACATTGGTCGACCACATGCGCCACGACAAGAAAATGGCCGCCGGAACCCTGCCCTTCCTGCTCGCGCGCGGGATTGGACGGACCTATCTCGACAAGACCGTCGATCTCGCCGACGTCGCCGCCTTCCTCGACCGGCAACCCCGGCCGGACGCGCGCTGATGCCCAACGGCGTCAGCAAGGCCAACCTGCCGACCAAGATGTGCCCCGCCTGCAATCGTCCGTTTACCTGGCGCAAGAAATGGGCGCGCGACTGGGACAGCGTCGTCTATTGCTCGGACGCCTGCCGCAAGAAGCGATAGGCGATCAGCCGCGCAAACCCGTCCACGCCAGCCACAGCCACCCGCCAATCAGCAACGCACCGCCGATCGGCGTCACCGCGCCCAGCCAGCGCGGCGCACCCAGCGCCATCGCATAGAGCGTACCCGCAAACACCGCCGCGCCGACCACGAAGATCCAGCCCGGTCCTCGCGCATCCATCCGCAACGCGACGATCGCCGCGACCGCATGGATCAGCTGATAGTGCCCCCCGGTCTTCAGCCAGTCCGCCGCGACACCACTCGCGCCATGCGCGCCGAACGCCCCGGCCCCGACCGCAACCGCCCCGGACACCGCCGCCAGCATGAGCAACAGGTTCATCGTCCGATCCCCAAAACCATCAGGACACGCGGCAGGCTTTCCCAGGCCAATGCCGCCGCCACGCACACCGCGCCCACACTGACAACCAGCACCGCGCCGGCCAGCATGTCCTTCAACACCTTCACCTCGGGGTGGATGCCCGGATGCAGCAGGTCCGCCATCGTTTCCACTGCGCCGTTTATCAGTTCCAGCGCCATCACCAGACACACGGCAATCGCAATGATTGCCCACCACACCGGCGCGGGTTGCAGGACAATCAGCGCCACCAGCACAAGACCAGCGGCACCGATATGGGTGCGGAAACTTCGCTCTCGTCGCCATCCCGCGCACAGGCCCGCGACAGCGAAGCCCAGTCGCTCTGCCAGAGGCCGGTTCTTCACCGCCCCGTCATCCACATTCCGGCTGGCCCGGCGGGGTGTTGTGCCGGGTAATGATCTTGGCGATGCCGGCGCGCAGGTCGCCGGTTTCGGTCTGCTGGGTCAGCCGTTCCTGATCGCGCGCACGATATTCGTTTTCGCTCCGGTCGATCTGCTCGCCGTCGACATCGACCGCGACCATCGCCATCCGCGCCATGCACACCGCCGATTCCAGCACCTCGCGCACGGTGCCCGCCACCGGGGCGCCGCGCATCTTCATCACGCTGCGCCGGTCATAGGCGCGGACGAACACCTGCGCGTCGGGGAAGGCCTGTGCCACCGAATGAAGCAGGTCGGCGTCGATCACGTCCCCGTCGATGCAGAACAGCAGCAGCTGCACCTCGGCCGCGCCCGCCTGTCGCAACAGGTCCAGGCGGGTGCCGTCGCCATAATAGACTTTCGATCCGAACGATCCCGCCGTCTCGATCATCTCGGGATCCTTGTCGACCAGCGACACCGAAATCCCCTGCGCAATCATCATCTGCGCGACCGTCTGGCCGAACCGGCCATACCCGATGACCAGCGCGCTGGCCCCGTCGGCGCGCGGCTCGGCCAGCCCCGCGCCATCGCGCACCGGTTCGGTCCGCAGCCGGCGCGTCATCATCATCAGGAACGGCGTCGTCGCCATCGACAGCGTGACGATCGCCCCGAACAGGCTGGCCGCCTCCGGTTCGATCAGCAGCGCGTTCTGCGCCTGCGCGAACAGCACGAAACCGAACTCGCCGCCCTGGCTGAGCAACAGGCCCATCGCCAGCGCCTGCCGCCAGGTCATCCTGAACAGCAGGCCGATGCCGAAGATGATCGCCGCCTTGGTCGCCACCAGCACCGCCGCCATGCCGACCACGAACAGCGGCCGCTCGGCGATCGCGGTCAGGTTCAGCATCATGCCGACCGCCAGGAAGAACAGGCCGAGCAGGATCGAGCGAAACGGCTCGACATCGGCCTCCAGCTCGTGCCGGTACGGGCTGTCGGCCAGCATCACGCCGGCGACGAACGCCCCCAGCGCGGTCGACAGGCCCAGCGCCTCCATCAGCGCGGCGCTGGCGATGACCGTGAACAGCCCGGCGAACACGAACATCTCGCGCTCGCCCAGCACGCCGATCAGCCGGAACATCGGCCGCAGCAGGAACCGGCCGGCAAAAATCAGCCCGCCGACCGCCAGCACGGTGTAGACCGCCAGCAACCAGCCCGGCGGCGCGCCGGCGGGCGCCGGCGCACGGCTGAGCGCGGCGATGATGGTGATGAGCGGGACGATCGACAGATCCTGGAACAGCAGGATCGAAAAGGTCCGCTCGCCGAACGGCGTCCGCATCCGCCCCGCCGATTGCAGCATCGGCAGAACCTGCGCGGTCGACGACAGCGCCAGCGGCAGGCCAAGCGCAAGCGCGGCGGCGGGCGAGAACTGCGCCAGCCCCCACACCAGCACCGACACCGCGATGCCGCACAACACGACCTGCATCAGCCCGAGGCCGAAGATATCGCGCTTCAGCTGCCACAGCCGCGACGGGCTGAGTTCGAGGCCGACGAGGAACAGCAGCAGCGTGATGCCAAGCTCGGCGATGCCCAGCTTGGTTTCCGCGCCACCGACCAGCCCCAACACCTGTGGCCCGACGATCGCACCCGCAACCAGATAGCCCAGCGTCGCACCCAGCCCCAGCCGCCGGAACAGCAGGACGAAGACCAGCGCGAAGCCCAGCATGAGGACGCCGTCGCGCAGCAGCGACGCCGATTCATGCATGCGCGGTGTCCTTGGCAACGGCCGCTTCCGCGGCGTCCGCCGCCGCCTCGAACGCCAGCCGGATCGAGGCATGACGCGCGGTGTAGGTCAGCGCGGGCGCGAACACGTCCAGCCCCGGCCACCCCGGCGCCGCGCCATCACCCGCCAGCCAGCGGGTCAGGTCGTCGCGTGCGGCGGCGATCTCGGCCGGGGTCCGCCCGACGACATGGGTCGCCAGCAACGCCGACGACGCCTGGCCCAGCGCACAGGCGCGGACCAGCATTCCCACCGCGCGTACCCGACCCTCGTCGTCGATATCGACGTCGACCGTCACCCGGCTGCCGCAGATCGGCGAGCGGCGCTCGGCGCTGCCCATCGGGGTTTCAAGCCTTTCGTGATGCGGGATCGACGCGGCCAGCCGCAGGATTTCGGCATTGTAGAGGGGGGCGTTCACCGTGCGACCTCGCTGTCGTTGGAGGGTGTGGCGACTGGCGGTGCACCCGTCCGGCCGAAGACCGGCAGGCCGCGTCGTCGCCGGTCGACGAAATCGGCGATGCTCGCGCTGGTCGCATTCAAAAGCGGATAGGTCCGCGACGTCCGCATCCATTCCGGCCGGTGCGCCGCGCCGCCGCCCAGCGTGTCGAACACCAGGGTCGCCAGCAGGAAGGCGAGACTCGCCATGATAAGCCCCTTGAGCGCGCCGAAGCCGAAGCCCAGCGCCCGGTCGACCGGTCCCAGCACCGACGTCCGCGTCCGCGCGCCCACCGCGCGTGCGACCAGCCGCCCGAGAATCCAGGTTCCGCCGGCCAGCACCACGAACGCCAGCATCGCAGCACCCGACACCGTACCGACCACACCGACCAGCGCCTTGGCGAACGCGGTGTGAAAGAACTTCACCGCCATCACCACGCCGCCCCATGCGAACAGCGACAGGACCTCGGTCACGAACCCGCGCGACAGGCCGAGCAGCGCCGATCCAGCGACACAGATCAATACGGCAATGTCGAGTGCGGTCAGGGCCATCGCGTGTCGTTCGTTTCCATGCAGGGATCGGCCTTGGCCGTGTCGCTCCCAAATGGCGCATCACACGGCAATTCGCTACCCCCTCGGATCGTTACGGGTCCGTTGGGTTTTCGTAACGCCGGCTCCAAAGCCGTTCCCCGGCGAAGGCCGGGGAACAGAAACAGAAAACGAAGCCCTCCTACTTCCCCAGCATATGCCCGACAAACGCCCCCAGCGACTTGAACCCGGACAGCTTCAACCCGGCCCCGTCCGCCGCCATCGACGCCGGGACCAGCGCGCGCTCGAACCCCAGTTTCGCGGATTCCTTGGTCCTGAGCGCGCCGTGCGCCACCGGCCGGATTTCGCCCGACAGCGCGATTTCGCCGAAGACCACCGAATCGACCGGCACCGGCCGCTCGCTCAGCGCCGACACCAACGCCGCCGCCACCGCCAGATCGGCGGCCGGATCCTGCACCTTGTACCCGCCGGCGATATTCAGATAGACTTCCGACGTCGCGAAGCTGAGGCCGCAGCGCGCCTCCAGCACCGCCAGCAGCATCGCCAGCCGCCCGGAATCCCAGCCGACCACCGCGCGGCGCGGCGTCGCCCCGCTCGCCAGCCGCACGGTCAGCGCCTGGATCTCGACCAGCACCGGCCGCGTCCCTTCCAGCGCGGGGAACACGGTCGTCCCCGCAATCCCGTCCTCGCGCTGGGTCAGGAACAAGGCGGACGGGTTGGCGACCTCGGTCAGCCCTTCTGTCTGCATCGCGAACACGCCGATCTCGTCGGTGCCGCCGAAGCGGTTCTTGATCGCGCGCAGAATCCGGTATTGGTGGCTGCGCTCGCCCTCGAAGCTCAGCACCGTATCGACCATATGCTCCAGCACGCGCGGGCCGGCGATCGACCCGTCCTTGGTCACATGGCCGACCAGTACCACCGCGGTGCCGCGTTCCTTGGCGAAGCGGATCAGTTCCTGGCTCGACGCGCGGACCTGGCTGACGGTGCCGGGCGCGCCCTCGATCAGGTCGCTGTGCATCGTCTGGATCGAATCGATGACCAGCAGCGCCGGGGGCATCCCCTGCCCCAGCGTCGTCAGGATGTCGCGCGTGCTGGTCGCCGCCGCCAGCATCAGCGGCGCATCGCCCAGCCCCAGCCGCCGCGCGCGCAACCGCACCTGATCCGCCGCCTCCTCGCCCGAGACATAGATCACGCTCCGCCCGGCGTGCGCCAGCTTGGCCGCCGCCTGCAACAGCAGGGTCGACTTGCCGATGCCGGGATCGCCGCCGATCAGCGTCGCCGACCCCTCGACAAAGCCGCCGCCCAGCGCGCGATCCAGTTCGGCGATCCCGGTCTGCATCCGTTCGGGCAGCGTGATTTCGGCATCCAGCCCGACCAAGGTGATCGACCGGCCGCCGGTCTGAAGATTGTGCTTTGCCTGAAACGGGGTCGCCGCCGCCGCGGTTTCCTCGACCAGCGTATTCCACTGCCCGCAATCCGCACACTGTCCGGCCCAACGCGAGGCCACCGATCCGCACGACTGGCAGACAAATCGTTTCTGGGGTTTTGCCATGGGCAACGCCTTAGCGAATGCGGAACGGGAAGGGAACAAAAACTGCTGGCGATGGCGCAGCCCGATTGCCGCGCTCCGCTACGGCCACTGGCCTTTCGCAACCATGGCCGCTATCGCGCGGCAATCATGAAACCGTCGGATCTCCGCGTCGCGCTCTTCAGCGGCAATTACAATTATGTACGCGATGGGGCCAACCAGGCGTTGAACCTGCTGGTCGGCCATCTGCTGCGTCGCGGGGTCAAGGTGCGGGTCTATTCGCCGACCGTCGCCAAGCCCGCCTTTCCCGCGACCGGCGATCTGGTCGACGTGCCGGCGTTCCCGATGATCGGCGGGCGCGGCGAATACAAGCTGGGTCGCGGCATCACCCCGACGGTGGCCAGGGATCTGGAGGCGTTCGCGCCGAACCTGATCCACGTTTCCGCGCCGGAATTTCTCGGCCACGCCGCGCTCACCTATGGCCGCAAGCACGGCATCGCCACGATCGCCTCGCTGCATACCCGGTTCGAGACATATCCGCGCTATTACCATATCGGCTTCATCGAACCGTTGATGGTGAAGATGCTGACCCGATTCTACAGCCGCGCCGACGCGGTGCTGGTGCCGGGGGCCGGCATGGCCGACATCCTGCACCAATGGGGCGTGAAGACGCCGATCGCGATCTGGTCGCGCGGGGTCGATCATGGCCGCTTTTCGCCGGCGCGCCGCGACATGGCATGGCGGCGGTCGCTCGGCATCGGCGACCACGAAATCGCGATCGGCTTTCTCGGCCGGCTTGTGAAGGAAAAGGGTCTCGACGTTTTCGCCGACGTCATCAAGGCCCTGCAGGCGCGCGGCATCCCGCACAAGGTGCTGGTCGTCGGTGAAGGCCCCGCCGCCGGCTGGTTCGCCTCCCAGGTGCCGGGCGCTGTGTTTGCCGGGTTTCAGGCGGGCGACGACCTTGGCCGCGCGGTCGCGTCGATGGACCTGTTCTTCAACCCGTCGGTCACCGAAACCTTCGGCAACGTGACCCTGGAGGCGATGGCCGCCGGCGTGCCGGTGCTGGCCGCCCGCGCGTCGGGCGCGGTCGGGCTGGTCGACGACGGCGTCACCGGCATGCTGGTCGAACCGCGTGACATCGCCCGCTATGCCGACGCCATCGCGCGCATCGTCGCCGAACCCGGCCTGCGGGACCGGATGGGGGCCGCCGGCCATGCGAAGGCCGCCGGCTATCGCTGGGACACGATCAACGAAGCGGTGCTCGACGCCTATCTCGACGTGATGGGCAGCAAGCACCAGACGCGGGCGATGCCGACGTTGTGAGTAGTGCTCCTGTGAACGCAGGAGCACGAACCCTTACCGCCAGTCGAACGTCAGCGGTGCCTCCCGGAACGCAAAGCGGTTCAGGTGTTCCTCCACGACGCCGCGCATCCGGGCCACATTGCCATCCTCCGGCACGGTCAGCACCACGTCCAAAGTCTCGCTATCGCCACGCATCTCCAGCCGGCTGCCGTTCGGAAAGTCGATCGTCGCCGACTCCGTGTCGAACACCACCGTCATCTTGTGGGCCCAATGCTTGGCAAGCTGCTGGAGATAGCGGCTGGCCGATCCCGTCGGCACCCGGGCGACTGAGGCGCTCATGCCAGTCGCTCGATCTTCTGCGCCGCCTCGTCGATCAGTGCCGCCACCGCGTGCTGATCCTCGATCGACAGGTCCGCGCGACCGAGCCGGTGCATCAGCACCGCCTTCAGGTTACCCATCGCCCGGCGGACCGGCGCGCTGTCGGTGCGTTCGCGGTGGGCGCTCATTTCGGCGATCCGCGCGAACAGTCCGTCGATGACCGACTCCTGTTCGGCGATCTGCGCGCGGCCCGCTTCCGTCACCGCGAACCGCTTCTTCGCGCCCTCCGACACCTGTTCCTCGATCAGCCCCATCTCGTCGAGCAGGGTCAGCGTCGGATAGATCACGCCCGGACTCGGCACATAGCCGCCACCGGTCAGCGCCTCCAGTTCACGGATCAGGTCGTAGCCGTGGCGCGGCGTGTCGCCGATCAGCTTCAGCAGCACCAGCTTCAGTTCGCCGCCGTCGAACACGCGTCGCCCACGCGGACCACCCCCTCCGCCGCCGTGCGACCGATGATGGCCCCGGCCCGCCCCGCGTCCCATGCCGTCCTCACCCGATGTCCAGGCATCATGCCCCATACCAAATCGCATTTCACCATATCTCCGATATATCTTATAGATTAGATATATCGCCGAACGTCAAAGATACAAGAGGTGACGATCACGGCGTGATCGGTAGGAAAGCCGGCGCGCATGGCCTATCTGGGCAGGACGATGGCCGATCTCCTCACCGGGCTGGAACCGGACCGCCCCGCCGATACGCCCCCCAGCGAGAACGCCCCGTTGGCCGACCGGCTGCGCCCGCGCACGCTGGCCGAGGTCGTCGGGCAGGATCACGTCACCGGGCCGGAGGGCGCGATTGGCCGGATGGTCGCCGCCGGCCGCCTGTCGTCGATCATCCTGTGGGGACCGCCCGGCACCGGCAAGACGACGATCGCGCGCCTGCTCGCCGACGCGGTGGACTTGCGGTTCGTTGCCATCTCGGCTGTGTTTTCAGGCGTCGCCGACCTGAAGAAAGCCTTTGCCGATGCGCGCGAGCATGCCCGGATCGGCAAGCGGACCCTTTTGTTCGTGGACGAGATCCACCGTTTCAACCGCGCGCAGCAGGACGGATTCCTGCCCTTCGTCGAGGACGGCACCGTCACCCTGGTCGGCGCGACCACCGAAAACCCGTCGTTCGAGCTGAACGCCGCGCTGCTCAGCCGCGCGCAGGTGCTGATCCTCCACCGGCTCGACCGCGCCGCGCTGGAGCAACTGCTCGACCGCGCGGAGGCCGAAATGGCGCGCCCATTGCCGCTCGACACGCCGGCGCGCGACGCGCTGGTCGCCAGCGCCGATGGCGACGGCCGGTTCCTGCTCAATCAGGTCGAGACGCTGTATTCGGTCGCGCTCGATGCGCCGCTTGAACCGGCCGGGCTGTCCGCCTTCCTGCAACGTCGCGTCGCGGTGTACGACAAGGACCGCGAGGGGCATTACAACCTCATCAGCGCGCTGCACAAATCCATCCGCGGGTCGGACCCGCAGGCCGCGCTGTATTATCTCGCGCGGATGCTGACCGCGGGCGAGGAACCGCTCTTCGTGCTCCGCCGCCTGACCCGCGCGGCGGTCGAGGATATCGGGCTGGCCGACCCGCAGGCACTGGTCCAGTGCATCGCCGCCAAGGATACCTACGATTTCCTCGGCTCGCCGGAGGGGGAACTGGCGATCGCGCAAGCCTGCCTCTACCTCGCCACCGCGCCCAAATCGAACGCCGCGTACAAGGCGCAGAAGGCGGCGTGGAAGGTCGCGAAGGAAACCGGCTCGCTGATGCCGCCCGACAACATCCTGAACGCGCCGACCAAACTGATGCGCGATATCGGGTATGGCAAGGGCTACGCCTACGACCATGACCGCGAGGACGGGTTTTCCGGCGCGAACTACTGGCCCGCCGACCTGCCGCCGCAACGCTTCTACGATCCGACCGAGCGCGGCTTCGAAAAGCGCCTGTCCGAGCGGATGGCATGGTGGGACGAACGCCGGGGACGCGTCGATGAATGAAGCGTGCGCCCCCGCCCCTGATCGCTTCCGTCGTTTCGCCGCGATCGACTGGTCGGGGGCCAGGGGTGCGCGACACAAGGGCATCGCCCTTGCGACCTGCGACAGCGGCACCGCCGCGCCGACACTGGTCGATCCGCCCGACAGCGTCTGGTCGCGCACGCAGATTCTCGACTGGCTGCTGGCGCACCGCGACGAACCGATGATCGTCGGCTTCGACTTCAGCTTTTCCGCGCCGTTCGTGGCGCGCGGCGCGCATCTGCCCGGAGAACCCGAAACCGCCGACGCCCGTGCGCTGTGGGCGCATGTCGACGCGAACAGCGCCGATACGGACCTCGGCGCGGCCGGCTTTCTGGAGGCGCGGCGCGGCACGCATTTCTATCTCGGCGCGGCCGATGGGCGAAAGGCCGACTTCCTCCATTACCGCGCGTGCGAGGCGTGGGCCGGTGGCAAGCCATCGACCGTGTACGATGCGATCGGCGCGGCGCAGGTGGCGAAGGCCAGCTTCGCCGGTATGCGTCTGCTTCACGCGCTGGACGGCAGGATCCCGGTCTGGCCGTTCGATCCCGTCCCCGACAGCGGCGCGGTGATCGTCGAGATCTATACCGCCATCGCCGCGCGCGCGGGCGGTGTGCGGAAAGGACGCAGCAAGCTGCGCGACGGCGAATCGCTCGATGCCGCGCTGGCCGCGCTCGGCTGCGATCCGCACGCCGGCCTGGCGACGTATGACGACCACAGGACCGATGCGATCCTGACCGCCGCATGGCTGCGCGCGACCGCCCACACCCCCACCCTGTGGTCCCCACCGGCGATGACCGCGCAAATAGCCGCAACCGAGGGCTGGACCTTCGGCATATCCTGACGCAAAGGAAGCGCACATGCCGGTTTAGCTCAGTTGGTAGAGCGCCAGTTTTGTAAACTGGATGCCGCGGGTTCGAATCCTGCAACCGGCACCACCATCCCGGCGTTACGCCCGCAGAATGATAAAAGCCGCCAGCTACAACATCCGCAAGGGGATCGGCACCGACCGCCGGCGCAACCCCGAACGGATCCTCGACATCCTGCGCGAGATCGACGCCGACATCATCACGTTGCAGGAGGCGGACCGGCGCTTCGGCGACCGGATCTGCGTGCTGCCGCCGAACCTGCTGGCCGATCACAGCGACTGGAAACCGGTCCCGCTCGGCAATCGCGCCGGATCGATGGGCTGGCACGGCAACGTCATCCTTGTCCGCAAAGCGGCCGATATCCTCCACCACGCCGACATCCACCTGCCCGCGCTGGAGCCGCGCGGCGCGGTGATGGCCGACGTGCGGACCACGGGCGGCACGATCCGCGTCGTCGGCATGCATCTCGACCTGTCCGGCCTGTGGCGGCGGCGTCAGGCGGCGGCGATCATGGCCCATGTCGATGCCTGCGCCGATCGCTTGCCGACGGTCATGATGGGCGACCTGAACGACTGGAGCGCGAATGGCGGATGCCTGCGCGATTTCGGGCGGCACTACACACTGGCCACGACCGGCCCCAGTTTTCACGCCCGCCGCCCGATCGGCAAGCTCGACCGGATCATGGTGTCGCCGACCCTGCGCATCGCCGACTGCGGCGTCCACCAGACCGCCCTGTCCCGGAAAGGGTCGGACCATCTGCCGATCTGGGCCGTGATCGAACCGGCATGAGGACCGGGCGGGCCTGATGCGCGAGAAGGAACTTCGCCTCGCTCTGGTCTGCTATGGCGGCATCAGCCTCGCCGTCTACATGCACGGCATCACCAAGGAGATCTGGCGGCTCGCCGGCGCCAGTCGCGCCTTTCACGACGATGCCCCCGCCACCAGCGGCAGCCAGGCGGTCTACCGCGACCTGCTGACCGAAATGGAGGCCATCAGCGGTATCCGCGTCCGCATACTGGTCGACATCGTCGCCGGGGCCAGCGCGGGCGGGATCAACGGCGTCTTCCTCGCGCAGGCGATCGCCACCGGCCAGAGCCTCGACCCGCTGACCGACCTGTGGCTCACCTCCGCCGATGTCGAAGCGCTGATCGACGCCGAGGCCGCACCCGCCTCGCGCTTTTCCAAGGTCTGGGCCCTGCCGCTGGCGTGGATGGCCGCCGGGCGCAGCGCGGAGAGCGTCGACGCGCTGGCCGACGCCGCCACGCGCGACGAGGTGAAGGCCAAGCTGTCGCATTTCGTCCGGTCGCGCTGGTTCGAGCCACCCTTTGGCGGCGAAACCTTCACCACCCTGATCCTCGATGCGTTCGACGCGATGCGCACCAGCGATACCGGCCCGCGGCTTCTGCCGGCCGGACAGCCGCTCGACCTGTTCGTCACCGTGACCGACTTCACCGGCCACCCCGAACGGCTGCGGCTCAATTCCCCGCCGGAAGTGGTGGAGACCGAACACCGGCTGGTCATCGGTTTTTCCGACCACGGCCAGCCTTGCGAGACGCTGGCCGACGTGGCCGAACTGACCTTCGCCGCGCGGGCGACCTCCAGTTTTCCCGGCGCGTTCCCACCCTTCACGGTCGCCGAACTTGATGCCGTGCTGGAGAAGCGCGCGACCGGCTGGCCCGGACGGCCCGCCTTCCTGCGCCGGATCCTGCCGCGCCAGTCGGCCGCCAAGGCCGCCGACAAGGCGGTGCTGATCGACGGATCGGTGCTGGCCAACGCGCCGTTCCGCCCGGCGATCGACGCGTTGCGCGACCGACCCGCCCGCCGCCAGATCGACCGCCGTTTCGTCTATATCGACCCCTCGCCCGGACAGAAGTTCCGCCTTGGCCCAAAGGCGACCACGCCGGGCTTTTTCCAGACCATCATCGGTGCGCTCAGCGAATTGCCGCGCAAACAGCCGATCCGCGACAATCTCGACGCCATCGCCGACCGGTCGGCGCTGATCGACCGGATGCGCGCCATCGTCGACGCGATCCGGCCGGAGGTGGAGAGCGAGGTCGAATCGCTGTTCGGCTACACGCTGTTCCTCGACCGCCCGACCCCCGCCCGCCTCGTCGCATGGCGGCGACGCGCGCAACAGGCCGCCGCCAGCCGCGCCGGCTACGGTTTTGCCGCTTATGGTCATCTCAAGCTGTCGGGCGTGGTCGACACCGTCGCCCGGATGCTGGAACAGGCCAGCGGGCAGTCCGGCGACCGGCAGCGCCTTCGGACCGCGCTCGATGCCGAAACCGCGCGGCGTGGTGTCACCGATGCGACCGGCGACGCGCCGGCCCTAGTCGACTTCCTGCGCACCTTCGACCTGTCGTTCCGCATCCGCCGCCTGCGCTGGATGGCGCGCCGCCTGACCGATCTGGAAACCGATGCCGAACCCGGCGCGCTCGATCCGGTGCGCGACGCGATCTACGCCGCGCTCGCCACCTATCTCGATATCCAGCGCACCGAAACGCTCGCGCCGCTGCGTCGCATGGTCCGGGCCATGCGCGGCGAAGCGGGGCCGGTCCTCGACGCGCTGGCCGCCACGCTCGACCTGCGCGGGCGCGATACCGCCACCGACGCGGGCCTTGCCGCCGCCTTTGCCGCGCTGCCCAGGGATCTGCGGCGACCACTGCTGCTCGCCTATCTGGGCTTCCCCTATTTCGACGTCGCCACCCTGCCGCTGCTGCGCGGCGAGGGGCTGGACGAGTTCGACCCGATCAAGGTCGACCGGATCGCCCCCGACGACGCGACCGGCATCCGATCCGGCGGGGCCGAGGCCACGCTGAAGGGCATCCAGTTCAACAGTTTCGGCGCGTTCTTCAGCCGGGCCTACCGCGAGAACGACTATCTCTGGGGCCGCCTGCACGGGGCGGAGCGCATGATCGACATCACCGTGTCCACCCTGCCGCCCACCGTCCGCATGAAGCCGGGCCGAGTCGCCGCGATCAAGCGCGCCGCGTTCCTCGCGATCCTCGACGAGGAGGAGCACCGGCTGACCGCGATCCCCGCCCTGTTCGCGCAGTTGCGGACCGAGATCGGCTGAACGCTGGCAAAAGCGCGGGCGACCGGCTAGCCTTGGCGTCGACGTCGTACTGCCCAACGAAAGAGTGACCCCGCCGATGCAGTTCCTGAAAATCCTGTTCTGGTGCCTGCTGGCCTTTCTCGTCGCGCTGTTCACCTTCGGCAACTGGACGACGGTGCCGATCCAGCTGTGGGGCAATCTGGTCGCCGACGTGAATCTGCCGCTGCTGCTGCTCGCCATGTTCCTGCTCGGCTTCGTGCCGACCAGCCTCTATTACCAGACGGTGCGCTGGCGCCTGCGGCAGAAACTGTCGAGCCACGAGCGCGCGCTGGCCGATTACCGCGCACCGGCCGCCACCGCCTATGACACGACCATGCCCCCCGGCGCGGTCCCCACCGCCGTTCCGCCGGGCGTCGCCTGACATGGGCAACCGCATCTATGTCGCGATCGACACGCCGGACATGGCCCGCGCCAGGGCCATCGCGACCCGCGTCCGCCACCATGTCGGCGGGATCAAGCTGGGGCTTGAATTTTTCTGCGCCAACGGAGCCGCCGGCGTCCACACGATGGCGGAGCTTGGCCTGCCGGTCTTCCTTGACCTGAAGCTGCATGACATTCCCAACACCGTCGCCAAGGCGGTGCAGGCGCTGTCCCCGCTCGCCCCCGCCATCCTGACCGTCCATGCCAGCGGCGGCCGGGCGATGCTGGAGGATGCGAAGGCGGCGGCCCCCACTGGCACGAAGGTCATCGCCGTCACGATGCTGACCAGCCTCGACGCGTCCGACCTGTCCGCCACCGGCGTCACCGGCAGCGCCCACGACCAGGTCGTTCGCCTGACCGACCTTGCGCGCGAATCCGGCATCGACGGCATCGTCTGTTCCGGCGCGGAGGTCGCGGCGGCCAAGGCGGCATGGCCGAAGGGGTTCTTCGTCGTTCCCGGCGTCCGCCCCACCGAGGCCCAAGCCGGCGACCAGAAGCGCGTCGTGACCCCGCGCGCTGCGATCGACGCCGGTGCCTCGATCCTCGTCATCGGCCGCCCCATCACCCAGGCCGATGACCCCGACGCCGCCGCCCGGGCGATCGTCGCGACGTTGTAAGGCGGCTCGTCGTCTCGCGGCGGCGTGGCCCTTCGCGCCGATGACGCTGGCTTTGTCTATTCCGATGTAGGGTGATGCCCCGAACATTAGAGCCGCCTCCCCGGCGAAGGCCGGGGTCCATTCGGGAAGGCGCTCGTGATGAAGCGATGCGGGCAACAATCGGCGTTACCCGACCAGTCGCAGAGTGTTCGCAGGACATTGCCCAACCGCCCCGGTCGTTCCCCCGCGAAGGCACCGGCCCCGGGGTTCCCCGGGTTTCAGAGACAACAGCCGCCGGACATCAAAGCGTGATCCGACTCCCACGATGCCAGACCTCGACTATCCCGCCACCCGGCACCGCCCTATAGCCCCCCGATGCACACCACCGCCAAGATCTGCGGGCTGTCGACGCCCGACACGCTCGACGCCGCGATCCGGAGCGGGGCGAGCCATGTCGGCTTCGTCTTCTTCCCCCCCTCCCCCCGCCACCTGACCTTCGCCCTGGCAGAGCAGCTCGCCGCGCGGGTGCCGCCGCCGGTCGCGCGGGTCGGCGTGTTCGTCGATCCGGCCGATGAACTGGTCGAACGTGCGCTGGAGTCCGGGAGCCTCGACATCCTGCAACTGCACAAGACCACGCCCGCGCGCGCCGCCGCGATCCGCGCGAAGACCGCGCGCCCGGTGTGGGCGGCGGTTGCGGTCCGCACCCGCGCCGATCTGGCCGCCGCCGCCGGCTTTGCGGGCGCGGCCGATCGCATCCTCTACGACGCCAAGACGCCGGAGGGCGCGGCGCTGCCCGGCGGCATGGGGCTTCGTTTCGACTGGAGCCTGCTCGACGGGTTTCGCCACCCGCTTCCCTGGGCGCTGTCCGGCGGCCTCGACCCCGACAATGTCGAGCAGGCGATCGCGCGCACCCGCGCACCGATTGTCGACGTGTCGTCCGGGGTGGAGCGCGAACCCGGCGTGAAGGATACAGGCAGGATCGCCGCCTTCCTGCGCGCGGTGGCGGGATAGCCGCCGCCCCATCCAAGCAGGGGTGACACGCCCCGCGCACATGCTAAACGCGGGGGCATGAACGCTCCCAATTCCTATCGCGCGCAGCCCGACGAGCGCGGCCATTTCGGCGATTTCGGCGGCCGCTATGTGGCCGAGACGCTGATGCCGCTGGTCCTCGACCTTGAGCGCGAATATCGCGCGGCACAGGCCGATCCCGCATTCCAGGCACAGTTCGACGACCTGCTCGAACATTATGTCGGCCGCCCCAGCCCGCTCTATTACGCCGAACGCCTGACCGAGACGCTGCGCGAAAGCGCCGAGCCGGGCATGGGCGCGCAAGTCTGGTTCAAACGCGACGAATTGAACCACACCGGCGCGCACAAGATCAACAACTGCATCGGCCAGATCCTGCTGGCGATGCGGATGGGCAAGACGCGGATCATCGCCGAAACGGGCGCGGGGCAACACGGCGTCGCGACCGCGACCGTCTGTGCGCGCTTCGGCCTCCCTTGCGTCATCTACATGGGGGCCAAGGACGTCGAGCGTCAGGCGCCCAACGTGTTCCGCATGAAGCTGCTCGGGGCCGAAGTCCGCCCCGTGACCAGCGGCGCGCACACGCTGAAGGACGCGATGAACGAGGGGATGCGCGACTGGGTCGCCAACGTCCACGACACCTTCTACATCATCGGCACCGCCGCCGGCCCGCATCCGTACCCCGAACTCGTCCGCGATTTCCAGAGCGTGATTGGCAAGGAGGCGCGCGCGCAGATGCTGGCGCGCGTCGGTCGCCTGCCCGACCTGCTGGTCGCGGCGATCGGCGGCGGATCGAACGCGATCGGCCTGTTCCACCCGTTCCTCGACGATGCCGACGTCGCGATGCTCGGCGTGGAAGCCGCCGGCCATGGTCTGGACAAGCAACACGCCGCCAGCCTCGCCGGCGGCTTTCCCGGCATCCTGCACGGCAACAAGACCTATCTGCTGCAGGACGACGACGGCCAGATCACCGAGGCCCATTCGATCTCGGCCGGCCTCGACTATCCCGGCATCGGCCCGGAGCACGCCTGGCTGCGCGACATCGGCCGGGTGGCCTATGACAGCGCGACCGACACCGACGCGCTCGACGCGTTCCAGCTGCTGTGCCGGACCGAGGGCATCATCCCCGCGCTGGAGCCGGCCCACGCCATCGCCGTCGTCGCGCGCAAGGCCCGCGAGATGCGACAGGACCAGATCATCCTCGCCAATCTGTGCGGTCGCGGCGACAAGGACATCTTCACCGTCGCCGAAGCGCTGGGAGCCAGGATTTGAGCGCATCCCTCACCCGGTTTCGCGACGCGTTCGTGGGCGCGCTGACCGAGGCGCTGCGCGAGGCCGGTATCGCCGGATCGCCCGCGCCCACGTCCCGCATCGAACTGCACCTGCACGGCACGCACGACCTGACCATCGACGAGACGGTGTCCAATCTGTTCGTCAGCGAGGATGATTTCATCCACACGATCGACGTGACGCTGGATCGCCACGACAATGACGGCACCCATTTCGTCGTGCGGATCGGCGACATGCGACCGGTGCCCTGGGAGCAGACCCTGTCGCCCGAAACCTTCGGCCCGTTCAACGTGGCGACGCCGGCATGAGCCGCCTGTCCGACCGCTTCGCCGCAACGTCCGCGGAAGGCCGCGCCGCGCTCGTCACCTTCGTCACTGCGGGTGACCCGTCCGCCGCCACGACGCCGGCGATCCTCGACGCGCTGGTCGCCGGCGGGGCCGACGTGATCGAACTGGGCATGCCTTTCACCGATCCGATGGCCGATGGACCCGCGATCCAGGCCGCCAATATCCGCAGTCTCGCCGCCGGCATCACCACCGCCGCGATCCTTGCCATCGCCACCGATTTCCGTGCGCGCCACCCGGCCGTGCCGCTGGTCCTGATGGGCTATGCCAACCCGATGCTGCGGCGCGGGGCCGACTGGTTCGCCACCGCCGCCGCCGCCGCCGGGGTCGACGGCGTGATCTGCGTCGACGTGTCGCCGGAGGAGGACGATTCGCTTGGGCCGGCCCTGCGCGCAGCCGGCATCGACCTGATCCGCCTCGCCACGCCCACCACCGACGCCGCGCGCCTGCCGGTCGTGCTCGATGGGGCCAGCGGCTTCGTCTATTATGTCTCGGTCGCCGGCATCACCGGGTTGCAGCAGGCCGCGCAGACCTCGATCGACGACGCCGTCGCCCGGCTGAAGGCCGCGACCGACCTGCCGGTCGCGGTCGGTTTCGGCGTTCGCACGCCCGAACAGGCCGGTGCGATCGGCCGCGTCGCCGATGGCGTCGTCGTCGGCTCGGCGATCGTCGATCTCGTCGCGGCGCACGGTACGCAAGCCCCCGCCGCCATCACACCCTATATCCAGAGCCTCGCCGAAGCGCTTGTTTCGGCGCGAAAGGTTTCCCAATGAGCTGGCTCAACAGCGTCCGCAACGTCCTGTCCTTCGTCTCCAAGAAGGAGACACCCGAAAATCTCTGGCACAAGTGCAAGGGCTGCGGGCAGATGATCTTTATCCGCGAGCTGGAGGAGAACGCCTATGTCTGCCCGAAATGCGATCATCACGATCGCATCGGGCCGAAGGAGCGGTTCCGCCAGTTGTTCGATGAAAATAGCTGTGCCGAGCTGCCCGCGCCGAAGGTGCCCGAGGATCCGCTGAAGTTCCGCGATTCCAAACGCTATGTCGACCGGCTGAAGGCTGCGCGCGCCGCGAACAGCGAATCCGACGCGCTGGTCAACGCGCGCGGCACGATTCTGGGTAACCGCGTCGTCGTCGGCGTGCAGGATTTCGGCTTCATGGGCGGGTCGATGGGCCTTGCCGTCGGCGAGGCGTTCATCCGCGGTGTCGAGGCGGCGATCGCCGACCGCTGCCCCTATGTCATCTTCACCGCCTCGGGCGGCGCGCGGATGCAGGAGGGGATCCTCAGCCTGATGCAGATGCCGCGCAGCACCGTCGCGATCCAGATGCTGCACGACGCCGGCCTGCCCTATATCGTCGTGCTGACTGACCCGACCTCGGGCGGCGTCATGGCGGCCTATGCGATGCTCGGCGACGTTCAGATCGCCGAGCCGAAGGCGACCCTGGCCTTCACCGGTCGCCGTGTCATCGAAAGCACGATCCGCGAAAAGCTGCCGGAGGATTTCCAGACGTCGGAATATTATCTCGATCACGGCCTGATCGACATGGTCGTCCACCGCCACGACCTGCGCGAACGACTGGCCACCGTGGTCGGCTACCTCTGCGGCGACCGCAAGGCGGCCTGAGCCCCCGTCCGCCTGCAAAGCGCGCCATGCCAGACCACGCCAGCTCTACCGACGCCGCCGTCCAGACGCAGCTCGACCGGCTGTGGTCGCTGTCCCCCGGCGCGGATGTGCTGGGGCTGGACCGCATCACCCGGCTGCTGGCGCGGCTGGGCGACCCGCATCACCGCCTGCCGCCGGTGTTCCACGTCGCCGGCACCAACGGCAAGGGGTCGACCTGTGCCTTCCTGCGCGCGGCGCTGGAGGCGGCGGGTCATGCCGTCCATGTCTATTCCAGCCCGCATCTGGTGCGCTTCAACGAACGGATCCGTCTGGCCGGCCATCTGATCGACGACGCCGCGCTGGCCGCGCTGCTGGCGGAGGTGCTGGACCATGCCGACGGCATCGGCGCGAGCTTTTTCGAGATCACGACCGCCGCCGCGTTCCTCGCCTTTTCACGCATCCCCGCCGCCGCCTGCATCATCGAGGTCGGGCTTGGTGGCCGGCTGGATGCCACCAACGTCATCGCCGACCCGCTGGTCACCGGCATCGCCGCGCTGGGCATCGACCATCAGGCGTTCCTGGGCGACACGCTGATCGAAATCGCCGGCGAAAAGGCCGGCATCGCCAAGCCGGGCGTGCCGCTGGTCACCATGGCCTATCCGCCCGACCTGACCGCCATCATCGCCGACGTCGCCGCTAGCGCAGGCGCGACCGTCATCGCGCAAGGCTCCGGCTGGACGCTGGAGACGGCGGCCACGACCCTGCGCTATGCCGATTCCGGGTTCGCGCTGGTCGCCGATCGGCCGCGCATGGCCGGCGCACACCAGTCTGAAAACTACGCGCTCGCCATCGCGATGCTGCGGCATCAGGGGCGGCTGTCGGTGCCCGAGGCGGCGATGCGCGCGGCGGCGGACTGGACGCACTGGCCGGCGCGGATGCAGCGTCTGGCACCGGGACCGTTGCGCGACCTGTTGCCAGCGGAAACGACGCTGTGGCTGGACGGCGCGCACAATCCGTCCGCTGCCGCGCCCGTTGCGACCGCCCTGCGCGATGCCGCCCCCGGCGGTCGCGCCGTCGCCATCCTCGGCATGCTGGCGAACAAGGATGCCGGGGCGGTCATCGCCCTGCTCGCCCCGGCGCTGTCGGCACTCGTCGCGGTCCCGGTTCCCGGCCACGCTCATCATGCGCCCGAAGCACTGGCGGCCCTGGCCAATCGCCACGGTCTGCCCGCCACGACCGCCCCCGACATCGCCGACGCGCTGTCGCAGATCGCCGCCGCCCCCGCACCGGACGCCGTCCTGATCGCAGGCTCGCTCTACCTCGCCGGTGAGGCGCTCCGCGCGAACGACGAGAGTCCGACCTGACTCCTAGTTGCTATTGACTTGCAATAACGAACAGGCGACCTTGCGCGAGCCACTCGCGGAGTTTCGTTGCATGTCCCCCACGTCCACCCCAATCCCTACCCCAGCCACGACTCTTGTCGGCCTGTTGCCGCACACCCTGCCGACCTGTCCCAATGCCCGGATCGTGCTGTTCGCGGTGCGCCGGATGGGCGCGTGCGGCCTGAACGACGCACGCGCCGGCCACACGCTGTTCACCGCCTTCGGTCAGGATTTCCGCCGCCCGCTGGTGCTGCTCCGCGCGCTGATGGCCGACCTTGCCGGCACCGCCGCCGGCCCGATCGCCATCGCGCCGTGCTGCTGCGCGCGCATGACAGCGGCGGAAAGCGCCTTGCTGACCATCATCGGCCGGGTCGAAACCATGCCGGAAACGGCCCGCTACCTCCTGTCGGACCTGCTCGGCGTTCGCCGGGTCGACGGCGTACTGGCCAGCGCGGCGGCGGTGGCGATGGCCTTCGCCGATGCGGGCCGCCCGGTCGGCGGGTAGGGTTTGTCTGAAAACCGCTGCTCGCGCGTCTTGCGGCTCAGCCTCTCAAGTAGCACCCGGCTGGCGCACGGCCGAGACGACGAACCCGCGCCGCCACAAGATCCAGAGCAGAGCCAGTCCGGGTAGCGCCATAACCATCGTCAGCAGCCAGAAGCCCGCCCAGCCAAGGGCCTCGGCCGCATAGCCCGACGGCGTCGACAACCAAGTCCGGCCCATCGCGGCGAACGACGACAGCAGCGCGAATTGCGTAGCGGTATAGGCAATATTGGACAGGCCCGACAGATAGGTGACGAACACCGTCAGCCCGATGCCGCTCGTCACCTGTTCGGTTGCGACGGCGATCGTCAGCCATGTCAGCGAATGCCCGTGCCACGCCAGAATAACAAACGCGAGGTTGCTCACCATCATCAGCACGCCCGACACAAACAGTGCTCGGCCCATGCCCAACCATGCCATAAACGGAGCCGCTAGCGCAGTGCCGAAGATCAGGCCCCAGAAGCCTACAACCTTGTTTATCGCGAGAAATTCCGTGTCGCTGAACTTCAGATCGACGATCATGGGGTTGAGCATAACCTGCCCCATCGCATCACCCAACTTGTAGATCAACACGAACAGCAGGATGAGCAGCGCGCCGCGCCGACTGAAGAATTCGCGGAATGGCCCCACGACGGTATCGCCCAGCCATGCGCCGATGCCGCGATCGCCGATTGTGGTGACGGTGCGTTCGTGTAGCCCCGGCCCGGCCAGCAGCGCGGCAACGATCGCAGGCAGCACGCACAGGCTGGTCAAACCGTAACCCAGCGCCCAGCCAAGGTTCAGCCCCTGTGGTGAGGCGATGGCAATGGTGCCCACGCCCGCGGCAAAATTGCCGAGCCGATAACCGAACTGGTTATTGGCGGTGCCGTGCGGCAATTCGGCTTCGGGTAGGATTTCGATACGATACGCATCGATAACGATATCCTGCGTCGCAGATAGGAAGGCGGTGAGAATCGCCCAGAACGCGAATACTCCTAGATGCCGAGCCGGATCACTGGCACCCAGCATCCAGACCGCGCCGAATAGTAATGCTTGGATGAGAAACAGCCACGCCCGCCGCTGCCCGAAAACATTTGCCATCAGCGGCAGTCGGATGCGGTCGATGAACGGTGCCCACAAGAATTTTAGCGTGTATGGCGTGGTAAGACCTACCGCAAAGCCGATCGTCTTCTTGTCGATTCCCTCACGCGCCAGCCAGAAGGTCATCGTGCCAAGCAGAAGCGTCAGCGGAAAACCGCTGGATATGCCAAGCATCAGCGCGGCCAGTGGCCTGGGACGCAAATAGGGTGCGAGCGTCGCGAGAAGACCAGTGCGGGCGGGAAGCGTAGCGGACATTCCCCGACCATAGCGCGATCGTCGCATAGTGGAAGCCGCGCCATATACCGAGGAAGAAAGCCAGCGATACCTTATCGCGGATCAGCCTTAACCGGAACGCGTCAGGTTACAATCGCCCGCACTCTTTCGTAACGTGCGCGCTTTTTCCCGACGCGCCTCACCCCGACCTCACGCAAACAGCTTCAGGCCCGACGGAAGGCGCTTGGGGGTCTTGCCGTCCTTCGTCATCTCGATCGCCTCGATCGCGCCGATCAGGTCACGCGGCTGATATGGCTTCGACAGGCAACCAGCGGCAAAGGACTCCGCGCCCCCCGGCCACTGCCCGGTCACGAACAGGACGGGAATGGCCCGGGCAAAGGCCGCGCGCGCGACGTCGATGCCCGATCCATCGGCCAGCGTCAGGTCGACCAGCACCAAGTCGATCGACCGGCCATCGGCGATCGCCGCCACCGCATCGGCGACGCGGTCGACCGTCTTGACGATCTCGAACCCCGCCTCCGACAGAAAATGCTCGGAATCGAACGCCACCAGGGGTTCGTCCTCCACCAGCAACAATCGCGTGATCGTCCGCTTCCTGCGCCCGAACAACATGGTATTTCCCCAATGCAACGCGCCCCTGTGGACCCGTTCCGTCACGCTAAACGCACCGTACCCGAAACGGTCGCATGGCGGCACGGTCAAAATATGTCGGACGACGCCGCATTTCGGCTGTATCAGGGCGATTATGTCACAATCGAACGAACCAGATTCCCCGCGCAGCGAAACCGCTCCCGAGGCCATGACCGACTCCCCCATCACGCCGAAGGCGGAAAAGGCGGATCCCAAGGCCGACCACCGCATCGCCAAGCTGCTCGCCCGCGCCGGCGTCGCCTCGCGCCGCGAGATCGAACGCATGATCGTCGAGGGGCGCGTCGCGCTGAACGGCACCGTGCTCGACACGCCGGCGACCATCCTGAAGTCGCTGGCCGGCGTCACGGTCGACGGCGAACCCGTGCAGGCCCCGGAGGCAGCCCGCCTGTTCCTGTATCACAAGCCCGCCGGCCTGCTGGTGACCGAGCGCGACCCCGCCGGCCGCCCGACGATCTACGACCATCTTGACCGCGACCTGCCCCGGCTGGTCCCCGTCGGCCGCCTCGATCTGTCGACGGAAGGGTTGTTGCTGATGACCACCGACGGCGGGCTGAAGCGTCAGCTGGAACTGCCCGCCACCGGCGTCGAGCGCGCCTATCGCGCGCGTGCCTACGGCGAGATCACCCAGGCCCAGCTTGAGGATCTGATGGAGGGTGTCGAGATCGAGGGCGTGCGCTATGGCCCGATCGACGCGAACATCGAACGTCGTACCGGCGCGAATGTCTGGATCGAACTGATCCTGACCGAGGGCAAGAACCGCGAAATCCGCCGCGTCCTCGAATATCTGGGGCTTCAGGTCTCGCGCCTGATCCGTACCCGCTACGGCCCGTTCCTGCTCGCCGACCTGCCACCCGGCACGATCGGCGAAGTGAAGCAGCACGACCTCGTCGCCTTCCGCAAGACGCTGGGCAGCGCGGCACAGAACGTCGTCCCCGGCGGTCAGGCGACCCAGGTCAAGGTGGCGAAAATCGAGCGAACCGGCACGCGCCCCGGTTACGAACCCGACGCGCCGCGCCGCGCCCGCCTGCAACCCGGCGGCACCCCGCCGCGCACCGACGGCTTCCGCCCGGCGACGATCGCAGCCGCCGCCGCCGCTCCCCGCCAGACGCCGTGGTCGTCGACCCAGCGCCCCCGCACCGACGATCGCCCGACCGCCGGCAAGGCCTTCGCCCCGCGCGGCCTCGCCCAGTCCGACCGGCATGAGCGCACCCCCCGCCCGGTCGCGGCCAAGCCGTTCGCCAAGCCGGCCCGCAGCCCCGCCGCGCGCGACGCCTCCAGCGACACCTACGCATTGCGCATCGCCAACCCGGTCGCGACCGCCGCCGACAATGCCCGGCCCAGCAAGCCCTATGCCCGCCGCGACGGCCAGACCGACGCCCCCCGCTCGGCGCGGGACGACCGCAGCGCCTCGCGCGCATCGCGTTTCGTCCGCGACATGGGCGAAGGCCGGATGACGCCCGATCCCGAGGGTCGCCGTGGCGGCCAGCGCGGTTTCGGCCGACGCGAGGGTCCGCCCGCTGGTGACACGCCCCGTTTCGGCCGCGACAACGGACCAAAGCCCTTCGCCCGCCGCGGCGAGGGCAATGCCGACGCCCCCCGGTTCGGCCGCGACGGCGGCACCGCCCGCCCGGCGTCCTCCGGCAAACCCTTCGGCCGCCGGACCGAGGCCCAAGGTGACGGTGCGCGCGACGCCCCGCGCTTCGGCCGTGACGACAGCCGCCCCCGCCGCGACGACAGCCGTCCGCAAACCGGGCGTCCGCCAACCGGGCGTCCGTTCGCGGGAGGACCGCCGCGCGGCGATCGCCCGAACGCCGACGCGCGCCCACCGCGCAGCGGTGGCGTCGACGCCCGCCCGCCGCGCGGCGGAAACGACGCCCGCCCACCGCGCAGCGGCGGCTTCGACAGTCGCCCCCCACGCGGCGGCGGAGCCAGCGGCGGCGGGTTCAACCCCAATGGCGGCGGTCGCCGTCCCACGCGAAAGGGCTGATCCATGCGAGTCATCGCCGGTCAGTGGCGCGGTCGCGCCATCGTCGCACCCAAGGGGGACGCCACCCGCCCCACCGCCGACCGCATGCGCGAGGCGCTGTTCTCGATGCTCGCCAGCCGCGTCGGCAGTTTCGAGGGGCTGGCCGTCGCCGACCTGTTCGCCGGTTCCGGTGCGCTGGGGATCGAGGCCCTGTCGCGCGGGGCCGCCTCCTGCCTGTTCGTCGAGCAGGACCGGGTCGCGGTCGACGCGCTGAAGGCCAATCTCGCCAAGCTGGAGGTCCGCGCGCCGGTGGCTGATGTCCGCGCGACCTCGGTCATGGCGCTTGGCCCGGCACCCGCCCCGCTCGACATCATCCTGATGGATCCGCCCTACGAAACCGGGGCTGGCATCGTCGCGCTGGACAAGCTCACCCGCCTCGGCTGGACCAGCCCGGCCACCTGGATCAGCCTGGAAACCGCCAAGGCGGAGGAGCCGACGCTGGCCGGCTTCACCGTCGACACGACGCGCGTCCACGGCAAGGCGCGGATCACGCTGCTGCGGCCCGAATAATCAAACGGCGCGGCGGCGCACCAGCATCAGTCCACCCAGGCTGAGCACCCCCGCCGCGCCCAGATACGCGCCGACCAGCGCCAGCCCGCCCCGCGTCGCCAGATCCTGCGCGATGATGGGTGCCAGCGCGCCGCCAAGAATGCCGCCCAGATTGAACGTCATCGACACGCCGGTATAGCGCACACCGGCCGGAAACAGGCTCGGCAGCCATCCGCCCAGCGGACCGTACGCGAACCCCATCACGAACAGCGCGAACGACAGCCACGCCCACACGACCCACAGCAACGGCGCACCCAGCATCGGCCCCATCAGCGCGCCCGCGACGATGCACCCGCCGAATCCGATCGCCAGCATGGCGGGCGCGCCGGTCCGGTCGGCCCACAGGCTCGACACGATGACCCCGGCGGCCAGGAACAAAATCGCGCCCAGCTCGACCCCCAGCATCGCCTCGCGCCCATGGCCCAGCACCGTCGTGCCGTATCCAAGCGCGAACGCGGTCGCGAGATAGAACAGCGCGAAACACGCGACCACGCCCAGCGTCCCGGCCAGCGTCGCGCGCAGGTGATGGCGCACCAGCGTCGCGATCGGCACCTTGGGCAACGCCTCCTCCTGCACGGCCGCGACGAAATCGGGCGTCTCGGTCAGCTTCAGCCGCACCCACAGGCCAAGCCCCACCAGCACCGTGCTCGCTAGGAACGGCAGCCGCCAGCCCCAGTCGCGGAACTGCGCATCGGTCAGCACCAGGCCCAGGATCAGGAAAAACCCGTTGGCGGCGATGAATCCGACCGGGGCACCCAGCGGCGGGAACATGCCATATGTGTTGCGCCGATGCGGCGGCGCGTTCTCGACCGCCAGCAACGCCGCCCCGCCCCATTCGCCGCCAAGCCCCAGCCCCTGCCCGAACCGCATGGTACACAGCAGCAGCGGTGCGACCCAGCCGACCTGCGCGTGCGTCGGCAGGAACGCGATCCCCACCGTCGATGCGCCCATCAGCAGCAGCGAGGCGACCAGCGTCGACTTGCGCCCCACCCGGTCGCCGAAATGCCCGAACACGATCGCGCCGACCGGCCGCGCGACGAAGGCAAGGCCGAAACTGGCATAGGACGCCAGCAACTGCGCCGCCGGCGACGAGGCGGGGAAAAACAGCGGCCCGAACACCAGCGCGGCGGCGGTCGCATAGATATAGAAATCATAGAATTCGACCGCCGTCCCGACGAGGCTGGCGGTCAGGATCCGGCGGGTGGAGGCGGGCGTGGTCATTGCCGGCTCTTCGGGCGAAGCGGCGATGGGGTCAACCGCGCGGACGCGGTCAGCAGAACCCCGATGCTGAAGCTATCCGTCTTTGCGAGCGCAGCGAAGCAATCCAGAGCCCCAGGCACGACGTCCTCGATTGTGTCACGCCACCCGCAAGGACGGGGGGCTCCATGCCACGATGCCAGCCGCTCAGAACTGCTTGCGCACCCCGATCCGCACCGACCGCCCCAGCGGGTCCAGATAGGCCGCCTGGAACCGGTTCGGCGTCGCGCCGTTGCGATCGCGGACGTTGATCCGGTCGTTCAGCACATTCTCGATCGTCAACTGCATCGACAGCCCCCACGCCCAGGGCCGGCTGACCATTCGCGCAATATCGAACGAGGCATAGGGCACCAGCCACACCCGGCCGGAAAAGCGCAGGTCCGATGTCGGGGAATCGCCACGGATCCGGGTCGGCCCCTGAATTCGCCCGTAGAGGCCGATATTGGCGGCACCGACCGAGCCGCGCAGGTCCACCTCACTCTCCCATCGCGCCCGTCCGCCGACACCGGTCAGCGTCGCGCCGTCGAGCAGGTCGAGCGCGGGCGATCCCGGGGCAAGGGTCAGCCGGTCGGCCAGCCGCACCGTCGTGACGACCGACGCATTGATCGACGGACGCGGCTTCGGCAATTTCGGCGGCGGCGCGGCCGGGTCCGTCGCGGCGGCCTCTGGGGGTGTTGGCGAAGGCGGTGGGGCGCGGCCGATCTGGGTGGACAGGTTGACCGTCATCCGCAGCTTGCGCTCACGTTCGCGGGCGATCGTCACCGGCCGCAGATCGACCGTCACCAGTTGCCCGGCATCGTCGCGCACGAAGGCCTGCGGAAAGGCCGACTGGAACGCGGCCGTGGCACTGCCCAGCGTGGACGTCTGGTTGTCGATCCGCGTGTCGATATAGTCGACGCCGAACCGCAATTCCCGGCCCTTGATCGGGCTTACCTACGCGCCAAGCTGCGTGATCCGTCGCCGCTCGGGCACCAGCGCAGGATTGCCCCCAAGCACCGCGGTCACCGGCACCGTGACGCCGGTCGTGAAGTCGAAGAACGGCGTGTTGGGCACGCTGACCAGCGGATCGGTCAGCAGCGCGATCGCAGGCGGGGTCCGGCCGTCGCTGGCCAGCGCGGTCAGTTGCACCGCGCGCACCGGTGCCCAGGTCAGCCCGTAGCTGGCGCTTGCCAGCCGGCCATAGGCCGATACGTCGGACAGGCCGACCGTCCCCGTCGCGCCCATCCGCCCCAGAAACCCCAATGCCCCCTGCCCCGGCGCGGTGATCGGCAGCGCGGCGTTGATGCTCCCCCCGCGTGTCGTGCGCCGCAGGTCGCGCGGTGCGACGCCGGTCCCGGATCCGCCCCCCGCATCACGGCTCGTGGACCGGGCATGGTCGAGCGCAACGGTCACCTGCACGTCGCCCGCCGGGACCGCGAACGCCGGGCCGGTCACGACCGCCTTGGTCACGACCGTATCCGTCACCGTCGCGGACCGGAACCGGTCGCGCACGTCGCCTGCCACCGGAACGGACGCCGCCTGTTCGGACAGGGCGGTATTGCGCACGCGATCATAGGCGCTGGTCACGCTCCACCCCCAGCGGCGGATGCCACCCTGCACGATCCCGCCGGCATGCAGCGTCATGTCGGTCGTCCGCTGGCGCAGCAGCGCATCGGGCCGATACTGGTACGTCCCGTCCGTCAGCGGAGCGAGGCCGTTGAACCCCCGGCTGCGCTGCGCCTCCATCGACAGGTTCAGCGATGCGTCGACCGCCTTGCCGATCGGCGACGCCACCGTCCCGTCGACGCGCACCCGGTCGCTGCGTTGCTGCAACGATCGGTACGGCGCGCTCGCCGCGCTGCCGGGGGCGTCGGGATCGGGGGTGATGTCACGCTCGCCCTGCACCACCGGGTTGAGCCGCAGGTGCGAAACGCTGATCGACACGCGGCGCGGCCCGTCGATCCGGGCGGCCGTCACCGCGCCAAAATGGGTTTCGCCGCCACCCTCGGTCGTGGTGCCGGGCAGAAGCTGGACCGTCGCACCGCGAAACTGCGTCTTGGTGATGAAGTTCAGCACCTTGACGGTCGGCGGATAGCCGAACCGCGCGGCCTCGGTTTCGGACAGAACCTCGGTCCGCTCCATCGCCTCGGGCGGCAGGCTGTACAGGTCGCCGAAGCCCGACATGCGCCGTCCGTTCAGCAGGATGACGGGATCGCCGCCACCCGCCGAGTCCGTCAGCGGCTTCAGCCGATCGAGCAGTTCCTTCAGGCTGGTCGCACCGACGGAACGAATCGCGGTTTCGTCCAGCACCGCGATCGGTGCGATATCGCCGATCGCGGATCCCGCCAAGCGTTGCCCGGTGACGACGATGTCGCCGGTGTCGGCGGCCGCTTCATCAGGTGCGGCCGGTGGCCGGTCCTGCGCCAACGTCGGGGCCGGGCCGATCAGGCCGCCGGCCAGCCAGACCAGTCGATAGCGTCTCGATCGACCGTCCCGCATCACGCCGCATCCCGTCTGATGGTGTCGGCGTGAAGGAAGCAGGCCAAGATGTTCGAAATACGGCGTTTTCGCGGTCTGCCCGCGACAGGCGAGGCTCAGACGCCCAGACCGCGCACCACCTGCAGCAACACCCAGTAAAGCCCGCCCGCCAGCAGCATCGCGACCGGCAGGGTCAGCACCCAGGCCAGCACCATGTTCAGCACCGTGCGCCGCTGCAATCCCGCGCCATTGGCGACGCTCGCGCCGGCGACACCGCTGGTCAGGATATGCGTCGTCGACACCGGCATTCCGAAGCGTTCCGCGAGCAGGATGGTGGAGGCGGCCATCAGCTCGGCCGACGCGCCCATGCCATAGGTCAAATGCGTCTTGCCGATCCGCTCGCCGACCGTCTTCACGATCCGCTTCCACCCGACCATCGTGCCAAGGCCGAGCGCCAGCGCAACCGAGATCTTGACCCACAGCGGAATGTAGCGTGTCCCCTGCTCCAGCTGCTTGGCATAGGCCTTGACCGACGCCTGTTCGGCCGCGGTCATGGCCCTGGCCGCGCCCTCGTCCTTGCCGACCAGCCGCGCGGTGTCGAGCACCAGATACATGTCGTTGCGCAGGTTCGGCGTCTGCGCGGCGGGCACGCGGCTCAGCGATCCGAACGCCGCGATCCGGGTCGACACATCGCGCGTCACCGCGCCCATTGCCGCATAGGTCGCCGGCTGTTCCACCCGGTGCGACCGCAGCGCATCGGCCAGCAGTCCACGCGCCTGCGCCACCGGGATCACGACCCCGTCCGACTGCCGCTCGAACGCCGCCGCCGCGCTGGCGGACGCCTGCACGAATGCCGGCGTCGCGCTTTCGGGCATCGTCCGGTTCAGCGCATAGGCGGTCGGCGCGCAGCCGATCAGGATCAGCATGATGAGACCCATGCCCTTCTGCCCGTCATTCCCGCCATGCGCGAAGCTGACCGCGGTGCAGGTGAAGATCAGCAGCGCGCGGATGCCCTTTGGCGGCGGCGCATTGCCCTCGGGCGCCGAGTACAGCTTCGGGTTCGGCAGCACCCGCTTCATGACGAGCAGCAGCAGGAACGCGCCGAGAAAGCCGATCGCCGGGCTGATGAGCAGCGACGTCAGCACCTTCTGCGCCTGTGCCCATTCGACGCCCGACGTGCCCCCGGGGCCGCCCGACAGCAGCTGGTTGGCAAACCCGACGCCCAGGATCGACCCGATCAGCGCATGGCTCGACGAATTGGGCAGGCCCACGAACCACGTCGCCAGGTTCCACAGCACAGCGGCCAGCAGCAATGCGAAGATCATCGCATAGCCCGCGCCCGACCCGACGTTCAGGATCAGGTCGACCGGCAACAGCGTGATGATCGTATAGGCGACCGCCCCGCTCGACATCAGCACGCCAAGAAAGTTGAAGAACCCCGACCACACCACCGCCAGCGGCGCAGGCATCGAATGGGTGTAGATGACGGTCGCGACCGCGTTGGCGGTATCGTGAAACCCGTTCACGAACTCGAACCCCAGCGCGATCAGCAGCGCAAGGCCCAGAAACGCGAACACGCCGATCGCCAGCGTCTCGCCGACCTGCGCAGTGTCATTGGCGATGCTGAACCCGGCATAGCCAAGCCCGCCCACCAGCAGGGCCAGGAAGATCCAGCGCCCCGACGGATGGATCGCGTGATCCAGATTCGGGCCGCCGAGTGTCGGGGCGCCGAAAACAGGGGCTGGGGCGGCGGGCGCGGAAGCGAGTGTTGCCATGATAGAGCTGCCTTCGCCCCGCTTGATGACGCTTTTATGACATACGCCGCACCAGCAATCCGGCCCGGAGGGGCGGGGATCGCCGGCATCGGCGTTTCGGGCGGCAAAGCACCGGCCATGCCATGCCGCGCCGCCGCCCGATCCGCCACCTGATCCGGTCAGCGGCGAGGTTCGATGCCGGCCAGCAAGGTCGGTGTGGCGCGTGCGGCGATCAGGGCGGCCTTGTTGCTGCCATCGGCCCGCATTTCCGCCTTGCAGCGCTCTGCATCCCTGCGCATCCGCCGGTCGCTGCCCTGCGCGACACAGGCTATATTGGCGGCACGGCGGACGCGTATGTCGAACATTGCTCGATCCGCAGCGCGGGTCAGGTTCAGATCGGCGTGTCGGACACGCACCGTTACGGCGTCGCGCATTTCGGCCTGCGCGGTGGACGACAGGCACGCAGCGGCGGTCACCGCCAGGACGGCGATACGGATGATGGACATGGGGATAGGACTCCTGCGATTGGGACGTGCCCGTCGCGCCGCCGTCCATCCTCCCGGCCAGCGGCCAAGATGCTGTCGGCCGTCACCGGCACCCCCACCGCCTAGCCCCGCTTCGTTACGCCTGCGCGACGATCCCGCGTCGATCTGGCGACGTGGCCGCCGGCATGTCCCCCGCGCTTGCCTGATCCGCCCCCGTTCCCTACCTGTTCGCCGATGACCGCATCGCCCGTGCCCCTGCCCGCTCCCTCCCCCAACGACCCGCCCTATCTGCGCGGGCTGAACGAACCGCAGCGCGCCGCCGTGCTCACCACCGAGGGGCCAGTGCTGATGCTGGCCGGGGCCGGCACCGGCAAGACCGCAGCACTCACCGCACGCCTCGCCCACCTGCTGTTCACGCGCAAGGCGTGGCCGAGCGAGATCCTGAGCGTCACCTTCACCAACAAGGCCGCGCGCGAGATGCGCGAGCGCGTCGCCCGGCTGGTCGGCGATTCGGTCGAGGGGATGCCGTGGCTCGGCACCTTCCACGCGATCGCCGCCAAGATGCTGCGGCGTCACGCCGAGCTGGTCGGGCTGCAATCCAATTTCAGCATCCTCGATACCGACGACCAGTTGCGCCTGCTGAAACAGCTGATCCTCGCCGCCGACATCGACGAGAAGCGGTTCCCCCCGCGCAGCCTCGCCGGGCTGATCGACGAGTGGAAGAACAAGGGGCTGGTCCCCGCCGACATCGGCGCGGGCGAGAGTGAACGCTATGCCAATGGTCGCGGCGGCGAGCTGTACGAACAATATCAGACCCGCTTGCAGGCGCTGAATGCCTGCGACTTCGGCGACCTGCTGCTCCACATGCTGACCATCCTGAAGCGGCACCGCGACGTGCTGGAACTGTACCAGACGCGCTTCAAATACATCATGGTCGACGAGTATCAGGACACCAACAGCGTCCAGTATCTCTGGCTCCGCCTGCTCGCGCAGGAACGCCGCAACATCGCCTGCGTCGGTGACGACGACCAGTCGATCTATTCATGGCGCGGCGCGCAGGTCGAAAATATCCTGAAGTTCGAAAAGGACTTTCCCGGCGCGGCGGTCATCCGCCTCGAACAGAATTACCGGTCGACCCCGCACATCCTGGCGGCGGCATCCGGCGTCATCGCCAACAATGGCGGCCGCCTCGGCAAGACGCTGTGGACCGACAAGGACGCGGGCGAGAAGGTCCGCGTCATCGGCGTCTGGGACGGCCCCGAGGAGGCGCGCCGCGTCGGCGAGGAGATCGAGGCCCGCGCCCGCGCCGGCACCAGCCTGGACGACATCGCCATCCTCGTCCGCGCGCAGCACCAGACCCGCGAGTTCGAGGACCGGTTCATCGCCACCGGCGTCAACTACCGCATCGTCGGCGGCGCGCGCTTCTATGAACGGATGGAGATCCGCGACGCGCTCGCGTACCTGCGCGTCGTCAACCAGCCCGCCGACGACCTCGCGTTCGAGCGCATCGTCAACGTCCCCAAGCGCGGCCTCGGCGACAAGGCCGTCGCCAAGGTCCATCAGTTGGCGCGTGGCGAGGGCGTGTCGCTGACCACCGCCGCCGCGCGCATCCTCGACACCGACGAACTGACGCCGCAGGCCCGGCGCGCGCTTGGCAACCTCGTCGGCGATATCCACCGCTGGCGCGGCCTCGCCAACGACCTGCCCCATGCCGAACTCGCCGGGCGTATCCTTGACGAAAGCGGCTACACCGCGATGTATCAGGCGGAAAAGTCGGTCGAGGCCGCCGGTCGCCTCGAAAACCTGTCCGAACTCGTCCGCGCGATGGAGGAATACGAGAGCCTCGGCGCGTTCCTCGAACATGTCAGTCTGGTCATGGACAATGAAAGCGGCCGTCAGGAGCCGCAGGTCACGATCATGACCATCCACGGCTCCAAGGGGCTGGAGTTCGACACCGTCTTCCTCGTGGGCTGGGAAGAAGGGCTGTTCCCCTCACAGCGCGCGATCGACGAGGGCGGGACCGCGTCACTGGAGGAGGAACGCCGCCTCGCCTATGTCGCGATCACCCGCGCGCGGTCGCGGGCAACGATCCTCCACGCCGCCAACCGCCGCATCTACGGCCAATGGACGTCAAGCATCCCCTCGCGCTTCGTCGCCGAACTGCCGCAAGCGCATATCGAGAGCGAGACGACCATGTCCGGCGGGGCGAGTCTGTGGCAGGCCAACTGGTCCGAACAGGCCGACCCCTTCGCCAACGTCGCACGCGGCACCGGCCGCGGCCCCGGCTGGCAACGCGCGGCGGGCAGCCCCTACACCACCACCCCGTCGCGCGTCGTCGAAAGCCGCGCCAGCGCCGTCAGCCTCGGCAACAAGGGCCGCGACGACCTGACCGTCGGCCAGCGCGTCTTCCACCAGAAATTCGGCTACGGCGCGATCGCCGAGATCGAGGGCAACAAGCTGGAGATCGAGTTTGAGACGGCGGGCCGGAAACGGGTGATGGATTCTTTCGTGACCGTATCAGACGCGTAACGAACCTGTTGCCGGCTTACGTCGTTGCGTCCAGAAGGTCGATCGCAATGCCACCTGTCCCATCGGAAGAAGCCTGAATGTCGTTTTCGTATGACTCTGCCGATAACAATGTTTCGGTCGGCAGCAACATAGAGCTTTCGGGATCCATCACCGGGTCCGGCAATGTCGTCAAAATTGGTGCAACCCGCAGACCACAACGCCTTTCCCTTTTTATCAATGGCAACGACAACTACGTCAACATAGGATCAGAGCCGGTATTTAACGCCTTGCGTATAGATATTGGCAACGAAAAATGGCGAAGTTCCGCAACGGGCCTGACGATCGGCGATAATTTTTCTATCGCCAGCAATTCCCGCTTCATTTTACCAAATTCTGCAAACATTGTAGAAATTGGCAATAACTGCATGTTTTCTAACAATATTATCATACGCGGCGGCGAATATCCGCATTTGATTTTCGATCTCACGACCAACGAATATTTGGATGTGTCCGACGGAATATTTATTGGTGATCGCGTTTGGGTTGGAGAAGGGGCCTATATCAATAAGGGGGTCAGCGTCGGCAACGATTGTATCGTCGGCGCTCGCAGCGTCGTGACTAAACGGTTTACCGTCAACAACGCGGTCATTGCAGGCAATCCGGCTCGCGTCGTTAAGGAAAATGTGCAGTGGGTCGCAAACGAACTACTCTTGAACGCGTACCCTGACCTGGCCGCATCTTTCGCTGATACCGCGTTGAACCGGATCAACAAAACCAATCGGTGATCGATCGTATTCACCGTATGGCAAATTCGCCATAATTGACTGGCTGCGTACGACCGCATTTCAATCGATACATACCTTTCGTCCGGACGATAGCTGTTTTTGCCCACTGTTCAGGGACCAGACCATTTCCTCCGCGTATAACGCGCCGGCCCGAGTCTCCGGGCACTCAAGGATGATATTCATGCCTCATCATCGTTCTTCAATCCTGTTGCTGACCGCCGCTGCGGCAGTCCTGACGCTCGCCACCACCGCGCCCGCCCGCGCGCAGAGCAGCGCCGACGACGCGCGGTTCCAGCAGGCGCAGGCGCGCTTCGACCGCGAATACCAGATCTTCCGCGACGAGGCGGCGCGCTATCAGGCTTCGCGTGGTCGGACCGGGGGCTATCAGGATCCGGACAGCCCATCGCAGGGCGGATACCGCCGCGCGCCCGATCCGCAGACCCGCTATCAGGACGAGCGGGACGAGGGCGATTATGACGCGGCCCAATATTACCGCCCCGCCGCGCAGGACCGCGTGCTGAACACCAACGAGCGCGTCTATGCCGGGCAGGACGGTCGCTATTATTGCAAGCGCAGCGACGGCACGACCGGTCTCATCATTGGCGCGGCGGGCGGTGGCATCCTCGGCAACGTCATCGACGGCGGGCGATCACGCACCGTCGGCACCCTGCTGGGCGCGGCGGTCGGCGGCCTCGCCGGTCGCTCGGTCGAGCAGGGCAACAGCCAGATCCGCTGCCGCTGATGCCCCGATGGCGGTCGGCGTGGCGGTCGGCGTGTCGCCTCAGCGCGGCAGGTCGACCGCCATCAGCGTCGTGCCCTCATATTTGAACTCGGATGGCAGGAACAACGCCGTGTTCGGCGTGAACCGGCGTGCGGTCAGGCGAAGTCCGGCCAACCCGGCCACCTTGAAGGCGCCCAGTTTCAGTTCCTTGGGCGGCTTGCCGTCGCGCTCGATCGTCACGCCGTCGACATACAGTTCGCCGTGGCGGGTGTAGATGATGTGCGGGGCGATCGTCGCCTCGACGCGGTTGTAGGTCGCAATGACGCACAGCCCCTTCACGATCGCCTCGAAGATGATCGGCGCGACGGCATTGGGATCGGAAATGGGGCGGGGCGTATCGGTGGTGGCGGTCATGCGGCTTTCATGCCGTTTTTGTTGCGGCGCAGCAAGAACCGAGACGCCCGCTGCAATCGTTTTTGCGGCACACCCTCGCATCCCCTGCCCGCCCGCCGCGTTATCGCTCTACAGTATCGGGATTTTCCATCATGCCGCGTGGTGACAAGACAGCCTATACCGACAAACAGAAGCGCAAGGCCGCGCATATCGCCGAATCCTACGAGGATCGCGGCCTGCCGCATGATGAGGCGGAGGCGCGCGCCTGGGCGACCGTCAATGCCGACTCCGGCGGCGGCAACAGGTCCGGCTCCGGTCGTGGTCACCCCGAAACCACCGCCGCCAGCCGCCACGCCGACCGCTCCGCCGCCGCGAAAAAGGGCTGGGCCCACGCGGCGGGCGAAGGCCGGCTAGTCCGCCACGACCCAGTCGATCGGTTTGAACGACCCGTTGTTGGATTGCAGCGCCGAACACGCGGTCAGGCCGATGACGAGGTCCATTTTAGCGACGAACGCAATCCGGTCCCCCGCCCTGCTCAAGGGCGCCTCGACCATGAATGCGCCCGTCGCGCCATCGACCGGCACGTTCATGAAACAGTTGAAGGCAACCGGAATATCATCCTCGACCACCCCATATGGCGCCAGCGCGGCGGCAAGGTTGCCGAAACAGCCGCGATGCGGATCGGTGTCGCCATAGATGATCCGAAACGTGTCCCGGGAACACGGCGTCAGCAGGAAGTCGTGCCGGCCGACATCGTCACGGACAATCTCCAGCATCGGCCGGCTACGGTTGGAATACAGCAGGTCGCCCGTCGTCAAGTAGATCCTGTTGGCATAATCCAGCGTCCGGCCCGACGACACAACCTCGCGGATGTCGGCCGCGTTGAATGCCAGCAGGTCGGCGACCTGCTCGCCCGTGGGGTCGATCACCGACAGCATCTGTCCGGCCTTCATCGTGAAGGCCGTGCCGGAGCGGGGCGGGATCCTGTTGGCGATGCTATGCGACATGACGGTGGCTCCGGCGACCGGCGAACGGGCATTGCCAGTCCGCCCCGACCATCCGCCCGCTATATTGCCGCGCCTCCGACACGGTGCCGTGCTGCGCCAGCATCGGGTTCATCGTGCCCGCCAGCGCCAGATCGCGGTCCAGGATCGACCCGCGCAGCTTGTCGTACCGCCCCTGCTCGCGCAACTGCTCGAACTGGTCGTGCAGGTTGAACACCATCGCCGGAACCGCGAACCGCCGTGCGGGCCGGCTGGCCGCCGGATGCAGCCCGACGACGAAGAACGCCTCGCCGCCAAAGCTCAGCGAGAAATGCGGATCCGCCGGGTCGCTGCTGACGCGGGCGTCGGTGGATTGCCCAAGCCATTCGTCCTTGTCGCTGAGCGACTGGACCCTGGCCCACATATGCCGTTCGTAGGCGGCCTCATCCAGCGTGGCCTCGGTCTCGAACAGGATCACCAGCGACTGGAACAGGGTCGGGCTGGCGGCATAGCTGCGCGCCAGATCCATCAGCATGGCGTGGATACGCAGGTCGTCCCAGCCCGACCGGATGTCACGCGCCACCGCGATCCGCAGCGTCCCCTTGCCCAATGCCGATTTGGCACCGACGCAAGGGAATGCGGGATCACGAACGAAGTGCCGAAACTGTTCGGCAAGGGGGTGTTCTTTCAATGCGGTCATGGATGTCATGCCGGGCCAACGGCGGGACGGGACATTTCGTTTCGTCCCCCACCCACGTTCTTGACAGGGATTAGGAAGAATCCGACGGAGAACCCGACGCGCAACCGGCGCAAATGTGCTTTTGGATGTGCCGATGAAACAACGGGAGATACCGGTGGCAACGACGACCGACTTTCTGCGATCGCGCCGCCGTGTCGAAATCCCCGCCGAACAGCTACAGGCGCTGGACGACGTGATGTCGGATCCGATCCGCATGTCCGCGCGCAAGGTGCTGTCGCGCCGGGGCGACCTGGTGAACAAGAGCACCTTGCTGGTCGAGGGCTATATGTGCCGATACATGGACGACCGGAACGGCCACCGCCAGCTGGTGGCGGTGCATGTCCCCGGCGATTTCGTCGACCTGCACGGCTATCCGTTGCAGCGACTGGACCATGACGTCGCGATGCTGACCGATTGCGTCGTCGCCCAGGTCGAGCACGACGTGCTGACGCCGCTGATCGAACGCTATCCGCTGCTTGGCCGGATGCTGTGGTTCAGCACCCTGCTGGACGCGGCGATGCACCGCGAATGGATCTTCCAGCTTGGCCGCCTCGATGCCGCCGGACGGATCGCGCACCTTCTGTGCGAAACGCATGCGCGGCTGGCGGCGGTCGGGCGCACCGATGGCGACAGCTTCGATTTTCCGCTGACCCAGCAGGATCTGGCCGAGGCCTGCGGCCTGACCAGCATCCATGTGAACCGCGTGCTCGCCCGGCTGCGCCGCGAGGGCAGGCTGGAGATCCGCGACCGGCGGGTCTACCTGCTCGACCGGCGCGCGCTGGTCGCGATGAGCGAGTTCGACCCGGAATATCTGTACATCGACGACGGTTTGCTGACGCCGTAATTCCCGCCCCCGGGATCCGGGACAAGGTGATTGCCGCCGCGATCGTTGGCGGTCACACTATCGCCTTAAGATTCGGGAGATTACCAGAATGCGCCTTTCCGCCCTGCTGTCGGCGACGATGCTTGCGACGACGCCGTTGCTCGCGCAAACCTCGCCGATGACCACCCCCGCCCCTACTGCCGCCCCTGCCGCCGCCCCGACCCCGGTTTCGACCGACATCGCCGATCCGTATATCTGGCTTGAGGACAAGGACGGTCCGAAGGCGCTGGCCTGGGTCGAGGCGGAGAATGCCAAAACTCTGCCCCGGCTTCAGAACGACCCGCGCTACGCGACGCTGTATGCCGAGGCGCTGGCGATCGGATCGGCCAAGGACCGGATCCCGATGCCCGACCAACGATATGGCCGCATCTATAATTTCTGGCGCGATGCCGATCATCCGCATGGCATCTGGCGCTGGACCAGCGAGGCCGACTACGCCTCGCCCGCGCCGAAATGGACGGTCGCGCTCGATCTGGACGCGCTCGGCACGGCCGAGGGCAAGCAATGGGTGTGGAAGGGCGCGACCTGCCTCCAGCCCGAGGATCGCCGCTGCCTCGTCGCGCTGTCGGAGGGTGGCGAGGACGCGATCACCTATCGCGAGTTCGATCTGGCAACCGGCGCATTCGTCCCCGGCGGGTTCGTGCTGCCGAAATCGAAACAGGGCGCGACCTGGATCGACGCCGACACGCTGTTCGTGTCGCGCGACTGGGGTGCGGGCACGATGACCACGTCGAGCTATCCGTTCGTGGTCAAGGCGGTGAAGCGCGGACAACCGCTGGATCAGGCCCGCGAGGTGTTTCGCGGCGAGGCGAGCGACCAGCTTGGCACCTATGCCAATGTCCTGACCGACGGATCGGGCAATCGCGCGGTTATGATCCAGCGCCGGCCGACCTTCTTCGGTGGCAAGACCTTCATCGAGGTCGATGGCGCGTTCAAGCCACTCGACCTGCCGGCCCGCGTGTTCCCGGCCGGCATGGTGGATGGCCAGATCGTCTTCTCGCTGTCGGAAAGCTGGGGCAAGGCCCCCGCCGGTGCCATCGCCTCAGCCCCGCTCAGCGCGGTCAGGACCGGCCGCTTCACACCGACGGTCGTCTTCGCGCCTAATGCCCGCCAGTCGGTCGACGGCACTGCCTTCACGAAGGGCACGATGATTGCGGCCATCTACGACAATGTCCGCGGCCGCGCGGTCGTCTTCACGCCCGGTGCCGGCGGCTGGACCAGCAAGGCCGTCGCGCTACCCGACAATGTGTCGATCGACGTTGCCAGTGCCTCCGACCGCAATGACCGGACCTACCTCAGCGTCACCGGCTTCCTCCAGCCGACGACGCTGTGGGCGTTCGATGCGAAGGCGGGCGCGCCGCGCGAGATCAAGGCGTTGCCGCCCAAGTTCGATGCATCCAACCATATGGTCGAACAGTTCGAGGCGACGTCGAGCGACGGCACGAAAATCCCGTATTTCGTCGTCCACCGCAAGGATATCGCGCTTGACGGCACCACCCCGACGATCATGACCGCCTATGGCGGGTTCGAGATTTCGATGACTCCGGCTTATTCGGGCGGCATGGGCAAGCTGTGGCTGGAACGTGGTGGCTCCTATGTCCTCGCCAACATTCGCGGCGGCGGCGAGTTCGGCCCCGCATGGCACGATGCCGGTCGCAAGACCAAGCGGCAGATCATCTATGACGACTTCGCCGCGGTCGGCCGCGATCTGATCGCGCGCAAGCTGACCAGCGCGGACAAGCTGGGCATCTATGGCGGGTCCAACGGCGGCCTGCTGATGGGGGTCGAGTTTACCCAGCATCCCGAATTGTGGAAGGCGGTGACCATCCAGGTGCCGCTGCTCGACATGCTGCGCTATCAGAAGATCGCCGCAGGTGAGTCCTGGGTCGACGAATATGGCAGCGTTGAAAACCCGGACGAGCGCGCCTTCCTCGCCAAGATCTCGCCCTATCACAACATCAGGAAGGGCGTGGCCTATCCCGAACCCTATATCTGGACCACGACCAAGGACGACCGCGTCGGCCCGCAGCACGCGCGCAAGTTCGCCGCACGGCTGAAGGAATACGGCCTGCCCTATTATTTCTACGAGGACACCGCCGGCGGCCATTCGGGCGACGCCGATATCGCGCAGGCCGCGCGGATGCAGGCGTTGCAGATGACGTACTTCATGCAGAAACTGGTCGGCCCGGCGAAGTAGAGCAGCAGGCGGAGTGACGCCCGCTACCTGTTCCCCCGCGCCGGCGGGGGAACAGGTAGGGTTCCCCTCAGAACACAGCCATTGGTGCAGGCTCCGCCATCATCGTCTGGCGAACCAGCGGGATCGGTGGGCCGCCGAAGCTGAGCAACTGGTCGTGGAACGCCTTCCACGCCTTGCGACCGCCGCGGGTCGCGGTCCAGTCGTCGCGCAGCTTGCGGATCATCAGCTTGCCCATCGTGTAGTTCAGATAGGCCGGGTCGTAGGTGCCACGCGCCGACTGCTGCCGCGCGTTGCCCTCATCCTGATAGCATTGCTCGACGAACATTGTCCGCGACTGTTCCTGCGTCATGCCGCGCGCATGCATGCCGATCGCCGAGAGATAGCGGCAGTCGCGCAGCAACGCGTTCGAGATCTGGCCGATATGCGTCTCCGGGCTGCCGTTATCGAGGCCCGCCTCCCACATCATTTCCTCGGCATAATGCGCCCAGCCTTCGGCAAAAGCATAGCCGACGAACATCTGTCCGAAGCGCGACGGCGACCGGTTGGCGTGGAGGAATTGCAGGAAATGTCCCGGCATGACTTCATGCACCGACGTGAACAGCAAGTCCTTCTCGCCCGGCACGAACGCATCCTGCACCGCCCTGGTCCAGCTCGGATCGGGCGGGGAGATGTAATAGACCGACGGCACGTTCTTCTCGAACGGCCCGGCGGGGTCGATATAGGCCGAGTTCTGGCGGTTATAGGGCGGGCTTTCCTCGACCAGCGCCTGTTCAGTGCCGGGGATCGTCACCAGATCCTTGGCGACCACGAACGCACGCAGTTCCGGGATCTGCCGACGTGCCGACGCCACGGGACCGCCGACCGGCTTGTTCGCGTTCATCTTCGCCATGCACTCCGGCACCGTCCTGCCCCTGGCGAACAGCGCGCAGGCCGCGACCAGCGCCTCCTGATTACGCTTCAGGTCGGCACGACCGGCCGCCTCCAGCGTGTCGAGCGAGGCATCCACCCCCTCGGTCGCCAGCACCATGCGCGCGAACCGGTCCGGGCCAAGCGCGAACCCTTGCGTCGCGGTCGCGCGCTGACCCGCCAGCCACTTGCCGAGGTCCTTCATCGCCGCCGCTGCCGCCGCTGCATGGGTCGCCAGTTGTTGCTGCATGGCCGGGTCGTCGACGCTCGCGAACGCCTTGCGCGCGTCGCCATTGTAGTAATCGGCATAGCCATCGAACGCGGCCACGCCGAAATTGACGAAGCTGAGCGGCATCGGCGTCTTCAGGTTCGCGCGAATATTCTGCGTCGCCGCCGGGATCTTCTGGAAAAACGCATCCAGCGCCTTCATCCGCGTCGCCGGATCGGCATAGGGCCGCGCGATGTAGACATTGGGGTCCAGCCCGGCATTCACATACCATTGCGGGTTGGTGTGCGGCTGGTCGGCATCCTCCAGCCAGAACAGTTTGCCTTCCGCGACACGGACCAGATAGTCGCGCTCGAACCGCGCCTCGGGCGTCATCGCGGCTGTATCGAACGCCTTGGCCTCCGCGATCGCGCGCCGCAGGAAGTCGCCCTGCCGCTTCAGGCCGGCCGCGCTCCAGTCGCCAAGACCGCCATCGAAGTCGTGCCGCCCCAGATAGACGGCGGTCGCCGGGTCGATCTTGAACCATGCCTCGACAAAGCCATCGCGGAACCGTGCCCAGTCCGGCGCGGCCCTGGCCGGTGCCCCCGCCGCGGCGGTCGCACCGTTCCGGGGTGCATCGGCCTTGCCGCACCCACCCAGCGCCAGCGCGATCATCGAAACCGCCGCCCACGTCTTCATATACGCCCTCTCCCTGATTCGCATCGTTCGGCCGATGCTGACAGCCCCAGCGCCGCCACGCCAGCAAAAGGGGAACAGGCACGGCGACGGCTCGTTCAGTCGGCAGTTCTTCACGGTTATGGAGCGACCTGATGCCCTATATAAAAACACGCGACGGCACAGAAATTTACGTCAAGGATTGGGGTCAGGGTCGCCCCGTCATTCTCACCCATGGCTGGCCGCTGTCGGCCGACAGCTGGGATCCGCAGGCGATGGCGCTGGCCGACGCCGGCTTTCGCGTGATCGCCTATGACCGTCGCGGTTTCGGCCGCTCGTCCCAGCCGTTTACCGGCTATGACTATGACACGCTGACCGACGATCTGGCCGATGTGATGCAGGAAACCCGCGTGACCGGTGATGCCGCGCTGTTCGGCTTCTCGATGGGCGGCGGCGAGGTCGCGCGCTACATGAGCCGCTATGACGGCAAGGGCGTGATCGCCGCCGGCCTCATCAGTTCGGTCGTGCCGTTCATGTTAAAAACCGAGGACAATCCCGACGGCGTGCCCGAAGACCAGCTCGCCAGCATCGGCGAGGGAATCAAGAAGGATCGCCCGGCCTTCATGCGGACATTCATGAAGCAGTTCTTCGGCGTCGGCATGATCTCAAGCCCGGTGTCGGACGAAATGGTTGACTGGGCATGGCGTCTGGCGATGCAGGCAGGCCTGAAGCCGACGCTGGCCTGCGCGGAAAGCTTCGGCCACACCGACTTCCGGCCCGATCTGCCAGCGTTCCGTGTGCCCACGCTGGTCGTCCATGGCACCGGCGACAAGACGGTGCCGATCGCCGCGACCGGTCACAAGGCGGCAGAGGGTATCGCCGGCGCACAGCTGGTCGAATATGACGGCGCACCGCACGGCCTTTTCGCGACCGAGGGCGACCGGTTGACCAACGACATGCTGACCTTCCTGGGTCGCTGAACGATAACGGGGCCTTGACGATCGCTCGCAAGGCCCCGTTTTTCTATTCCCCCGATCAGTCGAGCGGTACGATGATCTCGTCGGGGTGCGCGACGTTCAGTTCCTTGCGAACCAGCTCGTCGACCATATCCGGATTGGCATGGTGCGGATCGAGCAGCGCGACCCGGTTGCGCAGCATTTCGCGCTTGTGGTCCAGCACGGCATAATCCTGCTCCCGCTTCGCCAGTTGCCGCTTGTAGTCGCCATAGGCGAACATCCCGTTTTCGCCGAGCACCGCATAGGCCCCGAAGAATGCGATCACGGTAAGCCCCAGCGCCGGCAGGGCGGCGCGGCGCAGGGTACGGCGAAAGGCGGAGGTGGCTTTGGTCACCCCCGCACAATCGTCGGTAACAGGCTGGTAATCAAGCCTCAGACGCGCAGAATATCGCGTCCGGCATAGCGGCCGACATTGCCCAGTTCCTCCTCGATACGGATAAGCTGGTTGTACTTGGCAAGCCGGTCCGACCGCGCAAGGCTGCCGGTCTTGATCTGACCGCAATTGGTGGCAACCGCCAGATCGGCGATCGTCGAGTCCTCGGTTTCGCCCGAACGGTGCGACATGACGGCGGTGTAGCCCGCACGCTGCGCCATCGCGACCGCTTCCATCGTTTCGGTCAGCGTGCCGATCTGGTTGACCTTCACCAGCAGCGAATTGGCGAGGCCATCGGTGATGCCCTGCCGCAACCGCTTCGGATTGGTGACGAACAGGTCGTCGCCGACGATCTGGACCTTGTCGCCGATCAGGTCGGTCAGCGCCTTCCAGCCGGTGAAATCATCCTCGGCCATGCCGTCCTCGATCGAGAAGATCGGGTAGCGGCGCGTCAGGTCGGCCAGATATTCCGCCATTTCGTGGCTGTCGAGGATCTTGCCCTCGCCCGAAATGTCGTACTTGCCGTTCTTAAAGAACTCGGTCGCGGCGCAATCCAGCGCCAGCATCACGTCGTCGCCCGGCGTGTAGCCGGCCTGCTCGACCGACTTCATGATGAAGTCCAGCGCATCGGTGGTGCTGGCGAGGTTCGGTGCGAAACCGCCCTCATCGCCGACCGACGTCGCCAGCCCCTGCGCCGCCAGGTTCTTCTTCAGCGTATGGAAGATTTCCGATCCGCAGCGAACCGCCTCCAGGATCGACGATGCGCCGACCGGCACGATCATGAATTCCTGGAAATCGATCGGGTTGTCGGCATGCTCGCCGCCGTTGATGATGTTCATCATCGGCACCGGCAGGACATGGGCCGACACGCCGCCGACATAGCGATACAGCGGCAGGCCGCGCGCATCCGCCGCCGCCTTGGCCACCGCCAGGCTGACGCCCAGGATCGCGTTCGCGCCCAGCCGGCTCTTGTTCTCGGTTCCGTCCAGCTCGATCATCGCCATGTCGACATCGGCCTGATCCTCGGCGTCGATGCCCAGTACGGCGGCGGCGATCTCGCTGTTGACCATGTCGACCGCGGAATCAACACCCTTGCCGCCCCAACGGCTCTTGTCGCCGTCGCGCTTCTCCACGGCTTCGTGCGCGCCGGTTGAGGCGCCCGACGGCACCGCTGCGCGACCGAAGCTGCCGTCCTCCAGCATCACGTCAACTTCGACCGTGGGGTTGCCCCGGCTGTCAAGGATCTGGCGGCCGTGAATGTCGATGATTGCGGTCACGTAACGATGCTCCTAGATTGTCTGCGTCGGGGCGCGGGCCCGCCTCTATAGCGACCGGCGTCGAAGGGCAATTCCGCGTGGTCGATGGAACCGGCCCGACCGGCCGGGGTTGAAGGCGAAACAACGACATAAGGGATCGTCATGTCCGACATCGACACCACTGCATTCGACAGCACCGCCGCCGGTGCCGCCGACGCTACGCACGACAAGGCGACCAAGGCTGCGCAGGGTATCCGTACCGGCGCAGAAAAGATCGGGCAGCAGGCGACCGACAAGGTTCGCGCGTTTGCCGAAATGGGCAAGGACAAGGCGGGCGGCACGCTCGACCAGTTCGCACAGATGCTGACCGACGCCGCCGGCACGGTGGATGAGAAGATCGGCGCGCAATATGGGCAATATGCCCGCCAGGCCGCCGATACCGTGTCCGGGCTTGCCGACACTATCCGGGCGAAGGACGTCGACGCGCTGGTCGACGATGCGCGCGGTTACGTCCGCGCCAGCCCTGGCGTGGCGATCGGCGTGGCGGCTGCCCTTGGCTTCGTCGTCGCCCGGCTTGTCCAGTCCGGCCTCGACGAAAAGGCCTGACCGCGATGGCTTGGGGGAGCGTCACGGAACCGGTGGCCCAGCAGGTCGGCGTGGCCGATCTGGTCGGCCAGCTAACACAGGACGCGCGTGCCGTGCTGTCGGCGGAAATCGCCGTGCAGAAGGCGCGCGTGACCGGTCGGGTCACGATGTACAAGGCGGCGGCGATCAATCTCGCCATCGCCGGTGTGCTGGGACTGGCGACGCTCATCGCGTTGCTGTGCGGACTTATCATGACGTTGACGCCATTGGTCGGGCCGGGGTTTGCCACGCTGATTGTCGTGGGCGTCATGGCGTGCCTGATCGGCATCTTCGCGATGAAGGGGTTGGGCGCGTTGAAGGCCCCTTCCATGGGAGACCGGTCATGACCGATACGCCGCTCGCACTGGCCGAGGCCGAAGCCCTCGCCGCCCGCGCACGACTGGCCGCCACGCTTGAGACGCTGCAATCCAGGCTCGACCCCAAGGCGATGGCGAAAAAGGCCACGCAGGATGTGGTGGACGCCAGCGAAAAGGCCGCACGCGTCGGCGCGGAGGCTGTGAAGGACAATCCCGGAAAGGCGGCCGGTGTCGCCGCCGCCATCGGACTTTTCCTGGTACGCAAACCCCTGCTGTCGATGCTGCGCAGGCGTCGCGACCGTTAGATTTACCCGAGATACAGACCGGGGTTCGCCCCCGTGAAAAGGATACAGCCATGACGACGAACACGCCCAACACCGGCCTTCCCCACGACGATCACAGCCGCATCCGCGACGGCGTCGAAACCGTCAAGGAAACCGTTGCCCATTCTCTCGACAAGACCAAGGAAGTTACCGCCCACGCGCTTGATGTGTCGAAGGCCAAGGCATCCGAGGCCGCCCGTTCGACGTCGCAGGCCATTGACGCAAATCCGCTGACCATCCTTGTTGGCGGTCTTGCGCTTGGCGCCATCGTTGGTGCGCTGATCCCGCGCAGTGCGCGCGAAAAAACCCTGCTGAAGCCGCTGGGCGCTAAAATTGGTGCCGCCGCCGCGATGGCCGTTGCCGCCGCGCGCGAAGCCGGCTCGTCGGAACTGCATACCCTTGGCCTCGACCCCGCCTCGATGCGCGGACAGGCGAAAACGCTGTTCGAGGGGCTGGGCAAGGTCGCGTCGACTGCGGGTGCTGCGGCTGCAAAGAAGGCTACCGGTAAAACCGAGGGTTGAGGGTTCAAACCGGCCGCCGTTGACGCTAAGGCATCTGCGATAGTTTCGTTACCTGAATCGGATCTCGCGCATGAGCAAACTGCATCTCGTCTTCGGCGGCCGCGTCAGCGACCCGCGCACACTGGACTTCAGCGACCTGAACTCGATCGACTATGTCGGTGTGTTTCCCGATTACGCAAGCGCGGAAAAAGCATGGCGCGCCGCAGCACAGCGGACCGTCGACGACGCTGAAATGAAGTACGTCGTGGTGCATCTGCACCGGATGCTGGAGCCATCGCTCATCCCGTCGAAGTAGGACTGTCGAGCGGGGCCGGGCCAGCAGTCAGGCCCCGCGATATCGCCAGAGCAGCAGAGGTTTGGCGAGCGCAAGACCCACGATAAACCCGCCAATATGTGCTCCGATGGCGACAACGACACCGTCCCCGCCAGCCATACCGGCCAGACCGATCAAAGTCTGAATACCGATCCACCCGGCCGCCAGCCAGACGACATGCAGCATGTTCGCCGAAATCGGCCCGAATGATCGCGTACGGGCCTGTCCATATGAAATGGCATGGGCCGCAACGATCGCCGAAATCGCGCCGCTGGCTCCGATCATCGGAACGTCGGACAATGGCCCGATTGCCCATTGCACCAGCGCGGCGGCATAGGCCCCCGCGACATAGAGCAATACCATGCCACGCGCGCCGATCGCACGTTCGGTCAACACGCCACAAAATACCAGCATGACCATGTTGAGCGCGAGGTGCGCTGCGCCACCATGCAGGAGCGTGGCGGTCAACGGTGTCAGCCACGCCGGCATCAGCCAGGGCATCTCGCCAGCCATGACCGATGCGTCGAACCGCACCGGGATGAAACCGCCGGCAATGGCCGCGTAGGGTAACGACCCTGACAGGAACACGCCAACCGACGCCACGACCGTGATCGCCGCGATGACGATGGTCGCCGGGGCGTCGGCAAAACGCATCGTGGTCAGATGAACTCGATCTTCGATACCAGATAATAGCGATCGCCCGACGGCACCGTCACCTCGACCTCGTCCTCCACCTTGCGCCCGATCAGCGCACGGCCGAGCGGCGAGTTGTAGGAGATCCGGCCGGACTTCGCATCCGCCTCGGTCTGTCCGACGATCTGATACTTTACCGGCTTGTCGTCGTCGTCGAGCAGGGTCACAGTCGCGCCAAACACAACCTTGTCGCCCGACAGATCCTTCGGGTCGATGATCTGCGCGCGCGACAGCTTGTCCTCGATGTCGTTCAGCGACGCCTCGATCTGGCCCTGCCGCTCCTTCGCCGCATGATATTCGGCGTTTTCCGACAAATCACCATGCGCCCGCGCTTCCTCGATCGCATCGACGACGAGCGGTCGCTCAATCTTCAACCGCTTGAGATCGGCGGAAAGCTTGTCATAGCCTTCCTGCAGCATCGGCATCTTTTCGACCGTGGCCATCGCTTCGTCCTTCGTCCCCGTGGTATCCCTGTCGCCCAGACCGGTTCGGCAATCGTCCGAACCGGTCCGCACATCACGCTCTCATGTCGGGGGTCAATTGTGCGAAGCGGAATAATAGGATTGCAGCGGCCGTACTTCAAGGCTGCCCGATCCACCGGCTGCAATTGCCTTGGCCGCCTCGACGCTGGCCGAAGCCGTTGTGAAGTACGGAATCCGCTGACCGAGCGCCGACGCGCGGATGGGCGCGGAGTCCTTCAGGCTCTGCCACCCCTCCGTCGTGTTGAAGATCAGGTGGATGCCGCCATCCTTGATCCGGTCGACGATATGCGGCCGCCCCTGCGCCACCTTGTTCACGGTTTCGACCGGCAGGCCCGACCGCACCAGATATTCGGCGGTGCCGCCGGTCGCGACGATCGTAAAGCCAGCCTCCACCAGCACCTTCACCGCGGGCAGGATGACCGGCTTGTCGCTGTCCTTCACGCTGACGAACACGCTGCCTTCGGTCGGCAGGACGGTCCCTGCGCCCAACTGCGCCTTGGCGAAGGCGGTGGTGAAATCGGGATGGATTCCCATGACTTCACCGGTCGACTTCATTTCCGGTGACAGGACCGGATCGACGCCGGGGAACTTGTTGAACGGGAACACCGCCTCCTTCACCGCATAATAGGCGATATGCCGGTCGATCACGGGCAGGTCGCGCAGCATCTCGCCCGCCATCACCCGTGCGGCGATCTTGGCGATGGGTGCGCCGATGGCCTTGGCGACGAACGGCACCGTCCGGCTGGCGCGCGGATTGACCTCGATCAGATACACCAGGTCTTCCTTGGTGCCGTCCTCCCGGACGGTGGCCTTCACCGCGAACTGGATGTTCATCAGCCCCTTGACCGACAATGCATGCGCCAGTGCCACGGTCTGCCGTTCGATCTCGCCGATGATCTCGGGCGATAGGCTGTAGGGCGGGATCGAACAGGCGCTGTCGCCCGAATGGACGCCGGCCTCCTCGATATGCTGGAGGATACCGGCGACGACCACGTCCTCGCCATCGCACAGCGCATCGACATCGACCTCGATCGCATCACGCAGATACTGGTCGATCAGCACCGGCGAATCGCCAGACACCTGCACCGCGGTCTGGATGTAATCGTCCAGCTGACCCAGCGTATCGACGATCTCCATCGCCCGGCCGCCCAGCACATAGCTGGGGCGCATCAGCACCGGATAACCGATCCGCTCGGCGGCGGCGACCGCCTCGTCCCGGCTGCGCGCCAGGCCATTGGCAGGCTGCAAGAGCTTCAACTTGTTGATGAGCGCGGCAAACCGCTCGCGGTCTTCCGCCAGGTCGATCGCGTCGGGGCTGGTGCCGAGGATCGGGATCCCCGCCGCCTCCAGCGCGCGCGCCAGGTTCAGCGGCGTCTGCCCACCGAACTGGACGATCACGCCGACCAGCTCGCCATTCTGCTGCTCGGCATGCAGGATTTCCAGCACGTCCTCGGCGGTCAACGGCTCGAAATACAGCCGGTCCGACGTGTCGTAATCGGTCGACACCGTTTCCGGGTTGCAATTGACCATGATCGTCTCATAGCCCGCGTCTGCGAGGGCAAAACACGCATGGCAGCAGCAATAATCGAACTCGATCCCCTGCCCGATCCGGTTCGGACCACCGCCGAGGATGACGATCTTGCGCCGCCCGGTCGGCTGGCTCTCGCACTCCGGCTCGCCGAAGCTCGGCGCTTCGTAGGTCGAATACATATACGGCGTCTTGGCGTCGAATTCAGCCGCGCAGGTGTCGATCCGCTTGAACACGGGCCGCACGCCCAGTTTCAGGCGATGCGCGCGCACCTCGTCCTCGGTCACGCCGCCGGTCATCGCCTTGACCGCCTCGTGGATCAGGCCGGACCCGCGCGCGATCCCCCGGCTCATGCCGCGCAGGTTCGCGGATTGCAGCGCCAGCCATGCGAGCCGTTTGTCGCTGAAGCCCATCGACTTCAGCCGGCGCATCCCCGCCGCGTCGATCGGCAGGCCGTCGGCGCAGACCTCCGCCTCCGCCGCGACGATCTCGGCGATCCGCTCCAGGAACCACGGATCGTATTTGGCGATCGCGTGCACCTCGGCGACGGTGAAGCCCTCGCGCAACGCCTGGGCGGCAACCAGCAGCCGGTCGGGCGTCGCGGTGGCCAGCGCCGCCTCGATTGCGCCGCGCGGCGCACCGGCGAGGCGGTCGACGGTGTTGAAGCCGCTCAGCCCCGTCTCCAGCCCGCGCAATGCCTTCTGCATCGATTCGTGGATGTTGCGGCCGATCGCCATCACTTCGCCGACCGACTTCATCGCGGTGCCAAGCACGACCTCGGCCCCCTTGAACTTCTCGAACGCGAAGCGCGGGATCTTGGTGATGACATAGTCGATCGTGGGCTCGAACGCGGCCGGGGTGGCCCCCGTGATATCGTTGGTGATCTCGTCCAGCGTATAGCCGACCGCCAGCTTGGCCGCGACCTTGGCGATCGGGAAGCCGGTCGCCTTCGACGCCAGCGCCGACGAGCGCGACACGCGCGGGTTCATCTCGATGACGATCAAGCGGCCGTCCTTCGGATTCACCGCGAACTGGACGTTGGAACCGCCTGTTTCGACACCGATTTCACGCAGGACCGCGATGCTCGCGTTCCGCATGATCTGATATTCCTTGTCGGTCAGCGTCAGCGCGGGCGCGACCGTGATGGAATCGCCGGTGTGGACGCCCATCGGATCGACATTCTCGATCGAGCAGATGATGATACAGTTGTCGTTCCGGTCCCGGACGACCTCCATCTCATATTCCTTCCACCCGAGCAGCGATTCCTCGATCAGCACCTCAGTGGTCGGCGACAGGTCCAGCCCGCTGCGGACGATCGCGACGAACTCCTCGCGGTTGTACGCGATACCGCCGCCCGATCCGCCCATCGTGAAGCTGGGCCGGATGATCGCGGGCAAGCCCGTCTTCTCAAGCCCTTCCAGCGCTTCTTCAACGCTGTGCGCGATCGCCGAGCGCGCGCTTTCCAGGCCGATCTTGTCCATCGCGTTGCGGAACTTCAGCCGGTCCTCGGCCTTGTCGATCGCCTCGGCATCCGCGCCGATCATCTGGACGCCGTATTTCTCCAGCGTGCCGTCACGGAACAGCGCCAGCGCGGTGTTCAGCGCGGTCTGACCGCCCATCGTCGGCAGTACCGCGTCCGGCCGCTCCTTGGCGATGATCGCGGCGACCACCTCCGGCGTGATCGGCTCGACATAAGTCGCGTCGGCGAGTTCCGGGTCGGTCATGATCGTGGCGGGGTTGGAGTTGACCAGAACGATCCGGTAGCCCTCCTCCTTCAACGCCTTGATCGCCTGCGTGCCCGAATAATCGAACTCGCACGCCTGGCCGATGACGATGGGTCCAGCGCCGATGACGAGGATGGACGAGATGTCGGTGCGTTTTGGCATTGTCTAGATCAGCTTTGCTAATTTGCTATCCGTCGGGACAAGCGCGAGTCCGATAGTAGCGTTGAGTCCATGTTTGCGACTAAGCGCAGCTTTAGTAAATGAGTGCGACTTGGTTCGTTCGACCTCCGATATTTCGGAATCGTCCATAAAAATCTCGCCATCAGCGACCTTGTAAACCAATACCCAGTGGTCACCGTTTTTTTCGAAAGGCCAAACCACCTCACCGCCGTCGGCAACAACGGCTTCAGTTACAGAAAATATATCTTCCGTACCTATTTCTTGGCATACAGCGAAGAGGGGTACAGCGACGTAACCCATACACCAATCATTAGAGACCTTATCGAATATAGCTCGCAGCTTCGGCCATTCAAATCCATCCCACATGTGAAGGGCGCTAAGAAGCTGGAGCTGCTCGATCGCTTCAAACACATATCGGAACGTCTCACGATCACTCGAAAATTCGCTGCGATTTCTAAAGAAGTTAATCAGCGAGTAGACCCCACATAGCCCGTCCGGTCCTCCCTGCTGGGCTGGTGGAAGGCGTTTTGTCTTCATGGTGCTTTTGCGGTAATCAAGCTGACAAACCGCTCGAACAAATAGAAACTATCCTGCGGTCCCGGGCTGGCCTCCGGGTGATACTGCACCGAGAACGCCGGCCGATCCGTCAGTTCCAGCCCCGCGTTCGATCCGTCGAACAGCGACACATGCGTCTCGCGCACGCCCTCCGGCAGGCTGTCGCGTTCGACCGCGAAGCCGTGGTTCATCGACGTGATCTCGACCGCGCCATCGCTCAGCCGCTTGACCGGGTGGTTCGCGCCGCGATGGCCCTGGAACATCTTGGTCGTGGTGCCGCCAACCGCCAGTGCGAGCAGCTGGTGGCCGAGGCAGATGCCGAACAGCGGCTTGCCCGTGTCGAGCAACTGGCGGATCACCGGCACCGCGTATTCGCCGGTCGCCGCGGGATCGCCGGGACCGTTGGACAAGAAGATGCCGTCGGGGTTCAGCGCCATGATCTGCTCGAACGTCGCAGTCGCCGGCATCACCGACACCTTTGCCCCGGCGTCAACAAGGTTGCGGAAGATGTTGCGCTTGCTGCCGTAATCTATGGCGACGACGTGGGGGCGAGGTTTCTCGACTGCGCTCGAAACGAACGGCTGGGAGGATGGGCCGGCTTCGCCATTCGTCTCGAGCGACGTCGAGAGACCCGTATCGCCATAGCCGAACCCAAGCCGCCAGGTGCCGGACTTGCCGCCCTCGCCCCAGCCATAATGCATTTGCGTCGACACGTCCTTGGCGAGGTCCATGCCCTCCAGCCCCGGCCAACCTTGCGCCATTGCCAGCAGCGCGGGCACGTCGAACACCCCGTCCGCCGCATGCGCGATCACCGCGTTGGGCGCGCCGTTCACGCGGATGCGGCGGGTCAGCGCGCGGGTGTCGACGCCCGACAGGCCGATGCGCGCATGCCGCTTCATCCAGCCATCCAGCCGCTCGACGGCGCGGAAGTTGGACGGCGCGGTCACGTCCTCGCGCACGATCATGCCCAGCGCGTGGGGGTCGTCGGCCTCGACGTCCTCCTCGTTCGCGCCGACATTGCCGATGTGCGGAAAGGTGAAGGTCACCATCTGCCCGGCGAAGGACGGATCGGTCATCACCTCCTGATAGCCGGTCATGGCGGTGTGGAAGCAGACTTCGCCCACCGCCGCCCCTTCCGCGCCGAAGCCACGGCCCCAGACCACCTCTCCGCTGGCGAGGACGAGGACGCCGGTGGCTCCTTCAGGCGCGGCAGAGGGTTTGGCGTCGGCCATGACAGGCGGGCACTCCATATGGTTTTGACGATGTCGCTAAGTCGCGTCCGCTAGAGGCCATGCCCGCCAGCGTCAATCCTGTTCACGCGCATCGCTTGCCGTTACGGTCCGCGTTTGCCCGACCAGACAAAGAGATATTCCGTCATGATTCGCGACGACATCAAGGCTGCGCTCATCACCGCGATGAAGGGCGGTGACAAGACCACCACCGGCACGCTGCGCCTCATCCAGTCCGCGCTGAAGAACCGCGACATCGAGGTCCGCACCGGCACCGCCTATGCCGACGACGACGTGCTGGTCGTCGAGGTGTTGCAGAAGATGGTCAAGCAGCGCCGCGAATCGATCACCATGTTCGAAACCGGCGGCCGCCAGGAACTGGCCGATGCGGAAGGTGCCGAGGTCGCGGTCATCGAACGCTTCCTGCCGCAGACGCTGAGCGACGACGAAACCCGTGCCGCGATCGAGACGATCAAGGGCGAGCTGGGCGCGACGGGCATGAAGGACATGGGCCGCGTGATGGCCGAACTGAAGGCACGCCATGCCAGCGTGCTGGACATGAGCAAGGCCAGCGGGCTGGTGAAGGCGGCGCTGGCGTAAAGGCTTCTCCCCTCCCGCTTGCGGGAGGGGTTGGGGGAGGGCCTGATACGAAGGACGACGCCGAAGACATGGAGCAAAGAACCCGTATACGACAGCTTCGCAACGCCCCCACACGGGCGGAAAGCGCCTTGTGGCAGCAGCTCAGCGCGCGCAAAGTGGTGGGTGTCCGCTTCAACCGACAGGTGCCGATAGGTCCGTATATTTGCGACTTCGTATCGCGGAGCGCCAAGTTGGTGATCGAAGTGGATGGTGGCCAGCACGACTGGCAGTCGAACGCGGACGCGGCACGAACGCGGTTTATCGAGGCACAGGGGTTTCGCGTGGTCCGGTTCTGGAACGACGATGTGCTGGAACGAACTGAAGGCGTCATTGCGGACATAGAGCGGGCGCTTGCTGCGCGCCCCTCCCCCAGCCCCTCCCGCAAGCGGGAGGGGAGCGCGTGAGTCTCTCCCCGCAGTTCCTCGACGAACTCCGCGCCCGCACCTCGCTGTCCGCACTCATCGGCCGCACGGTAAAGCTCACCAAGGCCGGACGCGAGCACAAGGGCTGCTGCCCGTTTCACAACGAGAAGACGCCGTCCTTCTACGTGAACGACGACAAGGGCTTCTATCACTGCTTCGGCTGTTCGGCGCATGGCGATGCGATCCGCTGGATGACCGATCAGCAGGGCCTGCCGTTCATTGATGCGGTGAAGGAGCTGGTCCAGAACGCCGGCATGGAAATGCCCGCGCAGGACCGCCAGTCGGTCGAGCGGGCCGAGCGCGCAAAGGGGCTGCACGAGGTGATGGCCGACGCCGCCGCGTGGTTCACCGAGCAACTGAACGGCATTGCCGGCTCCGAGGCACGCGCAGTGCTCGACCGGCGCGGCGTATCGGCGACGACCGCGCGCGACTTCGGCCTGGGCTTCTCGCCCGATTCGCGGGGCAAGCTGAAAACCGCGCTGAAGGACTATGGCGACGCGATGCTGGTCGAGGCCGGCATGCTCATCAGCGTCGAAGGCAAGGATCCATACGACCGGTTCCGCGGCCGGCTGATGATCCCGATCCGCGACGCGCGCGGGCGGACGATCGCGTTTGGCGGGCGCGTGATCGGCGACGGCGAACCCAAATACCTGAACTCGCCCGACACCCCGCTGTTCGACAAGGGCCGCACGCTCTACAATCTCGACCGCGCCGCCCCCGCCGCGCGCAAGGCCGGCCGCGTGCTGGTGGTCGAGGGGTATATGGACGTCATCGCGCTGGCGCAGGCGGGAATCGGCGAATGCGTCGCACCGCTGGGCACCGCGCTGACCGAGGCGCAGCTGGAACGGCTGTGGCGGATGGTCGACGTGCCCGTACTGTGCTTCGACGGCGATTCCGCGGGGCAGAAAGCCGCGCTGAGGGCCGCCCACCGCGCGCTGCCGATGCTGGCCCCGGGGCGCAGCCTGTCGTTCGTCACCCTGCCGCAGGGGCAGGATCCGGACGATTTGGTCAAGGCCAAGGGCAAGGCCGGTATGGAGGCGCTGCTGTCCGCCGCCGAACCGCTGGTCGACCGGCTCTGGGCCACCGAAGTCGCGGCCGAGCCGCTCGATACGCCCGAACAGCGCGCCGGGCTGAAGCGCCGTCTGGGCGAACTGGCGGGCGGCATCGCCGATGGATCGGTGAAGTCCGAATATCAGGCCGAGTTCCGCAAACGCTTCGACGACCTGTTCGCGCGCGCGCCGCGTGCGTTTCAGCCCTATCAGCCCCGTGCCGCCCGCGGTGCGCCCGGTGCCAAGTGGAAGCCACCCGTCCCGCCGGCGACCGCCGACGCCAAGGCGTTCCTGGCGACCGGCATCGACCGGGTGCTGGCCAAAGCGGTTCTCGCCGGGCTGATCCGCCACCCGGCCGAGATCGCGCGGCACATGGAGGTTCTGGGTGGATTGCGGCTGGCCGACGGCGCGCTGGGCCGACTGTTCGAGGCGGTCGTGGACCTCGCGCTGGAGGACCGGGTGCTTGATAGCGCGCGGCTCGTGACCATATTGGCGAGGTCGGGCTTCGATTCGGTCGCCAGCGACCTGTTGCGGGCCGACACAATGCCCTATTCGTTCACGCAGCGATCAGCGGATCCGGCCCGTGTGCAATCGGATCTGGATGAGGCGATCGCGATATTGGTGGCGGGGCCGGAGATCAACGCGGCGCTTGCCGAAGCGACCGCGGCGATGCAGGCCCGGTTCACCGATGAGGCGTTTGAACGGCAAGTGGCGTTGGTGAGAGATAAAGCGGCGTTGGAGCTTCGACTTGCAAATCTGATGCAGTCGAACGAAGACGCCCGGGCATTGGGTTTCGAGGGCGATTGATGGCGAAGGCGAACATGGCGGACGCGTCCGATACGACTGAAACGGGCGACGCCCCGCTGATCGACTTGAACGATGCGTCGATCAAGAAGGTGATCGCGCGCGCCAAGAAGCGCGGCTACATCACCGTCGACCAGCTGAACGAGGCGCTACCGCAGGACCAGATGTCCACCGATCAGATCGAGGACGTGATGTCCGCGCTGAACGAAATGGGCATCAACATCGTCGAGAACGACGAGGCCGGCGAAGACGGCGAGCAGGAGGAGCGCGCCGACGACGACGAGGCGGAGACGCCCGATGCCGCCGAGGAAAGCGCTCCTGCGCTCGAAACCAAGAAGAAAGAGACGATCGACCGGACCGACGACCCGGTCCGCATGTACCTGCGCGAAATGGGCGCGGTCGAGCTGCTCAGCCGCGAGGGCGAGATCGCCATCGCCAAGCGGATCGAGGCCGGTCGCGACACGATGATCCTGGGGCTGTGCGAAAGCCCGATCACGTTCAACGCCATCATCGACTGGTCGACCGCGCTGAACGAGGGCACGATGCAGCTGCGCGAGATCATTGATCTCGACGCGATGCTGTCCAAGGATCCCGCACCGGAAAGCCTGACCGAGGACGAGGAAGGCGACGGCGAGATCAACGAAAAGACCGCCGGCCCGTCGTTCAAGGAAGAGGCCGAGCCGGAAGAAGCCTCGGTCGACGAGGAGGAGGATGGCGAGCGTCGCGCGCCGCGCCCATCGGATGACGAGGAGGAGGACAACACCCTCTCCCTCGCCCAGATGGAAGAGACGCTGAAGCCGCAGGCCTTGGAAAAGTTCGCGCAGATCACCGCGCTCTACAAGAAGTTTTCCAAGGTCCAGCAGAGCCGGCTGAACGCCCTGAACGGTGGCCTCGACCTGTCGGCGGCGGACGAGCGCAAGTATCAGAAGCTCCGCGAGGAACTGACCGCCGAGGTCGAGAGCGTCCAGTTCCACAACGCCAAGATCGAATATCTGGTCGACCAGTTGTATGCATACAACCGCCGGCTGACGACGCTGGGCGGACAGATGCTGCGTCTGGCCGAACGGCACAAGGTCAACCGCAAGGACTTCCTCGACCGGTATATCGGCCATGAGCTGGACGAGAACTGGATTGCCGGTCTTGGCAAGCTCGACAAGAAATGGACCGCGTTCGTTACCAACGAAACCGAGTCGGTCGACCGGATTCGCGGTGAGATTTCGGATATTTCGCAGCAGACCGGCATGGCGCTTCCCGAGTTCCGCCGGATCGTCAACATGGTCCAGAAGGGCGAGCGCGAGGCGCGCATCGCCAAGAAGGAAATGGTCGAGGCGAACCTGCGGCTCGTGATCTCGATCGCCAAGAAATACACCAACCGCGGGCTTCAGTTCCTGGATCTGATCCAGGAGGGCAATATCGGCCTGATGAAGGCGGTCGACAAGTTCGAGTATCGCCGCGGCTACAAGTTCAGCACCTATGCGACGTGGTGGATCCGTCAGGCGATCACGCGCTCGATCGCGGATCAGGCGCGGACCATCCGCATCCCGGTCCACATGATCGAGACGATCAACAAGCTGGTGCGCACCAGCCGTCAGTTCCTGCATGAGCAGGGCCGCGAGCCGACCCCTGAGGAGATGGCCGAACGCCTCTCAATGCCGCTGGAGAAGGTGCGCAAGGTGATGAAGATCGCCAAGGAGCCGATCTCCCTCGAAACGCCGATCGGCGACGAGGAGGACTCGCATCTGGGCGACTTCATCGAGGACAAGAACGCGATCATCCCGGTCGACGCGGCGATTCAGGCGAACCTGAAGGAAACCGTGACGCGGGTGCTCGCCTCGCTCACCCCGCGCGAGGAACGCGTTCTGCGGATGCGGTTCGGCATCGGCATGAACACCGACCATACGCTGGAAGAGGTCGGCCAGCAGTTCAGCGTGACCCGCGAGCGCATCCGCCAGATAGAGGCGAAGGCGCTCCGCAAGCTGAAGCACCCGAGCCGCAGCCGCAAGATGCGCAGCTTCCTCGATCAGTAGAGGCACTATGAAAACCCCGGTGTCGCCGCACCGGGGTTTTTCGTGACCGGCCGGCACGGTCTTGCCGGTATCCGGCAGGTTAACGCCGCATACACCCTGTTTTTACCGGGTTCCGTATAGAAGCAGGGTCCATGCAGGACGCAGGCGGCCTTCCGGTCGCGCGTTCTGCACCACGGGATCTGGCATGCCTCCACGCTTCGCGATCAGCGATCAGACGAATCCGGCCTGGGAGGCGATGCGGGACCGCGTCGCCGTCGATGGCAGCGCGACGCATCCGATGGTCGCGCGCCTGATCGCGCCCAACGGCATCCATCGCGACATGGCCGATGCCATCCATATTCTCGGCATGGTGCACGGCCATCATCCCGGCCTCGCCGACGAAACGCTGACCCACAATGTCCAGCCGGCTGCTGCCGCATGGCTGGCCGGGGTCGGTGCCGCCTTCGCCGACGAGCGCGCCTATCTCGCCGCGCTGGTGTCGGCGGCCGGCCCCATTCCCTCCACCCCGGGGCAGGCCGAAACCGAGGCCGCGCTGGCCGGCCAGCATCACGCGCTGCACATGCTGGCCGGGTCGGCCCGCGCGGGGTGTGCCGCCGGTGCGGTACTGGCGCAGATGCTGGACTGGCGCGCGATCCGCGCGGTGCTCGACCACGGGGCGGCGCGGTTCGGCCTGGCGATCGCCCCCCTCTCCTTCCCGCATCCGCACGAGACGGCACTCCTCGTCGGACAGCTGGCCGATACCCTGGGCAGCGACCGCGCGATGCGGTTTGGCGCGGACCAATTGCTCGCCCAGCATCGCGGGCTGTGGAATCTGGTCGAGGCGCGGGCATCGGCGCGCGACCATCTGTAACCACGCCGTTTCGCTTGCCTGCCGGGGCCTTCCCGCCCTATCCATACCCCGTCTTCGAACGATGCGGGAACGGTGTGAATGCGCTTTCAGGGAACACGCGATTACGTCGCCACCGATGATCTGAAAGTCGCGGTCAACGCCGCCGTCATGCTGCGCCGCCCGCTGCTGGTGAAGGGCGAGCCGGGCACCGGCAAGACCGTGCTAGCGCACGAAATCGCCAAGGCGGTCGGCGCGCCGCTGATCGAATGGACGGTCAAGTCGACGACCAAGGCCCAACAGGGCCTGTATGAATATGACGCGGTCGCCCGCCTGCGCGACGGGCAACTGGGCGACGCGCGCGTTCACAACATCGGTAACTACATCCGCCGCGGCAAATTGTGGGAGGCGTTCACCCATCCGCAGACGCCCGTTCTGCTGATCGACGAAATCGACAAGGCGGATATCGAGTTTCCCAACGACCTGTTGCAGGAACTCGACCGGATGGAGTTCCACGTCTACGAAACCAACGAGACGGTGAAGGCGGTCGAGCGACCGATCGTCGTCATCACCTCGAACAACGAAAAGGAACTGCCCGACGCCTTCCTGCGGCGCTGTTTCTTCCACTATATCAAGTTTCCCGACCGCGAGACGATGCGCGCGATCATCGACGTCCACTTTCCCGGCATCCAGACGATCCTGGTCAACCGCGCGATGGACATCTTCTACGACGTGCGCGAGGTGCCGGGCCTGAAGAAGAAACCCAGCACCAGCGAACTGCTCGATTGGCTGAAGCTGCTGCTGTACGAGGACATGCCGCTCGATGTCCTGCAGAACCGCGACCCGACCGCCGCGATCCCGCCGCTGCACGGCGCATTGTTGAAGAACGAGCAGGACGTGATGATGTTCGAGCGGCTCGCCTTCATGGCCAAGCGACAGGCCCACCGGCCCTGAAATCGCGCCAAGTCGTTGCGAAGGCGGCACGTTAACCAGCCTTCGCAAGCCGGCGGTCATGCTCGTGGCGCTACACCCGATCCATGGGAAGCGTATTTTCTCGAATCGGTATGGTGCTGGCGGCGGCGTGTATGGTCGCCCCCGCGCACGCAGGCTCGCTGCTCGACTATGTCGGGCAATGCGTGCCCTTCGCGCGGTCGGCATCGGGCATCCAGATCTATGGCGACGCCTGGACCTGGTGGGAGCAGGCCGATGGCCGGTATCGTCGCGGCCATGATCCGAAGACCGGGGCCGTCGTTGTCTTCGCCAAGACCAGCCGCCTGCCGATGGGTCATGTCGCGGTCGTCAGCCGTGTCGTCGACGACCGGGTGGTGATGCTGACCCATGCCAACTGGTCACGCCAGAACGGCGAACGCGGCCATGCCGAACAGGACGTCACGCTGTTCGACGTGTCCCCGCGCGGCGACTGGTCGTCGGTGAAGGTCTGGTATCGCGATTCCAACGGCCTTGGCGGCGGCGTGTACCCGGTGAAGGGCTTCATCTATGGCGATCGCCAGCCGGCGCGGGAGCTGACGTCGCGCAATCCCGACTATGTCGGCGCGCTCATCGACGCCTATGTTCCCGGGTCGGGTCAGCCGGGCCGATAAGCGCCGGGCGGCCTCGATGCGTTCGTCGCGGGACCCATACCGTTCATCGCTCGTTTCGGTAAGTGTTGCTAGACTGCGCACCTCGCAGCCCCCGCCGCGTACGGAGATGATTCGATGTCCTTCCCCTCTGGTCGCCCCTTCGGTCGAAAGACCGTGGCCGCCGCCCTCGGTGCCAGCGTTCTGATGGTCGCCGGTTGCGCGACCGAGACCACCTATCGACCCGCCACCGGGCAGGGTTTCGCCCGTACCGGATATAGCGACCGCCAGATCGAACCGAACCGGTTCCTGGTCAGTTTCTCGGGCAACAGCGTCACGTCGCGCGACACGGTGGAGCGTTATCTGTTCTTCCGCGCCGCCGAACTGACCCTGCAGCAGGGCTATGATTATTACGTCATGGCCGACCGCGATACCGATCGGCAGACCCGCACCTATACCACGCCCGGACTGAACGGCGGTTTCGGCGGCGGGTACGGGTTTGGCGGCTTCGGCGGCTATTGGGGTCCGGCATGGCGCTATCACGGTCGCGGGTTCGGCTGGCGCAGCTATGATCCGTTTTTCGGCGGCGGTTTTGGCGGCCCATGGGGCAACGACTTCGATATCCGTACCATCGACCGGTTTGAGGCAACGGCCGAAATCGTGATGCGCAAGGGGCCGATCCCCAAGGACAATCTGCGCGCGTTCGACGCCCGCGCGGTCGTCAACAGCATCGGACCAACGGTGGTACTGCCGAAGTAACCGGATACGCGGTTGCGACAAAAAAAGGGGCCGGTCGCGTGTGCGACCGGCCCCTTTTTTGTTGTGTCCGTCACGCATGGCAACCTTAGGCGCGCTGTCACAACGCTGGATCGCTTCGCTACGCTCGTGGGCGACGCGGTTGAAGGGACGGCATCCCTTCGCTTGGTTTCAACTTCGACTCCATCGGGCCAAAGCTTCCGTCATCCCGGCGTACGCCGGGATCAAGAACCACAAAGGCGATCGCCCGTGGCTCCGGATCCCGAAGCGAGTTCGGGATGGCGGGTTTCGCGTCGGACTGGTCGAAAACGGCTCTGCCCGTCCGCTCCCGATCAACCCTCCCCGATCAGGCCGTCACCGCCCCGTGGCAATGCTTGTACTTGCGCCCCGACCCGCACGGGCACGGTGCGTTGCGGCTGACCAGCCCGTCCCAGGCGGCGGGGTCGCCGCTCAGTTCGTCCGGCTGGGGCTGCGCCATCTGGAGCGGCGGCATCTGCGTCTGGATGAGGCCCAGCGTGCCCGCGTCGATGTCGTTCGAATTGTCCTCGCCCGTGAACGGATCGAAATGGGTGGTGATGAAATCGGGCAGGTCGGGCAACGGCGGCGGCGACTGCATCTGGAAGTTCGCAAAGGCGATCGTCCGGGTCACGTCCTCGCGGATCGATTCCAGCATCCGCTGGAACAGGCTGAACGCCTCCTGCTTGTATTCGTTGATCGGCGTCTTCTGTGCATAGGCCCGCAGGTGGACGACCTGGCGCAGCGCATCCAGCGTCGCCAGATGCTCCTTCCAGTGATGATCCAGGTTCTGGAGAAGGATCGACTTTTCCACCGACGTCCAGGTTTCCGGGTCCAGCTGTGCCGCCTTCGCCTCGATCGCGGCATCGGCCATCTCGCGGACGCGCGTCTCGACCAGCTCGGGGTCGATCGCCTCCTCCTTCAGCCAGTCGTCGATCGGCGGGTCGAGGTTCAGCACCTCGCCGATCCGCACCTTCATCTCCTCGACATTCCATTGTTCGGGATAGCTGTTCGGCGGGCAGGCATCGCCGACGATCGTATTGACCGTCTCCGCGCGCATGTCGACGACCACGTCGCCGACGGTGGCGGCATCCATGATGTCGCTGCGCTGTTCGTACACCACCTTGCGCTGGTCGTTCATCACGTCGTCATATTCGACGACCTGCTTGCGGATGTCGTAATTGCGTGCCTCGACCTTCTTCTGCGCGGTCTCGATCGCCTTCGACAGCCACTTGCTGCCGATCGCCTCGCCATCCTCGATATTGTTGCGCATCATCTTGGCGAACAGCGTGTCCGGCCCGAAGATGCGGAGCAGATCGTCGTCGAGGCTGAGGTAGAAGCGCGACAGGCCCGGATCGCCCTGACGCCCCGAACGCCCGCGCAACTGGTTGTCGATGCGACGGCTTTCGTGGCGTTCGGTGCCCAACACGAACAGTCCGCCCGCCTCCAGCACGGCCTTCTTCTCGGCCGCGATCTCGATCTTCAGCGCCTCGGCCTTGGCATCATAGTCCGGCGTGCCGGCCTCCAGCTCGGGGAACTCGTCGCGCATCCGGAACTCCAGATTGCCGCCCAGCTGAATGTCGGTGCCGCGACCGGCCATGTTGGTCGCGATCGTCACCGCACTGGCGCGACCCGCCTGCGCGACGATATGCGCCTCCATTTCGTGATAGCGCGCGTTCAGCACCTTGTGCGCGACCCCCTCGACGACGAGAAACTCGCTGAGCAGCTCGGACTTCTCGATCGAGACGGTGCCGACCAGCACCGGCTGGCCGCGCTCGGCATGGACGCGGATCTTCTTGGCGATCGCGCGGAACTTGTCCTGCGTGTCCTTGTAGAACTCGTCCTCCTCGTCGACGCGCTGCACCGGCACGTTGGTCGGGATCGACACGACGTTCATCTTGTAGATGTCGAAGAACTCGGCCGCCTCGGTCGCGGCCGTACCCGTCATGCCGCCCAGCTTGGGGTACATGCGGAAATAATTCTGGAAGGTGATCGAGGCCATCGTCTGGTTTTCCGGCTCGATCTCGACGCCCTCCTTGGCCTCGACCGCCTGGTGCAGCCCGTCCGACCAGCGCCGGCCGTCCATCATGCGGCCGGTGAACTCGTCGATGATGACAACCTTGCCGTCCTTGACGATATAGTCGGTGTCCGCCTTGAACATCATGTTCGCGCGCAGCGCCTGATTCAGGTGATGCACGACCTGCGTATTCTCGAAATCATACAGGTTCTGACCCTGCAGGTGGCCGGCCGCCTCCAGCATCCGTTCGGCCTTTTCGGTGCCGTCCTCTGTCAGGATGATCGACTTCTGCTTTTCATCCTTCTCGTAATCGGCGGCCTCAAGCTGCTTCACGATCAGGTCGACCTGCATGTACAGTTCGGACTTGTCGTCGGTCGGGCCGGAAATGATGAGCGGGGTGCGCGCCTCGTCGATCAGCACCGAATCGACCTCGTCGACGATCGCCATGTTGAACGGGCGCTGCACCATCGACGACCGCTCATACTTCATGTTGTCGCGCAGGTAATCGAAGCCGAACTCGTTGTTCGTGCCATAGGTGATGTCGGCGGCATAGGCCGCGCGCCGCTGTTCGTCGGACAGGTTCGGGATGATCGTGCCCGTGGTCAGACCCAGGAAGCCATAGACCTGCGCCATCCACGCCGCGTCGCGCGCCGCCAGATAGTCGTTCACCGTGACGACATGGACGCCAAGACCGGGCAGCGCGTTCAGATAGGTCGCGAGCGTCGCGACCAGCGTCTTGCCCTCACCGGTCCGCATTTCCGCGATCTCGCCGCGGTGCAGGACGATGCCGCCGACCATCTGCACGTCGTAATGCCGCTGGCCCAGCACGCGCTTGGCCGCCTCCCGCACCGTCGCGAACGCCTCGGGCAGCAGGTCGTCTAGCGTGGCGCCGTTGGCCAGTTGCTCACGGAACTTGATGGTCTGTGCGGCGAGCTGGTCGTCGGTCATCGCCAGCAGCGACGGCTCGAACCCGGCAATCTTCTGGACGATCGGGTTGAGCGACTTGACGTAGCGGTCGTTGGACGAACCGAACAGGGATTTGGCGAGGCCACCGAACATGGGCGTGTTTCCTGTAAAAAGCGGATCGCGCGCGACGGATCGCAGGCGCGTTGGAATGGCAAGGGGTATGGAGCGCCGACGCTGAACGCCGGCTGAAACGCTATTCGCGCCTGCGGGCCGCGTAGAGCGGTTCTGTGACCGCCGGGCTGGTCCAGTGGCCCAAACCCGAAATTGATGACGCCTTGAGGCTTGGCGGCACGCTGACGGGCCTGCGCGTCGCCACCCGCACCGCCGCATCGGCCACCCGCGCGGCAATTGCCTGCGCCGACACCGCCTGCGGCACCCGCTCGACACGCCCACCCGTCACCACGCCGGTCAGCGCGGACAGCAGGGCGGAAAGGAGGAGGAGCAGGTTCATGCGGGAAATGCCATAGTTGCGGTCAGGACATAGGGGCTGGCGCATCCGTCGTCCAACGCAAATCCGCACCGCCCCATCCGCGCCATCAGTCTTCTGGCAGCACCCAGCGTATGCGCACGCCGGGCCAGCGCCGGGCGGCGACAAACCCGTCAGGCGCGCCGTTGAACCGCGCCGACCGCATGAAAACGTGGCAGGTGGCTGCGTCCAGTGCGGGTGCGCCGCTGGATTGCACCACCATGCAGCGGATCGGCCTTCCGCGAGGATCGACGTCCAGCGCGGCCCTCACCGTGCCCTCCTGCCCCGCCCGGATTGCCGATGCCGGATAGTCATTGGCGGAAACCCATTCCGCAGGACGGACGGGTATCGGAAGTGTCGACCGAACCACCGAATCCGCGTCGCGGGTCCGCTGATCCAGAAGGGTATCGCCGTCCGGGGGCGTATCTGCCGTCCCCCTGTGCGGCACTGATCCAGATGTCCTTGAGGCCATGGTCAGCAGCCATCGCTCGACGTGCGGCCCAACAGCGATGGTCACGAGGGTGAAGATCGCCACGGCCAGCAAGGCACAGGTAGACAGCACGATCCACACCAGCGTCTTGCCTTCGTTCGATCGCACGTTACCACCCCCGGTCCAACACCCTGGCTAATCCCGGAACCACGACCATGTCATCCGAAACCTCGCCCCTAGCCCTCCCCTTCCCGACCCTGCCCGCAATTCCCGGCGTGGACCTCCGTGTCGCGCGGGCGCAGTACAAGACCTGGGACCGGTGCGACCTGACCTATGTGACGCTTCAGCCCGGCACAGTCGTCGCGGGCGTCGTGACGCAGAGCAAATGCCCGTCGCCCGAAGTCGAATGGTGCCGCGCCGCGCTGACGCTGGGTCAGGCGCGGGCGCTGGTGGTGAACGCGGGCAATTCCAACGCCTTCACCGGCCACCGTGGCCGCGCGGCGGTGGAGGCGATCGCGGCGCGGACGGCGGCGCATCTGGGGTGTCAGCCGTCCGACGTGTTCGTCGCCTCGACCGGCGTGATCGGCGTACCGCTGCCGATCAACAAGGCGGAGGCGGGGCTGGACGCCGCCTTCGCCGCCGAACCGTGCGGCTGGGCGGAGGCGGCGGCGACGATCATGACGACCGACACCTTCGCCAAGGCCGCCGTCACCTCCGCCGTGGTCGGTGGCAGGACGGTCAATCTGGTCGGCATTATCAAGGGGTCGGGCATGATCGCGCCGGACATGGCGACGATGCTGGGCTTCGTCTTCACCGACGCCGCCGTCGATCCGGCGTTCCTGCAAGGCGCGCTGTCAGCGGCGAACACGCGCAGCTTTTCGTGCATCACGGTCGACAGCGACACCTCGACCAGCGACACGGTGCTGGCCTTTGCCACCGGGGCGGCTGGCAACGCACCTTTGGTCGATGACGACAGCGATGGCGCGGACGCATTTCGCGCGGCGCTGGCCGACCTCTGCCACCAGCTCGCACTGCTCGTCGTGCGCGACGGCGAAGGCGCGACCAAGCTGATTGAGATCACCGTCGAGGGCGCGGAGAGCGATACCAGCGCGCACCGTATCGCCATGAGCATCGCCAATTCGCCGCTGGTGAAGACCGCGATCGCGGGTGAAGATGCGAACTGGGGCCGCGTCGTCATGGCGGTCGGCAAGGCCGGCGAACCGGCCGAGCGCGACAAACTGTCGATCCGTTTCGGCGAGACGCAGGTGGCCGAGGGCGGGCTGGCCGTTACCGGCTATGACGAGGCACCAGTCGCCGCGCACCTGAAGGGCAGCGAGATATCGGTCGGTGTCGATCTGGGCCTGGGCGACGGCCGCGCCACCGTGTGGACGTGCGACCTGACGCATGGGTATATCGCGATCAACGCGGATTATCGGAGCTGATCGCTATGTGGTCGGTCACGCTCCAGACTGAAAAGGATGCGCTGGTTTCGGCGCTCATCGAAGCATGCCGGCAGGAGCATGGCGGCACAAAATCAATTTCAGCCACCACCGATCCATGCCGTCATCTGGGCATATGTGACGAAGATCTGGACGAAATCCAAGTCTTAGCGGCCACCGAGTGTGGCCTCAGGATGCCGTATCCGGGCGAACCGTTAGTGATGCCGTGGCACGGGCCGGAACGGCTATCAACCATTGACGATATTGCCGGGTGGATAGCCGTTAACGGTCGTCCGCTGCCTTAGGCCAACTCACCCTCAAGCCACGCCTTCAACCGGCCCTTCGGCTCGGCACCGACCTTGGTCGCGGCGGGGACGCCGCCCTTGAACAGGATCATCGTCGGGATACCGCGCACACCGTACTCGCCCGGCGCGTCGGGATTGTCGTCGATGTTCAGCTTGGCGATCGTTACCTGCTCACCCAGTTCCTCGGAGATTTCCTCAAGGCTCGGTCCGATCATCTTGCACGGGCCGCACCATTCGGCCCAGAAATCGACCAGCACCGGCTTGTCGCTGGACAGGACGTCGGTGTGGAAGCTCGCGTCGGTGATCTGCTTGGTAGCCATGGGTAATACTCCTTCGGGCTTAATCTAGGATCGCTGGGTCGGTGGCTCAACCACCGGGGGCCAAGCTTTGCTCCGTCGATGCGAAGCCCGGCTTCTGCGCGGCGAGCAAGGCGGGCGACAACGCGATCAGGCTGGGGCCGGCGGTGTAGAGCAGCGCCGCCTCGATGGTCCGGCCCGGGAAGATGACCGCCAGCGCCGCGGCATAGGCCGCCATCTGCTTCAGGTGATAGGACGGGACCGCCGACGCACCGGCCGGCACCATCCGCCCGGTCTTGAAATCGACCACCCGCACCCGGTCGCCGCCGATCAGCAGCCGGTCGACCGTGCCCGACACGACCACGCCGTCGTCGATCACCGCCGCGATCGGGGCCTCGGCCAGTGCCTCAGGCCCGAACAGGTCGGCGAAGTCGGTCAGGATCTTCAGCACCGGCGCGGCGATCGCCGTGCGCTCGGCACGATCGGCCACCTGTCCGACCTGCGCCAGCCAGCGGTCCGCCGCCGCCGCCCGGTCCGCGACCGCCACTGGCGGCAACCGCTCGAACAGCGCGTGGATCAGCCGCCCACGTTCGGCCGCCGCGCGCATGGCCGGGGTCGGCGGCGGGTCTGACACCCTGTCCTCGCCCAGCGCGGAGGGCGCGAGCGGACGCGATGGCCGCGCCTCGCGCGGGGCCTCGCGCCGGGCCCAGTCGGGGATCGCGGTGTCGGTTGCCACGGCGGCGGCGCGGGGCGGCTTGACCGGGACCGGCGGCTGCGGCGCGGATCCGGTGAACACGCGCTCGCCCTCCTCCTCACCCGCCGGGATCCCCAGCACGTCGAACGCACGCGTCGCCGCGGCATACCAGCTGGCCGGCGGCGGCACACCCCTGGCGCGCGACCCCAGCGCGCCGGCAATGACCAGCGTATCCTCTGCCCGGGTGGCAGCGACATAGAACAGCCGCCAATGCTCCTCCATCTCGCGCAGATCGGTGTCGGCCATCGCCTCAGCCAGCGGCCCGCCGCGCTCGACACTGCGCGGGCGGAAGATCGGGATCGGCAGCGCGCCCGGCTCGGGCGACCAGCGCAGCACCGATCGCGGCGCGCTGGTCGGATCGACCGTCGCGTCGGCCAGGATGACCAGCGGCGCCTGCAATCCCTTGGCCCCGTGCGCGGTCATCACCCGGACGGCATCGAGCGGCTGCGACGGATCGCGCACGATCTCCACGTCGCCGCGATCGAACCAGTCGAGGAAGCGTTGCAGCGACGGCGTGGTCGTCGTCTCGAAATCCAGCGCGGCGTTCAGCAGTTCTTCGATCGGGTCGCGCGCCTCCGCCCCCAGCCGGTGGATCAGCTTGCGCCGCCCGTCCATCGTTCCCGACAGGATTTCCTCCAGAAACCGGTAGGGCGTGGTCAGGTCGGCACGGCCCAGCATCGCGACCAGCGGCGCGAGCCGGTCCGCGCTCTGCGTTGCGCCCAGATGCCGCCACAGGCTCCCGCGCCGCCCGACCGACGCGGTCATCAATTCGTCCTGGCTCCAGCCGATCAGCGGCGACACCAGCAGGCTGGCCAGCGACAGATCGTCGGCGGGTTGCAGCACGAACCGCACCGCGCTCAGCAGATCCTGCACCGCCAGCGGCGCGTTCAGCCGCAACCGATCGACGCCCGCGACAGGCACCCCTTCCGCATACAGCCGCGCGACAATCAGCGAGGCGAGTTCGCCGCGCCGCTTGACCAGGATCATGATGTCCTCAGGGCGCAGCGTGCGCCCCTTGCTGCCCAGCATCGTCCCCGACGCCAGCCAGTCGCGGATCGACCGCGCGATCCGACGCGCGGTTTCGCGCACCGCATCGTCGACCCAGCCCTCCTCGTCGTCCTCGCTGCCGCCCGCGACGATCGGCGGCCACAGCACGACGCGTCCCGGCCCCGGCACTTCGCTGGCGTGCACATCGACCCGGTCGACACCCAGCCCCGGCCCGCCGGTCTGCGCCACCGCCGCATCGACAAACTCCAGGATCGGCCGGGTCGAGCGGAACGACTGGGTCAGCGACAGCCGCGCGAACGGCAGGCCACGATCGTCAATCGGCGTGTCGTCATCGCCCATCGCTTCCAATGCACGTCGACCGAAATGCGCCTCCGCCGCCTGAAAATTGATCGGGCTGGTGCCCTGAAACCCGAAGATCGCCTGTTTGTGGTCACCGACCGTGAACAGCGTGCGCGTACCCGGCGCATGCACCCCGCGCCCGACGAAGAACTCGTCGGCCAGCGCGCGGACGATCCGCCATTGCGCCGCATTGGTGTCCTGCGCCTCGTCGATCAGGACATGCTCGGTCGTCTGGTCCAGCTTGTAGCGGACCCAGTCGCCGATCCCGGGCTGTTCCAGCAGCGCGACCGTCTGCGCGATCAGGTCGTCGAAATCGACCCCGCCGATCCGCCGCTTGGCCAGCGCATAACGCCGCGCATAGTCCCGCCCGACCTCCAGCCCGTCGGCCAGCAGGTCGGCATAGGCGGCGCGATCGACCAGCGACAGCAGGTCGCGGCACCGGTCGCCCAGTTCCTCGGCCAGCGCCTCGTATCCGGGATCAAGGTCGAGCAGTTTCTTGCCGACCTTGCGCGGTTCCAGCTTGGCGGTCAGCACGACGCTGGCCAGATCGCCCAGCGTCGCCACCCGCGCGGGCGCGTCAGCGGCGATCCAGGCTTCGATCGTGGCGGCGGCCTTCACCCCCGTCGCGGTGTGCCAGGTCCGGTTGGCGTCGGCGATCCGCCGCACGTCGGACAGGTCGAACGCGTCGCACTCCATCGCCATCACCTCGGCAATGTCACCCTCGGGCAATTCCAGCGCGCGGCGCAACCACGGGCCGATCCCGCTCGGCAACGCCTCCAGCGCGGGCAGCGCCCGCGCGCAGGCGAGCAGGAACCCTTCCGCCCCGCCCTCACCCAGCCGCCGGCTCAGCGCGCCGATGGTGGCGATCGGTCGCTCGCGACCCTCGCGTTCCGCCTCGGCCAGCATATCGGCGAGCGCCTCGCGCGCCAGCAACGATTCCTCGCGCGCCTCCATCGGCCGGAAACCGGGGGTCAGCCCCGCCTCGACCGGAAACGCGGCGAGCAGCGACTGGCAGAAGCCGTGGATCGTCTGGATCCGGATGCCGCCACCCGGCGCGTCGAGCACCTTGGCGAACAACGTGCGCGCCCGGTCCTGCAATTCGGGCTTCGGGCGTTCGCCCAGCGCATCGAGATCGCGCGCCAGCTCGGTCGCGGGCATCCGCACCCACGCCGCCAGCCGCCGGCTGATCCGCCCCGACATCTCGGCCGCCCCCGCCTTGGTGAAGGTCAGGCACAGGATCGCGTCGGGATCGACGCCGCGCAGCAACAGGCGGAACACGCGCGCGGCCAGCACCTGCGTCTTGCCGGTCCCCGCCGACGCTGCCAGCCAGACATGCGCGTCGGGCGCGCTGGCGGCGGCCTGCGCGTCCTTCAGACGCGGGAGGGCGGAGGTTTCGGGGCCGCTCATTGGGCAATTCTCGTGAAAATGCGATGCCCCGCATTTGCCCTTCCACCTTCCCCGGCGACTATCTCTGCGAAGCCCCGCGGACTCCGCACCCGCTCAATCCCGCTCACGACCATACCATTCATCCCGGCGCATCAACTGGTCATATTCGGCATAAGGCGCATATTCGGGCACCAGCTTGGCGGTGAAGGGATCACGACCGGTCAGCCACTTGCCGGCGACCTCGATGAAATTGGCGGCGGCGATGCCCGTGAACTCGTCCGTCACGATCCGCTCGCGCTTGCCGTCCGGGTCCACCGGCGTGGCGATAAAGCCGAAGCCGTTGCGATCCTTGCCCAGCGACCAGTATTCGAACGCCCCCGCCTTGCCCGACAGGCCCGCGAACCCGCCGCGCTCGGCGATGATACCCAGCAGCCCCAGTTGCAGACTGAAGCCGTTGCGCACCGCCGCGGTCGAGGGCGGCTTGCCGGTCTTGTAGTCGATGATCGCAAGCCCGCCGTCCGCCAGCCGGTCGACGCGGTCATAGCGCCCCGACAGGCGCACCCCGGCAATGTCGATCCCGCCCTGCCCCTCGGCGCTCAGCACCGCGCGGCCCGCCGCCGCCTGATCCGCAACGGTTTGCGCGATCCAGTCGATCGCCTCCATCAGTCGCGGCTGCCACAGCGCGCGGATCAGCGGGTGGGTGCGCGCATCGGCGAGCATCGCCTCGCCACGCGGACGCAGGGCCTCGACCGCGCAGCCATCCTCCTTCCACCACGCCTCAAGTATCGCGTGGACCGCGTTGCCGCGCCACGCGGGGCTTGGATCGGCATCGACCGGATCGAGCGGCCCCAGCCCCAGCACGCGCCGCGCGTAAAACGCATACGGGTCGGCCTTCAGCCGGTCGACCTCGGTCACCGAAATCGCCAGAGGACGCAGGGATGCCGGTGGCGACGGTGCAGGGCGGGTCGCCGGCGCGTGTTCGCCCGGATCATCGAGCGCATCGACCCAGCCGGCCAGCGCCTCCGCCCGCGCGAACCGGTCGCCGGCCATCGCCTCCAGCCGCAGCCAGAATCGCGACGCCAGCGCCGGCGACTTCGCCTCGCGCCGCGCCCGCGTCAGCAGCACCGCGCGTGCGCCAAGCCCTTGCGCGAAATCATGCGCGGCAACACCGATCCGGCGCTCAAGACCCGGCAGCCCGATTTCGGCACGGATGCGCGGGGCCAGCCACGGATCGGGTGCCGGTGTCCCCGGCCATGTGCCCTCGTTCAGCCCGCCCAGGATCATCAGGTCGGCGGTCTGCAACCGCGCCTCGATCAGACCGTAAATGGCCAGGCGGGGGTGCCCGCCGGGCTGCGGCCGCACCGCCACCTCGTCCAGCAGGACGCGCAGCAGCGGCGCGACCCCGGCCGGGTCGACCAGCGCCGGCCCGACGATCGCCTCCGCCTCCAGATCGGCGATAAAGGCGGCGGCGCACCGCCCCGGCGGCTCGGCCCAGGCGGCGTTCCCGGCCATCGCCGTCGCCGCATCGCGCAGGGTCGCCACCATCGCCGCAATCGGCTGGGGTCCGCGCGCGAAGGCGGCGGCCAGCGGTTCGAGCAACGCGCGCGCCTCCGGCCACCACGCCGCCGCCTGTGCGCGCAGTCTGGCGTCGCGCGCGTCGCCATCGGCCAGATGCGCGTCGATGCCGCCAAGCCCCGGCGACGGGCGTGGTCCGCGCAGGACGCGGTCGAGCGCGCGTACGCCGTCGAGCCACACAAGCCGCCCGGCATCGCGCCGTACCAGCGGATGCTTCAGCAGCGCCAGCAGCGGCAGCGGCGCGAACCCCTGCGCCGCGGCTTCCGCCAGCGCGAGCAACAGCGTCCCCGACGGCAACAGTGACAACGGCCGCCCGGCGGTGTCGTCGACCTCGATCCCCCAGCGCCGGCAATGCGCCGCCACCCGCCGCGCCAGAACCCGGTCGGGCGTCACCAGCGCGGCGGTCCGCCCCGGCATCTCCAGCGCCTCGCGCATCGTCAGCGCGATGGCCTGCGCCTCGGCCGCCGGCGTCGCCAGTTCGGCGGCGGTCACCCCGGTCAGCCGCCGGTCCTCAGCGCCAAGCGATGTCCATTTCCCGGTGAAGGCGGCCGGCGCCATCGCATTCTCGATCGCCTTGCCGCGCGCCAGCGTGCCGTCGTGCGGACTGCGCGCCTCCCACTCCACGGCATCCTCGCGCGTCAGGCCCATCTGCGCGAGCATCCGCTTCAGGTGGAATTGCGGATGGCTTTCGATGGACCGGCGGCGCTGGCCCGTCACCGGGTCCGGGGTATGCGGCCCCAGCGCATCCCATTCGTCGACCGGCATGGCCGTACCCAGCCCCGCCAGCACGACCATTCCGTCGGGCAGATCGGCAACGCAGCGCATCAGCCGTGCGACGGCGGGCGCGGAATCGGTGACACCGGCGGCGCAGACGAACCCGCCCGGCGGCGCGACCCGCCAGCGCGCGGCCAGCCGGTCCAGCACGTGTCCCCGCCGCGCCGCCGCGTCGATCGCGCCGATCCGCGCCAGTTCGGCCGGCCAGCGGTCCAGCACGATCCCGAACAGCGCCAGCGAACGTTGCCAGTGATCCGACAGTTCGGGGGCCAGCGGCAGATCGCGCAGCGCGTGGGGCGAAATCTCCTCGACCAGCAACTGGTCGAGCGTGTGCGCCAGGTCGCCGGCCAGCCGTGTCGCCTCCGCCGCATCGACCGGCTGGCCGGCCCGCGCGCGCTCCTCCGACACCAGCCGCGCCAGGACCATCCGCCGCCGCATCGGCGCGACCGCCGGCGGCGGCGGCGCGTCGTCCGCCGGATCAAGCGCCGCGCCGACCGCCTCGCCAAGATCGGGGTCGCCGATCGGCACCAGCCGGGGCAGCAGCAGGCCCTTGCCGCTCGCCCGCACGAACGCATCGGTCACCGCGCGCACGGCCCGGTTGTTGGGCAACAGCACCAGGCCGCGCGCGATGCCCATCGGCGTACCCGCGTACCGCCGCATCAGTCCGGCGACGAGCGCATCGGCAAAGGCCCGGTGCGCCGGGATCGTGTAGAGCGACGGCCCGGCCGCCCGCACCGCCGCCGATCCAGCCTCAGCCATCGGCCAGGATCGCCTCGGTCTTCGGGATCGCGCCCGGCGTGCCGACGTCGAACCACAGGCCTTGGTGCACCAGGCCATAGGCGCGGCCGGCGGCCAGCGCGCGTTCCCAGAACACCATCGTCGAGAACGGTCCCTCCGGCCAGTCGGCAATCAGGCGCGGATGCAGGATCTGGATCCCGGTATAGGCGAACGGCGCGACCCGCCCGGCCTTGCGCCGGCCGGTGATGCGGCCATCGGCGGCCAAGTGGAAATCGCCCTGACCGCCGTGATTATGCGCGCGCGACAGCGGCACCATCAGCAACAGCGCGTCCATCGTGTCGGGGTCGAACCGCGCGGCGAGTTGCTTGATCGTGTCGATCGGCCCGTCGATCCACAGATTGTCGCTGTTGACGACCAGCACCGGCGCGTCGCCCAGCAGCGGCAGCGCCTGGACCAGCCCGCCGCCAGTCTCCATCAACTGCGCGCGCTCGTCGGACAGGACGATCTCAAGTCCGCTCTGGTGCGCCAGATGCGCCTCCAGCGCGTCGGCCAGATAATGCACGTTGACGACCGCGCGCGCGACGCCGGCGGCGCGCAGCCGGTCGAGGACATGGTCGATCAACGGCTTGCCGGCGACGCTGACCAGCGGCTTGGGCCGGGTCGCGGTCAGCGGGCGCATCCGCTTGCCAAGGCCCGCCGCCATCACCATCGCGGTCTGCGGCACCACGACTTTCGGGTCGGGGCGGATCGCCCGCAGCCGGGTCACGCGCGCGCGACCACGATCGGGTCGCCGCGCCGATCGGCGGGCACGTTCCGCGCAAACCAGTCCGCAACCGGGGCCAGTGCCGGATGCGCCAGATCGCGCGCCAGATAGCGCCAGACCCGCGGGCACAGCGTCGGATAGCGCGGCTTGCCGTCGCGCACCCACAACCGGGTGAAGATGCCGATGATCTTGGCGTTCCGCTGCGCGCCCAGCACCGTGTAGGCCGCGTCGAAATCCGCACCGACCCCGGTTGCGGCACGATAGCGGTCGATCATCATCGTCTCGATCGCCGGCTCCACGTCGCGCCGCGCATCCTGCAGCAGCGATACCAGGTCATAGGCCGGATGCCCCGCCAGCGCGTCCTGGAAATCCAGCAGGCCCAGCCGGTCGCCGGGCAGCAGCATCAGGTTCTCGGCATGATAATCGCGCAGCACCGTGACCGGCGCATCGGTCACCACGTGGTCGAACACCGCGTCCCATGCCGCGCGGTAGCCGTCGGTATCGACGGTCAACCCGACCGCCGGGCAATACCATTCGGTGAACAGCCCGGCCTCCCGGTGCAGCACCGCGCGGTCATAGGCGGGCACGTCGGCGGCCGGGTGGCGGTGCAGGTCGACCAGAATGTCGATCGCCGCGCCGTACAACGCCGGGCCACGATCCGCCGCCGCATCGACCGCCTCGCGCATCCGCGCGTCGCCGAAATCCTCCAGCAGCACCAGGCCGCGCGCCAGGTCGGCGGCGAGGATCGCCGGAGCCGCAAACCCGTGATCCGCCAGCCATCGGGCGATGCGGACGAACGGTTCGGGATTTTCGTGCGGCGGCGGCGCGTCCATCAGCACCGCATGGCGCGCACCCTCGGTCACCCGGAAATACCGGCGGAACGACGCATCGCCGGCCAGCGGCGCGACGACCGCCCCGCCCCATCCGTTCGCATCGAGGAACTGCGGCGCATCGGCCGGCGGAGTCATGTCGATCACCATCGCGCCGTCCATGACGGCGGCACGTCGGCTGTCAAGCCGCGCGTCCCGTCCGCCTCGATGCTCAGGTGCAGGCGCAGCGCGTCCGGCCATGCGCCCGCCCCTGCGCGTTCGGGCCACTCGACGACCAGCACCGAATCCGCCAGCGCCTCGTCCAGCCCCAGTTCCTCCATCTCGCCCGGGTCGTCGATCCGGTACAGGTCGACATGCAGCACCAGCAGCCGGACCTCGGGCGGGGCATAGGGCTGGACGATCGCGAAGCTGGGACTAGGGGCCTCGCCCGCCAGCCCGAGCGCCGCGAGCAGCCCGCGCGCCACGCTGGTCTTGCCCGCGCCCAGCGTCCCCGTCAGCGCAATGACGTCCCCGGCGCGCACCTTGCCCGCCAGCGATGCGCCGAAGCCTTCGGTCGCCGCCGCATCGGGCAGGACTATCATCGAAGACACATGCGATCCTCCACAACCCCAACCTCCGTCATCCCGGAGCAAGCCCGGGATGACGCAAGGAGGAAACCGGTCGACAAAAGCTCCACCCCCCTCACCGGCGCGGCAACGACACGGTGACCAGCGTGCCCTCGTCCGGCTCCGACACCAGCGCGATCGTCCCGCCATGCGCCTCGACGAACTGCTTGGCGAGCGGCAGGCCGAGCCCCAGCGCGCGTTCGCCCGACGGCTGGATGCCCGGTTCGGCAAACCGGTCGAACGCGCGCGCGACACTGGCGGCATCCATGCCGATGCCGTCGTCGGATACCACGATCCGCGCGGCGGTGGCGTGGCCGTCGGCGTGCAGCAGGATCCGCCCGCCCTCCTGCGTGGACGCAATGGCGTGGCGCAGCAGATGCTCGATCGTCTCGCGCAGGCGCCGCGAATCGCCGGTCACGCGCCCGGTCGAGCGCGCAACCTCGACCGCGAAGTCGATGCGGTGGCGCTTGGCGGTCGCGCGCACCGTGTCGGCGGCGGCCCGCGCGACCGCGCCCAGATCGACGTCGCCGCGCTCCACCTCGGTCCCGTCGCCCTCGGCCTGGGTCAGGTCGAGCACGTCGTCGATCAGCAGGCCCAGCCGCTCGACCGAATCGAGGATCGCCGCGACATAGCCGCTGGCCTGTTCGCTCAACGCCCCGGCATAGCCGCCGTGCAGCATCTCGGCGAACCCGCTGATCGACGTCAGCGGCGTGCGCAGTTCATAGCTCATATTGGCGACAAACGCGGTCTTCACCCGGTCCGACGCCTCCAGCGCGTCGTTGCGGTCGCGCAAGACCTGTTCGATCCGGCGGCTGTCGGAAATGTCGAGCATCGTGAACAGCGCGTTGCCATCGGGCAGCGGCACCGCCGCGAACTCGAAGTGCCGCCCGTCGGCAAAGGCGACGCGGCCGCCACGCTGCTGCCGCTCTACCGTCGCCGATCGCACCAGATCGGTGAACAGCGCGGACCGGTTCGGCGTCGCCAGCTTCGACGCGGCGGCGGCGGCGAACACGTCGACGCGCGGGTGGCTCGACAAAAACTCCTCCTCGAACCCCCACAGCGCGCGGAAGCGGTTGTTCCACAGCTGCAACCGGCCATCGGCGGCGAACACGCCCAGCGCCTCGAACAGATTGTCGAACGTCGCGGTCCGCACCCGGAGCAGCGTGTCGCGCGCGCTGGCCAGCTGCACCTGCTCGGTCCGGTCCTCGAAGATCAGCAGCAGCCCGCCATCGGGCAGCGGCTGCGCGACGACGCGCAGGTGGGTGCCGCCGGTCAGGTGCCAATTCTCCTCGGTCGCCTCGTCGGCGGCGACGAACCAGTCGCGGCGTTCGGCCTTCCACCCCGGAAAGTCGCGGACCTCGGGCAGGCGATTGGCCTCGCGCATCCGTTCCAGCACCCGGTCGAACTCGGGCCGGTCGGACAGCCATTCGGCGCGCATCGCGAACATCCGCCGGAACGGCTGGTTGCAGAAGACGAGCGCCCGGTCGGGGCCGAACTGCGCCACGCCCGCCGACAACCGGTCGAGCATCGCCCGCTGCGCCTCGGCAAAGCGTTTCGCCCCGACGCGCGCCTGTTCCAGTTCCTCGATATCCACCGCGAACCCGGCGACCCCGCCGGTCGGCAACGGCACGTCGAACAGCTTCAGCGTCTTGCGCGCACCGCCGATCGTCGCGGGCAGCACCTGTTCATGCGGCCGGCCGGTATCGCGCGCGGTCGATGCGCCGCCCAGCGGCCCGCCGCGCCCCGACCCCTCGACCAGTTCCAGTCCGCGCGCGACCACGTCGACCGCATCGCGCCCCTCGACCGCGCCGACATAGGCGGTGTTGACCATCGCCAGCTTCAGGTCGGGGCCGCGATACCACATCGGCAACGGCGCGGCCTCGATCAGGCAGGTCAGCGCCTCGAACGCGACGCGCAGCCCGTGTACTTCCTGGCCCAGCCGGGTGATCTCGGCCTCGCTGTCGGTCGCGTCGAACGCCCACAGGATGACGCCGCCATCCGTATCCACCGCCGCCGGCGCGCGCTGCCCGCGCAACAGCAGCGCGCGGCCCGACCCCGGCGGCCGGACCGCACGCACGAAGCTGCGCCCCGATCGCTGGGCCGCCGCCACGTCCATCGACAGGCCGTCGGCATCCTCCATGGTCAGCCCGGTGCCGCCAAGCGCGACGATCGAATCGGGTGCGGCCTGCAACCCGAACCAGTCGACCATCCGCTCGGGCATCTCGATGCGTCCGTCGCCCCGCACGATCGCCGCCAGCGCCGGCCCAGACCGGATCAGCGCATCCAGCCGCGCGCAGTCGGCCAGCACCGCCGCCGCCTCGCCCTTCAGCCGCAGCCCCTGGAACAGCAGAATCGCCGCCGCCAGGACCAGCGCCAGCAGGATCGCGCCGCTCGCCACCGCGGCCGCGCCGCCCAGCACGATCATCGCGCCCCGCCTGTCGTCTGTTCTGTGCCCCGTTCGCCCATGCCCGTATCCTAGAGCAGATCGACGCCCGGCAGAAACAGGCATTTTCCGGGCGGCGGCAACACACACCCCGTCTCACCTACCCCACCATCACCATCGTTGCCGTCCCCGCCATACAACCCTAAAGCACGGCGCTTATCGCTTTCGTCCCAAGAACGGTTGCTCGCGTCCATGCTCAGATTCTTCCGCCGCATCATCAATTCCAAGGCCGGCATGGTCGTGACCTTCGTGGTGCTCGGCATCATCGCCCTCGCCTTTGCCGCGACCGACATCACCGGGCTTGGCAGCCCGACGGGTGCCGGCGTGACCGGCGGCAACGTCGCCACCGTCGGCGGGGAGTCGATCGGCGAGGCGGAATTGCGGACGCAGGCGGCCAGCGAAATGGAAAGCTATCGCCAGCAGCAGCCGACGCTGGATATGGCGAGCTATATCCAGCAGGGCGGGCTGGACGGCACGCTCGACCGGCTCGTCACCGGCCTCGCCTTCCTGAAGTTCGGCGAGGACCACGGCATGGTCGTCAGCAAGCGCAGCATCGACGGCGAGATCGCCAGCATCCCGGCGTTGCAGGGTCCGACCGGCAAGTTCGACCAGACGCTGTACGAACGCATCCTGGCCGAGCGCAAGCTGACCGACGCCGGCATCCGCGCCGACATCGAGCGCGAACTGACGCAGCGCCGCCTGACCGCGCCGACGATCGGCGCGGCGCAGATGCCGCAGCAGATCGTCCTGCCCTATGCCTCGCTGCTGCTTGAAAAGCGCACCGGCCAGATCGCCTTTATTCCGGCCGGCGCGGTCAAGACCGGTCCCGCCCCCAGCGACGCGGATATCCAGACCTATTACGGCCGCAACCTGAGCCGCTACACCGTGCCGCAGCGCCGCGTCGTCCGCTACGCGCTCGTCACGCCCGCTCAGGTGAACGGCACGCCGACCGAGGCGGAAATCGTCAAATCCTATAACGACGACCGCGCGAACTACGCCCCGCGCCAGACGCGGACGATCACCCAGGTCGTCGTGCTCGACCAGGCCGGGGCCACCGCGATCGCCGCCAAGGTCCGCGCCGGCCAGTCGGTCGCCGATGCCGCCCGCGCTGCCGGGCTTGAGGCCTCGACCAAGGCCAAGGTCGAAAAGTCCGACTATGCCGCGCAAAGCTCGGCCGCCGCCGCCGATGCCGCCTTCTCGGCCGCCAGTGGCGCGATCGTTGGGCCGGTGCGCGGTGCGACCGGCTGGATCGTGGCCAGGGTCGATGCGATCGAACAGGTTCCGGCGAAGACGCTGGATCAGGCGCGCGCGGATATCGTCGCGGCACTGACCAAGCAGAAGACCGCCGACGCGATGGGCGCGATCCACGACAAGCTGGACGACGCGATCGCCGGCAAGGCGACCTTCGACGAGCTGGTCAGCGACGGCAAGCTCGCGGCCATCACCACGCCGCCGCTGCTCGCCAACGGCATCAACCCCGATGCGCCGACCACAAAGCCCGATCCGGCCATGACGCCGATCCTCGCCGCCGCCTTCGGGGCGGAGGAAGGCGATTCGCCGCAGCTGGTGCAGATCGGCGAGGACGGCCGCTTCGCGCTGGTCGGCGTCGGCCGGATCGTACCGGCCGCGCCGCGTCCGCTGGCGCAGATCCGCGCGCAGGTGCTGGCCGACGTCACCGCCGACCGCGCGCAACAGGCTGCGCGGAAAGTGGCGAGCGAGGCGGTCGCCAGGCTGAACAAGGGCGCGCCGCTCGCGCAGGTGCTTCAGCAGACCGGCCTTGCCCTCCCGGCCCCGCGCCCGCTGTCGATCGCGCGCGCGCAGATTGCCCAGCGTCAGGGTGTCGAGCCGGCACTCGCGCTGCTGTTCAGCATGGCCCCCAACACGTCCAAGATGCTGGAGGCCCCGGACAATGCCGGCTGGCTCATCGTCAAGCTGGACGCGATCCAGCCGGGCAATGCGGCGGGCAACGCCGGCATCCTCGCGGCCACCCGCAACGACCTCGGCCGGTCGATCGGCCGTGAATATGTCGAACAGTTCGCCCGTGCGGTCCGCGCCGATGTGAAGGCCAAGACCGATCCGGCCGCCGTCGCCCGCGTCAAGGCGGCGCTGCTCGGCCAGAGCGGCAACTGAGTCGCGGCATGACCGACCCGTCGTCGCCTTCCACGACAAGGGCTGCGCACGACGCGGCTGAAGCATCGCTTGCCGCCGGGCGTCCCGCCCTGTTGTGGCACGCCCAGGTGGCGGACACCGAGACACCGGTGGCCGCCGCGCTGAAGCTGATCGAGTCCGGGCGCGGCGACTTCCTGCTCGAATCGGTCGAGGGCGGGGCGACGCGCGGCCGCCACAGCCTGATCGGCCTTGCCCCCGATCTCGTATTCCGCGCGCACGGGCAGCAGGCGGCGATCAACCGCGACTGGCTGTCCGACCGCGACGCCTTCGCGCCTTGTGTCGCGCCGACGCTCGATGCGTTGCGCGATCTGGTGGCCGAATGTCGCGCCGACGTGCCCGCCGCGCTGCCGCCCGCGCTCGCCTGCCTCGTCGGTTATTTCGGCTATGAGACGGTGGGGCTGGTCGAACATCTGCCGCAACCCGACGCCGACCCGCTCGGTCTGCCCGACATGATCTTCGTGCGGCCGACCGTGATCTTGGTGTTCGACCGGCTGGCCGATACGCTGTTCCTCGTCGCGCCCGCCTGGCCCGATTCCCGCCGGACACCCGCCGATATCGTCCGCGCGGCGCAGGACCGGCTCGACGCCACCGCCGCGCGCCTAGCCACCGCGACCCTGCCGCCGCCGGTGCGGGTCGAGGCACCGGAACCCGTCTACACCCCCAACCTGCCCGCCGGCCGCTATGGCGAGATGGTCGCCCGCGCCAAGGACTATATCGTCGCGGGCGATATCTTTCAGGTCGTGCTGGCGCAGCGGTTCAGCGCGCCGTTCGCGCTGCCGCCGTTCGAGCTGTACCGCTCGCTGCGGCGGATCAACCCGTCGCCGTTCCTGTATCACCTCGACCTGCCCGGCTTCACGCTGACCGGCTCAAGCCCCGAAATCCTCGTCCGCGTCCGCGACGGCGAGGTCACGATCCGCCCGATCGCCGGCACCCGCCCGCGTGGGCGAACCGCGGCGGAGGACGAGGCGAACCGGACGAGCCTGCTCGCCGATCCCAAGGAGCGCGCCGAACACCTGATGCTGCTCGATCTGGGCCGCAACGACGTCGGCCGCGCCTCGGCTGCCAGCAGCGTGCGCGTTACCGACAGCTATACCGTCGAATTCTACAGCCACGTCATGCACATCGTCTCGAACGTCGTCGGCCGGCTGGCGGACGGCAAGGACGCGCTCGACGCGCTGTTCGCCGGTTTCCCCGCCGGCACGGTCAGCGGCGCACCCAAGGTCCGCGCCTGCCAGATCATCGCCGAACTGGAGTCCGAGCGACGCGGGGCCTATGCCGGCGGCGTCGGCTATTTCTCGCCCGACGGGTCGATGGATTCCTGCATCGTCCTGCGCACTGCCGTCATCAAGGACGGCACGATCCATGTTCAGGCGGGTGCGGGCATCGTGGCCGACAGTGACCCGGCGTCGGAACAGCGCGAATGCGAGGCCAAGGCGGGAGCTATCCTGGCGGCGGCGCGCGATGCGGTTGCGCGGGCGGGGGCACCGGGTTTCGGGCAGTAGGCGCAGCCTCGCCTCTCTGCCGTCAGTGCCGCGCTATGCTCGCAATGACGGATTTTTTTGCGTTCTCACGGCACCCCCGCCGCGTCATTCGCCGCCTGCCGCTTTTCCGCCGCGAACGCGCGGTTCAGCTGCAACGCGCAACCGCTCTGCCCACCGCTGCCGACCGGCGAGCAGGTGTCGGGCAAACCGCCCGCGACCCGTCCGACCTGATCCATCGTCGCGGCGCGATTGACCCAGCTCTGCTGCGCCGCGTCCTTCTTCGTCTCACGGAACGCCTTGGGGATCCGATAGGGTTCGCCAACCGTCTGGCAGACCACGATTTCGGTATCCGTCGATTCAGGGCATTTGTCCCCGGCACCGGTCAGCGTCACGCTGCGCACGCGTTGCGGCGCCTTGCCGGTTTCCGCCTGGCGGTCGGTCGTGGTGGCCGGCGTCGTCTGGGGGGCTGCGTCCTGCGTCTGCGCGATCGCGGTGCCCGACAGCATCAACAGGCTGGCGGCGATCAGGGGGCGATACATGGTCGATGGTCTCCGGGGGTGTGGCGCATAACGTGTCGGCTGCGATGTTGATCCGACCTGAACGAAACGAACCGTCCTGCCGATAATCGCACCCCGCCGGCGACAGCGTCCCCCGCCGACACCGTCACGGGCGTTGCACACGCCCACGCATCGGCTATGGCGGGCCGCATGATCCTGGTCGTCGACAATTACGACAGCTTCACCTGGAACCTAGTCCATTACCTGATGGAACTGGGCGCCCCGGTCGAGGTGGTCCGCAACGATGCGATCTCCGTCGGACAGGCGCTGTCGTCCGGTGCGAGCGCGTTCCTCATATCCCCCGGCCCCTGCACCCCGTCGGACGCGGGCGTCAGCCTGGATCTGGTCGCGGCCTGCGCCGATGCCGGCCGCCCGCTGCTCGGCGTATGCCTGGGCCATCAGGCGATCGGCCAGCATTTCGGCGGGCGGGTCGAGCGCGGCGGGCTGATGCACGGCAAGACCTCGCCCGTCCTGCACGACGCGACCGGCCTGTTCGCCGGATTGCCCTCGCCCTTCACCGCGACGCGCTACCACTCGCTCATCGTCAATGACGTCCCCGACACGCTGATCGTCAACGCGCGTGCGGAGGACGGCACCGTCATGGGGTTCCGCCACGCCACGCTGCCGATCCACGGGGTCCAGTTCCATCCCGAGAGTATCGCCACCGAACACGGCCACGCGATGCTCGCCAACTTCCTGCGTATCGCGGGCATGGCCGTGAAGACGCCGGCGTGACGACGCTGACCCGCCTGCCCGACCCCGCCACGCCGCTGTCGCGCGACGACGCCCGGGCGGCGTTCGCCGACATCCTCGACGCGCGCGTCGGCGAAGACGCGATCGCAGAGTTCCTGATCGGCCTGACGACACGCGGCGAAACCAGCACCGAGATCGCCGAGGCCGCGCGCGCCTTGCGCGAACGCCTGATCCCGATCACCGCCCCCGCCGGCGCGGTCGACGTCTGCGGCACCGGCGGCGACGGCCACCACACGCTCAACGTCTCGACCGCGGTCGCGCTGGTCGTCGCCGCCTGCGGCGTACCGGTCGCCAAGCATGGCAACCGCGCCGCCTCCAGCAAGGCGGGGGCCGCCGACACGCTGGAGGCACTCGGCCTCGACATGACCCGCGCCGGCGCGCTGGCGGAGGCGAGCCTTGCCGACATCGGCATCGCCTTCCTGTTTGCGGCCAACCACCATCCGGCGATGGCGCGGATCACGCCGATCCGCCGGAAAATCGGCCGCCGCACGATCTTCAACCTGATGGGGCCGCTCGCCAATCCGGCGCACGTCACCCGCCAGCTGATCGGCATTGCGCGCCCGGATTACGCGGCGGTGTATGCCGAGGCGCTGGAGCAGCTGGGCACGGAGGCGGCGCTGGTGGTATCGGGCGCGGAGGGGCTGGATGAACTGTCCGGGGCCGGTCCGAGCATCGCCATCCCCGTCGGCCGCGTTCGGATCGCGCGCGACATCGTGCCCGAGGATGCCGGCCTGTCCCGGCATCCCACGACCGACCTGACCGGCGGCGACGCCGCCCATAACGCCGCCGCCCTGCGCGCGCTGTTGCGGGGAGGCCACGGGGCCTACCGCGACGCCGTACTCCTCAACGCCGCCGCCGCGCTGATCGTGGCCGACCGTGCGTCGTCGCTGGTCGACGGCGCTTCCCTGGCCGCGGAGGCGCTCGACAGCGGTGCCGCCGATGCGCTGCTCGACCGCTGGATCGCCTACCGATGACCGTTCTCGACCGTATTCTCGAAACCAAGCGGGCCGAAGTCGCCGCGCGCAAGGCCACCACCTCGCTTGGCGATCTCGACGCCGGCATCGCCGCGGTGTCCAAACCACGCGGGTTTCGCGCCGCGCTGGATGCGAAGGCCGCGACCGGCTACGCGCTGATCGCCGAGATCAAGAAGGCCAGCCCCTCCAAGGGCGTGATCCGCGAGGATTTCGATCCCCCCGCCCACGCCCGCGCCTATGCCGCCGGTGGTGCCGCCTGCCTGTCGGTGCTGACCGACGAACACTGGTTCCGCGGATCGGACGCCTATCTGATCGCCGCGCGCGCCGCCGTCGACCTGCCCGTCATCCGCAAGGATTTCCTGGTCGACCCGTGGCAGGCGACCGAGGCCCGCGCGATCGGCGCGGACGCGGTGCTGGTCATCATGGCCGCGCTGGACGACACGCAGGCCGCCGAGATCGAGGCATCGGCGCTGGAATGCGGCATGGACGTGCTGGTCGAGGTCCACGACCGCGCCGAACTCGACCGTGCGCTGAAGCTGAAATCGCGGCTGATCGGCGTCAACAATCGCGATCTGCGCGACTTCACCGTCGATTTCGCCCGCACCTATGATCTGGTCGCCCACGCGCCAAAGGACTGCACCTTCATCGCCGAAAGCGGCCTGACCACCCGCGCTGATCTGGACGCGATGGCCGAACACGACATCCGCTGTTTCCTGATCGGCGAGGCGCTGATGCGGCAGGACGATGTCGAGGCCGCGACGCGGGCGATGATCGGGTGACCGCCCTCACCCATATCGACGCGACCGGTGCCGCCCACATGGTCGACGTCGCCGACAAGGCCGCGACCACGCGCCAAGCCGTCGCCACCGGCCGGATCGTCATGTCGGCGCAGGCGCTGGCCGCGATCACCGACGGGGCGGCGAAAAAGGGCGACGTGCTGGCGGTCGCGCGGATCGCCGGGATCATGGCGGCCAAGCGCACCAGCGACCTGATCCCGCTGTGTCATCCGCTGCCGCTCACCCGCGTCGCGATCGACCTGACACCGCTGTCCGACGGCATCACCGCGACCGCGACCGTCCGGACCGAGGGCAAGACCGGCGTCGAGATGGAGGCGCTGACCGCCGTCTCGGTCGCGCTGCTGACGATCTATGATATGGGCAAGGCGATCGACAAGGCCATGACGATGACCGACATCCGCCTGCTGACCAAGACCGGTGGCAAGTCGGGCGACTGGTCCGCCCCATGAGCCTGCTGCCGGTGGCCGAGGCCCAAGCCCGCCTGTTCGCGCTGGCGCGGCCCATCGGATCCGAAACCGTGCCGATCCGCGCCGCCGCCGGCCGCTGGGCATCGGCGGATATCGCCGCGCTGCGCACCCAGCCCGCCGCCGACCTGTCGGCGATGGACGGCTACGCCATCCGCTTCGCCGACCTGCCCGGCCCGTGGCGGGTCATCGGCGAAAGCGCCGCTGGCCGGCCCTTCGCCGGATCGGTCGGCGCGGGCCAGGCGACTCGCATCTTCACCGGCGCGGCGATGCCCGACGGCGCTGACACCGTGCTGGTGCAGGAGGAGGCGGGCCGCGACGGCGACGCGCTGACGCTCGATGGCGAGGGTCCGTTACACGTCGGCCGCAATACGCGGGCCAAGGGGCTGGATTTCACCACCGGCGATACGCTGGTCCGTGCCGGCGACCGGCTGTCGGCCGCGCGAATCGCGGTGGCGGCGACCGGCGGGCACGGTACGCTGACCGCAAACCGGCGTATCCGCGTGGCGATCGCGGCCACCGGCGACGAGTTGGTGCCGCCGGGGTCGCCGCTGACCGGCGCCGACCTGCCCGAATCGAACGGGGCGATGCTGGCGGCGATGCTGGCCGACCTGCCCGTCGACATCGTCGATCTGGGGATCCTGCCCGACCGGCTCGACGTGCTGCGGGATGCCTTTGCCAATGTTGCGTGCGACCTGCTGGTCACCACCGGCGGCGCGTCGGTCGGCGATCATGACCTCGTCCGTCCGGCGATCGAGGCGGCGGGCGGGTCGATCGACTTCTGGCGGATCGCCCTGCGCCCCGGCAAGCCGATGATGGCCGGGCGGCTGAACGGCGCGGTCGTGCTCGGCCTGCCCGGCAACCCCGTCTCCGCCTTCGTCACCGCCACGCTGTTCGTCCGGCCGCTGATCGCGGTGCTGGGCGGCGCGGCCGACCCCGCCCCCCGGCCTACCAGCGCGATCCTTGGCGAGGCCCTGCCCGCCAACGGCCCGCGCACCGATTACCTGCGCGCCGAACTGCGCGACGGGCGGCTGTTTGCCTCGACCATCCAGGACAGTTCGATGCTGCTGACGCTGGCACGGTCGAACTGCCTGATCGTCCGTCCGGTCGATGCACCCGCCGCCAAGGCCGGCGACTCGGCGGATATCCTCGTCATCGCTTGACGCCATCGTTTTTGTTCCGTAGAAGTTCCGCGTCTGTTCCCGGACGGAGGATCGCCATGCTAACCCGCAAACAGCACGAACTCGTCTGTTTCATCAACGACCGGTTGACCGAAACCGGCGTGTCGCCCTCGTTCGAGGAGATGAAGGAGGCGCTCGATCTGAAATCCAAATCGGGGGTCCACCGGCTCATCAGCGCGCTGGAGGAACGCAATTTCATCCGCCGCCTGCCCAACCGCGCCCGCGCGCTCGAAGTGCTGCGGATGCCGGAACGCAGCGAAAAGGCACCGCCCGCGCCCAGGGCGAACGTCAAGGCCGCCGCGATTCGCGAACCCGCAAACGACGTCGTGGAAATCCCCCTCCACGGACGGATCGCTGCCGGCGTCCCGATCGAGGCGTTCGAGGGCACGTCGATGCTCGCCGTCCCCGCCGCGCTGCTGGGGTCCGGCGAGCATTACGCGCTGGAGGTGTCGGGTGATTCGATGGTCGAGGCCGGGATCCTCGACGGTGACTATGCGCTTGTCCGTCGCACCGATGTCGCGCGCGATGGCGAAATCGTCGTCGCGCTGATCGAGGAAACCGAGGCCACGCTGAAGTTTTTCCGCCGCGAAGGTGCGATGGTGCGTCTCGATCCCGCCAACCGTGCCTATGACCCGCAACGCTACACCCCCGCGCAGGTCCGGGTTCAGGGCAAGCTGTCCGGCATCCTGCGCCGGTACGACTGACGGGACATACCCCCTGCGCTGGGTGTAACCTTTGTAACCTTCCAGCGGTTGTTGGCGATGCTGATTTGCGCACAAGCACCTGATAAACAATCAGTTTATCAGCCGGCGCACGATAAGGCGATGACGACCGCGTGTTTCGTCGCTGCAAACAGAACCAGGCAGCCCGGATAGAGTCGTCATCGAAAACAAGGCGAAGCAGTCCAGAGTCCTACGCACAACGCTGTGATCGCCTGCGACCAGCCCCACCGACCCATCACCCGGCCTAGCCGGGTAGCCGGACCTGAAGGCTCCGGGTTGTAACCCTGGATCCCGGATCAAGGCCGGGACGACGGCGTGCTGAAGCGGGTCGCAGACACCCGCAGCCTGAACGTCAACCACGCAGCCTCGAATTCCCCGTCATTCCGACGCACGCCGGGATCTGGAATCGCAGGGGCGATGGCCCGCGGCTCTGGATCCCGAAGCAAGTTCGGGATGCCGGGTGGAGTAAGGCTGATCGAAAGCGATCCAGCCTGTAGCCTTGGATCCCGGCGTGCGCGGAGATCACGGATGGGTTGTACCGGTACAGGCAACCCGAAAATAATGGTCGGCAACGCGCCGCAACGCCCCCGACCGGACCGGCCTCGCCCCTTTGAAAACTCCGCCCACGCGACCACCGCCAAACCGGTCAGAAAAATTGGGGTTTCCCGGACACCGCGACACCCATCCGAACCGAATGACCGGACCACCCTGACCGTCCACTACTGGCGACCCCGCCATCAGGACCGTCGTCGATCGCCCCGCGCTTCACGCCCTTCACGCACGGGCCGCGGCACCAGCGGCGGGTCGCGCCACGGATGCCGGTCGCCCGCCTGCCGCACCGTCGTCACCCGCCCCGTGGCAAGCACGACCGCCACGCCGCCGGTCCGGGCCAGCACCGGCCGGTCCAGCTTCAGCCAGCGCGAGCCGCAGGTGCGCGGCAAGCGACGGTCGCTGACGATGATGTGCACCGCCCGGCACAACGCGACCGTCTCGGCGATCGGCATCAGATACGCGCTGCGCGTCGCGGCGACGGTCCAGCGCCGCCCGTCCGCCATCACGTCCGTCACGCAGGCATCGCGATTGCATCGCGCCCCCGGCTGGTCGGCCAGCAACAGCGGCGCGCCATCGACGCCACCATTTTCGGCCAGCATGTCGCGCGTGTAATCCCCCGCCCGGTCGCGCAGCATCGCCAGCCCGCCGCCCGGCATCCGCATCGCGACATGCCGCCCGTCGCCCGTCACCAGCAGGTCCGGGACCGGCGTCGCCAGCGCCCAGGCCGCGCCGACGCCGATGCCGATCAGCCCCAGCCGCCTTACCCGGCTGCGCCACAGCGCCAGCCACAGCCCGCCCGTCACCATCGCCGCGAACGCCGCCCCCGGCATCGCCGGCAGCGCCGCGACCGATCCCGGCGCGGCCGCCACCCGGTGCGCCAGCCACAACAGTCCCGCCAGCGACCGCTCGACCAGCCACCACAGCGGCGCGCCCAGCCCGGCGAGATCCAGCAGCAGCGCCCCCGCCTCCAGCGGCATGACGACGAACGTCGTCAGCGGGATCGCGACGATATTGGCCAGCGCGCCGTACAGCCCGGCCTTGTGAAAATGATACACCGCGATCGGCAGCAAGGCCGCCTCGACCAGCAAGCCGGTCATCAGCAACGATGCCAGCCCGCGCAGCGCGCGACGTGCCCACCCCTCCTCGTGCGGGCCGAACCAGTCACGCATCCGGGGGTGGTCGTGCAGCGCGACGATCGCGGTGATCGCGGCGAACGACAGCTGGAAACTCGCGCCCGTCACCGCCTCCGGCCGGAACAGCAGCACCACCGTCGCGCCGGTCGCGACCAGCCGCAGCGTCATCGCCTCCCGCCCCAGCGCGATCGCCGCCAGCACGAGCAACGCGGCGACGCACGACCGCACGGTCGGCACCTCGCTGCCGGTCAGCAGCGTATAGCCGATCGCCGCCAGCGCGCCGAACCCGGCGGCGATCAGCGGCAGCCGCGCGTTCAGCGCCAGCCACGGACTGAGCGCCAGCAGCCGCAGCATGACCAGCATCGTCGCCCCGACCACCGCGGTGATATGCAGGCCGCTGACCGACAGCAGATGGGCAAGGCCGGCGCGGCGCATCGCCTCCGAATCCGCATCGCCGATCGCGCCGACGTCACCGGTCGCCAGCGCGGCCGCGATCCCGCCCTCGCTGCCCGGCACCGCCTGCGTGATGTGCCGCGACAGGCGCGCGCGCAGACCGCCGCCGGCCTTCCCCGGCACCACGATCGCGATCGGCCCGAAGGCGCGGCCGGTCGCGCCGATCCCCGTGAACCACGCGACGCGGGCATAGTCATAGGCACCCGGCAGCGCCGGCTGTGGCGGCGGCATCAACCGCGCGCGCAGGCGGACGGTGGCCGCATCGCCCAGGCCCGCCGGCGCATCGCCCAGCGCAACGTTGACGCGAACGACCGGCGGCAAGGCGACGTCGCTGACGATGGGGCGCAGCGTCAGCCGGATCCGGTCGCGCGCGGGCTGCATCTCGACCCGCTCGACCATGGCGGTGACCGTCGCGATCGTCGGCCCGCCCAGCACCGGCGCGGCGACGCGCTCGGCGCGGGTCCAGATCAGCCCAAGCCCCAGCATCGCGGTCACACAGCCGATCGCGATCACCTGCGCCAGCCGCCCGGTCCGCCCCACCGCCAGCGCGCACGCCGCGACACCGGAAAGCACCAGCAGCGCGATCACCCACCACCGCGGATCGGGCAGCAGGAACCACGCCGCGATCCCCGCCCCCAGCGCGGCCGGCAACCACAACACGAGCTGTTCGCGTTCCGCCTCCGGCCACCGCTCCACCGCGGCACCCGGTCGCGCGAACACGTCGCCGATTTGTCGTGGCCAAGGGTGCATGCTAGGGGCGCGGGCGGCTGAACTGGCCATGGATTTCTTGTCTGGGAGTATGCGCGTTTGGGCGCAACTAATGATACGGGTGCGGCGATCACGCCAGCGCCATCCACGAAAGTCGTGACGCGCTTCGCGCCGTCGCCGACCGGCTATCTGCATCTGGGCGGCGCGCGCACCGCGCTGTTCAACTGGCTGTTCGCGCGGGCGCATGGCGGCGACTTCCTGCTGCGGATCGAGGATACCGACCGGGTCCGATCGACCCAGCCGGCGATCGACGCGATCATCGAGGGGATGCGCTGGATCGGCCTGGACTGGGACGGCGAGACCGTGTTCCAGTTCGCGCGCGCCGACCGCCATGCCGCGGTCGCGCACCAGATGGTCGCGGACGGTAACGCCTATCGCTGCTACATGACGCAGGCCGAGATCGCCGCGATGCGCGCGGCGGCCGAGGCGGCGAAGAAGCCCCTGCGCATCCGCAGCCCGTGGCGTGACCGCGATACCGCCGATGCGCCGGCCGATCAGCCCTTCGTCGTGCGCCTGCGCGCGCCGCTGGAAGGCGCGACGACGATCGACGATCTGGTCCAGGGCAAGGTCACGGTCCAGAATGCCGAGCTGGACGACCTGATCCTGCTGCGCTCGGACGGCACGCCGACCTATATGCTCGCGGTCGTGGTCGACGACCACGACATGGGCGTCACCCACGTCATTCGCGGCGACGATCACCTGAACAACGCATTCCGCCAGTTGCCGATCATCCGGGCGATGGGCTGGGCGGAGCCGACCTATGCGCACATCCCGCTGATCCACGGCCCGGACGGCGCGAAGCTGTCCAAGCGCCACGGCGCGGTCGGGATCGAGGCGTATCGCGACGAGATGGGCATCCTGCCCGAAGCATTCGCCAACTATCTGCTTCGGCTTGGCTGGGGTCACGGCGACGACGAGATCATCAGCTGCGATCAGGCGGTGGAATGGTTCGGCCTCGACGCGGTCGGCAAGTCGCCGTCGCGGCTCGACCTGAAGAAGCTGGAAAATCTGAACGGCCATTACATCCGCGAGGCCGACGACGCGCGGCTGGCCGATCTGGTCGCCGCGCGGATGGGTTTCGAAGTCGGGGTACGCGGGCGCGAATTGCTGCAACGCGCCATGCCGGTGCTGAAACCGCGCGCGCCGAACCTGAACGATCTGGCGACCGGATCCGAGTTCCTGTTTTCCTCGCGACCATTGCACATGGACGATGCGGCGGCGGCCCTGCTGGGCGGCGAGGCCCCGTCGGTCCTTGCCGCAGCGCACAGCGCGCTTGACGCGGTCGAAAGCTGGGATACGGAGGGTTTGGAAGCCGCGGTCCGGCGCGTGGCCGAAGAGCGGGGCTTGAAGCTCGGCCAGGTCGCGCAGCCGCTGCGGGCTTCGCTCACGGGGCGCAAGACGTCGCCGGGGATCTTCGATGTCCTTGCGCTGTTGGGGCGTGAGGAAAGCCTGGGTCGGATCGCCGACCGCATGGCCAGCTGACCGACTATCTGGAGGGATTGGAATGAGCGACACTGCAAAGCTGAACGTCGGCGGCAAGGATTTCGATTATCCGGTCATGACCGGCACGATCGGGCCGGACGTGGTCGATATCCGCAAGATGTACGCGCAGACCGGCGCGTTCACCTATGATCCCGGGTTCACCTCGACGGCGTCGTGCCAGTCGAACCTGACCTATATCGACGGTGACGAGGGCGTGCTGCTGCACCGCGGCTACACGATCGGCGACCTGGCCGAGAAGTCGAGCTTCATGGAGGTGGCCTATCTGCTGCTGAACGGCGAACTGCCGTCGTCGGACGAGATGGACAGCTTCAACGGCACCATCACCCGCCACACGATGCTGCACGAGCAGCTCGCGACGTTCTTCCGCGGGTTCCGCCGCGACGCCCACCCGATGGCGATCATGTGCGGCGTCGTCGGCGCGCTGTCGGCCTTCTATCACGATTCGACCGACATCCACGATCCGCGCCAGCGGATGATCGCGTCGCACCGGCTGATCGCCAAGATGCCGACGATCGCGGCGATGGCGTACAAGTACAGCGTCGGCCAGCCCTTCGTGTACCCGGACAACTCGCTGTCCTACACCGGCAATTTCCTGCGAATGACCTTCGGCGTTCCGGCCGAGCCATATGTGGTGAACCCGGTCGTCGAAAAGGCGATGGACCGCATCTTCATCCTGCACGCCGACCACGAGCAGAACGCATCGACCTCAACCGTCCGCCTGGCGGGTTCGTCGGGTGCGAATCCGTTCGCGTGCATCGCGGCGGGCATCGCCTGCCTCTGGGGTCCGGCGCATGGCGGCGCGAACGAGGCCGCGCTCAACATGCTGCGCGAGATCGGCACCGTCGACCGCATCCCCGAATTCATCGCACGCGCCAAGGACAAGAACGATCCGTTCCGCCTGATGGGCTTTGGTCACCGCGTCTACAAGAACTACGATCCGCGCGCGACCGTGATGCAGAAGACGGTGCGCGAAGTGTTCGAATCGCTGAACGTGTCCGACCCCGTCTTCGACGTCGCGTTGAAGCTGGAAGAGATCGCGCTGAACGATCCGTATTTTGTGGAAAAGAAGCTGTTCCCGAACGTGGACTTCTATTCGGGTGTCATCCTGTCGGCGATCGGGTTCCCGACGTCGATGTTCACCGCGCTGTTCGCGCTCGCCCGCACCGTCGGCTGGGTTGCGCAGTGGAACGAGATGATTACCGATCCCGACCAGAAGATCGGCCGCCCGCGCCAACTCTACACCGGCCCGACCACGCGTGATTACGTCGCGCTGGACGCCCGTTAAGATGGCACGCCTCCGTCCGGTTATCCTGTCCATCGGCGTGCTCTGCACGCTGATGGGTCTGTTGTGGATCGGTCAGGGGCTGGGATACGTCCATTGGCCGCAGTCGAGCTTCATGCTCGACCAGCGGCCATGGGCGGATCGCGGGGCGTTCCTCGCGATCGGTGGACTAGCGCTGATTCTCGCGGGCCGCCGTATCCGCCGGTAGGGTCAGCGTAAAGCACGCGCCCTCACCCACCACGCTGTCGACGGTCAGGTCGCCGCCCATCGCCCGCGCCAGTCGCCGGGCGATGTACAGGCCAAGGCCGTTGCCGCCGACCTCGCTCGAATCCACGCGCTCGAACTTTTCGAAGATGCGGACCTGATCCGCCGCGGCAATCCCCTTGCCCCGGTCGATGACGCGGACCGACGCCATGCCATCCGCCTCGCCAAGCGACAACAGGATCGCCGAGCCGCGCGGCGCATAGCGGATCGCGTTGCCGATGACGTTCACCAGGATCTGCAAGACCCGGCGGAAATCGCCCCGCGCCGGCATCCGTGCCTCGAACGGCGGTCGCATCACGACGACACCGGCCGCATCCGCGCGCACGCCCAGCAGTCCGGCGGCGCGGCGCGCAAGATCGGCCAGGTCGATCGCCTCGTTCGGCAACACGAAATCGGGCCGCTCGACCGCCTGCAGGTCGGCCAGATCGTCGACCAGCGCCATCAGGTGGCGTCCCGCGCTGGCGATGTCGCTGGCATAGGCGGCATAGTCGGGCGCGACCGGCCCCTCGGTCTGCGCGCTGATGCTGTCGGCATTGGCGATGATCCGCCCGAGCGGCAGACGCAGGGCGCGTTCCAGCCGCCGGGCGAAGGTTGCTGGCACGCCATCCTCGACCGGTGGGGCGACGCTTGCCGACGTCATCCGCACACCGCCGGCGTATCCGGCGAAGCGGCCGGGTCCATCGAACCGCGCGACCGCCGATATTTCCAGATCCTGTCCGCCGGGCAGCAACCGCGCCTCGGCGCCGACGAAGGATTGGCGCGCGGTCAGCCGTTCGCCGATCACCGGCCCGCCGAACAGCATGTCGAGCGGGCGGCCAAGCAGCCGGGCCGCGTCAAACCCGTACCGCGCCCCCGCCGCCACGGGCAGGTGGCTGAAGGTCAGCCCGGCATCGCTTTCCCAATGCCAGTCGCTGTCGGCGGCGATCACCGCCAGTTCGGCCGCCGGCCGGCGGTCGACCGGCTGCCACGCCCGCCGCTCATGCCAGCCGCTGATCGCCAGACGGACCATCGCATCCTCGGGCTGGGCGCGCACCCACAGGTCGATATCGGCATCCTCGTCGGCGACGTGGACGCTGCGCGAAATGACGATGCCAAGCCGGCGGGCGAGCCGCGCGATCGTCGCCAGTTGCGGCACCGCCAGCCCGGACCCGATCTTGCCACCGGCGCGCGCGTTCAGCGTCAGGATCGCCGGGTCGGCCGACACCAACCGCCCGTCGGCATCGACCATCGCGATCGCGATCACCGCCTCGCCGCCGGTCATGCCGCCAGTCCGATCGCCCGGATCGCGTCGCGAAAATCCCGGTCGAGGCTCATCGGGGCCAACGCCAGCGCACAGTCGGCCACCGGCATCGCCATGATCGCGTCGATCCGGTCGGCCAGCGCATCCACGTCGCGGCGCGGGTCCGCCTGCGCCAGGGCGACCCCGATGCCGGCCATCGCCCGCCGGTCGATGCCGATCGCCCGCAGCGCGCACAGCAGGCGATCACCCGCCGGGTCGATCACCAGACCGCGCGCCTGATCGAAATCCATGCCAGCCGCCCGCGCCAGTACCGCCACGAACAGCGCGGGCCGCCGGTCGCCCAGGGATTCCAGCATCAACGCCGGCAATTCGTCCGGCCGGGCGTCGATCGCCGCCGCCAGCCGGACCGCCGCCGCCTCCACACGGTCGCCCTCGTCATGCGCGGCGATGCAGCCCCATGCGGCCTCCGCCAGTGCACGATCCCGGTCCGGCAACACCGCGTTGACCGCCCGCACCGCCGCCGCAACCTGCCAGACCAGACGGTGATGGAGTTCGGCCGGCAGGTCGCTGCGCGGCCCTGCCTCGGCATCGCGCCGCCGGGCCTCGTGCGTGAACAGGTCGACGGCCGCCGCCGCAATCGCCGCATCGGGACAGTCGACCAGCCGCGCCAGCAGGCTGACCCCGTCCTGCGTGGTGGCGACCGGCACCAGCCGCGCGGCCAGACCGTCCAGTTCGACCCGCGCCAGCAGCATCCGCATGACCGCGCCATGCCGGACCGCTGGCGTCGCGCGCAGCCGCGCGACGACCATGTCTCCACCGGCCAGCGTGGCTACGGACCGGGTCGCGCCGCGCCTGATCGCGGACCGCCCGGCCCGGTCGCGCAGGTCCGCCTCGATCGCGTGGACGATGCCCGCGAACAGCGTATCGAGCGCCTGTCGCGTGCGGTCGTCGATCCGGTCCACGGGATCGCGAAAGAAATCGTCGATCGCCGCCGTCGCGCGCGCGCCATCCCGCGCATCGGCCATCGCCATGCGCCGGTTCAGCCCGGCACCGTTATCGGCACCGCCACAGGAGTCTGGATCAACCGACATCGGGCATCGTCTATCAGGCGTGTCGTTAAGAGCGCACTAAGCCTGACGGCGAAGATCGTCGATTGCGGCGGCCAGTGTCGCGGTGACATAGGCGGCGGCCAGCGCTATGCCGATAACCGGCAGGCCGACCGCGGTCGCGACCGTGGCGACCAGCAGATAGGCAGGCGGACGGCCCCACCAGGTCCGCCGGACAACGACCGCCCGCTCGCCCAGCGTACCGATTGCCACAGCGGCGACGGCGGCGGTCATCGCGGTGCCGTCCCCCGTGACTGCGCCGACGCCGTAGCCCAGCATCAGCACCGCCAGCGCCGGCAGGATATCGACCGCCAGCCCAAGGCCGCGCTCGACCGTCGCATCGTCGCGCAGCGCGGCCAGCGTCGCGCCGGTCGACAGGCCGATGCTTGCCAGAAACGCCGCGATCATGCCGCTTCCCGTCCAGCCAAAGCCGATCGCCGCCAGTCCGACGACGCCGATCGCCGCACTCATCGCGCCGACAAGGCCGGCGGAGACGTGACGGGCCACCAGCCCGGGCAGGGTCAGGCGGGCGACGGGGGCCAGCACCATCCGGTCGAACCAGCCGGCGCGGTCCGACACGATCGACGCGAGCACCGCCCGCCCCCGCGCGGCCAGCGCCTGCGACCGGTGTTCGATCCCGTGTCCGTCACGCACCGCACTCGGCGGCAGCAGCATGTGGCCGGCATGGGCCTGCGCCGCCAGCCGGATCAATGCCGACTGCATGTCGTAATCGCGCGGCAGGGCGGCGACCTCGGCCAGCCGCCGCGGGTCGATGCGCGCAACGCCGGCCCACGCCATCCGTCCGCCGACGCGTTCGTAATCCTGTCCCGATTCGGATTCCTCGACGACCAGCAGCGCATCCTCCCCCTCGCCGGCCAGCAACCGGACGACGGCCTGCGTGGTGATAAGGCCGTCGGCCAGCATCAGGATGCGCGCCAGCGGGTGAAACTTTTCCGACGCTTCGTTGGCGGTACGCACCGCGTCGACCGTCACGCCGCGCCGGCCGATCCGGTTGATCGCGCCCAGCAATTCGGGCGTCAGCCGCGCGACGACGACCACGATCTGCGACACGCCCGCCGCGATCAGCAGCCGCGCCTGATATTCGATCAGCGTCACGCCGCCGAACGGCAACGTCGCGGCCAGCCGGTCGGGGCGTTCGTCGGCGTCGTGGGTGGCAAAGAGCAGTCCGGCAAGCATCCCCTGGCTGTTAGGCGGTGCCGCCCGACAAGGCAAAGCCCGTGTGCGTCCTGTCACACCGGCTCTTTCGAATCACCCGGATCTTTCGGATCACAACACCGCTACCAGCCCGCGCAGACGCGCGAGCATCGACGCGTTGACGCCACCGCGAGCCGCCTCGGTCGCGGCGGTCATCAGGTCCGCGGCACCGAAGCTGGCGGCCAGTCCGTTGAGCCGCCACGCCGCATCGCGCCAGCCATCGGCATCGACCGCCATCGTCATCGCTTGCAGGGCCTGGACCGCACTTTCGCGGAACGCCGCGTGCAGTTCGGCGATCAACACGGGTTCGTCACCCACCGCGGCGGCAAGGGCGGCGTCGATTGCTCCGGGATCATAGGTCATGAAAACGGGCCTAACCGAAAGACCCTTAAGGCAAGGTTCGCGCAATTCCCTTTGCACCCCTCGCAAACCTGATAAACCCGGACGTGATGACCGGGGGGCGAATGATGGGAAGTTGGGCTGACGGCGGCCGTGCGCCGGCGATGTCCCTTGGGCTGGGGGCCATGACCATGGACGCCACTGGTGAAAACAGCCGGATGCACGACCCCATCGTGGATCACCGCCAGCCCGACGACGCCGACGGCTTTTATGATGACGTCTCGATCCATCCCGACGAAACGCCGGATGCCGGTCCGGAACGGCGCCGGGGCCGGATCGCCGCTGCCGGTGCGGTCATCGTCACCCTGCTCTGGGTCGGTGGCGCGGCATGGGCGGCGCGCGCTGGGCTGGCGTCGATGGACGCGGCCGGCATCGTCCAGTTCGTATCGGCCCTGGCCATCGTCCCCGTCCTGATCGGTCTTGTCTGGTTGCTCGCGATGCGGACCAGCCGGGCAGAAGCACGGCGTTTCGGGGCAAGCGCACGGGCGATGCGCGCGGAGGCCGCCAGTCTGGAACGCACCATCGCGACGCTGGCCGGCGCGATCGAGGCCAACCGCGCGCGCCTTGCCGATCAGGTCGGTACGCTGATGACGATGGGCGACGGGGCCAACGAACGGCTCGCCAGCATCGGGCGCGGCATGACCGAGGAAATCGCGCGCGCCGACGCGCATGGCCGGATCCTGTCCGAAACCGCCGCCAATACCCAGTCGAGCCTTGGCGTCCTGCTCGCCTCGCTGCCGCGCGCGCAGGCGGGGATCGAATCGGTCGGCGACCTGCTGCGCGCGACCGGCCTGTCGGCCAGCGAACATGCCGCCGCCCTCGACGCGCAACTGGTCGCGCTGGCCGATCGTGGCCGCGAGGCGGACATCGTCGCCGGCGGGGCCGCACAGAAACTGTCGGCGCACATTACCCGGATGGAGGCGACCAGCGAAACCGCCGGTGCCCGGCTGGAGGCGGTGACCGCCAGCATGTCCGACTCCGTCGACACCCTGCTCGATCGCACCGCCGAGGCGGTCGACGAGGCGCGGAAAGGCATCGCCGCACAGGGCGACGCGATGCTGGCGATGGTCCGCGCCAATCAGGCGGCACTCGACAGCGCGGCGCGCGACAGTGCCGAGGCGCTGGCGACACGGATCGCCTCGGTCGAACAGGCGATCGACCGTCTGGCGGGTCAGCTGGAAACGCAGCGCGTGTTCGGCGACGCGATGGTCGACGACCTGTCCGCCGGCATCGGTGCGGTGGAAACCCGCCTGTCCGCGCTGCACCACGCCGGCACCGAACGCACGCAGGTGCTGGCCGCGTCGATCAGCGCGCTCGGTGGATCGGCCGATGCGATGACCGAGGCGCTGAAGGCCGGCGACACGATGGCGACGCGGACGATCGGCACCACCGAATCGCTGCTGATCGCGCTGGACGCCGCCGCGCGCGAGATCGACGAAACATTGCCCGACGCGCTGAACCGGCTCGACGACCGCGTCGCCTCCAGCCAGCGGGTCGTGGGGGCCGCCAAGCCCGAACTGCTCGCGCTGGTCACTGCCGCCGAAAGCACGCACGACGCGATCGAGGCGATTGCCGGCGTCATCGGCGAACAGCGCCGGGTGCTCGACCAGTTGTCGAACACGCTGCTGGACACCCTGTCGACCGGCCGGGCCAAGGCCGACGCGCTGGGCATGATGGTCGACGAGACGATCGACAAGACCAGCCGGTTTGCCGAACAGGCCGCCCCCCAGCTGATCGAGGCGCTGATGCGCGTCCGTGACACCGCCTCCGCCGCCGCCGACCGCGCGCGCGAAACGCTGGCCAGTGTGATCCCCGAGGCCGCGCAGGCGCTGGAGGCGGCGAGCGGCGACGCGATGCGCCGGGCCACCGCCAACAGCGTCGATCGTCAGGTCAGCGCGATCACCGACGCCGCCGACGCGGCGGTCGACGCCACCGCCCGCGCGACCGAACGGCTGGCGAAACAGGTGCAGGTCATCGCCGAACAGACCAAGGTTGTCGAAACCCGGATCGAGGAGGCGCGCCGCGACCGCGACGATGCCGACCGCGACAGCCTGGCGCGGCGTGTGTCGTTGCTGATCGAATCCCTCAATTCCGCGTCGATCGACATTGCCAAGGTATTCGCGCCCGACGTGTCGGACAGCGCGTGGGCGGCGTATTTGAAGGGCGATCGTGGTGTCTTCACCCGCCGCGCCGTCCGCCTGCTCGACACCGGCGACGCGCGCGATATCGCTGGACTGTATGACGACGACGCGGCGTTCCGGGAAAGCGTCAACCGCTACATCCACGACTTCGAATCGATGCTGCGCGCGATCCTGGCGCAGCGTGATGGATCACCGCTTGGCGTCACGTTGCTCTCGTCCGACATGGGCAAACTCTACGTCGCGCTGGCGCAGGCGATCGAGCGATTGCGGTAGTCGTCCATCTCATCCCGTCATTGCGAGCGAAGCGAAGCAATCCGGGGCGTCACGGGGTACGCTGGATTGCTTCGCGGCGCTCGCAATGACGGCTGGAATGAAGCCCTATTCCTTGGGCACCAACGTGTAATCGACCCACACCGTCACGCCAATCGCCTGTTGGCCGGGCGATATTGGCGCGCCGGCAACGCGAGAACCAGTCACGACAATATCGCTGCTTTCCACTGACCGAGCCGCCCGCTCGCTGACGCGGATCACGCGTGATCGACGCAGGCCAAGTGCCCCGGCGTAGTCGTCCGCCTCGCGGGAGGCCGCCGCAATCGCATTCTGTCGCGCACGCGTTTTCAATGGCTCGTCGTCGCGGAACGAAAAATTGGGACCATCGACCTCGGTCGCGCTAGCCTTGGCAAGCGCATCGAGAATGGACGTAGCCTTTTGGATATTCCTGATCGTAAGCGTCAAACGGTTGGTCGCGCGGTATCCTATGATCTCGCTGGTATCGTCTCCATCCGCGTCCTTGCGATATTGCGCGCGAACGGAAAGATTGCTTGTCCGCTGGTCGATTGGAGGTAGCCCGGCGCTGGTCACGGCTTCGATCAGACGGTGCGCCGCCACGGCATTGGTTTCCATCGCCGCGCGCGCCGTGCGACCGTCCGTTGTCACGCCGGTGGAGAATTCGGCCTGATCCGGCACCGCCTTCACCTGCCCATACGCCTCGACTTCCAGCAGGGTTTCATTCGGCATCAGCCGCGCTTCCTGTGCGCCAACGGGCGAACTCAGGAGCAGCGCCAGCAGGGCGCCCGCGATGAACATCCTTACCATCCGCTTGGTTTCCCCTTGTTCTGTGCGTCGAGCCAGGTCTTCAGCGGCGCGAAATATTCGACCAGCGCCGCGCCCGACATGTCGCGGCTGCCGGTGAACGCCTGCAATGCGTCGGGCCACGGCTTCGACTGGCCCATCGCCAGCATCGCGTCGAGCTTTGCGCCGACCCGCTTGTCGCCATAGAAGCTGCACCGGTGCAACGGCCCCTTCCACCCGGCCTGCGCGCACGCCGCCTTGTAGAACTGGAACTGCAGCACCCGCGCCAGGAAATAGCGGGTATAGGGCACGCCCGCCGGGATGTGATATTTGGCACCCGGATCGAACCTGGTCTCGTCGCGCGCGACCGGCGGCGCGACCCCCTGATATTGCAGGCGCAACTTGTCCCAGCCGGCCTGATAGCCGTCAGTCGGGATCGCTCCTGCAAACACGCCCCAGCGCCATTTGTCGATCAGCAGCCCGAACGGCAGGAACGCAACCTTGTCCATCGCCTGACGCAGCAGCAGGCCGATGTCCTTGTCCGCACTCGGCACCCGCGCGGCATCCAGCAGGCCGATCTTCACCAGGTAATCCGGCGTGATCGACAGCGCGATCGTGTCGCCGATCGCTTCGTGGAAGCCGTCGTTCGCGCCGTTCTTGTAGAGGAACGGCTGCGCCTTGTAGCTGCGCTGATAGTAATTGTGGCCAAGCTCGTGGTGGATCGTGACGAAGTCGTCGCCATTGACCTTGGTACACATCTTGATGCGGATGTCGTCGGCATTGTCGATGTCCCACGCCGAGGCATGGCAGATGACGTCGCGGTCAGCCGGCTTGGTGATTTGCGACCGGGCATAGAAGGTGTCCGGCAGGGCTGCGAACCCCAGCGAGGAATAGAAGCCCTCCCCCGTCTTCACCATCTTCAGCGGGTCATAGCCCTTGGCCTTCAGCAATTCGCCGGTGTCGAACCCAAGATCGCCCGCCCCCTTTGGCGCGACGAGGTCATAGATATTGCCCCATTCCTGCGCCCACATATTGCCGAGAAGGTCGCTGCGGATCGGGCCGGTCTTCGCCTGCACCGCGTCGCCATATTTCTCGTTCAGTTTCCAGCGAACATAGGTGTGTAGCGCCTTGTACAGCGGCTCGACCTCGCCCCAGATCCGGTCGGTCAGCGCGGCGAACGCCTCCGGGGTCATGTCGTAGCCCGACCGCCACATCGCGCCGGTGTCGGCATAGCCAAGCGCCTTCGACCCTTCATTGGCCAGCGCGGTCATCTTCGCATAGTCGCCGCGCATCGGTGCGCCGACCCGGTCATGCCAGCTGACCCACATTTCCTTCAGCCTGGCGGGATCGCGCTCTTCGCCCATCGCCGCTTCGATATCCGACCCGTTGATCGGCTTGCCGCCCGACAGGCCGGTGCCCTTGCCATAGGACGACGACATGGCGGTCACCAGCGTCGCGAGTTGATCGGCGGCTCCGGGGCGTGGTGCGGCCGGCAGGGTGATGGTGCCGCGCAGCAGGTCCAGCTTGCGCCTCGTGTCGAACGACAGGCCCGGCAGGCTGGCGTACTTCGCCGCCTCGCTCGCCAGCTTCACCGACAATTCGGTCGATTTCGCGTTGGCCTGCGCCGCCAGCGCATCGGTATCGTCGGTGATGTAGGTCGCATTGACCCAACCGATCCGGTTCACGTCGAGCGACAGCGCGGCGAGCTGTGCCTCCGCGTCGCGGACGAACGCGTCGGCCTGCGCGGGCGTCGCGGTCTGCGCCGGGACTTGGGCGGTGGAGGATGCGGCTGCGATAAGTGCGAAAGCCGAAATGGCGGTACGGATCATGCAAACCCCTGTGTTGACCATACCCGCCCCTCGTCATCCCGGCATGCGCCGGGATGACGAGGGGCGGGTATGGGCCTGAGAGTGCGTCGCCCGCACACCCCCGTCAACCGCCGAGAAAATCCGCGATCGCCTGCCCCAGCTCGACCTTCACCACCGAACTCATATGCCCGCCCGGCACCTCGACATAGCGCGCGCTGGGCAGCGCATCAGCCAGATCGGGCGCGGAGCCATTGTCGAAATCCTCGACGCCCGCGACCACCAGTGCCGGCTGGGTAAAGCCCGCCAGTGCATCCGCCGGCGTATCGGCAAAGGTTTCGAGGATGCCGAGCAGCGCGACCGGATCACCACCCGTCGTCTTCAGGAACGCCTCCGCCAGCCATTCGGGCGTGCCGCGTGCGTGCGACCCCAGATTGGTCAGGATGTTGCGGAAATGCCCGACCCGGCGGTCGGTCGCGGTCAGCCCCTCCAGCCCCATGCCGGCAAAGATGATCCGCCCCGGCGTCGCGCCCGTCACCAGCATCCGCGCCGTCGTCCGCGCGCCCAGCGAATAGCCGCCCAGATCATAGTCGGTCAGCCCCAGATGCGCGATCAGCGCGTGACCGTCGCGGGTCAGCGCGTCCTTCGGATAGGCGGCCGGGTCGTGCGGCCGGTCGCTGCTGCCATGCGCGCGCAGGTCGGGCATGATGACGCGAAAACCCTTCGCGGCGATCGCGTCCGCATGGCCGTAGCGGATCCAGTTGGTGACCGCGTCGGAGAAATAGCCATGGATCAGCACGGCCGGCCGCCCCTCGCCAATCTCGCGCCACGCAAGCCGCGTGCCGTCGAAGCTGTCGAAATATTGCGGGTCTGGGGGCGTGATCGCCATAAGGCTGCTCCTGTTGGGCTCTTGTCGCGACTGCTATACCCGTGCTGCACGCTCCGTCGACCCCGCAGCCGCCATCCGGACGTGGCGCGGAGGCGGCGGATCGGTTACACAGCCTGTGACAAGGCATCCGACAGCGATGCCGGCACGGGCAGAGGATGCCGGGCAAGACCCCGTCCGGAGCGCCGATGCAATACCGAACCCAGACCCAGCCCAACATTGGGCCGACCGCGCCCGCCGTGCCGGTCACCACGCCGCGTCCGCACAGCCTGTGGGAGGATGCCTATGCGCTGGTCATCGGCTGCATCCTGCTGGTGCTGGGGCTGGTGCTGCTGAAACAGGCGGGGCTGGTCACGGGCGGCGTCGCGGGGATCGCGTTGCTGCTGTCCTATATCATTCCGCTGCCCGCCGGCGTGCTGTTCACGATCATCAACATCCCCTTCTTCCTGTTCGCGCACAAGATGATGGGGGCGCGGTTCGCGGTGAAGACGGTACTGGTCAACGTCGGCATCTTCAGCTTTTCGGTGCTGGCGAAGGCGTCGGTGCGCGTGGTCGATGTCCACCCCGCCTTCGCCGCGATCGTCGGCGGCACCGTCATCGGCTTCGGCATCCTGTCGCTGGCCCGGCATCAGGCGGGCGTCGGCGGCACCGGCGTCATCACCCTGTGGCTGCAACGCACGCGCGGATGGAATGCGGGTCGCACGCAGATGGTGCTTGATATCGTCATTCTGGCGGCGGCAATTCCCGTCGTCAGCCCGTCACAGCTGGGCTGGTCGGTGCTCAGCGCCGGCGCGATCAGCCTGATGCTGATGACCTGGCACCGGCCGGGGCGATATATCGGACATTGAGGGGACGAGCCCCACCCATACCGTTACTGCTCATGGTTCCCCGGCGGAGGCCGGGACCCGGACGGGCAAACTGGCGTGACCTCTTTCAACCTAAAGCTTTAAGCTGCCTTCCCAACTGGACCCCGGCCTTCGCCGGGGAACATAAGGCCATCATCCCTTCTGCAGATGCCGCCGGCCAAGCAGTTCGGCGATCTGCACCGCGTTCAGCGCCGCGCCCTTGCGCAGGTTGTCCGCCACGCACCACAATGCCAGGCCGTTCTCGACGGTCGAATCCTCGCGCACCCGGCTGATGAAGGTCGCATAGTCGCCGACGCATTCGATCGGCGTCACGTATCCGCCGTCCTCATGCTTGTCGACCAGCATGATCCCGGGGGCCTCGCGCAGGATTTCCTTGGCTTCCTTGGCCGAGATTTCGTTCTCGAACTCGATATTGATCGCTTCGGAATGGCCGACGAACACCGGCACGCGGACGCAGGTCGCGGTGACCTTGATCTTGCGGTCGAGGATCTTCTTGGTTTCGACCACCATCTTCCATTCTTCCTTGGTCGATCCGTCGTCAAGGAAGCTGTCGATGTGCGGGATCACGTTGAACGCGATCTGCTTGGTGAACTTCTTGGCCTCCGCCGGATCGCCGACGAAGATGTTGCGCGACTGCTCGAACAACTCGTCCATGCCCTGCTTGCCCGCGCCCGATACCGACTGGTAGGTCGCGACGACGACGCGCTTGATCGTGGCGAAGTCGTGCAGCGGCTTCAGCGCGACGACCATCTGCGCGGTCGAGCAGTTCGGGTTGGCGATGATGTTGCGCGCCTTGTACCCGTCGATCGCCTCCGGGTTCACCTCCGGCACGATCAGCGGCACGTCGGGGTCCATCCGGTACAGCGACGAATTGTCGATGACGGTGCATCCCGAGGCGGCGGCGATCGGCGCATAATGCGCGGTCGCCTCGGACCCGATCGCGAACAGCGCCATGTCCCAGCCGTTCCAGTCGAAATGCTCGATGTTCTGGACCTTGATCGTTTTTCCGGTGTCGCCGTAATCGACGGTCAACCCCTGGCTGCGCGACGACGCGACACAGGCGATCTCATCCGCCGGAAACTCGCGCTCGGCCAGGATGTTCAGCATCTCGCGGCCGACATTGCCGGTCGCGCCCGCGACCACGATCCGATAACCCATGTTCATTCTCCGTGAAGAGGGTGCGCCGTAGCGCAGCCCTCCCCGACATGAAACCCAATTCTACCTTGGCTCGCGCGTACTTTTATTTCGCCGGCTTGTTCTTCACCTCACGGTCGAGGAAGTTGAGGATCGTCTTCCACAGATGCTCGCCGACGCCCGGTCCACCGACGCGGTGGGTGTAGCCGGGGTAGAACATCATCTCGAACGGCGTCGCGGTCGCCTGCAGCTTCGCCGCCACCGACGTCGAATTGTCGAGGAAGACGTTGTCGTCGGCCATGCCGTGGATCAGCAGCAGCGGATCGCGAATCGTGCCGGCATCCTCGACCACGCCCGACGCGTCATAGGCGGCGGCATCGGTCTTCGGGTTGCCCATATAGCGTTCGGTGTAGTGCGTGTCGTACAGTTGCCACAGCGTCACCGGCGCGCCGGACACGGCGGCGGCATAGACCCCCGGCGTCTTCTCCAGCATCTTCAGCGACATGTAGCCGCCATAGGACCAGCCATAGGTTGCGATCTTGGCAGGGTCCACGAACGGCAGCGTCTTCAGATAGTTCGCGCCCGCCAGCTGGTCGGCGACCTCGACCGTGCCCATCGCGCGGTAAATCTGGTCCTCGAACGCCTTGCCGCGGTTGTACGAGCCGCGATTGTCGATCTTGAAATAGATCCAGCCCTGGTCGACCAGGAACTGCGGCAACGCGCCCTGCCAGCCGCGCGTGACCTGCTGGCCGGTGCCCGGACCGCCATAATGTTCGAAGAATACCGGGTAGGTCTTGCCCGCCTCCATCTTCGGCGTAATCATTTCCCAGTACAGGGTGGTGCCGTCCTCGGCCTTGATCGTGCCGAACTTCGTCGGCTGATGGCTGGCCAGATAGGGCGCGTAAGGATGCCCCGCGACCACCGCATTCTCGTTGATCCACGACAGCCGCTTGCCGGTCGCGTCGGCCAGATAGACCTGGGTCGGCTGCGACGGGTTCGACCGCGACACGATCAGCCGGCTCGCCGCGCCGTCCATCGTCGCGCCGTTCCACCAGCCGCGCTCGGTCAGGCGGGTCAGCCCGGTCGGATTTTTCAGGTCGAGCGCATAGAGATGCTGCTCCAGCACGTCGTCCTTGTTGCCGGTCAGGTACAGCCGGCCCTTCGCCTCATCGACGCCGACCAGCCCGGTGACGACCCACGGTCCCTTGGTCAGCTGCGTCCACTTGCCCGATGCGAAGCGATACAGGTGGCCATAGCCATCGCGCTCCGACCGCCAGATCAGGCTGCCGTCCTTCATCATGTGATAGGAATCGGACAGGTTGATCCAGCTGCGCTCCCCCGACCTCTCGGTGAACAGCACGGTCGACTTGCCGGTCGTCGGATCGACGCGTAGCATGTCGAGCGTCTTCTGGTCGCGGCTCTGGCGCTGGACCAGCAAGGCCGAGCCGTCGGGCAGCCAGTCGACGCGCGCCAGATAGATATCGGGATCGCTGCCCAGGTCGACCTTTACCCGGCCCGATCCGTCCGCCTTCATCACGAACAGGTCGACCGTGACGTTGGGCGTGCCCGCCGCCGGATACCGCTGGTCGTACACCTTGGTACCGGTCGCGCCGATCGCCGCACGGCTGAACACCGGCACCCTGGCCTCGTCGAACCGCTCGACCGCGATATACTGCTCTGTCGGCGACCACCAATAGCCGGTGCGGCGGTCCATTTCCTCCTGCGCGACGAACTCCGCCTCGCCGAAATGCACGGTGCCCGCACCTTCGGTCGTCAGCGCGCGGGCGGCTCCCCCGGACCCTGCTTGGGACAGGGGCTGGACGAACAGATTCTGGTTGCGCACGAAGCTGACGAACCCGCCCCTGGGGCTGATCGCCGGGTTCAGCTGCCCGCCCGGCGTATCGGTCAGCCGACGCGCCTGCCCATCCAGCGTCGCGACATAGAGGTCACCGTCGAGCGGCACGAGGATCGACTTGCCATCAGGTGCCCAGTCATAGGCGACGATGCCCTTGGACCCGGCGATGCGCGCCCGCTCGCGCTGCATCTTTTCCGCCTCGCTCAGTTCGGCCCCGCTGCCGACCTTGCGCGAATCGACCAGCATCCGCTCCTCGCCGGTGCGCGTGTCGCGCGCCCACAGGTCGAATCGCTCCTTCTCGTCGGCGCGCGGCCGCAGCAACGTCAGCAACGTGCCGTCGGGCGACAGGCGCACGCTGCGCGGCTGCGATCCCGACAGATCGGGGCTGGCAAAGACACGCTTCAGCGACAGGTCGCCGGCGGGCGTCGCATCAACGGCCGCCTGCGCCTGCGCCTGCGCGGCACTACCCGCCATGGCGGCAACCCCGACCGAGGCCAACGCAAGTCCGATCAACCATGAACGCATCCCATACTCCGCTTAACCTGAAGATCCGACCTGTGTCGGCGTTGCCGTGTTATCGCGGCGGTCGCGCGCGGGGTAAAGGACATTGCGTCATGGTAATCGCCACCGGCCGCCACCGAAAAAGCCGCGACAAGGCCAATCCATCCCGGATCGGACCACTCACGCGAAGCGTTACGGATGCAATATGAAACTTGCCATGCTTCGTCTGCCGGCCGCCTGGGCCACCGTCGCCGCCGTCACGTTCGGCCCCGCCATCGTCCCTGACGCCCTGTCGGGGGTGGTTGCCGGCCTGCTGTTCCTCTGGCTGCTCGGCATCATCTTCTGGGCCGCGTTCGGGGTGGTGCACGAGGCCGAGGAGATCGCCGAAAGGCTGGGCGAGCCGTTCGGAACGCTGATCCTGACGCTGTCGATCGTCATCATCGAAGTGGCCCTGATTTCGGCCGTGATGCTCGGGGCCAAGGACGTTCCCACGCTGGGCCGCGATACCATGTTCGCCGTGCTGATGATCGTGCTGAACGGCGTCGTCGGCCTCGGGCTGCTGGTCGGTGGGCTGCGCCATCACCAGCAGAGCTTCAATCTTCAGGGTGCCAGTTCGTACCTGGCGGTGACGATCCCCCTGGCAGTCATCGCCCTCGTCCTGCCCAACTTCACCACCTCGTCATCGACCGGCACCTTGTCGACCGTTCAGTCGGCGCTGTTCTCGGCGCTGACGATCGCGCTGTACGGCATCTTCCTGTGGTTGCAGACCGGGCGGCACCGCGCCTTCTTCCAGCCCGTCGGCACAGGGGCGGAGCAGGCACCGGAGGCGTCGTCGTCCGCCACGCCCCCCGGCACGCCGATGCCACATGCCGACGATGATAGTACGCCATTGTGGCGGCACGTCGTCCTGCTGCTCGCCAACATCCTGCCGATCGTCATCCTGTCGAAAAGCCTCGCGACGCTGCTGGATGCGGGGATCGAGGCGACCGGCGCACCGATCGCGCTCAGCGGCATCATCATCGCAATGATCGTCTTCACGCCGGAGGGGATTTCGGCCCTGCGCGCGGTGGCGGCCAACGAGCTGACCCGCGCGGTCAACCTCTGCCTCGGCGCGGCGACGTCAACGCTTGGGCTGACGGTGCCCGCCGTCCTGCTTATCGGCCTGCTGACCGGTCAGGCGGTCGTGCTGGGCCTTTCCGCCGCCAACATGGTCCTGCTGGCAATGACCCTGGTGCTGAACGCGCTGACTTTCTCGGGCAATCGCACGACCATGCTGGAGGGCGCGGTCCATCTGTCGCTGTTCGCGGTTTTCCTGGTGCTGGTATTCAGCCCGTGAGCCGGGATCAGCGCCGGTCGCGATCCTGCGCCGTGTATTCGTTCACCCAGTCATTGGCCTGCACCATCCAGACACGCACGGGCCGCCCGTTCGGCTCGCGCGCCGGTTCGTAGACGAAACGCTCCTCGACCAGACGGCAGGTCGTTTCGTCGACTTCGGCATTCCCGCTCGAACTGGTAATCACGCAGTGCGAGGGGCGACCGTCGACCTCAATGGCGAAGCGGATTTCGACCGTCCCGCTGAAGCCGGCCGCCGCCGCGGCCTTTGGGAAGTCGGAGTCCTTGATCCGCCCCTTTTTCCAGCGTGGCGGGATCAGGTCACCCGCCCCGTCTCCGTCGCCCGAACCGCCGCTGCCCGTCCCATTGCCGACACCGCCCGCCCCGGTGCCGGGGCCGGCGCGATCGGATGCGCCGGATGACGCCTGATTGCCCGTCGCGGCGACGGGCGCGACGATCAAGGGTGGCGGCACGGGCACGACAATGATGGGTACCGGTGCAACCACCTCGGTTGCCTTGGATCGAAGATTGGGCGGCGCGGCGGCCCCCTCGGGTCGGCTGCTGTAGACCTTGGGTGGAATCGGCTTCGGGATGGGTGGCGGGGGCGGTTCGGGCGCGACCGCGAAAACCTTCAGCGCATCTTCGACCGCGCCGGGCATGCCGACCGCCAGGCCCTGCACGAGCGCATAGACCAGCAGCCCCTGGATGAGGACCGCGGCCGCGCCGGCCTTGACCCGGTCGCGGTCGATGGAGTGCAGGAAACGCATCCCGCGTCCCTACCGAAACGCAGATGAACCCAGCCTTTGCGGCAGGCACGAAAAAAGGGCGCGGGGACCATCGTCACCCACGCCCTTTTCGTCAGACCGGAAGACCCGCGCGGATTACTCCGCAGCGGTGCCCTTGGCCGGACGCGTGTCGCGACGCTCGGCGATACGCGCCGACTTGCCGGTACGACCGCGCAGATAATACAGCTTCGCACGACGCACCGCGCCCTTGCGGACGACGACGATCGAATCGATGTTTGGCGAATAGAGCGGGAACACGCGCTCGACACCCTCACCGAAGCTCATCTTGCGCACGGTGAAGCTCGAACCCATGCCCTTGTTCGAGCGCGCGATGCACACGCCCTCATAGTTCTGGACGCGGGTACGCTCGCCTTCGACGACGCGGACGCCGACCTTCAGCGTGTCTCCGGGGCGGAATTCCGGGATCGTCTTGGTCTCGTGGAACTTGGCAATCTGCTCGGCTTCGAGCGTCTGGATCAGGTTCATCGACATCAGTCCTTCGTTCGCCGCGCGCCAGAGGGCGACCCGACCCGAGCGTCCTCATGACGCTCCCAAAGGTCCGGCCGCCTTAGCCGTGTATCGCTCAATGCCATCGACTTGCGCCAGGCCGCGATCCGCGCATGATCCCCCGATCGCAGCACTTGCGGGATCATGCGCCCTTCCCAATCATTGGGTCGGGTGTATTGCGGGTATTCGAGAAGGCCGCTTTCGAAGCTCTCGTCGTCCCCGCTGGAAGCCGCGCCCATTACGCCGGGCAGCAGCCGAATGCAAGCATCCAGCAGCACCAGCGCGCCCATCTCGCCCCCCGACAGGACATAGTCGCCGATCGCCACCTCCTCGATCTCGCGCCCCTCGAACAGCCGCTCGTCGAAGCCCTCGAACCGGCCGCACAGGATGGTCACGCCCGGCCCCGCCGCCAGCGTTCGCACGCGGGCCTGGCTGAGCGGACGCCCGCGGGGCGTCATCGCCAGCACCGGGCTGTCGGGGGCCGCCGCCAGCGCATGGTCCACCGCCGCCGCCAGCACGTCGCAGCGCAGGACCATGCCCGCCCCGCCCCCGGCCGGCGTGTCGTCGACCGAACGATGTTTGTCGGTGGCGAAATCACGGATCTGGACGGGGTCACACCGCCACGTCCCTTCCGCCAGTGCGCGCCCCGCCAGCGACAGGCCAAGCGGTCCTGGAAACATTTCGGGATAAAGCGTGAGGATCTGCGCGTGAAAGGGCATGATGCCCATTCCCGCGCGGTGCGTGCGGTGACAAGAGGCAAAAGCGCATGAATGCGATCGACGACTGCATCATCATCGGCGGCGGCCCGGCCGGGCTCACCGCCGCCATCTATCTCGCGCGCTTTCACCTCGCGATCCGGCTGTTCGATTCCGGCAACAGCCGCGCGGCGCTGATCCCACGCACCCACAACCATGCCGGCTATCCGCACGGCATCACCGGTCCCGACCTGCTCGCCCGGATGCTGCGCCAGGCCGAAACCTATGGCGCGGTGCGCGAGGCGGCGACCGTCGATTCGATCGAACGACTGGACGACGGATTCGCGGTCCGCATCGGCGATCGGATAGCCCGCGCGCGGACCATCCTGCTGGCGACCGGCGTGGTCAATCACCGGCCGGACATGCCCGATGCGGTGCATGACGCGGCGTTGCGGCACGGCCTGCTGCGCTACTGCCCGATCTGTGACGGCTATGAGGTGACCGACAAGCGGGTCGGCGTCATCGGCACCAGCGACCACGGCATGCGCGAGGCGTTGTTCCTGCGCGGCTACACGCGTGACATAACGCTGATATCGCCCGGCGGTGCGCATGATCTGGACGAATCCTGTCGGGCAAAACTGGACGACGCCGGCATCGTCCATGTCGACGGCCCTTGCGGCGGCTTCGCGATCGAGGGCGACCGGCTGGCGCTCGACACTGCCACGGGTCGGCTCGCGTTCGACAGCGTCTACCCCGCACTCGGCTCGCGAATCCGGTCCCGGCTGGCGGTTGCCGCCGGCGCGCGTGCCACCGACGAGGGCTGTCTGGAGGTTGACGATCACCAGCGCACCAGCATCCCCGGCCTGTTCGCCGCCGGCGACGTCGTGAAGGGCCTAGACCAGATCAGCCACGCGATGGGCGAGGCCGGCGTCGCCGCCACCACGATCCGCAACCTGCTGGACGAACAGCGCCCGCTACGGCGATGATCCGCCGCATGGCCGGTCAGGCCGGTCTGATCCATCGTCATCCCGGACTTGCTCCGGGATGACGCCGTGTTTCGACTAATTCGGGTTGCCGACCGGGATCACCGCATTGCCCTGATAGGTGGCGAGCTTCACCCGCAGGACTTGCGGCGTGCCAGTGAAGTTCAGCCCGTAATCGGTCTGGTCGCCATTCTGCACCCGTTCGAACACCCAGCGGCCCTTGTCGTAATGGCCCTCCTCGACCCGGTCGTAGAGCATCGCCTGCCCGCGCGCGCCGTCGGCCAGCCCGAAGCTGACCCGCGTGTCGAACCCGGCCACCAGATATTCATCCGGTCCCAGCTCGGCGATGGCGAGGCCACCGGTCGGCTGCGGGTTGCCGGTCGGCTTGTCGGTCCCGAACTGATGCTGGCCGAAGGTCGCGGTGGCGGTGTATTTGCCCAGTTTCATCACCTGCGTATGATTGGCCTTCGGGTCGGTCGGTTCGGCCACGCCCCAGGTCTTGCCGGCGAACCCCGCCCTGGCCCATTCGCGCATCATCGGTTCGAACACGCGATAGGTGCGCGCGAACTGTTCCAGCGTCGCAGCGTCGAGCACCCTGGCGCCCAGCGGATAGTTGGAATAGCCGGTGTCATCCATGCCGAACGGCGCGAAGCCTAGTCCGCCCATACCGATGACGGGATAGAAATACCGCGCGAATTCGGCGGCATTGCCCGTTTCCGGCACCAGCAGCGGGTTGTCGGGCCGGCCGTACAACCGCAGATATTCCAGATACGCCGCATGATCGCGCGCATAGATATCAGGGGCCAGCAGATCGAGCGCGGGCGCCGCCGCCTTGTACACGTCGATGACGTGGTGGATCGGCCCGCCGCTGGAATAGGTCGCCGCCGGTTGCCGCCCGAAGGCCGACGCGAGCGACGCATTGACGTACATCGGCAGCGGCTTGACCGCCTTGCCCGCCGCCGCGATCTCCTGAATATACGACGCCACGGCCCAGGCATGGAAATATTCGTCGGCATCCGCGCCGAACACCTGTTTCCAGCTGCCGGGCGCTTTCTTCATCTTCGCCAGCAGCGCGGCCGGCACCGGACCATCGAACAGTTTCTGCGCGGTCGGCGAAAAATCGCGCACGCTGACATAAGTGCCAGGCTCGTTCTCCGGCTGGACCATGATGATCGTGTTCTGCGGATCGACCGCCTTGATATGCGTCATCAGCGTGACGAACGCGCGCTTGTCCGCCTCCAGCGTGGCGCGGCTGTGCGGCGACAGCGCGTAATGCGTCTCGCCCTTGGCGTTGGTCATGCGCGGGAAACGGGCATTGTCCAGCTTGACCCAGGCGGGCGCATAATTGGGCGAGGTATTCTTCCACGTCGCGAACCACAGGATGACCAGCCGGACGTTGTTGGTGCGCGCCTCGGCGATCAACTGGTCAAGGAACGAGAAGTCGAATTGCCCCTCCTTCGCCTCGATCTGCTCCCAGGCGATCGGCACCTCGACCGTGTTGGCGTGCATGGCGCGGATCGTCGGCCAGACCTTGGGCAGCGCGGACGGATAGTTGCTGGAATTGTTGACCTGCGCGCCAAGCATCAGGAACGGCGCGCCATCGACCATCAGTGCGTGGTGGCCGTTCTTCGTGACGATACGCGGGATCTCGGTCGGTATGGTCTGGGCGACCACCGCGCCGCCTGAAAAGGCAAGCGCGAGTGCCGCCGACTGTCGAATGAACGCGCGCATGTCTGTCCCCGCAAGAGCCGCTCCACACGGCAATACTCAGACATGACTATGGTATCACGATCGCGACGACAAGCGCGGCGCGCCCTATCCGACCGCGTCGACCTCATCGGTGTGCACCTCGAACCCGACGAGCCTGGCCGGACCGAAGGTCGTGGTCAGCGCGGTGTCGGTGGCATCACGACCGCGCGCCATCAGGATCCGGCCGATCCGCGGCGTATTGTGGCGCGCGTCGAACGTGTGCCAGCGACCGCCGAGATACACGTCGAACCACGCGGAAAAATCCATCGGCGCATCGACCGGCGGAATGCCGATATCGCCGAGATAGCCCGTGCAATAGCGCGCCGGGATATTCATGCACCGGCACAAGGTGATCGCCAGATGTGCGAAGTCGCGGCACACGCCCTGCCGCTCCTGATGCGCGTCCCACGCGGTCTTGGTCGACCGGGCGTGATGATAGCCGAACTCGACATGGTCGTGCGTGAACTGGACGATCGCCTGCACCCGCTCCCACCCGGCGGGTACGTTGCCGAAGAGGCCCCAGGCGGTTTCCGACAGCCGGTCCGTCTCGCAGTATCGGCTGCCCAGCAGATAGACAAGAATGTCGTCCGGCAGATCCTCGACCGCGTGCTGCACGGCGTCGCGGTCGATCGGGTCGGGCCGGCCGTCGTCATGGATGGTGAAGTCGCACGACAGGGTCAGCCCGCCCGCAGGCACCGTGACACGCGTGCAGATATTCCCGAACGCGTCCAGATAATCGTACATCGGCACGTCGGGCGAACCGACGATCCGCTGCGGCGTCTGCAGGTCCTTGTTACGCGACGGATGCACGCTGAGCATCGCCAGCATGGGTGTCGGCACATCGGTCTCGAACCGAATGTCATAACCGGCTTTTATCAGCATGGACTGGCCTTCCTTAAGGTCGTGTCGGGCGTGACGATATCGGGCGTGTCGTCATCGACGGTCGCATCGACGCTGACCGTCATGTCGAGGAAACTGCCCGGAAAACCGGCCCATGTCCCGGAAATCGGCACGGCCTGATAAATATCGCGGACGATCGCGACGCGGATCAGGCCGCGATTGCCGACGATACCGTTGGTCGGGTCGAACTCGACCCAGCCAGAGCCGGGCAGGTACACGCGAACCCAGGCATGGGTGTTACCGCCGCCGGTCCGCAGGTCGCGCTTGGTCGGGTTGTAGACATAGCCCGACACGAACCGCGCCGCGAACCCAAGCGCGCGCACCGCCTCGATCATCAGCATCGCGTAATCGCGGCAGGTTCCTTTACGCCGCGTCAGCGTCTCGATCGGTGTCTGCGTGCCCTTTTCGGGACGCGGGACATAGGTGAACTCGCGCCGGATCGTCGCGGTCATCTCGGACAACATCGCCAGCGTATCGGTCGGCCCCGCCGGGTTCAGGAACCGCCGCGCCCATTCGTCGATCTGCCGCAACGGATCGTGATGCTGCCGCTCGATCGAACGCAGCAGGTCCGGCATCTCCTCCGATGCATAGGTGAAGGGATAGAAGCGGGCATATTCCTCGATATCGACATGCTGGAGGTCGGCCGGGCTGTGCCGCAGGCGGATCCGGCTGTCGAACACCAGCGTCTTCGCGCGTTTCGTGAACGTGGCGATGGCGACCGCATTGCCGAACACATCCTGCAGCCAGCGGACCTCGCTCGGCTCTGGCGAGATCGTCAACGTCGCGTCCATGACGTGCTGGTCGAAACTCTCGCGCGGGCGCACCATGATACGGTGCTCGCCAAACGCGACCGGGTTCCGATAGGTGTAGGTCGTTACATGGGAAAGGGTCAAAGATGGCATCGCGCGTCCGGTTCAATGCGTAGCGTATCAGGCGACAAGCTGCTTCAGGCCGCCGATCCATCACCGGTGCGAATCATCAACCCGGCAGGCGCATCATCGTTCCTGCTGCTGGGCGATCATGCCGGAAATGCTGTGCCGCACAAGCTGGAAGCGCTGGGTCTGCCGCCGGTCGAACTCGCACGGCACATCGGCTGGGATATCGGCATCGGCGGGCTGGGGCCGCTGCTGGCCCGGGCGCTCGACGCGCCGTTCGTACGCCAGACCTATTCACGACTGGTCGTCGACTGCAACCGCGCGATCGAGGCGGCCGACGCCATGCCGCCGGTCAGCGACGGCACGGTCGTTCCGGGAAACGCCGGCCTGACGCCTGACGATCGCGCCGCGCGCATCGCCGAAATCCACGCTCCCTATCAGGCCACCATCGCCGAGCTGCTCGCCGCGCGCGACGCGGTCGGCCTGCGGACCGTTCTGGTGTCGCTGCACAGCTTCACCCCGGTCATGCAGGGGCACACACGGCCCTGGGACGTCGGTGTGCTGTACGACGGCGGCGACACCCGGTTTGCGACGGCTGTCCTGACCGCGTTGCAGGGGCGCGGCGACCTGGTCGTCGGCGACAACGAACCGTATCGCATGGACCTGATCGACTACACGATCCCGCGCCACGCCTATCCCGCCCGCCCCTATGTCGAGTTTGAGATCCGGCAGGACCTGATCGCAGACGAGGCCGGCCAACGCCGCTGGGCGCGTATCGTCGAAGCGGTGTGTCGCGAGGCGCTGGCCGCGATCGAACCTTGAGCGGTAACGGGGCGCATCACACGCCCCGCCCAACACGTCCTAGCGCCGCTTCACCACCAGTTGCGTGCCCGTATACGTCACGGTCGCATCGGGTTTCGCATCGAAGTCCAGCGCGCGGGGCCTGGCCCCCGTCATCCAGCGGATATTGAACACGCGGGCTGCGGCCATTCCCGGATAGCGCCCCTCGCGCGCGCCGATCGTCAGCGTGCCCGTGACGTCGTCATAACGCATCGGGATGCGGGCCGAAGCCCCGGTACGATATTGCTCGGTTGTGCCATCATCCTCGTACAGCGAATATTGCCCATCCGCGCCGGCATAGACGGTCAGCGTGACCGGCGCGTTCGGCTTTTCCCCGACATATTGCATCGCCGGACCGGTCGGCAGGATCGACCCCGCCCGCACGAACAGCGGCATCCGTTCATAGGCCGCATCGGCATTGATGGTTCGACCGCCCTGCTCCATCCGCCCGGTGTAATAGTCGTACCAGGCCGTGCCCGCCGGCAGGTAGACGGGCCGCGACCGCGCCTTGAACGTCGTGACCGGTGCGACCAGGAACGCGCGACCGAACAGATACTGGTCGTTGATGTTCCACACGTTGCGATCGGCGGGGAAGTCCATGACCATGCCGCGCATGATCGACCCGTCCTTCGCATAGGTATCGGCCGCCAGCGTGTAGATGTACGGCATCAGGCGGTAGCGCAGCGTGTCGTACCATTCCATCGACCGGTACATCGCCGATCCGGCCGGCGCTATCTCGTAGATCTCGCGCTTGGGCGTCTCGCCGTGGCTGCGGAACAGCGGGCTGAACGCGCCGAACTGGAACCAGCGCAGGTTCAGCTCGCGCCATTCGGCCAGATGCGCCGGTTCCTGCTTGGTGTAGCGGTCCTCCAGCGCGAAGCCGCCGATGTCATGCGTCCAGTTGGGGATGCCCGACATCGAGAAGTTCACGCCGGCCGAAATCTGGTCCTTCAGATCGTCCCAGCGCGAGGCCACGTCGCCCGACCAGATCGCCGCACCCGCGCGCTGCATGCCGCCGAAACCCGAACGGGTCAGGATGAACGGCCGGGTGTCCGGCTTGTACTGACGCCAGCCCTTGTACACGCCCTCGGCATGGACCAGCGGGAAGCTGTTGAAGAACGCCGCCCCCGGTCCCATCGCGGTCGGACCCATCCGGTACGCGCGCTGCTCGACCGACAGGTTGGAATGAATATCCGGCTCGGTCGCGTCCATCCACCAGGCATCGACACCGATGTCGGCCAGCCGCTCCTTCATCTGCCGCCAGTAAATCGCGCGGCCCGCCGGGTTGTACGGGTCGTAATCGGTATTCTCATACCCCTTGCCGACCCAGTCCTTCTCATGCGCCTCAAGGTTGCGGGTGTAGACCGCGCCGGCCTTCGCCAATTCCTTGTAGTTGTCGGTGGTCGGATAGAATTTCGGCCAGACCGAGATCATGAAATGCGCGTTCAGATCGTGGATCGCCTCGATCATGCCCTTGGGATCGGGCCAGCGCGCGGGGTCGAACTTGTGGCTGCCCCAGTCGTCCTCGCGCCAGTAGAACCAGTCGAGCACGATGTTGTCGAGCGGCAGCTTGCGGGTGCGATACTGTTTCACCACATCGAGCAACTCGGCCTGCGTATTGTACCGCTGGCGGCTCTGCCAGAAGCCGTACGCCCAGCTCGGCATCATCACGGCCTTGCCGGTCAGCGTGCGATAGCCGGAGATGACGCCGTCCATGTCCTTGCCGCCGACATAGTAATAATCGACCGCATGGCCGACGTCGGAGGCAAAGCCGATCGAATGCAGGTCCGCCTCGGGACGCGGATCATTGTGCAGCAGCGCGATATAGCCTGCGTTCGGCTCCCATTCGACGCGGACCTTGGCGGTCTTGCCCGCCGTCATCGGCAGGTCGAAATTATGGTACCAGGGGTTCCAGTTCTGGCGCCAGCGCTCAAGCACCTCCTTGCCGTCGACGAACACCTTGGCATAGCTCGACGAATAGAGCCGGAACTTGTGGATGCCGGTCTTGTCGGCGGTCACATCGCCGGTCCAGATCACACGCTGCGTCTGCACCGCGTTGCCGGCGGTGTTCTGCCCCCCGGTCGCGGCCACGGTCTGCGCCTTGGCGGCGGCCGGCCATTTCGCCTGATCCTCGATATACTGGTAATCGATCGTCGGCTCCTGCCGCGTGACCGCCAGCTTGTCGCCGAGATAATATTGCGCGGTGAAGCCGGGCTGACCGTTCGCGCCGGTCACCTTCAGCTCGTCGCCGACGAAGCCGTAGGGCTTGGGATTGCCGACCCGCGTGATCGAATTATTGTCCCACAACAGCCCGTAATTGCGGGTCGACACCAGGAACGGCACAGCCACGTCCATATTGTGCTGGGCGAGTTCGACGTCCTCGCCATTATAGTTCATCTGGCCGTTCTGGTGCTGGCCAAGGCCGTACAGCCCCTCGTCGGTGCCGCGATTGAACTGCTGGCGAACGGCGGTGTAGTCGCGACCCTCCACCTTGACGGGTGCGAAGCCGGGCGTGCCGCTTTCGGCCAGCGTGACGCGGCCGGTCTCGTCGCGGAACGTCACCTTGCCGTCGCTCAGGTCGACATCGGCGCTGAGGCGCGCGGTGGTCAGGATGACATGGCCGGCGCGCTCGGTCACCGCATAGGCACGGGCGACGGGGGCCGCGACCACCATCAGGCTGGCCGGCACCTTGGTATCCGCCGTCGGCATTTCGGTCACGCGAACGATCTCGTCGCCATACACCTGAAGCCGCACCGCCTTCGCACTGCCGCGATCGGGCGTCACGACGATTCCGTCGGCGGTCTTCACATAACGGCCGGCGGCCTGCGCCTCGCCCGATGCGGCGACCAGCGCGATGGCGAGGGTAAGGCGTGAAATCATCGTCGTCGGCATGGCCGTGTCCGCTCCTGCTGTCCGAACGGGGCGCTTGACCGTCGAATATGGTGCGCCCTTCGTCAGCGATAGCGCTACCACTTGTCCGAGTTAACGGTCAATCAGTGATCCGCAAGGCGGAGCAGCACCTTCAGCTTCGGCTTGACGACGGGGATGGTCAGCATGGTGCTGGCAACCGCCATCAGCAGCAGCGCGGTAAAGGTCGCGTTGGTGATGATCGCCTTGTCCAACAGGATGTTGCAGAAGATAATCATGATGAGCGCCTTGGTCTGGAGCAGCCAGCCGATCGCCGACGCCTCCCCCGGTTTCCAGCCCAGAATCCGCCCGGCGATGCGGATGCCCGCCAGCTTGCCGCCGACCGACGCCGCCAGCAGCAGCGCGGCCGCACCGAACACCGCGACCCCGCCGACATCCCAGCTGGTGCGCAGTCCGGTGCTGAGGAAGAATACCGGCATCACCGCCAGCAGGATGTTGCCGCGAAACGCGTCCATCGCCGCCAGGTCGAACCATTTCGCATCCAGCACGGCGCCCGCGAGGAACGCGCCGACCATGTAATGCAGCCCCGACCAGTCCGACGCGAAACCCGACACCGCCAGCCAGATCAGCCCGACATACCAGCGATCCCGCTGCGGCAGGCGCGTCATCAGCCAGCGGATGGCCAGCGCGGCGATCGTGAAGCCGACCAGGAACCCCAGCTGGCGACCGACCCGGTCCCAGTCCAGCAGGATCAGCGCGAGCACGCCCCAGATCGCCACATCGTCCATGCTGGCGTAGCGCAGGATCCGCTGGCCGATCGGCTGACGCAGGATCTCCAGCTTTTCCATCAGCAGGATCAGGATCGGCAGCGCGGTGACCGCACAGGCCATGCCGATGCCAAGCACCACCTGCCAGCGCGTGCCGCCGGTGCCGATCCAGCCGGTGCCGGTCCGCAGCATCACGATCGCCGCGACGCTGCCGAAGACCAGCGGCACGGCCAGGGCGAGACCCGCCGTGATCCCCGTCTCGCGCCGATATTTCCACGCCTGTCCCAGATCGAGTTCGATGCCCGCGACCCAGACGAACAGCATGACCGCCCACCACGCGATGCCGTTCAGCGCACCGATCACCTGCAGGTTGAACACGAACGCGTGATAGGCCGGGAACAGCGCCCCCAGAACGCCCGGCCCCAGCAGGATGCCACCGACGATCTGCACCACGACCAGCGGCGCGTAATGATCGGTCCGCAGCACGCGCCAGACCAGATACGGTACGCTGAAGATGATCGTCATCGCGATCAGGAATATCTCGGACGTGTTCATTGCGGCCTGCATGTGCGGTCCCCCCGACCAAGGCCCCTGCGCCGTGTTTCAGCGTCCGGCCGGTCCCCCAACGCGGACTGCTAGGCGGGGACGGGATGGGTATCAAGCGGGGGATGGGCGATGCCGATGCTCGCCGTCAAACGGTGGTGCGGGTGGCCGGGGTCGAACCGGCACTCCTTGCGGAACCGGATTTTGAGTCCGGCGCGTCTACCAATTCCACCACACCCGCACGGTATGAGGGGGTCGCTGATGCGAACCCGCTGGCTGTGTGCGGACGGCTAGACCAACTCGCGCGCCGCCGCAAGCCACCGCGCGGCGTTACAGTTCCTCGGCGACCTGCGCATGCGCCAGCACCGCGAACAACACCGTCCCGCCGATGATGTTGCCCGCGAGCGTCGGCAACAGGAACGTGCCCAGTCCCCAGCCGATCGTCGCCTCGCCCGACAATACCAGCAACCACATTTCGCCGGAGCCGGCAACGACATGGCCGAATCCGCCCAGCGCCACGAAATAGGTGAGGATCAGGATCAGCCAGAACTCCTGCCCGCGCGCCGCCGGCGCCGTCCACGGGATCGCCGCGATCAGGAACCCCGCGGGAATCGCCGCCTGCAACGAATCCAGCGCATCGCGTTTCAGCAGCTTGCGCGACAGTTCCAGCATCGCGTCATGCTGCCCTTCCACCCCGAACAGACCGGCATTCGCCACCGCCGCGACAAGGAACGTGCCCGTCACGTTCGCCAGGAACACGATGCCCCACAAGCGTAGCATTCGTGTCGCGTTTGAAACCGTGGGATGCGTCGCGACCGGTATCACCGCCGACAGCGTGGTTTCCGTGAACAGCTGCATCCGACCCATGATGACGATCAGGAATCCGAGCGAATAGCCGATGCTCGCCACCAGCGGTCGCCAGGGCGCGTCCGGCAGGGCATGCTCCATCATCGCGTGCCCGAGGATCGAGGCGCTGACAGCCACGCCGCCGGCAACCCCCGACCACCACAAGGACGATGCGGGCCGATCCAGTTCCTCGTCCCCCTGCCGCCGGACGACCTCGTGGACGATCGTGGCGGTGATGCCCATATGCTCGGCCACGCTGTCGCGGTCCTCGGTATCAAGGTCGATGTCGCGCTCACGCGCTTCGGATTCGGCTTCGGCCTGCTGGTCGGTCATCGGGTATGTCCTGTTGTGGATGCCGTGCATCCCGGTACGAATATCTGTCGGTCCAAACGCCGGGTCGCGCTCAATTCACCGGCGGTCGTCGTCTGTAGCTCAGCGCCTCGGCGACATGAACGCGGTGGACGGCCTCGCTCCCGGCGAGATCAGCGATCGTCCGGCCGACGCGCAGGATGCGGGTATAGCCGCGCGCGGTCAGGCGCATCGCTTCCGCCGCCTGCGCCAGCAGCTTGCGCCCCGCCTCGTCGGGCATCGCCACCCCTTCCAGCAACGGGCCGTCCGCCTCGGCATTGGTACGCGCGGGCGTGCCGTCATAGCGCGCCCGCTGGATGGCGCGGGCGGCGGCGACACGCGCGGCGACGTCGGCCGAGCCTTCGGTCGGCGGCGGCAGGATCAGGTCGGCGGCGCTGACGGCGGCGACCTCGACATGCAGGTCGATCCGGTCGAGCAGCGGCCCGGACACCTTCGCCTGATAATCGGCCGCGCATTTGGGCGCGCGGGCGCAGGCGAGCGACGCGTCGCCCAGATGCCCGCAGCGGCACGGGTTCATCGCGGCGATCAACTGGACACGCGCCGGGAAGGTGACGTGCGCATTGGCGCGGGCGACGCTGACATTGCCGGTCTCCAGCGGCTGGCGCAGCGAATCGAGAACCGCGCGCTGGAATTCGGGCAGCTCGTCGAGAAACAGGACGCCCAGATGGGCCATGCTGACCTCGCCCGGCTTCACCTTCAGCCCGCCTGTAAAGCAGGTACACCGGTTTGCACTGCCCACCCGCCCGCACCCGGCTCGGCTCGCACTAACGTTTGCACTGAGGCTGGCTGAGCATTGCACTACATTCGCATACGGGCACCGCGATAGCATTGGTGAGAAACTCGTTCGTCTGAACTTCTTTCCCATCAGATTAACAATCGTTCGCTAATACCCCCTCATTTACATGACGCTCTTGATCAATGATGGTAGTCAGCAAGTGTCCGGATAACGGTTCACCTTGAAGCATTTCGGACACCCTCTCCCACTAAGTCAATGTAGACTCACCCGGGCGAAAGTAGCATTACCGACATCAGCGCACATAGTTTGCAGTGCCTAGTCAGCACGGAGATTTTCAAGGCGATGAAGGGTATCGAAGACCAAGTAGAGCCTTTAACCATAGACGGCTCGGAAATGTCCGACCGTCAAATGAAGAAAGCTCTCGAACGAAAGCCCATTATTGATTCGCTTTTGCTATCTAGCCAAAATACCGGCGAGCAGGTCCGGGAAGCCGCAGGGAAGCTCCATTGCTCGCCCAGGACGGTTTGGTATCTAATCAAACGTTATGGGGCTACCCGGCGCCTAGTTGATCTTGCTCCAAGACAAGGCCACGGGCGCAGTGGCATGACATTCATTAAACCTGAGGTGGAAGACGTCATCTCTGAGGTTTTAGATGGGTTTCATCTCAGCCGCATGCGACCAACGGTTACTCAGACCGTAATGGAGATCAGACGCAAGTGCGCCTCGGCGGGTCTTCCGCCTCCCGATGAAGGCACGATTAAACGCCGGCTAAAAAAGATTCCGGATATCGAGATCGTAGCGGCCCGAGAAGGCAAGAAATTCGCCCGCGAACGATACAAAGCGATGCCAGGAAAAACGTTGGATACGCAATGGCCACTTCAGAGAATACAGATAGACCACACGATGGTTGATTTGATTGTCGTAGACGAGTTGAATAGGCAACCACTAAGACGACCATACTTGACGATAGCAATAGATGAGTTTTCGCGCGCAATTCTCGGCTTCCACTTAAGCTTAGAGGCTCCTTCTGCGACATCTGTCGGTCTCTGCCTCGTTCATAGCATCTTGCCGAAAGAGCAATGGGCGGGGCGAATAGGTTTACAATTTGATTGGCCAATGCACGGGCGACCGGACTGCCTCTATGTCGACAATGGCTCAGACTTTCATTCGGAGGCGGTCGAAAAGGGCTGCATCGCTTGGGGAATGAATATCGAATACCGCCCGCCGGGAATGCCGCATTTTGGAGGCATCGTCGAACGTATGATGCGAACTGCCATGGGAGCGGTCAAGATATTGCCCGGAGCGACCGGTGGCTCAATCGCCGAAAAGGGAGACCGTGACCCTGATGCCGGCGCGGCTATGACATTGAAAGAGTTGGAACGCTTTTTCGCAACTTTTTTTGCCGGTCAGTATCATCGAACTCCCCATTCTTATCACAGCAAGACGCCCAATACCCGATGGAGAGAAGGCATCTTCGGCACCGCATCTCAACCTGGGCGCGGCATCCCGCCATTGATTAATGACCCGGAACGCTTGTTAATAGATTTTTTACCCCTGGAGCGTCGGCGCATCACGCAACGCGGCATTCGCTGGGGCGGCGTCCATTACATGGACGATGTTTTACGGGAGTACATGGGCTCCAATAACGCGGATCCATTCATAGTTCGACGAGATCCAAGAGATGTATCAGCTATTTGGTTTTTATCGCCGAATGATGGTCGCTACTATCACATCCGTTCCCGAGACATTGCTAGGCCGTCAGTATCTCTTTGGGAGCTCGAAGCGGCACGCCAAAAGGTGAGATTGGAAAGAAATTCTGACTATGACGAGACCGCCCTGTTTGAGGCCGTCGAAGCGCAGCGCCGCATCGTCGAAAAAGCTGCGGAAAGTAAAGCGGCCGCTCGAAGAGGTCGCCTCGCCGTTGAAAGGCGCGCACGAAACGCAGAAGGCACACACGCATCGTACGAAGGACAAGGTGACGACACCGCCCGTTCCAGCTCCCATAGGCCTTGGAGCTTCTCCAAACTGCCTGACTTGCCAGAAGATGATATTTTTGAGATCGACGAATGACGGACGACCGCCGCCTTTCGAAAACGGCGCGGGATTTACTCGGCTCGACTGCAGAGACGCGGATCAATGCGATCCAGAGTATCCCTTTTATATCCTACGCAGCGGCAAAACTCATTCGAGCGCGGATGGAGCAAATCGTCATCGCGCCGAGGTCGCACCGCCCAGCAAGCATGTTAATTGCCGGTTCCACCAACAATGGGAAAACAATGTTAGTGCGACGATTTGTTGAATCTCATCCTGACTTTGATGACCCTGACGCAGACGCGTCATTAGCTTCAGTTCTTTACGTGCAGATGCCTCCCACCCCCGATCCGCGCCAATTTTATATGGCCATACTCGACCGACTACAGTCACCGGTACGAAGAACTGCTGTTTTAAGTCAGCTTCAAAGCCAGACAATACGCCTTTTAGGCTTAGTAAACACCAAGGTCTTAGTTATAGATGAGATTCATAACATACATGCCGGTAGAATAGAGCATCAGCGGGGCTTTTTGAATCTCCTCAGGTACATATCCAATGAGCACGGTATTCATCTGATTGCCTGCGGATTAGCAACATCTGTAAGAGCCCTACAATCGGATGAACAACTTGCTAACCGTTTCGAGCATTGGCCCTTACCGAAATGGCGGGTTGATGGTTACACCAAGGCACTTTTAAACACTATTGAGACGCTCCTGCCATTGAGAAAACAGTCAAGCCTATCTGATCCCGAATTGATTAAGCGTATTGTAGGGCTTTCTGAAGGGACCATAGGAGAAATAGTAAGATTGATATTATCCGCTGCTTGCGAAGCGATCCGGTCTGGTCAAGAGTTTGTGGATAACATACTCATAGACGAACTTCGATGGATTCCTCCCAGTGAACGTCGTGCTGCTGCGGAGCACATGCTTGGGGTGAGAACGTAAGTGGCCCAACTCCTGCCGTGGCGCCCAAAGCCGTATGATGACGAGATTCTCTCGTCATGGTTACGACGTGTTGCTTATGGCAACTCATCTAAGCTGCATACATTTTGCCATCTTAAGTGGCCTGGCCTTCAGATATGGAATAGAGACTTAGACTCTTTAGGATCTCGGTCTTTCATCAACGACCTTTGTGTGATGACGGGAACCGCTGAAAATCGAGGGCATGCTACATCACTGAGATCTCTAGAAGGCATCGTATTTGATAGACTTAGATTGACCGGCCTTACCCGTTGGATTCTGCCTTTGGGCATCTATCATCGAACCAGGAGGCGCTCCGGACAACAATGGTGCCCTTCCTGCTTAAAAGAAGGAAAGGCCCCATATTATAGAAGGGCGTGGCGACTGGGATTCTCTACAACGTGCTCTAGCCACGGATATGTATTAGCAGATCGTTGTCATCAGTGTGCACTACCAGCATCCCCTCATCGCGGGGAGGATCCATACTGCAGCCATTGCTTCACCGATCGTCGGGACCATCCTACGATGTTCGGGGACGCCCTGACACTGCAGCTCGAACATCGCATGCGAGCAACGTGGTTAGGCCCGCCCTCCGCCATGCCCGAGCTTGGGTGTGGGCACCCGCTCAGCTATTTCACGCTCGTCCGTCAAATTCTAAGCATTGTGACGTCTAACCCCCGAGCCAGTCGACTCAGGGACGTAGTTTGTCGAGAGCATGGCTTAGATCCGGCGCCCCCCCTATTTGAGTCGAAGCTGCCGATGCCTGAGTTTCTTTCGGTTATTGAACGCCATCGTATGATGGCAATCGTAGCTCGACTTCTTCAGGGCTGGCCCTTCAAATTTGTCGCGTTTTGCGCGGAGGCTGGAATGTGGCGATCGTGGGCCATCAGAGGAAACTCTGGAGTCCTGCCGTTCGCTTACGATGCAGTTATTGATACATATTTGACATCACCTGACGTGCCGCCTCGCAAGCTCAAGCCAGTGCGCTTATCAGCGACCTCCCACGGTCATCCATGAGTACCGATGCACTTCGTCATGTAATCATGCATGTTGGCGTCGTTCCACGGCTTCGGTCTTAGAAGCACGACACGACATGCGAGGCGCCGTCGCTTTGGTTGGTTCAGAATAGGAAACGGCATGATCGGTTGGAGAATTACAATTTATCGACAGCCGCCTGATAACTGTCCTTCGAATTTGACCCGGACTTCAGTGCTGGCCGATTGGAAGGTTGGGTCTAGAGGTATAATCTGGCTTGATCAACTGGTCGAGCACGGGGAGGCCCAACTGGTGAAGACCGGTGGGTATCCTAACCTATACACGGCGTTGGCGGGATCGATCGTGCCGCTATTTCTTGGAGAGGTACCTCCAGCAGAAGACGACGTGCCGTGGCGTATGCCACGGGAAATTACTATCAAGCGCGCTGAGCTGGCGCTGTGCCAAGCCAACGAAGTACTGACTATCACGGTGTGGGATCAGAGCTGAACGCTGGCCAATGGCGAGGTGGGGGTAACCATCGCTAGGGTCACGACTCATTGATCAGAGCCAGAAGATGACGGTGGCGGCGAGCGCGATAGCGGAAAAGAAGACGGTCGGGCATCGATCGTAGCGGGTAGCGACGCGGCGCCA
>NZ_LMKL01000006.1 GCF_001421505.1 Sphingomonas sp. Leaf17
TGGCGCCGCGTCGCTACCCGCTACGATCGATGCCCGACCGTCTTCTTTTCCGCTATCGCGCTCGCCGCCACCGTCATCTTCTGGCTCTGATCAATGAGTCGTGACCCTAGCGACCTGCTTCCAGTAAGCGATCATCGCGATCAACGCTTTCCAGTCTTTCTGCATCTTTCTCACTTGAAGACAAATATAGCGGGCTTGTATCGCATCGGATATCACCCCGCCTAACTGACTTTCTCATCCCGATCTTCTAGGCCGGATCGACACTCAGGATTCCCAAATGGGCTGAACGCTGATTCATAGGCATCCGTGTAGAGACGCGAAGCGGGTTGGCGGTCAAGCGGTACGAATTGAGCGATGCGCAATGGTTGCCGATCGCATCGCTGCTGCCGGGCAAGGCGGCTGATCCGGGGCGCTCTGGAACCGACAACCGCTTGTTCGTGAACGGATGTCTGTGGGTGCTGCGCTCTGGCACACACTTGTGTGACCTGCCTGAGCGTTACGGCAAGTGGAAGACGGTGCATCAGCGCTTCAGCCGCTGGTGCCATGCCGGCGTCTGGGAGCGGGTGTTCGAGGTGCTGACGGCCGACCGGGACAACCAGTATCTGATGATCGACAGCACCATCGTTCGCGCCCACCAGCAGGCAGCAACCGGAAAAGGGGGGCCAAGGATCAGGCGCTGGGGCGTTCCCGAGGCGGACTGACGACCAAGATTCACATGCTCGCCGATACGTTCGGCCGCCCTTTACTATTTCGCATCACGCCGGGGCAGGCCAGCGACATCGCCTCTGCTCCTGCGCTGCTCGAAGGCCAGTGGGCAAAGGCTGTTCTGGCTGACAAGGCGTATGACGGCAACGACTTGCGTGCCCGGATCGCCGCCATGAAGGCTGAGGCGGTGATCCCGTCCAGGCGCAACCGCAAAGTCGCCATCCCGCACGATGTCGGTGCCTACAAGCATCGTAACCAGATCGAACGATGCTTCGGCCGCCTGAAGCATTTCCGCCGCTTCGCCACTTGCTATGATCGTCGAACCGCACACTTCACCGGATTCGTCCATCTCGCCGCCGCCATGATCTGGCTGCGCTGAATGTCGATCGGCTCTAACGAGCAGGGTTGCCAGGATCCGGTAGGTGAAAACCTGCGCATCGACCGCCATCGTCAGTTCGCCATCATGGGGATAGCCAGATACAGGCTGCGCGCGAAATCCGTGATCCGCGCCATCATCCAGGGGCCCAGCACGATCAGCAGCATCGCGGCGACGAGGATCTTGGGAACATAGCTCAGCGTCATTTCCTGAAGCTGGGTCGCGACCTGAAACACGCTGATGCACACCCCCACGACCAGCGTCGCGCCAAGAAGGGGGCCAGCGATCATCAGGCAGGTCCACAGCATGTCGTTCATCAGGTTCAGCGCGTGATCGGCTTCCATGTCGGCCCCCTGCCCCCAGCGACAGCGTCCGGCATCGCGCCATGGACGGTCCGGCTTTCCTTACCGAACTTGTCCACTCACATAACCGACAGGCGTGTCCATTATGGATGTTGTTGGGTGATCGTCGTGACCGGATCGTGCAGACGGTTGTGCCGGACGGTGCGCGCGTGTCGTCGTTGCCGTCGGCAGGCCCGGCCCTACCCGCGCAGTCCCGCCCGCCCGGCCAGTTCGATCGCGTATTGCCATGCGACCCGGCCCGACCGGCTGCCGCGCCGGGTCGCCCATTGTACCGCGTCGTCAGGATCGAAGGTCAGTCCTTGCGCCCCGGCATAGGCGGCGACGATCGCCAGATACCCCGCCTGATCGAGCGCATGGAACCCAAGGCTCAGGCCGAACCGGTCGGCCAGCGCGAGCTGGTCGTCGATCGAATCGCGCGGGTTGATCGCGCTGTCCTGCTCGGCGATGTCGCGCGGGATCAGGTGGCGGCGGTTGGCCGTCACGATCAGGCGGACGTGATCGGGCCGCGCCTCCGCCCCGCCGTCCAGCATCGACCGTAATGCCCGCCCGTCGCCCGCCGCGTCGAAGCCCAGATCGTCGATGAACACCGCGAACGCGCGCGCCACCGGCTCCAGCGTCGCGAACAGCGCGGGCAGGCTTGCCAGATCGGCGACCGCCACCAGTGCGATGTCGCCGCCCGCATCCTGCACCGCGCCGACCGCCGCCTTCACCAGCGCCGATTTGCCGGTGCCGCGCGCGCCCCAAAGCAGGACGTCCTGCGCGGCATGGCCGGCCGCCAGCCGCCGGAGGTTCTCGACCAGCGCGGCCTTCTGCGCGTCGATCCCGATCAGCCGGTCGAGCGGCAGGGGGGCAAAGCCACGCGCCGGGTGCAGCGCGCCGTCGCGCCAGACATAGGCCGGGTGCGTGCGCGGATCGACCGGTGGTGCCGGCGGTGGCGACAGGCGTTCGAGCGCGGCGGCGATACGATCCAGCGGGTCCATGGGGAGGCTCCTAGCCGATCGCGGCAGGCCGGGTCACGCCCCCACCGCCGCTCTCAGGGCCGCCAGATGCGCGGCGATGGCGCGATCACCCGGAGCCAGCGTCCGCGCCTTGTCCAGCAGCACCCGGGCCGCCGCCGCATCGCCATCGACATGCGCCGCCCAGCCATAGGCATCGACCACCGCCGGCGTCATCGGGGCCAGCGCATAGGCCGCCGCGCCATAGATCCGCGCGACCGCCCCGTCGCCATCCCCGGCATAGGCGCGCGCCAGGTCGACCAGCAGGGCCACGTCACGATTGCCGATGCGCGCACGCACCCCCTCCAGCGTCTCGATCGCGGCATCCCACTGCCCGGCCGCGACCTGCCAATGACCCAGCAGCGCCCGCGCGGTCAGGGTCTGCGGGTTCTGCGACAGGTACAGCGCCAGCGTGGTCGCCGCATCGGCGGGGCGGTTCGCCCGGCCCAGCGCCTCGACCAGCCGCAGCATCGTCGGCTCGTCGAACGACAGGTCGGCCGCACGGGCATAGGCCGCCGCCGCCTCGCCATAACGGCCACCCGCGACCAGCACGTCACCCACCGCCAGATGCGCCGCCGCCGCCCCTGGTGTCGCGCGTGCCAGTCCCTGCGCCTGCGCGAGCGCCCCGGCCCGGTCGCCGGCCCCGACCAGTCCGCGGATCAGCCCGACGGCATAGGCCGGGTCGCCGGGCACGCCCGCCTTCGCCGCCGCCAGCGCGCCGATACCGTCCTCGGTCGCAAACGGCGTGGCCGCGCCATTGACGCCGAAGGCCACCCGGTCGATCAGCCGCGCCGCCGCCGTCCGGTCGCCCGTCATTTCCGCGCTGCGCCCCGCGAGCCGCAGGGCATAGCCGTCGGCGTCCGCACGCACCATGATCGGCCGCAACATATCCAGTGCAGCCCGCGCATCGCCCGACCGCGCCAGCGACGCCGCCAGCATCCGCCGGACCGCGACGTTCATCGGCTGGGCCGCGACCAGCGCCCGCAGGCCCGCATTGGCGCGCTCATAGCGGCCCGCCTGATAGTCCAGCAGCGCACCCAGCCACACCGCGCCCGGAACGCCGGCCCGGTCGCCGCCATGGTCCAGCATCGCCCGCGCCAGATCGCGCTGCCCGGCCCGCGCCGCCATCACCGCCTGCAGGTACAACGCGCGCGGATCGCCCGGCCGTACCGCCAGCGCCGCGCGGGTCGCCGCCAGCATGTCCGCGTTGCGCCCCGCATCGCCCAGGGTTTCCGCCGCCGCGATCAGCGCGGGATAATAAAAGGCATCGCGCGCCCGCGCCGCCGCGAACCACGGCAGCGCGGCGACCAGCCCGTACCGCCGCCGGACGATCTCGCCGCGCAGCACGAGCGCCGCCGGCATCCGCGCATCCGCCGCCACCGCGCGCGCCGCCGCGACATCCGCGCCGGCCACGTCGCCCAGCGTCAGCCGCAACCGACCAAGATCGGTCCACCCCCTCACATTGTTTGGATCCGTCGCCAGAACCGCGAGCAACGCGTCCTGCGCCTCCACCGGCCGCCCCTCGACCGCCAGCGCGCGCGCGGCGATCCGCTGCGCGTCGGCGCGGTCGGCCGGCGGGGCCAGCGCCGCCTCGGCCCGTGCGCCGGCGGCATCCCCCTGCAAAAGCCGCGCCTGCGCGCGCAGCGCGTGCAGCCGGGCCGGGGCCGCGCCGGTGTCCACCGCCCGCGCCAATGCCGCCTCCGCCGCCAGCCCGTCGTCCAGTTCCAGATAGGCGCGCGCCAGCACCACCTGCGCCGCCGAGAGCGACGGATCGGCCGCCAGCGCGGCTTGTGCGTTGCTGCGCGCCGCACTGTAGTTGCCCGCCGCCAGCGTCGTGCGCGCATCGGCCAGCAGCCGTACCGGGTCGACCGGCGCGCGCCGCTGCGCCAGCACTATCCCGCCCAGCACCAGCATCAGGACCAGCACCATCGCCGCGATCAGCCGGACGCGGTTGCCGATCCGCGGCAGGCGCAGCCGGGACCGCCGCCGCCGACGATGCAACAATGGGTAGCGGGCGGTTGCGTCAGCCATGCAGGTCGTAACTCTTCAACAGGTCGTACAAAGTCGGCCGACTGATCCCCAGCAGCCGGGCGGCACCGGAGATATTGCCCTCCGCCTGCGCCATCGCACGGCCGATCGCCGCGCGGTCCGCCACCTCGCGCGCACGGCGCAGGTTCAGCATGGGGCCGTCGTCACCGACCCCGTCCAGATCCAGGTCGGCGGCGGTCACCAGCTTGCCCTCGGCCATGATGACCGCGCGCTTCACCCGGTTTTCCAGTTCGCGGACATTACCCGGCCAGCCGTACCCCTCCACCGCCGCGCGCGCATCGGGGGCAAGGCCGGTCACGCCCGTCCCCAGCGCCTTGGCATGGCGGGTGACGAAATGACGCGCGAGCAGTGCCGCATCCCCGGCGCGCGCGCCCAGCGCCGGGATCTTCACGACGATTTCGGCCAGCCGGTAATACAGGTCCTCGCGGAAACTGCCGGCCGCGACCATCGCATCGACATCCTGATGCGTCGCGCAGACGATTCGCGTGTCGACCGGAATCGCCTTGCGTCCGCCCAGCCGCTCGATCACCCGCTCCTGCAGGAACCGCAACAGCTTGACCTGCAGCGGCAGCGGAATGTCGCCGACCTCGTCCAGGAACAGCGTACCGCCCGCCGCCTGCTCGATCTTGCCCTCGGTCGTCTTCACCGCGCCGGTGAACGCGCCCTTTTCATGCCCGAACAATTCGCTTTCCAGCAGGGTTTCGGGGATCGCCGCGCAGTTGATCGCGACGAAATTGCCGTGCCTGCGCGGGCTGGCATCGTGCAGGCCGCGCGCCAGCAGTTCCTTGCCGGTCCCGCTCGCGCCCAGCAGCATCACCGACACGTCGGCCGGCGCGACCCGCTCCAGCATCCGCGTCACCTTCGCCATTTCCGGCGAGGCGAACACCAGCCCGCCGAAACCACCGGCACCGGGCCGGCTCGCCAGCCGCCGGTTCTCGGCCTCCAGCGCGTGGACATGGAACGCGCGCGCCACGATCAGGCCCAGCGCGTCGATGTCGATCGGCTTGGCATAGAAATCCCACGCGCCGTCGTCGATCGCCTGCAACGCGCTTTCGCGCGCGTCGTGGCCCGACGCCACGATGACCTTGGTATCGGGCTTCAGCGCCAGGATCTGCGCCAGCGTCGCGAATCCCTCGGTCGTGCCGTCGGGGTCGGGCGGCAGGCCAAGATCCAGCGTCACCACCGCCGGCTCATGCGCGCGCACCGCGTCGATCGCCGACGCCCGGTCGCCCGCCACGACGACGGTATAGCCCTCATAGGCCCAGCGCAGCTGGCGTTGCAGCCCGGCATCGTCCTCGACGATCAGCAGGACCGGCAGGTCGGCACCCGCGCTCATGCCGCCCGCTCCATCGCGTCGGCCAGCGGCAACAGGATACGAAAGCAGGTGCCCTCGCCCTCGCGGCTGGTCACGCTCATGCTGCCACCCATCGCCTGTACCAGTTGCCGCGCCTCATAGGCCCCTATCCCGAAGCCGCTCGGCTTGGACGAGGCGAACGGGCGGAACAGCTCGTCGCGCACGAACGTCGCCGTCATGCCGCAACCGCGATCGACCACCTCGATCGCGACATGATCGCCGGCGCGCGTGGCCGTCACCCGCACCGGGCTACCCGCCGTGCTGGCCTCCACCGCGTTCTGCACCAGATGGCCGATCGCCTGTTCCAGCCGCGCCGGATCGGCCAGCACCAGAGGGAGGTCATCGACGCTCGTCGCGATCGGATGCAGCGCCCGTCGTCCGGCCGCGACCTGTTCGATCAGCCGGGCGATGTCGACCGGCTGCACCGCCTCGGTCCGGGCGGGGCCATGTTGCGACAGGCGGGCCAGCAGGGCGTTCATGCGGTCGGACGAATCCTTCAGGGTTGCGATCATGTCGGCGCGGAAATCCGGGTTGTCGGCGTGGCGTTCGGCGTTGCGCGCGACCAGGCTCAACTGGCTGACCAGATTCTTGATGTCGTGCAGGATGAACGCGAAGCGGCGGTTGAACTCGTCGAAGCGGCGTGCATCGGCCAGCGCGGCATGGGCGCGGTCCTCGGCCAGATAACTCGCCGCCTGCCGCCCGGCGAGCCGCAGCAGGTCGAAATCCTCCCAGTCCAGCGTCCGCTGGAACGGCGGTCGCGCGAGCAGGATCGCACCGACCAGCGCCCCGACGTGCAGCAGCGGCACGATCGCCCAGATCCGCCGGTCGTCCAGCATCCAGGCCGGCACGGCGGCCGCGTCCCCCGACACGTCATCACCGGCCCCCGAGCGCAGCCGGTCCAGCTCGATGATCCGGCCGGTGCCGGCCAGATGGCGGACCAGCGCCGCATCATCACCGCCGGATGGCCGTACCCCGTCATCGCGCGCGCCATCATCCCTGGGGCCATAATCCCCGGCCCCATCATCCCAGGCCCAGTCGGCCACCGCCTCCAGCCCGTCGGTATCCACCACCAGCAGCATGCCGGCCGGCGAGCCGGTCAGGTCGGCGATCGCGGTGATGATCCGCGTCTCCAGCGGGGCCGCGCCCTTGTCCGGGCGACCCAGCGTGTCGGTGAACCGCTGCCATTCGGTGCGATAATCATAGCGCATGCGAAACAGATGCTTCTCGATCGTCACCCGCGTCCACGCGCGCAGCCACGGCGTCGACACCAACGTCATCAGGCTGGCGGTCGCGCCGAACACGATGCCGGTCTGGATCAGCCGCACCTGCGATCCGCCGACCACCGCGACGATGCTGGTCGCCGCCACCACGATGGCGGCGAACGCGGCCAGTGCCAGCCCGGCCAGCAGCCGCAGCGTGATGCCGCGCGATACCAGCAGGGCATGGTCGCCGCGCTTGCCGCTGGCGATCGCGAAGGCGGCCGCCGCGACGATCGCCGCCCAGCCCCGCATCAGGACCACGACCGGCCCCCAGCCATCGGTGGCATAGACCAGCGCGTAGCAGACCAGATCGCTGCCCCACAGGATCGTCAGGACCGCCACGACCGATCGCGTCGCCATCCCGCCATCCGCCATCCGTCCCGCCGCGTGCAGGTCGCGGACCAGCACCAGCGCGGTCACCGCGATCAGCATCGCCACCGCCTGCCGGCCATCCATCAGCACCTGTCGCATCGCCGGCGCGGGCGTTCCGCTCTGGACCAGCGACAACCCGAGCGCGATGAGTACCAGCAGCGCGGCGACGCCATAGATCAGCCCCAGAGTCGCACCTAGCGGCGTACCCAGCGTCGCACCGGGCATGACGCCGCGCGCCCGTCGCCAGCAGGTCGCGCAAAGCGCCAGCAGCGCCAGGTTCCGCAACGCCTCCGCAATCCGCGTGGCGACATCGGTGGCCCCGATCCCCGCGATCGCCAGCGCCCACAAGGCGGTCGCGCCCAGCGCCACGACCAGCACCGTCGCCGTCACCCCGGTCGCATCGCCACGCAACCGCGAGAAGGCCAGCGCCCCGAACAGCAGCGCCGCCAGCGAATAGGTCCACAGCGTCAGAACGGGCAGTAACACGCCCATGTCAGCGCGCGCCGTCCGACCACAGCACGACACGGATCGTCTGCAACAGGATCAGCAGGTCGAGGAACGGCGAATAATTCTTGGCGTAATACAGGTCGTATTCCAGCTTGTGCCGCGAATCCTCGACCGACGCGCCGTACGGATAGTTGATCTGTGCCCAGCCGGTGATCCCCGGCTTCACCATGTGCCGTTCGGCGTAGAACGGCAGATGCTGTTCCAGGCTCTCGACGAATTGCGGCCGTTCGGGCCGCGGGCCGACGAAGCTCATTTCGCCCTTCAGCACGGTCCAGGTCTGCGGCAGTTCGTCGATCCGTACCTTGCGGATGAAGCGGCCGATCCGCGTGATCCGGGGGTCGTTCTCGGCCGCCCAGACGGCGGTGCCCGCAACCTCGGCATCCTGCCGCATCGAGCGCAGCTTCAGGATGTCGAACCCCTGATTATAAAGGCCGACCCGACGCTGGCGATACAGCGCCGGCCCCTTCGATTCGATCTTGATGGCAATGGCCGCGACGATCATCACGGGCAGGGTCAGGATCAGCAGGATCAGGCTGGCGGCAATGTCGAACGCCCGCTTGAACGCGCTCGACAACAGTCGGCCGGACGAAAATCCGTCGGAAAAGATCAGCCACGACGGATTGACGCTCTGCAGGTCGATCCGCCCCGTCTCGCGCTCCAGAAAACCGGAAATCTCGCTGACGAGCACGCCGGTGGTCTTGACCCGCAGCAGATCCTTGACCGGCAGCGCGTTGCGCCGCTCCTGCAACGCCAGCACCAGTTCGGTCGCGCCGTTGTCGACGACATGTGCGGCAAGGTTCGGAATGGCTGCACGCGGCACCGAATCGGCGATCACCGTATCGGGCTCGCCCATGTCGACGAACCCGGCGATGACGAAATTGGCGCCCGGCTTTGCCCCCAGCGCCGCGATCCGCGCTGCCCGGCTGCCCGCGCCCAGCACGATGATCCGGTGCTTGAACCGGTCGCCGCCCAGCGTCCGCCCCAGCATCGCCCGGATGCCGACCAGCAGCACGGTGGCGACCAGCATCGAATACAGCAGGTTCGACCGCCAGAACGTCAGCGACGGGGTCAGGAAGAAGATCACCGACTGAAAGATCACGCCCAGCGAAATCGCGACCGCCAGCCGCGCCGCCGCGAACCGCAGCGACAGGAACGATGCCGCGCCATAGGCCCCGACCGCGATCAGCGCGATCTGCAACGACAGGGTGAACACCAGCAATTGCGGGATCCGGTCGATCATCGGCCCGGGGGCGATGTCGATCTGACGCGCGCGGACCACCCAGCCGATCTCCGCCGACGTCAGCAGCAACAGCATGTCGACCAGGCCGAGCAGCAGCACGACATGCGGTACGTAGTGCTTGAACAGCCTTATCATTGCGTGACGCGATCCCGACAGATACGTGTAAACTATACCGACAACACATTTATGTCGCAGGAAATGGCAAACAAACGCTGAAGACGTGCGTTAGGCGGTATTAGGTCGGGGATGCCCTTTTGCCGCAGGGCATCCTATGACAGTGCAGGGGCATGGCCCGGGGAGAGCGAGTACACGTGAGCAAGACGATTATTCCCGTCATTCTGTCTGGCGGATCCGGTACGCGACTGTGGCCGATGTCCCGCCCGGAAATGCCGAAGCAGATGCTGGCCCTGACCGCACAGGACACGATGTTGCAGCTGACCGCCCAGCGCGCCGCCGGCCCGGCCTTCGCCGACCCCATCGTCGTCGCCAACGCCCGCCATGCCGACATGGTCGAGGCACAGCTTGCCGACCGGGCCGTCACGCCGCAGTCGCTGATCCTAGAGCCGACCGGCCGCAACACCGCGCCGGCCATCGCGCTGGCCGCGATCGCCGCCGGTGGCGGGTCTGATCCGCTGCTGGTCATGCCGTCCGATCACGTCATCGCCGATGTCGATGCCTTCCACGCCGCGATCCAGGCGGCCCTGCCACTGGTGCGGCAGGGATGGCTGGTCACTTTCGGCATCAGCCCGGATGCACCCGAAGTGGGCTATGGCTGGATCCAGGTCGGCGACACCATCGAACCCGGCGTCCACCGCGTCGCCCGTTTCGTCGAAAAGCCGCCGCGCAGCCGTGCCGAGGAAATGCTCGCATCGGGCGACCATGTCTGGAACGGCGGCATCTTCCTGTTCCGCGCCGATATCTATCTTGGCGCGCTGGCGGCGCATGCCCCGGAAATGCTGGTCGCCGCGCAGGAGGCCATGGCGGCGGCAAAGCGACAGGGCATTCGAATCTTCCCGGATGCGGAGGCGTTTGGCGCATCGCCGTCCGACTCGATCGACTATGCCGTCATGGAAAAGGCGGACCGGGTCGCGGTCGTCCCCGTGTCGATGGGCTGGAGCGATCTTGGCAGCTGGGACGCGCTGCATGCCATCAGCGACCGTGACGATGACGGCAACGCGCATGGCGGCGACAACGTCCTTGCGATCGAGACGAAGAATTGTCTCGTGCGCAGCGATGGCATCAAGATCGCGCTGGTCGGCGTCGAGGATCTGATCGTCGTCGCTAGCGGCAATGACATCCTCATCCTGCCGCGCGGCCGCAGCCAGGAGGTCAAGAAACTGATCGAGGCGATGAAGGGCTGACGGTCCGGCCGGGGGATCACCTCCCCCGGCCGATACAATTCAGATCAACCCTTCATGGGTCATCGCGGTCTTCACCGCGTCGCGCGCCATCATCCGGTCGCGGAACGCCGCCAGTTCGGGCGGCAGGTCGACACCCATCTTTCCAGCCCACAATGTCATGACGAACAGATAGCAGTCAGCCGCGCTGACATCGGCACCGAACAGGTAATCACCCTTCATCGTGCCGACGATATAGCCGAACCGCTGTTCGATCGTCGCCTTGGCGGTCGCCTTCACCTCATCGGTCGCGCCCTTGAAGAACGGTGCGAAACCCTTGTGGATCTCGGTCGAGATGAACGCCAGCGCCTCCAGCAGATGGGTATGGCCCAGCGGCCCCTGGGGCTTCAGCGACGGGGCCTGGTGCGCGATCCAGTCGAGGATCGCGATATTCTCGCTCAGCAACTCGCCACTGTCGAGCGTCAGCGCCGGGACATAGCCCTTGGGATTGATCGCGGCGAAATCCTCGCCATGCTCGGTGGTCTTCGCCTTCAGGTCGACCTTCACATGCTCGAAATTGAGGCCGGCCTCGTGCAGCGCGATGTGATCGGCAAGGCTGCACGCACCGGGGGAATAATAGAGACGCATTGAGTGATCCTCGTCTTTGGGTTCGCCTGTGCCAACGCATGGCGCGTCCATCAGTCGCCTGCAAAAATCTCGTCGCGTGGAACCGTCAGGCCGAGCGCGGGCAGAGCCAGGTCGATCGCGTCGGACAACAGCGTTTCGGTCCAGCCGCCCGGGATCCGCTGGTGCACCGCGATGCTTTCCTGCTCGACGTCGATGAACGCGATGGTGTCGACGGTGGCGATACCGCGATACTCGTCCTTCTTGACGGTCAGGTCGTGCGTGCGGGTCGACGGTGACAGCACTTCGATGACGACGCGTGGATTGGACAGGGTCCGGTCGTCGGGACGATCACCCGCCGCGGCGCAGTCGATCGTCACGTCGGGGAATCGCACCGAATAGTCGTGGGTGCGCACCGCCATGTCGGAGCCATACGGCCGGCAGCCTGATCCGCGCAGGGCGTTGCCAATCGCGATGATGAGGTTCGACTGAACACGGGCGTGAGCGCGCGTTCCACCCGCCATCATACGGATGGTACCGTTGTCCAGTTCGGCCTTCAGGTCCGGACCGAAGTCGATCTGCAGGAACCCTTCCGCCGTCAGACGCTCGCTTCGTGCAACTGTCGCCATGTCTGCAGAATACGCCTGAACGGGACACAAGAAAAGGGCCGGAGGGTTTCCCCTCCGGCCCGTTTCCGCAAGCGTGGTCGGTCGTCGGTATGGAACGGTCCGGGGGGACGGGCCGACGGCGAAGCCGCCGGCTTTCGTCGGACGAGACCGGAGGCATGGCCTCCGGCTGGCCACGGATCCCACGAAAGTATTACTTTCGTGGGTGCCCCGGCCGTTCTGATTTCTTGTCGGGGGAGCTTGGCTCCCCCGACCGAAATCAGAAGTCCATGCCGCCCATGCCGCCCATGCCGCCGCCGCCGCCCATCGGCATGGCAGGCTTGTCTTCCGGCAGCTCGGACACGGCCGCTTCCGTCGTGATGAGCAGGCCGGCGACCGAAGCCGCGTTCTGCAGCGCGGTGCGGACGACCTTGGTCGGGTCGATCACGCCGGCCGTGACGAGGTTCTCGTACACGTCGGTCGATGCGTTGAAGCCGAACGAGGTGTCGTCCTGGTCGAGCAGCTTTCCCGAGACGACCGCACCGTCATGGCCGGCATTCTGCGCGATCTGGCGAACCAGCGCGGTCAGCGACTTGCGGACGATGTCGATGCCGCGGGTCTGATCCTCGTTCGCACCGGTCAGGCCGTTCAGGGCCTTCGTTGCGTACAGCAGGGCCGTACCGCCACCGGGGACGATGCCCTCTTCGACGGCTGCGCGGGTTGCGTGCAGCGCGTCGTCGACGCGGTCCTTGCGCTCCTTCACTTCGACTTCCGAAGCGCCACCGACCTTGATGACCGCAACGCCGCCGGCGAGCTTGGCAAGACGCTCCTGGAGCTTTTCCTTGTCATAGTCGCTGGTGGTGTTCTCGATCTGACCACGGATCGCATCGGTGCGGCCCTTGATCGCGTCGTGATCGCCGGCACCATCGACGATGATGGTGTTGTCCTTGTCGATCGTGACGCGCTTGGCGGTGCCGAGCATGCCGAGCGTGACCGTCTCCAGCTTGATGCCCAGGTCTTCCGAGATCATCTCGCCCTTGGTCAGGATCGCGATGTCTTCCAGCATCGCCTTGCGACGATCGCCGAAACCGGGTGCCTTGACCGCTGCGACCTTCAGGCCACCGCGCAGCTTGTTGACGACGAGCGTGGCGAGCGCCTCACCCTCGATGTCCTCGGCGATGATGAGCAGCGGGCGACCCGACTGGACGACGGCTTCCAGGATCGGGAGCATCGCCTGCAGGTTGCTAAGCTTCTTCTCGTGAATCAGAATGTACGGATCGGTCAGCTCGACCGCCATCTTCTCCGGGTTGGTGATGAAGTACGGCGACAGGTAGCCGCGGTCGAACTGCATGCCCTCGACGACGTCCAGCTCGAAATCGAGACCCTTGGCCTCCTCGACGGTGATGACGCCTTCCTTGCCGACCTTTTCCATGGCTTCGGCGATCTTCTCGCCAACTTCACGGTCGCCATTGGCCGAGATGATCCCGACCTGCGCGACTTCGGCCGAACCCGAAACGGGCTTGGAGCGCGACTTGATGTCCTCGACGACCTTGATGACAGCGAGGTCGATACCGCGCTTCAGGTCCATCGGGTTCATGCCGGCCGCGACCGACTTCATGCCCTCGCGGACGATCGCCTGGGCGAGCACGGTCGCGGTGGTCGTGCCGTCGCCGGCGATGTCGTTGGTCTTCGACGCCACTTCGCGCACCATCTGCGCGCCCATGTTCTCGAACTTGTCCTTCAGTTCGATTTCCTTGGCAACGGTGACGCCGTCCTTGGTGATGCGCGGTGCGCCATAGCTCTTGTCGATGACGACGTTGCGGCCCTTCGGCCCCAGCGTGACCTTGACCGCGTCGGCCAGGATGTCGACGCCGCGGAGGATGCGCTCACGCGCGTCGCGACCGAATTTTACGTCCTTGGATGCCATGATGGGCTACCCTTTCAGAAGTGAAGTTGAGGAAGTTGAGGTTCGTGACGTTCGGGTCGGGGTCTGCCGAAGCGACCCCGGTCAGGCTCAGCCGACGATCCCGAGAATGTCCGATTCCTTCATGATGAGCAGGTCTTCGCCGTCGACCTTGACCTCGGTGCCCGACCACTTGCCGAACAGGATCTTGTCGCCGGCCTTGACGTCCATCGGCGTGATCGTGCCGTTCTCGGCGCGGGCACCGGTGCCGACGGCGACGACTTCACCCTCCTGCGGCTTTTCCTTGGCCGTGTCGGGGATGATGATGCCGCCGGCGGTCTTCTCTTCGGCTTCGACGCGCTTTACGAGCACACGGTCGTGCAATGGGCGAAAGGTCATGGCGCTCTATCCTTCGATAGGGAGTGTTACAATTTTTTGGCACTCACCGTTCGGGAGTGCCAGCAGCCCTCATATGTGGATGCCCCCCGGCGACGTCAATGCAGCCATGCGCGAAAAAAGTTCCATCCGTGTTGGCCGGATAGGACAGCCCATTTACGGGAGGGTTCCGGTCGTCTAGCGCTGATGCTTCGGCAGGCATACAGCAGGAGCGACAGGGTGAAGCTGGTACGGGGCGCATGGAAACTGCTGGTCGGCATCAAGGACGCGCTGGTCCTGATCGCGATGCTGCTGTTCTTCGGGTTGATCTTCGCTGCGCTGAACGCGCGGCCGGGTGCGGTCAGCATCAAGGACGGCGCGCTGCTGCTCGCGTTGAAAGGCTCGATCGTCGAACAGCCCGAGGAGTCCGCGCCCTTCGCGATGCTGTCGGGTCAGGACATGCCGCGCCAGTACCGGCTGCGCGACGTGGTCCGCGCGATCGACCTGGCGAAGGATGACGCCCGCGTAAAGGCCGTCGTCCTCGATCTGGACGGCTTTGCCGGCGGCTATCCGGCCGCGTTGCAGGAGGTCGCCGACGCGCTCGCCCGCGTCCGTGCCGCGAAGAAGCCGGTGCTCGCCTATGCCACCGCCTATACCGACGCCGACTACCGCCTCGCCGCCAACGCGACCGAGATCTGGATGAACCCGATGGGCGGCACGCTGTTCACCGGTCCGGGCGGAAAACAGCTGTATTACAAGGGCCTGATCGACAAGCTCGGCGTCAACGCGCACGTCTACCGCGTCGGCAAGTACAAGTCGTTCGTCGAACCCTATACCCGCACCGACCAGAGCCCGGAGGCGCGCGCGGCCAGCCAGGCGCTGCTTGGCGCGCTGTACGGTCAGTGGCAGGAATCGGTCGCAAAGGCGCGGCCCAAGGCGCAGATCGCGCCGTTCCTCAGCGCGCCCGACAAGGTCGTGCTGGCCGCCAACGGCGACATCGCGCAGGCCAATCTGAAAGCCGGCATCGTCGACACGCTGGGCGACCGCGTGGCGTTCGGCGAGCGCGTGGCCAAGATCGTCGGCAGCGACGCGAAGAAGCCCGCCGGCAACTTCACCACCATCAGCTATGACAGCTGGATCGCCGCCAACCCGCTGGCCACCGCCGGCGACGCGATCGGCGTGCTGACCATCGCCGGCGAGATCCTTGATGGCGAGGGCGGTCCCGGCAGCGCGCACGGCGATACCATCGCCAAGGCGATGTACACGGGCCTCGCCACCAAGAACCTGAAGGCGCTGGTCGTCCGTGTCGATTCCCCCGGCGGGTCGGTGCTGGCGTCCGAACGGATCCGCACCGCGATCCTGGCGGCCAAGGCCAAGGGGCTGCCGGTCGTCGTATCGATGGGCGGGCTTGCCGCCTCGGGTGGCTACTGGGTGTCGACCCCGGCCGACGTGATCTTCGCCGAACCCTCGACCATCACCGGTTCGATCGGCATCTTCGGCCTGATCCCGACGTTCGAGAACACGCTGGCCAAGATCGGCATCACCACCGACGGCGTGCAGACCACCCCCCTGTCCGGCCAGCCCGACGTCACCAGCGGCACCAACCCGACGATCGACGCGATCCTGCAAAGCACGATCGAGAACGGCTATCGCCAGTTCCTGACCCGTGTCGCCACCTCGCGCAAGATGACCGTCGAGCGCGTCGATTCGATTGCGCAAGGGCGGGTCTGGGACGGTGGCACCGCGCGCCAGATCGGTCTGGTCGACCGGTTCGGCACGCTGAAGGACGCGATCGACGAGGCCGCGCGCCGCGCCAAGCTGAAGCCCGCCGACGTTCACGCCGAATATCTGGAGAAGAAACCCGGCTGGGCCGCCGAACTGACGCAGGCGCTGAACCGCGATGACGACGACACGGCGGCGCCCGCCGGCGACGCCTTCGCCCGCATCGCCGCCGACCGCCGCGCGCTGGCCGCACAGGCACTGGGCGACGTCCGCCGTCTCGCCCGCGCCGGCTCGATCCAGGCCCGCTGCCTCGAATGTGGCGGCATGGGTCCGGCGCAGGGCGACGCCAGCGACACCAAGCTGCTCGATCTGCTGCTGACGCGAATCGGGTTGTAACAGAGGGGGCGGCACCGCAACCCGCCTCCTACCAACACGGCCCTCGCCTCCGCTCCGCCGTTTCCTTGCGCAGGCGGGGATCCAGACCCAGGCAGTACCAGCAGCGTTGTAGCGCCATAACACTGGACCCCCGCCTTCGCGGGGGAACAGCGGGGTTGACGCCGCGACTGCCCGGCTTGTCGGCCCCACCCGCATCGCCTAGCGTGAATCCCGAACACACAGGCGGCCCGCGACCATGATCTACGAAATCCGCCACGTCACCCGGTTCGACTATGGGGCCAGCGTGAAGTTCGCGCGCTGCAACCTGCGGCTGCAACCGATCGACTGGCCGGGGCAGCGACTGGAGCGGTATAAACTGACGGTCGAACCAGCCGGGCGGACCAGCCCGGCCCATGCGGAGGCGGGCCTGGCCCACGTCACCCGCCTGATCGTCGACACCCCCGTCCGCAGCCTGACGATCGAGAGCGCGGCCCGCGTCGTCGTCGACCGGCTGATCCCGATTCCGTCGCCCGACGACCCGACGCTGGCGCAGGTCGCGGCGATGGCGCGGGCCAGCCGCGACCTGTCGGCGGCAGGTCCTGCGGGGTATCTGTTTCCCTCGCCGCTCATCCCGCTCGACCGGCAGATCGCCGACTGGTGCGCGCCCGACCTCGATCCCGACCGGGGCGCGCTGGAGGCCGGTATCGCGCTGGCCCGCCGGATCCAGGACGAATTCGAGTTCGACGCCGACGCCACGCTGGTCGACACCACCCCGCACGAGGCATTCCTGAAACGACGCGGCGTGTGCCAGGATTTCGCGCAGATCATGATTACGGGCCTGCGCGCCGCCGGCCTGCCCGCCGCTTATGCCTCGGGCTATATCCGCACCATTCCGCCGCCCGGCGAGGAGCGGCTGGTCGGCGCGGATGCGACCCATGCCTGGGTGCTGCTGTGGTGCGGCCCGGCCATCGGCTGGGTCGGGCTGGATCCGACCAACGGCATCTGGATGGCGGGCGACCACATCGTCATGGCGATCGGCCGCGACTATGCCGAGATCGCGCCGGTCGATGGCGTGGTCCTGGGGTCCGGCGCGCAGCAGATGGACGTCAGCGTCGACGTCGCCCCGCAGTCCGACCCCCTGCCCGCCCCCGATTTCCAGCCGATCGCCGCGGCCTGAGGCTCAGTCGGCCGGATCGTCCTTGCCGGTATGCGGGTTCGGATAGGCTCCCCCGCCGCTCTGCCCCCTGCCCTTGCCGCCGGCCGGGGACTCGTCGCCCACGCCGTCGGGTTCGCCCGCATGGCCGTCCTTGCCGGGGGCCTGCATCGGTTGCCTGTCTGCCATCGTCGCGCCTTTCAGATGTGTGTCATCCGACTATAACGCGGCCACGGCGGCGTCGTTCATTGCGCTGCGGATATAATGGCCCCAAATAGCGGCCGAACACGATTTTACCGGGGCAATCATGGCCGATCCTTACAAGACCTTGGGGCTGGCGCGCGACGCCAGCGAAGCCGACATCAAGAAGGCGTATCGCAAGCTCGCCAAGGAGCTGCATCCCGACCGCAATAAGGACAATCCGAAGGCGACCGAGCGGTTCAGCACCGTCACCAACGCCTATGACCTGCTGAGCGACAAGGACAAGCGCGCGCGTTTCGACCGGGGCGAGATCGACGGCGACGGCAATCCGGCCGCGCCGTTCGGCTTTGGCGGCGGGTCCCCGCGTCCCGGTGGGCCGGGCGGCGGTTTCCGCAGCCAGGGGTTCGAGTTCGGCGGCGGCGAGGCCGACATGGGCGACATCTTCGAGGGGCTGTTCGGCGGCGGCGGTCGTGCCGGTGGCCCCGGCGGCGGCTTCACCGGCGGGTTCGGCCGGCGTCCCAGCCCCAAAGGCGCAAACCTCGCCTACAAGTTGCAGGTGCCCTTTATCGAGGCCGCGACGCTGGCACCGCAGCGGGTGACGCTGGGCGACGGCAAGGCGATCGACATCAAGCTGCCCGCCGGCGTCGAAAGCGGCACCCAGATGAAACTGGCCGGCAAGGGCGAGGCTGGTCCCGGTGGTGCCGGCGACGCGATCCTGACCATCGAGGTGCAGGGCCACCGTTTCTTCACGCGCGACGGCGACGACGTCCGCCTCGACCTGCCGATCACCTTGAAGGAAGCGGTGCTGGGCGGGCCGGTGAAGGTGCCGACGGTCGAGAATGCGGTAATGCTGACGGTGCCGAAGGGCACGACGTCGGGCAAGACGCTGCGCCTGAAGGGCAAGGGATTCCACCGGAAGGGCGGCGGGCGCGGTGACCAGCTCGTCACGCTGATGATCGACGTTGCCGCCGGCGATGCGGCGCTGGAGGCGTTCGTCGCCGACTGGACGCCCGCCGACGGGAACCCGCGCGCCGCACTGGGCGTCTAAGGCCCCATGACCACCGCGCCCGTCGTTACCGGCCTCACCCCCGAAGATCGCGCCCATCATGGTGGCGCCCGCACGCGCCTGAACCGTCAGATCGCCAAGGTCCGCCCCGGCAGCTATGCGTTCGAGGTGATGAAGCGCGCCGGCATCGGCGTGTTCAACGACGGATTCATCCACGCCGGCAACCTGGCCTATCTGGCGCTGATGACGGTATTCCCGTTCTTCATCGTCGCCGCCGCGATCACGTCGCTGATCGGTCAGAGCGACGAGACCCAGCGCGCCGTCGCCTCGTTCCTGTCGGTGCTGCCCCCCGATGTCAGCGACCTGTTGCGCAAGCCGATCGCCGACGTGCTGGCCGCACGCACGGGGTCGCTGCTGTGGCTGGGCGGGTTGATCGGCCTGTGGACCGTCGGCAGCTTCATCGAGACGATCCGCGACATCTTCCGCCGCGCGTACGGCGTGACGTTCAGCCTGCCCTTCTGGCGGTATCGGCTGGGGTCGGTGCTGGTCATCATCGCATCGGTCGTGCTCGCGATGCTGTCGTTCCTGGTCCAGGGCATCCTGACCGCCGCCGAACAGTTCATCTACTCGCTCCTGCCCTTCGCGCAGGACGTGGCGGGATGGATCGGGCTGTCGCGGATCATTCCCGGCGCGATCATGTTCGGCGCACTGTACATGCTGTTCTATTCGGTGACGCCGGCCAAATATCGCAACTCGGGTTGCCCGAAATGGCCCGGCGCGCTGTTCACCACCGCATGGTGGGTGTCGATCACCGCGCTGTTGCCGGTCGCGCTGTCACAGCTTGGCGGCTACGACCTGACCTATGGCAGTCTGGCCGGCGTCATCATTGCGCTGCTGTTCTTTTTCCTGGTCGGTCTGGGCATGGTATTCGGCGCACATCTGAACGCGGCACTGGCGGAACCGCCCGAACCCGCGCTAGAGAGAACGACTGAGTAAGAGAGAAGGGTCGGATACGCGTGAACGGTTTGATGGCGGGCAAGCGCGGACTTATCATGGGGTTGGCCAATGACCGGTCGCTTGCATGGGGTATCGCGAAGAAACTGAGCGAAGCCGGCGCGGAACTGGCCTTCTCCTATCAGGGCGAGGCGCTGGAAAAGCGCGTCCGCCCGCTGGCCGAACAGCTTGGCGTCGCCCGGCTGGTCGAATGCGACGTATCGGACATGGGTGCGCTGGACGCGGCGTTCGACACGCTGGCACAGGACTGGCCGACGATCGATTTCGTGGTCCATGCGATCGGCTTTTCCGACAAGAACGAACTGCGCGGCAAATATGTCGACACCAGCCTCGACAATTTCCTGACCACCATGAACATCTCGGTCTATTCGTTCGTCGCGGTCGCGCAGCGTGCGGCGAAGATGATGCCAGACGGCGGCAGCCTGCTGACGCTGAGCTATTACGGCGCGGAAAAGGTCATTCCGCATTACAACGTCATGGGTGTCGCCAAGGCCGCGCTGGAGACGAGCGTGCAATATCTGGCGGTCGACCTTGGCCGCGACAACATCCGCGTCAACGCGATTTCGGCAGGCCCCATCAAGACGCTGGCCGCCAGCGGGATCGGTGACTTCCGCCTGATCCTGAAGTGGAACGAACTGAATAGCCCGCTGAAGCGCAACGTGACGATCGAGGACGTCGGCGGGGCAGGCCTGTACTTGCTCAGCGACCTGTCGAGCGGCGTGACCGGTGAAACCCACCATGTCGACGCAGGGTATAACGTGATCGGCATGAAGGCGGAGGACGCGCCGGATATCGCGCTGGTGTAAGCAAACCCCTCTCCCCCCAAGGGGGAGAGGGAGGGGCCCATGCGCAGCATGGGAGGGTGAGGGGCCATGGCAGCATCGCGATATACGCCGCGCGACGGCACGATCGACCAGGCCCGCGAATTGCGGCGAAATGCCACCCCTGCCGAAACCAGACTCTGGTCGTTCCTTCGCGGCAGCGCACTTGACGGCCGCAAGTTCCGCCGCCAGCAACGACTGGGATCCTATTACGGGGACTTCGTATGCCAGTCGGCACGATTGGTCGTCGAAGTCGACGGTGACACGCATGTGGGCAGCGAAGCCCGTGACGCCCGCCGAACCGCTTTTCTCGAACAGGAAGGGTATCGCGTGCTGCGTTTCAGCAATGCCGATGTGATGACGAATGTGGACGGCGTGGCGCAAACCATCCGCGCAGCACTCACCCCCTCACCTTCCCACCCGGCAAGACCGGGCGGGCCCCTTCCCCTCCCCCATGGGGAGAGGAAACCATGAGCTTCAACAAATTCGGCCGCCTGTTCCGCTTCACCACCTGGGGCGAGAGCCACGGGCCGGCGCTGGGCGCGGTCGTCGACGGGTGCCCGCCGGGCATTGCGCTTACCGAAGCCGATATCCAGCCCTGGCTCGACAAGCGCCGTCCCGGCACCTCGCGCTTCACGACGCAGCGGCGCGAGCCGGATCAGGTCCGCATCCTGTCGGGCGTCTTCGACGGCCGCACCACCGGCACGCCGATCAGCCTGATGATCGAGAATGTCGACCAGCGGTCCAAGGACTATTCCGACGTCGCCAAGGCGTATCGCCCCGGTCACGCCGACTATGCCTATGACGCCAAATACGGGTTTCGCGACTATCGCGGCGGCGGCCGATCGTCGGCACGCGAGACGGCGGCGCGGGTCGCGGCCGGTGCCGTCGCGCGGCTGATAATCCCGCAGGTCCGCGTCCGCGCCTGGGTCGAGGCGATCGGTGGCGATTGCGTCGACCCGGCGAACTTCGACGATGCGCAGATCGACGCCAATCCCTTCTTCTGCCCCGACGCCGCCGCCGCGCTCCGCTGGGAGGCGCTGGTCGACCGCGCACGCAAGGCCGGATCGTCGCTTGGCGCGGTCGTGGCGTGCGAGGCGGTCGGCGTCCCCGCCGGCTGGGGTGCGCCGCTCTATGCCAAGATGGACAGCGAACTGGCCAGCGCCTGCATGAGCATCAACGCGGTCAAGGGGTTCGAGATCGGCGACGGCTTTGCCGCGGCCGCGCTGTCGGGAGAGGACAATGCCGATCCGATGCGGCCCGGTGCCGATGGTCCGCAGTTTCTGGCCAACCATGCCGGCGGGATCGCCGGGGGAATCGCCACCGGCCAGCCGATCCGCTGCCGCGTGGCGTTCAAGCCGACCAGTTCGATCCTGACCCCCGTCCCGACCATTTCCCCGAGCGGCGAAGCGACCGAGATCGCGACCAAGGGCCGCCACGATCCGTGCGTCGGCATCCGCGGCGTACCCGTCGTGGAGGCGATGGTCGCGCTGGTGATTGCCGATCAGGCGTTGCTTCACCGGGGCCAGTGCGGCTGACCGGTGGAACCAATACCCGCTCTCCTGCGTCCTTCCGTCACGAACGCAGGAGAGAAATCATGAAGATCCTCAATATCTTGGCCGCATCGGCCCTGCTGATCCCGACTACCTTGACCGCCCAGACGATGACGCCGGGTACTCCCGGCAGCACGACCCAGCCGACGATGCCGGGCCAGACCATGCCGACCCAGCCCGGCATGCCCACGACCAGCACCGACACCATGGGTACGATGGACCAGACCATGCCAAGCCCGACGACGAAGTCCAGGAAGGGCAAGCGTCCGGGCAGCACGATGCCGACCATGCCGCCGGCACCGGGTTCGACCATGACGACAGAGACGCCGGGTTCTACCCCGATGGCCCCGACCACGCCCATGACGCCGTCGACGACGACCGGCACGATGACACCGCGCTGAACCAGCGTTTGCGCGTCGCATGAAAGAAAGCCCGGGTGGTCGTCAGACTACCCGGGCTTTTTCGTCTGCGTCATGAACGGCGCGGTCAGTCCGCGAACGGATCCCGCACCAGAATCGTGTCATCCCGCTCCGGGCTGGTCGACACCAGCGTCACCGGGCAGCGGATAAGCTCCTCGATCCGGCGGATATACTTGATCGCCTGCGCCGGCAAATCGGCCCAGCTGCGCGCGCCGGCGGTCGATTCGGACCAGCCCTCCATCGTCTCGTACACCGGCTCGACCAGCGCCTGATCGGCGGCATGGGCGGGGAAATAATCAAGCGTCTCGCCGCGCAAGGTATAGCCGGTGCAGATGCTGACGCTCTCGAACCCGTCGAGCACGTCGATCTTGGTCAGCGCGATGCCCGTGATGCCGCCGACCGCCGCCGACTGGCGTACCAGCACCGCGTCGAACCAGCCGCAGCGCCGCTTGCGACCCGTCACGGTGCCGAATTCATGCCCGCGGATGCCAAGCTGCTCGCCGACCGGCGTATCCAGCTCGGTCGGGAACGGGCCGGAGCCAACGCGCGTGGTGTATGCCTTGGCGATCCCCAGCACGAAGCCGACGCCCGACGGGCCAATCCCCGACCCCGACGCCGCCGCGCCCGCGACTGTGTTGGACGAGGTGACGAACGGATAGGTGCCGTGGTCGATGTCGAGCAACACGCCCTGCGCGCCCTCGAACAGGATGCGCTTGCCCGCCGCACGGGCGGCGTTCAGGTCGCGCCAAACAGGCTTCGCGAAGGGCAGGACGAAATCGGCGATTTCGCGCAGGTCGGCGATCAGGCGGTCACGGTCGATCGGCGGCTCGCCGAAGCCGGCGCGCAGTGCGTCGTGATGCGCGGTCAGCCGGTCGAGCTGTGGCCCCAGATCGTCGAGATGCGCGAGGTCGCACACGCGGATCGCGCGCCGGCCGACCTTGTCCTCGTACGCCGGACCGATGCCGCGCCGGGTCGTACCGATCTTGCCCGCCCCGCTCGCATCCTCGCGCAGCGCGTCGAGATCGCGGTGGAACGGCAGGATCAACGGGCAGGTATCGGCGATCCGCAGCACGTCGGGCGTCGCGACCACGCCCTGCTCGCCCAGCCGCGCAATCTCCGCCTTCAGCGCCCAGGGGTCGAGGACCACGCCATTGCCGATGACCGACGGCGTGCCGCGCACCAGCCCCGACGGCAGCAGCGACAGCTTGTACGTCTTGTCGCCGACGACCAGAGTGTGGCCGGCATTGTGCCCGCCCTGGAACCGCACGACCATGTCGGCGCGCTCGGCGAGCCAGTCGACGATCTTGCCCTTGCCCTCGTCGCCCCACTGTGCGCCGATGACTGCTACGTTGGCCAAACCCGTGTCTCCCTTGTTACGCAGCAGCGCCTACAGCGCGCGCGGGCTGCCTGCTACCATAAGATGCGTGCAAAGCTGTGCTTCGGGCGTATCCCCTTCCGCCAGCGCCGCCACCGTGACCCAGCCCTGACCGCGCAAGCGCGCCGCTTCGGCCGGATCCGTGCCAAGCGGCAGGAACAGCCGACGCCGCTCGACCGTCGCGCGCGGGGCCAGCGCGTCGGCGTCGAGCGAGAAGCCGGTCGCCGCCTCTTCCGCCCCGCCTTCGTGGACGATGGTATAGGTGCCGCCACGCCCGACCTCGCGCGACAGGCCGTCGGCGAACAGCGAGAAGCCAAGCCAGGACTGATATTCGAACCCGTGCCGCTCGGTCGGGTCGAGCGTCAGCGCGCAAGCGTCGCCCAGCGCGGCGGCGATCGTCGCCAGCCCGTCGATCCTACTGGCCAGCACGCCCCAGCGGTCGAACGCGCGCAGCCGGTCGAGCGCGACCGCGAACGGCCCCGCCGCCTCGATCAGCGGCAGATAGTCCGGCGCGATCGCCGCGACACCGCCGGCGTCCTTGGCATCCAGCCGGTCGCGCAGGAGCGCGATCGCGTCGGCCGCGACCGGCAACGGCCCGGCCGCCAGCGCGTCGACCAGATCGGGCAGCGTGAAGTCGATCGACACGCCCGCCGCCCCCGCCGCGCTCAGCGAATCGACCGCGACACCGACCACCTCACACGCGGCCGAGACCGAATCGAGACCGATCAGTTCGCACCCGATCTGTCGCCATTCACGCGCGGGGGCCAGTTCGGATGCGCGCAGTTTCAGGACGGTGCCGGCATAGCTCAGCCGCACCGGGCGCGGGTGATGACCCATCCGTGTCGCGGCGATGCGCGCGACCTGCGCGGTCAGGTCGGGTCGGATCGCCAGCGTCGCCTGGCTGACCGGATCGACGAAGCGCACCGCGTCGCGCAATGCCCCGGTCTTCAGCCGGGTGCCCAGCGCCTCGGCATATTCGGCCAGCGGCGGGTCGGCGCGCTCATAGCCGAACAGCGCCGCCGTCTCCAGCACGCGCGCCTCGACCCGCGCGGCCGCGTCGGCGAACGGGGGCAGGCGGTCGCGGAAACCTTCGGGCAGCAGGGCAGTCATGGCGCGTCTCGTCTCACTCGGTGGGTGCGCGGGCGGGAGTGGTCGGTGCGGAGGGTGGCGTCAAGGTTCACCTGCTTGCCCGGGACAAACGGGATGCCGGCGAACCACGCCCGTTCCCCCGCGCGCGGGCGGGAGGAAAGACGGAACCACCCCGGCGAAGGCCGGGGTCCAATAGGGTCGACGGACATTGCGTCACGCCATCGCCGGTCCATTTGGACCCCGGCCTTCGCCGGGGTGGCTGACAGAAGTTGCGAGTGTCGCTTCCCCTTAAGCCCCCCGCGCCGCCGCGATCGCCTTCTCGATCTCCGCGATCGGCAGCGCGCCGGTCAGCATGCGGTTGCCCACGACCCAGCTTGGCGTGCCGGTGATGCCCAGCGCGCGCATGTCGGCCATGTTGCGCGCGATTTCGGCATCCGCCGCCTTCACATCGCCGCGCGCCAGATCGACGCCGGTCGCGGCAGCGGTGGCGGCGATCGTCGCGTCGCTGACCGGGCCGGCGGCGTAGAGCGCCTTGTGGAAGCCCGCGAACTTGCCCTGCTGCGCCGCGATCAGGCTGGCGCGCGCGGCGTCCGCGCTGCTGGGGGCCAGGATCGGCAGGTCGCGGAACACGACCTTCAGCTTGGGGTCGCGTGCGATCAGCTGGTCGATCAGCGGCAGGCTGGCACGGCAATAGCCGCAGTTGTAATCGAAATACTCGACCAGCGTCACGTCGCCCTGCGGGTTGCCCGCCACCGCGCTGCCATAGGGTTTGGTGATGTCCGGCCCGACCGCCGCCACCGCCTTGCCGGATTCGCGCTCCTGCAGTTTCTGGATCGCCTGCGGCAGGATCTCGGGGTGGTCGAGGATATAGTCGTGGACGATCCCCTCGATCCGCACGGTATCGCTGGCGCGGGTCCCACCCCAGACCACGATGCCACCGACCAGCGCCCCGGCCAACGCGATCCCCGGCAATGCGAGACGGTTCACCGGCGCTTCTTCTTGTCGTCCAGGTCGTTCTGCGCGGTCATGCTGATGTCCTGTGCGCGGATCCAGTCCGTGCTGTTGGGGGCGAGATTGGCCAGCGCATAGCGCGCGCTGGCGATGGCGGTGCGGGTGTCGCCGGTCATGCTGGCGCGTTCGGCGGTGGCGAGCGCGGCGCGCGGGGCGTCACCCAGACGTTCGTAGACGGTGCCGAGCTGATACCACGCGAACGGATTGTCGTCATCGCGCCCCACCGCTGCGCGCAGCACCTTGACCGCCTCCGGATAGCGCCCCGCGTCGTCGGTGGCGATCAGCGCGTGGCCGAACGTGGTGGCGACCAGCGGATTGGCGTCGGACCCTTGCGTCGCGGCGCGCAAGGGAGCCACCGCCTCGGCCGGCTTGCCCGCTTCCAGCAGGATCTGGCCCTTGATCTCCAGGAAATAGGGATCGGCCGGATCGGCCTCCACCAGTGCGTCCGCCTCGGCATCGGCTTTGTCCGGATACCCCGCCTTGTGATAGGCATAGGCGCGGGCGTAATGGGCATAGATCGACTGGTCGGTGACCGGGAACGCGCGCAGCGTTTCGTCCGGCGTCGCGGTATAGCCGAGCAGTTTGGCCTTCACCCGGCGGAACCGTTCCTCCAGCGCGGCATCGGGCTTCGCGCTCCACGCGGGCGCGGCCTGCAACGTATCGGTCAGGTTGGCGATACGCGTGCCCGACAGCGGGTGGGTCTGCGCGAACGGATCGACATTGGTATAGCCGTAGCGATATTCCTGCCCCTGCAACCGCTTGAAGAACTCCAGCATGCCGCGCCCGCTGATCCCGGCGGTGTTCAGGTAGCGCGCGCCGGCGGCATCCGCGCTCGATTCCTGCGTCCGCGTGAACGACAGATACTTGTTCATGCCGACCTGCTGGCCCGCCGCCATGATGCCCGCCCCCGCCTCGCCGCTGCCCGCCGCGATCGCCGCCAGGCCCAGCACCATGCTGAGCAGGGTGACACCCAGCGCGGGCTTCGTGCCCGCATCGGCCAGCACGACATGGCCATCGGCGATATGCCCCAGTTCGTGTGCGATCACGCCCTGCACCTGATTGGCGGTCGTGGCTTCGCGGATCAGGCCCGAATGGACATAGACGGTCTGCCCGCCCGCGACGAAGGCGTTGATCGAATCGTCGTTGATGAGGACGACGCGCACGTCGCGCGGCGACAGGCCGGCGGCCTTGACCAGCGGCGTCGACATCTGCGCGAACATCGCCTCGGTTTCCGCGTCGCGCAGGATCGACTGCGCGGCGGCGGGCTGGGCAAGGGCCATTATGGAAAGCGCGAACGCCGCGACCAGTCGCTTCATGGATCTGCTATCGTCCTTCCAGGGGCCTTGCGTCAACGCATCGCCGTACCGGCCACGGTCGGGCGGGTGCAGCATCACGGTGAAGGCCCGCCCCCTGTTGATGCCGTCGCTGGAGCCGCGCATCCGCCCTATGGCCCCGCGAGCCTGAACCGACGGTGAAAATCGACCGCCATGGTGATAGGATCCCATCGCACGCCAGCATCGGGACAGCCGGTGGATGGCGATGACGGAGCATTCGGCCATGGTAGTGACGTTCGCACTGGCGCTGGCTCAGGCGGTAATTCCGGCGGGGATACAGGCTGGCACCCGCGCGAAAGACATGCCGGAACGGCCGGTTTTCACCGCAGCCGAGGTCGCGGCGGCAAGCCCGGCGACGCTGGCCGACGCGCTGTTGCCGGCCGACCATCCGCCGATCGTCCGCGCGCAGGTCTTGCCGGCGGGCGGGGACGGCGCGACACGGCGGCTGGAGGCGGTGCTGCTCGATGCCAGACCCGCGCCCGGCCCCTCCGGCTTCTGCCACGCCGATACGTTCCGGATCGCCTTTGCCCCGTTTGAATATGCCACCGACACGCGGGCGGGCGGGCAGCGGTACCGTGCGCGCGACGTCACGCGGACCGCGCTGTTCCGGCTGGACGACGGCGCGGCCTGTCTTGCCGATACGCGCGGGTATTTTCCGGTCGCCGGTTCGCAAGCGCCCGGCCTCGCCGCCGTCCGCGCGCTGGCCGCGACGCGCCGTGCGGCGGAAGCCGGTGGACGCCTGCCCGTGACGGCCTGTGCCGATCCGACCGGCAGCGGGGCCTGTCGTGGCGGCGCGCGCGCAGTGCTCGCCGCGCTTCGGACCGATGCCATCGGCAGTGTCCGGGTGAACGGCTGCACCGCGCCCTGCCCGGTGGAGATCCTGGTCGGCACCGCCGGACCGCGCCCGGCCTATTGGACGATGCTGGTCACGATGCGCGGCGATACAGCGACGCGGATCGCCATGCGATACACGCTGTCGCCGACGCGGTAGCGCACGCGCGTCGATCGCGGAGGGTGTCAAAGACGCGTCATTGCGAACGCAGGCGAAACAATCCGGGGCCAGATGCCGTGACGGCCTGAATTGCTTCGCCTGCGCTCGCAATGACGGGCTGCAGAAATAAGCATACCCACCCCCCGGCACGACAAGCCGGGGGGTGGGTTGGTCTCAGGCCCCGAAGGTACGCTGCCACCAGCCGCGACGGGGGCTGCCGTCGGTGTCGTCCTGCGCGCCGACACGGTCGTCGGCGGCCGTGTCCTCGACGACGGGCGCTTGCGTAGCCGGCGTTTCCGCCGCTGGCTCGGCCTCGACCGGATCGGCCCCGACCGGATCGGCGGCGGCGGGCTTGGCCTTGGCGCGGGGCGCACGGGCGGGCTTGGCCGGAGCCTCGACGACCTCGGCTTCGGCCTTCTTGCGGCGCGTCCGCTTCGGCTTGACCTCCTCCGCAACCGTCTCGTCCGCGGCCGGAGCCTCGGGCTGGACGATCTCGTCGGTGACCGGCGTCGCCTTCTTGCGGCGGCTCGACTTCGGCTTGGCCGGCACGTCGTCGGTCACCACCGGATCGGCGGGGGCACCGACATCGCTGGCGTCGACGATCATCGCCGGTTCGGCGATCTCGCGACCCTCCGGCTCACGCGCCTCGGGTGCCTTGGCGCGCGCGCGGGGACGACGACGCGTCTTGGGCACATCGGCAACCGGTGCCTCGACCGGCTCGACCGCGTCGGCGACCGAAACGTCGGCGTCGACCTCGGCAACCGGCGCATCCCCGTCGTCGGACGACGTTTCGGCCTGCGCCGTGTCGGCACCACCCTCACCGCGGCGACCGCCACGGCGACCGCGACGCCCGCGACGACGACGCCCTTCGCCACCCTCGGCCGCTGGACGATCGTCGGCGACGACATCGCCGTCGGCCTCGATTTCGGCGTCGAGCGCGTCAGCGTCGAGTGGTTCGGAATCGACCAACTCGCCATCGACCGTCTCGTCGCCCTCGACACCGTCCTGCGTTTCCGGCTGGCCATCCTCGCGGCGGTTGCGGCGTCCACGACGACGGCGACGACGCTTGCGGCCTTCCGCGCTCTCGTCGCCACCTTCCTCCTCGCGGCGCGGCGCACGGGGCGCGCGCTCCTCGACTTCCTCGGCTTCCTCGACCTCCGGCTCGAACTCCTCCTCGATCTCCTCCAGGTCATCCTCGACCTCCAGGATCACGGGGTCGAAGCGCGGCGGATGCGCGGGCGGCGGGCCGGCGGCCTCGACCGACATGCGCGCGCCCTCCTCCTCGCGATCGGGCAGGATCTCGACCTGCACGCCGTAACGCTCCTCGATCTCGGCGATGTCGGCGCGCTTGCGGTTCAGCACATAGGTCGCCGCCTCCTGGCTGGCGCGCAGCGTCAGATAGGTGCCGCGACCGCGTGCGGCCTCGTCCTCGATCAGGCGCAGCGCGGACAGGCCGGCCGACGACGCGGTACGGACCAGACCCGTACCCTCGCAATGCGGACACTGGCGGGTCGATGCCTCCAGCACGCCGGTACGCAGGCGCTGGCGGCTCATTTCCATCAGCCCGAACGACGAGATGCGGCCGACCTGGATACGCGCGCGATCGTTCTTCAGCGCCTCCTTCATCGCCTTCTCGACCTTCCGGACGTTGGACCCGTTGTCCATGTCGATGAAGTCGATGACGACGAGGCCGGCCATGTCGCGCAGGCGCAGCTGGCGCGCGATTTCCTGCGCGGCCTCAAGGTTGGTCGCGGTCGCGGTCTGCTCGATATTGTGCTCGCGCGTCGACCGGCCGGAATTGATGTCGATCGACACCAGCGCCTCGGTCGGGTTGATGACCAGATAACCACCCGACTTCAGCTGGACGACGGGGTTGTACATCGCCGCCAGCTGATCCTCGACATGGCTGCGCTGGAACAGCGGAACCGCATCCGAATAATGCTTCACCCGGCGCGCGTGCGTCGGCATCAGCAGCTTCATGTATTCGCGCGCCTGCTGATAGCCCTCGACACCCTCGACGATGATCTCGTCGATATCCTTGTTGTAGATGTCGCGGATCGCCCGCTTGATCATGTCGCTGTCGCCGTAGACGAGCGCGGGCGCGGCCGACTTCAGCGTGTTCTCGCGGATGCCGTCCCACAGGCGGGCCAGATAGTCGAAATCGCGCTTGATCTCGACCTTGGTGCGCTGGAGTCCTGCGGTGCGCACGATGCAGCCCATCGACGGCGGCAGCTGCATGTCGGCCATGATCGACTTCAGCCGCTTGCGGTCGCCCGCATTGCTGATCTTGCGGCTGATCCCGCCGCCATGGCTGGTATTGGGCATCAGCACGCAATAGCGGCCGGCCAGCGACAGATAGGTCGTCAGCGCCGCGCCCTTGTTGCCGCGCTCCTCCTTGACGATCTGGACCAGCAGCACCTGGCGGCGATGGATCACGTCCTGGATCTTGTAGCGACGGCGCAGGTTCATGCGGCGCTGGCGCAGCGCCTCGACCTGATCGTCATTGCCGTTCGACTTCGCCGCGCGCGGACGCGGGGCGTCGTCGCCCTCGGCACCCTCGGTTTCACCCTCATGCTCGCCGTCGTGATCCTCGTCATCGAAGCGCTCGTCGTCGAGGTCGTCGGCGTCGTCATCATCGTCATGCTCGGCGCGCAGGGCCGCTTCCTCGGCGGCATGCTCGGCCTCTTCCCGCAACAGGGCCTCGCGGTCCTCCTTGGGAATCTGGTAGTAATCGGGGTGAATTTCGCTGAACGCGAGGAAGCCGTGGCGATTGCCGCCGTAATCGACGAACGCCGCCTGCAACGACGGTTCGACCCGCGTCACCTTGGCGAGGTAGATGTTGCCCTTGAGCTGCTTGCGCTCGGCGGATTCGAAATCGAATTCTTCGATCCGGTTACCCTTGACGACGGCGACCCGGGTCTCCTCCCGGTGGCGTGCGTCGATCAGCATACGCATGGTCATGTGTTGGTCTCCACGCGCGCGCCGGGCCTGTCGGCAATCGTCGCGCGCGATGATAAAAGGCGCGCCGCCCGGTCGGGTCGGCTGCGCGATGGGTTTCGGACATTGCCTCTGCTCGCTGCCCACATCGGGGCGCATCGCCCCGCGGCTCCGCCACGCCCACGACTCCGCCGGCACAGGCCGGTCGGTCGGGCGGACAGGAGATATGCGGCATGCGAGCGTCAACCTGGAATTGGCCGGTGCCAGAACGGACCGGCCGGTAGGCCGTCGGCACCGTCGGAACGGCGCATACACGGCTGCGCATGGATAGGTAGCATCGCGAAAGGTTCCAAGCAACTGGCAGAACCTTGCCGCTCCGGCCGGCAGAATCGTGCCGAACGGCGTGTTAACCGCATGACGCAACGCGCCATTGTTGCCCCACCCCGTACACCGGCCACAGATAGTAAAGGGGTTTGCCACCATGGCTTTTTGCTGGACCGGCCGCGGGTCGGCGCGGCATGACCGGCCGATGTTGTTCCTGCTTGCGATGTTTGCCGGCTGGCTGGCCAGTCCGGCGCGGGCGGCCACGGTCGAACGAGTCGCGATCGAGGACGACCGGATCGTCATCCGGTTCGACGAGTCGGTCGAAACCGCCGCCTCGTTCGTGCTCGACGGGCCGCGCCGGATCGCGGTCGACGTCACCGGGGCCACACCCGGCACGAACGCGGTCGTTTCCGGCCCGGTCGTGGCGGTGCGCCAGGGGCGGCGCGGCGACAATGGCACGCGCATCGTGTTCGACCTCGCCAGCCCGGCGATCGTCGCCAAGGGCGATTTCGACCCGTCGGGACGCACGCTGACCCTGACCCTGCGCAACGTCGATACGCGCAAATTCGCCGCCGCCAGCATCGCCGGCCCGTTGAGCTTCCTGCCATCGGTCTGGGGCAGCGAGCCGGTACGCGCGAAGTACAAGGTGTCGATCCCCGTACCGCCGGCACGCAAGGCCGCCGCCCTGCCCCGTATCCGCGGTGACGACAGCCGGCCGCTGGTGGTCATCGACGCCGGGCACGGCGGGGTCGATCCCGGCGCGATCAGCCCGGCGACGGGCCTGCGCGAAAAGGACGTCACGCTGAAGATCGCCAGGCAGATCCGCGACACCCTGCTCGCCAGCGGGCGGGTGCGGGTGGCGCTGACCCGCGACGACGACCGCTATCTGGTGCTCAGCGAACGCTATGGCATCGCCCGCCGGCTGCACGGCGACCTGTTCATCTCGATCCACTGCGACAGCGTCAGCACGGGCGAGGCGACCGGGGCCTCGGTCTACACCCTGTCCGAAATCGCGTCGGACAAGCAGGCGGCCCGGCTGGCCGCGCGCGAGAACAAGGCGGACATCATCGCCGGCGTCAATCTGGCCGACACGACGTCGGACGTCTCGTCGATCCTGATCGACCTGACCCAGCGCGAGACGATGAACGTCTCGGCCAGTTTCGCCCGCGTGCTGGGGCGCGAGGCGAAACCGCTGATCCCGACCAAGGCGGTCTTCCACCGGATGGCATCGCTGATGGTGCTGAAGGCCCCCGACATGCCGTCGGTGCTGCTGGAAACCGGCTATATCTCGAACCCGACCGACGAGGCGTTCCTCGACAGCCGCGAGGGTCGCGAACGCATCGCCGAAACCGTCCGCCGCGCCGTCGAAGTCCATTTCGCGCGGCGGATGGCGTCGCGGTAACGCCCCCGTCATTGCGAGCGAAGCGAAGCAATCCACGACGTAGCGGGCATCACTGGGTTGCTTCGCCACGCTCGCAATGACGGATTGAGGCTCAGAATGGCCCCGCCGGCATCACACCGGCGGGGCCACCCCGGTCAGAACGTCAGGCCCATCGCGGTCTTCACGCCGGGCAGCGCGCGGACCTTGTCGAGCAGTGCCTGGGTCACCGTCTCGTCGACCGACAGCAGCAGCACCGCCTCGCCGCCAGCCGAGCGGCGACCGAGGTGGAAGGTGCCGATGTTGACGCCCGCCTCGCCAAGCGTGGTGCCGAGGCGACCGATGAAGCCCGGCGCGTCCTCGTTGACGACGTACAGCATCGGACCGTCAAGATCGGCCTCGACCTTGATCCCGAACAGTTCGACCACACGCGGTGCGGCATCGCCGAACAGCGTGCCCGCGACCGACCGCTCGCCGGCATCGGTCTTCACCGACACGCGCAGCAGCGTGTGGTAGTCGCCCTCGCGCTCGGTCCGCACTTCGCGCACTTCCATGCCGCGCTCGCGCGCCAGGACGGGGGCGTTGACCATGTTGACCGTGTCGGTCTGGGTCCGCAGGAACCCGGCCAGCACCGCGCTGACCAGCGGCTTCTGGTTCAGCTCGGCGGCGGCACCCTCCGTATGGATCGAGATCCGGCCGATCGCGCCATGCGTCAGCTGGCCGACCAGCGAACCGAGCTTCTCCGCCAACGCCATATAGGGCTTCAGCTTCGGCGCTTCCTCGGCCGACAGGCTCGGCATGTTCAGCGCGTTGGTGACGCCGCCGTTGACGAGGAAATCGGCCATCTGCTCGGCGACCTGGATCGCGACGTTGACCTGCGCCTCGGTGGTCGACGCGCCCAGATGCGGGGTCGACACGAAGTTCGGCGTGCCGAACAGCGGCGACGTCTTGGCCGGCTCCTCGACGAACACGTCGAGCGCCGCACCGCCGATATGGCCGGAATCGAGTCCCGCCTTCAGCGCGACCTCATCGACCAGCCCGCCACGCGCGCAGTTGATGATCCGCACGCCCTTCTTCGTCTTGGCCAGATTTTCGGCCGACAGGATGTTGCGCGTCGAATCGGTCAGCGGCGTGTGCAGCGTGATGAAGTCGGCGCGCGCCAGCAGTTCGTCCAGCGTCACCTTCTCGATGCCCAGTTCCACCGCGCGCTCGGGCGTCAGGAACGGGTCGAACGCGACGACCTTCATCTTCAGCCCGCGCGCGCGGTCGGCGACGATCGAACCGATATTGCCCGCGCCGATCAGCCCCAGTGTCTTGGACGTCAGTTCGACGCCCATGAAGCGGTTCTTCTCCCACTTGCCGGCCTGGGTCGACGCATCGGCCTCGGGCAGCTGGCGGGCGAGCGCGAACATCAGCGCGATGGCGTGTTCGGCGGTGGTGATCGAATTGCCGAACGGCGTGTTCATCACGACCACGCCCTTGGCCGATGCGCTGGGGATGTCGACATTGTCGACGCCGATCCCGGCGCGGCCGACGACCTTCAGATTGGTCGCGTGTTCGAGAATTTCCTTCGTCACCTTGGTCGAGCTGCGGATCGCCAGACCGTCATACTCGCCGATGATCGCCATCAGTTCGGCCGGCGTCTTGCCGGTGATCTCGTCGACCTCGACGCCACGCTCGCGGAAGATCTGCGCGGCCTTGGGGTCCATCTTGTCGGAAATCAGTACCTTGGGCATTGGTCAATACTCCGTTCCCCGGCGAAGGCCGGGGTCCAGTTGGAAAGGAAGGGGTGATAGGGCGTCTCGCGTCGTCACGAGTGCCCCGAAACCGGACCCCGGCCTTCGCCGGGGAACAGGAAGGTCAGGCCGCCTTCGCGGTCGCGTAGGCCCAGTCGAGCCACGGCCCGAGCGCCACGATATCGGCGGTGTCGACGGTCGCGCCGCACCAGATGCGCAGGCCAGCCGGCGCGTCACGGTAGCCGGCGACGTCGAACGCCGCGCCTTCCTTCTCCAGCAGCGACGCCATCGCCTTGATAAGCGCCTCGTCGGCACCCTCGACGGTCAGGCAGACGCTGGTCTTTGACCGGGTCGCCGGATCGACCGCGAGATGGCCGAGCCAGTCGCGTTCGGCCACGATCGCATCGAGCGCGGCGGCATTGGCGTCGGACCGGGCGATCAGGCCACCCTCACCCAGCGACTTGGCCCATTCCAGGCTCAGGATCGCATCCTCGACCGCCAGCATCGACGGCGTGTTGATCGTCTCGCCCTTGAATACGCCCTCAGCCAGCTTGCCCTTGGACACCAAACGGAAGACCTTCGGCAGCGGCCAGGCGGGCGTATAGCTTTCGAGCCGCTCGACCGCGCGCGGCCCCAGGATCAGCACGCCGTGCGCGCCCTCGCCGCCCAGCACCTTCTGCCAGCTGAACGTCGCGACATCGATCTTCGCCCAGTCGATGTCATAGGCGAACACGCCGCTGGTCGCGTCGGTGAAGGACAGGCCCTCGCGGGTCTCGGGGATCCAGTCCGCGTTCGGCACGCGCACGCCGCTGGTGGTGCCGTTCCAGGTGAACAGCACATCGGTCGACCAGTCGACCGCCTGCAGGTCGGGCAGCTGGCCATAATCGGCGCGCACGACGACGGGGTCGATCTTCAACTGCTTGACCGCGTCGGTGACCCAGCCCTCGCCGAAGCTCTCCCATGCCATCGCCGTCACGCCGCGCGCGCCCAGCATCGTCCACATCGCCATTTCATACGCGCCGGTGTCGGATCCGGGGACGATGCCGATACGGTGCGTGTCGGGCAGCTTCAGCATCTCGCGCATCAGGTCGATGCAATATTGCAGGCGCGTCTTGCCGATCTTCGACCGATGCGACCGGCCGAGCGACTGGGTATCGAGTTTGCTGGCATCCCAGCCCGGCGGCTTCGCGCAGGGGCCGGACGAGAAAAACGGCCGTGCCGGTTTGGTGGCAGGCTTGGCAGGCGCAACCGATGCGGGTGCGGTAACAGAATCCGTCAATGTATCTCTCCTCACAGAGAGCGCGCGCGGCGTTGGGACCGCGTGGCCCGTCGACCGCCCTAACGATGCGCGCCCCCAAGTCAACCCGAACCCGTCGCCGGTCCGTTCGATCCGTATACCGGCCCGATTGCGACCGACCGCTCGTCGCGTTCGGGCTGACAAACGCGCCGCGACCCGCGATGAAGGCGTGGTGCGCCACCAAATCCTCCTGCTCGCCGCCCTTGCCCTCACCGCCTGCGGTCGTGCCGAACGCCCGGTCGTGCAGGCGCGGCCAGACCTGTCGAAACCGCCGGCCCGCGTCACCAACCAGTGCCTAGCCGACCTGTCGAAGCTGGGCGTGTCGTTTCAGGTATTGCCCGACCGGGAGACGGGGCCGGGCTGCGGCATCGCCGGCGCGGTGCAGCTGGTCGATATCGGCGTGCCGGTGACCAACATCACCGCGGTCCGCTGCGGCGAGGCGCGCGCGTTCGTCGGCTGGGCGCGCAACGCGGTCGCACCCGCCGCGTACCAGATGCTCGGATCCGAACTGGCGCGGGTCGAGGGGATGGGGAGTTACGCGTGCCGCAACGTCGTCGGGTCGACGCGGGCCGCCGGGCGGCGGTCGGGCCACGCCATCGCCAATGCGGTCGACGTCGGCGGGTTCGTACTGAAGGACGGGCGGCGGATCAGCATCCTGCGCGACTGGGCCTCGCCCGATCCGCAGGTCCGCGGCTTCCTCCAGACGATCCGCGCGTCCGCCTGCAAGCGCTTCGGCACGGTGCTCAGCCCGGATTATAACGCGGCGCACCGCAACCACCTGCATCTGGAGGACGATGGCGCGCGCTTCTGCCGATAGCGCGCCGATTGCGACGCCCGGGCCTTTCCGATAAACGCGGCCGATGACTGACACGAGCAAGCAGACGCGCGTTTTCCCGCGCGCCAAACAGGACGCCGAAAGCGCCCGCACCGCCATTTCGACGCCGCAGACCGAGAACCCGGCCTACCGCCTCGCCTTCCAGGACATGGACTTCCTGCTGCGCGAGGATCTGCGCCCGGTTCGCTTCCAGCTGGAATTGCTGAAGCCCGAACTGCTGCTGGCCGAGGCGAACATCGCCTCCACCTTCGTGATGTACGGCTCGGCCCGCATCCCCGAGCCGGCCAAGGCGAAGGCGATGCTGGACATGGCAACCGACGACAAGGCCCGCCGCATCGCACAGAGCCTGGTCGACAAATCGAAATATTACGACGTCGCGCGCGAACTGGCGCAGATGGTGTCGCAGTGTCCGCCGGACGCGCAGGGGATGCGCCATTACGTCGTGTGTTCGGGCGGCGGCCCGTCGATCATGGAGGCGGCCAATCGCGGCGCGGCGGATGTCGGCGCGGAATCGATCGGCCTGAACATCGTCCTGCCGCACGAGCAGGCCCCGAACCCCTATGTCACGCCGGCGCTGTCGATGCAGTTCCACTATTTCGCGCTGCGCAAGATGCACTTCCTGCTCCACGCCCGCGCGCTGGCGGCGTTCCCGGGCGGGTTCGGTACGTTCGACGAGCTGTTCGAACTGCTGACGCTGATCCAGACGGGCAAGATCCAGCCGATTCCGGTCCTGCTGTTCGGTCGCGCCTTCTGGAACCGGGTCGTCAATTTCGAGGCTCTGGTCGAGGAAGGCGTGGTCAGCGAGAAGGATCTCGGGATCTTCACCTTCGTCGAGACCGCGCAGGAGGCGTGGGACGTGGTGCAGGCGTTCTACGCCAGGAACGGCGAGCCGGAGAAGATGTAGGCCCGGGGCCATTGAAGATTGCCGAGCGGTCAATTCGGGGCCGCTCGACCCATATCGCCCGTCGTTTAAAATCACCCGTTCCCCGGCGGAGGCCGGGGCCGAGTTGGGTGACGGACAGCAATCTATATCACAACGCTGACCCGGCTGGCCCCCGGCCTCCGCCGGGGAACGACGGGTACGCGATAACGGGCACCAAGCGCTCTTCCTGGAACGAAGCGCTGGAGCGACATCCAATCCGCTTACTTCCCCGCCTTCGCCCCTTCGATCGCGGCCGCCGGATCGACCGAGGGCGCACCCGATGCCGGCGTACCGGTGTTGGCGATGTCGCCGGTTTCGCTGCGCACGTCGCCCTCCACCTTGGCGGCGGCGGGGTCGGCGGGCTTTGCCTCCGCCCCGGCGGCGGGTGCCGCCGGCAGCGGCAGGTTCGATCCCTGCTGGTTCAGGTACAGGATCACGTTGGCGCGATCCTCGGCGCTGGACAGGCCGGCAAACGTCATCTTCGTGCCGTTGGCGAACTTGCGCGGGGACGTCAGCCACGCATTCATCTTGTCGAAGTCCCAGGTGCCGCCGACCGCCTTCAGCGCCTCGGAGAAGGCGAAGCCGCCCTTCCCCTGCGCGATGCCCTCACCCATCGTCGCGTACAGGTTCGGGCCGACGCCGTTGGCCCCGCCCTGCGTGATGGTGTGGCAGGCGGCGCATTTCTTGAAGACCTCCGCCCCCTTGGCGGCATCGGCGGTCGGCAGCAGGCTGGCGATCGCCACGGCCGGGGCCGCGCCGTCACCGCCGGCCTCCTCGACGCCCTCGATCGGGTAGCCCATCTTTTCGGGCCGTTCGCCGTGAAACGCCATCCCGCCGACGATCGCCAGCCCCAGCGCCGCGCCGCAGCCCGCCAGCACCCAGCCCGCGATCGTGTTGGTCCGATTGTCCATGCCGCCATCCGCCCCGTCGTAAATTATTTCGCCAGTCATAGATTCGCGAGGCCCCCATCGCAAGCCGCGCTTGCTTGCCCACGTGCTCCCCACTTGCTCATGCCCGCGCCGGTTCGTAACGCCTCGCGGCCATGACCGATTTCGCCGCACCCGCCCGACCCATCGTCGCCGCCATGACCATGGCCGCCGCCGCCGCGCCCGAACGCACCGTCGCGTTTCAGGGCGCGCCGGGGGCCAACAGCCATGTCGCGGCGACCGAGGCGTTCCCCGACGGCCTGCCGCTGCCGTGCTTCGACTTCGCCGACGCGATCGACGCGGTGAAGCAGGGCCGTGCCGACTGCGCGACCATCCCGATCGAAAACTCGCTGCACGGCCGCGTCGCCGACATGCATTTCCTGCTGCCCGAATCGGGGCTGGTCATCACCGGCGAACATTTCCTGCCCATCCGCCATGCGCTGATGGGCACCGGCACGCGCGACGACGTGCGCCAGGCGATGAGCCACCCGCAGGCGCTAGGTCAGTGCCGCCACTGGCTGCGCGCGCACGGCATCCAGGCGGTGGCCTATCCCGACACCGCCGGCGCGGCGGCGCGGGTGGCCGAGATCGGCGACCCGGCCATCGCCGCGCTCGCGCCCCCCGGCGCGGCGGCGATCTATGGGCTGGAGTTGCTCGCAACCGATATCGCGGATGCCGACCACAACATGACCCGCTTCGTCACGCTGGCGCGCGGCGGCAAGCCGGCGGTGGGACCGGGGCCATGGATGACGACGCTGATCTTCGAGGTGAAGAACGTGCCCGCCGCGCTGTACAAGGCGATGGGCGGCTTTGCGACTAACGGCGTCAACATGACCAAGCTGGAAAGCTATCAGCGCGGCGGCACCTTTGCCGCGACCGAATTCTACGCCGATGTCGAAGGCAAGCCCGGCGACATCGGGTTCGACCGCGCGGTCGAGGAACTGGGGTTCCACTCGAAATGGGTGCGCCTGCTGGGCACCTACACGCAGGCGCGGGCGCGGGGTTAACCCGCCGCCCACGTCTCCAGCAGGGTATGCGCGATCGCATAGGGCGGCGGCGCGATGAACGGCCCCTCGCCACCCGCCAGCACCTGCCGCACGACGTCGCGCGATACCCAGATCGCGTCCTCCAGCTCGTGCGTGTCGATCGTCAGCGCGTCGTCCTCGGCGGTGCCGATACAGGCGATCATCAGTTGCGACGGGAACGGCCAGGGCTGGCTGGCGACATAGCGCACGTCGGACACCCGCACCCCGGCCTCCTCGTGGATCTCGCGCGCGACCGCCTCTTCGATCGACTCGCCCGGTTCCAGAAATCCGGCCAGCGCCGAATAGCGACCCGCCGGCCAGCTTGGCTGACGCCCCAGCAGCGCGCGGCCGTCATGCTCGGCGATCATGATGACAACCGGATCGGTGCGCGGGAAATGTTCGGTCGCGCAAGACCCGCATTTGCGGCCCCAGCCGGCGCGGAACAGCGTGGTTTCGTGGCCGCACTTCGCACAGAAGCCATGCCGCGCATGCCAGTCGAGCACGCTGCGCGCCGCCGCATAGGTCGCCGCCTCGCCCTCACGCAGCGACGCCAGCACCGCCATCAGCGCCGGCGAGCGCATCGGCAGCACCGATCCCTCAACCATGCCGGGCAGCAGCGCTGCGAAATGCGCGCGCGTCCCCTCCAGCCCCAGCAGGACCAGTTCCGCGCCGTCGGGCAAATCGGCAAGCGTGGTCCACATCAGTCGCCCGTCACCATCGACCGTCGGCGTATAGCCATCCAGCACCAGCAGCCGCGACCGCCAGTCGCCCATCGCCGCCGCCAGCCCGTCCGGATCGTGGCGCATCGCATCGGCCCGGTCGAGCATCCCGCCGGTAAAGCCGGGTGCCATCACCGCGCCCGCATCCGCGCGACATCCTGCGCCAGCGCGGCGGGGATTTCGGCGCGGGTCGGCCATTTCTCGGCCGGGAAGTAATTGACCATGATCGTGCCGCGCGTCTGGCGGCCCGGATCGACGAAGGCGATGGTGCCGGCAGCGCCGCCCCAGCCATAGGTGCCCTTGCCCGGACCGTTCGGCTTGTCCGCCAGATAGACCGACCCGCCGGCCCCGAAGCCCATCGGCACCGCCGCATTGGTGCCGCCGGTGCCTGCCGCGACGCCGCCGAAGGTCACGCCGTTCGGCAGCAGGTTCGACATCGCCAGACGCGCCGTTTCCGGCTTCATGATCGTCACCCCGTCGAGCGACCCGTAATTCTGCAACATGTGCAGGAACCGGTCGTAATCGCGCGCCGACATGACCAGCCCCGCACCGCCATACGGGAAGCTCGGCTTCTGCAACCAGACCGAGGTCGCGCCGGGATCGACCGGGGTCAGGGTTTCGCCGACGAATGCATAGTTGGTGGCCAGCCGGTTGGCCGCGCTGGCCGGCACCGTCCAGTAGCTCGACGTCATCTTGAGCGGCGCGAAGATCCGCGTCTGGACGAAGGTGTCGAACGGCATGCCGCTCGCCTTCTCGATCACCGCGCCCATCACGTCGAGGCCGATCGAATAGCTCCACTTCGTCCCCGGCTCGGCGATGAGCGGAGCCTTGGCGACGCGTTCGGCAAACTCGGCCAGCGTGCTTGGACGGACGGCGCGCATCTGCGCCTCCATCTGGCTGTTGACGGCGGCGGGCAGCAGGCCAAGCCGCTCATATTCCTTCAACATCGCGCCCTTGGCGTTGATGTTGTAGCTGAGGCCCGCGGTATGCGTCAGCAGGTTGCGGACGGTGATCGGTGCCTTGGCCGGCACGCCCGCCAGGCTCGTCTCGGGCGACGACGCGACCGTCATCGTCCTGAAGCCCGGAAAGAAATCGCTGATCGGCTGGTCGAGGCGCAATTTGCCCTCCTCGACCAGGATCATCGCCGCCATGCCGGTGATCGGCTTGGTCATCGAATACACCCGCCAGAGCGAATCGGGACCGGCGGGCGCGGCCAGCGCATCGTCCGCGATCCGCCCGGCGGAAACGAACATCGTCGGCCGGTCGCCGACGCCGAACGCTCCCACGATGCCCGGCATCTTGCCGTCGCGAACGTAGGCATCGAACAACGCCTGCGTGGTCGGCAGGAGCCGCGCCTGCGGACGCGCGGTCATCGGTTCGATCATGGCCGGTGTTGCGACGGCGGGCTTGCGCTGCGCCTGCCCCCAGGCGGCGGCGGAGACAGCGATCAGGCAGGTGGTGGCGATCAGGCGCTTCATGACAGGCTCCGTATCTTGCTGGCCGCCTTGGCGAAGACGGTCGGCAAGCCCGCGTTGTGCAGGTCTGCGACCGGCCACCACTGGCCGTCGATCCGCGGGTGATGCGCGTCGATCGTTGCAATCGCAAGACCGAGTTGCAGATCGAAATGGGTGAAGCCGTGGGCAACGGTCGCGTCCAGCAGTCGCCAGTCCGCTTGCGCCGGCGCGTCCGCAAGCCCCGGCGGCGCGTCACCCCATACGCCGGTCGGAAGCGCCCGCATCCCGCCGAGCAATCCCGTGTCGGGCCGCGTCACCAGCAGGACGTCGTCGCCGCGCTGCAACCAGAAGATCGTGCCGAACCGCTGTGGCTTGGCCGCCTTCTTCGCCTTGACCGGCAACGTCTCCGGCGCGCCGCCGGCAAAGCCTTCGCACCCCTCACGCAACGGGCACAGCAGGCATTTCGGCGCGCGGACGGTACACAGGCTCGACCCCAGGTCCATCATGGCCTGCGCGAAGTCGCCGGCCCGCACATCCGGCGTGATCGTGTCGGCGGCAGCGCGGATCGCTTTTCGCGCGGCGGGCAGCGGCACGGAAATCGCGACTAGCCGCGCGACGACGCGCTCGACATTGGCGTCGACCACCACCGCGCGCTCGCCGAACGCGATCGCGGCGACGGCAGCGGCGGTATAGGCCCCCAGCCCCGGCAATGTCCGCAAGGTCGCCTCGGTCCGGGGAAACGCGCCGCCATGCTCGGCCATCACCACCTTGGCGCAGGCGACCAGATTGCGCGCGCGGGCGTAATAGCCAAGCCCCGCCCACGCCGCCATCACGTCGGCATCCTCGGCCCGCGCCAGATCGGCAAAGCTCGGCCAGCGCGCGACCCACGCCGCGAATCGCGGAGTGACCGCCGCCACCGTCGTCTGTTGCAGCATAACCTCCGACAGCCAGACGCGGTACGGATCCGGCGTCTCGCCCGGTGCGCTGCGCCACGGCAGGGTGCGGCGATGCTGGTCGTACCAGTGCAGCAAGGCATGAGCATGCGAGAAGCGCTTGGCGTCCATGCCCGCGCTATGGCATGGGTTCGCCCATGAGCAAGCGCATCGGCGCCCCCAGACCACCGAAAGACGAACCCCAGCGCGCCAACCGGTCGCGGCAGGTCAGCGAACTGCTGCCCGATGTCGGCCGCGCGGCGTTCCGCCGGTTCGGCTTCATCCAGTCCTCGGTCGTCAGCCGCTGGCCCGACATCGTCGGCGAACGCTATGCCGCCGCCAGCCAGCCCGAATCGATCCGCTTTCCGATGGGCAAGAAAGAAGGCGGCACGCTGACCCTCGTCGTGCGCGGGGCGTTCGCGCCGATGATGCAGCACATCATTCCCGAGATCATCGAGCGGGTGAACCGCTTCTTCGGCTACAGCGCGGTCGCCCGCGTGGTGATCCACCAGGGCGAGGTCGCCAAGCCGCCCCTGCGCCGCGCGCCACCCTCGCTGAAGGTCGTGCCGGTCGACATGGGCCACACGCTGAAGTCGATCGCCGACCCCGAGCTGAAGGCCGTGCTGGAGGCGCTGGCCGCCGGCGTCGCCGCCTCCAGCGGACCGCCGCGCGTTTCGTGATGATGGGGATGACCGCTACGGCCTCCTTCCTGTCCTCCCGCGCAGGCGGGAGCCTAGGGCCAAACAGGACAACAGGCTGCGGTGCTCGTGGCCCTGGACTCCCGCCTGCGCGGGAGAACACGCTTTTTCCCAAGGTAATCCTGCAAGGACCCCGCCCCCAACCATGCGCCTGATTTTCGCCCTCACCGCCCTCGTCGCGCTGACCGCCGCCACCCCGGCGCGCGACTGGTCGAAGACCACGACCCGCACCGCAACCGGCGCGTATCTGACCGGCAACTCCGCCGCCCGCGTGAAGGTGATCGAATATTCCAGCTTCACCTGCCCGCATTGCGGCCATTTCGCGGTGCAATCCGCGCCCATCCTGAAAGCGCAGATGATCGCGCGCGGATCGACCAGTCTCGAAGTCCGCAACCTTGTCCGCGACCGACTGGACCTTGCCGCCGCCATTGTCGCACGCTGCGGCGACGTGAACCGTTATCCGGTGCGGTCGCTGGCGATCTTCACCGCACAGGACCAGTGGCTCGCGCGCGGCGCAGCGTTTGAACAGGCCAATCAGGAGCGGATCGCGCTCTATCCGATGCTGGCCCAGCTGCGCGCCTATGCCGACGGGGCCGGGCTGACCGCGATCGGAACGGCGAACGGATTGACCCCGAAGGCGATCGACGCGTGCTTTGTCGATCAGGCCGCGGTCGACGCGCTGGTCGACGCATCCTCGTCGATCCCGCCAGAGGTCACCGGCACGCCGACCTTCTACATCAACGGCCGCGTCACGCCCGCGCATGACTGGGCAACGCTGCAACCCCTGTTGCGCACCGCCGGCGCGCGCTAAACCCCTTACCTGCCTTTCCCTCGGAGCACGTCCATGAAGCTGCGCTATATCCTCGCCGTCCTGCCCCTCGCCCTGGCCGCCTGTTCGCAGGGTGGTGACGGCGGCAACGGCACGGCGGCCGCCCCGGTCGCGGCCGTCGCTGCGCCGGCCAGCAAGCCATGGACCGAAACCGTCGTGCAGACCGATCAGGGCTTCCGCGTCGGCAACCCGGACGCACCGATCAAGCTGGTCGAATATGGCGCGCGCACCTGCCCCACCTGCGGCGCGTTCGGACGCGAAGCCTATGCCCCGCTGCTCGCCAACTATGTCGCGACCGGCAAGGTCAGCTTCGAGTTCCGCGACTTCCTGGTCCACGGCGCGGGCGATCTGGCGGCGGCGCTGGTCGGCCAGTGCGGCGGCGCGGAGCCGTTCTTCCCGATGCTGGAACAGATGTACATGATCCAGAACGACTATCTCGACCGGATCCAGAAGATCTCGCCCGCCGTGCAGGCCAGCCTGACCAACGCCCCCCCGACCAAGGTGATGACGACGCTGGCCGAGCAGATGGGCCTGATCGACTTCGCCAAGCAGCGCGGCCTTCCGGAAGCGAAGGTCCGCGCCTGCCTGAACGACAACGCCAAGCTGGAGGCGATCGCCAAGATCACCGAGGACACGATGAAGGCCGGCACGGTCACCGGCACGCCGACGTTTATCCTGAACGGCAACACGCTGACCAACACGGTCACCTGGGCCGACGTCGAAAAGGCGCTGAAGGCCGCCGGGGCGTAAACCGCCTCTCCCGTCATCCCCGCTCGAAGCGGGGATGACGAAAGCGTGACCATGCAGATCAAACGCCTCCGCATCGCCGGGTTCAAGAGCTTCGTCGAACCCGCCGATCTGGTGATCGCGCCCGGCCTGACCGGCGTCGTCGGGCCGAACGGCTGCGGCAAGTCGAATCTGCTCGAAGCCCTGCGCTGGACGATGGGCGAGAACAGCGCGAAGTCGCTGCGCGGCGCCGGCATGGACGACGTGATCTTCGCCGGCACCGCGACCCGCCCGCCGCGCGCCTTCGCCGAAGTCTCGATCCTCGCCGAAGTGGACGGGCAGGAGACCGAAGTCGTCCGCCGGATCGAACGCGGCGCCGGCTCCGCCTACCGGATCGACGGGCGGGACGTGCGCGCGCGCGACGTCGGGCTGTTATTCGCCGACGCCGCGACCGGCGCGCACTCCCCCGCTTTGGTCAGCCAGGGCCGGATCAGCGCGGTCATCGCCGCCAGACCGGCCGATCGCCGCGCGATGCTGGAGGAAGCGGCCGGCATTTCCGGCCTCCACGTCCGCCGCCGCGATGCCGAGAACCGGTTGCGCGCGACGGAAGGCAATCTGGCCCGGCTGGACGAGGTCATCGCCGATCAGGACGCGCGCGCCGCCGGCCTGCGGCGACAGGCGCGCGCCGCCGACCGCTATCGAGAGCTGTCCGACCGGATCCGCGTCGCCGAGGGTCGCATGATCTTCGCCCGCTGGCGCGAGGCCGCGACCGCCGCCGACGCCGCGAAACGCGAGGCCGCCGTCGCCGACGCGGCCGTGACCACCGCCACCGCCGCCGAACGCGACCGGGCCAAGGCGCTGCTCGACGCGACCGCCGCCCTCGCGCGGACCCGGGGCGCGGCACAGGCCGCGCGCGAGCGGGCGAACGACGCCGCCCATGCGCTCGACACGCTGCGCGCCCGGCGTGCGTCGGCCGCGGCGCGCGTCGCCGACCTGTCCGCCGCCGCCGCGCGGATCGTCGCCGAACGCGCGCGGGAGGGCAGTCTGGCCGCCGACGCGGTCGATGCGCTGGCAAAGCTGGCGACCGAAACGACGACACTGAACGCCCGCGCCGCCGACACCGCCGCCGCCATCCCCGCCGCCGACGCCGCGTTGGCGGCGGCCGAGCGCACCGCGCGCGATGCGGAAGTCGCCTTGGCGCAGGCGCTGGCGGCACAGGCCAGCGAGGCCGCCGAAACCCGCGTCGCCACCGCCGCGCTGGCCGCCGCCCACGCCCGCCACGACCGCGCCACCCGCGACGCCGCGCAGGTCGCCGCCGCGCTGGCCAGCCTTGGCGCGCCCGCCCCGCTGGATGCCGCGCGGACGCAGGCGCTGGCCGACCGTGACACCGCGACGGACGCCGCCACCACGGCCCGCGAGACACTGGCCACCGCCGAGCGCACCGAACGCAACGGGCAGGCCGACCGCGATGCGGCCGAAACCACCCGCGCCACCGCCCGCGCAGACCTTGCCGCGATCGACAGCGACATCGCCGCGCTGCGCCGCGCCACGCAGGCGACCGGCAAGGCGCGGCTGCTGGACAGCGTCAGCGTCGCCCCCGCCTTCGAGCGCGCACTGGCCGCCGCGCTTGGCGACGATCTGGAAACCGCGCCAGGTGCCTGGACCGGCGCGGCCACCCAGCCCGGCGACCCGCCACCGCCCGCCGGCGCGGTGCCCCTCACGACCCACACCGTCGCCCCGCCTGCCCTCGCCCGCCGGCTCTCGCAATGTTTCGTCGTTGAAACAGACGATTCACGGCCGCTGGCGACCGGCCAGCGGATCGTCACGCGCGACGGGTATCTGCGCCGATGGGACGGCTTCACCAGCCGCGATACCGGGGCGGCCACCGCGCAGCGGCTGGAACGGCTGAACCGCTTGCGGCAGTTGTCCGACGCCCGCCCCGCCGCCGCCGCCGCGCTGGTCACGGCCGAGGCGGCGCGCGCGCGGATCGACACCGCCATCGCCGCCGCGCGCCGGACCGCCACCGACGCGCGCGCCGCGCTGACCCGCGCCGATCAGGCGATCCGTGCAGCGATTCAGGCCGAGGATCGCGCGCTGGCGCAGATCGAGCGGCTGGCGGGGCAGCGTGCCGACCTCGACGCCCGCGCCGCGCGCATCGCCGGCGACGTGGCCGAGGCGACCGCCGAGCGCGACCGCGCGGCCGCCACCCGCGCCGCCCTGCCCGATGGCAGCGCCGCCGCCGCCCGCGTTGCCACGCTGGCACACGAGGCCGACCGCGCCCGCGCCGCCGTCACCGCCGCGCGCGACCATCGGACCGCGCTCGACCGTGCCGCCGCCGCCGACCGCGAACGGCTCGCCGCCGTCGGGGCGGAGGCGCGCAGCTGGCGCGCGCGCGCCGGGGACGCCGCGCGCCGCATCGCCGACATGGACGCCCGCGCCGCCGAGGTCGCGCGCGAAACCGCCGCCATCGCCGATCGTCCGGCCGCGCTGGATGCCGAGATCGCCATCACCCACAGCGCGCACGGCGTCGCCCGCACCGCCGCCGATACGCTCGCGGCCCAGGAAATCGCCGCCGACGCCGCCGTCCGGGCCGCCACCACCGCGCAAGCCAATGCCGCCGAAGCCCTCGCCGCCGCGCGCGAAACCCGCGCCGGGGCCACCGCCCGCCACGAAAATCAGGAATTGCGCCGGGTCGAGATGGGTAGGCTATCGGGCGAACGCTTCGAGTGCCCCGCCCCGGTCCTGCCCGAGAGGCTCGGCTTCGACGCCGACGCCATCGACAGCCCGCAGGGCGAGTCGGCCGCGCACGAACGCCTGACGCTGGAGCGCGAGCGGATCGGCCCGGTCAACCTGATCGCCGCGCGCGAACTCGCCGAGCTGGAGGGGGTGGCCGCCGCCAATATCGCCGAGCGCACCGAACTGGGCCATGCCGTCAACCGCCTGCGCGGGTCGATCGGCACGCTGAACCGCGAAGGGCGTCAGCGGCTGCTGGCGGCGTTCGAGGCGGTCGACGGGCATTTCCGGACCCTGTTCACCACCCTGTTCGACGGCGGACAGGCACATCTGGCGCTGATCGATTCGGACGATCCGCTGGAGGCCGGGCTGGAGATCATGGTCCAGCCGCCGGGCAAGCGTCTGCAATCGCTGACCCTGTTGTCGGGCGGCGAGCAGGCGCTGACCGCGGTCGCGCTGATCTTCGGCCTGTTCCTGACCAACCCCGCACCGATCTGCGTGCTGGACGAGGTCGACGCGCCGCTGGACGACGCCAATATCGAACGCTTCTGCGACCTGCTCGACCGCATGGCCCGCGACACCGCCACCCGCTATCTGGTCGTCACGCACAACGCCGTGACGATGAGCCGCATGCACCGCCTGTTCGGCGTGACGATGATCGAACGGGGGGTGAGCCGGCTGGTGTCGGTGGATCTTCGGGCGGCGGAGGGGTTGCTGGCGGAGTAGCGACTGCCGGCCTGGGTAAGTTCTGCGTCGCGCGAGATTCGTCGGATTATGGTGGTTTCCTGCCCGTCCGCTTTCGGGGACGGCAGGCGCGAAAGCTGCCGTTTCTTGAGGGGCGTCGGCGAGGCAACTTGCAACCAAAGCCAGTCGTTGCAGTCCGACGCCAGAGCGCTGCTCTTGCTGAAAGCACTACTATCTGGGTTCCTTAAGCCGCCCTCATCAACCCGCAAGTAAGCCTGCTTCTCAATAACTCAGCGCCGATATATAATCCCGCGCATGGTAGATTTTTCCCAAGCGCCCGTTCAAGCTGCCGTAGTTGGCACTTCCATAACGCTATTAGGCGGAATTATTTTAACGACAATTGGCTGGTTCGTAACAACCTACATTGGACGACTGAGTCGAGAAAGCTCGGAAATGATTGCCGAATTGTCGCGCTTAATGACCGAGCAGCAAATAGAGATAGCTCGTGGGCAGGTAGAGATTAATCGTCAGACCCAAGCGATGAACCTTCTAAAAGACCGAACTGCACTTAAGGAGGAACTGTTCGCCGCGATCAAAGCACGCGAGGACGAAATTACTTTCCTGGGCGATCCATATGGCGACCATAAGCCCGAAGCACTCTACGCGCTCTGGAAGGTCGAGAATAAAGCGAAGGTGTTCTTCGGCGAAGACGTGCAGAGCCTGGTTATGAAGATAGGTGAGCAGCTGAAACGCCGCAACGACATACTGATGAAAATACGGCACCCAAAGCAGAAGGGCGACATCTCGATGAACGATGAGGCGACTGCCGCATACAGCGCAATCGTCGAGTTGAAAGACGAATTAGGGTTCGCGATCGACCGTTACAGTTCGATGGGCCATATTCGAATGCTGGACTGAAGGCGCATCGGGACAAGGAAGCGTACTCCGACAAACCGTTTACGACCGCTCCTGCCAACAGCAGTCGTTGGCTGCGGTCGGCTTGAACGGCCGGTAGGTCCCAGTCTCAGACTTTGCGGTCGCGTAAATAAACGGCCGCTTTTGGAATCGACGACAGATCGCCTGAACGGCTGAGATTGGGCGAAATCGGCCGTCGAGCAATACCGATGTCCAGCATCAGCCCGCCATTGGATTTATCGCCCCCCGTCCTACATATGCGTCGACCGCAAAGGACGTCGCCCATGTTCCTCGACGAAACCCATATCTGGCCGCGCGAGGATCCGCAGCCGCCGCCCCGCCCGCGTCACCCGAAGGAACGAGCCATCGCGCGCGTGCTGCTCTGCTATGCATTCCTCTTGCTGCTGATGCCGGTCAGCCTTGGCGGGATGGTCGACGCGATCCGCTATCTGGTTGCTTTGCTGGGTTGAAACAGACCTCTTGCGTTTGCCGCGCAAAGGCATAGCCTCTCCTGAAAACAAGAATGGCAGGAGAGAGTCGATGAGCATCTTCGAACCCGCAGACCATGGACCTGAGGACAAGAACCTCGTGATCCTGCAAAGTCTGTTGTGCCTGTTGCGCGAGAAGAACCTGCTCAGCCGCGCCGACATCGAACAGCTTTGCGCCACGGTGCAGGCCCGCGCCGCGAACCACGACCATGATCCGCTGCCCTGCCGCGGCAGCGCGGCCACCGCCGCCGCCACCGAAATGGCGCAACTCGGCAGTTATATCGGCCAGCGGTACGGTGGAAAGCATCGCCGGGTTCAGTGATCGGCGGGGACCGGGTGGCAGTCTCCACGAACACCAACATCCTCCACTTCGTGTTCGCGCGCCAGGTCCTAACCTCCATCACTCGACAGCGGGATCTGCGGAACGTAAGCCGAACGGATGGCGCAACTCGACACCCGTGAGAAGCTCGAAATTCTGGCGGATGCCGCGAAATACGATGCGTCCTGCGCGTCGTCGGGCACCGCCAAACGCAACAGCCGCGACGGCAAGGGGCTGGGGTCGACCGAGGGGATGGGCATCTGCCACGCCTATGCCCCGGACGGCCGCTGCATCAGTCTGCTCAAGATCCTGCTGACCAACAGCTGCATCTTCGACTGTCATTATTGCATCAACCGCAAGTCGTCGAACGTCCGCCGCGCGCGCTTTACCGCCAAGGAGGTGGTCGACCTGACCATCGCCTTCTACAAACGCAATTATATCGAGGGGCTGTTCCTCTCATCGGGCATCATCGCCTCGTCCAACTACACGATGGAGCAGCTGGTCGAGGTCGCGCGGTCCTTGCGCGAGGATCATCATTTCCGCGGCTACATCCACCTGAAGACCATTCCCGACGCCGACCCCGAACTCATCCATCAGGCCGGGCTGTACGCCGACCGCGTCTCGATCAACGTCGAACTGCCGACCGTCGCCGGGCTGAAGCGGCTCGCGCCCGAAAAGGACAATGACCGGATCGAGGGCGCAATGGGCGGGATCAGGGAATCGCTCGCCGACAACAAGGACGCGCGCAAGCATTACAAGTCCGCGCCCCGCTTCGCCCCCGCCGGCCAGTCGACGCAGATGATCGTCGGCGCGGACGCCGCGACCGATGGCGACATCGTGCGGAAAGCCTCGTCGCTGTACGATCGGTTCGGGATGCGCCGTGTCTATTATTCCGCGTTCAGCCCGATTCCCGACGCCAGCGCGGTCCTGCCGCTGCAACGCCCGCCGCTGATGCGCGAACACCGGCTGTACCAGTCCGACTGGCTGATGCGCTTCTACGACTATTCCCCGGCCGAGGTCGTCGCGGCGGCCGACGACGCGACCGGCATGCTGCCGCTCGACATCGACCCGAAACTTGCCTGGGCGCTGAAGTTTCGCGGGTCGTTTCCGGTCGACGTCAACCGCGCGCCGCGCGAACTGCTGCTGCGCGTGCCGGGGCTTGGCGTGAAGGCGGTGAACGCGATCCTGACCAGCCGGCGCCGGCGGCGGTTGCGGCTGGAGGATGTCGCGCGCCTGACCGTCTCGATCGCCAAGCTGCGCCCGTTCCTGATCGCCGACGACTGGCGACCGGTCGCGCTGACCGACCGGGACGACCTGAAGACGATGGTGACGCCCAGGAAGCAGCAGCTGGAACTGTTCGCGGCGTAGCAATTCCTCCGCACCGGCACGGGGAAACCAAGCCCGCAGAAACGATGACGGTTCAAATCCCCGCGCCGACGCTCTAAGGCCCACCGCCATGAACGATCCCGCCACCATCCGCCGCCTGTACGGTCGTCGTCAGGGCCACAAGCTGCGTCTGGGCCAGTCCGCGCTGGTCGAGGAGCTGCTGCCCGAAGTCAGCGTGCCGGAGGACGGCCCGGTGACTGCGCGAGGGTTGTTCGGCGACGACCGGCCGTTGCAGCTGGAAATCGGTTTCGGCGCGGGCGAGCATCTGGCGGGTCAGGCGCAGGCCGCGCCCGGCACCGGCTTCATCGGCTGCGAACCGTTCCTGAACGGCGTGGTCGGCGCGCTGACGCACATCCGCGAGCGCGAGTTGGACAATGTCCGGCTGTACATGGGCGACGCGCTGACCGTGATCGAACGCTTGCCGGACGAAAGCCTCGACCGGCTGTACCTGCTGCACCCCGATCCGTGGCGCAAAGCCCGCCACGCCAAGCGGCGGATGCTGAACCACGGGCCGCTCGACGCGATCGCCGCCAAGCTGAAACCGGGGGCGGAGTTCCGGCTGGGCACCGACGACCCGACCTATTGCCGCTGGTCGATGATGGTGATGAACCAGCGCCGCGACTTCGTATGGCAGGCACAGGGTGCCGCCGATTTCCTGACCCGCCCCGACGACTGGCCCGAGACGCGCTACGAACGCAAGGCCCGGCGGCAGGGGCATGAGGTCTGGTATTTCCGCTATACCCGGGTGTGATGGCCGATTGTCGTCGCCGCGCGTTGCAGCGGTAGATCGACCGAGCATTGGAACAGCGCCCCATGATTACCTCTGCCACCGAACTGGACCGGATCCGCGACGAATGCCGCCGGATGGTAACCAGAAAATCGCTGATGTCGGCGGGTGCGGCGGTGGTGCCGGTACCCGGCCTCGACATCGTCGCCGACATCGGCCTGTTGACGACACTGCTGCCCGAGATCAGCAAGCGGTTCGAACTGGACCACGATCAGGTGCAGAAGATGGAACCGCTGATGGCGCAGCAGGTGCTGGTGATGGCGTCGAGCATGGGTAACACGCTGATCGGCCGGATGGTGACGAAACGGCTGGTGACCGCGTTGCTGCGGCGGATCGGGGTGCGGGTGGCGACCGCGTCGGCGGCGAAATATGTGCCGTTCATCGGATCGGCCGTGGCCGCCTCGCTCAGCTTCGGCGCGATGAAGCTGGTCGGCAACGCGCATATCGACGATTGCCACAAGACCGCGATGGCGCTGAACGCGACGCCGACCGTTCTGCCGGCCTGAGCCATGCCAGCCGCTCCGCCGGTGACGCCGGACGGTCGCTACATCGTCGTGCGCGGGCGGTTGTGGCGGCGGGCGAACCCGGCGCTTGCGGACGATGTGCGGCAGGCGACCGTCGATGCGCTGATGGACGCCCGTCGCGCGGTCGCCGCCGCCAATCAGGCCAACGATCCCGACGCCCGTGCGACGGCGCGGCAGGCGGTCGACCGGGCCAAAGTCGCGCTGGGTGAGCGCGGGCCGGTCTGGTGGGACGATGGATCGCCCGACCTGAACCGGCACATGGCCCGCACCACGCCCTACGCGGCGTGGTTCGCGGGCCTAGGGGCCGTCACCTGAGGTCGAACGCGGCGATCAGCGCCTGTTCGGACAGGATGCGGATCGCCCCGCCCCGCCGGCGCACACGGTCGGCCTTCACGAACGCCGCGCTGTTGCGCGCCGCCGGGCCGATCGGATCGCCGCCAGACACCACCAGAATGGTCGTCCCCGCGCTGATCGCGGTCATCACCCGGCCACCCGCCGCCGCCAGCCGGTGCGCGAGCGGTCCATCGCGCGGCTGGCCGAGGATGGCGATCCGCTGCCCCGACAGCGGCCCCTCCGGAGCGGGACGGGGCGCGGGGCCGGGTGGGCGCAGCGGGGCCAGCCAGTCCGCCAGCGTCAGGCCGCTGTGCGCGATCGCCCGGACGATGACCCAGCCGGCGGCCCGCGCGTCGCTCAGCGCGTCGTGATGCCGGTGCGCGATCCCGAGATATTTCGCCAGTTCGCCCAGCTTGTGGCTGGGCAGGTCGGGCCAGGTCCGCTGCGCCACCCGCACACTGTCCAGCCACCGCGTCTCGATCGGCGGCAGGCCGTGGAGGCGGCAGGCGGCGGCCAGCGCGCCCTTGTCGAAATGCGAATGGGCGACCGTGGTGCGGTTGGTCAGGTGGCCGTGGATGACGCCGTAGACATCGGCAAAGGTCGGCTGGCCGACGACGTGATTCGCCTCGATCCCGTGGATACGGGTGTTGAACGGATTGAACGTATCAAGCGGATCGACGAGCGATTCATAGGCGAACACCTCCTGTCCGTCGCGAAACCCGACGATGCCGACCTGGCAGATGCTGCTGACCCGCGAACAGGCGGTTTCCACGTCGATGACGACGAAGTCGGGCGCCACGCTCACGATGCCCGCCGTTGCCCGCTCAGGTCCGCGCCGGCATCGGGCGCAAACCGCCGGTTCCAGATCGTCGCCGTCGCCGACACCGCCGTCACCACCAGAAACGCCAGCGTGAACGCCGACAGGTCGGGCCGCGTGCTGCCCGACCCCAGCATGCCGATATGCAAGGACGCCGCGCCGACGCAGATGCCCAGCGACAGCATCAATTGCTGGAACGTCGCGTAAAAGCTGGTCGCCAAACTCATCCGCTCGCTCGGAATCTCGTCATAGGCGATCGTGTTATAGGCCGAGAACTGGAACGACATGAAGAAGCCCGACGTCATCAGGACGCCAAAGATCACCGGCACCGGCCAGTCGGGGCGGAACAAGCCGCACACGGCATAGCCGGCACTCGCGCCCAGCCCGCCGACGATCAGGCTGCGGCGAAACCCGAACCGGCGCAGGATGCGCGGGGCCAGCCCCTTCATCGCCAGCGACCCGATCGCGCCGGCCACGGTGATCGCGCCGCTGGCCGCCGCGGTCATGCCGAAACCCAGCTGAAGCATCATCGGCAGCAGGAACGGCTGCGCGCCCTGCGTGATCCGCGTCAACGACCCGCCAATCACCGACAGCCGGAACGTCGCAATGCGCATGAGGGTAAGGTCGAGGATCGGGTCCGACCGCCGCCCGGCATGGCGGATGTACAGCGCGCCCGCGACCAGCCCGATCGCGATCAGGCCCAGCGCGTGGGGCAGTTCGCCGGTCCGGCTCGACATCTCGAACCCGAACAGCAGGCACCCGAGCGCGATGCCGGACAGCACGAAGCCGCGTTTGTCGAACCGCGCCGGCCGATCCTCCCGCACGTCGCCGATATAGCGGGTGACCAGCACCACGCCGAGCAGGCCGATCGGCAGGTTGAGATAGAAGATCCACCGCCAGTCGAGATAGGTGACGATCGCACCGCCCACCGGTGGCCCCAGGATGGGACCGATCAGCGCGGGCATGATGAGCCACGACATCGCCTGCACCATGTCCTCCTTGGCCACGCTGCGCAGCAGGACGAGGCGGCCGATCGGGATCATCATCGCCCCGCCAAGACCTTGCACGAAGCGCGCGGCCATCATGAACGGCAGGCTGGGTGCGATGCCGCACAGCGCCGACCCGCCGACGAAGATCAGGATGGCGGCGCGAAAGATCGTCCGCGACCCGAACCGGTCGGCCAGCCGTCCGCTGGCCGGAATGAAGATCGCCAGCGCCAGCAGGTAGGACGTCAGCGCCGAACTCATGCTGGTGGCGGGTACGCCGAAATCGCGCGCCATCGTCGGCAGCGCGGTGGCGAGGATCGTCGCGTCCATCTGCTCCATGAACAACGCGCAGGCGATGATGAGCGCGGTGACACGGTAGCCGCGCGGCATGTGTGCGGCCGCGCCGGGATCCTTTGGAACCTGCGCGATCGTATCGGCGGCGGGCAGGATACCGTCGCGCACCTCGCTGTTGATCGAGGCCAGACCTCGCCGCCGCAATCTCACGCGGATATTCTCAAACGGGCAATCTCATGCAGAACGTCCAGTATAGGGGCGCGGCCGGCGCAGACGACCGCTTGCCCCCCCCTACTGCGCCGCAAAATGCGGCGCTGCAACACCGCTCTCCCTATCGTATGTTGGCCTGTTCCATCGCCGCCAGCGCCGCGCCGAAACGGGGAATGGCTCCGGGGCCGAAGCCCGCGATGTTGATCCGGCCCGACCCCGCCATGTAGATCGCCCGCTCGGCGCGCAGCCATTCGATCTGTGCCGGCGACAGCGGCAGGGTGGCGAACATGCCCTTGCCGGCGGCGAACGGCGCAAGGTCGATCCCGCCGACGCGGCCCAGCGCGGCAAGACCGCTGCGCAACCCCTGCAACCGGGTCCGCAGCGCATCCAGTTCGGCGCGCCAGTCGGCGGCAAGCCCGGCGTCCTCCAGCACGATCCGCACCGCCGCCGCACCATGATCGGGCGGCATCGACCAGTTGGCACGAGCCAGCGACAGGATGTTGGACATCACGATGGCGCAGGCGTCGCGGTCGGGCGTGGTCGCCCAGAACGCGCCCGTCCGCTCGCGGTACAGGCCGAAGTTCTTGTCGCAAGAATAGGCGAGCAGCCCGAACGGTGCCGCCGCCAGCACGCCCCGCGCGCCGGCCGCATCCGCCTCCATCCCGTCGCCAAGCCCCTGATAGGCAAGGTCGACGAACGGGATCAGCCCGCGCCCCGTCACCAGCGTCGTGATCGCCGCCCAGTCCGCCGCGTCCGGGTCGATCCCCGTCGGATTGTGACAGCAGCCGTGCAGCAGGATCGCGTCACCCGCGACTGCATCCGCCAGCGCCGCCGCCATCGCGTCCAGGTCCAGCCGCTGCGCATTCATGTCGAATGCGGCGTGACCGCGCACATCCAGCCCGGCGGCGGCAAAGACCGGCGCGTGATTGGCCCAGCTCGGCGTGCCGACCCAGATCCGGCGAACGCCCGCCTTAGCGAGCAGTTCGGCACCCAGCCGCAACGCCCCCGTCCCGCCCGGCGTCTGGACACCGCTCAGCCGGTCGGCCGGCACCGCATCGCCGAACACCAGCGGCGCCAGCGCGGCGAGGAAGCCGGTGTCGCCCTCCGGCCCCAGATAGCTCTTGCTGTCCTGCGTTTCGAGCAGACGGGCTTCCGCCGCCTTGATCGCCGCCATCACCGGCGTCCGCCCGTCATCGTCGCGGAACACGCCGACGCCAAGGTCGATCTTGTCGCTGCGCGGATCGGCGCGGAATGCGCCGATCAGTTTCAGCAGCGAGTCGGCGGGCTGGGCGATGAGCGAGCGAAACGGCATGGCGAAGTCCTCTGGTCTGTCCTGAGAGGCCTGATAGCGACGAACCGGCCCCAAGTCGCGCGTGGCGGGCATCAGGGGGCCGCGTTGCCACTCCGTCGCCAGACCCCACTCAGCAGCCGCCCCGCCAGCGCCGGCAGTCCCGGCCGCAGCAACAGCCAGTCGCGCATCGCCGGCCCCTGCACCGCCCCCAGCACCTGTTTGTAACCGCTGTCGCCCGCACCCCAGTCGACCACCGCGATTCCGCGCGCGAGTCCCGCTGTCAGGTTGCGGTAATAGAGCAGTTTGCCCGGCGAATGTTTGGCGAAGGCGGGATCATAGCTGTTGGCGATCGCGTACCGCGTCGTGCCCGCGTCGATGTCGAACGAAAACGCCGCCGGTGCGCCATCGACCCGCAGGATTGCGGCGTTGAACATTGCGGCCAGCACCGGATCCTCCGCCGCCATCCGCCAGAACCGGCCGTGCCCGGTGTCGGTGAACTTCGCATCGCGCCCGTCGGTCCGCGCCGCGATCCAGCTTGCCGCCTCGACCCGCGCCATCGCATCGAAGCCCACCGGCCACTCGTCGCCCGTGACGAAATCCCAGTCGAGCCGGCCGTGGGCACCGAGATGCTTTTCGTGAAACCGGTTCTTGCGCAGCGTCGATCCGCGCGGCCAAGGCCCCTCGGCCTGCACCGCGGCCAGATCCAGCACCCAGCTGTCGGCGATGTACCGGTCGATCGCCACCCAGCCGCGCGCGCGCGCCGCCGCGATCAGCGGCCCGACCGCCGGATCGCCGTCGATCACCGGGCCGATCCGCACCCCCCGCGCCGCACCCGCCAGCGCGGCCAGAACAGGCGCGTGGATCGCGGGGTCGGCATCGGCCGCCACCGGAAACCCGCGAAAGGGCCAGTAACTGCCCGGGATCGACACCAGCCCCAGCGCGGCCGGTCCCGTCGCCACGATCGGCAGCGCCAGTTGCGGCCGCCCCGCGACCCGCGCCACGATGGTCCGCACCGCCGTGCCGCCGGCCGACAGGGCGGCGGCGAACCACTGATACCGCAGGAACCGATGCGACGACAGTGCCGCTGCCGCGACCACGTCGATCGCCCCCGACAGGCCGACATCGACCGTCACCTGGACGCCGGGTGTCAGTCGCTCGAAATCGGCCAGGGGCATCGCCCGCATCTTCGTCCCTTCCCCGGTCGCCGACAGCCCGTCGCGCCCATGCGCCATACGTCTTAGACCTTGCTCGCAACGCCGACCACCGCCACATCATGGGCGCATGATTCCAATGATCCCCGCCGTTGCCACCATCGCCCAGACGATCCAGCTGTCGCTTGGTCCGGTCTTCATGCTGGCCGCGATCGGCCAGTTGCTGAACGTTCTGGCCGGACGCCTGTCGCGCGTCATCGACCGATCGCGCAAGCTGGAGGATCTGCACCCGCGATCGAGTGGCCCGGAACGCGAACGCTACGTCATGGAACTGAAGTTGCTCGACCGGCGGATGTCGATCATCAACGCCGCGCTGTTTCTGTCGGTCAGCAGCGCGATCGCGGTCTGCACGCTGATCGGCCTGTTGTTCGTCGCGGTGCTGGCGGGGCTGCATTTCGGCACCATCGTCGCGATCTGTTTCATTCTGGCGATGGTGTTGCTGGTCGCATCGCTGATCTCGTTCATGATCGAGGTGCGCGTGTCGCTGCGCGCGATTCACGTGCGCGAGGAACTGTTGCGGCCATGATCGAAAAACGCCTGCTGCAACTGGTGGTCGCCGCCGCCTGCATCGTGCCGATCGTCACAGGCGGGACCAGCATCCTGCGCGGCCCCGGATTCCTCGACCACGCGGTCGTGCCGGTCGATCTGGACAGCCATTTCCGGTACATATCGGGGATCTTCTTCGCGGTCGGGCTGTGGTTCACGACCTGTATCCCGAACATCGAGACGAAGGGCGCGCGGTTCCGCCTGCTCGGCAGTCTCGTGGTCGTCGGCGGCCTTGCGCGCGTGGTGTCGCTCGCCAGCGTCGGCATGCCGTCCAAGGGGCATCTGTTCGGGCTGGCGATGGAACTTGGCGTCGTGCCGCTCCTGATGCTGTGGCAGGCGGCGCTGGCCCGGCGGATGGCGCGCTGATCCCTCCGGCTTACCGCACCCCGTCCAGCCCCGGCCCGGCATCCGCCGTCGGCAGGTAGCGCGGGGCGACCCGCGCCTTCGCCCGCTGTTCATAGGCATAACCCGCGCCCAGCACGGTCGCATCGCCGAACTTCGTCGCGATGAACGACAGCCCGACCGGCAGGCCGTCGACCAGCCCCATCGGCACGGTCAGGTGCGGATAGCCGGCAACCGCTGGCAGTTCGCTCGCGCTCGGCCCGCCATATTGGTCGCCATACACCGTATCGGACAGCCAGGCCGGGCCATAGGTCGGCTGCACCAGCACGGTCGCGCGCGCGGTCTTCAACATCGCGTCGATGCCCTCGACGCCTGCCAGCCGCAGCGACTTGGCGCGTGCCGCCTTGTAGGCCGGATCGTCCAGCCCCCCGGTCTTGACCGCGTCCTCGAACAGCTCCTGGCCGAAGAACGGCATTTCGGTGCCGGCATTGGCGGTATCGAAGGCAATGACCCGTTCCAGCGTCCGCGTCTTCACCGCCGCCGGCGTGGTCGCCAGATACGCGTCGAGATCGGCCTTCAATTCGGTCTTCAGCACCAGCAACTCGGCCTCGCCCAGCCCCTCCAGCTTGGGGCGCTCGACCTCGACCAGCACCGCCCCCGCCGCCTTCAGCACATCGAGCGCCACCTGATATTTCGCCGCCAGATCGGGCGTCATGTCGGGGCGCAGTACCGCGACGCGCAGGCCGGACAGTGCCGCGCGCGACAGGCCGGCGGCATAGTCCCGGCGTCCCGGCCCGGGCACTGCCATGACCGACAGCAGCGCCGCCGCATCGGCCACGCTCTTGGCCATCGGCCCCGGCGTATCCTGACTGTGGCTGATCGGCACGACATGCACGCCGCTGACCAGCCCGATCGTCGGTTTCATGCCGACAAGTCCCGCGACCGAGGAGGGACAGACGACCGATCCGTCGGTCTCCGTCCCCACCGCCGCCGCCGCCAGACTGGCCGCGACCGCCGCGCCCGATCCGCTCGACGATCCGCAGGCGGTCCGGTCGAGCGCGTACGGATTGCGGACAAGGCCGCCAACCGCGCTCCATCCGCTCATCGACCGCGTCGATCGGATGTTCGCCCATTCGGACAGGTTGGTCTTGCCCAGGATCACCGCGCCGGCCGCGCGCAAGGCCGCCACCACCGGCGCATCGCGGCGGGTCATGTTGTCCTTCAGCGCCAGGCTGCCGGCGGTGGTCGGCATGCGATCGGCGGTTTCGATATTATCCTTGATGAGGATCGGCACGCCGTGCAGCGGCCCGCGGATTCGCCCGCGCCGCCGTTCGCCGTCCAGTGCGCGCGCCTGTGCCAGCGCATCGGGATTCAGCATGATGACGCTGCGCAGGGTCGGTCCCTTGCGGTCGATCGCGGCGATCCGCCGCTGATAGGCCCGGACCAGATCGACGCTCGACGCCGTGCCGGCGGTCATTGTCGCCTGCAAATCCGCGACGCTGCGCTCATCGACCACCGGATCGGCGGCCGCCGCGGCGACCGTGGCTGGCAGCACCGCGCCCGCCATCATCAGTCCTGTCATCCATGCCCGCATCGCCGTCATCCCCGCTTTTGCCCTCAAGACCCGATTAGGCACCGTTCCGGGGACCAATGTCCAGCGTCGTGGACCATGCGCCGCCGTGGCGCGTTAGGGGAGTTCAACCGGGGGGAACGAACCATCGTGCGGCGCGCAGCAAAGATCATCGGCACCATCGTCCTGTTCGCCCTCGTCGCGATCGGGCTGGCGGCGACGATCGTCCCGCGTTTCCTCGACCGGATCTATTATCGCGGATCCCCCACCGACCATTTCGACGGCGCGCGGTTCGCCAATCCGGACGGCGAGGATACCGGCACCCCCGGCGGCGGGCGGGCCGGTTTCCTCTGGCGCTTCCTGACCGGCAATGACGGTCGCCCGGTCTGGCCGGAGCGGGTCGCCACCGCCACGTCGAGGCCGGCCGCGCGGGTCGAGGGCGAGCATATGGTGGCGACCTGGGTCGGTCACGCGACGATGCTGGTGCAGACGCGCGGGCTGAACATCCTGACCGATCCGGTCTGGGCGGACACCGCCGGCCCGTTCGGCGTCGGGCCGAAGCGGGTCACCGCCCCCGGCATCGCGCTTGCCAACCTGCCGAAGATCGACCTGATCGTCGTCAGCCACAATCATTACGATCATATGGATCTGGCCACGCTGAAAACGCTGTGGACGCGCGACCAACCGCGCATCGTCACCAGCCTGGGCAATGACAGCGTCATCCGTCAGGCGGGCGTACCCGCGACCGCGCTGGACTGGGGCGGGCGCGTCGCGCTGGCCCCCGGCGTCGAGGTCGCGGTGACGCGCAACCACCATTGGGGCAGCCGCTGGTTCACCGATCGCAACCGCGCCTTATGGTCCAGTTTCGTGATCCGCCTGCCCGGCGGCAATGTGTTCTTCGCGGGCGACACCGGCATGGGCGACGGTCGCTGGCCGGTCGAGGCGGCGGCGCTGGGTCCGGTGCGCCTCGCCATCCTGCCGATCGGCGCCTTCCGGTTCCAGCCGGGTCAGATGGAGTCGGGCAGCCATATCGGCCCGGTTGACGCGGTCGAGGTCGACCGGCTGCTCGGCGCGACACGGGCGATCCCGATCCACTGGGGGACGTTCCATCTGTCCTATGAAGGGCGCGAGACACCGCCCGCCCTGCTCGCCGCCGCGACCCGCTGCACCGGGCAGACCGGGTTCGATGCAGTGCCGATCGGCGTGCCGACGGCTATCCCGGCCTATAGCCCGCCAGCGCCGCGCAGGGGCGTGACCCGCGCGGCGTTGCTCCGCTGCCTCGACACGCCGGCGGTGCGTGCATTGCCGTAAGTTACGACGTCTTCGGTGTCCCGGCCTCGCACGCTCCGGTGCGCTTGGCGACGACGTGAACCGTCATCGACGTCGCTGGCTTGCCCGCGTCCCCCTGCGCCACGGTCGACTGCAGGTCATAGGCGGTGGAGGAATAGGTGCCCTTCTGGCTGACCGTCATCCGTCCACCCGGCCGCTGGCAGGCCATTGTCGCGTCCAGCGTGCCCCCGCCGAGCTTGAAGGTGTCGAACCGGCAGCCGGAGTTCTTCAACTGTTCGATACCCGCAAGTACCGGCGACTGTGCCTTGTCCGGCGTCAGGCAGGCGCTGATCGTCTGCGTCTTGCCGATCTGCTGCTTCATCATCGCCGCCGCCTGCGGATTACCGGCCGCGATCGGACCCAGGTCCATCGCCGCCAGCGTGGTGGTCGTCTGCCACATGCCCGGTTCCGGCGTCTCGGCGTTTTTCGACGCGTCCACCACCTGTTCGATCGAGGCATTGGTCAGGTCGATGCCCTGATTGCAGGCGGCCAGCGGCAGGGCGGCCAGCAGGATCGCGATACGGCGCATGCACATACTCCATCTTGGGCGCGCGGCTTCGTTGCGCGGATGCGGTGTCAGACCCATATTCATGCGCGATGGCAATCCAGATTCGCACCAACCTCGCCGAGCCCGAAACGGGTCAGAGCTTCGTCCCCCACCGCCCGGCACGGCCCGAAAAGGTCGAGGGTGGCAAGCCCTTCAAGCTGGTCACCGAATATACCCCCAGCGGCGACCAGCCCGGCGCGATCGCCGAACTGGTCGAAGCGGCCAGGGCGGGCGAGCGCGATCAGGTGCTGCTGGGCGTCACCGGCTCCGGCAAGACCTTCACCGTCGCCAAGGTGATCGAGGCGATGCAGCGGCCCGCGCTGATCCTTGCCCCCAACAAGATCCTCGCGGCGCAGCTGTACGGCGAGTTCAAGTCGTTCTTTCCCGAAAACGCGGTCGAATATTTCGTTAGCTATTACGATTACTACCAGCCCGAGGCGTATGTCGCGCGGTCGGACACCTATATCGAGAAGGAATCCTCGACCAACGAGTCGATCGACCGGATGCGCCATTCGGCGACCCGCGCGCTGCTGGAGCGTGACGACGTCATCATCGTTGCCTCGGTATCGTGCCTGTACGGCATCGGATCGGTCGAAACCTATTCGGCGATGATCTTCGACCTGAAGAAGGACACCTCGGTCGATCAGTCGGAGATCATCCGCAAGCTGGTCGCGCTGCAGTACAAGCGCAACGACGCCGCGTTCCAGCGCGGCAATTTCCGCGTGCGCGGCGACAACCTCGAAATCTTCCCGTCGCATTACGAGGACAGCGCGTGGCGCATCTCGTTCTTCGGCAATGATATCGAGGACATCGTCGAGTTCGATCCCCTGACCGGCAAGAAGGTCGCGAGCCTCAATTCGGTCCGCGTCTATGCCAATTCGCATTACGTCACGCCCGGCCCCACGCTGAAACAGGCGGGCGAGGCGATCAAGCATGAGCTGGCCGAGCGGCTGAAGGAACTGGTCAGCGAGGGCAAGCTGCTGGAGGCGCAGCGGCTGGAGCAGCGCACCAACTTCGATCTGGAGATGATCGCCGCGACCGGATCCTGCGCGGGGATCGAGAATTACAGCCGCTTCCTGACCGGGCGGATGCCGGGCGAACCGCCGCCCACGCTGTTCGAATATCTGCCCGAAAACGCGATGCTGTTCATCGACGAAAGCCATGTGACGATCGGCCAGATCAACGGCATGTCGCGCGGCGATCACCGGCGCAAGCTGACACTGGCCGAATACGGTTTCCGCCTGCCTTCCGCGATCGACAACCGGCCGCTGCGGTTCAACGAATGGGACGCGATGCGGCCGCAGACGACCTATGTCTCGGCAACGCCGGGGTCGTGGGAAATGGAGCAGACGGGCGGCGTCTTCGCCGAACAGGTCATCCGTCCCACCGGGCTGATCGACCCGCCGGTCGAGATCAAGCCGGTCGAGGAACAGGTGCAGGATCTGATCGTCGAGGCGCAAAAGACCACCGCGCTTGGATACCGCACCCTCGTCACCACGCTGACCAAGCGGATGGCGGAGGATCTGACCGAATATATGCACGAGGCGGGTATCAAGGTCCGCTACATGCACAGCGACGTCGAGACGCTGGAGCGGATCGAGTTGATACGCGACCTGCGGCTGGGTGTGTACGACGTGCTGATCGGCATCAACCTGTTGCGCGAGGGGCTGGATATTCCCGAATGCGGGCTGGTCGCGATCCTCGACGCCGACAAGGAGGGGTTCCTGCGCAGCGAAACCTCGCTGATCCAGACCATCGGCCGCGCCGCGCGTAACGTCGACGGGCGGGTCATCCTCTACGCCGACCGGGTGACGGGCAGCATGGAGCGCGCGATGAACGAAACCAATCGCCGCCGCGAGAAACAGATCGCGTACAACACCGAGCACGGCATCACGCCGACCACGATCAAGCGCAACATCGGCGACATCATCGCGCACGTCGCCAGCGGCGATCAGGTGACGGTCGAGATCGACGAGGACCGGCCGCACATGGTTGGCCACAACCTGCGCGCCTATATCGAGGATCTGGAAAAGCAGATGCGCAAGGCCGCGTCGGATCTGGAATTCGAAACCGCGGGCCGCCTGCGCGACGAAATCCGCCAACTCGAAAACGAGGAACTCGGGCTGCCGGTCGACCAGCAAAAAGCCCCGGTCATGGGCCGGTCGAACGAGGGTAAACCCGGCACGCGCAAGACACGCTATGGCAAGAGCCAGAAGTTCAAGTCCGGTCGCAAGGCATAAGGCATAACAGGCGGCGTGCCGGGGCTTCGTTCCCGGCACGTCGCCTGATCGGTTACTCCGCGCTCAGGTTTTCCGTGCCGACGCCGTAATAGCTCGCCACGCGGTCGGCATAGGCCTGGTCGAAGACTGGCGCGTTGTTGGACCAGCTCGGGCCGCCTTCCAGCAGGCGACGGTCGGTGGTGATGACATATTGGTCGCGCACGGCGTCGAACTGCAGCACCGAAAACGGGACCGGATAGAAGCTCTTGCCCATGCCAAGGAACCCGCCAAGGCTCAGGACCGCGTGCGTGACCCGGCCCGACCCCTTGTGCACCATGAACGAATAAACCGACCCGATCGAATCGCCGTCGCGGCTGTCGACCTTCATGGTGTTGGCGATATTGGCCTGCACGAGCAGCAGGGTGGGGGCGTCGACGGTATTGGACATGATATTCTCCTTGTTTGTCGAGTGAACCGCCCTCAACGCCAGCGGTTCCCGGCACACTCCGTCGCGCCGTCCTTGAGCGTCGCGTCCGGCTATAGCATAGCATTGGGTGATGTATTTTTCCGATCTTCTCGCCCGCCGTGGTTCGCTCATGGCCGCCCTGTCGCTGGCCGCGTTTGCCGTGGCCTGCGTGCCCGCGTCGCGTCCGCCCGAACCGGCGGCCCCCACGCCGCAACCGCGCCCCCTGCCGCGCCCGGTTCCGCCCGCACCGGCCCCCGGCCCGGACTGGCGCGACTGGCCGTTGACGCCGGGGACATGGAGCTATCGGCGGGACGCGCGCGGGTCGATCGCGCTGTTCGGCCCTGCGGGCGCCGACGCCGCGCTGACGCTGCGTTGCGACCTGGGTGCGCGTCGCCTGTATCTGTCGCGGTCAGGCAGCGTCACGACGCCGCTGACGATCCGTACCAGCACGATGCTGCGCAGCCTCGGCGTCCAGCCGACCGGTGGCACGCCCGCCTATGTCGCGACCGCGCTGGCGACCGGCGATACGCTGCTGGAGGCGATGGGCTTCAGTCGCGGGCGGTTCGTGGTCGAACAGGCCGGCGCACCGACGCTGGTGATCCCCGCCTGGGCGGAGATCGGACGCGTCACCGAGGACTGCCGGGGGTAACCGTATCGCGGGGCGAAAAGCTGACGCAAACCGCCCTGCATTTCAAGACTTGTATCGCGGCCGCGTACCGCACACATTGCGGTCGCGGCCAGCCCTGGCCGCCACGCGTAATCAACTAGCGAAAGGAGGTGATCCGATGTCTCATGGTTCAGCAGTGAGTTCGGTTCGGTTCGTTCGGGGGACTCGCCGCTAAGGCTGTAGATCTCGTGCGGGGACATTCCTGTCCCGGTCAACGCATGAGGACACAGACCTTGCGGTATGCATGGTCCTCCGGGCTGGAGCTCTCCGGCCGCTGACCATGTCAGGAGGTTGTCGGGTCGCCTGCGGGCGCGCCCGGCAACCTCTTTTCCTGTCTGACGTGCCCCGGCGGACGTCGTCTTATACAAAATACGCCGTTACCCGGGAATAACACGGAGTATTAAGAGCATCTTGGTGTTTGCCCGCCAAGGTTCCACTCGATCGGTCGGGATCGGGGAGGTTGTACTGCAGTGAGGATCGTCAACAGGCATCTGCCCGTACATGGGGTGGTCACGGCATCAATCGACCTGTCCGAACGGCTAAGGCTGTTCGGCTTTACCGACGATGATTTCGCCGTCGGACGCCTGATCTGGTCGATCGTGATGCCGGACGCCGCTGGCGTCGCGGACGCGCAGGCAAGCGGGGGCCACGGATCGTTCGACGGCCTGGGCGATCTCGATGCCGAGTATCTGCGCGAACGCTACACCGCGACCGACCAGCCCAGCTGGATCCAGCGTGCGGAACGGGCCATCGGCCGGGCCTATCTTGCCGGTGTTCCGCTCACGACCTTGCTGGCGGCGACATCGGCCGGCGCGTCGGAGACGCTGGATATCCTGAGCCGGCGGTACGAATGTTCCAAGGAGGAGCGCCAGCAGATCAACAGCGTCTTCACGCGGATGCGATCGCTGGAATGCGATGTCCATGCGACGCTGCATGCCGCCTTCCTCGATTTCGAAGCGCACCACGCCCGCGACGCGCTGTCCGTCGATTTCCGCGGCAGCATCGCCGGGCTGGTCGACAATGCGAACAGCGAAGGGCAGCGGCTGCGCGCCCAGTCCGTGCACAGCGCGCTGTCGGCGCGCGGCATGCTCGGCAAGACGTCGGAGGTGGCCGATGCGGCCGAACAGTCGGCGGTCGCGATGCGCGACGCGGCCCGGACCGCCGCCGGCCTGATCCAGGCGATCGACGCGGCCCGCAGCGAAGTCGAGATCGCGGCCGATATCGCGACCCGCGCCGCCGAACAGGCCGGCCACGCGGTCGCCATGTCGGCGGTGCTGTCCGACCATGCCCAGTCGATCGAAACGATCCTGAGCCTGATCCGCGACATTGCCGGCCAGACGAACCTGCTGGCGCTGAACGCCACGATCGAGGCGGCGCGCGCGGGCGATGCCGGCCGTGGCTTTGCCGTGGTCGCGCAGGAGGTGAAGTCGCTCGCCAGCCAGACCGCGCGCGCCACCGACGACATCGCCGCCCGGATCATCGCCATCCAGTCGGCGACGCGCAGCACGGTCGACACCAACGCGCTGATCCGCACCACGGTGGACGAAGTTCAGGGGTCGGCCGGCCGGATCCGTCAGGCCATGGAAACGCAGGCGCGCACCGTTACCGCGATCACGGCGGCGGTCGACGAAACCGCGCTGGCGGCCAATGCCATGTCGTCGACGATCGCGACGATCAGCAAGGACAGCCAGGCAATGGCCTCCGAGATCGAGGACGTCAGCCACCGGTTCGACACGCTCGACACCCTGCTCGACACGCTGAAGGCCAGCGCGGGGCGGTTCGCGGCCAGCGTCGCCGCCTGACGCGCTACACCGTCACAGGAAAGACCGGGGTCACAGGAAGGACCGGGCGCGGCTGAGCACCAGATCGCAGACTTTGGTACGAAGGCCCGTCTTCGCGCCATCGAGCGAGAAGCCCTTGCCGTCGCGTCCCTGCAACAGCCCCTGCTGCCCGGCGGCATAGTCGCTCGACGTCGTCACGCCCGGCTTGCCGGTCAGCTTGCCAAGGACGGAGGCGACGCCGGTTCCGCTGGTGAGCTTGTTCCGGACGCAATAGCCAAGCAGCCCGGCGACATTGCCGGCACCCGCTGCCCCCAGGTTCGGCAGGCCGGCGACACCGCCGCTACCACCGCCAAGCAGACCACCCAGCGCGCCAAGGCGGCTCTGGATCGTCGGGGCCGATTGCGGCGCGGGCGCGGGCGCGGGCGTCTGGGTGTTTTGAGTGCTCTGGGTGTTCTGGGTGCTCTGGGCCGGGGCAGTGGTCGCCAACGCGACGGCAGCGATGCCCGCCAAAATCCTGGTCATGGTCGAATCCTCCAACGGGCGAATGGCAGATATGTGGTCACGCGCCGACCAGCAGGCCTTCGCGCGCGATCTTGTCGCGCCATACCAGCGGCGCGAGCGTGTGGACGTTCTCGCCGGCCGAATCGACCGCGACGGTGACGGGAAAGTCGCTGACCTCGAACTCGTAGATCGCCTCCATGCCCAGATCCTCGAACCCGACGACCTTCGACCCCTTGATCGCGCGCGCGACCAGATAGGCGGCACCACCGACCGCCATCAGATAGGCCGACTTGCCTTCCGCGATCGCCCTGGTCGCGTCCGGCCCGCGTTCCGCCTTGCCGACCATCGCCAGCAGGCCCTGATCGAGCATCATGCGGGTGAACTTGTCCATCCGGGTCGCGGTGGTCGGACCAGCAGGCCCCACCACTTCCTCACCCACAGGATCGACCGGCCCCACATAATAGATGACGCGACCGGCGAAATCGACCGGCAGCGGCTCGCCCCTGGCCAGCATGTCGGCGATCCGCTTGTGCGCGGCATCGCGCCCGGTCAGCATCTTGCCGTTCAGCAGCAGGCGGTCGCCATGCTTCCACCCCTGCACGACCTCTGGCGTCAGCGTATCGAGGTCGACGCGGATCGCCGCCTTGTCCGGCGTCCAGTGGACGTCGGGCCATTCCTCCAGCTTCGGTGCCTCCAGATAGGCCGGACCCGACCCGTCGAGCGTGAAATGCGCGTGGCGGGTCGCGGCGCAGTTCGGGATCATCGCCACCGGCTTCGACGCGGCATGGGTCGGCCAGTCGGCGATCTTGACGTCGAGGATCGTGGACAGGCCACCCAGCCCCTGCGCGCCGATACCCAGCGCGTTGACCTTGTCGTAAATCTCGATCCGCAGCGCCTCGATATCGTTCTTCGGCCCGCGTTCCTTGAGCTGCGCCATGTCGATCGCGCCCATCAGCGATTCCTTGGCGAGCAGCATCGACTTTTCCGCCGTGCCGCCGATGCCGATGCCGAGCATGCCGGGCGGGCACCAGCCGGCCCCCATCTGCGGGATCATCTCCAGCACCCAGTCGACGATCGAATCGCTCGGGTTCATCATCTTGAACTTCGACTTGTTCTCGCTGCCGCCGCCCTTGGCCGCGACGTCGATCGACACGGTATTGCCGGGCACCATCTCGACGTTCAGGACGCTGGGCGTGTTGTCCTTGGTATTGCGGCGGGTGAAGGCCGGATCGGCGAGGATCGACGCGCGCAGCTTGTTCTCGGGGTGGAGGTAAGCCCGGCGCACACCCTCGTCGACGACCTCCTGCAACGACCGCGCGGTCGAATCGAGGCGGCAGTCCATGCCCCATTTGATGAAGATCGTGACGATCCCGGTATCCTGGCAGATCGGGCGATGGCCCTCCGCACACATCCGGCTGTTGGTCAGGATCTGCGCGATCGCGTCCTTGGCCGCCGGTCCCTGCTCCGCTTCATACGCGACGCCCAGCGCGCGGATATAGTCCATCGGGTGGTAGTAACTGATGAACTGGAGCGCGTCGGCGACGCTTTCGATCAGGTCGGCTTCGCGGATGATGGTGGTCATGCAGGGGATCCCGTGTCGTCTGGCCTGCCGTTGTATGGCCAACGGCGCGCGGGCGAAAGCGGCTAGTCGCATTGCGTCGTCGACCTACCGCAAGCCCCATTGCCTATCAATTCAATGGGAATATCTTTACATCATCGAGATCGAGCCGCGTGGGCGCGGACTCGGGGAACGACAGGAGAAAGCGCGATGGGTTCCTTTGCACCGTACGACGCCGTCAATCCGACCATCCTCACCGTGCCGGGCCTCGGCGGATCCGGTCCCAGCCACTGGCAGACCTTGTGGGAGGATGCCCGCCCCGACACGATCCGCGTCGAACTGGGCATGTGGAACACGCCGCATCGCAATGCCTGGGTGACCCGGCTGGACGAGGCGATCCGGCAGGCACAGGCACCGGTGATCCTGGCCGCACACAGTCTGGGCTGCCTGGCGGTCGCGTGGTGGGCCGAGCTGTCGCCGCAACCTTATGGCTGGCCGGTGGCGGGCGCGCTGCTGGTCGCGCCGGCGGATGTCGACCGCGACGGTGCCGCAGCCGAGCTGAAGGGCTTTGCCCCCTCCCCGCGAACGCCGCTGCCCTTCCCGTCGATCGTGGTGGCGAGCAGCGACGACCCGTGGGTCGCCATCGACCGCGCGCACAGTCTGGCGGTCGACTGGGGCAGCCACTTCGTCGATGCGGGACCGCAGGGGCATCTGAACGCCGCCAGCGGCAATGGCTGGTGGCGCGAGGGACAGGATCTGCTCGACCGGGTGATCGCCGCCAGCAGCGACCGGCGCGGCCGCGCCCGCCACCCGAGCGAGGCTCGGTCGATCCTGGCGGTCAACGCCACCGACGCGGCGCAGAGCCATTATCTGGGGCAGAGCGCGATCTGACGCCCGACATCACGCGATCCCGGTCTGCGGATATCCCCGGGTCCGGGACAGAACCCGGGGATATCGCGCTCACCGACGCTGAACCGTGGTTGCGGCAGACGGCGGTGGCATCTGACCGGCGACCGGTGCCGGCGGCTGCTGACCGTTGATCGCAGGCGGGGGTGGAGTCATGCCTGCCCCGGTGCCGGGTGCGCAGCCTGCGGGCGGCGGTGGCGGGGCCATGCCGGCATTGGGTCCGCCGGGCCCGCCAGGCCCGCGTGGGCCGGGACCACCCGGACCGCCGGGGCCGCCGGGGCCGCCGGGACCGCGCCCGTCGGGGCCGCGTCCTTTGGGGCCACGCGCATCGCCCGGGTGCGGCGGGCGTCCGCCGGGACCGACCGCCTCGACCCGGCCGGCACTGTCGACCAGATAGGATGCGCGCAGCTGACCGTCGTCATAGCGGCCCTGCACCAGCACCGGCTGCCCCCTGGTCACCGCACCGCGTCCGTCACGGCCGGCGGCGACCATCGTCTTGCCGCTGGCATCGGCGACGACGAAGCGGTCGCCATAGACCTCGGTCACCCGGCCCTTGACCGTCACCACGCCCGACGCCTTGGGCAAGGCGGCGATCGGTGTCGCGACGCGCGGGGCCATTTCGACCGACGGGCGGGTGGCGGCGACCGCGCCAGCCCCGCCCAGCGCGCCGACCGCGACCAGAACGGCGGCACCAAGGCCCAGCTGGCCCCTGCGGCTCAGACGGGGTGCGAAAGATTTCAAAGCGACCACAACATGTCTCCTTCAGCGTGTTTGCTGCGGCCCTTCTACCGATTCTTACCCACGCCCCGCTGAACCTTGCCGTTCAGTTTGGGTTTAGCGACGGTGCCTACCGCAGACGCCGTAGGAACGAAGGGAGCGCGGACCTTTGCGGATATTGCTGGTCGAGGACGACGCCGATCTGGGGCCGGCCATCGCGCGCGCGTTGCGGGCGGAGCATTTCGCGGTCGACATCGCCGCCAACGGGATCGACGCCGGGCATCTGGGGGAAACCGAAACCTATGACGCCGCCGTGCTCGACCTCGGCCTGCCGCACAGGGATGGCGTGTCGGTCCTGCGCGACTGGCGCGCGGCGGGGCGCGACCTGCCCGTGCTGATCCTGACCGCGCGCGATGCCTGGTCGGACAAGGTGGCCGGGTTCAAGGCGGGCGCGGACGATTACCTGACCAAGCCGTTCCGCGTCGAGGAACTCGTCATGCGGCTGCGCGCGCTGGTCCGCCGCGCCGCCGGCCACGCCGCCACCCGGCTGGAATGCGGGCCGATCGGCTTCGAGACGCAGACCGGGCAGTTCGAGCTGGACGGCCTGCCGCTGAAGCTGACCGCGTTCGAGTGGCGTGTGCTGTCGGCGCTGATGCTGCGAAAGGACACGGTGATCGAGCGGCTCGACCTGATGGAGCGGGTGTATGAGGGTGATGCCGACGTCGATTCCAATTCGCTGGAGGTCATCGTCGGCCGCCTGCGCAAGAAGATCGGTCGCGACCGGATCGAGACGGTGCGCGGACGCGGCTACCGCCTGACCGCCGGCGATGCGGCATGAGGCGGCTGCCCCGATCGCTCTATGGCCGGATGCTCGGCCTGTCGGCGATCGCCATCGCGGTTGCGCTGCTGATCGCCGCCTTCGCCATCGGCCATGTGCTGGAACGGTTCGTGACGCAGGGGCTGGACCAGCGGCTGGACGCCGAACTGGCGCTGCTGGGCAGCGCGGTCACGCCCGATGGCCGGATCGACACCGCGCGGATCGCCGCCACGCGCGCACTGGCCACGCCGGGCTATGGCTGGCGGATCGAGTCCCCGGGCCGCACCATCGCCTCGACCGACGCGCCGCCCGCCATGCTGCCGACACCCGGGCGGCGGGGCGAGCACCATCCGGGGCCGGAAACCGGCCGAGACGACCGGCCGGACATGGCTGGCCCGCCGCCCGGTCCCGACCGACCGGACGGCCCCGCCGCGTTTGACTGGAACGATCGCGACGGCACGCGGCTTCACGCGCGGCAGGCGATCGTTCCGACCGATGCCGGTCCCGTGACGATCACCGCCGCCGCGCCGCGATCGGTCGTCGCCAGTCCGATCCGGGGGGCGATGGTGCCGCTACTGCTGTCACTCGCCGTGCTGGGCGTTGCGCTGGCGCTGGCGACATTGGTGCAGCTGCGGATCGGTCTTGCCCCGCTTGCGACCCTGCGTGCCGCGATTGCCGCCGTGCGCGCCGGGCGCGTGGACCGCGTGCCCGCCGACCAGCCGCGCGAGTTGCAACCGCTGGTGACGGAAATGAACGCGCTGCTCGCCGATAACGCCGCCGCGCTGGCCGTCGCCCGGTCGAGCGCCGCCAATCTGGCGCACGGGCTGAAAACACCGCTGGCCACGCTTGGGCTGGCGCTGGCCGAACCGGGGCGCGATGCGGACGGGCGGCTTGCGGAACTGGCGGCACAGTTGGATGCGACCATCCGCCATCACCTTGGTCGTGCGCGCAGTGTGCTGGCGTCAGGCCGCGTTGCGACCCCGCTCGCGCCAGCGATCACCGATCTGACAGCGATGCTCGGCCGGCTTCACGCCGATCGCGCGATCGACCTGGTCCAGACGATCGCCGATGATCTGGCGGTCGCGGTCGACGCGCATGATCTCGACGAAATCGCCGGCAACCTGCTCGACAATGCGTTTCGCCACACACGCGACCGAGTCTGGATCGAGGCAAAGCGGGAAGGCGCGCAGGTGGTACTGTGCGTTACCGACAACGGCCCCGGCATTGCCGCCGGCGACCGGGCGCGGGCAACGACCCCCGGCCTGCGGCTGGACGAGCGTGGCGATGGTCACGGTTTCGGGCTGGCGATCGTGCGCGATCTGGCCGTGCTGTACGGCGGCGCGCTGGATTTGGACGCGGCATCCGGCGGTGGCCTTGTCGCCGCCGTCCGGTTGCCGCGCGCGGCCGACGTTTAGGCGGCGTCGGTGTCGGTCGCGGTGTCGTCACCGGCGGCGGGACGCTCGAACCACGCCTCGACCTCGCCGTTCAGCTTCAGGGTCAGCGGGCGGCCGTGACGGTCGACCTTCTTGCCCAGCGCGACACGGATCCAGCCCTCGGACCGCGAATATTCCTCGACGTCACGGCGCTCGACACCCTTGAAACGGATGCCGATCCCGCGTTCCAGCAACTCCTGCTGAAAGAACGGGCTGTCGGGGTTGGTCGAAAGGCGATCGGGGGGCGTATCGGTCATGTTCGCGCGCTTAGCCCGTTCCGGCGGCGAACGGCTACAAAAAAAGCGCGGGAGTTGCCCCCCGCGCTTGTCCGATCACCCGGTCGGGTCAGTTGCAGACCCGCACCCGGACCTGATCGCCATAATAGGGATCATAGCGCCATTGGTCGAAGCAGCGGGGCCGGTAGTCGTTGTAGACATAGGCGCGCGGGCGATAGAAGGCGCGTGGCGGTGGCGCGGGATAATAACCCTGATCGTAATAGCCGCGATCGACGTAGCGCGGCCGGTTGCTGCTGGCGATCGCGGCCCCGACGCCAAGGCCGAGGATGCCACCGATCACCGCGCCGGCGACCGCATCACCGCCGCCGCGACGATCATAATGCCGCCCGCCCCAGCGCTGCGCCTCCGCGGGTGCCGCGCTCGCCAGCGCGGTCGCCGCCAGTGCGAACCCCAAACCTGCTTTCCTGAACATTCCCGTCATGCCGAACCTCCTCAACAGATACGCCGGTCCGCTAGAAACCCCGACGAATCGGGATCGGATCGTGAGGATGGAGATAACCGGTTCGCGCTGAACGGGTTCCGAATGGGGTGTTAAGCTGGGGTTTAGCCGGGGTGCGTCCTCAATCCCGCAGCAGGTCGTTGATGCCCGTCTTCGACCGGGTCTGCGCGTCGACCGTCTTGACGATGACGGCGCAGTACAAGGCGGGCTTACCGTCTCCACCGCCCAGACTGCCCGGCACGACGACCGCATAGGGCGGCACCGCGCCCATATGCACTTCGCCGGTCGCCCGGTCGACGATCTTGGTCGACGCGCCCAGATACACGCCCATCGACAGGACCGCGCCCTCGCCGACGCGAACGCCCTCCGCCACTTCCGCGCGCGCGCCGATGAACGCGCCGTCGCCGATGATGACCGGATCGGCCTGCAACGGTTCCAGCACGCCGCCGATGCCGGCACCACCCGAGATGTGGACACCCTTGCCGATCTGCGCACAGGATCCGACCGTCGCCCAGGCGTCGATCATCGACCCTTCCCCGACATAGGCGCCGATGTTGACGAAGCTGGGCAGCAGGACCGCGCCCTTGCCGACAAACGCGCCGCGCCGGACGATGCTGCCCGGCACCGCGCGGAAACCGGCGGCGCGGAACTCGGCCTCGCCCCATCCGGTGAACTTCGACGGCACCTTGTCGAACCAGTTGGCCCCGCCGGGTCCGTCCATCACGACATTGTCGTTCAGCCGGAACGACAGCAGCACCGCCTTCTTCAGCCACTGGTTGACGCGCCACCCGCCGGCACCGTCCGGCTCGGCCACGCGCGCGGTGCCGGCGTCCAGCATCGCCAGCGCCTCGGTCACCGCGTCACGCGACGGCCCGGTGGTGGTCAGGCCCAGCCCGTCGCGCGCGTCCCAGGCGGCGTCGATCGTGGTGGCAAGATCGGTCATTGGTCCTCCAGTATCGCGTGCAGCCACGCGCTCAGGTCAGGGGTGGTGAAATCGATGAAGTCGCGGCCCGCATCGGGGGCCTGTTCCGACCCGTTGTCGACCCAGACGGTCGTCATGCCGATCGCCTTGGCCGGCGCGAGATTGCGCATCATGTCGTCGGCGAACAGCGTCGCTGTGGGATCAAGGTCGAACCGGTCGCAGATCCCGCGATAGGCGCTGGCGGCAGGCTTCGGCACCAGGTTCATCGCATGGACGTCGTGCACCGCCTCGAAGCTGCCGCCAAGACCCAGCCGGTCGAGCACCTTTAGTGCATAGGGCAGGTCGCCATTGGTGAAGACCAGCTTGCGCCCCGGCAACCGGGCGATCGCGGCGACCAGCGGCGCGTCATACTCCAGCACGTCCATCTCGATGTCGTGGACGTAATCAAGGAAAACGTGCGGATCGACATCGTGTTCGGCCATCAGCCCGGCCAGCGTCGTGCCGTGGCCCATGAAATAGCCCTTCTGCACCCGCCGCGCCGCGACCGGGTCCAGCCCCAGATAGTCGCCGATGAACGCGGTCATCTTCGCATCGACCTGCTCGAACAGGTCCGCCCCCGCCGGGTACAGCGTGTTGTCGAGGTCGAAGACCCAGTTGCGGATGTGGGACAGGCGGGACTGCATGGCGGCAGGCTCTACGGACAGCGGATGGTCGGAGCAAGCGGGGCAAAGGGTAGCGAAACGCAACGCAAACCCCATATCCAGCGCATGACACGCTATTCCCTGCTCGATCTGGTCCCTGTCGTCGAAGGAGGCACCGTGGGACAGGCCCTTGCCAATGCCGCTGACCTGGCCGCCCATGCCGAGGCGCATGGCTATACCCGGTACTGGGTGGCCGAACATCACGGCATGACCGGCATCGCGTCGGCCGCGACCTCGGTCGTGATCGGCCATGTCGCCGCGGCGACGAAGACGATCCGCGTCGGGTCGGGCGGGATCATGCTGCCCAACCACGCGCCGCTGGCGATCGCCGAACAGTTCGGGACGCTGGACGCGCTGTTCCCCGGTCGCATCGACCTGGGGCTTGGCCGCGCACCGGGATCGGACCAGAGGGTCGCGCGCGCCATGCGACGGACGCTGGAAACGGATTCCAACGCCTTTCCGCAGGACGTGCTGGAGTTGCAGAGCTATTTCGCCGACGATGGCCAGACAGGGATCGTCGCGACGCCGGGCGCGGGCGCGAAGCCCGAATTGTGGATCCTCGGATCCAGCCTGTTCGGCGCACAGATGGCCGCCGCGTTCGGCCTGCCCTATGCCTTTGCCTCGCACTTCGCGCCCGACGCGCTCGATCAGGCGCTGGCTGTCTATCGTCGCGACTTCCGGCCCTCGGCGACGCTGGCACGGCCTTACGCGATGGCGGCGATGAACGTGTTTGCGGCCGACAGCGATGCGGAGGGCGAATTGCTGGCATCGTCGCAGCAGCAATCGTTCGTTGCCCTGCGCACCGGCCGGCCGCGTCAGTTACCGCCGCCGGTCGCGGGCTATCGCGAGTCCCTGGGACTGCAGGGTGCGGCCATTCTCGATCAGGTGCTGTCGTGTTCGGCGGTGGGATCCCCCGCCACGGTCGCCCGCCAGATGGCGGCGTTCGTCGAGCGGACCGGGGTCGACGAACTGCTCATCAGCAGCGCGATCTATGACCATGAGGCCCGCAAGCGGAGCATCGGCATTGCGGCAGACGCGCTGCGGGAGTCGCGCATCGCGGCGTAGTCACATCGTACCGGCGGACGTCGGGGTCCAGAGCCACAGGCAATGATGCTCGTGGCTCTGGACCCCGGGTCAGGTCCGGGATGACGACAGGACCATTATTTCTGGCAGGCGACGATCGCGGCGATCACCGACAGCGTTTCCTCCGGGTCGCGAACGCGGACCGTATCCAGCCCCAATTCCTTGGCCGGGTAATCGTTGCCGCCGGGGAAGATCGCGTCGCCGATGAACATCATCGCCTCAAGCGCGATGCCGCTTTCGTCGCGCAGCTTCTTCAGCCCGTACGCCTTGTCGACGCCTTCGCGGGTGATGTCGATCGAGGTCGCGCCGCCCATGTTGATCGACAGGCCCGGCAGGCGCTGGCGCAGGTCGGCCTGGATGATCTTGCGCTTGGCGAAATCGGGATCCCAATGCTCCTTTTCCGCAATCGGGGCCTGCTGGCCGAGCGCCGAAAAGGTGATCTGGCTGCCGCGATCCTCGATCCGCTCGCCCCAGGTCTGCTCGGGCTTGAAACCGGTCGCCTCCAGCGATTCATCGAAGGCGGTCAGGATCTTGGCCTTCAGTTCGTCGTCGAACAGTTCGGCATAGACCGACCCCCATGCGCCGTCGCGCCAGGTGTACAGCTTGGTGCCCGTGGTCGGCATCAGCCACAGCTTGCTCAGGTCGGCGCGCGCTGGCAGGCGGCTGGCCACCTGCTTCTGGAACTGCGGCCAGTCGCCGCCCGAAATGACCGCGACATGCGCGACGCCCAGCAGGTCGGCCAGGGCTTCCCCCATCGGCTCCTTCAGCGGCTGCTTGCTCTCCGCGAGCGTTCCGTCGAGATCGAAGGCGACGAGGTCTTTCATGGGGTACTCCAGCAGGGGACTTTGGCCGCCCGTCCTAGCGACGGGCGGGCAGCGCGCAAGACGTGCGACGGGGGTGTAACGAAGCGCCGCCCGATCGGTTCAGCGACCCAGTATCGCCTTTTTCGCCTGCGCCTTTTCGCCGGTGCCGACCTTGCCGTCGCGATTGGCGTCGTAACGGTCCATGGTCGCGACCAGCAGGGCCTGCCCCTCGGCCTCGGTCACCTTGCCGTCCTTGTTGGCGTCGGCATTGCTGAACCACAGGCCGGCGAGACGCTTTGCGTGGACCGGATCGGTCTTGGTCTTGCCAGCGCGCATCCGCTGGATCCGGGCCTGCACCTCGGCCTGGGTCAGCAAGCCGTCCTTGTTGGTATCGGACGCGGCGAATTCGGCCCTGAACTTGGCGGTGGCGGTGGCGCGCGTTTCCTGCGCGGCGACCGGGCCGGCGATGATAGCGAGCGTCAGCAGGGGGATGGCGAAACGGAACATGACCGGGGGTACTCCAGATGGGGCGCGGCGGGTAGCGCCCGCCGCTTGTACCCGCCATGAACGTCCACGCCGCCGCTCGGGTCCACCCGTCCCCGCGCCGATAGCTCAGGCCGCGTTGTCGATGCCCAGTTCGCCCAGCTTGCGGTACAGGGTCGACCGGCCGATGCCGAGCCGGCGCGCGACCTCGGTCATGCGCCCGCGATAATGGCCGATCGCGAGGCGGATGACGTCGGCCTCGATCTCCTCCAGCATCCGCATGTTGCCGTCGGGGCGGAACAGCGTGACGCCGCCGCTGGATGGAATCGCCGCCGGCCCCACCCGCCGCGCGCCAAGGCTGGCGATCTGCGGGAAGTCGGCCGCCGTCAGCGCCGCGCCCTCGCACAGCACCGCCGCCCGGAAGAGCGCGTTCTGCAACTGGCGGACATTGCCCGGCCAGTCATAGTCGGACAGCAGCGTCAGCGCGTCTTCGGTGATGCCAAGCGGACGCAGCCCCGGCTGATGCGCGATCCGCGCGAGCAGGTGCCGGGCAAGTGCGGGGATATCGGCGATGCGTTCGCGAAGCGGCGGGATCGTCACCTGCACGACGTTCAACCGGTAATACAGGTCCTCACGGAAACGCCCCGCCTCGACCTCCTCGATCAGTTTCTTGTTCGTCGCGGCGATGACGCGGACGTCAACGGTACGCGGATGGCGTGCGCCGATCGCGTGGACCTCGCCCGATTGCAGCACGCGGAGCAGCTTGACCTGCGCGTCGAGCGGCATCTCACCGATCTCGTCGAGGAAAACCGTGCCACCGTCCGCCTCGGCAAAGCGCCCGACCTTGCGCTCGAACGCGCCGGTGAACGCGCCTTTTTCGTGGCCGAACAATTCGCTTTCGACCAGATTCTGCGGAATCGCGCCGCAGTTGATCGCCACCATCGTCTTCTTGGCGCGGGGCGAGGCGGCGTGGACAGCCTCGGCGACGACTTCCTTGCCGACACCGCTTTCGCCCTCCAGCAGCAAGGGCACGCGGGCGCGCGCGGCCTTGGCGGCGATGGCGAGCGCAGCGCGGAAATCGGGGGACGACCCGACGATCTCGTCGAACGCCAGCAGCGCAGGGATCTTCTCGGTCAGCGGGCGCAGTTCGCCGGCGGCGGTGCCGGCAACGGCGGCCTCCAGCGCGGCGAGCAGCCGGTCGGGGGCGATCGGCTTCACCAGGAAATCGGTCGCGCCGGCGCGCATCGCGCTGACCGCGTGCGACACCGATCCGTTGGCGGTCAGCATCAGGATCGGCAGGGCGGGCCGGCGTTCGCGCAACGCGGCGATCAGCGCGGCGACATCGGCATCAGGCGCGGGCGAATCGATGATGATCGCGTCAAGCTGCATCCCGTCCTGCGTCCCCAGCGTAGCGATCGCCATCTCGCCCTCATCGGCGAAGACCGATCGCCAGCCGGCCCGCGCGGCGAGTGCGGCGACGAGCCGGCGCTGGGCCTGTTCGTTGTCGATCAGCAATAGCAGGCGCTGCCCGTTGCGCGTCATTCATCCACCCCGTTCGCTTCGGCCATCGTGATACGCGCGGCGGGGTAAAGGGCGACTTAAGCACCGGAGCCGTCACCGCGACCGATCCCGACAGGCGCAACGGGGTTGAGCGAAGCGTGCGTGCTGGCTATGGTTATCCGCAACAAGATTACACGCACGTTCGCATGGGGGCAGGATCAATGGCCGGAAACGGTGATTTGAAGACGCATGAGGCGACCTACACCAGCATGATCGGCATGCTGAAATGGGGGTCGCTGGCCTGCGCGGTGCTGGTCGCGATCATCATCTATCTGATCGCCTGACCGCGATGGTCCGGATCGCCGTCCTCAGGGAGCATGTCGACGGCGAACGGCGGGTGGCCGCCACGCCGGAAACGGTGAAGAAGTTCATCGCGCTCGGCGCCGTCGTGGCGGTCGAACGCGACGCGGGCGCGGCGGCCGGCTATACCGACCAGGCCTTTGCCGATGCGGGCGCGCAGATCGGCGACCGGGCCGCGACCGTCGCGGCCGCCGACATCCTGCTGGGCGTACAGGGACCGGATGCCGCCACCATCGCCGGGACCGCCTCCGGCGCGTGGATCGTCGCGGCGATGAATCCGTTTGGCGAGCGCGCGAAGATCGACGGCTATGCCGCTGCGGGACTTGAGGCGCTGGCCATGGAGTTCATGCCGCGAATCACCCGCGCGCAGTCGATGGACATCCTGTCGTCGCAGTCGAACCTGTCGGGCTACAAGGCGGTGCTCGACGCCGCGGCCGAATATGACCGCGCCTTTCCGATGATGATGACCGCGGCGGGCACTGTCAGCGCGGCCAAGGTGTTCGTGATGGGCGTCGGCGTGGCGGGGTTGCAGGCGATCGCCACCGCGCGGCGGCTGGGCGCGCAGGTATCGGCCACCGACGTCCGGTCGGCGACGAAGGAACAGATCCAGTCGCTGGGCGCGAAACCGGTGTTCGTGGAGAATGTCGCCGGGATCGAGGGCGAAGGCACCGGCGGCTATGCCGGCGAGATGTCTCCCGAATATCAGGCCGCGCAGGCCGATCTGGTCTCGGCGCATATCGCCAGGCAGGACATCGTCATCACCACCGCGCTGATCCCCGGCCGCGCCGCCCCGCGTCTGGTCAGCGATGCGCAGGTCGCGTCGATGCGCGCCGGCAGCGTCATCGTCGACCTTGCCGCCGAACAGGGCGGCAATGTCGAGGGCGCGGTATCGGGCGAGACGGTGGTGCGCCACGGGGTGAAGATCATCGGCGCGCGCAACATGGCCAGTCGCCTCGCCACCGACACATCGGCGCTGTTCGCGCGCAACCTGTACAATTTCCTGAGCGCGTTCTGGGACAAGGACACGGGTCGCCCGGTCCTGCCCAACGGCGACGAGATCGGCGACGCGGTCCGCCTGACGCGCGGCGGCGCGGTGGCGAATCCGCGGTTGCTCACTTGATCCTCCCCGGTACGGGGAGGGGGACCGGCGCAGCCGGTGGAGGAGGTGTGCCACGCATGCTTAGGCCCGAAGTTGCGACCGCCCGTGCCTTGCGTCGCGTGATGACGTTGCCCAAGGTGGTGTCGTGGGAGCGGTTGCGCGCCTACCGCGCGGGTTTCAAGGTTCGCCGACAACATCCCGTCGGTCCTTATCTCTACGACTTCTTCTGCCGCGAGGCCGCACTGGCCATCGAGATCGACGGCGAGGGACATGGTCGCGGCGATCGACCAGAGCGCGATATCGTTCGCGACCAATTTTTCGAGCAAAACGGCTTCCGGGTATTGCGGCTGGCCGCAGGCGATGTGCTGAGAGACGTGGATGCCGTCGTGACACGGATCGTGTCCTGTGCGGCCCACCCCCTCCACCAGCCTGCGGCTGGTCCCCCTCCCCGTGCCGGGGAGGAATGAAAATGGACTTCATCGCGATCCTGTCGATCTTCGTGCTGGCGTGCTTCGTCGGCTATTTCGTCGTCTGGTCGGTCACCCCGGCGTTGCACACGCCGCTGATGGCGGTGACGAACGCGATTTCCAGCGTCATCATCGTCGGCGCGCTGATCGCGGCGGCGGCGGCCGGCGTTGGGGCAGGCTCGGGCGTGTCGAAATGGCTGGGGTTGCTGGCCGTCGTGCTGGCCAGCGTCAACATCTTCGGGGGTTTCGCGGTCACCGCGCGGATGCTGGCGATGTACAAGAAAAAAGAGCGGCCGGTCGCCAAATGAGCGGGCTGGTAACGACGACGATTAGGGCGGGGGACGCACGATGCACGAACTGACGGTCAGCCCCTGGGCATCGCTCGCCTATCTGGTCGCGGGGGTGTGCTTCATCCTCGCGCTGCGCGGGCTGTCGTCGCCGGCGTCGAGCCAGAAGGGCAACCGCTACGGCATCATCGGCATGACCATCGCGGTCGTGACGACGCTGGTGACGCATGTGCCGATGCAGATGAACGGCTGTCCGCTCGGTATTGGGGCCTGCGCGATCCTTGATCGTCCCGTGGTCGACTGGATCACGATCGTCGAGATCCTGGCCGCAATCGGTATCGGCGCGGTGATCGGCCTGACAACCGCGCGACGGATCGCGATGACCGATATGCCGCAATTGGTGGCGGCGTTCCATTCGCTCGTCGGTCTGGCCGCCGTGCTCGTCGCCGCCGCCGCGTTCCTGAACCCCGACGCATTCGGCATCGTCGGCGCGGACGGGACGATCCTGCCGGTCAGCCGGATCGAAATGGGCCTTGGCATCGCGATCGGCGCGATCACCTTTTCCGGGTCGGTCATCGCCTTCCTGAAGCTGAATGGTAACATGGGCGGCAAGCCGCTCCTGCTGCCGGGCCGTCACGTCATAAACCTGGGGGTGCTGGCCGGGATCATCGGGCTGGTCGCGTATTTTACCGTCGACCAGAGCCCGTGGGTGTTCTGGACGATCACGGGCTTGAGCTTCGCGATCGGCTTCCTGCTGATCGTGCCGATCGGCGGAGCGGACATGCCGGTCGTCGTGTCGATGCTGAATTCCTATTCGGGCTGGGCGGCGGCGGCGATGGGTTTCACGCTGCACAACAGCGCGATGATCATCACCGGCGCGCTGGTCGGGTCGTCGGGTGCGATCCTGAGCTACATCATGTGCAAGGCGATGAACCGCAGCTTCATCAGCGTCATCGCCGGCGGGTTCGGATCGAGCGACGCCGGGTCTGGCCCGGCCGCCGCCGCCGACCGGCCGTGGAAACGCGGATCGGCGGAGGACGCGGCGTTCCTGATGGCCCAGGCCGAGCAGGTCGTGATCGTTCCCGGATACGGCATGGCGGTCGCGCAGGCACAGCATGTGCTGCGTGAAATGGGCGACAAGTTGAAGGCGCACGGCGTCCGCGTGAAATACGCGATCCACCCCGTCGCCGGGCGGATGCCGGGCCACATGAACGTCCTGCTGGCCGAGGCGAACGTGCCGTATGACGAGGTGTTCGAGCTGGAGGACATCAACAGCGAGTTCGCGCAGACCGACGTCGCGTTCGTCATCGGCGCGAACGACGTGACCAACCCGGCGGCCAAGACCGACAAATCCTCCCCCATCTACGGCATGCCGATCCTCGATGTGGAAAAGGCCAAGACCGTGCTGTTCATCAAGCGGTCGATGGGCGGGGTCGGCTATGCCGGCGTCGACAATGACGTTTTCTACCGCGACAACACGATGATGCTGCTGGCGGATGCCAAGAAGATGGTCGAGGAGATCGTCAAGGCGCTGGACTGATTCGCCGCCGGTTTCAACGGGGCGCGGCGTGACATTTGCAGATGGTGATTTCGGGCCGGGTGGTTCCGGACAGGGCAGCGGCCCGCGCGTGGCGCTGGTGGCGGGGCCGGCCGCGTCCGACCGGCTGACGCACGCGGTCGCGGCGATCGGCGGGCGGCTGACCCGATATGGCTGGCACGACCCGATCGCGGCCGATGCGCATGACGTGCTGGCGCTGGATCTTGACGGGGCCGATCACGATATCGTCACGGACCTGTTCGCGCGGATCGTGCCGCCCGCGACGCCGGTCGTGGTCGCGTTCGATGCCGACTGGATCGACCTTGCCGCCGGCCTGATGGGGCCGGACGTCCAGTTGCTGTGCGCGCCGACGCGGCTGGACTGTCTCGCCGCGCTGGTGATCGCCGCCGGACAGTCTGACCAGCCCGCCCGCGTCCGCAGCGACGACGCGGCCCGGGTCGCGGTGCTGGAATCCGAGATCACGCGGATCGCCGGCCTGTTGCAACGGCTGGCGCGCGACGACGCGCCGAAGGACCATGTCGCCAGTTCGGCGATGGGCTTCGCCGCGCGTCCGGCCGAAACGCACGTCACCGCCGACGACATCCGCGCCGTCATCCGCGCCCGGCGGCTGCGCGAGCGGTTCTTTGCCGACGGGCTGCTGGAGGATCCGGCCTGGGACATGCTGCTCGACCTGTTCGCCGCCGCGCTGGAGGGGCGCAGCGTGTCGGTGTCGAGCCTGTGCATCGCCGCCGCCGTGGCCCCGACCACCGCGCTGCGCTGGATCGGGCGGATGGTCGATGCCGGGCTGTTCGTCCGCCATGCCGACCCGCAGGACCGGCGGCGCGTGTTCATCGCCCTGTCGCCGCGCGCGGACGATGCGATGCACGGCTATGTCGCGGCGGTGCGGTCGGCGGGACTTTCGATCGCCTGAAGCCTTGGGCGATCGCCTGAAGCCTTGCGCAAACGCGCAGTCTTTGGCATCGGCAGCGGCAGGGGGCGATTAGCTCAGTTGGTAGAGCGTCTCGTTTACACCGAGAATGTCGGCGGTTCGAGCCCGTCATCGCCCACCACCCCCTACAGATCCCCCTTACAGATCGCGGACCAGCCGGATGCCGCGCGCGATCCAGGGCGGGCTGGCGATCGCCTGTGGCCGGGCGCCGACCGTCGGCGGCAGGACGCCGAGCGTGCCGTCCGGTGCGATATCGAGCAGCCGGCCGAAGACGAATCGCCCCGCCGGCAGCGGCACCAGCACGTCGCGGTGCAGCGCGGTCGCGAACCGGTCCACCGCCAGCGTTTCGCACCAGATCGCATCGCCCGCGCGATAATCCCCGACGCCGCTGGTGACGGTGACCGCGACCAGTCCGGGGGTCGCGAGCGGCGGCACGACGCTCTGCGTCCGGCGCGGCGCGCTGACCCCGTGCGAATCGAGCGTGGCCGCCACCGGCAGGTCGGGACGGTCGGGCAGGGTCACGAGTTCGGCGGCGGTGACGCCCAGCGCATCGGCGATCCGGTTGAGCCAGCCGATCGACACGGTGCGCGTCCCCGTCTCCAGCCGGCCGATCGTCTGCGCGGTGGTCGGCGGGGTGCAACGCGCGGCGACATCCTCCAGCGTCAGGCCCTTGGCCCGGCGCACCTGACGGATCGCGGTAATCATGATCGACGGCCCCCTCAAACCAGATCGGTTTCTTCTCTGTCCTACAACCATGCGTTTGTGGCAAGGACATTGCGACTCGGGACAAACAGGGAACAATGCGATGCAGGACTTGGTCGAAACAGTGGTCGGTGGCGGTGCAACCGGCAGTCAGCGGATGCGGGAGCGGACCCGGGGGCGCAGCGTGACGGTCAACGTCGCCGAATCGCCGCTCGGCTGGCTGAGGGCGCGCGGGCTGGTCACGCCGCGCCAGTTCGAGGCGGGCGAACGGCTGCGCGGGGATTACGAACGTGCCTGCCTGGCGCCCAGCGTGACGATGCGCTGGACCCCGCGCGTCGACGGCGGGGACGGTGCCGGCGGCGATCCGACCACCGCGCAGATCGCGGCCAAGCGCCGTTTCGACGCGGCGATGGTCGCGGTCGGTCCTGGCCTGCGCGACGTCGCGTGGCGGGTAGTCTGCGCCGGCGAAGGCATGCCGGCGGCGGAAAAGGCGATGGGCTGGCCCGCGCGGGCCGGGCGGCTGGTCCTGACCTTCGCACTGGACCGGCTGGCCGATCATTACGGCATGTGTTGAGGCCACACGTCACGGATATGCCGCCTGCAACGTGACAAAAGTGACATAAATATTGCTGCGCCCTCGCAATACTGCTCAAACGGGTGCCGACATCGGGCGAAAAACGGGATCCGATCAACGGCGTAACAGCAATAGGGTACTGGGTATGTTCGGCGGCTTGTTCTTCTATCACAACGGTGAAATCGTCGATCCGGCGGTGCAGACCGAAACTCCGCCACCGCGGCACATGCTGGTTACCGGTGTCGGTCGCGGCGGCACGACCGCCGCGGCCTGCATGATCGAGGCGCTTGGCTTCAAGGCCGAGGGGGCCAACCTCTACCGCGAATCCAAGCATCTGTTCGAATATATCCGCGACGGCAACGGGGCGGCGGCGGCCGAACATCTGAAGTCCTGGTCCACCAGCGAAGACCGGATGTTCTGGAAGGATCCCAAGATCTGGGTGCCGACGTTCGACCCGTTCCTGTCGATGATCCCCGACGATATCGGCGTTCTGGTCATCGTCCGCGATCCGTTGAACATCGCCGCCCGCAATGCCGCCCTGCGATCCGCCGATATTCTCGCCGAAACGCTGGCCGCGGCAAAGTCGACGGTGAAACTCGTCAGCCGCATGCCGGTGCTGACCAAGCGCAGCGCGATCGTGATGTCGTATGAAAAGCTGATGCTGAACACCGCCGAAGTGGTCAACGAAATCGCGCGCTACCTGGGCATCACGTCGGAGGAGGCCATCGCCAAGGCGATCACGATGATCGAACCGACGCCCAGCTTCTATCAGGGCCAGTTCGACAGCCACATCAGCCGCAAGACCGAAACCCCCGCGACATCGACCACCCCGCCCCCCGCGCCGTCCCCCCCGCCGTCCCCCGCGCCGCCCGAGGCCAGCGCCGACGACGCCAAGGCCGACCCGGCTCCGCCCGTTGCAGACGACGCCGCCACCGTGGCGGAAGTGCCCGTAAAACCCGCAAGTTCCGCGCCCAAGCCCCCGGCACCGTCGGCGCGCCATGGCGGCGGCAAGCGCGCCCGCCGCCGTCGCAAATAGCATCGTCTTCGCACGATCCGTCCAATGCCCCGCCAACAGGGTCGACAACGCCGGCACCCGCCCGTATCCGCTGACGCAATAAAATCCGAGGGGACATCCATGACCGCGACCGCCAGCCAGGTGCTTGACCGTGTACTCGTGCTCGAAATGGTGCGCGTCACCGAGGCGGCGGCGATCGCCGCGGCCAAGCTGGTCGGGCGCGGCGACGAGAAGGCCGCCGATGCCGCCGCCGTGGAGGCGATGCGCGAGGCGCTGAACTCGCTGTACATGGACGGCACCGTCGTCATCGGCGAGGGTGAGCGCGACGAGGCACCGATGCTGTTCATCGGCGAGAAGGTCGGATCCGCGATCGGCAAGGGGCCGAAGATCGACATCGCGCTCGACCCGCTGGAGGGTACGACGATCTGCGCGACCGCCGGGCCGAACGCGCTCGCGGTACTGGCGATCGCCGAAGAGGGCGGGCTGCTGAACGCGCCGGACGTCTATATGGAGAAGATTGCGATCGGGCCGGGCTATCCCGACAACCTGATCGACCTGGACAAGTCGCCGAGCGAGAACGTCCGCGCGCTGGCCGCCGCCAAGGGCGTGGAGCCGGGCGACATCATCGCCTGCGTGCTGGACCGGCCGCGCCATTCGGCGCTGATCGCCGAGCTGCGCGCGCTGGGTTGCGGCATCATGCTGATCGGTGACGGCGACGTGGCCGGCGTGATCGCGACCAGCGACCCCGACACCACCATCGACATCTACATGGGTTCGGGCGGCGCGCCGGAGGGCGTGCTGGCCTGCGCGGCGCTGCGTTGCGTCGGCGGGCAGTTCAAGGGCCGGCTGATCTTCCGCAACGACGACGAGCGCGCGCGCGCCGCCAAATGGGGCGTGACCGACCTCGACAAGCAGTACGACCTGACCGAACTGGCCAAGGGCGACTGCATCTTCGCCGCGACCGGCGTCACCGACGGATCGCTGCTGGCCGGCGTGAAGCGCAAGTCCGGCAAGATGACGACCGAAAGCGTCGTCATGCGCGCGTCGTCGGGGACCGTGCGCTGGGTCAAGGGCGAGCACCGGCTGGACTGATCCGGGCGGGGATGCCCTGCCCGGTTGCATGATATGGGGGGCGTGTCGCCATGACAGCCGCGATCCTGCTCGCGCTGGTCGCGATGCATATGGCCATGATCCTGTGGCGAGGACGGGCGTTCCGGGGTTCGGTCGGTCGGTCGCGCGATCTTCATGGCCGAGCGGCGGTATTGCGCGGCTGGGCGATGGGGGTGGCGGTCACGTTCGGGCTGCCGGCGGTGATCGGCCTCGCCCTGCTGGGCGGGCCGGCGCCGTGGGACGTGCCGCCCCGCCCGTTCTGGACCATGGCCCATACGCTGTACGATGCCGGCCTGTACCTGTCCGTCACGCCGTTGATCGTCGGCATGGTCGCCGGCACGGTGGCGAATGCCGGCATCAGCGTCTGGCGCGCGCGAACCGGGCGGCGACCAATCCAGATCGGGCATTTCCCCGATATACGGCCGCAGACAGGCCGCGAGGTGCTCCCCGCCATCCTGCTGTCGGTGTCGGCGGGCGTGTCGGAGGAGCTGTATTTCCGCCTGCTCCTACCCCTGCTGATCGCGCTGGTCAGCGGCAGCGCGCCGGCCGGGTTCGGCGTCGCCGCGCTGCTGTTCGGGGCCGTCCATCGCTATCAGGGCGTGCGCGGGGTGGTGGCGACCACGCTGGGCGGCTCGGTGCTGGCGTTCGTGTATCTGGGCACCGGTGCGCTGTGGGTGGCGATGCTGTTCCACATCGTCATCGACCTGAACGCGCTGATCGTCCGGCCGATGGCCGCGCGTCTGGCGCAGCGGTAACGCGCAGCGCGTTACCCCCTCATTGCGGCTTGACCGCATCCGGATGCGCGGCGGCGAAGGCGGGCAGCGCGCAGGCAGCCGCGTCGGCCGCGACCAGCCGGGGATAGCGATCGAGCGGCACCGCGAACCGGCGGGCGTTGTACATCTGCGGCACCAGGCAGAGGTCGGCGATCCCCGGCGCGTCGCCACCCAGATACGGTCCCGCCCCGGACCGGGAGCCGGCCTGTTCCTCCAGCGCGGTCAGGCCCAGCGTGACCCAGTGGCGATACCAGTCGTCCCGGCCCGCCTGATCCGCGCCGAACTGCGCCTCCAGCCGGCGCAGCACGCGCAGATTGTCGATCGGGTGGATATCCGCCACCACGCTCAGCGCCATCGCCAGCGCCCGCGCGCGCAGGACCGGATCGACCGGGTACAGCGGCGGGTCGGGATATGTCGCGTCGAGCCAGTCGATGATCGCCAGGCTCTGCGTCAGCGCGGTGCCGTCGGCCAGGATCAGCGTCGGCACCAGCCCTTGCGGATTGACCGCGCGGTTCCCGGCCGCCCCTTGCGCGCCGGCCACCAGATCGACCGGCACCGCGGTATAGGCGACACCCTTCAGGTTCAGCGCGATCCGGACGCGATAGGCGGCCGACGACCGCCAATAGTCATGCAGTCGCAGCATCGCCGTCCGCCCCGTCGCTGTCCGCTTCGGCCAATTCGTCCTCGCGCTCCGAACTGCGGTGCAGCGCGGCCTTGATCATCGCGGTCATCGGGTCGGCAAGCGCCAGCCCCATGATGCCGAGCAGCGCGCTGGCCAGGATCTGGGTTCCCAGCGTCAAAGCGGGCGGCATGTCGACCGTCTTCTTGGCGACGATCGGCAGCAGGACATAGCCGTCGAACCCCTGCACGATGATGTAGGTGCCGATCGCCCACAGGCCGGTGTCGGTGCCCGACGAAAAGCCGACCGCGATCATCAGCGCGCCCGAGACGAACGCGCCGATATTGGGGATGAAGGCGAGCAGCCCGGTCAGGATGCCCAGGATCATGGCCATCGGCACCCCGCCCAGCATCAGCGCGACCCAGGTCAGCACCCCTTCCGCGATCATGCCCAGGATGCGCCCGAACAGCAGGCGGCGCAGCGTGCGGCTCATCCGGTCGATGGTGGTCGCGAACTCCGGCCGGTTGGCGCGGGGGACCATCCACACCAGCCCGCGTGCATAGGTGCCGGGGTCCATCGCCACGAACAGGCCGATGACCAGGATCATGAACATCGTCGTCAGCCCGCCGAACACGGTGCCGACCCACGACCCGATCCGCCCGAGCGAACTCATCGCCTGCCGCGCAATGCCGTTCAGATCGGACGGGCCGGGCATCATCCCCTGCTGCGTCAGCCAGCCGGACAGGCGACCCGCCTGCGTTTCCAGCGTCGACCGCAACTGCATGACCTGTTCGGTCACCTGCACGCCGGCGAGGTAGAAGGTGCCGATCAGGAAGGCGAGCGTCAGCAGGACGACGATCAGCAGCCGCCAGCCGCGCCCGATCGGCAGGATCCGGCCGAGCAGGCGGACGCCGCCGTCGAGCAGCGCGGCAAAGACCAGCCCGCCGAAGATGACCAGCAGCGGCTGGGCCAGCGTCACCACCAGCGCGATGGCGCAGGCAAGCCCCAGCCAGATGCCGGCCCGTCGCAGCTCGCGCCGGGTGAACGGGTCGCGCAGCTCGTTCGGGCTGGCCTCGGTCACGCTGCGCGGGACATCGCCCATGTCAGCGCGTTTCCTGCGGGTGCAGCGAGGTGCCGGCACGGTCGCTGCGGAACGAGGCGAACCAGCTGAGCGGGTTCAGCGTCGTGTCGCCGTCGAGGCTGAAGGTGATGAACTCGGCGCGACCGCCCAGATTCTCCCACGGCACCGGCCCGCCGAGGCCAAGCGACGACAGCGGAAAGCGGCTGTCGGCGCTGCGATCGCGATTGTCGCCCATCAGGAAGACATGGTTGGCCGGGATGGTGATCGGCCCGTAGGTGTCGCCCTGGCTGTCGCTTTCCAGATCGACCGTGTCGTAGCGGCGGCCATTGGGCAGCGTTTCGGTGATCGTCGGCAGGTGGCAGACGGCGCGGCCGTCGGGCTTCGTCACCTGCGCGCCGGGATATTCGCGATCGAGACACGGGCTGTTCGTGTCGACCGGGATGTCGGTGTAGTGCAGCGCACCACGCGCCACGGGCTTGCCATTCAGGATGACGACGCCGCCCGCGACCTGCAACCGGTCGCCCGGCAGGCCGATGACCCGCTTGATATAGTCGTTGCGCGTGCCCGGCGGGGTGACGATCACGACGTCGCCGCGCGTCGGCAGCGACCCGAACAGCCGCCCCCGCATCGGCGGGATGCCGACGGTCCAGCTCTCGACCTGTTCGCGCAGGATCACGCTGCGAAAGATCGCGATCGGGTTCGGGATCGTCGGCGAGACGAACGACCAGCCATAGGCGAACTTGCTGACGACCAGCCGGTCGCCGATGCGCAGGCCCGGCAGCATCGATTCGGACGGGATGTAGAACGGCTTGGCGATGAAGCTGTGGAAGCCGAGCACGACGACGATCAGCCAGAAGATGCCCTTGACCTCGCCCCACCAGTCGGTGCCGCGGCGCGCGGGCCTGTCGGTTGTCGGGTTATTGGCCGGCATGGCATCCGGCTCGCGCATCGTCTCGTTCATTCGCTGGTTCCGCCGCCCGTCGCAACCGCCTCGATAATCACGAACGCCTGCGCCCAGGGATGATCGTCGGTCAATGTCAGATGTATACGCGCGACGTGGCCGTCCGGCACCATCGCGTCAAGCCTTGCCTTGGCCCCGCCGCTCAGCGCCAGCGTCGGCGCGCCGGAGGGGGCGTTGACGACGCCGATGTCCTTCATGAACACGCCGGCGCGAAAACCGGTGCCGACCGCCTTGGAAAACGCCTCCTTGGCGGCGAACCGCTTGGCCAGCGTGCCCGCTTTCGTGAACGGCCGCCGCGCCGCCTTGGCGCGTTCGGCGTCGGTGAACACGCGCGCCTCGAACCGCTCGCCGAACCGGTCGAGCGACGCCTGGATCCGCTCGATATTGCACAGGTCGGAACCGAGGCCGATAATCATGCGCCAGCCTTCATCGCGCGGCGTCCATCGCATCGCGCATCGCCCGCACCGCGTCGCCAAGCCCGACGAACAACGCGTCGGCGATCAGCGCGTGGCCGATGTTCAGTTCGCGGATCTGGCGGATCGCGGCGACGGGGCCGACATTGGCGGTGGTCAGGCCGTGGCCGGCATGAACCTCGATCCCGTTCTTGGCGGCAAGGGCTGCGGCATCGGACAGGCGGCGCAGTTCGTCGGCGACCCCGTCCGCCGGCAATTCGGCATAGCGGCCGGTGTGCAGCTCGACGACGGGCGCACCGAGCCGGAGTGCGGCGTCGATCTGGCGCGCGTCGGGTTCGACGAACAGCGAGACGCGGATGCCGGCGGCGACCAGCTGCGCGACCATGGGCGCGAGCAGGTCGAACCGGCCGGCGACGTCCAGCCCGCCCTCGGTCGTCAGTTCCTCGCGCTTTTCGGGCACGATGCATGCGGCGTGCGGGCGGTGGCGCAGCGCGATCGCCAGCATTTCGTCGGTCGCCGCCATTTCCAGGTTCAGCGGCACGGTCAGCTCGGCCGACAGCCGGGCGATGTCGCCATCGGTGATGTGCCGCCGGTCCTCGCGCAGATGTGCGGTGATGCCGTCCGCGCCGGCCTTTGCCGCCATCAGCGCGGCGGCGACCGGATCGGGATAGGTCGTGCCGCGTGCGTTGCGCACGGTCGCGACATGGTCGATGTTGACGCCCAGGCGAAGGCGATCTTCGTCGATGCTCCGCGGCTCGCTGGTCATGCGGCGCTCCGGCTGCCGGGCTTGATCGCCGGGATTTCCGCCAGTTCGGGCGGTAGCGCGTCGGGTTCATAGGTCGGCACGTCGAGCCGGATCAGCGGGAAGAACGGCACGCCCAGATCAACGGTGCCGTTCGACCGGTCAACGAGCGACGCGCCCGCGATCACCCGGCCGCCCGCCGCCGTGATCGCCTTGATCGCCTCGCGGCTCGAAAGCCCGGTGGTGACGACGTCCTCCATCATCAGCACCGCCTGCCCCGGCTCCAGCCGGAAGCCGCGGCGCAGTTCGAAGGTGCCGGTCGGCCGCTCGACGAACATGCCGTCGACGCCCAGCGCGCGCGCCATTTCATGGCCGACGATCACCCCGCCCATCGCCGGCGCGACGACGGCGGTGATCGCGGAGCGGATTTCGTCGGGGAGCTTCGCGACCAAAGCCGCGCACAGCCGGGCGGCGCGCGCCGGGTTCATCAGCACCCGCGCGCATTGCAGGTAGCGCGAGGACCGCAGGCCCGACGACAGGATGAAATGTCCCTCCAGCAGCGCATCGGCCGCGCGGAACTCCGCCAGTACGTCGTCTTCGGTCATGATGGTCCGTTGCTCCGCTTTCGGGGGGCCGCCTCGGTGGCTTCAGCCGCCCTTAGACCTGCCGCCGTCACCCGGCAACGGGCCGCGTATCGGCGATTTTCGCAACCGCCGCTTGAGGACGGGGGATCGCCCGCGTATAGCCATGGCAAAAGGGATGCCGTACGCACTTGACGTGCAGGACATCCGGGCGGGCATATTCAGGACGGGGTGACGGGCGACGATGCGCATGACGGGACTGAAATCCATCGCGATGGCGGCGGGACTGGCGATTGCCGGCCTGTCGGGCGTTGCCAGCCACGCCGCCCAGCCGGTGGCGCAGGCGCAGGCTGCCACCCAGCCGGCGGCACCCGCGGTTTCGACCGCCCCGGCCCCCGGGCAGAGCGCGGCGGTATCGTCCACCGCCTCGTCCGCCCCGCTCGCGCAGGACGGCGCACCGACGCTGGCGCCGGTCGCCGGCATCGGCCAGCCGACCGACGGCGTCTTCGGGTTGCAGACGCAGGTGACGCGCAACGGCGAATTCGCGCACTGGATGCATGATTCGATCCTGCTGCCGACGATCACGGTCATTTCGCTGTTCGTGCTGGCGCTGCTGTTCTGGGTCGCCTTCCGCTATCGCCGCGCCGCCAACCCGGTGCCGTCCAAGACCAGCCACAACACCTTCATCGAAATCCTGTGGACGCTGCTGCCGGTCGTCATCCTGGTGCTGATCGCGGTGCCGTCGATCGGGTTGTTGCAGGCGCAGTTCAAGCCCGCGCCGGCCGGTGCCGTCACGCTGAAGGCGATCGGCAACCAGTGGTACTGGACCTATCAATATCCCGACCATGGCGGGTTCGAGATCACCGCCAACCTGTTGAAGGAAAAGGCCGATGTTGCGGCTGGCGAACGGTTCCGCACCGACGCCGACGGTCCGCGCCTGCTGGCCACCGACAACCGCATCGTCCTGCCGGTCGGCGTGCCGATCCGCCTCATCACCACCGCCAACGACGTGATCCACAGCTGGGCCGTGCCCGCCTTCTGGATCAAGCTGGACGCGATCCCCGGCCGCCTGAACGAAACGAGCTTCACGATCGACAAGCCCGGCCTGTATTTCGGCCAGTGCTCCGAGCTGTGCGGCGCGCGTCACGCCTATATGCCGATCGCGGTCGAGGCGGTTTCGCCGGCGCAGTTCGCCGCATGGGTCCGCGCCAAGGGCGGCACGATGCCGACCCCGGGCAAGGCCTCCGACAAGGTGATCCCGCAGCCGGGAGCCGATGGCTCCGCCGCCAAGGTGGAGGACGCCGCGGCGACCGCCAACACGACCGGCCCGGTCGAAAACGTGACGACGGCCGCTCCGGCGTCGGCGCAGGGTGCCACCTCCAATCCGGCCGGTGCCGGCAACGCTGGACAGTGATATGACCGACACCGCGCTCCCCCCCTCCGCATTCCCCCCTTCGGCTTTCGTGGCGCATGACGATCATGGCCACGCCCACGACACGGATCACAAGCCGGCGTTCTTCGCCCGCTGGTTCATGTCGACCAACCACAAGGACATCGGCACGCTGTACCTGATCTTCGCGATCGTCGCGGGGATCATCGGGGGCGGCATTTCCGGGCTGATGCGCGCCGAACTCGCGCATCCGGGCATCCAGTATCTCGGCGAATGGGCCTCGCTGCTCCACGGCGGGCCGCAGAGTCTCGACCAGTCGCTGCATCTGTGGAACGTGCTCATCACCGCGCACGGCCTCATCATGGTGTTCTTCATGGTGATGCCGGCGATGGTCGGCGGTTTCGGCAACTGGTTCGTGCCGATCATGATCGGCGCGCCCGACATGGCGTTCCCGCGCATGAACAACGTGTCGTTCTGGCTGCTGATCCCCGCCTTCACGCTGTTGGTCGCCTCGCCCTTCTTCGGTGGCGCGGGCAATGGCTGGACGCTCTACGCACCGCTCTCCACCTATGGCGAGCCGGGGCCGTCGACCGACATGGCGATCCTGGCGCTGCATCTGGCCGGCGCGTCGTCGATCCTGGGCGCGATCAACTTCATCACGACCATCTTCAACATGCGCGCGCCGGGCATGACGCTGCACAAGATGCCGCTGTTCGTGTGGTCGATGCTCGTCACCGCATTCCTGCTGCTGCTGGCGCTGCCGGTGCTGGCTGCCGCGATCACGATGGTGCTGACCGATCGTAATTTCGGCACGACCTTCTTCGATCCGGCCGGCGGCGGCGATCCGGTGCTGTACCAGCATCTGTTCTGGTTCTTCGGGCACCCGGAAGTGTACATCATGATCCTGCCGGGCTTCGGCATCGTCAGCCAGATCATCTCGACGTTCAGCCGCAAGCCCGTCTTTGGCTATCTCGGCATGGCCTATGCCATGGTCGCGATCGGCGTGGTCGGGTTCGTCGTGTGGGCGCACCACATGTTCACCACCGGCCTCAGCGTGAACACCAAGATGTACTTCACCGCGGCGACGATGGTCATCGCGGTGCCGACCGGCATCAAGATCTTTTCGTGGATCGCGACGATGTGGGGCGGGTCGATGACCTTCAAGACGCCGATGGTGTGGTCGATCGGCTTCATCTTCATGTTCACGGTCGGCGGCGTGACCGGCGTCGTGCTCGCCAATGGCGGCATCGACGACTATATGCAGGACACCTATTATGTGGTGGCGCATTTCCACTACGTCCTGTCGCTGGGTGCGGTCTTCTCGCTGTTCGCCGGTTTCTATTACTGGTTCCCGAAGATGTCGGGCAAGATGTACAACGAGTTCCTCGGCCAGCTGCACTTCTGGGTATTCTTCATCGGCGTGAACGTCATGTTCTTCCCGATGCACTTCCTGGGGCTGCAGGGCATGCCGCGGCGCTACCCGGATTACCCGGACGCCTACGAACACTGGAACACCGTCGCCAGCGTCGGCTACATGATCATGGGGCTTGGCATGGCGATCTTCTTCGTCAACCTGATCTGGTCGCTGATGGCCGGCAAGAAGGCGGGCGACAATCCCTGGGGCGATGGTGCCACGACGCTGGAGTGGACGATCTCCTCGCCGCCGCCGTACCACCAGTTCGAGACGCTGCCGCGGATCGACTGAGCCGGATGAAGGGGCAGGAGGCAGACGCTTCCTGCCCCTTTTTCGACCGGCCGGCGCGGCCCGGCCGCGACCGACGACACCGGATTTACTCCCGTGTCGTCCCCGCCCGGACCGACCACCACCCCATACCAAGCGCCCCGTCTCAAAAGCGGGGTTTTTTTGTAGGATGGGCCACGGAGGATTTCCGCATCCCCGCCGATCTGTCATGTCACGTCCGCGCGCCGGCGGGGCGCTTCGGGGCAATGCATCGTGCGACGACAGAATCGGTTTCGACTTGCACTGGGCGCGGCCGTGCTGACCCTGGCGGCCTGCGGTGGCGGGGACGGCGTGTCGATCAGCGGGGTGACGATCATCCCGGGCGCGACTCCGACGCCCACCCCCACGCCAAGCGCGACCGCGACGCCGATCAGCTATGCGCCGGCCTATCATTTCGGCCGCGACCAGAGCGTCACCGGCCTCGGCGTCCGGGTCGTCGACACGATCACGGGCAGCGGGGCCGGCGAGGTCCATTCGCCGGTCGTGGTCCTGCAACCGATCGAAAGCGCGATCGGGTTCGACTATACCGCCGCGACCACCACCTACCGTGCGCGCTATGATTCGGACACGCTGACCGTCGCGACGACGACGCTGCAATCCTCACGCGGCGCGGTGACGTCGATATTCGACAGCTACAGCGACGCACGGACGATCTTCACCCGCAGCAATGTCAACGGGACCAGCGGCCTCGACGGTGGGCTGGATTATGTCGGCCGGATGCAGTGGGATACGAAGCCCGCCGACGCCACGACCAACGGCCGCCAGTCGGTACAGCGCCGGGTGGTGTTCGGCACGCGTACCGCCAGCGGCAATGTGCCGTCGACCGGCGTGGCCGCCTTCACCGGTGACGCCGCGGTCATCGCCGCCACCCCGTCCGGCCTGGCGCTGGACAGCCGGGTCAGCGCCGTTGCGCTGGCGGCAAGCTGGCCGCTCGGTACGCTGGCCGGGCCGGTCACGCTGACGCTGCGCGCGGCCGGGTCGACCGACGACCAGGTCACGACGATCCGCGTGACCGCGACCTTCGACCGGACCAGCGGCACGATTCGCGGCAACGCGGTACAGGTCGACGCGAACGGCGGCGCGCCGATCACCAACGGCTATACCGGCGACGTCATCGGCCAGTTGTACGGGCCGGCGGCGGTCAATGGCGGGCTGGCGATCCGGCTGGTCAACGCCACCGGCACCGTGCTGGGCGCGACCGTGACGATCCGGCGGTGACCGCAATTTCGTTGCCACCGGTTGCCGATCACAACCCTTTCGCAGCGGCCAGCCAGCGCGTATAGTCCAATGCGACGATGACCATGACCGCCCCCCTGCTGCCGCCCCCCCTTCTGCCACCAGCAGACTGGCGTGATTTCCTGGCGCTGACGAAGCCACGGGTGATGACCCTTGTCGTGTTCACCGGCCTGTGCGGGATGCTGGCGGCCCCTGTCGCCATACACCCGGTGCTGGGCTTCACCGCGATCCTGTGCATCGCGCTGGGCGCGGGCGCGGCCGGGGCGCTCAATCAGTGGTATGAGGCGGACATCGACGCGATCATGCGCCGCACCGCCAAGCGGCCGCTGCCGGATGGACGGATGGACCGGCAGGCGGCGCTGCATTTCGGGGTCGGGCTGGCCGCGTTTTCGGTGCTGCTGATGGGGTTTGCGGTCAATATTCCGGCCGCGGCGATCCTGACGCTGTCGATCCTGTTCTATGTGCTGGTCTACACCGTCTGGCTGAAGCGGCGGACGCCGCAGAACATCGTCATCGGCGGGGCCGCCGGCGCATTTCCCCCGCTGATCGGCTGGGCGGCGGCGACCGGCGACATCGCGTTGCTGCCAGTGTTGCTGTTCAGCCTGGTGTTCCTGTGGACGCCACCGCATTTCTGGTCGCTCGCGCTGTTCATGAAGTCCGATTACGCCGCCGCCGGGGTGCCGATGCTTCCCGTCGTCGCGGGCGAGCGGATGACGCGGACCCAGATCGGCCTGTACACGATCCCGATGGCGGCGGTGGCGATAGCGCCGTGGCCGGTGGGGCTGACCGGCGCGATCTACGGCATCATCGCCACGCTTGGCACCGCACTGTTCGGCTGGATGGCGCTGGTCGTCACCCTGCGCACGCGGGCCGGCGATGCCGACGCGATGAAGCCGGAAAAGCGGTTGTTCAAATACTCCATCCTGTACCTGTTCCTTCTTTTCGGCGCGCTGGTCGTCGACCGGTGGCTGTCATGACCGATCCCGAAAGCGACCTCCGGCTCATCCGTCGCCGCCAGAAAAGCCGGGCGCTGGTGCTGGCCCTGCTGCTCGGCGGGCTGGTGATCCTGATCTTCGCGATCTCGATCGCCAAGATCCGTCTGGCGATGCACTGATGGCCGCGCGCCGGGCGATGGAACGCACCACACGCACCGCATTGCTGGCGGTTCTCGGCATCTGCTTCATGACCGGCCTCGCCTGGGCCAGCGTGCCGCTGTACCGCCTGTTCTGCCAGGTGACCGGCCTGAACGGCACGACCCAGCGCGGGTTGCAGGCTCCCGGCGCGGCCGGCGGTCAGGTGCGGGTCGATTTCGACGCGAACGTGAACCCGAAGCTGCCCTGGACCTTCCGCCCGGAAAACCCTTCGGAGACGGTCGATATCGGCGCGCGCGACATGGTGTTCTTCACCGCCACCAACCGGTCGGACAAGCCCGTCACCGGCACCGCCACGTTCAACGTGACCCCGGCGCAGGCGGGCAAGTATTTCACCAAGATCCAGTGTTTCTGCTTCACCCAGCAGACGCTGAAGGCGGGCGAAACCGCGCGGATGCCGGTCATCTTCTTCGTCGATCCCAAGATCGCGCAGGATCCGGACGCGCGCGATATCCAGACCATCACGCTCAGCTATACGTTTTACCCGGTGGATTCCGCCGCGACCCCGAGCTAAGCTGCACCAAAATACGGGTCGAAAAATACAGGGGAGCGACCATGGCCGGTGCCAAGAACCACGATTACCATATCCTGCCACCCAGCATCTGGCCTCTGATGGGGTCGATGTCGTCGCTGGCGATGGCGGCGGGCGGCATCATGTGGATGCACGAGGCGGCCGGTGGTGGCTGGATCTTCCTGGCCGGTCTCGCCGGCGTGCTGTTCACGATGTACAGCTGGTGGGCCGATGTCGTGCGCGAGGCGCATTCGGGCGACCATACGCCCGTCGTCCAGCTCCATTTCCGCTATGGCATGATCCTGTTCATCGCGTCGGAGGTGATGTTCTTCGTCGGCTGGTTCTGGGCGTTCTTCGACTTTTCCCTGTTCCCCACCGCGATGCAGATCGTCGATGGACAGGTCGAGCGCGCGGCCGAAGGGGCCGCAGCGATCGCCGCGTCCTGGCCACCCAAGGGCCTGACCGTCATCAACGCGTTCGAGCTGCCGCTGCTCAACACGCTGATCCTGCTGACCTCGGGCACCACCGTCACCTGGGCGCACCATGCGCTGATCCACAACGAGCGTGGCGGCGAGAAAACGGGCCTGTGGGGTCTGCTGGGCGTGGGAAATCGCGACGGCGTGCTCAAGGGCCTGTGGCTGACGGTCATCCTCGGCGTGCTGTTCAGCAGCATCCAGGCATATGAATACGCCCACGCGCCATTCCCGTTCAAGGGGATCAACTATACCTCCGCCTTCTTCATGGCGACCGGGTTCCACGGCTTCCACGTCCTGATCGGCACGATCTTCCTGATCGTCTGCCTGGTGCGCGCCTATCGCGGCGACTTCACCCCGCGCCAGCATTTCGGGTTCGAGGCGGCGGCCTGGTACTGGCATTTCGTCGACGTCGTGTGGCTGTTCCTGTTCGTCACCGTCTATGTCTGGGGCGGCTGGGGCGCGCCGGTCCACGGCGGTTGACCGACGATCCGGGGGCGGCGACCCCGCCCGTCCCCGCATCGTCGCCCACGATTGTCCAGTGCGGGCTTGGCGGGCTGTGCCCGCGTTGTGGCGCCAGGACGCTGTTCGCGGGCATGTTGCGCTTTGCCGACACCTGCCCCGCCTGCGGCCTGAACTTTTCCGGGTTCAACGTCGGCGACGGGCCGGCCGCTTTCCTGACGCTGATCCTGGGCGCGGTCGTGGTGGCACTGGCGATCATGCTGGAACTGACGATGCACCCGCCGCTGTGGCTGCACATGCTCATCTGGATTCCGTTTACCGCCATCGGCGTGATCGGCTGTCTGCGGCTGGCGAAGGGCGCACTGATGGCCGCCGAGTACCGCAATGCCGCGCGCGAGGGGCGGATCGACCAGAGGCCCGAATGACCCGGACATCGCCATGAAGCGCGTCCCCGTCCTCCCCACCCTCGTCGTCGCCATCGCGGTCGCGATCATGATCGGTCTTGGCTGGTGGCAGATCTTCGACCGGCTGCCGCGCAAGGAAGCGTATCTGGCGCAGCTAGCCGCCAACCCGGCCAAGCCGCCGATCGCCTTTCCGGCGACCCCCGACGACCGGCTGCTGTTCCGCCGCGCGACCGGGGAATGCCGGCCGCCGGTCACGACCCGCCGGGCCGGTGCCGGGTCCGCCGGCTATCGGATCATCGCCGATTGCAGCGGGTCGGACATGACCGTCCAGCTTGGCACGACCCGCGATCCGACCGCGCAGATCGCGTGGGCCGGCGGCATGGTTACCGGCTATCTCAGCCATGCGCCGACCGGCCAGTCGGTGATCGGCGCGGCGTTTGCCGCATCGGGCGCGGCACCGATGATCCTGGTCGCCGATACGCCCCCCGCCGGGCTGTCAGCGAACGCGCGGCCGGACCTGTCGGCGGTTCCGAACAATCATCTGGCGTATGGTGTCCAGTGGTTCGCGTTCGCCGCAATCGCCACGATCATCTATGCGCTGGCGGTGCTGTGGCGCAGGCCGGTCAGGCCGGTCAGGCCGCAAGCGTAGACCGCTCCCCTCATCCCCCGGCAAGCCGCCGGTTCTCCTGCTCCAGATCGCGCGCCCAGGAGGCCAGCCCGAACCGGCGGATATCGACCTGTCGCCAGAACAGCCCGGGATCCCGTTCCCACAGCGGCAGGTGCGCGAGCGCGTTGGCGCATTGCGACCCCATGTCCATCACCTCGGCCAGTTCGGTCAGGTAGAAGGGCGTGGGTCGGTCGGGATCGCCCATCTGCGCGGCATGCGGGGCCGCCGCCGCCGCCAGCGCGACCGCGACGCCGCGCCGGAACCGGTCCGCCGCCGCCGCCACATCGCCCAGCGCCAGATGCAGCCGCGCGGCATGGAAGCAGGCCGCCACCACCTTGGTTGCCAGAATCGGCGAAAACGCGGCGTAGTCGCCCGCCGCCGCGCGTGCATACCAGTCCAAAGCCGCCGCCGGATCGCCCGCCAGTTCGCGCAACCGCCCGGCCAGGAACGCCAGCGAGATCTGCCAGCGCACGACGTGCGGCGCGGTGGCGGCTTGCGCGCAATAGGCGTCGATCAGCGGCATCAGCCCGGCCAGCGCGCCGGTCATGCGCAATTCGATCACGCGGTAACCCAGCACCGCCAGCGCCGCGCCGCGATCCGCCGACGCGGGGTCGGAATCGCTGACCACCACCTCGGCCAGTCGCGCCAGCAGCACGTCGTCGGTCAGCCGCTCGCCCATCTGTACCATCGTCCGGTACAACCACGGATTGTCATAGGCCGCGCCGAAATCGACCACCGGCGGCGCGTCGCCGGCGGGCAGCGGAAACGCCGGATGGGCGAACGGCACCGCCCCGTCGTCCTCACGGCCCGCCGCCGCCAGCGGATTGCACGACGCCAGCGCGATCAGCCAGCCCGACGCGTGGTCGCCCTCGGTCGACACGCCATAGATCACCCGCGGCGCGGTCGGCGTCGGGTTGCCGGGGGCGGCCAGCACGAACCGCGCCTCGACCAGAAACCGGGTCGCCAGCGCGTCGACCAGCGCCGCCCAATCGCGCGGGGCCGCCGGTCCATCCTGCGACCAGCCGGTCATGATCCGGCCATCGGGCCGCAGCAGCGCGGCGAACACCGCCAGTTGCGCTGCCCAGTCCAGCCCGGTGACATCGCCGTCCAGCGCCAGCACGAAATCGAAGCTGTGCGGGGCCAGCGCGTCCAGCCCACCCCGCGCCAGCACCTCCACCGAATGACAGCGCGACTGCGTCATCAGCACATCCGCGTCGGCCGCCTGTCCGTCGCCGCAGACCAGCACCCGGTCGCCATGCCGGATCCGCTCCGCCGCCAGCGCCAGCAACGCCAGATGCGCGTCCGCCGCCCCGTCGCCACGCCTGAGCGGATCGTCCACGCCGCGCAGCCCGGCCCCGCCATGGGTACGGTCGTAGAAGGTCAGCGGCGCAAGCGCGGGCTGGTCGCGCGGCGCATACTCCCCGGTCGTCATGCCGCCGGGGTGCCGCCGCCAGCCGCGCGCGAACAGCGCCGCCTCCACTGGCGCGCGCGCCTGTCCGGTCGCCAGCAGGACCAGCGTCCCGGCCCCGGCCTTTTCGATCGGGGCCAGCCGTGCGCCCAGCGTCACCGGCGTCACCTTGTCCGGCAGCGCGATGACCGCGACCGCGCGGCCCAGGGCCGGGCGCGCGCCCGCCCCCGCCCCCGTCACGCACCCCATCAGCGCCAGTTCACGCGCGAGGTCGCCGTGCTGGTCGGCGTCGATCAGGATCCGGCATGGCCCCACGCGCTGAACGATCGCGGCGGCGCGCTGAATGGTCACGGGGGTCTGTCCTGTCGTTACGGAAAATACGGGTCGTTCGGTCCACCCTTGTACGATTCGGGCGCAAAGATTCAATTGCACGCCATAAAGCTGCCGCCATCCATGGTTGTGCCGACCGGGCGACCGGGCTACCCCGCGTGCCCATGCGCTATGTCAGTACCCGTGGGACCGCGCCGGTCCTGGATTTCGCCGCCGTCACGCTCGCCGGCCTTGCCGGTGATGGCGGCCTGTACCTGCCCGAATCCTGGCCAAAGCTGGACCTCGACACGATCCGCGGGCTGGCCGGCAAATCCTATGTCGAGACCGCGGTCACGGTGATGACGCCGTTCGTCGGCGACGCGCTGACCACCGACGAACTGCGCGAGCTATGCACCACCGCCTATGGCCGGTTTTCGCACGCCGCCGTCACGCCGCTGGTGCAGCTGGATCATGACCAGTGGCTGCTGGAACTGTTCCACGGGCCGACGCTGGCGTTCAAGGACGTGGCGTTGCAGGCGCTGGGCCTGTTCTTCGAAAAATTCCTGAAAGGGCGCAGCGACCGGCTGACCGTGGTCGGCGCGACCAGCGGCGATACCGGGTCGGCCGCGATCGACGCGCTGGCGGGGCGCGACGGGGTCGACATCTTCATGCTCCACCCGGCGGGCCGCGTGTCCGACGTGCAGCGGCGTCAGATGACGACGGTCCTTGCCCCCAACGTCTACAACATCGCCATCGACGGCAGTTTCGACGACGCGCAGGCGCTGGTGAAGGCGATGTTCAACGACCCCGCCTTTTCCGACCGGTTCGCGCTGTCGGCGGTCAATTCGATCAACTGGGCGCGGCTGATGGCGCAGGTGGTCTATTATTTCTACGCCGCCGTGCGGCTCGGCGGACCCGACCGGCCGGTCGCCTTCTCGGTCCCGACCGGCAATTTCGGCGACGTGTTCGCCGGCTATGTCGCGGCGAGGATGGGCCTGCCGATCGCCAAGCTGATCGTCGCGACCAACGTCAACGACATCCTCCACCGCGCGCTGACGCTCGGCGACTATTCCAAGGGGCAGGTGCAGCAGACGCCGACTCCGTCGATGGACATTCAGGTCAGCTCCAATTTCGAACGGCTCCTGTTCGATCTCGGCGGGCGCGACGGGCACGCGCTGGCGGCGCAGATGGCGGGGTTCGAATCGACCGGCGCGATGCGGCTGACCAACGCGCAGAGCCAGGGTGCGGCCGGGCTGTTCGTCAGCGACCGGGTCGACCTGGACGACATGGCGCTGGCGATGCGCTGGGCGCACGAGCGCGCCGGGCAGATCATCGACCCGCATACCGCCATCGCGCTGGCGGCCGCGCGCCGGGCTGGCGGGAATACGCCGATGGTGACGCTGGCCACCGCCCACCCGGCCAAGTTTCGCGACGCGGTGGAGCGCGCGACGGGGCAAGGATCGCCCCTGCCCGCGCGGGTCGGCGACCTGTTCGAGCGCGAGGAACGCTATGTCAGCCTGCCCGGCACGTTCGACGCGGTAACCGCCTATATCGCCGAGCACGCCACGCCGGCGGCGGTTCGCGCATGAAACTCGATACGCTGATCGGCGAACCGTGGGCGGATTACGGGCTGGTCGATTCGGGCAACGGTCGCAAGCTGGAACGCTATGGCCGGTTCCGCTTCATCCGCCCCGAACCGCAGGCGCTCTGGGCGCCGCACAGCACCGACTGGCGCGCGACCGGCGAGTTCATTCCCGGCGCGGACGAGGATGGCGGCGGCAAGTGGATCTATAACGAGGCGACCCCGCGCGACGGCTGGCCGCTGAAGTGGCGCGACGTCACCTTTTCCGCGCAGACCACGCCGTTCCGCCATCTGGGCTTTTTCCCGGACATGGCCCCTGTGTGGGACTGGATCCACCAGCAGATTGACGGCGTCGACACGCCCGATTGCATGAACCTGTTCGGCTATACCGGCGTCGGCACGCTGGCGATGGCAAGCAAGGGCGCGAAGATGGTCCATGTCGACGCGTCGAAGAAATCGGTCGAGGCCGCACGCGCCAACGCCGCGCTGTCGGGCATGGGACAGGCCCCAGTCCGCTGGATCGTCGACGACGCCGCCAAGTTCGTCGCGCGCGAGGTCCGGCGCGAACGCCGCTATGACGGTATCCTGCTCGATCCGCCGAAATACGGGCGCGGGCCGGAGGGCGAGGTCTGGCGGCTGGAGGAGGATCTGCCCGGCCTGATCGCCAATTGCCGCCGGTTGCTCGACGCCGATTCGCGGTTCCTGTTCCTGACCGTCTATGCGGTCCGCATGTCGGCGCTGGCGATCGGCGAGATGCTGAAACAGGCGTTCGCCGACCTGCCCGGCACGGTCGAGGCGGGCGAACTGGGCGTCCGCGAGGAGGCCCGCGGCCTTGTCCTGCCGACCGCAATCTGGGCGCGCTGGAGCCGATAGCCGTTCACCAGCGGTTCAGTGCCGGCGGGCGATCCCTGCGCTGAAACTCTGCGCCAAAAATCCTGCGATGGGGATCGTCGATGTACCGGAGACTGACCGCTGCGCTGCTCGCCCTGGTTTCCGGCATCGCCACCGCGCAGTTCGTGCCGTCCTCCCCCCCAAATGAGGGGCGTCCACCCGCCCCCTATCGCCCGGGCAGCGTGCCCCGCGCGCCGGACGTCGGACGCGATCTTGCCGATATCCGCGCGCGGATCGACGACGGGCGCGACGCGGGCACGCTTTCCCGACGCGACGCCCGGTCGTACCGGCGTGACGTGCACCAGGTCGAAAGGCTGGCCGACCGCTATGGCCGGGATGGCCTGTCCACGTCGGAACGCGCCGAACTCGACACCCGCGCGACCGTGTTGCGCGATCAGGTGAACGTGCAGCGCCTGCGTGGCAGCGGACGGATGCGGTGATTTAGCCGGATCATCCCGCGTCCGGTCAGCGCCCGCATCGCCTGCAAGACATTCGGAACAGGCGCTATTACGACATTCGGTTTCAATAGGAAACCAAATATCCCCCCCCCCGTGCCGGTGTAACCTTTGGCACTTTCCGCGCTAGTCCATCCCCGCCCGCATCGCCGCCGCCGCCACGAACGGGGTGCCGGCGACCAGCAGCAGGGTGACCGCGCCGAGCAGCTTGAGCGCCCCTGCCCCCCCCTCGATCGACCCGGCCCCGAAGATCAGCAGCGGCACCGCCAGCGGCAACATCAGCAACCCCGCGATCGCGCCCGCACCGCGCAACCCCGCGACCAGCGCCGCCGTCGCCACCGCCAGCGCGGCCAGCCCCGGCGTACCGATCAGCAACCCCAACTCGACCGCCGCCAGCGTCCGGCTCGACAGTCCGAGCAGGCCGCCCGCGACCACCGCCGCCGCCATCAGCGGCGGCGCGAACGCGATCCAGTGCGCGACCATCTTTCCCGCCGCGACCAGCGTCAGCGACACGCCGCGTACCGCCAGCTGGTCGATCACCCCCGCCTCTAGGTCCGGCGCGACCAGCCGCTCGACCGGCAGCAGCGCGGCGAGCAGCGCGGCGGCCCAGATCACCCCGCCACCGACCCGCGCCAGCACGCCCGCATCCGGCCCGATCGCAAAGGGAAACAGCGTGGCGACCAGCAGGAAGAAGGCGACCGGCCACACCACCCCGCCACCGGCATAGGCGCGGCGAGCGTCGCGGATCACCAGCGCCGCAACGATGCTCATGCCAGCGCCACCCGTACCGCGCCGGGCAATGCGACCGACGTATGCGTCGCGACCAGCGCGATACCACCGCCGGCCCGGTGATCGGAGACCAGCGCCTCCAGCATCGCAACGGCATCGCTGTCCAGCCCGTTGGCCGGCTCGTCCAGCAACCACACGCCCGCGCCACTGCCGAGCACCCGCGCCAGCCCCGCGCGCCGCCGCTGGCCGGTCGACAGCAGCCGCACCGGTACCGCCGCCAGATCGGCCAACCCAAGCGGTTCCAGCACCGCCGCGCCCCCGTCCAGCCCCGCCCAGAAACCCAGCGCATCGCCCAGCCGCCGTTCCGGGTCCAGCGCGTGCGCCTCCCCCAGCAGGGCGATACCGCCGCACCGCGTGACCCTGCCCTGGGTCGGTGCGAGCAGTCCGGCGGCGATCCGCACCAGGCTCGACTTGCCGACGCCGTTCGGGCCGGTCACCAGCGCCGCGTCGCCGGGTTGCAGCGCGAACGACAGCTCCTCGAACAGCATCCGCCCGCCGCGCAGGCACGCGACCCGGTCGAACGCCAGTCCTGCGGTCACGCGACCGCGTCCTCCAGCGCATGCATGTCGTCGTCGCTCAGGCCGAAATGATGGCCGATCTCGTGCACCGTCACATGCGCGACCAGATCGTCGAGCCGCACGCCGGTTTCGATCCATTCCTCCAGGATCGCCCGGCGATACAGATGGATCCGGTCCGGCATCGTCGCTGTATCCATCGACGATTTCTCGCCGACCGGTCGCCCGTGATACAGGCCGGTCAGGTCGAGCGGATGCTCCAGTCCGACCGCGGCCAGCGTCTCGTCGTCGGCAAACTCCTCGACCAGCAGCAGCACGTCGCCCAGGTGCGCGGCAAACGCCGCCGGCAATCTGGCGATCGTCGCGCGCGCGACCCCCTCGATCCAGTCGGCATCGGGTGCCGTACCGAAGGTCGCCTCCCGCCCGGGGCCGATTGTCTCTTGCCGCTCCATCGCGACCGCCATACCCCTCCCGGTCCTGAACCGGCAAGAAACTACGACGATGGGAGCAAGGCCATGATCGAGGCGCTGAACGAGACCGAACGGGCCGAGGCGCTCGATGGCCTGCCCGACTGGGATTATGACGACGGCCGCGACGCGATCACCCGCTCGATCGTGTTCGAGGATTTCGCCGAGGCGTTCGGTTTCATGACGCAGGTCGCGCTGATCGCCGAAAAGGCGGATCATCACCCTGAATGGAAGAACGTCTGGAACCGGGTCGAAATCCTGCTGACCACCCACGATGCCGGCGGCCTGTCACCGCGCGACATCGAACTGGCCGAACGCATAGACGCCATTCTGGGGGACTGATGCGGGCCATGCTCACGGCGACACGGGCGATCCCGATGCTGGTGGCGGGTGCGCTGGCCGCATCGCCGGTGGTGGCGCGCGACTGGGTGCCGACCGCCTCGGCCGGCGCGCGGATCGACGGCGTGTGGCGGTCGCGCGGCTATGGCCATATCCTGACGATCGCGCGCGGCGTACCGCGCGTGTACCATGTCGCCGGCACCCAGTGTTACCGCGACCCGTCGCCCGACGCGGGCAAGGATGAAAGCTACAGGCTGGTCTCGGTCACGAACCGCGACCGCATCGCCTTCACCGTCGCGCCGGGCACGACGGACTATGCGTTCGACCGGATCGGCGCGCTGCCCGCCGCCTGCGCCACGCCGCGCGACTGGAGCCGGCAGGCGATCGCCGACGTCGTCGCCGCGACCTTCGCCGACCTGTATCCCGGCTTCGGTCCCCGCGGGCGGACCGTGCCGGAATTGACGGCGGCCCTGACCGATGCCGGCAAATCCCCGACCGATGCGGCGCTGTACGCGCGCCTCACTACCGCGCTGGGCCGGCTGGACGACGCGCATGTCGGGCTGGAGGCGTCGATCGACGGCGAGGACCGCAGTTTCGAGGGCGGCGAGGCCCCGACGATCCTGGCCGCCCGCGCCGATCCCCGGCTGGGCGACGATCCCGCCATGCGCGAGAAGCGCTGGTCGACCGCCTATCGGCAGGGCATTCTCGACCTGCTCGGCGACAGCGCGCAGACCGTTGCCAACCGGCGCATCCTGTGGGGCCGGATCGGGCGGATCGGCTATATCAACATCGTCGCGATGGGCGCCTTCGACCCGGACGCAGGCCCGGACGATACGACGGCGCTCGATACCGCCCTCGACGGCGCGATCGCCGCGTTCCGGGACCTGCCCGGCGTGATCGTCGACGTGACCAACAACCGGGGCGGCTATGACAGCATCAGCCTGCACATTGCCGGCCGGTTCGCAGATCGCACGCGGCCGGCCTTTATCAAACGACCGGCAGGGGTAGCCGGGGCCGACCAGCGGTTCGCCGTCACCCCCTCGCCCCGCCCGCGCTACACCGGGCCGGTCGCGCTGCTGACCAGCGACATTACCGTCAGTGCCGGCGAGACCTTCACGCTGGCGATGCGCGCCCTGCCCACTGTGCGGCACATGGGTGCGACCACGCGCGGCGCCCTGTCCGATCAACTGGCCAAGCCACTGCCCAACGGCTGGACGCTGACGCTGCCGGCCGAACGCTACCGCGACCCCGCCGGCCAATCGCAGGAGGGTATCGGCATCACCCCCGCCGAACCGATCCCCGCCTTTGCGCCCGACCACACAGCGATGATCGTGGAGGCCGCCCGCCGCCTGAACCAGTGACGTTCTACCGCCGCCGCGCCTTCATCTGCCGGCGCAGCTTGCCCGGCAGCCAGCGCGCGGCGAAGGTCAGCCGTTTGGCGGTCGGCCCGACCGGTGTGTGCAGCCGGTCGCCGTGTACCGCGTCCCACGCCGCTTCCGCCACCCGCTCGACGGGCGTGAACTCGAAGCCGCCGGCGACCACCCCGTCGCGCGCGGTGCGGTTCGATCCCGAGACGTTGACCCGCAGCAACGGCGTGTCGATGAAGCCCGGCATCAGCGACGCGACCTTGATCCCGTCCGCCGTCCATTCACCGTCCAGCGCCTCGGTCAGTCCGCGTACCGCAAACTTGGTCGCCGAGTACACCGACAGGCCCGGTGACCCCCAGATTGCCGACGCCGACGCGACGTTGAGCAGGACCGACCCGGGCGTCGCCTTCAGGAACGCGTGGCCAGCACGCGCGCCGTTGACGACGCCGGTAAAGTTGATCGCGATCACCCGGTCGATATCGGACTCGCTCATGCTGGCCAGCGCGCCGCCGGTCGCGATCCCGGCATTGTTGACCAGCACGTCGAGCCGCCCGGCCTTCTGCACGAAATCACCAAGCACCCGCGCCCATGCCGGCCGGTCGCACACGTCGAGAACCCAGGTCATCGCTCCGCCGGGCAGCAGCGCCGCCGTTTCGGCCATTCCGCGCGCGTCGACATCGCCCAGCCCGACCTGCCAGTCGCGCCCCGCGAACAGGATCGCGATCGCGCGGCCGATGCCCGATCCGCCACCGGTAATGAAGATCGCACGGCGTTCGCCCACAGGCACCTCTCCCATCGTCATTTTTCCTCGTTTGACGTTTGCGTCAACGTCCCGCATCACCGGCCACAATGCCAGCACAATCGCCCGCCCTGACGTTCGAGCATGTCTCGAAACGCTTCGCCGACGGGACGGTCGCGGTCGACGCCGTTGACCGGACCATCGCCGCCGGCAGCTTCGTCGCGCTCGTCGGCGGGTCGGGATCGGGCAAGTCGACCCTGCTGAAGATGGTCAACCGGCTGATCGAGCCAAGCGATGGCCGGGTGCTGATCGACGGCGCGGACATCACCGCCGGCCCCGCGCCGCTGCTGCGCCGGCGGATAGGCTATGTATTCCAGAACACCGGCCTGTTCCCGCACATGACGGTCGCGCAGAACATTGCCATCGGCCTGCGTATCGCCGGACGTGCGGCAGGCGCGCGTGTCGGCGACCTGCTCGACCTTGTCGATCTGCCGCGCTCGCTGGCCGACCGGATGCCCGACGCGCTGTCGGGTGGCCAGCGCCAGCGGGTCGGCGTCGCGCGCGCATTGGCGACCGAACCGAAACTGCTGCTGATGGACGAGGCGTTCGGCGCGCTCGATCCGGTCACGCGCGATGCGCTTGGCACCGCGATCCGCGCTTTGCACGACCGGCTTGGCCTGACCAGCATCCTGGTCACGCATGACATGGCGGAGGCGTTGCTGCTGGCCGACCGGGTGCTGGTGATGGCCGCCGGGCGGATCGTCGCCGACGCGACCCCGGCCGAATTGCTCGCCGGCAAGGGCGGGCGCGAGGCGCAGGCGCTGGTCGCGGTGCCGCGCGATCAGGCCGAGCGGTTGCGGAGGCTCGCGTCGTGAGCGCGTTCTGGGAGGCAATGGGCCGGGTGCCGCCGCTGCTCGCGCAGCATGTCCTGCTCAGCTTTACCGCCCTTGCGATCGGCATCGTCATCAGCCTGCCGCTTGGCGTGTGGTCCGCGCGCAACCGCACCGTCGGGCGGATCGCCTTGGGCTTCGCCAGCCTCGTCCAGACGATCCCGAGCCTTGCGCTGCTCGCGCTGTTCTATCCGGTACTGCTCAGCCTGTCGGCGCTGGTCGGCGGCGGCATTCCCGCGCTTGGCTTCCTGCCCTCGCTGATCGCCCTGACGCTCTATGCGCTGCTGCCGATCCTGCGCAACGGCGTCGCCGGGCTGGACGGCATCGACCCGGCGGTGATCGAGGCGGCGGACGGTGTCGGCATGACGCCCGCGCAGAAACTGCGGCTGGTCGAGGCCCCGCTAGTCGCGCCGGTCCTGATTGCCGGCATCCGCACCGCGGCGGTCTGGACGATCGGCGCGGCGACTTTGTCGACCACGGTCGGCCAGCCGAGCCTTGGCGACCTGATCTTTGCCGGCTTGCAGACGCAGAACTGGGCGCTGGTGCTGGCCGGCTGCGCGTCGGCGGCGGCGCTGGCGATTCTGGTCGACCTGCTGATCGGCGGGATCGAGACGGGGCTGAAACGTCGCCGCCGCTGGCTGGTCATCGCGGCGGCGGCGGTGCTGGCGATCGGCATGGCGGCGGCGACCGCGCCGCTCTGGCCGCGCGGCGGCGATGAGCGAACCGTCGTGGTGGGCGCGAAGAACTTTGCCGAGCAATATATCCTCGCAAGGCTGATCGGCGACCGGCTGGAACGCGCCGGTTACCGCGTCGAGTATCGCGACGGGCTGGGGTCGGCGGTGATCTTCGGCGCGGTCGCCGGCGGCGACGTCGACGTCTATGTCGATTATGCCGGCACGATCTGGACCAACGCAATGAAGCGCGGCGAGGCGCCCGCGCGGCTGGCGATGGTCGCGGCGATCGGTGACTGGGCGCGCGAGAAGCACGGGGTCGGGCTGGTCGGTGCGCTGGGGTTCGAGAACGCCTATGCCTTTGCGATGCGCGGGCGGGATGCCGCACAGGCAGGCGTGAAGACGCTCGACGATCTGGTCCGGGTCGCGCCGCGCCTGACATTGGGCAGCGACCTGGAATTTCTGGAGCGACCGGAATGGGCCGCGGTCAAGCGCGCCTATCCGCTGCGGTTCAAGGCGACGACGCCGTACAGCCCGACCTTCATGTATCAGGCGCTGGCCAGCGGACGCGTCGACGTCATCTCCGCCTTTTCGTCGGACGGGCGGATCGCGGCGGAGAAACTGACGGTGCTGGCCGATCCGCGCCGCGCGATCCCCGGATATGACGCGATCCTGCTGGTCGCGCCGGATCGCGCGAAGGATGCGCGGTTCCTCGCTGCATTGAAACCGCTGGTCGGCCGCGTGCCGGTCGATGCGATGCGCGCGGCCAATTATCAGGTCGATCGCGAGGCCGACAAGGCGACCCCGCAAGCGGCGGCGGCGTGGCTGGCCAAGCGAATCGGGTTGTAGGCCTGACCGTCTCGCCGCTCTGCTCCGTCATTGCGAGCGCAAACGAGGCAATCCAGGGGCCAAACAGGACGCGCTGGATTGCTTCGCTACGCTCGCAATGACGGCGGATTAAAAGAACAGTTTCCGAACCGAAATCCGTACCGTCCGGCCCAGCGCATCGAGATAGGCCGGCTGATAGCTGATCGGTACGGCACCCGTCCCGTCCGTCACCCGCTGGCGCGTGTTGAACAGATTGTCGACCGAGGCGGTGACCCGCATCCCGCGCAACCACGGCGCCTTGCGGACCAGGTCGATCCGTCCGCCGAAATCGGCGAACAGCCGCAGGTTGGCGGTGGCGAGGCTGCCGAAGTTCAGCGTCTCCGGGGCCGCCGCCGTTCCACCATTCACGGTCGTCCCGCTCTGGTAATTCGCCGACAGCCGCGCGCCGAGGCCGTTGTTGAAATAGCCCGCCTGCGCCTCCAGCTCGTGCCGCGCCTGACCACCATTCGCCCCGATCGCATCACCGTTCAGCAGGTCGAGCTTCTGCCCGCCCGACAACACCGTCACCGAATCGGTGAAGTGATAGGTATGGTACAGCGCGAATTGCAGCCGCCCACCGGCAGGGCCGCCGCGCCCGCCGCCGCCGCCAAAGCCGCCCCGTCCGCCGCCACCGGGACCACCCGGCCCGCCGGCCCCGGCTCCCGCCCCGTCGCCACGCCGGCCGGCACCACCGCCCGGCCGATCGCCGCCACCGGGGGGACGCAGTCCGGCGAACGGGTTCGGCCCGGTGCCGGCGCGAAACGCCTCCAGATCGCGCTGGATCTTCGACTTTAGCGGCATCGAGAAGTTGATGCCGGTGCGCAGCTCGGACCGGTCGGTCCGGTCGTAATTGATCGGGCGCAGGTCGATCCGTTGCAGGTTGCCCGCCGCATCGCGGGTGAACCGGTCGGGGAACGCCGCCTCGATCGCCGCCGTCGCGGTCGGGAAACCGGCGATCGGGTCGCGCACGGTCGCCGTGACGTAATTGGCGGTGATCGTCAGATCCTTGTCCTTCAACGGCTTGAAGGTCGCGCCCAGTTTCGTCACGCGCTGGTTGTTGGCGATCAGGTTCGGGTTGCCGCCGCTGATCGTCGAGACGGTGGCGGTCGTTCCCTGCACATAGTCGAACACGCGGACGTTCAGGTTGGTGACGACCGGGTTGCCCAGCTGCTGCGCGCTCGGCGCATCCTCCGAATGGGTGGTCGAGGCGATCAGCCGGAACCCGCTCAGCGGCTCCCAGTTCGCGCCATAGCCGACCGTCGTCAGCGTGCCGAAGTCCGAATAGTCCTCCACCGCGACGTTGCCGTTGACCGACAGGTCACCCAGGAACGGCAGCACGCCCGACGACCGGTCCGCCACCGGCAGGTCGAGATTGACCTGGCCGTTGACGATGTCGCGCGCGACGTTCCCGCGCTGGGTCAGGCCGGCGCGGTCGGAGCGGCTGTCGAAGCTGCTGGTCGATGCGCCGACGCGGATGCTGGTCGACACATTGCCCGCTGGCAGCGCGAACAGCGTCCCGTTGACCAGCGCGTCCACCGCACCGATCGACGAGGTGGAATTGGCGCGGTTCGCCGGCAATCCGACGAGGCTGCCGGGGGCCGGTACCGCGAACGGATTGGCGGTCGGATCGCCCGCGTTCAGCCGCGACTGAAGATCGGTCAGGTCGATGCCGGTATCGGTGACGGTCTTGCTCTCGACCCGGTCGTAATTGCCGTTCAGCGACCATTGCCACTTGCCCAGCGTCCCGTTGAAGCTGGTGCCGAGATGCCCGGTCAGCCCCGACGTCCGCTGTTGCAGCGGCAGCAGCTGGTCGAACGCGCGGTCGACGACCACGGTACTGGCGAACGGGTTGAACGGATTGCCCGCCGCCAGCGTCAGTGCACCCGTCGCCAGACCCTGCAACCCCCGGCTGCTCGTCGCCTCGCCGCGTGCGTTGAAGGTCGCGCCGATATTCCCGAAAATGTTGCGGGCATAGACGAGGTTGGTCGACAGCGACTGGGTTTCGTTCAGCAGCGTGCGGAACCGGCTGACGTCGCTGCTGTTAGCCTGCCCCGCCGTGCCGACGAAATTGGCAAAGGTCGGTGCGGTCACGCCGGCGGGCACCCCGGCGATCGTCACGGCGGAACCGGCGGCCGCGCTGAGCGCCGGGTCGATCGCGCCGCCGTTCACGCCGACGACGTTGCCGCCGATCGCGAACGGGCTGGCCTGGCCGACCACCCCGCGCTCGTTCTCGGTCAGCGCGGAGGATTGCTGGTAATCGACGTGCAGGTTGAACCGGCCGGTGCCGCGGATCGACAGCAGGTCGAGCTGCCCCTGCGGCGTGTTGCGCCCGCCCTCGGTCGCGAACCGGTCAACCAGTTCGACCGTGGTCGCGCGGAAACGGCGGCGCAGGACGAAGTTCACCACGCGCTGGTCGGCGCGGTAGCCATATTTCAGCGCGACTTCCTCGGGCAGGATGTCGACGCGCTGGATCGCCTCGGTCGGCAGGTCGCGGATTTCGGCGAAGCTGGAAATGCGCCGCCCGTTCAGCAGCACGACCGGCGCGCCGCCGCTGCCACGCCCGCTGCCGGTCTGCGGCGCGAGTTCGGTCAGCAGGTCGGCGACCGAGCTGACGCCGTAGGAGCGGATATCGGCCGGGGTCAGTTGCAGTTCGGGCGGAATGTCGCCGACCACCGCGCCCGGCTGTCGCCGCGATCCGGTGACGACGATCTCGGGGCCTTCGTCTTCCTCCAGCTCCGACGGCGTCGCCTGGGGGGACGTGGTGGTAGGCGCTGGGGCGGCTGGCGTCGCCGTCTGCGCAAAGGCCGGTGCGGCACCAAGGGTCAGCACCAGACCGAGAGCGGTTTTACGCATGGGGACAGTCATCCAGATCTGAAAGAAGGGGCACATCGGTCGGCGGGCGAATCGGCACGGGGCACAGGCGATATGCCTGTAACCCTTCCCTATTGCCGATTTGTCGCAAAACTTTGTCTGAACGAAGATGGGTTCGCACCAATCGCCCACGCCGACGGCGGTTTCGGCGAAAACAAGGCTTATCGCGGTGCGGCCGACCGTCTAGGTTGGCGGGCATACGATCATTCTCCCGGAGAAACCCGACCATGAAGACCCGCGCCGCCGTCGCGTTCGAGGCGAAGAAGCCGCTCGAAATCGTCGAACTCGACCTCGAAGGCCCGAAGGCGGGCGAGGTGCTGATCGAGATCATGGCGACCGGCATCTGCCACACTGACGCCTATACGCTCGACGGTCTCGACAGCGAGGGGCTGTTTCCCAGCGTGCTGGGCCATGAAGGCGCAGGCATCGTCCGCGAGATCGGCGCCGGTGTCACCTCGGTCGCGGTCGGCGACCATGTGATCCCGCTCTACACCCCCGAATGTCGCCAGTGTAAGTCGTGCCTGTCCGGCAAGACCAACCTGTGCACCGCGATCCGCGCGACGCAAGGGAAAGGCCTGCTGCCCGACGGCACGACCCGATTCAGCTACAAGGGGCAGCCGATCTTCCATTACATGGGCTGCTCGACCTTCTCGAACTTCACGGTCGTGCCCGAAATCGCGGTCGCCAAGATCCGCGAGGACGCGCCGTTCCAGACGAGCTGCTATGTCGGTTGCGGCGTGACGACCGGCGTCGGCGCGGTGGTCAACACCGCCAAGGTGCAGGTCGGCGACACCGTCATCGTCTTCGGCCTCGGCGGCATCGGCCTGAACGTGTTGCAGGGCGCGCGGATGGCGGGCGCGAGCATGATCGTCGGCGTCGACATCAACCCCGACCGCGAGGAGTGGGGCCGCCGGTTCGGCATGACCCATTTCGTCAACCCCAAGGACGTGAGCGGCGATATCGTCGCGCACCTGGTCGCGCTGACCGATGGCGGCGCGGACTATACGTTCGACTGCACCGGCAACACGACCGTCATGCGCCAGGCGCTGGAGGCGTGCCATCGCGGCTGGGGCACCAGCATCGTCATCGGCGTGGCCGAGGCGGGCAAGGAGATCAGCACGCGGCCGTTCCAGCTGGTGACCGGGCGCAACTGGCGCGGCACCGCGTTCGGCGGGGCCAAGGGCCGCACCGACGTGCCCAAGATCGTCGACTGGTACATGAACGGCAAGATCGAGATCGACCCGATGATTACCCACGTCCTGAAGCTGGACGAGATCAACAAAGGCTTCGACCTGATGCATGCGGGCGAGAGCATCCGCAGCGTCGTCGTATACTGATCGGAGATAGTAGCATGTTCAGTCACATGATGGTCGGCAGCAACGACCTGGATCGCTCGAAGACGTTCTACGACGCGCTGTTCACCGCGCTGGGCGGTCGGCCGGGGCGGGTCGATCCAAGGGGGCGGCTGCTGTACCTGCACGCCGGCAGCGTCTTTCTGGTCACCACCCCGATCGACGGCCAGCCGGCCACCCCGGCCAATGGCGCGACGATCGGCTTCGCGGTCGACGGCCCCGAGCAGGGTGATGCGTGGCATGCCGCCGGCGTCGCCGCCGGCGGCACCGCGATCGAGGATGCGCCGGGCGTCCGCTCCACGCCGATGGGCGACCTGTACCTCGCCTATCTGCGCGATCCCGACGGCAACAAGCTGTGCGCCATGCACCGCGCGGCCGCGTGACCGGCATGAAGACGGTATCGACCAATGTCGCGCATGGCGGGACGCAGGGCGTATACACCCATGCCTCCGACGCGACCGGCACGGACATGACCTTCTCGGTCTATGTCCCCCCGCATGAGGCCGGCGCCACGCTGCCGGTCGTCTGGTATCTGTCGGGCCTGACCTGCACCCATGCCAACGTCACCGACAAGGGCGAGTTTCGCGCGACCTGCGCCGAACTGGGGCTGATTCTCGTCGCGCCCGACACCTCGCCGCGCGGCGACGGCGTGGCCGACGATGATGCGTACGACTTCGGCAAGGGCGCAGGCTTCTACGTCGACGCGACGCAAAGCCCGTTCGCCGGGCATTACCGGATGTGGTCCTACATCACGCAGGAACTGCCCGCGCTGATCGCCGGGCACTTCCCCGCCGACATGGATCGCCAGTCGATCATGGGCCATTCGATGGGCGGCCACGGCGCGCTGACCATCGGCCTGACCTTCCCCGACCGGTACAAGGCGGTGTCCGCCTTCGCGCCGATCGTCGCGCCCGGTCAGGTGCCGTGGGGGCACAAGGCGCTCGGCGGCTATCTCGGCGACGACCGGGCGGCATGGCGCGCCCATGACGCGGTCGCGCTGATCGAGGATGGCGCGCGCGTCCCGGCCCTGCTGGTCGATCAGGGCGATGCCGACCAGTTCCTTGCCGAACAGTTGAAACCGGAACTACTGGAGAAGGCCTGCGCCGATGCCGGCATCGACCTGACACTGCGGATGCAGCCGGGGTACGACCACAGTTACTACTTCATCTCGACCTTCATGGCGGACCATTTGCGCTGGCACGCCGCGCGGGTTTAGGGGCGCGCGGTATGCCGGGCAGGAAGGACAAACGTCCTATCGTACCTCCCCGGCGGAGGTCGGGGTCCAGTCGGGCAGGCGGCAGTAAAATCATACCCACCTCAACCCAACTGGACCCCGGCCTCCGCCGGGGAGGTTGTGGGAGGGAGGAAGACCATGATCCGACCAACGCATCGCTCGCTCCATTAACCCGCCAAGCCACCCCGTTTCCCCGCGCAGGCGGGGATCCAGAGCCAAGCAACACAACACGCCTTGGAACATGCCGCCCTGGCCCCCCGCCTGCGCGGGGGAACGGGGGTCGTGCAAGGTGCCCCGTCACTGAGAACGCAACAACGATCGGCCGAAAGCGCCCCCATCGCGCCTACGACTGACGCCTACCGCGTGAACCAGTGCCGCTTCACGAAATAGCCGACGATACCGATGGTGATGACCACGCACATCCCCGCCACCATCGCAAAGGCCCAGGGTTCCTTGGCGAACGGCAGCCCCTCGACGTTCATGCCGTACAGGCCGGTCAGGAAGGTCAACGGCAGGAACACCATAGCGACGATCGAGATCAGCAGCGACCGCTGGTCGATCTGCTCGGCGCGCAGGTCGGTCAGCGCCTCGTGCATCAGCGAGGATCGTTCGCGGATCGCCTCAAGCTCCTCGGCCATGCGCGCGGCGCGGTCGGCGGCGGCGGCCAGGTGCAGGCGGTCGTCGTCCTGCAACCAGTCGCCGGGCAGCGCGGCGAGCTTTTCCAGCGCCTGCCGCTGCGGCGACAGGAACCGCCGGTAGCCGATCGCCGCGACCCGGACCTGCGTGACCGCGTGGCGCAGTTCGAACACCCGGTTCGGGTCCAGCCGTTCCTCGCAATCGTCCAGTTCATCGCCCAGCGCCGCGACCTGCGGGTCGAGGTCGCTGGTGATCGCGGCGGCGAACTGCGCGATCAGGTCGCCGGGATCGCGGATCTGTCCGCCCTCGACCGCCGACACCACCGCGTCGAGCGCGAACAGCGGCTGGCGTGTGACCGAGAACACCCGGCCCTTCGTCGCCCAGATGCGGACCGACGACAGCGGGTCGGTGGAGGTCGTCTCGTCCTTCGACCGGCCGCGAAGGTTCAGGAACGCGGCGTTGCCGACCGCGTCGCAGCGCGGGCGCGTCTCGGCCGCGGTCAGCGAATCGATCGCATAGTCGGTCAGTTTGGCCCGGTCGCGCAGCCATGCCTGCGCGCGCGCCTCGTTGGTGTTCAGATGCGCCCAGACCATGTCCGCGCCATCCGCCAGCGCGGCGGCCAGATCGACGCGTTCGGCCTGGCCGTCCTTCAGCCGGTACGCAAAGCCGCTCAAACCCCCATCTCCAGAAAGACCGTGCCCGGCTCGATCGGTGGAGCCGCGTCGCACGGCATCCGCGCGGCGTCGGCCCGCGCGCGCGTCAGGATCGCCAGCGGCACGTCGGCGCGGTGCCAGACGCAGTCCGCGCTGGCCAGCGCGCGTGTCTCGCGGATGGTCAGGTCGTCCGGGTCGCCGCTGCGCAACACGATGTGCATGCCCAAGCCGGTGGCAGCACCCGTCCCCGCGATCCAGCCAGCAACGTCGACCGCATCGGCCAGCGGGTCGAGCGCACCGCCCGCCGCCATCGCCGCCGCCAGCGCCCGCCGCCGCTCGCCGCCATCGGGAAACCGCGCCTTCAACGCCCCCCGCGCGGCGAACAGCGCGTCGGCCCGCGCGCCCAGATCGGCGGGCAGCAACGCCTCCAGCCGCTGACGCACCGCCGCCGCCATCCCCGCCGATGCACCGCCGGTGCCGATCGCCAGCAACAGCGGCGCGCGGTCGACGATCGCCGGCAGGGTGAAGTCGCACAAGGCCGGCCGGTCGACCGCGTTGACCAGAAGCCCGCGCGCGCGCAGCCGGCCGACGGCGGCGACGGCCGCGTCCTCCTCCTCGATCGCGATGATCGCCAGCGCGGCGGTCGCGTCCTCGCCGACGATCACCGCGCCGCCGCGTTCGAGGATCCGCCGCTTGGCATCCGCCGCCTCGCCCTCACCCAGCAGCATGACCGGGCGACCGGCAAGCCGGACGAAGATGGGGATGCTGTGCAGGGTCATCGGGCGTGGCTCACGATATCTCGCCCCCCGCCGTTACGACGCCCCCTGCCGTTCCCCCGCGCAGGCGGGGGTCCAGAGCCAGAAGCGCCAACAGCCGTGTTATTGCCTGACCCTGGATCCCCGCCTTCGCGGGGAAACAGGAAGGGGCTGGAACCGTGCCAAGGCCCGCGCCCCTCACGTATCCAGCCACTCCGGCACGCGCTCGGCGGCCAGAATCGTTTCCGGCAAAATCCGGTCGGCAACGATCGCGTAACGGCCGCCGTCGACCATCACCTCGGGCACCAGCGCGCGGCTGTTGTAGGTGCTGGCCATCGTCGCGCCGTACGCGCCGGCGGTACGGAACACGCCGAGATCGCCCGACGCCACCACGTCGATATCGCGGCCCATCGCGAAGGTGTCCCCCGTCTCGCACACCGGCCCGGCGATGTTGGCCATCATCCGCGCGCCGGTCGGCTCCACCGCGACGAAATCATGATAGGCGTCGTACATCGCCACGCGCGCCAGATCGTTCATCGCCGCATCGACGATGACGTAAGGGCTGGTCACGCCGGGCTTCACCCAGATGACCTTGGTCAGCAGCACGCCCGCATTGCCGGCGATGACCCGGCCCGGCTCGAACATCAGCTCGACGTCCCAGCCCTTCGTCACCCGCGCGACCATCGCACCATAGTCGGCGGGCGACGGCATCACGTCGTCGGGGCGATAGGGCACGCCCAGACCGCCGCCAAGGTCCACCCGGTCGATCATATGCCCCGCCGCGCGCAGATCCGCCACCAGACGGCCGATGCGGCTGTAGGCGGCCTCCAGCGGGGCCAGATCGGCCAGCTGGCTGCCGATGTGGATCGCGACACCACGCAGGTTCAGGCCCGGGCGTCCGGCGAGCCGGTCGAACATGGCCAGCGCCTGGTCGATGGCGATGCCGAACTTGTTCTCGGCGCGGCCCGTCGAGATCTTGGCATGGGTGCCGGCGTCGACGTCCGGGTTCACGCGCAGCACCGCGGGCGCGACCAGTCCTTGCGCGGCGGCGATGTCGGCGAGAACCTCGCCCTCCTCCTCCAGCTCAAGGTTGAACTGGCCGATGCCGGCGGCCAGCGCCGCGGTCAGCTCGTCGCGGGTCTTGCCGACGCCCGAAAACACGATGTCCATCGCGGGGATACCGGCGGCGAGCGCGCGCGCCATCTCGCCGGCCGACACGACATCCGCGCCATATCCCTCGTCGGCCAGCACGCGCAGGACGGCAAGGTTCGGATTGGCCTTGATCGCATAGGCCAGATGCACCCGGCCGCAATCCTTCAGTCCCTCGCGAAACACCTGCGCGTGGCGACGGAACGTGTTGGCCGAATAGACATAGACCGGCGTGCCGACCGCGTCGGCGATGGTGGGGAGCGCGACGTCCTCGCAGTGGAGAACGCCGTTCTGCGTGTGAAAATGATCCATCAGTTTGGCGGCAGGTCGAAATCGTCCGGGCGGCGCTCGGTCGAGTTCTTCAGGAGTTCGTCGCTGCGCGTCGGGCGCTGCTGCGTCGTCGGCGTCAGCAACTGCGCCGGGGTCGGCGTGGCCCGCGCGCCGTAAGGGGCGACCGGCAGGGTGTCGCCCTTTGCCGGCTTCAACTGCCCCGCCGATCCGCAGCCGGCCAGTGCCAGCGTCGTGGCAAACACGGGTATCCACCGCGTCATCATGTCGTCTCCCGTGCCGCGGCGATCGCCGCGCGGACATTGGCGGGCGCGGTGCCGCCGAAACTGGTGCGGCTGGCGACCGAGGCATCGACCGACAGCACGCCGTAGACCCGCGCGTCGATCCGGTCATCAATGGCGCGCAGATCGTCGAGCGACAACGCATCCAGTGCGACGCCGCGACCTTCCGCCAGCTTCACCGCGCGGCCCGTTACGTGGTGCGCCTCGCGGAACGGCAGGTTGGCCTCGCGCACCAGCCAGTCGGCCAGGTCGGTCGCGGTCGAGAAACCGGCCTCCGCCACCTGCCGCATCCGGTCGGTGCGGAAGGTGGCGCTTTCGATCATGCCGGTCATCGCCGCGATCGACAGGCCCAGCAGGTCGTGCGCCTCGAATACCGGCGGCTTGTCGTCCTGCATGTCCTTGGAATAGGCCAGCGGCAGGCCCTTCATCGTCACCATCAGCGCGACGAGGCAGCCGGTGATCCGGCCGCTGTGCCCACGCACCAACTCGGCCGCATCGGGGTTGCGCTTCTGCGGCATGATCGAGCTGCCGGTCGACCATTGGTCGCTGAGCGAGACGAAGCCGAAGGGCTGCGACGCCCACAGCACGAACTCCTCGGCCAGCCGGCTGAGGTGCAGCGAGCATTGCGCCGCCGCCATCAGGTAATCCATCGCGAAGTCCCGGTCGCTGACCGCGTCCAGCGAATTGCGCGTCGGCCCGTCGAAACCAAGCGCCGAAGCGGTCGCGTCGCGGTCTACGGGGAAGCCAGTGCCGGCCAGCGCGGCGGACCCCAGCGGGCAGCGGTTCATCCGCACCCGCGCATCGGCAAAGCGGCTGATGTCGCGCATCGTCATTTCGACATAGGCCATCAGGTGATGGCCCAAGGTCACCGGCTGCGCGCTTTGCAGATGGGTGAAGCCCGGCATGACGCTGGCGGCGTGTTCCTCGGCGCGGGTCAGCAGGGCCTCGCGCAGGGCCCCAAGCGCGCCCAGCACCTGGTCGATCGCGTCGCGCACCCACAGGCGGAAATCGGTCGCGACCTGATCGTTCCGGCTGCGCGCGGTGTGCAGGCGGCCGGCGACCGGCCCGATGGCGTCGGCCAGCCGCGCCTCGGTCTGCATGTGGATGTCTTCGAGGACCATGTCCTCGGCCACGCCGTTCGCTTCGTAATACGCGGCGACCTGGTCGAGTCCCGCCGCGATGGCGGCGGCGTCATCGGCTGCGACGATGCCGGTCGCACCCAGCATCGCGACGTGCGCCTTCGATCCGGCGACATCCTGTCGCCACAATCGCTTGTCGAAGGGGATGGAGGCATTTATCTCCCGCATGACGGCGGCTGGTCCTTCGGCGAACCGTCCACCCCACATCGCATTGGAACTGCCCATGTCCTCGCGCTCGGCGATCGTACTTCTCCTCGGGATCAACCTGCTGGTCGCTGGCTGCGATAGGCAAAGCGCCGCGCCGGAGCAAGCGACCGCGAACACGGACGCCGCCGCCGCCCCCGCCGCATCGCCGGACGAGGTGACCGCCGCCCCTGCCCCCATGGCCCCGCCGGCGGGCGGCACGCTGGACCGCAGCCACAAGGGCGAGGCCGCGCCGACCGCCGCGTTCGAGGCCCCCGACGGCAAGCCCGTCACGATCGCCGCGTTCAAGGGCAAGCCGCTGCTGCTGAACCTGTGGGCGACGTGGTGCGGGCCGTGCGTGGCCGAGATGCCGACGCTGGACGCCGCCGCGAAATCGCTGGCCGGCACGGTCCGCGTCGTCGCGGTCAGCCAGGATCTGGAGGGCAAGGCCAAGGTCGCGCCGTTCTTCGCCGCGCGCCAGTTCACGACGCTGCAACCCTATCTCGACCCAAAGATCGGCTTGAGCACCGCCTATGGCGCGAACCTGCCGACGACGATCCTGTACGATTCGGCCGGCAAGGAAGTCTGGCGGATGACAGGGGGTTACGAGTGGAACACGCCCGCCGCCGCCACGTTGATCGCGGAGGCCAAGTAACGGCCCAAAAGGCGTACCCGACATGGATCTCGACCACCTGCTGCACCATTATTTCGGATCGGACGATCCGCATGAGCGTGGTCCCGATGCGTTTGCCGACGGGCGCGATCGGCTGATCCTGGATTTCGCGATCGAGCGCGATCCCGGTCGGCGCTTCGCCCTGTGGGTCATGATGGACGCGCTCGACTGCGCGCCCCGGCCGGAGGATGCGTTCGCCAAGGAGCCGGACCTGCGCCGCAATGCGGTGGCGTATCTGGGGGCGATGCGCGGGATGGCGGAGTGAATAGTCCGTCATACCGGACCTGATCCGGAATCCAGAGCCACGAGCAATCTTTGCGTCTATGGATTGCGGCTTTCGCCCGGATGGCGGCGGATCGGCGGACACGAAAACGCCGCCGAAACCCAAAGGTCCGGCGGCGTGTTCATACCCGGCAAACCAGCGAAGGCTCAGCCGTCGTAGTCGGCACCCAGATTCTGGTTGCGCGGCGGCGCGGCGGCGGTGAGGCGCAGCGCCTCTGCCGATGCCGACAGCGAGCCGATGGCGTCCGCCTCGTCCTCGTCGTCGATCTGCACGCGCTGCAGGCCGGAGATGACCGACTCCTGCAAATGCTTCGGCTTCACCCGCTCCTCGGCGATCTCGCGCAGCGCGACGACCGGGTTCTTGTCGCGGTCACGATCGACCGTCAGGTCGGCCCCACCCGAAATCTGGCGCGCGCGCTGGGCGGCGAAGAGAACCAGATCGAACCGGTTCGGGATCTTGTCGACGCAATCCTCGACAGTGACACGCGCCATGCAACGCTTCCTTGGATAGAGCGACGATGAAAGTAAGTTGCGGCCACTACCCGCCACGGCGCGGAAAGTCAAGGATTGTGGCTTGCCGCCCCGCCCGCGAGCCGTCATTCCCGCCGCCATGACCGTACCCGACCAGCCCAGCTTCACCGTCGACGGCAATCGCCTGACCCTGCTCGACACGGGTCCGGGCCGGTTGCAGGCGCTGATCGACCTGATCGACGGCGCGCAGACGTCCCTGCGGATCCTGTACTATATCTACGCCGACGACACATCGGGTCAGCGGGTCAATGCGGCACTGATCGCGGCGGCGCGGCGCGGCGTGCGGACCGCGGTGATCGTCGACGGGTTCGGCAGCGACGCGGCCGACGCCGCGTTCTTCCAGCCGCTGGAGGATGCCGGTATCGCGATGTGCCGGTTCCTGCCCCGGTTCGGCCGCCGCTTCCTGTTGCGCAACCACCAGAAGCTGGCCCTGGCCGACGACACGCGGATCATCGTCGGCGGCTTCAACGTGGAGGATGATTATTTCGGCACGCCGGCAAACCAGGCCTGGCGCGACCTGGGCCTGTTGATCGAGGGGCCGGCGGCGGGCCGGATCGCGCCCTATTTCGACGCGCTGGCCAAATGGACGCATGACAACCCGCCGCGCCTGCGAAAACTGCGCAAGTCGCTGGCGCAGTGGAGCGAGCCGGTCGGCCCCGTCCACTGGCTGGTCGGTGGCCCCACGCGAAAACTGTCGCCCTGGGCGCGGACGGTGCGCGACGACATGCGGTCGGCGCGGCGGATCGACATCATCGCCGCCTATTTCACGCCAAGCCCCGGCCTGTTGCGGCGGCTGGACAAGGCGGGCCGGGTCGGTGCCGCCGTGCGGATCGTGACCGCCGCCAAATCCGACAACAACGCGACGATCGCGGCGGCCCGCTTCACCTATGCCGGCCTGTTGCGAAAAGGCGTCCGCCTGTTCGAATACCAGCCGACCAAGCTGCACACCAAACTCTATGTAATGGACGATATCGTCCATGTCGGGTCGGCCAATTTCGACATGCGCAGCCTGTTCCTGAACATGGAACTGATGGTGCGGATCGAAGACGCCGCCTTCGCCGCGCATGTCCGCGGCTATATCGACGGCGAGATCGCGCAGTCGGAGGCGATCACGCCGGCGCTGTACAAGGCGCGCACCAACTGGGTGCAGCGCGTGCGGCAGTTCGTCGCCTATTTCATCGTCGCGGTACTCGACCCCGGCCTGTCGCGCGGGCTGAATTTCGGGATCGAGACGCCGGAGGAATAGCGGAAGGTGTCAAAGGTTACGCCCGCAGGGGGGGGTGACCCGTGGTTCGTTTCGATACCGTTATGGTTTCGTACTAGTCCTTCCAGCCCCAGTAGAGCTGCGCCGGCGGCACGTTCCACCATTCCATCGCATGGTCCATGCGCGGGAAATGCGGGTCGAGGAACACGCGCACCTTGGGCGAGAACTGATAGACCAGGAACGCGCCGCCGGGCCGCAGCACCGCCTTGGTCGCCGCCGCGATCGCCGGGCCGACGCCGGCCGGCAGGGTCGAGAACGGCAGCCCGGACAGGACATAGTCGGCCGATTCGAACCCGTGATCGGCAATGATCTGCTGCACGTCGGCGGCCGACCCGCTGACCGCGGCGAAGCGCGGGTCGGTAATCGTGTGGCGCAGATAGCGGATAAAATCGGGATTGGTGTCGATCACGATCAGCTTGGCGTCGGGGGCCATGCGATCGAGGATCGGGCGGCAGAAGGTGCCGACGCCGGGACCATATTCCACGAACAGCTTGCAGTTCGCCCAGTCGACCGGACCCAGCATCTTGCGGATCAGCCGGTCGGACGACGGCACGACCGAGCCGACCATCACCGGATGCTTGAAGAACCCTTGCAGGAACATGCCCCATGGCGATGGCATGCCGGCCGGGCGGTTACGCACACGCCGCGCGGCGCTGGTCGAGACGGGCATCGGGATCCTTCACGTTCCTGTTTTCCGCGCGGACGCGGGATTCCCCCCGTCGCACGTTTACCGAACGTTGTTCAAGCGCGCCGGTTGCATTGCGACGAAATGCGAGGGTGTGGGCTGTATGCGGGGATGGGGTGCTGACACACATCCCTGCGCTCGACCACGCCATTTCCCCTGCCCAATGACAACCGCGTGCCATGATGCAAAACTTAGAAGTTTTGCATCAGGCAGCGACGATTGGCTGACTGCAATTTACGGGCGTCAGAACGCTGGACGCGCCAGCGCCTTGAGCTTCAGTCTTGTACGCTCTTGCGCAACGACATCGTTCACCTTGCCCCTGAATCCCTCGGGATTGGCAATGAGCGCCAACAGAGGCGCGGCACGTCCGGTGACCCTGTCATCAGTCAGGCCATGCAGGAAGGTGCCTGCTTCTTCGAAACTGCCGATCAGTCCCGAGGCGATTCCGGCTTCGTAACCCCACCAGCTCGGTGCCATCCTCTCAGGGCTACTTCGGGCACGTTCGATGACGAAATCGGCGATCATCTCGAAGGATGCAAACTGCTCATCCATCGCCAGGGCATTTGCGCGCCCTGTCTTGGCGATCTCGCCGGCCGCACTTCTAAACTGGTCTTCGGTCTCAAACTCCGCATAGCAGTTCGATGAGACGGCCTCATTGAAGCTCATGAAACCAGCACCCACCCAGAGCCAGTGAGCCGCGTTCATCAGAGATACGCTTTTGGACCATCTGCTTGGCGTGAACTCCACCACGTTGAGCCACGAGCCACGATCTGCAAGCCACAGTCGAGATTGACCCTTCTGCCGAAAACCGAGCGAAGCTAGCTCGGTTTTCGCGGCGGCAGCGATGATCCTGCTGTATGTGTCGCTCATGCAGACATTGCTACCGCGGCAACGCCTGCTTTCCACGAACTTTTCGCGTCCGTGATGCAAAAATCACAGGTTGTGCATCGAACGAAAGACGGGCGGATTTCAAGCATTTTGTTGATGCAGAACTCCGATGCACAAGTCAGGCATGACGTGGACGGGACCGCACAGCACATGGATGAATGGCGACACCCCCTACAAAGCCCCCCGATCAAAACCACGCCCCTTGCCTCCCCCCGCCGCCCCGGTACACCGTGCCCATGCACGACGATCGCCGGGGCCAGACGGCCGTCATTTTCCTGTCCGAGCGCGCTGAGGACGACGCGGCCGGCTATGCCGCCGCAGCCGACGCGATGGCGGCGCTGGCCTCTGCACAGCTGGGGTATCGCGGCGTGGACAGTGTTCGCGGTGGTGACGGCGTCGGGATCACGGTCAGCTATTGGGTCGACGATGCGGCGGCGGTCGCGTGGCGCGACCAGCCCGATCATGCGGCAATTCGCGACGCCGGGCGCGACCGCTGGTACCGGTCCTAAACGATGACGATCGCGACCGTCACGCGCGGCTATGGCTGGACGCGGGCATGAACGCGGCGGGGACCGGCGAAGGCGTCGACCGGCGGTTCGTGCTGCTGTTCCTGGTGATGCTGACCATCGCGGCGGGCAACACCGCGCTGCAATCGGTGCTGCCCGCGCTCGGGCGGTCGCTGGGGGTGGCGGACAGTGGGGTCGCGGCCGCGTTTTCGGTGTCCGCGCTGTTGTGGGTGATCGCGGCCCCGTTCTGGGCCAACCGGTCGGACCGGCACGGGCGACGGACGATGATCCTGCTGGGGCTGGGCGGCTTTACCGTGTCGCTGCTGCTGTGCGGGGTGTTCCTGGCGGCGGGGATCAATGGCTGGATTGGCGGCAGCGCCGCGTTCCTGGCGTTCATCGCCGGGCGGCTGATCTATGGCGCGTTCGGATCCGCCGCGCCGCCCGCCGTACAGGCGCTGGTCGCGGGCGAGACGACGCGCGAGGAGCGGACGCGCGCGCTGACGCTGCTGGCCAGCGCGTTCGGGCTTGGCACCATCCTGGGGCCGGCGATCGCGCCGTACCTGATCTTGGGCAGCGTCGGCGGCGTGACGATCGGGCTGGCCGGCCCCGCCTTCTTCGCCGCCGCATTCGGGGTGGCGGTGTGGATCGCGGTACGGCGGATGCTGCCCGACGACCGGGTGCCGCAGGGCGAGGCGCACGGCACCGCCAGCGCCTATCCTTCCATCGGCGGGCAGCCGACCGGGGCGACGGTCGCCGCGTCGACGCAGAGCCATGTCGAGCCGGTCGGCTATCTCGACCGGCGGATCAGGGCGTGGGTGATCGTCGGCCTCGTCGTCGGCCATGCGCAGGCGATGACCGGCCAGGCGATCGGCTTTCTGGTGATCGACCGGCTGCGCGTCGCGCCGGCCGACGCGTTGCAGCCGACCGGCATCGTCCTGATGATGGGCGCGGGTGCGGCCCTGCTGGCGCAATGGGGTATCATCCCGCTGCTGAACCTGAAGCCGCGCGCGCTGATCCTTGCCGGGGTGGCGATGTCGGCGGTGGGATGCGCGCTGACCGGCCTTGCCGATTCGCTATACGGCATCGCGACGGCCTATGCGCTGGCCAGCCTGGGGTTCGGATTCAGCCGGCCGGGCTATACCGCCGGCGCGTCGCTGGCGGTGGGACCGGCGGCGCAGGGGTCGGTGGCGGGCAAGATCACGTCGGTCAACGGCGCGTCGTTCGTGCTGGGGCCGTCGATCGGCGTGGGGTTGTACGAAGTCGACCACCGGTTGCCCTATGTGATCGCGGGGGCGGGGCTGGTGGTGTTGCTGGGCTATGCGTGGGGCGCGTTGCGGGATGTGGGGGCATCATCGCGCTGAACCATATGGTCTCATGCATCGCCCAACGGTGCACTGGCCTCCAACTCGCGTCTTCCCCGGCGGAGGCCGAGGAAAAGGTTTTGGAGATCGCGGGGGCGCCCCCTCCCCTCAATCCGTCCCCTTCGGCCCACGCGGCTGCAACTGGCCGGGCGAGATGAAGCCGATCGGCTGGACAGCGTTGGCGTCCTGCTTCAGCCGTGAGGCCATCTGCGCATAGTCGCGTTCCAGTTCGGGCGTGACCGAGGCGCGCGATTCGGTCAGCGCCTTGTCGAAATCGGCCATCGTCACCGCCTGCACCGCCAGCGACCGGCGCAGCGCGACCAGTCCTGCGCGGCGCACCACGTCCTCCAGGTCGGCCCCGGTGAACCGGTCGGTCCGCGCGGCGACCGAATCGAGATCGACGTCCGCGTCCAGCGGCATCTTCTGCGTCTGGATCGACAGGATACGGCGGCGACCCGGCTTGTCGGGCACGCCGACATAGACCAACTCGTCGAACCGGCCGGGCCGCAGCAACGCCGGGTCGATCATGTTCGGGCGATTGGTCGCGCCGATCACGACGACCGCCTGCAGATCCTCCAGCCCGTCCATTTCGGCCAGGATGGTGTTGACCACCCGGTCGGTCACATGCGGCTCGCCCGCCCCGCTGCCACGCGCGGGCACCAGCGAATCGAGTTCGTCGATGAAGATGACGCAGGGCGCGACCTGTCGTGCGCGCGCGAACAGCCGGGTGATCTGCTGCTCGCTCTCGCCATACCATTTGGACAGGAGGTCGCTCGACTTGGTGGCGATGAAGTTCGCCTCCGCCTCGCGCGCGACCGCCTTGGCGAGCAGGGTCTTGCCGGTGCCGGGCGGGCCGTAGAGCAGGAAGCCCTTGGCCGGACGGATGCCGAGGCGGCGAAACGCGTCCGGATCCTTCAGCGGCAGTTCGACGCCCTCCTTCAGCCGCATCTGCGCATCGTCCAGCCCGCCGACATCGCCCCAGCCGACGTTCGGGGCCTGCACCATCACCTCGCGCATCGCCGAGGGCTGAACCCGCTTCAGCGCGCCGAGGAAATCCTCGCGCGTGACCGACAGCGTGTCGAGCACGTCGGCGGGAATCGTCCGCTCCTCCAGGTTCAGGCGCGGCATGATCCGCCGCACCGCCTCGATCGCGGCCTCGCGCGCCAGCGCCGCCAGATCCGCGCCGACGAAGCCGAAGGTGGTGCGCGCCAGCTCGTCGAGGTCGACCCCCTCGCCCAGCGGCATGCCGCGCGCGTGGATGCCGAGGATCTCGCGCCGGCCGCGCTCGTCGGGGACGCCGACGACGATTTCACGGTCGAACCGGCCGGGCCGTCGCAGCGCCTCGTCGATCGCCTCGGGCCGATTGGTCGCGGCGATCACCACAAGGTTCGCGCGCGCCTCCAGCCCGTCCATCAGCGTCAGCAACTGCGCGACGAGCCGCTTTTCCGCCTCGCCCGACACCTGACCCCGCTTGGGCGCGATCGAATCGATTTCGTCGATGAAGACGATCGACGGCGCGGCCTTGGCCGCCTCCTCGAACACTTCGCGCAGACGGCCTTCCGACTCGCCATAGGCCGATCCCATGATCTCGGGCCCGTTGATGAGGAAGAACTGCGCATCCGATTCATTGGCGACCGCGCGCGCGAGGCGCGTCTTGCCGGTGCCGGGAGGACCATGCAGCAGAACCCCCTTGGGCGGATCGACGCCAAGCCGCTGGAACAGTTCGGGATAGCGCAACGGCAGCTCGACCATCTCGCGCAGCTGGTCGATCGTCTGGGCCATGCCGCCGATATCGTCATAGGTGACGTCGGCGCGGCGCGCGGCCTGCGGCTCCTCATATTCGGGGCGCAGCTCGACCTCGGTCGATTCGTCGATATGGACGACGCCCTTGGGGCTGGCCGACACGACGACCAGACGGACCTCCTGCAGCGCATAGGCCGGGGCCTGCACGAACCGCTGGATGCCGGGGTTCATCTGATCCACGCGCTGGTGGCCGGCGGTGGCGACGATATCGCCCTGGCACAGCGGGCGACCGATGAAGACGCGCTTCAACGCGACGCTCGATCCCTGCAACCGCAGGTTCTGCTGGGCGGGCGCGAAGACGACGCGAGTCGCGGGCTTCGATTCGATCTTGCGGATCGCGACGAAATCGCCCGATCCGACGCCGGCATTGGCGCGCTGCAACCCGTCGATGCGCAACAGGTCGAGGCCCTCGTCCTCGGCATAGGGGCCGACCGCGCGCGCGGGCGTGATTTTCTTGCCGACGATCTCGATCACGTCGCCCTCGGCGATCTGCAACGCCGCCATCAGCGCGCGCGGGACATGGGCCAGACCCCGGCCGCTATCCTCCGGGCGGGCATTCGCCACCTGGATCTTGCGACCTTCCTCATCGGCGCCGTCGGCCATGAACCATCCTTTGCGTAAAACCTCGAAGCGGACGAGATAGGCACAGGTCAGCGATATGCGAGGGGAACCGTGCCGATGGCGCTGGACGAAACCCAAAAAAAAGGCCGATCCCAAGGGACCGGCCGTAAAAGTTTTTAGGAGAGGATGCCTGAAAGGCGGGTTCCTTTTGCGGCGGTGCAGAATATGTTGCAAGTGCGAAAAGAGTGACAACGATTGCAATTATTGCAATCCATTTTAGATAATGGCGTCGGAGGGGTGCAACGAGGGGGAGGGAACGCGATGAGGGGCCAGAACGATGCGTAGGCTGCCACCGCTCGGCGCGATCGAGGCGTTCGTCGCGGTCGCCCGGCTGGGATCGGTGAAAACCGCCGCGCAGGAACTGGCGCTGTCCGCGCCCGCGCTCAGCCGCCGGGTCCAGTCGCTGGAACGCTTCATCGGCAAGCCCCTGTTCGACCGGCGGCATCAGGCGATGGTGCCCAATGCCGATGGCGACCGCCTGCTGACGCAGATCGCGCCGGTGCTCGACCAGTTGTCCGACGCGGTCGAATCGCTGACCAGCGGGACCGAGGTGCTGCGCCTGCGACTCGGCATCCTGCCGCTGTTCGCGTCACAGCGGCTGTTCCCGCAACTCGGGCGGTTGCGCGCCGCGCATCCCGAACTGCATCTCGACATCGACACCGCCGGCCACGGCGTCTCGCGGCTGGGCGAGGGGCTGGACGTGGCGATCGTGCTGGCGCGCGAGATCGATCCCGGCCTGTATGCGCGGCGGCTGGACCGCAACCGCGTCTATGTGATCGGCGCCCGATCGCTGCTGGAACGCCCCGATCCGGTGACGCGGCCGGCGCAATTGTCACAACTCACGGCGTTGCTGCACCGCGACATGCCCGACACCTTCACCGCATGGCGTCAGGCGGCGGGACTGGAAAATATCGAACCGATCGCGATCGACCATTTCGATTCGGGCGCGCTGATGCTGGAGGCGGCAGCGCAAGGCCTTGGCATCGCCTTCATGCTGGAAAGCCATTTCGAGGATGCGAACGACGACCGGCTGGTCCGGCTGTTCGATATCGATGTCGAAAGCCCGTACAGCTACTGGTTCGTCTGCCGCCCGCGTGCGCTCCAGACCAGGCCGGTGCGGCTGTTCCACGACTGGCTGATCGCGACGCTGGGCGCGGGGTAACCGCGACCGTTTCCGTCCCGAAAAACGTAAAAAAGGGGTCGGGGGGGCATCCCTTTGGCGGTCGCCCCCTCCCCCGCCCCTCCCGCCGGGCGGGAGGGGCACAGGCTCAGGCGGCGCGCATCTTGACGATCTTGCCGGGATTGCGCGGCGGCTCACCCTTGGGCAGCGCGTCGATCAGGTCCATGCCGTCGGTGACCTGGCCCCAGACGGTGTACTGCTTGTCGAGGAAGCGCGCGTCGTCGAACACGATGAAGAACTGCGAGTTCGCCGTGTCGGGCTGGTTGGTGCGTGCCATCGAGCAGACGCCGCGGACATGCGGCTCGGCGTTGAACTCGGCCTTCAGGTTAGGCTTGGACGAACCCCCGGTGCCGTCGCCGCGCCCGCCGTCGCCGCCCTGCGCCATGAAGCCGGGGATGACGCGGTGGAACGGCACGCCGTCATAGAAGCCCTCGTTCGCCAGCTCGACGATCCGCTCGACATGCTTTGGCGCAAGGTCGGGGCGCAGCTTGATGGTCACGTCGCCGCTGTCCAGCGTCATCGTCAGCGTCTCGGGGGTATCGGCCATAATCGGTCTCCTGGATATTGATGGGGTGCAGATAGGGAGCCACTGGCCCGCTGGCAAACCGGTCCACGCCGGGTTAGGGCGTTTGCGGCGCAGCATGGGAGGCCGGCGAGTGAGCGAAACGGAACTTCCAGAGGTCGAGGGCGAAACCCAGCTCGATGAGGACGACCGGCTGAAGCCCGAGTTCGTCCGCGCGGTGCTGGACGCGGTCGAGGATGGCGATCCCGAAGGCGCACGCTCGCTGGTCGAACCGCTGCACCCCGCCGACATCGCCGATCTGTTCGAGCTGACGCCCGCCGACCAGCGCGCGGGCCTGGCGCTGGCGATCACCGACCTGCTCGACGGCGACGTGTTCGCCGAGATGAACGATTACGTCCGCGAAACGCTGATCGACGCGCTGGAACCGCACGAGGTCGCCGACATCGCGTCGGAGCTGGACACCGACGACGCGGTCGCGATCATCGAGGACATGGACGAGGACGAGCAGCGCGCGGTGCTGCGCGCGCTCGACCCCGACGATCGCGCGGCGATCGAGGAGGCACTGTCCTACCCCGAGGAGTCCGCCGGTCGTCTGATGCAGCGCGAGCTGATCGCGGTGCCCGAACACTGGACCGTCGGCGACGCGATCGACTTCCTGCGCGGGCATGAGGAACTGACGACCGATTTCTGGGAAATCTTCATCGTCGACCCCGCGCACAAGCCGATCGGCACCTGCCAGCTGTCGTGGATGCTGCGCACCCCGCGCGGGATCGCGATGGCCGATGTGATGAAGCGCGAACAGACGCTGATCCCGGTCGACATGGACCAGGAGGAGGTTGCGCTCCGCTTCCAGAAATACGCGCTGATCTCGGCTGCGGTGGTCGACCAGGGCGGGCGGCTGGTCGGCATGATAACGGTCGACGACATCGTCCACATCATTTCCGAGGAAGCGGGCGAGGACATATTGCGCCTGTCGGGTGCCGGCGAAGGCGACATCAACGAACCGATCCGGCTGACGGTGCGCACCCGCCTGACCTGGCTGGTCGTCAATCTGGGCACTGCGATGCTGGCCGCGTCGGTCGTCGGCCTGTTTGAGGGCACGATCGCCAAGTTCGCATTGCTCTCCGCGCTGATGGGCATCGTGTCGGGCATGGGCGGCAACGCGGGGACGCAGACGCTGGCCGTGGTCGTGCGCGCGATGGCGACCAACCAGCTGACCAGTTCCAACACGCTGCGCATGATCGTGCGCGAGTTCCGCATCGCGGGCACCAACGGGCTGGTGCTGGGCACGCTGATCGGTATCGGCACGCTGCTGATCTATGGCAATCCGACGCTGAGCCTGGTGTTCGGGGCCGCGATCCTCATCAACAATCTGGTCGCGGGCACGGCCGGCGTGCTGGTGCCGGTGACGCTGGAGCGGTCGGGCGTCGACCCGGCGGTGTCGTCGGCGGTGTTCGTGACGATGATGACCGACTGCATGGGGTTCTTCTCGTTCCTGGGGCTGGCGACGCTGGCTGGACTTAGTGGGTGACGGCCGGCCGGCTGACTTGATCCGGCACCGCCCGGCCCCACATGGACGCCGTGGCATTGCATCTGACCAAGGTCGCGTTCGGCGCGGAGAGCGTCGAGGCGCTGGCCGAGCGCCTGCGGGTGCGCGGCGAGGAAGGCCCGGTGTTCCTGACCACCCGCTACCTGCCCAAGCGGCATGCGGAGGTTGCGGGTCAGGGGTCGATGTACTGGATCCTGAAACACCAGCTGATCGCCCGTTCGCCGATCCTCGGCTTTGGCGAGGCGGAGGGCGGCCGGGTCGCCATTCACATCGACCCCAAGCTGGTGCTGGTGCAGGCACGACCCAAGCGGGCGCACCAGGGCTGGCGGTATCTGGAGGATGCCGACGCGCCTGTCGATCTGGGCGGTGCCGCGAGCGGACTGGCGGACATGCCGCCCGCGCTGGTCGGCCGGCTGGCGGAACTGGCGCTGATCTGAACCGCCCCGGGCACCATGCCCGGGATACGACCGATTTTTAAGACTTCGCGGTTAGGTCGGCGTCGTGTTCCGTTGTCCGCGCGAGATCGTATGCCACAGATTATTGATCTGACGACGCTCGTCCTGTTCGGCGTGCTGATGAACTTCTCGCTGTGCGTCGCCCTTGCGCTGGCGTGGGGCGGCCGGCGCGACGACATCCATTTCCTGTACTGGTCGGCCAGCGTCGGGTGGAACGCGATCAACTTCGTCCTGATGTGCCAGGACACGCTGGTGACGGCGGCGATCGGGCGACCGGCCTATTTTTCCGTCACCGGTCTCGCCATCATCCTGCTGTGGGTCGGCATCCGCCGTTTCGATGATCGGCCCGTGCGGATCTGGATACCCGCTGCGATGTTCGTCGCACCCGGCATCATGCTGACGATCGGCGACGCCATCGACCCGACGGTGGGAAGGGTGGCGAGCGACCTGGCATGGCTGGCCCTGGTCGGCGTGGCCGCGTTCGCCGTGCTGAAGGGATGTGACGGCAGCATCGCCCGGCGGCTGGCGGGGTGGGCCATCGCGGGCAGCATCCCGTGCTATTTCAGCGGCTATCTGCTGCCGAACGTGGTCCCCGGCGGTCTTCTGGCGGAGACGTTCTCGCTGCTGCCCTATGCCGGTGACCCGGTGCTGACCGTCCTGACCTTCTTCGGCCTGATGGTCACCGCCAACGATCGCCATCGCCTTGAATTGCAGAGGCTGAGTTTCACCGATCCCCTGACCGACGCGGTCAATCGGCGCGGACTGATCGCGCGCGGCGATGAATCGCTGGCGAACCCCGCGGGTGCGGTTGCGGTGCTGCTGGTCGATCTCGACCACTTCAAGGCGATCAACGACCGCCACGGCCATTCCGCCGGCGATGCCGTGCTGGTCGACTTCGTCCGCCGCAGTCGGGCGCAACTGACCGATCGGCGTGATTTCGTGGCGCGGTATGGCGGGGAGGAGTTTGCGGTCGTGCTGGCCCGATCGACGCCGGCGGACGCGCTCCGCACGGCGGAATCGCTGCGCCGCCAGATCGAGGCGCTGCCGTCCCGGTGGAAGGACGACGCAATTCCGTTCACCATCAGTGTCGGCATCGCCCATGCGCGGGACGGCGACACGGCCATCCTTGATGTGATCGAGCGCGCCGATGCGGCGCTGTATCTGGCCAAGAACGGCGGGCGCAACAGGATCGCGGCCTGATCCGTCGATCGCAGACGGACGACCACGCCGGGTTTGCGCCGCCCCCCGTGCGTGGCATGGGGCGGCCCCATGACCAACATCACGCATGACGCGATCATTCTGGGGGCCGGCGCGGCGGGGATGATGGCCGCCGCCGTCGCCGGCCAGCGCGGGCGGCGCATCGCGCTGGTCGATCACGCCGATGCGCCGGGCAAGAAGATCCTGATTTCGGGCGGCGGGCGCTGCAACTTCACCAACATCCACACAGCACCCGACCGATACCTGTCGGCCAACCCGCATTTCGCCAAATCCGCGCTGGGCCGCTACACCGCGCAGGATTTCATCGACCTGGTCGACCGGCATGGCATCGCCTGGCACGAAAAGACGCTGGGGCAGTTGTTCTGCGACGGGTCGGCCAGGCAGATCGTGGCGATGCTGGTCGCCGAATGTCCGCCCGACCGGGTCGACTGGCTGCTGGGCAGCCCGGTCGGCGCGATCGACCATGCCGACGGGCTGTACCGGGTGACGGTCGGCAACCGCACGCTGGTCGCGCCCGCACTGGTGCTGGCGACCGGCGGCCCCGCCATTCCGCAGATGGGCGCGACCGGCTTCGCGTTCGACGTGGCGCGCCGCTTCGGGCTGAAAGTCGTCGAGCCGCGCCCGGCACTGGTTCCGCTGACGCTGGGCGGCGAGCAGACGCTGTTCCGGTCGCTGTCGGGCGTCGCCGCGCCGGTTGCCGCGCGCTGTGGCAAGGTGGCGTTTCGCGAGGCGGCGCTGTTCACGCACCGGGGCCTGTCCGGCCCGGCGATTTTGCAGGTGTCGTCCTATTGGCGGCACGGCCAGCCGATCGGCATCGACTTCGTGCCAGCCCACGCGCCCGACTGGCTGGTGCAGGAAAAGCGGGTACGACCGCGCGCCGGCATCCGGTCGGTGCTGGGCGGCGCCCTGCCCGCCCGGCTGGCCGAGGTGCTGTCCGAGCGGCTTGCGCTGACCGGCGAGTTGGCGAACCTGCCCGACAAGGCGCTGGCGGCGGCGGGCGCGCAGCTGGCCGACTGGCCGTTCACGCCGTCGGGCACCGAAGGCTTCGCCAAGGCCGAGGTGACGGCAGGCGGCATCGCCGTCGACGGCCTGTCGTCACGGACGATGGAGGCGCGCAAGATGCCGGGCCTGTACGCGCTGGGCGAGGCGGTCGACGTCACCGGCTGGCTGGGCGGGTATAATTTCCAGTGGGCGTGGGCGAGCGGCTGGGCGGCGGGACAGGCGTTGTAGGGCAGCAACCCGACACGCCGCATTCCCGTCATCACGAGCGCAGCGAAGCAATCCAGAGTCTCGCGTAACGCCCTGGGTTGCTTCGCTACGCTCGCAATGACGGATTATGGAGGATCACACAGCCCACGCCGCCACGTCCGGCTCCGCGCCGATCAGCGCCAGGCCGTGTGCGATCGAGGTCAGTTCGCCGCCGCTGGCGATCCGGTCTTCGCCGAAGCGGGCGGTGAAGATCGCGCGGACCGCCGGGGTGAGCGAGGTGCCGCCGGTCAGGAACACCCGGTCGATGGCACCATCGGCCACGCCCGCCGCCGTCAGCGCGGTGTCGACGGTGGCGGCGATGCGCGCGACGTCATCGGCGATCCAGCCTTCGAACTCGGCGCGGGTCACGTCGGCCTCGATCGTCAGGTCGGCCCCGGCGAAGTGGAAATGCGCGGCGTCGTCGGCGGACAGCGCCCGCTTCAATTCGCCGACCGCCGCGTAGAGCGGATAGCCCAGTTCCTGGTCGATCACCGCGATCATCCGTTCGATCGCCGCCGGATCCAGCGCGGCGCGCGCCAGCTTGTCGAGCTCGGCCAGCGTCCGCCGGTTGCGCATCAGCGCAAGGCGCGACCAGTCGGCGAAGTCGGCGAAATAGCTGCGCGGAATCTCCAGCTCCTTGCCGAACGAGCGGTACAGCCCGCCCTTGCCCAGCATCGGCAGGACCAGCCGGTCGACGATGCGGTAGTCGAACCGGTCGCCGGCGATGCCGATACCGGCATGGCCCAGCGGCACGCAGCGGGTGGCCGCGCCCGGCTCTGCCACCCGTACCACCGAGAAATCGCTGGTGCCGCCACCGAAATCGGCGACCAGAATCGTCGCCGGCGCATCCAGCCGCGACGCATAGCTGAAAGCCGCGCCAAGCGGCTCGTAGACGTAATGGATTTCCGCGCCCACGCCCGCAAACATCAGGTCGTACCGCCGGCGGGCAAGGTCGGGATCGGGACGCGACCCGGCATATTCAACCGGGCGGCCGACGATGATCCGCGACGGGGCCGGCGTCATCGCGCTGCCGCTGCGCGCGCGCAACTTGTCGAGGAACATCCGCCCCAGTTCCTCGAACCGGTAACGCTTGTCGAAGATCGAGGCGTGCTCGAACGTGGCGCTGGCCGCGACCGACTTGAACGACTGGATGAAGCGGCTGTCCTGAGGATAGGCGAGATATTCGGCGATGCCCCACGGTCCGGCATCGACCGCAAGGCCGCCCTTCACCGCATCGTCCTGCCAGAAGCACAGGGCGGAGCGGAACACGGTATCCACGCCCTCCGGCGCGTCGAACGCCACCATCTGCGGCACGCCGCCCGCGTCCAGCCGGGCGACGACGCTGTTGGTGGTGCCGAAATCAAGGCCCAGAACCGGGCCGTCTGCGATGCTGGTCATGGTCGTTGGCCTTATCGGAGACGTCGGGCCGGGCTATGCGCAGGCCCCGCCCCCGGCGCAAGGGCCAGACGCCGATGACAGCCGGCGGAACTTCAGCCCCGCGCGAAGGCGGCGGCGTCGGCCACCTGGGCCTTGGTCGGGGTCACGCCGGTGTAGAGGACGAACTGCGCCAGCGCCTGCAACGTCGCGACCTGTTCGCCGGTGACGACCGGCTTGCCGGCCGCGCGCGCCGCGATCAGGAACGGCGTTTCGGCCGGGATCGCCACGACATCGAACGCGGTGGCGCAGGCGGCGATCGCCTCGGGCGGGAACGCGAGCGCGTCTGCATCGGCTCCGGCCATGCCGATCGGGGTGACGTTGACCAGCAATGGCGCGGTCAGCCCGGCCACGTCCGCCGCCCAGTCATACCCGTACAGCCCGGCGAGCGCGCGACCGGCTCCCTCGTTGCGCGCGACGATGGTGCCGGTCGCGAAGCCGGAATCGCGCAGGGCGGCCGCCACCGCCTTGGCCATGCCACCCGATCCGCGCAGGATGAACGGCGCGGCACGGTCGGCGTCGCTCGCCGCCAGCAGGTCGCGGACCGCGCTGTAATCGGTATTGTGGCCGGTCAGGACGCCGTCGTCGTTGACGATGGTGTTGACGCTGTCGATCGCCGCCGCCGACGGATCGAGTCCGTCGAGCAACGGGATCACCGCTTCCTTGAACGGCATCGAGATCGCGCAGCCGCGAATCCCCAGCGCGCGGATGCCACCGATCGCGGCGGTCAGGTCGGTGGTGGTGAACGCCTTGTAGACATAATCGAGTCCCAGCAGCTCGTAGAGCCGGTTGTGGAACCGCGACCCGAAATTGCCGGGGCGCGCAGCCAGCGACATGCACAGCCGGGTGTCGCGACCGATCGGAGGTTTCATGCGGGGTCTTTCGCCATCAGAGGACTATCCTGCCCCCTGTACCGGCTTTGACGACGGGCGACCAACCCCGTTGACGCTGACGCAGGCCCGCGCCACGATAGCGCTAACAGGCAACCGGAACAACGACAGGGGCAGCCCTGCATGACCGGCGGGAGAGCGGGGGGCATGGAGGACTGGACGCGACGCAAGGGGCTGACGCTGGCCGCGCGTCACCGCGACCGGTCTGGCCGCGCCGACCGGCCACGCCGCCGCCCCTGCCCCGATGACGCGCGGTTCCGGGCCGAAGCCGGTGCGCTGACCGCCGCCGCGCGGCCTGATCCGACACGGTTTTCAACAAGGCCGCCGTCAGCGCGGTCGAAAAGGGAGAGCATGATGAGGAATATTGCACGCATCGCCGCCGGATTCGTCCTGCTGGCGTCGCCCCCCGCCCTGGCGCAGACGGCCCCTCCTGCGCCCGCGCCCGCCAAACCGGCGGCGGCCGCGCCCGACATCCTGCAAAAGGCGATCAACGTGCCCGGCGCGAACTGGTCCTTCTACGGCGCGACCCAGACCAGCAAGGCGGTGAAGTCGGACGGTGTCCCCGGTGGACAGGCGGTCCGGGTGACCGTGAAGGAAAAGGGCGCGAACGCCTGGGACGTCGGTGGATCGTCGCCGGTCCAGAAGGGCATCGCCGCCGGGGATACGATCCTGGTCGCGGTGTACCTGCGCGCGCCGATGCTGAAGGACGGCGAGACGACGCCGATCGCCTTCCTCGGCGCGACCGATTCGGTCGAACCCTATGCGCCGATCGCCAACACGTCGGTCGACATCGGCAACCAGTGGAAACTATATTATGCCTCGGGCAAGGCCCCGAAGGTCTTTGCGCCGGGCACCGCGCGCGTGACGCTGCACCTTGCCGCGGCGAAACACGTCGTTGATCTCGGCCCCGTCTTCGTCCTCGATTTCGGGCAAGGCCATGACCCCGCCAAGCTGCCGAAGAACTGACCGACCGGGCCGTCCCTCGCGGCCCGATCCGACCCTGTCCCGCCACGTTGCCGGAGTGACCATGCGCCGCCCTGTCCCGACACGCCTTGCCGCCCTCGCGCTGATTGTCACCGGTGCCGCCGCCGACGCCGCGCCCGCCATTCATCTGAACCAGATCGGATTCCTGCCCGACGGACCCAAGCGTGCGGTGGTGACCGATCCGGCGACGACGCCGCTGCCGTGGGTCGTGCTGGACGCCGGTGGCGGGGTGGTCGCGACAGGCGAGACGGTCGTCACCGGTGACGACGCCGCGTCGGGCGACCACCTTCATCAGGTCGGCTTCGACCGCGTGACGGCCCCCGGCACCTACCGGCTGCGCGTGGGCGGCACGACCAGCCGGCCGTTCGCGGTCGCCGCCGACCTCTACGCACCGCTCGCATCCGCCGCGCTCAACTATTTCTACCAGACCCGCGCCGGCATCGCGATCGAGGCGCGCCATGCCGGCGGCAAACAGTGGGCGCGCGCGGCGGGCCACCCGAACGAGATCGTGCCGTGCTTTTCCGGCGCGGACACGAAGGGCAATGTCTGGCCAGGCTGCAACTACACCCGCAATGTCACCGGCGGCTGGTACGATGCGGGCGACCAGGGGAAGTATGTCGTCAACGGCGGCATATCGCTGTGGACGCTGCTGAACCTGTACGAGCTGAACGCCGCGCGTCCGCCCTTCGCCGACGGAACGGCGAAGCTGCCGGAGGCGGGCAACGACATCAACGACCTGCTGGACGAAGCGCGGTGGGAAATGGACTTCCTGCTGGCGATGCAGGCCCCCGACGGCGCGCGCGCGCAGGTGCCGGTCGGGCCGCAGCCGGCGGGCCAGAAGCTGACCATGACCGCCATCGACGCATCGGGCATGGCCCATCACAAGGTTGCCGACCGCAACTGGACCGGCATTCCGACGATCCCGGCCGAGGACCGCGAGGACCGGCTGCTGTACCCGCCGACGACCGCCGCCACGCTGAACCTGGCGGCGACGGCGGCGCAAGGCGCGCGGGTGTGGAAGACGATCGACCCAGCCTATTCTACCCGCTGTCTGGAGGCGGCCAAGCGCGCCTATGCCGCCGCCCTGCGCAACCCGCGCGTCTATGCGCCGGAGACGTTCACCGGCAGCGGCAGCTATGGCGACACGGCGCTGGGCGATGAATTCTACTGGGCGACGGCGGAGCTGTTCGCGACCACCGGCGACGCGCAGATCCTGGCCGCGCTGAAGCGCCTGCCGCCCTTTGCCGATCCGGTGTCCGAACCCGGCTGGGGCGGCGTCGCCGCGCTTGGCACGATCACGCTGGCGACCGTGCCCACCGCGCTGGCCCCGGCCGAACAGGCGAAGCAGCGCGCGCTGATCGTGGCGGCGGCCGACCGCTATGTCGCCGAAGCCGCGCAGACCGGCTATCGCCTGCCCTATGCATCGCTGAAATACGACTGGGGATCGAACTCGGCGATCCTGAACCGGGCGATGATCCTCGGGCTGGCGGCGCGGTTCACCAGCAAGCCGGCGTATCGCACCGCCGAGATTGACGCGATGGACTATGTGCTGGGCCGCAATCCGATCGACCAGTCCTATGTCTCGGGCTTCGGCTGGAAACCCTTGCGCAATCCGCATCACCGGTTCTGGGCGCACGAAAAGGATCCGCGCCTGCCCGGTCCGCCACCGGGGGTCGTGTCGGGCGGGCCGAACTCGGGCGCGTCGGCGGACGGGCTTGGGGCCAGACTGAAGGGCTGCGCGCCGCAACGCTGCTGGCGCGATTCGATCGACGCCTATGAGCTGAACGAGGTGACGATCAACTGGAACGCGCCGCTGCTGTGGATCGCGGCCGATCTGGCGATGGCACGCTGATCGGTCCCCCTGTCCTTCAGCGCCCCTGCAATTTGCCGAGCAGATAGGCGCGGATCCGCGCGGTCCGCGCCGGGCTGGCCGCCCCCAGCACGCCGCGCGCCGCCACCGGCAGATGCGCGGCGACGTCGGCGGCGGTGTCGGCGAAGACATAATGGTCGAACCACATCTTCCACGCCGCCTTTTCGGCCGGCGGCAGGTCACGGACGCTGCCCAGCGCATGGACCATCGCCAGGAACGGCGTCGACGTTGCGTCCTGCGCCCACCAGTAATTGACCAGCACGTTCAGCGGCCCGAACGCGCGGACATGGTGCCACCAGATCGCCGGCATGAACAGCGCGTCGCCCGGTCCCAGTTCCGCCACCTGCGCATGGGCCAGCGCCTCGGCGAAGCGGGGATAACGGGCCATGTCGGGGGCTTCCGGGTCGACCATGCTGACCGGCGGGCCGGCGATGGTGTTGTCGAGCGGGCCGGCATACAGGTTGGCGAGCTGTTCGGGCGGAAACAGCGTGAACCGCCGGTGCCCCGCCACCACGCAGGCGAGGTTCGGCGACCCGTCGTAATGCGTCGCCACGACGGTTTTGTTGCCGATCCACAGCCGCGGCAACGCATCGGGCGGCGGCAGGTCGAGCGGGTTGGCCGCCGCCCATCCGGGCATGTGCCGCGCCGCCGCCGCCGCATCGGCGTACAGCGCGTGCGGATCGGACACCTTGTCCTCCGCCAGCCGCACCAGTTCGGTCAGCAGCGCGGTCAGCACCACCTTCTGCTTCGCGAAATTGAACCCGCTCAGATCGTGATTGTAAAAGAAGCGCCCGCCAATGTCGGGCGCGCCGATCCGGACGTCGAGCGGTGCATCGCCGCCCATCTCGGCCAGATACCGCGCCATGGGTCGCACGCCCCCGCGCCCGGCAACGACGGCGGGCCAGTCGGCGACCTGTCCGCGCAGGATGACGGGTTCGAAGCCGCCGGCGATCTCGCGGCGGAAGGTCGCGGCATCCACGGCCGGACGTTCGGCAACGCGGGTCGTGGTGGCGGCGGGATGGTCGGTGAACATTGCCCGCAACCTATCGCCCGGCGCCGGATCGCACCAGTGTTTCCGGTTTCGGCGGTGCCATCGGCCCGGTAAGACGGGATCGGACGCCAAGGGGAGCGAGCGACATGCGGGCACGATACGGGATGATGGCGGGGCCGATGCTGGGCGCGGTGGCGCTGGCCGGTGCGCTGGGCGGCTGTACCACGCCGGCCGCGTCGACGCCGGCCGCCCCGGACGGGCCGATGATCGCGATCACCATCGACGACCTGCCCGCGCACGGGCCGCTGCCGCCGGGCACCGACCGCCGTCAGGTGATCGACACGATCATCGCCGCGCTGCGGGCCGCCAACGTGCCCGCGCAGGGATTCGTGAACGGCGGGTTCGGTGCCGACCACCCGCAATCGCCCGGCGTTCTCGCCGCGTGGCACGCCGCCGGCCTGCCGCTGGGCAACCACAGTTTCTCGCACGGCAACATCGACGCCGGCACGCCGGCCGCGTTCCTCGCCGATATCGACCGCAACGAACCCTTCGTGCCGGCGGGGTCGGCGCGCTGGTTCCGCTATCCCTTCCTGGCGGAAGGCGCGACCGCCGCGACCCGCGATACGGTCCGCGCCGGGCTGAAGGCGCGCGGCTACCGTGTGGCGGCGGTGACGATGGGCTTTGCCGACTATGCCTGGAACCCGCCTTTTGCGCGCTGCATGGCAAAGGGCGACATGGCGGCGGTCGCATCGCTGGAGGACACCTATCTGGCGGCGGCGCGCGATGCGGCGATCCGCGCCCGGACGCTGTCACGGGCGACGCTGGGGCGCGACGTGCCCTATGTCCTGCTGATGCACGCCGGTGCGCTGGACGCGCGGGTGATGGCGCGGATGATCGCGCTGTACCGCGACATGGGCTTCCGCTTCGTGGATCTCGCCACCGCGCAGGCCGATCCGTTCTACGTCACCGCCAACGACCTGGGTCTCGCCGACCTGTCGCCCTCGCTGGAACGCGCGGCGGCGGCCAGGGGCATTGCCGTGCCGAAACCCGCCGTCGCCGAACCCGCCGCCAGCCTGTGTAGCTGACGGCGGCGGCCCCTCAGCCGGGCATGTCTTCCAGTTCGCGGCCCTTGGTCTCGACCACCATCTTCTGCACGAAGAAGAACGACACCAGCGCAAAGAAGGCATAGCCGAAATAGGTCATCGCGAGGCCGGGCGACACCGCCAGCGACGGGAAGCTGACCGAGATCGCGGCATTGGCGATCCACTGCGCGAAGCCGGCGACCGCCAGCCCCGATCCACGGATCTGGTTGGGGAACATCTCGCCGAGCATGACCCACATGATCGGTCCCCAGCTGAGGTTGAAGAAAATGACGTACAGATTGGCCGATACCAGCGCGATCAGGCCGTTGTTGCCCGGCAGTGTCACCGCGCCATCGGCCCCGGTGACCGCGGTCGAGAACGCATAGGCGACGATCGCCAGCGTCACCGCCATGCCGGCCGACCCGACGAGCAGCAACGGCTTGCGCCCGACCTTGTCGACCACCGCGATCGTGAGCAGGCACGCGCCGATCGACAGCACGCCCGACAGGATGTTGATCTGCAGCGCGTTGTCCTCGGTAAAGCCGACCGCCTCCCACAGGGTCGCGCCGTAATAGAACACGACGTTGATCCCGACGAGCTGCTGGAACACGGCAAGGCCGATACCGGCCCACAGGATCGGGCGGATTTTGCCGGTGGTCCTGTCGACCAGGTCGGACAGTTTCGGGCGGTGGTGGTCGCCCGCCAGCGACCGGTCTATCTCCTCCACCTTCCGCGCGGCCTCCGTAGGGCCGAGCAGGCGGGTCAGCACGGCCTCGGCCTCGGCCTTGCGGCCCTTGGCGACCAGATAGCGCGGGCTTTCGGGGATGATGAGCAGGGCCGCGAGATAGATCAGCGCGGGGATCGCCTGAAGCCAGAACATCCAGCGCCAGGCCGAATAGCCCCACCAGAAATCGGCGGTCGACCCGCCGGCATAGCGCGCCAGCGCGAAGTTCGCGACGAACGCGCCGGTCAGGCCGGAGATAATCATCACCTGCTGCACGCTGGACAACCGCCCGCGGATCGCCGCCGGGGTGACTTCGGAGATGTACACCGGCGAAATGACGCTGGCCGCGCCCACCCCCAGCCCACCGATGATGCGCGCGATGATGAACACCGCCGAGCTGCTCGCCGCACCCGCCAGCACCGCGCTGACCAGGAACAGGACCGCCGCCAGCATCATCACCGACCGCCGGCCGATCCGGTCGGCCAGCCGGCCCGCCCCGAACGCGCCGATCGACGATCCGACGAGGATCGCGCCGACATTCACGCCGACGCCCAGCTTGCCGAGTGCGAACGCCGATTCCAGCCCCTTCTGCGTGCCGTTGATGACGCCGCTGTCATAGCCGAACATGAATCCGCCGATCGTCGCGACCGCGACGATCGCGGCGATGAAAGCGTAATTGACGCGGTCGTCGCGCACCTTGGTCATCCTTGCGTCCCTCCTGTGGTCGTTCCAGCTCTGCGGCCGGATAGACCCATGTCTGTTAGCGGTAACATGACACGCCGACCCGTCGCGTCAAGCCTTTTGTCGGACTAGGTCGGCCTGCCGCTATCGACCGAACGTCGTCACCGCCTCGTCGATTGCGTCATAGACCGCCGCCAGATCGTCCGCGTCGATGCAATAGGGCGGCATGACATAGACGGTATCGCCCAGCGGCCGCAGCAGCACGTTCCGTGCGGCGAAGAACGCGAGCAACCGGGGTGCCAGGTCGGACAGATAGCCCGTGCCTTCACCGGCGAAATCCAGCGCGGCGATCGTCCCCATCTGGCGAATATTGGTAATCGCCGGCTGATCGCGCAGGGCCTCCAGATGCCGTGCCTGTGCCTGCGCCAGCATGTCGATCCGCCCGCGCACCGGCTCGTCGCGCCAGATGGCGAGGTTCGCGTTGGCCGCGGCGCAGGCGATCGGGTTGGCGGTATAGCTGGAGGAATGGAAGAACATCCGCGCGCGATCGGTCGACCGGTGTGCCTCGAAAATCGCGGACGTCGCCATCGTCACCGCCAGCGGCATCGCGCCCCCGGTCAGCCCCTTGGACAGGCACAGGATGTCGGGCACGACGCCCGCCTGCTCGCACGCCAGCAACGTGCCGGTGCGACCCCATCCGGTCATCACCTCGTCGGCGATGAACAGGATATCCGCGCGCGCGCAGATCGCCCGCATTTCCGCCAGCACCCATGCCGGGTAGAAGCGCATCCCGCCCGCGCCCAGCACCAGCGGCTCGACGATCAGCGCGGCCGGCGGCACCGGCGACCGTGCAAGCCGGGTCAGCGCATCCAGCGTCGCCTGCTCGGCCCCCGGCACCGGGAAGGGCAAGGTGTCGACGTCAAACAGCAACGGCGCATAGGGGCGGTTGAACACGCCGCGCGCGCCGACTGACATGCCGCCGATCGTGTCGCCGTGATAGCTGTCCTCCATCACCACGATGCGATCGCGCGCATGTCCGGTATTGGCCCAGAAACCCAGCGCCATCTTCAGCGCGACCTCGACCGCGGTCGACCCACTGTCGGAAAAGAACACATGCGCCAGCGCGGGCGGCATGATGTCGACCAGCCCGCGCGCCAGCGTCTCGGCGGGTTCGTGCGTCCAGCCGGCGAAGATGACCTGATCCAGCCGCTGCGCCTGATCGGCGATCGCCGCCATGATGCGCGGGTGGCCATGCCCGTGCGTCGTCACCCACCAGGACGAAATCGCGTCGATCACCCGCCGCCCGTCCCCGGTCCACAGCACCGCGCCCTCGCCCCGCGCGACCTGCGGAATCGGTTCGTTCAGGCCATGCTGGGTGAAGGGATGCCAGACGGGCGAGGTCATGCGGTGAAATCCGTGATGCGGAAATTGTCGGCGAAGGCGGCGGCCAGCGTCGCGGGCGTGAGGTCGGGCAGCACCGGCAACCGCCCCAGTCGCTTCACGCAGCCGACGGCGCAGATCGTGTCCCCGCTGTCGGGCATCGCCTCCCCGACGAAGGCGAGGCCGAGGATCGGCACGCCGCGGTGCCGCAACGCCTCGACCGTCAGCAGGCTGTGGTTGATCGTGCCGAGCGCGGTGCGCGCGACGATGACCACCGGCGCGCGCCACCGTGCGAACACGTCCGCGTAGAGCAGGTTGCGGGTCAGCGGGACCAGCGCGCCGCCCGCCCCCTCGATCACCAGCGGCCGGTCGCAACCGGGGGGGGACAGCGCCGCAGGGTCGATCGTCACGCCGTCGATCTCGGCGGCCAGGTGCGGCGAACAGGGTGTCGTCAGCCGATACGCCTCGGGCAGCACCCGGTCGGGGGCGATGCCCGCCAGCCGCGCGACGCTGGCGCGGTCGCCGCCCCCATCCAGCCCGGCCTGCACCGGCTTCCAGTAGCAGCCGTCCAGCGCGCCGGTCAGGGCAGCGGCGAACACCGTCTTGCCGACATCGGTATCGGTCCCGGTCACGATAATGCGGGTCATCGAAGCGCGTCTCCCAAGGCGGCGTCGAGTCGGTCGATCGCCGCTTCGTCGATAGTGGCGGTGATGCTGATCCGCAGCCGCGACGTACCCGGCGCGACCGTCGGCGGGCGGATGCCGCGCACGTCGCAGCCCGCCACCGCCAGGGCGCCCGCCACCGTCATCGTCCGCGCGTCGTCGCCCAGCACCAGCGGCAGGATCTGCGACCCCGTCGCCACCACGCCGTGCCGCGCCAGCCGGGTGGCGGCGTAATCCACCAGCGTATGCAACCGCTCGCGCGTCGCATCGGCGTGCCCGTTCAGCACCAGCGCCGCGCGACCGACCGCCGCCATCAACGGCGACGGCGCGGTCGAAAAGATCAGTCCGCGCGCGCGATTGACCAGGAAGTCCCGGATCACGGTCGGCGCGAACACCAGCGCACCCTCGCACCCCAGCGCCTTGCCGAGCGTCCGCAGCGTGATGACGTCGCCCCGCCCGTCATGCGCCGACAGGCCGCGCCCAGCCGCGCCGAACACGCCGGTCGCATGCGCCTCGTCCACCAGCAGGACGCCGTCGTGCCGCGCGGCAACCGCCACCAGATCATCGAGCGGCGCGCTGTCGCCATCCATGCTGTACAGGCTCTCGACCGCCAGCCAGGGCCGCCCGCGTCCACCGCCCCCGCGCCAGCGGACGATGGCCGCGTCGAACGCCGCCGCATCGTTATGCGCGACACCGACCGCATCGCACCGCGCCAGCCGCATCCCTTCATGCGCGCTGGCATGGACCAGCGCGTCATGCACGATCAGGTCGCCCGGCTGCGGCAGGGTCGCGAACAGCGCCACATTGGCGGCGTATCCGCTGGAGAAATACAGCGCGCTCTCGCTCCCGAACACGGCGGCCGCCTCGGCCTCCAGCGCCTCATGCTCGGGGTCGTTGCCGCGCAGCAGCCGCGATCCCCCCGACCCGACCGCCACGCCGCGATCCAGCGCCGCCCGCGCCGCCGCGACCAGCGCGCGCCCATGTGCGAACCCCAGATAATCGTTCGACGCGAAATCCACGCCATCCCGCGGGCGCAGCCGTCGCAACCGATCAACGGCGGCCAGCCCGTCCAGATGCGCGGCATGAAAGGCAAATCCCGACATGCCCGCGCCCTAGCGCGGTTTGGCGGGCGGGGCGAGCGAGGATGGCGTGCCGATTGAACGTCTGTGAAGATCGCGCTATATCTGTATAGCAGGAGGTCGATATGCTTGCGATCAGACTGGACAGCGACACGGAACAACGGCTCGACGCCCTGGCGGCGCGAACCGGGCGGACGAAGACCTTTTACGCCCGTGAAGCGATTGAGGCGCATCTCGACGACCTTGAGGATTTCTATCTCGCCGAAGAACGTCTGCGCAATTTTCGCGCAGGCGACGCCATCCCCCTCGCAGACCTGAAGGCCGAGCTTGGTCTGGGCGATTGAGTTCCTGCCCGATGCGGCGAAGGAACTGCGCAAGCTCGATCGCACGGCCGCAGCGCGGATCATCAAGACGCTGGAAGACCGGATCGCACCGCTCGATGACCCGCGCGCGATCGGCAGCGCGCTGGTCGGCGATCGTGCCGGGTTATGGCGATGGCGGGTCGGAGACTATCGCGTCGTCGCGCGGATCGAGGATGAGTGGATCACGATTTTGGTAGTGCGCGTCGCCCACCGACGAGAGGTTTATCGTTGAATAGCTTGCCGATCGACCGACTTCGGTCTTCGGGTACGCCATCAACAAATGGATGCATCTAAAGCCGAAGCTCCCGAAGATCGGGGAACTTGCCTGGCAGCCGATCGATCGCGAACGGCAGCTCCATCAATCGGTCGTCCGTTAGAGCATAATCCAAAAGCCCGGCGGCACACGCATAAAGGTCGAGCAATTTCAAATAGCGCCGCAGAAGCAGTATGGGCGGAAAGCGCCCTTGCTGGTTGAACCACTCCAGCAGGTCGCGCTTTCCTTTGCTGCTGTTGCAAGGTCGGCACGCACGAACCAGATTATGGGCCTCATGCCCACCTCCCGCCCCGCGCGGAACAATGTGATCGATCGATAGCGCACCATCGACACCGCAATAGACGCAGTTAGGCTGTGCAATAAGCGTCAGGCGCTCGTCATCGAACAAGCTACCAAGCTGCATCTCTCCGGTTTTTAAACCGCGAAAAAGTTTGGCCCTGATGATCCAGTCGATTTGGGCATGCTTGATATGACCGGCTTTCAACGCCGAGTGTGTGCAGGCAAGGTTCGCGTAGGACCAAGCCAATGCTTCACGCAGCGTATTGAGTCTCGGATCAGGCATGCCCGGCCCTTTTCACTCCGCCGGCAGATAAATCTCCCCGCCCTTCTCGCGGAACTTGTCACTCATTTCCGCCATGCCCTTCTCCGCGTCACCCGCCGCGATGAACGTGTCCGCCGGCGCGTTCTGCTTGGCCGCGAATTCGCGGACCTCCGCCGTGATCTTCATCGAGCAGAACTTCGGGCCGCACATCGAACAGAAATGCGCGGTCTTGGCGCCTTCGGCCGGAAGGGTCTGGTCGTGATAGTCCTCCGCCGTGTCGGGGTCGAGCGACAGGTTGAACTGGTCGCGCCAGCGGAAGTCGAAGCGGGCGCGGCTGAGCGCGTCGTCCCGCAGTTTCGCGGCCGGGTGCCCCTTGGCCAGATCGGCGGCGTGGGCGGCCAGCTTGTAGGTCACCACGCCGACCTTCACGTCGTCGCGGTCGGGCAGGCCCAGATGCTCCTTGGGCGTGACGTAGCAGAGCATCGCGCAGCCGAACCAGCCGATCATCGCTGCGCCGATGCCGCTGGTGATGTGGTCGTATCCCGGCGCGATGTCGGTGGTGAGCGGCCCGAGCGTGTAGAACGGCGCTTCGCCGCACGACTCCAGCTGCTTTTCCATGTTCACCTTGATCTTGTGCATCGGCACATGGCCGGGGCCTTCGATCATCACCTGCACGTCCTGTTCCCAGGCACGCTTGGTCAGTTCGCCCAGCGTGTACAGCTCGCTGAACTGCGCCTCGTCATTGGCATCGGCGATCGAGCCGGGGCGCAGGCCGTCGCCGAGCGAATAGGCGATGTCATACGCCTTCATGATCTCGGTGATCTCGTCGAAGCGTTCGTAGAGGAACGATTCCTTGTGATGGCTCAGGCACCATTTCGCCATGATCGACCCGCCGCGCGAGACGATGCCGGTCACGCGCTTCGCGGTCATCGGGATATAGGCGAGGCGGACGCCGGCGTGGATCGTGAAGTAATCGACGCCCTGTTCGGCCTGTTCGATCAGCGTGTCGCGGAAGATCTCCCACGTCAGGTCCTCGGCGATGCCGCCGACCTTTTCCAGCGCCTGATAGATCGGCACCGTGCCGATCGGCACCGGCGAGTTGCGGATGATCCATTCGCGCGTGTCGTGGATGTTGCGGCCGGTCGACAGGTCCATGACCGTGTCCGCGCCCCAGCGGATCGACCAGACGAGTTTGTCGACCTCGGCCGCGACGTTGCTGGCGACCGCGCTGTTGCCGATATTGGCGTTGATCTTGACCAGGAAGTTACGGCCGATCGCCATCGGTTCGGATTCGGGGTGGTTGATGTTGTTGGGGATGATCGCCCGGCCGCGCGCGATCTCGCTGCGGACGAACTCGGGCGTGACGAAATCGGGGATTTCCGCGCCGAAATCCTCGCCGTCGCGAATGTGGTTGGCGATCATCTCACGACCGATATTCTCGCGCGTGGCGACATATTCCATTTCGGGCGTGATGATGCCGCGCCGGGCATAGTGCATCTGGCTGACGTTCGCGCCGGCCTTCGCGCGAAGCGGGCGGCGGATGACGTTCGGAAAGGGCTTCACACCGCCCGACCGGTCAGGGCCGAGCTGGCCGTTATCCTCGGGCTTCAAATCGCGCGCGTCGTACTCTTCCACATCACCGCGTGCGACAATCCAGTCGCGGCGCAACTGCGGCAGGCCGGCGTCGATGTCGATGACGGCGTCCGGGTCCGTGTACGGGCCGGACGTGTCGTAGATGTTCAGCGGCGGCTCGCCGCTCGACGGATCCAGATGCACCGCACGCATCGCAACCTTCAGCGGGCCGACATGAATCTTCTTGCTGCCCCGGATCGGGCCGGTGGTCACACCGATTTCGGTACGGGCGGGGATGTCGGCCATATCATGCACTCCAGGAGGTACGGAGTGCGGGCACGGTTTCCTAAGGCGAAAGCCGCTCCCTCCCTCCGCCGGTGTCAACCGGATCAGGTTCAGCGGGTCGTGGCCTGAACTGGCCACCTCTCAACCGCGCATCAGCGGTCCCCCGGGGATGCGGCCATGATACGCCCCTCGCGCGCCGAGCGCCAACGAAAAAGGGGCCGTACAGACAACTGTACGACCCCTTCCTTCCCCGGGGGGACGGGAATGATGCGCGGCTCAGTTCGCGCCGCTGGTCCGCAACGCGTCGGTCCGGTTGTTCGTCCCGTTGGGGAAGAAGCCGCCGCCGATGCGCGCCGTGTTCGTCAGGTACGCGATGTTGTGCACCTGCGCGATGCTCCGGCTGTAGGCCAGGCCGTTCGAGTCGGTCGGGACGATGTTGGCGTCCGTTCCGATCGTCAGCCCCTGGTCGATATCCGACGTACCATCCAGGCTGTCGCGGGCGTTGCTGATCTGCCCTGCGGCGGTAATCAGGGCCGGCGTCGCGATACCCTTGCGGTACAGGACGGTACGAACCAGACCGGCATGATAGGCCTCGGCCGCCAGGATACCGGCCGCTGCCTCCAGGAAGGTCTTGTTGGTGATGAGCGGCGACGCGCCTTTGTAGGCCGACACGCCCACGTCCTCGAAGATGTACGCGCCCAGCAGGAAGTTCTCGTCCGACGAATAGGGGTCGAACGTGCCGGTCGCCCCGACCACCCCGGCGGCGCGGGCCGCCGCGGTGAAGGCACCCGTCGCGCCGCCGTCGATGTTGATCGCCGGCATGGCAAAGGCCGCAGAGCCAAGCGCCGACCGCAGGAACAGAACGTGCGCCAGTTCGTCGGCCGCGATCTCCCGCGCATATTCGCGAACGACGGGGTCGGTGAAGGTCACCTGACGTCCGCCGGTAACGCCGCCGGCAAGGCCGAGGCCCGATGTCTGGCTGGCGGTCAGGCCCGACCCGGTGACTGCGAACAGATAGAACTGCGCTTCGAGATATTCGAGGTTCAGCGCATAGTTCAGCACGTCGATGTCGGTCTGTGCCGCCGTTGCCGCGCCATCGGGCGTCGGCGTCGGCGTGGGTGCCGGCGTGTCGTTGCCATCGTCGCCGCACGCCGCGAGCAGCGAGAGGCCGCCGACGGCCAGCGTGGTGGTGCCGGCGAGGTTCAGGAACCGGCGGCGATCGGTCCGGCGCTTGTCGATCGCGTCGAGAACCTGGGTCTGTGTGTCGATATCGTTCATGAGACTGTCTCCCCTGAAAACTGGCATCTGGCTCAATTGGCCGTGCTGGTCCGAATGTTGCCGTTGACGCCCGCCGGGAAGAATCCGCCCATGCTGGCTGCTGTGTTGGTCAGGTAGACGATGTTGAGAACCTGACCGACCGAGCGGCTGTATGCGATGCCGTTCGCATCCAGCGGCACGATGTTGGACGCGGTGGCGGTGGCCGTACCGCCGTTGATCGTCGTGGTCGTGGCCGAAATGCCCTGATCCAGATCGGTCGTGCCATCCAGCGAGTCACGCGCGTTGGAGATGGCGTCGGCCGATGTACGCAGCGACGGCGTGGCGATGCCCTTGCCGTACAGCGTCGTGCGGACCAGCGCGGCGTGATACGCCTCGACCGCCAGCAGGCCGGCGGCGGCCTCCAGGAAGGTCTTGTTGGTCAGCAGCGGGGCCGCACCCTTGTAGGCGGTGACGCCCACGTCCTCGAAGATGAACGCGCCCAGCAGGAATGCCTCGTCGCTTGCATAGGGGTCGAACGCCTGTCCGGCACCGACAAGACCGGCCGCGCGTGCGGCGGCGCTGAAGGCACCGTTCGCGTTGGCACTGACGTCGATCGCCGGCTGGGCCACGGCCGAGGTGCCGAGCGCCGTGCGCAGGAACGCGACGTGCGCGATCTCGTCGTTGGCGATTTCCTTGGCATAGGCGGCAACGACCGGGTCGGTAAAGTTGACACGGCGACCGCCGGTCACGGCGCCTTGCGTGCCCGTACCGGTCAGCAGGTTGTTGGCAAGGCCGGTGCCGAATGCGGCGTAGGAATAGAACTGCGCTTCGAGATACTCGAGGTTCAGCGCGAAATTCAGGACGTCGGCATCAGTCACCGACTGCGCACGGGCAGAGGAGGAGAAGGACAAGGCCGTCGCGCCGACCGCTGCCGCGCCCAGTGCTGCCTTGAAGAAGTCGCGGCGCTCGTCGCGTCGCCGAACGCGGGAATCGAGAGCCTCGATCAGGTGTGCGCTTTCGGTCATGTCTGGCATCCCCTTATGGTTTTACTCTAACGCCCAAACCGCCCAGCCAAGGAAAGTTCCTGAACTTTCTCGACAAAATGGCCCGTGTCGTCCGTCGACCGGCGTCCTTCCAGCCGCAGCTACGCAAAAAACCACGCACCGGATGCACCGATGCATGGTTTTTTTTCTCGCAATCCCGAACCGCCTTCCCATGAGAGGGGAGCGGCCGGAGCAGGGATCAGAAGGTGTAGGTCAGGCCGACGGCACCAGCCCACTGGTCGGCATCGCCCACGTCGGAGACGATCGGGCTGTCCTTGTACTTGCCGAGCATCTTTCCGTAGAGGACGCCGGCACCGACGCCAAAGCCCCGCCGCAGATCGCCCGACAGGCTCTGCAACGCGAAGAACGACAGGTTCACGCGCTTGAAGCCGCTGTCGTCGATATCGTAGACGCGCAACCCGCTGGACAACGCGCCGATCGGTGTCACGCCGAAATAGGTGCGGCCATAACCCTTGCCGACATAATCGGCCGACGCGCCAAGCGATACCAATGTCGTGTAGGACAGCGGCGTCGTGTAATTCAGCTGGGGCGTGATGACATAGCTGTCATAAGCACCCGACACGTCGTGGACGAAGGCAACGCGCGCGGTCACGGTGTCATAATCGCTGGTGATGACGCCGGTCTTGCCGATGCCGACATAGCCGCCAAGTTCATAGGCGGTGTCCAGCTTGCCCAGCGCCCGCACCTGCGCATTGTCGACGCGGTTGGTACGGTCCAGCCGAACGCCGCCGATCACACCCAGTTCGTAATTGATGCCGACACCGCCCGCATTGGGGATCAGGTTGACGTACAATTGCGTACCGCGCGTGAAGAAATCGAATCCCTTGACCTTGCCGATCGCGACCGCGCCGGGGGTGATGGAATTGCTGTCGGCACCCTCGTAATCGGGCAGAGTGGCGACACCGATGCCGACCGTGACACGGCTGGTGTCCGCGGGCGCATCCGGCGCGGGCGTCGCAGGCGCGGTATTCGGCTCCGACGTCTGTGCCAAAGCCGGTGTGGCCAGGGCCATCGCGGCGGCGGCGGTCAGGGAAAGGGTCAATACGCGCAAGGGACGGCTCCGGAATATCGGGGGAATGTCGGGGAAAATTGATCGGCAAGTTAATCTGGCAACGCCGGACCCATCGTTTTGGGTCCGTTACAACGTCATCACAGGATGTAACGCATCGTCACCTGTTGCACATTGGCATCACCGGCGATGGTGAAACGGGCGGCGGCAAACTTGGGCGGACCGAACCGGATCACGGGATTGCGGGAAAACCCGAAGCCCTCCTTCGGAATGCCGGCGAACGTGTCCAGCCTGGCGTTGTTGTTCTCGTCGTGGATCACCGCGACGGCATAGCCACCCGGCGGCAGTCCGGTGAAGTCGATCGCATGGACACCGGCGGCCACCGTGCGCGTGACCGCATTGGCATCGTCGACACAGGCCGGGAAATTGTCGGGATCCGCTGTCAGGCAGACGCGCAGGCTGCCCTTGGCCGACCGCATGCCGGTGACATCGACATCAAGCCGTGCGACCGGCGTTGCCCCGATGAGGGTCGCCAGCACGGCCGTCAGGCCGGCCAGCCGCCGGACGTTCAGCCAGCGGGCGCCCGGCCGCCCTAGCATGGGCGCGGGCGAAATCGCCGATGCCCCGATCGGTGCCGCATACCCGGTCCCAGAAGCGGAAATACAGCCCATAATTACACCTATACTGGTCGTGATGCCGCTGGTGATGGCTGGCGGTAATCAGCCAGCCGCCCAATCGGCCACTCCACATGAACCGGGGGAAAATCTCCCACCCCATGTGATTGGTCACTCCCATAACGGTCATGACCGTCAATACCAAACCAAGCGCGCCGACATGGATCGGAATCGCGAACACCAGTAGCGGAATGGCCACAGCCCCGGTCAACGCCTCGATCGGATGGAACGCCATCGCCGCCCAGGCGGTCGGCGGCTTGCTGGCGTGGTGGACGGCGTGGGCCAGCCTGAACGGCCCGGACCGGTGCATCCAGCGATGCGTCCAGTAGAACCAGGTATCGTGCGCGAACAGGTACAGCAGCACCGACACCGGCAGGTACCACAACGGATAGTCGGCGACATCTGTATAGATCCGCGTCCAGCCCCGGTTCTGCCAGCCCCAGGCAACGATTCCGGCGGGAACGCCATAGATCGCCGCCGATGCCAGGCTCCACCACAGTTCACGCCGCATCTGTGCGTCCAGCCCGCGGTACAGACCCGGATGCCGCACCCGCGTCGCCGCGGCGAACGCGCCCGACACGATCAGATAGCGGACGCCGACGATCACCGTCATCGCGGCGGCGGAGGCGAGGATGGCAAGCAGGATGGTCACGACGGCCCGTGTAGCGGATCACGGCCGCCGGGGGAATGCGCGATCGGGCGTCGCCTTGCGCCACAGCCCGACCGGCGACCCTCAGTTCAGCGCGTAGCATTCCGAGGTGGCGACGTTCTGATCGGTCTGCGGGTTCTGCCCGACCAGGACGCAAACGGTGTATTTGCCCTTGGCCATCACCGTCACGACCGGACCGGTCCGGCCGATGTAGGAACTGACGATCCTGCCACCGCTGTTCAAAATGTCGGTCAGCGACTGGTTGACCGGGTCCAGCTTCGTCGGAACCTGCAGGGCCTTGGACGGGGTCTTTACCGGGCCTTCAAGCGGCCATTGCGGCGAGGACGGCACATCCTGCGCCGACGCGGGCAGGGCAACGACGGCACCCAGAAGTGTCAGGATCATGATCTTCATCACAGGGTCTCACTTGGATCGTTTACTTATACGGTATCCTATATAAGCGGGATGAACGGGAGATGCACGGCCTCACGCGACGGATCCGGATCGTCTCGGGCGCTCGAACACAAGGGTCGGTTCGGCCTTGTAGGTGCCCGCCGCAACCAGCGCATAGCCCATCCGCGTGGCCAGCCGGATCGACGCGGCGTTGCCAGGCGCGATGATGCAGACGGTTCGCGCCATCCCCTGCCCGTCCGCCCAGCCGAGCATCGCCGCCACCGCCTCGCCCGCGATCCCGCGCCCTTGTGCTGCGGTGGTGAACATCCAGCCGGCCTCGAGCGTGCCTTCGTAGCCGGGGTCGGTGGCGCGGCGCGAATCCATCAGTCCGACGTCGCCCAGATACCGGCCGGTCGCGGTGTCGCGCACCGCCCAGTTGCCATGGCCCACCACCTGCCAATGCCCGATATAGCGCAGGATGCGGTGCCACGTTTCCTCACGCGTGAAGGTCCGGCCGCCGACGTGACGGCACACGACGGGATCGGCGAGCATCGCGGCATAGTCGTCCAGGTCGGCGGGGCCGTAGGGTGACAGGGTAAGCCGGTCGGTGACGATGGTCGGTGTCCCGGGGATGGCGGGGTCGATGGCGGGGCGGATCGCGGTCATGCAACATGGGTTACAGACGATGGACAAAATGTCGCAAGTGGCGCGACGGCGGTTCTCGCGTCGTCCGGTTTGTACTACGCCATCCGGCAATGGCATCGACTGAAACCTGTGACGTCGCGATCGTCGGCGCTGGACTGGCCGGCGGGCTACTGGCGCTGGCGCTGAAGGGCCGGCATCCGACACTCGACGTGCGGCTGATCGACGCCGCGGCGGTCGTCGGCGGCAACCACCTCTGGTCGTTCTTCGGCAGCGACGTGGCGCAGCAGGACCGCTGGATCGTCGCGCCGCTCGTCGCCCATGCGTGGCGCGGATACGACGTCCATTTCCCGGCCCATGCGCGCACGATCGACGCGACCTATTATTCAATCGAAAGCGAGCGGCTGGACCGGGTCGTGCGGCGCACGCTGCCGGCACACGCGCTGATGCTCGGCCGCAAGGTATCGGGCGCGTCGGCGACCGCCGTGGTCTTCGCGGACGGCGACCGGATGGAAGCCAGGGGCGTCGTCGACACGCGCGGCACCGGTGACCTGTCGACGCTGGATCTCGGCTGGCAGAAGTTCGTCGGCCGCGAACTGACCCTGTCCACGGCCCATGGATCGCCCCGACCGATGGTGATGGACGCCAGCGTCGCGCAACTGGACGGCTATCGCTTCGTCTACTGCCTGCCCTTCGCCGACGACCGGATGTTCGTCGAGGACACCTATTACAGCGACACCCCCGACCTGGATACCGAGGTGCTGACCAAACGCATCCACGCCTATGCCGACGCGCGTGGCTGGCAGGTGGCGCAGGCCGCGCGCGAGGAATCGGGCGTGCTGCCGGTGGCGATGGGCGGCGATTTCGAGGCGTACTGGCGGTCGGGCGGCGCGCGCGTGGCCAAGGCGGGGATGCGCGCCGGCCTGTTCCACCCGACCACAGGCTATTCGCTGCCCGATGCGATCCGCAGCGCCGCGATGATCGCCGACCGCACCGATTTCACCGGCGCCGCCCTGCACGAGGCGACTCATGCCCACGCCCGAAAGACCTGGGACGCGCGCGGTTTCTATCGCCTGCTCGACACCATGTTGTTCCGTGCGGCCGATCCCGAGGAACGCTACCGGGTGCTGGAACGCTTCTACACGCTGGACCCGCGGCTGATCGGCCGTTTCTATGCAGGACATTCGACCATGCGCGACAAGGCTCGCATCCTGATGGGCAAGCCGCCCGTGCCCATCACCCGCGCGATCCGCGCGATCCGCGACACACACCGTACAGGAACACCCGCATGAAGTCTGGCGCATGAAGACCGCGATCGTCATCGGCGCAGGCTTTGGCGGCCTCGCGCTTGCCATCCGCCTGCAATCGGCCGGCGTACAGACGACCATCGTCGAGTCGCGCGACAAGCCCGGCGGGCGTGGCTATTACTGGGAAAAGGACGGCTTCATCTTCGACGCCGGGCCGACCGTCATCACCGATCCCGACTGCCTGCGCGAGTTATGGGCGCTGTCCGGCCATGACATGGCCAAGGACGTGACGCTCGATCCGGTCACCCCCTTCTATCGCCTCAACTGGCCCGACGGCACCAATTTCGACTACACCAATGACGAGGCGGTGCTGAACGCCGAAATTGCCAAGCTGAACCCGGACGACGTTGCGGGCTACGCGAAGTTCCTCGAATATTCCGCCGGCGTGTTCCGCGAGGGGTATGAAAAGCTCGGCCATGTCGCCTTCCTCGACTTCGCGTCGATGATAAAGGCAGCACCGGCGCTGGCCAAATATCAGGCGTGGCGGTCGGTTTATTCGATCGTGTCGTCCTATGTGAAATCGGAAAAGCTGCGCGAGGCGTTGAGTTTTCATACGCTGCTGGTCGGCGGCAATCCGTTCACGACCAGCGCGATCTATGCCCTGATCCACAAGCTGGAAAAGGACGGCGGCGTCTGGTTCGCGCGCGGCGGCACCAACCGGCTGGTGGCGGCCATGGTCACGCAGTTCGAGCGGATCGGCGGTGTCCTGCGCCTGAACGATCCGGTCGTGCAGATCGAGACGCTGGGCGACCGCGCGACCGGCGTGGTGACGAAAAGCGGCTGGTCCAGCCCGGCCGACATGGTCGCCGCCAATTCCGATATCATGCATACCTACCGCGACCTGCTGTCCACCTCGCGCAGCGCGCAACGGACCAAGGTGCGGCTGGAAAAGAAAAGCTATTCGCCGTCGCTGTTCGTCACCCATTTCGGCATCAAGGGGACGTGGCCGGGCATCCCGCACCACATGATCCTGTTCGGCCCGCGCTATAAGGGCCTGCTGACCGACATCTACGATCACGGCGTGCTGGCGGAGGATTTCTCGCTCTACCTGCATCACCCGACCGTGACGGATCCTGCGCTGGCACCGGAGGGCATGTCGACCTTCTATGTGCTGGCCCCGGTGCCGCACATGGGCAAGTTCCCGGTCAACTGGGACGAGATCACGCCGATCCTGGAAAAGCGCATCCTCGACGAGGTCGGCCGCCGGCTGATCCCCGACATCCACGAACGGATCGTGACGAAGTTCTCCTATGCGCCAAGCGACTTCGCGACCGACCTGAACGCGCATCTCGGCTCCGCCTTCTCGCTGGAGCCGACGCTGGTGCAGAGCGCATGGTTCCGCGTCCACAACCGCGACGACCACATCCCGAACCTGTACTTCGTCGGCGCGGGCACGCATCCGGGTGCCGGCATCCCCGGCGTCGTCGGCAGTGCCAAGGCAACCGCCAAGCTGATGCTGGAGCAATAAGCGTTCATGCCCCACGCCAGCGACATCGTGCTTTGCACCGGGCCGGACAGCCCGCACGCTTTCGACAACGTCCCCGTACTGCCCCGGCACGGCACGCTCGATGCGCTGTGCCCGGTCTGTCAGGGCCGGGGGCAGTGGAATGCTGAACTCGATCTCGTCAGCTTCCGGTGCAAGCGCACCATCTGCGACCGGTGCCAGGGGGCCGGCTGGATCGAGACCGGCAGCGATCCTGTTGGCCGTCCCGACACCGTCAGGACGGCGGGCGGACACCCGCAATGGGTCGTCGCGTTCGACCGCCAGACCACCGGCCCGGACTGAACCGCAAACGGTCCGGTGTGCCTTGCTCCACCCGTATCGCTCGCGTAGCGACTGACGCCATGAAACGTCTTGCCATCTATTGCGGGTCGGCCACACCGGCCGACACCACGTACATCGACGCCGCCCGCCTGGTCGGCCGGACCCTTGCGGAACGCGGCATCGGCGTCGTCTATGGCGGCGGACGCCTTGGCCTGATGGGCGCGATCGCCGACAGCGCGCTGGCGGCCGGCGGCGAGGTGATCGGCGTGATTCCGCAGGCATTGGTCGATGCCGAGGTCGCGCATCGCGGGCTGAGCGAACTCCACGTCGTCAGCGGCATGCATCAGCGCAAAGCCCTGTTCACCGACCTGTCCGACGGGTTCGTCACTATCCCTGGCGGCACCGGCACGATGGACGAATTGTGGGAGGCGCTGAGCTGGGCACAGCTTGGCTATCACGCCGACCCGGTCGGGCTGCTCAACACGGCGGGCTATTACGACCATCTGATCGCGTTCTGGGACAAGATGGGCGACGTGGGGTTCCTGCGCCCGCAACACCGCGACCTGCTCATCGTCGCCGATACGCTGGACGTGCTGCTCGACCGGATGGCCGCGCATGTGCCGACGCAGCCGATCGTGAAGATGGCCGCGTCCGACCTGTGATGGCTGGCCGATGAGCGACGCCCCGCCCGCCCGCGAACTGCCCACCCGCGATGCGATCGTCGCGACCGCACAGGAATCGATCGCGCGCGGATCCAAGAGCTTCGCCGCCGCCAGCCGGCTGTTCGACCGCCGGACGCGCGAGCGGGCATGGCTGCTCTACGCGTGGTGCCGCAAATGCGACGACATCGCCGACGGGCAGGACCACGGCCATGGCATGACCCGGGTCGACGATGCGCCCGCGCGCCTGATCCAGCTGTCAGCGATGACCGATGCGGCGCTGGCGGGGCGGGTCGTCGGCGATCCGGCGTTCGACGCGCTGCGCATCGTCGCCGCCGAAACAGGAATGCCGCACCGGTTCGCGCACGACCTGATCGCCGGCTTCGCGCTGGATGCCGAGGACTGGCGACCGCGCAGCGAGGACGACCTTTATCGCTATTGCTACCACGTCGCCGGCGTCGTCGGCTGCATGATGGCGGTCGCCATGGGCGTCGATCCGGATGACGACGACACGCTGGACCGTGCCTGCGACCTTGGCATGGCCTTCCAGCTGTCGAACATCGCCCGCGACATCGCCGAGGACGATACGGTCGGCCGCTGCTACCTGCCGGTCGAATGGCTGGTGGAAATGGATATTCCGCCGGGCGAGCACATGAAGCCCCCCTATCGCCCGCGTCTCGCCGTGCTGGCCAGCCGTCTGGCGGCGCGATCGGTACAGTTCGAGGCCAGTGCGCGCGAGGGGACACCTGCACTGCCGGGCCGGTCGGCCTGGGCGGTGCTGGCGGCGGCCAACATCTACGGTGCGATCGGGCGGCGTGTCGCCACAAAGGGGGAAAAGGCGTTCAGCCAGCGGGTAACGACGACGAAGGTCGAGAAGGTGCGCTTTATTGCGGCCGCTGGTCGACAAGCGATGCGGCGGGAAGTGTTATACCCGCGCCAGCCGCGCCAGGAGGGCCTTTGGCAACGCCCACGCTGAATAGAAGGTCCGCCACCATGTCGGCAGTGACCCGGCATCCACAGCCACAAGCGACAAACTTGCTTGCTTTCGACTTCAGGTAAAAACCTGAAGGCCGTCGATTGTGCGGGAGCGGGTTCAAACGGAGTCCAGGTCGATATGCACCGGGCTTTGGTTCAGACTACCCTTCCCGATCCCCGGCGTTTGGCACGTTACCCGCGCGTTGCGGCGTTCGTGCCCTTGGTCACAATCCGAACGCCCTGCGCGCGGCAATCCGCATTGATGACCGGAAACGACAAGTCGGTGTTGCGTGACAGGGCGGCGGGCAGGTCCGCGCGGCACTGGGCGAGCGTCTCATAGCGTGCCGGTTCGACGCGGGCTTCGGTGCAGGCGATGTTGCCATCGCCACATCCCAGAATCGCCATCACGAAAAACATCGGTTCCATACGTCGCTCCCTCTCACGCCATATCAACCCGTCGCTGCGACGAACGGTTCCTGTACTGTAAATTATACTATTGACACCGCCTTCCTGACCCCAAGGGCTGCACCGGTCCCATCGGCCATTGAAGTCGTCCGCCGATACGCCGACATGGGGCCGGCATGCCCCCTGATTTTACCAGCGCCACCCGCCCCGACCGCCCCCTGCTGCCCACGCTGCGCCGGTTCCTGCCCTATCTCTGGCCGGCGGGCGAGCCGGGCCTGAAGCTGCGCGTCGTCGGCTCGATGCTGCTCGTCATCGCATCGAAGCTGACGCAGGTATTCGGCGCAGCCTACACGCTGAAATTCGCGGTCGACCGGATGGCGGCCAACGACCGCAGCCTGACGCCGATCGTCATCGGGCTTGTCGTCGCCTATGCCTATGCCCGGTTCGCCGGCACGCTGTTCGACAACTTGCGCAACGCCATTTTCGAACGCGTCGGCCAGGATGCGACGCGCCGGCTGGCCGCCAGCGTCTTCCGCCACCTGCACCAGCTGTCGCTGCGCTTCCATCTCGAACGCCGCACCGGTGCCGTCACCAAGGTGGTCGAGCGCGGCACCAAGAGCATCGACACGATGCTGTACTTCCTGCTGTTCAACATCGCCCCGACGATCCTCGAACTGGGGCTGGTGATCGGCATCTTCTGGACCAGTTTCGGCGCATGGCTGGTCGCGGCGACGGTTGCGATGGTCGTGCTCTACATCGTGTTCACGCAGAAGGTTACCGACTGGCGCAACGCCCTGCGCGCGGCGATGAACGATCTCGACACCGGCGCGGTCGCGCACGCGGTGGATTCGCTGCTGAACTTCGAGACGGTGAAATATTTCGGCGCGGAGGAGCGCGAGGCGAAACGTTACGACCAGGCCATTGCCGCCTATGCCAATGCCGCGATCAAGAACGAGAACTCGCTCGCCTGGCTGAATGTCGGTCAGTCGTTCCTGACCGCGACGATGCTGGCGATCGGCATGGGCGTCGTCGCGTGGGGATGGGGCAATGGCCGGTTTTCCGCCGGCGACGTCGTGTTCGTCTCGACCCTGCTCAGCCAGCTGTTCCGCCCGCTCGACTTGCTCGGCATGGTCTATCGCACGATCCGCCAGGGCGCGATCGACATGGCCGCGATGTTCGACCTGATCGACACCCCGGCCGAGGTGGTCGACGTGGCCGGTGCGACGACTCTGGCCGTCGGCGGCGGGCATATCCGGTTCGAGGGCGTCCGTTTCGGCTATGATCCGGGCCGCGACATCCTGAAGGGTATCGACCTGGACATTTTGCCCGGCACCACCTGCGCGGTGGTCGGGCCGTCGGGCGCTGGCAAATCGACGCTCGCGCGGCTGATGTACCGGTTCTGGGATCTGACCGCCGGAAGGATCACCGTAGACGGACAGGATATCGCGCGGGTCACGCAAAGCTCCCTGCGCAGCGCGATCGGCATCGTGCCGCAGGACACCGTGCTGTTCAACGACACCATCGGCTACAACATCGCCTATGGCCGCGAGGGAGCCGGCCCGGCCGAGATTGCGGATGCGGCGCGCGGCGCGGCCATCGCCGGCTTCATCGAACGCCAGCCTGACGGCTACAACACCCGCGTCGGCGAACGCGGCCTGAAACTGTCGGGCGGCGAGAAGCAGCGCGTGGCCATCGCCCGCACGTTGCTGAAGAACCCGCCGATCCTGATCCTCGACGAAGCCACCAGCGCGCTCGACAGCCGGACCGAGGCGGAGATCATGGAAACGCTGGAGGCGATCGAGCGCGGCCGCACCACCATCGTCATCGCCCATCGCCTGTCGACCATCGTCAACGCCGACCAGATCGTCGTCCTCGACGCCGGTACGGTGGCGGAACGCGGCACCCACGCCGAACTGCTGCGCATGGGCGGGCTGTATGCGGAAATGTGGGCGCGGCAGGCACAGGAAAAGGCGGCGGAGGACGTGGCGGCCTGACCCATCGCCGCCCACCGCCCATTGCGGACCACGTCCCCGCGCCTTAGGTCCACGCCGATGCATGCCGACCCCCGCCCCACCCTGCAACGCGTGTTCGGCTTTCCCGATTTCCGCGGTGTCCAGGCCGATGTCGTCTCGCGCGTGCTGGAGGGGGAGCGGACGCTGGCGGTGATGCCGACGGGGGCCGGCAAGTCGCTGTGCTATCAATTGCCGTCGGTCATCATGGACGGGTGCTGCGTCGTCGTCTCGCCGCTGATCGCGCTGATGCACGACCAGTTGCGCGCGGCCGAGGCGGTCGGCATCCGCGCCGCCACCCTGACCAGCGTCGACCAGAACCGCGCGGAGACGATCGAGCGGTTTCGCGCCGGCAACCTCGACCTGCTCTACATCGCGCCCGAACGTGCGTCGGGCAGCGGCTTTCGCGACCTGCTGGGGCAGGCCAGGCTCAGCCTGTTCGCGATCGACGAGGCCCACTGCGTCAGCGAATGGGGGCATGATTTCCGCCCCGACTACCGGCTGCTGCGACCGCTGCTCGACACCTTTCCGGACGTGCCGCGCCTCGCGCTGACCGCGACCGCCGACGCGCATACGCGGGCCGACATCCTCGACCAGCTCGGCATCCCGCAGGACGGGCTGATCGTGTCGGGTTTCGACCGGCCGAACATCCGCTATCTCATCAGCCCCAAGGCGAACACGACCAAGCAGATCGCCGACGTCGTCGCCAGCCAGCCAGGCCCCGGCATCGTCTATGCCCAGACCCGCGCGGCAACCGAGAAGCTGGCCGAACAGCTTGGCCGGATGGGACGACCGGTGCGCGCCTATCACGCCGGCCTCGACCCGCATATCCGCCAGAAGAACCAGGCCGATTTCGTGGCGAGTGAGGACATGGTGATCTGCGCCACGGTCGCGTTCGGCATGGGCATCGACAAGCCCGACGTGCGGTTCGTCGCGCATGCCGGCCTGCCCAAGTCGATCGAGGCCTATTATCAGGAAACCGGGCGTGCGGGGCGTGACGGCGACCCGGCGATCGCCCACCTGTTCTGGGGTGCGGAAGATTTCGCCCGCGCCCGCCAGCGGATCGCCGAGGTCGAGCCGGAGCGCCAGCCGGGCGAGCGCACGCGGCTGGCGGCGCTGGGCGCGCTGGTCGAGACGGCGGGATGCCGCCGCCGCATCCTGCTGAAGCATTTCGGCGATGTGCTGCAGGAGGATTGCGGCAATTGCGACAATTGCCTCGGATCCCCCGACGCGGTCGACGCGACCGAAACCGCGCGGAAATTCCTGTCGGCGGTGTTCCGCACCGGACAGATGTTTGGCGCGACCTATATCGAACAGGTGCTGCTGGCCCAGTCGACCGAACGCAGCATGACCAACGGGCATGAATCACTCTCTGTCTGGGGCATCGTCGAGGGCGAGGAGGCCGCACTCATCAAGCCGGTGGCGCGCGCGCTGGCGCTGCGCGACGCGGTGCGGACGAACGCGCATGGCGGGCTGGAGTTCGGGCCGGCCGCGCGCGGACTGCTGAAGGGCGAGGACCGGCTGGCGATCGTCGTGCCGCCCAAGCGCGTGGCGCGCAGGCGTGGCGCAGCCCCGGCGGCGGGCAACGCCGCCGACAACCCGCTGTTCGAGGCGTTGCGCGAATGCCGGCGCGAACTCGCCAAGGCCGGCGGCGTGCCGCCTTACGTCATCTTCCACGATTCGGTGCTGCGCGACATGGCCGCGCAAAGGCCGGACAGCCGAGAGAAGCTGGCGATGCTGTCGGGCATCGGCGCGCGCAAGCTGGATGCCTATGGCGATGCGTTCCTGGCCGTCATCCAGGCCGCGTAGGACCGCATACGATTTCGTCGCAAACACGGGTTTTCGGGCTGATTTTTCGGCCCGGCCGGCCTAGGATGGTCCGATGATCCGTGTACTGAACGAGACGGTTTCCGTCGCCCCCCAGATCCTGCCCGAACACATCGCCGCGCTGGCGGACGATGGGTATGTGATGGTCATCAACAACCGTCCCGATGGTGAGGAACCGGGTCAGCCCACCGGCGACGCCATCCGCGCGGCGGCAGAGGCCGCGGGCCTGCAATACGCGGCGATTCCGGTCACCCATGCCGGCTTCAGCCATCCGCAGCTCGACGCGATGGCGCAGGCGCTGGTCGCGGCCGAGGGGCGTGTGCTGGCCTATTGCCGGTCGGGCACGCGATCGTGCAACCTGTGGGCGCTGGCGGCGGCCAAGGCCGGGCGCAATCCCGACCTACTGGTCGCGCAGGCCGAGGGCGCGGGCTATGACCTCAGCGCGATCCGGCCGCTGCTGGACACGCTGTCGGGCGGACGATGATTCCAACCGTCGCAATCGGTGGCGCGGTCGCCTTATCCGTCGTGCTGGCTGGCGGTATCGGCTGGCTGGCGCTGCGGCGGCGCGATCGGCGGATCGAGTCGCCGGAGGTCGCGGCGGCGGCGGCCGAAACCACGCTCGCCGACTTTTCAGCGGTCGGTGCGATCGTCGGGGCGGATGGCACCGGCGCGATCGCGGTCGGAGCCGATGGCCGGGTCGTCGCGATGAAGCGGATCGGCAAGGCGATCGCGGTGCATCCGGTGGCATGGACCACGTTGCTGTCGACACAGGCGGGGATCGTAATCGACACGGGCGACCGCCGGTTCGGCCGGGTCGTCCTGTCCGGCGTCGATGCCCTCGACATGCGGCGTCTGGCCCCGCTGCCGCGCGGTACGGCCACGCGCTGACCGCAGGATCCCAAGACCTCGGGACCAAAAGCCTCAGACGGGCAGGCCCAGGTCATGCAGGTGCCCGCGCAGCGTCGGCGCATCCACGAAGTGCAGGCCGGTCATGCCGACGGCGATTGCACCGGCGACATTCTCCGCCCGGTCGTCAACGAACACCGCATCGCCGGCGTCCAGCCCGAACCGGTCCAGCGCCAGCCGGTAGAGTGCCGGATCGGGCTTCGTCAGCCGTTCCTCGCCCGACACCACGATACCCCGAAACCGGTCGAGCAGCGCCGCTTCGCGCGCGCGAAAGGGCGGCCAGAACTCGTGGCTGAAGTTGGTGATCGCGAACAGCGGCACGCCTGCCGCATCGAGATCCTCGACCAGCGCGGTCATGCCCGGCATCGCGTCGCCGATGCTGTCGGCAAAGCACGGCCCCCACGCCGCGATCAGCGCGGCATGATGAGGATATCGCGTTGTCAGCTCCGCCGACGTCTCCGCGAAGGGACGGCCGGCGTCATGCTGAAAATGCCAGTCACGGGTCACGACGTCGCGCAGGAACACGTCGAGCGCCGGACCGTCACCGATCAGGCGCTCGTACAGGAACCTGGGATCCCAATCGTAGAGGACGTTGCCGATGTCGAAGACGACGGCAGACGCCCGCATGACGATTCAGCCCTGGCGGGCCTTGAACCGGCGATTCGTCTTGTTGATGACATAGGTCCGGCCACGACGGCGGATCACGCGGTTGTCGCGATGACGGTCCTTGAGCGACTTCAGGGAATTGCGGATCTTCATGGGATCGATTCGCTTCTTTTCAAAACGGGGCTGTACGGAAAGACGCGACCGCCTAAGGTCCGGGCGCATCCAAGTCAAGGTTGTACCCCAGCGCAGCCATCGCGGCGTTGGGGCGTTCTGCACCATATACACGAGAATAAAGGGTTCGCGACATGAAGCTTCGGACAGGGATGGCGATCGGCCTCGCAGGGATCGGCCTTGCAGGATGCGCGACGAACATCAGGACGATGCCGACCGAAGTCCTGCGCTATCATCTCGGCGCGCCCATCGCGCGCGGTACCGTATCGGTCGTACCGCTGGCCGCCGGCCCGGCCAGCCTCGAGTTCCGCAGCTATGCCGCAGCCGTCGAGGGACAATTGCTGAAACAGGGCTACAGCCTGCCCGCCGCGGGGATGCGCGCCGACTATGTCGCGACCGTCAACTTCACGCGTACGTCGCAGGACGGGCCGCCCACCCGGTCGCCGTTCAGCATCGGCCTTGGCGGCGGATCATTCACGGGTGGTCGTGGCGGCGGAGTCGGGCTTGGCGGCGGGCTGAACGTGCCGGTGGGCGGCGGCAAGCCCACCGCGATCGTGGTGTCGGAACTGGCGGTGACGATCAAGCGCACCGCCGACCAATCGCCGATCTGGGAAGGCCGTGCGCAGAACGCCGCCGACGTCCGCAGCATCGACGCGCAGCCCGACGCCAGCGCCGGAAAGCTGGCCCGCGCGCTCTTCACGGGCTTCCCCGGAGAGTCGGGGCGCACTATCACGGTGAAATGACGATCAGCATCACGGCCGCGTTCGACGGCGGCAACATCCATGTGGACCGGATCGACGGCGACACCGTCGATCTGGCCATTGTGCGGGACCGCGACAGCGAATTCCTGCAATGGTTCTATTTCCGGGTGGCCGGCGTCGCTGGCGAAACCCGGACCTATCGAATCACCAACGCGGGCCAGTCTGCCTATCCCGACGGCTGGCCCGGCTACAAGGTGCGCGTCAGCACCGACCGCAAGACCTGGCGGATGATCCCCACCCGCTATGTCGAGGGTGTGCTGGAGTTCGACTGGACGGGCACCACCGACCTGGTCTGGTTCGCGTATTTCGCGCCCTACACCATGGAAATGCATGCCGACCTGATCGCGCGAATCGCGCTGCGTCCGGGGGTCACCCACCGCGAGCTGGGCCTGAGCCTGGACGGGCAGCCGATCGACTGTCTGACGATCGGTACGGGGGACAAGCCGGTCTGGCTCTATGCCCGCCAGCATCCGGGCGAGACGATGGCCGAATGGTTCATGGAGGGCGCGCTGGAGCGGCTGACCGACGCGGACGACCCCGTCACGGCGGATCTGCTGGCCAGGGCGACGTTCCACTGCGTTCCCAACATGAACCCCGACGGGTCGCGGCGCGGGCATCTGCGCACGAACGCGGCGGGCGTGAACCTGAACCGCGAATGGGCCACCCCGTCGGCCGAGCGCAGCCCCGAAGTGCTGTGCGTGCGCGACGCGATGGACGCGACGGGCATGGTCTTTTCGATCGACGTCCACGGCGACGAGGCGATCCCCGCCAATTTCTTCGCCGGGTTCGAGGGCATTCCCAACTGGACCGACGCGCAAGGGCAGGCGTTCTACGACTATAGCCGCCGGCTGGCCGCACACACGCCCGACTTCCAGGTCGGCCTTGGCTATCCCAAGTCCGCGCCGGGCCGCGCCAACCTGACCATGTCGACCAACCAGGTCGCCAACCGGTTCGGTGCCATCGCGATGACGCTGGAAATGCCGTTCAAGGATCATGATTCCAACCCGGACGCGGAGTTCGGCTGGTCGCCGGAGCGGTCGAAGCGGCTGGCGCATGCCTGCCTCGAAACGCTGGCGGACGTGATCGACACGCTGTGACGCGCGGGTTGCTCATTCAGCAGGACGATCCGGCCGCGCCCTATGTCACGCCGCTGCTGACCCTGCACCTGACGGACATGCGCAGTGCCACCGACCCCGCCTTTGCCTTCGCGCTGGACGAGACGGGGCTGTCCGCGCCGGACGTGACCTTCTGGACCGCGTGGCGCGGCACGGCGCTCGCCGGTTTCGCGGCGCTCAAGCGACTCGACGTCGATCAGGCGGAGGTCAAGTCGATGCGGGCGGCCCCCGGCGCGCGGCGCACCGGCGTCGGCCGCGCCTTGCTCGCGCATCTGATCGCGGAGGCCCGCCAGCGGGGCCATGCGCGCCTGTTCCTCGAAACCGGAACGACGGCGGCCTACGCGCCCGCCGTCGCGCTGTATCGCAGCGCGGGCTTCGTGGACTGCGACGCCTTCGCCGACTATCGACCCAGTCCGCACAACCAGTTCATGATGCTCACGCTTTAAGGAAACCGCATGCCCAGTCTCGTCCTGATCCGCCACGGCCAGTCCGCCTGGAACCTGGAAAACCGCTTCACCGGCTGGTGGGACGTCGACGTGACCGAGAAGGGCGCGGAAGAGGCGCGCGCGGCGGGCGAACTGATGGCCGCCAAGGGCCTCGACTTCGATATGACCTTCACCTCGCTCCAGACCCGCGCGATCAAGACGCTCAACATCGCGCTGGAGGCGATGGGCCGGTTGTGGTTGCCGGTCGAGAAGGACTGGCGGCTGAACGAGCGGCATTATGGCGGGCTGACCGGCCTCGACAAGGCGGAGACGGCGGCGAAGCATGGCGACGCGCAGGTCCACATCTGGCGCCGCAGCTTCGACGTGCCGCCGCCGCCGATCGAGACGGGCAGCGCGTTCGATCTGGCCGCCGACCGCCGCTATGCTGGCATCGCGGTCCCGGCGGCCGAAAGCCTGAAGGACACGATCGACCGCGTCCTGCCTTATTGGGATGCGCGCATCGCACCCGCGCTGAAGGACGGACAGCGGGTGCTGATCTCGGCGCACGGCAACTCGCTGCGCGCGCTGGTCAAGCATCTGTCAGGCATTTCCGATGCCGACATCGCCGCGCTGGAGATCCCGACCGGCCAGCCGATCGTGTATGAACTGGACGCCGACCTGAACGCGACCGACCGCTACTATCTGAACGAGCGGTAGGGTCGTTTTCGACCACATCGGCACACAGCGTTCGTCATCCCGGCGCACGCCGGGATCCAGCGCCACATAGGTCATGCCTTGTGGCTCTGGATCCCGAAGCACGTTCGGGATCACGGTGCCGGACACAAGTTTATACAACGCGCCGTTGCCCCGCCCCCCGCCCCCCGCTAGGCACATCCCCTCTTTCGTCTGGGGGCACAGGCATGACGGACCCGATCGTCGGCATCATCATGGGCAGCACGTCCGATTGGGAGACGATGCGCCACGCCGCCGACACGCTCGACGCGCTAGGCATCCCGCATGAAACCAAAGTGGTGTCCGCGCACCGCACCCCCGACCGGCTGGTCGACTATGCCAAAAACGCCGCAGGACGGGGCCTGAAGGTCGTAATCGCCGGTGCCGGCGGTGCGGCGCACCTGCCGGGCATGGCCGCCGCCATGACGCACCTGCCGGTGCTGGGCGTGCCGGTCGAATCCAAGGCGTTGAAGGGCATGGACAGCCTGTTGTCGATCGTCCAGATGCCCGGCGGCATTCCGGTCGCGACTCTGGCGATCGGCAAGGCGGGCGCGATCAACGCCGGGCTGCTCGCCGCCGCGATCCTCGCGCTGGCGGATCCGGCGCTGTCGCAGCGGTTGCAGGACTGGCGCACGGGTCAGACCGACGGCGTGGCGATCGACCCGCAATGACCGCGCCGACCCCACTGCCCCCCGGCTCGACCATCGGCATCCTTGGCGGCGGCCAGCTGGGCCGCATGATCGCCAGCGCCGCCGCGCAGCTCGGCTATCGCACCCACGTCCTTGCCCCCGACCGCGAAAGCGTCGCCGCGCAGACCGCGTCCAGCCTGACGCGCGCGGATTACCACAACCGCATCGTGCTGGCCGATTTCGCCGCCGCCTGTGACGTGGTGACCTATGAGTTCGAAAATATCGCGGTCGCCCCGGTCGAATGGCTGGCCGAGCGCGTAGCCGTCCACCCGCACCCGCGCGCCCTGCGCCACGCACAGGAACGGATCGCCGAAAAGCGCTTCGTCGAAAGCGTCGGCGGGCGGCCGGCGGCCTGGGCGGCAGTCGAGTCGAGGGACGACCTGATCGCCGCCGTCGCGCGCGTCGGCACCCCGGCGGTGCTGAAGACCGCGCGCTTCGGCTATGACGGCAAGGGCCAGATGAAGATCGAGACGCCCGCCATGGTCGATGCCGCGTGGGACACGATCGGCGGGCCGGCGGTGCTGGAGGCGTTCGTGCCCTTCACCCACGAATTTTCAGTGCTGATCGCGCGCGGGCAAGACGGCGCGGTCGTGCGCTACGACGCGCCGCACAACGTCCACCGCAGCGCCATCCTCCATACCTCCACCGTCCCCGCCCCGCCGGAGGTGGTGGCACAGGTCGAACCGGCGACCGCGCTGGCAATGCGAATCGCGGCCGAGCTGGACTATGTCGGTGTGCTGGCGTGCGAGTTCTTCGTCGGCACCGATGGCCCGGTGTTCAACGAAATGGCCCCGCGCGTCCACAATTCGGGCCACTGGACGATCGAGGGCGCGCAGACCTCGCAGTTCGAGAATCACGTCCGCGCGATCTGCGGCCTGCCGCTGGGGTCGACCGCGCTGACCGGCGCGCGGGTCGAGATGGAAAACCTGATCGGCGACGACATGGACCGCTGGCCCGCGCTGCTGGCCGAGGACACCGCCCACCTGCACCTGTACGGCAAGGGCGAGGCCCGGCCCGGCCGCAAGATGGGCCACGTCACCCGCGTTGCACGCTGAGACTATATCCCGTCGCCATTCCTGTTCCCCGGCGCAGGCCGGGGCCCAGTTAGGCCAACGTGCGTAACGTCTTACAAACGGTCACCCAGATGGGCCCCGGCCTTCGCCGGGGAACGAAAAGTGGGCGGATAGGCAAGGCCAAAGCCCCCCTTACACCCGCATCGGCATCAGCACATACAGCGCCGCCGCCTTGTCGTTCTCGCGGATCAGCGTCGGTGCTGCGGCGTCGGCCAGGTGGACCTCGACCGTCTCACCCTCGATCTGCCCCAGAATGTCCATCAGATAGCGGCTGTTGAAGCCGATCTCGAACGGCAGCGCCACGTACTCGCCCGACACCTCCTCGGCCGCGGTGCCGTTTTCCGGCGAGGTGACCGACAGCGTGATCTTGTCGCGGTCCAGCGCCATCTTGACCGCGCGGGTCTTTTCGGTGGCGATGGTCGACACGCGGTCGACGCCCTCCATGAAGGCCTTGGGGTCGATCGTCAGGATCTTGTCGTTGCCGGTCGGGATGACGCGGCTGTAATCGGGGAAGGTGCCGTCGATCAGCTTCGACGTCAGCACCGCCTGCCCCAGATCGAAGCGGATCTTGGTCGACGACATCGACACGCCGACCGATCCGTCGACCTCGTCGAGCAGCTTGCGCAGTTCGGCGACGCATTTGCGCGGCACGATGATGTCGGGCATCCCCGCCGCACCCTCGGGCAACGGCAGCGTCACGCGCGCCAGCCGGTGGCCGTCGGTCGCCGCCGCCTTCAGCACCGGCGCGGAACCGTCGGTCGCGGCGACGTGCAGGAAGATCCCGTTCAGGTAATAGCGGGTTTCCTCGGTCGAGATCGCGAACCGGGTCTTGTCGATGATCTGCTTCAGCGTGTCGGCCGGCAGCTCGAACTGGGTCGGCAGCTCCCCTTCGGCGATCACCGGAAAATCGTCGCGCGGCAGCGTGCCGAGCGAGAAGCGCGCACGGCCCGCGACGATCGCCATGCGACCTTCGGACGCCGACAATTGCACCTGCGACCCTTCCGGCAATTTGCGCGCGATGTCGAACAGCGTGTGCGCCGACACCGTCGTGGCACCCGGCTGGTCGACCGCGGCGGCGACCGATTCGTTGATCTGGAGATCAAGGTCGGTGGCCATCAGCCGCAACGCGCCCTCGGCCGTCGCCTCGATCAGCACGTTGGACAGAATGGGGATGGTGTTGCGGCGCTCCACCACGGACTGAACATGGCTCAGCCCCTTCAGGAGGGTCGCGCGTTCGATCGTCGCCTTCATGATAATTCCCCCTGCCCCGGCGGGCCGATCGGCCGGGGGCAACTCAAGACGGTTCCTACCCAAAGACAAAGGGTCGGAGCAAGCGCCCCGACCCTTCACGATTCAAAGTAAATGGATGGTTAACGCGGCCTCAGAAGCGCAGACCGACGCCACCCATCAGCTGATGACGGTCGATGTCGATGTCGTAGCCATCGGTCTGGCCGTAATGCGAGTAGCGATATTCGCCCTTCACAAAGGTATTGCCGCTCAGCTTGTACTCAAGGCCGGCACCCAGGCGGAACCCGTCCAGATTGACGTGATCGTTGATCCGCACCGACCCGACGTCATACGTCTCTTCCAGCCGGGCGTTGGTGTAGCCGGCCTTGGCATAGGCCATCGCCATCGGCGAAATGACGTAGCCGACGCGCGCACCGGCATACAGGTCACGCCCGGCATCGAGTCGGTAGGTATCGCCCAGCACGAGCACATTGTCGTTGCGCGTATCGGCGGTCGATCCGCTGATCTCCGCCTCGGCACCGACGACGACCGGCCCGGCCTGCACGTCGTAACCGAGCGCCGCACCGTACAGCAGACCGTCGCTCGATTCCGAATCGCGGTCCGACCCGTTCTTCAGCGAATCATAGCCGATCAGCCCTTCCATCCGCAGGCCGGTGAACGGGGCGCGGGCTGCATCCTGCGCCATGGCGGGCGCGGCGAAGCCCAGCGTCAGGGCGGCGGCAGTGGCGGAGGCGAGAAGGATGGTACGCATGGGGATACTCCGTTGGTGATCGTGTCACCCCGTCCGACAGTCCCGTCTGACAGGGTGGACCGTCCCAATGAACCGGAAGCCCAGGCGTTGCATGAACCTCAGCTAAACAGCAAAATCCGTTGCATCCGGGCAACAGGGGGTTGAAACGCTTGCGCCTGATGACAAGCCAACTTCCTTGGCCGCAACGCGGCGCTCGCGACGTCTCCGAACCGCGCCGCGGTCGGGATTTCATCGCCCGGCACGGCGAAACCGTCTTCAACGCCGCGCGGCGGTTGCAGGGCACGGCACCACACACGCCGCTGACCCGCGCCGGCTTCGCGCAGGCCGACGAAATGGGCCGTGCGCTGCTCGCCGAACTGGGGCCGAAACCGGCCCTGACGCTGTGGGCCTCCCCGACCGGCCGCGCGCTCCAGACGCTGGCGATCATCGCCGAGCATCTGGACCTCGACTGGCACGGTGCGACCACCGACGCGCGGCTGGGCGAGATCGACACCGGGTCGTGGGGCGGGCGCAGCTATCCCGACCTTGCCGCCGAACTGGGGTCGATCGTCTTGCCCGGCGGGTTGCTGAAGGTGGCGCCCGACGGCGAAACCTATCCGCAGATCGCCGCGCGCCTCGCCGGCTGGCTGGACGACAGCGACGGTCCCGGCGACCGGCTGGTCGTGATGCACGGCATTTCGTCGCGGGTGCTGCGCGGGGTGATGACCGGCGCGCCCGCCGACCCGCTGGTCGACGCCCCCGTCCTGCCCGGCCTGCCGCAGGGGTCGGTGGTCGCCCTTGCCGGCGGCGTCGAACGGATCGTCCATCTGGGCCGGGGCCGCGCGCCGGCATGATCCGCGCCATCGCCGCACTCGCGTTGATGACGTTGCCCGCCACCGGCACGGCGCGCGATACAATCGGTATCTATCAGGGTTGGGGTGCGTTTCGCGATCCGACGCCGGCGCGCTGCTATGCGATCGCCCGCGCGCTGAAGGCCGGGGGCACGGTCGGCGGGGTCGCCAGCGTCGCGACCTGGCCCACGCGGGGCCTGCGCGCCTCGCTGCATGTGCGCCTCAGCCGACCGCGCGACCCGATCGCCCCCGTCACCCTGTCGATCGGCGAGCGGCGCTTTACGCTGGTCGCGCGCGACCGCGACGCCTTTGCGCCCGACGCCGCCACCGACCGCGCGATCGTCAGCGCCCTGCGCGGCGGCCGCAGCATGAGCGTCGAGACGCTGGCCCCCGGCGGACGGCCATTCGCCGACGTCTATGCGCTGGCCGGTGCCGCCACCGCGATCGACGCCGCCGGGCTGGCCTGCGCCCGGTCCTGACCGCCCGTCAGAACGGTGTGTCCGGTCCCAGCGGGATGATACCACTGGGATTGATGTCGGGATGACTGCGATAATAATGGGTCTTGATGTGATCCAGGTCGATCGTGTCGCCCACCCCGGGCAGATCGGCGATCCGCCGCACCAGCGCGCGCAGACGCGGGTAGTCGACCAGTCGCCGGACATTGCACTTGAAATGACCGTGATAGACCGGATCGAACCGGACCAGCGTGGTGAACAGCCGGATATCCGCCTCGGTCAGCGTGTCGCCGACCAGCCAGTCGCCCTCCAGACCGGCCTCCAGCCAGTCGAGGGTGTCGAACACGCCGCTCACCGCCTCGTCATACGCCGCCTGCGATGTGGCGAAGCCGGCGCGATAGACGCCATTGTTCAACTGATCGTAGACCCGGTCGTTCACCGCATCAATCGCCGGGCGCAACGCCGACGGGTAATAATCGCCCGGCCTGGCCCCGAGCGAATCGAAGGCATCGTTCAGCATCCGGATGATGTCGGCGGATTCGTTGCTAACGATCGTCTTGCCGACGGTATCCCACAGCACGGGCACCGTCACCTTGCCGGTCATGCCGGGGTCCGCCAGTGCATAGACCTGATGCAGATGATCGGCCCCGTTGACGGGATCGCCCGTTCCGCCGGCCTCCGCGGTGAAGCTCCAGCCCTGTTCGCCCATCACCGGGCCGACGACCGTCACCGGCAGCACGGCGTCCAGCCCCTTTAGCGCACGGACGACAAGCACGCGGTGCGCCCAGGGGCACGCCAGGCTGACATACAAGTGATAGCGGTCCGCCTCGGCCCGAAACCCCGGCTGGCCGTCCGGGCCATCGCGGCCATCGGCGGTCAGCCAGCCGCGAAACCCGCTCTCGGCGCGCTGGAACTGGCCCGTGTCATCCGTCGGGGCGACCGCCGTCTCGCTGGTCCATGTCCCGTCCTGCAGCATACCCATGGGCGTTGTTCCTCCCGATCGTGTCCCGTGGTCGATACGGTGAAAACGCCGGCTACCCCGGATGTTCCGCCCCGATGGTCGGCAACGCCGCGATCGTCGGACGCGTCAGCTCCCCTTCGCTCCCCCTTTCGGGCGCAGCCGGATCATCACCACCCCGTGCGCCGGTACGATCCGCGTCACCCGCGCCGACAGCATCCCGATGTCGCGGTGATCCCACACATCGCGCGCCGCCAGCGCCAACGCGGCGGGATAGCCCAGCGTCGTCCAGTCCGCCGTGATCGCAGCCGGCGCCTCGCCGCGATTGAATAGCAGCACCGCCCGTCCGCCATCGGCCATCGGTTTCGACCACACCTCCGAATCGCCGGACTTCGCGACCCGGTGGCCCTGTACGCCCAGCGGATCCTGATCGACCGCGATCACCTCGCGGTTCAGCAAAATGTCCCGCGTCTCGGGCGTCATCGTCGCGATGTCGTTGCCCGCGATCAGCGGCGCGGCCATCATCGCCCAGAGCGAGAAATGACTGCGATATTCGGTCGCGGTCATGCCGCCATTGCCGACCTCCAGCATGTCGGGGTCGTTCCAGTGGCCGGGACCGGCATAGGGCCAGAGCGGTTCGTTGCGGTCGACGATGGTGACGATGCCGAGGCTGTAATTGTACTTGCCGCTCCACTTGTCGGTGATGTCGCCGGTGGTACGCCACATGTTGCCGATCTTCGACGCCCACAGCCACGGTTTCGCATTCCCCCATTCGCACATCGAGAACAGGATCGGTCTACCGCTGGCCTTCAGCGCGTCGGCCATCAGCGCATAGGCCTCCTCCGCGTTGCGCGTGCCGGTCGAGCACCAGTCGTATTTCAGGTAATCGACGCCCCAGCGCGCATATTGCAGCGCGTCCTGATATTCATGCCCCTGGCTGCCTGGCCGTCCGCCGCAGGTCCGCGATCCCGCATCGGAATAGATCCCGAACTTCAGGCCCCTGGCATGGATATAGTCCCCCAGCGCCTTCAGCCCCGAAGGGAATCGCGCCCGGTCCTCGGTGATGAAGCCGTTCGCATCGCGCGCGCCGTGCCAGCAATCGTCGATCACGACATACTGATAGCCGGCATCCTTCATGCCGCCCGTCGCCATCGTGTCGGCGGTCGCGCGGATCGTCGCCTCGTCGACCTTGCACGCGAACTTGTTCCAGCTGTTCCACCCCATTGGCGGTGTCTGCGCCAGGCCGTTGGTCGTCCGGCGCGGATCCTGCGACGCGGGCAGCGTGTTGGGATCGGTGTCGAGCATTTCCTGTGCGCTTGCCGCGGAGGGCATGGCCAGCGCCGCGAGGGTCAGGACCACGGTCAACAGGGTCCGGCGGGGCGGGCGGGGGTTGATCGACACAATAACTCCGACATGATTCGTGTACCCCACCATCCCCGCCTTCCCTTGCCCCGGCAAGCCCGCCGCGATCCAGCGCAGGCATTGACCGGTTCCTCCCTTTCGCCACGGTGGAAATCCGACGCCAATTCGTCTATGCGACGCGCATGCAGACAGTTTCCGGCGCCCCCATGTCCATCCCCGGGCATATCGACCCCGTGCCCGTGCCGCGCGCCTTCGTGCCGCGCAGCGACGGGCGTATCGACCTGCTCGGCCTGTCGAAGGACGATCTGCGCATGGCGCTGGAGACGTCGCAGTTGGAGCCGAAGCAGGCCAAGCTGCGCGCCAAGCAGCTGTGGCACTGGATCTACAATCGCGGGGCCACGCAGTTTTCGGTGATGACCGACATTTCCAAGACCATGCACCCGTGGCTGGAACAGCGGTTCGTCATCAGCCGGCCCGAGGTGGTCGAGGCACAGGTGTCGACCGACGGCACGCGAAAATGGCTGCTGCGGTCCGACGACGGCCAGGATTACGAGGCGGTGTTCATCCCCGACGCCGATCGCGGCACGCTGTGCGTGTCGAGCCAGGTTGGCTGCACGCTCAACTGCCGCTTCTGCCACACCGGCACGATGCGGCTGGTCCGCAACCTGACCCCGGCGGAGATCGTCGGCCAGGTGATGCTGGCGCGCGACGCGCTGGGCGAATGGCCGAGCCAGCCCGAGGGGCGGATGCTGACCAACATCGTGATGATGGGCATGGGCGAACCGCTGTATAATTTCGATGCGGTGCGTGACGCGCTGAAACTGGTGATGGACGGCGACGGCCTCGCCTTGTCACGTCGCAGGATCACGCTCAGCACCAGCGGCATCGTGCCGATGATGGCGCGCGCCGGCCGCGAGATCGGCGTCAACCTTGCCGTATCGCTGCACGCCGTGACCAAGGAGGTCCGCGACGAAATCGTGCCGATCAACCGCAAATACGGCATCGAAGAATTGTTGCAGGCCTGCGCCGACTATCCCGGCACCAACAATGCGCGCCGCATCACCTTTGAATACGTCATGCTGCGCGACAAGAACGACAGCGATGCCGAGGCGCACGAGCTGGTCCGCCTGCTGCGCAAATACGAGCTGCCGGCCAAGGTGAACCTGATTCCGTTCAACCCGTGGCCGGGCGCGCCGTACGAATGTTCGACGCCGGAACGGGTCAAGTCGTTCTCCAGCATCATCTTCGCCGCCGGCATTTCCGCGCCGGTCCGCACCCCGCGCGGGCGCGACATCGACGCCGCCTGCGGCCAGTTGAAGACCGCGTCGGAGAAAAAGAGCCGGGCCGAGATCGACCGGCTGTCCGAGGAAAAGATGGCCGCGCTTGGCTGAGGTCGCCACGCTGGCGTTTGCCGCCGGAGCCGGGCTGGTCGGCGGGGCGATGAACGCGCTGGCCGGCGGCGGCAGCTTCGCGACGATGCCGACGCTGATCGCGCTCGGCCTGCCCTCCCCAATCGCCAACGCGACCAGCAACGTGTCGCTGCAACCCGGCGCGATTGCTAGCGCCTGGGCCTATCGCAAGGGTCTGGAGCCGATCGGTGGCGTCGGCATCCGCACGCTGGCGGGCATCACCTTTATCGGTGGGCTGGTTGGCAGCGCGTTGCTGGTGGTCACATCCGCCCGCACGTTCGATCTGATCGTGCCGTGGCTGCTGCTGTTCGCCACCATCGCCATCGCGTTCGGCACCCGCGCCGCCGACTGGCTGCATGCCCGCGTGGCGATGGGTCCGCGCGCGCTGGTCGCGGTGCAGACGCTGCTGGGCATCTATGGCGGCTATTTCGGCGGCGGCGTCGGGCTGATGCTCACCGCCGCCTGGGGGCTGTTGTCGGGCGCGTCACCAGCGAAGCTCGCCGCGCCGCGCACGTTGATGCTGGCGACCGCCAACGCGGCGGCGACGGTCGTCTTCGTCGCCACCCACATGGTCGCGTGGACCCTGTGCCTGCCGATGATGGCCGGCGGCATCGTCGGCGGCTATCTGGGCGCGCGGCTGGGGCTGATCCTGCCGGCCGGCGTGATCCGGGTGTGGACGTTGCTGGTGACGGCGGTGACGACGATCGTTTTTTTCTGGCGGGCGTACGGATGATCCGTGTTCCTGCGTTGGCAGGAGAACATCACCCCGGACGACGCATCCTGAACAGCGTTTCGGGCGTCGTCTCGAAATAGTCCGCCGGGCCGCCGCCGCGCAGGATCGGGCGTGGCCGTGCAGTCTGGTACACCCCGTCGTCCAGCATGCCTGTGTCGATATGGATCGCCACCGCCTCGCCCAGCACCAGCCACTGGTCGAGCGCCCGGCCCTCCTTCGTCTCCAGCCGGACGATCTGGGTCAGGCGACACTCGAACTGGACGGGGCTGCCCGCGACTCGTGGCGGCGCGACGGCCTGCGACGGCAGGGTGTCCAGCCCGGCCAGCGTGAACTCGTCGATCTCCGGCCCGACCATCGCCGCGGTCGCGTTCATCGCCTCGGCCTGGCGGCGGGTGGCGAGGTTCCAGACGAAGGCGCCCGTGGCCTCGATATTGGCGACGCTGTCCTTCCACCCCATCGACGAAAAGCCGATGATCGGCGGCGCATAGTTGAACAGGTTGAAGAAGCTGTACGGTGCGATGTTGCGGACGCCATCGGCCGACACCGTGCTGATCCAGCCGATCGGGCGCGGCGCGACGATCGCGTTAAGGGGATCGTGCGGCAGGCGGTGGCCGGCGGCGGGGTCGTAAGAATGCCATTCAGTCATGGATAAAACCTGCTATGGATCGGGTGTCCCGGCTACAGCGAAGAAGCGGCATGAACGATCCACTCCCGGCCGGCACGATCATCAAACGCCATCGCCTGCCGACCCGGCTGTGGCACTGGATCAATGCGGTGGCGATCATCGTCCTGCTGGGCAGTGGCCTTGGCATCTCCAACGCGCATCCGCGCCTGTATTGGGGCCGCTACGGCGCGAACTTCGACCATGCCTGGGCGCAGGTGCCGCGCATGCCCGCCTGGATCACGATTCCGTCGAGCTACAATCTGGCCATCTCGCGCCGCTGGCACCTGTTCTTTGCCCTGGTGCTGGGGTTCGGCCTGCTCGCGTTCATGATCGTCAGCCTGCTCAACCGCCATTTCCAGCGCGACCTGCGCGTGCGCGCCAGGGGACTTGCGCCGCGTCATGTCTGGGCGGACATCAAGGGGCATCTCGCCTTCCGCTTTCACGACCCGGAACGACCGGCCGCGTACAACATCCTGCAGAAGCTCAGCTATGTATCGGTGATCTTCATCATGATCCCGCTGCTGATCCTGACCGGGCTGACGATGTCGCCGGGCATGAACGCGGCGTGGCCGTGGCTGCTCGACCTGTTCGGCGGGCGGCAGTCGGCGCGGTCGATCCACTTCATCCTGGCGGTGCTGATCGGCGGCTTCACCGTCGTCCATCTGGTGCTGGTCATCCTGGCCGGTGTCGGCAACGAAATCCGGTCGATGATTACCGGCCGCTGGCGGGTGCCCGAAGCATGACCCAAAACCTGACCGCCCCCCTGATCCACCGCCGCACCCTGATCGCCGGTGGAGCCGGCCTGCTGCTGGCCGGCTGCGACAAGGTCGTGCAGATTCCGGCTGCGCGCAAAATCCTGTTCGCCGGCGAGGACATGCACCGCGGCCTGCAACGCGCGCTGTCGAACCGCGACGCGCTCGCGCCCGAGTTCCGCCCCGACCAGCGTTCGCCGTTCTTCCGCCCGAACGGCACGCGCGATCCCGGTACGCCGGCCTATCGCGCGATGCAGGCGAACAATTTTGCCGACTGGCGATTGCGGGTCGGGGGCCTTGTCGCGACGCCCTTGTCGATCAGCCTGCCCGACTTGCGTCGCTTTCCCAACCGCCGCCAGATCACCCGCCACGACTGTGTCGAGGGATGGAGCGCGATCGGCCAGTGGACCGGGCCGCAACTGGGCACCATCCTAAAGGCCGCCGGGATTCGCGATGCCGCGCGCTACGTCGTGTTCACCTGCGCCGACCTGTATGGCGGACAGCCCTATTATGAATCGATCGACCTGGTCGATGCCTTCCACCCGCAGACGATTCTGGCCTGGGCGCTGAACGAGGCGGTGCTGGGCGTCGCCAATGGCGCGCCGGTCCGGCTGCGCGTCGAGCGGCAGCTTGGCTACAAGCACGCCAAATATCTGATGAGTGTCGACGCGGTCGCCAGCCTGGACGGGATCGGCAAGGGCAAGGGCGGCTATTGGGAGGATAATGTCGACTACGACTGGTATGCCGGAATCTGAGGATCATCGGCGAATATACGACACGATCGTTGCCCTGATCCGCCGCCGATCCTAGATATTCGCACATGGCTCTGATCGACCGCTTCTTCCTGCACCGCGTGAAGCGCGGTACGCTCCGCGTAACCCACGCCGATGGCACCGTCCGCACCATGGGCGCCCCCCATCCCGACTTTCCCGACGTCGCGATCCGCTTTGCCGACAAGGGCGCGGCAGGTGCGATCGTCCGCCATCCCGCCCTTGGCGCGGCCGAGGCGTTCATGGACGGCCGGCTGGTCATCGAGCAGGGCGATATCCGCGATCTGGTCAACCTGATGACCGCGAACGACCCGTGGGAGGCCGGCGCGAACGCCCTGATCCCCGCACTGCCGATCCGTATGCTGGAAAAGGTCGCGCACAAGGTCGCCCGCGTGAACCGCGCGCGCCAGTCGAAGAAGAACGTCGCGCATCACTATGACCTTTCGGACCGGCTCTACGACCTCTTCCTCGACGCCGACCGGCAGTACAGTTGCGCGTATTTCACCGATCCCGCCAATACGCTCGAACAGGCGCAGAACGACAAGAAGGCGCATATCGCCGCCAAGCTGAACATCGGCCCCGGCATGCGCGTGCTCGACATCGGCTGCGGCTGGGGCGGCATGGCGCTGTACCTGCACGAAAAGACCGGGGCCGAGGTGCTGGGCGTCACGCTAAGCGAGGAACAGCTGAAGGTCGCCCGCCGCCGTGCGGAAGAAGCCGGCGTCGCCGACAAGGTGACGTTCGAGCTGATCGACTATCGTCACGTCACCGGCACGTTCGACCGGATCGTCTCGGTCGGCATGTTCGAGCATGTCGGGGTCAAGCACTACCGTACCTTCTTCCAGAAATGCCGCGACCTGCTGACCGAGGACGGCGTCATGCTGATGCACACCATCGGCCGGATGGGCGGTCCGGGCGTCACCGACGAGTTCACCGTCAAGTACATCTTCCCCGGCGGCTACAACCCGGCCCTGTCGGAGATCGTGCGCGGTTATGAAGGGCTGCGCATGTTCCCGACCGATGTCGAGGTGCTGCGCCTGCACTATGGCTGGACGATCGACCACTGGTACGACCGCACCACCGCCGCGCGCGAGCAGATCGTCGCCCTGTACGACGAGCGATTCTTTCGCATGTGGCAATTCTATCTGGCGGGTGCCGCCGCCGCGTTCCGGCACGGCGGGCTATGCAACTACCAGATCCAGCTGACCCGCAGCCGCACCGGCGTGCCCGTCACCCGCGACTATATCGGCGACACCGAACAGCGCCTGCGCAGCCGGGTTGCATCACCGGCGGACGCGTCCTAATCGCCGCCCCATCGTCGTAAAGCCAATCAGGAACCGCCCATGTCCGAGTCCGTCAACCGCGTCGTCCTCGCCTATTCGGGCGGGCTGGACACCAGCGTCATCCTGAAATGGCTACAGCAGACCTATGGTTGCGAGGTCGTGACCTTCACCGCCGATCTGGGTCAGGGCGAGGAGCTGGAGCCGGCGCGCGCCAAGGCCGAGATGATGGGGATCAAGCCCGAACATATCTTCATCGACGACCTGCGCGAGGAGTTCGTGAAGGACTACGTGTTCCCGATGATGCGCGCCAACGCGTTGTACGAGGGGCTGTACCTGCTCGGCACGTCGATCGCCCGGCCGCTGATCGCCAAGCGCCAGATCGAGATCGCGAGGGCGGTGAATGCAGATGCGGTCAGCCACGGCGCGACCGGCAAGGGCAACGACCAGGTCCGCTTCGAACTCGGCTATTACGCGCTCGCGCCCGATATCAAGGTCATCGCACCGTGGCGCGAATGGGACCTGACCAGCCGCACCCGGCTGATCGAGTTCGCCGAACAGCACCAGATCCCGGTCAGCAAGGACAAGCGCGGCGAAGCGCCCTTCTCGACCGACGCCAACCTTCTGCACACCTCGTCGGAAGGCAAGGTGCTGGAGGATCCGTGGGACGAGGTTCCCGAATACGTCTTCTCGCGCACCGTCAGCCCCGAGGACGCGCCCGACGCGCCCGAGACGATCACCATTGATTTCGAGCGTGGCGACGCGGTCGCGATCAACGGCGAGGGGATGTCGCCGGCCACGCTGCTGGCGAAACTGAACGATCTGGGCCGCGCGCACGGTATCGGCCGGCTCGATCTGGTCGAGAACCGGTTCGTCGGCATGAAGTCGCGCGGCATGTACGAGACGCCCGGCGGCACGATCCTCCACCTCGCCCACCGCGCGATCGAGCAGCTGACGCTCGACCGTGGGGCCGCGCACCTGAAGGACGAACTCGCGCCGCGCTATGCCGAGCTGCTCTACAACGGCTTCTGGTTCTCGCCGGAACGCGAGATGCTGCAGGCCGCGATCGACCACAGCCAGACCAAGGTCGCCGGGACCGTCCGCCTGAAGCTGTACAAGGGTGGCGTCCATGTGACGGGCCGCAAGTCGCCCTATTCGCTTTATTCGGAAAAGGTCGTGACGTTCGAGGACGACCAGGGCGCCTACGACCAGCGCGACGCCGCCGGCTTCATCAAGCTGAACGCCCTGCGCCTGCGCCTGCTGGGACGCCGCGACCAGGTTTGACGGGGCGTGTGCTCCCCGGCGAAGGCCGGGGCCCAGCTGGGTAGGCGTCCGTGATTGGCGCGATGCCCGTCATCACCGCGAACGTGGCGACCGCGCACGGGCCTTCGCCGGGGAGCGGGAGCGGGGCGGCACACCCTTCCCACATGTCCGTCATTGCCAGAATAAGCGAAGCAATGACGGGCAGCAGCGTCCCCTAACGCCAATTTAACCACGTACCCCCTACCTCGCCCGCGTGGTCCAGCTCCGCCCAGCCCTGATCGGCGACACGATCCTCGCCACCGCGCTCGCGCTGGTCCTAGCGATCGGCTGGGGAATCGCGGACTGGCCAGCGCTGTCGATGCTGGGCCTGCCCGATACCGACGACGTCATGCGCCTCCAGCAAATCCGTGACTGGATCGACGGACAGGGTTTTGCCGATCTGACGCAATATCGGCTTGGCGGCGGGCTGGCGATGCACTGGACGCGGCTGGCCGATCTCGTGCCTTCCGGGCTGATCGTCGGCCTGACCCCGCTGATCGGGCGACACGCGGGCGAACTTGTCGCCGTCATCGTCTGGCCGCCCGTCCTGTTTGCTACCGCGCTGCTGCTCGTCATACAGATCACCCGCGCCGTTGGCGGCGGATCGTCGGCGCAGACCGCCGGCGTGGTCGCCGCCATCGCCTATCCCGCGACCACCATCTTCCTGCCCGGCCGGATCGACCATCACGGGTTACAGGTCGTCCTGCTGCTCGCTGCCCTGCTCGCCATGACCGGTTCACCGTCACGCCGGCGCGGCGCGGTGGTCGGACTGTCCGCCACCGCCAGCCTCGTCGTCGGGCTGGAAACCACGCCGCTCGTCGCCGCCATCGCGCTGGTCGCACTGGTCGACTGGGTGCGCGATTCCGCCGACACCCGGCTTGGCGGCATTGCTGTCGGCGCGACCGGCGGCCTTGCGATCGGCTGGGCGATCTTTGCCCCGCGCCTGTTTACCTATCCGGCCTGCGACGGATTTACCGCCACGACCCTGCGCGCCGCCGCCATCGCCGCGACCGTGCCGGTACTGCTCGCCGCAACCGGGCAGTCCCTGCACACGGTCCGCCACCGCGCCACGGCCGCACTGGCGGTGGCCGCTCTCGCCGTCTGGGCGATCGTGGTCGCGGCCCCCGCGTGCCTCAGCCCGTATGGCCGGGTCGATCCGCTGCTGCGTACGGTATGGCTGGCTCAGGTCGGCGAGGCACAGTCGATCCTGACCGCGTCGCCGACAACCAGCCTCGGCTATCTCGGGCTGATGCTGGTCGGGCTTGGCGCGACCCTGTGGCATGTCGCGACCCGGCGTTCGCGTGACTGGACGCTGCTGCTGATCGTCCAGGCGACCGCGCTGGCGCTGGCCTGTGTCCAGATGCGGGGGGCCTATGCCGGCACGATGCTCGCCGCGCCTTCGCTGGCGGCCGCGATTGCCCGCGCCCGCACGCGCCGTACGCCGACACTGGTGGCCGCCTGGCTGATTTCGGCGGGGATCCTGTATCCGATCGCCGCCGGCGTTCTGGCCCCAGCAGCACCGCAAACGCCTTCGGCGGGCTGCAACCGGACACCCATCGGCGCGCAGTTGGCGGCGCTGCCGCCCGGAGTCGTCATGGCCCCGATCGACCTTGGCCCCTATCTCGTCGCAGCCACGCCGCATTCGCTGGTCGCCGCACCCTATCACCGCAACGATGCGGGCAATCTGGCGATGTATCACTTCTATGCCGCGCCGCCGGCACTGGCCTCGGACATCGCGCGCCAGTGGCGGGTGACGTATGTCGTTGCCTGCCCCGACCAGCGCGGCGTGGATCGCGCGGGCACCACCGCACACGCGCTGATGGTGGCTGGAACCCTGCCCGGCTGGCACGCGCTGACGCCCGGCAGTCGGTCCGGCGCGATCTTCGTGCGAGACGGCTTGTCGGCGGCCCCTTCCGCGCACTAAGGCGGGCGGATGCAGGGGGATCGGCTGCACTGGTGGCAAACACGATGGTTCGTGGCGGCGATGGCACTCGCGGCGGCGATCCCGTTGCTGTGGCCGGACATTCCGCCGCTGGTCGACCTGCCGGGGCACATGGGCCGCTACCGCGTGCAGGAGGCGTGGAACAGCGCGCCCTGGCTGCACGACTGGTACAATTTCCAATGGTCGATGATCGGCAATCTGGGGATCGACCTGCTCGTCATCCCGATGGGCTACCTGTTCGGGCTTGAGCTTGGCACCAAGCTGATCGTCATGGCGATCCCGGTCCTGACCGTCACCGGCCTGTTGTGGATCGCGCGCGAGGTGCATGGACGGATCCCGGCCACCGCGCTGTTTGCGCTGCCGCTGGCCTATTGCTTCCCGTTCCAGTTCGGCTTCGTCAATTTCGCGCTCGCCATCGCGCTGGCGCTGAACCTGTTCGCCTTGTGGCTGCGGCTGGCACGGCTGGGGCGGCTGGGCTTGCGCGCCGCGATCTTCGTGCCCGTCTCGTGCCTGCTGTGGCTGTGCCATACCTTCGGCTGGGGTGTGCTGGGCGTGCTGGCGCTGTCGGCCGAACTGATCCGCCAGCACGACCTGGCGCAGGCGCGGGACAAGCGCGGCCTGCGCCACTGGCTTGAATCCCTTGTCCGCGCCGGCCTTGGCTGCGTACCGCTCGCGTTGCCGATGGCGCTGATGATCTTCTGGCGGTCGGGCAATCACGTCACCGGCGAAACCGGCGACTGGTTCAACTGGCATGCCAAGATCAGCTGGATGGCGATGGTCCTGCGCGACCGGTGGAAGGCGTATGACGTCGCCTCGGCAATCGTTCTCTACATGATCCTCGTAAAGGGGTTCCGCGACGACCGGATCGAATATTCGCGCAATCTGGGGCTGTCCGCGCTGTTTCTGTTCGCGGTGTTCTTCATCCTGCCGCGCATCGTGTTCGGCTCCGCCTATGCCGACATGCGGCTCGCCCCCTATGCGCTGGCCATCGCGATCGTCGCGCTGCGGCCGAAAAAGGGCCTGTCGCTGCGCGGCGCGGCCACGTTCGCGGCAATCGGCCTGGCGTTCTTCGGCGTGCGGCTGGCCGGCACCACCGCCAGTTTCGTGCTGTACGACCGCAGCTATGATGCGACCCTCACCGCGCTCGACCACATCCCGCGCGGTGCCCGCGTCGTCAGCTTCGTCGGGCGTCGGTGCAGCGACGACTGGACCTTCACCCGGCTCGATCATGTGCCGGCGATGCTGCTGGTTCGTCGTCTCGCCTTTTCCAACGACCAATGGTCGATGGCCGGCGCACAGACGCTGACGACCCGTTATCCCGCGCGCGCCTTCGCCCACGATCCGTCGCAGATCGTGACGGACGTCTATTGCCGGGGTCAGTGGTGGCGGCCGCTCAGCTTTTCGTTGCAGACGCTGCCGCGCGACGCGTTCGACTATGTCTGGCTGCTTAACCCGTCCAGGGTCGACCGGCGGCTGCTGACCGGGCTGACGCCGATCTGGCGCAATGGCCGCAACGTGCTGTACCGGATCGACGACCGCCGCCCGCCACCGCAGCTGTGGCCCTCGTTCAGGGGCCCTTCCGGAACGGAGTGAAGTCGTCGAGATACTCGCGCTCGACCACCACCGCCTGCCCCTCGCGATCCAGGAAGCCCGCCACCGCGCGCCGGAACCCGGCATCGGGAATATAATGCGCCGACCACGTCGCGACCGGCGCGTAACCGCGCGCCAGCTTGTGCTCGCCCTGCGCGCCGGCCTCGACGAACGCCAGCCCGCGCGCGATGGCCGCGTCGATCGCCTGATAATAGCACAGCTCGAAATGCAGGAACGGCACCTCCTCGGTCGCGCCCCAATAGCGCCCGTACAGCGTATCACCCCCGATCAGGTTCAGCGCACCGGCGATCGGCACCCCGTCCCGCTCGGCGAGGATCAGCAGCACCGTATCGGCCATCGTCCGCCCGATCTCGCTGAAGAACGCGCGCGTCAGATAGGGCTGCCCCCATTTGCGCGCGCCGGTATCCTGATAGAACACCCAGAACGCGTCCCAGTCCGCTTCGGTCAGGTCCGCGCCCGACACATGCCGAACGGTCAGCCCCTCCAGCGCGGCGGCACGCTCCTTGCGGATGCTCTTGCGCTTGCGACTGGCGAGTGCTGCGAGAAACCCGTCGAAATCGGCATAGCCGTCGTTACGCCAGTGAAACTGCGTTCCCTGCCGGATCAGCCAGCCCGCCGCCTCGAACACCGGCACCTCGTGCGGAGCGATGAAGGTCGCGTGCGCGCTCGACAGGTTGTTCTGGTCGACCAGCGCCTCGATCGCAGCGATCAGCTCAGGTCCGCGCGCGGCGTCGCGCAGCAGCAGGCGCGGCCCTGGCACCGGGGAAAATGGCGCGGCGATCTGCAGCTTCGGGTAATAGTCGCCGCCGGCGCGCGTCCACGCATCGGCCCAGGCATGGTCGAAGACATATTCGCCCTGGCTGTGGCTCTTGCCATAAGCCGGCGCGATCGCGACGGGCACGCCGTCGGCGTCATCGACGACGATCGGCAGCGCCTGCCAGCCTGTGCGCGGGCCGACACTGCCCGACCGTTCCAGTGCCGACAGAAAGGCATGGCTGACAAACGGATTGCCCGTGCCGGCGCAGGCGTCCCAGTGCTGGGCGGGGATGGCGGCGACGCCACTGGCGATGCGGGCGGTGACGGTCGTCATATCGCCCGGAAATAGGGGCGCGGACGGGGCGCTCCAAGGGGCGGAAGCGGATTAGCGAAGCGCAGGCTGACCGCACCACATCCGTTCCCCGGCGAAGGCCGGGGTTCAGTCAGGTCAACGTCCGCAATAGGCGACAACCGCTTGCCCTCCTGTTCCCCGGCCTTGCCGGGGAACAGGAGGCTAGGTTGCTCAGCCCTGCTTTACCGCGATGATCGCGTCGATCTCAACCACCGCACCCAGTGGCAGGACCGGTACGCCGACCGCGCTGCGGGCATGCTTGCCGGCGTCGCCGAACAGCGCGACCATCAGGTCCGACGCGCCGTTGGCAACCTTGGGCTGGTCGGTAAAGTCGGCGTGGCTGTTGACGAACACGCCCAGCTTCACGATCCGTTCGACGCGGTCGAGGCCGCCGAGATACGCCTTCACCTGCGCCACCACCATCAGCGCGCAGCGTTCGGCCGCCTGCGTCGCGAACGCCAGGTCGGCACCGTCGCCGACCCGCCCGGTCATCAGTTGCCCGTCGAGAAACGGCAACTGGCCCGATACATGGAGCAGCCCGCCCGCCTCGACGACGGGAACATAGGACGCCACCGGCGCTGCGGCCTGGGGCAGGGAAAGGCCGCGCTCGGCCAGCTTTGCGTCGATTGCTTGGGTCATGCCACCGCCATCACCACACCCGCCCGCCCGTGGTCAAGCCTTACGCCAACACCCCCATCGAGGTAACCGCCGGCACGCCCTCGGCGAAGCGGGCGATGATCCAGGACTGCGCTTCGCGCCAGTCGTCGATCCGCGCATGCGCGGCCGGCGCCCTGGCGACATGCCGGGCCAGGTCCGGTTCGGAAATCATGTGCAGCCGGTGGACCTGCGGCGAGGCCTTCGCGACCGATTCGTGATGCACCGCCAGGTCATCGACGAACACGGTCACGCTGGGCCGATATTCGGCGACCAGTCGCGCGACCGGATCGCCCTTGCCGCCGGTATTGCAGACGACCCGGTGATGGATGCCGAACTGCGCGAGCTGTTCGCTGCGCGGATCGCGGCAGTGGTCGCCAAGGTTGGTCAGGATGACGATGTCGGCGATTTCGCCGATCGCGGCCAGCGCCTCGGCCGCATGCGGCACCAGCGTCTGCCGGTTCATCTGGTCGGGAAAGAACCCGCCGAGCAGATCCCACATCTCCTCGCGCGTCACCGCCGGACCGCCGTCGCGCCGGGTCATGCTGTTGGCGAAATCGCCCGCGCCGAGATCGAAGTCGATCGCATGCGCCTCGTCCAGCCAGGTGCCAAAATGCCGCACCATGTGCAGCAACACCTCGTCGCAATCGCTGATGAGCAGGGGCTTCACATCGTCTCCAGTTCGGCATGGGCGTTGACCAGCGCCTGTGGGGTCGTGTCGATCGCGGCGGCGCAGGCGATCAGGTCGGGTTCGTGGTTTTCCAGAAATGCGAGCGCCGCCGCCAGCACCGCCGGTGAACTCGCCCGCGAGCGCAGGTCGTGCGGGTCCAGACCCGTCACCGACAGCAGCCGCATCGCCCGCTCCGGTTCGGCCAGCGTCCACACCAGCGCGCGCAGGGCAAGCTGGGTCGGATCCCCGCCATCTTTGTTTGTATCCGTGCGCGCCATTGCGTACCGTGCTTTCTTGCGGGAAGATGGGACGATATCGGGTGACAAAAAGGGTGCTCGTTGTCGAGGACAACGAACTGAACCTGAAGCTTTTCTGCGACTTGCTGCGCGCGCACCAGTTCGCGGTCGAACCCGTGCGTGACGGCCGCGAGGCGGTGGCGCGCGCCCGCGCGTTCCTGCCCGACCTCGTCATCATGGACATCCAGATGCCCTATGTGACCGGCTACGACCTGATCCTGGAGCTGAAGGCCGATCACGACCTGCGCACGATCCCCGTCATGGCGGTCACTGCCTATGCCGGGCGCGACGACGAGGAGCGGATCCGCGCGGCCGGGGCCGATGCCTATGTCTCGAAGCCGATCAGCCTCGCCCGCTTCATGGAGGCGGTCGGCGCGCTGCTGTAGCGCCCCACTTCCACGACCAACAGAAAACGGGCCGCAAGCCCGTGACCTGCGACCCACAAACCGTCGAATCCATCGGCAGCCCGAGGGCCGCCGACGCGGATTACTTGATCTTGGTTTCCTTGAACGCGACATGCTTGCGCACGACGGGATCATATTTGTTGAAGCTCAGCTTCTCGGTCTTCGTCCGCGGGTTCTTCTTCGTGACATAGAAGAAACCGGTATCGGCGCTGCTCAAGAGCTTGATCTTGACGGTGGTCGGCTTGGCCATGAGCCTAAGTTCCTGTGTCTTGTAGAAATGCAAAAGCGGCGGACGCGCCGCCGCTCATCAGGGGGCAGCGCATGGCGGACGCACGCGCCAAAGTCAACCGCCACGCCCGGCAAACCCGCACCGCACCCACGCTTTCATGCGATGTTTACCACCATGGGCGCAGCTTTGTCCCCATAATCATGGAGGAGCGGGATGATGGGGCAGGTAACCGTGGCAAACGACCTCGACTCGATTCGCGCGGATCTGGCGGCGCGAATCGCATCGCTCGACGTCCGCGCCCCCTATGCCCGCGCCTGCGACCTGGCCCCCGACATCGCGATCATCCGTCGCATTGCATGGCGCGGCGGCCTGCACCCGGCGGTCACCGTCGCCGCCCTGCTCGATTCGGCGATCGCGCGCGGCGAACACGGGCCGCTCGTTCATGGCTGGCTTGGCGTGCTGGCCGATGCGGTCGGTTGCGACCGGTTCGATACACAGGCATGCGATGCCTATGCGGCCGCCTGTTCGGTCCGATTCGCGAGCTGATTGCATGGATGTATTGATGGCCGCGCTGGTCGTGGCCGCGCTGGCGCAGATCGGTGACCGAACCGCATGGCTGGCCGCGATCCTCGCCGATCGCTATCGTCGGCCCGGCATCGTGATCGCGATGGCCGGCGTTGCCCTGGCCGCGGCGGGCGCGCTGGCGGTGATCGCCGCCATGCTGGTCGCGCCGATGCTCAGCCCGCGCGCGCGCGACGTCCTGTTGGGACTTGCCTTGCTATTGCAGGGCGGCGGCGCACTGTTTCCGGCCAAGGCTCCGGCCCGCCTGACGGGATGGCGCATCGGCGTCGCGCTGACCAGCCTGCTCGGCCTGTTCATCCTCGCCTTTGGTGATGGCATCCAGTTCGTCGTGATGGCCCTGGCCGCACGGTCGCCCCTGCCATGGGCCGCCGCGCTGGGATCGACGATCGGCTCGCTCGCCGTCGTCGCCGTCGCCGTGACGCTGGGCGAAGCGGGATGGCAGCGCCTGCCGCTCGCGCGGATCCGGCTGGTCGTCGCGGTCATGATGCTCGTCGCGGGGCTGGTCATGGGCCTGCGCGGCGTCGGACTGATCTGACGCGTCGATCACGCAGCCGCAAACGATCGCTTGATCGCCCCGGGAGCCAATGCGGAGGTGGATCGTTACGTCGGCGACATCCTTTCATACCGGAGACGCCCGATGGCCGATACCACCGCCAAGCTGAAAACCCCGACCGACCTGAACAGCAACGCGACCAAATCCGTTGCCGAGGCGATGAACATCGCACTGGCCGATTGTTTCGCGCTGTATCTGAAGACCAAGAACTTCCACTGGCATGTCTCCGGCCCGCATTTCCGCGATTACCACCTGATGCTCGACGATCAGGCGACGCAGATTCTGGGCGTGACCGACGCGATTGCCGAGCGGGTCCGCAAGACCGGCAACACCACGCTGCGCTCGATCGGCGACATCGCCCGTCATCAGAATATCGCCGACAACGACAAGGACTTCGTCGGTCCCGACGCGATGCTCGCCGAACTGCGTGACGACAATCTGAAGCTGGTCGAGGCGCTACGCGAAGCCCGCGAGCGCGCCGAGGAAGCCAAGGATACCGCGACCAGCAGCCTCGCCGACGACTGGATCGACCAGGCCGAGGAACGCGCCTGGTTCCTGTTCGAGGCCAGCCGTAAGGGTTGATGACAAGGTTGATTACCGGGGCGGCCTTCGGGTTGCCCTTTCTACTTGCAGGGATCCCGCCATGCTGAAACTCGCATTCACCTTTCTTGTCATCGGCCTCGTGCTGGCGCTGCTCGGCTTCGGCGGCATCGGCGGTGCGTTCATCGGCATCGCCAAGATCCTGTTCTTCATCGCCATCGCGCTGTTCGTCGTGTTTCTGGTGATGGGTCTGCTCGCGGGCAAGGCGGTCAAAAGCGCGATCGACTGACGGATGCCGGTCCCAGCCGGATCAGCCAGATATCGGGTGGGGCGCCGTAGCGCAGCGGTGGCCCACTCGTCCCCAGCCCGGCCGTCACGATCGTCCGCCGCCCCTTTTCCGGCACGATGCCGCAACGATACCGGTCACCATGGTCGGATACCGACACGACCGCGCCATACACCGGCAGGACAACCTGCCCGCAATGGGTATGTCCGGCCATCAGCATGGTGATATCGTCGGGCAGATCCGGCGGAGTATCGGGCGAATGCGCCAGCAGGACACGGCCACCGGGCATTGCCCGCATCGCCGCTATGGTCCGGCGCAGGCGATCATGCCCGGTGACACGATCGTCGAGGCCGCCGATAACCACCGGTCCCCGCACCGCCGCCCCGTTCTCCAGGACCGTCACCCCCGCGCGCCGCAATGCGCGCCGAACGCGAACCGCGTCGGTCCAGTGATCGTGATTGCCCAGTACCGCCACGACGCCCAGCGGCGCGCGAAGCCGCGCAAGCCCCCGCGCGAGGATCGGTTCGCCAAGCGCCGCATCGACGCGGTGGTGGCCGCCGATGAAGTCGCCGGCCATCAGAACCAGATCCGGCCGCAGCGCGTTCACCTGCGCCACCATCCGCTCCAGCCGCCCGGCGCGCATGGTCATGTTGCCGACATGCAGATCGCTGACCAGCGCAATCGTCACCGGGGCCGCGCCCGCCGGCCAGTCCGGCAGTGCGATACCGGTTCGCCGGACCACCGGATCAGCCACCGCGTTGGCGAGGCCGACGCCGACAATCGCGACCGCGATGCCGAACAGGACGGCAGCCATCGGTATGAGAGGCGGAAAGCGCATGGCGATCTCTCCTATCGGGAGCCGCGCCCGGCCCTAAGCGTTACCCGGTCATGCACGCCTTCGCCGCGCTTCTCGATTCGCTCATCTACACCCGGTCGCGCAACGCCAAGCTGCGGCTGATCGGCGATTATCTGCGCGCCACGCCTGACCCGGATCGCGGTTGGGCGATGGCGGCGCTCACCGGCGATCTCGACCTGCCCGGCGTCAAATCGGCGGTCATCAGGGGGCTGATCGAACAGCGGGTCGACCCGGTCCTGTTCCGCATGAGCCGCGACTATGTCGGCGACACCGCCGAAACCGTCGCGCTGCTGTGGCCGACGCCGGACCCCGCGCCCGCCCTGCCGCCGCTGTCCGTCTCCGATGTGGTCGATCGGCTGGCGCATCTGTCCCGCGCCGATGCCCCCGGCGCGCTGGCGGCGATGCTTGACCAGTCGGATGCCGAAGAACGCTTTGCCCTGCTCAAGATGGCGACCGGCGCGCTCCGCGTCGGCGTGTCCGCCCGCCTCGCCAAGCAGGCGCTGGCCGACACGTTCGGGCTGGATGTCGATGCGGTGGAGGAGGTGTGGCACGGCCTGTCACCGCCCTACGCGACGCTGTTCGACTGGGCGGAGGGGCGCGGGGAGCAGCCGACCCCCGCCGATGTCCCCGTCTTCCGCCCGTTCATGCTCGCACACCCGCTGGAAAATCTGCGCGTCGATCTGACCGACTATGTCGCGGAATGGAAATGGGACGGCATCCGCGTCCAGATCGTCCACGTCGCCGGCCAGACCCGCCTCTACAGCCGCACCGGTGACGACGTCACCGCCAGTTTTCCCGACGTCGCCGCCGCCTTCACCGGCATCGGCGCGGTCGATGGCGAGTTGCTGGTCAAGGGCGCGCATCAGGGCGGCACGCTGGAGGATGGCGGTGGCGCTGCCAGTTTCAACGCGCTGCAACAGCGTCTCGGGCGCAAGACGGTGTCGGCGAAGATGCTCGCCGACTATCCCGCCTTCGTTCGCCTCTACGACATTCTCGTCGACGGGACCGAGGATCTGCGCGCCTTGCCGTGGACCGAACGCCGTGTCCGGCTGGAGGCCTTCGTCGCGCGGCTCGACCCCGACCGATTCGACCTGAGCCAGGTCATCGCCGCCACCGATTTCACCGCGCTGGAGGCCGTCCGCGACGGTGCGCGCGACGCCGCGATCGAGGGGGTGATGCTCAAACGCCGCGATTCGCCCTACGTCACCGGCCGCCGCACCGGCCTGTGGTACAAGTGGAAGCGCGATCCGCTGACCGCCGATTGCGTGATGATGTACGCGCAGCGCGGCTCCGGCCGGCGATCGAGCTATTATTCCGACTACACCTTCGGTTGCTGGACCGCGGACGGCGAGTTGCTGCCGGTGGGGAAAGCCTATTCGGGCATCACCGACGAGGAATTGCGGATGCTCGACGGCTTCGTGCGAAAGAACACGCTCAACCGCTTCGGCCCGGTTCGCGAGGTCGAAAAGTCGCTGGTGCTGGAGATCGCGTTCGATTCGATCCACGAATCGAAACGCCACAAATCCGGCGTCGCCATGCGCTTCCCCCGGATCGCCCGCATCCGCCTCGACAAGCCGGCGGCCGAGGCCGACCGGATCGACACCTTGACCCGCATGATCGTCTGACGCCTACAGCTTCACGATCCAGCCCTGCCGCCGCAGCCACGCCATCGCAGCCCCGATCGCCGCCATGTACAGCAGCACGGGTGCCATCGCCGCGACCGGGGTCGGCAGGACCAGCATCAACGGCGCGACGACGGCGTAGAACAGATCCCAGCCGACGACCGAGGCGGTGACCATGTGCAGCGTGTAGGCGGCGACCGCATTGATCCCGAAATCGCGCGCGGTGGTCGCGGCCCGCCCCGGCTTCCACCCGTCATGATCGACCAACGCGTGCAGGCCGCCGAGCGCCAGCGTCGTCGTGCCGCACGTCGCCAGCACGAAGCTGCTCGACCACAGATCCTTCACGATCGGCGACACGAGCGCGGCCAGCAGTCCGCCGGCGATCATCGCCGCGCCGGCCAGCGCCAGTCGCAACGCCGCCGCTCGCCCACGCGCGACCAGCAGATACGCGCCGACCTCCACCCCGATCAGCCCGTGCGCGATCGCCGGCAACGTCCCCAATACGCCCTCGGGATCATAACCCGCCGCGCCCGCGACATAGCGATGACTGCCCAGCAGCCAGCGGTCGACCCACGCGGCGACGTTGCGCCCCGGTAGCATCAGGTCGACCGGCACCCCGTCCGGCGTCGGCACCAGCAACAGCAGCGCATAGCCGATCAGGATCGCAACGATCAGTCCGACCCGCACCCGCCGACCGCAACCCAGATACAGCAGCGCACAGGCGCCGTAGACGAGGCCGATCCGTTGCAGCACGCCGAACGGCCGCCATGCGCCGCTGTCGAAGCGCGCAAACCAGTACAGGTTCGACAACACGACGCCGAGCAGCACCAGCCGGATGACGCGCCCGCCGATCCGCCGCGCCTGCCCCGGACCGATCCCTCGCGCACCCCGCCCCGCCGCCGCCATCGGCACCGCGACGCCCATCATCATCAGAAAGGCCGGAAAGACGAGATCGGCGAGCGTCAGCCCGTTCCAATGTGCATGCAGCAGCCACGGCGGCACCGCCACCTGCCGGTCGTAATGGATCGCCGCCGCCGAATTGACGAGGATCATCCCCATCACCGCGATACCGCGCAACAGGTCGAGCGACGGAAGGCGTCCGGTCGGATGAGTCGTCATGCGCCTACCCTAGGCCGTTCGCGGACGGGATGCGCAGATTGTTACGGCCGGTGACGCTAAATGCGGCGATGGTCAGATGGTCGTGAACGTCGCCCCGTCATTTGGTCGATGGCAGATCCGATCGCGCGAGTTGAAGGAGACGCACCCGCGCCAGCAGAATACCAACCGCACAGCACACAGAATGGCAGATAACGGGCGATCTCAGCCCAGGACGTATCGACATCCACCGTCTTTACAGCCGATCCTCGTCGGTTCCTCCGTCATCCAGGGCTTGACCCAGAATCTAGGGCCGTCGCCTGTGGCTCTGGATCCCGGGTCAAGCCCGGGATGACGATCGCTAAAGACATTGCCGGGATGAATGTCGATCCGCCCAAGGCTTTATCGCGCTTGGCCTCTTGAGTTGGTCTGAATCGTGCCAGCGCGCGGTCAAGCCGCCCGAAGCATTCCAAGGCGACATAGGCGGGGTGATACAAAAGATGACACATACGCTGAGTGCCTATCTGATCATCGCGGCTGGATAAGGCCCTGGATTTTAAACTGATCCAAGGCCCGACATAGCCGATCACCGGCGTGCCGATCCTGCGCGGCATACGCGCTCAGCGTGGCGGCCACGCGATCTGGAACAGCGACGGCCAGTTCTTGCCCGTCACATACAGTCGGCGCGTTTTTGCGTCCCACGCGATTCCGTTGGCGACTGAATCAGGGTCATCCTTCGGCATCGTCGCGGCGATTGCCGACAGGTCGATCCAGCCCTTGACCCGCCCGCTTGCCGGTTCGATCCGCGCGATCCGTGTCGTACGCCAGACATTGGCGAGGATTTCACCGTCGACCCATTCGAGTTCGTTGAGATCGCGCACCGGTACACCGTTGGCGGTGACCGTCACCCGCCGCCGTTCGGCAAAGGTCACGGGGTCGAGGATTCGCAGGATCGGCGTGCCATCGCTGAGGATGAGCGAGGTGGCGTCGTGCGTCAGTCCCCAACCCTCGCCCGGATAGCGAAAACTGCCGCGATAGCCGAGCGTTGCCCGGTCCCAGCGAAAACCAAGACCCGTCTTCCACGTCACGCTGACAATCTCGTCGCGCCAGTCGACGATGCCCTCTCCGAACAGCGCCGGGGCAAGCGCCGCTTCGCGCAGCACATGGCCGGTCGCGAGGGTACTGACGCGGATCACCGATCGGCCAAGATTACCCGTGCTTTCGTACAGCAGCCCGTCTTTGATCAGCAGGCCTTCGGTAAAGGCGTCGGGATCGTGCGGCAGCGTCGCGATCACGCGCGCAGGGATACTGGCAGGAATACTGGTCGCGAATGCGCGAATGGCGGGGGTGGCACGCACGGGCGTGTCGGATGTGGCCGATGCCGTCACCGCCGGCCGCTGCGCACCGACGACCGCGCGCAGTTTCAGCGCCGACCCGGCAGAAACGCTGATCGTTGCCAGCGCGAAAGCGACGGGCGGGTGTGCCGCGATCGGAACCGCCGACACACCCAGGATCAGGGGTAGAATAAAAAAGGGCGCGCGAACCCATCGTCTGCGCGCCCTTTTCATGGTCGTCGGTTCAGCTTGCGCCGTTCAGATTCACCGCCGCCATCTTGCCACGACGATCGACTTCCAGCTCGAACTCAAGCCGGTCGCCTTCGTTCAGCGACGCCATGCCGGCACGCTCGACCGCCGAAATGTGCACGAATGCATCAGGCTGGCCATCGTCGCGCTGAATGAAGCCGAAGCCCTTCATCGCGTTGAAGAACTTGACGGTGCCCGTCGCCTTTTCACCGGTCAGCTGACGCTGCGCGCCGCCGGCCTGTGCGCCACCCATCGGACCACGCGAGTCGCGCGGTGCGTCACGCGAATCGCGCGGCGCATCACGGTCACGCGGCGGACCGCGGTCGGTGACAGCCATCGGCTCGCCGTCGATCTTCAGCTCGGTCGCCGAAATGCGGCCACCGCGATCGACCAGCGTGAAGCCCATCGGCTGACCTTCGGCCAGACCGGTCAGGCCGGCCTGCTCGACCGCGCTGATGTGAACGAACACGTCCTCGCCGCCGTCATCACGCACGACAAAGCCGAAACCCTTCTGCGCGTTGAAGAACTTGACGACACCCGTGCCCTCGCCGACGACCTGGGGGGGCATGCCGCGACCGGCACCGCCGCCGCCGCCACTAAAGCCGCCGCCACCGCCGCCGCCGCGATAACCACCGCCGCCGCCGCCGCCGCCGAAGCCGCCGCGATCACCGCCGCCGCCACCATAGCTGCTGCCGCCGCCGAAGCCGCCACGATCGCCGCCGCCATAGCTGCTGCCACCGCCGAATCCACCGCCGCCGCCATAGCTGCTGCCGCCGCCGAAATCGTCGCTGCCGCCACCGAAGCTATCGCGCTTGTCGCGCCCGCGTCCGCCACGATTGCCGCGGCCACCCTTGTCGAAACCCATAAGCCCTGTTCGTCTTCCCGGTTCGCCCATGAAATCAGCAAAACCTGAACGCCGGGCGACGAACGCAGGTCCTTGGACGCCAAACCTTTTGCGCCACTTCATATCCATAGCGCACTTTATCGGCCCTCGCGAACAGATTCGTCGCACGCCGGCACCGGCTCGCGTCGATACTGGCCGAATTGTGGCCTTGGCGGCACACTTGCGCCCCGTTCCGACGACCGGACGGTGTCTGCCATCGCGCATTGGCATTGAGCGCACGCCCCCGCTTCGCTACGGCACATGGCATGACCGTATATCTGCACGAAGAAGATCTGCCCGTCGACACGTTCGGCCCGGGCGACATCGCCGTCGACACCGAGACGATGGGCCTGCTGACCCCGCGCGATCGGCTGTGCGTCGTCCAGCTGTCCGACGGCGGTCCCGACGAACATCTCGTGCGGTTCGCCCCCGACAGCGATTACGCGGCACCCAACCTGCGCGCGCTGCTGGAGGATCCGGCCCGGGTGAAACTCTATCATTTCGGCCGGTTCGACCTGGCGGCGATCGATCATTATCTCGGCGTCACCGCGGCCCCGGTCTATTGCACCAAGATCGCGTCGCGGCTGGTGCGCACCTACACCGACCGCCACGGCCTGAAGGAACTGGTGCGCGAGCTGCTGGGGCAGGAACTGTCCAAGGCGCAGCAGTCGTCGGACTGGGGATCGCCCGTCCTGTCCGATGCGCAGAAGGAATATGCCGCGTCCGACGTGCGCTATCTGCACCGCCTGCGCGACGAGCTGAACCGCCGCCTGAAGCGCGAGGGGCGCATGGACATGGCACAGGCGTGCTTCGATTTCCTGCCGACCCGCGCCGCGCTCGATCTGGCCGGCTGGCCCGAGGTCGATATCTTTGCGCATATGTAATCCTTTGCCCTAAGGCCGGCCCATGTCCGAAACTGCCCGTATCGTTCGTTCGCACCGCCAGGTCTGGGCTGCGCCCGGCAGCCGCCACGACCGGCTGATCGGGACGCTGCGCTTCGCCCTGCCCGCCGCGATCGGCGTGCTGGCGGCGTTTCTGGTCATGGCCCCGCTGACCGCCAGCGGTGACGTGTCGTTCGTGCTCGACAAGAACAAGGTCGAGGTCGCCAAGGAGCGGATGAAGATCCAGGCGGCGCAGTACCGGGGCGAGGACGGCAAGGGTCAGCGATTCTCGCTGTCGGCCGGCTCCGCGATCCAGAAAAGCTCGGCCGAACCGATCGTCCAGCTGAACGCGCTGGCAGCCCTGATCCAGCTGACCGACGGCCCCGCCCAGATCAAGGCGGATACCGGCCGCTACGACATGGACAGCGAACAGGTGAAGATCGACGGCCCGGTCAACGTCACCGCCGCCAACGGTTACCGGCTCGACACCAGCAACGCCATCGTCGACCTGAAGACGCGCCAGATGCGCAGCGGCGGGGTCGCGACCGGCACCGTGCCGCAGGGGACGTTCCGCGCCGACGCGATGCGCGCCGACCTGGAAGCCCGCACTGTAACGCTGGACGGCAATGCCCGCTTGCGGATTGACCCGCGACGCACGAAATAGCCGCCATGCGCTTGCCCCTTCTCCACCTCGCCCTGCTTGCTTCGGCATCGCTCCTGTCGACGCTGCCGTTCGCGGTCCCGGCATCGGCGCAGGCGCGCCATGATTCGAACGCGCCGATCGATTTCGGCGCCGATCACATCGAATTGCAGGACAAGGCGGCGCGCGCGGTGCTCAGCGGCAACGTCGCGGTGCGGCAGGGAACGATGACGCTGAACGCCGCGCGGATGACGGTGGCCTATACCGGTCAGGTCATCGGCGGCAGTCCGCAGGTGTCGCGACTCGACGCATCGGGCAGCGTCGTCGTGAAGCGCCCGACCCAGACCGCGCGCAGCCAGTACGCGGTCTATGACCTCAATCGCCGCGTCATCACCATGCTGGGCGGCGTCACGCTGACCCAGAACGGCAACACCGTGAGCGGCGGTCGGCTGACGCTGAATCTTGATACCGACCGCGCCGTCATCGACGGGTCGTCGGTCGCCGGCGGCGGCACGTCAGGCGGCACGGTCGATCCGGGTGCGGGCACCGTTACCCAGCGCGGCGGCCGCGTGACCGGCACCTTCTCGGTGCCCAAACGCAACTGAGCCGATCCGCCGGGCATCACGGCGAACATGCATGTTTCCTGCCAGACGCAGTTGCGGTAACGACACCGCAATCCATTCCTGCAAGGCATGACATCCATGGACGCCCCAACGCTCGACATTCCTGACATCGGCCCCGTCCCGATGGCTGAACCGATCGTCGAGGCACCGGTCATGGATGGGCTTCAGGTCGTGTCGATCGCCAAGTCCTATGACAAGCGCACCGTCCTGACCGATGTATCGGTGTCGGTCGGCAAGGGCGAGGTCGTCGGCCTGCTCGGCCCCAACGGCGCGGGCAAGACGACCTGCTTCTATTCGGTGATGGGTCTGGTGAAGCCCGATTCGGGCCGGATCATGCTCGATGGCGACGACATTACCGGCCTGCCGATGTATCGCCGCGCCATTCTGGGCCTTGGCTATCTGCCGCAGGAAACCTCGATCTTTCGCGGACTGACGATCGAGAAGAACATCCTCACCGTCCTCGAACTGTCCGAACCGGACGTCGCCGCGCGCGCGGCCAAGCTGGAAACCCTGCTCGATGAATTCGGCCTCACCCGCCTGCGCGACGCGCCGGCGATGGCGCTGTCGGGCGGCGAGCGTCGCCGCGCAGAGATCGCCCGCGCGCTGGCCGCCAATCCGTCGATCATCCTGCTCGACGAACCGTTCGCCGGCATCGATCCGATCTCCATCGCCGACATCCGCGACCTGGTGTGCCAGTTGAAGCAGCGCGGCATCGGCGTGCTCATCACCGACCACAATGTCCGCGAGACGCTGGACATCGTCGACCGCGCCTACATCATCTATGACGGCCGCGTGCTGTTCACCGGCTCGCCCGCCGAACTGGTCGCCGACGCCAATGTCCGCCGCCTGTATCTGGGCGAGGGCTTCTCGCTCTGACCATGACGTCACCGCCCACCCCATGAGCCTCGCCCCCCGCCTCGACATCCGCCAGTCGCAGTCGCTGGTGATGACGCCGCAGTTGCAGCAGGCGATCAAGCTGCTCGCGCTGTCGAATCTTGAGGTTGAGGGGTTTCTGGCCGAGGAGCTGGAGCGCAACCCGCTGTTGCAGGCCGGCAGCACCGACGACGGCGGCGACGCGGGACCGACACCCGAGCCATTGCGCGATACCCCGGCCGGGGCCGACGAACTCGTCCTGTCCGGCGGCGACGCGGGCGAAGCGGCGATCGACGTCGATTTTGCCGCCGACAGCTTCCATCACGACAGCGCTGCCGACGGCATCGGCGGCCTTGACGGTGGCCTTGGGCTGGCCGCGACCGGCAGCGGCGGGATGGGCAGCGAAGACGGCCCCGACCTCGACGCGTTCGCCGACACCAGCCTTGGCCTGCACGACCATCTGCTGGCGCAGGCCGGCGTCGCGGTGGACGGCGCGGACCAGTTTATCGCCGCACATCTGATCGACCAGATCGACGACGCCGGCTACCTGACCGCACCGCTCCGTGAGGTCGCCGACCGGCTGGGCGTGCCGATTGCCCGGGTTGAATCGGTGCTGGCGGTCATCCACACCTTCGATCCGACCGGCGTCGGCGCGCGCGACCTGGCCGAGTGCCTTGCCCTGCAGGCGGAGGAGGCGGATCGCTACGACCCCTGCATGGCCCGGCTGATCGACAATCTCGATCTGCTGGCGCGCGGCGACCTGACCCGGCTGAAGCGGATGTGCGGCGTCGATGACGAAGACATGGCCGACATGATCCGCGAACTACGCGGCTATGATCCGAAACCCGGTTGCCGCTTCGGTGGCGAGCCGGCGCGCGCGGTCGTCCCCGACCTGTTCATCGCCCGCACCAGGGATGGCTGGGCAATCGAACTGAACGGCGCAACCCTGCCGCGCGTGCTGGTCGACCGCGGCTATTACACCGAGCTGTCCGGCACGAAGCAGGACAAGACGTCGAAGGCCTGGCTGTCCGATTGCCTCGCCAGCGCCAACTGGCTGGTGAAAGCGCTCGACCAGCGCCAGCGTACGATCATCAAGGTCGCGACCGAGATCGTGAAGCAGCAGGAGGCATTCTTCCTGAACGGTGTTACCCACCTGCGCCCGCTGACGCTGAAACAGGTCGCCGAAGCGATCGAGATGCACGAATCGACCGTCAGTCGGGTCACCAGCAACAAATATCTGTCCTGCGCGCGTGGCCTCTACGAACTGAAATATTTCTTCACTAGCGCAATCGCGGCGACCGAGGGCGGCGAGGCGGTTTCGGCGCTGGCGGTAAAAAACGCGATCCGCGCGCTGATCGCCAACGAAGGGGCCAAGATCCTGTCCGACGATACGCTGGTCGACCTGCTGAACGCGAAGGGCTTCGACATTGCCCGGCGCACGGTCGCCAAATATCGCGAGGCCCTCGGGCTGGGCAGTTCGGTCCAGCGTCGCCGCGCCCGCGCTCTGGAGGGATAATGATCCGTTTCGTGATGATGCTGGCGGCGCTTGTCGCCATGGCCACCCCCGCAACCGCGAAGGACGGCCCGCGCGACCTGCGCGTCATGAGCTTCAATGTTCGCCTGCCGATCGCGTCTGACGGGCCGAACGCGTGGGCGCAGCGCCGCGACCTGCTGGTCGCCACCATCGCCCGTGCCGATCCCGACATCATCGGCACGCAGGAATTGTTCAAGGTTCAGGGCGACTATATCGTCGGCAAACTGCCGGCCTTCACCTGGTTCGGTCGCGACCGGCGTGGCGGGCATGGCGACGAGCATATGGGCGTCTTCTATCGCCGCGACCGGATGACCCTGCTGGCCAGTGGCGATTTCTGGCTGTCCGACACGCCCGACACGATCGCCAGCATCACCTGGGGCCATCCGCTGCCGCGCATGGTCACCTGGGGCAAGTTCCGCACCCGCACCGGTCGAACCTTCTATCTGTTCGACACCCACTTCCCCTACCGCGCGGAAGACGAATCGGCCCGGACCAGGGCGGCCGCGCTGATCGCCCGGCGGATCGCCACCATCGCCGGCACGACACCGGTTGTCCTGACCGGCGACTTCAACACCGTACCGGGCAGCGCCGCCTATGCCACGCTGACCGCAAGCCTGACCGATACCCGGATCGCCGGCGCGACCGGCCCGGTGGAAACCTTCCACGACTTCACCGGGACGCCCGACCGCCGCATCGACTGGATTTTCGCACGGCGGTTCACGCCCCGGTCCTATGCGACGATCACCGACCATGACGGCGTTCGCTATTCGTCGGACCACTTTCCGGTGATGACCGTGCTTCGCTGGCGCTGACCAGCAGCAGGCGGCGGGCGGTATGGTCGGCCCCGACGGTAGGCCCCCGTCATTGCGAGCGTAGCGAAGCAATCCAGAGCGTCGGAGACACAGCCCTGGGTTGCTTCGCTACGCTCGCAATGACGGATCGGGATGATGTCATCGGCCGATAAGCAGAACAAGCTGGTTGTCGGCATCAACAACCAGACAGGCCTTCCGCTGTCCCCCCAATCCGCCGCCCGACGACCCCGCACATGAAAAAGGGGGCAGCCTTTCGGCCACCCCCTTCGTCGTCATTGGTCCGAACGATCAGCCGGTGATCTTGGCGCGGCTGGCCTTCTTGCGCTCGTTCGCATCAAGGTGACGCTTGCGCAGGCGGATCGACTTCGGCGTGACTTCGACCATCTCGTCATCGTCGATATACGCGATCGCCTGCTCCAACGTCGCACGCTTCGGCGGGGACAGGCGGACCTGATCGTCCTTGCCGCCGCTGGCGCGGAAGTTGGTCAGCGCCTTGGTCTTCATCGGGTTGACCTCAAGGTCGTCCGGCTTGGCGTTCTCGCCGACGATCATGCCCTCGTACAGCGCCTCGCCATGGCCGACGAACAGGATGCCACGCTCTTCGAGCGGACCCAGTGCGTAGTTGTTCGCCTCGCCCGATCCGTTCGAGATCAGCACGCCGTTCTTGCGACCTTCGATCTGGCCCTTGTGCGGACCGTACTTCTCGAACAGCCGGTTCATGATGCCGGTGCCGCGCGTGTCCGACAGGAACTCGCCGTGATAGCCGATCATGCCCCGCGACGGCGCGGAGAAGGTGATGCGGGTCTTGCCGCCGGTCGACGGACGCATGTCGGTCAGCTCGGCCTTGCGCAGGTTCATCTTCTCGACGACCGTGCCCGAATGCTCCTCATCGACGTCGATGATGACGGTTTCGTACGGCTCGGTCTTCTTGCCGTCCTCGTCCTCGCCGAACAGCACGCGCGGGCGGCTGATGCCCAGCTCGAACCCTTCGCGGCGCATCGTCTCGATCAGCACGCCCAGCTGAAGCTCGCCGCGGCCGGCGACTTCGAAGCTGTCCTTGTCAGCCGCCTCGGTCACCTTCACGGCGACGTTCGACTCGGCTTCGCGGAAGAGGCGCTCGCGGATCATGCGGCTCGTCACCTTGGTGCCCTCGCGACCCGCCATCGGCGAATCGTTCACGGCAAAGCGCATCGACAGCGTGGGCGGGTCGATCGGCTGTGCGTGCAGCGGCTCGGTCACCGTGATGTCGGCGATCGTGTCGGCCACGGTCGCGACCGAAAGCCCTGCAAGCGAGATGATGTCACCCGCCTTGGCCTCGTCGACCGGCACGCGGTCCAGGCCGCGGAACGACATGATCTTGGACGCGCGGCCCGTCTCAACGATCTTGCCGTCGTTGTTCAGCGCGTGGATCGGCTGGTTCAGCTTGATCTTGCCCGAATTGACGCGGCCCGTCAGCACGCGACCAAGGAAGTTGTCGCGGTCCAGCAGCGTGACCAGGAACGTGAAGGGTACGTCCTCCACTTCCACCTTGGGCGCGGGCACATGCTTCACGATCGTCTCGAACATCGGGATCAGCGTGCCTTCGCGCGCGTCCATGTCGGTCGAGGCATAGCCGTTGCGGCCCGACGCGTAGAGCACCGGGAAGTCGAGCTGGTCGTCATTCGCGTCGAGCGACACGAACAGGTCGAACACCTCGTCCAGCACTTCCTGGATGCGCGCATCGGCGCGGTCGACCTTGTTGACGACGACGATCGGCTTCAGGCCCAGCGCCAGCGCCTTGCCGGTCACGAACTTGGTCTGCGGCATCGCGCCTTCCGACGAATCGACCAGCAGGACGACGCCGTCGACCATCGACAGGATACGCTCGACCTCGCCACCGAAATCGGCGTGGCCGGGGGTGTCGACGATGTTGATGCGGATGCTTTCAGCGGCACCCGGGGGCGTCCAGTCGACCGAGGTCGGCTTGGCGAGAATCGTGATCCCACGCTCTTTTTCGAGATCGTTCGAATCCATCGCGCGCTCTTCGATGCGCTGGTTGTCGCGGAACGTGCCGGACTGGCGAAAGAGCTGGTCAACCAGGGTCGTCTTGCCGTGATCGACGTGCGCGATGATCGCCACGTTGCGGAGGCTCATAAGGTTCTCGATTTCGTAGATGTGGGTCGATATTGCCGCGCCCTTAGCCGAAATGGTGCGCGGCAACAAGGTGCGGGCAGGAAGGTTCCCCGCCCGCCTGCGCCCGCACCGTTTTTTTTCGGGTCAGAACTTGCCGCCCAGCTCCACGCCATAGAAGCGCGGCTCGCCGGCGATATAGGTCGGCACGCCGAACCCGCCACCGGTGTTGCCGGCGTCGATCAGATACCGCTTGTTCGTCAGGTTGCGCGCGAAGCCGCCGATCCGGTATCGCCCTTCGGCGAACTCCAGCCCTGCGCGGACGTTGACGAGCGTATAGCCGCCCTGGCTGATGGCGTTGTTGTTCGGCAATTCGAAGAACACCTTGCTCTGATAGGTCGCCGACGGCGTGGCGTAGAGCGTTGCCGACCCGACCGGCATCCGCAGCGTCGCGCCAGCGGCGGCGGTGATCTCGGGCTGGAGGCGGAAGCGGTTGCCCGCGAACACGCCGTTGACCGTATCCTTGCCGATGCCGCCGTCGATATAGGCGAAGCTGCCGAACAGGGTCAGCACCTGGCCGAGCCGCAGATTGCCCTCGGCCTCGACGCCCAGATTCTTGGCCGATCCCGCGCTCTGCGTCGTCGTCACGCCATTGTTGGTCACCGACACCTGGAACCCGTCGTAATTCTGGTAGAACACGCCGACCGACCCGCTGAACGGCCCGACCGCGCCCTTGATTCCGCCTTCGTAGTTCCAGACATTCTCCTCCGGCACGATCTGAAGGTTCGGCGTCACCGGAGTGCCCGCGCGCGCGGCCAGCTGCACCACCGGCGATCGGCGCCCCTTGCTGACCGTCGCATACAGGTTGACGTCGTCGGTCATGCGCAGCAGCGCGTTCACGCGGGGCAGGACGGCGGCGAAGCTGCGCTGCGCCTCGAACTTCACGCCATTGGTGTTGGCGGTGCCCAGCAAACTGGTGCGGATCCCGAATGACGCGAGGATCGCCGAATTGGGCTGGATCGAGCTGTAGCCCGACTGCCGGTCCTCGATCAGCACCCGCGCGCCGGCGGTCAGTTCCAGCGCCGGTGTCGGGATCCAGGTCGCATCGGCGAACATCGAATAGGTGTCGTTGTTGCCGAAATTGGTGAACACCGCCGCATAGGGAATCTGGCTCGCCGCCCCGCGCGTCAGGATCGCGGTCGCGCGCGACGCCGCCGGGATCGTGCCGTTCGGCGCGACGCAACCCGTGCCCGTGGGAATACCGGCCAGGTTCAGGTTGTTACGGAACGGCGCATAGGCCCCGGTCACCGAACAGGCGAGATACGTCCCCTCCTCGGTCGAGAACGGCACGCGCTGGGAATTGTTTTCAAAGAACGCGTTCCAGCCGAACGAGGCACGATATTTCGGCCCCTCGAACGCGAAGCGGCTTTCATGGCTCCACTGGTCGCCCTTGGCGTCCTCGGCGAACTCCAGATACCAGGCCGGGCCGCCATCGGCGTCGAACGTCTCGTTGCTGTCGAACCGGCGATATCCGTTGACCGTGGTGAAGGTGACGCCCGGCGCGACATCGACCGCGACCGTCAGGTTGGCGTCGTACACATTCCGGTCCAGCCCCAGCTTGCGCTTGCCGAACACCTCAAGGCTGTAGGGCGAGCCGGACAATTCGGCATAGCCATAGTCGCCGGTCTGCCCGCCGGTCGGGGCGAAGGCGCGGCTCTTGAAAGCGGTGCCGGGATTGCGCTGACCGTCATAGGTCAGGACAAGGTCGGCGGTCAGGCTGGTGGTCGGCGTCCAGCGGATCGACCCGCGTACGCCGCGCTGATCCTGCCCGTTCAGATCGTCCTGATCGACGCGCCCCTGATTCTGGTTCGGCACATCGGGATCGCCGGCGATGTTGCGGACATAGCCGTCGCGGTACTTGTACGCGAAGGCGAGCCGCGCGGCGATCGTGTCGTTGCCGGCGTTCAGGAACCCCGACACCTGCGTCCGGTTGAAATTGCCATAGGTCGCGTTCAGCTCGCCCGAAAACCCGGGCCTGGGCTTGGCGGAGATGATGCTGACCGCGCCGACCGCCGCCGCCGTGCCGAACAGCGTCGCCTGCGGCCCCTTCACCACCTCGACCCGCTCAAGGTCGTACAGATCCTGATACGCGCCGCGCGTCCGCGAAATGTCGACGCCGTTGTAATAGAAGGTGACGCGCGCGCCCTGTTGCGACGACCCCGAATCCGACGTGATGCCGCGAATGACGAAGCCGGGGTTGTTCGCGCTCTGCTCCTGGATGCGCAGGCCGGGGATGAACAGCGCCATTTCCGACAGCGAATTGACACCGATCTCGGCCAGCCGCGCGCCGCTCAGCGCCGACACGGTCAGCGGCACGTCCTTGATCGACTGCTCGCGTTTCTGCGCGGTCACGACGATATCGCCGCCATCGGTCGCAAGCCGGTCCTGCGCGTCCTGTGGGGCCTCTGGCAAGGGTGGTGCCTGAACGGCGGCCTGCGCAAGCGCCCCCGATGAGGCGCAGCACAGCAGCGCGGCGACAAGGCCGCGGGTCAGCGTCGTGGTCATGGTCGTCCCCTTTGTTCTTGGCGTCGTTGCTACGGTGGAATGATTGCAGTTTCGGGTCGTTCGCGTGATTGAACGGCGACATTTGCGTATTACATCAGCAACACACTTGAACCGCACCCCGAACCGCGTCAGGGTTCGCCCAGGAACGACGCGAACGACACGGAGATTACCCGCGATGGCCACCACCGCCGACACCACCACCGCTGGTCCCGCGCTGGTCCTGACCCCGCCGGAGGCCGTGCCGGTCGTCGCGCCGACACAGGCCGCCGGTCTGGTCCCGGTCGATGCCGCCACGAAGTCGAAGCTGGACGAGCGCGTCGAGGGCTTCGTCAACGACCTGCTGGCGCAGGACGTGAACAGCCCGGAGTTCGGCAAGCGCGTCGACGCGATCACCGCGATGGGGTCGAAGGAGATCCGCGACGCCTCCAGCCAGTCGAACCGCTTCCTCGACCGTCCCGTAAAGGCGATGGACCAGGAAACGGGCGTCGGCTCCGACCTGGCCCAGCTGCGCCGGATCATCGAGGATCTCGATCCCGGCAAGCGCGGCAACCTGTCCGCGCCGAAGAAGCTGTTCGGCATGATCCCGTTCGGCAGCAAGATGCGCGACTATTTCGACGGGTATAAATCCTCGCAGACGCACATCGCGCAGATCCTGAAAAGCCTCGCCAGCGGCAAGGACGAGCTGCTGATGGACAATGCCGCCATCGACACCGAACGCGCGAACCTGTGGAACGCGATGGGTCGGCTGGAACAGATGATCCTGCTGTCGCGGACGATGGATCAGCGGCTGGAGGACAAGGCCAACGAACTCGACCACAGCGATCCCGCCAAAGCCAAGGCGGTGCGCGAGACCGCGCTGTTCTACACCCGCCAGCGGACGCAGGATCTGCTGACCCAGATGGCGGTCACGGTGCAGGGCTATCTGGCGCTCGACCTGGTCAAGAAGAACAATGTCGAGCTGGTGAAGGGGGTCGACCGCGCATCGACCACGACCGTCTCCGCGCTGCGCACCGCCGTCACCGTGGCGCAGGCGCTGATCAACCAGAAGCTGGTGCTGGAACAGATCACCGCGTTGAACACCACCACCGCCAACATCATCGATTCGACGGGGAAGCTGCTGCGCAGCCAGACGGCGACGATCCACGAACAGGCCGCCGCCTCGACCATCCCGATCGAGACGCTGCAACGCGCGTTCCAGAACATCTACGAGACGATGGACGCGATCGACACGTTCAAGCTGAAGGCGCTCGATTCGATGAAGACGACGGTCAACACCCTGTCGGGCGAGGTCGAGAAGTCGCGCGGCTATATCGCCCGGGCGGAGGGCGCGACGCAAGGCGCGGGTGCCATTTCGGGCGGCAGCCAGTTCAAGCTGGAGGCGATGTAGGGCCTGTGAGCGAGGTAGACGACGCCATCCGCAGCGCCCGCGCGTCCTGGGACCGCATCGGCAGCAGCGATGCGCCGGCGATCCCGTCGGCACGCCGCCGCAACACCGGCAGCGCCCGACGCCGGCTGACCCGGATCGTCGTCGCCGATGCCGCGATCCTGATCGCCGCGTTCGTCGTGGGGCTGATTGTGCCGCTGGGGATCATCGGCACGACGCTAGTCATGGTCCTGCTGATCGCCACCACCCTCGCGCTCGCCATCCTGCCCGACCAACGCCCGGCGCCCAGCCCGGACAAGCTGCGCGCGGTCGAATTGAAGGCCCTGCCCGCCCAGACCGGCCGCTGGCTGTCGGCGCAGCGCCAGGCCCTTCCCGCGCCCGCGATCACGTTGGTCGACCAGATCGGCCTGCGCCTCGACGCGCTCGGCCCGCAACTCGCGCGGGTCGAGGATGATACGCCCGACGCCGCCGACCTGCGCCGGCTGATCGGCGAACAACTGCCCGCCTTCGTCGCCGACTATCAGCGCGTGCCAGCCCCTTTACGCGGCGTCCCGCGCAACGGCCGCACGCCCGATGCCGAACTGGTCGCGGGCCTGAAGGTGATTGACCAGGAAATCGGCGACATGACCAACCGGCTGGCCCAAGGCGACCTCGACAGCCTGGCGACACGCGGTCGCTATCTGGAAATCAAGTATCGCGGTGACGGGGAGCCGGGCTGAATGCGGATCCGGACGATCATGGCCGTCGTTGCCGGCGTCATGAGTGCCGCGACACTTGCGCAGGACGCAACAAAGCCGGATTCGCAACAGGCCAGTTGGAAGGCGCGGCGCGATGGCCACTATCGTGCCGCCGCCGACCTGCTGCATCCGGAGGCGTTCAACGCCGACGGCAGCCCGAAGCCCGGTCCCGCCTATCAGAGTTGGGCCGAATTGCAGGGGATGATGACCGGCGAACCGGGCCCGCAAGCGCCGGAACCGGGTGTCGTCCCGCTCCCCCCGGAGCCGGCCGACCTAGCCGCCTTGCGTACCGCGACCGCGACCGATGCCATCGCGGCCATCGTCGCCCGCGCGCGCCAGACCCGGATCGTCATCCTGAACGAGGACCACGCCGTGCCCCGCGATCGCGCGTTCGGTCTGGCTGTAGCAAAGGCGCTGCGCCCCCTCGGCTATGACGTGCTGGCGGCGGAAACCTTCTCCAACCGCCCCGATGACGCGGTGGTCGCCAAGGACATGGCAAGGCTGTCACACGATGGCTACATCCGCCGGTCAACCGGTACCTACACCCAGGATCCGGTCTTCGCCGACTTCATCCGCCAGTCGCTGGCGCTTGGCTATCGCCCGGTCGCGTACGAAACGACGGACTACAGCCGCCCGCCCGGCGAGGACTGGAAGGCGCAGGTTGCCCGGCGCGAACAGATGCAGGCGGATTACCTCGTCCGTCGCGCGGTGAGGGCCTATCCGGCGTCGAAGATCCTGATCCATGTCGGGTTCAGCCACGCCACCGAAGCACCGATCGTGATGGAGGGCGTCCCCGTTCGCTGGATGGCGACCCGGCTGAAGGCGATGACCGGCATCGACCCGCTGACGATCGACCAGACAACGCTCAACCCTTACGGAAGCGGCTCGCCCCTGCTCTATGCAGCGGCAGCAGACCGGATCGGCACACGGCCGGCCGTGCTCGTCAACGGCGGCAAGCCGCTCGTCGTCGGCCAGTATCGCGGACATGTCGACCTGCAGGTCGCCCATCCGGCCACGCGGCGGATCGGCGGCCGGCCGGACTGGCTGGCGGCGATGGGCCGGACCCCGACGCCGATCCCCGCCACGCTGGTACCCACCAAAGGCACCCGGCTGATACAGGCGTTCGTCGCGCGCGAGGCGAACGACGCGGTTCCTGTCGATCAGGTGCTCGTCACCGCCGGACAGCCCGTGCCGATGCTCATGCTGCCCGAGGCCCCGGTCCGCTATGCCGTGCAGGATTCCACGACCGCACTATAACTGACCCGTCATTGCGAGCGTAAGCGAAGCAATCCAGAGCCGGATCAGGACGCCCTGGGTTGCTTCGCTTACGCTCGCAATGACGGAAAGTCGTACCTACCCCCGCGCCGCCGCCACCCGGTCCGCCAGCCGCGCCACCGCCGCCGCGTGGATACCGGGCGCACTCACCAGCACCCCGAAATCGCGCGGCTGGGGTTTGTTGAACGTCAGCGTGCCGCCCAGCGCGTCGGTGACGCCCGCACCCGCTTCGGCCGCGATCAGCGCGGCGGCGGCGATGTCCCATTCATTGCCCCAGCGCAGCGTCGCGACCAGATCGGCCTCGTCGGCGGCGACCATCGCGATACGCAGCGCGATCGAATTGGGTTTGGCGACCATCGTCAGGTCGCGATCGGCCTTGGGCAGCGCATCGGTCGGCACCCGCGCACCGATGATCCGCGCGCACGACCCGGCCGCCAGCCGCACCCCGTTGCGCCATGCGCCGCCGCCGGCAACCGCACGCCAGACCTCCTGCCGGACCGGCGCATCAAGCACGCCGATCACGACCCGCCCCGCCTCGACCAGCGCGATCGACACGCACCAGCCGGGCCGCCCGCGAATATAGTCACGCGTCCCGTCGATCGGGTCGACCACCCAGACGCGGCGACGCGCCAGCCGGTCGGCGGTATCCACCGTCTCCTCCGACAGCCAGCCGGCATCGGGCAACAGCGCCGACAGGCGCTGACGCACCAGCACGTCGACTGCCAGGTCGACTTCGCACACCGGGTTGCCGGGCGCCTTTTCCCATTGCCGGAAGTCGGTGCGCCAACGCCCCATCGCCAGCCGCCCTGCCTCTGCCGCGACATCGGCGACCGCGTGCGCCAGATCGCCCGGATCAGCCACTCGCGACGGTCATTCCATCGATGCGGATCGTCGGCACGTTGTTGCCGAAGCGGAAGACCAGATCGTTGGCCGGCGTCGCCTGTGCGAACATGTCCTTCAGATTGCCCGCGATCGTGAACTCGGCGACCGGCCCGGCAATCTGCCCGTCGACAATGCGGAAGCCCGCCGCGCCCCGGCTGTAATCGCCGGTCACACCGTTGACGCCGCTGCCGATCAGCTCGGTCACGAACACGCCGTCGGCGATATCCTCGATCAGCGTCGCAACCGGGACATGCCCCGCCGCCATGTACAGGTTGCTGGTCGAGACGCCCGGCGCGCCGCCGATACCGCGCGCGGCGTGGCCGGTCGGCTCCAGCCCCAGTTGCCGCGCCGCCGCGCTGTCGAGCAGCCAGGTTTCCAGCACGCCATCCTCGATGATCGCGGTCGGCGACACCGGCAGTCCTTCGCCATCGAACGGGCGCGAGCGCAGGCCGTGCGGACGGTGCGGATCGTCGCGCACCTGAACGCCCTCGGGGAAGATCCGCGTGCCGAGCGCGTCGAGCAGGAAGCTGGTCTTGCGCGTGATCGCCTGCCCCCCGATCGCGCCGATCAGATGACCGAGCAGCGAGGTGCCGACGCGCGGATCGAACACCACCGGCATCGGCCCGCTGACGACACGGCCCGGGTTCAGCCGCGCCACCGCGCGTTCGCCGGCCTCGCGACCGATATCCTCGGGCGAATCCAAGTGCGCGCGGTGGCGGGCGGAATGATAGGCGTAGTCGCGCTGCATCCCGCTGCCCTCGCCCGCCAGCACGCTGGCCGACAGGCCGTATCCGGTCGCGCCGTACGCCCCGGCAAAGCCGTGGCTGGTGGCCAGCGCCCAGACGACGCGCGAAGCGCTGGCCCCGCCGCCCTCGCTGTTGGTGACGCCGGGGACCGCGCGCGCCGCATCCTCCGCCGCCATCGCCATGTCGCGCAGGGTCGTGGGGCTGGGATCGCCAGCATCCTCCAGATCCAGATGCGGCGGTGCGCCGTGCATCAGCCGCTCCTCGGGCGCGAGGCCGGCCCAGGCATCCTCGGGCGCCTCGCGCGCCATCGCCACCGCGCGTTCGACCAGCGCGTCCATCGCGGCGACCGACAGGTCCGACGTCGAGACGCTGGCCGACCGCTTGCCGACGAACACGCGCAGGCCGAGTTCCTCGGACTCGGACCGACCGACATCCTCCAGCTTGCCAAGGCGGACGGAGACTTCCAGCGCGGCGTCGGCGGCGAACACCGCATCGGCGGCGTCCGCACCGGCGGCCCTGGCGCGGGTAACGATATCGGCGGCGCGCGCTTGCGCGTGTTCGGGTGTCAGCATCGCCCGGATTTAGGGTCGCTGCGCCGCGATAGCTAGAGCACGGTTCCCACCGCCGCGCAGGCCAGCGCCATCAGCAGGCCGGCAAACCGGTTCGACCGGAACCGGCGCAGCGCATTGTCGCCATCGCCCACGACCAGCGTCGCCACCTGCCACGCCAGATGCGCCGCCACCGGCAGCAGCGCGACCAGCGCCAGTAGGTCAGGCCGGACCAGCCACACCGCGCCCGCCCAGCACAGGATTGCGGCGGCGTAGAACCCCGCTACGCCGGCCTTCACCGATCGGCCCAGTGCCAGTGCCGAGGATCGCACGCCGATCATCGCATCGTCCTCGCGGTCCTGCAGTGCATAGATCGTGTCGTACCCGATCACCCAGGCAATCGACCCGGCATAGAGCAGCCCCAGCGGCCAGCCGACCCCGCCCGTCACCGCCACCCAGCCGACCGGTGCGGCCCAGGAAAAGACCAGCCCCAACCACGCCTGCGGCCACCAGGTGATGCGCTTCATGAAGGGGTACGCCGCGACCAGCGCAAGGCTCGCCACCGCGACGCCGGCCGCCAGCGGCGGCAACTGGACCAGCACCACCAGTCCGACCAGGCACAGCAGCAGCAGCCACCCCCACGCCGCCTTCACCGACACCAGCCCCGCCGGGATCGGCCGCAGCGCAGTACGCGCCACCTTCGCATCCAGATCGCGGTCGACGATATCGTTGTACACGCACCCCGCTCCGCGCATCGCGATCGCGCCCAGCAGGAACCACGCCACCAGATCGAACCGGTCGACCAGTCCGCCCCCCAGCGCGATCGCCCAGACGCCGGGCCAGAACAACAGCCACCAGCCGATCGGCCGGTCGAACCGCGCCAGCAGCGCGAACCCGCGCAAGGTCGGCGGCAGGCGGCCGACCAGCCCCTTGTGCTCGCTGTCGGGGACGATGGTATCGGTCATGGCCGTAGCTTTCGTTGGCGATGCGGTTTTTATCAACCGGATTGCTCCATCTCACCACCCCGGCGAAGGCCGGGGTGGACGGACAAACCTTGCGAAAGCTTCGCCTTGTGGACTGAGTGACAACAGCAACGCATCCATCGGACATCCAAGTCTACCCGCACTCCAGTCCCGCCTAGAAACACGGCGTTTGGCGCGCAAGCCCGAAGCGGCTACCCCGTGACGGTGCGCAACCCCGTCACCACCCCATGATCGGCCTGTCGGTCGCGGTCGGGCGCTTCGTCGAGGCGCTGTTCTGGGCGATCCTGCGCGTCGCGGGGGTCGCGGCGGTCGGCGTGGTGCTGACCGTGCTGGCGATCGGACTGGCCTTTGTCGTCGGGCGACGGCTGTGGAAACGACGCCTGCCGAAACATTAGAACATCGGGTTTCTCGACTTCGCTCGAACCGGACGGGTAGAGGGGACCAGCCCATGCAACAGGATACCCCCATGCCCGCCACCCCCGCCTGGCCGCCGCAATCGACGCCGCGCCTGTTCGTCGAGGAGTCCCTTGCCCCCGGCGTTCGCCGGATCGACGGGCCGGCGGCGCATTATCTGGTGTCGGTGATGCGGACGAAAGTCGGCGATCCGGTAAAGCTGTTCGACGATGCGACCGGCGAATGGCTGGCCATCGCCCGCGACGTCGGCCGCCGCGACCTGTCGGTCGAGGTGACTGAATGCCTGCGCCCACGCGAAACGGTCCCCGACCTGTGGCTGTGCGCCGCGCCGCTGAAGAAGAACCGCGTCGACTGGATGGCGGAAAAGGCATGCGAACTGGGCGTCGACCGCTATGTCCCTGTCGTCACCCGCCGCACGGTCGTCGACAAGCCGAATACCGACCGGCTGCGCGCCCACATGATCGAGGCAGCCGAGCAATGCGGCCGCACCGCCATCCCGCAGGTTGCGGACCCGGTCAAACTGCCCGCGCTGCTGCGCGACTGGCCCGACGAACGTACGCTGTTCTTCGCCGACGAAACCGGCGGTGCGCCCGCGCTTGACGCAATGCGCGCGAAACCCGGTGCGGCGGCGATCCTGATCGGCCCCGAAGGCGGGTTCGACGCCGACGAACGCGCCGCGATCCGCGCCATGCCGCAGGCGATCGGCATCGCGCTTGGCCCCCGCATCCTGCGCGCCGATACCGCCGCTGCTGCTGCAACCGCGCTGTGGATGGCGGCGGCGGGGGACTGGACCTGAACGGCCATGTTCGTCCCACTAGCGCCGCCCCGCGTCGCAGCGTAAGGCGCGGTTCATGACGTCAGATCCGGTTTCGAAGAGCAACGCACCGACCATCGAGTCGCGCGACCAGTTGATCGCCAGCTTCGCGCACGGCGAGAAGCCCAAGGATCGCTGGCGGATCGGCACCGAACACGAAAAATTCGTCTATTCGACCAGCGACCATCACGCCCCGTCCTATGACGAGGCTGGCGGCATCCGCGCGCTGCTCGGCGAGCTGGAGCAATATGGCTGGACCCCGGTCATGGAGGGCGGAAACGTCATCGCCATGTCGGGCGCGGACGGCAGCATCAGCCTGGAACCTGCCGGCCAGTTCGAGCTGTCCGGCGCACCGCTCGACAATCTGCACCAGACCTGCGCCGAAACCGGCCGCCATCTGGAACAGGTGAAGGCCGCCGGCGAAAAGCTCGGCATCGGCTTCCTCGGCATGGGCATGTGGCCGGACAAGACCCGCGCCGAACTGCCGATCATGCCCAAGGGCCGCTATGCCATCATGCTGCGGCACATGCCGCGCGTCGGCGCGATGGGCCTCGACATGATGCTGCGGACCTGCACGATCCAGGTCAATCTGGACTATGCGTCCGAGGCGGACATGGTGAAGAAGTTCCGCGTCGGCCTGGCCCTGCAACCGCTCGCCACCGCGCTGTTCGCGGCTTCGCCCTTTACCGAGGGCAGGCCGAACGGGATGCTGTCGTACCGCAGCCATATCTGGTCGGACACCGACCCCGCGCGCACCGGCATGCTGCCCTTCGTCTTCGAAGACGGGTTTGGGTATGAGCGGTACGCCGACTATGCGCTCGATGTGCCGATGTACTTTGTCTACCGCGAGGGTCGCTACATCGACGCCGCCGGGTTGTCGTTCCGCGACTTCCTGAAGGGCGAACTGTCGGTCCTGCCGGGCGAGAAGCCGACGCTCGACGACTGGAACGATCACCTGTCGACCGCCTTCCCCGAAGTGCGGCTGAAGACCTTCCTGGAAATGCGCGGGGCGGATGGCGGCCCGTGGAACCGGATCTGCGCGCTGCCGGCGCTGTGGGTCGGGCTGCTGTACGACAGCCAGGCGCTGGATGCGGCGTGGGATCTGGTCAAGGACTGGGACATCGGCGATCGCCAACGCTTGCGCGATGCGGTGCCGAAGCTCGCGCTCGACGCGCCGCTGCCCGGTGGCGGCAAGCTTCGCGATGTGGCGGGGCAGGTGCTCGACATTGCCGGAGCCGGATTGTCGGCGCGGTCGCGGCTGAATGGTGCGGGCGACAACGAAACCGGTTTCCTCGATCCGCTGCGCGATATCGTCCGCAGCGGCAAGGTGCCGGCCGAGGTGCTGCTGGAGCGCTATCACGGCGCATGGAACGGTGACGTGTCGAAGGTGTACGGCGAGGCCAGCTTCTGAAGGCCGCATCGCGGCGGATGCACAGGCTCTTCAGTTCCCCGGCGAAGGCCGGGGCCCAGTTGGGTTAGCGTTGGGAGTTGTGCACCGCCGTTTACCCTGCTGGGCCCCGGCCTTCGCCGGGAAACGAAAGGTTTCGGGCCTCAGACAGCCTTGCCCCGCCGCCGCACCCACGCCAGCACCAGCGCAATTGCACCGTTGCGTAAAATCCAGTCGTTATAGGCGCGGTAGTCAGGATCTAGCATCAGGTGCCGCTCCTCGGTCTTCGCGCGCCAGTAATACACCCCGCTGACCGCCATGAGGGTCAACGTCGCGCGCGCGGCGTCGACCAGGCTGCCGGTCGACAGCAACGGCACGGTCGAAATCCACCAGAACAGGTTCTTCGACCAATAGGCCGGGTGCCGCGTCCACCGATACGGCCCGTGCGTCAGGATCCCGCGATTGGTCAGGTTGGAAAAGCGCGGCCCGAACGCCACCGTCGCCCAGGCATAGATACCCGTCAGACCGACCAGCACCGCGCCGGTCAGCGCCAGCAGGACCGGATGCCATTGCAGCCAGTAGGTCCAGCTGGCGGTGCCGATATGATAATCCAGCACCCCGCCGTCCATCATCAGCGTCAGCGGCGGATAGCAGATCAGCGCCGCCATCCACGCCGCCGCGAACGGATTGGCGGTGCGGATATGCGAATCGAGCGGACGGAAGGTCAGGACATAGCCGACCGTCGCGAACGCCATGTCGATCAGGAACATCAGCGCGATCAGCCACAGCGACAGCGCCACCGGATCGCGCAGCACGACGCTCAGGTCACCGCGCACGAACTCGCCGAACCCGCCCGGCAGACCGCCGAGCATGAAGGCGAGGAAGAACGCCTTCACCCCCCAGCTGCGCAGGTGATTGTAGATCGCCTCGCGCTCGACCCCCGCCTGCCCCGTCATCCACGCGCCCAGCATCCACGCGCCATCGCGCGGGGCCACCAGTCGCCGGTCGATCCACAGCACATAGGGCACCGAACACACGAACAGCACCGGCGCGGCCCAGGTCAGGCACCACATCGCGAACGCGAAATTGCCGATCCAGTAGAAGCGCCCGGTGGCATAGATCAGCGCGATCCCCCCCCAGGTGATCCACAGCCCCGCCAGCTTGGTCAGGCTGATGTCGATCGTCTCGCGCCAAGGCCGCGGGCCTGTCCAGTCGATCCCGGTAGACAGATTGCGATGCACCTTGTCGACCAGCAGCGACCAGAGCGCCATCGGCACGCCACAGGCCACCAGATTGACCAGCGCCGCATACGGCCCGTCCATATGGTAATGCCGCGCGACCATGATCCACGCGAAGACGCCGGCGATCCCGGCGAGACCCGCACCGCCGCTGACCGCCGATGGCGGGCGCGGATCGGCGGCGATGGGCGTGGCGGCGGTCATGGCCATCGCTTAGCCTGAAACCGGTTAACGAAGCGATGTCGTCGCTGTTGTTCCATGGCCACCCCGCCCGATGCCCGCAGCGATCAGCGCATCCGCCCACAGCGCGTACCCGGCGTCATCCGGATGCGTCCCGTCGGGCAGCAGGGCGCGATCAAGCGTCCCGTCTGGCCGCAGAAACCGACCGGCGATGTCGATGAACCGCACCGCCGGATCGCGCGCGAACCGGTCAGCCAGCAGGCGGTTGGTCCGGGCAATCGTAACGCGCAACGGATCGGTGGCGGTATCACCACGCGGAAAGATCGCCATCAGCGCAATCCGGCTGTGCGGCGAGCGCGCCTTCACGTCGCGGACGATAGCCGCGACACCGGCCACCACCTCCGCCGGGGTGCTCGCACGGGCGTTGGTGGTGCCGGTCAGGTTGTTGGTGCCGATGTTGAGGACGACCCAGTCCGGGGCCATGCCATCGAACTCGCCAGACCGCAGCCGCCACAGGACGTTCTGCGTCCGGTCCCAGCCGAAACCCAGATTGGCGACCGCCATGCCGCCGAATACCCGCGCCCATGCCTGCGGACCACTGACCCGCGCGGCGGCGGGCGGCCCGGCCCAGAAATGGGTGATCGAATCGCCGATCAGGACGACCTCAGGCTTCATGCCGTGCAGGCCCATCACTGCACGGTGGCGCGGGTACCAGTCGTAGGAATCCCGCTCCAGCCACGGCACTGGCACGGTGGCGGTGTTCACGTCGGTCATCGCGGTCAGGGCAACGCGCGGCGGCGTGCCCAGCAATGCGGCCAATGTCGGTTCGATGGCCTCCGCCATTCGCCGCTGCCCGACCGTATCGGGATGCAGCGCCGCACCATGCCACGACAGGCGCGGATCATAGAACAGCCGCGTGTCGAGCGTCCCGTCACTTGCCTGGAAGATCGAGCCGACATCGAGATAGGCGACGCGCGGATCGCCGGCATAGCGCCGCGCCAGATAGGCGTTCACCGCCGCGTCGGCTGCGGACTTCGCCGGGGAGATCGCGCTCGGCAACAGGCCAAGCAACAGGATCCTGGTCGTCGGCAACCGGCGCGACAGGTCTGCGACCACCGCGTCGATTCCTTCTTCCGTCTGCGCCGCCGTACGGCCCGCACGGCCGGTGTCGTTGGTGCCGATCAGCACCACCGCGACCCTCGGGTTCAGCCCGTCGACCTCGCCATGATCCAGCCGCCACAGCAGGTTCGCGGTCGTGTCGCCGCTAAACCCCAGGTTGATCGCACGCCGGGGGGCGTAGAATTGCGCCCAGGTGCCGGCGAAATCCTCGTCGGGCGGTGTGGCCTTGTCGTAATTGTTGGTGATCGAATCGCCGATCAGCAGGACCTGCGGATCGGGCCGGGTCGCGACCAGCGTCAGGATCGCGGCATGGCGGGCCGCCCACCAGCCCTCCGCCAGCCGATCGGCGGGAGCAGCCATCCCCACGGGCCGGGCCACGGCCACCACGGGCGTGACCAGCAGCGTCAGCGCCAGACACCGGATCAGCACGGTCCGCCAGATCCCCGGTGTCATTGCCTTATCCTTCCACGAAATCGAGATAGCCGACCACATCGCTGCTGGTCTGAAGGAACAGGTCGCCTTGCACGTCCGGCTCCTGCGCCGCCGCCTCGGCGAGTGCCTGCGCCAGCGTGCCGTACAACAGCGTCACCGCCGCGCCGCTGTCGTCGAGGTGATACAGCCGCACGGCCACGTCGTCGGATATGGTTCGCATGGCCGTTGGCTACGCCGTTCGCTGCCGTCCGCCAAGCCGGATGTTGACGCGCCCGCCCGCTCTGTGGCAGGCAATCCGTGAGTGAGCGGGTATAGCACAATGGTAGTGCAGCAGCCTTCCAAGCTGAATACACGGGTTCGATTCCCGTTACCCGCTCCATTCCTCCGAAATCAGCCATGAAACACTTGATCCGCCCCGCGCGCGGTGCATGGTCGCGGCCCTGTGAAAACCACGCCTGCGGGGGCCAGCCATGACGATTTCCACCGACACGACACGACGCGGCGTGCTGGGCCTCGCGACCGGGGCCGCCGCCGTCGCCAGCATCCCGGCCGCCGCCGCCGCGAAGGTAGGCATCGTCATCCTGTCGACCTGGGATTTCGGCGCGGCGGCCAATGCAGCCGCCTATGCAAAGCTGATCGCCGGCGGCACGCTGGTCGATGCGGTCGAGGCGGGCGGGCGCGTGCCGGAATCGGACCCGGCCAATCATTCGGTCGGCTATTCGGGCTATCCCGACCGCGACGGCCGGGTGACGCTGGATGCGATCATCATGGACGATGCCGGTCATGTCGGCGCGGTCGGTGCGCTGGAAAACACCACTCACGCCATCTCGGTCGCGCGCGCGGTGATGGAAAAGACGCCGCACACCTTCCTGGTCGGCGACGGCGCAACGCGGTTCGCGCGCGACCAGGGGTTCCCGCAGCAAAACCTGCTGACCCCCGAATCCGAGGCGGAATGGCGCAAATGGCTGACCACGCAAGCGTACAGGCCCGTCGCCAACAGCGAGAACCGGATCAGCGGCGATGCGCGCGACCATGATACGATCGGCCTGCTGGCGCGCGACCGCAGCGGCCGCTTCGCCGGGGCCTGCACGACGTCCGGCATGGCGTTCAAGATGCACGGGCGGCTGGGCGATTCCCCGCAGTGCGGCAGCGGCCTGTTCGTGGAGGCGGGCGTCGGTGCGGCGACCGCGACCGGGCTGGGCGAGGAAGTCACGCGCATCGCCGGCACCGCGCGGGTCGTCGCGTCGATGCGCGCCGGCATGGCCCCGGACGCCGCCTGTCGCGAGGCGGTGATGCACATCGCACGGCTGCGCGGCGACGCGATCAAGGACACGCAGGTCGGCTTCATCGCGATCGCGCAGGACGGGCGAACCGGTGCCTTCGCGCTGTTGCCGGGCTTCACCTATGCGCTGACCGACGATGCCGGAAAGACGGTGGTCCGCCCCGCCCCCAGCCTGAAGCGAGCCGCCTGAAACGGCGCGCCACGAAACGGAATCGCGGTATCGGGCGTTGGGCGATCGTTATGGATTCTCAACGACCAGAAAGGGCTATCATGAAGACCACGCTGATTATCGCGCTGTCGCTCACCGCGGCCGCACCGGCATTCGCCCAGACACAGACCGCTCCGGCCCAGACAGCACCGGCCCAGACCGCTCCAGCCCAGCCCGCGACCGGCACAGCGGCGACCGCTACGGCCGCGACGCCCACCGTCGGCGCTACCGTGTACGACCCGGCCGGCACCCCCGCCGGCACCATCAAGACCGTCGACGCCGCGTCAGTGCTGATCTCGACCGGCACCAACGACGTGGCCGTGCCGATGTCGGCGATCGGGTCGTCGCCAAAGGGCGTGACCGTCAGCCTGACCCGCGCACAGCTTGATGCCGCCGCCACCGAGGCAAAGGCCGCCGCAGCCGCGCAGGTGAAGGCCCAGCTCGTTCCCGGCACCTCGGTCAGCAGCCTGAATGGGGGCGCGGTTCTCGGCACGATCAAGTCGGCCGATGCCGAATTCGTCACGTTGACCACCCCCAAGGGTGACGTGAAGCTGCCCGTCACCGGCTTTGCCGCCGGTCCGAACGGCGTGATCCTGGGCCTGACCGCCGCGCAGTTCGACGCCGTCGTCTCGGGCGCGAAGTAAACGAACGGCCCTGCCCTCTTGGGGGCGGGGCCGACACGGACGTAGAGCGACGCCCTGTCGGTGCGTTTTGCCGGCACGGTGGAAAATGGTGCGCCCGGAGCGATTCGAACGCCCGGCCCTCAGATTCGTAGTCTGATGCTCTATCCAGCTGAGCTACGGGCGCACAAAGCCCAAATGGTGCACCCGACTGGATTCGAACCAGTGGCCCCTGCCTTCGGAGGGCAGTGCTCTATCCAGCTGAGCTACGGGTGCCCCTGGAGCGGCTCGCCTAGCAAAGCCGCGCCGGACACGCCAGCAGTTTTCGCTATTTGGCGGCCGGCTCGGGTGTCTTGGGCTTGTAGGCACACAGGTCCGCCACCGGGCAGCGCCAGCATTCCGGTCGCCGCGCCTTGCAGATATAGCGGCCGTGCAGGATCAGCCAGTGATGCGCGTGCAGCCGGAACGGCTGTGGCGTCGCCCTGTCCAGCTTCAGTTCGACCGCCAGCGGCGTCTTGCCGCGCGCCAGACCGGTACGGTTGCCGACCCGGAAGATGTGGGTGTCGACCGCGAACGTCTCCGCGCCAAACGCCACGTTCATCACGACATTAGCGGTCTTGCGTCCGACGCCGGGCAGCGTTTCCAGCGCATCGCGGTCGTTGGGCACGATCCCGTCATACCGGTCGATCAGCGCCTGCGACAGCGCGATGACGTTCTTGGCCTTGGTATTGAACAGGCCGATCGTCCTGATATGTCCCTTCAGCGCGTCCTCGCCCAGCGCGACCATCTTTTCGGGCGTGTCGACCTCCGCGAACAGGGCGCGCGTCGCCTTGTTCACGCCGACATCGGTCGCCTGCGCCGACAACGCCACCGCCACCAACAGGGTATAGGCATTAACCGATTCCAGCTCGGTTTCGGGATGCGGATTGTCGGCGGCGAGGCGCGCGTAGAATTCGGCGACGTCGGCCTTCTTCACAGCGCCAGCACATCGCCCATCGTGTAGCGCCCGGCTGGCTGGCCGACCAGCCACAGGGCCGCGCGCACCGCGCCCTTGGCAAAGATCGACCGGTCCTCGCCACGGTGGTTCAGCTCGATCCGTTCGCCCTCGCTGGCGAAGATCACGCTGTGGTCGCCGACCACCGACCCGCCGCGCAACGACGCGAAGCCGATCGTCCCTTCGCTGCGCGCACCGGTCAGGCCGGAACGGTCATCGACGCGCACTTCGGACAGCGTGGTCCCGCGCGCGGTCGCCGCCGCCTCACCCAGCAGGTTGGCGGTGCCCGAAGGCGCATCGACCTTGTGCCGGTGGTGCATCTCGACGATCTCGATATCCCAGTCGGCTCCCAGCCGGGCCGCGGCCTGCGCCACCAGTTCGCGCAGCAAGGTTACGCCGACCGAGGTATTGCCGGTCTGCAACACCGCGATATCGGCGGCGGCCGCGTCGATCGCGGCGTGATGGGCCGCACTCAGCCCGGTCGTGCCGATCACCATCGGCGTGCCCGCCGCCCGCGCCGCCGCCAGATGCGATTCCAGCGCGGACGGGGTCGAAAAGTCGACCAGCACGTCCGACAGCGCGGCCAGCGGGGCCGGATCGCCGCCGGCATCGACACCGCCGGACAGGTCGGCCCCGTGCAGTTCGATCGTGTCGGCGATCGCCCGACCCATCCGTCCTGCGCTGCCGTAGATACCGATCGCGGTCATGAATACTCCCGTGGAATGCTGGTGAACTGTCAGGATCGAAGGCGACGCCGCGATGACAGAAGCGGGCGGTTCGCGACAGGCCTAATACCAACGGCTCGTCGTTTGTCGGCGCTCGACCCGCCCGGCCGGAACGGGGACGACGCCGGGCCGTTGGTTGCGGGATATTTCTGTCGAGGATCGTCATCATGGCCCGCCCCATCGCCTACAGCCCCGCCCTCGAAACGCGGGAGCCCGACGAGACGGACACCAGCGTCGGCCTGCGCGAACAACTGCACACGATCCTTGAAACCACGGCGAGCGATTACGGCCACGCCGTGCGATCGGTCCATGCGAAGGGTCATGCGCTGGTCGATGCACGGCTGGAGGTGCTGGACAACCTGCCGCCGGAACTGGCGCAGGGGCTGTTCGCGACGCCCGGTCGCCATGACGCGATCCTTCGTTTTTCGACCAATGCCGGCGACATCCTGACCGACAAGATCTCGCTGCCCCGCGGCGTGGCCATCAAGATCCTCGGCGTCGAGGGCGACAGGCTGCCCGGGTCGGAGGACAGCCGGGCACAGGATCTGCTGATGATCAACGCGCCGGTCTTCGCCGCGCCGACCGCAAAGGCGTTCCTCGGCAACCTCAAGCTGCTGACCAAGACCACCGATCGCGCCGAAGGTGCAAAGGTCGCACTGTCCGCGCTGCTGCGCTGGACCGAAAAGGCCATCGAGGCCGTTGGCGGGGAGAGCGCGACGCTCAAGACCCTGGGGGGCGCCCCGCACGTCCACCCGCTCGGCGAGCAGTATTTCACCGCCACCGCCTTTCGCTACGGCGACCATGTCGCCAAGCTGTCGCTGGTGCCGGTGTCGCCGTCACTTACCCGCTTCTCGGGCGAGGAGATCGCGATCGACGGCCGTGACGACGCGCTGCGCGAGGAGATTGATTCCGGCTTCGACCAGGGGGGAACCTGGGAGTTGCGCGTCCAGCTCTGCATCGACGCCGAGGCGATGCCGATCGAGGATGCAACGGTCGAATGGGATCAGGCCGCCAGCCCCTATGTCACCGTCGCCCGCCTGATCGCCGGGCCGCAGTCGACCTGGGCCGGCGACACGAGCATCGGGCGCGAGGATAGCTTGTCGTTCAGCCCATGGCATGGGCTGGCGGCGCACCAGCCGCTCGGGCGGATCAACCGCGTCCGCAAGCCGGCCTATGAAATGTCGGCCGATTTTCGCGCGCGGGTCAATGGCTGTCCGATGCACGAACCGATGTCGCATGCGGATTGACCGAAGGGCGGCCAAGAAACGCCGCCGCAAGGTCGGGGCGGACCCGCAACAGCCGACCGGTCGCGCGGTCGATCAGCGCCCAGGTCGTCACCGCCTCCACCTTCACCCGTCCATCGGCACCGACGAAGCGGACATGGCGATCGAAGCGCGCACCCTTGGGTGGTTCGGGTACCCAGGTTTCGCCGGTGACGGTTTCACCGGCGACAACGTTGCCGCGATAGTCGATCGCATGCCGCGTCACGACCCAGGCATGCGCGGCGCGCTGGTCCTCGGTGGCGACGGCGTCCCAATGCGCGGTCGCGATCCGCTGGATCCACTGGACCCAGACCGCATTGTTGACGTGGCCCAGTTCGTCGATGTCGTCCGCGCCGGCGGTGATGGCAAGCGTGAAGCCCGTCATCGCCCGCTGCGCCACCGCATCGCGCCCCGTATCGCCAAGCCGATCACCAGCAGACTGGCCGCCACGATCAGCAACGTCTGCCGATCCAGCCGAACCCGCCCGACCAGTTCGGCAAATCCTTCACCGAAAACATAGCCGATCGTCGCGAACAGCATGCCCCACAGCGCCGCCGCCAGCGCGTTCAGCGGCACGAACGTCGCGGTCGGAATATGGCTGGTGCCGACCGCGACCGGGCTGATCGTCCGCAAGCCATAGAGGAAGCGGAAACCGAGGATGAAGGCCCTAGGGTGCCGTTCCAGCGTCGTCAACGCCCGTGCGAAGGCCGGTCGCGCCGTCAGCCGCGCCACCCAGGCCGACTGGCGAAACCGCCGGCCGATCGTGAAGAATATCTGGTCGGAGGCGAACGACCCCACCGCCGCCGCGACCATGACCAGCGGCAGTGACAACAGCCCCTGATGCGCCATCAGCCCGCCGATCACGACCGCCGTCTCGCCCTCGATCCCCGCCCCCAGCACCACCGCGAGCAGGCCATAGTCCGCGACGAAGGTCTCGATCGTCACGCAGGCACGCCCAGTTGCCACAGGACGAAGGCATGCTCCTCTGCCGCTTCCCGCAGCGATTCGAACCGGCCGGACTTGCCGCCATGGCCCGCGCCCATATTGGTCTTCAGCAGCAGGATGTTGTCATCGGTCTTGGTGGCGCGCAGTTTCGCCGCCCACTTCGCCGGTTCCCAATACGTCACGCGCGGGTCGTTCAGCCCGCCCGAGATGAACATCGGCGGATAGGCCTGCGCCCGCACGTTGTCATAGGGGCTGTAGCTGTGGATCAGGTCGAACGCGGCCTTGTCCTCGATCGGGTTGCCCCATTCGGGCCATTCGCCCGGCGTCAGCGGCAGGTCGGCATCCAGCATCGTATTCAGCACATCGACGAACGGCACGTCGGCGATGACTGCGCCCCACAGGTCGGGATCGGAATTGACGACCGCGCCCATCAGCTCGCCACCCGCCGATCGCCCGGCGATGGCGATCCGCCCCGCGCTGGTCCACCCGTCCGCCACCAGCCCGCGCGCGACATCGACGAAATCGTCGAACGTGTTGGTGCGCTTGGTCAGCTTGCCGTCGAGATACCATTGCTGGCCCAGATCGTCGCCGCCGCGGATATGCGCGATGGCGTAGGCGAAGCCGCGATCGAGCAGCGACAGCCGCCCGGTCGAGAAGCCCGGCGGAATCGCATAGCCATAGGCCCCATAGGCATAGAGGAACAACGGCCGGCTGCCGTCCTTCGGAAAATCCTTCGGATAGACGATCGACACCGGGATCAGCGTGCCGTCGCGGGCCGTGATCTTCAGCCGTTCGGTGCGATAGCCGTCGGCGTCGTAACCGGACGGAATCTCCTGCACCTTCAGCGTGGTCAGTGCGCCGCTGGCGACGTCGTAATCATAGACGGTGCCCGGCGTGACCATCGATTCATAGCCGACGCGCAAGACCTCCATGTCATATTCGGGATTGTCGCCAAGCCCGGCGTCATAGCTCGCCTCGGGAAACGCGATCCGCTTCGGCCTGCCGCCGTCGTATGAATGGATCTCGATCTGATCGAGGCCGTCCTCGCGCCCGTCGACGATGAAGAACTTCGCGTAGCACTCGACGCCGGTCATGTAGAAATGCTCGGACGGGCCGATCAGCTCGGTCCATTCGCCCGGCGTCTCGACGGGGGCGGTGACCAGCCGGAAGTTCGGATGCACGTCGTTGGTGTGGATGAACAGCGTCCCGTCATGCTCGTCCACGTCATATTCCCGCCCCTCCTTGCGTGCCGACACCAGCATCGGCGTCGCGAGCGGATCGTTGGCGGGCAGCAGATAGATTTCGGTCGTGACATGGTCGCCGGTCGACAGGACGATCCACTTGCGCGAACTCGTCTCGCCGACGCTGACACGGTAGCCCTCGTCCGCCTCGGTGAAGATCACGACGTCGTCGGTGACCGGCGTGTGCAGCCGGTGGAAACGCGCATTGTCGGTCCGCCACTGGTCGTTGGCCAGGCCGTACAGGAAGCCACTGTCGTCGCCCGCCCAGACGATTTCGGACAACATGCCCGGAATCACCTCGGGCAGGTGCTCGCCGGTGGCCAGGTCCTTGACCCGCACCTCGAACCGCTCGCCACCGTCATCGTCGATCGCATAGGCCAGATAGCGCCCGGAATTGGACACGCTGAACGCGCCCAGCCGGAAATATTCGTGCCCCTCGGCCAGCGCCGGTTCGTCGAGCAGCAGCTCGTCCGCGCCACCCGAGACTGGCTTGCGCCACCATTTGCGATACTGGCCGCCGGTTTCGTACGCGGTCCAGTAATACCAGTCGCCGTCCTTCTGCGGCACGCTGGAATCGTCCTCCTTGATGCGCGCCTTCATCTCCTCGTACAACGTGTCGACGGCCGGTTTGTGCGGGGCCATCACACCCTCGAAATACGCGTTCTCCTCGGCGAGATAGGCGAGCACGTCGGCGTCCTCGATCTCCGGATAGTTCGGGTCTTTCAACCAAGCGTAAGGATCCTCGATCGTCACCCCGTGCGCGGTGAAGCTGTGCGGGCGGGTTTCGGCGCGTGGGGGAGTGTTCGTCATGGCGTCGTCCTAGCCGGAGGGCGGGGTCGGCGTCGATACAATCCTCCCGGTAGGGGATGAGGTGCCCCAATCCTATCGTTGCTCCACCCCGGCGGAGGCCTGGGTGGTACGCACGTCTTGGAGTGGAAGCCCAACAAACCCCATTGCCGCCCTCCGCGCCGATCCGGTACGCCCCTCACCCAGAAACGGAGCCTGCCCCATGTCCCCCTACCCCGCCCGCCTCGCTGCCCTTCGCGCCCACCTGTCCGGGCAGGAGCTGGACGGCTTCGTCGTGCCGCTGACGGACGAGCACATGTCCGAATATGTCGGCGACTATGCGCAGCGGCTGGGCTGGCTGACCGGGTTCGGCGGATCGGCCGGATCAGCGGTCGTCCTGAAAACCCGCGCCGCGATCTTCACCGATGGCCGCTACACGTTGCAGGTCCGCGAACAGGTGTCGGCCGACGACTGGGACTATGTGCCGGTGCCGGCCACCAGCATCGCCGACTGGCTGGGCGCGCACGCCCGGGCCGGCGACCGGATCGGCTACGATCCGTGGCTGCACACGCGCGGCTGGGTGGCGGACGCGCAGGCCGCGCTCGCCGATCGTGGCGCGACTTTGGTCGCGGTCGAGGCCAACCCGATCGACGCGGTCTGGACCGACCGCCCCGCCCCGTCACCCGCACCGATGGCCGTCCATGACGACGCGCTGGCCGGTGCGTCATCGGCGCAGAAGCGGCAGGCGGTGGCTGAATGGCTGGCGGGCATCGAGGCAGACGCGGTCGTCCTGTCGGCGCTCGATTCGATCGCGTGGCTGCTGAACGTGCGCGGCGGCGACGTCGCGCACACGCCGGTGACCCTGTCCTACGCCATCGTCGGGCGTGACGGGACGACCGACCTGTTCGTCGCCCCGGACAAGGTCGGCGACGCGGTCCACCAGCATCTTGGCAACGCCGTCCGGGTGCGTGACCGCGCCGACTTCGCATCCGCGCTGACGGGCTATGCGGGCCAGCGCGTCGCCGCCGATCCCGAACGCGCGGTCGCCGCGATCTTCGCCGCGCTGGAGCGTGACGGTGCGAAGGTCGTCGCCACGCGCGATCCCGTCGTGCTGGCCAAGGCGATCAAGAACCCGGCCGAGGTCGATGGCCACCGTGCGGCGTCGGTGCGCGACGGCGCGGCGCTGACCCGCTTCCTGCGCTGGGTCGAGGCGGAATGTCCCAAGGGCGGGCAGACCGAACTCTCCGCCGCCGCGCGCCTGCTTGCCTTGCGCGAGGAATCGGGGCTGCTGAAGGACGTATCGTTCAGCACCATTTCCGCCACCGGCGCGCATGGTGCCTCGCCACATTACCACGTCACCGAGGACTCGAACGCGCCGATCGAACTCGGCCAGCTTTTCCTGATCGATTCGGGCGGCCAATATGCCGACGGCACCACCGACGTGACGCGCGTGATGCCGATCGGCGACCCGACGCCGGAGATGCGCGACCGCTTCACCCGCGTTCTCAAGGGGCATATCGGCCTGGCCACCGCGGTATTCCCCGACGGGACGCTTGGCGGGCACCTCGATGCGCTGGCACGACGACCGCTGTGGGAGGCGGGACTGGATTACGCCCACGGCACCGGTCACGGCATCGGCGCCTATCTGGCGGTGCATGAAGGGCCGCAGCGGATCGCCGCGCCCAACTACCCCGGCGGCGGACCGATGGAACCCTTGCGCGCCGGCATGATACTGTCGAACGAGCCGGGATACTACAAGGCCGGCGAATACGGCATCCGCATCGAGAACCTCGTGCTGGTCGAGCCACGCGACATTCCGGGTGCGGACCGGGCGATGCTGGGGTTCGAGACGCTGACCTTCGCGCCGATCGAACGCACGCTGATCGACGCATCGCTGCTGACCCCAGCGGAGCGCGACTGGCTCGACGCCTATCACGCGCGGGTGCTGGCGACGTTGGGACCGGTGCTGGATGCCGCCACCCGCGACTGGCTGACGGCGAAGTGCGCACCGATCGCGCACGCCTGAGAACCGGCGGCGCGGGGTCAGTCCTTGTCGGGGTCTGGCACCGTCGCCGGTGCCTCACCCCGCGCCTGCGCCTTGCGCCGCCGGAGGTTCTGCCGAAGCGCCGCCGCCAGCCGCGCGGCCTTTTCTTCCTTTTCCGTCATATCCCAAGCCTAAACCTGCATCGCCTGCCTTGACAATCTTTCCCGGGTCGTCTCTTAGGCCCGCTCCACCGCTCGACGGTGGTGTGCGCTGCTGTAGCTCAGTGGTAGAGCGCGTCATTGGTAATGACGAGGTCGGGAGTTCAATCCTCCCCAGCAGCACCATTTTTCCGATATCACGGCAATGCCACGGCCCGCCGGGCAAGGGGCGGTAATCCCCGCCGCCTGCGTTCACGCCATCGGGCGGGCACGGGCCATCGTTCTGGCGCTGGCGCTGTGATGCGCGTGGCAGATCGCCACCGCCAGCGCGTCGGCGGCGTCGGGGCCGTCGATCTTCACGCCAGGCAGCAGCACCCCGATCATCGCCTGCACCTGCGTCTTTTCAGCGTTGCCGTTACCGACCACCGATTTCTTGACGACGCTCGCCTTGTACTCGCCGACGTCGACGCCCGCGCGCGCGGCCGCGCACAGCACGACGCCGCGCGCCTGCCCCAGTTTGAGCGTGGTGACCGCGTTGGAATTGACAAACACCTCCTCGACCGCCGCCGCGTCGGGCGCATGGTCGATCACCAGCGCGGCCAGCATCGCGTCGAGATGCGCGAGCCGACGCGCGAGCGGGGCCTTGGTGTCGGTGCACAACCGCCCGTTGGCGATATGCGTCAGCCGGTTGCCCTCGGCCCGGATCAAACCCCAGCCGGTGGTGCCGAGGCCGGGGTCGAGGCCGAGGACGATCATGCGCTCAACCCAGCTTTTCCATCACGTCATCGGAGATTTCGTAATTCGCCCACACGGTCTGGACGTCGTCATCCTCGTCCAGCGCGTCGAGCAGCTTGAACAGCGTGGCGGCATCGCCCTCGCCGACATCGACCATCGTCTGCGGACGCCAGGCGAGTTTCGCGCCCTCCGCCTCGCCCAGCACCGGCTCCAGCGCCTTGACGACCTCGTGCAGCGACCCCTGATCGGTCCAGATCTCGTGACCGTCGTCGCTCGACGTGACGTCCTCGGCACCCGCCTCCAGCGCCGCCTCGAAGACCTTCTCCGCATCGCCGGCGGACGCCGGATAGTTGATGAGACCAAGCCGGTCGAACGCATGGCTGACCGCACCCGGCGCGCCCAGATTGCCGCCATTCTTGCTGACCGCGACGCGGACGTTGGTCGCGGTACGGTTGCGGTTGTCGCTCAGCGCCTCGATGATGAGGCTGACGCCACCGGGGCCAAAGCCCTCGTAACGGATTTCCTCGTAATTCTCGGTGTCGCCGCGGCTCGCCTTGTCGATCGAACGCTGGATATTGTCCTTGGGCACCGACTGCGCCTTGGCCGCGTTCACCGCCATGCGCAGGCGCGGGTTCATGTCGGGATCGGGCAGCCCCATCTTGGCGGCCACGGTAATTTCGCGGCACAGCTTGCTGAAGATGTTGGAGCGCTTCTTGTCCTGCGCACCCTTACGATGCTTGATGTTCGCGTATTTGGAATGGCCTGCCATGGGTCGCCTCTGAATGGATGCGCCGGGTCTTAATCGTCGCGCGCCGATTTCGCCAGTGCATCGATTTTCGCTGCCAGCACCGCCCGCGGCGTGCCGGGCAGGGCTGGCGCGTGTCGTGCGGGGCCGTGGTCGCCGTGGGTCGTGCCGTTTCATGGGGTCACGATCGCGGACGCAAGGCCCCGCCACACGCTGCAAATTGAAGGCTTCGTCATGCGGTATATCATGCCCCCGCCGCAATCCGCTTGCCCCGCCCCGCCCGCATACGCCAAACGCGCCCCATGACCGTACGCGTGAACATGGGAACCGACGGCGCAGGGGCCGCCGTCGCGATCGACCTGGAGGAACTGCTCGCCACCCGATTGCTGGTTCAGGGCAATTCGGGATCGGGGAAATCGCATCTGCTGCGCCGCCTGCTCGAACGATCGGCGGGTCAGGTGCAGCAGGTCATCATCGACCCCGAGGGTGATTTCGTCACCCTGTCCGGGGCCTATGGCCACACCGTGATCGACGCCGGCGAATATAGCGAGCGCGAGGTCGCACGGTTTGCCGCGCGCATCCGCCAGCACCGCGCCTCGGTCGTGCTCAGCCTGGAGGGGCTTGAGGTCGAGGGCCAGATGCGCTGCGCCGCCTCCTTCCTGTCGGCGATGTTCGATGCCCCGCGCGAACATTGGTATCCCGCCCTCGTGGTGGTCGACGAGGCGCAGCTGTTCGCCCCTGCGGCGGCCGGTGAGGTGAACGAGGAGGTCCGCCGCGCCTCGCTGTCGGCGATGACGAACCTGATGTGTCGCGGACGCAAACGCGGCCTTGCCGGCGTCATCGCCACGCAGCGTCTGGCCAAGCTGGCCAAGAACGTCGCGGCGGAGGCGTCGAACTTCCTGATGGGCCGCACCTTTCTCGACATCGACATGGCGCGCGCGGCCGACCTGCTCGGCATGGACCGGCGACAGGCGGAGACGATTCGCGAGCTTCAGCGCGGGACGTTCCTCGCATTGGGGCCGGCGGTGTCCAGGCGGCCGATCTCGGTCAAGATCGGCTCGGTCGAAACGTCGGCGCGCAGCGGCAGTCCGAAACTCACCCCGCTGCCGACCGCGCCCGCCGCCGACATGAAGGACCTGCTGTTCGCGCCGGTCGATCCGCTGCCGGAGTTCAATTTCGGCCCCGAACCCAAGGTGTCGGTGCCCGCCGACACGCTGATCGAGGATTTCGCGAAGGTCGCCCCGGCCCCGGCGGCGAGCGCGGTGCCCGACAAGACGCCCGAGGCGGTCGAGGCCATCGTCGCCGACGTGATGCGCGCGATCGTCGAGGACCGAGAATCGGCCCTGCGTGCGCCGGCTGTGCTGTTCCAGGATTTCCAGGTCCGCTGCCGGATGGCCGATCTGGCGCGGCCACCGGTCGACCTGTCCGCCTTCGTCCGACGGCTGAGCTGCGCGCGGGCCGGGATCTTCGACCTGACCGATCCCGACTGGACGGCCGCGCTGGAGGTGGCCAGCGCCTTGCCCGACGACATGCTCGGTGCGTTCCTCGTCGTCGCCCGTGCGGCGCGCGACGGCGATCCCTGCCCGTCCGACCTGCGCATTGCGGAAGTGTACGGCACCAGTTCGCTCGGCCGCGTGCGACGGCTGCTGGCGAATATCGAATCGCGGGAGCTGTTCGTGTGCCGCGTCGACATGGGCGGCAAGCGGTCGATCACCGTGCCGCGGCTGGGATGGACGACGCAACCGGCGGAGGCGGCGTGAGCGCGGGAACACACGCCGTCAGATCAGGAGGGTTACAACCAACCCGACGACACCCCCCGCCTGCACCATCGCGATCCGGTCAAGCCGGCCAGCGAACGGCTGTTTGCGCGTCTTGTGACGAAACCGCCGCCGCGCCCAGATCGCGCCCGGACTGCCGCCGGCGACCGCCAGCCACAATAGCGTCGATTCGCGCGTTCGCCGCGCACCCCGAACCGCCAGCGCCTTGTCACGCCGGAACGCGACGACGGCGGCGAAATTGACCGCCAGCAGGTAACAGACAAGGGCAAGGATCAACGCCGTGCCCCCGCCGCGTCGGGCCGCCGCCCCGGCACCACCGGGCACGGCGACCCGGTCATCAGATCATGCCAAGCGCGGTCATGTAGGTTTCGAGGATGGTCTCCTCCTCCTGATATTCTTCCTTCTTCTTCTTGCGGATACTCATGATCTTGCGGATCGCCTTGGTGTCGTAGCCACGCGATTTTGCCTCGGCCATCACGTCCTTGATGTCGTCGGCGATGCCCTTCTTCTCTTCTTCCAGTCGCTCGGCGCGCTCGATCAGCAGCCGCAGTTCGTCCGCGGCGACCGATCCGCCGCCCATGCCGTGTTGGCGTTCGTCCGTCATGATGTTCCCCCTGGCCGCTTCGGACCCGATGCGTGATGTGATCCCCGATTCGTCGCGACGCGATACGCGCGCAGACGACGGGGATGCGGACGGCGCGTCTAGGCGGTTCGCGCGCGCCGCTCAAGGCGAGCGTTAACCAACGGTCGCGTTAACCCTCATGCGTTCTTCTTCACGCTCTCCGCCATGCGCGCCAGCTGCTCCGGCGTCGCCTCGCCGGCTTGCGCCTTCCACTGCGCGTAGGGCATCCCGTAAATGGCCTCTCGCGCGGCGTCCTTGCCCAGCGTGCCGCCGCTCGCCTCGTGCGTCCAGTCGGACAGGCAGTTGCGGCAGAATCCGGCGAGGCCCATCAGATCGACATTGGCCGCATCGTCGCGGTGGCGCAGGTGCAGGACCAGCCGGCGGAACGCCGCGGCGGCCGTAGCGTCGTCGATATCGTCAAGAGTAGCCATTACCTGTCGCTCCAAGGTTGATTGGCGCGAGATAGGCGGTAGAGCCTGCCGGGCAAAGTCCCGAGGATGTTTTCGTATGACCAAGGCCATATCCCCCCGATCGCGTAAGGTCCGCATTCTCGCAACGCTCGGCCCGGCCAGCAGCACGCGCGAGATGATCGCCACTCTGTTCGAGGCAGGGGCCGATGCGTTCCGAATCAACATGAGCCACGGCGATCAGGCGTCGAAGGTCGCGGTCGTAAAGGCGATTCGCTCGCTGGAGGCCGAATATCGTCGCCCGACGACGATCCTTGCCGATCTTCAGGGGCCGAAACTGCGCGTCGGCAAATTCGATGGCGGCCGCACCGTGCTGGTCACCGGATCGTCGTTCGTGCTCGACCGATCGACCGCACCCGGCGATGCGACCCGGGTCGAATTGCCGCATGACGAGATTTTCCAGGCGATCGAGCCGGGCGCCCGCCTGCTGCTCGACGACGGCAAGCTGGTGCTGCGCGTCACCGCTCACACCGCCGACACGATCACCACTCTTGTAGAGGTGGGCGGCGCGTTGTCGGACAAGAAGGGACTGAACGTCCCCGACGTCGTCGTCCCGGTCCCGGCGCTGACGCCCAAGGATCGCAGCGACCTCGACTGGGCGGTCGACCAGGGCGTCGACTGGATCGCCCTGTCGTTCGTGCAGCGGCCCGAGGATCTGTGGGAAGCGCGCAAGCTGATCGGCGGCAAGGCGGCGCTGCTCGCCAAGATCGAAAAGCCGGCCGCGATCGAGCGGCTGGAGGAGATCGTCGAGGCGTGTGACGGTGTGATGGTCGCACGCGGCGACCTTGGCGTCGAAATGCCACCCGAGCAGGTACCGCCGCTGCAAAAGCGTATCGTCGAGGTATCGCGCCGGATGGGCCGCCCGGTGGTGGTCGCGACGCAGATGCTCGAATCGATGATCCTCAGCCCGTCGCCGACCCGCGCGGAAGTATCGGACGTGGCCACAGCCATCTATGATGGTGCCGATGCCATCATGCTGTCGGCCGAAAGCGCCGCCGGTGCCTGGCCGACCGAATCGGTGGCGATGATGAACGCGATCGGCAACGCGGTGGAGCGCGATCCCGGCCACGGCGACCGCGTCCACTTTACCGTGATGAAGCCCGATCCGACGACCGCCGATGCGTTGTCGGAAGCAGCAAAGAACATCGCGTCGACCGTGTCGGCCGCCGCGATCATCTGCTTCACCACCTCCGGCTCGACCGCCCGCCGCGTGGCGCGCGAGCGGCCGTCGGTGCCGTTGCTGGTCCTGACCCCCGAACTGGAAACCGCACGCCGCCTTGGCCTGTTGTGGGGCACCCACGCGGTCCACACCAAGGACGTCAGCTCGTTCGAGGAAATGGTCGCAAAGGCCAAGCGCATGGCCCTGCGCCACGGCATCGCCCGTGCCGGCGACAGCATCATCGTGATGGCCGGCGTCCCCTTCCGCACGCCCGGTTCGACCAATGTGCTGCACGTCGTGCGCGTGACCGGCGACGAACTGAAGAACTACGACTGATCGCATATCCCCTCCACCGGCGACGATGATCGCCGGTGGAGGGGCATCGGCCCGGCACGGGCTGACGGGCTGCCTACAGCCCCTCGTTCACCCAATGGGCGTTGGACAACCGGCGCGCCAGATCGGCGCACTGGCGGCGCAGGTCCGGCACCGCGACGATTTCCCAGAAGCTTCCGCGCGTCATCGGCCCCACGCAGTAGATATCCGACTGCGCTCGCCCCGCGCTGTCGACGACCCGCGATCCGTCGTCCACGTCGATGCCAAGCCGCAGCGCGTCCGCCCGGATCATGCCGCCGTCGATCAACTGGCGCAGCAAAGCCTCGTCGCTGCGCAGCACGTCGCCCTGCGGACCGGTGCAGTTGACGATCCGCCGCGCCGTCGTCTCGATCCGGTGCGCCTGCCCGCGCGGTCGCCAGCTCAGGCGCGCGCCCGCGCCATCCGCCTCCACCGTGACGATCTTGCCGGCCGCGAAGGTCAGCCGCCCCGCGGCGACCAGCGCGTCGATCCGGTCGGCCACCGCCGGGGCCAGCCGGTGGCGGTGCACGTCCCAGAACGGTCGCGCATGGCGCAGGAAGCGCTGGCGGGTCACGGCGTCGGCGCGCGCCCACCACCGCTGGGTCACCGGGCGCAGCGCATCCACTGCTGCCCGCCAGCCCTTCACCGCCGCATCGGCGCGAAGCTGCGCGACCAGCGCGGACAGCGGCTGGTCCGGCGTGTCGGTCGATCCCGGCGGCGCGGCCGGCGCACCATCGACGTGCCGACGCGGCGACAGGCCGCGCCGCGACAGCGCGAGGATGTTCCCCTCGAACCCCGCCGCATCCAGTTGCAGCGCCATGTCGATCGCGGTCAGGCCCGATCCGACCAGCACGACGCGGTCGGCGGCGGAAAGGCCAGCGGCGGGGTCCTGCGTCCATGGATTGTGGACATAGACGTCGGTCGGCAGCGCGGCCGGGTCGATACCGGGCGGCACATGCGGCGGCAGGTTGCCGACCGCCAGCACGACCGCATCCGCCGTCAGTGTCGAGCCGTCCGACAGCGCAAGCCGGATCATGCCATCCGCCCGGTCGACCGCCAGCACCTCACCCGCGATCGTGTCCAGCCGCGCGCCCGCCGCCGCCCGCGTTTCGGCCAGCATCTCGCGCAGATACGCGCCATAGGTGGCGCGCGCGACAAAGCTGGTGGGTGAACCGCCCTCACCCTCCCGCGCCGCAAGCCAGCGCGTGAAATGCGCGGGATCGTCGGGAAAGGCGCTCATCGCCGCGGCGCGGACGTTCAGCAACTGGCTGGGATGCGCGGTGCCATAGGCGATGCCCCGGCCAAGCCGCGCCGGCGTGCGCTCGACCAAAGTCGTGCGCGGCCCGCCGAAGCGGAACAGGTTGATCGCCATCAACGCACCGCTGAAGCCGCCGCCAACGATGACGACATGGCTGTCGGGGGTCAGCCATTGCGGCGCGGTCGGGCGAGGAATATCCGTCATGCGGGTTTCATACGCACAACCGGGTGCCATTGGCATAGCCCGTGTCGACCGCCCGCCGCCGACCGGACACGCCCTCCCTTCCAGACCGGTGGCCCGGACAAAAAAAGGCCCGGTACGTCGCCGTACCGGGCTGGAGGTGGTCCGCAGGAGGAACCGCTGGAGGTGGGGGCGATTGTGCCGCCCCCATCCAATCTCAGTTGTAGGCGCGCTCGCCGTGCTCGCCGAGGTCGAGGCCTTCGCGCTCCACCTCTTCGGATACCCGCAAGCCGGTCAGCGCCTTGGCGACGTACATCGCGATGACGGTGGCAATCGTTGCCCAGATGATGGTCGCACCGACGGCGATGACCTGCGTCACGATCTGGCTGGCGATGCTGAAATCGGGCTTGCCGGGACCGCCGAACGCCGGGGCATAGACGATGCCAGTGCCGATCGCGCCGATCATGCCGCCGATGCCGTGGATGCCGAACGCGTCGAGCGCGTCGTCATAACCAAGCTTCGGCTTCAGGAACGATACCGCATAGTAGCAGACCACCGAGGCGAGCGCGCCGAGGATGATCGCGCCGAACGGACCGGAATTGCCCGCCGCCGGCGTGACGGCGACCAGACCGGCGATGATACCCGAGCAGAAGCCCAGCGCTGACCCCTTGTGGCCGTTGACCCGCTCCACCAGCATCCAGGCAAGCCCTGCCGAGGCGGTGGCAACGAAGGTGTTGATCATCGCGAGTGCCGCCGAGCCGTTGGCCTCCAGCGCAGACCCTGCGTTGAAGCCGAACCAGCCGACCCAGAGCAGGCCGGTGCCGATGCCGGTCATCGTCATCGAATGCGGCACGATCCGCTCGGTCGGATAGCCCAGCCGCTTGCCGAGGATCAGCGACGCGACCAGCGCCGAGACACCGGCGTTGACGTGGACCACGGTACCGCCGGCAAAGTCCAGCGCGCCCATCTTGAAGAACACGCCGCCCGATGCCCAGACCATGTGCGCGATCGGGAAATAGGCCAGCGTCAGCCAGACGATGGCAAAGACCATCACCGCCGAGAACTTCATCCGTTCGACGACCGACCCCAGCACCAGCGCGACGGTGATCGCGGCAAAGGTCATCTGGAACGCGATGAAGACATATTCGGGGATCGCGACGCCGGCGGTGAAGGTCGCCGCTGTCGAATCCGGCGTGATGCCGGCCAGGAACGCCTTGCCGAAGCCGGAGATGAACGCGCCGCCACCATCGCCGAACGCCATCGTGTAGCCATACATGACCCACAGCAGCATTGCGAGACACGCGACCGCGCCGATCTGGGTCATCACCGACAGCATGTTCTTGGCGCGCGTCAGGCCGCCGTAGAACAGCGCCAGGCCCGGCAGGATCATCATCAGGACCAGAACGGTCGACGTCATCATCCAGGCGGTGTCGCCCTTGTTGACGGTGACAGCCGGTGCGGCGGCCGCCGCCTCCTGCGCCCAGGCGGGCATGGCCGCGAACAGGACAGCGGCAGCGCCGGCCCCCGCGGCGATCTTGCCTGTGGAAACTCTCATCGCGTGCTTCATCGTTCCCCCCACCATGTCAGAGTGCCGTTTCGTCGGTTTCGCCGGTGCGGATCCGCACCGCCTGACCGACGTCGAGCACGAAGATCTTGCCGTCGCCGATCGCGCCGGTGTTCGCCGATGCCTGGATCGCCTCGACCGCGCGGTCGGCGACGTCAGCGGCGCAGACGACCTCGATCTTGATCTTGGGCACCATGTTGGTGCTGTATTCGGCCCCGCGATAGATTTCGGTCTGGCCCTTCTGGCGGCCGAACCCCTTCACCTCGCTGACGGTCATGCCGGCGACACCGACCGCGGTCAGCGCCTCGCGCACTTCGTCGAGCTTGAACGGTTTGATGATGGCTATGACGAGTTTCAACCCAAAGCCCCCCTTGGCGATTATGTCCCGGGGATCGGTATCGCAATCATCGTGCCATGTGCGAAACGGCCTTGAACACGGCCGGCAGGCAGGCGGCAAAGGTCAACAAAGCGTAAAAATATGGGCAGGCCCCACGATTTGCCCGAAAATCAGGCAGCGATGATCGCGCGCGCCGCGTCCAGATCCTCGTCATCGACCATCACCCGGACCGGCACCAGCAGCCAGCTGCCATCGCCGATCGAGGCATTGCCGTCGAACGCGATCGCCGGGATGCCCTCGCTCTCCAGACGGCCGACGATGATATGCGCTTCGTTCCGGTCGAAGCGGCCCAGTTCGGCAAGGCTCATCGGTGCATCCTCGTTGACGGGTCAGGGACGTGCGCATAGTATTTGCGCATGAAACATGCTGCCATCTCGCCACCCCGGAAGCGGGCCGTCAATCTCTCGCTGGAGGAACAGACGGTGATTGATGCACGCGCACTTGGCATTAACCTGTCCGAGCATTGCCAGAAGGCGCTGGCGGCTGAAGTAAAGCGCGAACACGAACGCCGTTGGAAGGAGGAGAACCGGGAGGCGATCGAACTGCACAACGCCTGGGTGGAGAAGAACGGCCTGCCCCTCGAAAAATACCGCATGTTTTAATGGCGCAGTTCGACATTTACCTTACGGGATCAAATGATCTGCTGCTGGACTGCCAATCGGACCTGCTGTCTCATTACAACAGCCGTTTGGTAGTGCCGCTGATCCCGGTGAGTGACGAATTACCATCAATGCGTCGGCTTAATCCGATCTTTTCGATCGACGGGGTAGACCGGATGATGATGACGGAATTTGCGGCGGCAATATCGGTCTATCGTCTTGGCCAACGGGTCGGATCGCTCGCCGACCACGACCTGACCATCAAGGCCGCGTTCGACGTTCTCCTCACCGGCTACTGACGCCGCCTCACACCGCCGTTCCGCCGACCGTCAACCCCTCGACCAGCAGGGTCGGTTGGCCGACACCGGCCGGGACGCTCTGCCCACCCTTGCCGCAGACGCCGATCCCCTCGTCCAGCGCGAAGTCGTTGCCGATGCCCCGCACCTTGGTCAGCACGGTCGGGCCGTCGCCGATCAGCGTCGCGCCCTTGATGGGAGCACCGATCCGGCCTTTCTCGATTCGGTACGCCTCGGTGCAGGAGAACACGAACTTGCCGGACACGATATCGACCTGACCGCCGCCGAAGCTCTTGGCGAAGATGCCGGTCTTGACCCGGCTCAGCAGCTCGGCCGGATCGTCGGTGCCGCCCTTCATGAAGGTGTTGGTCATGCGCGGCATCGGCGCGTGCGCGAAGCTTTCGCGGCGGCCGTTGCCGGTCGGCGCGACGCCCATCAGCCGCGCGTTGAGGCGGTCGTGGATATAGCCCTTCAGGATGCCGTCCTCGATCAGGATATTCTCCTGCGTCGGCGTGCCCTCGTCGTCGATCGACAGTGACCCGCGCAGGTCGGCGAGGCTGCCATCGTCGACCACGGTGACGCCCGGCGCCGCGACCCGCTCGCCGATCCGGCCGGAGAAAGCGGAGGTTCCCTTGCGATTGAAGTCGCCCTCCAGTCCGTGGCCGATCGCCTCGTGCAGCAGGATGCCGGGCCAGCCCGACCCGAGCAGCACGGTCATCTCGCCGGCCGGCGCGGCGACCGACTCCAGATTGACCAGTCCTTGCGCCAGCGCCTCGTCGATACCGCGATTCCACGTCGCCGGATCCATCAGCCGGTTATAGAGATAGCGGCCGCCGATTCCGAAGCTGCCGGTCTCGCGCCGGCCATTTTGTTCGACCACGATCTGGATGTTCAGGCGGACCAGCGGCCGGACGTCGGTGGCGACGAAGCCGTCGGGCCGGACGACCTCAACCACGCCCCAGGTGCCCGACAGGCTGACGGAGACCTGCGCGACGCGGGGGTCGCGGGCGCGGGCGGCGGCGTCGATCGTCTGGCACAGGTTCACCTTGTCGGCGAACGGCACCAGATCGAGCGGATCGGCGTCGGTGTAGAGATGCCGGTTGGTCGCGCGCGGCGGCGGAGCCTTCGCGGCGGTCGACGGGTCGATCAGCGCCATCGTCTCGCCCGCGCGCTTGATCGCGGCCTCCGACAGTTCGTTGGCGTGGGCGAACGCGGTCATCTCGCCCGACACGGCGCGCAGGCCGAAACCGCTGTGCGTGTCATAGGCGGCGGTCTTCAGCCGGCCATCGTCGAAGCCGAACGCCTCGCTGCGGCGATATTGCAGATAGAGTTCGCCGTCATCGGCCTTGGTCAGCGCGGCGGCGGTCAGGGCCTGCGCGGCGTCGGGCGATAGGCCGTCGCGGTACAGGAACGAGCGGGGGTCTGCGGTTATCATACCGGGGAATATAGGGACGCGGCCGGCGGGGTAAATGGCTGCGAAGTTGACGACCTGCATCAGAGACGGTGTCGTTTTGTCAACTTTGGGGTGGGAAGCGCGCACTCGTCAGCGGGTTTGCGGGTTCCTGTGTTCGCGGGAACACGGGGGAGATATGGCCGGGCGTCATCCGACGGTTGTGCCGGGGGATTTCCAACATTGGTAGGGGGAAAGTGGGGCCGCTATCCGGACAGGGGCCGCCGCGGCGAAGCCGCGTCGTCGGACGACGCAACCTTCGGCTGGTCGCCGGCCGGCCTCGCGCCTGTGGTTCGTGCTTTGCCGAACCGGCGCCGCGGCAAAGCCGCGTCGTCGGGCGATCCGGCTTTCAGCCGGTCGCCGGCCGGCCTTGCGCCGGTAGCCCGGGCGAGGCCGGGCCGGCGCCGCGGCTCAGCGTCCCGCCCCGTCCCCGTGATCCTTCAACGTCGACTGATCCGCACCATCGGCCGGACCGCCGACGAGGATGAAGCGCCGGTCGCAGTATCCGCAGTCAACATAGCCGGTGTCGTCGATCTCCAGCCAGACGCGCGGGTGGCCGAGCGCGGCACCGCCGGGGATGTCGGTGGACCCGTCGCAGGCGACGCGATTGTGGGTGACGCGGGTGGTTTCGGGCGGCGGGAGCATCTGCGCGGGATAGCAAGTGCCGACACCCGCTTCAATCGCGTTCTTGTGCGGCGCAAGGCCCGCGCGCTAAGGCCTGCTCCCATGACAGACATTCCCACGACCGAAGCCGCCATCCGCATCGAGGGCCTGTCCAAGACCTATGAGGGCGGCAAGCGCGCGCTCGACGACGTGACGTTCGACGTGCCGCGCGGTCAGATCTTCGGCCTGCTGGGACCGAATGGCGCCGGCAAGTCGACGCTCATCAACATCTTGGCCGGGCTGGTGAACAAGACCGGCGGCACCGCGTCGATCTGGGGCTTCGACATCGACGCGCACCCGCGCAACGCCAAGGCGTCGATCGGCATCGTCAACCAGGAGATCCTGTTCGACCCGTTCTTCACGCCGATCGAGACGCTGGAGTTGCAGGCCGGGCTGTACGGCGTGCCCAAGTCCGAACGCCGGTCGATGGAATTGCTGCGCGCGGTACATCTGGAGGACAAGGCGACCGCCTATGCCCGCACGCTGTCGGGCGGGATGAAGCGGCGGCTGATGGTGGCCAAGGCGATGGTCCATTCGCCGCCGGTGCTGGTGCTGGACGAACCGACCGCAGGCGTCGACATCGAACTGCGGCAACAGCTGTGGACCTATGTCCGCTCGCTGAACGAACGCGGCGTGACGGTCGTGCTGACGACGCACTATCTGGAGGAGGCGGAGCAGTTGTGCGACCGCATCGCCATCATCAACCAGGGCAAGCTGATCGCCAACGAACCGACCCGCGAACTGGTCGGCAAGGCGCAGGAAAAGATCGTCGCGGTGACGGTCGACCGCGACGTGACCGCCGTGCCCGAGCACGGCATCTTCCAGAAGATCGCGCTGAAGGGCGCGCGCACGCTGGAGATCACTTATTCAAAGGACCGGGTGAATGCGGGTCAGGTGCTGGCGGCGGTGACGGCGGATGGCTACGGCATCGTGGATGTGACGACCAAGGAAGCGGATCTGGAGGACGTGTTTTTAAGTCTGACCCGGGCGGCGAACGGGTGAGCGGCGGCGGATGCCTCAGCCATCCAGTGCTTATCTACCGCTGACCGTCTACGCTGCGGATGGCAGCTGATGTGGCCTGCCTCATCGCACCCACCATGCCCTCGCGTCAGATTTCTGCGTGGATCGGCCTGTTGAAATTGCGACACATTGTACCGATGCAAGTTTGTGAATTTTTCGCCTGCAAGAACGGCCAATATCTAATCAGATTTAGATGCACCATGAATCACATCGGATGTGCCGTTATATCGTAAATAGATTTGCGATGCAGAAGCTTTAATTTGCCGATACGCGCGTTAGTCTAGGTGTGCTGAAAATTATGACATTATCACTTTTATATTGTATAACATGTTTATTGGTTGTCGTTTTATTTCGGGAGAGGCAGATTGTTTCTATCGGCTATAATTCTAATGGCGGCTGATGTTGCGGTAGCCATACCAAAAAAATCAGTCATTTGCGCAGTCGGACATGTCGCTATTCGCGATATACCGGATATCAACAGAAATGTTGGTGCTGATTATTATTACTATCAGCGTGGTCCAATTTACATATGTCCCAAACTTAAAAAAGCGCTGCCCGCCGGCTATTCAGAAGCCACCAGTGATGCCCAGATGCGAGCAGGCATCCACGGGCCTGTGCTCGAGTCCTCCCTCCGCTCCGCCTTCATATATGCGATTAGCACACCGACATTCAGCGCCGATCTAAAATCCGCTACCGTGCGTTTCGATTATGAATGTACCGGGCTTTGCGGTGGAGCTTATGAGGCACGGTACGTCTTGACCCGCGACGGATGGCAACGTGAGGGTGGGCTTCAGTGGTTATACGTCTCATAGGACAGCAGCGCTGGCTGACCGGCCACGCACCCACCCAGACGCCATCGTCGCTTCTGACGCGAAGCACCCCGCATCACCCAATGCCCAGAAATACCGCCAGTGACCGCGTTACCGCCAGCATCGTCTCCGCATCTGCGTGACCGATCACCGTACCGACCCGGTCGCGTTTCACGGACATGGTCTTGTCGATCATGACCTGCGACGGCTTGCGCAGGCCGTTGGTGGCGGTCGGTTCGATCGTCACCCGGATCAGTGGGGCGTCGACCAGCATTCCCGTTACCAGCAGGACGGTGACCGTCCCGGTCTGATCGAACTGGTCGGCCTGGATAACGAGCGCGGGGCGGGGTTTGCCGAAATCGCCGGACAGCGCGATCGTGACGAGGTCGCCGCGCTTCACGCCTTGGCTTCGGGATCGAGATCGGCGGGATCGAGATCGATCAGCGCCGCGTCGAGGAAGCTGTCCAGATCATGGTCGGCGTCATCGGCGGCGGCAACGATCTGCGCCTGACGTCGACATTCGTCGGCGAAGCCCGGCTGGCGTGTGTCGGGCACCCAGATCTGGATCGGACGCAGGCCGGCCGCGCGCAGGGTTTCGCGACGCTGCCGGACCCGTTGCTGGACGGACATGGCCATGGTTGCTCCTTCGACTGTTCGTTACATGTAACACCGATTCGACGGTTGCACCATAGCCCGGAGTATCGCGCCCCTTCCCTCCCGCGCCCACCCATGCGCATAGGAACCGCTTCCGCAATTTCGCAGGCCCTGGCCAATGACTTCCTCCTCCACCGACGTCCTCATCATTGGCTCCGGCGCGGCGGGCCTTACCGCCGCACTGAACCTGGCCGACCGGTTCACCGTGACGGTGCTGGCCAAGGGCGCGCTGAACGAGGGGTCGACCGCGTGGGCGCAAGGGGGGATCGCCGCGGTGCTGGAACCCGGCGACACGTTCGACAACCATGTCGAGGATACGATGGTCGCAGGCGCTGGCCTGAACGACCGGGCGATCGTCGAGATGGTGGTGGAGGGCGCGCCGGCGGCGATCGAGCGGCTGACCCGGCTGGGCGTGCCGTTCGAGACCGAGGGCAACGAGTTGCACCTGACGCGCGAGGGCGGGCACAGCCACCGCCGCATCGTCCATGTCGCCGACGCGACCGGGTGGGCGGTGCAGGAGGCGTTGCAGCGCGCGGCGGAGGCGCATCCGAACATCACCCTCGTCCCCGATCAGGTCGCGATCGACCTGGCCACCAGCCGGCATGAGGAACGCTATTCGGGCGCGGGCAATGTCTGGGGCGTCTATGCGGTCGACCGGCGCAGCGGCCGCGTGAACCTGTACACCGCGCGCGCGACGGTGCTGGCGACCGGCGGGGCGGGCCGGACCTATCTGTTCTCCACGGCACCACGCGGGGCGACGGGGGACGGAATCGCGATGGCGTGGCGCGCGGGCGCGCGGGTGTCGAACATGGAAATGATGCAGTTCCACCCGACCTGCCTGTACAATCTGGAGGTCAAGAACTTCCTGATTACCGAAGCCGTGCGCGGCGAGGGCGGGCGGTTGCTGAACCCGAAAACCGGCCACCGCTTCATGCCCGACATCGACCCGCGCGCGGAACTGGCCCCGCGCGACGTGGTGGCGCGCGCGATCGACGCCGAGATCAAGCGCGACGGGCTGGATTACGTCCATCTCGACATCAGCCACATGCCCGAGGATTTCATCCGGCATCACTTCCCCAACATCCACGACAAGCTGATCGGGCTTGGCATCGACATGACGAAGCAGCCGATCCCGGTGGTACCGGCGCAGCATTACACCTGTGGCGGCGTGGTCATCGACCGCGACGGGCGCACCGACCTGCCCGGCCTGTACGCGGCGGGCGAATGCAGCGAATCGGGCCTGCACGGTGCGAACCGGCTGGCGTCCAATTCGCTGCTGGAATGTTTCGTGTTCGGGGAGGCGGTCGCCAACCACATCGCCGCCAACTGGGACGCGCTGCCGCCGCCGCCGCCGATCCGCCCGTGGGACGAAAGCCGGGTCGCGGATTCGGACGAGGAAGTGGTCATCAAGCAGAACTGGACCGAGATCCGCCGCTTCATGTGGAATTACGTCGGCATCGTCCGCACGACCAAGCGGCTGGAACGCGCGCAGCACCGGATCAAGATGCTGACCGACGAGGTGGCGGACTATTACGGCCATTTCCGCGTGACGCCGGACCTGATCGAACTGCGCAACCTGTTGCAGACCGCCGACCTGATCGTCCGGTCCGCGCTGCATCGGCATGAAAGCCGGGGGCTGCACTTCACGCTGGATTATCCGGACATGCTGCCGGAGGCGGTGGACACGGTGCTGGTCCCGTAACGCGGCCGGCGGCGTCCCACCCGTTCCTCCATCCGACCCGGTTGGCGTCCGCTTCGTCGCACCGGCCGTCGGAGCATGGTACGCGGTCGGAAAGCGTGGGTAAGAGTGGATACAATCCCTGTTCCCCAAGGCGTATCCTCCATCATGCAGCATTCCGGCCCGGTCGGCCGCCCCCTCGGCCGTTTCGTCACCGTCGCCGTCACCGCGTTGCTGATGGGATGCGGATCCCCATCGAAACAGGGGGCGAGCGCGATGGCCGCCGCGCCGGCCCGCGCGCAGACCTTCGTCTCGATCCCGGTGCCGCCGCCAAGCCCCCGCGTGGCGCGCCCCGCGCCCGAGGCGCTGTCCGCCCGGATCGACGCGCTGGCGCGCGCCTTTGCCGGCAAGGCTGGCATCGCCATCCGCGCGGTCGACCAGGGATGGAGCGTGGAGGCCGGCGGACGCCAGCGCCTGCCCCAGCAATCGGTCAGCAAATTGTGGGTCGCGCTCACGCTGATGGACCTGCGTGACCAGGGGCGGGCGAGCCTCGACACGCCGATCACCGTCCGGCCGCAGGATTTGACGCTGTTTCATCAGCCGATCGCGATGCTGGTGAAGGGGTCGGGATACCAGACGACGGTCGGCGACCTGATGGTCCGCGCGCTGACGCACAGCGACAACACCGCCAACGACCGGCTGCTGAACTATGTCGGCGGACCGTCCGCGGTGCGCGCCATGATCGAGCGCAAGCGGCTGGGCGATATCCGCTTCGGGCCGGGCGAGCGCGCGCTGCAGAGCGGAACCGCCGGCCTGACGTGGCAGCCGGCCTATGCGATCGGCAACGCGTTCAACATCGCGCGGTCGCGCCTGTCGCCCGCCGCCCGGTCACGCGCGCTGGATGCGTACATCGCCAACCCGCCCGACGGTGCCGCGCCGCTGGCCATCGCCGACGCGCTCGCACGGCTGGCACGCGGGGAGTTGCTGTCAGAGGGGTCGACGCGGATCCTGCTCGACACGATGGGCCGGTCGGTCACGGGCCGTGCCCGTCTGCGGGCCGCGCTGCCGCCGGGCTGGATCATCGCGCACAAGACCGGCACGGGGCAGGATCTGGGCCGGCGCAATGCGGGGTTCAACGACGTCGGCCTGCTGACCGCGCCCGACGGCAACCGCTATGCCATCGCGGTGATGATCGGCGACACGCTGCGCCCGATCCAGGAACGACAGCAGCTGATCCAGGCGGTGGCCGGCGCGGTCGCCGAAAGCGCCAGTGTCGGCGCCGCCGCCGGACGCTATCCGCCGACGTCGGAGTGATGAAACGATCCCATTCGGGTTACGTCTGAGTGTCGCCTTATGGGGCGGAGCTTGCTAAGCCTCGGCCCATCATGCCTCATCTCTATCTCGTCGACGGTTCCGGCTATATCTTCCGGGCGTATCACCGGCTGCCGCCGCTTACCAACGTGCATGGCGAGCCGGTGGGCGCGGTGTATGGCTATACCACCATGTTGTGGCGGCTGGCGGACGAGATCCACGCCGCGGACGGCCCGACCCACATGGCGGTCATCCTCGACAAATCGTCGAAGACCTTCCGCAACGACCTGTACGACCAGTACAAGGCGCACCGGCCGCCGCCCCCTGAGGATCTGGTCCCGCAGTTCCCGATGATCCGCGACGCGACGCGCGCATTCAGCCTGCCCTGCATCGAGACCGAAGGGCTGGAGGCCGACGACATCATCGCCTGCTATGCCCGGGAAGCGCTGGCGCAAGGCTGGGCGGTGACGATCGTGTCGAGCGACAAGGATCTGATGCAGCTGATCGAGACGCCGGGCGCGGACAGCCCGGGACTCGACCTGTACGACACGATGAACAACCGGCGGCTGGGCGCGGAGTATGTCGCGGACAAGTTCTTCGGCATCGCGCCGACGCAGCTTGGCGACGTGCTGGCGCTGATGGGCGACAGCGTCGACAATGTGCCGGGCGTGCCGGGCGTCGGGCCGAAAACTGCGGCCAAGCTGATCCTGGAGCATGGCGACCTGGAATCGGTGCTGGCCGCGGCCGAGGGGATGAAGAAGGGCAAGCTGCGCGACAACCTGATCGAACATGCCGAGGCGGCGCGGCTGTCGAAGGTGCTGGTGACGCTGAAGGCCGATTGCCCGCTGCCCGAACCGCTGGAGGATCTGGCGCTCAAAGGGATTCCGGATGCGCCGTTGCGCGCGTTTCTGGAGCATCACGGGTTCCGGTCGCTGCTGAACAAGCTGGGTCAAGTCGCCGACGCGCCACGCGCCGCCCCGGCCGCCCCGGCGGGCGCGGTCGCCGAGCCGGAGACGTTCGACCGTGACGCGTATGAAACGGTATCGACCGTCGAGGCGCTGGCGACATGGGTGGCCGAGGCGCGCGCGCGCGGGTTCGTGGCGATCGACACCGAGACGACCGGGCTGGACGCCACGCGCGCCGACCTGGTTGGCGTGTCGCTGGCGCTGGCACCGGGCCGCGCCTGCTATGTCCCGGTCGGGCACGGCGGCAGCGACATGTTTTCGGAAGTACCGGTGCAGATCGACCGCGCGGCGATGCTGGCCATGCTGAAGCCGTTGCTGGAGGACGACAGCGTCCTGAAGATCGGCCACAATCTGAAATACGACATGATCGTGCTGGACCGCGCATACGCGGCCGAAGGGGGCGTGGTGGTCGCACCCTATGACGACACGATCCTGATGAGTTTCGACCTGGATGCCGGCGTCAGCCTTGGCGGACACGGGATGGACGAGCTGGCGAAGACGCACCTGTCGCACAGCTGCATCGCGTACAAGGACGTGGTCGGCACCGGCAAGAAACAGCTGGGCTTTCAGGAAATCGACCTTGCCGCCGCGACGAAATACGCCGCCGAGGACGCCGACGTCACGCTGCGCCTGTGGCAGCGGTTCAAGACCCGCCTGCCCGCCGAACAGGTGACGCGGGTGTACGAGATGGTCGACCGGCCGCTGGTGCCCGTCATCGCGGCGATGGAGCGCGCCGGGGTCAAGGTCGACGCTGACGCGCTGTCGCGGCTGTCGACCGAGTTCGCCGGGCGGATGGCGGCGCTGGAAACCGATATCCACGCGCTGGCCGGTGGTCCGTTCACGATCGGCAGCCCCAAGCAGCTTGGCGACGTCCTGTTCGAGAAGATGGGGATCAAGGGCGGGCGCAAGGGCAAGTCCGGGGTCTATTCGACCGACGTGACCGAGCTGGAGCGGATCGCCGCCGGCGCTGGTACGGATGGGGATTCGCCCGGCGCGGCGATCGCGCGGCAGGTGCTCGACTGGCGGCAGCTGTCCAAGCTGAAATCGACCTATACCGATGCGTTGCAGGCGCAGATCAACCCGGCGACCGGCCGCGTCCATACCTCCTACAGCCTGACCGGCGCGCAGACCGGGCGGCTGTCCTCGACCGACCCGAACCTTCAGAACATCCCGATCCGCACCGAGATCGGCCGCCAGATCCGCGACGCGTTCGTGGCCGAACCCGGCAACGTCATTCTGGCGGCGGATTATTCGCAGATCGAGCTGCGGCTGGCCGCGCACTTCGCCGACGAACCCGCGTTGCGGGCCGCGTTTGCGAACGGCGACGACATCCACAGCCTGACCGCGCAGGAACTGTTCGGCGAGATCAATCGCGATACGCGCGGGCGGGCCAAGACGATCAACTTCGCGATCCTGTACGGCATCAGCCGCTGGGGTCTTGCCGGCCGGCTCGACGTCAGCGCGGACGAGGCGCAAGCCATGATCGACCGCTATTTCGACCGCTTCCCCGGCATCAGCCGCTACATGGCCGACACGACGCAGAGCGTGCGCGACCTTGGCTATACGACCACGCTGTTCGGGCGGAAGACGCATTTCCCGCGCATCCAGTCGAAGGTGCAGCACGAGCGGCAAGGGGCCGAGCGCGCGGCGATCAACGCGCCGATCCAGGGGACAAGCGCCGACATCATCAAGCGGGCGATGGTCCGCATGGGACCGGCGCTGGCAGAGGCGGGTCTTGGCCATGTGCGGATGCTGTTGCAGGTCCATGACGAACTGGTGTTCGAGCTTCCGCAAGGCGACGTGGACGCCGCGAAACCGGTCATCGAACGCGTCATGGCGACGGCGGCCGAACCGGCGGTGGTGTTGAGCGTACCGCTGGGGATCGAGATCGGCACCGGTGCCAGCTGGGGCGCGGCGCATTGATGCCGTATGCCTCGCCCCGCCCCGTTTTCCTGCGAACGCAGGAACCAAGGGTCCAGAGCGCCGCGCTTCATAATCCCGGGATCCTGCGTTTGCAGGAACACGGTGTAGCCGTTTCCGGCATCCCCGCCTCGTGACCGCCGACACGCAGGATATCGACGCGCTGGCCAAGGGCGGGCGGACGAACATCTTCGGCTTCCTGCTGCGCCTTGCCGCGCGGTTGCCGTTCCTGTTCATCGCGGGCCGGATCTATGGTCCCGATCTGGTCGGGCGGTTCGCGATCGCGGTGGTGGTCGTCGAACTGGCCGCGCTGGTTGCGACGCTGGGTCTGAAACGCGGTCTGGCGCAGGCGCTGTCGAAGACCGACCGGCCGCACGCGCATGTCGTGTGGGACGCGATGGCGGTCGCGTTCCTGGTCGCGATCATCGCCAGCGCGTTCCTGTTCACCTTTCCGCAGATCATGTACCCCAACACGCCGATCAGCGGGCTGGACCGGTTCCTGCCGTGCATCATCGTCGCGGTCGCATGGTCCGACGTCAGCCTCGCCGCGCTCGCCTATCGCCGCAACGTGAAGGCGACGGTGACCGCGCGCGCGGTAGTGGAGCCGTGGACGATCTCGATCGCGGCGTGGGTGTTTTCGTACTTCACGATCCACGACGGGCTGGTGCTGTCCTATGTCGCGTCGATGGTCGCCGCGCTGATCGCCAGCCTGGTGCCGTTTTTGCGGAGCTACGGCCTGCCGGTCGGCTGGTCGCCGCGCTTCCGGCCGTTGCTGGCGCTGGCGCGCGCCAACGTGCCGCTGGCCGGGGCCGACGCGGTCGAATGGGGCACCCGCAACGTCGACCGGTTCATCCTGGGCGTGATGTTCGAGCCGAAGATCGTCGGCATCTATTACATGGCGCAGCAGGTCGCGTCGCTGCCGGCCAAGCTGAAGACCAGCTTCGACCCGATCCTGGGGCCGGTCATCGCCAGCAGCCTGGCGCGCGACGACAAGGCGGCGGTGGCGCAACAGGTGCGGCAGGTCGCGTTCTGGATCATGGCGGCGCAAGGCGGCCTCGCGCTGATGGGGTCGATCCCGGGCGAGGCGGTGATGGGCGTGGTCGGGCCGCAGTTCGTGGCCGGCACCGCCGCGCTCGCCTTCCTGCTGACGGCCGAGTTCTTCGCCTCGGCGGGCGCGGTGTCGGAAAGCGCACTGGTCTATGTCGCGCGGCACCGCAACCTGATGATCTCGCTGACCATGCTGGGGTTTCAGGTCGGCCTCAGCTTCGCGCTGATCCTGGCGATGCGCGGGCTTGGCTGGCCGGTGGCGTGGCAGGCGGCGGGGCCGGCGGTCGCGCTGATGGTCAGCCTGGGGATCACCAGCCTCGTCAAGATGCGGCTGTTGTCGGGCCTGCTGGGGGCGGGCGTGTCGCCATGGCGCTGGCCGATCGTCTGGGCGGCGCTGGCCGCGATCGTCGTGGGGGCTGCGTTCACGCTGTTGCCGCCGCGCTATGAATGGGCCGAGCTGCTGATTGGCGAGCCGGCGATCGCCGCGACCTATCTGTTCATCCTGTGGCGTTGGGCGTTCGGCGATGCCGACCGGACGCTGTTCCGCAAGAAACCGCCGGCCGAGGCGACGCCGGCGGCCTGATCCACCCTCACCCTTCCCACCGCCTTGCGGCGGCGGGTGAGGGTGACCGCACCTAGTGGCGGAAGTGGCGCATGCCGGTGAAGATCATCGCCAGCCCGGCGCCGTCGGCCGCCGCGATCACCTCTGCATCGCGGATCGAGCCGCCGGGCTGGATCACCGCCGACGCGCCGGCCTCGACCGCCGCCAGCAGGCCGTCGGCGAACGGGAAGAAGGCGTCGGACGCGACCGCCGAGCCGATCGTCTTCGGCTGGGACCAGCCGGCCTTGTCCGCCGCGTCCTTTGCCTTCCACGCGGCGATGCGCGCGGATTCGAGGCGGTTCATCTGACCCGCGCCGACGCCCGCCGTCGCGCCGTCCCGGGCATAGACGATCGCGTTCGACTTGACGTGCTTGGCGACGGTCCAGGCGAAGCGGCAGTCGGCCAGCTCCTGCGGGGTCGGCTGGCGTTTGGTCACGACGGTCAGCATGGCGTCGGTCAGCGCGCCATTGTCGCGCGACTGGACCAGCAAGCCGCCGGCGATCGACTTGATCGCCAGACCGCCACGCGCCGGATCGGGCAGGTCGCCGGCGATCAGCAGGCGCAGGTTCTTCTTCTTCGCAAAGATGGCGCGCGCCGCGTCATCGGCATCGGGGGCCACGACGACTTCGGTGAAGATTTCGGAGATGGCCGCTGCGGTCGGCCCGTCGAGCGGACGGTTGACCGCGATGATGCCGCCGAACGCCGATACCGTGTCGCAGGCGAAGGCGGCCTGGTACGCCTCCAGCAGCGTCTCGCCGCTGGCCACGCCGCAGGGGTTGGCATGCTTGACGATGACGACGGTCGGCGGTCCGTCGCGGAACTCGGCGACCAGTTCCAGCGCGGCGTCGGCGTCGTTCAGATTGTTGTAGCTGAGCGCCTTGCCCTGCAATTGCTGCGCCTGCGCGATGCCGTTCACCGCATTACCATCGGGCAGATAGAGCGCGGCCGACTGGTGCGGATTCTCGCCGTAGCGCAGGTCGTTGCCGCTGTTGGTGAAGGCGAGCGGCAGGGTGGCGGGGAACGCCTGCGCCTGATCGACATGGCCGAACCACTGGGCGATGCCGGCATCGTAGGACGCGGTCGCCGCGAACGCCTTGGCCGCCAGCCAGCGGCGCAGGTCGCCCCGCGTCGCGCCGTCGTTCGATTCCAGTTCGGCGATGAAGCCGTCATAGTCGCCCGGATCGGTCAGGATCGCGACGAAGGCATGGTTCTTGGCGGCAGAGCGCACCATCGACGGGCCGCCGATGTCGATATTCTCGATCACGGTGTCGCGGTCCGCGCCCTTGGCGACGGTCTGCCCAAACGGATAGAGGTTCACGACGACCAGGTCGATCGCGCCGATCCCGTGCTGCTCCATCGACGCGACATGGCCGACGTCGTCGCGCACCGCCAGCAGGCCCCCATGCACCATCGGGTGCAGCGTCTTGACCCGCCCGTCCATCATTTCGGGAAAGCCGGTCAGGTCGGACACGTCGCGCACCATGAGGCCGGCGTCACGCAGCGCGGTCGCGGTGCCGCCGGTCGATACCAGCTCGACGCCGCGCGCCGCCAGCGCCCGGCCAAGGTCGACCACGCCGGTCTTGTCGGACACCGACAGCAGCGCGCGGGTGATGGGGATGGCGGTCATGGGCGGAATCCTTGGGGCTGGGTGGCTGGCGGGTCGGGGTTCGCGGGTTCCATAGCCCCCGTGGCGTGGGCTTCAACCCTTTGCGGAGTTCCATGCCGCCCGCACGCAATCTGCGCGCCACCATAACCGTTCCCCGGCGAAGGCCGGGGTCCAGTCGCACGGGTCGTGGTCGCGTCGTGACGTCCTTTGCCACAACGACCTTGGCAACTGGACCCCGGCCTGCGCCAGGGAACAGAAGGTCTGTCTCGTGGACGAACCAGCCCCGGCCTCAAACCGCGCGCTTGAACGCCCAGCCGATGTTCGCGCCGCCCGCCGCCGCCTGTCCCGCAATGACGATCTGCTGCGTCGCCATCGGCATGCCGGCGGGGTCGATCCACAGGCTGTCCTCGACGCTCATCAGGCCGCCGCGACAGCGGAACTGCCACATCGCGCCGCCCGGCAGGCGCAGGATCGCACCCTGCGAATCGGCGGTCGCCGCCGCCTGCACGCCCGCCCCGAGGTGAAACCGGACCGCGAACGGCGTCGCATCGCCCTTTCGCTTGCGGCCGCGCGGCAACAGCATGTCCTCGCCGCGCAGTTCGCGGCCGTCGGCGGTCAGCACCAGCTGGCGGCGATGGAGAAAGCCCCAGCGGCGGACATAGCCGTCGTGGCTCATCTCGATCCGGCTGGCGACGTCGTTTTCCTGCCGGCTCAGCTCCACCTCGCCGACCCCGCGCCCCAGGGTGCCGCCGGTGAGGATCGCGGTCGAATTGCTGTCGCCGACGGTCAGCGTCGAATGGGCGGCGGTGGTGCGCAATCCTTCGGCGAAGGCGGCGGGCAGCTGCGCCAACGCGGCCTTCGCGCCACCGCAATTGACGACGATCCGCGCCAGGCCGTCCGAAAACTCGAACGCCAGCGTCGAGGCGCAGCCGCCCTCGACCATCTGCGCGACCGGCGGCGGGGCGGCGTCGGCGATCAGCACGGTGCTGCCCGCTGCGAGCCGCTGATACCCCCAGTCGCGCGACTGGCGTAAGGGGCGCGTGCGGACGCCGCTGGCCTCGATGCCGGCGGCGACGCGGTCGGGGTGAACAGGCCCACCGCCCTGCCAGCTGGCGAGGCCACGATCGGCATGGGTGACGCCGAGCAGTGCCGGCACCATCCGCGCCAGCGCCGCCTGCACCGACGCGGGCGGCGGTTCGTCGCGCGCATCGTACACCGCGCGCAGCATCGCGAGCAGCTCGATCGATTCCAGCAGCATCGCCGGACTGCGCGACACGGACCCGCCATCGTCGAACAGCGAGGTGCCGAGCGCGCGAGCCAGCCCCGCCTCGCCGAACGCGCGGCGCGGATCGCCGCCGGGCAGCAGCAATCCGGCGGTGACGACCCCGCACCACGCCGCGATCCGCCCGGCACCCGGCGGTGCCTTGTCCGCATAGCGGTCGATATGCCGTGCGCCCGTCGCCAGCGCGTTCAGCACGCGCGAGCGGTAGATCGTGTCGCCCGACGACAGGATCAACGGCGCGTGGAACGTCCAGTACAGGATCCGCCGGCCCCACAGATCGGGCCGCCAGCCGACCGCATCGGGCTTTTCCGCATGGGCCGACATCCAGCGGCTGGTCAGCGCCTCCGCCACCGGCGATCCTTGCGCCCGGGTCGCCACGGTGGACAGGTCGCGCAGCCAGGCAAAGGACTGGAGATACTCGGTAAACGGCACACCGAAGCCGGCGCGCAGCATGTCGAGCGAATCGACCGCATGGCTTTCGCCCAGAAACGTCATCGTTCCGTCGAGCAACGCATGGCCGCGCGCGACGTCGCCCAGCAGCGGGTCTTCCGGCACCGCGAGCAGCTTCAGCGGGAAGCGGCCCTTCAGCCGGATCGAATGGATCGGCGTCCGCCACGTCAGCGCATGGAATCGTTCGGCCAGCCGGTCGGCCAGCGACAGCCCCTTGTCGCCGCCCAGCCGGATCAGCCGCTTGCCCTCGACGATCCCGTCGGGCTGGCCGTCAGCGCCATCGTCGGGCGAGGTGCTCATTCGCCTCGCAGACGGCGGATGTTGGCGGCGTACCCGTCCGGCCCGTCGCGAAAGACCGAGGTGCCGGCAACCAGCGCGTCGGCCCCGGCCTCGATACAGCGGCGCGCGCTGTCGGCGTCGACGCCGCCATCGACCTCCAGGTCGATGGCACGGCCGCTCCTGTCGATCATTTTCCGTACCGCCGCGATCTTGCCCAGCTGGCTTTCGATGAAGCTTTGACCGCCGAAACCGGGGTTGACGCTCATGACCAGCACCAGGTCGACCATGTCGATCAGGTAATCCAGCATCTTGGCGGGTGTGCCCGGGCAGATGACGACGCCCGCGCGCTTGCCCAGCCCCTTGATCCGTTGCAGCGTGCGGTGGATGTGCGGCCCCGCCTCGGTATGGACGGTAATGGTGTCCGCGCCGGCCTCGGCGAAGGCGTCGAGATAGGCGTCGACCGGCGCGATCATCAGGTGGACGTCGAACGGCTTCGTCGTGTGCGGGCGGATCGCCTTCACGATCGCCGGTCCCATCGAGATGTTGGGGACGAAATGCCCGTCCATCACGTCGATATGGATCCAGTCCGCGCCGGCCGCGTCGATCGCGCGAACCTCCTCACCCAGGCGGGCGAAATCGGCGGACAGGATGGACGGAGCGATACGGACCGGTTGCATGGACTATCCCCCTAGCAGGCGGGTCGGGCGGTCGCCAAGCGGGGTGTTGGGATGGGTGGCTTTTGTCCTGGCGGGCGGCGGGGCGTTCAGATCTCTATCGTTCCCCGGCGAAGGCCGGGGTCCAGAGAAGCCCCCCCTACCCCTCGCGCCGCATCGCGACGATGAAGAACCCGTCGCAGCCGCCACGGTCGGCCAGCATGCCCGGCAGGGTCCGCACCCAGCCGCGCGTCGACGCGGTGATGCCGTCGGGCAGGACGCCGGCGGCGGGCGGCACGATCCTGAAGTCGCGGCGCTCGATCAGGAACGCCTCCGCCTGATGCTCGCCCTCCTGCGGTTCCAGCGAGCAGGTGGCGTAGACGAGCGTCCCGCCCGGCTTCACCCAGTCGGCGGCGCGCGCGAGGATCCTCGCCTGCTGATCCGCCATCTCGGCGATGATCGACGGGCGGACGCGGTACAGCACATCCGGATGACGGCGGTAGATGCCGGTCGCGCTGCACGGCGCGTCGATCAGCACCGCGTCGGCGGGGGCCTCGGGCTGCCATTCCAGCACGTCGGCGCGGATGACGGTCGCCTCCAGCGCGGTCCGCTTCAGATTGTCGCGCAGGCGTTTCAGCCGGCTCTCCGACGCGTCGACGGCGGTGACCTTCGCCCCCATCGCCGCCAGCTGCATCGTCTTGCCGCCGGGGGCCGCGCACAGGTCGAGGACATGACCCGCGTCACGCCCGATCAGCCGCGCGGGGATCGACGCGGCGACGTCCTGCACCCACCAGTCGCCGTCCTTAAAGCCGGGCATGTCGGTGACGGGGCCGTGATCGGACACCCGGACATGGCCGGGCGCCAGGCTGTCGCCGCCGGTTTCGCCCAGCAACCGGTCGGTCTGGTCCCAGTCGGACAGGCCAAGGTCGAGCGGCGGCGGCGCGGAAAAGGCGCGCGCGGCGTCCTCCACCATCTGGTCGCCCCACGACGCCTGCCAGCGCAAGGCGGTCGCGGCGGGCAGGGTCGGGATTTCGTCAAGGGTCACCTCGCCGCGCATCAGCGTGCCGAACACACCGTGGACCAGCTTGCGCGGGCCGCCATCGACCAGCGGCAGGACGGTGGCGATCGCGGCATGCGGGGGCGTGCCGAGCGCCAGCACCTGCACCAGCGCGATCCTGAGGGCAAAGCGCGCCTTGGCATCGTCGGGCAGCGGGCGCGGCGTCGCCGAATCGATCAGTGCGTCGAGATCGGGCAGGCGGCGCAGCGTTTCGGCGGCGATCGCATGGGCCAGGCCCCGGTCCGGGCCGCCGGGCAGCGCGCGGGTGGCGGCGGCCAGCGCGGACTCCAGCGGCTCGCCCCGACGCAGCACCGCGTCGAGCAGGCGGATCGCGGCGCGGCGCGCTGGCGTGCCGAGCGGATCGGGACCGCGCTCGCGCTGGCCGGACGCGCGCGTTGCGTGTTCCACCGGGTGAAAACCGGACTTGCCTTCAGGGCCAGAACCCGTGCGGGGGGGGCGCGACGCCATCAGGCGTGCGACTTTGCGGATGTCACGTAGAAAATCTCCCTTGAAGCCCCCATGTGGACGTCCAGCGTCCAAGTCGCAATCGAAAGGGTCCATCCATGGGTCAGCGTCCCGCACATGTGAAGCCGCCTGCGTATCTGTCCAAGAACACGCCCGTGCCGCAACCCGAGGCGAAACCGCAGCCGGAAGGCGACCCGATGGGCCTGAACCCCGTGCGCTACGGCGATTGGGAGCTGAAAGGCATCGCGATAGACTTTTAAGGGCGACGGAAATCCCGACCGACCGCTTCGTGCTTTCGCGGCAAAGGCCGGGGGAGTACATGGGACTGACGTCCGATCCCACCAGGCCATGACGCGACCGGAACGAAATCCCGCGCCGAACGTCCGGAATCGATGACGACCGGATCTCGTATAAATCGTTGGCAATGGCTGCTGGCCGGGCTTGGCCTGATCGTGGCGGCGCTGATGCTGTTGCTCGCGATGTTTCCGTGGGGGTTTCTGAAGGGCCGCGTCGAGGCTGCGTTGTCGAAGGAGATCGGACGCCCCGTGACGATCGCCGATATCGACCGTGTCGATACCATCGGCTTCACCCCGACGATCGCCGTTCGCGGTGTCAGGGTGCCACAGGCCGACTGGGCCGGCACGGGTGATTTCGCGACGCTGCGCGAGGCACGGGTGACCTTTTCGGTCTGGCCGCTGCTGACGGGCAGTTTCAGGCCGCGCGACGTGACGCTGGACGGGCTGCGGCTGGTGCTGGTCCGCGACAGGGACAAGCGGGTCAACTGGGGCCTGCCCGACAAGCAGGACCGCAGCCCCGGCGACGGTCCCGACCTGGCCGGGCTGAGCGTGCGTGACAGCGTCATCGTCTATCGCGACGCCGCGCAGGGGCGCGATGCGACGGTGGCCTTTGCCGCCGACCCCGTCCACGGCGTCCGCGCGACCGGCACCGGCCATGTCCGGGAAGCCGCCGTCCGCATCGGCCTGCGGGGGCCATCGGTCGCGCAGGCGCACGGCAGGCCATGGCCGTTCACCGCCGTCATCGACGGCGATGCCCTGTCGATGACGGCGAAGGGCACGATGGACCGGCCGCTCGACACCAGCGCGATGACATTGGATGTCACGGCGCGCGCGAACGACCTGAAGCTGATCGACGCGGTGATCGAGGCCGGGCTGTTCCGCACCCAACCGGTGTCGCTGTCGGCGCACGTCACCCATGCCGACGATGTCTGGACCGCGACCGCGATGCGCGCGACGATCGGCCGGTCGGACCTGACCGGTTCGGTGAAAGTCGCCAAGGCGGATGGGCGGACGAAGGTGACCGCCCGCGTCGCGTTCGGGCAGCTCGATTTCGCCGACCTGTCGTCCGACGAGGCGATGGCGGAGGGCCGTGCGAAGGAAGCACGGATCGGCCCGCGGCTGGTCCCCGACACGCGGATCGACATCAGCAAGATCAAGCGGACCGACGCGACGATGGACTTCACGGTCGGGCGGATCGTCAGTCGCGACGGCCCGTCACCGATCCGCGCGGTGCGCGGCCATGCCGTGCTCGACAACCGGCGGCTGACGATCTCGCCGCTCACGATGGCCTTGAAGCAGGGGACAATCACCGGGTCGGTGCGGATCGACCAGCGCAGCGGGGCGGCGAACCCGATGCTGACCGTGGCTCTACGCCTGCGCGACGGCAGCGTCACCGCGATGGGTGGCGGGGGTGGCGACTTCACCGGCAATGTCGATGCGTCGGCGCGGCTGACCGGGCGCGGCGAGACGATCCGCGCCGCGATCGGCCGCAGCACCGGCACGCTTGGCTTCGTGGCGCGCGACGGCATGCTGCCGGCCCGGATCGCCGCCGCGCTTGGCTTCGACGCGGGCCGCGCGCTGCTGACGGACAGCGAGGACCATGCGGGCCTTCGCTGCGTCATCGTCGGCGTTACCATGCGCGGCGGGCGCGGGCGGGTCGACCCGTTCGTGATCGACACGACGCAAAGCCAGCTGCGCGGCACGGGTCAGGTCGTATTCCCCGACGAACGCATCGCGGTGACGCTGACCGGCGCCCCCAAGCGCGACAGCGTGCTGCGTCTGCCCGGATCGGCGACGCTGTCGGGCACGTTGCAGCAACCGAACCTGGTCATTCCGCCCGTGGTGAAGTCGGTCGGCAACATCTTCAAGGCGATCGGCCGCGCGATCACGGGGAAACAGGGACCGACCGCGAGCGACGCGAATTGCGGTGCGCTGGCGGGGCGGGTGTTGGGGTGAAGATTGCGGTGCCGCGAAGCGGATTGTGACGAATAGCAAGAATTGGTGGAAAGCGGACCCTCGCACCGATCGTTCACCGCACCCGGTAAACCCCGAAAATCGTATAGACGCCCTCCTCACAGCCGTTTCCAAACGCACCTGCGTCAATGGCTGCGATGGCTTCGTCTAGGCCCGCAAACAAGCAATGCTCGTTGACAGGAAGCCCCTTGGCGATGGAATTGCAGGACAAAGGGGAGTGTTCAAGAAAGTCGCCGAACACCACGACATCGTAGCCGAGCAACGTCGAGGTGCCCGGGGCGGGCAAGCGAACATTGTCTGCAATAGGGGCAGAGCGGGCTGGCGAGCGATCTCGCCACCCGGCTGGATCGAACGTCCACCCATCGGTTTCCTGCTCGCGCTCGTAGGCAGTGAAATAGAACAGCGCTGTATCGCTTACGTCAGCGCCAGCGTCGGCGGCCAAAGACGCAAGCACGTCGGGACTGTTGGCCAAGCCAAAGCCGTTGTGCTGCCATGCTCCTTGCACATCGACTATGTTGTCGTTGACGCAGTCCGAAACGCTGCAAACGTCTTTGATGTGCTCGGGTCCAGTCGCGAGCCACCCGGGAGGTGGGACGATGCGCTTCAAGAGGTAACCGGCAGGAAGCATGAGCGGGTGATACACGCGAGAGCGAATGTCCGCTATTGGGCGGTTTTGGCCCTCCAAAGTCTGAGTCGCAAACGGAAGCCAAAGACGGGTCGAAGACGATGGATGCCTGACCCTACACCTCCGCGCGCAGCGGCCGCGCGAGCAGCGTGCCGATGACGTCGGCGACCGGCGCGCCCTCCAGCAGCCGGCACACCGCGAGGCAGACCGGCATGTCGACGCCGGCGTCGGCCGCCGCCTCGCGCAGGACGGGGGCGGTGAACGCGCCCTCGGCCACGGTCCGGCGATCGGCCATCAGCGTCGCCGCCGACTGGCCCCGGCCAAGGCCGACACCCAGCGAGAAGTTGCGTGAACTGGTCGACGAACAGGTCAGCACCAGGTCGCCCAGCCCCGACAGGCCGGCCAGCGTCTCCGCCCGCGCGCCGCGCGCCAGCCCGAACCGCGTCATCTCGGCAAAGCCGCGCGCGATCAGCGCGGCGCGCGCGTTCTGGCCCAGGCCTGCCCCCTCCACCACGCCGCACGCGATGGCGAGCACGTTCTTCACCGCGCCGCCGATCTCTGCGCCGATCACGTCGTTCGACGCATAGGGCCGGAAATGCGGGGTCGCGAGCCGGTCGGCCAGCCGCGCAAGCAGCGCGTCGTCCTCGCACGCCAGCGTGACGGCGGTGGGCAGCCCGGCGGCGACTTCGTGCGCGAAGGTCGGGCCGGACAGGACGGCGATCGGTGCGGAGGGGTGGATGGCGCGCGCGACGTCGCCGACCAGACGCTTGCTGCCCGCCTCGATCCCCTTGGCGCACAGGACGAGCGCGGCAGAACCGACCGGCGTCGCCGCCAGCACGCTCCCGACGTGCTGCGCCGGGGCCACGACCAGCAGCGCGTCGAGGCCGGCGAGGTCGGCCAGATCGTCGGTCGCACGGATCGTCGGCGACAGCGGCACGCCGGCCAGGAACAGCGGGTTTTCACGGGCCGCGTTGATGCCCGATACCACCGCCGCCTCGCGCGCCCAGAGCAGCACGTCGCGGCCTCCTTGCGCCGCCACCTGCGCCAGCGCGGTACCCCACGCCCCGCCGCCGATCACCCCGATCCTCATGCCTTTACCCCCGCGCCGCGTACCGCTTCCGCGGACGGATCCAGCGGCCAGCGCGGGCGGGCGGCCACGTCGAGCGGGTCGGTGAGGCCGGCGGCGAACCGCTCCGCCCCGGCCCAGCCGATCATCGCCGCGTTGTCGGTACACAGCCACAAGGGCGGCGCGACGAAGCGAAGGCCGTGTTCGGCCGCCAGCGCCTGCATCGCGCCCCGCACCGCGCCGTTGGCGGCAACTCCGCCGGCGACGACCAGCGCGGTCGCGCCGTCCGCGCGGTGCAGGGCGCGGCGCGTTCGGTCGATCAGGCAATCGACGACCGCCGCCTGGAACGACGCGGCCAGATCCTCAGGGCTATACCGGCCGACCGCGCGGACGACCGCGCTTTTCAGGCCCGCGAACGAGAAATGCGGTTCGGCCGAGCCTTTCAGCGGGCGCGGCAGCGGCACCGCCTTCGGGTCGCCCAGCGCCGCCGCGCGCTCGACCGCCGGGCCGCCGGGAAAGCCGAGACCCAGGCTCTTGGCGGTCTTGTCGAACGCCTCGCCGGCCGCATCGTCGATGGTCGTGGCCAGCCGCTTGTAGCGCCCCACACCCTCGACCAGCAGCAACTGGCAATGGCCGCCGGACACCAGCAGCAGCAGATAGGGGAATTGCAGGTCGGGGTCGGACAGGCGCGGGCTGAGGGCGTGACCCTCCAGATGGTTGACCGCGACCAGCGGCTTGGACGCCGCATGGGCCAGCGCCTTGCCCATCACCAGCCCGACCATCACCCCGCCGATCAGCCCCGGCCCCGCCGTGGCCGCGACCGCATCGACCTGACCGAGCCGCAAGCCGGCATCGGCCAGCGCGCCGACGATCAGCGGCTCCAGCGCCTCGACATGCGCGCGCGCGGCGATTTCGGGCACCACGCCGCCATAGGGCCGATGCGCTGCCTCCTGCCCCGCCAGCCGATGCGCCAGCACCCGCCGGTCACCGGTGACGACGGCGGCGGCGGTTTCGTCGCAGGAGGATTCGATACCGAGGATGATGGAATGGGCCATGGTGAGGCTTTTAGGAGGGTTCGGGGGGGAAGCCAAACCGTTGGTGGAGGCAGGCAGCGGGATCGCGGTCCTCCGGTCCCGTCCGGTCGATTACATTCCGGGACGGCGAGGCTCACCGGGAGCGGGTGGCCCACGCCGCAGACGGTCGATCGTCTGCCGCTCAAAGGCTTGCGGGTTGCCGGCGGCCGTCCGGAGCATCTCCCGATCCAGCGTCAGCGCGACCCTGCCATCGGCGAGCATGAGGCCCGCATCGCATACCGACGCCAGCGTGCCGAGATCATGCAGCGCGGTGACGAGCGTCAGCCCGCCATCGACCATCCGGCGCAACGTCTCGCGCAGGTCGAAGACGGCGACGGGATCGAGCCAGTTGAACGGCTCGTCCAGAATCACCCGCGGATGACCGCTTGCGAACGCCGCCGCGATCGCGATCCGCTGTCGCATCCCGGCCGAGCAATCACCGATCCAGCGATCGAGCAGCGGATCAAGGGCCAGCGCATCGTGCAGCGCACCCAGATGAAGGCGAGCGGCGTCGATGCCGCCGCCGACCAGCCGGAGAATATCGCGCCCGCGCAAGGCGTCGGGCAGCGTGTCGGCCGGCGGCGCAAAGCCGAACCGCAGCGCGCGTCCGGTGCGGTCGTCGGCCAGATCCTCGCCGTCCACACGGCATGATCCGGCAGCGAAGGGCAGCCTGCCGGCCAGCGCCCGGAGCAGGCTGGTCTTGCCAGAGCCATTGGCGCCGATGAGACCGAACCACGAACCGCGCTCCACCGTGAAATCAACGCCGTGCACGACGCGCTGCCCGCCCCGTTCGACGATGGTGCCGACCAGATCAATAGCGGGGGTCACGCCAGCAACCACGTTCTGGCGCGTCCCCGGCGGTGCAACGGCCAGAGCATGGCGGGAACGATGACGGGCAGAGCCACGGGCAGCGCGTAGGCGACCAGCCCCAGGATGCCAGCCAGGATGGAGACCAGGACATCCGCGAACCGTCTGGGGTGCAGTCGGTACGCAAGGATACGCAGGGTCAGGAGGAACAGCACCGCGACGCCGACGGCCGTGACGATGGCGGCTGCGACCGGGCCGAGGACGACCCAGCATCCCGGCATCGCCACGACGAAGAATGATGCCAGCCCCCTTGCATGGCGAGCGATGATCTGTGCCGATCCATATCCGGCGGCGGTCATGAAGCGGATGGTGGCGTCATCGACGCCGGTCAGCATCAGCGTGCACAGCACGGCACCGCAGCCGACGACCGCCATCATCCCGCTCGTGCCCGGCGCGCGCGCGGGTGCCAACGTCAGGAGCAGCGCCAACGCCAGGATCAGCAACGTCGCGGTCGCTATTCCGGCGATCGGGCGGCGCAACCATGCCCGAATTCTCCATCCCGGTCGTGTCGGGCCGGCAATGCGCGCCGGCAAGATAGGCGGAAACGCTGACCGGCAACAGTGACGGGCGGGCGATCAGGCTGACGGCAGCCAGCGATGCCAGTCCGACGCCATGCCATGCAACGCGATAGCGCCGCCGCGATCGTGGATGCAGGGCATCGGCCGCCAGCAGTCCGTCGGACGCGTGGAAGGCCAGACGGGTGGCGATAGCGCGTGACATACCGATACCGATCATGACACCGGCCCCAAGCGCCGCCCATGCCGCAACCGTCCAGGGCTGGTCGACCAACCACGCGCGCAGACCCGCCACTATCGCCAGCAGGATCAGCGCGGCCATTCCCCGATCGTGCCAGCCCGCAAACGTCGCGCGTAGCATGTTCCAGGCGATCAGCCGATCCAGATGCACCAAACGGTTGGCGTCCCGCGAGGGCAGCGGTTCGGATGCGTGTTCCATGCACATCGTTCTAGAAACCTGGCGGCGAAAGCCAAGACGGTGCCGGTGGAGCGGCGGTCCAGCAGAATGCCCGCAGACAGATGGTGCCGCCAGCGGCCATGCGCGCGGTTGACGGCACCCGTGAGCAAAAACCACCCGCCGCTTGTCGTCTGGCCCCGCACCGGGCAGAGGGTAGGCCATGGTTCGGTTCAGGCTTGGTACGCGCGGTTCGCCGCTGGCGCTCACGCAGGCGCGGATGGTCGCCGCTGCGCTGGCGCAGGCACATGGCTGGCCCGAGGATGCAGTGGCGATCGTGCCGATCCGCACCACCGGCGACCGGGTGCAGGACCGCGCGCTGGCCGAGATCGGCGGCAAGGCGCTGTGGACCAAGGAACTGGACCGCGCGCTGCTGAGTGGTGAAATCGACTGCGCGGTCCATTCGATGAAGGACGTGGAGACGATCCGGCCCGACGCGATTCACATCGCCGCGATGCTGCCGCGCGCCGACGTCCGCGACCGGCTGATCGGCGTCGAATCGATCGACGCGCTACGCCAGGGCGCGGTGGTCGGGACCAGCAGTCCCCGGCGGCGCGCGCAGTTGCTGCGGCTGCGCCCCGATCTGCGGATCGTGCTGTTTCGCGGCAATGTCGACACGCGGCTGGCCAAGCTGGCGGCGGGGGAGGTCGACGCGACGTTGCTGGCCGCCGCCGGGCTGGACCGGCTGGGCCGGGTCGATGTCGGGGTGGCGGTGCCGACCGACGTGATGCTGCCCGCCCCGGCGCAAGGGGCGGTCGGGATCGAGGTGCGCGCCGATGACGCCATCGCTCACGCGCTGGTCGCGGCGATCGACCATGGCGAAACGAGCGACTGCGTTCTGGCCGAACGCGGATTGCTGGCCGCGCTGGGCGGCGACTGCCATACGCCGCTGGCGGCGCTGGCGTCGCTGTCGGGCGAGACGTTGCGGCTGCGCGCGGTGCTGCTGTCCAGCGACGGGACCGATCAGGTCGAGGGCGCGGTGGAGGGCGCGGTCGGCGATCCGCTGGGCGCGTCGCTGGGCGCGGCCCTGCTCGACCGCGCGCCGGCCAGCATCCGCGGGTTGTTCGCCGCATGATCGCCCGCGCGCTCGTCCTTCGCCCCGAACCGGGCAACGGCGAGACCGCCGACCGGCTGGCGGCGGCCGGGATCCTGCCGATCCAGCAGCCGCTGTTCGTGGTGCGGCCACTTGACTGGACCGCGCCCGACCCCGCCGGGTTCGACGCGATCCTGCTGACCAGCGCCAATGCGGTGCGGCACGGCGGCGCGGGGCTGGAATCGCTGAAGCCGCTGCCGGTCGTCGCGGTCGGCACCGCGACGGCGGCGGCGGCGCGCGCGGCGGGCTTCACCATCGCCGCGACCGGCAGGACGGATGCCGCCGCGATCATCGCCGAGGCGCACGGCTTCGGCCTGACCCGGCTGCTGCATCTGGCCGGGCAGGACCGCACCGCGCCCGACGGCGACGGGGCGACGGCGACGGTTTCGGTCTATGCGTCGGACCCGGTCGACCTGCCGTCCGGCATTACCGAGGATTGGGAGGATGCGGTCGTCCTGCTCCATTCGCCGCGCGCTGCGCACACCTTCGCCGCGCTGGTCGCGCGCGACGGCGCGGACCGGGCGCGGTTCCAGATCGCGGCGCTGAGCGATGCGGTGGCCGAGGCGGCGGGTGCTGGCTGGGGCGGCATGACGGTGGCGGTGTCCCCGAACGACACCGCGCTGGTCGCCGCCGCCCGACAGCGCGCGATTGACCGGACCCCGCCCGACGGGGATAAGCAGGCCATGACCGACGATCAGGCGACCGCCCCCATCATGACGGCTTCCGCGACAGCCGGCCAGTCCCGCCCGCCGCGGCGCGCGCGGACCGCCTGGCTGGTCGCGCTGGTGCTGCTCGCCTTTGTCGGCGGGCTGGTGCTGATGGGCTATGCGATGCGGCAGGGCCTGCTGGAAGCGCGCAAGACCGAGGCGGCGGCCGCTGCCACGCCCGTGACCTTCACCCCGCAACCCGAAGCCGGGGTAGGCGGGACGCGCGCGCCCGCACCGACGATCGACACGACGCAGCTGGTCAGCCGCGAGGCCGCACTGGCCGCGCAGATCGCCGCGCTGGAGGCGCGCGCGGCGACGGTCGCGAGCGACGCCAACGCGGCGGGCGCGCAGGCGGCACGGGCCGAAAGCGTGCTGGTGGTGCTGGCCGCGCGGCGCGCGCTCGATCGCGGTCAGGGGCTGGGCTATCTGGAGGACCAGTTGCGGACCCGCTTCGGCCAGCGCCAGCCGCGCGCGGTCGCCATCATCGTCGCCGCCGGACGGCGTCCGCCGGTGACGCTGGAGGATCTGCGGCTGGGGCTGGACACGCTGGCCCCCGACCTGACCGCGGGCAACGCGACCGATGACTGGTGGACGTCGCTGAAGCAGGAACTGGGCAATCTGGTGGTGCTGCGCCGGGCCGGCACGCCGTCGCCGGTGCCGACCGACCGGCTGGCGCGCGCGCGCCGGCTGCTGGATGCCGGGCAGGTCGATGCCGCCCGCGCCGAGGTGGCGTTGATGCCCGGCGCGGCGACCGCCGCCGCCTGGAGCACGGCGGCGCGGCATTATGTGCAGGCGCGCGCGGCGCTCGACGCGCTGGAGACGATCGCGATGGTCGCGCCGCCCGCGTTTCCGGCCCCGCCGGCCGTGGCGCAGGCCGCGCCGGTCACGACCACCGATTCGCTGCCTGCGATGAATGCGCCAATGGACGCCCCGGTCGTTCAGGCGCAACCGACGGCGCCGACGGTTCAGTAGCGGGTTGATCGACGCTTTCCGTTCCCCCGCGCAGGCGGGGGTTCAGGGCAACGGATATCATCGGCCGTACTGTTGCCTGACCCTGGATCCCCGCCCGCGCGGGGACACGACGGATTCAACGGCGAGGTTGCCCGGCCCCTACCGGAAATTGTCGGCGTAGGACTGTAGCTTCAGCGTCCTGGTCGGTGCCGGGACCACGGTGTAGTCGAGCGATTCGCGCTCGCAATAGGCGGTCGCCGCCTCCAGCGTCGGGAACAGCAGGCGGAGCTGGTCGCGCGTGTCGCCGCTGCCGGCCCAGCCGGTCAGCGGGTCGGGCTGCTTGGCCTCGGCGGGTTCGAACTCAAGCTGCCAGCGATCGGTCCGGTGCTTGCCGGACTGCATCGCGTTCTTGGGGCGTTGGAAGATACGGGCGGTAGGCATGGGTGTTCCTTATCTTGCATCCGGCCTTATCGCGCATTTGTCCGCCGCGCATCCGCATTTTTCGTCCGCAGCGTCGGCGCGGCGGCGGTCGGGTCGTCGGGCCAGGGATGGCGGGGATAACGGCCGCGCATCTCCTTCGCCACCGCCGCCCAGCTGCCGGCCCAGAAACCGGGCAAGTCGCGCGTCGTCTGGATCGGCCGGCCGGCGGGCGAGGTCAGGCTGAGCACCAGCGGCACCAGCCCCCGACCTTTCGCCGCCTGCCCCACCACCGGATGCACCGTCAGGCCGTACAGCGCCTGCACCCGCAGTTCGACGCGTGGGCCACCCTCGGCCGCATAATCGATCGGGTGGGTGCTGCCGGCCGGGCTGGCAAAGGCGGGCGGGGCGAGCGCGTCGATCCGCCGCATCGCGTCCCAGCCGGCGTGGTTGCGCAGCGCGTCGATCAACGCACCCGGCGGGATCGCGTCGAGCCGGCGGCGGCCGGCGAGCAACGGCGGCAGCCAGTCGTCAAGCGCGGCGATCAGGCTTTCATCGTCCAGCCCCTCCCCCGCATAGGCCGCGCGTTCGCGCAACGCCCGCGCGGCGTCGTTCCACGGCAGCAGCGACAGGCCATGCGTCCGCACCCCCTCCAGCAGCGCGGCGGCGATCGCGTCCGGGTCGGCGGCGGAGTCCGGACCGCTCGACAGCCGCAAGGCACCCAGCCGGCGGTCGCGGGTCGCCTGGATACCGCCGGTCGCGGGATCGAACGCGATGGTCCGCCGCGTCTCGATGGCATCGGCGAACAGGGTTTCGATCGTCGTCAGGTCGATCGCCGCCGCCGACAGGATGCGCGCGCCCGACGCCGCACCCTGCGTATCGGCGACGGCCAGCCATTCGGCGGTCCCGAGGCCGGCCGTCGCGTCGAGGCGGAAGCCACGCCCGCCGACCGAGGCCCAGCTTTCGCCGCTGGCATCGCGGCGACGGGCGATCCGGTCGGGAAAGGCGAGCGCGATGCACACCGCCACCGGCTGCTCGATCGCGCGGGGCGGCGCGGCGGTCGGGACGGTTCGCGCCCAGCGTTCGGCCAGTTTTCGTGCGGCAACCGCCTTGGTTCCGCGTTCGCTCCGCCAGCGGCGCGCCCGCGTTTCAACATCGACGTCATTGCCGCCAAGCCCGCGTTCGCCGAGCAGCACCGCGACCTGCGCGGCGGTATCGGCAAGCCCCAGCGGCCCGGCGCGCAGCAGCATGTGGGCGAGGCGCGGCGGCATCGGCAGCGCGGCGATGGCGCGGCCATGCGGCGTCGGACGGCCATCCGCGTCGATCGCCGCCAGCGTCGTCAACCGATCGTGCGCCTCCGCGACCGCCGGCGGTGGCGGCGGGTCGAGCCAGCGCAGGTCGGCGGGCGACGCGACACCCCATAAAGCGGTCGCGAGCGCGAGCGCGGACAGGTCCGCCTCCAATATCTCCGGCGGGTCGTAGCGTGGCAGGCCGGCGGTCGCCGCCTCCTCCCACAACCGATAGGCGACACCGGGGCCGAGCCGCGCGGCGCGGCCGGCGCGCTGGGTGACGGCGGCCTGGCTGGCGCGTTCGGTCACCAGCCGGGTCATGCCGGCCGCGCGGTCATAGCGCGGGCGACGGGCGAGGCCGGAATCGACGACGATCCGGACATCGGCCAGCGTCAGGCTGGTCTCGGCGATCGCGGTGGCCAGCACGATCTTGCGCCGGCCATCGGGTTCGGGGGCAATCGCGGCGCGCTGGGCGACGGGGTCGATGCTGCCGTGCAGTTCGTGGACGACGATGGTTTCCGGCAGCCCGGCGAGGCGGTCGGCGGTCCGCTCGATCTCTGCGACGCCGGGCAGGAAGGCGAGGATCCCGCCATCGGCCTCGGCCAGCGCACGGCGGATCGCGGCGGCGACGCTGTCCTCGATCCGCGCGTCGCCGGTGCGGCCGATATGGCGCAGGGTCAGGTCGTGGCTGCGGCCCGCACTTTCGATGACGGGGGCGTCTCCCATCAGGGCGGAGAACCGCGCGCCGTCGAGCGTGGCGGACATGGCGACGAGGCGCAGGTCGGGCCGCCACGACGATTGCACGTCGAGCGCGAAGGCAAGGCCGGTGTCGCCGTCGAGGCTGCGTTCGTGGACCTCGTCGAACAGCACCGCCGACACGCCGGCCAGTTCGGGATCGGCCTGGATCCGCGCGACGAAGATGCCCTCGGTAACGACGGTGACGCGGGTATCGGCCGACCGCCTGCTGTCCATCCGCGTGGCGTAGCCGAAGGTCCGGCCGACGCCCTCGCCGGCCGCCGCCGCCATCCGCTCGGCGGCGGCGCGCGCGGCGAGCCGGCGGGGGGAGAGCAACAGGATCTCGCCGCTGCACCAGTCCTCACCGATCAGCGCGGGTGCGATGGCCGTGGTCTTGCCCGCGCCCGGCGGGGCCACCACGACCACGTTCGGGCCGGTGCGCAGCGCGGCAAGAATGTCGGGCAGGACCGATTCGATCGGCAGCGCGGTCATGCGCCGGGGGGCCGGAAGGTTACAAAGGTTATGCCCGCAACGGGGGGGTACCCGCCATTCGCGGACGGGGTCGGGATGACGCGATGGCTGGCAGGAAACGGGCGGAACGACATCGCGACGATCCTTGGCAAATTATGCACCGATAGGACAGCGCACAAAAAAGGGGTCCGCCGGCGAACCGGCGAACCCCCATGCCTGTCGGTGAAAAGACCCGATCAGAAGCTGATGGTCGTCGCGACCGCAACGTTGCGGCCGAGTGCGTCATACCGCTGCGGGATCGTGTTGTTGCGCGACAGGCTGATGTCGTACGAGTTCGCCAAAACCGGCGGTACCTTGTCGAGCAGGTTGTTCGCGATGATGCGGAACGAGAACTGCTTGGCGATGTTGAAGTTGAGCGCCAGATCGAAATAGCTGATCGGAGCGATCCGGAAGAAGGTCTTGCGCGCACGCTCCGGCGTGCCGCCGATCGCCTCGTCACCCGAATTGTCGGCGTGGGTCAGCGACCCGACATAGCGCCAGTTGGCCGACACGTTGAAGAAATTGTCGGCGGTCGTGTAGGTCGCGCGCAGGCCGTGCGACCATTTCGGGATCAGCTGGCCGCAACCATTGCCGTAATACCCCGCGCAGTTGCGCTGCGGCTGGACCGGCGAATCCTGACTGCCCGCAAAGGTCGTCAGCGACCCGTTGAAGCTCCAGTCGACGCGGCCGATACCGCCCAGGCCCATCGTGTACTGGCCCTGGAAATCATACCCGCGCGCGATCGACTTGAAATAGTTGGTCGTACCCTCGCGGATGAAGCCGGTGGTCGGGTTGGTCGATGCGGTGGCGTACAGGATGCCGGTCGTCGGGTTGCGCACGATGCCCGAGCAGAAGAAGCTGTCGCCGCCCGACCGCAGACAGCCGTCGGTATAGTAGCTGTTGTCGTTATAGCCGAGCGAGTTGTCGATGCGGATCTGATAGCGATCGACCGAGAACACCAGGTTCTTGATGAAGCGCGGCTTCACGACCAGACCGAACGTCTGGGTGTAGGCGGTTTCGGGATCGGCGGTGAAGCCGCCCGATCGCGTCGTGCACTGGTCGTTCGGGCAGAGCAGCGACGCGCTGCCGTACAGCGCGTCCGACAGGCCGGTCGCGCGGCAGACTTCGCGCGAGGCGAGCGGGGCCGTCGTGGTGATCGTCCGGCCGGGGTTGTTCGGATCCTGGATCTGGCGCGAAACGGGGGCGCAGAAATCGTTCTGCGATCCGCCCTGCACACCATAGCTGATGTTGGTCGCCTGACGGATCTCGATCACGGTCGGCGCGCGCTGCGCCTTGTTGAACGACCCGCGGAAGGTGATGTCCGGAATCGGCGCGAACAGGCCTTCCAGCTTCCATGTGCTGAACTTGTCGGGGTTGCCGCTGTACTTCGACAGGCGATAGCCGCCGTTCGCCTGCAACAGGTGGACGAACGACTTCTCGACGATGGGAACCTGAACCTCGATGTTCGATTCGTAGACGTCCTGCCGCAGGTTGGCCGAATTGCTGCCGTACTGGCTGGTGTAGACCTCGTCCGCGGTCGAGATGAAACGGTCCTTGCGGTATTCGGTCCCCAGCGCGATGGCGACGCCCTGTTCCGCCCACGGGGTTTTCAGTCCGTATTTGGTCAGGTCGCCGGTGATGTTGGCCTGGATGTTGAACAACTGGCCGATGCCGGTGATCGACCCGTCGCGTGCGCCGCCAAACAGATAGCCGGCCAGCGCAGTATTGGCGTTGCCCGCGCTGAACGCGTCGAAGGGAACGCAGGCCGCATCGGTCCCCGATACCACCGACGCGCAGGTCGGCGTGCCGTTCACGTTGACGACGTTGAGCGAGCGGTTGATGCGGTCGAAATCGGCGAACGGGCTGTAGACCGTGTTCTGCTGGTTGCGGGCATAGACGCCGCCCACATCATAGGTCCACACCTCGGCCACCGTGCCCCGGACGCCGCCGGTCGCACGGAAACCGAAGTTCTCATATTCGTTGCCGACGTTCGGCAGGTTGAAGCGATAGCGAACTTCGAGCGGCACCAAGGTCGACGTGCCGGCACTCGCGCCGCACAGGGTCGAGGCCTGGCCGGCCGAGAGATAGGGATTGTTGCAATTCACCTGGAACGGCGTCGCGCCGTAAGCGGTGAAGCTGAACACCCGCGCCGGGTTCGGCTGCGACGAGCGGTCGCGGAACCAGATGCCACTGCCATAGACCTCGACTTCCGGCGAGATCTTCAGGTTCACGAACCCGCCCGCGTTGATGCGGTTCGATTCACGCTGGTACGAATAATCGTCGAACGGATTGGCCGCATTTCCCGCACCGACACCGTAGGGCACGAACGTCCGCGTGCCGTCGGGATTGTTGACGAACGCACGCCCCGAATTGACCCCGGCGCGCGGCGAAATATAGCCGCTGGTCGAATAGGTCGACAGCGAGCAGGACAGCGGGCCATCCTTGCCGGTCTGCACCAGCTGGCACGGCGAGGTCGAGCGGTCGCCGAACTCCACCTTCTGCGCGGTACGGTAATTGACGAACGCCGAGACGCTGAGCGCGTCGTCGAAAAAGCGCTTGCCGGCGGTCAGCGACACGTCGGCGCGGGCACCGTCGTTCGTCAGGCCGGTCGGCGAACTGAAGGCCGATGCGCGCGCCAGCGGCGAGACGATCGAGTCCTTGTTGATGTGGTTATAGAAATTGTAATTGGTATCAAGCCGCAGACCTTCGAAATCCTTGCGCAGGATGAAGTTCACGACACCCGAAACGGCGTCCGATCCGTAGACCGACGACGCGCCGCCCGACAGCACGTCGACGCGCTCCAGCAGGGCGGTCGGAATGATGCCGACGTCCTGACCGTTCTGGGTGCCGATGCGCTTGCCGTCGATCAACGTCAGCGTGCGTTCAAAGCCCAGGCTGCGCAGCTTGACGCGCTGGCGACCGTCCGAATCCTGGTAATTCTGCTGCGCGTCCGGCGCGACCTGCGGCAGGCGGTTCAGCACGTCCTCGACGTTGACCGCGGCCTGCGCGCGGATGTCGCTGGCGGTGACCGAGGTGATCGGCGCGGCCGAGCCGAGGTTGGGACGCTGGATCCGCGTTCCGGTGACGACGATCTCGCCATCGCTGCCGGCGGTACGCTCGCCCGTGATGGCGGCGGCGCGAATGGCGGGGGCGGCGGCGTCCTCCGACGCGGTGGGGCTGGTTTGGTCTTCATCGTCCACCGTCGTCGGTGCGGTGGTCGTGGTTTGCTGCGCAACCGCCGGCGTCGCGGCGATGCAGAGCGCACCCGCCAGAGCCAGAACCGATACCGATTGGTGTAACGTCATGAAAAACCCCCGCTTTACATCCGCCGCGCGTTTGTGCGCCTCCGGACCAGACGGGGATCAATCTCAACCAATTCAAAACCCAGTCAAGGCATTCGCCGGGCCACGACCCAAAAGGTTCCATACCTGTGGCAATATTACGACAATTGGTTGCAAACCAATATCAGTCCTTTGCGAAAATTGCGCTGGCCGGGCTGGCCGTTTCGCCGTCGATCACCGCGTCGGCACCGGCTCCGCGCCCTTGTAGTCGTAGAAGCCGCGTCCGGTCTTGCGGCCGTACCAGCCGGCCTCGACATATTTGACCAGCAGGGGGGCCGGGCGGAACTTGGGGTCGCCTGTCCCCTCGAACAGGACGCGGGTGATCTCCAGGCAGGTATCCAGCCCGATGAAGTCGGCGAGCGTCAGCGGACCCATCGGATGGTTCAGCCCCAGCTGGCAGGCAAGGTCGATGTCGGGAATGGTCGCCACCCCCTCGCCCAGCGCGAAGCACGCCTCGTTGATCATCGGCATCAGCACCCGGTTGACGATGAAGCCGGGGGCGTCGTTCGCACGGACGACCTGCTTGCCAAGTTTGGCCGCATACTCCTCGATCAGCCGGACGGTCGCGTCGGCGGTGGCGAGGCCGCGGATGATCTCGATCAGGCCCATGACGGGCACGGGGTTGAAGAAGTGGACGCCGATGAACCGCTCAGGATCGGGCGCGGCCTGCGCCAGCCGGGTGATCGGGATCGACGAGGTGTTCGACGCGAGGACCGCGTCCGATCCCAGCACCTTGCCGACCTCCGCGAAGATCTGGCGCTTGATGGCCTCGCGCTCGGTCGCCGCCTCGATCACCAGACCGCAGGGGGCCATGGCGGCGACCGAATCGACCGGTTCGATCCGCGACAGGGTTTCGTCGCGCGCGGCGGCGGTGATCTTGTCCTTGGTGACCAGCCGGTCGAGCGCCCTGGCGATGCCGGCCTTGCCCGCGTCCGCCCGATCGCGCGACACATCGGCGAGCAGGACGTGATAGCCCGCCTGCGCCGATACCTGGGCGATCCCCGCGCCCATCTGCCCCGCGCCGATCACGCCGATGGTCGTGTGTGCCGAATCCTGCATCCGCTCAATCCTGTCTGTTTTCGTTGGTGCTGGCGGGGACTTAACCGGTTCGATATCCAGTCGCTAGGCCGGGTGCGGCACGGATGCGGGAGCAATATGATGCGTGAAATGATGATGACGGCGATTCTGGCCGTGCTGGCGGGATGCGGGTCGGCGGATGAGGCCGGCAATCGCGCGGCGTCGGTGGCGGCCCCCGCCGGCCCCGTCGCCATGCCCGCGGCACCAGCGGGGCAGGCGATGGACGCGACCGCCACGGATTCGCGCGCGGTCCCGGTGCTGGGCGCGGTGAAAACCTACGGCGACTGGACAGTGGGTTGCGACAATGGCGGTGCCTGCATGATGGCGTCGCTGCTGCCCGAGGGGGACGTGGAGGGATCGCTGACGATGAGCGTGACGCGCGATCCCGGCCTGCCCGGTGCGGTCCGCATCGCCATCGCCACGCGGGATCAGGCGGAGGCCAGCGCCGTGACCATCGACGGCAAGCCGATCGGCGGCACCGCGCAGGACGGCAAACTCACCGGCGACGCCGCCGCCGCGATCGCCACGGCCATTGCCAACGCCACGACGATGCAGGCGCGTGACGGCAAGGGCGCGGCGATCGGCACGATCTCGCTGAAAGGGGCGTCGGCCGCGCTGCGCTATATCGACGACAGGCAGGGCCGCGCCGGCACCACGAGCGCGGTGGTCGCGAAGGGCAAGGCGACGACGACGCCACCGACCCCGGCCCTGCCGGTGATCGTCGCGCTGACCCCCGGCGGCACCGTCGCCCGGCCAAGCGCGGCACAGGTGACGGCGATGAAGCAGCAGGCCGACTGCGACCTGCCCGATGGCGTCGACATGACGCCGCAGACGGCGGCGATCGGCGGTGGCAAGACGCTGGTGATGCTGCCCTGTTCGACCGGCGCGTATAATCTGAGCAGCGCGCTGTTCGTGATGGACGACGCCGGCGTCAGCCCCGCACGGACCGACGCGGTGTCCGGCTTTACCGAGGGGGATACGCCCGGCCCGGTCGCGTTCGTCGTCAATGGCGACTTCGCCGACGGCGTCCTGACCAGCTATGCCAAGGGACGCGGGATCGGCGATTGCGGCGTGTCGCAGTCGTTCGTCTGGGACGGCACGATGCTGCGCCTGTCGGGCCAGGAGATCATGGACGAATGTCGCGGCAATACCGACACGATCCCGGTGTGGCGCGCGCGGGTCGTGCGCCGCTGAGGAAAGGCTCGTTCCTCGCCGCCCCGGCCTGCGCCGGGGTGGTGCAATATCGCCGGGGTGGCGAGCAGGCCGCCCCTTACGGAGCCGGCCGCTCCGCCTGTGCCTCGGCCAGATAGATCGCGAACAGCCTCTGCGGGTCGGTCCATTCGGCGACCGGGGTCCAGCCGCCGGAGCGCAGGAGGATGCGGGCGTCGCGCGCGCCGTATTTGTGGCTGTTCTCGGTGTGGATCGTCTCGCCGGCCCCGATGGTGAAATCCTGGCCGTCGATGGTGAAGCCGAGGTCGGCGGTCGCCTCCAGATGCATTTCGATCCGCGCGCGGTCGTCGTTCCAGATCGCGCGGTGGCGAAAGGATTCGACCGGGATCGTGCCCGCCAGCTCACGGTTGATCCGCGTCAGCAGGTTCAGGTTGAACGCGGCGGTGACCCCGGCGGCATCGTCATAGGCGGGGACGAGAATATCGGGATCCTTGATCCGGTCCATGCCGATCAGCAGCATCGCCCCCTGCCCCAGCGACTGGCGCATGGTCCGCAACAGGTCGACCGCCATTTTCGGCGTCATGTTGCCGATCGTCGAGCCGGGGAAGAAGCCGAGCTTCGGCGCATCCTCGATCGTGCGCGGCAGGGTGAGCGGGGCCATGAAGTCCGCCTCGAACGGCAGGACCAGCAGGTCGGGGAACGCCCGCGAAATCGTGGCGGAGGATTCGCGCAGGAAGTCGCCGGAAATGTCGATCGGCACATAGGCCGACGGCGCGATCGCGCGCAGCAGCGTCGGCGTCTTCGTCGACGACCCCGATCCGAACTCGATCACCGCACGGCCCGGACCGACCGCCTGTGCGACCTCCGGACAACATTCGGCGAGCAGCGCGCTTTCGGTACGGGTCGGGTAATATTCGGGCAGGTCAGTGATCGCCTCGAACAGTTCCGATCCGCGCCGGTCGTAGAACCAGCGGGCGGGAATGGCGCGCGGCACCTGCGTGCAACCGCGCAGCACGTCGGCGCGGAACGCCGGATCGGCCAGCGTCATGCAGCCATCCTCGATTTCCTGTTTGAGCATCGGATTACAGGTCCTTGGCAAGCCGGACGCCGGTGAACTGCCAGCGCTGGTGGGGATAGAAGAAGTTGCGATAGGCCGCCCGGACATGGCCGCGCGGGGTGGCGCAGGATCCGCCGCGCAGCACGAACTGCCCGGACATGAACTTGCCGTTATACTCGCCGACCGCGCCCTCGACCGCGCGAAAACCGGGATAGGGGCGATAGGCGCTGCCGGTCCATTCCCAGACATCGCCGAAGAAGGCCGGGCCATCGGCGGAGGGACGCGGCTCGACCGGGCCGGCGGTGTCCATCTGATTGCCGCCGTCGGGCGCGTGAGACGCGGCGGCGGCCTCCCATTCAAACTCGGTCGGCAGGCGCGCGCCGGCCCAGGCGGCATAGGCGTCGGCCTCGTACAGGCTGACGTGCGTGACGGGTGCCGCGGGGTCGATCGCACGGCGACCGTCCAGGCCGAAGCGGGTCCATGCCCCGTCCTGCTGTTCCCAATACAGCGGCGCATCGATGCCGTGCGCCTTTACCCACGCCCAGCCATCGGCCAGCCAGTGGCGCGCGTCGCGGTAGCCACCATCGGCGATGAAGGTGACCCATTCGCCGTTGGTGACGGTGCGGTCGGCGATCGCGTGCGGGCTGAGCCAGGCGGTATGGCGTGGCCCCTCGCAATCGAACGCGAAGCCGTCGCCGCCATGGCCGACCTCGACCGGGCCGGTCGCCCCCGTGATCCAGCCGATCGCCGGCGGCATCGCCACCGGCACTTTGCGTGCGGCCGGCCAGATGGCGGGTTCCAGCGGATTTTCGCCGAACAGATGCAGGATGTCGGTGACCAGCAGTTCCTGATGCTGTTCCTCATGATGGCAGCCAAGTGCCACAAGCTCGCGCGCCGCCGCCGGCAGATCGGGCAGCGCCGCCAGCAATGCCGAGTCGACATGCGCGCGATAGGCGCGGACCTCGTCCAGTGTCGGCCGGGTAATCATGCCGCGCCGGTCGCGCGCGTGCCGCCGCCCTTCCGCCTCGTAATAGCTGTTGAACAGGAACGGGAACCGGTCGTCATGCAGCGTATAGCCCGGCACATGGTCGCGCAGGACGAAGGTTTCAAAAAACCAGCTGGTGTGCGCCAGATGCCATTTGGTCGGCGAGGCATCGGCCATCGACTGTACGCTGGCATCGGCGTCGGACAGCGGCGCGGCGAGCGCCAGAGACAGGTCGCGGACACGGCCGTAACGGGTCGCCAGTGCGCTGGTAGGAGAGGCTTTTGGCTGCGGCGTCATATCTTTGGTCCTCCGACGGACCACCGCGCCCGACAGGCCGCTTCTATCCGACCCGGTAGGTCCGCGACCATTGATGCATGTTCAACGGGTTGCGCCGGGTGACCACAAAACGTCCCCACCGGCATTTTGGTTCACGAAGCGCGCGGCGACGAACAGAAAGTCCGACAGTCGGTTCAGATAGGCGCGGGCCTGCGGGTTGATGACTTGCGGAATCGCGACCGCCGCGCGTTCGGCCCGGCGCGCGATCGCGCGGGCGAGGTGGATGGCGGCGGCGGCGGGCGTGCCGCCAGGCAGGATGAAGCTGGCCAGCGGCGGCATCGTGTCGTTCATGCCGTCAATCTCAGCCTCCAGCCGCGCGACCTGGCTCGCGACGATGCGCAGCGTCATTGGCGAGGGCGCGAAATCATCGCCCGGCGTGGCGAGATCGGCCCCGAGGTCGAACAGGTCGCTCTGGATCCGCAACAGCGAGTCGCGCAGGTCCCCGGGGGAAAGGGCGGTGACGGCCATGCCGATCGCGCTGTTCGCCTCGTCGACATCGCCGATCGCGACCATCCGCGCCGCATCCTTGGGCAGGCGAGATCCGTCGACCAGCCCGGTAGTGCCGTCATCGCCGGTGCGGGTGTAGATGCGGTTCAGCTTGACCATGGGGGTATTCCGTAAAGGGATAATCTGTCCGGTCCATCCGCTCCCCGGCGAAGGGGGGGGGCCAGTCGCACCGGTTCAGGTGCGGCCGGCGGCGAACAGGATGACGACGACGATCAGGATGGCGATCGCCTGAAACAGCACGCGCTGCTGCATCATCTTGTTGGACTTGACCGACGAGGCGGCGGGGCCGTCGCCTTTCACCTGTGCGGTGGAATCCTGAAGGAACGCGACGATGCCGCGCACCAGGGCCACGACGGTCGCGATCATGGCCGCGACGAGCAGGATGACGAGAAAGGTGTTCATGCGCGCAGTCTACGCCTTTGCCGCGCTAAATCCAGAGGGACCAAAGCCCGTAGTTTGCCCCGCAGTCCGCAGGGCATCGGCCAGCACCCGCCCGTCGCCCCCGGCCGCGCGCAGGTCGGCCAGCGCCGGCGCGCCATGCCGCTTGGCCAGCCGCCGGCCCTGATCGTCGGTCAGCAGCGGGTGGTGGTGATAGGCCGGCACCGGCAGGTCGAGCAGCGCCTGCAACAGCCGGTGGACATCGGTCGCGGCGAACAGGTCGAGGCCACGCACGATGTCGGTCACGCCCTGCGCGGCATCGTCCACCGTAACGGCGAGGTGATAGCTGGCGGCGGCATCCTTGCGCGCCAGCACGACGTCCCCTTGCGCCAGCGGATCGGCAACCACGCGGCCGGCGGTGGAATCCTGCCATATCAGCGGACCGGCGGCGGCCACCGCGGCGGCCATGTCGATCCGCCAGCTGTGCGGATCATGCCCCCGCGTCGCCGGGTCGAGTCCGCGACAGGTGCCGGGGTAGACCGGCACCGCCCCATGCGGCGCGCTGGCGCTCGCGGCGATTTCGGCGCGGGTGCAGTAGCAGCGATAGACGAGGCCGCGCGCCTTCAGCCGGTCGAGCGCGGCGGCATAGGTCGCCAGCCGTTGCGACTGGAACACGACCGGCCCGTCCCAGGTCAGGCCAAGCCACGCCAGATCGTCGAGGATGGTCGCGACATGCTCGGCCCGGCTGCGCGTGCCGTCGATATCCTCGATCCGCAACACGAAGCGCCCGCCGGCCCGGCGCGCGCGGTCGTGCGCGGCGATGGCCGAGGCGGCATGGCCAAGGTGCAGCCGGCCGGTCGGACTGGGGGCGAAGCGGGTGACGATCATCGCCGCGACCCTACAACCGGACAACCGGCTTGCCCATCACGGTCCGGCCCCGCTCCCACCCCGCCCCGCGCCCACCCCTTGACCGCACGCCCCCGCCCGTGCTGTCATCACCCTGTCACCGGGATCGGTCACTGATCGCCACCGGACACCAGATGGTGGGAGGAGCCGTGTTTCATCCCGATTTGATGCGTCACCCCGAGGGGTGCCCCGCGCTCGTCTTGAACGCGGATTACACGCCGCTTTCCTATTATCCGCTGTCGATCTGGCCGTGGCAGACGGCGGTCAAGGCGGTGTTCCTCGACCGCGTCGACATCGTCGCGCATTACGAGCGCGAGGTGCGCAGTTCGTCGCTGGCGATGAAGCTGCCCTCGGTCATCGCGCTGAAGCAATATGTCCGGCCATCGCAATTTCCCGCCTTCACCCGTTTCAACCTGTTCCTGCGTGACCGGTTCGCCTGCCAATATTGCGGATCGGGCCACGACCTGACGTTCGATCACATCGTCCCGCGCGCGCAGGGCGGGCGGACGACATGGGAAAACGTCGCCACCGCCTGCGCGCCGTGCAACCTGAAAAAGGGCGGGCGGACGCCGAAACAGGCAGGCATGCCGCTGCATATTCCGGCGATCCGCCCGACCAACTGGCAGTTGCAGGAACATGGCCGCAGCTTCCCCCCCAATTTTCTGCACGAAAGCTGGCGCGACTGGCTGTACTGGGACATTGAACTCGACGCCTGACGGCGTTGGGGGAACTCGACGCCTGACGGCGTTGGGGGAACTCGACGCCTGACGGCGTTGGGGGAACTCGACGCCTGACGGCGTTGGGGGAACTCGACGCCTGACTGATACGGCTCCGGGAAAACCCGACGCCAGAACGGTGGTCGGGGGAACCGGACGCCGGGCGGCGTGGTTTTGGGTGTTTCGAGAGCTGGCTGGAGACGGGAATGCGGTTGGTTCTGGGACTTTGCGCGCTGATGGCGCTGGCCGGGTGCGGCACGGATGACAAGGCGGGCAACGCCGACGCGGCGGCGGCGGATTTCGTGCCGCCGTCGGTGATGTCGCGGCTCGATTTCGGCAGCGCGCAGGAACGCCGGTTCCAGCGCCTCGACCGCAATGCCGACGGCAAGATCACGAACGACGAACTGCCGCGCGGCGACAACAGCCGCCTGCTGGCGCTGGACCGCGACGGGAATGGCGAGATCGGCTCGGTCGAGTTCAGCGAGGGCGCACTTGCCCGGTTCGACGCGATGGACCTGAACAAGGACGGGACGGTAACGTCCGAGGAACGCGAGACATCGCGCGGCGGACGATAGGCTTTTCGTGATTGCGCGCCGGCATCGGGGAACCGATGCCGGTCCAGTCGCGGTGAAGGCCCCGCGATGCGCTTGCGTAATTTTCCGTCGCAACCGTCGTCAACGTCGTCGCTGATCCGGCAAAATACGCGGCATTTCGGTCATAAAGCATCGACACCCGATTGACCGCGCGCGTGCCGCAATGCAGCAAGGCGGACATGGCCAGTCTTCCCCCGATCGCAAACAACGCGGATGTCCGCTTCCTTGGTGCCCTGCTGGGCGACGTCATTCGCGCCTATGGCGGCGATGCGCTGTTCGAGGCGACCGAGACGATCCGCAAGGCCTCGGTCGAGCGGCATCGCAGTAACGGGCAGGGTGGCAGTAACGGGCAGGGTGACGGCACCGGCGATGGCGGCGATACCGCCGCGCTGGACCTTCAGCTGGAAAAGCTGAACCTGGACGAGACGCTGGATTTCGTGCGCGGCTTCATGCTGTTCTCGATGCTCGCCAACCTAGCCGAGGATCGTCAGGGGATTGCGGCCGAGGGCGGAGCAGGCCGGGGGGGCGGGGCCGATGTCGCCTCCGCGCTGAAAGAGCTGGAGGCCGACGGCATCGACAAGGCAGGCGTCATGGCGCTGCTCGACAAGGCGCTGATCGTGCCGGTGCTGACCGCGCACCCGACCGAGGTTCGGCGCAAGAGCATGATCGACCACCGCAACCGCATTTCCGAACTGATGCTGATGCGCGACCGCGGGCTGGAGTCGACGCCGGACGGCGACCGGATCGACGAATCCATCCTGCGCCAGATCGCGCTGCTGTGGCAGACCCGCGTGCTGCGCCGCGAGCGGCTGTATGTGACGGACGAGGTCGAAACCGCGCTCAGCTATCTGCGCGACGTGTTCCTGCCCGCCCTTCCCGCGCTGTACCAGCGGTGGGACCGGGCGATGGGCGCGCGGGTGCCGAGTTTCCTGCGGCCCGGCAGCTGGATCGGCGGCGACCGCGACGGCAACCCGTTCGTCACCGCCGATTCGCTGCGCGCCGCGCTGGGCCGGGCGAGCGAGACGGTGCTGGGCCATTATCTCGACGGTATCCATGCGCTGGGCGCCGAACTGTCGATCTCGACCGAACATGCCAGCGTCGACGACGCGCTGGTCGCGCTGGCCGAAGCGAGCGGCGACGGGGCGGCCAGCCGCGCCGACGAGCCGTATCGCCGCGCGCTGTCGGGCATCTATGCGCGCCTCGCCGCCACGCATCTGGCGCTGACCGGCAAGCCCGCCCCGCGCCCCGGCGCGCTGACCGGCGAGCCCTATGCCGACCCGCGCGCGTTCCGTGCCGATCTGGTGGCGATCGCGCGCGCGTTGCAGACCGGCGGCAACGGGCCGCTGGCGTCGGGCGGCGCGCTGGGTCGGCTGATCCGTGCGGTCGAGACGTTCGGCTTTCACCTCGCCACGCTCGACCTGCGGCAGAACAGCGCGGTCCATGAGCGCGTCGTCGCCGAACTGCTGAAGGTGGCGGGTGTCGAGGACGATTATCTGGCGCTGGACGAGGACGCGCGCGTTGCCCTGCTGCGCCGCGAACTCGCCAATGCCCGGCCGCTGACCAGCCGCTATGCCGACTATTCGGAGGAGACGGCGGGCGAGATCGCGATCGTGCAGGCGGCCGCCGACGCCCATGCGACCTACGGCCCGGGGTGCATCACCAACTACATCGTGTCGATGACCACCTCGGTCAGCGACCTGCTGGAAGTGAACCTGATGCTGAAGGAGGCCGGGCTGTACCGGCCGGGCGGCGGCGATACGAAGCCGACCGCCGCGATCATGGCCGTACCGCTGTTCGAGACGATCGGCGATCTGGAGGCGGCCCCCGCCGTCATGACCGCATGGTTCGGCCTGCCCGAAATTGCCGCCATCGCGGGGGCGCGCGGCCATCAGGAAGTGATGATCGGCTATTCGGACAGCAACAAGGACGGCGGCTACCTGACGTCCACCTGGCAATTGTCGAAGGCGTCGGCCGCGCTGGCCCCGGTATTCGCGGACGCCGGCGTCGGCATGCAGCTGTTCCACGGGCGCGGCGGCGCGGTTGGGCGCGGCGGCGGATCGGCCTTCGCCGCGATCCGCGCGCAACCGCCGGGCACCGTGCAGGGCCGCATCCGCATCACCGAACAGGGCGAGGTGATCGCCGGCAAATACGGCACCCGCGAAAGCGCGATGACCAATCTGGAGGCGATGGCGTCGGCGACGTTGCTCGCCAGCCTGGAGCCGGGCACGCTGTCGTCGGCCGAAAACGCGACCTTCTCGACCGCGATGGACGCGATTTCGGACAGTGCGTTCAAGGCGTATCGCGGGCTGGTCTATGACACCGAGGGGTTTCGCACCTTCTTCCGCCAGATGACGCCGATCGCCGAGATCGCGAACCTGAAGATCGGATCGCGCCCGGCCAGCCGCAAGAAAAGCGACGCGATCGAGGATCTGCGCGCGATTCCGTGGGTGTTCAGCTGGGCACAGGCGCGCGTCATGCTGCCCGGCTGGTACGGCGTCGGCGCCGCGCTGGAGGCGTTTCCCGACAAGGGGCTGCTGACCGAGATGGCGCAGGGGTGGCCGCTGTTCGCCGCGACGCTCGCCAACATGGAGATGGTGCTGGCGAAATCCGACATGGGCATCGCCGCGCGCTACGCCGGGTTGGTCGAGGATGCGGCGATGCGCGACGCGATCTTCGGCCGCATCCGCGACGGCTGGCACCGGACGCACGACGGCCTGCTGGCGGCGACCGGGCAGAGCCGGCTGCTGGAAAGGCATCCCGCGCTCGATGCGTCGATCCGCCTGCGCCTGCCCTATATCGAGCCGCTGAACCTATTGCAGATCGAACTGATGAAGCGCCACCGGGCGGGCGACGAGGACGTGCGGATCCGCGAGGGGATCCTGCTGTCGATCAACGGTATTGCGACGGCACTGCGTAATTCGGGGTGAACGACGGAGCGATGGTCGTGTGTGACCGCCAGGTGCTCGCGTTGCCCGGGGGACAAGGACGATCTGCGCGCGAAAGACGATGGTCGGGCCGTAACCCCACCCCGCCGTCATTGCGAGCGTGAGCGAAGCAATCCAGGGTTGGATCAGGACGCCCTGGATTGCTTCGCTCACGCTCGCAATGACGGGCAGGTGAAACGGGCTTCCGCCGCGCGATATGCTGGCCGAAGTCCGCCCCCACGCCCGTCATCCTTGCGCAGGCGAGGATCCCGCTTCTTGTGCTTACCGTGACACCGGTCCGGACCGCCCGAAGCGTATAACCCAGCCCCAAACGCAAACGGCCCGCCTTCCCTCTTGGAAAGACGGGCCGTTCCGCGTCGAACCGATGCGGTCAGGCCGCCCGGGTACCCGACATCGGGAAGCTGCCGAACGCGCCGACGCTGACGGTGCCGGTCAGCGCGTCGCCGTCGATGGTCGCGGTGCAATCCAGCGTCATCGGCATCGGCACGGTCATCTGCTGCTTCCAGCTGATGGTGTTGCCGTCGACGGTGCCCGACACCTCGCTCGACCCCATGCCGCCCGAATTGGTGCCGCTGAAGGTCGCGCCGTCGCTGGTGATGGTCAGCGTCGACTTCTGGTCGCCCAGCGGCGACTTGACCACGCACTCATAGCTGCCGTCGATATCCGCCATCGTCTCTCTCCGTATCGTTGCTTACTTTGCGTCCGCGACGGACGCTGCGGGAACGACCTCGACTGGCAGGCCCAGCGTGTCAAGCTGCGGCTTCACCTTGGCGGCGTCGCCGACCACGACCCAGGTGATCGCCTTGGGGTCGATCGCCTTTTGAATCACGCTGTTCATCTGCGGCAGGGTAAAGCCCTGATAACGCTGGGTGATGGTCGAGTAGTAATTGTCGGGCCGCTTGTAGAGATCGTTCTGCTGCATCGCGCCCAGCACCGCGTTCGACGTTTCGAAATTGCCCGACAGCGACCGGATCGCGCCGTTGATCGCGCGGTCGAACTCGACCTGCGTCATCGGCTTGGTGGTCACGAAATCGCCGATGTCACCGCGCAGGGCGGCGATCGACGCGCCGGTCTTGTCGGCCTGTACGGGTGCGCGGACGATATAGGGCGCGGCCATCGCGTTGCGCGCGAAATTGCCGCCGACGCCGTAAGACCAATGCTTGTCCTCACGCAGGTCCATGTTCAGGCGACCCAGGAAGCCACCACCCAGCGCGTCGTTGGCGGTCGCCACCGGCAACAGGTCGTCGGTGCCGACCAGCCCGGTGCGGATGACGCCCGAGATCAGCGACTGCGGCGAATCCGGCCGGTCGACCAGGATGATCTTGGGCGCCAGCGCCGGATCCTGCGCGCCGAACGTCTTCACACCGGCCGGGCCGGTCGGCGTCCAGTTGCCGAAACGGGTGTTGAGTGCTGCCTGTACCTCGGCCAGCGGCCGATCGCTGGTGACGAAGATCTTGGCCTTGTCCGGGCGCAGCCACGCCTGCTGGAACGCGACCAGATCGGCGCGGGTCAGCGCCGCGACCGCCTTCGGGTCGCCACCGCCGAACTGCTTGGCATAGGGCGAGCTTGGGCCATAGGCGATCTTCGGCACGACACGGCCGGCCAGCCCCTCGGGGCTGGTCAGCTCCTGCTGGATGCCGGCGAGCTGCGTGGTGCGCAGCCGCGCGACCTCGGCCTCGGCGAAGGCGGGGTTGCGCGCGATATCCGCAAACAGGTCCAGCGCGGGGTTCAGGTTCGCGCTCGGCACGCTCAGCGACAGGAAGGTCCGGTCGGCGGACGCGCCGGTCCCGATCGACGCGCCCAGCCGCTCCTTGGCCTCGGCCAGCGCGATCGAATCCTTGGTCGTCGTGCCCTCGTCCATCAGGTTCAGCGTCAGCGCCTGGGTACCCAGCTTGTCCGGCACGTCGGCGGCGACACCGGCGTCGAAGCTGAGCACCGCGTTGGTCACCGGCACGGCCGTCCGCTGCGCATAGACCAGCTCGATGCCATTGTTCAGTTTCGCGCGCTGCACAGTCGGGAAGGTCAGGCCGGCGATCGTGCCGACACCCGGCAATGGCGCACGCGTGCCCTTCACCGCCTGTTCTGGCGCGGCCGGGACCGCGACGGGGGCCTTGGCGGGACCGGCGGCGGGACCAGCGGCATCGACATACGCCTCACGCGCGCCCTTCTCGACGGTCAGCGTGTAGGCCGGCCGCGTCAGCCACTTGTTCGCCGCCGCCTTGACGGTGGCGGGGGTCTGCGCGGCGATGGCCAGCAGCTGCTTCTTGTAGAAGCCGGGGTCGTTGGAATACAGCGCGCCCTCGGCGAGGGCGACGGCCTTGCCGCCAAAGCCGCCGACCGATTCCAGCCCCTTGACGCGGCTCGACACCGCCTGCGTGGCGACCCGGTTGACCTCGTCGGCGGTCGGCCCGTTCTTCAGGAACTCGGCCAGGATCTCGTCGACCCGCTTCGACACGACCGCCGGATCGACACCGGGGCGCACGAGAACGGTGATGTCGAACATGCCGACCTGCGCGAAGTCGCTGTTGTCGGCCGACACCTGAACCGCCAGCTTTTCCTTCTTCACCAGCGCATTGTCGAGCCGCGAGGAGGCAAGGCCGCCCAGCACCCGGCCAGCGACCGTCAGCGCCGCCGAATCGGGATCGTTCAGGCCCGGCACCGCCCAGTTGCGGGTGATGAGCGTGGCGGCGACATTATCCTTCATCACCTCGTTCACCGGCGCGGCCAGCGTCGGGATCGGCGCGTTCGGCAACACCGCCTTGCGGCCCGGCTTGATCGCCCCGAAATACTTTTCGACCAGCGGCTTGGCGGTCGCGACGTCAATGTCACCGGCCAGCACCAGCACCGCGTTGTTCGGGCCGTAATTGTCGGTGAACCACTGCTTCACCGTGTCGAGGCTGGCGGCGTCCAGATCGGCCATCGAGCCGATCGTGGTGTGGCCGTAGGGATGGCCGGCGGGGAACAGACCCTCGGTCACCTTGTACTGGATCAGGCCATAGGGCCGGTTGTCGCCCTGGCGCTTCTCGTTCTGCACCACGCCGCGCTGCTCATCGAGCACGCCCTGCGTCACCGCGCCGAGCAGATAGCCCATGCGGTCGCTTTCCAGGTACAGCGCGCGGTCCAGCGCCGCGGTCGGCACCGTCTCGAAATAATTGGTGCGGTCGTAATAGGTGGTGCCGTTGAAGTCGGTCGCGCCAACCTGCTTCAGCGGTTCGAAGAAGTCGCCCGGCGCGTTCTCGCTGCCGTTGAACATCAGATGCTCGAACAGATGGGCAAAGCCGGTCTTGCCCTTCGGCTCATGCTTCGACCCGACATCGTACCACACCGACACCGCGACCACGGGGGCCTTGCGGTCGGTATGGACGACGACGCGCAGGCCGTTCTTCAACGTGAACTGCTGATAGGGAATGTCGACCGACTTCACGAGCGTCGACACAGGGGCCGCCTGCTGCGCGATGGCGGGCGAGACGAAGGCGACGACAGCAGCGCTACCCAGCGCGAAAGCCTTGAGATTCATGAAATGACGGTCCCCGGTCGTTACGTGTATTGCCGGAGTGTAGCACTCCGCTGACAGTGCGCAAGCGGGCATGACGCCCCGCGATCATTACGATACCGAACCCTCTTGTGTGGCATAAATACAACATTACATCGGGGGCAACTCAGATAGGGGCGACCATGAACCTCGAAAAATTCACCGACCGCGCAAAAGGCTTTCTCCAGTCCGCGCAGACCGTCGCGATCCGCATGAACCATCAGCGGATCGCCCCCGAACATGTGCTGAAGGCGCTGCTGGAGGATGAGCAGGGGATGGCCGCCGGGCTTGTCACCGCCGCCGGTGGCGACGCCAAACGCGCGGTTGCCGAAACCGACCTTGCGCTGGCGAAGATCCCGGCCGTTTCCGGTTCGGGCGCGCAAGGCTCGCCTGGCATCGACAACGACACGGTGCGGATGCTTGACCAGGCCGAACAGATCGCAGCCAAGGCGGGTGACAGCTTCGTCACCGTCGAACGGATGCTGGTCGCGCTCGCGCTGTCGCTGAACACCGCGGCGGGCAAGGCGCTGAAGACCGCGGGCGTCACGCCCGAGGCGCTGAACACCGCGATCAACACCCTGCGCCAGGGCCGCAATGCCGACACCGCCGGGGCCGAGGACCGGTACGACGCGCTGAAGAAGTTCGCGCGCGACCTGACCCAGGCGGCTCGCGACGGCAAGCTCGATCCCGTCATCGGCCGCGACGAGGAGATCCGCCGCACGATCCAGGTGCTGGCCCGCCGGACCAAGAACAATCCCGTGCTGATCGGCGAACCCGGCGTCGGCAAGACCGCGATCGTCGAGGGGCTGGCGCTGCGCATCGCCAATGGCGACGTGCCCGACGGGTTGAAGGACAAGACGCTGATGGCGCTCGACATGGGCGCGCTGATCGCCGGGGCCAAATATCGCGGCGAGTTCGAGGAGCGGCTGAAGGGCGTCATCGACGAGGTGAAGGCGGCCGACGGCGACATCGTCCTGTTCATCGACGAGATGCACCAGCTGATCGGCGCGGGCAAATCCGAAGGCGCGATGGATGCGGGCAACCTGCTGAAGCCTGCGCTGGCGCGCGGCGAACTGCACTGCGTCGGCGCGACCACGCTGGATGAGTACCGGAAATATGTCGAGAAGGATCCCGCGCTCCAACGGCGGTTCCAGCCGGTCGTCGTCGGCGAACCGACGGTCGAGGACACGATCTCGATCCTGCGCGGGCTGAAGGAGAAATACGAACTGCATCACGGCGTGCGGATCACCGACGGCGCGATCGTCGCGGCATCGACGCTGTCGCACCGCTACATCGCCGACCGGTTCCTGCCCGACAAGGCGATCGACCTGATGGACGAGGCCGCGAGCCGGATCCGCATGGAGGTGGAGAGCAAGCCCGAGGAGATCGAGAACCTCGACCGCCGGATCATCCAGCTGAAGATCGAGCGCGAGGCGCTGAAGCGGGAAACCGATGCGGCCAGCATCGACCGGCTCGGGACGCTGGAGGGCGAACTGGCCAATCTGGAGCAGCAGTCGGCCGAACTGACCACCCGCTGGCAGGGCGAGAAGGACAAGATCAACGCCGAGGCGAAGGTCAAGGAACAGCTCGACGCCGCGCGGCTGGAGCTGGAACAGGCGCAAAGGTCGGGTGATCTGGGCCGGGCGGGCGAGCTGTCCTACGGCACCATCCCGCAGTTGCAGCGCCAGCTAGACGAGGCGGCCGGCGCGACCAGAGGCGCGATGCTGCGCGAGGAAGTGACCGCCGACGACATCGCCGGCGTCGTCAGCCGCTGGACCGGGATTCCGGTCGAGCGGATGTTGCAGGGCGAGCGCGACAAGCTGCTGCGGATGGAGGACATCATCGGCAAGCGGGTGATCGGCCAGGCAGCGGCGGTCCACGCCGTGTCGACCGCCGTCCGCCGCGCGCGCGCGGGGTTGCAGGATCCGAACCGGCCGCTGGGGTCGTTCCTGTTCCTGGGGCCGACGGGTGTCGGCAAGACAGAGCTGACCAAGGCGCTGGCCGAGTTCCTGTTCGACGATCCCGCAGCGATGGTCCGCATCGACATGAGTGAGTTCATGGAGAAGCACGCGGTCGCCCGGCTGATCGGCGCGCCTCCGGGCTATGTCGGCTATGAGGAGGGCGGTGTCCTGACCGAAGCGGTCCGTCGCCGGCCCTATCAGGTGGTGCTGTTCGACGAGGTCGAGAAGGCGCATGGCGACGTGTTCAACGTGCTGTTGCAGGTGCTGGACGACGGTCGCCTGACTGATGGCCAGGGCCGCACGGTCGATTTCAGCAACACGCTCATCATCCTGACGTCGAACCTCGGTTCGGCGTATCTTGCCGGGCTGGGCGAGGACGAGGCGGTGGAGAAGGTCGAGCCGCAAGTGATGGACGTCGTCCGCGCGCATTTCCGCCCGGAATTCCTGAACCGGCTGGACGAGATCATCCTGTTCCACCGGCTGGGTCAGGCGCACATGGCCCCGATCGTCGACATCCAGGTGGCGCGGGTCGGCACGCTGCTGGCCGATCGCAAGATCCGGCTGGACCTGACCGACGCCGCGCGCGGCTGGCTGGGCCGCGTCGGCTATGACCCGGTGTACGGCGCACGACCGCTGAAGCGCGCGGTCCAGCGCTATGTGCAGGACCCGCTGGCCGACCTGATCCTGCGCGGCGACGTGAAGGACGGCGCGACCGTGCATGTCGACGAGGGCGACGGAAAGCTGGTGATGGTCGTCGACTGACCGGTCGCCACCGACACCGGGACACAAAAAAAGGGCCGCTCCGTGATGGAGCGGCCCTTCTCTTTTAGCAGCGTCGTTCGGACTAGAAGCCGAACTTCGCGCCGGCGCGGAAGCTGCGGCCGAAGATGCCGTTGCCGCCCTGCACCGCGTTGTACAGATGGGCGCCATAGGTCACCGGATCGACGTCCGGCAGGCGGTCGAACAGGTTCAACGCGTTGACATAGAAGGTGAACTTGTCAGTGACCGCGACGCTCGCGTTCATGTCGAACGTGATGTAGCTCTTCACGCGGCAGCCGGTGTAGCCCGGTGCCTGGCCGCAATCGGCATAGGCATCACCCTGATCCATCGCCGACAGGTCATAACCCGACGTGTAGTTCACGGTACCGGTCAGAGCGACCTTGTCATACTCGAACGTGTTCGCCCAGTTGCCGCGCCAGCGGAACGTTCCGCTGCCGGCCGTCAGGTTGAAATTGCCCAGCGTGTCGACATAGGTTTCACGACGTCCACCCGGGAAGGTCGTGCTGAGCTCCAGGATAAGGCTGGCGTTCAGATTGCTGGTCCACTTGAACGCACCGATGTCGAAGTAGGTGTTCGCACCGAAATCGATACCCTCGGACTTGATTGTGTCCGAATTGATCAGCTGCGATTCGACGAAGGCGATACGCGGACGCGCGTTCGGCGTGTTGACGTCGGGTGCGTCGGCGATGACATTGTACCCGGCCGGGATGGCTGCGCCGGCATAATAGGCCGCGATGGCCGGTGCCGACGAAGGCGAGGTGATCGCGCCCGTCTTGCGGATGTTGTAATAATCGACCGTCAGCGTGACGTTGCTGAGCGGTTCGAACACCACGCCGCCGGTGAAGCTGCGCGACTTTTCAGGCTGCAGGTTCGGCGATGCCAGGGTGGTCTGGCCGATCGAATAGGCCGTCAGATAGGTCGGGCAGCCCGCCGAATTGTCCGGGCGGCAATTCGCGCCATACTGCGCCAGGAAGGCAGCCGGAATAGCCGAGATCTGCTGGGTGACGTATCCGGTCGTCGGCAGGGCGTTGGCTTCTGCAAAGCTCGGGATACGGAAACCACGCGAATAGGTACCGCGCAGGGTCAGCTGACGGAACGGCGTGAACTTGGCGCCGAACTTCGGCGAGAAGTTGCTCTGGCCACTGGAGTAGTGATCGTAACGCCCCGCTGCCGTCAGTTCGAGCTGGTCGAACACCGGTGCCTTGATTTCACCGAACGCCGAAGTGACGGTACGGTTGCCCTCGGTACCGAATGCGTTGATCGTGAAATACCGCTGGGTCGGACCGTTGATGTCCGGGTTGGCGCTGGGTGCGTTGACGGCTTCATAGAAGATCGAGCCACCAACACCGACCTGCAACGGACCGCCCGGCAGGTCGAACAGCGCCTTACCGACGGTGAACTGGGCCTGATACAAATCCGACGACGCGTCGGTGATGTTTTCCGGCGTCAGGTAGTTGTTGATCGCGGCGCTGTTCAGCGACGGGTTGACGAAGTTGTACGTACCGTCGGCGATGACGTTCAGCAGGTTCTGGATGTAGACATAGCCGTTCTGCTTGCGACGCAGGTCGGTGTGCATCGCGGTTGCGTCGACCTTGTAGTCCCAGTCGCCGAACACCGTACCACCGATGCCGAAGGCTGCCCGGTACACACGGCTGCGCGTCTCGTTCTGCGTGACGCCGGTCGGCGAACGACCGACCAGCTGCACGGTCTGGCCGGCGACGGCGAACGGGTTGTTCGGGTTGAGGGTGCCGTTGGCCGCGGTGCAGTTGACGCGGGCCGCGCAGACATAGACCGGCAGGGTCAGGATCGCCGAGCCGGGTGCGAAGTTGGCCGCGCCCGATGCGGTCGAGAACTGCGGGAACAGAATGCCGGTCGGCGCCGCACCGCGAATGGTGGCGGGGAAGCCGGTGTAGCTCGACGTGTTCTGCTGGAAATTGACCGCCAGATAGGCTTCCGAGCTATCGCCGATCTTGGCCGTGAAGCGGGCCGAGCCGCCGAAACGCTCGATGTTCGGCGAAACGACGCCGTACTGGTTGGTGAAGTCTTCCTGGCAGATGTTGCTGGTCGGCAGGGTCGCGCTGGCCGCGAGATCGGCGGCGGTCGGCGAGATCGAAGGTCCGGCCTTGCAGCCTGCGGTCGGGTTCAGGATCTGGAAACGACCGGTCGTGCCCGGGCGGATATACAGGGTGCTGCCAAGATCGAACGCGCCGATCGCACCGTTTGCGTCGCGGCCGTTCAGAATGCCGTTCGGTCCACCGATGCTGCGCTGGTCGTCGGTGCCGAATACGCCCGGCAGGTCGCGGTTGTAGACGGCTTCGCTGCGATAGAAGAATCCGCTGATATAGGCGTTGTAGCCCTTCTCATCGAGATCGCCGGTGCCGGCGGTCAGCGTCAGACGCTGGTTGGCGGCAACGCCGTCCTCCGAGATGCCGGCTTCGGCACGACCCGAAACGCCGTTGAACTTGCGCTTCGTGATGACGTTGACCACGCCGGCGATGGCATCGGCACCGTAGCTCGACGATGCACCGTCGCGCAGGATTTCGATGCGCTCGACGATGTCGTCGGGGATCGTGTTCAGGTCGACGAAGTTGCGCGAGCCATCATCCGCGAGCGGATAATAGGCGGCGCGCAGACCGTCGAACAGGACCAGCGTCGAGCTGGTCGACAGACCGCGCAACGACACGGCCGATGCACCACCAGCGAAAGCGCCGTTGGCGGTGAACGAGTTGGTCAGGGCCGCGCCGTTGTTCGACGACAGCTGCTGGATGGCGTCCTGCACGGTGTTGATGCCGCGACGGTCGAGGTTCTCGGTCGTCAGCGTGGTCACCGGCGAAACGCCCGTGTCACCGCCACGCAGGATCGAACCGGTCACGACAATGTCACCACCGTCCTGGGTTGCGGCGTCCGGTGCCGGGGTGGTCTGTGCCTGATCCGGCACGGTCGTCTGCGCGAAAGCAGGCGCAGCGAACATCGTACCCGCACCGAGCAGGGCAATCGCGCCGAGGGCGCTGCTGCCGCGCAGTGCCTTGCGCGCGAAATTCAAAGTAGTGGTCACCCGTTCTTATCCTTGCTGGCCCGATCGGCGTCCGCTCTTGACGGTCCGCACCCAGGCGTTGCCGCCCCCTCAGTCGTGACACGCACGACCCCCGAAGACATGGCGCAAAGGAATAGGCGGCGGCCGGATGCTGTAAAGCTGGCATCGACGACACGAAGACGTTTACGCTGGCCCTGTAGCGTAAATGACACAAACACTGTCCGATGCGGCACTGCAGCGCTGTTTTATAAGGCGCTGGCTACGGTATACGCCGTTTTATTTGGCAGTGCTGCTCATTGGTGCGGCAACCAGCATGGGGTCGAGTTTGGCCGTGCCCCAGCGCAGGGACCAGTGGAGGTGGGGGCCGGTGGCGCGGCCGGACATGCCAACCGCGCCGATCGGCTGGCCGGCGCGGACGTGATCGCCTGCGCCCACGTCGATTCGCGACAGGTGCAGGAACGCGCTGTTCAGGCCCATGCCATGGTCCAGCATCAGGAGATTGCCCTCCAGCGAGAACGGCGCGGATGCGGCCAGGATCACGACGCCGTCGGCGGGTGCGACGACGACGGTGCCGGTCGGCCGCGCGATGTCGGTACCCGAATGATAGCTGCCCGGTTCGCCGCGATAGACGCGCTGCGCGCCGAACTGGCCGGAGATCCGCCCGGTCACCGGCCAGCGAAATGTCTGACGCCAGCCGTCCGCGTCGGTCACGCGCGCGCGGGCAGCGACGATCTGCGCCAGTTCGGGCGGGCGCAGCCTCGCGAACACGGGATCGGGCGCGGGATATTTGGGAAGCGTGTCCAGCCGCTCGATCCGCCACGCGCGCGGGGCGACCGCGATGGTGCGGGTCAGCGCGCGGCCGTCGCGGGTGGTGACGACCAGCGTCGCCTGCGGCCCGGCATCGCGGTCGAAGCCCAGCAGGAACCGGCCATCGGCCGCCACCGGCACCGCGATCCCGTTCAGCGTCGCGGTGGAACCGGCCGGCGCGCTTGCCTGCAACAGCCCGCCCTGAATCGGCGTGCCGGTCCAGCGGACCGGCGCGTCGGCGGCCTCCTGCGCGGAGGCCAGCGGGACGCTCGTCCCGGTGACCATGCCAAGCGCGATCAGCGCCGCCGGAAGCGCGCGCATCATTTCGGCGCCAGCGCCTCGCTGGCGATCTCGGGCGTGGCGAAGGCCTCCTGCCGCGCGACGCTCCAGTAGCGGACATCCTCCAGCGGGATGCGCGCGCCCGATACCGCGCAGGCCACATGGTCGCCCGCGCTGAGCACGCGAAAGCCATTGGCCATGTAGTGCAGCCTGGCGGGACGGGCGGAGTTCGACATCAGCATGACTAGCGGTTCCGTATCTTACAGCAGCGACGGTTGTTCGGGCGTGTCGACGGGATAGGCCTTTGCCGCCGGCCGCTCAACCCGCGCGTCGACCGCGCCGTCGCGGAAGTGGAGCGTCACCGCGCCCGCCGTCCGCGCCGCGCCGCGCGTCGCCAACGTTTCCGAGGAGCCACGCGCGGTGACGCGGGCATAGCCGCGATCAAGCACCGCGTCGGGGTTCAGCGACTTCACCAGCCGCCAGGTCGCGTCCAGCTGCGCCCGCCGCGCCTCGACCAGCCGCAGCAGCGTCGCCGGGCGCAACGCCCCGCCCGACCGGTCCAGCCCCCCGCGCGCGACCGTCACCCGCCGCTCCAAGCCCCGGTCGAGCCGCTGGCCCAGATCGTCGGCGCGCTGGCGTTGTGGCCCCAGCAACTGGTCGCGCTTGGGCATCACCCGCACCAGCGCGGTCAACTGTTCGCGCCCGCGCTCGGCATAGCGGCGGGCATAGCGTTCGATGCGCTGGCCGTGCGCGGCGATCGTCAGGCGCAGGTCGGCCAGCACCGGCACCGCGATTTCGGCGGCAGCGGTCGGCGTCGGCGCGCGCAGGTCGGCGGCGTGGTCGCACAGGGTCGTATCGGTCTCATGCCCCACCGCCGAAATGATCGGAATCGAGCAGGCGGCGACCGCGCGCACGACGACCTCCTCGTTGAACGCCCACAGATCCTCGATCGAGCCACCGCCGCGCGCGACGATGACCAGATCGGGGCGCGGCACCGGGCCACCTTCGGCCAGCGCATCGAACCCGCGCACGGCGGCGGCGATCTCGGCCGCCGATCCCTCGCCCTGCACCTTCACCGGCCAGACGATGACATGGGTCGGGCAGCGATCCTCCAGCCGGTGGAGGATGTCGCGGATGACCGCACCCGTGCCCGACGTCACCACCCCGATGACGCGCGGCAGGAAGGGCAGCGGCTTTTTCGCCGATGGCGCGAACAGCCCCTCGCCCGCCAGCTTCATCTTCAGCTTTTCGAGCAGCGCCATCAGCTGGCCCGCGCCGGCCAGTTCCATCCGTTCGATGACAATCTGGTATTTCGACCGGCCGGGATAGGTGGTCAGCTTGCCGGTGGCGATCACCTCGATCCCGTCCTGCGGCACGAAAGCGAGGCGCGCGGCCTGCCCCTTCCAGATGACGCCGTCGATGACCGCCGCATCGTCCTTCAACGCCATATAGGCATGGCCCGAGGCGACGCGCTTGTAGCCCGAAATCTCGCCGCGCAGGCGGACGTGGCCGAACTCGCCCTCCACCACGCGCTTCAGCTTGAACGCCAGCTCGCCGACCGACATCGCGGCGGCGTTGTCGCCGGGCGTGTCCTCGGCTACCAGCCGCGCGGAAAGCCCGTCGGGCGCGTCATCAGAAAGGTTTGCCATGAACGTCCTGCTGCTGGGGTCGGGTGGTCGCGAACATGCGCTGGCGTGGAAGCTCGCCCAGTCGCCGACCTTACGTAAAGGCACCGATACGCTGTATGCCGCGCCGGGCAACCCCGGCATCGCCGCCCACGCGACGATCGTGCCGCTCGACGCGACGGATCACGCGGCCGTCGTCGCCTTTGCGAAGGACAAGGCCGTCGGGCTGGTCGTGATCGGCCCCGAAGCGCCGCTGGTCGACGGTCTCGCCGATTCCCTGCGCGCGGCCGGCGTGCCCGTCTTCGGTCCCGGCAAGGCAGCGGCGCAGCTGGAGGGGTCGAAGGGGTTCACCAAGGACCTGTGTACCCGCGCGAACATCCCGACCGCCGGCTATGCCCGCGTTGCCACGCTGGACGCCGCGCGGATCGCGCTCGACCTGTTCGGCGCGCCGGTGGTGGTGAAGGCGGACGGGCTGGCGGCGGGCAAGGGCGTGACCGTCGCCATGACCCGCGCCGAGGCCGATGCCGCGATCGCCGACCTGTTCGCGGAAACCGGCGCGGAAGCGGTGATCGAGGAATTTCTGGAGGGCGAGGAGGTCAGCCTGTTCGTGCTGACCGACGGCAATGCGCTGATGCCGTTCGGGTCGGCACAGGACCACAAGCGCGTCGGCGACGGCGATGTCGGCCCCAACACCGGCGGCATGGGTGCCTACAGCCCGGCCCGCGTGCTGACGCCCGCGCTGGAGGCGCAGGCGATCCGCGAGATCGTCGCGCCGACCGTGGCGGCGATGGCGATGGAGGGCATGCCCTTTTCCGGCGTCCTGTATGCCGGGCTGATGCTGACCGCGCAGGGGCCGAAGCTGATCGAGTACAACGCGCGCTTCGGTGACCCCGAATGTCAGGTGCTGATGCTGCGCTTCGCCGGCGACCTGCTCGAAACGCTGCTGGCGGTGGCCGAAGGGCGACTGGCCGACCTTGGCGGCGCGGCCTTCTATGACGATCCGGCGCTGAGCGTGGTGATGGCCGCGCGCGGCTATCCCGGCACACCGGCGGCGGGCGGCGCGATCGGCGGGATCGACGCGGCCGAGGCGACCGGTGCGATCGTGTTCCAGGCGGGTACGCGGGCGGGTGAAAACGGCATCGTGGCCAGCGGCGGCCGGGTATTGGCCGTCACCGCCACCGGCGCGACCGTCGCGCAGGCACAGGCCGCCGCCTATCGCGCGGTCGACGCGCTGGACTTCACCGACGGTTTCTGCCGCCGCGACATCGGCTGGCGCGAAGTGGCGCGCGAGCGGGGTGACGGGCAGGCGTAGGGCACGACCCTGGCCGCAGCGCGTCAGGCGGTCGGTGATGCCGTCGTAGCGCGAACCTGCGCATACAGCGCCTCGCAGCCGTCGAGCCAGCGGTCGTGGGTGAACAGGCGTTCGACGCGCGCCCTGGCGATGCGGCGGGGGATCGCCAGTGCTTCCGGGATCGCGCGGGCCAGCCCCGCCACGTCGCCGGGGTCGGCGAACCGCCCCACCTCCCCGACGACTTCGCGGGCCGCGCCCATATCGAATGCGGCGACCGGCAGGCCGCAGCTCATGGCCTCGATCGCGACGAGGCCGAAGGGTTCGTCCCAGCACGGCGTGAACAGGAACACGGACGCGCGGCCCAGTTCGGTGGCCAGCGCGGCTCCGTCCAAATGCCCGCCGTAGCGGATCGTCGGTCCCAGCAGCGGCGCGATCTCGGCGGCCCAATAGTCCGGGTCCTCGATCGTTCCGAAAACGGCCAGCGGCACGCCGGCCAGCATCGCCGCGCGGATCGCCAGATGCGTCCCCTTGTTGGGGGTAATCCGTCCGCACCACACCGCGCCGCCATCGCCCTCAGGCCGGTATGGCCAATTGGCGGGGTCGATGCCGTTGTGCAGGACCGACGCTTCGGGCGCCGCGCCGTCCGGCCACCACGCGGCCATCTGCGTCGCCGATGTCACGGTCAGCCGGTGGGCGGGGCCGGCACTCGCCTTCACGAACCAGTGCAGCGCATCGAAGGGCGGAACGTGCAGCGAGGTGACGGTGGGCACGCGCGCGGTGCGCTCGGGCGCGATGGCGATACGGCTGAGGCTGTTGTTATGGACCACGTCGAATCCGCCGGCGGCGATCCGGTCGCAGGCGGCGGCATAGCCTGTATCGACATGCGCGATCAGGGCTGCGGACCCGCGATGCTCGGCCCAGGGGAATGTGCGGTCGTAATGTTCGGCCAGCACCGGGTCGATCGTGAATCGGGGATCGCTGTCGCCGGCCGCGAACAGCACGACGTCGTGGCCGCGCTTCGTCAGACCGTCCGCCAGATACCAGCTATGCGCCTCCATCCCGCCCATGAACGGCTGGGCGATCGGCTGGCGGACATGGGCGAGCAGCGCGATCCTCACGCCGCGACGCTGGCTGTCCTGGCGGCCGCGCGCGCCTCCAGCATGCGGATGACGGTGGCGGTGTTGGCATAGGGCTGGTGGCTCTGCTGCCCGGTCAGCGCGAGGTCGTCGGCGTCTGGAAGGCGCAGGATGCGGATCGGCCGCCCCGCCGTGTCGTCGATCAGCCCCATCAGCCGGAACGCATGCAGCCAGTGGCCCATCGTCCGGTAGCCCCAGCGCGCCTCGAACAGTTCCGCGTTGCGCACCACGCTGTCGATGTGGTGGACCGGCGGCATGTGGTGCGGATGATATTGGTGATGCGCCAGACCGCCCCGGATCCACGCGATCGGGATACCGGCGGTGTCCAGCACCTTGCCGAAATCGGTATCCTCGCCGCCATAGCCGGCATAGCCCTCGTGGAAACCACCGACGCGCAGGAACGTGTCGCGCCGCATCGCGAAGTTGAGCGACCAGAAGCAGCGATAGTCGGTGCACAGTTCGATACCGTCCGCCGGCGGACCGCGCCGGTCGGAATGGCGGACCGCGACCGAATCGAAGTCCTCGCTGCGCCAGCCGCCTTTAGTCGCACCGCCGGGCAGGTACAGCACTTCACCCATCAGCAGGCCGTCAAACGAGGCCGTATGCCGCGCATAGTCGGCGACCAGGTCGGGCGCGGGGATGCAGTCCATGTCGAGGAAGACCAGCACCTCGCCCGATGCCGCGCGCGCGGCGGCGTTGCGCGCGGCGGCGAGCGGCAGGGTGTCGCCGGCGATCATCATCTGGCGGATCGGGAACGGCGCATCGGGCAAGGCGTAGGCGGTATCCTGCATCACCGCGACTATCAGTTCGACCGGCATGGCGGACTGGCGCGTCAGGCCAAGGACAAGATTGTGGAGATGGTCGGGCCGGCCCTTGGCCAGCGTCACGACGGAAACGGTCGGCATTGTCAGGCTCCGGTCAGGATAGATGGGGGGTCGGAATGGATGGGGTGTCGGTCGGCCAGAGCCGCGCGGCCAGCGCCTCCAGCCAGTCGGCTGCGTCGGCGGCGGGCGCGTCCGCGATCATCGCGCGCTGGCGGTCGGGGCGATGACGGGCCAGCGTCTCCCCGATCGCGTTGGTCCAGGCATCGGCGGACGAGGGTAGGTGCGGGCGGACGCACGCGACGCCGGCCGCCGCCAGCGCGTCGGCCTTGCGGTGCTGTTCGTCGAAATAGCGCCATTCGGGCACCGCCAGCCACGGCCGCGCCGCCGCCAGGATCTGCTGACAGGTGGTGTTGCCGGTCGAGGCGATGACCAGATCGGCGGCGGCGATATGGTCGGCGGCGGTGTCGACCCAGCCGCGATGCTCGATATTGGCCAGCTCGGTCGCGTGCCAGTCGCGCACGACCGGGCCGATCGTGATCCAGCGGGCGTCCGGGCGGCTGCGCGCGCCGACGCCGAGCGGAGCCTGACCGAAACCGCTGCCGCCGCCGCCCGCCATGACGAGGATCATCTCGGCATCCTCGGCGACGCCGATCCGCAGGCGGGCCTGCGCGCGGTCGGGCACACGCGTGTCGACGCCAAGCCCGCCGGCAAAGCAGGTGCGGGCGCGCATGGCGGCGTCCCAGTCGGGCTGGGCCAGATCGGCGTGGAAGGCGGCGAGCAGCCCGGCCGCCCCGTCATAGGCGGCGCGGTGGCCGGCATCGCTGCGGTCGCCATGCTGCAGCACCTTGACGTGGGGCACGCTGCAGATGCGGGACAGTTGCGCGATCTCGGCGGACACGTCGCAGATCATCAGCGCAGGGTCGGCGCTGTCGAACCAGGTCGCGATCGTCGCCATTGCATGACGGATGCCCGGCCAGCCGAGCGGCGCGCAGTGCAGCGTCGCCGGCGTCGGCACCCAGTCCATGCCGGCCGCCTCGCCGCCCGTCGCCTCGAACAGCGACGGGATGCGGATGATGGTGGCGTGCGCGGGCAGCGGCGGGAAGATGTCGTCGGCTGCACAGAAGATCGTCAGCGGCCGGTCGGTGGGCAAGGCGTGCGCGATCGCAGCGCAGCGTTCGGCATGGCCGCGTCCCTGATGATGGACGAAATAGCCGAACGGCCGCCTCATGCCGCCACCTGCGCCGCATCCGGCATCGACATGAAGCGCGCCAGCCCCTCGATCACGCCCGCCGCGTGGAGCCGCGTCGCGCGGTACAGTCCGGCGCGGGGAGCAAGATCGGCCAGCTCGTCGCCGGCATTGGCAACGACGATCGCAAAGCCGCATGCCGCCAGCATGTCGGCGTCGTTGCCGCTGTCGCCCGCCGCGATGCAGTCGGCCAGCGTCAAGCCCGTGCGCGCCGCATAGGCCGCCACCGCCGCCGCCTTGCCCGCCGCCGGGGCCAGCACGTCGATCAGCCGCCCGTGGGAGAACACGACCCGCGCCGACAGATCCGCCGCCGCCAGCGCCGTGCGGATCGCCGTGGCGTCGGCGGCGGTGCCGAAGAAGCTCAGTTTGTGCGGGCCGGCGGTCGATTCCGGCTGCGGTGCGATGCCCAGCGGGGCCAGCGTACGGCGCACCGCCGGCAGATTCCAGTCCGCGTCCAGGGCGTCGGCATAGGCCGCCCATTCCTGCCAGCCCCCGGCGGCGTCGGCGATCATGATCCGGGTGCCGACATCGACGATCCAGCCATCGGGGTCGGGCAGATGCCACTGCGCCAGCACGCGACGCGCTTCGTCGAACGACCGGCCGGTCGCGACGACGAACGGCAGGTCGCTGGCCCGCCGCCACCGGGCAAAGGCGCGGGCGGCATCGGCGCAACCGGTCAGCGTGTTGTCGATGTCGCTGGCCAGCAACGCAGGCCGGCGTGACAGCCCGGCATAGACCGCAACCGATCCCGCAGCATAGGCCGCCCAGTCATACCGCCCGACGCCCGCCAGCGCCGCCGCCCGGTACCGTGCGTGCGTCGCCGGATCGCTGATGATCGCCAGACAGGCATCGGCGATCGCGGCGTCGTCGCGCGGATCGACCAGCAGGCCGTGGCCGATGGTGGCCACGATCTCCGCCGGGCCGCCAGCCCGGGTCGCGACCACCGGCACGCCCATCGCCGCGGCCTCGATCAGGGTCAGGCCGAACGGCTCGTGCAGCGCGGGGTTGACGAACACCCCGCCCCGGCTGGCGCGGGCGTACAGCGCGGTCACGTCGGCCGCGTCATGCGCGGACGGCAGGGCGACCCGCCCGCACAGCGCCGGCGTGGCGCACAGGCCGAACAACGCGTCGCGCACCACCCGCTCCTCGTCCGAGGGTTGCCCGTCGTGCTGGCCGGCCAGGATCACGAGGTTGGCGGCATCGCGCAACAGGGCATTGCCGGCATAGGCACGGACCAGCGCGGCCAGGTTCTTCTTGGCGACCGGCCGGGCGATGGCAAGGATGATCGGCCGGTCGGGCGCGTCGAACCAGTCGTCCAGCCCGTCCGCCAGCGTCGTCGCGCCGGGCGCACCAGCCCGCCGCGGCACGCCGGGCGGCAGGCGGTGGATCCGGCCGTCGACGGATACGCCGTACGCCGCCACCTGCCGCTCCCCCTCGTCGCGGGTCGAAACGATCAGCGCATCGGCCTGCGCGATGGCGGCGCGTTCGTCGGCGATCCGCGCTTCGAGTGCGGCTGTATCGCCTGCCCCCGACCCACGCTTGTCGATCGCCAGCGCGTGGGGGGTGTAGACGACCGGAATCCCGAACCGCCGCCGCGCCGCCATCGCCACCGCCGCCGCATCGGCGAAATGGGCGTGGATCACGTCCGGCAGGTCCGGCAGCCGCGACAGGTGCGCGCAGAACGCCTCGGTGAACGCCGGCAGATCGGCGGCCAGCCGTTCCTTTTCGAGATAGGCGGTGTTGGCGGTGGCGATCCGGTCGATCGTCACGCGATCGGTCACGCGCTCCTGCGCCTGCGCGTGGATCGCCGGCAGATGTGCGCCCCGGAACGCGCGGGTGACGATCGACACGCGCATCACCCCCGGCGACGCGGCCTGGGCGATGGCCGCGTCCAGGACATAGGCGATATGGCCCCCGGTATCCGCGGTAAAGCCGAACGCGATCGGCGGCGCTTTCAGGCAGCCCGCCAGAGCCAGATGCAGGATGAACAAGATCGTGCCGTATCCGGCTGGAAAAGCGGCGACAACACGAGTCGTACTGATCCGTGATAGTCTGGATCGCACCAGCGGGAGCCGGTGCCGTCCGGCCACGCGATGGTTCTGCGATATTTGGTGCGGCGGCGCGCGTTCCGGCCTAGTGTCCGGTTCGCTTACAAAGAGGCTCAGTCACGATGAACACCCCCGGCGCCGGCCCCGTCACGACGCTACACCTGATCCTGATCGCGATCCTCGCGGTACTGACGATCGCCATGATCGCGCGCGGCGTCATCCTGAAACGCCGCCGTGCCGAAGCGCAGGCCGTGCAGGACGAGGCGATCGAAAGCCAGACGGCCTCCGCCCCGGCTCCCGCGATCTCACCGCCCCCGGCGACCGAGGCGGAGGCGGTCGCGCCGCCGCCGCCGCCGCCCCCACCGCCAGCGTCTCCTCCGGCACCCGTACCGGCCGAACCGGTGGCGTCGCCCGAACCCGCGCCCGAACCCGCGCCGCGTGACGAGCCGCCCGCCCACGCCACGCTGGCCGACGAACCCGTCGCCGCGGTCGCGCCGTTCGACCCAAGCCCCGCTCCGCTCGTGCCGGAACCGGTCACACCCGACCCGGTGCCGGTCGCGGATATCGCGCCGGTCGCAGCCCCCGCCCCGACGCCACCCGCGCCCGTTGCCGATCCGGGCGACTGGCCGGTGACGACGCTGAAAGGTCTGGGGCCAAAGGTCGCGGCGATGCTGGGGCAGCACGGCGTGACCACCATCGCCGACATGGCCGCGCTGGACACGCCGAGCGCGCAGGCCATCGACGCACAGCTTGGCGCGTTCACCGGCCGCATGGGCCGCGACCGCTGGATCGATCAGGCACAGTTGCTGGCGGCCGGCGACATCAAGGGGTTCGAGGCCGCGTTCGGCAAGTTGTGATTGGCGGGGTGCGTATCGTCAAAGATACTGCCAGTTCCGTTGCCTGACACCGGCGGGGGCAAGACGAATGGCGGCGGTTGCCCCCGGTCCTTCACGCGGGCGGGAGTCCAGAAACCAGCAGAACACCAGCCTGCGGTACGCGAAACCCTGGCCCCCGCCTGCGCGGGGGAACTGCATGTGATTTTACACGGCCATAGCCTGCGGAACGACTAGCCCTGTCTTCGGCAAGACCTTGATTACACACTGCCCCCCCCAAAAAAAGGGCGGAGAAACAGCCCCCGCCCTCTTGGGCCAGCGTCAATACATGTGCTGGCCGCCGTTGATGCTCAGTGTCGATCCGGTGACGAAGCCGCCCTCTTCCGAACACAGGAAGGCGACGCCGCGCGCGATCTCGCTGGCCTGGCCCAGACGCCCGACTGGGATCTTGGCGACGATCTTTTCCAGCACGTCGGCCGGAACCGCCGCGACCATGTCGGTGTCGATATAGCCCGGCGCGATCGCGTTGACCGTCACGCCGGCGCGTGCGCCCTCCTGCGCCAGCGCCTTTGTAAAGCCGTGGATGCCCGACTTGGCGGCGGCATAGTTGACCTGGCCGTACTGGCCGGCCTGGCCGTTGATCGACCCGATGTTGACGATACGGCCCCATTTGCGCTCGCGCATGCCCGGGAACACCGCTTTCGCCATGTTGAAGCAGCCGCCAAGGTTGGTATCCATGACCTCCTTCCACATCTGGTAGGTCATTTTCAGGATCGTGCCGTCGCGGGTGATGCCGGCATTGTTGACGACGATGTCGACCGGCCCCAGCTCCTCGGCGACCTGCGCCACGCCCGCCTGGCAGGCGTCATAGTCGGCGACGTCCCATTTGTAGGACTTGATCCCGGTACGAGCGGTGAACTCGGCCGCGCGCTCGTCATTGCCGGCATAGGTCGCGGCGACGGTCACGCCCATGTCCTGCAACGCGAAGCTGATCGCCTCGCCAATTCCGCGCGTACCGCCGGTGACGATTGCTACCCGTGCCATAGTCTCTCTCTCCCAAGGTTTCCCCTACGGTTAGAGAGGCTTTACCCAGCCTTCAAGCTCTGTTCCGATGATGCGGCGCAGCATTCGTATACCGGTTTCGCTGTCGTTCAGGCACGGGATATAGGCGAAATGGCTGCCGCCTGCGCCCGTGAAGCTCTCGCGGCCCCGGATCGCCAGCTCCTCCAGCGTTTCCAGGCAGTCGGCGGAAAAGCCGGGCGCGAAGATCGCCACGCGCTTCGTACCGCTGCGCGCCAGATCCTCCAGCGTCGTGTCGGTTGCCGGCCCCAGCCATTTTTGCGGGCCGAAGCGCGACTGGAACGCGATGGTCACGGGCTTGCCAAGCGCCTCGGACAACAGCCGCGCGGTCTTCTGGCAGTGGCAGTGATACGGGTCGCCCAGCGCCAGCGTCCGCTTCGGCATGCCGTGGAAGCTGGCGATCAGCACCTCCGGCACGAAGTCCAGATCGGCAAGCCCCCTCTCCACCGACTCCTTCAGCGCGTCGATGTAGCGCGGGTCGTCATAATAGGGCGGCAGGGTGCGGATCGCCGGCTGCCACCGCTGTTTCGCCAGATGCGCGAACGCCTTGTCGTTGGCAGTCGCGGTCGTCGCCGCGCAATATTGCGGATAGAGCGGGGCCAGCAGGATGCGCTCGCACCCCGCATCCTTCATCGCCTGCAACCGTTCGGCGATCGCGGGCTTGCCGTAGCGCATCGCCCAGTCGACCAGCACGGTCGGCCCGAACGCATCCTTCAGCGCGGTCGCCTGCGCGCGCGTGACGGCGGCAAGCGGCGAGCCGTCGTCGGTCCAGACCTGCGCATAGGCGTGCGCCGACTTTTTCGGCCGGGTGTTCAGGATGATCCCGCGCAGGATCGGCTGCCACGCCAGCGCCGGAATCTCGACCACGCGCCTGTCGGACAGGAACTCCCCCAGATAGCGGCGCACCGCCTTTGCATCGGGCGCGTCGGGCGTGCCGAGGTTCATCACGAGCACACCGATTTTCGGCGCGGGGACGGGCGGGTGGTCGGCGGGAAGGTTCATGGTCCGGTCCTAGCGCCCCCCCGTTCGCAGCGGAAGCGTACGGATGCGATAGCCCGTCGCGGCGCGCAGCGCGTTGGCGATGGCCGGCGCGACCGCGGGTACGCCGATCTCGGATACGCCGCCGGGGGCCTCGCCGCTCTGGATCAGCTCGACCGTGATGTCGGGTGCGTCGGCCAGTCGCGGCAGCGCCAGCGCGTCGAACCCGCGCGCATCGGCCAGACCGCGCGTGATGCCGGTGCTGGCCCCCAGCGCCTGGGCCATGCCGAAGATCAGCCCGCCCTCGATCTGCTGGCGGACGATGTCGGGGTTGATCGCGCGGCCGCAATCGACCGCCGCGACCAGCCGGTCGATGCGCGGCGACTGGCTTTCGTCGATATGCGCCTCGGCCAGCACCGCGACCCGGCTGCCGCGAAACCGGTGCGCGGCGATGCCCTGTCCACCGCCGGCGACGCCGCCGTCCCAGCCACCCAGTGCGGCGGCGGTCGACAGGCAGCGCGCGAGCCGGGGGTCACCGCCCAGCATCCCGATCCGGTACGACATCGGCTCGACGCCTGCGACATGCGCCAGTTCGTCGAGGAAACATTCGGTGAAGAACGCGGTCAGGGCGTGCATCCCGCCGCGCAAATGCCCGGTGGTCAGGCCGATATCGGCGGGATGATGGTCGATCGCATAGGTCGGCATGGCATAGGGCGGCAGTGCGCCGGCCACCGCATAGGGGTCTCCCGTCCGCCCGCCGAGCGCCACGTCGGTATAGGCCCCCGGCATCAGCCGCCGCGCAAGGTCGTGGCCGGTCGCCGGCGCCGCGATCCTCGCGCTCCAGCCAAGGATCCCGCCGCCCGGGGCGAGGCGCGCCGCCATCCGCGCCCTGGCAGGCGGGCGGAACCGGTCGTGGAGCGATGCCTCGCCCCGGCTCCACACGACGCTGACCGGGCGTTTCAGCTTCACCGCCAGCACCGCCGCCTGTTCGGCCGCGTCGTTTTCCAGACCGGCCCCGAACGACCCGCCGGCCTGCATGACATGGACGACGACCTGCCCTTCCGCGATGCCGGCCGCGCGCGCGGCGGCGGCGCGGGCCTGTACCGGGGCCAGCGTCGGCAGCCAGAGTTCCAGCCGCCCCTCGCGGTACTGCGCGACCGCCGCCGGTGTCTCGATGGCGGCATGGACGCCAAGGCCGACGGTATATTCGGCGGTGACGATCGTGGCCTGGCGGAACACCGTCGCCAGGTCGCCGGCCTGCGCCATGCGGATGCCGGGCGCGTCGAGTGCCGCGTCCAGCGCGCGGGCGATCGACGCATCGTCGATCACGACCCCGCGCGTGGCGAACCGGGGGGCCAGCGCGTCCAGCCCGCGCTGCGCCGCCCAGCTCGTGACGCCGGCGGCGGCGACCCAGCGATCGGTTTCGACCACGCTCACCATGCCCGCCACCCGGTCGGCGGCGGCCCGGTCGACCGCCACCAGCCGGCTGTCGCCGATCGGCCCGGCGCGCACCGCGACATGGATCATGTCGGCCAGGCGGATGTCGGCGGTGAAATTGGCCGACCCGTCGACCTTCGACGGCGCGTCGAGCCGGGGCACCGGCCGCCCCGTCAGCGCGCCCGCACCCTGGGTACCCAGCGGCAACGGGTCGGGCAGCGTGCCGCCCGCCGCCGCGTCCGCGATCTCGCCGAAGCGGATCCGCCGGTTGCCGTTCACGACGAAGCCGGCAGCGACGGTGCAGGCGGTCCAGTCCACGTCCCGCCCCTCTTCGGCCCAGCGCGCGGCGGCGGCCTTGCACAGCAGCGCGCGCGCGCCTGCCCCCGCACGCCTGCACCCATCCTCGAACATCCTGACCGAGCTGGACGCCGCCGTCAGCATCGTCGCGGTCCGCGTCGCATGGGTGGCGCGCACCCCGTCCGGCATCCGGTCGAACGCGCCCTCGAACAGGTCATCCAGTCCCAGCGGATTGGCGTAGAGCGGGCTGAGCGGCGCGGGTTCCACCCCGACCGTGCGCCAGTCGGCCCCCAGTTCGTCGGCGACGACCTGCGCCAGCACGGTCCAGATGCCCTGGCCATGTTCGGTCTGCGGCACCGCGACGGTGACGTGCCCGTCATGGCCGATCTTCAGCCACGCGCCATAACCGGTCTCACCCGGGTTCAGCGTCACGCTCGGCGCATAGTCGCGCGGCCACAGCCCCCAGGCGACGACCAGCCCGAGTCCCGCCCCGCCGCCGATCAGCAGCCTGCGCCTGTCGATCCATCCATCCGCCATGACGACCCGCCTAAGCGCCAAACCGCGTTACGGCAACGCCCCCAAAACCGGGGTCTAGGCCGGGACCGGACCCCGCCGGTCGGCAAGCCAGGCCTTCGCCTCGTCCAGCGTCATGAACACACGCAGCCGGGGATGCACCAGCGTCCGTTCCGCCTGCAACTTGTTCAGGTGGCTGCCGACCACCACCGCGGCGTGGCCGGGCGTCAGGGCCATGCCGCCGCGCATGATGAGCGCCAGCCCGTCGGCGACGTCGTTGGCCTGCACCGGAAAACCGCGCGAATCGACCAGCACGTCGAACGGCCGACCGGCGGCATGGGCGTCGCGCGCGCGTCCGCCAAGGGTGGCGGCCAGCACGGGCACTTCGTCCGGCGTCAGGAACCCGTCGATCGTGATCGTCAGCAAACCCGCCGTCTCGTCGATATCGACCATCAAATCGTCCCGTGATCCGTCATGACATGACCGCCGGCATCAGGCGGCGAGCCGCGACTGGTTCCGCCCATTGTGCTTGGCGGCGTACAGCGCGGTGTCGGCGCGGTGGAGCAGCAGGTCGGCGGTATCCTCGGGCGTGAACAGCGCGATGCCGATGCTGGTGGTGACGCGCGGTGCGCCCGGTCCGCCGCCACCGGCCTGAATCGCGGTCCGCACACGTTCGGCCACGGCCATCGCCGCTTCCGGCGTCGCGCGGGGCAGCAGCAGCACGAACTCCTCGCCGCCGAAGCGGCCGACCGCATCCGTCGCGCGCAACGCGGCTTCGGTCGCGCGTGCCACCCGGCACAGCACCTGATCGCCGACCGCATGGCCGAACGTGTCGTTGATGCTCTTGAAATGGTCGATGTCGAAGATCGCGACCGACAGGGCGCTGCCGTCCCCGCGCGCGACCTCCATCGCCCGGTCGATCAGGTGCAGGATCTTGCGCCGGTTGGCCAGACCGGTCAGCTGGTCGGTTTCCGCCATGATCGTCGCCGCGCTCGCCACCCGCTCGGCGGTTTCGCGCGCGTCGGTCAGCACCCGTTCGACCTCCATCTGCGCGCTGACGTCCTGGATCAGGCCGAACAGGCCGATCGCCGAATCCTCCGACGAATAATCCCGCTCGCCGCGCGATACGACGAAACAGACCGACCCGTCGGGCCGCACGATCCGCGCCTTGAACTCGAACGGCAGTCCATCGGCCAGCGCCTGTTCGACGATCCGGCCGACCCGGGCCTGATCGTCGGGGTGATAGGCGTTGACCGCCTCCTCGAACGCCGGGGGATTGCCCAGTGGCAGACCGTGGATGCGAAACACCTCGGGCGACCAGAAGATCTCGCGGCGCACCGTATCGACGCGCCAGTGGCCGATCTGCGCGGCCCGTTCGGCCAGCGACAGCAGCCGCAGCTTTTCCGCCAGCTCGACCTGCAACCGGTTGCGCCCGGCCAGCAGCGCGGCGGTCGGCAGGGCGGAGGCGAACAGGGTCAGCAGGTAGAATTGCAGGAACAGGACCTGCATGTCGCGCCCACCCGCCACCAGGGTCGGCGGCCCCTGACCGAACGCCAGCGCGACCGATCCGACGACCGCGACGACCAGTATGCCCGCGACCGCGCCGATGGTGCCCAGCCGGAACACCGCCGCCCCGATCGCCATCATCGGCAGGAACAGGATGGGCAGCGCCGATTGCAGGAACGTGGCCGCCGCGACTCCGGCGACCAGCGCCAGCATCAGCATCGCCTCCACCGGGCGGATGGTGCCCAGCGTCCGCTTGCGCGCGCGCCACATCTCCGCCGACAGCAGGACCATCGGCGCGACCAGCAACATGCCCAGCAGGACCGTCGTCAGCCACGACAGGAAAAACCGCACCGACGCGCCGTGCGTGGTGATCGCGACGACCACCGTGGCCAGCACCGCGCTGACGATCGCGCCGGCCGCCGCCGACCGGCCGAAGGCGATGACGCCCGCCGGGTTGACGAACGACACGCGCGGGCCGCCGGGCCGGCGCAGCAGCGCCATGGCCGTCCACGCCTCGGCCAGATTGGCGACCGTGAAGCCGACCGCATTCGCCACACCGTTGCCGGCGAACAGGTTCGCCGCCAGGCTGGCCACGCCGGCGGCTACCATGCAACCGGCCATGGCGCGACGGCGCACCAGCAGCAGTACCGCGAACAGGAAACCGCTTGGCGGCCACATCGTGGCGACACCGTCCGCCCCCCGGGTCAGGTAGAGCGAGACCATCGCGGTCGCAAAATAGGACAGGCCAAGCACGACGGACCAGATCAGCCCGGTAAAGGATGCTTCGGACGCGTCATGGGCACGGTCGGGATCGGAGGCCATGGTTACCGTATAGGGAAATTCGGGTTAACGCGGTACTACCACCGCACCCGATCCGCGCGGCCGATGCGCCAGCGGACCGGCATGGCGCGGCGGCGACCCGTGGTTTTGCGATGGGTCGAGGGCCGCGCGCCCCCTTCCCCCGTCCGCGCACGCTTGCTAAGGCCCGCGGGACGCCACGACTTTCAGATCCCGAAACGCGCCCGCGCAGGCCATTCGCGCCTGCCTTCCCCCCGCGCCTTTTCGGGATATTCGCTCAAGGGAAGGACCCATATGACCGCGATCGGCCAGGACACGCTCTCCACCCGCACGACGCTCGACGTCGACGGCAAGACCTATGACTATTTCTCGCTGCCCAAGGCGGCGGAAAAGCTGGGCGACATCTCGCGGCTTCCCTTCTCGATGAAGGTGCTGCTGGAGAACATGCTCCGGTTTGAGGACGGCAAGACCGTCACCATCGAGGACGTACAGGCGATCATCGACTGGCAGAAGGATGCCCGCAGCGACCGCGAGATCCAGTATCGCCCCGCGCGCGTGCTGATGCAGGATTTCACCGGCGTCCCCTGCGTGGTCGATCTGGCGGCGATGCGCGACGCGATCACCAAGCTGGGCGGCGACGCGGCCAAGATCAATCCGCAGGTGCCCGTCCACCTCGTCATCGACCATTCGGTCATGGTCGATGAATTCGGCACGCCGCAGGCGTTCCATGATAACGTGGACCTGGAATATCAGCGCAACATGGAACGCTATGAGTTCCTGAAGTGGGGATCGAAGGCGCTCGACAATTTCTCGGTCGTGCCGCCGGGCACCGGCATCTGCCACCAGGTGAACCTGGAATATATCGGTCAGGCCGTCTGGTCGTCGACCAACGAGACGTCGACCATTGCCTATCCCGACACCCTGGTTGGCACCGACAGCCACACGACGATGATCAACGGCCTGGGCGTGCTCGGTTGGGGCGTCGGCGGGATCGAGGCGGAGGCCGCGATGCTCGGCCAGCCGGTGTCGATGCTGATTCCCGAAGTAGTCGGCTTCAAGCTGACCGGCGCGCTGAACGAGGGCATCACCGCCACCGATCTGGTGCTGACCGTCACCCAGATGCTGCGCGCCAAGGGCGTCGTCGGCCGCTTCGTCGAGTTCTATGGCCCCGGCCTCGACACGATGACGCTCGCCGACCGCGCGACCATTGCCAACATGGCCCCGGAATATGGCGCGACCTGCGGGTTTTTCCCGATCGACGATAAGACGCTGGACTATATGCGCCTGACCGGTCGCCCGGACGAGACGATCGCCCTGACCGAGGCCTATGCCCGCGCACAGGGCATGTGGCGTGAGGCCGACGCCGTCGATCCGATCTTCACCGACACGCTCGGCCTCGACATGAGCACCGTCGTCGCCAGCCTTGCCGGACCGAAGCGCCCGCAGGACCGGGTCAGCCTTGAGAATGTCGACGACGTCTTCAACGGCGACCTGTCCAAGCTGTACAGCCGTGACGACGCCAAGCGTGTCGCGGTCGAGGGCGCATCGCACGACATCGGCGACGGCGACGTCGTGATCGCGGCGATCACCAGCTGCACCAACACGTCGAACCCAAGCGTCCTCGTGGCCGCCGGTCTGGTGGCACGCAAGGCGCACGCCCTTGGCCTGACGCCGAAGCCGTGGGTCAAGACCTCGCTCGCCCCCGGTAGCCAGGTCGTCACCGACTATCTCGACAAGGCCGGGCTGACCGCCGACCTGAACGCGATCGGCTTCAATCTGGTCGGCTATGGTTGCACCACCTGCATCGGCAATTCGGGTCCGCTCGCGGCACCGATCTCGGCGGCGATCAACGGCAACGACATCGTCGCCGCATCGGTCCTGTCGGGCAACCGCAACTTCGAGGGCCGCGTGTCGGCCGACGTCCGCGCCAACTTCCTCGCATCGCCGCCGCTGGTCGTCGCCTATGCGCTGAAGGGCACCGTCACCACCGACATGGTGTCGACCCCGATCGGCCAGGGCAGCGACGGCAACGACGTCTATCTGCGCGACATCTGGCCGACCAACGCCGAGGTCCGCAGCGTGATGGACGCCAATATCGACGACGGCATGTTCCGCGCGCGCTACGGCAACGTCTATCTGGGCGACACCAAGTGGCAGGCGATCGAGGTCACGGGTTCGGATACCTATGCCTGGCCGCCCGCATCGACCTATGTCGCCAACCCGCCGTACTTCGAGGGTCTGGAGATGACGCCGGCGCCGGTGCAGGACATTCGCGACGCCAAGCTGCTGGCGGTGCTGGGCGACTCGATCACCACCGACCACATCAGCCCGGCAGGCTCGATCAAGGCGGATTCACCGGCCGGCGTGTTCCTGCAGGAGCATCAGGTCGCCAAGGCCGACTTCAACAGCTACGGCGCGCGTCGCGGCAACCATGACGTGATGATGCGCGGCACCTTCGCCAACATCCGCATCAAGAACGAGATGGTCCCCGGCGTCGAGGGTGGCATGTCGCGCTATGGCCAGGAGGTCATGCCGATCTATGACGCGGCGATGAAGCACAAGGCCGACGGCACGCCGCTGGTCGTGGTCGCGGGCAAGGAATATGGCACTGGATCGTCGCGCGACTGGGCGGCCAAGGGCACCAATCTGCTGGGCGTGCGCGCGGTCATCACCGAATCGTTCGAGCGGATCCACCGGTCGAACCTGGTCGGCATGGGCGTCCTGCCGCTGCAGTTCGCGGACGGCGTGACGCGCCAGACGCTGGGGCTGACCGGCGACGAAACGTTCACAATCACCGGCGTGGCGGACATCCGCCCGCGTCAGGACGTGACGGTGGAAATGACCCGCGCCGACGGTTCGACCGAAACCTTCCAGACGCGCTGCCGGATCGACACCGTCAACGAGCTGGAATATTTCCTGAACGGCGGCATCCTGCAGTACGTGCTGCGCAACCTGGCGGCCTGATCCGCCAGCGCGCGCGTCCTGAACGAAAAAGCGGGGCAGTCCGAATGGGACGCCCCGTAGTTCAGGGAGGGCCGCGACGGGGGGATGTGCGGCCTGTCGCGGATCATGGATGCGCGATGTTACAGGACCGTGTCAGGCTCCGGTCGCGCTGTCCGGGCACCCCGACGACGCCGTTCATCCTGCTTTGACACGACACCCGGAACATAACGCGCCATTTGCCGGCCGTTACGGCTAGGATCGCGGAATCAAGGTCGGGGAGAGAGTGTGTGAAAAAGCCGCAGACGGTGGCGAAGCTGACCGAGCTTGGCCGGGTCCAGCTGTCCGATACGTTTTTCCTGCGCGATTTTCTCTATTCGGACATTGCCGCGATCCACGGCCTGTCGAACATTCCCGACGATCCGGATCTGGCCATCGCCGCCGGTACGCGACTGTGCCAGGATCTGCTGGAACCGTTGCAGGATGCGTTCGGGCGACTCGCGATCCGATCCGCCTATCGCTCGGCCGAGGTGAACGCACTGGGTGCTGCCAAGGGCTATAACTGCGCGTCGAACGAGCGCAACGCGGCGGCGCATATCTGGGACATGCGCGATTTCGCCGGGCACATGGGCGCGACCGCCTGCATCGTCGTGCCACGCTTCGCCAACCGCTTCACGGGGCCACAGGACTGGAAGAAGCTGGCGTGGTGGATCCACGATCATCTGCCCTATGCGACGATGGAATTCTTTCCCGTCCGTTTCGCGTTCAACCTGTCGTGGCACGAAAAGCCGTCGCGCATGGTCTACAGCCACATCCCCGAATCGCGCGGCTATCTGACCAAACCGGGCATGGACAATCACGGCGGCGACCACCGCGCGGAATGGGCGGATATCGTCGGCTGATCGCGCGTCGTCAGTCGAACGCGGCCCCGGCCAGCATCGCGACGATCAGGATGACCAGCATCGGGATGGTGAGTCGCCGCTTGCGCACGAACAGCAGCGCGACGAGAATCGGCAGGGTCAGTGCCTCAAGCAGCAGCGCCACGGTACCCGGTTCGGGCGCGACCGCCGTACCCGGCGCGGCGCTGCCTTCCAGAATACCGAACGAAATCTGCATGATGAAGCTGATCGCCAGCATGCCGCCGGCAACCACGCGAACGTGCCGCGCATAATGATCGTCAAGGTCGGGGCAGTCGACGATATCATCGGGGAACACCAGGCCGGCAATCAGGTAATAGCAGCCGACCAGTACAACGGCGACGAACAGCGTCAGCTGGTTCACCGGAATGATCGCCCGGTTCTGATAGGCATCCATCCAGAAGGTGGTCAGATCAAGCAGCACGACCACGCCCAGAAGCGGCACCTGCCAGCCGATCCGCGTCCGCCCCCGATGCCGCAACAGGCGGGAAAAGCCGCCCAGCACCTCGGTGATCGCCATGCCCAGCACCAGGCCGTACAGACCGAACGCCATGTCGAACAGGCTCATCGCTTCCCCCGGACTACCCCAAGGCTTCGGCCCTTAGCGATGGTCGATGGCGGGAGATATCAAAAAGGGGCCGACATGAAAAAGGGGCCGGCACCTCCAACAGGAAGGCACCGACCCCACCCCCGATACGCTACGCGGGGGATACTACTGCCGGCTTACCGCCGGCAGTAACCGGGTGAATCGGAGCGGTCGATCGCACGGCCCGCAAGGGCACCCGCACCACCGCCAAGAATCGTGCCGAGCAGGCGGTCGCCACGCCCGGCAACCGTGTTGCCAAGCAGGCCGCCGGCGATCGCGCCGATGACGGTGCCGCCCGTGCCGTTGTCGCAACGTTGGCGCGACCGGTCATAGCGGTTCCGCGCATAGCCGCGACGGTCGCTGTAGACGCGCCGATCATCATAGCGCCGGTCGTCGCGGTCATAGCGATCGTACCGGTCGTTCTGATAATAGCCACGCTGGGCCATCGCGGGGGCGACGGGAACCAGGGCGGTGGCGCTCATGGCCATGGCGACGGCGGCGAATGACAGCTTCTTGAACACGACGCATACTCCCTTTCGAACTCTGTTTCGTCGGCGGTGGCCGGGGCCGTTAGGTCCAGGAGGCTCGCCGTCGATGCAGCCTGTATGGCGCAGGCGCATTGACCCGATACTGAATGCACTCGTTATCCGCTGTTCATGCTTCCCGTGACGTCGATCGCCTCTATGACGCGGGCCATGCGGATATTGCCCATTCGGATTTTACCTCTTCGGATAGTCGTCGTCGTCCTGCTCGTGCTGACCCTGGTCCCCGGCTGGTCCGGTGAGGAACGGCTGGCGCTGCTCGGCACGCGGCCGTCGATGACCGCGACGCGGGTGGTGCTGGACCGGCGCGATCCGGCCCGGACGCGCGTCGGCGGCCTGACCTTTCAGGGTGGCGTGATACTGGGCAGTCGCGATTCCGGATTCGGCGGATTTTCCGCCCTGAACGTCACCGGCGACCGCTTCACCCTGCTCAGCGACGGCGGCAACATCGTCCAGTTTCACATGGGGGCGGACTGGCAACCGCATGGCCTTGCCTTTGCCAATCTGCCCGCCGGCCCCGGCCTGGGCTGGGAAAAGCGCGACCGCGACAGCGAATCAATGACGGTCGATCCCGCCACCGGCCGGATCTGGGTCGGGTTCGAGGGGTATAACGCGATCTGGCGCTACGCCGCGGGCTTTGCGCGGGCCGAACGACTGGCGGTGTCGAACGCGATGGCGCGATGGCCCGACAATGGCGGTCCCGAATCACTGGTCCGCCTGCGCGACGGCCGATTTGTGACGATCAGCGAGGAAGCGCACGTTTCGCGAAAATGGTGGCGGGGCAGCGACCGCGACCGGCTGCGCACGCGCGAGGGACTGGTGTTCGCCGGCGACCCGACGCGCGATCCGCAGATCGCCTTCCGGTTCGCCTATGTCGCGACCGGGCGATTCGATCCGGCCGACATGACCGAACTGCCGAACGGCGACCTGCTGGTGCTCGACCGCGCTTTTGCGCTGCCGTTTCGCTGGTCGAACACACTGTCGATCGTCCGGCGGCAGGATATCCGCCCGAACGGCGTCGCGCGCGGCCGCCGCATCGCGACGATCGCGGCACCGCTGATCAACGACAATTTCGAGGGCGTCTCGGTGACGCAGGAACGGGGCGCGACGATGATCTGGATCGTGTCCGACGACAACCAGCTCGTCCTGCAACGCACATTGCTGCTCAAGTTCAGGCTCGACTAACCCTGAAACGGCCATACGCAGCGCAAGGGGCGATCGCACGCGGACACGCGAAAACCCGCCTTCCCATCATGGAAGGCGGGCTTTCGTGCCGTCAATAGACGCAAAGCCGATCAGGCGGCGACGCTGATCTTCTTCACAATGTCACGCTTCAGGCGGCGCGCGCGCAGCGACAGCTTGTCCTCGCTGGTCTTCACCAGCCAGTTGTCCAGACCACCGTTGTGCTCGACAGAGCGCAGGCCGGCGGTCGAAACGCGCAGGCGCACCGAACGCTCAAGCGACTCGGACATCAGCGTGACGTTCTGCAGGTTCGGCAGAAAGGTACGCTTGGTCTTGTTGTTGGCGTGGGAGACGTTGTTACCCACCTGACGGCCCTTGCCGGTCAGCTCGCAGATGCGCGACATTGTTCTTACCTTGTGTTTCGGGATTGCCCGGAAAGGCCGCGCGGATAGCCGACACCACGCGCGGCGTCAACCGATTCACCCGAACAGCCTATCAAACGCGAACGGTTCCGCGCGTCCATGCAACCCATGTCTGTACGCCTGCGTTGTTACGCCATCGGACCGATTCGGTAAAAGGGGAATCTTCATGCGCACGTTTCTGGTACTCATCGGCATCGTCCTGCTCGCCGGCGTCGCCGCCATGCAGTTCGGTATCATCAACATCGACCAGACCCGGGCCGGCGTCGTTCAGGCCCCGAAGTTCGAGGCCAACGTGGCCAAGGTCCAGCTTGGCACCGAACAAAAGACCGTCGCCGTTCCGACCCTGTCGGTGGAAAAGCCCGGCAATACCCAGTAACTGTCTGACCGACCGGTTTTGACTGGTCGACGGGCGACGGGCAGGGGGTGACGATGTTTCCCCTGCCTGATCCAATGCGTATTGCCCTGAACGCCGCCGCAGAGGCCGCCGGGAATGGCGAAGTGCCGGTCGGCGCGGTCATCGTGCGGGCCGGCCGTATCGTCGCTGTGGCGGCCAATGCGCCGCGCCTGTTGTCCGATCCCACCGCCCATGCCGAAATCCGCGCAATTCGCGAGGCCGCACGGCTGCTGGGCCGGGACCGGCTAGAGGACTGTGACCTGTGGGTAACGCTGGAACCGTGCGCGATGTGTGCGGGTGCCATCGCTCACGCCCGGATCGCACGGCTCTATTACGGCGCGGCGGACATCAAGGGTGGCGCGGTGGAACACGGACCCCGATTTTTCGGCCAGCCGACCTGCCACCATCGGCCTGAAATTTACGCGGGCATCGGCGAAACCGAGGCAGCGGATTTGTTGCGGACTTTCTTTGCCGCACGGCGACCGTGACCAAAGCGCAATGAGGATGCGTTAAGCGTTAATCCCCACCATTACACGCTCTGCTTCCCCGTCTTTGCGGAAGAACAGGCACCGGCATCGATCACATTTCATCCAATCGCATCCCCGGTCCAGCCGTCATCCCGGGTTCGAGCCGGGATGACGGAGGAGACGGCAGGGTTTGGCATCAACGGCGGTGAATATCGCCTTCCCTGCCGGATCGTCTTCAGCGCAGGTCGGTCTGCGCGATCGGGACGATCTTGATCTCGACACGGCGATTTGCGGCGCGACCGGCATCGGTATCGTTCGGCGCGATCGGCTGGGTTTCGCCGTAACCGCGCGTGCCGATGCGCGCGGTCTGCACGCCACGACCCGCCAGATAATCCGCAACCGACGTCGCGCGACGCTCCGACAGGGTCTGGTTGTACGCGTCGCTGCCGGTCGAATCGGTGTGGCCGTACACGTCGATATAGGTCTGGTTGTACTGGGCCAGCGTGTCGGCGACCTGATCCAGCGTCCGCTGGAACTGCGGCGCGACGTTGGCGCTGTCATAGGCGAAGGTGATGCCCGACGGGATGTTCAGCACCAGGTCGTCGCCCTGGCGAATCACCTGCACGTCGGTGCCGGCGGTGCGGGCGCGCAGGTCGCGCTCCTGCTTGTCCATGTACGCGCCGATGCCGGCCCCTGCGAGGCCGCCGATGCCCGCACCCAGGATCTTTTCGGTCCGGTCGCGCCGGCCGCCGACCAGATCGCCCAGCAGATAGCCGCCCAGCACGCCGCCGATCCCGCCGATCGCGGCCTTGGACAGGCGACGCTCGCCAGTGACGGGGTCGGTGGTGCAGGCGCTGGTGGTGACGAGCGCGGCCAGGGCGGCGGTCAGCATCAGGCGGGTGGACGTCTTCATCGGTTGGAACTCCCCTTTTTAGGTCGAAACTGGCCGGATAACACGGTGCGGCGGGTCATTGTTCCACCTGCGCACTGAATACCCGCTGACAGAACGGTTGTCGTTGCGGCGAAATGACGGCAAAGGATGCTGCAAGCCAATGGCACCGCTTCCCCCCTTCCCCTGGATCGACGTCGCGATCATCTTCGCCCTCGTCGCGCTGAACGGCGTGTTCGCGATGAGCGAACTCGCGATCGTGTCCGCGCGCAAAGCCCGGCTGGAGGCGATGGCCCGTGCCGGCAAGGCCGGCGCGCGGGCGGCGATGGTGCTGGCGGCCGATCCGGGCAAGTTCCTGTCGACGGTCCAGATCGGCATCACCCTGATCGGCATCGTCGCCGGTGCCTATTCGGGCGCGAGCCTGGGCACGCCGGTGGGCGCGCGAATCGCGATGCTGGGGGTGGCGGACGAGTTGGCCTATACGATCGGCTACACGCTGGTCATCGCGCTGACGACCTTCGCCTCGCTCATCATCGGCGAGCTGGTGCCCAAGCAGTTTGCCCTCCGCGCGCCCGAGCCGATCGCGGCGTTCATGGCGATGCCGATGCGCTGGCTGGCGATCGGCACCGCGCCGATCGTCTGGCTGCTCGACGGGACCAGCGCGCTGATCTTCCGCATCCTGCGCCTCAACCGCGAATCGGAGGAGCATGTGACGGCGGAGGAACTGCACCTGATCGTGGCGGAAGCCTCCAAGTCGGGCGTGATCGAGGAGCATGAGCGCACGATCATTTCCGGCGTCGTCCGCCTTGCTGACCGGCCGGTGCGCGAAGTGATGACGCCGCGCACCGAGGTCGACTGGATGGACATCGACCTCGATGCCGACGGCATCCGAACGAAGCTGCTGGCGACCTCGCACACCCGCCTGCCGATCGCCGAAGGATCGGTCGACGCCTGTGTCGGCGTGGTGCAGGCGCGCGACATCGCCGCCGCGCTGTTTCGTGGCGAAACGCTCGACCTGCGCCGGCTGATGCGGAAAGCCCCCGTCGTGATCGACCGGATCGACGCGATGGACGCGCTGATCGCGCTGCGTCAGGCCGAAGTGCCGATGGCGCTGATCCATGACGAATACGGCCATTTCGAGGGGATCGTGACGCCCGCCGACCTGCTCGCCGCGATCGCGGGCGAATTCGCGTCGGACACCGACCCCGACGACGCGCCGTCAATCGTGGTGCGCGACGACGGGTCGCTGCTGGTCGCCGGCACCACCGCCGCCGACACACTGGCCGAACGGCTCGGGATCGACCTGCCCGAGGACCGCGACTATGCCACCGTCGCGGGCCTTGCGCTGGCCGTCTTCCGCCATTTGCCGGGCGAGGGCGAGAGCTTCGTCGAACAGGGCTGGAAGTTTGAGATCGTCGATCTGGACGGCCGCCGCATCGACAAGGTCCTCGTCAGCGAGGCGTAAGGCCCTACCCCGCCGACCGCTTCAGCAACGCCATCCGCAGGCATTCGCAGACCACCGCATCGGTCTGGTTCAGCAGGCGGTGGCGGAAGGTCACGATCCCCGCCCCGGGTCGCGACCGGCTGTCCTTCAGCGCAACGACCTCTGTTTCGGCGCGCAGCGTGTCGCCGATGAACACCGGGTTGGGCATCACGACCTTGTCATAGCCAAGGTTCGCCACCAGCGTCCCCAATGTCGTGTCACCGACCGACAGGCCGACCATCAGCGCGAACGTAAAGGTGCCGTTGACGAGGATCCGGCCAAACTCCGACGCCTTCGCCGCCTCCGCATCCAGGTGCAGCGGCTGCGGATTATGCGTCATCACCGTGAACAGCAGATTGTCGGTTTCGGTGACGGTCCGGCGGATGTCATGCGCCAGCACGTCGCCGACGGTCCATTGATCGTAGAAGCGGCCGGCCATTATCCCTCGTCCTTCGCGATGCGGGCGAGCAGCAACCCGTCATTGACCTGCGCGCCCGTCACCGCCGCCAGTTCGGCGACGACACCGTCGAACGGCGCGACCAGCGCATGTTCCATCTTCATCGCCTCCAGCGTCAGCAGCGGCTGCCCCTTGCAGACGCGGTCGCCCTGCGCCACCGCAACCGCAATGATCCGCCCGGGCATCGGCGACAGGATCGACCCGTCGCCAGCGGCGGCCCCGCCCGCCAAATCCACCCGCCAGCGCGTGACCGGCCAGCTTTGCCCGGCATCGGTCAGCAGGACCGACTCCATCCCCGACCCGACCCGCGGGCCAATCGCGGTTTCGACCGGTGTGCCGTCGACCAGCACCATCGCCCGCTCGACCGGCGCGGCGTTCAGGCGAAAGCCCGGCAACGCGGTCGCCCCCAGCAGCCGTCCGGTCGCCTGCGCCAGTACCGGCGCAGGCGGTGCATCCGCCGGCATCATTGCGCCCCCGGCCCGCGCGATCAGCCCGGTATCCATCGTGCCGGCGACAAAATCGGGATGCGCCAGCGCCTTGACCAGAAATCCGGCATTGGTGCGCAGCGGCCAGATGACGCTGCCCGCCACCGCGTCCGACAAGGCTGTCCGCGCCGCGTCGCGGGTGGGGCCGTGCGCGATCAGCTTGGCGATCATCGGGTCGTACCAGGGCGAAATCTCGCCGCCCTCGTCAACGCCGGTGTCGACGCGGACACGCCCGTCCAGCGCGAACCGGTCGAGCCGGCCGATCGACGGCAGGAATCCCTTGGCGGGATCCTCGGCATACAGCCGCGCCTCCATCGCCCAGCCAGTGATCGACAGATCACCTTGCGTCATCGGCAACGGCTCGCCCGACGCCACCCGCAACTGCCATTCAACCAGATCGACGCCGGTGATCGCCTCGGTCACCGGATGTTCGACCTGCAACCGGGTGTTCATTTCCATGAACCAGATGCGGTCGGCGCGCAGGCCATCGCCATTCTCAAGGCCGGCGTCGGCGATGAACTCGATCGTGCCCGCGCCAACATAGTCGACCGCCTTGGCCGCGCGCACCGCCGCCGCGCAGATCGCGTCGCGGGTGGCGGGGTCCATGCCGGGGGCGGGTGCTTCCTCGATCACCTTCTGGTGACGACGTTGCAGCGAACAGTCGCGCTCGAACAGATGAACGACCTGGCCGTGGGTGTCGCCGAACACCTGCACCTCGATATGGCGCGGGTTGGTGATCCATTTTTCGAGCAGGACATGGTCGTTGCCGAAACTCGCCGCCGCCTCGCGCCGGCACGATGCCAGCGCCTCGGCGAAGTCGGCGGGGGCGTCGACCTTGCGCATCCCCTTGCCGCCGCCGCCGGCCACCGCCTTGATGAGCACGGGATAGCCGATCGCCGATGCCTCGTCCGCAAGGCGTTCGGGCGACTGGTCCGCGCCCTGATAGCCCGGCGTCACCGGCACGCCCGCCGCGATCATCCGCGCCTTGGCCGCATCCTTCAGCCCCATCGCGGTGATGCTGGCCGGCGGTGCGCCGACCCAGACCAGACGCGCGTCGATCACGCTTTGCGCGAACGCTGCGTTTTCCGACAGGAAACCGTAGCCGGGATGGATCGCCTCCGCGCCGGCCTCACGCGCGGCGGCGATGATCCGGTCGCCGAGCAGATAGCTCTCACGCACCGGGGCCGGGCCGATATGCACCGCCGCATCGGCCGCACGCACATGCAGCGCATCGGCATCCGCATCGGAATAGACCGCGATCGTTCGGATCCCCATCGCCTTTGCGGTACGGATGATGCGGCAGGCGATCTCGCCACGATTGGCGATGAGCAGGGACTGGATCATGGGTTTTCGTCCACCGTCAAAACCTCCCCGGAACGGGGAGGGGGACCAGCCGAAGGCTGGTGGAGGGGTTGGCGCGCTGTACAGGATAGCAGGATGGCACGAACGACGCCGTCCAGATCGGTCAGCACATTGCGCGCGGGAATGCGGAGCGTCTGGAAGCCCAGAGCCGTCAGTCGCCCATCACGAATGGGTGTATCACCACAAGCATGGGTTTCGCCGTCGATTTCGATCGCGAGCCTTGTGGACAGACAGGCGAAGTCGAGGCTGTAGGCGTCGATCGGATGTTGCCGGCGGAACTTGAAACCGCCGGGCCGGGTACGAAGGACGCGCCACAGGACGACCTCTGGGAGGTTGCCGCTTCGGCGCTCGCGGCGGGCGAGATCAATGACCTTTCGACTCGTGGCAAACACCCCTCCACCATCCGGCTGCGCCGGACGGTCCCCCTCCCCGTTCCGGGGAGGTATTGGCGGTGCACCCACCCCCCTCACATCCGGAACACGCCGAAGCGCGCGCCCTCCGCCACGGGCGCGTTCAGCGATGCCGCCAGGGCCAGACCCAGAACGTCGCGGGTCTGCGCGGGGTCGATGATGCCGTCGTCCCACAGGCGGGCGGTGGCGTAGTACGGACTGCCTTCCGCCTCGTATTTCGCGCGGACCGGGGCCTTGAACACCTCGGCCTCTTGCCGGGTCCAGGTCGCAGCGTCGCGGTGGACGGTGGCCAGCACGCTGGCCGCCTGCTCCCCACCCATCACGCTGATCCGCGCATTGGGCCAGGTAAACAGGAAGCGCGGGGAATAGGCGCGGCCGCACATGCCGTAATTGCCCGCGCCGAAGCTGCCGCCGATCAGCACGGTGATCTTCGGGACGCTGGCGGTCGCGACCGCGGTGACCAGCTTGGCCCCGTTCTTGGCGATCCCTTCGGCCTCGTACTTCCCGCCGACCATGAAGCCCGAGATGTTCTGGAGGAACAGCAGCGGGATGCCACGTTGCTGCGCAAGTTCGATGAAATGCGCGCCCTTGACCGCGCTTTCGCTGAACAACACGCCGTTATTCGCCAGGATCGCGACTTTCATGCCGTGGATCTCGGCAAACCCGCATACCAGCGTGGTGCCGTACAATGCCTTGAATTCGTGGAAGCGGCTGCCGTCGACCAGCCGCGCGATCACCTCGCGCACGTCATAGGGCGCGCGGACGTCGTCGGGGATGATGCCGTACAGGTCGTCGGCCGGGTAGAGCGGCGGGGCCGCATCCGGGTCGATCGCCGGGGCACGATCGGCGGGCAGCGTCGAGACGATATCGCGCACGATCGACAGCGCGTGGGCGTCACTGTCGGCGACATGATCGACCACGCCCGACCGCCGTCCGTGCAGGTCGCCGCCGCCCAGATCCTCGGCGCTGATGACCTCGCCGGTCGCCGCCTGCACCAAAGGTGGCCCGGCGAGGAAGATCGTCCCCTGCCCGCGCACGATGACGCTTTCGTCGGACATGGCGGGGACGTACGCGCCGCCGGCGGTGCAGCTGCCCATCACGCAGGCGACCTGCGCGATGCCCGCCGCGCTCATCTGCGCCTGATTGAAGAAGATGCGGCCGAAATGATCGCGGTCGGGAAACACCTCCGCCTGGTTGGGCAGGTTCGCGCCGCCGCTGTCGACCAGATAGACGCACGGCAATCGGTTCTCGGCGGCGATCTCCTGCGCGCGCAGATGTTTCTTCACGGTCAGCGGGTAATAGGTGCCGCCTTTCACCGTCGCGTCGTTGCAGACGATCATAACCTGCCGCCCGGACACCCGGCCGACGCCGGCGATGATGCCCGCGCCGGGCACGTCGTCGCCGTACAGGCCGCCTGCGGCAAGCTGGCCGATCTCCAGAAACGGACTGCCGGCGTCAAGCAACTGCCCCACCCGGTCGCGCGGAAGCAGCTTGCCGCGCGCGACGTGCTTGGCGCGGGCGGCGTCGGACCCGCCCCGTGCCGCGTCCGCCACCGTCACCCGCAGCGTTGCCGCGAGTGCACGGTTGTGCGCGGCGTTGGCGCGGAACCCATCGCTGTCGCGCACGACCGTGGTGGCAAGGACCGGACCGCTCATGCGCCGATCAGCTCCCGCCCGATCAGCATCCGGCGGATTTCGTTCGTCCCCGCGCCGATATCCAGCAATTTGGCGTCGCGCAGGAAGCGTTCGACCGGCCAGTCCTTTGTATAGCCCGCACCGCCCAGCGCCTGCACCGCCTCGCCCGCCACGCGAAACGCGTTCTCGCTGGCCAGCAGGATCGCGCCGGCCGCGTCGAACCGCGTCGTCCGGCCCGCGTCGCAGGATTTCGCGACCGCATAGACATAGGCACGCGCCGAATTCAGCGCGACGTACATGTCGGCGATTTTGGCCTGGATCAGCTGGAACCCGCCGATCGCCTGCCCGAACTGTTTCCGCTCGCGCACATACGGCAACACCACGTCAAGGCATGCCTGCATCACGCCCAGCTGGATGCCGGCCAGCACGGTGCGCTCGTAATCCAGCCCGCTCATCAGCACGCCGACGCCACCGTTTTCCGGCCCCATCACATTGGCCTCGGGCACCTCGCAGTCATTGAAGACCAGTTCGGCGGTCGGGCTGCCGCGCATGCCCATCTTGTCGATCTTCTGGCCGATCGCGAAGCCGGGCATGTCCTTTTCGATCAGGAACGTGGTGATGCCGCGACTGCCCTCGCCGGTCTTGGCATACACGACCAGCGTATCGGCCTCGGGCGCGTTGGTGATCCAGAACTTGGTGCCGTTCAGGACATAGCCGCCCTGCACACGATCCGCCTTCAGCTTCATCGAGACGACATCGGATCCCGCCCCGGCCTCCGACATGGCGAGGCTGCCGACATGTTCGCCGGAGATCAGCTTGGGCAGATATTTCGCCTTCTGCTCCGGGCTGGCCCAGCGCGCGATCTGGTTGATGCACAGGTTGGAATGCGCGCCGTACGACAGGCCGACCGAGGCCGAGGCACGGCTGACTTCCTCACAGGCGATGACGTGTTCGAGATAGCCGAGGCCAAGCCCGCCATCCTCCTCGGCCACCGTGATGCCGTGCAGGCCAAGGTCACCCATTTCGGTCCACAGCGCGCGCGGGAACCAGTCGTCGGCGTCGATCTTGGCCGCGATCGGCGCGATCCGGTCGGTTGCGAACCGCTGTGTCGTGTCGCGGATCATGTCGGCGGTGTCGCCCAGCGCGAAATCGAACATCCGTCTCTCCTGTTTTGCCGCAAGGTAGCGCGTTCGCGGACCGGATGAAAATTGAATGATGCGACGTGACGCTATAGATACGGTCTATGATAGACCGGTATCAGCTGCGCTATTTCCTGGCCGTGGTCGACCACGGCAATTTCTCGCGCGCGGCCGAACGCTGCAACGTGTCGCAACCCACGCTGTCGGTCGGCATCGCCAAGCTGGAACGGTTTCTGGGCGCGCCGCTGTTCCTGCGGTCGAGCCAGCGGGTCGAGCTGACCCCGGCGGGTTCGCGCTTCCTGCTGCACGCGCGGCGGATCGAGGGCGAGTTCAACCAGGCGTTGCAGGCGATGACCGACATCGGTCCTGCCGCGTCGGTGCTGCGGATCGGCGTGCTGCGCAGCATATCCGGCGCGTTGCTTGCGCGGGCGGCGGCGGGGATGCGCGCCGCCGATCCTGCCGCACAGGTCGAACTGGTCGAGGGCAGTGAGCGCGAGTTGAACGGCCATGTCGCGCGCGGCCGCGTCGATTGCGCGCTGACGCTTGTGGAGCGCGGTGGCGACCGGTTCCTGGAGCAGCCGTTGTTCGAGGAAGGCTATGCGCTGGCGCTGCCCGCCGATCACCCATTGGCCGGGGAAGCGGTGGTCGCCGCCGAATCGCTCGCGGACAACACCATGATCGTGCGGCGGCACTGCGAGATGCTGTCCGATACCAGCCGCCATTTCATCGAACGCGGTGTGCGGCCGCATTTCGCCTATCGCGCCACCAATGACGAACGGGTGATGCTGCTGGTGGCGGCCGGGCTGGGCGTCACGGTCATGCCGGAGCGGCATCGTCATCCCGGCTTGACGCGGCCAAGGCTGGCGGGGTTCGACGCGCGACGCACGGTCGGGCTGATCTTTGGCGCACAGGCCGAGCATCTGGCCGGCGGCGGCGCGCCATTCCTTCACGCCTTACGGATGGCGGCCGCCCTGCCGGTCGACGACGGGGCGGCCTGACCACCGGTCAGTCGTGGCGGCCGTGGATCGCCCAGGCCAGCGCATAGGCACCGATCGCTGCGGCGGCGGCCCAGAGAACGGGGCTGTCCTCGACCGAGGCGCGGACGGCGACCCCGCCACGCTGGGCGGCATCCTTGGCCTGCTCCGCCGTTGCGCGAAGCTGCGCGCCGCCGCGATCGGCCAGCGTCGGCGCATCGTCGATCGCGCCCCGCACCGCGTCCTTGACGGCACCATAGGCATGCTGCGCGCTGCCGGCGATCTGGTCGACGATGCCATCGGCCTGCCAGCCGGGCTTGCCGGCGATGTTGCCCGCGCCCTGCTCGATCTTGCCGGTGACGTTGCGGATCGTGCCCTTGAACTGGTCGTCGTTCATGATGCGGTTCCTTGGCTGCGGGGTCGGCCGCGCATGGGCCGATCCTGGTTCAGCCCGATAAACCGTCGCGCCCGCGTAACGTTCCCCCACCGGCAACGCGCCCTCAGTGCGCCATCCTCAATGCGCCAAAGTCAGTGCAGCGGTGATCGCCACGCCCGCCGCCCCGATCGCCAGCGCAATCCAGCGCCCGGCGCGCGTCACCGCCAGCGCGACCGGATCGGCGGCGGGGTCGGGCCGCGCGGCCTGTGCCCGGTCCTCCAGCAGCCGGACTGCGGCCCGCACCAGACGCGGCGCGTCGTCACCGACCGCCGCCAGATCCCAGGCAAGCGCGGTTGCGATCGGTCCCCAATGGTCGGGCGACAGCCGTTCCTTCGCAATTCGCAACGAGGCGCGCCGGACCGCCGCCGTCATGTCGAACCCGGGACAGATCCGCGCCAGCACCCCGTCGATCGTCACCAGCGCCTTGAACAGCAGCAACAGGTCGGGCGGCAGGGTCAGCCCCTCGTCGCGCATCAGCGGCAGGATGTCGGCGACGACCGCCGACAGGACCAGCGGCCCGCCGCCATGCCGCGCCGCCAGACGATCGGCGGCGGCGGCGATCCGGGCGGGCGGGACATCGGTCGGCTGCGACCAGCGCGTGAGAATATCCGCCAGCGCCGACGAGTCGCCCGCATCCAGCGCCCGGACAAAACCCATCACCTCCACCCGGCGGCGCGGCGGCACATGGCCGATCATGCCCAGATCGAGCAGCGCGATGCGGTCGCCGGGCAGGCACAGCAGGTTGCCGGGATGCGGATCGCCATGAAACCGCCCGTGGATCAGCACCATGTCCAGCACGACGTCCGCGCCCAGACCGGCGATCGCCACCGGGTCGATCCCATGGTCTCGCAGGGCCGCGCCATCGGTCGGGCGAACGCCGTCGACGAAATCCATCACCAGCAGGGTTTCGGACGTCCAGGCCCAGTGGATGACCGGCACGACCACGCGCGGATCATCGGCGAAATCGGCGCGCAACCGGTCCGCGTTGCGGCCTTCGCTGGTGAAATCCAGCTCCTCCAGCATCGCCTGCGCCAGTTGCCGGACCAGTGCCACGGGCGCGAAGCGACGCGCCTCCACGCTGGTCGTCTCGACGATCGCGGCGGCTTGCGCGATCAGCCGCAGATCGGCCTCCATGCGCGGGCGGATGCCGGGCCGGCGGATCTTCAGGACGACCGCCCGTCCCTTGCCCTGTGGCCCGTCGTGCAGGGTCGCCCGGTGAACCTGCGCCATCGACGCGGCGGCCAGCGGCGCAGGATCGAACGTTGCGAACGCGGTCTCGGGCGGCTCACCCAATGCCGCCTCGACCGCATCGCGCAGGACGCCGAAGGGCAGAGTCGGCGCATTGCTGTGCAGCCGTTCGAACGCGGCGATCCAGTCCGATGTCAGCAGGTCGCCGCGCGTGGCGAGGATCTGGCCCAGCTTGACGAAGGTCGGCCCCAGATCCTCCATCGCGCGGCGGACGCGATCGGGCAGCGCGGTGTCGTCATCCGGGTTGGAGCCGGTATCCGGGCCGTCGGTCGCGATCCCCAGCCGGTGCAGCAGCGCACCCAGACCGTGCCGGGTGGCGATGGCGACGATCTCGGTCAGTCGCTCCCGGTCACGCACGACGGCGCTCAGCGCCTTCAACATGCCCGTGCCGGCCGCCGTCCCATGGTCAGGCGCGGCTGAACGCCGCGACGGGAATGGCGATCGTCACCGTCAGGCCCTCCGGCGCCCAGTCGCGGGTGACGGTGCCGCCCAGCTGACGGACGGCGCTGAGTTCGATCAGCTGGCTGCCGAAACCGCCGGTCTTGGTCGGCGGCGACACGGCCGGCCCCCCACGTTCGCGCCAGACCAGGTCGTGCGTGACGGCACCGGTATGGATGGTCAGCGCGACCGTCCCGTCCGACGTGGAGAGCGCGCCATATTTGGTCGCGTTGGTCGCCAGCTCGTGGAACAGCAGCGCGATCGGCGTGGCCGACCGGTCATCGATCGCGATGTCGTCGCCACGGACGATGATGCGCGGACTGTCACCCTGCTGATACGCCTCGAACAGGTCGGCGAGCAGCCCGGTCAGGCTGTCCTGCTGGGCGCTGGGCTGTGACTGGGCGCTGTGTGGTCGCACGAAGTCATGCGCCCGGCCCAGCGCGGTGATCCGCTGGCGCAGGTCGTTGGCAATGCCCGCGAACTCCGGCCGACCGCGCGCGGAAAAACCGATCAGGCCGGAAATCACCGCGAAGATGTTCTTGATACGGTGACTCAGCTCCTGGCTGATGATCTCGCGTTCCTCCAGCGCCAGTTTCTGGCTGTGGATGTCGGTGCAGGTGCCGAACCAGCGCTGGATCGTGCCGTCCGGTCCGTACATCGGCAGGGCACGACCCAGCACCCAGCGATAGGTGCCGTCGCGGTGCCGCAAACGATATTCGATCGAATAGGGATCGCCGGTCGCCAGCGAGTGTCGCCACGCCGCCCAGGCCGTATCCCGATCGTCGGGGTGAAACATGCCGTTCCACGCCGCGCCATCGGTCGATCCGACCGGCATCCCGGTATATTCGTACCAGCGCGCGTTGTAATAATCATGGAACCCGTCGGGCAGCGTCGACCAGACCATCTGCGGCATGGAATCGGCGAGCGTGCGAAAGCGCATGTCGCTTTCTTCCAGCGCGCGGCGCGACTCGCGTTCGGCAATACCCTGTTCGCGCGCGGTCCGGCGGTCGTCGAGCCGGCTCATCGCCCCGCGCGCCAGCACCGCCAGGCCGCGACGCTGCATCGGCGTCAGCCCCTCGGGCCGGGGGACGCTGTCGATGACGCACAGCGCGCCAAGCGGGACACCCTCGCTCGAAACCAGCGGTGTCCCGGCGTAGAAACGGATATGCGGCGGGCCGATGACCAGCGGATTGTCGGCAAACCGCGCGTCCTGCGTGGCGTCCGGCACTTCCATGATGGCCGCGCCGTGCATGGCGTGGGCGCAGAAGGACTGGCTGCGCGGAGTCGAATCCAGTTCGATACCGCGCCGCGCGAGAAACCGCTGATATTCCTCCTCGACCAGCGAGATCAGCGATACCGGGGCTGCGCAAAGCTCGGCGGCAAAATTGACGATATCATCCAGCTCGCCGCCGGCCCGTGCACCGTCGACATCGTAGGACGCGATGACACGCGCCCGTGTCTCGGCGTCGGCAGGAGCGTCGGTCATGATGGAAGCGTGTGTCGTGTCACAATCCTAGAAACGGGTCGCCTTGGGGTTCAGAACGGTACGTCGTCGTCAAGATCGTCGGCGAAGCCGCCGGCCCCGCCACCCTGGTTGAACCCGCCGCGACCGCCGGCGTTCCCGCCGCCGCTGCTGCGACCGCCGCTGCCGCCGCCATAGGACGATCCGCCGCCCTGGCCGCCACCGCCGCCGTAATCGCCGCCAAAGTCGTCGCCGCCACCGCGCGCGCCGCCACCGCCCCCGGCCCCGCCGCCGCCGTTCGGACCATCGAGCATCGTCAGGACGCTGTTGAAACCCTGCAACGTCACTTCGGTCGAATAGCGGTCGTTACCCTGCGGATCCTGCCACTTCCGGGTGGTCAGCGCGCCCTCGATATAGACCTTCGATCCTTTGCGCAGGAACCGCTCGGCGACGTTGGCCAGACCCTCGTTGAAGATCTTGACCGTGTGCCACTCGGTCTTTTCCTTGCGTTCGCCGGAGCTCTTGTCCTTCCACGATTCGGACGTGGCGATCCGCAGTTCGACGACCTTGCCGCCATTCTGGAACGAGCGGCTTTCCGGGTCGCGCCCCAGATTGCCGACCAGAATGACCTTGTTGACGCTACCGGCCATGAAACGCTCCGTTGATTGGCTAGAGGCCCAGCGCGACGGCGGACCAGTATGTGATTCCGGCCATGACATAGGCGGCCAGGAACAGATAGCCAACCATGAACGCGGGCCACTTCCACCCATTCGTCTCGCGCCGGGTCACGGCGATGGTCGATATGCACTGCGGGGCGAAGACGAACCACATCAGGAAGGCCAGCGCGGTCGGCAGGCTCCAGCCCGCCTTCAGCCGCTCGGTGATCGCCACCTGCCCCCGCTCGGCCTCGGGATTGTCGATGGCATAGACGGTGGCGATCGCGGCCACCGCAACCTCGCGCGCGGCCATCGCCGGGATCAGCGCGAGCGCAATGTCGCGATTGAACCCGATCGGCCGGACGACGACCTCCAGCCCGTTGGCGATCCGGCCGGCGATCGAATAGTTGACCGGCGACACCGCACTGCCCTCAGGCGGCTTGGGGAAGCTGAGCAGCGCCCACAGCACGATCGTCGTCAGCGCGATCGTCGTACCGGCACGTTTCAGGAACACGACCGCGCGCTGCCACAGGCCCAGCAGCACGTCGCGCAGGCGCGGCCACTGATATTTCGGCATCTCCATCATGAAGCCGGACGACGCGCCCTTGGTCACGGTGCGGCGCAGGACCAGCGCGGCGACGAACGCCCCGGCGATGCCCATGACGTAGAGACCCAGCAGGACCAGTCCCTGCAACCCGACGAACGGCAGGACGCGGCGATCGGGGATGAAGGCGGCGATGATGATGGTATAGACCGGCAGCCGCGCCGAACAGGTCATCAGCGGCGCGATCAGGATCGTGGTCAGCCGGTCCTTCTCGTCGTCGATCGTGCGCGTCGCCATGATGCCGGGGACGGCACAGGCGAAGGACGACAACAGGGGTATGAACGCCCGGCCCGACAGGCCGACCTGCGCCATCAGCCGGTCCATCAGGAACGCGGCGCGGACCATGTAGCCGGTCGCCTCCAGCACCAGGATGAACGCGAACAGGATCAGGATCTGCGGCAGGAAGACGATGACCGCGCCGACCCCGGCGATCAGCCCGTCGGTCAGGAACGACCGGAAGACGCCGGCCGGCAGTACCCCGTCGATCCAGCCATCGAGCAGCGCGAAACCGCCCTCGATCCAGCCGATCGGTGCCTCCGACCAGGTGAATACCGCCTGGAACATGATGAACAGCAGCGCGACCAGTACGATCGGCCCCGACACCGGGTGCAGCGCCACCGCGTCGAGCGTGTGGCTCCAGCGACGGCCCGGCGTTTCCGACACGGTGGCGGCGGTGGCGATGCGGCGCGCGCGGCGTTGCAGCGTCACGATATCCTCGGCGATGCTGCCGTCCGACGCGCGCAGGCGGACGATGTCGCCGGTCCGCGTGGCGGTCGCCCGGCCGATCGCCGCCGACAGGTCGTCCAGCCCGCGCCGCCGTACCGCGACGGTCGGGATCACCGGCACGCCCAGTTCGCGTTCCAGCACCTGCGTATCCAGCGTCAGCCCGTCACGCTCGGCCAGGTCGACCATGTTCAGCGCGACGACGACCGGCAGGCCGAGCGCGATCAGCTGCAACGCGAAGCGCAGGTGATTGTCGAGATTGGCGGCGTCGAGGACGACAACCAGCGCATCGGGCAGGCGCTCGCCATCCTGCGTTCCGGTCACGACATCACGCGTGACGCGTTCGTCAGGGGAGGACGGGTCGAGACTGTAGGCGCCGGGCAGGTCGACCAGTTCGACCGGCCGCCCGTCGGCCAGCACCAGCCGGCCGGTCTTGCGCTCGACCGTCACGCCGGGATAATTGCCGACCTTCTGCCGGGCACCGGTCAGGGCGTTGAACAGCGCGCTCTTGCCGGCATTGGGATTACCGACCAGCGCCACCAGCGGTGCAGCGTTCATTTATCCGGCGAGCGGTGCGACGTGGATGGCACCGGCAACCGCACGGCGCAGCGCCACGGTCATCCGGCCGATGCGACAGGCGATCGGCCCCTGTCCCAGCGTGGCCCGGTGCAGCACCTCGACGCCCACGCCCTCATCGAACCCCAGCTCGCGCAGGCGGCGGGCCTCCGGCACGGCCAGCCGGTCCCACTCGATCACAGCGACGGTGGCGCGCTGGTTGCGGGGCAGGCGTTCGAGGCTGAGATCGGCGGGGCTGAGATCGGCTTGCGTCGGGCTGGGCATGTCGTGGCTATATCGGTGATGCGATTGATTATCAATTACCCATCACACCCCCGCCAACACTGCCCGGGCCGACACCGCCGGGACGGTTACACGACGGGATAGCGCAACCGCCCGATGAAGCGGGCAAGGCTGGGGGTGTGGCGGGTGCGGCGGGTAAACCCGGCCTTGGCCTTTTCAAACCGCATGATGCCGTCGATACGCCGCCCCAGAAAGGCGTGCGTTTCCGCCAGGTCGTCTCTGTCGTCGGTCAGCATCGCGTTGATCGTCGCGGCGTAGACGCCCAGCAGGATCGTCCGCTTGGTATAGTGATTGTAATCGGTCGCGGTGTCGCCGGCGATCCGCCAGATCAGGTCGACCGTCCGCCAGCCGAGCCGCGCCGCCACCGCGATGTTCTGCGGCATGGCCAGGATGGCGAGCGCGCGGCGCAACGATTCGCGGTTCGGCGCAACCGCATCCAGCCGCGCCTCGACCAGGGCCGTGATCCGCGCGCGGATCTTCATCGCGGCGATCGCGCCGGCCGGAACCGCACCGATCATCGCCCGGTCGACATCGGCGAACCAGGCGTCGATCATGTCGACCGCGCCGCCGGGATAGGCGATGCGGGCAATGTCGCGATCGACGCCGGCCGCATCCGCCGCCATGTCGCGCGCGGCGTCACCCCAGCCGTCGAACGCGGCGTTGGTCGCGATTCCCGGGGCCAGCGCGGCGCGGATCTCGTCGAGGGTCGCGTCTTCCATCGTCATCGTTCGTCTCCCGTCCCCAAGATAGCCCCGGCGTCGCGCGGCGCAACCGGGGCCGCGCGCGTGACCATGACCAGTGCGATGCCGACCATCCCCGCCCCGACCAGATCGACCAGCCCCAGCCGCTCGCCATAGGCGATCCAGCCGATGACCCCCGCCATCACCGGCTGCATCAGCAGCGCGATGCCGATGACCAGCGGCGTGAACTTGCCCAGCACATACACCATCAGCCCCTGCCCCAGCACCTGGCTGCACAGCGCCAGCGCGATCAGCGGCGTCCAGGTCGCCGGCAGGATCCGCTCCCCCATCGCCAGTGCGAACAGCAGCAGCGGCACGACGCTGAACAGCGTCGACATCGCCAGCGCGGACAACGGAGCCAGGCTGTCCCGCGCGCGCGCCATCAGCACGAAATACGCGGTGTAGAGAATGCCCGCCAGCAGACAGAACAGGTCGCCGACCAGATTGCGCGGATCCAGCTGATAGGAGCGCCCCATCAGCAGCATCGCCCCCGCCGCCGCCAGCACCAGCGCCAGCGCCTGCAACCGCGACGGCCAGGCGCGCACGATCAGGAAGCCATAGATCGGATAGATGAACGTGGCCGAATTGCCGAACAGCGTGGCATTCGCCAGCGTCGTGTGCAGGATGCCGATATGCCACGCCCCCAGGTCACCGGCAAAGCACACGCCCGCCACCACCAGCACCGTCCACAACCGCGCGTCGAGCCGTCGGGGTCGCGCGCCACCGGCCAGCGCGGCCAGCGCCAGCACCGGCGCGGCCAGCGCGATCCGCCAGAACGCCGACGAAACCGGGCCGGTATCCGCCATCCGGACGAACCACGGACCGAACGCCAGTGCCAGGTTAGCGACGATCAACGCAGCGACGGCGCCGGCACCCGCCCGCGGCCGTGCCGGCGCGGCTATGCGCGGCCCATCCGAAAAAGCCGGTTTTCGCGATCGGGCAAACGACGTCTTTGTGGGGGGAATAGTTTTTCTTGGTCGTTCGGGCCGGTGCATCCCGCCCTGTAACGCCCCATCTGCGATCCGTCAGTTTTTAAGACTATTCGTTTGCAAGTCGTTTGTAAGGAAATTCCGATGCCGACCGTCTTTGATCCCATCCAGCTCGGCGCGATCGCCGCCCCCAACCGGATCTTCATGGCCCCGCTGACACGCGGACGTGCCGACCGTGATGCGGTGCCGACGCCGATAATGGTCGATTACTATGCACAGCGCGCCGGTGCCGGCCTCATCATCTCCGAAGCGACCGGCATCAGCCGCGAGGGTCTTGGCTGGCCGTTCGCGCCGGGCCTGTGGTCCGACGCACAGGTCGAGGGCTGGAAGCCGGTCACCGCCGCCGTGCACGCCGCCGGCGGCCGGATCATCGCGCAACTGTGGCACATGGGACGGCAGGTCCATTCGTCGGTGATCGGCCAGCAGCCGGTATCGTCCTCGGCCACCGCGACCCAGGGCCAGGCGCACACTTATGAGGGCAAGCAGGATTTCGAGACTGCGCGCCCGCTGACCCTCGACGAGATCCCGCGCCTGCTGGAGGAGTATGAGCATGCGGCGCGCAATGCCATCGCCGCCGGGTTCGACGGGGTGCAGATCCATGCCGCCAACGGGTATCTGATCGACCAGTTCCTGCGCGACAACGCGAACCTGCGCGACGACCGGTACGGCGGCTCGCCGGAAAACCGCATCCGCCTGCTGATCGAGGTGACCGAGCGGGTCGCGGCCGCGATCGGGGCCCACCGCACCGCCGTGCGCCTGTCGCCCAATGGTGAATCGCAGGGCGTCGACGACAGCGATCCGGCATCGGTCTTCGTGCCGGCGGCCAGGGCGCTGTCAGCGATCGGCATCGCCTTCCTCGAACTGCGCGAACCCGGCCCGGACGGCACCTTCGGCAAGACCGACGTGCCCAAGCTGTCGCCGCAGATCCGCGAGGTCTTCACCGGCCCGCTGGTCCTGAACTCGGATTACACGCGAGAGGAAGCGGATGCCGATCTGACCGCGGGGAAGGCCGACGCGATCACCTTCGGCCGCCCGTTCATCGCCAACCCCGACCTGCCCGAACGCTTCCGCCAGAACGCCCCGCTGGCCGCCGACAGCATGAAGACGTGGTACAGCCAGGGACCGGAGGGGTACATCGACTACCCGGCGCTGGAAGCGGCCACGGTTTAAGAGTCAAAATCTGACAGATATGTTTCCCATCGTCATTGCGACGGTGGGAAACATGGTTCTGATCTGACCGTTAAATTCAAAAGATTATTTCGTCGGGTAAATCTGATCCCAACTGCAAAGCATGGTCTTCTGCGGTTTTCCGATATTTCGCTCGACCAAGCTTAGATATATTTTTCGATTTTCGCTGTTATCCCGATCAAGGCCCGCAGTACTCTTTCCACTTACATAAAGTGGCGTATCCACCACGATATCTTTGAAGTTATGCCGTTCACAGCAAAACTTGAAAAAAGAATCTTCGCCACCGTATCGACCTGAGAACTGCTCGTCATATCCGCCAATTTCATCAAAATCAGCCTTATGTATCATAAAACTGTTGATGTGGCTCTTGATCTCGTACCATTCTTTTTCAGGGCTAAGTCTGAATCGTTTAAAGCGAGCCACTTCTCCCCGCTTGAGGTTGCCAGCATCCTCAACAAAACTATCGATATCTTCACCCTTGATAGTATGATCAACATCGATGAGAAGAATTTTATCGCTCTTTGCTTCCTTAACGCCAATATTTCGAGCCGCTGGCATGTTCCATGCGATATCTTCGACAATCCTAAAAACTCGAAGATTTTTTATACCTTCAAAAATAGAATTATCTATTTTTTCACTACTGTGATCATCGACCAAAATAAAATCGAAATAATTTGGATATGCTGAATCAAGGCGCTGGAATGACTCCAGCATCCCTTCTATTGATCGCTGATTATTGTAATAGTGACTAACTATCGAAATCAACATTATCTACCTCAAATCTAGAATGGAATCATGCTGCTTTGCGACACTGTATCTTGCTAGTGCTCGACAGTTAGTTTTTAGATTTTTTACCGGGCATGATGTTCGAGACGCTCTACCCTAATTTTTAGCTACCGTGTTGCGATTGATAACGTCAACTTGCGAATTGTAACCGAAAATAACTGAATTTCTCTCAACTACAGGGCAATTATGCCACAATTGGTATTTGAGCAAAACCCTTGTTACAAGTCACCCCGCAAACCGCTCCCGCAGCGCGAGCATCGCCAGGGCCGCCTTCGCCGCGCCGCCGCCCTTGTCGCCTTCGCTGACCCTGGCGCGGGTCAGCGCCTGCGCTTCGGTTTCGACGGTCAGGATGCCGTTGCCGATCGGGATGCCCTCCAGCGTCAGCGCCATGATGCCGCGCGCGCTCTCGTTCGACACGACCTCGAAATGATAGGTTTCGCCGCGGATGATGACGCCCAGCGCGACATAGCCGTCATACGTCTCGCTCGCGTCGGCCAGCGCGATCGCGCCGGGCACTTCCAGCGCGCCGGGCACGGTCACGACCTCGTGGGTGTGGCCCGCCGCCGCGATCGCCGCCTTCGCGCCCTCGATCAGCAGGTCGTTGAGATGGTCGTAGAATCGCGCCTCGACGATCAAAATATGGGCCATGTCATTCGCCTCCGGTGCCGGGAATGGGACGCTCGCCGACGATCGACAGGCCGTACCCTTCGAGCGCGACGAGCGTGTGGTGGGTGTTGGTCAGCAGGATCATGTCCTGCACGCCCAGATCGGCCAGGATCTGCGCGCCGATGCCGTAATCGCGCAGTTCCTCGACTTCCGGCGCGCCGGCGCTCTTGCCCTCGCCGCGCAGGCGGATGAAGCGCGAGACGCTGTCCTTCATCGGCCGGTTGATGACGACGATGACACCGGTGCCCTCCTCGGCGATCAGTTCCATCGAACGCGATAGCAGGCCGGACCGCTCGTTCGCCTCGCCGAACGCGTCGACGAAATAGGACAGGGTGTGCATCCGGACCAGCGTCGGCGAATCCGGGTCGATCCGGCCCTTCACCAGCGCGATCTGTTCGTCGCCGGTCGCCTTGTTGAAGAAGGTCATGGCACGCCAGTCGCCGCCCCACTTGCTCTCGAACATCATTTCCGCGCGCTTCTCGACCAGATGGTCGTGACGGCGGCGATAGGCGATCAGGTCGCGGATCGTGCCGATCTTCAGATTGTGGAACTGCGCGAAGGTGACGAGGTCGTCCATCCGCGACATCGTCCCGTCCTCGTTCATGATCTCGCAGATCACGCCCGAGGGATTGAGGCCGGCAAGGCGCGACACGTCGACCGCCGCCTCGGTATGGCCGGCGCGCACCAGCACGCCGCCGTCGCGCGCGACCAGCGGGAAGACATGGCCCGGCGTCACGATCTCGTCCGCACCCTTGCCCGCGTCGATCGCCACCGCGATCGTGCGTGCGCGGTCGGCGGCGGAAATGCCGGTGGTCACCCCGTCCCGCGCCTCGATCGACACGGTGAACGCGGTTTCGTGGCGCGTGCCGTTGTGGCGGCTCATCAGGCCGAGGCCAAGCTGCTCGACCCGCGTCTTGGTCATCGCGAGGCAGATCAGGCCGCGACCATGGCGGGCCATGAAGTTGATCTTTTCCGGGGTCGCCATCTGCGCGGGGATGACCAGATCACCCTCGTTCTCGCGGTCCTCGTCATCGACCAGGATGAACATGCGGCCGTTCTTGGCCTCGTCGATGATTTCCTCCGGGGTCGACAGAAACGCGTGGCGCAGGCGCGCAACTTCAGGCTTTTGCACGATAATGCTCCATGCGTTGCAGGTAACGGGCGAGGACGTCGATCTCGATGTTGACGATATCGCCGACAGCAAGACCGCCGATCGTGGTCATCGCCTGGGTATGCGGGATCACGTTGATCCAGAAGCGGCTGACGGGGCCGTCGTCATCGACGCCGTTGACGGTCAGCGACACGCCGTCGACCGTCACCGATCCCTTGGTCGCCAGATACGGCGCGAGGGTCGCGGGCACGGTGATGTCGATCCGTTTCGAATCGCCCTCCGCCGTCACCGACGTCACCTCGGCCATGTCGTCGACGTGGCCCGTGACGATATGGCCGCCCAGCTCGTCGCCCAGCTTCATCGCGCGTTCCAGGTTCAGTCGGCGGCCTTGCGTCCACTGCCCCTGCGCGGTGCGGGCGATCGTCTCACCCGACACGTCGACCGCGAACCAGCCGGGGCTGCCCGCCGCCGACTTGTCGACCACGGTCAGGCATACGCCCGAACAGGCGATCGACGCGCCCAGATCGACGTCGCCCATGTCATAGGCGGTTTCGACGACCACGCGCGTATCGCCGCGCTGGTCGACGCGGGCGATGCGCCCGATATCGGTGATGATTCCGGTGAACATCCTCAACCCTCGTTTCGCAGGCGCTCGTAGACCTCCAGCCGGTCGCTGCCAAGCATCCGCGAATCGTACAAGGCCCAGCGTCCGTGCGCGGCGGCCAGACCGGTCAGGCCGATGTCGCCCAACGCGGCCACCCCCCCGCCGATCAGGATCGGTGCGCGGTACAGCACCAGCCGGTCGACCAGATCGGCGGCGAGGAACGCAGCGGCGGTCTGCGCCCCCCCCTCGACCAGCACATGGTCGGCGTCGGGCAGGGTGGCGATCGCCGCGGGCGAGTCGATCCACTGCCAGCCGGAGCGGGTATCGCCCGCGTGCCGGTGGCCAAGCACCACACGGAGGGGCGAGCGATCCGCCAGCCCCGGCAACCGCACGTCGAGTATCGGCGCATCGGCCTCCAGCGTACCGCGCCCGACCAGAATGGCCTCGTGGCGCGCACGTTCGAGATGCGTGTGGGCGCGCGCGCCGGGTCCGGTGATCCAGCGGCTGGCCCCGTCGGCCATCGCGATCCGCCCGTCGAGCGAGGTGGCGAGTTTCAGCGTCACGAAGGGTCGACCAAGCGCGCGGCGCGTCAGGAACCCGGCCATCGACCGCGCGGCCTCGGCTGCGCGGACACCGACATCGACCGGGATCCCGGCGTCCCGCAGCCGGGCAAAACCCGATCCATCGGTGCGCGGGTCGGGATCGCCGAGCGCGGCGACGACGCGAGCGATGCCCGCCGCCGCCAGCAGGTCGCTGCACGCCGCCCCCCGCGCCGATCGGTGCGCGCAGGGTTCCAGCGTGACATAGGCGGTGGCACCCGCTGCCCGGGCGCCCGCCTGCCCCAGCGCCATCGCCTCAGCATGGGGACGCCCCCCTGCATGGGTCCAGCCACGGCCGACAACGCGACCATCAGCCACGATGACGCAACCGACATTGGGGTTTGGGGCGGTCCGCCCGCGCGTTCGCTGTGACAGGGCCAGCGCGACGCCCATCCAGCGCGCATCCATGGACCGGTCGGGGGTCACAGCCCCCAGGACGTCATCCGGTCATCCATTTTCTTGAAGCCCGCACGCACCTCGTCCTCCCGCGCCTTCTGCTCGGCGAGGCGCTTGGCCTTGGTCACCGCGTCGATCTTCTGCTGCGCGCGGATCTCGGCGTCGGTGCGCGTTGCCGGCCATTGTTCGACATAGATGATGTTGGGTTTGTACGCCGGCGCGAAATAGGAGTCCTTGGCGAAGGCGTAGACGAAGAACCCGGTGACCAGCATCGCCGCCACCAGGAAACCCAGTTCGTAACGCTCGCGGCCCGCCAGGAAGACCCGCAGATCGCGATACGCCCGGACAGGGGACATGTTGCGCAGGAAGTTCATGAACCGAAGATAGGCGCGCCGCCCGTCCAAGGCCAGCCCCAAGGCTTGTGCCGGGCGGATACGCCGGACAGGCTTGCGCGTTGTCCCCCCAGGCAGAGGAGAATTGCGGCGATGCTCGAACATATTCCGGCCTGGCTTGGCCATGCCCTCGTCAACGTCCGCGCCGGGGCGGAGAAACTGACCGTGCTGCAACCCGGCCTAGTCGACATCGGTCATGCGACGCTGGAGCTGTCCAGCCCCGCCTTTGCCCAGGATGCGATGATGCCGGCGCGGTTCACCGCAGATGGCGAAGGCGTGTCCCCGCCGCTGGTCTGGAGCGCGCCACCGACCGGCACCGCGTCATTCGCGCTGCTGGTCGAGGATGCCGACGCGCCAGCGCTGCAACCGCTGGTTCATGCCATCATCTGGGGCATCCCCGCCGATACCGGCCGGCTGGCGGAAGGTGCGATCGTGGCCGAGGGCGCGGGCGATGCGCAGGGTGACGTCGGTCGCAATTCCTATCTGCGCGAGGGCTGGCTGCCGCCCGATCCCCCGACCGGGCACGGCGACCACCGCTATGCGTTCCAGCTGTTCGCGCTGGACGCGACCACACCGGATCCGGGCGACAGCCCCGGGCGCGGGGCGCTGGTCGAGGCGATGACGGGTCATGTGCTGGCGGCGGGATTGCTCGTGGGCCGGTATGCACGCGGTGCGGTGGCGGATGCGCCGGTCACGGGCGGCGGCTCGTTTTCCGGCCTGCCGGGGTCCGTCGCCCCGGCCTGATCCGCCTGACGGTGCCTTATATGCTGTGTCGAAACCCGTTCAGGCGACGGGGAGGACGGGTACGGCGGCGCTGATCGCGACGGCAGCGAAGAAGAAGGCGGCGGCGACAGAAGCGACGATGCGGGCGGCTTCAAAACGGATGGTCATGGCGGTGTGTCCCTTTTTGTCGGCATCCGACCTGTTCGGTGCCGATGCCAGAAGGGTTTGCACGCGCCGTGCCAGTTTTGGGTTTCGCGTTATATCAGAGCCTTGAGACGCCGCCGCTTCATTATTGGCAAAAAGCGCCACATCGTCGCGGCGGTTCACGCCACAATATGGCGATCTATTTCCGCATCTCTATGCGGTCGCGACCATTGGCCTTCGCGGCGTAGAGCAGCCGGTCCGCACGATTGAGCGCCTCGTCCATCGCCTCGTCCGCTTCCACCTCGACCAGCCCCGCCGACAGGGTGATCTGACCGATCGGACGATCGGTATCGCGGCAGCGAAATCGCTTGGCGCGAACGCTGGACCGGGCGGCTTCCAGCATCGCGCACGCGGCGTTCGGCTCGACCCCGGTCAGCAGGATCGCAAACTCCTCGCCGCCGTAGCGCGACACAACCTGACCGGCGCAATCGTCGACCAGGATGCGGCCGATCGCATTCAAGACCCGATCGCCCACGGCATGACCGAATTCGTCGTTGATCCGCTTGAACCGATCCACATCGCAGATCGCCACCAATCGGGGCAGGCCGGTTGCGGTGGACCGGTCGAACGCTTCCTGAAACGCGCGCCGATTGGGCAGGCCGGTCATCGGGTCGCGGCGCGCACTGTCATGCGCCTCCTCAAGCCGTACGCGCAGATCCTCGGACTCCTGCACCGCAGCGGCAAGCCTGATCTCGGCGTCACGGACCCGCGACACCATGGTGGCGGCCAGCCGGGCGATCTCGGACGAAAAGTCATTGACCGGAATCAGGGTCAGCGCCTGCGCGTTTTCGGCCAGGTCGCGCCCGAAATCGGCGGTTTCGCTATGGATCGCACGGACCATCGCCGCGAAATCGGCGACCTGCAACTGGGTGGAGGCGACCAGACGGTCGGCCTCGTCGTTCGCCGCAGTCGGCACCGGCGGCACGACCGCCATCAGCGACACGCCGGCAACCGCGATGGTCGCGTGCGGATCGGTCGGGCGGCCGGTCGCGACGATGCCGCCGAGCGCTTCGATATCCTGCCGGGTCAGGCGGACGCCGTCCTCGGTCAGGCGGGCGACGGCCAGCGCGATCGCGCTGCCGGGATCGCGCAGCACCTCGTGCGCGAACGCATAATGCGTCGGCTCCGCGCTCAGTCGATTGGCGGCGAGGAAGGCACCGACACGATCGAACAGATCGTCGTCGGTACTCCCCTCAAGCCATATCTGCGCCGTATTCGCGCTGTGCATCCGTTCCTCACCGCCTTTGATATCGTCGGCGGGCAGCTTAGGTCCGGATTGGTTATGATTGCGTCACCGCGCGCGCAGTTTCTGCACGGCGGCCAGCGTCAGCGCGACATGCTCGGCCGGGTTCATGTCGTCATGGACGAACACGATGCGACCATCGCGGCCGATGACATAGCTGGTCCGCTTGGTGATCTCGCGGCCCGCCATCTTGCGGCCCAGCGCGACGTCATACCCCGCGACCACCGCCGGGCCGGCGCTGGCGACGGTGAACTTGCCCGCGCAGTCGGCGGACGAGAACTTCACCAGCGGCTCGATCGGATCGGCGGACATGCCGATGACGGTCGCGCCGGCCGCCTTGAACGCGCCGATCTTCTCGGCGAAGGCGCGCGCCTCGGCGCTGCACCCGGACGTGAAGGCGGCGGGGAAGAAATACAGGACCACCGGCCCCTTCTTCAGCTGGTCGGCCAGATGGATCGTCGACACCTTGCCGGCCATCGCCCCGCGCGTCGTGAAGTCGGGGGCCTTCGACCCCGGCGACAGCGCGGCGACGGCGGGGGATGCGGCGAGCATCAGGGCGGCAGCGACAGCAAGATTGCGCATTGGGAAAAACTCCGAGGAAGGCATGGCGTGACGCTAGGCGCTTGGACGCGACCCGTCCATTGCCCGTACCGCCCGGAACCGATAGGCGGTGGCGATGCGCGTCACTCAAGCCGATATCGACTTCGCCTGCACCCTCGCCGATGCGGCGGGTGCGGCGATCCGCCCCTATTTCCGCCAGCCGCACGGCGTCGAGACCAAGGCGGACGGATCGCCCGTCACGCTGGCCGACCGCGCGGCCGAAAGCGCGATCCGACGGCTGCTCGACGCCGAACGGTCGGGCGACGGCGTGGTCGGCGAGGAATTCGGCGTGAAGGAGGGGGTGACCGGCCGTCGCTGGATCCTCGACCCGATCGACGGCACCCGCAGCTTCACCGTCGGCCGCCCGATCTTCGGTACGCTGATCGCGCTGGTCGAGGATGGCTGGCCGCTGCTGGGCATCATCGACCAGCCGATCGCGCGCGAGCGCTGGGTGGGTGCCGCCGGCCGCACGACCCTGTTCAACGGCGCGCCCGCGAAAACCCGCGCCTGCCCCGCGCTGGAGGGGGCGATCGTCGCGACCACCAGCCCGCATCTGTTCGGCGAGGGCGATGCCGACGCCTACATGGCGCTGATCGCCGCGGCATCGGCCGGCAAACCACGTCAGGGGCCGGTCTATGGCGGCGACTGCTACAATTACGGGCTGCTGGCGTCGGGCCATCTCGACATCGTCTGCGAATCGGGCCTGCAGCTGTATGACTTCGCCGCGCTGGCCCCGATCGTCGAGGGCGCGGGCGGGCGCATGTGCGACTGGAACGGCGACCCGCTGACCGCCGACAGCGACGGGCGCGTTCTGGCGATCGGCGATCCGGCGCGGGTCGACGACGTGCTGGAGGCGCTCCACGCACGCCATGGGCACGGCGGCCATGGGCATCACGATCACGACTGATTGCGTTCGGCCCGACTTGCGTCTATGCGGCCCGCTTCCTCGAACGTTCGCGTCGAAAGAATCGCCCGGCCAGTGTGGGCTGCCGCGGCGATTGTAGCGAGGGTTCGAAAACCGAAAGGACCAAAATGCCCAAGCTGAAGACCAAGAGCGGCGTCAAGAAACGCTTCAAGCTCACCGCGACCGGCCTGCTGAAGCATGGCGTGGCCGGCAAGCGCCACCGCCTGCTGCACCACAACGGCAAGTACATCCGTCAGAATCGCGGCACCAAGGTGCTGTCGAAGGCCGATACGGCCGCTGTGAAGGCCTGGGCGCCTTACGGCCTGCGTTGAGCTGAGAAGGAATTAGACAATGGCACGCGTAAAACGGGGTGTTACCACCCGCGCCAAGCACAAGAAGATTCTTGAACAGGCAAAGGGCTATTATGGCCGCCGCAAGAATACCATCCGCATCGCCCGCCAGGCCGTCGAAAAGGCCGGCCAGTATGCGTACCGCGATCGCAAGGTCAAGAAGCGCGCCTTCCGCGGCCTGTGGATCCAGCGCATCAACGCCGGCGTCCGCGCCGAGGGCCTGACCTATTCGCGCTTCATGCACGGCTGCAAGCTGGCCGGCATCCAGCTCGACCGCAAGGTTCTGGCCGACATCGCCATGCATGAGGGCGCTGCGTTCAGCGCCATCGTCGCACAGGCGAAGGCCGCACTGCCCGCCGAGGCCGCGTAACCCTACGCGATCAAGGTTTGGTAACGAAAAGGGCATCGGTGGCGACACCGGTGCCCTTTTTGATGCGTATCTCGTTTGGTAACCCGACATATCGGATTGGCCGCGTTCGCCCACTTGTGCACCTTTGCCGAATCATCGCATGTCAGTCGGATGGCCCAGCCTCCCTCCAAAGAAAGACTGATGGAGCTTCGTGCTGCGACGAGGGACAGGGCACCGCATGTGATGACATGCGCTCCCTACCATCGAGGGCCACTCTGCCTTTGGCCACACGCCTGCTTCGACTGCCATAAGTCATGGAAGCTGCCGGACGAAGCTACTGGTAAGTGCCCGGAATGTGGCGCGGCGCTTCATTCAATGGGGCGTGCGTTCAAGGCGCCAAAAAAGTCCGACAACGAGCAATGGGCCAAGGTGCGTTCGCTCTGGTTTGCTGGGTTTCGCTTTGTAAATCACACGCGCTGGCAAGAGGCGGAGCCTTTCCCGAAGCGCTTGCGGGAGGTTGACGACTTCGTCCGCAGAAACCCGCAACATCCGTTCCGGGTCGCAAAAACCAACGGCGGCTAACCACCACTTCCGGACGTAAACGTCTGGATCTGAAGACAACCACAGCCGCTATCCGCGCACCGTAGCGTCCAGCGTGATTACCCCGGTGGGTACAGGACTGGCATAGCCGTAATACACCAACGCCAGCGCCCAGCCTGCAAGGCCCGCCAGCACGGCCCAGGTGACCAGCGCACCGGCCGCGCGGAGGATATTGGGGGTCTTGCCGCCCATGCCCAGCCCGTGGGCGATCCGCGCCGCCACGAACACCGCACCGATGCCCCACAACACCGTGGCCGAGCCACCCGCCAGTTCGATGAGCGCCATCAGGATGAGCACGAACGGCGCGTATTCGATGAAGTTCGCCTGCGCGCGCATGCGGCCAAGCATCATCGCGTCGCCGCCGTCGCCGGTCATCACCTTGGTCTGGAACCGGCCGCGCACGATTCGCATCGCGAGCCACAGGTTCAGGACGGCGGCGGCCGCCGCGATCGTCAATGTCACCGGAAGTATCATGCTCTTTCCCCCACCCAGCCTGCGTGTCTGCCGCCGGATATAGCCGGATTGCTTGCAACGCAGGCCGAAATCGCTATAGGCCCCTCACTTCGCGATGCGTTCGGCCGGTTCATGGCTTTTGCCGCGGCCGGCCCTCGAGTCGGTTGCGGCGGTGCCCTGATCGTTCGATCGTGTCGGTTTTCGCTATCATTCAGTTCAAGACAAGGTGCCGCAATGGCCGTCCCCAAAAGAAAGACTTCGCCCTCCAAGCGCGGCATGCGTCGTGGGCACGACACGCTGACCATCGATTCGTTTCAGGAATGCCCGAACTGCGGCGAACTGAAGCGCCCGCATAATCTTTGCCAGTCGTGCGGCCATTACAACGGTCGGGCCGTTCTCTCGGTCGAGGGCTGAGGCCCGCCACCGGTAAAGAGGACGTAACGACCATGCCCGAGCGCGCCTGGATCGCCGTCGATGCGATGGGCGGGGATGACGGGCTGGCCGTCATGCTGGCCGGTGTCGCGCGTGCGCGGCATCGTTTCGACGACATGGGATTTTTCCTGGTCGGCGACGAATCGGCGATTCGCGATGGGCTGAAGGCGCATCCGAATCTGGCGCAGCATTCGGAAATCGTCCACGCGCCCGAAGTCGTCGGATCCAGCGACAAACCGAGCCAGGCGATTCGCCGGGCCAAGGTCACGTCGATGGGCGTCGCGATCGACCTGGTGAAGCAGAAGCGGGCGGGCGCGGCGGTATCCTCCGGGAATACCGGCGCGCTGATGGCGATGGCCAAGCTGTCGCTGCGGACGATGCCCGGTATCGACCGGCCTGCGCTGGCGGCGTTGCTGCCGACGCTGGGCGACAACGACGTCGTCATGCTCGATCTGGGCGCCAATACCGAGTGCGACGCCCGCAACCTCGTCCAGTTCGCGGTCATGGGTGCGGCCTATGCGCGGACGACGATGGATCTCGCCTCGCCCCGCGTCGCGCTGCTGAACATCGGCAGCGAGGACATGAAGGGGACCGATTCGATCCGCGACGCGGCGCAGGCGCTGCGCCGGGCGGATCATCTGCCGTTGAAGTTCACCGGCTTCATCGAGGGCGACCGCCTGTCGCGCGGCGATGTCGACGTCATCGTCTGCGACGGCTTTTCCGGCAACATCGCGCTGAAGACCGCCGAGGGTACCGCGCGGTTCGTCGCCGACCTGCTGAAACGCGCGTTTCGCAGTTCGGTGCGCTCGAAGATCGGCTTCCTGATCTCCAAGCCGGCGACGCAGTTGCTGCGCGAGCATCTCGACCCCAACAACCACAATGGCGCGGTTTTCCTGGGTCTCAACGGGCTGGTGCTGAAAAGCCATGGCAGCGCGAACGAGCGCGGCGTGGCCACCGCGATCGGGGCGGCGGCCAAGATGGTCCGCGACGACCTGACCCGCCGGATTCTGGACGATCTGGGCAGCGTCGAGTCGCGGATGCCCGCGCCCACGCCGTCTCCGCGATCGACGGCGGACGCCGCATGATCCGATCGGTGATCCTCGGCACGGGATCGGCCCTGCCCGCCAGCCGCGTGTCGAACGCGCAACTGGCCGAGCGGGTCGACACGTCCGACGACTGGATCGTCGAGCGCACCGGCATCCGCTTCCGCCACATCGCGGGCGACGGCGAGACGACCGCGACGCTGGCCGCCGACGCCGCCCGCGCGGCGATCGCCGCCGCCGGGATCGACGCCGGCGATATCGACCTGATCGTGCTGGCGACCGCGACGCCGGACCAGACCTTCCCGGCGACCGCGACCAAGGTGCAGGCGATGCTGGGCATCAACGACTGCGTGGCGTTCGACGTGGCGGCGGTGTGTTCCGGCTTCCTGTACGCGGTACAGGTCGTCGACAGCATGATCCGGTCGGGCGTGGCGAAACGCGCGCTGGTGATCGGTGCGGAGACGTTCAGCCGGATCCTCGACTGGGAGGATCGCACGACCTGCGTCCTGTTCGGCGATGGCGCGGGTGCGATCGTGCTCGCCGCGCAGGACAGCGCCGACGCCGACGGGCGCGGCATATTGGCGACCCGGCTGCACGCCGACGGCCGCCACAACGACCTGTTGTACGTCGATGGCGGACCGTCGACCACCGGTACGGTCGGCAAGCTGCGGATGAAGGGGCGGGAGGTGTTTCGCCACGCCGTCGTCAATCTGGCGTCGGTGATGACCGAGACGCTGGCGCTGGCCGGGCTGACCAGCGACGATGTCGACTGGGTCGTGCCGCATCAGGCCAACGCCCGCATCCTGGATGCGACGGCGCGCAAGCTGGGCCTGGCGCCGGAAAAGGTCGTCGTCACCGTCGACATTCACGCCAACACCTCGGCCGCATCGGTGCCGCTGGCGCTCGACGTAGCGGTGCGCGACGGGCGCGTGAAACAGGGCGATATCGTCGTGCTGGAGGCGATGGGCGGCGGCTTTACCTGGGGTGCCGCAATCGTCCGGTTCTGATGCACCCCGGTCGACCCGACGGGATGACAAACATCTTTCAGTCATCCCGTCTCGGGTGTAAGCCATAGGCTGTAAGGCTCGGGGGAGTGGACGGAATGGATATGACGACGGAGCCTGCGGGAACCTTGACCCGCGCTGATCTGGCCGATGCGCTGCACCGCGAGATAGGATTGTCGCGCGCGGATTCGGGCAGCATCGTCGAACATATTCTGGCCGAAATGTGCGGCGCCCTGTCGCGCGGCGAGAACGTCAAGATTTCCGGCTTCGGCACGTTTGTACTGCGCGACAAGGGCGAGCGCGTCGGCCGCAATCCCAAGACCGGGGTCGAGGTGCCGATCGCCCCGCGCCGCGTGCTGACGTTCCGCGCCAGCCAGATGATGCGCGACCGCATCGTCGCGGCCGGATAGCCCTAGGCATGGCGGCCGGTACGTCCAAGGCGGCGGGTGCATTTCGGACGATCGGCGAACTGTCGCGCGAAACCGGCCTGCCGCAGCATATCCTGCGGTACTGGGAAACGCGCTTTCCCCAGTTGCGCCCCATGCAGCGCGCGGGCAACCGCCGCTATTACCGGCCGGAGGATACCGCGCTGGTCCGGCGGATCGACGGCCTGCTCAACCGCGACGGCTATACCATTCGCGGCGTTCAGCAACTGCTGGAACGCGAAGACGGGCGCGCCGCCGCGGCATCCCCCATGGACGCGCTGCGCGCGATCCGCGACCTGCTGGCCGGTGCGCTGGTCGAGGATGGGCGGTAGGGTTTAGGATTGGCTGGGGGGGCACGCCCCGCGCTACCCTGCCGGTTGTATGTCGACACCGCACTCCGTCATTGCAAGCACAGCGAAGCAACTCGGGGTCGCCCGTTACGCGCTGGATTGCCTCGCCGTGCTCGCAATGACGGGGGTGGCAAATACCCCCTACCGCTCCCGCGTCGCGGCGAACTTCACCTTGGCGTAGCGTTCGGCGATGTAGTTCACTTCCCACGCGCTTTTGGACAAGAACACCGGGTTGCCGTCGCGGTCCTTGGCCATCGCGCCGCGATTGATTTCCATGAAGCTTTTCAGCTCGGCCGGATCCTCCGCCGTGATCCAGCGCGCGGTTTCGAACGGGGCCATCTCCAGCCCGGCGGCGACCTTGTACTCGGCATCCAGCCGCGACAGCAGCACTTCGAGCTGAAGCTGGCCGACGACCCCGATGATCCAGTTCGAGCCGATGTCGGGATAGAAGACCTGCGTCACGCCCTCCTCCGCCATGTCGTCGAGCGCCTTGCGCAACTGCTTGGTCTTGGTCGGATCCTTCAGCGCGACGCGGCGCAGGATTTCGGGCGCGAAATTGGGCAGCCCCGTGAAACGGATCGCCGCGCGTTCGGACAGGGTGTCACCGACCCTGAGCGTCCCGTGGTTGGGGATGCCGATGATGTCGCCGGGAAACGCCTCGTCCGCCAGTTCGCGGTTCTGCGCGAAGAACAGGATCGGCGAATGGACCGCGATCGGCTTGCCGTGGCCGGTCGGGGTCAGCTTCATGCCGCGCTTGAACACGCCCGAACACAGCCGCATGAAGGCGATGCGGTCGCGGTGATTGGGGTCCATGTTCGCCTGCACCTTGAACACGAAACCGGTCACTTCCGGCTCGTCGGGCGAGACGGGGGCGGGTTCGGCCGGCTGCGGGCGTGGTGGCGGCGCGAAGTCCGCCAGCGCAGCGATCAGTTCGGCCACCCCGAAATCCTTCAACGCGGAACCGAAATAGACCGGCGTCAGGTCGCCCGCGCGGTAGCGGTCGGCGTCGAATTCGGCATAGGCCCCCTGCGCCAGCTCGGCCTCCTCGCGCAGCCGGTCGATGCCCTCGGGCGTCAGCGTGGCGGCCAGCGCGGGATCGTCCAGCCCGGTGAAGGGCAGCGCCTTCCCCAGAAACTCGCGGCTATCGCCCTCGGGCCGGCTGAGCGTGTTGGCGTAGAGGTCATACACGCCCTCGAACTGGCCGCCCATGCCGGCGGGCCAGCTCATCGGGCAGACGTCGAGCTGGAGCATCTCGGCCACCTCGTCGAGCAGCTCGAACGGGGGGCGACCCTCGCGATCGACCTTGTTGATGAAGGTGATGATCGGCACCGACCGCAGGCGGCAGACCTCGAACAGCTTGCGCGTCTGCGGCTCGATGCCCTTGGCCGCGTCGATGACCATCACCGCCGAATCGACGGCAGTCAGCGTGCGATAGGTATCTTCCGAGAAATCCTCGTGGCCCGGCGTGTCGAGCAGGTTGAAGGTGATGCCCTGCCGCTCGAACGTCATGACCGAGGAGGTGACGGAAATGCCGCGCTGCTGCTCGATCTTCATCCAGTCCGATCGGGCGCGGCGGTTCTGGCCGCGCGCCTTCACCTCGCCGGCGAGGTGGATCGCGCCGCCGAAATACAGCAATTTTTCGGTCAGCGTCGTCTTGCCGGCGTCTGGGTGCGAAATGATCGCGAAGGTGCGGCGGGGAAATTGGGTCATGACTTCAGCTTTCGACACGGCTCACGCCGTCGGCCCGGACGCATGGCCGGACCCTTGCAACAGGGTGACGCTCCGGCCGGGGCCGGACAGGACAGGCTAGGGTTCCTCGACCAGCGCGACGCGCAGGCCGATCGTTTTCGTGTCACCCGGCGCGACGGTGAAGATACCGGGCTTGTCGGCATAGTCGCCGGCGAAATCGGCCGGATCGGCGATGCCGTGCCATGGCTCGACACAGACATAGGCGGCACCCGGAATGGTCCAGATGCCGAGCTTCGGCGTGTCGGGAAAGGTGATCCGCAGCTGCGGGCCGTCGCTGGCGCCATAGGTGACCGCGTCGGAGGCGACCGGATCCCAGACCAGCGCGTCGTCGGTGAACAGGGCGTCGGCCAAGTGCAGCGTCCGCCCATCGAGCGGCGACGGGCGCGTGTCCGCGCCGATGAAGCCGTCCTTGGTCACTTCGCTCAAGCGCACCGGTTCGTCGGCGTCGAAGACGATGCGGTGGTCGGCGCGAGGGCGTCCGTACGGCAGCGGCCAGGCGAAGGCGGGATGGAAGCCGAACTGCGCGGGCATCGGCAAATCGCCGCGATTGGCGATGACGACGTCGATCGCCAGCGTAGCCGCCTCGATCCGGTAGGTCACGTCGAGGACGAACGCGAAGGGGTAGGCCTCGCGGGTTTCCGCATCCGCCTCCAGCCGGAAGGTGACGCGGTCGGCGGCGTTCGCCACCATGTCGAAGCTGCGGTTGCGCGCGAAACCGTGCTTGGGCATCGGATAGCCTGTGCCGTCGATGCGGATCGCGTCGCCGTGCACGCGGCCGATGACCGGGAACAGCAACGGCGCGTGGCGCGACCAGAAGGCGGGATCCGCATCGGTCATCAACTCGCGACCAGCCGCGTCGCGCAGGTGCGTCAGCTCCGCGCCGAACGGGTTGATCACGGCGGACAGCCGGTTGCTGGCGATGGTGACTAGGGTGGCGTCGGTCATGCGCCGGCCATACCCGCTCGGGCGGGGGCAAGTCGAGGGCGGGTGTTGCGGCTCTGCGGTCAACGCGTCTTCGTCCCTCGCGCGCAGGCGAGAGTGACGGGCATCTGGTTTTCTGTTCCCCGGCGAAGGCCGGGGTCCAGTCGGGCGCGACGGTGTAACGGCGGGTATCGCGCCGTCGCGCTCGCCTTCCCGACTGGACCCCGGCCTTCGCCGGGGAACAGGGGGAGCCTAGCCCCGCAACACCGCGCCCTGCTTCGCCGCCGCGATGACCACCTTGTCGGCGATCGCCTTCAGCTGGTCGTCGGTGAAACTGGCGCCGGTGGGTTGCAGGATGATTTCGACCGCGACCGACTGGTGACCGGGTTCGACGCCAGTGCCGGCGAACACGTCGAAGACGCGGGCGGCGACGATCGCCGCCTTGTCGGCACCGCGCACTGCACGGACCAGCGTTTCGGCCGGCAGCGTGGTCGGTACCAAAAAGGCGAAGTCGCGGCGGACGGCCTGAAGCGCGGGTGGCGCATAGGCCGGGCGCATGAAGCCGGTCGAGCCGCGCCTGGCCGGCAGCGCGTCGAGATAGAGTTCGACACCGGCGACCGCGCCATCAAGGTCGAACGCCTTGAGGACCCTGGGGTGGATCATGCCGAACGCGGCGAGCACGGTCTTCGGCCCCAGCCGCAGCGTGCCGGACTGGCCGGGATGCCAGGCGGCCCCTGCCTCCCCCATCACCGCCAGATTGTCGACCGGCGCGCCGGCGGCGGCGAGCAGGGCCAGCGCCTCGGCCTTGGCGTCATAGGCGTCGAAGGCGGTCGCCTTGCCGGCCCGCCAGCCGCGCGGGCGCTTCTCGCCGGCCAGGATCACGCCCAGCGTCGGGCGCTCTGCATCGGCCAGATAGCGGCGGCCAAGCTCGAACAGGCGGATCGCGCCCGCCCCGCGCTTCAGGTTGCGCTCGGTCGCGGCCAGCAGGCCGGGGAGCAACGACGGGCGCATGACCTTCAGGTCTTCGCTGATCGGGTTGGCCAGCGTCCATGCGCCGCCGCCGAACACGTCGGCTTGGGGCCGTGACAGGAAGCTCCACGTCACCGCCTCGTTCAGCCCGCGCGCGGCGGCCGCACGGCGGACGCGGCGTTCGAGCAGCTGGTCGGGCGTCGCGGTCGGGCGGGCGACGCCGGGTGCGCGCGGCAACGGCACGGGCAGGACCGCGTCGATCCCCTCGATCCGGATCACCTCCTCAACGATGTCGGCGCTGCCGTCGATATCGCGCCGCCAGCTGGGCACGCCGACCCGCCAGTCGTCGCCGACCGTGAAGCCGAGTGACTCCAGAATCGCCTTTTGCCGCTCAGGGGCCACCACAAGCCCGCCGAGGGTTTCGGCATGGTGAGGATCGTAATCGACGAAGTGGACGGCCTGTGGGGCTTCTCCGGCGGTTTTTGCGACACTCGGGGTGCCGCCACACAGTGCGACCACCACGCCGGTCGCGATGGCGAGGCCGTCGGCAAGGAAGGCGGGGTCGACGCCGCGCTCGAACCGGGTGCGCGCGTCGCTGGTCAGCGTCAGCGCCTGGCCGGTGCGGGCGATGTGGTCGGGATCGAAATAGGCGCACTCGATCAGCACGTCGGTCGTGTCCGCCGACACGCCAGAATGCTCGCCGCCCATGATGCCGCCGATGTCGTGCACGGCCACATCATCGGCGATGACCGTCATCGTGTCGGCCAGCGTGTAGGTCCGGCCGTTGAGCGCGACGACCTGTTCGCCCGCCACCGCCTTGCGCGCGACGAGGCCGCCCGACAGCTTCGCCATGTCATAGACGTGCAGCGGACGGCCGAGGTCGAACATGATGTAGTTGGTGATGTCGACCAAAGTCGAAATCGGCTTCTGGCCGATCGCGATCAGGCGGCGGCGCAGCCAGTCGGGCGATTCGCCGTTGGTGACGCCGCGCACGGTCTGCGCGAAGAAGGCGGGGCAGCCGGCGGGGTCGAGCGTCGCGATGTCGGGCGCCGGGCCTTCGCCGGCGATCACGGGCACGGTGATCGGCAGGAGTGTGCCGAGACCGGCGGCGGCAAGATCGCGGGCGATGCCGCGCACGCCCATGCAGTCCTGACGGTTCGGCGTGATGCTCACGTCGATGACCGGATCGTTCAGCCCGGCATAGTCGGGATAGGGCGTGCCGACGGGGGCGTCGGCGGGCAGTTCGATAATCCCGTCATGATCCTCGCCCAGTTGCAGTTCACGCGTCGAACACATCATGCCGTTGGATTCGACGCCGCGGATCGCCGCGACCTTCAGCGTCACGTCGAGGCCGGGAACGTAGGCCCCCGGCGCACCGAACACGCCGACCATTCCTGCGCGGGCGTTGGGCGCGCCGCAGACGACCTGAAGCGGACCGTTTCCGGCGTCGACCGACAGCACCTGCAGCTTGTCGGCCTGCGGGTGGCGTTCGGCGCTCAGCACCTTCGCGACGCGGAATGCCGACAGTTTCTCGCCGGGATTCTCGACGCCCTCGACCTCCAGGCCGATGCGGGTCAACCCTTCCACGATCTGGTCGAGCGTGGCGTCGGTGTCGAGATGCTCGCGGAGCCAGCCGATGGTGAACTTCATGCGCCGACTCCTCCGGACAGCGTGGGGACGTCGAGCGCGGAAAAGCCGTAATGCTTCAGCCAGCGGATATCGCCGTCGAAGAAGGCGCGCAGATCGTCCATGCCGTATTTCAGCATCGCCAGACGGTCGATGCCGCAGCCGAACGCGAAGCCCTGATATTCGGCCGGATCAAGGCCGCACGCGGCGATGACCTTCGGGTGGACCATGCCCGAGCCGAGCACCTCCATCCAGCCGCCACCGTCCGAATCGGGGCCACCGCCGATGACGCGCTTGCCCTTGACCATGGTGTAGCCGACATCGACCTCCGCCGAGGGTTCGGTGAAGGGGAAATAGCTCGGGCGCAGGCGCAGCGTGATGTCGTCGCGCTCGAAGAACGCCTTCAGGAAGGTTTCGAGCGTCCATTTCAGATGGCCGAGCGTGATGCCCTTGTCGATCACCAGGCCCTCGACCTGATGGAACATCGGCGTGTGGGTGGCGTCGCTGTCGGAGCGATAGGTGCGGCCCGGCGCGATGATGCGGATCGGCGGCTTCTGCGTCAGCATCGTGCGGATCTGCACGGGCGACGTGTGCGTGCGCAGCAACATCTTGCGCGCCACGCCATCGGCATAGCTGCCGTCGCCGTCCGGCTGCGGCTCGCAGTAAAATGTATCGTGCATCGCCCGGGCCGGGTGGCTTTCGGGAATGTTCAATGCGGTGAAGTTATGCCAGTCGTCCTCGATCTCCGGCCCCGTCGCGACCGCGAAGCCCAAGTCGGCGAAGATTTCCGCCAGTTCGTCCATCACCTGCGACACCGGGTGGATCGTGCCCACCAGCGCCGGCTCGACCGGCAGCGTCATGTCGAGCGTTTCGCTGGCGAGGCGCGCGTCGAGGTCGGCGCGTTCCAGCTCGGCCTTGCGCGTGGCGATCGCGCTGGCGACGGTCTCGCGCAGCGCCTGGATCCGCGGCCCCTGCACCTGCCGCTCGTCGGGCGACATCTTGCCGAGCGTCTTGAGCAACTGGGTGATGCGCCCCTGCTTGCCGAGCGCGTCGACCCGCACCGTGTCGAGCGCGTCGAGACTGGCCGAGGCGGCGATGGCCGCGAGCATGTGGTCGCGCATGGTATCGAGTTCGGTCATGGAGTCCGTTTTCCTGATCAGGCGATGGCCTGTAGGGCCTTGCGCGGCGTGTGCAAAGTCGGGCGGCGCGCGCCCGTCATTGCCAGCGCACGCGAAGCAATGACGGGAGGTGGGGGCGGGCTGCCCGCCTACGCCGCGAGCGCGCGGTCGCTGACGAACATGTTGTGCTGGCGTTCGTGGGCGAAGGTGCTGGCGGGGCCGTGGCCGGGGATGAAGGTGGTGGCGTCGCCCATCGGCCAGAGCTTGGTCAGGACCGACGCGATCAGATCCTGATGATTGCTCAACGGAAAGTCGGTGCGGCCGACCGATCCCTGGAACAGCACGTCGCCGACCAGCGCGAGGTTCGAGGGCGGATGGTGGAACACGACATGGCCCGGCGTGTGGCCGGGCGTCTCGTACACGTCGAGGGTCAGGTCGCCGACCTGCACGGTGTCACCCTCGACCAGCCAGCGGTCGGGTTCGAACACGACGCCGCGAATGCCGTAGTTGCGACCATCCTCGTCCAGCCGCGCAAGCCAGAAACGGTCCGCCTCGTTCGGGCCGACGATCGGCACGCCCAGTTCCTCGGCCAGCGGCTTGGCCTCGCCCGCATGGTCGATATGACCGTGGGTCAGCAACACCTGTTCGACGGTGACGCCGGCCTGCGCGATGGCGGCGCGGATTTTGGGTAGGTCGCCGCCGGGGTCGATCACCGCCGCCTTCATCGTCGCGGTGCACCAGATGACGGTGCAATTCTGCTGCAACGGGGTGACGGGCACGATCATGACGCGCAGCGGTGGGTTCTGGGGCGGTGGGTTCTGGGGCGGGGGATTCTGGGGAGGATTGGCCATCCCCCGGAAATAGGCGGCATCGACGTGTCCGGCAATCTCCGCTTGCCCCGAAGCGCAAAGGTCGCGATTTCGGCACGGATGGCCGATTTCTCTCCCCTGCCCCCACCCCCAGCCGCAGCCGCAGCCGCGCCATTCGTGCTGCTGGACTCCGCCGACGGGACGCCGGCGCGGCTGTATCGCACACCCGGGCGCGTGATCGAGGCGTGGACGACGGACGCGGTCGCGCCGGCGCTGGACGCGATTCGTGCGGCGACGCGCGCCGGGCTGCACGCGGCAGGGTTCCTGTCCTATGACGCGGGCGCGGCGTTCGAGCCGGTGCTTGGCGCAGCCCGGTCGGACGACGTGCCGTTGCTGTGGTTCGGCTTGTTCACCGACTGGACCGCGATCGACGACGTGCCGGCATGGCTGCCCGATCCGGCGGGGGCATGGATCGGCGCGCCGGAACCGGCGATCGACCGGGCGACCTATGGCGACCGGCTGGCCGCCGTGCAGGCGCTGATCGCGGCGGGCGACCTGTATCAGGCGAACCTGACCTACGCCGCGCGGGTGCCGTTTTCGGGCGATCCGCTGGCGGTGTATGCGCGGGTGCGGACGGGTGCGGCGGCAGGCTATGGCGCGGTCGTGGCGACGGGGACGCACACGCTGCTGTCGTTCTCGCCCGAGCTGTTCTTCGCGCGGGACGGCGCGACGCTGACCTGCCGGCCGATGAAGGGGACGGCCCGGCGCGGCGAGACGGCGGCGGGGGATGCCGCCGCGATCGCCGCGTTGCGGGGCGATGCCAAGCAGCGCGCGGAAAACCTGATGATCGTCGACCTGATGCGCAACGACCTGTCGCGGGTCGCGCGCGCCGGCAGCGTCGCGGTGCCGCAGTTGTTCGCGGTCGAAACCTATCCGACGGTGCACCAGATGGTGTCGACGGTGACCGCGACCCTTGCCGACGAGCGCGACACGGTCGACGTCATCGCCGCGCTGTTCCCGTGCGGGTCGATCACCGGCGCGCCGAAGATCCGGGCGATGCAGGCGATCGGCGACATCGAGGCGCGCGCGCGGGCCGTGTACACCGGGTCGATCGGGCGGATCGACGCAGGGGGCGACGCCGCGTTCAACGTCGCGATCCGGACGCTGACGATCCGCGACGGGGAGGCCGATGCGGCGTTCGGTGTCGGATCGGGCATCGTCGCCGACTCGGACGCCGATGCCGAGTGGGACGAATGCGCGGCCAAGGGCGATTTCCTGACCGCCGGCGCGCGCGCGTTCGACCTGATCGAGACGATGGCGTTCGATCCGCTGTTGGGCCTGCCGCTGCTGGAACGGCATCTGGAGCGGATGCGGGGAAGCGCGACGGCCCTTGGCTTCGCGTTCGACCGCCACGGTGTGCGCAACGAATTGCAGGCCGCGACTTTCCGGTTGCGCGCGCCCGCCCGCGTCCGGGTGCTGGCCAGCGCGGGCGGGGCCATCGCGATCGAGGTCGGACCGATGCCGCCGGCATTCGACGGGCCGGCCACCGTCGCGGTCGTGCCACTGCCGGTTGCCCCAAGCGACGTGCGGCTGCGGCACAAGACCAGCGACCGCGCCTTCTACGACGCGGCACGGGCGGCGGCTGGCACCGACGAGGTGGTGTTCGTCGATCCCGACGGGCGGTTGACCGAGGGCAGCTTCACGTCGGTGTTCGTGGCACGCGACGGGGTTCTGGTCACGCCGCCGCTGGCTGCGCTGCTGCCCGGCGTTCTGCGCGGGGCGATGCTGGAGGATGGGCGCGCGGTCGAGGGGGTGTTGACGCCCGACGACCTCACACGCGAATTCTATATCGGCAATGCCCTGCGCGGATTGATTCCGGCGGTTCTGGCGGTTGCGGCACCGACGACGTTGCGCGTATAGGCCCGCCCGCGCTTCTTTTCGTATAAGGCCCGATCCGTCATGCACCCATCCGCTGCCCTTGGCCGCATCAGCCCGTCGCCGACCCTTGCCATCACCAGCCGGGTGATGGAGCTGAAGCGCGCGGGCGTCGACGTGATCGGGCTGGGCGCGGGCGAGCCGGATTTCGACACGCCTGATTTCGTGAAGGAAGCCGCGATCCAGGCGATCCGCGACGGCAAGACCAAGTACACCAATGTCGACGGCACGCCCGAATTGAAGGCGGCGATCGCGGCGAAGTTCGCGCGCGACAACGGCCTGACCTTCGGCGCGGACCAGATCAGCGTCAATGTCGGCGGCAAGCATACGCTGTTCAACGCGATGGTCGCGACGCTTGATGCGGGCGACGAGGTCGTGATCCCTGCGCCCTATTGGGTCAGCTACCCGGATGTCGTGCAGTTCGCGGGCGGTGTGCCGGTGATCGTGAAGGCGGGGCCGGAGGTCGGTTACAAGCTGGCCCCGGAGGCGCTCGACGCGGCGATCACGCCGAAGACAAAGTGGGTGATCCTGAACTCGCCGTCGAACCCGACCGGCGCGGGCTATACCGTCGAGGAACTGAAGGCGCTGGGCGACGTGCTGGCGCGGCATCCGCATGTCTGGATCTTCGCCGACGATATGTACGAACACATCGTCTATGACGGGTTTCGCTTCGCGACGATCGCGCAGGTCTGCCCCGATCTGGCCGAGCGGACGCTGACGGTGAACGGCTGTTCCAAGGCCTATGCGATGACCGGCTGGCGGATCGGCTATGCCGGCGGCGCGGCGTGGCTCATCAAGGCGATGGCGAAATTGCAGTCGCAGTCGACGTCCAACCCCTGTTCGATCGCGCAGGCCGCCGCCACCGCCGCGCTGAACGGCGACCAGTCGTTCCTGGCCGACCGCAATGCCGCGTTCCAGGTGCGTCGCGACATGGTGGTGGCGATGCTGAACGCCATCGACGGCGTGGAATGTCCGATGCCGGAGGGGGCGTTCTACGTCTATCCGTCGGTTGCCGGGCTGATCGGCAAGTCGACACCGGCGGGCAAGCGGATCGACAGCGACGATGCGTTCGTCACCTATCTGCTCGACGATGCGAAGGTCGCGGCCGTCCAGGGATCGGCGTTCGGCCTCTCGCCCGCCATGCGGATCAGCTACGCCACGTCGGACGCGCTGCTGAAGGAAGCCTGCACCCGCATCCAGACCGCGTGCGCCGCGCTGCGGTGATGCTTACGGCGGTATGAACGGCGTCCCAATCGCCGGTTAATCCGTAGCTGCTATATCGACACACCGTCGCTGGAATTGGTCCGGCGGCGGCTGGTTTTCATCGGGCGACCGCGTGGGCGGCGACCGATATCGACAAGGGATCCTGAACCATGCGTGCGCTCATCACCTCCAGCTTTCTGTGGCGCTTCGTCGGCGGCTTCGCGCTGGGCACGGTGGGCCTGTTCGCGTTGCAGCCGGCCGAAGCGTCGCGAGGATTCGACCAGCCGGTGGCCGTGACCGCACCGGTCCGCTGACCCCCTTGGCGTGGGGCCAGCGCGGCCCCATCTCGATGCCATGAAAACAGCCATCACCACTTTATCCCTGGCCGCGATCGCCGCCGCTGCCGCCCTGTCGGGCGTCGCCAGCGCGGAGAAGGCGGAGAAGGCGGTCGTCATCCCCGCCGCCGCGATCGACGTGCCGCGCACCGGCGCGACCCAGACCGCCGTGCTGGCGGGTGGCTGCTTCTGGGGCATGGAGGCGGTGTTCGAGCGGGTGAAGGGCGTGAAGTCGGTCACCGCCGGCTATGCCGGCGGCACCGCGCAGACCGCGACCTATGACGCGGTGTCGACCGAACGGACCGGCCATGCCGAGGCGATCCGTATCGTCTACGACCCGGCACAGGTCAGCTATGCGACGTTGCTGCGCGTGTATTTCTCGGTCGCGCACGATCCGACGCAGGTGAACGGCCAGCGCCCCGACAACGGCCCCAGCTATCGCTCGGCGATCTTCGCCCAAGGCCCCGAGCAGAAGGCGGTCGCGGCCCGCTACATCGCGCAGCTTGGCGCGACCCGCGCGTTCGGGAAGCCGATCGCGACCAAGATCGAGCAGGCGACGTTCTATCCGGCCGAGGCCTATCACCAGAATTTCTATGACCGGAACCCGTCGCACCCGTATATCGTGACATGGGACAAGCCGAAGGTCGCGGCGTTCAGGGCGGCGTTTCCGACTATCGCACGGTAGCGACGCTCCGCCAGGGGGCGGGTCGTCAAGCCGCCAGCGGGAAGCGCAGCATCCGGTTTTCGACCGGGATCAGGGCCTCGGCTCCGGCCCCGACAGCGCGGCTGATCTCGGGGTGGGTGGCGTCGAGGCCGCCGGTCAGGGATCCGAAGGCGGGCAGGATCAGCTTGGTCGGGGTGGCGATGAAGCAGCGGCGGGCGACTTGCTTGCCGCGGACGCGCAGGCGCAGTTTCGGGTGGAAATGGCCGGACAGTTCGTACCGGGTGTCAGCGGGTGTGGCCTCGTGGCGCAGGACCAGCCCGTCGACCTCGACCTCCTCGACCACGGTGCCGCCGCAGCGATCGGGAATGACGGGATCGTGGTTGCCGGTGATCCAGGTCCAGCGGGCGCGACCGGTCAGCGCGGCGAGCATGGCCTGCGCCGTGTCGGGCAGACGCTCGCCCCCTTGCGCATCGTGGAAGCTGTCGCCGAGGCACCAGACCTCGTGCGCGTCGGTGGCGGCAACCAGCGCGGTCAGGTCGGTCAGCGTGGCCAGCGAGTCATAGGGCGGGAGCATCTGGCCGAAGCGCGCGAACCAGCTGGCCTTTTCAAAATGCAGGTCGGCGACCAGCAGCGCGCGGCGGGCGGGCCAGAAGACCGCGCCGCCAGCCAGCGCATACAGGGCATGTCCGCCGAACGAAAAGGGAACCATGGCCCGCCATGACGCGGTGGGCGGCATCAATCAAGCGACCTGATCCCGCCATCCACGCCGCGTTCACGAAAACCCCTTGCCTGCCCGCGCCATGGGCGTACAGCGCGCCGTCCTGTTCGCGGGGCGTCCTCCTGTCGGGAATATCACGCGTCACCATGTCGCCGTCCCCAGACCCCAAATCCCGGAACCCTGGATCGGCGGCCGACACCGTGCCCCATCCGATGGTCGTCGCGCTGACGATCGGCGCGATCGGCGTCGTGTTCGGCGATATCGGCACCAGCCCGCTGTACGCATTTCGCGAGGCGCTGGGCCAGTCGGCGGCCGACGGGATCGACCCGTCCGAGATTCTGGGCGTGCTGAGCCTGGCGCTCTGGTCGCTGCTGCTGGTCGTCACGCTGAAATACGTCGTGTTCCTGATGCGCGCGGACAATCAGGGCGAAGGCGGCGTGCTGGCGCTGGCGGCGCTGGCGCGGCGGGCGATCGGGGTGCGGTCGCGCGTGGCGATCGTGCTGGGGGCTGCGGGCGCGGCGCTGTTCTATGGCGACGCGATCATCACGCCCGCGCTGTCGGTGCTGTCGGCGATGGAGGGCCTGCGCACGATTCCCGGCGCGGCGGCGGTGTTCGACGAACATGTCGTCCGGCTGGTGACGATCATGATCCTGATCGGCCTGTTCTTCATCCAGTCGCACGGGACCGCGCTGGTATCCAAGCTGTTCGGTCCCGTCTGCATCCTGTGGTTTCTGGCGATCGGCGGGCTTGGCGCGTGGCATATCGCCGACGAGCTTTCGATCCTGCGCGTGTTTTCGCCATATTACGGGGTCATGTTCCTCGGCACCCACGGCGTGACCGGGCTGTTCGTCCTGGGGGCGGTGTTCCTGACCGTGACGGGTGCGGAGGCGCTGACCGCCGACATGGGGCATTTCGGCAAGCTGCCAATCCGCATCGGCTGGTTCGCCCTGGTGTTTCCGGCGCTTGCGCTCAACTATCTCGGACAGGGCGCGTTCGCGCTGGCGCGGCTGGAACAGGCGGCGGCGGCGGGCGTCCCGTTCGAGAATCAGGACTGGTTCTTCCTGATGGCCCCGGATTCGCTGCGGCCGATGCTGGTCATCCTGGCGGGCATGGCGACCGTGATCGCCAGCCAGGCGGTCATCACCGGCGCGTTTTCGGTGACGCAGCAGGCGGTGCAGCTGGGCCTGTTGCCGCGCATGAAGATCCGCCAGACGTCCGCCGCCTATGCCGGGCAGATCTATGTCCCGACGATCAACTGGCTGCTGCTGGTCGGCGTGCTGGTGCTGGTGGTGCAGTTCAAGACGTCGTCGGCGATGGCCGCCGCGTACGGCATCGCGGTGACCGGCACGATGGTGGTGACGACGTGCCTCGCCTATCTGGTCGTCCGCCATCGCTGGAACTGGTCGCGGCCGCTGGCGCTGGGGGTCATCCTGCCGTTCCTGACGCTGGACCTGATTTTCTTCGGCGCCAACATCCTGCGCGTGATCGAGGGTGGCTGGGTGCCGCTGGTGGTCGCCGCCGCGATCGGCCTGCTGATCTATACCTGGGTGCGCGGGCGCGGCATCGTCGCAGCGTTCGAGCGGCGGCAGAGCATTCCGCTGGCCGATCTGGCCGCGGCGCTGGCCAAGCGTCCGCCGGAGCGGGTGAGCGGCACGGCGGTCTTCCTGACCGCCAACCCGCTGGCGACGCCGGGCGCGCTGCTCCACAACCTGAAGCACAACAAGGTGCTGCACGAACGCAACCTGATCGTGTCGGTGCGGACCGCCGACCGGCCGGTGGTGGCGGATGAGAAGCGCGTGCAGCTGGAGCGGATCGACGACAATTTCTCCTCCGTCGTGCTGACCTATGGCTTCATGGAATCGCCCGACGTGCCGCGCGACCTGGGCCTGCGGCAGGCGCGGGCGAAGCTGGGGCTGGATCCGATGAAGACGTCGTACTTCATCGGCCGCAACACGCTGAAGCCCGACAGCGATCAGGGCATGCCGCTGTGGCAGGACCGGCTGTTCATGTTTTTGCAGCGCAACGCGAGCGACCCGACCGATTTCCTGCGGATTCCGCCGGGCAAGGTGGTCGAACTGGGCGAACAGGTCACGGTGTGAGGGGGTTGCCGCGGAACGTGTGCTCCTGCGTTCGCTGGACAGCGGCGGGCGGATCGGTAACGGTCCCGGTCCCCTGATGTTGTTGGAGCTGTCATGGTCTCGGTCCTGCTTGCCGCGCTTGTCCTGACGATGCCGCAGACTGCGGTGCCGGCCACCCCTGCCCCGATGGCCACCCCGGCTCCGGCCACGCCCGCGCCGCTTCCCGCACCGGTCGCGACGCCGTCGGCCGAGGAATCAGACGCGCGCTGCCTGGCGGCGTTCGCGATGCTGGTGTCGGCGACCAATGCGCAGACCGCGCAGGCGGCGAAGTTGGGGTCGTTGTTCTTTTACGGCAAGCTGGTCGGGCGCAATCCGACGATCGAGCTGAGCGCGGCGCTGGCGCGCGCGGCGACGGCGGTGTCGGCGGACAGCCGATCCGACCTGACACGGTGCAGCGGCGAGTTGCAGGCGGCCGGTGGCGCGATGACCGCGGCGGGAAGCCGGTTGGGCGCGGCGCGGTAGCGGGGTCGGTTTCTCGATTTCGCCCGAAACGAACGGAACGGGGGGGGGGGGGCAAAGCTGACGATACCTCCCCCGTCACCCTCGCGCTGACGAGGGTGACGGGGGCGTGGGGCTATCCCGCGTACGCTTTCACCAGATCATAGAGATAGTCGCGGCCGTCGTAGAGCGAGGTAACGCGGATGCGTTCGTTGACGCCATGGATGCCGCCGAGATCCTTGTCGATGAAGATACCGGGCACACCGTAGACGGGGATGCCGATCGTCTGGAAGAAGATGCCGTCGGTGGCCCCCGTCGACATCATCGGCAGCATGGGCACGCCGGGGAAATGCCGGGCCGCGATCGCCTTTGCCGGCCCCAAGATGCGCGGGTCGAGCGGCGGCGGGACGGCGGTGGGACGGACCGGCTGGTTGGCGGTGACCGTCACCTTTTCGCCGGCCAGCTTCTGCAATTGGGCGAGCGTGCCGTCGACGGTCTCGCCGGGAAATATCCGGCAGTTGATGTTGGCGGTCGCGCGTTGCGGCAGCGCGTTTTCGGCATGACCGGCATTGACCAGCGTGGCCACGCAGGTGGTCCGGAGTGTGGCGTTCATCGCCTTGTCGCTGCTGACGATCGCCGCCGCGTCCGCATCGGCGGGGTTGGCCAGCAGACGGCGGATCGCGTCGCCGCCGACGCCGGGCGTCGCCTTTCCGCTGGCGGTGAAAAAGGCGCGGGTGGTGTCGGTGAAGGCGACCGGGAACTGATAGGCGCGCACCGCTTCGATCGCGTCGGCCAGTTCGTAGATCGCGTTGGCCGGGATCGGTTGCGAACTGTGGCCGCCGGGATTGGTCGTGGCGAAGGTGTAGTTCTGTGCTGCCTTCTCCCCGACCTGGATCGCGAGCAGTTGCCGCTTGCCGCTGTCGTCGATCCGGCCGCCGCCGCCCTCGTTCAGCACGAAATCGGCGGCGATCAGGTCGGGGCGGTTCTTTGCCAGCCATTCGGCCCCGTTCCAGGCGAAGGTCGTCTCCTCGCCGCAGGTCAGCGCCAGTTTCACGGTGCGCTTCGGCGTGGTGCCGGCCTGTCTGAAGCGGATCAGCGTGTCGGCCCAGATCGCCGACATCGCCTTGTCGTCGACACTGCCGCGCGCGTAATAATATCCGTCCTCCTCGACCAGCGTGAACGGATCGCGCGCCCAGTCCTCGCGCTTCGCCTCGACCACGTCGAGATGGCCGAGCAGGAGCATCGGCTTGAGGCTTGCGTCGCTGCCCTTCAGGATCGCGACGAGGCCGCCCTCCTTCGGGTGGTCGGGGACCGAGAATGGGGTGATGTCGGCATCGCGGAAACCGGCGGCCTTCAGACGGGTGGCGATCTGCGCTGCGGCCTGGGTGCAGCTGCCCGCCGACAGGGTGGTGTTGGTCTCGACCAGTTGCTTGTACAGGCCGAAGAACGCCTTCTGGTCGGGGCGGCCTTGCGCGGCGGTCATCTGCGGCACGAGGGCGAGCGCCGCCGCCAATAATCCTGTCGCCAGCCGCATTTTCGCTCTCCCCCGTTTGTTTCTGTCGCGACTAGAGCGGCTATTGCCCGGTGGCGCAACCGGTTACGGGCGCGCGATCAATCGGGGCGCATGGCGTCGGCGATCATCGCCTCGGCCTCGATCAGCAGGGCGTCGTCGCCGTGGGTTGTCGTCACCTTCTCCCGCCCGATGAGGGTCAGGACCGGGACCGCGAGCGGAGTCACGCGGTCGAGATCAACGTGGAGCATGGTGTCGCGGGCGCGGTCGAGCAGGCCGGCGAGGCGGCCGACATCGGTCATGCGCGCGCGGGCGTCGTCCCATGCGGCCTGCAGGAGCAGGTGGCCGGGTTCGTATTTGCGCAGGACGTCGTAGATCAGGTCGGTGGAAAACGTGACCTGCTTGCCGGTCTTGCGCTTGCCGGGATGCTGGCGCTCGACCAGCCCGCCGATGACCGCGACTTCGCGGAACGCGCGTTTCAGCAGGTGCGACTGCTGGACCCAGTCGACGAATTCATGTTCGAGGATGTCGGGCGAGAACAGCGCGGCGGGATCGGTTATTTTCTCCAACCCGTAACAGGCGAGCGCATAGTCGTTGGCGACGAAGCCGACCGGTTTCAGCCCCAATGTCTCCATCCGCCGGGTTATGAGCATGCCGAGCGACTGGTGCGCGTTCCACCCCTCGAAACTATAGGCGACCATGTAGTGCCGCCCCTCGCGCGGGAAGGTTTCGACCAGCAGCTGGCCGGGACGCGGCATGACCGAGCGGTTGGCCTGCATTTCCAGCCAGTCGCGGACGTCGGGCGGAAAGCGATGCCATTCGGTCGGCTGCGAGAGGAAGCCGCGAACGCGGTCGGCGAGGTTGGTCGACAGCGGCATCCGGCTGCCGCCATAGGTCGGGATGCGCGCGGGCTTGCTGCTGGCGCGGACCAGCACGTCCTCCAGCGTGATCGACTGGACCTCCAGGCTTAGGCCCGCAAAGAAGAAGCTGTCGCCGATCGAGAGTTGGGCTGCGAACCCCTCCTCCACCCGGCCGAGCGTGCGGCCGTTCTTGAAGCGGACGCCAAGCATCGTCGCCTCGACGATGATGCCGGCGTTCAGGCGGTGTTGCAGCGCGAAGCGGGGGTGGGCGAGCCGCCAGCGGCCGTCGGGATCCCGCGCCAGCCGCTTGAACCGGTCATAGGCCTTGAGGCTGTAGCCGCCGTCGCTGATGAAATGGAGGACGCGGTCGAACGTCTCGGCATCGAGCGCCGAATAGGGGAGCGCGGAGCGGACCTCGTCGAGCAGGTCGCCCTGCACGAACGGCCCGGCGCAGGCACAGGCCATGACGTGCTGGGCCAGCACGTCGAGCGCGCCTTTGCGGAACAGGTCGGGGTCGAGTTCGCCCGCCTCGACCGCGTCGAGGGCCGCGCGCGCTTCGAGATATTCGAAGCGGTTGCCGGGGACGACGATCGCCTCCGATGCCTCATCCAGCCGGTGGTTGGCGCGGCCGATCCGCTGGAGCAGGCGCGACGATCCCTTGGGCGCGCCCATCTGGATCACGCAATCGACATCGCCCCAGTCGACGCCGAGATCGAGGCTGGCGGTGGCGACCAGCGCGCGCAGGTGGCCGTCGGCCATCGCACCCTCGACCTTCTGCCGCGCCTCTTTCGACAGGCTGCCGTGATGGACGCCGATCGGCAGGTTTCCGGTGTTGGCCTTCCAGAGGTCCTGAAAGATCAGCTCGGCGAGGCTGCGGGTGTTGCAGAAGACGATGGTGGTGCGGTGCGCGGCGATCTGCGCCATCACCTGTTCGGCGGCGTACCGGCCCGAATGGCCCGACCACGGCACCCGGCCGTCGGGCAGCAGGATGGCGATGGTCGGGTCCGCGCCGGGCTGGCCGTGGACGAGCGCCACCTGGTCGATATCGCCATCGGGCGCGAGCCAGGCGCGGTAGCCGTCGGTATCGGCGACCGTCGCCGACAGGGCGACGCGGCGAAGGCCGGGCGACAGGCGCTGGAGCCGGGCCATGCAGAGCGACAGGAGATCGCCACGCTTGCCGGTGGCGAACGCATGGACCTCATCGACGATGATTGTGCGAAGGCCCGCGAACATCGTCGCGGCGTCGGGGTAGCTGAGCAGCAGCGACAGCGATTCGGGCGTGGTCAGCAGGACCTGCGGCGGCTTCACGCGCTGGCGCGCCTTGCGGTCGCTGGGGGTGTCGCCGGTGCGGGTCTCGACGCGGATGTCGATCCCCATCTCGGCGACCGGGGTCAGGACGTTGCGCTGCACGTCGACCGCCAGCGCCTTCAGCGGCGAGACGTAGAGCGTGTGCAGGCCGTCGGTCGGATGCTCGATCAGGTCGGCCAGCGTGGGGAGGAAGCCGGCGAGCGTCTTGCCCGCCCCGGTGGTGGCGACGAGCAGCGCGTGGCGGCCGGCGCGGGCCTGCGCCAGCATCGCGGTCTGGTGGCTGCGCGGGGACCAGCCGCGCGCCTCGAACCAGTCGGTCAGGGGTTTGGGGAGGGCGCGGGGGCCGGCGTGAATCGTGGTCGCCGTCATGATGCCCGGCCTGGCCGTTCCCCCGCGCAGGCGGGGGGCCAGGGTTGAGCGGACCGCCGGGTGTGGTCTTGCTGGGTCCTGGATCCCCGCCTGCGCGGGGAAACGGCAGAAGGGGCGAGTCCGTTGACGGCCGGGATGGAACATCGCTGCATCCGGGCCATATAGGAACGATGGCAAAGCTCGGCGACTGGATCGAACCGCATCCGCATGGAATCCATGTGAAACCCGCCGATGCGTGGGTCGATCCGTCGGAACCGACCCCGCGCGCGCTGGTGACGCATGGTCATGCCGACCATGCGCGGGGCGGGCATGGGGCGGTGTGGGCGACGCCCGAAACACTGGCGATCATGGACGCGCGGTACGGGCCGCAGGCGGGCATTCCCGTGGCGTATGGCGAGACGATCCGGATGGGGGAGGTCGAGGTCGGTTTCGTGCCGGCCGGGCATGTGCTGGGGTCGGCGCAGATCGTGCTGGATTATCGCGGCGAGCGGGTGGTGGTGTCGGGTGACTACAAGCGGCGGGCGGACCCGACCTGTACCCCGTTCCAGCCGGTGAAATGCGACGTGTTCGTGACCGAAGCGACGTTCGGCCTGCCGGTGTTCCGCCACCCGGAAACGGGCGACGAGATCGACAAGCTGATCCAGGCGGTGCGCGCCAACCCGGATCGTTGCGTGCTGGTCGGCGCCTATGCGCTGGGCAAGGCGCAGCGGGTGATCGCCGAGTTGCGGGCGCGGGGCCATGACGCGCCGATCTATATCCACGGCGCGTTGCAGCGGTTGTGCGACCTGTACGAGGAGCACGGCGTGCGGCTGGGCGAGTTGCGGCCGGCGACCGGCGTGGCGAAGGCGGAGATCGCCGGCCATGTCGTGATCGCGCCGCCGGGCGCGTTGAACGACCGCTGGTCGCGCCGCCTGCCCGACCCGATCACCGCGATGGCCAGCGGCTGGATGCGGGTGCGGGGGCGGGCGCGGCAGAAGAACATCGAACTGCCGCTGATCCTGTCCGACCATGCCGACTGGGACGAGCTGACCACGACGCTCAGCGAGATCGCGCCCAAGGAAGTGTGGGTGACGCATGGGCGCGAGGAGGCGCTGGTCCACTGGTGCATGACGCGCCAGATCAAGGCGCGCGCGCTGGCGCTGGTGGGGTTCGAGGACGAGGACGATTAACCAGAACGCCCCGCGCTTTTGCGTCCATTTCCGTGCATTTTTGGGATCGCGCGGCGGCCTAAAATCGTCATAGGGTCCGGCCATGCCTTCATCCCGCCAGGACCCGTCGGTCGGTCACCGCGTCTTGCAGTTTCTCGACGATCACCGGCTGGATCACGGCCCCGCGCATTATGCGTTCGCGCACCGGTTCCTGTTCGGCGACGATAGCGCGTTTCGCGACGCGGTGTCGCGGATCACCGACGACGGGGTTCGGATCACGACCGAACAGGTGGCGTTGCTGGCCGAGCGGGCGGGGCCGGACGATGGACCGCAGGCGGCGGCCACGCCGAAGCTCGATCATCTGGCGCTGCGGTTCCTGACCATCATCACCGACGCGGTCGAGGCGACCGGCGCGCTGAACCAGGAACTGGTGATGGCGACCGCGTCGATGCTGGCCCCCGACGCACCGAGCATCGAGTTGATCGTGGCGGCGATGATCGAGCGCACCGCGCAGGCCGAGGCGAGCATGGCGGCGGCCAGCCGGCAGGTGCAGACCCTGCGCGACGAACTGAACGTGGCGCGTGACGATGCCGCGCATGACCGGTTGACCGGCTTGCTCAACCGGGCGGCGATGGAACGGCGGTTGGCGGCGATGCCGGGCGAGGCATCGGCCAGGGATGGGGCATATTCGGTCGCGATCGTCGGGATCGACCGGTTCCGCGCGCTGAACGCGGCGCATGGCGAGGCGGTCGGCGACCGGGTGCTGGTGGCGGTGGCGCACATGCTGCGCGAGCAATGCGCGCCGCATCCCGTGGCGCGGTGGGGCGGCGACGGCTTCCTGATCCTGTTCGCGGGGCTGTCGGCGAGCGAGGGCGGGCGGATCGTCGATGCGGTGCGGCAGGCGCTGGCTGCGCGCCGGCTGAAGCTGTTCGAGGATGATACCGAGATCGGGACGATCGGATTTTCGGCCGGCGTGGCGGCGTCGCGGTCGCGCGCGGCGGGGCTGGTGATCGCGGCGGCCGAGGATCTGTTGCGCGCGGCCAAGGCGCGCGGGCGCGGGCTGGTGCTGGCCGAACCGGCGGTGATCGGATTGGCGGCGCGCTGACGGCCCCCTGCCCGCTCGCCGGACGATTGCGGCCGGCGCGCGGGGGGTGCATGGCGATGCGCCTATGCCCGGTGCGGGTCAGGAAATGGTGAGGCGGATGCGGTTCGAAATCGTCAAATGTCATGGGTCGGGCAATGATTTCCCGTTGATCGACGCGCGGGATATCGCGCTGGACGAGGCCGAATGGGCCGTCGTCGCGCGGGCGCTGGCCGACCGGGCGGGGCCGGTTGGCGGTGACGGGTTGCTGCTGCTGACCGCCGGCGACGAAGTCCACGCATTCGGCATGGTCATGCGCAATTCGGACGGGAGCGAGGCGGAGACGTGCCTGAACGGCGTGCGCTGTGTCGCGCGGGCCGGGTTCGCCGCGCTGGGGATCGACCAGGCGCAGGTGCGGCTGAAGACGTCGTCGGCGTTCGCGGCGCATGATCCCGACCTGGCACCCGGGGTCTATACCGTGCGCGAGACGGCGGGGCCGGCGGGGATGGATGTGACCGCCTGGCCGATGCGGATCAGGACGGATCGGTTGATCGAGGGGGTGGTCCCTGCCCTGTCCGACACGATCCGGTTTACCGCCGTCGCGATGCCGAACCCGCATCTGGTGGCGTTCGTCGATACGGTCGACGAGGCCGAGCTGGTGCGGATCGGGACGATTTGCGAGGGCGCGCCGGACTGGTTGCCGAACCGGGCAAACGTGTCGTTTGTCGAGGTTCGGGGTGGGGATCTGTTCGTGCGGACGTTCGAGCGCGGGGTGGGCCTGACCGACAGCTGCGGCAGCGCGATGGCCGCGTCGACCCACGCCGCCTGCCTGACCGGGCGGATTCCGACCGACCGCGAGACGGTGGTGTTCAATCGCGGCGGGCTGGTGCGGGCGCAGGCGGATGCTGACGGTGTCGTGACGATCTGCGGCAACGCGACATTCGAGTGGGCCGGGTCGGTCGAGGTCGATCTGGCGACCAGGGTTGCCTTCGGCCTGGTGGTGACGGCGCGGTATCCCGATGAGGTTGCGGCCTGGGAGGCGGCGAAGCGGGTCGCTGGGTGATTTCGGCTAGCGGCGGATGTGTGGCCCTGCCCCTCCACCATCGGCTTTGCCGGTAGCCCCCTCCCCGTACCGAAAATAAATATCCTATTTGGTTATTTGTGCTTGACATCGTCACGCTGATTCGGTACATATCAGGAACGATGAGGAATTGCGGGTCGGGCTGGTGACGGCGCTGTTCGGGGGAGACCCCGGGGCGCAGGGTCGCTGGCCCGATCGTCGTTTGGGGGCGGGCGATGGCGGTGGTGAAACAGCGGAAAACCGGGGGCAAACCGGCAACGGGCGCGAAGACGCCGTCGGCGGCGGTGCGGCGGGTGCGGTTTCTGGCGGTGCTGCGCGAGACGGCGAATGTGGCACGGGCGGCGCGTGAGGCGGGACTGGGGACGTCCGGATTGTACAAGTATCGGGCGGGTCATGCCGCCTTTGCCGAGCAATGGGATGCGGCGGTGGCCGAGGCGCTGGACGCGCTGGAGGATGCGCTGATCCACCGGGCCAAGCACGGGACCGAGCGGGCAGTGTTCTATCGCGGCGGCGTGGTGGGGAGCGTGAAGACCTATTCCGACACGCTGGGGATGTTCGTGCTGCGTGGGCGGCGACCGGAGATTTACGGCCGGGCGGCGGTGGGGTCGCCGTCCGATGCGAGCCAGATGACCGATGACGAGGCGCGGGCCGAGGTGGTGCGGCGGCTCGATCGGCTGGCTGAACCGGATGCCGGGGATGCGGAATGAGCGGGTCGCGTGCGCGGGTATTGGCGCGCGATGCCGCCGCCGCCCGTGGCTGGGTTCAGCAACCGCGCGACTGGCGGGCGGTGCTGGCGGACTGGCCGTTCTGGGCCGATCCGCGCCAGTTGCCACCGGCGGGCAGCGACTGGCGGGTGTGGCTGATGCTGGCGGGGCGGGGTTTCGGCAAGACGCGGGCCGGGGCGGAATGGGTGCGTGGGCTGGCCGAGGCGGACGGGTCGTTGCGGATCGCGCTGGTGGGCGCGACGCGGGCGGAGGCGCGCGCGGTGATGGTCGAGGGGGAAAGCGGGCTGCTGGCGATCTCGCCACTGGCGACGCGGCCGCGCTGGGAACCGTCACGCGGGCGGCTGGTGTGGCGGTCGGGCGCGCAGGCGTTCGTCTATTCGGGGGAAAATCCGGAAAGCCTGCGCGGGCCGCAACATCATGTCGCGTGGTGCGACGAGCTGGCCAAATGGGCGTATCCGCAAGGGACGTGGGACACGCTGGCGATGGGTTTGCGGCTGGGGGCGCGGCCGCGCGCGCTGGTGACGACGACGCCGCGCCCGACCGCCTTGGTGAAGGCGTTGCGGGACGGGGCGGATACCGTGGTGGTGACCGGGCGGACGGCGGACAATCGCATGCTGCCCGCCGCGTTCGTGGCGGCGGTGACGGCGGCGTACGGGGGCACGCGGCTGGGACGGCAGGAGCTGGACGGCGAGCTGATCGAGGAGGTGGCCGGTGCCTTGTGGACGCGCGGTGCGCTGGAGGCGTGCCGGGTGCGGTCGGTGCCGGATGTGGCGCGGGTGGTCGTTGGCGTCGATCCGCCCGCCGGCGTCGGTGGCGATGCCTGCGGGATCGTCGCGGTGGCGCGGGGACGCGACGGGAAAGCCTATGTGCTGGAGGATGCGAGCGTTGCCGGGATGACGCCCGAAGGCTGGGCGCGGGCGGTGGTCGCGTGCGCCGCGCGGCACGGCGCGGACAAGGTGGTGGCGGAGGCGAACCAGGGCGGCGCGATGGTCGGCAGCGTGCTGCGCGCGGCGGATGCGGGCCTGTCGCTGCGGCTGGTCCATGCGACGCGCGGGAAGTCTGCGCGAGCCGAGCCGGTGGCGACGCTGTACGAGGCGGGGCGCGCGTTTCACGTCGGGGCGTTTCCCGCGCTGGAAGACGAATTGTGCGGGCTGGTATGCGGGGGTGGATATGAGGGGCCGGGACGTTCGCCGGACCGGGCGGATGCGCTGGTCTGGGCGATGACGGAGGTGATGCTGGGGGCGGCGCGGGTCGGGCCTTCGGTGCGGGTGTTGTGAGGGTTGCCAGCAGCCATCCGAATGATATGTTGCCATTATGTTCGTATCGGCGATGGATCTGACTGGTGAAATTCTGCTCGACATCCTGAAAGGGGATGGCGAGTTCATCATTCGTGTGCCGATCGGCTATGACGATGATCTTGGCATGGTCTATTCGGTGTTCGTCGCACTGTCGCCGCTGATCGGGTATGCGGACGTTCCGGGATATGAACTGGTTTTCAACATCGTCGTTGCGGCAACCGACGAATCTACGGTCCATGCCTGTTGGGATGGCCGGGAAACGCGCGGGTTCCTGACAGACGCCACCTTGCGCAAGCAGGTGTTGAGCGTCGTTCTTTCCTGCATCGGCACCTTGATTGACGAAGCCAGACCCAATCTTGTAAGCATGACCACGCATACGGCGCACTTGCCGCGTGCGGCTTTAACGAAGTTTGATCGAATATGCGCGATGTTGCGGGCACAGGGGTTCATTGCTGGTAAGGCGGACCAATATAATGGTCGGCATATCTGGATGATGGACCGACGGTAGGGAACCACCCTGTCGCGCAGATGATTGAAGACGTTACACCACGCATGTGGAGCAAAGCATGACCGCCCCGTTGAACCGTGACCAGCAGATCGAACTGATGCTGGGATCGAAAGACCGCCACGAAACACGGTTTGCCGCATGGATGGCAAACCGGACGGTTCGTGCTGTCGTGTCCAAGCCGGCACCGGGTCAGGATGATGGTACGCTGTTTTCGCATGAAACCAGGCGCGCTGCCTGCTGCTGATCGGCGAGCTACGACAATAAGCATCTGAAAAGCCCCGCTTCGGCGGGGCTTTTTGCGTTTGGGGGATATCACATGAAATGGTTCGGCAGGTGGGCCGGGCGCGAGGGATCGCGTCCGGCCTTGGCGCGTGGGGGCGTCGTTTTCGGCGGTGGGGAGTGGCCGCTGAGTTACGAGGCGCAGGTGCGCGAGGGGTATGCGCGCAATGCCGTCGCCCAGCGCGCGGTGAAGCTGGTGGCGGAAGGGGTGGGGGCGGTGCCGGTGACGGCGTCGGACCCGGCGCTGGGGGCGCTGGTGGCGGCGCGGTCTGGCGGGCAGGCGTTGCTGGAGACGGTGGCGGCGCAGATGCTGCTGCACGGCAATGCCTATGTGCAGATGTTGCGCGATGGCGACGGAAACGTGGTCGAGCTGTTCGCCCTGCGCCCCGAGCGGGTTGCGGTCGAGGCGGATGCGGGCGGGTGGCCGGCGGCGTATCGCTACCGGGTGGGGGAGCGGGTGACGCGGCTGACCGCGGATGGGCCGCGACCCGATGTGGTGCATCTGAAGACCTTTCACCCGCTTGATGACCATTATGGTCTCGGGTGCCTGGGCGCGGCGGCGGGAGCGGTGGCGATCCACAATGCGTCGGCGCGCTGGCACAAGGCGCTGCTGGACAATGCCGCGCGACCCAGCGGTGCGCTGGTCTATGATCCGGGTGACGGATCGGTGCTGAGCGCGGACCAGCAGGCGCAGTTGCAGGCGGAGATGGACGCGAGCTTTGCGGGTGCGATGAATGCCGGGCGGCCGATGCTGTTGCAGGGCGGCCTGAAATGGCAGGCGCTGAGCCTGTCGCCGGCCGACATGGACTTTGTCGGGCTGAAGGCGGCGGCGGCGCGCGAGATCGCGCTGGCGTTCGGGGTGCCGCCGATGCTGCTGGGGCTGCCCGGCGATTCGACCCATGCGAATTACCGCGAGGCGAACCGCGCGCTGTGGCGGCTGGCGATCCTGCCGCTGGCGGGGACGATCCTGGCGGGGCTGGAGCAGGCGTTGCGGGGGTGGTTCCGGCACGCCGCGCTGTCGGTCGATCTGGATCGTGTGCCGGCGCTGGCCGAGGATCGCGAGCGGTTGTGGGCGGCGGTGTCGGGCGCAGATTTCCTGAGTGTCGCGGAGAAGCGGCGGATGGTCGGGTTGGGGGATATGGCATGAGCGGGGCGGTATTGGCGCAGTTGATGGCGCAAGGGGCGGCAAAGGGCGCGGACCTGATGACGCTGCGCGCGATCGTCGAGGATGCGGGCGAGCTGGGGGCGACGCGGGCGCTGACGCGGCTGGGGCTGGCCGACGATGCGGCGCAGCGCGACATGGCGGAGTTGCGCGACCTGCTGGCGGCGTGGCGCGATGCGAAGCGGTCGGCGTGGAAGGCGGGGTTCGCCTGGGTCGCGCGGGTGGCGGGCGCGGTGCTGCTGGCGGGACTGGCGATGAAGCTGGGCTTTGCCGAGTGGCTGCGGTGAGCGTGGGGGGGAGTGTGGGAGGGAGCGTGGCGTTCGGGGGCTATGCGGCGGTGTTCGGGGTGGTCGACCGGGCGGGTGACGTGTTCCGGGCGGGGGCGTTCGGGGACGTGGGGGCGGTGCCGTTGCTGTGGCAGCATGGCGGCGCGGCGGTGGGGGCGATCACGGCGATTGAATCGGACGCGTGCGGCTTGCGGGTGGAGGGGCGGGTCGATGACGCCCGCGTGGCGGCACTGGTGCGGTCGGGGGGACTGACCGGGTTGTCGGTCGGATACCGGGCGCGGGCCGTGCGGCAGGGCGCGCGGCGGGAATTGGTCGCGGTCGATCTGGTCGAGGTCAGTCTGGTGGCGGTGCCGATGCAGAGGCGCGCGCGGGTGGATTTCGTGGGGGCTGCGGCCGATCCGTGAGGGTACCATTGCGTGGCCCTGGGTTCCTGCGTGCGCAGGAACACGGGTGGTTTTTCTGGAGGCTCTCGCTGGTTTGGCGGGGGCCTTTTTTCATGGGGATGATGGGTTATGTCGAATGATGTGGTGAGCCGGCCGGTGCTGTCGGGTGCGAGTGTTGCGGCAGGGGCGTTCGGGGCGTTCGTGCGCAGTGGCGCGACGGTCGAGATGAAGGCGTTTACCGGGGTGACCGGTGACGCGGGCGGCTTTGCGGTGCCGCGCGAGATTGATGCGGTGATCGACGCGACGCTGAAGGCCGTGTCGCCGATCCGCGCCATCGCCAATGTCGTGACGGTGGGCAGTGCGGGCTATCGCAAGCTGGTGACGACCGGGGGCACGCCGTCGGGCTGGGCGGCGGAGACGGCCACGCGGCCGGAAACGGCGACGCCGGTGTTCGTCGAGATCGCGCCGCCGATGGGCGAGCTGTACGCCAATCCGAGTGCCAGCCAGGCGATGCTGGACGATGCCGCGTTCGACGTCGAGGCGTGGCTGGCGGGCGAGATCGCGACCGAGTTCGCCAAGGCCGAAGGGGCGGCGTTCGTGAACGGGTCGGGCGTCAACCGGCCGAAGGGGTTCCTGCAGTCGCCGGTCGCGGTGACCGGCGATGGACCGCGTGCGTTCGGGACATTGCAATATCTGCCGAGTGGCAATGCGGTCGACCTGGGGTCGATGGCGCAGGACCGGCTGGTCGATCTGGTCCACGCCCTGCGCGGCGGATACCGGCAGGGGGCGTGTTTCGTGATGAACGCGGCGACGCTGGCGCGGATCCGCAAGCTGAAGACCGCGGACGGCGCGTTCCTGTGGACGCCGGGGCTTACCGCCGGGCAGCCGGCGACGCTGCTGGGCTATCCGGTGGTGGAGGCGGAGGACATGCCCGATGTGGCGGCGAACACGACGCCGATCGCGTTCCGCAATTTTCGCGCGGGGTACATTATCGCCGAACGCCAGGAGACCGCGATCCTGCGCGACCCGTACAGCAACAAGCCGTTCGTCAATTTCTACGCGACGAAGCGGGTCGGCGGCTGTGTCGCCAATTCGGACGCGATCAAGCTGATGAAGATCGCGGTGTCCTGATCCCCCCTGCCCTCTCCCCAATGGTCGGGAGGGGGCAATTTCAGTCTTACGGGAGGCACACACATGGCCGACAGTTTTTCCAATGCGGCGGATGCGGTGTCCGCGCCCGCCACGCGCGCGGTGGCGGTGGTGCCGCACGATACGAACCCGCTGGCCGACATCACCAAGGCGCTGTTCGTGGGCGGCGGCGGCGCGATCACGATGCGCGGTGTCGCCGGGAGCGCGGACACGGTGTTCCGCAATGTCGGTTCGGGCAGCATCCTGCCGTTCCGCGCGCAGTTCGTGCGGGCGAGCGGCACGACCGCGACCGACATCCTGGCGCTGTACTGATGGCCGCGTTCGGCGTGGGGCTGGCGTTGCGGCAGCGGCCGGGGCCGCAGGCGGTGGAGTTTCGCGGACCCGCGCTGCCGGCCGGCGTGACCCTGTCGCGGGGGACAGCGGCGACGCGGATCGACGCGAACGGGCGGATCGCGACCGAACCGGTCGATGGCGCGCGGTTCGACCATGATCCGGTCACGCTGGCGGTGCGCGGGCTGCTGATCGAGGAGCAGGCGACCAACCGGCTGCTGTGGTCGGAGACGATCGGAGCGGCAAACTGGAGCAAGATCGGCGGCACGACGGTGAGCACCGATGCCGCCACCGCGCCGGACGGATCCGGCACCGCCGACCTGATTACCCAGGGCGCCGGGGAAACCGGGCCGTCGCAGGATCTGGTGGTGACGGCGGGGGCGGCGGTCGTGCAGTCGATCTATCTGAAGGCGGGCAATCCCGGAGTGGTGCGCCTGCGGGACAGCGCGGACAATCACGACATGGTCGTCAACCTGCTGACCGGTGCGGTCATGTCGACCAGCGCGCTGACGCACCACGCCTGCGTGGCGGTCGGCGGCGGCTGGTATCGCTGCGTGATCGGCTATGTCGCGACCGGGACCGGGATCACCTGCAACCCGCGGCTGGTGACGGCGGGGACGATGCTGATGTGGGGGGCGCAGGTCGAACTGGGGACGGCCGCCGGCAGCTATGTCCCGACGGCGGGCGCGATGGCGACGCGCGGCCGCGACGGGGTGACGATCGACTGGCGGATGCGCGGCGTGCCGGATGGCGCGGCGACGGTCCGCTACACCTTCGACGACGGGACGGGGCAGAGCGTGGCGACGACGATCGCCGGCGGCCTGGCGAGCGTGCCGACGACGCTGGCGCGGGCGCGGGTGGTACGCGCGGCGATCGCCTGAACGACAGCCTGCGCGGCGTGGCGGCACGACAAGCCCTTGCCCCATGCCTGGCTCTGGATCCCCGCCTTCGCGGGGAAACACGGGGCGGAATACTGCATCGGATGACGGGAGGCGGATATGCGGACGGAATTGGGCGCGGGGGTGCCCGCGAGCGCGATCGCGGAGGCGGTGGTGGCGACGCGGGCGTTCCTGCGAAGCGGTGAGACGGGAGAGGACACCGTGCTGGCGCGCGCGGCGGGGAGCGCGTTTGCGCTGGCCGAGGCGTTCATCGGCGCGGTGCCGATCGTTGCGATGCAGGAGGATGTCCTGACGGTCAGCGGCGGTTGGCAGCGGCTGGCGCGGGCGCCGGTACAGGCGATTGCCGGGGTGACCGGATTGCCGGCGGGCGCCGCGCCGTTCGTGCTGCCGGTGGGGGCCTATGCGATCGACATTGACGGCACAGGGCATGGCTGGGTGCGGGTGGCTGCGCCGGGCGATGCGGCGCGGGTGGCGGTGGCCTATTCGGCGGGGCTGGCGGGCGACTGGGCGACGCTGCCGATGGGAATCGCGCAGGGGATCGTGATGCTGACCGCGCACCTGGTCGACCAACGGGGAAGCGGGGCAGGTCCGCCGGCGGCGGTGGCCGCATTGTGGCGACCGTGGCGGCGCGTGGTGATGACCCCTGCCCGCCCGGTGCGGGCATGAGCGCGGTGGCGGAACGGGCCGGCGCGCGGGCGGTCGCAGCGGCGGTCGCACGGCTGGAGGCGCGGGTGGCGGAGGCGGTGCCCGAGGCGCGGGTGGTGCGGGACGGCGATACGCTGCGGGTCGAGGGGCGCGGCGTGTTCGACGCGGTGCGCTGGGCCGGCGGGCTGTTGCGATGACTGCGCGCGCAGCCTTGCAGGCGGGTGTGCTGGCGGCGGCGCGTGCCGGCGTTCCGGGCTTTGCGCTGTTCGACGCGCCGCCGGTGCGGGCGACGGTGCCCTATGGCCTCGTGGTCGATCCGGTGCTGGTCGACTGGAGCGCGAAGGACTGGAGCGGGCGCGAGGGGCGGATCGTGGTCGTGCTGCACGATGCGGGCGAGCGGCCGGTGCGGCTGCGCGTCGCGATCGAGGGGATCGAGGATGCGGTGTGCGCGATGCCGGTCGACCTTGGCGGCGGGTGGCGGATCGCGTCGATCCGGTTCGTGCGCGGGCGGATGACGCGGGGTGCCGCGGACCGGTGGAGTGCCGCCAGCGAGTTCGCGGTGCGGATGTACCGGGCGCAGAGTTAGCGGCGACGGGCGGATTCCGGATGGGACGGCGGTGGTCGCGTTCTTGCCGCTGCTTGCCCGATTGGCCCCGGCCTTCGCCGGGGTGGCGTGCGGGTTGTTGTTTTCGCGTTTCAATTCATCATTGGGAGACCGGGCATGGGCGTGGAGAAGGGTAGCGCGTTTCTGCTGAAGATCGGCGACGGGGCGGCGACGCCGGCGTTCGCGACGGTGGCGGGGCTGCGCACGACGCAGCTGTCGGTCAACGGCGAGGCGGTGGTGGTGACGACTAAGGAATCGGGCGGCTGGCGCGAATTGCTGTCGGGCGCAGGCGTGCGGTCGGTCAGCGTGTCGGGCGCTGGCGTGTTCACCGGATCGGTGGCGGAGGCGCGGGTGAAGGCCAATGCGCTGGCCGGCGTGCTGGACGATTACCGGCTGAGTTTCGAGAGCGGGGCGTCGATGACCGGGCGGTTCCTGGTGTCGCGGCTGGACTATGCCGGCGATTTCAACGGGGAGCGATCCTACACGCTGAGCCTGGAGAGTTCCGGGCCGGTGGTGTCGGCATGATCCGCGATCAGGACGCTCCCGCAAATGGCCATCGCGGCGAGGCTGTGGTGCGGGTGGCGGGCGTGGCTTTGGTGCTGCGGCCGAGTTTCGCGGCTTTGGTCGCGGCGGAGGGCGAGCTGGGGCCGCTGTTCGCGCTGGTCGAGCGGGTGGCGGAAGGACGGCTTGGGCTGGGCGAGATCGTCGCGCTGTTCTGGCATTGCCTGCGCGATTCCCCGCCGGTGTCGCGCGAGCAGTTCGGGGAGGCGGTGGCGGCGGCCGGACTGGTCGCGGCGATGCCCGCGCTGAAGACGCTGGTCGGGCAGATCCTGGCGGGGCGGTGATGGTCGTCGAGCAGGGGATGTTCGGCGACAGCGCGGCGCGGCTGGCGGGGTTTGCGGGGGCGGTGCTGGGCTGGTCGCCGGACGGATTCTGGGCGGCGACCCCGGCGGAACTGGCGGTGGTCGTCACGGCGATGACCGAGAGCCGGGGTGTGGGCGACGGCATGACTGCGCCGCCCGATGCGGCGGCGATCATGAAATTGCGGGAGGCGTTTCCGGATGGATGAGGAGATCGAACGGCTGGTGATCGGCGTGCGCGCCGACACCGCCGGGTTTGCGCGCGATGTGGGGTTGCTGCGCGAGATGCTGGAGGGGTCGTTGGGCATGGGTGCGGACCGGGCGGGGCGCGCGATCGAGGGATCGCTGTTGCGCGCGGTGCGGACCGGCAAGCTGGGCTTCGACGATCTGAAGGCGGTGGCGGTGCAGGCGATGAGCGAGATTGCTGCGGCTTCGCTGCGCGGCGGGGTGCAGCAGATGGCGGGCGGCGGCGGTCTGGCCGGCGGTCTGGTTTCCGGTTTGCTGGCGCTGTTCGGCGGCGCACCGGGGCGGGCGACCGGCGGGCCGGTGTCGCCGGGGCGACCCTATTGGGTGGGGGAGCGCGGGCCGGAGCTGTTCGTGCCGACCGCGAGCGGCAGTGTGGCCGTGCCGGTGGCCGGCGGCGGCGGGCGCGACGTGCGGGTGTCGATCATCGTCCATGCGGGGGCGGGCGAGGCGGCCGGCGCGATGGCGCAGTCGAGCCGGCAGGTGGCGCGGGCGGTGCGGGGTGCGTTGCTGGCCGAGGATTGAGGCGGCGGGCTGTTCTTTCGCGAGCGCAGAAGGCTGGGGTCGTCGCGAGGGTTCGGCGCGCGGCTCCGGGGTTCCTGCGTTCGCAGGAACACGGGTTGGATTTGGGGTGGGGGAGTAGGACCATGGGCCATTGGCTGGCGGCGGCGCGGACGGTGCAGGCGGAAGGGGTCCTGACGCGGTTCGATCCGCGGTTCTGGACGGTGAATTTTCCGCGGCCGATGATGGCGGCGGTGACGACGACCGCGCCGGATGCGCTGCGCGTGGATTGCGTGTTCTATCGCCGGGACGACCTGGCCGGGCTGATCTGGGAGGCCGAGGACGTCCATGATCATCCGTTGTTGGCGTATGAGACGGCGCGGGATTTCCGGGACTGCACCTTGCGGTTTCGCTGGCGGTCGGCGGGCGTGCGGGCGCTGGATGCGGTCAACGGACCGACGCTGACGATCGAGGGGCGCGATGCGGGTGGACGGCCGCGCGCCTGGTATGTGCGGCTGTGGAATTATGCGGACGGCACGCCGGAGGATGCGGTCGTCACATTGGACTTCGCGCAGGTGACCGGCGGGTTCCTGCTGCCGGGTGAGGCGGATCCGGTGTGGGCGGGGGACGTCGACCGGATGTTCGTGTCGCTGGTCGCGCCGGACTATGACGGGACGGATGGATTTCTGGCGACGCCGGCCGAGGGGTGGGTCGCGCTGTCGGACATAGCCTGCGACGGGCCGGGGTCGGTGCTGGCGATCGGCGAGGCGGTGGTGCCCGAACACGGGTTGGGCATCGCGAGCGGCTATGACGACAGCTATCACCTGACGCCGGCGCGATTGCTGCGCACCATGCTGCACCTGGGGTATCGCGGCGACGTGATCCATTATGTGGGGATGAGCCATTATTTCCGGCTGGAACGCGCCGGGGACGGGCTGTTCGTCAGTCTGGCGGGCGGTGTGCTGAATGACGCGTGTGCGGCGTGGCATCGCGACTTTGCGAGCCGGGCGCAGGCGCTGGGGATCGGCGTGATCTGGTCGCTGAGTTACGAAGTGTTCGACGCGCATTGCTGGGGCGACTGGAAGCAGCGGGCGGCGGATGGCGCGCCGGCGCTGACCGGGTGGGTGCCGCCGTCGACGTTGCTGTCGCCCGCGCATGGCGGGGCGATGGCGTATCTGCGCGCGGTTGCGGCTGCGTTTCTGGGCGTGACGATCGACGCCGGGCTGGTGCCGAAGTTCCAGGTGGGGGAGCCGTGGTGGTGGGTGACGCCGGACGGGAAGCCGTGCCTGTACGATGCCGCCGCCGTCGCCGCGTTCGCGCCGGTCGCGATTCCCTCCGCGAAGGGCGACAAGACGGCGGCGCAACTGGCGACGCTGGAGCGGGCGGGGGCGTGCCTGGCGGCATCGACCGCCGCGCTGGTGGCGGCGGCGAAGGCGGCCGCGCCGGGGTGCGTCACGCATCTGCTGACGTATCTGCCCACGGTGCTGGACCGCGCGGCACCGGCGATGGCGCGGGCGAACATGCCGGTCGGCTGGGCCAGCCCGGCGTTCGATGTGCTGCAGCTGGAGGATTATGACTGGGTGACCGGGGGCGACACCGCCGCCAGCGCGGCGGGGGTCGCGGTGGCGGGCGCGCGGCTGGGCTATCCGGTGGCGCGGCAGCATTATCTGAGCGGGTTCGTGCTGCGGCCCGACCAGCGGGCGCAGTGGGCGCTGATCGACGCGGCGGCCGACGTGGCGCGCGCGCGCGGGGTGGCGGCGACCTTTGTCTGGGCGCTGCCGCAGGTGATGCGTGACGGCTTTGTGCATTTCGATACAGACGGGGAGGATGCGATGCAGGCCTATGACGATGTGCTGTTTCCGATGCCGATCGGGCGTGAGGCGGAGGTGGCACCCGGGTTCGCAACGACGATCCTGACGGGGGCCGGCGGGACCGAGCAGCGGGTGGCGGCCTGGGCGGAGGCGCGGACGACCTGTGATGTCGGGCCGGGGCTGCGGTCGGAAGGCGACATCGCGCTGCTGCTCGACTTTTTCCGGGCGCGGATGGGGCCGGCGCGCGCGTTTCGCCTGCGCGATCCGTTCGATGCGACGATGGCCGACACGCCGATCGGCACCGGCGACGGGCGCACGCGCCGGTTCGCGCTGGCCAAACGCTATGGCGAGACGATGCGGCGGATCGTCCGGCCGGTGGCGGGCAGCGTGGCGGTGGCGGTGTCCGGTGTGGCGACGGCGGCCTTCACGGTGGAGCCGGACGGGTGGGTGGTGCTGGACGCCGCGCCGCCGGCCGGTGCGGTGGTCAGCGCCGCCTGCACCTTCGACGTGGTGGTGCGGTTCGCGCAGGACCGGCTGGCGGTGAACCGGGCGACGCATCTGGCCGGCATGGCCGCGTCGGTGCCGCTGGTCGAGGTGCGGGTATGAGCGGCTGGCTGGCGGCGGAACTGGCGACGATTGCCTTGTGCTGGCGGATCGAGCGGCGCGACGGGGTGGCGATCGGGCTGACCGCGCATGACCGCGACCTGACGATCGACGGGCTGGTCCACCGGGCCGCGCCGGGCATGGTGCCGTCGGCGATCACGCGAAGCATCGGGCTGGAGGCGGAGACGATGGACGTGTCGGGCGCGCTGTCGGCCGGGGCGATCAGCGAGCGCGACCTGCTGGCCGGGCGATGGGACGGGGCGCGGGTGATGCTGTTCGCGGTCGACTGGAGTGGCGAATCCGGCCGGGTCGACCTTGGCGAGGGGACGATCGGCGCGGTCGAACTGCGCGAAGGCGGTTTCACCGCCGAACTGCGCGGCGGCAATGCGGCACTGGACCGGCCGGTGGTGGAGGAGACGTCGCCCGAGTGTCGCGCCGACCTTGGCGACCGGCGGTGCCGCGTGGCGATGGCCGGGCGGCGGCGGTTCGCGCGGGTGGTCGCCGCCGAGGGCGCGGCGTTGACGCTGGACGGGAGCGAGCCGGTAGCGGACGCCTATGGGGCTGGGCTGCTGCGCTGGTTCGGGGGCGGGAACAGCGGGCTGGAACAGGCGGTCGCACGGTCGGAGGGCGCGACCGTGACGTTGCGCTCGCCGCCGGCGTTGCCGGTGGCGGCGGGGGCGCTGGTCGAGCTGATCGAGGGATGCGACCGCAGCATCGCCACTTGCACCGCGCGGTTCGGCAATGCGGTGAATTTTCGCGGGGAACCGTATCTGCCGGGGATGGACCTGTTGACGCGGTATCCCGGCGCGTGACGGCCGGGGACCGGGTCGCGGCGGCGGCGCTGGCGGCGGTGGGCGTGCGCTATCGGTTGCACGGGCGCGATGTGGAACATGGGCTGGACTGTGTCGGGCTGGTCGCGCTGGCGCTGGCCGGGGGTGGTGCGCGCACGGGGGTGGTGCCGACGGGCTATGGCTTGCGCGGTGGCGATCCCGATGCGGTCGCGGCGATGCTGGATGCGCGGTTTGCAAGGGGCAGCGGGTGGGCAGATGGCGACGTCCTGCTGTTCGCGAGCGGGCCGGGGCAATTGCATCTGGCGGTGCGCGCCGGCGGCGGGCTGGTCCATGCCGATGCGGGACTGCGGCGCGTGGTGCTGAGACCGGGTGTCGCGCCGTGGCCGCTGCTGGGAGCGTGGTCGCCGCCAATCGGAACGTCGGGGGAGGACTGACATGGCGACATTGGTGTTGAGCGCGGTCGGGACGGCGGTGGGCGGTCCGGTCGGCGGGGCGATCGGCGCGCTGATCGGCCAGGCGGTCGACCGGCGGGTGCTGGGGCCAAAGCGGCGCGAGGGGCCGCGGCTGACCGACCTCGCCGTGCAGACGTCGCGCTACGGCGCGCAGATTCCGCAGGTGTTCGGGCGGATGCGGGTGGCGGGGACGGTGATCTGGGCGACCGACCTGATCGAGACGCGCGGGACGGCGGGCGGTGGCAAGGGGCAGCCCGGCACGACCAGCTACAGCTATGCCGCATCGTTCGCGGTGCTGCTGTCGGCGCGGGCGATTGCCGGCGTCGGGCGGATCTGGGCGGATGGAACGCTGCTGCGCGGGGCGGCGGGCGACCTGAAGGTGGCGGGCCTGTTCCGGCTGCACCGGGGCGGCGAGGCACAGACGCCCGACCCGCTGATCGCGTCGGCCGAAGGGGCGGCGACACCGGCGCACCGGGGCTGCGCCTATGCGGTGTTCGAGGGGCTGGCGCTGGCCGACTATGGCAACCGCATCCCGTCACTGACGTTCGAGGTGATCGCCGAGGACGGGCCGGTCGACGTCGGGACGATCGCGCGGGCCATCGCCGATACGGTGACCGGCGACGTGGCGTTTGCGGTCGACGGCTTTGCGGTGGCGGGCGGCAGCGTGCGCGCGGTGCTGGACACGCTGGCGCAGGCAAGCGGCGCGGTGTTCGCGCTGGACGGCGCGCGGCTGATGCTGCGGGGTGATGACGATGGACCGACCCTGTCGCTGGTCGATGGCGGCATGGTGGCGGACGGCGCGGATCGGCCGATGGCGCGGGCGATGACGCCGGCCGATCAGGTGCCGCGATCGGTGACGGTGACGCATTACGACCCGGCGCGAGACTATCAGGCCGGGTTGCAGCGCGCGCGGCGACCGGGGGCGGGCCTGCGCGAGGAGGATGTCGCGGTGCCTGCGGCGCTGTCGGCATCGGCGGCCAAGGCGGTGGCACAGGGAATCCTGGCCCGTGCCGAGGCGCAGCGATTCAGCCGGACGCTGGCGATCGGCCCGGCGGCGTTGGCGATTCCGCCGGGGACGGTGGTGACGATCGCCGGCGAACGCGGCCGGTGGCGGGTGCGCGCGGTGACGGTCGAGCGGATGGCGGGGCGGGTCGCGCTGGTGCCGGCCGGTGTCGCGACACCGCCGGTTGCAGCGAGTTCCGGCCGGGTGCTGGCGGAGCGTGACGCGGTGATCGGCGCGACGATGCTGGCGGTGGTCGAGACGCTGCCGCTGGACGACAGCATCCTGACCGCGCCGCGCCTCTCGGTGGTGGCGAGCGGCGGCCCGGGGTGGCGGCGCGCGGCGCTGCTGTACAGTCTGGACGAGGGCGCAAGCTGGGTCGAGGCCGGCGCGACCGCCCTGCCCGGCGCGATCGGCCGGGTGACGACCCTGCCGGAGGCGGGGGTCGAACCGGGCGACCCGGCGGCGGCGATGGTCGTGACGCTGGCCGAGGATCACATGCAATTGAGCGATGCCGGGCTTGGCGGGGCGGTGGCCGGCGGGGCGGTGGCGATGGTCGGCGACGAGGTGATCCGGTTCGGGCGGGCGACGCCCGAAGGCGGGAACCGGTGGCGGCTCGGGATGCTGACGCGCGGTGCGCGCGGGACCGACCATGCCATGACCACGCACGCGGTGGGCGACCGGTTCGTGCTGCTGTCGCCCGCGACGATTTGCGCCATCGACCTGCCCGTCGCGGCGATCGGCAGGACGGTGCGAGTCATGGCGGCCGGGGTCGGCGACCGGGACGGCCCGGTCACGGTCGCGGTGGTGGTGACGGGGGCCTCGGTGCTGCCCCCTGCCCCGACGCTGCTGACAGCGGAACGGCAGGGTGACGGGACGATCGCCTTGCGCTGGGTCCGCCGCAGCCGCGCCGGGTGGACCGGAACCGACGGTGGCGATGGGCCGCTGATCGAGGAACGCGAGGCCTATGTCGTGATGGCCGAGACGGCGGTCGGTATCTTGCGCACTGCCGAAATCGGCATGCCGGCGTATGCGATTCCGCCGGCCGATATCGCCGCCGGCGCCGCAAGTGTTGCCGTCGCGCAACGCGGTACGATGGGCCTGTCCCGATTCACCCGCCTTTGCCTTCCGGTTGTCGCCTAAGGCCCGGTGACAGACGGATCCCGGGCAGATCCCCGGGGGCGGGTTGGGCCGTTATGGGGACCGGTACGGCGGCATCGGACAGGGCCTGATGACGGTCGTCGTCGGGCAGGGGGCGACCGTCCGCCGCACCGTCCGCCGGGGGGTGTATTCGCCGATCCGCCGTCACAGGCACGGGCCGGACAAATCGTTGAATCGGTTGGCGAACACGCCAGAATTGCAGCATCCTGGCTGTTGTAGATTGGCAACAGTCGCATATTTTTGTTCGCTTGCGCGGAAACCAACCCGGGGGTAGTGAGTTTGCGCTGTCCGTAGTGACACCAAGGAAAGGGGAATTTTATGCGTAAGCTTGCCGTAATTCTGGCGCTTGCCTCCACCGCTCTCGCAACACCTGCGCTGGCCCGCGACAAGTCGTGGTATGTCGGCGTCGAGGGTGGCGCGATGATCGTCGAGGATATCGATTACGACGTCAATGGCGTTAACGACGCGACGTCGGTCGATCACGACTATGGCTATGACGTCGGTGGCGTCATCGGTTACGACTTCGGTGGTTTCCGGGTCGAAACCGAGACCAGCTATCGCAAGGCAACTGTCGACAGCATCTCGTCGACCGTTCGTACGCCGACCGGCCTCGGCAGCGCAACGTCGCCTGCCGGCAACTATGACTATGCCGGTGGTTCCACCTCGGCGCTCAGCTTCATGCTGAACGGCTTGCTGGACTTCGGTGCAGACGACGGCATCCAGGGCTTCATCGGCGGCGGTGTCGGCGTTGCTCGCGTGAAGGCAAACTACGCGCTGAACCAGCGTGCAGATTTCCTGAACGATTCGGACACCGTGTTCGCGTATCAGGGTCTGGCGGGCGTCCGCGCTCCGCTGACCGACCATGTCGACGCGACGCTGAAGTATCGTTTCTTCAACGCCGAGAACGTCAAGCTGGTTAGCGCAACGAATACGAACTTCGAGGGTCGTTTCCGTTCGCACAGCATCCTGGGCGGCCTGACCTACAACTTCGGTTCGCCGGTTGAGGAAGCTGCACCTGCACCCGTCGCACCGGTGCCTGCGCCGCTGCCGCCGGAGCCAGTGCCCGCACCGGCACCGGAGCCCGTCGTCTGCTCGCCTGGTCCGTTCATCGTGTTCTTCGAATGGGACAAGTCGGATATCACGCCGGAAGCCGGTTCGATCCTCGACAACGCCGTCACGCAATACCAGTCGTGCGGCAACGCACAGGTCATGCTGGCAGGCTACACCGACAAGTCGGGCGCAGCCTCGTACAACGTCGGCCTGTCGCAGCGTCGCGCGGATTCGGTGAAGGCCTATCTGTCGTCGAAAGCGATCCCGTCGGGCGTCATCTCGACCGAAGCGTTCGGCGAGACCCGCCCGCGCGTGGACACCGCCGATGGCGTCCGCGAAGTGCAGAACCGTCGCGTGGAAGTCACGTACGGTCCGGGTTCGGGCAACTAAGCCTGATACCTGTTTCCCGGTTTCGCGACCGGGATGAATTTGGGGAGGTCGGCATTGCCGGCCTCCCTTTTTCTTTGCCTGAGAAGGACCGGGCGGTGCTGGTTCCCGCCCTTCGCTTTATCTTCCCTGGGACCGATCGACATTCTTGGCGCTGGCGCTGACACTAACCGCCAGCGTGTCAGCCATTCCATCGAATGCCGGGAACTCGAACCATGAAGGGCAACCTTTGTGGCTAGAGATCCTGGAGCGAGGCCGGGATGACGACAAACATCAGATCCCCCTCCCGGCTCGACATGCCATGGCCACGAAAGCCCCGTCTGAAGGAGAAATCGTGTTCGCGCGGAGGCTCGGAAGGACGCGGAGGTGTGGTAGGTGCGGCCGCCTGGCCCTGTCATCTCGATGGTTCGATGGGGGAACGCCGCCAATACGGCCAGCACGACACCTCTGCGTTGTCAGCGCCTCCGCGCGCGCAATGTCTTGTGTCTGGCCCAGACGAACCCGAGGCTGGATGTCGATCCGTCCCCGTAGATTCCTGTATCCGTCCGTTATCCCGGACGTGATGGCGGATTCAACGCCATGGACCTTAGCTTCCGCAGCTCTGGATCCGGGCCTGCGCCGGGATGTCGAAACCCGTGTACGGATGTCATGGAAACCCGCCCTGACATCCTGCTGCGCCGCAGGTCCGGGACCGGCCGCGGCGCAATGGCCTAGTGGCAAGCGTGCCGGCGTTCGCTATGGCGGAGCATCATTTTTGAAGACGGACATTTTCGATGCGGATTACGATGATCGGTTCGGGCTATGTCGGCCTGGTGTCGGGTGCCTGCTTCTCCGACTTCGGCCATGACGTCGTCTGCGTCGACAAGGACGCGGGCAAGATCGCGGCGCTGGAAGCGGGGCGGATGCCGATCTACGAGCCGGGGCTGGAGCAGCTGGTCGCGAGCAACGTTGTGGCGGGACGGCTGCGCTTCACGACTGATCTGGCATCGGCGGTCGCGGGGGCCGATGCGATCTTCATCGCGGTCGGCACGCCATCGCGGCGCGGCGACGGCCATGCCGACCTGAGTTATGTCTTTGCCGCGACCGAGGAGATCGCGACCGCGCTGACCGGGCCGACGGTGGTCGTGACCAAGTCGACGGTGCCGGTCGGAACCGGCGACAAGGTCGAGGCGATCCTGCACGCCGCCCGCCCCGAACTGGACATCGCGGTCGTCTCCAACCCCGAATTCCTGCGCGAAGGGGCCGCGATCGGCGATTTCAAGCGGCCCGACCGGATCGTGATCGGCACCGAGGATGCGCGCGCGCGATCGGTGATGCATGCGGTCTATCGGCCGCTGTACCTGAATGAAAGTCCGATCCTGTTCGTCGGACGCCGCACGTCCGAGCTTATCAAATATGCCGCCAACGCGTTCCTGGCGACCAAGATCACCTTCATCAACGAGATCGCCGACCTGTGCGAGGCGGTCGGCGCAGACGTGCAGGATGTGTCGCGCGGGATCGGGCTGGACAACCGGATCGGCAAGAAGTTCCTGCATGCCGGGCCGGGCTATGGCGGGTCGTGTTTCCCCAAGGATACGCTGGCGCTGCTGAAGACGGCGGAGGATTACCAGACGCCGGTGCGGATCGTCGAGGCGGTGGTGCAGGTCAACGACAGCCGCAAGCGGGCGATGGGGCGCAAGGTCATCCACGCGCTCGGCGACGAGACGCGGGGCAGGACGGTCGCGATGCTGGGGCTGACGTTCAAGCCGAACACCGACGACATGCGCGATGCGCCGTCGATCGCGATCGCGCTGGCGCTGAAGGATGCAGGCATTGCGGTGCGGGCGCATGACCCGGAGGGAATGGACGCGGCCCGCGCGCTGATGCCGGACCTGACCTTCTGCACCGACGCCTATGAAGCGGCGCGGGGCGCGGATGCGGTGGTGATCGTGACCGAATGGGACGCCTATCGGGCGCTTGACCTCGCCAAGCTGGGCGAGGTGATGGCGGGTCGGGTGATGGTCGACCTGCGCAACGTGTATAACCGCGAGACAGTGGAAGCCGCGGGCTTCGCCTATACCGCGGTCGGCCGCTGATCCTCGGCGAGCGCGGCGGCCAGCCAGTCGGGGCGTAGCGCATCACCGATCGCCTCGACCCGGCGATGTTCGATCATCAGGCCGAGGTCGGGATAGGTGACGCGCGTGCGGTCGGTTTCCGGGCCGATCGGCGCGACGACCAGCCGCCGGTTTACCTTGGACCGGTGGTGCATCCGGGCGGTGTTCTCCTGCCCGACATAGCATCCCTTGGTATAACTGACGCCGTTCAGCGCATCGGCGTTGCATTCGAGCCACAGGGTCGCGCCGGCCCCGAGTTCAGCGACGCCTTCGGTCACGCCGAGCGACAGGCGGTGCGCGCGCCAGCCCGTCGCGGGCGCGGCGGCGGGGCCGAGCCAGCGACGCCCCAGTGCGGGCAGGCGCGGATCAGGCACGCCCTCCCCGCCCTCCAGCGACCAGTGCACCGCGAGATCGTCGCGCGCGATGGTGATCGCGCGGCGCAGGCGGTACATCGACAGGCGGCGCGTCAATGCGTCGGCCTGATCCGCCTCGCAATCGACCAGCACATCGTCGCCGTCTCCCCACAGGATGAAGTCGAACAGAACCTTGCCCTGGGGCGACAGCAACGCCGCCCAGCGCGGCGTATCCGGCCCAAGGCCAACGGTGTCGTTGGTCACCAGCCCCTGCAGAAATCCGCGTACGTCCTGGCCAGCCAGCCGCAGCACCGCGCGGTCGGCCAGCATCGTTGCCGGGGTGGTGTCATCCATCCCCGCTAGGTAGGGAGGGTGACGCAGCAGCGAAAGGGCAAGTGATGGCGACGTTCGATCTCAAGCTGACCGGCGGGACGGTCCATACCCCCGGCGGACCGGTTCAGGCCGATGTCGGCGTGCGCGACGGGCGGATCGTGGAGATCGGCGCGCAGGGCAATGCGGGGCGGACGATCGACTGCACCGGCCTCGACATCCTGCCCGGCGTCATCGACACACAGGTGCATTTTCGCGAACCCGGCCTGGTCCACAAGGAGGATCTGGAAAGCGGCAGCCGCGCGGCGGTGATGGGCGGCGTGACCGCGGTGTTCGAGATGCCGAACACCAACCCCAACACCGACAGCGAGGCGGCGATCGCCGACAAGCTGGCGCGCGCGAAGACGATGTGGTGCGACCACGCCTTCTATGTCGGCGCGACCAACCACAATGCCGCCGACTTGGCGCGGCTGGAGCGGTTGCCGGGGACGGCGGGCGTCAAGATCTTCATGGGGTCGTCGACCGGCGACCTGCTGGTGTCCGAGGACTCGCAACTGGCCGAGGTGCTGGCGAGCGGCCATCGCCGCGTTGCTATCCATGCCGAGGACGAGGACCGGATGAACGCGCGGGCCGCGACTCACCGGATCGACGGGGATCCCGCCTCGCATCCAGTGTGGCGCGACGACGAGAGCGCGCTGATCGCCACCACGCGGATCCTGCGGCTGGCGCGTGCAGCGGGGCGGCGGATCCATATCCTGCACGTCACCACCCCGGCCGAACTGGAACTGATCGCCCGGAACAAGGACATCGCCACCTGTGAAGTCACGCCGCAGCATCTGACGCTGGCGGGTGAGGATGCGTATCCGCGGCTCGGCACCTGGGCGCAGATGAACCCGCCGATCCGCTCCGGCGCGCACCGCGACGGCCTGTGGCACTGGCTGAACCAGGGCGCGCCGGACGTGATCGGGTCGGACCACGCGCCGCATACGCGCGAGGAAAAGGCGCGGCCCTATCCGCAGTCGCCATCGGGCATGCCGGGGGTGCAGACGCTGCTGCCGCTGCTGCTCGACCATGCGAGCAAGGGACGGTTGTCGTTGCAGCGGGTGATCGAGCTGACCAGTGCTGGCGCGCAGCGGATTTTCGGGATTTCGGGCAAGGGGCGGATCGCGGTCGGCTACGACGCCGATTTCACGATCGTCGACCTGAAGGCGCGCTGGACGATCGAGGACAGCTGGTTGCAGTCGCGGTGCGGCTGGTCACCCTTTACGGGCGAGACGCTGACGGGCAAGCCGATGGGGACGATCGTGCGCGGGTCGGTCGCGATGTGGGACGGGGCATTGGGCGATGCCGCCACCGGGAGGCCGATCCGGTTCGAGTCGGTGGAATACGGCTGAGGGCATCCGTTCTCCGGCGAACGCAGGAGTCCCGCGACCCAAGGGATTCGCTGTTCGGCACTGGGTTCCGGCGTACGCAGGCACACGGGTATGCGTCGGGCGGCTTGTGAACCCTAAGCCGCCGCTTCTTGTGCAAGCCGGTCGAGCCACGCGCGGGCCTGTTTCGGTTCGCCGACCGCGCTGGCGCTGACAACACCGCGCGCGGCGAGGAACGCGGCGTGAAGCGCGAACGGCTCCATCAACAGGCGGTCGCGCATATCGGCGATGGTGTCGGCCATCTCCGACAGCGCGGCGATGGTCGGGGCGATCGCCGCGCGGGTCTTGCGATCCGCCTGATGATCGAACAGCCCCCAGTGCCCGGCGGCGGTACGTTCCAGCGCGGCGATCAGCGTCGCGCGATAGTCCGCCTCCAGGTCGATGCGCTGGGTGTCGAGGCGTTCGAGACGGTCTGCTTTGGCCATGGCCGTGCGGTGTAGGGGTTGGGCGCGCGGCGTCAATTGCGGGTGTGGAGGCGGAGAAGCGTCATTCGCCATGATCCATCCGTCATCCCGGACTTGATCCGGGATCCATGGCCGCGCGTACCGGACGTCGTGTCGTGGGAGGTGGCGCGGGCCGGATCAGCAGACGCGTCCGGGCTTCGTCGCGACACGGGCGAAGCCCGTGTCGTCGGTCGGGGCTTTGCCCCGCCGGCCGGGCTTGCCGGAGTCAGGCGCGTCGCGCCTGCCCGGCTGCGCCTAGAACGGCAACCACTTCGATTTGTGGCTGAACTTCATGTACCCCACGTTGACGCCCGCGCGCCAGCCGACGCCCAGCCGGACCGGGATCAGCACGACGTTGCCGCGCCGCAGATAGGTCGCGGCGAACCCACCGACGAGGTACAGCCGCCCCTCCGCCGCCGGGAAGCGCTTGAACAGCTCCTCGGTGTCGTAAAGGTTGTAGACCAGCACGAAGACCTTGTTCGCGTCGCCGCCGACGTCGAACCCGACCGACGGGCCGGTCCAGTATACGGGCTGCTGCCCCTCCACCTTGTGGGTCATGATGCCGGAGCCATAGCGCAGCCCGACGACGAACGCGCCCGACGCCTCGCGCCCGGCGATATAGGCGTTGGGCTGGCCCTGTTCCTTCAGGATCTTCTCGATGATTCCGCCGAAGCCGGCCGCCCCCTTGCCGAACACGTCCTCGCCCGCGCCGATCAGGTCGTCGCGCTTGAAGGTGTCGGCCGCCTGCGTGGTCGCGGTGGCGCGCTGCTCCGCCTGCGCCTGCTGCACGGGCGTGATCGGGGGCGGCGCATCGGTGTCGACCGGGACGGGTTCATCGCGATAGGCGGCGGGGGGCGGATTGTCCGCCGGCGGCGGCGTGGCCAGATCGCCATCGACCGCACGATTCGGGTCGATCGTCCGCACCTGCGCCTGGACGACACCACCCGGGATCATGACGGCCAGCCCCAGTCCCAGCCCCAAGGCTCGCCATATTCCGCGCATCGTCCACACTCCCCCGGGGGCACCCCGATCCATGTCCTTAACCGGCACCGGGCTTAGCCTGCAATGAACGCCGCCGAAGGCCATGTCGATTTACGACGATCCGCACGCCACGCACGGTTGATCGCCGGGGATCCCCCCGCTATAGGGCTGGCTTGCGCTGCTACCGGAGACGTGGGTGAGTGGCTGAAACCAGCGGTTTGCTAAACCGCCGTACCGGGTTTACTGGTACCGAGGGTTCGAATCCCTCCGTCTCCGCCAATCCCACTGCCGCAGTACCCGATTGACGGGTTATCAGCACCGGTGTGGCGTATTTTACTTTTCCAAAAAGCCAGTCCGGCTATCGGACGAACGTTTCTGTCGACAGAATCGGCATTGATTCCATCAGACCACGATAATCGCGTGCATGCGCAAACAGCATCATTCCAATAATGTGGGAACCACCGTGATCCGGTCCGCGGTCTTCCATGATGAAGACTGGAGCGGGCGAAGGGAAATCAGCCGTGGCACCATTTGGAGCCGCTCCGCTGACCGCCTCAGCACGGCCTCGCAAGCGTTCGGTGATGGCCTGTATAGTGGTGGGCTGGTCGAGCTGATCGGGGGATCGGACGGCCCGGCTCTNTGTGTAGACGGTCTGTGGGGACAATCTTGGCGCTGGACCGTCGCTTAGACGGTTTTGCGAGGACTTCCAAAGGCTTGGAAGTCGCTGGAGCGGGCGAAGGGAAATCAGCCGTGGCACCATTTGGAGCCGCTCCGCTGACCGCCTCAGCACGGCCTCGCAAGCGTTCGGTGATGGCCTGTATAGTGGTGGGCGCGTCATGTGGTTCGATGGTGGCTGTGGCCTCGTCAGTGAGGTCGAGGGGATGATTCATGGGCGACGCTTTCAAGGACGGTTGCGATCACGGCCACGACGACGATGCGTGCGCGATCTGTCGTGGGGAGTCGCTTGATCCCGGATTCGTCGCGTGGCTCGAACAGGCGGCGGCTCAGCCGGGTCGTGTGATGACTGCTGAGGAAATGGTCGAGTGGGTGCGCTCGCTGTAATCAGGCGGCTTGCGCCATATGCTGCTTGAGGCGGTGGACGGTCGCGACACCGACTTTCAGCTTCTTGGCCGTGGCGTTGATGCTGACGCCCTTAGTGAGGGAGCGTTTGATCCGCTCGACCTTCTCGGGGTCGAGAGGCGGTCGCCCAGACCGCTTGGTGGTGCGGCTGAGCCCTGCCATGATCCTGCTGCGGATGAGTTCGCGCTCGAAGTCGGCGAACACGCTGAGCATGCCGAACATGGCGCGTCCGCTGGGCGTCGAGGTGTCGAGCGCCTGCTGGTGGAGATAGAGGTCCACGTTCTTCGCGTTGATCTCAGTGAGGAAGCCGACGAGGTTCTGGAGGGAGCGTCCGAGCCGGTCCACGGCCCAGCTTGCCACCATGTCGATCTCCCGGCGTGCCACGGCCTTCATCAGGGCGTCATAGCCGGGGCGCTTGTCGCGGCCTTTGGCACCGGAGATGCCATGGTCGGTAAACTCAGCGACCACCTCCCAGCCGTTCCGCTCAGCGACGGCGACAAGCTCGCGGCGCTGGTTCTCGGTGGTCTGGGAGTCCTGCGAGACACGGGTGTAGATGGCGATGCGCTTGGTCATTCCAGAAGGACTCGCTCCAGTTCTGGAATACGTCAAGTAGTTCATTTAGTTCGACTATTTTCCGTTTCAGTGGGAGCATCGAGCCTCATTGAACAGGAGGTCATATGGCACGCACGCCCATCTTGAACGAGAACCGCATCGTCATCGGCTATATCGAGGAGCAGGGTGGCGGGAAGCAGAAGGCGCTCAACCGCAATGCCATGCTGCTGGGCTATTACGACCCGAGCACCAACAGCACGCTCAACGCCAATCGCATGAAGGTTGGCACGGGCAACCAGTTGTCTGCCCTCATTGAACGAGCGCAGTGACGGCTACACCGCCAGCGTGAACATGGTCTTGTTGATCTCGTCGAGGGGCAGGCGGTTGATGAGGGCGCGCTTGTCGGCAGGGTCGATGGGAAGCCATTGCAGGCAGTCTTGGGTGTCGCCGACGATGACGATCTGGGCAGGTGCGCCGTGCTCACCGGCATACCAACCGGGATAGATCACTGAGAGGCCGAAGTCCGGGGTGACGGCCTCGAAGCAGGCGTGACCCTCGACCCGCTCGACCGCGCACTGGACGCCGTTGAGGGTGAAGCTCGGGCAAAGCCCCTCGCCGGTCAGCATGAGGTCGATGAGGCCGGGGCAGCCAGTGAGCGGAATGGACGTGGGCATGCCCGTATTTAGTGGTGCCGGTTGCTTTACGTTCTACCGCTGACCACGATGCCGCCCTCGGGGGAAGGGGAAGATCAATGGCGATGCCGTGGGAGCACCATCACCAGATTGTCGTTGAGACATACTCAGCGCGCAAGGCTGGCAGCAAGTTCGAGGTTCGCCTGCGCCCTATCGAGGGGCAGATGTTCCCGCAGGACATGCAGGTGCAATGGTCGCGTAAACTTCGCGACGCACATCGGGTTGGAACCCGCTTCCGTATCTGGGTGAAAGAGTCCGACCGGAAGGGCGGGACCGCTTTCCTACAGTCGCCTTGGCAGTGGCCCTATGAGGTGGTCGAGTAGGCCAACCGCCCACGCCTGTTCCTCAATCAACCGGTTGTGGAACGGTCGAAAGTGCGATGCCGGATCGACGGAAAACCGGGCCGTTCGAGCGGGCGAAGACGGGCAGGTTTCTGGAACGCCCACCATGTCCGCTCGCCGTTCCATCGGGGCTGTCGCCCGAGCATCAGGTTGGCAGCAGTCGAGCAGGCAACATGGCCTCGTCGAGGTGAACTTGTCGTGCTCCACGAGGAGCAGCGATCTGGGTCGGCACCCGTGGTGTCGAACCAGTGAAGCTGTTCGCGGTGGGCGCGGACGGGACCGCCAGAGCGGGACCGGCAAGGCCGACGCCTCGACTGACAGTATGATCGCTCATGTCGAACGGTGCCGCGCTTCGCCCGTCCCCGGCCCTTGCCGCTCGCTCGCCCCTTGCTGGCGCGGCACGAGGCCGCACCATCAAGCGTCGAACCAGCACCTGCGGGCAAGTTCATGTGGTCGAGGTCGAGGTGAACCAGCACCACCCTCTGCCATCATGTCCGAACTTAACCTTCTACTATTAGAGAGTTTCCTGCGGACATTCGCGGGAGATGATTGGAACGG
>NZ_LMKL01000007.1 GCF_001421505.1 Sphingomonas sp. Leaf17
TGGCGCCGCGTCGCTACCCGCTACGATCGATGCCCGACCGTCTTCTTTTCCGCTATCGCGCTCGCCGCCACCGTCATCTTCTGGCTCTGATCAATGAGTCGTGACCCTAGCGCAGAGGCCGCGGGGTTGTTCGTCATTGCGAGCGAAGCGCAGTCATTAAGGATTATCGGCAGGACGCTCTGGATTGCTTCGCTTCGCTCGCAATGACGGGGGGATGTTTCCGAGGCGTCGAATGGTCCGGTCGCTGGTCGTCCGTCACTTCGGAAAGATCAGAACACCGCATCCACCAACTGCCGGAACGCGTCCGCCCTATGGCTCATCGCGTGCTTTTCGACCGGGTCCATTTCGCCGAAGGTCTGGGTGTAGCCGTCGGGGAGGAACATGGCGTCGTAGCCGAAGCCGTTCGTCCCGCGTGGGGGCCAGACCAGCGTGCCGTCGACGCGGCCCTCGAACCATTCGACGTGGCCGTCGGGCCAGGCGAGGGCGAGGGCGCAGACGAAGTGGGCGGCTCGGCTCGGATTGTCGCCCGATGCCTCGATGCGGTCGTTGACCAGCGCCATGGCGGCGGTGAAGTCCTTCGACGGGCCGGCCCAGCGTGCGGAGAAGATGCCGGGGTCGCCGCCCAGCGCGTCAACGCACATACCGCTGTCGTCGGCGAGTGCCGGCAGGCCGGAGAGATCGGCGGCCTGCAACGCTTTCAGCTCGGCGTTGGCGACGAAGGTGGTGCCGGTCTCCTCCGGCTCGGGCAGGTCGAGCGCGCCGGCCGAGACGGGGTCGACACCATAGTCGCCGAGCAGCGCCTCGATCTCGATGACCTTGCCGGCGTTGTGGCTGGCGATGACCAGCTTGCCGGGGTGCAGCTTGCGGATTGCCTGGGGCGTGTCGCCTTCGCCGCTCATGCCGCGACCGCCCGGGCCTGTGCGGCGAAGATCTCGGTGCAGCCCATGCGGGCGAGGCGGAGCAGGCGGAGCAACGCTTCCTCGTCATAGGTGGCGTGTTCGGCGGTCGCCTGTGCCTCGGCGATATGGCCGTTTTCGAGCAGCACGAAATTGGCGTCGGCGTCGGCGTTCGAATCCTCGTCATAGTCGAGGTCGAGGACCGGGTTGCCCTGATAGATGCCGCAGGAGACGGCGGCGACCTTCTGTTTGATCGGGTCGACGGTCAGCTTGCCGTCGCGCAGCAGGCCGTCGATCGCGAGGCGCATCGCGACCCATGCGCCGGAGATCGACGCGGTGCGGGTGCCGCCATCGGCCTGGATGACGTCGCAATCGAGCGTGATCTGGCGTTCACCCAGCAGCTTCATGTCCATGACCGAGCGGAGCGAACGGCCGATGAGGCGCTGGATTTCCTGGGTGCGGCCCGACTGCTTGCCCTTGGCGGCCTCGCGGTTGCTGCGCGTGTGGGTGGCGCGCGGGAGCATGCCGTATTCGGCGGTGACCCAGCCCTCGCCCTTGCCGCGCATGAACGGCGGCACCCGGTCCTCGACCGACGCGGTGACGAGCACTTTGGTGTCGCCGAAGCCGATCAGCACCGATCCTTCCGCATGGCGGGTGAAGCGCGGTTCGATGGTGATGGCGCGCATCTGGTCTGGGGTACGGCCGGAAGGACGCAAGGCAAGTCTCCTGAGGTTCGGGATTCTTGCCTAGACCGGGCGGGCGGAACGCGCCAGAGACGATGCCTCAACTTTGCGGGAGTATGCAGGTGAAGCGGATTGCGGTGATGATGGCGGCGGCGATGACGGGCGGCTGCACGATGTCGACGATGTCGACGATGACGCCGGTGGGCACGCCGGTCGCGATCGAGCGCGAGACGATCCGCTATGCGACCGAACCGTGTTTCGGAACGTGCCCGGTCTATTCGGTGACGGTCCAGCCGGATGGCAGCGGCGTCTTTACCGGCGTGCAGCATACGGCCGTGACGGGCGAGCGGGCGTTCAAGGCGACGCCGGACGCCTATCGGCGGTTTGCCGCGCGGTTGCAGCCCTATCGCCCGGCGCAGGGCGACATGCTGTACGAGCAGGGGACGGCCCTTTGCCCCAATGCCGCGACCGATGGCCCGAGCGTCGACGTGCGCTGGAGCGACATCAGCGGCGGCGGCGCGCATCTGCGCTATTATTACGGGTGCGGCGTTGAAAAGCTGCGGCCGATGGCCGACGCGTTGCGCGCAGCACCGGCGGACCTGCCGATCGCGGCGTTCATCGGTCCGCGTTGAGGTCTTACGGCAGGCACCCCAGATACGTGTCATGGCGATCACCCCCATCACCGAACTGACCGACCGGGCGCGCGACGTGTTCCGCACGGTCGTCGACAGCTATCTGGCGAGCGGCGTGCCGGTGGGATCGAAGACGATCGCCCAGATGTCGCGGCTGAACCTGTCGCCTGCCTCGATCCGGGGGGTGATGCAGGAGCTGGAGGAACTGGGGTTGCTGGCCAGCCCGCATACCAGCGCCGGGCGGATGCCGACCGACCGGGGCCTGCGGCTGTTCGTCGACGGGATGATGCAGTCGCTGGAACCCTCCGCCGAGGAGCGCGCGGCGATCGAGGCGCGCGCCGGGGGGGGCGGGCCGGTCGAGGAGGCGCTGGCGGCGACGACGGCGGCGCTGTCGGGCCTGTCGGCGTGCGCGGGGCTGGTGATGGTGCCCAAGCGCGAGGTGACGCTGCGGCAGATCGCGTTCGTGCCGTTGTCGGGGACGCAGGCGCTGGCGGTGCTGGTCAGCGAGGACGGCGCGGTCGAGAACCGGGTCGTGGCGCTGGGCGCGGGCATGACGCCGTCCGCACTGGTCGAGGCGGGGAACTACATGACCGCGACGCTGGCCGGGCTGACGCTGGCCGAGGCGCGGGCGCGGGTCGAGCGCGAAATGGCCGAGGGGCAGGCGGCGATCGACGGCGCGGCGCGGGTGCTGGTCGAGCGCGGCCTTGCGGTGTGGAGCGAGGACGGCGCGCGGCGGCCGGTGCTGATCGTGCGCGGGCAGGGGCGGCTGATCGACGCGGCGGCGGCGGCGGACCTGGACCGGGTGCGCGACCTGCTCGACGACCTGGAGGGCAAGCAGGAGATCGCCGGGCTGCTCGACAGCGCGCGCGCCGGGGATGCGACCCGGATCTTCATCGGCGCGGAAAACAAATTGTTCGCACTGTCGGGATCGTCGGTGATCGCCCGGCCGTTCCGTGGGCTGGACGGGCAGGTGGTCGGCGTCGTCGGCGTGATCGGCCCGACACGGTTGAACTATGCGCGAGTCGTGCCGATAGTGGACTTCACGGCGGCGACGCTCGCCCGATTGATGGGCTGAGGCGCTCGCCACAGAGATGACAGGGAATGGCATGACCGAGAACGAGACGACCGAAACCCCCGAGACCCTGCGTGACGAGACGGCCGAGGCCGCGCCCGAAGTGGCCGAGCACGACCGGGTCGCCAAGCTGGAAGACGAACTGGCCGAGGCGAAGCAGGCGGTGCTGTACGCGCATGCCGACGTACAGAACATTCGCCGCCGGGCGGAAAAGGAATCGGCCGACGCACGCGCCTATGCCGCGACCGCATTCGCGCGCGACATCCTGTCGGTGGCGGACAACCTGTCGCGCGGGCTGTCGGCGATTCCGGCCGACCTGCGCGGCGACGACAAGATGAAGGGTCTGGTCACGGGCCTTGAGGCGACGGGCCGCGAACTGGAGACGGTGTTCCAGCGGCACGGTATCACCAAGATTCCGGCGATGGGCGAGATGCTCGATCCCAACAAGCATCAGGTGATGATGGAAATGCCGAGCGACCAGCCGGCAGGAACCGTCGTGCAGGAAATGCAGGCGGGCTACATGATCCGCGACCGGTTGTTGCGGCCGGCGCTGGTGGCGACGGCGAAGACGCCGGATTGATTTGGAGGCGCGCCGTTGCGCCAATGCGGACCACCCCGGCGAAGGCCGGGGCCCAACCGGGTAAGCGTTTGTAAATCCTCACCATCGCCGGCCCAATTGGGCCCCGGCCTTCGCCGGGGTGGTTGATGCATTGAGTGGCGTTCTGTCGGCGACGCAATACGGGCCGTCCAAAGGGTCTAACAATGAACACCAATCTCATCACCGATCGGCCGACGTTCGTCACGCATCTCGAATGTTCGATGACGGGCGAGCGGTATGCGGCCGACACGTTGCAGGGGCTGTCGCGGGTCGGGCGACCGCTGCTGGTGCGCTATGATCTGGCGGCCGTGAAGGCGTCGCTGGACCGTGATGCGCTGATGCGGCGCGAGACGGATCTGTGGCGATGGCGCGAGCTGCTGCCGGTGCGCGATACGGCCGACATCGTCAGTCTGGGCGAGATCGAGACGCCGTTGATCCCGCTGCCGCGATCGGGCGGTCGCAATGTGCTGGTGAAGGACGAGGGGCGGTTGCCGACCGGCTCGTTCAAGGCGCGCGGGCTGGTGATGGCGGTCGCGATGGCGAAGGCGCTGGGCGTGACCCGGATCGCGATGCCGACCAACGGCAACGCGGGCGCGGCGCTGGCCGCCTATGCCACGCGGTGCGGGATCGAGACGATCGTGTTCTGTCCCGATGATACGCCGGAAATCAACGTGCGCGAGATCGCAATGCAGGGCGCGCGGGTGTGGCGGGTCAACGGGCTGATCGACGATTGCGGCGCGATTGTCGCGGAAGGGGCGAAGCAGGGGCGCTGGTTCGATTTTTCGACGCTGAAGGAGCCGTACCGGATCGAGGGCAAGAAGACGATGGGGCTGGAGCTGGCCGCGCAATTCGGCTGGGAGCTGCCCGACGCGATCTTCTACCCGACCGGTGGCGGTACCGGCCTGATCGGGATGTGGAAGGCGTTCGACGAGCTGGAGGCGCTGGGCTGGATCGGCCCCGCAAGGCCGAAGATGTTCGCGGTGCAGGCCAGCGGCTGCGCGCCAATCGTTCGCGCGTTCGAGGCGGGCGAGGACCATGCCGAACGCTGGGAGGATGCAAGCACGGTCGCCGCCGGCATCCGCGTGCCGAAAGCGGTCGGCGATTTCCTGATCCTGCGCGCGGTGCGGGAATCGGGCGGGCAGGCGCTGGCGGTTGGCGATCCGGCGATCCTGAAGGCGGTCGATGCGGCGGCGCGGGCGGACGGATTGCTGCTGTGCCCCGAGGGTGGGGCGACACTGGCGGCCTACCGGCAGGCGGTGAAGATGGGCCAGGTCGACGAGGACGAGCGCGTGGTGCTGTTTAACTGCGCGACCGGCCTGAAATATCCGATGCCGGCGGCCCCGCAGGCGCTGGACCGGACGCAGCCGATCGACTTCGACGCGCTGTAGGTCGGCGCATGGCGGCCGGCAGCATGGCCATGTGCAGGAAATGGCACAGGTTGTGGCGGGCAGGACCGGGAAACGCGACCGGCCGCGCCGTCCGGGCGACCTGCCGCCGCGACCCGCGCGTCGCGGATCGGCTATACGGGTCGCCAAGACAATGCGTGGGAGCGACCATTGAAGATCTGGAAAAAGGAACCGCAGCAGCTTGAGAGCGTACTCGCTGTTGGATGGGAAGAAACCGGCGCGGTCGTTCTGGTTCTGGTGGCCGTGGTGATCCTGATCGGTCAGTATGTCCTTGGTTTCAGGAAGTAATCGCGTCGCGGCCTGACAGCCATTCGGGGACGATACTTTTGTGACCGGGAGATTGCATGGTGAAGTGGTATTTTGCGTTGGGCGCAGCGGCGCTGTCCTTGAGCGCGTGCGGCGGTAGCGCGATCGAGGAGGCGGCAAACAATCAGCAGGCGGCGGTCGTGCTGCGTGATCTGGCGGCGTCCAATATCTCCAGTCCGGCACCGCCCGAACTGAAGATTCCGGGCGTGGAAATGACGACGCCGTCCGACACCCGGTCGAAATATTTTCTGCTGCGCCAGCGCCCGACCGTGATCGGCCAGACGATCGCGATCATCCGGCAGGAGCTGAACGGTCGCGTCGCCTATGCGCGGCTCGAACTGAACTGCGAGCAGCGGTTGTTGCACGTCGTTGGCGTGGCCGACACACGCGCGCGGGTCGAGACGAACGTTGCCTATGACGGCCCGCTGCGGCCGGTCGAGGGCTTGCCGCTGCGTGGTGAAATGCTCGATTTCATCTGCAAGCGGCAATAGCAGCCGCGAACCGTCCGCCGCGACGTCTTCAGTCGCGTCGGACCGGGGTGGGGGTGAACGGCAACAGCGTGTCATATTGGGCGAGCGCGGGCGCCCCCGCCACACGGGCGCCGCGACGCAGCAGGAAGGCGTGGCGGACTATTTCCGCCTGTTGTTCCAGTCCGTATCGGTGGAACGCCTGACCGGGCTTGAACGCATAGTCGTAGCGGCACCACGGATGGCGGGCGAGGGGCAGGAAGATGCCGCGCTGATGTTGCCAGATGTGGGTCATCTCGTGGATGAACAGCCCCTGGTCGGTGAGGGCGCAGGGGCCGAAATCGTCGCGCCAGCCGTGACCCTTGGGATGGAAATGGATGCAGCCGGTCGGGGCCATGACAACATCCTTCGGCTGAAAGAATGCCCATTTCGTGCGGGCGAGACGCACCTGTGTGTAGTCGATCGCGTCACCGAAGACGCTTTGGGCCAGCGCCTTTTCGCCCTCGGTCAGGTGGCGCTTCACGCGTCGGGTGCCGGGTCGCCGGCGTTCACCAGATAGGCCTTGCGCTGCATGTGGCTGCCGTCGGCGAAGGTGAAGGTGAGCAGCATCGCGCCGACCTGACGCGCGCGCTGGTCGACGTCGAACAGCATGACATGGCGGCCGCCGGGGGCGAAGGCGATCTTCGTGGCGGCGGGGATGGCGACGCTGGTGATCGGCCGCATGGAGGCCATGCCGGCACTACCCTTCATACTTTCGTGCATTTCCGCACGGATCGCGAAATCGGCGCTGACGTTGACCAAAGTGGTATCGGCGGGGCCGCCCTCGATCGTGAAATAGGCGGCACCCGGCCGGCTGGGGACGGCGGGCATGCGGACCCAGGCATCCTCGATTTCGATCACGCGCGGCTTGGTGCAGCCGGCCAGCGCAAGGCCCACTGCCGCCATCGTCACGAAAATACGCATATTCCTGTCCATCCTCGGGATTTTCGATGTTGGCGTACCTGCCGCACAATCTTGCGGCAAGAATAAGCTAACCTATATCGCACCCCATCAAGTCGGTTGCGCCGCCGTAACGGCAGCGTGACCAAGGGTTTTCGTTTGCGAGGGGCTATCAGGACTCATGGCTAAAGTAATCGGCATCGATCTCGGCACCACCAACAGCTGCGTTTCGGTGATGGAGGGCGGCAAGCCCAAGGTGATCGAGAATGCGGAGGGCGCGCGCACCACGCCGTCGATCGTCGCCTTCGCCAAGGATGGCGAGCGACTGGTCGGCCAGCCGGCCAAGCGCCAGGCGGTGACCAATGGCGACAACACGATCTTCGCGGTGAAGCGCCTGATCGGCCGCCGGTTCGACGATCCGATCACCAAGAAGGACACCGAGCTGGTCCCGTACAAGATTTCGCGCGGGCCGAATGGCGATGCGTGGGTCAACGCGGGCGGCACCGATTACAGCCCGTCGCAGATCAGCGCGTTCATCCTGCAGAAGATGAAGGAAACCGCCGAGAGCTATCTGGGCGAGACGGTTACGCAGGCGGTCATCACCGTGCCGGCGTATTTCAACGACGCCCAGCGTCAGGCGACCAAGGATGCCGGCCAGATCGCCGGCCTGGAAGTGCTGCGCATCATCAACGAGCCGACCGCGGCTGCGCTGGCGTACGGCATGGAGAAGCAGGACGGCAAGACGATCGCGGTCTATGACCTTGGCGGCGGCACGTTCGATATCTCGATCCTGGAGATCGGTGACGGCGTGTTCGAGGTGAAGGCGACCAACGGCGACACGTTCCTGGGCGGCGAGGATTTCGATTCCAAGATCGTCCAGTTCCTGGCCGACGAGTTCAAGAAGGTCGAGGGCATCGACCTGACCAAGGACAAGCTGGCGCTTCAGCGTCTGAAGGAAGCGGCCGAGAAGGCGAAGATCGAGCTGTCGTCGGCAGCGTCGACCGAGGTCAACCTGCCCTTCATCACCGCCGATGCAACGGGTCCGAAGCATTTGGTGAAGGCGATCACCCGCGCCGATCTGGAGCGTCTGGTCGACGACCTGATCCAGCGCACGCTGGAGCCATGCCGCAAGGCGATGAAGGATGCCGGTGTCACCGCGTCGGAGATTTCGGAAGTCGTGATGGTTGGCGGCATGACCCGCATGCCCAAGGTGCGCGACGTCGTGAAGTCGTTCTTCGGCAAGGAAGGTCATACCGGCGTGAACCCGGACGAGGTCGTGGCGATGGGCGCCGCGATCCAGGCCGGTGTGTTGCAGGGTGACGTCAAGGACGTGCTGCTGCTCGACGTCACGCCGCTGAGCCTTGGCATCGAGACGCTGGGTGGCGTGTTCACCCGGATGATCGACCGCAACACGACGATCCCGACCAAGAAGTCGCAGACCTATTCGACCGCCGACGACAACCAGCAGGCGGTGACGATCCGCGTGTTCCAGGGCGAGCGCGAAATGGCGGCGGACAACAAGATGCTGGGCCAGTTCGATCTGGTCGGCATCCCGTCGGCTCCGCGCGGCGTGCCGCAGATCGAGGTCACGTTCGACATCGACGCCAATGGCATCGTCAACGTGTCGGCCAAGGACAAGGGCACCGGCAAGGAGCAGCAGATCCGCATCCAGGCATCGGGTGGCCTGTCGGATTCGGACATCGAGCAGATGGTGCGCGATGCCGAGCAGTTCGCCGAGGACGACAAGAAGCGTCGTGCGGGTGCCGAGGCAAAGAACAACGCCGAGAGCCTGATCCACACGACCGAGCGTCAGCTGGCCGACAATGGCGACAAGATCGACGCTGCGCTGAAGTCGGAAATCGAGGCGGCGATCGCCGAGACGAAGACGGCGGTCGAGGGCGGTGATGCCGATGCGATGAGCGAGAAGAGCCAGGCGCTGGCGCAGGTCGCGATGAAGCTGGGTCAGGCGATCTATGAAAAGCAGCAGCAGTCGGAGGCTTCGCCATCCGCTGATGCAGCCGATGCGCCCAAGGACGACGTGGTCGATGCCGAGTTCTCGGAAGTCGACGAAGGCCATAAAGCCTGAAGCCCTGAGGCCGGAAACGGCCAGTTGAACCATAACCGTCATGCCGGTGTATCACCGGCATGACGGCATGGTCGCGGAGACGGCATGACCACCGAAGTCGATTTTTACGAGCTGCTCGAAGTCGAGCGGACCGCGGATGCGGGGACGATCAAGTCGTCCTATCGCAAGCTCGCGATGAAATATCACCCGGACAAGAATTCGGGTTGCAAGGATTCCGAGGCGAAGTTCAAGGCGGTCAGCGAGGCCTATGACTGTCTGAAGGATCCGCAGAAGCGGGCGGCGTACGACCGGTACGGCCATGCCGCGTTCCGCCAGAGCGGCGGGCAGGGTGGCGGCGCGCAGGATTTCGGCGGCGGCTTTTCCGACATTTTCGAAAGCGTGTTCGGCGAGTTCATGGGCGGGCAGCGTGGCGGCGGTGGTCGCCAGCAGCACCGGCGCGGCGCCGACCTGCGCTACGACATGGAAATCAGCCTGGAGGAAGCCTTCCACGGCAAGTCGACCGAAATCACGGTCGATGTGTCGGCGCAGTGCGACACCTGCGACGGGTCGGGCGCACGGCCCGGCACCAGCGCCAAGACCTGCGCGCATTGCGGCGGTCACGGCAAGGTGCGCGCGCAACAGGGGTTTTTCGTGGTCGAGCGCGCGTGCCCGGTCTGCCAGGGCGCGGGCCAGGTGATCGCCGATCCGTGCCCCGATTGTCGCGGCGAGGGGCGGGTCGACCGCACCAAGACGCTGAGCGTCAACGTGCCGCCGGGTGTCGATGAAGGAACGCGGATTCGCCTGACCGGCGAGGGCGAGGCGGGTGCGCGCGGTGCGCCGGCGGGCGACCTGTACATCTTCCTGCACGTCGCGCGGCATTCGCTGTTCGAGCGGGAGGGCACGACATTGTTCGCTCGCGCGCCGATCACGTTCACGACCGCCGCATTGGGCGGCACGCTGTCGATTCCGGGGCTGGACGGCCGGGCGCACGAGATCAAGATTCCGGTTGGGATCCAGTCGGGCAAGCAACTGCGTCAACGCGGCGGCGGCATGCCGGTGCTGCAGGGGCGCGGACACGGCGACATGGTGATCCAGGTCGAGGTGGAGACGCCGACGAAGCTGTCGGCCCGTCAGCGCGAATTGCTGGAGGCGTTTCGCGAGACGGAAACGGGCGACGAATGTCCGGACAGCCAGGGCTTTTTCGCCAAGCTGAAGGGTGTGTTCGCGGGCGAATAGCCCGTGGCCGCGACCATGGCCAAGCTGCGCGCCGACCAGATGCTCGTCGATCGGGGACTGGTCGAATCGCGGACGCGGGCGCAGGCGCTCATCATGGCCGGGCTGGTGTTCGCGGGCACTCGCAAGGTCGACAAGCCGGGCCAGACGCTGGCGGACGACGTGGTGCTGGACGTGCGCGGCCGGGACCACCCGTGGGTGTCGCGTGGCGGGATCAAGCTGGCGCATGGGCTGGCGCATTTCGGCTGGGGCGTGGAGGCTGCGGTGGCGATCGACGTCGGGTCGTCGACCGGCGGGTTCACCGACGTTCTCCTGACCGGCGGCGCGGCGCGCGTCTATGCGGTCGACAGCGGGACCAATCAGCTGGCGTGGAAGCTGCGACAGGATGCGCGGGTCGTCGTGCTGGAGCAGACCAGCGCGCGCATCCTAACGGCAACGCATATCCCCGAACCCGTCGACCTCATCGTTTGCGATGCCAGCTTCATCGGGCTGGCCAAGGTGCTGGAAAGGCCGATTACGTTTGCGCGTGACGGCGCGCGGCTGATGGCGCTCATCAAGCCGCAGTTCGAGGCGGGACGCGGCGAGGTCGGCAAGGGCGGGGTGGTGCGCGATCCAGCGATCCATGCGCGGGTCTGCAAAGAGGTCGTCGACTGGCTGACCGGCGACGGCTGGCATGTGGATGGCGTGGTCGAAAGTCCGATCACCGGGCCTGAGGGAAACATCGAGTTTCTGGTCGCGGCGGTGCGGGTGACGGGGTGAGTGGACGCGATCCGGCCGCGGCGAAGGGCGTGGCGTGCGGACGCACCCGTCCATAAACGGGTCGCTTGTGGAACGATGCCCGGTTCGGCGCGCTTTACGCGGGGCCTGCGACGCGGCAGGAGGCCAGGATCTAGGTCGAAGGGAACGGACTTGAGCGGAATCGCCTCACGGGGCCAGTTGCGGATGTCGTTCGTACGATGGGCGGTGGTGACCGTGCCGCTGGTCGTCCTGCTGGGTTTCCTGTCCGGCCGGTCGGTGCCGGTGGGCAGCGACAGCGCGTGGTATACCGCGTTGGTCAAGCCATCGGTGACGCCGCCGGGCTGGGTGTTCCCGGTCGCGTGGACGACGCTGTATATTCTTATGGGGCTGGCGCTGGCGATGATCCTGCATGCGCGGGGGGCGCGCGGGCGTCCGGTCGCGATCGGGCTGTTCGTGGTGCAGCTTGCGTTGAATCTGGTGTGGACGCCGGTGTTCTTCGGCGCGCATCAGGTCGGGCTGGCGCTGATCGTCATCGTCGCGATGCTGGCGGCTACGATCGCCACCGCCTTCGCGTTCGGGCGGATCCGGCCGCTGGCCGCGTGGCTGCTGGTGCCGTACATGGTGTGGATCAGCTTTGCCGGCGTGCTGACGTGGCGGATCGGGCAGCTGAACCCGAATGCGGCCACTCTTGCGCCCGGCCACACGACCACCCAAATCCTGAACTGACACAGACCGACGCAACGGGATTTTCTTTTTATGCAGACCGAAAACCGCATTCTCGATGATCTGGCGAAGATCATGAACGGCGCGGCCGGCACGATCGCGGGCATGGGGCGCGAGGCCGAATCCAGTGCGCGGGCGCGCGCGCGCGAGTGGATCGGCGGGCTGGACTTCGTCAGCCGCGACGAGTTCGACGCGGTCAAGGCGATGGCGGCCGCCGCGCGGGACGAGGCCGACGCGCTGAAGGTACGGCTGGATGCGCTGGAGGCGAAATCCGCCGCCGCCCCGGTGTCGCCGCCAGCGCCCAGGCCCGATCTTGCCAAGCCGGTGCCGATGACCGGGTTTGACGACGCCTGACTTTTCCACAGAAATCGGTGGACTTCGGTCCTTTTTCACGAACGACGCGCGGTTGCAGCTTTGCATCCGTGTGCGCGTTCGTGCGATAGGGATCGGCAGGACCATATGATGTTAGAAGACGCCGATTACGACCGCGACGATGCCGCGCCCATCGATATGCTGGAAAGCTATTACGCCGCGCATGGCTGGACGCATGAGCGGCACGACGACGAGATCGTCGCGACGGTGAAGGGCAGCTGGGCTGAATATGAGCTGCGCGCGCTGTGGCGTGACGACGACAGCGTCCTGCAATTCCTCGCCTTTCCCGACATCAAGGTGCCCGACGAGCGGCGCGCGGCGATCTACGAGACGCTGGGGCTGGTCAACGAGCAACTCTGGATCGGCCATTTCGAACTGTGGTCGTCGAGCGGGATCCTGCTCTATCGCAATGCCGCATTGGTCGATGGCGATGATGAGGGGACGATGTCGCTGGCAGCGGCAGAATCGCTGGTGGAATCGGCGATCGACGAATGCGAGCGTTTCTATCCGGTGTTCCAGTTCGTGCTGTGGGGCGGCAAGACGCCCGCCGATGCGCTGGCCGCCGCGTTGATTGACACGCAAGGCGAGGCCTGAGTGTCGTGAGCGGCCGTCTGGATATCGGCGGGCCGCTGTGGATCATCGGATGCGGGACGATGGCAGGGGCGATGCTCGGGCGGTGGATCGCCGCCGGGCTTGATCCGGCGAGCGTGACCGTCATCAACCGCAGCGCGCGGCCGATGCCGGATGGCGTGCGGCTGGTTCATTCGGTGCCGCAAGCGTCGCGGCCGGCGGTGCTGGTGCTGGGGGTGAAGCCGCAGCAACTGGGCGATATCGCGCCGCTGCTCGCGGACGTGCGGCCGGGCGTGCTGCTGTCGATTCTGGCCGGGGTGGAGGAGGCGACGCTGGCGGCGCGGATCCCGGCGGATGCGGTGGTGCGGGCGATGCCGAACCTGCCGGTCGCGATCGGGCGCGGCGTGACCGCGTTGTCGAGCGCGAGTGCCGGTCCGGCGGCGCGCGCGCTGGCCGAGGCGCTGGCGACGCCGCTGGGGCTGGTCGAATGGGTCGAGGAAACGGCGTTCGACGCGGTGACCGCGCTGGCCGGATGCGGGCCGGGCTTCGTGTTCCGCTTTGCCGATGCGCTGGCGGCGGCGGGGGCGGCTTTGGGGTTGCCGGCGGATCAGGCGGCGCGGCTGGCGGTCGCGACGCTGGAGGGGGCGGGGATCATGGCCGCCGCCTCACCCGAAAGCCCGGCGGTGCTGGCCGACCGGGTGGCCAGTCCCGGCGGATCGACGCGGCAGGGGCTGAATGTGCTGGACGCCGACGGGGCGCTGGTGGCGTTGCTGACGGAGACGCTGGCGGCGGCGGCGCGGCGGAATGCGGAGATGGCGGCGGCGGCGCGGTAGGGGGGGGCTGTGTGAATGATTAGCGGTTCAGGCCATTTTGGGACATTTTGTTTCTACAGCGGTGCAGCCACCCTTACTAACCGAGTTTCTATCGAAGATGACCGACGCTGCATCAAGTCAGGTGAGTAGGAGGGTTCGCGAGGCGCTCACGACTGTTTACCACACCTTCAATGTTCCGGCTCCCTCGATCATAGAAGGATGCCCGTGTTGCATCTCGACACGCAACACGGATGTCCTGCTGACCACCCCGTTGCGTGAAATTACCGGCCAAGCTCTCTGGCGTTATGTTTCCGGCGTTTTCCTCACAATTGGTGACGAAAAAGACTTTCGATACCTGCTTCCAAGAATTCTTGAGGTGTCGGCATTTGATCCCGAGAATGCCAACAATCCCGAAATCGCTTTAGGCAAGCTCTCTCTCGCAGGCTGGCGATCGTGGTTGCCACAAGAGCAGCGGGTCATCGAACAGTTTGTTGATGCCTGGTTCGAGCAAGCACTCGCAAGTGATTTGGCTGACGCAGATGAGGGTTGGGTGGGCGAAAAAGCGGAAAGCGTGCTGTGCGGTGCCGCGCGAGCAGGAATGGCGTTGGACCATTGGCTGATACGGTTGTCTGCACCAGCCGCAGCGCCGGTGCTAGCCGACATGCAAAGGCGCTATCCAAGGGAATTGTCATCGTTCTGGGACTATGCACCCTCTGGGCTTCAACAGCTCTCGACAATCTTGATTCGGGGCACAGCCTAGGTCCGCTTCCCACCGAACTCGGACCTTTCCACGCCGCCCTCAATCATTATCCTGCAACCCTCGCAGCCGCGCGCGTTCATCCTCCGGGATCAGCCCCTCCAGCACGGCCCAGAAGCCACCCACCGCCGCTTGCCCCGCCCGCGCGTAGGCGGCGGAGAGTTTTTCGCGTAGGGCGTTGAACAGTTCGTTTTCCAGCGCGGTGCCGGCCGGCGTCAGGCGCAGGAGGCGCTGGCGGCGGTCGCGGTCGCCGGGGCGGGTTTCGACGAGATTGCGTTCCGCCAGTTCGTTGAGGACGCGGCCAAGCGATTGCTTGGTGATGGCCAGCAGCGACAGGAGTTCGCTGACCGTCATGTCGGGGCGGCGGGCGATGAAATACAGCGCGCGGTGGTGCGCGCGGCCAAGGCCCTGTTCGGCCAGCCCCTTGTCGATCGAGCGGGTGATGTGGCTGTTGCCGAAGTACAGCAGTTCGAGGCCGCGACGCAGTTCCGGTTCGCGCAGGAACAGCGGGGACGCGGCGTTCGACGCGGTCGGGGAAGCGGCAGCCATGTTGACCGGTTTAGCCATCGGTCCTACGCCACGGCAACCCCAAACGCGTGAGAGAGTACAATGTCTTCCGACCCTCAGCAGACGCCAGCCACTTTCCGTTTCGAACCGCATGCAGCGCCGGTCGCCGCGAACGAGCGGGCGCAGCGTCTGGTCGATCCGGGCTTTGGCCGCGTGTTCACCGACCATATGGCGATGATCCGCTACAGCGACGCCGAGGGCTGGCATAACGCGCGGATTACCGCGCGGGCGCCGCTGACGCTCGACCCTGCGTCGTCCGTGCTGCATTACGCGCAGGAAATCTTCGAGGGCATGAAGGCGTATCGGCTGGCCGATGGCGGCACCGCGCTGTTCCGGCCGGAGGCGAATGCGCGGCGGTTCAACCGGTCGGCGCAGCGAATGGCGATGCCGGACCTGCCGGAAGCGCTGTTCCTGGAATCGGTCGAGCGGCTGGTGGCGACCGATCGCGACTGGATCCCCGAGAGCGATGGCGGCGCACTGTACCTGCGCCCGTTCATGTTCGCGTCCGAGGTGTTCCTGGGCGTGAAGCCGTCGTCCGAATATCTGTTCATGGTCATCGCGTCGTCGGTCGGAGCCTATTTCAAGGGCGGGTCGCCGGCAGTCTCGATCTGGGTCAGCCAGCATTTCACGCGCGCAGCCCCCGGCGGCACGGGTGAGGCCAAGTGCGGCGGCAATTATGCCGCCAGCCTGCTCGCGCAGTCGGAGGCGATCCGTCAGGGCTGCGATCAGGTCGTGTTCCTGGATGCGGCCGAGCGGCGCTGGGTCGAGGAACTGGGCGGCATGAACGTGTTCTTCGTGTTCGACGACGGCAGCATGGCGACGCCGCCGCTGAACGGTACGATCCTGCCCGGCATCACGCGCGATTCGATCCTGACGCTGGCGCGCGCGGAAGGACTGATGGTGCGAGAGGAGCCGTATGCGATCGACCAGTGGCGCAGCGATGCACAGAGCGGGCGGCTGGTCGAGGCGTTCGCCTGCGGCACGGCGGCGGTGGTGACGCCGATCGGCCAGGTGGTGTCGCCCGAGGGGCGCTTCACGATCGGCGATGGCGGACCGGGCGCGCGGACGCAGGCGATCCGCACGCAACTGGTGGCGATCCAGCGCGGGCAGGCGCCGGATCCGCATGGCTGGGTGAAGCGGCTCGACTGAGCGGACCAGACGGGTCGGTAGGGGCTTCCCAGCGGCGTTCTCGCCGTTATAAGGCCGGCTCTGCCACGGTGGGGCGTCGCCAAGTGGTAAGGCAGCGGCTTTTGATGCCGCCATTCGCAGGTTCGAACCCTGCCGCCCCAGCCAGCCAGCCAGCCGTTGTCGAGGGTGCCGGAACGCATTGTCCGGGTAGGACTTTTCCGATTTCCGGCGATCATCGGCAGATCCATTGCACCGGATTGCGATCCCGGCCATGACCTGTCCCCGGGGCATAACGGGGGTCGTTCATGAAGTCGTATCGTCTGGCGCTTGGCGTGGCCATGGTGGCAATCGCGGGTGCCGCCAATGCCGGTGACATGCCGCTGTATCAGGCGGTGCCGGCTTGGGTGAAACCGGCACCGGCGATCGACCCGGCGAAGGCGGAGGCACCCGATGCGCCGCCGTTCCTGATCTTCGACAGCCAGCAGCGGATCGAGGGCGATCACGTCTGGCAATATGTCGACAGCGCCCGGCGCGTGAGCACGCAGCAGATGCTGGAGCAGATGGGCACGCTGGCCCTGCCGTGGCAGCCCGACAAGGGCGACCTGATGATTCACCGCGCGGAGATCGTGCGCGGGGCGGAGCGTATCGACCTGTTGAAGACCGGCGGGCGGTTCACCGTGCTGCGGCGCGAGCAGGGGCTGGAGCAGCGCAGCCTGGACGGCGTGCTGACCGCGACGATGGCGGTCGAGGGCTTGCGCGTCGGCGACGTGCTGCGGCTGTCGTTCTCGACCAATCAGGCGGATGCGGCGCTGAAGGGGCGGGCGCAGAGCTATGTGCCGCTGATGACGCAGCCGCTGGCCGTCGGGTTCGGCCGGTCGCGGATCCTGTGGCCGGCGGCGACACCGGTGCATGTGCAGAACCTGATGGACGGGACGAAGCCGGCCCCCGTCGCCAGGGAGGCGGAGCGCGAGGTCACGCTGACCCTGCCGCTGGAGAAGGCGAAGGATCTGCCGGGCGACGCGCCGCTTCGGTACCGGCAGTTCCCGATGCTGGAGGCGTCGACCTTTGCCGACTGGGCCGACGTATCGCGGACCATGGCTCCGCTGTTCGCGGCGAAGGGCCTGATCGCCGATGGCAGTCCGCTGGCGGCGGAGGTGGCGGCTATCGCGAAGGCGAGCGCCGATCCGCTGATGCGGACGCAAGGCGCGCTGCAACTGGTGCAGTCGAAGATCCGCTATCTGGCGCTGGGCATGAACGGTGGCAATTACGTGCCCCAGACGCCGGCCAGCACCTGGACGCTGCGCTACGGCGACTGCAAGGCCAAGACGCTGCTGCTGCTGGCGATCCTCGACCGGCTGGGGATCGAGGGTGAGGCGGTGCTGGTCAGCGCGCAGGGTGGCGACAGCCTGCCCAAGCGCCTGCCGGCACCCGGCGTGTTCGACCATGTCATCGTGCGCGCGACGGTTGCCGGGCGGACCCTGTGGCTGGACGGGACGGGAACGGGCGCGCGGGCAGCCGATATCGGTGACACGCCGGGCTTTCGCCATGTCCTGCCGCTGCGGGTGGCGGGCGCGGATCTGATGCCGTTGCCGATCCATGCGGACGCGCGGCCGATGATGACGGTGGCGGTCGAGTATGACGACAGCGCCGGGATCGGCCTGCCGACGCTGTACAAGGCGCGGTTCGCGATGCGCGGGGCCTGGGCCGATCAGGTCAATGCCGGCGTAGCGCAGGCCGACGCCAAGACCCGGCGCGAGATGGCCAGTGCGATGGCGACCCAGATGATCGGCGAGGGGCAGATCGGCGATACCGGGTTCGCCTATGACCCCGTGACCGGCATTGCCACCGTTACCGTGGCGGGGATCATGACGACGCGGTGGGAGCGCGAGGACAAGCGGTATCGCCAGACGATCGACATGGCGGTGTCCAAGACGACGTTCGCGCCGGACCGGGCGCGGCCCGCCTGGGCGGATATTCCGGTCGCGACCGAAGGGCCGGGGTCAATCGTGTATGCGACGCGCCTGACCCTGCCCGATGGCGGCAAGGGCTTCGTGCTGGAGGGGGACCGGACGCTGCCGCCGACGCTGGCGGGTGCGCTGCTGACCCGCAAGGCCGACCTGACCGGGGCGGTGGCGACGGCGGAGGACCGGATCGACTCGGTGGGCGCGGAGATCAGGCCCGCCGACGTGGCGGCGGCGCGCGCGGCGTTTGCGCAGGCGCAGGCGCGGATCCTGCGCGTGGTGGCCCCCGTGACCTATCCGCCGCGCTGGCGGGTGGCGCAGGCCGCGCAGACGAGCGGCGGCGTCAAGGCGATCGACGCGATGTTTGCCAGGGCGATCGCCGACGATCCCAAGGAGGTGACAGGCTATGCGTCGCGCGCCAGCTTCCATGCGGGGATCTACGACTATCGCGGCGCGGCGGCGGACATGGATCAGGTCATCGCGATCCAGCCCGACATCACGGCGTATATGAACCGGGCACGTTACCGGGACATGCTTGGCAACGGCGCCGGGGCGCTGGCGGATGCACAGGCGGCGGTGGCGCTTGATCCGTCGTCGCAATGGGCCGTCGCCGTGCTGGCCAATCTGAAATCCGACCGGGGCGATGCCGCCGGTGCGCTGGCGCTGGCGCAGGAACGGATCGACGCGGGCGGCAAGACGAAGGCCGATTACCTGCAACTGAAGGCCGATGTGCAGGCGGCGGCCGGGGATGTGCCGGGCGCGCTTGCGACGATCGACGCCGCCATCGCCGAGCGGCCCGGCATGCCCGGCCTGCTGAACGGACGCTGCTGGATCAAGGGGACGCGCAACGTCGCGCTCGACACCGCGCTGAAGGATTGCACGAAGGCAATCGAACTGAGCGATTCGACCACGGCTGCGCTCGACAGCCGGGCGATGGTGTATTTCCGGATGAACCGGATGGCGGATGCGTTGAGCGATCTGGACGCGGTGCTGGAGAATGATCCGAATACCGCCGCCAGCCTGTTCCTGCGCGGTGTCGTGCGCAAGCGGACGGGCGATGCGGCCGGATCGGCGGCCGACCTGATGGCGGCGCGGATCATCAACCCGCAGGTCGACCGGGTTTACGCGCGTTATGGCATCACCGCCTGACGCCTGACGCCTGACGCCCGGGACGACCGATGACGCATTTGTCATCGCGTTGAGCGGTCCCGGCCATTTGCCATGCGGCATGAGCGGCGCGGGAGTGTCGCTGTCATGCCGAGCAATGCCGTTTTCTACGATGCGAGTGGCCGCCGTCGCCGCCGGTTCGCCGCCGCGGTCGCCGCGTTCATCGCGCTGCTGGTCATCGCGGTAGCGATCCTGGCGGTGTCGGTCGGCGCGGTGCCGGCCGCCCCGCTGTTGCCTGTCGTCGCCGAGCGTGCCGCGCTGAAACCGTTGCCGGCGCCGCATGGCGGGCTGATCCACCGGACCCGGCGCAGCCTTGATTATTACGCGCGCCGCGTGTTTGGCGCGCCGAAGACCATGCAGGGCGGCACTGCGCCGCTGGCGATAGGCTTTCATGTGCCGTGGGATCCGTCGAGCGCGGCGTCGCTGGCGCGGCATGTCGAGCAGCTCGACTGGGTGATTCCGGGCTGGATCTCGGTGACGGGGCCGGACCACCGGATCACGACGTTCCGTGACACGGCCGGGCGCGCGATCCTGAACCGGGCGGTGCATCGGCCGCTGATCGTGCCGATGGTGCAGAACGTGCTGGATGGCGACTGGGACGGGCCGGGCACGGCGGCGCTGCTGGCCGATCGCAATGCGCGGGCCGCGTTTCTCGACCGGCTGACGCCGTTCCTCGCGGCGAACCACGCGGGCGGCGCGTTCTTTGATTTCGAGAACCTGCCGGCGAGCGCGCAAGGAAATTACCGGCGATTCCTGGCCGAGGCCAAGGCGCGCTTTGCCTCGCGTGGCTGGGTGGTGGCGATCGCCGCGCCGGTGGCGAACCCGGACTGGAACCTGCGCGCCTATGGGGCGGTGACCGACAAGATCTTCCTGATGGCGTATGACGAGCACGAGACGAGTGGCGCGGCCGGACCGATCGCGTCGAAGCGGTGGTTCGCGCGCAGCGTCGCGGATGCGGTGCGCGGGATTCCGGCGGCAAAGATCGTCGTGGCGATCGGATCCTATGCCTATGACTGGCACGATCGGGGCGGGGATTCATTGGACGTCGAGGAGGCGTGGCAGGCCGCGCGCGATTCGCGGACGACGCCGGTGTTCGACGCCGTCAGCGGTAATACCGGCTTTGCCTATCAGGACGGGGCAACGCGGCATACGGTGTGGATGCTGGACGCGGCATCGGCCCATGACGAACTGGCGTTCCTGAAGCGGGCGGGGCTGGCCCAGGTCGCGTTGTGGCGGCTGGGGTCGGAGGATCCGGGCTTCTGGTCGCTGTTCGGGCGCGACCATCGGGCCTTGCCCGCGCCATCCGTCATCGACGCGATTCCAGCGGGTACGAATGTCGATATCGAGGGATCGGGCGAGATCCTGAAGATTGCCGCCGAACCGGTGGCGGGGCATCGCACCGCGACCGTCGGGCCGGACGGGATGCTGGCATCGGTGACGTTCGACCGGTTGCCGTCGCCCTATGTCGTGGCGCGCACCGGTTATCGTCCGAAACAACTGGCGCTGACGTTCGACGATGGGCCGGACCCGACCTGGACGCCGCAGGTACTGGACATCCTGAGGCGCGAGCATGTGCCGGCGACGTTCTTCATCGTCGGCGAGAATGCGCTGACGCAGCGGCCGTTGCTGGAGCGGATGGTCGCCGAGGGGGACGAGGTCGGCAGTCACACCTACACCCACCCCAATCTGGCCAATGTCTCGCAGCGTCAGGTCAAGCTGGAGCTGAACACGACGCAACGGCTGTTCCAGGCATTTACCGGGCGATCGCTGCGGCTGTTCCGCGCGCCCTATTTCGGCGATGCCGAGCCGACGACGGCGGATGAAATCGTGCCCGCGCTGGAGGCGCAGCAGCGCGGCTACATCTCGGTCGGGCTGCATGTCGATCCGGGTGACTGGAAGCGGCCGGGGGTGCAGTCGATCATCGACCGCACGATCGCTGCGGTCGAATCTGGCACGCCTGCCGATAGTCAGAACATCATTTTGCTGCACGACGCGGGCGGCAACCGCGCGCAGACGGTCGCGGCCCTGCCGGTCATCATCGCGCGGTTGCGGGCGCGTGGGTACAGTTTCGTGCCGGTGTCGACGCTGGCGGGCCTGTCGCGCGACACGGCGATGCCGCCGATTTCTGCCGGGGACCGGCTGGCGGCGATGGCCGACCTGACGCTGTTCAGCGTGATGGGCGGGATCGTCATTGCCTTGCGCTGGCTGTTCGGGATCGCGATCACCATCGGCATCCTGCGCGCGCTGACGCTGTCGGCGCTGGCGCTGGTCCAGGCGCGGCGCGAGGCGCGGCAGGTATTTCCCGCGATCGACCCCGACCGGTTCGTGACCGTGATGATCCCCGCCTATAACGAGGAACGGGTGATCGAGCGCGCCGTGCGCGGCGTACTGGCCTCGACGCAGGTGCGGATCGAGGTGCTGGTGATCGACGACGGGTCGAAGGATGCGACCAGCGCGGTCGTCGCCAAGGCGTTCGCCGACGACCCGCGTGTTCGCCTGCTGACGCTGGAGAATGGCGGCAAGGCGCGGGCGCTGAACCGTGGGCTGGAGATGGCGACCGGCGAGATCGTCATCGCGCTGGACGCCGATACGCAGTTCGAGCCGACGACGATCGCGCGGCTGGCGCGCTGGTTCGACGATCCCGCACTGGGGGCGGTGGCGGGCAATGCGAAGGTCGGCAACCGGGTGAATCTGGTTACCCGGTGGCAGGCGCTGGAATATATCACCGCGCAGAATCTGGAACGCCGCGCACTCGCCCGTCTGAACGCGATGACGGTGGTGCCGGGCGCGGTCGGCGCGTGGCGGCGGTCCGCGATCGCCGAAGTCGGCGGCTATCCGCACGACACGCTCGCCGAGGATCAGGATCTTACGATCGCGATCCAGCGCGCGGGCTGGCGCGTGACGTACGACCAGTATGCGGTGGCGTGGACCGAGGCGCCGGAGACGATGCGCGCGCTGGCCAAGCAGCGGTTCCGCTGGGCGTTCGGCACGCTGCAATGCCTGTGGAAGCACCGGGCGTTGATCGGCCGGGGCAAACCGCGCGGGCTGGCCATCGTCGGGTTGCCGCAGGCGATCCTGTTTCAGATCCTGTTCGCCGCCATATCGCCGATCATCGACCTGGCGCTGCTGGTCAGTTTCGTCGGGACGTATGTCGCGGTGCAGGCGCATGGCTGGGCGCAGACGAGCCACGATGTCGAGACGATGCTCGTCTACTGGCTGGTGTTCACCGCGATCGACCTGCTGGCGGCGACGGTCGCGTTCGCGCTGGAGCGGCGCGAGCGGTGGCGGTTGTTGTGGCTGCTGGTGCCGCAGCGGATCGGCTATCGCCAGGTGATGTACTATGTCGTGCTCAAGGCGATCGCCCAGGCGCTGCGCGGGCCGATGGTCGGGTGGGGCAAGTTGCAGCGGACGGGACGCGTCACGGCTTGATCGGCAGGGGACCATGCGGCTAGGCCCGGTGGCATGGCTGCACCCGTCCACATCCTGCATCTGCATTCGTCCTTTTCGCTGGGCGGCAAGGAGGCGCGCGCGGTCCGGCTGATGAACGCGTTCGGCGGCGCCGCGCGGCACACGATTGTGTCGGGCATTCCCGACGCGCTGGGTGCGCGCGATTCGATCGCCAGGGGGGTGGCGTACGAGATCGCGCAGGACGCGCCGTCGCTGACCGGCCGGCCGGGGGTAGCGCGCTACGAGGCGCTGGCGCGCTACATGCGCCGGTTCGATCTGGTGCTGACCTATAACTGGGGCGCGATCGACGGCGTGATGGCGGCGCGGGTGTTCGGCAAGGGGATGCCGCCCGTCATCCATCATGAAGACGGGTTCAACGAGGACGAGGCCGGCGGGCTGAAGCGCGAACGCAACCTGTACCGGCGGATGGCGCTGGGCGCGGCTAAGGCGCTGGTGGTGCCCTCGCAGGTGCTGGAACGAATCGCGCTGGAGACGTGGAAGCAACCGCGCGAGCGGGTTCACCGGATCGAAAACGGCATCGCCACCGCGCTGTACGCGAAGAAGCCCGATCCGAAGGCTATTCCGGGCTTCGTGCCGAATGCCCGGGAGGTAGTGATCGGTGCGCTCGCGGGGCTGCGCCCGGTCAAGGATCTGACGGCGCTGGTGCGCGCGTGCGGTGGTCTGTCGGGCAGGTTCCGGCTGGTGATCGTCGGCGAGGGGCCGGACCGCGACGCGATCCGCCAGACGGCGGCGGCGATGGGGATTGCAGACCGGGTCGTGCTGCCCGGCTTTCTCGACCGGCCGTATCGCTATGTCGGGCTGTTTGACATTCTGGCGCTGTCGTCGCGCAGCGAGCAGTTTCCGATCAGCGTGGTCGAGGGCATGGCCGCCGGCCTGCCGATCGTGGCCCCCCCGGTCGGCGATATCGGCGTGATGGTCGCGCCGGAGAATGCACCGTTCATCGCGCCCTATCATGGGGAGGTGCGGTTGCGCGACGCGATGCAGCCGCTGGTACTGGATGCCGACCTGCGTGCTCAGGTCGGGGCCGCCAACCGGGCGAAGGCGGTGGCGTATTACGACGAAGGGGTGATGATCGCACGCTACAAGGCGCTGTACGAGTGCGCCATGCGGCGGCCCGGCGTACTGGGGTGATTGGTCAAAACGCTCGCGTGATTGCGTCCAATGGCTATATGGGCCGTTCTTTAACCGACGATCTTGTCTGAAAGGTGTTCGCAGCGGTGTTCAAGGGCCTGAATCCTATCGTGTATAACGGTCGCGAAGTCTGGCCGATCGTCGAGGGCGGCAAGGGAGTCGCGGCGACCAACCACCAGTCGGCGGGGGCCTGGGCCGCGGCCGGGGGTATCGGCACGGTGTCGGCGGTGAACGCCGACAGCTATGATCCCGACGGCAAGATCATCCCGCAGGTCTATTCGGCGCTGACCCGGCGCGAGCGGCACGAGGAACTGATCGATTACGCGATCGAGGGTGCGGTCCAGCAGGTCGAGCGCGCCTATGAAATTGCCGACGGCAAGGGCGCGATCAACATCAACGTGCTGTGGGAAATGGGTGGCGCGCAGCGTATCCTGCACGGCGTGCTGGAGCGCACGCGCGGCAAGGTCGCCGGTGTCACCTGTGGCGCGGGGATGCCGTACAAGCTGTCGGAAATCGCGGCGTCCTATGACGTGAACTACCTGCCGATCGTGAGTTCGGGGCGGGCGTTCCGGGCATTGTGGAAGCGCGCCTATTCCAAGGCGGCGCAGTGGCTGGCGGCGGTGGTATATGAGGATCCGTGGCTGGCCGGCGGGCATAACGGCCTGTCCAACGCCGAGGATCCGCTGGCGCCGCAGGATCCCTATCCCCGCGTGAAGGCGCTGCGCGAGGCGATGCGCGAGGGCGGGATCGCCGACACCGTGCCGATCGTGATGGCCGGCGGCGTCTGGTACCTGCGCGACTGGAACGACTGGATCGACAATCCCGAGCTTGGCGCGATCATGTTCCAGTTCGGCACCCGCCCGCTGCTGACGCAGGAAAGTCCGATTCCGCAGGGGTGGAAATCGAAACTGATGGAGATTGAGGAGGGCGATGTGCTGCTGCACCGGTTCTCGCCCACCGGTTTCTATTCCAGCGCGGTACGCAACCCGTTCCTGCGGATGCTGGAGGCACGATCGGAGCGGCAGATCGCGTTTTCGACGCAAGAAGCCGGCGACCATGTGTTCCAGCTGGACGTCGGCGTGAAGGGCAAGAACTTCTGGGTCACGCGGGGCGATCTGCTGCGCGCGCGGCAGTGGTTCGGCGAGGGCTTCACCGACGCGCTGAAGACGCCTGACAATACGCTGGTGTTCGTGACGCCGGGCGAGAAGGGCGAGATCCGCAAGGACCAGAGCGACTGCATGGGTTGCCTGAGCCAATGTTCGTTTTCGAGCTGGGCGGACAGCGAAACGAACTCGACCGGGCGGCTGGCCGATCCGCGCAGCTTCTGCATCCAGAAGACGTTGCAGGATATCGCGCATGGTGGCGACACCGACCGCAACCTGATGTTCGCCGGCCATTCGGCGTATAACTTCAAGCGCGATCCGTTCTATTCCAACGGGTTCGTGCCAAATGTGAAGCAACTGGTCGACCGGATCCTGACCGGGGATTGATCCGGCGCGGGGGGCGTGAAGGCCTCGCGGCCGTCGTCATGGGAAAAACCCCGGGGCATCGTTGGATGCCCCGGGGTTTTTCCTTGCCCGAAAGAGCGGGTTGGATCAGTCGGCGACGGTGCCCACGACCGCGCCGGCCGTGCCGCCGACCGCTGCGCCTTTTTCGATGCTGCCGCCCGTTGCGGCCGCGACACCGGCACCGCCCGCGCCACCGATCGCCGCGCCGCGCAGGGTCGAGCAGGCCGACAGCGACACGGCCGAGGCCAGGATAAGGGCGGAGACTGCGATCTTCTTCATGGCGTGACACTCCCGATGTCGTTGATAGTCATCGGGGAAATGCAGAACGCGCGCGCAGGTTCCGTTGCCGGTGGCAATCAGGCCCATCCGTCCAGTACCTGATCGGGCGGGCGGTGGCCGTCGGCCCACATGCGGATGTTGGCGATGACCTTTTCACCGGTCGCCATCCGCCCCTCGACGGTGGCGGATCCCATGTGCGGGGTCATGACCACATTGGGCAGCGCGAGCAGGCGCGGGTCGATCGTCGGTTCGTGTTTCCAGACGTCCAGCCCGGCACCGGCGAGGCATCCGCCCTCCAGCGCGTCGATCATCGCGTCCTCGTCGACGATGCCGCCGCGCGCGGCATTGATGAGATAGACATGGGGCCGCATCAGGCCGATCCGGCGCGCATCGATCATATTCTCGCTATCGGCATTGCGCGGCGTGTGGATGGTCAGGATGTCGATTGCGCCCAGCATCGAATCGAGATCGGCGTGCCAGGTCGCAGCCAGCTGCGCCTCCGGCACGGCGGGCAGGCGATGGCGGTTGTGGTAATGGATCGACAGGCCGAAGGCGCGGGCGCGCAACGCCACGGCCTGACCGATGCGGCCCATGCCGACGATGCCCAGCGCCTTGCCGCCGATGCGGTGGCCCAGCATCCCGCCCGGGCTCCAGCCGCTCCACTGGCCCGAGCGGACAAGCTTTTCGCCCTCGGCCAGCCGGCGCGGCACCGACAGGATCAGCGCCATCGTCATGTCGGCGGTATCCTCGGTCAGGACGCCCGGCGTGTTGGTGACGATGATCCCGCGTGCGCGCGCCGCCTTCAGGTCGATGTGGTTCACGCCCGCGCCGTAATTGGCGATCAGTTTCAGGCGCGGGCCGGCGCTGGCGATCAGCGCGGCGTCGATATCGTCGGTGACGGTCGGGACCAGCACGTCGCAATCCTGCATCGCGGCGGTCAGCTGATCGCGGGTCATGGCCACGTCGCCGCGATTGTTGGTGGTGGCGAACAGCGCCTCCATCCGGTCCATGATCGGATCGGCCAGCTCGCGCGTGACGACGACGACGGGGTTGGGAACCGTGGGGTTCGCGGTGCGGCGCGGATCTGGCATGACGACAGGCTTGGCGCGGGGCGGGGTTTGCGTCAACGGTGGTTGAAGCACCGCCGTCGCTGTTGGTAGAAGCCCCGGGTCGATAGAAGCGGGGCGGGCAACAGGGAATTGAGTAACATGCGTATCGTTGCAATGGCGCTGGCGGGGCTGGCCGCGCTCACGCTGGTGGTGGATCCGGGCGTGGCGGCCGACCCGGCGAAGAAGCCGCCCTATTATGCGTCGATCGCGGCCGGGCGGGCGCGGATGCGGACCGGGCCGGCGCGCACCTATCCGGCCAGCTGGCTGTACCAGCGCGCCGACCTGCCGGTGAAGGTGGTGGCGGTGTTCAAGGACTGGCGGCGTGTGCGCGACCCGGCGGGGGAGGAGGGCTGGATGCTCGCCAACCTGCTGTCGGGCACGCGGACCGCGATGGTGACGGACGGCGCGCCGGCCGAAATGCATCAGGCCGCGTCGGACGGTTCCACCCTGTTGTGGCGGGCCGCACCCGGTGTCGTCGGCCGGCTGTCGCAGTGTGGCGGCGGCTGGTGCCGGTTCGACGTGAAGGGGCAGGCGGGGTTCGTGCGGATCGACCGGCTGTGGGGTGTCGAGGCGGGCGAGGCGCTGCCGTAAGGGGGCCGTTCCTTCACCCACGAGCGTAGCAAGGCAATCTAGGGTAGCCCGCTACGTACTGGATCGCTTCGCTACGATCGTGGGTGACGAGGTCGCTTAGTGCATCAGTTCGACCGCGACCGCCGTGGCTTCGCCGCCACCGATGCACAGCGAGGCGAGGCCGCGGCGCTGGCCGGTGGTTGCCAGTGCGGACAGCAGGGTCGCCAGGATGCGCGCACCGGATGCGCCGATCGGGTGGCCCAGCGCGCAGGCACCGCCATGGATGTTGACGGTGTCGTCGGACAGGCCAAGGTCGCGGATCGCGATCATGGCGACGGCGGCAAAGGCCTCATTCACCTCGAACAGGTCGATGTCGCTTGCAGCCCAACCCGCGCGCTCCATCGCCTTGCGCATCGCGAAGACGGGCGCGGTGGTGAACAGCGCCGGGGCGTGGGCGTGGGCGGCGTGCGCGACGATGCGGGCGACAGGCGTCAGGCCAAGTCGGTCGGCGACGCTGGCGCGGGTCAGGATCAGCGCGGCGGCACCGTCCGAGATCGACGAGGCGTTGGCGGCGGTGATCGTGCCGTCCTTCGAGAAGGCGGGCTTCAGCGTCGGGATCTTGGCGACGTCGCCCCTGGCCGGCTGTTCGTCCAGCGTGATCGATTCGGTGCCCTTGCGCGAGGTCACGTCGACCGCGACGATCTCCCGGTCGAACGCGCCTGAGCCTTGCGCGGCCTGCGCCCGCTGGAGTGAGCGGATCGCGAAATCGTCCATCTGGCCACGCGTGAACTGATAATCGGCGGCGGTGTCCTCGGCGAAATTGCCCATCAGCTTGCCGGGCTGATACGCATCCTCCAGCCCGTCGAGGAACATGTGGTCGTGCAGCGTGTCGTGACCGATCCGCGCGCCGGCGCGGTGGCGTTTGGAGAGATAGGGCGCGTTGGTCATGCTCTCCATGCCGCCCGCCACCATCAGGTCGGCCGACCCGCTCCCGAGCGTCTCGGCCGCCATGATGACCGCCTGCATTCCCGATCCGCACATCTTGTTGACGGTGGTGGCGGAGACGTGATCGCCAAGCCCGGCATTGATCGCCGCCTGGCGCGCGGGCGCCTGACCCAGCCCGGCGGGCAGCACGCAGCCCATGTAGATCCGTTCGACCAGCGCCGGATCGACGCCGGCGCGGTCGACCGCGCCGCGCACGGCGGCGGCCCCAAGCGCCGTCGCGGTCACGCCGGACAGGCTTCCCTGAAACGATCCCATCGGCGTGCGGGCATAGGACAGGATGACGATCGGGTCGGCGGCCATGGGTCTCTCCGGTAGTTTTTCTGGTTGAGCGCGTCTGTAGAACCGCCGCGCGCCGATGACAAACGGGCCGGCGGCGGAGTAGGGCCGACCGATGGACAGCTTGACCACCGCAACGGAGTTTCGGGCGCGGGGAGGTGCGGTTGATGACGGATAGTACGCTGGTCGGGCCACTGGTCTGGGCGACGGCGATTGGCGTGCTTGGCGCGATCTTCGGCAGCTTCATCGCGGCCCTGCTCGTGCGGTGGCCGGACGGGCGGACGATGGGCGGTCGGTCGGCCTGCGATTCATGCGGGCGGACGTTGTCGGCGCTCGATCTGGTCCCGATCGTCAGTGCGATCGCGCTGCGCGGGCGGTGTCGTGGGTGCGGGACGGAAATCGCGCCGCTGCACTGGCGGGTCGAGGTGCTGGCGCTGGTCATCGGTGCGGTCGCGGGGTGGGTCGCGCCGGGCGGCGTCGGGGTGGCGGGTGCGGTGTTCGGCTGGCTGTTGCTGGCGCTGGGCGGACTGGACCTCATCACGTTCTGGTTGCCCGACCGGTTGACCGGGATGCTGGCCGTGGCCGGACTGGTCGGCGGCGTGGCGGGGCTTGCGCCCGACCTGTCCGATCGGCTGATCGGTGGTGTGGCGGGGTTCGGCGCGCTGTGGCTGATCGCCTTGGCCTATCGCCGGGTGCGCGGGCGCGAGGGCATGGGCGGGGGCGACCCCAAGCTGCTCGGCGCGATCGGTCTGTGGCTGGGATGGCGGATGCTGCCGGCGGTGCTGCTGCTTGCCTGCCTGATCGGGCTGGGCGTCGTGCTGGCGATGCGGATCACGGGGCGGGCGGTCGCGGCGGATACCGCCCTGCCGCTGGGGACGCTGATGGCGGTTGCGGCTTACCCGGCGTGGGTTGCCATGATAGTCGTCGCGTCATGATCGCAGCACTCATCCTCCCGTTCCTGATTCAGGCGACCGCCGCCCCGGCCATTACGGGCCTGCCGCTGGGCGCGATCGGCAAGCAGGCGCTGCCGGCCAGGGGCTGTGCCGCCTATCTGTGGAGCGCAGGGGCGGAGAATGCGCTGGTGGCGATGGCGGTCGCCGATCCGGCGCAGCTTCGCCTAGCGATCGACGGAACGGTTGCCGATTACGCGCGGACGTCCCAGAGCGGCGGCGGCGGATTCGGGTTTGCCGGCGTCACCGAATATCGCGGCGGCGACGTGACCGCGACGCTGGACATGGCGATCGCGCCGCGTGCCGGCCTGTCGAACGGCGCGGCGGTGCCCGAGGGAACGTTACGGATCGACCGTCCCGGCAAGGACGGTGTCGTGGTGCCGGTCGCGGGCCTGATCGGCTGCGTGTGACGGCGACGCGGCGACGGGGGGCGGACAAGAATCATCACCCGTTTGCAACCTTTTGACCGCAGAACGGTTGCGTTGAAGGGGTAAGTCAGATGTACGGCGCTCCTGTACGGGTATCCAGAAGGGGCGTTACTGGCGTGGGATTGTCGAATCGACGGCTGTATTGGCTGGCCGTAGCCTTGACGGTCGCGGTGGCTCCGACCGTGCCCGCCGTGGCGCAGATCGCCAGCCCCGGCACGGCTCCGGCCAAGGGGCCGGATGCGCCCCGGTCCAAACCGTCCGATCCGGCAACGGTTCCCGCGACCGGTCCTGACGCACCGATTGTCCCCGAGGCCGAGTTCGACGCGGCGCTGCCCCCGCTGAGCAGCGACCTGAATGCGCCGCTGGAAACGATGGCGCCGTTGCCGCCGCTCCAGCCGGCGACCACCACGCCCGCGCCGACCCCGTCGCCAGCCACGCCAGCGTCGCCTGCGGCCGGATTGCAGGTCGGCCAGTCGGCATCCGCCATCGCGCCCGAGGATCCGGAGCTGGCACGGCCGCTGGCCCCGATCGCCGCTTTTGACACCGCGCCGCTGGAAACCGCCGCGGACATCAAGGATCGCGACGCGCCCGAGATCAAGTACGAGACGGTCGTGAAAGGCCTCGACGAACTTGAGCTGACCGATGCGTTCAAGGGGCTTTCGGCGCTGCGCGAGGGCAAGGGCGAGGCGGCGAACGCAACGCAGGTCGCGGCCCGCGCGCGCGAGGACGAGGCGCTGGCGGTGCGGCTGATGAAGTCGATCGGTTATTATGACGGCTCGGCGATCTCGACGATCGAGCAGATCCCGGAGACGCCGGGCAAGCTGCGCGCGATCGTCAGCGCGACGCCGGGGCGGCTGTATTCGCTGTCGTCGGTGACGATCAACGCGCCGGCAACGGTGCCGGCCGACCTGATCCGCAGCAGCCTGCCGTTGAAGGTGGGTGATCCGATCGCCGCCGCACGGATCCAGGGGGCCGAGGCCAATGTCGCGCTGGCGCTGCCGCGGCAGGGCTATCCGTTCGGCAAGGTCGGCGAGCGCGACATCCTGCTCGACGACGTCACGCCGACCGGGGCCTATACGCTGCCGGTCGAGACCGGGCCGCGATCGTCATTCGGGCAGATCACGACGGCGGGTGACGCGGTGTTCGACCTCGACCATCTGAACGTGTTCCCCCGGTTCAGGACAGGCGAGCTGTACGACAATCGCCGCGCGGACGACCTGCGTGATGCGTTGGTCGCCACTAGTCTGTTTTCGACCGTGACGGTCGTGCCGCAGCGGACCGGGCGACCGGGGCCTGACGGGACCGAGCAGGTCGACCTGCTGGTGACGCAGAGCAAGGGCAAATATCGCTCGCTGTCGGGGCTTGCAGGCTATTCGACGGGGCAGGGCTTTACGGTTGAGGGCAATTTCACCCACCGGAACCTGTTTCCGCCCGAAGGCGCGCTGATCGCAGGCGCGGTGGCGGGCACGCAGCAACAGGGGCTGTCGGCGACGTTCCGCCGGTCCAACGCGGGCAAGCGCGATCGCACCGTGTCGCTGATCGCGTCGGCGCTGCGGCAGGATTACGACGCTTATGACGCGCTGACCGCGACGATCGCGGGCAAGGTCAGCTATGATTCGACGCCGATCTGGCAAAAGAAGTTCACCTACGCCTATGGGTTCGAACTGGTCGGCACGAACGAAAGCGTGTTCGACTTCGGCTTAGGCGACCGGCGTCGCGGGACGTACTTCATCGCGGCCCTGCCGGGGCAGGCGATGTTCGACCGGTCGGACAGCCTGCTGAACCCGACCAAGGGATATCGTCTGAAAATCAACCTCAGCCCGGAAACATCGGTGCGCGGCGCGGTGCGACCCTATGTCCGCGGCATGGTCGAGGCGACGGGCTATTATCCGGTCGGCGAGAGCCTGGTCATTGCCGGGCGTGCGCGCGTCGGCATGATCGGCGGGATCGAGCGGGACGATCTGGCCCCGTCGCGGCGCTATTATGGCGGCGGCGGCGGGTCGGTGCGCGGTTACGGCTATCAGCGGCTCGGGCCGCTCGATCCGCAGGGCAATCCGGTCGGCGGACGGTCGCTGAACGAGTTCGCGCTGGAGGCCCGCTATCGCTTTGGCGATTTCGGCATCGTGCCGTTCATCGACGCGGGGCAGGCCTATGACAGCAGCACGCCCAAGGGGTCGGACCTGCAATATGGCGCTGGCATCGGCGGGCGCTTTTACACCAATTTCGGGCCGATGCGCGTCGATGTCGCGACGCCGCTGAACCCGCGACCGGGCGACGGCAAGGTCGCGCTCTACATCTCGATCGGGCAGGCATTCTGATGGCCGAAGACACCTTGCCCGCGAACAGCGAAGCGACGGACACCGCAGCGGCAAAGCGCCCGTTATGGCAGCGGGTGGTCAAGTGGATCGGCATCGTCCTGCTGACCATCGCCGCGCTGCTGGCGATCATCGTGTTCGGGATCAACACCGATCCGGGGCGGCGGTTCGTCGCCGATCAGCTGGGCGGCTATACGACCGCGTCGGGGCTGAACATCAAGGTCGGGCGGATCGACGGGTCGCTGTACGGCGCGATGACACTCAGCGACGTGCGCGTGTCGGACCCAAAGGGCGTATTCCTGACCAGCCCGAAGATGGCGGTCGACTGGCGGCCGTTTGAATATACCAACAATCATATCGACGTACGGTCGCTGACCACGCCGCTCGTGACGCTGGCGCGGCAACCGCAATTGCTGGCGACGCCGAGCGATCCCAACGCGCCGTTGCTGCCCGACCTGGACATCGATATCAACCGGCTGGTCATCGACCGGTTCGTCATCGGCAAGCCGGTCACGGGGCAGACGCATGTCCTGAAGATCGCGGGGCAGGCGCATATTGCCGACCGCCGCGCACAGGTGACGGCTGACGCGACCGCACTGCGCGCGCCGGGCGTGGCCGGCGGCGACCGGCTGAAGCTGGTGCTGGATGCGGTGCCGGAGAAGAACCGGCTGGACCTGAACGTGAAGCTGACCGCGCCGGTCGGCGGCGTCGTGGCGTCTATGGGTGGGCTGAAGGCTCCGCTGACGGTCAGCGTCGATGGGCGCGGGACTTGGGCCGACTGGAAGGGGCGCGCGCTGGCGACGCTTGGCGGCGGCGAGCTGGCGAATCTCGCCGTGACGTCGCGGTCGGGGAAGATCGCGGTGCGTGGGATGACCCGGCCGGGGTTGTACATGGAGGGGCCGGTCGAGCGGCTGACCGCCGGCGGCCTTGACGTCGCGATCGACACGACGCTGAACCAGCGCCGTGCTGATACCGTGGCCAGGCTGCGATCGACCGCGCTGGCGGTCGATGCCAGTGGCGCGCTGGATTTCGGCACGAGCCGGTTCGGCAATTTCGCGGTCGATGCGCGGCTGCTGACGCCCGGTGCGATCGCCGAGAACCTGAACGGGCGCGATGTCGCGGGCCGCGTCGTGCTGGACGGCGCGTTCGCGACACCGACGGTCGACTACAAGGTGCGCGCGGCCGCTGTCGGCTTTGGCGACATGGGCGTGCAGGATCTGTATGCCGAGGGGCGCGCGACGGTGAACGCCGACCGCATCCTCGTGCCCCTGCGGGCGCGGGCACGCAGGGTGACAGGGCTGAACGCGGCCGCCGGTGGCCTGCTGACCAACGTGTCGGTCGCGGGTGATCTGGCGATTTCGGGCGTCAATATCCTGTCGGACAATCTGCGGATCCGGTCCGACAAGATCGACGCGACCGCGATCGTCGTCGCGAACCTTTCGACCGGGCGCTACACCGGTGCGCTGAAAGGTCGGATCAACGACTACCGCATCGACAGCATCGGCATCATCAACCTGACAACCGACGCGAAGCTGGTGACCGCGCCAGGCGGCGGGTTCGGCATCACCGGCCGGGTCGTCGCGCAGACGTCGCGGATCTTCAACGATGGCGCCAAGACGTTTCTTGGCGGCAACGCGATCGTCCGCGCGGACGTGGGCTATGATCCGCAGGGGATCATCACCTTCTCGCGTGTGCGGCTGAACGCGCCGCAATTCCGTATCACGGCCGGCTCGGGTCGGTATGATCCGGCGGGCGGCATCCTGTTCCAGGCGGATGGGTATTCGACGCAATACGGGCCGGTGACCGCGCGGGTGACGGGGACGGTACTGAACCCCGTCATCGTCCTGCGTCTGGCGCGACCGGGCCTGGGTGTCGGGCTGAACGGCTTGCAGGCGCGGATTGTCGGGCGCGGCGGATCCTATGCCGTCGTCGCGAGCGGCGGGACCGATTATGGTCCGTTCACCGCCGATGTGATCGTGACGCCGGGTACGCAGCTTGCGGTCGACCTGCGTCGTGTGACCTTTGCCGGCGTGAACTTCACCGGGAGGGTGGTGCAGACCGCTGCCGGCCCGTTCACCGGACAGGTGCAGTTCGCCGGATCGGGGCTGAGCGGCACCGCGCGGCTGGGCGTGCAGGGCGGGTATCAGGCCGCTGCCATCTCGGCGCGGGCGAACAATGCCCGGATTCCGGGAGCGGTCGACTTCACGATCGGTCGCGCGATCATCGACGCCAATGTCGTGGTGTACCCGAATGCGCCGCAGGTGGTGGCCGACGTCCAGATCGCCGACATGCGCTATGGCGCGGTCGTGCTGTCGACGGGTCGGGCCAAGGTAAACTACACCGGCGGTCGCGGCACGGCGCAGGCGGTGCTGACCGGATCGAACGGCGTGCCGTTCAATCTGGCGGTCAATGCGCGGCTGTCGCCCAACGATTATCTGGTGGCGCTGAAGGGTGCTGCCAACGGCATTGATTTCCGTACCGGCACCCCGGCGCGGATCCGGGCGGCGGGCGGTGTGTACACGCTGGCCCCGACCCGGATCGATTTCGGGCGCGGGACGACCGGCGGGTCGATGCGGCTGGCCGGAACCTATGGTCAGGGGCTGAGCGCCAAGGCACGGCTCGATCGGCTCGACGTGTCGGTACTGAACGCGCTGATCCCCAATCTGGGGGTTGCGGGACAGGCCACCGGCAGCCTCGATTTCACGCAGGGCAGCAGCACGGCATTCCCGGATGCCGATGTGCGGATGACGGTAACCAACTTCCAGCGGACCGGTCTTGCCGCCGTGTCCAGCCCGGTCGATATCGTGATGGCGGGCAAGGTTTCGCCGTCGGGTGCGGACATGCGCGCGCTTATCAAGCGGGGGCCGATGGTGGTCGGGCGGATGCTCGCTGCCCTACGCCCGGTGCCGGCGGGGGCGGGATCATGGTCGACGCGACTGATGGCGGCACCGCTGTCGGGTGGCTTGCGGTACAATGGGCCATCGGCGGTGCTGTTCAGCTTTGCCGCGTTGCCGAACCAGCAGCTGACCGGACCGATCGCGGTGGCGGCGGACTTTTCGGGGACGGTCAACGCTCCACGGGTCAACGGGCTGATCCGCGCCGACAACCTGACCTATGACAATGAGGTGTATGGCACCCGTCTGAGCAGCATGCGGCTGGCGGGGCGGTTCAACAACGACCGGCTGGAGATCACGCAATTGCAGGCGCGGGCCGGCAAGGGCACGGTGCAGGCGCAAGGCTCGATCGGTCTGGCGGCCGATACCGGCTATCCGATTAACATCCAGGCCAAGCTGGACAATGCGCAACTCGCCAAGAGCGATGCGCTGGGCGCGACGGCGTCCGGGACGCTGGCGATCACCAACGGTCCCGACGGCGGGCTGATCCGTGGCGACCTGACCATCCCCGAGGCACGCTACCAGATCATCCGTCAGGGACAGGCCGAGGTGCCCGAACTGACCGGTGTGCGGCGCGAGTCGGACGCGGTCGTCGCGCGCCCGACCGATCGGCCGAAACCGGCGCCGACCGGCCTGTTCAAGCTGGACCTGCGGGTGCGTGCGCCGAACCAGCTGTTCGTGTCGGGCATGGGGCTGGAGTCGGAATGGTCGATGGACCTGCGGGTCGGCGGCACGTCGGCCGCGCCGACCGTGGCCGGCGGGCTGGACCTGATCCGTGGTACCTACAGCTTCTCGGGCAAGCGGTTCAACGTCGACCGGGGACAGGTGCGGTTCCGCGGGGCGGCATTGACCGATCCGGACATCAACATCGCCGCGTCGACCACGACCAACGGCATCACCGCGACCATCCTGGTGACGGGCACGGGGCAGAACCCGCAGTTGAGCTTCACCTCCAATCCGACGCTGCCGCAGGACGAGGTGCTCAGCCGTCTGCTGTTCGGCACCAGCCCGGAGAACCTGTCGGCGACCGAGGCGATCCAACTGGCCTCCGCGCTCAACTCGCTGCGCGGGTCGGGCGGGGGTGGCCTCAATCCGCTGGGCAAGCTGCGCTCGGCGACCGGCATCGACCGGCTGCGGGTGCTGGGCGGGGATGACACGACCGGCCGGGGTACGTCGCTGGCGGCGGGCAAGTACCTGACTGACAACATCTATATCGAGATCATCACCGACGCGCGCGGGTTCACCGCCACGCAGCTGGAGATCGCGTTGTCACGCACGTTGAGCGTGTTGTCGTCGACGGGATCGTTCGGCGGATCGAACGTCAGCCTGAAATATTCGCGCGACTTCTGATGCGTGGGTGGACATCTTGCGCCGCATACCGACTGGAACGATCGGTATGCGGGCGGAGACGGCATGACGGCTGAGCATTTCGACGTGGTGGTGGTGGGTGCCGGACTATCGGGTATCAGCACCGGCTATCACCTGCAGGACCGCTGCCCGGATCGCAGCTATGTGATCCTGGAGGCCCGGGCGGCGATGGGAGGAACGTGGGACCTGTTCCGCTATCCCGGCATCCGGTCGGATTCGGACATGCACACGCTGGGCTTTTCGTTTCGTCCGTGGACCGCGGCGAAGGCGATCGCGGACGGGCCGGCGATCCGCGACTATGTGAACGAGACGGCGGCGGCATACGGGATCGACCGGCATATCCGGTACAACACGCGCGTGCTGCGCGCCGACTGGTCGACCGAGGACGCGCGCTGGACGGTCGAGGGCACGGGGCCGGGCGGCGATCCGGTGGCATATAGCTGCAACTTCCTGTGCATGTGTTCGGGCTATTATGATTACGCCAGGGGCCATGCGCCGGTCTTTCCCGGGCAGAAGAACTTTGCGGGGCGGATCGTCCATCCGCAGTTCTGGCCCGAGGATATGGATCACGCCGGCAAGCGTATCGTCGTGATCGGCAGCGGCGCGACCGCGGTGACGCTGGTTCCGGCGCTGGCGAAGACCGCGGCGCATGTGACGATGCTGCAGCGGTCACCAAGCTATGTCGTATCGCGGCCATCGCGGGATCGGTTCGCCGACTGGCTGCGCGCGAAACTGCCGGCAAAAACGGCGTATGGCCTTACCCGGTGGCGCAACGTGCTGATCGGCATGGCGCTCTACAAGCTGGCAAGGGCGCGACCGGTCGACGTACGGGCAAGGATCACCAAGGCGGTGCGCGCGCAGCTTGGGCCGGACTATGACGTGGCGACGCACTTCAACCCGCGATACGACCCGTGGGATCAGCGTATCTGCCTGGTTCCCGATTCCGATCTGTTCGTGGCGATCCGGTCCGGCGCGGCAACGGTCGTGACCGATACCGTCGACCGGTTCACACCGGGCGGGATCCGGACCGGGACGGGGACGGACATTGCCGCCGACATCATCGTGACCGCCACGGGGCTGGACCTGCAATTGCTGAGCGGGATCGTGTTTCGGATCGACGGGGTGGAGCGCGACCTGGCGCGGTCGCTGAACTACAAGGGGATGATGTTCTCCGACGTGCCGAACATGGCATCGACCTTCGGCTATGCCAACGCATCGTGGACGTTAAAGGCGGATCTGACGGCGCTGTACGTCTGCCGCCTGTTGAACGTGATGCGCAAGCGCGGGATGCGGCAGGCGACGCCGCGCAACGACGATCCGTCCGTGCGCGAGGAGCCGTTCCTGTCGTTCACCTCCGGCTATGTGCAGCGCGCCATCGACCGGATGCCGCGACAGGGCAGCAGGAAACCGTGGCGGATGAACCAGAATTATGCGCTGGACCTGATGGCGCTGAAATACGGGTCGGTCGACGACGCGATGGTGTTCTCCAACCCCGAGCCGACCCGGTCGCGCGCGTCGGCCTGAGCGCTCTACTGTAGAGCGGGACAGACATGACGTGTTTGTCATTTGAGCAATTCGTTCGATCGAACTAACGACGGCGGGTGATCCAGACCCGTCTTCTCGACATTGCGCTGCGCGAGTTCGGCCTGAAGGGGCCGGAAGGCGCTAGCACGCGGGAGATTGCGAGGGCGGCGGGCACGGCGATGTCGTCGATCACCTATCATTACGGTGGCAAGGACGGGCTGTATCTGGCCGTCGCGGATCATATCGCAGCGCGGATGGCCGAGGAAATGGGGCCGGTGCTGGACACGCGCACATCGCCGGTCACCGGCGATCCGGTCGTGGCCCGGGCGCACATCCACGCGGCGCTGTCACGATTCGTCGACAAGATGGCCAGCGACCGCAATTCGGACTGGAGCTTGTTCCTGATCCGCGAACAGATGCGCCCGACGCAGGCGTTCGACCGGATCTATGGCGGGGTCATGGGCCAGATGCTGGACATGCTGGCCGACCTGATCTGCGTGACGGCGGGCGTGGCGGACCGGCGCATGGCGCGGATCGTGACGATCACCCTGATCGGACAGGTGGTGACGCTGCGCGCGCAGCGGGCGACCTGCCTGCGGTTGCTGGAACGCGACGAGATCGGCGACGACGACCTCGTCCTGCTCAAGGCCCGGATCGCGGCAAACATCGATGCAATTCTCGATCGGCTTCGGGCCGAGCAACAGGGGCTTTCATGAGCGACGTAACCGAGGGCGATCAGGACCAGCCGCACGATGATCGCGATGATGATCGCGAGGACAGCGCCCCCAAAAAGCGGCCGGTCACCAGCAAGCCGCTGTTCTGGATCATCCTGGTCGCGGTCGTGGCGGCGATCGTCGTCGGATCGGTGCTGTACTGGCTGCACGCGCGCCAGTTCGAATCGACCGACGACGCCTTTGTCGACGCGCATATCGTGCGGATCGCGCCGCAGGTGGCCGGCACGCTGGTGCAGGTGGCCGATGTCGACAACCGGCATGTCGAGGCGGGCCGGCTGCTCGCGGTGATCGAACCGTCGGGGCCGGAGGCGCAGTTGTCCGAGGCGAAGGCCGGCGTGGCGCAGGCCGCCGCGCAGGTCGAGCAGGCGCGCGCGCAGGTCGCCTCCGCCCAAGCCAACGCCGCGCAGGCCGCCGCCGCGGCGCGCGTTCCGCTGGCCGCCGCCGACAAGGCGCAGCAGGATCTGGCGCGCTATCAGGCCTTGCTGCGGCTCGATCCGACCGCGGTCGCAGGGCAGCAGCTGGACGCGGCCCGTGCGCAGGCGCGATCGACCGCCGCCGATGCCGCCGCCGCGCAGCGTCAGGTGACGAGCGCGCTGGCCCAGGTGACGGTCGCGCGGCGTCAGATCGGCGCGCAGCAGGCGGTGGTCGATGCCAAGCGTGCGCAGGTCAAGCAGGCCAATGTCACGCTGGGCAATCTGCGCCTCGCGGCCCCGGTGTCGGGGCAGGTGGTCAACCGATCGGTCAACCTCGGCTCCTATGTCGGACCGGGCACGCAGCTGATGGCGATCGTCCCCGACCGGATGTGGATCACCGCCAATTTCAAGGAAACCCAGCTTCAGCGGATGCGCCCGGGCCAGCCGGTGAACATCGAGGTCGATGCGTTTCCCGGCGTCGAGTTTCACGGCCATGTCGATTCGATCCAGCGTGGCGCGGGGCAGGCGTTCGCGCTGCTGCCGCCGCAGAACGCGACCGGCAATTATGTGAAGGTCGTGCAGCGCGTGCCGGTGCGGATCGAGTTCGACGTGAAGAACGGTCCCGATCCGCGCCGCTACGCGATCGGTCCCGGCATGTCGGTCGTCCCCACCGTCAAGGTGCGCTGACATGGCCGGTGCGGCTCCGGTAGCCAAGCAGGGGGCGGGGGCATCGCATGAATGGACCCCGGCGCGGTCGGCGGCCGGGCGCTACAGCCCGTGGCTGATCGTGTCGATCATCAGCATCCCGACGTTCATGGAGGTGCTCGACACCTCGATCGCGAACGTGTCGCTCGATCACATTGCCGGCGGGCTGGCGATCACGACGGATCAGGCGACCTGGGTGCTGACCAGCTATCTGGTCGCCAACGCGATCATCATTCCGATTTCCGGCTGGCTGTCCGACGCGATCGGGCGGAAGCGGTATTTCCTGTTCTCGATCGCGCTGTTCACGCTGGCATCGCTGCTGTGTGGGATCGCGCCGAACCTGACCACCCTGGTTATTGCCCGCGTGTTGCAGGGAATCGGCGGCGGTGGTCTTGCCCCGGTCGAACAGTCGATCCTGGCCGATACGTTTCCGCCCAAGCAGCGGGGGATGGCGTTTGCCGCCTTTGCCATCGTGGTGGTGGTGGGACCGGTGCTCGGGCCGACGCTGGGCGGGTTCATCACCGAACATTCCAGCTGGCACTGGGTGTTCCTCATCAACGTGCCGGTCGGCATCGCCGCGTTCTTCCTGGCCGACATCTTCGTCGATGAACCCGATGCGGTGAAACAGGACCGGGCGGAGAAGCTGAAGGGCGGGCTGAAGATTGATTACTGGGGCGTGATCTTCGTCGTGCTGGGTCTCGGGTTCCTCGAACTGACCTTTGATCGCGGCGAGCGCGAAGACTGGTTCTCCAGCCCTTTCATCATCACCACCGCGATCATCTCGGCGACCGCGCTGATCGCGCTGGTCATCCGCGAACTGACGATCGACGATCCGGTGGTCGACCTGAAGCTGCTGAAGAATCGCAACTTCGCGATCACGGTGTCGCTGATGGGGCTGACGGGTATGATCCTGTTCGGCACCACGCAGCTGATCCCGCAGATGCTGCAACAGGTGCTGGGCTACAGCGCGCTCGATGCCGGGCTGGCACTGACCGCGGGCGGATTCGCGACGCTGATCGCGGTGCCGTTCGCGGGCAAGCTGGCGGGCAAGGTCGATGTCCGGTTCCTGCTGTTCCCGGCGCTGATGATGCAGGCGGTCGCGCTGTGGAACATGTCGCACTGGACCGCCGATATTGCGTTCGGCGATGCCGCGTTCGGGCGGCTGTTGCAGGCGGCGGCGCTGCCGTTCCTTTTCGTGCCGATCAACGCCATTGCCTATGTCGGCTTGCGGCAGAACCAGACGGCGCAGGCATCGAGCCTGCTCAACGTGTTCCGCAATCTGGGCGGTACGGTCGGCATCTCGTTCGCGCAGACGCAACTGGCGTCACACCGGCAGAGCGAGCAGGCGGTGCTGGTCAATGGTCTGAACCCGCTCAACCCGAACTACAACGACTGGATGGCGCAGGCGACGGGTGCGTTCAGCAGCGTCGGCGACGCAACCCGAACGGCAACGGCGGTGCTGTATCAGCAGATGCAGCGGCAGGCGACGATGCTGGCGTTTCTGGACGTGTACCGGACGTTCATGATCGTGGTGCTGGTGCTGGCCCCGCTCGCGCTGTTCCTGAGGGTCAGGAATCCGGGCGGCGGCGCGCCCGCTGGAGGAATGCACTGATGATTTCGCGCATGGTTCTGACGGGCGCGGCTACGCTGGCGCTGGCCGCCTGCACGGTCGGCCCGACCTATCGTCCGCCCGAAGCCGGCGTGCCGTCTGCGTTTGCCGAACCGCGGGCGCCCGCGGGTGCCTCGGTCGATCCGGCGACGTGGTGGCGGGCGTTCGGTGATCCGACGCTCGACACGCTGGTTCGACGCGCGCTGGCGGACAATCCCGACATGGGAATCGCCGCGTCGCGGGTGCGGCAGGCGCGGGTCGAGGAAATCGCGGCGGGTGCGATCGGCAAGCCTGTGGTCAATGCCTCCGCCAATGCGAGCCATATCGAATTCAGCAAGAATGCCGGATTTTCCCAGCTTGCGCGCGCGTTCTCGGGCGGCGGCGACACCGGCGGTTCGGGGAGCACGACGGGCATTGCCCTGCCCGGATCAGGCATCACGACCTTTGCCGCCGGGTTCGATGCGAGCTGGGAACTGGACCTGTTCGGCGGTGGCCGACGTCAGGTCGAGGCGGCGCGGGCGCGGACCGAGGCTGCGGAATGGAGCCGGCGCGATGCGGCGGTGACGCTGGCGGCCGAAGTCGCACAGGCCTATTTCGCGCTGCGCTTCGATCAGGCGCAGGTGGCGATCGTCGAGGCCGAACTGGCCAACCAGCGCCGGGCGCAGGCCATCGCCGGCAATATCGCCAAGGTCGGTCTGGTGCCGCAGATCGACGTGACGCGGCAGCGCGGACGGATCACGACGACCGAGGCGCGACTGGAACCGATCCGGGCGGACGCACGGGTACGGATGCATGCGCTGGCCATTCTGGTCGGCAGCGCGCCGGACGCGCTGACCGGCACGCTGTCCACGCCGCCGGCGGTGTTCCCGGTGGCTCCGGCGATACCGGCCGGTCTGCCGTCGGACCTGTTGCGCCGGCGACCGGATATCCGCGCGGCCGAACGGCGGCTGGCGGCATCGAGCGCGGACATCGGGATCGCGGTCGCCGATCTGTACCCGAAATTTTCGCTGACCGGCATTGCCCAGCTGATCTCCACTTCGCTGGCCAGCCTGTTCGCGTGGGACAGCCTGCAACTGACCGGTTCGGGCGCGGTATCGTTCCCGCTGCTCGACTGGGGCCGGCGCAAGGTCACGGTCGAGGGCCGCAAGGAGGCGGCGGAGCAGGCCTATCTGACCTATCAGTCGACCGTGCTGGGTGCCCTGCGCGATGTCGAGGATCCGTTGGCACAGATTGATGCCGAGCGTCGGCGGCGGGCCGCGCTGGAGCGTGCGCTGGCCGATGCGGTGTCGAGCGCGAAAGCGACCGAGGCGCAGTACCGGACCGGCTTCGTCGCGCAGGACAGCCTGCTGATCGCGCAGACCGACGTCCTGACCGCGCGCGAGCAGATCGCGGCCAGCGACGCGCAGTTGCGGCAGATGACCGTTGCGCTGTTCAAGGCGATCGGTGGCGGCTGGTCCGAGAACATGGCGGTGCCGACGCGTCCGGTTCGCTGACGGGCACACGCCGGGGGCTTGCCGGTGCCGCGCGTGCGCGTAGGGTAGGGCGATGACCGACCTGACCGCGCGGGCGACCGCCATCCTTGCCGACCTGATCGCGTTCGACACGACCTCACGCGGGTCGAACCTTGCGCTGATCGGCTATGTCGAGGCGCTGCTGGCGCGGCGGGGGATCGCATCGCGTCGGGTGGCCAATGACGATGGCAGCAAGGCCAATCTGTATGCGAGCGCCGGGCCGATGGCGGCGGGCGGCATCGTCCTGTCGGGCCATACCGACGTCGTGCCGGTCGATGGGCAGGCGTGGCGCAGCGATCCGTTTACGCTGACCCGGCGCGGCGATCGCCTGTACGGGCGCGGGACCTGTGACATGAAGGGGTTCCTCGCGCTGGCGCTGGCGGCGGTCGAAACCGATGCGCCGCTGGTCCGGCCGATCCATCTCGCCTTCTCCTATGACGAGGAGGTCGGGTGCCTTGGTGCGCCGTCGATGATCGCCGAACTGGTCCGCGTGCTGCCGCCGCCGGCCGCCGTCATCGTCGGCGAGCCGACCGATATGGTCGTGGTCAGCGGGCACAAGGGGATCTCGACCTGGACCGTGACGGTCACGGGCCATGAGGCCCATTCCAGCCTGACGCATCTGGGGCTGTCGGCGAACATGGTGGCGGCCGACCTGATGCACCGGCTGGTCGCGCTGGCCGCGCGACTGGAGGCGGAGGCAGACCCGCACTCGCTGTTCTGCCCGCGCCATGCCACGCTGACCATCGGGCAGGTGTCGGGCGGCACCGCGGTCAACATCCTGGCGCGGGAATGTACCTTCATCTTCGATGTGCGGACGCCGCCGGGTCAGGATCCGGACACGATCGTCGCGCCGTTCCTGGCCGCCTGCGCCGAGGCGGATGCCGCAGCAAAGGCGCGGTTCCCACACGCCGGGGTGGTCGTCCGCCGCCGGTCCCGGACGCCATCGTTCGCACCGGAACCGGATGGCATGGCGGAGCGGATTGCGCGCGGTCTGGCGGGGGATAATGGCCCGGCGCGTGTCGTTGCCTATGCGGCGGAGGCCGGGCAATTTCAGGGAGCGGGATTTTCGACCGTCATCTGCGGTCCGGGTTCGATCGAGCAGGCGCATCAGGCCGATGAATATATAGAAACCGCACAGATGGCCCGGGGCAGTGCTTTCATGCAGCGTCTGATCGCCGCGTCAATTCAGGATTGATGGCGGCACGCCGCAATAACGAAAATCGATCCGGACCCAACATGGCCAGTATATACCGGGCCAAGTCCGGATCCGGATCGACCAACGATTTACCAGGGGCGAATATGATCACCGTGGATCAGCGACAGAATGAACTTCAGCATAAGAGTTCTCCCTCATTGGCACCCGTTGGGGTGCGATATCTTTGTAGCTTGAACCGGATGCAGTCGCAATCGTGGTTAATGGAAATTAACTAAAATATCCCGGATCGGCGCGTTTTCCGTACAATCTTAAGAGTATCTTCAGGGCCGGGGCGTAGGCCCGGCATCATGTCCGAGAGCCATCAGCCTGTGTACGCGTGCGCTGCCGTGCCGGGATTCGACCCGGCGGATCAGGCCGCGAACACCAACGATGGACCGGGTCTGGCGCCGGTCTGGTGGCGATTTACCCTGTTGGGCGAAGTCGCCAATTTCGCGCTGCTGCGGCGGCACCTGGGACGCGAGCGTGTTCAGTCCGCAATCGACGGCATTGGTGCCTTGCTTGGTGAACTGATCCCGTCGGCGTTCGTGCGGCAGGAGGCCGCCAATGCGTTCGAGATCCGGTTCGAAGGCTTGCGGCGCGCGGAGGTCGACGCGGCCGTCCTGCGCCTTGAGCTGGCGTTTCGTCATCCGGTCGGGCTGGTCGGCGAATATCTCGACATCGATTTCGTGATCGGTGCCGCCGCCGCCTTCGGGCCGGACTGCGGCGACGTCCCGATGATCGAGGAGGCCGAGCGCGCGCGCGACGCGGCCCGGGTCGGCCGTGGTCCGGTGATTCGCGAGGTGGGCGACGCCACCCCCAAGATCGACACGATCGCGTTCGCCCGCGAACTGGATGCCGCGATCGCCGGCGATGAACTGTTCCTGCATTATCAGCCCAAGATGCATGTCCGGCGGCAGGCAATCGTCAGTGTCGAGGCGCTGATCCGCTGGAATCATCCCGAGCGCGGTCTGATTGCGCCAAGTGATTTCATTCCGCTGGCCGAGGAAATGGACATCATGGCCGGCGTCACATTGTGGACGATCCGGCGCGTGATCGCCGATCAGCGCGTGATGGCGTCGCACGGCCACGACCTGCGGGTGTTCATCAACGTCGCCGGGGGATTGCTGGCCGATCCCCGCTTCGTGTCCGAAGCCGGCGCGTTGGTGACGGCGAGCGGAGTTCCGTTCGGATTCGAGATTACCGAGACATCGGTGATCGACGACCCTGAAACCGCGATCGCCAACCTCCATTCCTTCGCCGCGCTCGGCATCGTCATTTCCATCGACGATTATGGCGCAGGGTTGTCGTCGCTCGCGTACCTGAAGCAGTTGCCGGCCCGCGAGCTGAAGATCGACAAGCTGTTCGTGACCCAGCTGACCAGTTCCAACCGCGATCCGTTGATCGTGCGGTCGACGATCGATCTGGCCCATGCGCTGGAAATGGACGTGGTGGCGGAAGGGGTGGAGACGCAATCGGCGCTGGCCCTGCTGTCGGTCATGGGCTGTGACATGGTTCAGGGATACCTCATCAGCCGACCGATCGCGATCGAGGCGCTGATCCCGTTCCTGTCCGACCGCGCGCATCTGGCGGTCACGCGCGACACGCATGCGAGCTTCGATCGTTTCCGGGCGGTTCGCAAACATGGCTGACCGGTAATGCGCTGGTGGCGCGGCGCGGCGGTTTTCGCGCTTATGCTGGCGATGCCCGGCGGTGTGCGGTCCGCCCAAATGTCGTCTGCCACAAGCTTCGAGGAAGCGATTGACGACGCCAAGGCGGCAATGTTGATCGACCCCGAAACTGCCGCCGCCAAAGCCAAAATGGCCGGTGCGATTGGCCAGCGTTTCACGGCTACCGCCCAGCGGGACGTCGCAATCGCCACCGCCAAGTGGCTGGAAGGCGAAGCGTATCTGAGGCTGAACGAGCCGATGCTTGCGCGTGGGCCGATCAACGCCGCGTGGACGCTGGCGAGGCGGCAGTCGCCTCGATCGAAGTTGTTGGGTGACATTCTGCTATCGCGTGGTGGTTTGCATGCCGTGCAAACAAAAGTGGCCGAGGCGCTGGCAGATTATCAGTCTGCTTTCGTCATTTTCCGTACAGTCGGTGATGCCAGGAGCCAGTCGCGGGCGCTATTGTCCATGGCCACCTTATACAGCGACGGGAACGACAACGAGTCAGCGCTGCGCTATTTTGGCCAGGCGTTGGAAGTATATAGCGGGGATCCCGGTTTATCGGTATCAATCTACAACAATCGGGGCGCTATACTTCAGGACATGGGCCGCTATAATGCCGCTGAGGCCGAGTTCCGGCGATCGTTGAGGATCGAGCGATCGCTGTCCAGTCCGCTGTTGCGCGCACGTATTCTGGGCAATCTGGCGCGTAATTATCTTCTTAGCGGGCGGGTCGACAAAGCAGAGCGAACGATCCGCGAAGGGTTAGCACTCACGGCGGATGGAGAGGCTGCGGGATGGCGGCCGCAGTTGCAGGCCATCGCAGCACAGGCCGCGCTGCAACACGGAGACCTGTCGCGGGCCGGTCGCCTTGCAGACGAAGTGTTCCACGGCGTCAATGTACACGATCCCATTTTGTCGAATCGTGAGGCGCACAAGACAGCCTATGAAATCTACCGTGCCATAGGCAGGCCGACTCTTGCTCTGACACATCTGATTGCGTTGAAGCGGCTCGATGACGAGTCGACCAAGCTGGCGACGAGTGCCAGCACCGCGCTGATGGGCGCGCGGTTCGATTTCGCCAATCAGGAACTGCGAATCGCCAAGCTGAAGGCTGATGACCTGCGACGCAGCATCGCCTTTGAACGGGAGGAGGCGCGGACCGAACGGATCATGTTCCTGGGTGCCGGCGGTGCGACGCTGGTCGTCATTGCGTTGCTGGCGTTCGGGATCGTCACGTTGCGGCGCAGTCGCAATGCCGTCCGGTCGGCGAACACCGATCTGGCCACGACGAACATTGCGCTGGGCAAGGCGCTGGCGGCGAAGACCGAGTTCCTGGCGACGACCAGCCATGAAATCCGCACGCCGCTGAACGGTATCCTCGGCATGGCCCAGGTGATGCTGGCGGACCGGCGCCTGGACCCGGCGACCCGCGACCGTGTGCGGTTGCTGCACGACGCGGGTACGACGATGCGCGGGCTGGTCGACGACATTCTCGACGTGGCCAAGATCGAAACCGGCAACCTGACGATCGAGGCCGCGCCGTTCGATCTGCGCGCGCTGCTGGCCGATACCTGTCGCATGTGGGAGGCGCAGGCGCAGGTACGCGGCCTGTCGTTCACGCTGGATATGATCTTGTCCGACGAAATGGTCACTGGCGACGCCGCACGCACGCGCCAGGTCCTGTCGAACCTGTTGTCCAACGCGCTGAAGTTCACCGATCGTGGAACGATCCGGTTGCGGGCGTGGCGCAGCGCCGACGATTCGGACATCCGCATCGCCGTGACCGACAGCGGCATCGGTATTCCGGCGGACAAGCAGGACACGATCTTCGAATCCTTCCGCCAGGCCGACACCAGCACGACGCGTCGGTTCGGCGGCACCGGCCTTGGCCTGTCGATCTGCCGCAGTCTGGCGCGTGCGATGGGTGGCGATGTAACCGTCGACAGCGTTGTCGGACAGGGATCGACCTTCACCCTGCGGCTGCCGCTCGGCATCGCGGAAACGGCGTGTCAGGCGACCGCGGATGCCGGCGGCGAGCCGGCCCTGCTGGTGGTGGACCGCAACCCGATCACGCGCAGCATGTTCCGATCGCTCCTGTCGCCCCATGCCCCGTGCATCGTCTTTGCCGACTCGGTCGAGGATGCCACTTGCCAGATCGCATCCGGCACGATCGGGACCGTGCTGATCGACGACGCGACGATTCGCGCGGCGGACGATGTCGATGCCGGATTGCAGGCGATCGCCGCCGTGGCGCGGGCGAATGGCGCGACGACGACGCTGTTGTGGCCATCCGCCGGATCAGCGGCGTTCGACCGGCTATATGCTACCGGTGTCACCAGGATCATTGCGAAACCGGTCGCGTCCACGGCGCTGGTCGCCGCCCTGTTTGCGGTGGATGGACCTGATGCACATCAGGTTTCGCTTGTGACGCAGGCGGCATGATCTGCTATGCATAAGCATCCTGTTCCTCCGTCCGTTGCCATCGGGGTCATTTTGCGAAATCGGTCATGAACGTGCTTTTCATCGAGGATGATCGAATGAACCGCCGGGTGGTTCGCGATATGCTCGACGTTGCCGGTGTGACGATGGTCGAGGCGGAAGATGCCGAACGGGGCCTGCGCCTGATCGACGCGCAGGATTTCGACATGGTGCTGGTCGACCTGCGGATGCCCGGCATGGACGGGATCACCGCGATCCGGCACATCCGCGCCCGGAACGATGCCAAGGCCCGGTTGCCGCTAATCGTCGTGACGGCCGACACCGCCGTCGACTTGCGCGACCGGTGCCTGGCGGCGGGGGCGGACGACGTGCTGTTCAAGCCGGTGGCGATGGATGCGCTGTTCGACACGATGGGCCGCCTGCTGGCGCGCGATGCCGAGGATGGCGGCATGATCGCCTGACGATTTCCGTCAGAGGGGTCAGGGGGCGGGGAAGCGTTTCAGCACGTCGGCCAGCGAGGTCGTGCCGCTGCCGCGCCGTGCCGGCTTCGGTTGACTGGCGGCGGGCGCCCAGCCGGTCAGGAACACGATATCGAATCGCTCCGACGTCCGGCCGTCCGTGTCGGCCCGCGCCGCGAAGGCGGCAAAGGCACGCGCCAGCGTCGCGCGCGACATCGCGCTGCGGCCGCGCAGCAGATTGGCGGCCCCCATACCGCGCAGATCGGTCAGCAGCTTGCCGAGATCGGCATAGCGCACCGTCACGGTTTCGACATCGGCGACCGGCAGTGCAAAGCCGGCGCGGACCATCAGGTCGCCGGCCGCGCGGACGTCAACCTGGGGATGGAGCCGGGCAACAGGGCGGTCTTCCTCCGCCTCGCGCAGCACCGCGCGCAACGTCGACAGGCTGCCACCGCCAAGAAAGGCACCAAGGAACAGCCCGTCGGGGCGCAGGGTGCGACGGATGAGCGACAGCGCGCCGGGCAGGTCGTTGACCTGGTCAAGCACGCCGGCGCTGATCGCGGCATCGAAGGCGGCGTCGGCGAAGGGCAGTCCATCCTCGTCGGCCTGAACGCCGTGGGCCGCGCGGGCGAAGGCCCGTCCTGCATCGCAGCGGGCGATCCGCGCGCCCGGAACCGTCAGGTCGCCGGTGAAACTTCCGACGTCCAGAATCTCGGTAAAGTCGCGGGTCACCGCGTCGAGCCGTTCGGCAATGCCGTCGAGCATTACCGCCCGAAGAAAGTCGTGCGCGGGGTAATCCGGCGCGATCCGGTTGCGCCGGATACGCCGGGCGCGGCGATCGAAGATGTCCTGACTGTCCACGTCGCCGCTTGTGCCCGGCGGCGGGTTTGTCGACAAGGGGCAGGTGGCCCTGTTCGACCGTACGCTCCGCCTGCTGATGGGCCTGTCGCTGCCGCCACGCTGTCCGGTCTGTGGCGTGGTCGTCGGCGACGATCACCAGTTCTGTTCCGGCTGCTGGAGCGCGATGACCTTTCTCGGGCCACCGGGCTGTGCTGCCTGCAACCGGCCGTTCGCGTATGATCGCGGCCCCGGCGCGCGGTGTGCCGCCTGCATCGCCGATCCGCCGCGTCATGCCGGTATCTGCGCAGCGGTGGCCTATGACGACGTGTCGCGCGGGCTGGCGTTAAGGCTGAAATACGGGCGGCGGACGGGGCTGGGGGAGACGATGGCGCGGCATATCGTGCGGACGATGCCCGCGGGCGTGGACCTGCTTGTGCCGGTGCCCTTGCACCGCTGGCGGCTGTGGTCGCGCGGATTCAATCAGGCGCTGGTGATGGCTCTGGCGATCGCGCGCAGGACCGGGGTGCCGGTCGATCGCCATGCGCTGGTCCGCACGCGGGCGACGCCGTCGCTGAAAGGACTGGGGCGCAAGGCGCGGGCGCGGGCGGTTGCCGGGGTCTTCGCGGTCGCGCCCGAACACGGCATGGCCGTGCGAGGCAAGGCGGTCGGACTGGTCGACGACGTGTACAGCAGCGGGGCGACGACGGACGCGGCGACCCGGGTGCTGCTGGCGGCGGGGGCGCGATCGGTGACGATCCTGTGCTGGGCGCGGGTGCTGGATGCGGCGGCCGACGATTGACAAGCGGGGTCGCGCACCACATTTCCCCTGCATGGCCAAAGTCGAAATCTATACCAAAGCGTTCTGCCCCTATTGTTCTCGGGCGATGAAACTCCTCGCGTCGAAGGGTGTAACCCCTGAGGAACATGACATCAGCATGGGCGGGCCGAAGCGAGCCGAGATGCTGGGTCGGTCGAACGGCAAGACGACCGTGCCGCAAATATTCATCGACGGCCGGCACATCGGCGGGTCGGACGACTTGGCGGCGATGGATCGTGCCGGCGAACTGGATTCGCTGCTCGCTTGAGCCGGATCGCGGTCCTGCAGATGACGAGCGGGATCGACCCGCTCGCCAATGCCGCAACGATCGTGACAGCGGTGGGCGACGCGGCGGATGCCGGAGCGACCGTGATGTTCACGCCGGAAATGTCGGGTCTGCTCGATCGCGACCGTGACCGCGCGGCGCACAGCATCACCATTGAGGAGGCCGATCCGGTTCTTGCCGCCGTGCGCGCGGCGGCGGCAAGGGCGGCGATATGGGTTCACATCGGGTCGCTGGCGGTCCGGCGTGCCGATGGTCGCCTTGGCAACCGGGGCTTTGTGATCGACGGGATGGGTGCGATCCGCGCGCGGTACGACAAGCTGCACCTGTTCGATGTCGACCTGCCGACGGGTGAGCGGTGGCGCGAATCGGCCAGCTACGTCGCTGGTGATACGGCGGTGGTGGCCACGACGCCGGCCGGGCTGGTCGGGCTGTCGATCTGCTACGACCTGCGCTTTGCGGATCTGTACGCGCGGCTGAGCGATGCCGGGGCGACGATCCTGGCGGTGCCGGCGGCGTTCACCCGACCGACTGGCGCTGCCCACTGGCATGTCCTGCTGCGCGCGCGGGCGATCGAGGCCGGCGCGTTCGTCGTGGCGGCGGCGCAGACCGGCATCCATGCCGATGGTCGTACCACCTACGGCCACTCGCTGGTGGTCGATCCGTGGGGCACCGTCCTGTGCGACATGGGCGAGGAGCCGGGACTGGCGATCGTCAATCTGGACGAGGCGGCGCTGGCCGATACGCGGTCGCGGATCCCGGTCCTCACGCACCGAAGGCCGATTCCGCCGGTGCTGGTGACGGCGTGATCGTGTTCGACCTGAAATGCGGCGCGGCGCACGTGTTCGAGGCCTGGTTTGCCTCCAGCGCGGCCTTTGCCGACCAGCAGGCGTCCGGGGCGATCCATTGTCCGGTGTGTGGCGATACCGCCATTGCCAAGGCGATGATGGCCCCGAACATCGCGGCGAAGGGGCAGGGGCGGTCGACCGACACAGAGGATGGTCGCCGGAAGCAGATGCTGACCGCGATTGCCAGGGCGCAGGCCGTCGCCCTGAAGGAATCGCATTGGGTGGGGACGGACTTTTCCGATCGCGCGCGCGCGATGCATGACGGCGAGGAACCGACGCGCGGCATCCATGGTCAGGCGACCGTCGCACAGGCAAGGGCGCTGGTGGCCGATGGTGTACCGGTCATGCCGTTGCTGGTCCCGGTCGTTCCGCCGAAAGCAATCAACTGACGTTTCGGGCGCTATGGTTTCGAGAGCCATGGTTTCGAGTATGATTGATTATCGGCGAGGGCACGGGTATCGCGGTGCGCATTGCCCCCGTAGCTCAGCCGGATAGAGCGACGGTTTCCTAAACCGTAGGCCGCGTGTTCAAATCTCGCCGGGGGCACCAGTTTTACGGCATCCCGCAGGTCGAACGCGGACCACAGGTCGAACGCGGCGACCTGACCGGTTCAGTATCAGGCAGGCCATGTCGGGGGTGGCATGCGATCGGGATCGCAAGATGCCGCCCCCGATGCGATGGTCCGATCAGGCCTTGACGTGCTGGGCGATGTACTTGTTCATTTCGAACATCGTGCACTTGTCGCGACCGAACACCTTCTTCAGCTTCTCGTCGGCGAGAATCTCGCGCTTGTTTTCCGGGTTCTGAAGATCGTGCTTCTTGATGTATTCCCAGACCTTGCTGATGACCTCGCTGCGCGGCAGCTTGTCGTTGCCGACAATCGCGCCGAGTTCCTCGGAGGGCTGGACGGGGGCGTGGATGCCGCCGGTTTTGGGTGTCTCTGCCATATTCTTCCTTCCTGTTCGCGCCACGGGCGTCCGCGGTTACTGTTACGCCTTCGACAGCGCTTCGGCCTTGTGCGCCGCCTTGCCGCCATTGTCACTCTTTACGATGTATTGCGGGTCGTCCTCGGACGCACGCACCTGATGGCCCTTGATCGTGGTGTCGCTCGTTTGCTTTTTCTCCACGGTGCCATGGGCGGTGCCGCCGGGTGCGTTCCAGGTAACCGTGTCGCCCTTCTTGAAGTCTGCCATGTCGATCATCCTTTCGTCAGGGGCCAACCGACATGTCCGGCGTTGGTTGCGTAACGATGTGCGGGATCGCGCCCTTGAAGATGACCGCGTGAAGACCGATTTGCCGATCGTACCGATCCGGCCGCAAGAAACCGCGCTGCAGGCCGGGCGACAGGATGGCAGGTATCGCACGGTGCCGGTCGGCGGGTGGCCCGGGGTGCGAGGCCGTAAAAGGATGTGGGTGGATGAACCGAGTGCCGAACAGTCAGACGGGCCGGGCAGACGGGCCGGGGCCAATCGCGTGACGACCACCGTGAACGACGCGATCCCCGTATCGCCCCCCGTATCGGTCGAAACCGGACATTCGGTTCCCGACGACGTCGCGGAGGCGATCCGTACGCTGATCCGCTGGACCGGCGACGATCCCATGCGCGAAGGGCTGGTCGATACGCCGCGCCGGGTTGCGAAGGCCTGGAAAGAATACTGCGCCGGCTATGCCGACGATCCCGCCCGCCATCTGGACCGGGTGTTCGAGGAAGTCGGCGGCTATGACGAGATCGTCCTGCTGCGTGACATTCCGTTCCAGTCCCACTGCGAGCACCACATGGCGCCGATCATCGGCAAGGCGCATATCGCCTATCTGCCGCGCAATCACGTCGTCGGCATATCAAAACTGGCGCGCGTGCTGCACGGTTTCGCCCGCCGGTTGCAGGTGCAGGAGCGCCTGACTGCCGAGGTCGCCGACTGCATCTGGACTAACCTGAAGCCGCTGGGCGTTGCGGTGGTGATCGAGGCGACCCATGCCTGCATGACCGCGCGCGGCGTGCGGACGCCGGGCGTGACGATGGCGACCAGCCGGATGATGGGCGTGTTCCGCGACGACGAACGCAGCCGCAAGGAAGTGCTGGCGCTGATCGGCCGCGGGGGGTGAAGGGCCGCACTGTCCTGATTACCGGCGGTGCCAGGCGTCTGGGCGCGACGATCGCCCGGACGCTGGCGGCAGGTGGATACCGTGTCGTCATCCACTACAACACGTCCGGTGACGACGCGGATCAACTGGCGGCTGATCTTGGCGGGGTCGCGGTCGAGGCCGACCTGAACGACGGTGTTGCCGCGGCGGGACTGATCTACCGGGCGCGCCGGGCGATTGGCGGTCCGGTTGAGGCATTGGTCAACAGCGCATCGGCGTTCGATTTCGACCGGCCGCCGGTGATCCGCCCCGATCATCTGGCGCGGATGCTGGCGATCAACCTGTCCGCGCCGGTACTGCTGGCCAGTGCATTGGCGGCACAGGATGATGTGGCCGAGGGGGCCGTCGTCAACCTGATCGACCAGAAGGTCGTCAATCTGAACCCCGATTTCTTCTCCTACAGTTGCGCGAAGGTTGCGCTGGCGGGGGCGACGACGATGCTGGCGCAGGCCTTGGGTCCGCGTGTGCGGGTCAATGCCGTGTCGCCCGGCATCACCCTGCCGAGCGGCGATCAGACCGAGGCGGAGTTCGCGCAGGCATCGTGCCGCAACCTGCTGCAACGGCCGGTCGGCGCGGACCGGGTGGCCGATGCGGTAGCCTATCTGCTTGGCGCGCGCGGCGTGACGGGTCAGAATCTTTTCGTCGATTGTGGGCAGCGGTTCCTGCCGCGTGACGGCGATGTGATGTTCGAGGGGCGTGCCGGTGGTTGAGTACACGACGATCCTGGAGGCGATGCAGGTCGCCATGCGGCTGGGCATCCATGCGCACGAACAGGTGCCGCAGCGGGTGCAACTGTCGATCCGGATGACGGCGGTCTACGCGACGCCGCCGGCCGAGGACGCGATCAGCGCGGTGGTCGATTACGACTTCCTGCGCACGGGCATCCTGGCGCTGGCGCAAGGGCCGGGGTTCGACTTGCAGGAAAGCCTGTGCGACGCGGTCGCCGAGTTGTGTTTTCGCGACGATCGCGTCCGCACCGTGACGGTGCAGTCGATGAAGCTCGACGTCTATCCCGACGCACGGGTCGGGTGCGAGATCGTCCGCAGCCGCTGACCGCGCCCGCCGGGCGGCGGTGCAGGATGGTGCCTGGTCGTCCCGCCTGTCCGCTCCCTCCATCCCGGACTTGCGTCGGGATGGAGGGAGGGACGAAGTAAACGCCGGGCCTCAGACCCGGTTGGCGGCGCTGAGAACCGCGCGGACCGAGGCGGTGGCGATGTCGGTGTCGAGGCCGACGCCGAACACCGTACGGCCGTCCGGCGCGCGGCATTCTACATAGGCGGCGGCCTGCGCATCGGCACCGTGGCCGATCGCATGTTCGCTGTAATCGACGACGTCGAGCAGCGGGCCGGTCGTCTCGCCAAGGGCCGCGATCACGCTGGAGATGATGCCGTTGCCGCGTCCGCTGATCGAGCGGTCCTCGCCGTCGATCGCGACCCGCCCTACAAACAGGCGCTGGCCCGACGAGCCGCTTTCCTCATAATCGCGCAGCACGAAGCGGTCGGCGTCGCCTGGCAGATACGTCGCCTCGAACCGCGACCAGATATCGGCGGCGTTCAGTTCGCGGCTGGTCTCGTCGGCCATCGCCTGCACATGACGGCTGAAATCGGCCTGGAGCCGCTTTGGCAGCTTCAGGCCCTTGTCCTGTTCGATCACCCAGGCGACGCCGCCCTTGCCCGACTGCGAATTGACGCGGATCACCGCTTCGTAGCTGCGGCCGAGGTCAGCCGGGTCGATCGGCAGGTACGGCACCTGCCAGAGGTCGTCGTTCCGCTGCCCCTGCGCGGCGAAGCCCTTCTTGATCGCGTCCTGATGGCTGCCCGAAAAGGCGGTGAAGACCAGATCGCCGGCATACGGCGTGCGCGGGTGGACGGGGATGTTGGTGCAGTAATTGACCGTGTTCACCACGCCGTCGATGTCCGACAGGTCGAGCCTCGGGTCGACGCCTTGCGTGTACATGTTCAGCGCGACGGTCACGAGATCGCAATTGCCGGTCCGCTCGCCATTGCCGAGCAGGCACCCCTCGACCCGGTCGGCCCCGGCCATCATGCCCAGTTCGGCGGCCGCGACGCCGGTGCCGCGATCATTGTGCGTGTGCAGGCTGATGACAACGCTGTCGCGGTTGGGGATGTTGCGGCCGAACCATTCGATCTGGTCGGCATAGATGTTCGGCGTCGCGCATTCGACGGTGGCGGGCAGGTTGAAGATGATCGGGTTGGCCGGCGTCGGACGCAGCACGTCCATGACCGCCGCGCAGACTTCGAGGCTGAAATCGAGTTCGGCGGTGGAGAAGGTTTCGGGGCTGTATTCGAACTGCCACGCCACGTCCGGCTGTTTGGCGGCCTCGTCGCGGACGACCTTTGCACCCTCGATCGCGATCGCCTTCACCTGCGCGCGGTCCATGCCGAACACGATCTGGCGCCACGCCGGGCTGACCGCGTTGTACAGGTGGACGATGGCCTGCCTTGCCCCTTTCAGGCTGGCGAAGCTGGTTTCGATCAGGTCGCGGCGCGACTGGGTCAGGACCTGGATGACGACGTCGTCGGGAATGCGGCCAGACTGTACGAGGCCGGAGATGAAGTCGAATTCGGTGGCACCGGCGGACGGGAAACCGACCTCGATCTCCTTCAGGCCGACCTTGACCAGCAGATCGAAGAAGCGGGTCTTCTTCTCCGCATCCATCGGGTCGATCAGCGCCTGGTTGCCATCGCGAAGGTCGGTCGACAGCCAGCGCGGCGCGGTCGTGATGGTGCGCGACGGCCATTGCCGGTTGGGCAGGTCGACCGGCGGGAAAGGGCGGTATTTGGTCGAGGGATCGCGAAGCATGGAGGCGGTCTCGTGATGATGGCCGGCGACTGGCGCTGGCGCTGATTTGCGCGTCGGGGTTTGAAAGTCAGCCCTTAAGGCGGCGTGTCGAAGCGATACCACCCTAAGGGCGGATAAGTCGCAGACCAGCAAGCAGCGCGCGGAACGTCATGAATGCGATATTGGCCCTGCGGAAACCCGTTGTCCACCGCCAAACGCGCAACCGGATGTTAACGGGCGATGCGCCACGGATTAATAAAGCCATCAGAATGGCTTGCAAAGTTTCGAGCAGAAAGGGCCGCCAATGCGCCAGATCGTCTACATCAGTACCGCGCGCCCCGAAGTTGCCGAGGCCGGCGCGGCGAGCGAGGCGCAGATCCTGGCGGTGTCCCGGCGCAACAACGCGCGCGACGCGGTGACGGGGGTGCTGTTCTTCAACGGAAAGCGGTTTTTGCAGGCTCTGGAGGGCCAACCCGACGTCGTCGCCCGCGCCTATGACCGGATCAAGGCCGACCCCCGGCATTTCGCGGTCGTGACCCTGTCGGAGCGCGTGGTGGAGACGCGGGAGTTCGGCGACTGGGCGATGGCATCGTCGAGCGGGTCCGACCAGAAGGCCGCGGAAACACGCATCGCGGCGCTGGTTGCCGGCGCGACGCCATCGGTGCGGGCGACCTTTGAGAGCTTTACCCGGGTCAAGCGCGCGGCCTGACCCGGGAAGCCGTCCGCCTTACTTGGCGGCGAAGGCGGCGTTGATCGTCAGGTCGACCTTGTCCGACACGACGGGCACAGCCATGCCGAGACCGAAGTCGCTGCGGTTGATCGTACCCGTCGCGCGGAAGCCGATGTTGGTCTTCTTGTTCATCGGGTTGACGCCGGCCCCGACGAACGTCGCCTGCAGCGTGACGGGCTTGGTGATGCCCTTGATCGTCAGGTTGCCGGTGACGACGGCGGTGTTGCCGTTTGCAACGACCTTCGTGGACACGAACCGCGCGGTCGGGTTGGCGGCGACGTCGAAGAAGTCCTTCGACTTCAGGTGATTGGCGAAGGCGGGCGATGTCACCGACAGCTGATCGGTGGCGAAGCTCACGTCGACGGTCGTCGCGTTCGGCTTGGCCGGGTCGATCGTCAGGCTGCCGTCGGATGCGCCGAACTGGCCCTGCAACATGCTGAAGCCCATGTGGTTGACCTGCCACGTCACCTGGGTGTGTGCGGTGTCGACCGGATAGGTGCCGGCGGTGACGCGGGCCTTGACCGGCGCACCGGGCAGGCCGGGGGCCATCTGGGCGATGGCGGGGACGGCGGCCAGTGCCATCAGCGCGGGAAGGGCGATGGTGAAGCGATTACGCATGGGGTATCTCCTGTGTGACGACGACGCTGTCCTACGCGCTTGCGTGGATGCAGGGTACGACGCTTTTGGAGACGATGCGTTTCCGATGCGGGGAGGAAATCAGTGGTGGAACGACGCTTTGCCGACGTCTGACCGTCACGGCGAGCGGAAGCGAAGTCATCAAGGGTCGCCCGTTACGCTCTGGATTGCTTCGCTCGCGCTCGCAATGACGGAGAGTCGTGGCGGGGCGTGTTCCGAAGAACCCGCCCCGCCCGACGCTCAGTTCTTGTCCTTGTCGACCAGCTTGTTCGCGCCGATCCACGGCATCATCGCGCGCAGTTCGGCCCCGACTTTTTCGATCGGGTGGGCGGCGGCCTGCTTGCGGCTGGCCTTCAATTCGGGCTGGCCGGCGCGGTTGTCGAGGACGAACTTCTGGACGAAGCGGCCCGACTGGATGTCGGCCAGAACACGCTTCATCTCGGCCTTCGTCTCGTCGGTGATGATCCGCGGGCCGGTGACGATGTCGCCATATTCGGCGGTGTTGCTGATCGAATAGCGCATGTTGGCGATCCCGCCCTCATACAGCAGGTCGACGATCAGCTTGGTTTCGTGGAGGCACTCGAAATAGGCCATTTCGGGGGCGTAGCCCGCCTCCACCAGCGTCTCGAACCCCGCCTGGATCAGGTGAGTGATGCCGCCGCACAGCACGGCCTGTTCGCCGAACAGGTCGGTTTCGCACTCTTCCTTGAAATTCGTCTCGATGATGCCCGACCGGCCACCGCCGACGCCCGACGCATAGGCCAGCGCGATATCGTGCGCGTTGCCGCTCTTGTCCTGGTCGACCGCGATCAGGCAGGGGACGCCGCCGCCGCGCTTGTATTCGCTGCGTACGGTGTGCCCCGGACCCTTGGGCGCGATCATGATGACGTCGAGGTCGGCGCGCGGCTCGATCAGGCCGAAATGCACGTTCAGGCCGTGGGCGAAGGCGATGGTCGCGCCCTGCTTCATATGCTCGTGATAATCGGCGGCGTAGATCGCGGCCTGATGCTCGTCGGGGGCGAGGAACATGACGATGTCGGCCCATTTGGCCGCATCCTCGTTCGATTTTACCGCAAAGCCGGCCTCGATCACCTTCTTGGCGGTCGCAGAACCCTCGCGCAGCGCGATGGCGACGTCCTTGATGCCGCTGTCACGCAGGTTCTGCGCATGGGCGTGACCCTGTGACCCGTAGCCGACGATGGCGATCTTCTTGTCGGTGATGAGATTCAGATCGGCGTCGCGATCGTAATAGACCTTCATGATATTCCCTTTTACTTCTCTGTTTCTCCCATTGGGAGAGGGGCTTGATTTACGCCGCGTCCTTGCCGCGGCTGATGGCGACGATGCCGGTACGGGCGACCTCGACCAGGCCGACCTCGCGCATCAATTCGGTGAACTTGTCGATCTTTTCGATTCCCCCCGTCACCTCGAACACGAAGCTCGACGTGGTCGCATCGACGACGCGGGCGCGATAGACTTCGGCGAGGCGCAGCGCCTCGATCCGGCGTTCGCCGGTGCCCGCGACCTTGACCAGTGCCAGCTCGCGTTCGACATGCGCGCCCTGCGCGGTCAGGTCGGTGACCTTGTGGACGGGGACGAGCCGGTCGAGCTGGGCGAGGATCTGCTCCATCGTCGCGGCGCTGGCGGACGTAACAATGGTGATCCGGCTGACCGCCTTGTCCTCGGTGATCTCCGACACGGTCAGGCTTTCGATATTATAGCCGCGCGCGGTGAACAGGCCGGCGATCCGGGCGAGGATGCCGGGTTCGTTGTCGACGATGACGGCCAGCGTGTGCCGCTCGGCCTTTTCGGTGGTGATGTGCATTTCGTTTCTCCCCCCTCCCGCTTGCGGGAGGGGTCGGGGGAGGGGGTGAGTATAACGGAAAACGAGGATGGCGATCAGGCCCTCCCCTAACCCCTCCCGCAAGCGGGAGGGGGATTTTCTACACCAGCGCCTTGGCCTCGTCGTCCATGGTGCCTGAGACTTCGTTGGCCTGCAGGATCATGTCGGTATGCGCCGCGCCTGACGGGATCATCGGGAAGCAGTTGACCAGTTTCGATACACGGCAGTCGACGATCACCGGGCCGTCATGCGCCAGCATCGCCTGGATGCCGTCCTCCAGATCGCCGGGAGCCTCGATGCGGATGCCCTTCCAGCCATACGCCTCGCCCAGTTTCACGAAGTCGGGCAGCGAGTCCGAATAGCTTTCCGAATAGCGGCTTTCATAGGTCAGTTCCTGCCACTGGCGGACCATGCCCATATACTCGTTGTTCAGGATGAAGATCTTGACCGGCAGGCGATACTGCGTCGCGGTCGCCAGTTCCTGGATGTTCATCTGGATTGAGGCTTCGCCGGCGATGTCGATGACCAGCGCGTTGGGATTGCCGAGCTGCGCGCCGATCGCGGCGGGCAGGCCGTAGCCCATCGTGCCTAGGCCACCGCTGGTCAGCCACTTGTTCGGCAGTTCGAAATCGAAATGCTGCGCGGCCCACATCTGGTGCTGACCGACCTCGGTCGTGATGATCGGGCTGCGGGCATGTGTCGCCTCCCACAGCGCGCGGATCGCACGCTGCGGCATGATCTCGGTCGCATGCGCCGGATAGGACAGCGACTTTTTCGCGCGCCACTCGGCAATCCGGCCATACCATTCGGTCAGGTCGGGCTTGGGGTGCTGGCGCGATTTCCAGACGCGGACCATGTCCTCCATCGCGCGGCCGGCATCGGCGATGATCGCCAGATCGACGCGCACCGTCTTGTTCACCGACGACCGGTCGATGTCGATATGCACCTTCCGGCTGTTCGGGCTGAACGCGTCGAGGCGGCCGGTCACGCGGTCGTCAAAGCGGCTGCCGATCGCGATCACCAGATCGGCCTGGTTCATCGCCATGTTGGCTTCGTAGGTGCCGTGCATCCCGAGCATGCCGAGAAACTGGTCGGACGAGGCCGGGAAGCAGCCAAGGCCCATCAGCGTCGACGTCACCGGCGCACCGGAAATGCGCGCGAGTTCGTGCAGCAGCAGGCTGGCCTGCGGACCCGAATTGATGATGCCGCCGCCGGTGTAGAGCACCGGACGCTCGGCCGCCGCCAGCATGTCGACCACCGCGTCGATCGACGCACGGTCGGCCTTCACCTGCGGGCGATAGGTCTTGTGCTGGATCGGGCCGGGCTTGCTGTACCTGGCAGTGGCGACCTGCACGTCCTTGGGGATGTCGACGACGACCGGGCCGGGGCGGCCGGCGGTGGCGATGTGGAACGCCTCATGGATCACGTCGCCCAAGCGCGCGGGATCCTTCACCAGATAGTTATGCTTGGAGCAGTGGCGCGTGATGCCGACGGTATCGGCCTCCTGAAACGCGTCGGTGCCGATCAGCGCGGTCGGCACCTGACCGGTGATGACCACCATCGGGATCGAATCCATCAGCGCGTCGGTGATGCCGGTGACCGCGTTGGTCGCGCCCGGGCCGGACGTCACCAGCACGACGCCGCACTTGCCGGTCGAGCGGGCATAGCCCTCCGCCGCGTGCGTTGCCGCCTGTTCGTGGCGGACGAGGATGTGCTTGATGCGGCCCGAGCGGAACAGTGCGTCGTAGATCGGCAACACCGCACCACCGGGATAGCCGAAGACGACCTCCACGCCGAGATCGCACAGCGCCTCGACCAGGATATCGGCTCCACTCTTCTCGGACATCGTCTTACTCCGGTTGCTTGACGCGCAATGCCTGTAGGCGCTTTGGAGGGCGTCGGCTACAGGTCTTAAAAGTGCGCGTCAACCAATATCAGCGCAACAATATTCCAAATTGCTGCATCGCGGTCTGATGGTCCGTGGCGCGAAGCCAGCTTTCGGGTGGCTGGCGGCGGAACCAGGTATATTGCCGCTTGGCATATTGCCGGGTGGCCAGCGCGATCGCGGCGGTCGTCTCCGTCTGTGATAGCGCGCCCGCCAGATGGGTGGCGATCGGCGCAACGCCGATGGCCCGGCGGATCGGCGCATCGGCGGGCAGGTTGTCGCGCGCGAGAAGGGCGGCGACCTCCTCCACGGCACCGCCCTGCATCATCATTTCGGTGCGGGTGTCGATCCGCGCGAACAGCCAGTCGCGATCGGGCAGCAGAATGACCGGGGCCAGCGTGATCGTTTCGCCGATGCCGCCGGTCTTCCGTGCCTGCCAGTCGGACAGTGGCCGGCCGGTTGCGCGGATCACCTCCAGCGCGCGGGCGACTCGCGTCGTATCGGCGGGGTTCAGCCGGGCCGCCGCCTCCGGATCCGATCGGGCGAGGTCGGCATGGGCCTGCGCCACCGGCAGGGCGCGGACGGCGTCGCGGATTTGGGGGGGGGTCGTCGGCACCGGCGCGATTCCGTCGAGCAGCGTGCGCAGGTACAGGCCGGTGCCGCCGACCAGCACCGGCAACCGCCCTTGCGCCAGCGTCTCCTTGATCGCCGCGCGCGCGTCTCCGGCCCAGCGCGCGGCGGAATAGCCGGTGTCGGCGGCGTCGACATGACCGAACAGCCGGTGCGGCACCCCGGCTTCGTCGGCGGGGGAGGGGCGTGCGGTCAGCACCGACAGGTCGGCATAGACCTGCGCCGAATCCGCGTTGATGACGGTGCCGCGATGGGCGAGCGCCACCGCGATGGCGAGCGCGGACTTGCCGCTGGCGGTCGGCCCTGCGATGAGCGCGACCCTTGGTTTGGAGGACGGTATGTTCACAGCGACGCTGATAGCAGCACAGGGCCTGGGCGCAGGCGATATTTCATCGGCCTGCGACCGGCTGCGCGACGCCGGCTGCGCGCCGGGCGCGTCCGGCTGGATCGATACGGGCGTGGCGGCCGATATCCTGTTCGGCATGGCCCCCGATGCCGCGCGGGCCGCGCTGGAGGGGGCCTTCCCGGCAACCGACATCGTCGTGCAGTCGTCGGCCGCGCGGACCCGCACGCTGCTGGTCGCCGACATGGATTCGACGATGATTACCGTCGAATGCATCGACGAACTGGCGGACTATGCCGGCATCAAGGCCGAGGTCGCGGCGGTGACCGAGGCGGCGATGCGCGGCGAACTGGACTTCGGCGCGGCGCTGGATGCGCGCGTCGCGCTGCTGAAGGGGCTGGACGAGGGCGTCATCGCGCGGTGCCTGGCCGAGCGGGTGACGATCATGCCCGGTGCCAAGCCGCTGGTGCGGACGATGCGCGCGCGCGGCGGTCATGCGGTGCTGGTGTCGGGTGGTTTTACCCGGTTTGCCGAGCCGGTGGCGGCCGAGATCGGCTTCGATCGCGCGGTTGCCAACCGGCTGGAGATCATCGACGGAAAACTGACGGGGACGGTCGCCAGACCGATCGTCGGATCGGATACCAAGGTCGAGACCCTGCTGGCGACGATCGCGCAGCTTGGCATCGACGACTCGGCCAGTCTTGCGGTCGGCGACGGGGCGAACGATCTGGCGATGATCCGCCGCGCCGGGCTGGGCGTCGCCTATCGCGCCAAGCCGATCGTGGCCGAGGCGGCGGGCGTCCGCATCGACCACAACGACCTGACCGCGCTGCTCTATGTGCAGGGAATCGCGCGCAGCCAGTGGGTCGACGCCTGAACCGTCGCCCCCTGATCCCCGGACCTCAGGGAGCGACGACCACGCAAGGAATGCCCGATGCGGCGCAGGCCTTGGCGGCGGCGGCCTTCGACGGATAGGGGCCGGCCTGCAACCGGGTGATGGTGCCCGCGCGGACATAGCTGGCTTGCGCGCCGTTCATCCGCCCGCGCACCTTGGCCCACTGCGCCTGCGCATTGCCCTGACCGCTGAACGCGCCAAGCTGGACGCGCCATTTGCCGGTTGCAGGGGCCGTTACGGTGACGGTGGGAGTGGGTTTCGGCACTGGCTTTGCCGCGACCTTGGCCGGCGGTGGCGTCTTGTCGCGTGACGCGGTGGCGGTCGGGGCCGGCTTCGGCCGCATGGCTGGCGTGGCCGACGGTTTCGGCGCGGGCGCCGGCGTGGCCTGCGCGGTGCGGACAGGCGGCGGTGCTGGCCGTGCCGGGGGCGCGTCGGTGTTGCGGACGGTCGACACCGGCGGCGGCGTCATCGGCCGGGTCGCGGCCTGCGCCTGATATTGCTGGGCCAGCACGGTGCCCTTCTGGCGTTCGTCGGGCGAGATATACTGGTCCATCTGCGACAGGGTCTGCTGCGCGGCGGGCAGGCCCGAGGCCGACGCCCGCGTCATCAGCGCATAGGCGCGGATCCAGTCCTTCGGCACGCCGTCCCCGTTGAACAGCATCGTGCCAAGGACGAGCTGCGTTCGCGGTTCGCCGCGTGACACCGACTTCTCCAGCCACGGCAGCGCCTCCGCCTTCTTGTTCGCCTGGAACAGCGCCAGCCCGTAATTGTCGATCGCCTGGGCATGGCCCTGCACGGCGGCCTTGCGGAACCAGCTTTCGGCGAGTGCGGGGTCGAGCGGGACGCCGCGACCCAGCTTGTAGGCCTGACCCAGATTGAACTGCGCGTCGGCATCACCGGCGATCGCGAGCGGGCGCCATTCCTTCACGGCCGCGAAGTAATCGCCCTTGGCCCATGCATCGACGCCGGCCTTCACATCGGCCATCGCCGGTGCCGCCATCGCCATCGTGGCGATCGCCGCCGCACTCATCACCGCCCGTACACTCATCGCCCACCCCGTTCGTTCGTCGCTTCGCCAACCATGCCGCCGATCGTCGGTCAAGGCAAAGCCCGTATTGGGATTCGGTCGGGCCGGGCCGTCAGTGTGAAGCCGCATTAACCGGTCTTTATCAGTCGGCATGGCATCCGGTCGCTGAGATACGGGAGGAGCGCGCAGATCCGGCATGCCGTCGGCGCGGATCCTCGACGGCATCCGGCGCGCAGGCGGCGGGGGTCGTGCCCCATGACGATACGAGGACGATGCCCATGAAGACCCGGACCCTCTGCTCGATCGGCCTGTCCGCCCTGATGCTGGCCGGAACGCTGGGCGGCTGCACGGCGGCCAAGGGCGATGTCGCGGCGAATGCGCCGGCGGCGCGGGGGAATGCCGCGAAGCTGGCGGCGAAAGCGGGCAAGGCGCTGGATCGCGGCGATGCGGTCGGCGCGGTCGCGCTGGCCGAGTCGGCGGTCGCGGCATCGCCGCAGAACGCGGCCTACCGCGCGCTGCTGGGGCAGGCCTATCTGCGGGGCGGGCGCTTCGTGTCGGCGCGACAGGCGCTGGGCGAGTCGTTGCAGGGTAATCCCGACAATGGGCAGGCGGCGCTCAACCTGGCGCTGGCCGAAACCGCGACCGGCGACTGGGGCGCGGCACGGCGGACGCTGGATGGCTATGCGCAGGTCATCCCGGCGGGCGATCTGGGGCTGGCGATGGCGTTGTCGGGCAATCCGCAAGGAGCCGTGACGATCCTGACGCAGGCGGCACGGTCGCCGGGGGCCACCGTCAAGACCCGGCAGAACCTGGCGCTGGCACTGGCGCTGGCCGGGCAGTGGCAGGCGGCGAAGATGGTCGCCGCGGCCGATATTTCGCCGGCGGAGGTCGACAAGCGGCTGGTCGAATGGGCCGCCTTCGCACAGCCGACATCAGCGGCCGATCAGGTCGCCAGCCTGCTGGGTGTCCAGCCGGTCGAGGATGCGGGCCAGCCGGCTGCGCTGGCGCTGAACCCCGTCGCACCGACCGCCGATCCGGTCGCGGTCGCCGCGGTTGATCCGATGCCGTCGCCGCCGGTCGAACTGGCCGCCGCGACGCCCGACCCCGTTCCGGTCAGCGAACCGGGCTTCGTCAAGGCGGCTGCCGATCCGGCGCCGGCGCCGACGGTGCGCCTGATCCGCGCGCCATCGGGGGCGATGCGGGTCGCGCTGGCCAAGCCGGCGGCCCCGGTTGCCGCCAAGGCCCCGGCCAAATGGACCCCGGCCGCCGGGGACTGGTATGTCCAGCTTGGCGCGTATGAAAATGCCGGCGTGGCGCGGGATGCCTGGGGTCGGGCGACGAAGCGGTTCGCCGCCTTTGCCGAGCAGTCGCCGCGCGGCATGACCTTCGCGTCGCGGGCCGGGTCGGTCTATCGCCTGTCGGTCGGCGGGTTCACCCGCGACGCGGCGGCCGGGGCCTGCCGGATGTACCGTGCAAAGGGCGGTGCGTGCTTTATCCGCAAGGAGGCGGGCGACCGGACGGCGGCGTGGGTCCGGCGCGGCGGCGTGGAGGTTGCCGCGCGCTGATCCTTACAGGATCTCGCGCCCCCCCTTCCACAGCCGCAGGGCACGGCCCTGCACCGGCAGGCCGTTGAACGGCGTGTTGCCGGCCGACGCCCTGAACGCCGTGCCGTCGACCTGCCACGGCACCCGCGCATCGAACAGCAGCAGGTCGGCGGGTTTGCCGGCCTCCAGCGTGCCGGTGTCGAGGCCGAGCACCCGCGCCGGATTGGCGGCGAGCAGTGCGAACAGCCGGCTCATCGACACCCGTTCGTCGCGAACCAGCATCAGCGCCAGCGTCAGCAGCGTTTCCGCGCCCGCCATGCCGGCGCGCGAATCGGTGAAGGGCAGGCGCTTTTCCTCCGGCCCGTGCGGGTCGTGGCCCGATCCGATGACGTCGATCGTGCCGTCCGCCACCGCCGCCAGACAGGCCTGACGGTCTGATTCGGCGCGCAGGGGCGGCGACAGATGTGCGTGAGTGCGAAAGTCGCTGACGGTGTTGTCCGACAGGTTCAGGTGCGCTGGCGTGATGCCGCAAGTGACGGCGACGCCGCGCCGCTTGGCCGCGCGGATCAGGTCCAGGCCGGCGGCGGTGGTGACCTGACGCACATGCAGCCGCGCAGCCGTCTCCTCCGCCAGCATCAGATCGCGGGCGATGGCCAGCGCCTCGGCGATGGCGGGCGCGGCGGGCAGGCCGAGCCGGGTCGCCGTTTCACCCTCGGTCGCGACCGCGCCGGCGGTCAGCGCGCCATCCTCGGCATGGGTGACGACGGTCAGGTTCAGGTCGCGGGCATAGGCGAGGACGCGGTGCATGACCCCTGAATCGGCGATCCAGTGCCGCCCGGTGCCGACCGCCTTGGCGCCCGCCGACGCGCAGATCGCCATTTCGGCAAGGTCGGTGCCGGCAAGGCCGCGCGTGGCGGCGGCGATCGGGTGGATCCACAGGTCCGGCTTGCCGACCAGCGCCGCGCGCTGGACGATGCCGGGGTCGTCGAGGACGGGCGACTGGTCGGGCATCAGCCCTACGCGGACGATGCCGCCGGCGCGGAAGGCGGCGCGGTCGACCTTGGCCACGCCCAGATCGACGATGCCGGGGCTGAGATACTTGCCGCCGCAATCGACGACGGTCGCGTCGGCGGGCACGTCTACCGTGCCGCTGGCGACGATCGCGCCGTCGCGAACGATCAGGCTGCCGGCGCGCTCGCCCGCGACCGGGCAGATCAGGCGGGCGTTGGTGAAGATAGTGGTCATGCCCAGCCCTCCACGCCGCGCGATCGGCGCGTGAGCACGTCGAGGCAGGCCATGCGGACCGCGACGCCCATCGCCACCTGTTCGGTGATCGCGGACTGGGCGTGATCGGCGACGTCCGAATCGATCTCGATCCCGCGGTTCATCGGCCCCGGGTGCATGACCAGCGCGCCGGGCGTTGCCCTCGCAAGACGGTCGAGCGTCAGGCCGTAGCGCATCCGGTATTCGCGCGGGGAGGGGACGTAGCCGCCGGCCATCCGCTCGGTCTGGAGCCGCAGCATCATCACGACGTCGGCCCCCTCCAGCGCCTGGTCGAAATCGGTAAAGGCGGTAACGCCCATCCGCTCGATCGCGGGTGGCATCAGCGTGGTCGGCGCACAGACGCGGACTTCGGCGGCCAGGGCGGTGAGCGCGAGAATGTTCGACCGCGCGACCCGGCTGTGCAGCAGGTCGCCGCAGATGACGACGCGCTGGCCGGCGATGCTGCCGCGCCGCCGGCGGATGGTCAGCGCGTCGAGCAGCGCCTGAGTCGGGTGTTCGTGCCGGCCGTCGCCCGCGTTCAGCACCGGGCAGTCGACCATGTCGGCGATCAGCCGCACCGCGCCGGATGCCATGTGACGGATGACGATGACGTCGGCGCGCATCGCGTTCAGCGTCATCGCGGTGTCGATCAGCGTCTCGCCCTTCTTCACGCTGGACTGCGCGGCGTGCATGTTGACGACGTCCGCGCCCAGGCGCTTTCCCGCGATCTCGAACGACAACAGGGTGCGGGTGCTGTTCTCGAAAAAGGCGTTGATCTGGGTCAGGCCGTCGAGCCGCTTGTCGGGTGTCGCGTGCGCGCTGTTGGCGGCGGCCCAGGTTTCCGCCTCGTCCAGCAGGAACATGATCTCGTGCGGCTGGAGACCGTCGATCCCGGTCAGGTGCCGGTGCGGGAAGACGGCACCGCCCGGGATGAGGGCGGCGGGGCGGTGATCTGAAGTCTGCATCAAGCGTGCCGGGTAGCGACGCGGGGGCGGCGCGGCAAGCGAGTCGTGGGGGCGTGTGCGGGGGCGAAGTTAGGGAAGTTGTGGTTCGTGGGGGTGGCGTTTCGGATTGGCGCGAAGTGGGGCGTTTCAGGGGTTGTGCAGAGGGTGACGGCGCGGGTCATGGGGATGGGTCTGGCATTTGGGCGGGGTGTAGGACAGCGGTTTTTGCTGTCCTACACCCCACCGCGTACTTCCCCGGCGGAGGCCGGGGCCCAGTTGCACAGGTTTACGTGGGCAGAGGGAGGCCCGTCGCTACTGTTTTCGTGGCAACTGGGCCCCGGCCTTCGCCGGGGAAGTGACGGTGGTTAGGGCGTGAGGCGTAGCGACAGCCCCCTACACCATCACCAGCGCGTCGATCGCGGCTTGCAGGATGTGCGCCGCCGCCATCTTGTCGACCAGTTCGGCGCGTTTGGCGCGGCTCAAGTCCTGTTCGATCATCACCCGTTCGACGGCGACCGTCGACCAGCGTTCGTCCCACAACAGGATCGGCAGGCCGATATCCTCGCAGTTGCGGGCAAACGCGCGGGTCGACTGGCTGCGCGGGCTTTCGCTGCCGTCAAGATGGAGCGGCAGGCCGATGACGAGGCCGGTGACCCCTTGCGCGCGAGCAAGCTTGATCAGCGCGGTCTTGTCCTTCTGGAACTTGGTGCGGCGGATCAGGATGGCGGGGCTGGCGAAGCTCCAGCCGGCGTCGCACAAAGCGGTGCCGATCGTCTTGCTGCCGAGGTCGAGGCCGAGGAGACGGCCGCCATTGGGCAGGGCATCGCGAAACGGTCCGCGGTCGGTGGTAATCATCGCTTCGCCTCGAATGACGCCAGCCGGCGCGCGGCGTCCACGCGGACGTTCGCCCAGAACAGGCTGTAGTCGTAGACGTGGTAGTTATTGCCCGGCAGCACATAGGGGCCGACGTCGGGCGGATCGCCGATCATCAGGAAGCCGGTCGGGGCGCAGGCGGCGGGGACGCGGCCGGGTGCAATTCCGGCGGCGGACAGGTCGTCCCTGGGGAACAATGTGCCGAGATTGGCGGAGGCGGGCGCGGCGGCGTCGGCGGTGCCGGTCAGCGGGTTGGTGCAGACCATCGGCGTGCCCTTGCGCGGCTGACCGGTAAAGCCGGTGCTGGCGTCGTAGATATCGGTAAACTGTGAAGGATCCGCTGGCGTGGCGAAACTCAGCCACGAGGCGATGCAACCGCTCTGCGCCGGTGCCGTACATTCGGGCAGGCCGAGGCGCGGCAGGTCGGTGGTGCGCGAGACGGGCCAGCCGACGACATAGGCGGCGACGATGCGGGCGGCGACCGGCTTGCCGGCGATCTCGTCGCGCAGCAGCCGTTCGAGGTGGAGCGCGCCCTGACTGTGGCCGGCGAGGATGATCGGCCGGTCCGGCCCGACCTGACGCAGGAAGGCGGCGAACGCGGCGCGGACGTCCCCATAGGCAAGGTCGAGTGCGCGGTTGGCGTCCGCTTCGCTGGTCAGGAACGCGCCGAACGTCGCCTGGCGGTAGCGCGGCGCCCAGATCTCGGCGCTGCCGTTGAAGGCGCTGGCTTGCCCTCGCAGGAACAGTGCGGCGCGGGCATTGGCCTCCGCATCGTCGAGCGGCGCGTTCCAGTGGGTGCGCACGAGGTAGGAGGTCGGGTGGATGTAGAAGACCGCGGCACGCGGAGCTGTCGCTGGCGTGTAGCTGGTCGGGGTCCACAGCGCCGGGTTGCCGGGCAGGTCGGGGCGGGCGAGCCACATCGCCTTGTCGTCATAGGCGTTGGGCGCGGCCGGGGCCTGCGCGCGGAACGTCTCGCCCGGCACCAGCGCGAGGCGCAGGATGTCGGTGCCGAACAGGCGATAGGCGAACGCGCCGGCGATCGTCAGGACGATGAGCGCGGTGATGACGTAGAGAAACTTGCGGGCCAAGGATGCGCTCCGGGAGGATCGTGGCCTGTTCCGTGCCCCAGCCTTGCCAGCGTTGCAAATGTCGAAACGTAGCCGGTTGCATCGTGACGACGCCGGATGTAGCCGCTGACCCATGTCCGTAGACACCAAAACCGTGAAGAAGATCGCCGGGCTTGCCCGTATCGCGATCACCGACGAGCAGGCCGGCCGCGTCGCGCCCGAACTCGACAACATCATCCACTGGATCGAGATGCTGGAGGAGGTCGACACGACCGGCGTCGAGCCGATGACCGCGGTGATCCCCAATCACCTGCGCCTGCGCGACGACGTGGTGACCGAGGGCGGCATCCGCGACGCGCTGATGCAGAACGCGCCGCAGGGCGAGCATGGCTTCTTTACCGTACCGAAAGTGATCGAATGAGCGACCTGACCGATCTTGGCGTCGCCGCCATCCGCGACGGCGTGCGCGCCGGCAGTTTCTCCGCGTGTGACGTTGCCGATGCGTTCATCGTCAACGTCAGCAAGGCCAAGGCGCTGAACGCGTTTCTGGTCGAGACGCCCGAGCACGCCATCGCCGCCGCGACCGCCGCCGATACCGCGCGGGCGGCGGGCGAGACGCTGAAAGCCCTGGCCGGCGTGCCGATCGGCATGAAGGACCTGTTCTGCACCAACGGCGTCGTGACGACCGCGGCGAGCAGGATCCTCGAAGGCTTCGTGCCGCCCTATGAATCGCGGGTGTCGCAGAATCTGTGGGATGCGGGCGCAGGCATGCTCGGCAAGCTGAACATGGACCAGTTCGCGATGGGATCGTCGAACGAAACCAGCGCGTTCGGCAACGTCATCTCGCCGTGGCGGCGCGCGAACGGCGATACAGCCCCGCTCGCCCCCGGTGGATCGTCGGGCGGCAGTTCGTCGGCGGTGGCGGCGCGGCTGTGCCCGGCGGCGACCGGCACCGATACCGGTGGTTCGATCCGCCAGCCCGCCGCGTTCACCGGCATCACCGGCATCAAGCCGACCTATGGCCGCTGCTCGCGCTGGGGGACGATCGCGTTCGCGTCGTCGCTCGACCAGGCCGGGCCGATGGCGCGCGACGTGCGCGACTGCGCGATCCTGCTGGAGGCGATGGCCGGGTTCGATGCGCGTGATGCGACGTCGCTGAAGCTCGACGTGCCGCAGTGGGAGGCGGGTTTGTCGGGTGATCTCAGCGGCAAGCGCGTGGGGATCCCGAAGGAGTACCGCGTCGACGGGATGCCGGCCGAAATCGAGGCGCTGTGGCAGCAGGGGATCGACTGGATGAAGGATGCCGGCGCGGAGATCGTCGAGATTTCCCTGCCGCACACCAAATACGCGCTGCCGGCCTATTACATCATCGCGCCGGCGGAGGCGTCGTCCAACCTCGCGCGCTATGACGGCGTGCGGTACGGCCTGCGCGACCTGCCCGAGGGGGCGGGGTTGCAGGACATGTATGCCGCGACGCGGGCCGAGGGCTTTGGCGACGAGGTGAAGCGGCGGATCCTGATCGGCACCTATGTGCTGTCGGCGGGGTTCTACGACGCCTATTATACGCAGGCGCAGAAGGTCCGGGCGCTGATCGCGCGCGATTTCGAGCAGGCTTTCGAGCGTTGCGACGTCCTGCTGACGCCGACCGCGCCGAGCGCCGCCTTCGCGCTGGGCGAGAAGCAGGCCGATCCGATCGCGATGTACCTGAACGACGTCTTCACCGTGCCGTCGTCACTGGCGGGCCTGCCGGCGATGAGCGTGCCGGGCGGTCTGGACAAGGACGGCCTGCCGCTGGGGTTGCAGATCATCGGCCGGCCGCTGGACGAGCAGGGCGTGCTGAACGCCGGGCTGGCGATCGAGCAGCGCGCGGGCTTCGTGGCCCGGCCCGGGGTGTGGTGGTAGGATGGGACCGGCTGTCGAAGTCGGCTTCGAGACGGTCGGAGCCGTTGTCGACTGGCTGCTCGGACGATCTAATGACGATGATCATGACGATGATCATGACGATGATCATGACGAAATCGTGGCAGATTTTATGTCGCCGGCCGCGCTAAACGATGACTGTACGTAAGGCGCTGCACGTCTGTGGACGCTATTAACGGTGCATGGTAATATCCTCGGTACGGGCCGACTGACAAATCTGACGCAGAAGGGGGCAGGTTGCAATTCCGAAGAATGTGAGTGAGGCGCTGGGGCGGAAGGTCGGTGAAATGGCCGAAATTGACCGAAAAGGCGACGACGAGGCGGTGATCCGCAAGCCCCTGCGCTACGACAGCACCGAGCGAACGGCTATGTATGCGCAGATCCTAGAGGCGTCGGAGCGATTTGCGCATCTCCGCACTGGGCAAGGCACCAATGCGATTATGCGGGAAATTCGCGGGGACGACATATTTCAGGCCTGAAAATAATCAATAATCATTGGCGATTGCTGGAGTTAAAGATCATCGACTGTCCGTTCGACGGGCAGAGTTCGTCGAACGCTGGTCTGACGCTTGAGCAGTCCGCCAGGGCCTTGGCGGGGCGGGGGACGTGGTGATGATATTTGACGTATTTAGCCATAGGGAGCGATTTTCCCAAACTATGGATGCCGCCAATCTCGTATTAGGCGGACTTCTTGGTGCATATTTAGGGTTGCTAATATCGCAAAAAGGAGCGGCTGGAGGGTATTTAAACCTATTCTGGTTGTTATTCTTTTTAGTACAGTTTTGTTATTTCTTAAATGGCAGCATCGAACGGATTTATCGAGGCGCAACGAAATTAGGTTTGATATATCTAATAATTTCTATGTTTCTTGCAATCGCGGTATATTACTATTCATTGTCATCCGCCGTTGAGCCGAAAATACTACTCACAATTCTAGCTGTATGGTTTGCGATCATGGTATCGGAGCTAGTTTCTATGACATTCATAATTGATCGTGTCCAAAAGGAGCGGCAGCATGACTGAATTTCGTATTCAGGGCGACACCGGCGAGTGGGAGGTCGTGGTCGGCCTTGAGGTGCATGCGCAGGTGACGTCGCAGGCCAAGCTGTTTTCGGGCGCAGCGACGACGTTCGGGGCGGAGCCGAATACGCAGGTGAGCCTTGTCGACGCGGCGATGCCGGGGATGCTGCCGGTGCCGAACATGGAATGTATCCGTCAGGCGGTGCGAACGGGGCTGGCGATCGGCGCGCAGATCAACCGCTGGTCGCGGTTCGACCGCAAGAATTATTTCTACGCCGATCTGCCGCAGGGCTATCAGATCAGCCAGCTCTACCATCCGTTGGTGGGCGAGGGCGCGATCGACATCAGCTTGGACGAGAAGGATCCGGACGCCGCGACCAAGCGGATCGGTGTCGAGCGGATCCATGTCGAGCAGGATGCCGGCAAGCTGATGCACGACCAGCATCCGACCCGGTCCTATGTCGACCTGAACCGGTCGGGCGTCGCGCTGATGGAAATCGTCAGCCGGCCGGACATGGCGTCGCCGGCCGAGGCGGGGGCGTATCTGCGGAAGCTGCGGGCAATCCTGCGCTATGTCGGCAGCTGCGACGGCAATATGGAAGAAGGGTCGATGCGCGCCGACGTGAACGTCAGCGTGCGCAAACCCGGCGACGAACTGGGTATGCGGACCGAGACGAAGAACGTCAATTCGGTCCGCTTCGTGATGGCGGTGGTCGAGCAGGAGGCGCGGCGTCAGGTCGAGGTGATCGAGGCTGGCGGTACGATCGCGCAGGAAACACGGCTGTACGATCCCGACCGCAACGAAACGCGCTCGATGCGGTCGAAGGAGGACGCGCACGACTATCGCTATTTCCCCGATCCCGACCTGTTGCCGCTGGAACTGGAGCAGGCGTTTCTGGACGATTGTCTGGCCAGCCTGCCCGAACTGCCCGATGCCAAGCGCAAGCGGTACGAGGATCTGGGCATCACGCCCTATAATGCGGCGGTGCTGACCGCCGAGGTCGAGGCGGCGCGCTGGTTCGACACGCTGCTGGATGCCGGGGCCAAGGGGCCGGCGGCGGCGAACTGGACGACGTCCGAGCTGTTCGGTGCGCTGAACCGGCTGGGCAAGGACATCACCGAATCGCCGGTGTCGCCGACGCAGGCGGCGGAACTGCTGGCCTTGGTCGCCGACGGCACGCTGTCGGGCAGTCTGGCCAAGCAGGTGTTCGAGGTGATGCTGGAAACCGGTGACGCGCCGTCGACGATCGTCGAGGAGCGGGGCCTGAAGCAGACCAGTGATACCGGTGCGATCGACGCGGTGATCGCGCAGATCATGGCGGCCAATGAAGACAAGGTCGCGGACTATCGCGGCGGCAAGGACAAGCTGTTCGGGTTCTTCGTCGGCCAGACGATGAAGGCGATGGGCGGCAAGGCCAATCCGGGTGTCGTCAACGACCTGCTGAAAAAGGCGCTGGGCTGAACAGGCAAACACCGCGTCGACCGTTGGTCGGCGCGGTGCCTGGTTTTGCATGGAGAAGCCGGGCGGCTTACTGCGCGTCGTCATCCTGGTTCTTGGTGACGCCGCCGGTGCCACCGACGCCGTCGGGCATGCCGGGGTCGGTCATGGTTGCGGTTTCGTCGCCATGGTCGTCGGCGGGACCGCCGTCGATCGCGCGTTCGATGTCGCTGCGGCCGTCGCCATCGTGACGCGCGTCACGCGCGGCCTTGGCTTCCGCGTCGGACAGCATGGCGGGGAATTCGTCAGGTTGGGTATCGGCAGGACTGGTATCAGGCATGGTCGGCCTTTCAGATCTGTGGCGGCTGGGTCGTGGCGGGATCGCCCATCGGCGTGCCGGGCGAGGGGATGTCGACGTCGGGCGCGGGCGGCGTCACTTCTGGCGGGGGGGCGTCGGGCTGTGCCGGGGGCGTGGGCATCGGGGTTTCGGCTGGGGGCTGGGTCGCCATCTGAACTCTCCTTTTCTCAAGGGTCAACGCGCCGATCGTGCACCGGTTGCGTGTCATGTCTTGCCGAGGACCCTTGCGCTGGTATAGACGCGCCCGCTACGGCAACCTCCGAGCGGGCGTGGCGGAACTGGTAGACGCAGCAGGTTTAGGTCCTGCCATCGAAAGATGTGGGGGTTCGAGTCCCTTCGCCCGCACCAGTCCTTCGTCTTTCGCGGGCGTGGGTATGCTGCACGAGATTGATGCGATTCCTTTTTTAGACAAAGGCCCGAAATGCAGACTGTCGAGACGTTGAACGAGGGGCTGAAGCGCGCCTACACGCTCACCATCACCGCCAAGGACATCGAGTCCAAGGTCGACGCCGAGATCAAGCGCGTCGCACCCCAGATGAAGATGCCCGGCTTCCGTCCCGGCAAGGTGCCCGCGAACCTCGTGCGCAAGATGCACGGTCCGGCGATCCAGCAGGATGCGCTGAACAGCGCCATCCAGGAGGGCGTTCAGGCGCTCGTCGCCGAGAAACAGTTGCGCCCCGCGATGCAGCCGTCGGTCGAGCTGACCGAGGGCTATGAGGCCGGCAAGGACGCCGAGATCAAGATCGCGCTGGAAGTGCTGCCGCAGGTGCCGACCCCGGCGATCGACGCGCTGACGCTGGAGCGGCTGACGATTCCGGTCGATGAGTCGGCGGTGGACGAGCAGCTGCAGAAGTTTGCCGACCAGCAGAAGAAGTGGGACGAGACCGGCGACGACTATACCGCGAAGACGGGTGACCTGGTCACCGTCGACTTCGTCGGCAAGGTCGACGGCGTCGCGTTCGATGGCGGGACCGGCGAGGACATGGCCGTCGAGATCGGCGCGGGCCGCCTGATCCCGGGCTTCGAGGACCAGATCGTCGGCGTCAGCGCGGGCGACGAGCGTCAGATCAACGTGACCTTCCCCGAGGATTATCAGGCCAAGGAACTCGCCGGCAAGGCCGCGACGTTCGACCTGACGGTCAAGTCGGTGAAGGTTTCGGGCGAGAGCGTGATCGACGACGAACTGGCCAAGTCGCTGGGTCTGGAAAGCCTGGAGCAGCTGCGCGGACTGCTCAAGGGGCAGATCGAGCAGGAGCATAACGGCCTGACCCGCACCCACATGAAGCGCAAGCTGCTCGACCAGCTGGCCGATGGGCACGATTTTGAAGTGCCGCCGTCGATGGTCGATGCCGAGTTCAGCCAGATCTGGTCGCAGCTTGAGCATGAAGCGACCCACGAGGCCGATCCCGAAGCCGCGCGCGCCGAAATGGAATCGGAGCGCGGCGATTATCGCAAGATCGCCGAGCGCCGTGTGCGTCTGGGGCTGTTGCTGTCCGAGATCGGCCAAACCAACGGCGTCGAGGTTTCGCAGCAGGAAATGAACCGCCTGATCGCGCAGGCCGCGCAGCAATATGGCCCGGAGGAGCGCCAGCGCTTCATCCAGTACGTCCAGCAGGAGCCGATGGCGGCCGCCCAGCTGCGCGCGCCGCTGTACGAGGACAAGGTCGTCGACTTCCTGTTCGAGAAGGCGACGATCACTGACCGCGAAGCGACCCGCGAGGAGCTGGAAGCTGCGATTGAGAGCGAGGACGGTCACGTTCACGGTCCCGATTGCGGGCATGACCACGACCATGCGGCCGATGCGAAGCCGGTAAAGAAGGCGGCTGCCAAGAAGGCCGCGCCGGCCGCCAAGGCAGAACAGGCCGATGCCGCGGATACCACGGCTGATGCCGAGGCTGCTGCGGCCGAGGAAGCGCGCCTGGAGGCCAAGCGCGAAGCCAAGCGCGCCGCCAAGAAGGCTGCGGAAGACGCCGCCGCCGCCGAAGCGGAAGCCGCGCCGGCAGCACCGGCCGCCGTGTCGGCAGAGGAGGAAGCGCGCCTGGAGGCCAAGCGCGAAGCCAAGCGTGCCGCCAAGAAGGCTGCGGACGCGCAGGCCGCTGCACCAGTCGAGGCCGAAACCGCAGTGACCGAATCCTCGCCGGTTGCGGCCGAGGAGGCCAAGGGCACCGAAGCCGCCGATGCGCCGGTGAAGAAGCCGCGCGCGAAGAAGGCCAAGCCCGCCGAGGCTTGACGACGTCGTGAGCCGTCAACCGCCATCCCGGGTCAGCCTCGGGGTGGCGGTTTGCGTTTGCTCCATACTGACCGCGTGCCCCGGAACGGGCATCATTGAAGGGGGCAGGGGCCGGTGACCGAGCCACGCATCGCCGTTCTGCTGCCCTGCTATAACGAGGAGGCCGCGATCGCGCAGACGGTCGCCGGCTTTCGGGCCGCGCTGCCGGGTGCGGTCGTCTATGTCTATGACAACAACAGTCGGGACCGGACGCGGGAGGTCGCGGCGTCAGCCGGCGCGGTGGTCCGGCGCGAGCGGATCCAGGGCAAGGGCGCGGTCGTGCGGCGGATGTTCGCCGATGTCGACGCCGATATCTATGTGATGGCGGACGGCGACGCGACCTATGACGCCGCGTCCGCGCCGGCGATGGTCGCGCGGATGCTCGACGAACAGATCGACATGGTCGTGGGCAGCCGGGTGAGCGATGCGACGCTGGCCTACAGACGGGGGCACCGGTTCGGCAACGCGTTGCTGACCGGCATGCTGGCGCGGCTGTTCGGGCGCAGCTTCACCGATATCCTGTCGGGCTACCGGGTGTTTTCGCGTCGGTTCGTCAAGAGCTTCCCGGTGCTGTCGGCCGGGTTCGAGATCGAAACCGAGATCAGCGTCCATGCGCTGGAACTGAAGATGCCGACCGCCGAGGTCGAGACGCCCTATTTCGCGCGGCCCGAGGGGTCGGAATCCAAGCTGTCGACCTATGGCGACGGCTGGCGGATCCTGCGCACGATCCTGACCCTGTACCGGATCGAGCGGCCCCTGTGGTTCTTTGGCGCGGTCGGCGGTGTCCTGGCACTGCTCGCGGTGCTGCTCGCGGTGCCGCTGGTGCTGACCTATATGCAGACGCACCTGGTCCCGCGCGTGCCGACGGCGGTGCTGGTGACGGGGCTGATGATCCTGGCCGCGCTCAACCTGTTCGCCGGGCTGATCCTCGACACGGTCGTGCGCGGGCGGCGCGAGGTGCGGCGGCTGGCGTATCTGGGACATGCGGCACCGGGTTCTCCCACTTGAACTCGATCGTTCAAGCGACGATGTTGGGCCTTCCGAGGGCATAAGAGAGATTTTCATGCATAATCCGTTCGAGACCGGCAATTTCATGGCACCGCTGATGAATGCGGGCCTTGCGCCGCAGGCTCCGCAAGGTGGCCTCGTGCCGATAGTCATCGAGCAGTCGAACCGGGGCGAACGCTCGTTCGACATCTTCAGCCGCCTGCTGCGCGAGCGCATCATCTTCGTGACCGGCGGGGTCGAGGACGGCATGGCCTCGCTCATCACCGCGCAGCTGCTGTTCCTTGAGTCGGAGAATCCGAAGAAGGACATCTTCATGTACATCAACTCGCCGGGCGGTGTCGTCACGGCGGGCATGGCGATCCATGACACGATGCAGTATATCCGGCCGCGCGTCGGCACGGTGTGCATCGGGCAGGCGGCGTCGATGGGCAGCTTCCTGCTGGCCGCCGGCGAGCCGGGGATGCGCGTCGCGATGACCAATGCGCGGATCATGATCCACCAGCCGTCGGGCGGCGCGCAGGGCATGGCCTCGGACATCGAGATCCAGGCACGCGAAATCCTGCGCATCCGGCACCGGATGAACGAGCTGTATGCCAAGTACACCGGCAAGCCGATCGAGGAGATCGAGCGCGCCATGGACCGCGACAAGTTCATGTCGGCCGAGGAAACCAAGGAGTTCGGGATCATCGACCAGGTGTTCGACAAGCGGCCGGCCGCCGCCGACGACGCGACGCCCGCCGCGTAAGGCGACACGTTTACCGTGGATTGGTGATTTCCATTGTAGGATGCCGGGGGCGCGCTAGACTGCGCTCCCGGTAACGGTACGCGCCCGGTCATGCGCGAGAGGTGATTTGATGACGAAGCTGAGCGGTGGCGACTCCAAGAGCACCCTCTATTGCTCGTTCTGCGGCAAGTCGCAGCACGAGGTACGCAAGCTGATCGCCGGGCCGACGGTCTTCATCTGCGACGAGTGTGTGGAACTGTGCAACGACATCATCCGCGAGGAGACGAAGTCGGCACTGGTCGCGAAGAAGGACGGCGGCGTGCCGACCCCGCAGGAAATCTGCGACGTCCTCGACGATTACGTCATCGGCCAGAAGCGCGCCAAGCGCGTGCTGTCGGTGGCGGTCCACAACCATTACAAGCGGCTGAACCACGGGGCCAAGGGTGCCGATGTCGAACTCAGCAAGTCGAACATCCTGCTGGTCGGACCGACCGGGTGCGGCAAGACGCTGCTCGCGCAGACGCTGGCCCGTATTCTCGACGTGCCGTTCACCATGGCCGACGCGACGACGCTGACCGAGGCGGGCTATGTCGGCGAGGATGTCGAGAACATCATCCTCAAGTTGCTCCAGGCGTCGGACTATAACGTCGAGCGGGCGCAGCGCGGGATCGTCTATATCGACGAGATCGACAAGATCAGCCGCAAGGCCGAGAACCCGTCGATCACCCGCGACGTGTCGGGCGAGGGCGTGCAGCAAGCGCTGCTGAAGCTGATGGAAGGCACCACCGCCAGCGTCCCGCCGCAGGGTGGCCGCAAGCACCCGCAGCAGGAGTTCCTGCAGGTCGACACGACGAACATCCTGTTCATCTGCGGTGGTGCGTTCTCGGGCCTTGAGAAGATCATCGGCGACCGGTTGCAGGGCAAGTCGATAGGCTTTGGTGCCTATGTCGCGGCGCCCGAGGAGCGGCGCACCGGCGAGACTCTGAAGTCGGTCGAGCCGGAGGATCTGTTGAAGTTCGGCCTGATCCCCGAGTTTGTCGGTCGTCTGCCGGTCATCGCGACGCTGGAAGATCTGGACGTCGACGCGCTGGTCAAGATCCTGAAGGAGCCGAAGAACGCGCTGGTGAAGCAGTACCAGAAGCTGTTCGAGATGGAGCAGGTCGATCTGGGCTTCACCGACGACGCGCTGGTCGCGGTCGCCAAGAAGGGCATTGAGCGCAAGACCGGTGCGCGCGGGCTGCGGTCGATTCTGGAGAGCATCCTGCTCGACACGATGTTCGACCTGCCCGGCATGGACGGCGTCGACGAGGTGATGATCGACAAGGACGTGATCGAGGGCCGCAAGGAACCGATCCGCGTCTATGCCGAAAAGAAGAAGGACGGCGCGGCCGCCTGATTTCTCGATTTTGCGTTACGGAGGCGAGCGTCGGGTGACCGGCGCTCGTTTTCGTTTAGGGGATATCGGCATGCGTCGGGGGGACGCGGTGGGGAGTCATCGGGCGGCAGGGTGTCTGCGAATCCGCGCGAACCGCATCGTCCAGCCCCGGGAAAACTCGGGTGTTTCGCAAGCGTGAGGATGACGGGCGGTATTCATCGCATCCCGAACCGCATCAGCGCTTGACGAACCGCGCCAACCCCCGCTATCGGGCCAGCCTTCGCGGCGATCGTAGTTCAATTGGTTAGAGCGTCGGCTTGTGATGCCGGATGTTGCGGGTTCAAGTCCCGTCGGTCGCCCCATTTTTTTTCCGCCTCTTTTTCGGACCCCCGCGCTTTGGGCTGGTCAAATGGCGTTGAAAATAATATTTCACTCCCGCGTAATTATATTCCTCCGATACGGAGCCGGCGATGACAGCGGTTTGGGACCTTCCCGATTTCGACCAGCATGAGGGCGTGCATGCCTTCACCGATCCCGAATCGGGTCTGCGCGCGGTCATTGCGGTGCATTCGACAAAGCTCGGGCCGGCGGCGGGCGGCGCGCGCTTCTGGCATTATGCCGATACCGGCCTCGCCGTGACCGACGCGCTGCGCCTGTCGCGCGGCATGAGTTTCAAGAACGCGATGGCGGGGCTGGAGCTTGGCGGCGGCAAGGGCGTGATCCTGGCGGCCAAGCCCGGCGACACGATCACCACCGAACAGCTCGAAGCGTTCGGCCGCGCGGTCGAATCGCTGGGCGGCGCGTATGTGACGGCCGAGGACGTCGGCATGTCCGAGGCGCGGATGAAGGTGATCGCGGGCAAGACGCGCTATGTCTCCGGCCTGCCGGTGGCGAGCGGGGCGGCCGGCGGCGATCCGGGGCCGTACACCGCGCTTGGCATCTATCTGGGCGTGAAGGCGGCGGCGAAGCGGGGCCTGGGCGCGGACGACATGCGCGGCGTGCGGGTGGCGATCCAGGGCGTGGGGTCTGTCGGCGGCGGGCTGGCGCGGTTGCTGGCGGCGGACGGCGCGGTGCTGACGCTGGCCGATGTGAACGCGGACAAGGCGGCCGCGCTGGCGGCCGAACTGGGCGCAGACCATGTGGCGGCGGACGCGATCCTGACCCATGACGCCGATATCTTCAGCCCGAACGCGCTGGGCGCGATCCTGACCGAGACGAGCATCCCGGCGCTGAAGGCCAAGGTCGTGGCGGGCGGCGCGAACAACCAGCTCGCGACCCGCGCGGACGGCGCGCGCATCCACGAGCGCGGCATCCTGTACGCACCGGACTACGTCATCAACGCGGGCGGCATCATCAATGTCGGGCTGGAATATCTGGGCCACGGCGACGAGGCCGAGGTGAAGGCGCGAATCGCCCGCATCCCCGAACGGCTGGACCAGGTCTGGGACGACAGCGCCCGCACCGGCGAACCGGCGTCCGACGTGGCGGACCGGATCGCGCAGGGGTTGATCGGGCGGTAGGGTTTTGGGGGTGGGGCAGGGCGGATGGTTTTGACTTCTGCCCGCCCCTCTCTTGGAAACGGTTCGTGTTACAGTGGTCGCTCACATCCTGTCGTTCGGTCCATCAGCAGGGCTGCCGAAATCGGCCATCCAGGTCGGCCCCCGACATTCCCGATTTTCCATGATCGAACGGTCGTTTCGGGAAACCGCAATCGGGAACAGATTTCGGGAACGCATGGTTGGTGAATACGCATGAGGTGTTGTGCGGGCGTGGTTTCCTGTTAGCCGTTCATTTTAGGGAAAAATGGCTCGCTGAATAGCGGTTCATCAAATCTCTCCGTGCGATGTTTTCAAATCAGCAGGGTGGAATGATGTGATGCACAATCGGAAGCTTGTTTTGGGTAGCGTGGCGTTAACGAAAGCGCGGCTTCCAGCCAAAGCGCATGCTGCTGCATTAAATAAAATTCGAGATGACCTCGAACGCGAAATTATCGAATCCGGTTATCTCGCTGGTTCACCATTCACATGGATTGGACTCATTATACGCGAAGGACTCGTTGACGAAATCAAACCTCACCTTCGGGAAATCGATGAAAAAGACGGTGAATTACCGGCTGCGATCGAAATCAACACGCATACTCTGATAGGTGCATCGCAGGACAGAATCGAGGTTGTCTACCGAAAGGCTGCCCTCGTGAGTTTGATACATATTGCCGCGCGATTTGAACTTGATGCCAATCGATTCGAGAGCCTGCTTCGCTAGCTGCGAAGTCTATCCGCCGGATCTCACATACATTGCTCGCGACCCGAATTTTCATTTTCCGATCGTTTGCAGGAATGGATATCGGCTAGCGGCTATGACGGACCAGGGCATCGAGCAGCATTGCCTCGTGGCGGCCTACAATCCTCGCGAACGCTGCCTCCTCACCTAGAGCTCGCGATAGGATGATCGCGCCCTGGATACCGCAAACCGTCTCCTCCGCGAGCGGCTGAGCCTGCGAAGGCGGAACGTTGCCGGCTTCGAGACAGCTGGCCAGCGACGATATCCAGTGGGCGAAGTAGCCTCTGACCCTGTTCACGAAGGCGTTCCCGGAAGAACCCAGACCGACCCAACCGACGAGACACACTCGCCCGCCGGATCGGAAGTAGGCCGTTACCTCCCCGATCATGGACCGGATCGCGGCTTCCGGATCGCGGGGCCGCTCAAGAGGAGCAAAGATCGTCGCGCAGAACCAGTCGTCTATGTCGGCTAGAACCGCGCCCATCATCTCCTCCTTACCGCCGGGAAAGAAGTTGTACAGGCTTCCTTTGCCCAACCCGGTAGCCTGCGAAAGGATCGCCAGGCTGGCCCCCTCGAAGCCGTGTTCGCGGAATGCCTCCGCCAGTGCCGGAACGGCACTGGCCCGATCGGTGAGGGCGCGTTTCGCGTTCAGAGGTCGAGGTCGCTAAGCGATGGATAATCGTCCGGGCGACGGCCGAGCGGCCAGTGAAACTTGCGCTCGCCTTCCGCGATCGGGCGGTCGTTGATCGAGGCGATGCGGCGAGTCATCAGGCCGGCGTCATCGAACTCCCAATTCTCATTGCCGTAGGACCGAAACCAGCTACCATTGTCGTCGCGCCATTCGTACGCGAACCGTACTGCGATCCGGTTTCCTTCGTACGCCCAGACTTCTTTGACGAGGCGATAGTCCAACTCCTTCGCCCATTTACGTGTGAGGAAGGTGATGATTGCCTCCCGACCCGCCAGAAACTCGCTTCGGTTCCGCCAAACACTGTCGGGCGTGTAGGCCAGCGATACTTTTTCCGGATTGCGGCTGTTCCATGCGTCCTCCGCCATGCGGGCTTTCTGCGCCGCTGTTTCCGAGGTGAAAGGTGGCAGTGGGGGGCGGGACATGATTGTACCTGTACACTAAGTTGTACCGTTAAGTACAAGTCAGTTGATGCTAGGTCAACATTCCTGAAACAGCATCCTTTGCGGGAAAGCCTATGGTTCGGCTTGCATGTATCGTGATCCGGGCTGGCGAGTCAGTGCATGTCCGCGACGATCGGTTCCTGCCGCCCGATGCGGCGGGCACCCTTCCGACCCGGTATCGACGGAACCTTCCGCAACAGGTGGATTTGCCTCCCAACTTCGCATAGACTCCAGCCATCGTGCCCGCTCTTCATGCCCTTGCCAATCCTGCCCGGTTCCTGTCGATCGCCAAGCCGCTGACGCCGTGGCTGGTGGGGTTGGGCGTGGCGTTGATCGCGGTCGGGTGCTGGGCGGGCCTGACGCGGACACCGCCGGACTATCTGCAGGGGGAGACGGTGCGGATCCTGTACATCCATGTGCCCGCCGCGTGGCTGGGCATGGGCGGGTGGACGGGAATCGCGGTGTCGAGCATCGCGTTTCTGGTGTGGCGGCATCCGCTGGCGCATGTCGCGGCGCGGTCGATCGCGGTGCCCGGCGCGGTGTTTGCCGCGATCTGTCTGGTGACGGGGTCGATCTGGGGGCGGCCGACCTGGGGGACGTGGTGGCAGTGGGACGGGCGGCTGACGTCGATGCTGCTGCTGTTCTTCGTGTATCTGGGCTATATCGCGCTGGCGCGGGCGGATGCCGATCGCGGTGGCGACGGTCGGGTGCCGGCGCTGTTCGGGATCGCGGGTTCCGTGCTGCTGCCGATCATCCGCTATTCGGTGGTGTGGTGGAACACGCTGCACCAGGGGCCGAGCATCGGGCTGACCAAGTCGACGATCGACGGGTCGATCCTGTGGCCGCTGCCGTTCATGATTGCGGGGTTTTCCTGCCTGTTGGGCGGCATCGTGCTGATGCGGATGCGGACCTTGCTGGCGGTGACCAAGGCCGAGGCGCGGATGCGGCGGATGGCCCGGTCGTGAGGGTGGGCGCATGAACCCCTGGCCATTCATCGTTGCAGCCTATGCGGTTACGCTGGGCGGGGCCGGGCTGCTGGCGGTCGTGAGCTATATTGCGATGCGGCGGGCCGAGAAGTGAAGGCCAAGCATCAGCGGCTGACGCTGGCGCTGCTGGCGCTGGCGGCGATCGTCGCGGCGGGGCTGCTCGCGCTGTCGGCGTTGCAGGATCAGGCGGCGTTTTTCTATGCGCCGTCCGACGTGCGCAAAGACGGGCTGCCGCTGGGGCGCGCGGTACGGCTTGGCGGGATGGTCGAGAGCGGGTCCGTGCGACGCGCGGACGACGGGGTGACGGTGCGGTTCGTCGTCACCGATGGCCGCGCCACGACGCCGGTGACTTATGCCGGGATCGTCCCCGACCTGTTCCGCGAAAAGTCCGGCGTGGTGGCGGAGGGGCGGTTCCAGCCCGATGGCGCGTTCGTCGCCAGCAACCTGCTGGCCAAGCATGACGAGAAATACATGCCGCCGGAACTGGCGGGCAAGATGCACGAGACGAAGACGTTGGCGCAATGATGCGCGGTCTTCGATATCATGCCGGTTCCTCGCGCAGCCGGGGATCCAGCGTCAGGCAGGACAAGCACCTGCCGTATCTGTGGCCCTTGGACCCCCGCCTGCGCGGGGGAACGGGTGATGGGGGCGCTTTAACGGCGGGGTTCTGCCATGACCGCTGAGGTTGGTCTGGCGGCGCTGTGGCTCGCGGCGGCGTTGGCGGTGCTGCAACTGGTGCTGGCGGGCCTCGCGCTGTGGCGGCCGGAGACGGCGATGGCGGACGCGATGACGGCGGCGGTGCGGCCGGTGACGGTGGTGCAAGGGGCGCTGGCGGCGATCGCGATGGCCGCGCTGATTTCGGTGTTCCTGGCGTCGGACATGTCGGTCGAGCTGGTCGCGCGCAACAGCCATTCGGCCAAGCCGTGGCTGTACAAGTTCGCCGGTGCGTGGGGCAATCACGAAGGGTCGATGCTGTTGTGGGTGACCGTGCTGGCGCTGGCCGGCGGCGCGGTCGCGCTGCTGGAAAAGCGGCTGGCGGTGCCCACGCTGACCGCGACGCTGGGCGCGCAGGCGGTGATCGCGCTGGGCTTCTATGCGTTCCTGCTGTTCGCCTCCAATCCGTTTGCGCGGGTCGTGCCGGCACCGCCCGACGGGCTGGGGCTGAACCCGCTGTTGCAGGATCCCGGTTTGGCGTTCCATCCGCCGACGCTCTACATCGGCTATGTCGGCCTGTCGGTGGCGTTTTCGTTCGCGGTGGGTGCGCTGGTGACGCGCGATGTCGGGCGAAGTTTTGCGCTGGCGATGCGGCCCTGGGTGCTGGGGGCGTGGATCTTCCTGACGCTGGGGATCACGGCGGGGTCGTACTGGGCCTATTACGAGCTTGGCTGGGGCGGCTGGTGGTTCTGGGATCCGGTCGAGAATGCGTCGCTGATGCCATGGCTGGCGGCGACGGCGTTGCTGCATTCGGTGACGGTGCTGGCGACGCGCGACGGATTGCGCGCGTGGACGGTCATGCTGGCGGTCGTCGCGTTCTCGATGTCGATGGTGGGCACCTTTCTGGTGCGCTCGGGCATCCTGACCAGCGTCCACGCGTTCGCGGTCGATCCGTCGCGCGGGACTTTCATCCTGGTCCTGCTGGGCCTGTATGTCGGGGGGGCGCTGACGCTGTTCGCCGCGCGGGTCGGCACGGTGCGTGAGGGGGCGACGTTCGATCCGGTCAGCCGCGAGGGCGCGCTGGTGGTCAACAACCTGCTGCTGTCGGTGATTCTGGGGATCGTGCTGATCGGCACGCTGTACCCGATCGTCGCGGCGGGGTTCGGCGTGCAATTGTCGGTCGGCCCGCCGTTCTTCGACAAGGCGGCGGGGCCGGTCGCGCTGGCGCTGGTCGTCGCGATGGCGGTTGGGCCGCTGCTGCGCTGGCGACGCGACGATCCGCAGGCCGTGGCCGAGCGCACGATCGCGCCGATCGTCGCGAGCGCGCTGGCGGCCGGCGCGCTGGTGGTGTTCGCGGAAGGGATCGGCCTGCTCCCGCTGCTGGGCCTGTCGTTTGCGGCCGGGCTGGCGGTGGCGAGCGTCGCGCCGTTGTGGAAGCGCAACCTGCGCCGCACGCCGCTGTTCACCTATGGCATGGTGGTCGCGCATCTGGGGATCGCGGTCAGCCTGGCGGGGATGGCGTCGGACAGCGCCTTTACCGTCGAGACCCTAGTGGCGACGCGGACCGGGGAACCGGCGCGGGTCGGGCCGTTCACGGTCACGCTGGACGGAATCTCGCCGGTGATCGGCGACAATTGGTCGGCGTTGCAGGCGCAGTTGACGGTGCGGCGCGGCGACGACGTCTTCCGCCTGCGTCCGCAATCGCGGTTCTTCACCGATCCGCCGACGACGACCAGCGAAAGTGCGATCGCGACGCTGTGGGACGGTCAGCTCTATACCGTGCTGGGCGCGGCCGATGACGATGGGCGGTGGCAGTTGCGGTTGTGGTGGAAGCCGTTCGTGACGCTGATCTGGCTTGGTGGCGGGCTGATCGCGCTGGGCGGTGCCCTGTCACTGGTCGGGCGATTGCGGCGCAAGGCGCGGGCGGCATGAGAAAGCTGTTGCTCTGGCTGCCGCTTGGCGGGTTTGCGCTGCTGTTTGTGGTGGTGGCGAGCGGGCTGTACCGGCCGGCGGATCGCACGGTGCGGTCGGCGATGGTCGGCAAGCCGCTGCCCGGGTTCGATCTGCCGGCCATGGTCGAGGGGCAGCCCGGCGTATCGGCGGCGGCTTTCCGCACCGGCACGCCGCGGCTGCTGAACGTCTTTGCGAGCTGGTGCGTGCCCTGCATCGCCGAGGCTCCGCAACTGCTGCGGCTGAAGGCGATGGGCGTGCCGATCGACGGGATCGCGATCCGCGATACCCGGGCGGATGTTGCGGCGTTCCTGGCGCGGGGCGGCAATCCCTATGCCGGCGTCGGCGATGATCCGCGCAGCGCGGTGCAACTGGCGCTCGGCTCGTCGGGCGTGCCCGAGACGTTTCTGGTCGATGGCAAGGGCGTGATCCTGCGCCAGCATGTCGGCGATATCCGCAGCGACGATGTCGATGCGCTGTACGCCGCGTGGAAGGCCGCGCGATGAGGCGGTTGGCCTTGCTGGTCGGCATCGTGGCGCTGTCCGTGTCGGGCATGGCGTCGGCGCAGACGCGCGTGCCGCCGGCGTCGCTGGCCCATACCCAGCTTGGCGATCCCGTGAAGGAGGCGCAGGCGCGCACGCTGATGGCGACGCTGCGCTGCCTGGTGTGTCAGGGACAGTCGATCATCGACAGCGATGCCGACATGGCCGGCGACATGCGCGCGCTGGTGCGGCAGCGGATCGCCGCCGGGCAGACGCCCGACGCGGTGCGCGACTGGCTGATCGCGCGCTATGGTGCCTATGTGTCCTATGATCCGCCGCTATCGGTCGGCACCGCGCCCCTGTGGCTGACGCCGCTGGTGCTGCTGGCGATCGGCGGGTGGCTGGCGCGCGGCAGTTTTCGGAAAAGGCGGCGCTGATGGGTTGGGTCGGACTGGTCGCGCTTGGCGGCCTCGCGATGGCGGCGATGGCATTGCTCGGATTGCCGCGCCTGCTCTCGTCGTTCGTCGGCGCGGCGCTGATGCTGGGCGCGGCGGGCTATGCGTTGCAGGGACGGCCGATGGTGCCCGCGCATCCGGCGTCGACAACGACGGCGGCGATCACCGTCGATCCGGCGATCATCGACCTGCGCGAGCAGATGACCGGGCGGATCTCGATGGACGGGGCCTATCTGATCGCCGGCGATGCGATGCTGCGCAGCGGCAACGCAGGGTCGGCGGCGCAGGTCGTACTGGGCGGGGTCCGTAAATATCCGCAGAGTTTCGTGCTGTGGATGGGACTGGGCACGACCTTGGCGGCGAAGGACGGGATGCAGGTGTCGCCAGCGTCGCTGTTCGCGTTCCGCCAGGCGATGCGGCTGGCACCGGCGCATCCGGCCCCGCCGTTCTTCCTGGGTCTGGCCTATGTTCAGGCCGGAGAATTTGCGAAGGCACAACCGTTTTGGGCGCGAGCCGTTAGGCTGGCACCGCCGCCGGCGGATTATTATCGTGGTCTGGTGATCCGGCTGGTTGCGCTGAACCAGATTCTGGCGGCGGAAAGAGGGCGCTGAAGACCCGTATCCCCTTCCATCATCCTCGCCTGGGCAAAGATGACGGAGGGGAATGACGGAAGGGAATAACGGAAACAGGCGACGTTATGCGCCGCGGCCGGTCTTTTCCTGCAACGCATCGATCCGCTTGGAGGCATCGGCCTTGGTCAGCGTATCGTCGAACGGCTCGCCGGCTTCCTCGCTCAGCGTCTTGAGGTAGCTGGCCTGTGCGCCGGTCATCTTTTCATCGCCGGTGGTCCAGTCGTCCGGATCCTTTTCGGCGTTGGAAAACGGCTCGGACTTGGGGTTTGCAGTGTCGGTCATGGGATGATCCTTTCAGATCATCCCAACCAACATGTTCCGTCTTCGTTCCCCGGGTTCAGGCGTTCCAGGCCGCGAACGGCAGGTCGAGCGCGTCGGCGACGGCGCGGTGGCGGATCTGGCCGCCCGACACGTTCAGGCCGTTGGCGAGATGGGGGTCGGCGGTCATCGCCGCGTCGGCACCCAGATTGGCCAGCTTCAGCACGAAGGGCAGGGTCGCGTTGTTGAGCGCAAAGGCCGAAGTGCGGGCGACCGCGCCGGGCATGTTGGCAACGCAATAATGGATCACGCCGTCGACCTCGAACACTGGATCCTCATGCGTCGTCGCATGGCTGGTTTCGAAGCAGCCGCCCTGGTCGATGGCGATGTCGACCAGCACCGACCCGCGCTTCATGGTCTTGAGCATGTCGCGCGTGACGAGCTTCGGCGCGGCCGCTCCCGGCACCAGCACCGCGCCGATGACGAGGTGGGCGTTCTTCACCGCCGCCGCGATCGCCGCCTTGGACGCATAGGCGGTCTTGATCTGGCTGGAGAAGAACATGTCCAGTTCGGCCAGCCGGTCGTTGGAGATATCGTAGATGGTGACGTCGGCGCGCATGCCGACCGCCATCTGCGCGGCGTTGATGCCCGAGACGCCACCGCCCAGAATCGCGACCTTGGCCGGTGCGACACCGGGCACGCCGCCGAGCAGGACACCGCGACCGCCCTGTTCCTTCTCCAGATAATGTGCGCCGACCTGCACCGACATGCGGCCGGCAACCTCCGACATCGGTTTCAGCAGGGGCAGGCCGCGGCGGTTGTCGGTGACGGTTTCGTAGGCGATGCAGGTCGCGCCCGAGGCCATCAGCCCCTCCGCCTGCGGCTTGTCGGCGGCAAGGTGGAGATAGGTGAACAGCAGATGGCGCGGCTCCAGCATCGCGACCTCCTGTGCCTGCGGTTCCTTGACCTTTACGATCATGTCGGAGCCGGCGAAGACGGCAGGCGCGTCGGCGAGGATCGTCGCGCCGGCGGCGACATAATCCGCGTCGTCGAAGTCGATGCCAAGCCCCGCACCGGTTTCGACCAGCACCGTATGGCCGGCAGCGACCAGCTCGGCGACGGACGGCGGGGTCAGCCCGACCCGGTATTCGTGGTTCTTGATTTCCTTCGGGACACCGACGCGCATCATCTCTTCTCCTTATGTCTTTGCCCGACCATACAGCCGGATGATCGACAGGTGCTTGCAAAGTCGTCGTGTCGGCGGCGGCCCTGTGCAATATGCGTGCGCGGATCGACGATGGAGTGCACGATTCATGATCGACGCGATCGAGCGGCGGATTCTGGCCCGGCTGGCGGCGGATTCCGACCTGACCAGCGCGGCGCTGGGCGAGGCGGTCGGCCTGTCCGCGAGCGCCGTTCACCGGCGGGTGGCGTCCTTGCGCGAACGCGGGCTGATCGCGGGCTATCGCGCGATCCTGTCCGACGCGGCGCGCGGGCATCCGTTCGTCGTGGTGGTCAACGTCACCCTGCGCGACCAGCGGGAGGAAACCATGAGCGCGTTCGAGCGCGCGATCGTCGATTGCGAGGAGGTACGCGAATGCCTGCTGATGACCGGCGACGCGGATTACATGCTGTATGTCGAGATCCGGCGTGAGGACAGTTTCGAGCGGGTCCACCGCGAGATCCTGTCGCGATTGCCGGGCGTTGCGCGGCTGGCGTCGCATTTCGTCATCCGGCAGGTCATCGGCCGGGCCTGACGCCCATCGGTTGCCCGCCCATCGGCACCATGCTAATTCGGAACAAAGTGCGACTGCACGATGTGACTAGATGATACGGCTGGGGCCACAGGCGGGTTTTTCGACATGACATATGGTTTTCGGTTCGCGGACCGGTATTTCTTCTCGTGAGCATCACACCCACCGGTGCGGCCACCGTCGCCGACCCCGAGTCCGGCGGCCACGGTCACGCCCATACCGACGGCATGCTGAAGCTGGCGATCGGCGCGATCGGCATCGTGTTCGGCGATATCGGCACCAGCCCGCTCTATGCGTTTCGCGAGACCTTTGCCGGGCATCACCCGCTGGCGGTCGACGCGACGCACATCATGGGCGTCATCAGCCTGATGTTCTGGTCGATGATGATCGTGGTGACGATCAAATATGTGACGATCATCATGCGCGCGGACAACAAGGGCGAGGGCGGCAGCCTGGCGCTGCTGGCGCTGGTGTCGGGCCAGACGCAGATGAAGCGATGGTCGCGCGGGATCATCCTGCTGGGCGTGTTCGCGACCGCGCTGTTCTATGGCGACAGCATGATTACCCCGGCGGTGTCGGTGCTGTCGGCGGTCGAGGGACTGGCGGTCGCGGCACCAGGGTTCAGCGGACTGGTCCTGCCGATCGCGGTGGCGATCCTGGTGTTCCTGTTCTCGATCCAGAGCAGCGGCACGTCGCGGGTCGGCCTGTTCTTCGGGCCGATCATGCTGCTGTACTTCGGTGTCATCGCGGTGCTGGGCGTATTGAGCATCATCAAGACGCCGGGCGTGCTGTGGGCGCTGTCGCCGCATTATGCGGTCGAGTTCTTCTACCTTGATCCGCTGCGCGCGTTCCTGGCGCTGGGGTCGGTCGTGCTGGCGGTGACGGGGGCCGAGGCGCTGTATGCCGACATGGGCCATTTCGGGCGCAAGCCGATCGGCCTGTCGTGGCTGTGGTTCGTGCTGCCCGCGCTGATCCTGAATTACATGGGGCAGGGCGGCCTTCTGTTCCGCGAGGGGCGGGCCGCGCTGGAAAGTCCGTTCTACATGCTGGCCCCGGAATCGTTGCAGCTGCCTTTGGTGGTGCTGGCGACGATGGCGGCGGTGATCGCCAGCCAGGCGGTGATTTCGGGCGCGTTCTCGGTCACGCAGCAGGCGATCCAGCTGGGCTTCATGCCGCGCCTGCGGATCGAACATACCAGCGCGGCGACCGCGGGTCAGATCTACATCCCGCTCATCAACTGGGCGCTGATGATCATGGTCATCCTGCTGGTGCTGTCGTTCCGCACCTCGTCGAACCTGACCAGCGCCTACGGGATCGCGGTGACGGGGGCGATGTTCATCGACACCTGCCTGCTGGCGGTCGTGCTTTTCCACCTGTGGAAATGGCCGAAATATCTGTCGGTCCCGTTGCTGGCGATCTTCTTCCTGGTCGACGGAGCCTATCTGGCGGCGAACCTGACGAAGGTGCCGGCCGGCGGCTGGTTCCCGCTGCTGGTCGGGTTCGTCATCTTCACGCTGCTGACGACGTGGTCGCAGGGGCGCAAGCTGATGATCGAGCGGATGCGCGAGGCGGCGATGCCGCTGAAGATCTTCATCGATTCGGCCGCCAGCTCGGCGACGCGGGTGCCGGGGACCGCGGTGTTCATGACATCGGCCAGCGAGGGCGTGCCGCACGCGTTGCTGCACAACCTGAAGCACAACAAGGTGCTGCACGAGCGGGTCATCCTGCTGACGGTCAAGATCGTCGATCAACCCTATTGGCCCGAAAGCAACCGGGCCAAGCGCGAGACGCTGGGCGAGGGGTTCCACCGGCTGATTCTGCGGTTCGGCTTCATGGAGGAACCGGACGTGCCGGCGGCGCTCAAACAGAATCACGAATGCGGCGCGGAGTTCAAGATGATGGACACCAGCTTCTTCCTGTCGCGCCAGACGCTGCTGGCGTCGGACCGGCCGGGCATGGCGATCTGGCGCGAAAAGCTGTTCGCGTGGATGCTGCGCAACGCGGAAAGCGCGATGGAGTTCTTCCGCCTGCCGACCAACCGGGTGGTCGAACTGGGCAGCCAGGTCGAGATCTGAGGCCATGAACAGCGCAATTGGCGACACCGGCATCGGAACGGTCGCGCCGATCATCGTCACCGCGCTGTTCGGCCGGGCGGATGCGGCCTGGTTCGACGGCCTGCGCCGTGAGTATTTTCCGCCTGAACGCAATCAGCTGGCGGCGCATTTGACCATGTTCCATCATCTGCCGCCATCGCTGGAGAGTGAACTGAAGCGGCGGCTGACCGACGAGACGCGGCAGGTGCGGGCACCATGGGCGCGCGCGGGCGGGCTGATGTCGCTGGGGCGCGGGGTCGCGTTCCGGATCGAATCGCCCGAACTGGTCGCGATTCGCGCGCGGCTGGCCGATGCGTTCGGCGGGATGCTGACGCCGCAGGATGCCGGTGGCTGGCGGCCGCATGTCACGATCCAGAACAAGGTGACGCCAGCCGCCGCCAAGGTGCTGCTGGCGTCGTTGCAGCGCGATTTCGTGCCGCGCGAGGTCGAAATCGCGGGACTTGGCGCGTGGTGGTATCGCGGCGGCCCGTGGGAACCGCTGTCGCGTCACATGTTCGCTTGACGGGTCGGAAAGCGACTCTTATAGGCCGCCCCTCGCGAGTGAGAGTGCCTTTCGGGGCGGAGTAGCTCAGTTGGTTAGAGCACGGGAATCATAATCCTGGGGTCGGGGGTTCAAGTCCCTCCTCCGCTACCACTCGCGACCTTTTTCTGATGACCTTTCCCGGTGATTGCGTGCGACGGCGCCGGGGTTTCCCCATCCGATATGTTTGTGACAAGAATGTCACGATATCGACGTTTATGAACGTCCCCTGTCCGGGCCGCGCGAAAGCCGTTGCCGCCGCCCCGACCGTTCCATAGCCTGTCCCCATTGCATGATTTGCGCGTGAGAACAGACATGCGGACCAGGGGACCTTTTCGATGACCAGACTGATTTCGGCGGCCTTTACTGCGGCCAACGTCCGTGCGTGCCTGCTGGCGACCACCGCGCTGGTGGCGATGCCGGGCCTTGCCCATGCGGCGGTGGGTGAGGATCCGGGCCGTCCGGTCGGTGTGGTCAACACGCCGCACGATGATGAATCGCAGATAGTCATTTCCCAGCCGGGTACGCCGACCACCGCGCAGGACCCCGCCGACGTCAACGGCGTCGGGCAGATGACGATCGCGTCGCCCGCCGGTGGCCTGGGGCTTTGCACGGGTACGCTCATCAATCCGCGTACCGTGATTTTTGCCGCGCACTGCGTCAACACCAACGGGTCGGGCGGCGCGCAGAACCCCGCGCAATATGGCGCGCAGGGCGGCGGCATCCCGATCGCGTTCGGGTTCAAGCAGAACAATCTTCAGGCGGTGCGCGACTGGTTCCTGCCGACGCTGGCCAATGGTGCGGCCAACCCGAACCTGTTCAAGACGAATACCGCGAACTTCCTCTACAACGTGAACCAGGTCGTCTATAATCCCAGCTCGCTGGCGCTGGGCACGGCCCGCAACTTCATTCAGGCCGACATCGCGATCGCGACGCTGGACACGCCGGCGGCCAATGTGCCGACCTGGACGATCCTGTTGTCCGCGCTGCCCGCGCCCGCGTCGATCAGTGATACGGCCGGCACCGGCTATCACGTCACGCTGACCGGCTATGGCCGCAACGGCGTGGGGACGCTGGGGGATACCGGCGGCATTGATTACCGTCGCCGGGTCGCCGAAAACTATATCGGCCTGCTCGGGTCGTTCGACGACCGCGACGCCTTCCTGTTCGGATCGGCCAGCGACCTGCCGCAGAACCTGTACCAGATCGACTTCGACGATCCCCGGCGCGGCACGGCGTCGGCCAGCCCGTTCGACTTCAACCTGTTCAAGGACAACCCGCTGCCGAACGAGGGCACGACCGCCGGCGGCGATTCGGGCGGCCCGCTGATCCTCGACAAGGCGTTCGCCAAGCCGACGGTCATCGGTGTCCTGTCGGGCGGCAGCCGCTTTTTTGGCGCACAGCCATTTTCGACCTACGGCACGTCGTCCTTCTATCAGCCGCTGTACCTGTACTGGGACTATATCGTCGCCAACAACCCGTATCGCTATGCGCGCGCGGCGGCGGGTGACGGGCTGTGGAGCGATGCCGCGCACTGGGTGACCGCGCTGGACCCGGCCTATCAGATCATCGTCGACGGCAAGCTGGCCAACGGCGTACCCACCTCGCCCGGTGTCGGGCTGGGCGTGGATTCGACCAAGTTCGGCCAGGTCTGTTTCCGGACGAACTGCTATGACGTGAAGACCGGGGTCGAGACGATCGACGGGCGTCCGGTCGATGCGACCGACAGCGGGGTCGGCAGTGCCGCCGTGGCCGGTGGCGTGACGACCAGGGCTGTGCCCGAGGGCTTCGCGGTCGAGGATGTGGCGCACAACGCAAAGGTCGACCTAGACCTGTTGCAGGGTCAGGACGTCGCGCAGGTGACCGGGGCTGTCGGGGCCGTCACCGCCGCGCTGCCGCCGGCGACCGTTACCAACGGCCTGCCGGGCGCGACCGGCTTTGTGCCCAACAATGTCGATCCGGACCGGACCACCGGGCGCACCGCACGCTATTACGACGTGACGCTGGGATCGGCCGGCACGACGACGCTGAACACGTCGGTCACCATCGACCGGTTCACCATCGCCGCCTCCGCCGCCAAGCTGAACGTGACCAGCGCAGGCTCGCTGCGCAGCCTGATGGACGTGACCCAGCTGGCCGGCACGGTGCAGGTCGACGGCACGATCAATTCGGTCGGCGATTACCTGCTGTTCAGCGGCCTGCTGACCGGGTCGGGGCGGATCAATGCGCCGTACTTCACCAGCATTTCGGGCATGATCGCGCCGGGCACCACCGGCACGATCGGCACGCTGACGATCGGTGGCAACGCGGTGCTGGCATCGGGTAACCGCCTGCTGGTCGATGTCGGGCCGAACAACACGTCGGATACGCTGGCGGTCGTCGCAACCACGTTCAACGGGACGCGCCCGACCAACGGCATCGCGTCGATCGGCGGAACGGTCGGCTTCGCGCCGGTCGCCGGGCACACGATCCGCGCCAATGACGTCTACACGATCCTGACCGCGCAAGGGGGGTATCAGGGTGCGTTCGGCGCGCCGACGGCACTCAGCGCGATCCTGACGCCGACGTTCATCTACAACGCCAATTCGGTGCAGGCGCGGATCACCGCCGGCACCTATGCCAGCGTCGTGGCGAACACGCCGGTGCAGACGGCATTCGCCGGCCTGCTCGACCGGAATCGCTCGAACTACAGCGCGCTGACCGACCTGTACGGCGTACTCGACCTGCAGAACGCGGCGACGATCCGCTCGAACCTGGAGGGCCTGGCGCCGCGGACCGAGACGCTGAAGCGGGCGATCGGCACGGTCGCGCTCGACAACATGTCGCGTTTCTATCGCGAGCGCCTGTCGACGATGGATTCGGTCAGCGGTCTCGGCGGGACGCTGGCCATCTTCGGCAAGCCGGGTCAGGTCGCGTCGCTCGCGGCATCGACGATCCCGGGCGCGCAGCAGACGATGAGCGATACCGGCGGCATGACGGTGCAGGAAGGCCGCCTGCCCGAAGATATGAGCGCGTTCATCGCCGGCGGCTATCTGGACGGCAGCAGCCGGTCGATGCGGGGCGTGACGCCACAAGGCAATCGCGACCAGTTCGACGGTTACTACGGCGCGGTTGGCGTCGAGAAGGAAGTGAACGCGAACGTCGTGTTCGGCTTCGGTGTCTCCTACACCAATGTCGAGGGCACGACCGACGGTGTCGTGCAGCAGGCGAAGGGCGAGCTGTTCCAGGGCACCGTCTATGGCAAGGCGCAGACGGCGGGCTTCATCGTCGATGGTCAGTTCAGCGCGGGTGCCTATCATGCCCGCACCGATCGCACCGTCGCGCTGGCGACCAACAGCTATCGCCTGCGTAGTTCGGACCGTGCGCTGACGCTGGTGGGCGAGATCGGCGTCGGCAAGATGTTCGACCTCGGCACGTTGAAGGTCGGGCCGCGTATTGCGGGCCGGGCGGCACGGATCGAATTCACGCCGACCGCCGAAACGGGTGGCGCACCGGCGCTGGTGTTCGCGCGCGACAATTACGACAGCCTTCAGGGGCGTGCGGGTCTGGCCCTGTCCGGCGGCATGCGATTCCGGCCGTATCTGTCGGCCTATTACGTCCATGACTTCATCGACCAGCCGGGCGTCGTCAGCGCCAATTTTGCAGGCGGCATCGGCCCGAACGCGCTGTTCGCGCTGGCGGGCCAGGACAAGAACTGGGGCGAGGTCGCCGGCGGCGTCGCGTTTGGCAGCGAGAAGGTCGAACTGTCGGTCGGTGCGGATACGACGTTCGAGCGCAGCGACGTGCGCAACCAGTCGTATCGCGGCACCGTGAAGGTCCGCTTCTGATCGACGGCGGCGGGGCTATCGTTCCTGGAACGGCAGCCCCGCCGTCGCTGGTCACGCGATCGGCGAAAACAGCCCCCACGGATCGTTCAGGATCAGCATCGAATCACGGCGGGCCAGCGCGGCCAGCGTCAGCCCGTGGGCGCGGGCATGGTCGACCGCCAGCGTGGTCGGCGCGGATATGCCGACCAGCATCGGCGCGCGGGCGACCAGCGCCTTGTCGACCATCTCGAAGCTGATCCGCGACGAGACGAGGATAAAGCCTTCGATGGCGCGCGCGCCCATCGCCAGCGTGCCGACCAGCTTGTCGAGCGCATTGTGGCGGCCGACATCCTCGCACGCCGCCGCGATCGTGCCGTCGATCGCGCAGGCGGCGGCGGCGTGGGTCGCGCCGGTCGCGGCGCCCAGCGGCTGATGATCGCGTAAAGACGCCAGCGCGGCGAACAGCGCGGTGGGTGAGGTGGAGGCGCGCGGCGCGGGTGCTGCAACGGGGCGGTGCACCTGTTCCAGTCCGGCGATGCCGCACAGGCCGCAACTCGTGTCGCTGCTGCGGTGGCGGACGCGGTCATGGACGCGGCCGCGACAATGCGGGGCCAGCGTTGCACGGACGATCCACCCGGCGGGGGACTCGAATGCGTCGAGATCGACAATGTCTGCGGCGCGGTCGACCAGCCGTTCGGTCAGCAGGAAGCCGGTCGTAAAGGCGTGGAGCGAATCCGGCGTCATCATCATTACCGCATAGCCAAGGCCGTCGACCTCGATCGCGACGGGGGCCTCGACCGCGACGACGCGCTCGCCGGTGATCGCGCCGTCGGGGCGCAGGACCGTGACAGCCTCGGTTCGGGTGCCCACGCTATCCAGCGTCACAGGCGGTCCAGGTCGGCGGGGGTGTTGACGTTGGCGATCCGGCCCGAGGCGACAACGGGTCGCGCGTCACAGCGCCGCGCCCAGCCGCGCACCGACCGGTCTTGGGCATCCGCCAGATAAGCGATGAGCGTGTCGGCGAGCGATGCCGGCCAATAGCCGATCGTCGGCGAATCGACGCAGACCGATGGTGCGCTGCGGGTCAGTTCGGCGAGCAGCCCGTCGGGCAGGTGCGGCGTATCGCACGCCAGCGTCAGGACGGTATCGAAACCGGTGTCGCGGGCATGGGCGAGCGCGCCGGCAAGACCACCAAGCGGGCCAAGGTCGGGACGTGGCCGGTCGGGGACTGCTCCCGGCCGGTTGCCGCCCATGACGACCACGGCATCGACCCACGGGCGCAGCGCATCGGCGGCATGGTCGATCAGCGGCCGACCGGCGAACAGCGCGGCGGCCTTGTCCGACCCGAACCGCGACGACCGCCCACCGGCGAGGACCGCGCCAAGGATACGGGGCGTGGGGCCGTCATCGGTTGGGGGAATCGACATCTGGCGCGCCTTTTTCTTTTGTCCGTCATTGCTTCGCTATCCCGGCAATGACCGTGTGAACGAGGGATCGTCATTCAGGCCGCATGACCAGAGAGCGAACACCACGACTTACACGTCTGATCCGGCGACGCGTATGGAAAGCGGCGTAATCCGTCCATCGCCATCGGCACCCCGCCCAAGACCGGTTCAAAATGTCGCCGACAATGCCTAGATGGGGTCGGATATTTTCAGGACGCACCCATGACCACCCACACCACGCGCATGCTCATCCTCGGTTCCGGTCCCGCCGGCCTGTCCGCCGCGATCTATGGCGCGCGCGCGGGGATGGAGCCGATCGTCGTGCAGGGGATCCAGCCGGGCGGGCAGCTGACCACCACGACCGACGTCGAGAATTACCCCGGTTTCCGCGAGGTCATCCAGGGGCCGTGGCTGATGGAGGAAATGCAGGCGCAGGCCGAACATGTCGGTACGCGGCTGATGTGGGACACCATCACGCAGGTCGACCTGACGCGGCGGCCGTTCCGGCTGATCGGCGACGGCGGCGACGTGTATGAGGGCGACGTGCTGGTCATCGCGACCGGCGCGCAGGCCAAGTGGCTGGGCATCGACAGCGAGGAGCCGATGAAGGGCAAGGGCGTCAGCGCGTGTGCGACGTGCGACGGATTCTTCTATCGCGGCAAGAAGGTCGCGGTGATCGGCGGCGGCAACACCGCGGTCGAGGAGGCGCTGTACCTGACCAACCATTCGCAGGACGTGACGCTGATCCACCGCCGCGATTCGCTGCGCGCCGAAAAGATCCTGCAGCAGCGGCTGTTCGCCCATCCCAACATCACCGTGCTGTGGAACAAGGAGGTGGCGGAGTTCATCGACGGCGGCGGCAATGCCGGCCTGGTCGGAATCGCGCTGACCGACACGGTGACGGGCGAGACGAGCAGGCTGGACGTCGATGGCGGCTTCGTCGCGATCGGCCATCACCCGGCGACCGAGCTGTTCCGCGGGCATCTGGAGCTGGACACCGACGGCTATATCGCGGTCGAGACGGGATCGACCCGCACCAGCGTCGAGGGCGTGTTCGCGTGCGGCGACGTGATGGACAAGGTGTACCGCCAGGCGGTGACCGCGGCGGGGACGGGCTGCATGGCCGCGCTGGACGCCGAGCGGTTCCTGGCGGCGGCAGAGTTCGCGGAGATGGCCGAGGCGGCGGAATAGGGGTGGGGTGGTTTTCTGACCGCCTATTTCAGCTAGCGGACATAGGGTTAGAGCAGTAACGTATCCGGGATGTTGACCCGCGTCGCTCCGGCTGTCCTGCCTGTCGTGCTGCTTGCTAGCGGCTGTTCGCCTTACAACGAGCGAAAATTGGAAGGGCACGTCTTCGCAATTCCGAAGCCAATTGATCAATCGGATGAGACGCTGTTCTTTCTGCCAGCGCCCGACCCAAGTGACGGCATATCCTTCGTCCTAAACCCAAGTGCGCGTTTGCAGGACCAAAATCTGATACGTGTTGAGAGCCGGGAACGGATGTGCGCCCGGGCGGCCGGAACGCAGGCGCAGATTAACAGGACTATTTGCGCCACGCGGCCAATGGCATGGCACGGCATTCGACTCCGTAGGATACAGGATGGGGTATTCTGGACGTACACTTTGCCTGCTACGACCGATCACGAGAAGCCTATGGTCTTGGCGAGTTGCTTTGAGATGGGCGGCGGTGTCCTTCCGGGGCTATGCACCGCTAACTTGCCGCTGAACGACCTCGTCATCACAATTCATCTTCACGATAAGCAGATGCCATCAGTGGAACGAATATATGATCGCGCGGTGGCAAACTTGCATCGATGGGAACAGCGGCGGCAATGACCGCAATCCACCATTTTTGCTCGCCGACGGTTCGCAAATTGCCTGCCATAACTTCCCCGGCGAAGGCCGGGACCCAGTTGGGTCGGCGGTGGTAAGTCCATACGAACTTCAACCCAACTGGACCCCGGCCTTCGCCGGGGAGGTTGTTTGGGTGTGGGGTTTGAAGCGTGCCGCTACGTGATGGCTGCCGTGCTGTATAACTGCGAGTTTTACTTGGCCCGCTGTCGGGCCGCCAAGGCAAGGCCTGCCGCGATCTGCGCCAATGCGTAAAGACGGCGACGGCCGGGTTTCCCGACGAAGGGCTGGACCAATTTCTCCGTCCCGAGCGCCCGCTCCTGCCAGAGCGTGACGTGGCGGCGGGGTTGGAGCAGGCCGATCAGGCCGTCGCCGACCATGAAGATCGCGGCCATCTCGGTGATGCGGGCGGCAACCGGTGGCGTGCTGGCGGGCGGGGCGACGACGGGTGGAGTGTCGGTCATTTCGCTCCCTTTCCGGCGCGCCAGTTGCGGTAGTCCTCGATCTGCTGGCTGTAGCGCAGGGCGCGGGCGAAGGGGTCGATGATGACGTGCGCGCCAGCGGGGACGGAAAGGGTGGCGGTGCCGTCGGTCATCGCGACGCGCTCGATGCGGTCGCCGATCTGGACCTCGACCGGCATCGGGAAGCGGCCGTTGCCGGGGACTTTCCAACTGAGCGTCAGTGTGTCGCCGACCCGGGTCTGGACCAGTTCGGGCAGGGCCGCCTGACGTAGATAGACGTCGAAGAACCAGCGATAGTCCTTGCCCGTCACTTGGGCGACGATCGCCTGATATTCGGCGGTCGAGCCGAAGCGGGGTTTGAAATTGCCCGGTTTCGGGTCGGGTCGGCCATAGACCGCGCGGCGGGTGACGTCCCGGAACGCCGCGTCGCCGATCAGCCCACGCAGGGTGTGGAGCATCCACGACCCCTTCATGTAGATGTCGAGGCCGGCACCGCCCTTGCTCGCCTCGTACACCTCCTCCTCGGTACGGATGCGGCCGGTGGTGATGGGCTTGAGGTTCGCGATCTGGCTGCGCTGCGCGTCCATCATCGTCGCATAGCGCGCCTCGCCCTCGCGCCAGCGGCCATAGGCGGGCTGCATGTAGCTGCCATAGCCCTCGTGCAGCCAGTAATCGTCCCAGTTGGCGGCGGTCAGCTGGTTGCCGAACCATTCATGCGCGAATTCGTGCTGGAACAGCCAGTCGAAGCCTTCGGGAGCCTTGGCATAGTCGTTGCCGTAGGCGTTGATCGTCTGGTGCTCCATGCCCTTGTGCGGGGTTTCGACCACGCCGACCTTCTCGTCCCCGAACGGGTAGGGGCCGACGGTGGATTCGAAGAAATCGAGCGTCGGGGCGAATTCGGCGAACAGCGTCTTCGCCTTGGCCTCCTCGCCGGGCAGGTACCAGTAGAACATCGGGATGCTGTTGCCGAACCGGCTCTTGTACGTGCCGCTGATCTCCTCATACGGGCCGACGTTCAGCGCGATGGCATAGGTGTTGGGGTTCTTCGTCCGCCAGTTCCACGTCGTGCGGCCATCGGGCAGCGTGTCGACGCCGAGCAGCCGCCCGTTGGAGGGGGCCTTCAGTCCCTTCGGCACGGTGATGTGCAGCGTGACGACGCCCGGCTCGCCGGTCGGGAAATCGAGGCAGGGCCAGAACAGGTCGCAGCCATAGCCCTCGGCGGTGGTCGCGAACCATGTCCGCCCGTCCAGCGTCTTCGACCAGACGACGCCGTCGTCCCACGGCGCGCGGACCGCGACGTGCGGCGTGCCGCCATAGGTGATCCTTGCGGTGATTTTCCCGCCGGTCGGGACGGTGCGGGGCAGGGTGACGACCAGCCGACCCTCGGGGTTGGTCCACGCGGCTGGCGTCAGCGCGACGCCGTCGATCGACAGGGCGCGGACGGGCAGGTTGCGGTCGAGGTCGATCTTCAGGACTGACACCGGTGCTTTGGTCGTGAAGACGAGCGTGGCGACCCCCTCCAGCCGCTGGGTAACGGGCAGAACCTCGAAGGCGAGATCGGCGGAGACGAAGGTCAGCTTGGCCTGCTCCGCGTCGATGACGCCGCCCGACCGCATCGTCTGCTCGGTCAGTGGCGGTTCGCCCTTCTTCGGGAGCGGCGCCGCGGTGGCGGTCGCGGCGAACAGCGCGGCGGATGCCAGCAGGAGAAAACGGGGGGACATGGGGCTGCGGTCTCCGGTCGGGCGAATACCGGGCGGACCTTTGCCGTCGGGCGCGGTCTTTGCAAGCGACGCGGATCGAACCGCGCGGGCGATTGATGGATCGGTCATACCTTCCCATATAGTCTGCGAACGGGTGCGCCGTATGCACCCAGTCGGAGCTTGCATGACCCAGACCTACCCTGTCCTTCCGCTGCGCGACATCGTCGTGTTCCCGCACATGATCGTGCCGCTGTTCGTCGGACGCGACCGTTCCGTGGCCGCGCTGGAAGCGGCGATGGCGGCCGACAAGGAGATTTTCCTCGTCGCCCAGCTTGACCCGGCGGAGGACGACCCCGCGCGCGACGACCTGTATTCGATGGGCGTCACCGCGACCGTCCTGCAATTGCTGAAGCTGCCCGACGGCACCGTGCGCGTGCTGGTCGAGGGCAAGGCGCGCGCCACGCTGGAGGTGCTGACCGAGGAGGGCGAGTATCTGACCGCGACGATCGCCCCGGTCGAGGACGAGGTCGTCGAGGGGCCGGAGGTGCAGGCGCTGATGCGCAGCGTCGTCGACCAGTTCGAGAATTATGCGAAGCTGAACCGCAAGCTGCCAAGCGAGACGGCGGTGCAGCTATCCGAGATCGTCGAGGCGGCCAAGCTGTCCGACGCGGTGATGGCGAACGTACAGGTCAAGGTCGCCGAAAAGCAGTCGCTGCTGATGCAGGCCAATCCGGTCAAGCGGCTGGAAATGGCGTTCGCGCTGATGGAGGGCGAACTCGGCGTTCTTCAGGTCGAGAAGAAGATCAAGAGCCGGGTCAAGCGCCAGATGGAGAAGACCCAGCGCGAATATTATCTGAACGAGCAGCTGAAGGCGATCCAGCGCGAACTCGGCAACGAGGGCGAGGAAGGCGAGGGCGACGAGATCGCCGAGCTGACCCAGAAAATCGCGACGATGAAGCTGTCGAAGGAAGCCCGGACCAAGGCGACCGCCGAACTCAAGAAGATGAAGACCATGGCGCCGATGAGCGCCGAGGCGACCGTCGTGCGCAATTACCTCGATGTGCTGCTGGGGCTGCCCTGGGGCAAGAAGTCCAAGCTGAAGAAGGATATCGCGGCGGCACAGGCGGTGCTCGACGAGGATCATTACGCGCTGGAAAAGGTGAAGGACCGGATCGTCGAATATCTCGGCGTGCAGGCGCGCACCAACAAGCTCAAAGGGCCGATCCTGTGCCTCGTCGGACCACCGGGCGTCGGCAAGACGAGTCTTGGCAAGTCGATCGCCAAGGCATGCGGACGCGAATTCATTCGCCAGTCGCTGGGCGGCGTGCGCGACGAGGCGGAGATTCGCGGGCATCGGCGGACCTATATCGGCTCGCTGCCGGGCAAGATCGTCACGAACCTGAAGAAGGCTGGTACGTCGAACCCATTGTTCCTGCTCGACGAGATCGACAAGCTGGGCCAGGATTTCCGCGGCGATCCGGCATCGGCGCTGCTGGAGGTGCTCGACCCCGAACAGAACGGCAAGTTCCAGGACCATTATCTGGAAATCGACATCGACCTGTCGGACATCATGTTCGTGTGCACCGCGAACACGCTGAACCTGCCGCAGGCTTTGCTCGACCGGATGGAGATCATCCGGCTTGAGGGCTATACCGAGGACGAGAAGGTCGAGATCGCCGAGCGGCATCTGATCGAAAAGCAGATCGACGCGCATGGCCTGAAGAAGGGCGAGTTCGTGCTCACCCAGCCGGGTCTGCGCGCGCTGATCCAGATGTACACGCGCGAGGCGGGTGTGCGGACGCTGGAGCGCGAGATCGCCAAATTGTGCCGCAAGGCGCTGCGCCGGATCCTGGAGGGCAAGGCGGCCAGCGTCGAGATCACGCCGGAGAACCTGTCCGAGTTCGCGGGCGTGCAGAAATACCGCCACGGCCTGTCGGAAACCGAGCATCAGATCGGCGCGGTGACGGGCCTCGCCTGGACCGAGGTCGGCGGCGAGTTGCTGACGATCGAGAGCGTGACCGTGTCGGGCAAGGGCGCGGCCAAACTGACCGGCCAGCTGGGCGACGTGATGAAGGAGTCGATCGAAACCGCGTTCAGCTTCGTGAAGGCGCGCGCGCCGTCCTATGGCATCAAGCCGAGCCTGTTCGCGCGCAAGGACATCCACATCCATCTGCCCGAGGGCGCGGTGCCCAAGGACGGGCCGTCGGCGGGTGTCGGGATCGTCACGTCGATCGTGTCGACGATGACCGGTATTCCGGTGCGGCGCGAGGTGGCGATGACCGGCGAGGTGACGCTGCGCGGTCGCGTGCTGCCGATCGGCGGTCTGAAGGAAAAGCTGCTGGCGGCGCTGCGCGGCGGGATCGAGACGGTGCTGATCCCGAAGGACAATGAAAAGGATCTGGCCGAGATTCCGGCCAACATCAAGGCCGGGCTGACGATCATCCCGGTCGCGCATGTCGATGAAGTGCTGCGGCTGGCGCTGACCGAGCCGCTGGAGGCGATCGACTGGACCGATGCCGACGAACTGGCGGCCCTGCCGCCGGCCCCGATCGCACCGGCGGGCGTCGAACGGCACCATTGATCGTATAAAGCCGGTCGGTACGCCGGGAAGGACTGGACGGGCGCGGTTTCGTTTGACACTGCGCCCTCCCGCCGCATTATCGGCACATGCGCGTCCGCGGTTTCCGGAACCGCGACGCATCTGAATTTCAGTGGGGAATACGCGAATGAACAAGCAGGAGCTGATCTCGACGGTCGCCGACACGTCGGGCCTTGGCAAGGGGGATGCGGTCAAGGCGGTCGAGGCCGTGTTCGACGCCATCTCCGCCGCGTTGAAGAAGGGCGACGAAGTGCGCCTGGTGGGGTTCGGCACGTTTTCGGTGTCGAAGCGCAAGGCGTCGACCGGTCGCAACCCGCGCACCGGTGAGCCGATGACGATCAAGGCGTCGACCCAGCCGAAGTTCAAGGCCGGCAAGGGCCTGAAGGATTCGGTCAACTGATGGCAGCGGCCGGTTGGGGGCTGGACAAGCGTCCACCCTGCGCCTAAAGGCCGCCTTCCCGAGTTTCGGGCGCGTAGCTCAGTGGTAGAGCACACCCTTCACACGGGTGGGGTCGCTGGTTCAATCCCAGCCGCGCCCACCATGTTTCAGAACCCTCCCGCGGCGTCGTGTCGCGGGAGGGTTTTGTTTTTGTTGTCCCGGTGGACAACGACCGCCTGATCTCGTTGCGATGCTGTAACAACCACCGGAGGCCGGTTGCTTTTGGTCTCGACCGGGCATAGCGTTGCCATGTCAAGTGAATAGCATGTCACGGGTGCGGACGGGGGAACGTCATGAAGCGTACGGAGCGGCTGGAACTCTGGACGAAACCGGTGTCACGCGATGGGTGTCCTGACGATGACCAGGATTTGCGACACGCCGCCCGGTGCATGATCGTCGCGCGTCGTGCGCTGTCGCCGGCGATACCGATCGACCTGGTCCACGATCCCGTGCTGGACATGATGCTGGCGCTGTTCATGGCGACGGGGTTTCGGCTGTCGCGCGCACAGCTTTGCGCTGCGACCACCGTGTCCGGCACGGTGGCGGACCGCTGGATCGACGTCGGGCTGGGGCATGGTCTGATGGAAATACCGGCCGATCGCGGTGGCGACATCCGCCTTGCCAGGGAGGGCAGGGCGATGATGCGATCGGCGTTGCAGGCGGTTATCGATTCACAGCGCGTTCTGCACGCGCAGGATCTCCATTGATCGCGGGGGTGTGAGCCGAGGCGGTTTCAAGGCGCGCCTCAAGCGTCGCGATCGGCTGGGACAATTGCGCTACGACCAGGAAATCGCCCTGCGATTCCAGAATATCACTTGCCTCGTTCAACAGCTGCAGGACCTGCCGATCACGCTCCATCAGAATCCAATCGTTTGCACAGAGTACAGAATAAGTAAGGTTGGTATACTTTAACCGATAACGGTTGACAATATAGTAACGCAGTAGCGCCTCTGGCCCATAATTGGTCTCATTCCATTCGTCGAAAACCGTACCACTGACCGCCTGCCTGGCTGATCCATCGTCAGCGCGGTCACGGGGGCACGGGGGGGGGGGGGCACAGGACAGGGGCGTCGGGATGCTGCGCGACATCCGGCGCCGGCGTCACAAAATCGTCATCTCGCCGTCGTCGTTCCGTCATCGAAACGGCATCCAACCGTCATCTGCGTCACCTAGGGCCGGCATGGGATCGGCAAGGGGGGAAGCCTTGGGTCGATCGTCCGCGACAGTTCGATTCGACCGGGAGTTTTCCGCATGCCGAGTTTCAAGCGCATCAGCCTTGTTCTGCTGACCAGCACCGCCGCCCTGAGCCTGGCCGGCTGCGGCGGCGCAGACAGCGTCGCATCGCCCGGTGATGGCGTGATCGTCGTGCCGACGACACCAGCCCCGACGCCGACGCCGACCGGCACCCCCACGCCGACCGCCGGAACGCCCGCCGCGTCGTGCCCGACCGGCACCACCGACGTTGGCGTCATCGGCGCGTTCCGTTCGTGCCGCATCCCGTCGCTCATCACGTCGGCGCTGACGCTGCCGCGCGCGACCGGCGTCGCTTACGAAATCAACGGCCGTGTCGACGTCGGCGTCGATGTCGGCGGGGCCGGAACCGCACCCGGCGGCGTGTCGGCCACGCTGACCGTCGCGCCGGGCGTGCTGGTCTATGCCAACACCACCAACAGCGACAACGACTTCCTGGTCGTGAACCGCGGATCGCGTCTGGTTGCCGAGGGTACCGAGACGCTGCCGATCGTGTTCACCGCAGACGCCAACATAACGGGGCGTACGTCAGCGGGCGCACCATTGACGGACGAATCCCAGGGCCTGTGGGGCGGCATCATCCTGGCCGGGCGCGCGCCGGTCAGCAACTGCAACACGACGGTCGCCGGCGGATCGGCCACCTGCGAGAACGTGGTCGAGGGCACGTCGAACGCGCTGTACGGCGGCGCGACGCCGACCGACAACAGCGGCACCATCCGCTACGTCCAGATCCGCTATTCGGGCACGGTCATCAGCCCGAACAACGAACTGCAGGGCCTGACCATGGGCGGCACCGGGTCGGGTACGACGGTCGACCACATCCAGATCCACAACAGTTCGGACGACGGCATCGAGATTTTCGGCGGTCGCACCAACCTGCGCTACCTGGCGTTCACCGGTGCGGACGATGACGGCCTGGATACCGATGTGGGCTGGCAGGGCTTCGCACAGTTCGTGCTGGCGATCCAGAAGCCGACCAACACCCAGACCGACAATTACTCGACCGAGATCGACTCGAACGGCAACGAGGATGCGCTACCGCGCCAGCGCTATACGCTCGCCAACTTCACCTTCGTCTCGACGACGGCGGCAACGAACGCCGCAATCCGCATCCGCGGTGGTGCGGACGTCCGCATGGTCAACGGCATCGTCACTGGCCCGACCGCCTGCCTGAACATCGTCGCGGGTGCCGATGCCAGCGGCAAGACCACGATCCGCGCCGCCAATTCGGCGCTGGACGATCAGGGGCCGCCGCTGTTCAATTCGGTTCTGTTCGGCTGCGCGACGCCCTATTCTGAAACGACGGTCAACGGCATCACCGTGACCAGCGCCGAGCAGCGCGCGGTCTTCACCGCCGGCACGAACAATGTCGAAAGCGCGACCGGTTTGCTCAGCAACACCTTCTACCCCGCCGGTGTCGCCACCACGACGACGCCGTTCAACGCCGCGACGCTGAACCCGTCGGGCACCGCCTTCCTGGTCCAGACCGGGTTCGTCGGTGCGATCAGCGGGGCCAGCGACACGTCGTTCCAGGGTTGGACCTGCAATTCCAACCGCGCGACCTTCGGCACCACCAGCCGCGCCTGCACGACCGTCACCTCGTAACGACCGGCGGCGCAGGGGTGGCCGGTCGCCGGCCACCCCTGCGCGTCGTTTTTCCAGATATCTGTTCGCGCTGCCCGGGGGCCTCCATGAAAAAATCCGTTCTCGTCACCGTCCTTCTTGCGACGACGACCCTGGTGCCCGCCCATGCGCTGGCCCAGAGCACGTCCGCTCCGGCCGGATCGGTGGCGGCCCCCGCCGCCGGCACGCCCGCCGCCCCGCAGGCGCAGGCCGAACAGGCGCAGGAGCAGGTCGACGTCTCCACGCCGGGCGGCGCGGATACCGAGGAGATCGTCGTCGTCGGCCGCAATATTCCCAGCGTCGTCCGCTCGACGCCGGAGGTCATCAGCGTCCTGTCGTCGGCCGATATCGCACGGACGGGTGAGGGCGACATCGCCGGCGCGCTCAGCCGCGTCACCGGCCTGTCGGTGGTCGGCAACGGCTTCGTCTATGTCCGGGGTCTTGGCGATCGCTATTCCTCGTCGCTTCTGAACGGGTCGCCGCTGCCGTCGCCCGAACCGCTGCGTCGCGTCGTGCCGCTCGACATCTTCCCGACCAACGTCGTCGCGTCGGCGCTGGTGCAGAAGAGCTATTCGGTCAATTATCCCGGCGAGTTCGGCGGCGGCGTCATCAACCTGACGACCAAGGCGGTGCCGGAAAAGACGTTCCTGCAAATCGGCGGCTCGGTCGGCGCGGACACGGTGACGACCAGCGAGCTTGGCTATACCTATTATGGCAGCCGCAGCGACTGGACCGGGTTCGACGATGGCGAGCGGACCGTGCCCGGCTTCATCAAGGATGCCGGCATCAATGGAACGTCGCCGACATCGGCGCAGATCACCGGCCTGTCGAACGCGCCGACGACGCTGCTCCAGCGCAACAACCAGCTGCCGGCCAATTTCTCCTATGACGGCAGCTTCGGCACATCGGTCGATGTCGGCTCGACCCGGCTTGGCGTGATCGCGTCGGCGGGCCTCAGCAACACCTGGCGCACGCGCGACGCGACGCAGCAGGTCAGCGACGACGTCGGCGGCATCCTGACGCGCGACTTCCGCACCGTGCTGACCGACAACCGGGCGATCGTGAACGGCCTGCTCGGCTTCGGCGCGGAGTTCGGCGAGAACAAGATCCGCTTCACCAACCTGTATGTCCACGACACGGTGAAGCAGGGGCGTCTGGCCGCAGGGTCTACCGCGAACATCGGCGTGCTGCCGGGCGGCATCCAGCCGTTCATCATCCAGAACACGTCATTCTTTGAGCGCCAGCTGATCGACAGCCAGCTGACCGGTGAATTCAAGATCGGCGACTTCGCGTTCGACGCGCGCGGATCCTATGCCAACACGCGCCGCGATTCGCCGTACGAGCGCAGCTTCACCTATCAGTACAACGACACGTTCAAGGATTATACCAACAACCTCAGCGGGTTGCAGGGTGCGTCGATCGCGTTCAGCGAGCTGGAGGAAAATCTCTGGTCGGGGCAGGCGAACCTGACGTGGAACGTGCCGTTCGACCGGCCCTTCGCGCTGTCGGTCGGCTATGCCTATACCGACACCAGCCGTACATCGAGCCGCTATACCTTCCAGTATCAGAACGCGAACAACGGCCCGGTGCCGGATATCTACGCGCAGCAGCGGCCGGATTACCTGACGTCGGACTTCACGGTGCTGACCAACGGTATTTACCTGCGCAACACGTCGACGGGGCAGGGCGCGGCCGCCTATGACGCCAGCCTGAAGGTGCATGGCGCATACGGCCAGGTCGAGGGCGAGATCGCCGACGGGCTGCGCGCGACGGTCGGCGTCCGGTACGAGACGGCCGACGAGCGGGTGCAGCCATCGGGCAACGCGCTGGCCACCAACCTGTCGCGCGACTATTTCCTGCCCGCCGTGACGGTGACGTACAATTTTGCGGCCGACATGCAGGCGCGGTTCCACCTGTCCAAGACGATCGCCCGCCCGCAGTTCCGCGAGCTTGCGCCCCAGCTGTACCAGGATTTCGAGAGCGATCGCCTGTTCTTCGGCAACGCGGCGCTGCAGGATTCGCAGTTGTACAATGCCGAGGCGCGGTATGAATGGTATTTCGGCAAGGAGCAGCGGCTGAGCTTCGCCGGCTTCTACAAGCGGATCGACAACCCGATCGAGGCGGTCGGCTTCTTCCCGGCCGGCACCGACACGTTGCAGACCGGTTTCGCCAATGCGCCGAAGGCGACGTTGTACGGTGGCGAGTTCGAGAGCCAGAAGTATGTGCCGCTCGACTGGATCGGCAGCCCGTTCTTCGACAGCCGTCGCCTCGTGCTGGTGGCGAACTATACCTACACCAAGTCGAAGATCAGCGCGGCCGACGAGCTGATCGCCAGCCCGTTCCAGTCGGGAACGGCGGTCACGCTGCGCCCGGCCAACGTGCTGTTCCGCGACGGTGCCCCGCTGACCGGGCAGTCGGACCATCTGGTCAATCTCCAGTTGGGGATCGAGGACAAGAAGTCGCTGTCGCAGCTGACCTTGCTGTTCAACTATGCCAGCGACCGCGTGACGACGCGTGGACCGGTGGCGGCATCGGGCGGCGTCCGCCTGCCCGACCTGATCGAGCATCCCGGCATCCGTTTCGACGTGGTGGCGCGGCAGGGGATCTACGTCCTCGACAAGACGATCGAGGTGAAGTTCGAGGCGCGCAACCTGACCGGCACCGGCTACCGCGAGTTCCAGACGTTCGACAACGGCGCGCAGGTGGATATCAACCGGTACAAGCTGGGCCGGGTGTTCACGCTGGGGGCGAGCGTTCAGTTCTGACGATACAATCCGTCGTTGCGAGCGTAGCGAAGCAATCCAGGACGTCTTGCCTGTGGCCCTGGATTGCGTCGCTACGCTCGCAATGACGGAAGTTTTTTGGATGCGGGCGTGATCTGATCAGGTCGGTAGGCGGAACCGTGCGGACAACAACCTCGTCCGCCTAACTCCACGGCCGTTCGCGATACCATTTTGTAATCACGTATTTCACGCCCGCGCGGACTTTCATGCCGTGGTGGATCGTCGCCGGGTTCAGCGATCCGTCGGGCCGTCGGTTGTTCCAGGCAACGACTTTTCCAACCTCCGGCTGGATGATCTTGTCGATCGCCTTGAACCGGGTCGCGCCGCCGGCCTCGGGCTGGTTCAGATAGACCATGACGGTCCAGGTGCGATTGCCGGGAATCTTGCAGTGATCCCAGTAATCCAGACCCTTCGGCTCGAAATAATCGGTGTGGCCTTTGAATTCCTGACCGACCGCATAACGCTGGCCCTGAAGCGGTTCGCCGTACGCCGGGTCCAGCCCGGTCAGCGCGGCGAGGAGCGTTTCGGTGTCGATGACCACCGGGTCGGCGGCGTTCAGATCGCCGGTCTCGCTGGTGCGATAGGTCGGGTCGCCGTTCGAATCGGCGATGGTCGATGGCCGCCGCACCCGGTCTATCCGTTCGATCAGCGCGGTGCACAGCCCCGGCGACAGGAAGTCACGGCGGACGAACAGCGTCAGTTTGGGACTCGGCACGCGCTGTACCGCGCGATAGCCGAGGATGCGCGTTTCGACCGCCGCGGCATCAAGGCCGCCGGCCAGAAAGGGGGCGGAAGGCGGAGGATTCGACATCGGCATGGCCCCAATCGCTATGACCCGAAGATGACAGGCCTGTTGCACACCATTGACGCACAACTGTAACCTGCGATGCGTAGGGCGAATGCCGGGTCGGGGTCCAGTTTGATGCGCTTGAAAGTCGACGCGCGAGCACGCCGGATGGTACGGCGGCTGCCCGTCATCAATATCTATTCGTTCGCCGAACTCGTGCTGCTGGCCGGGTTGGCGACGCAGGCCGCGCGGCTGCTCTGGGCGATCGCCACACCGGTTGGTCCGCTGGGCGACTGGCGGCCGGCCGCGCCGGCGCTGTCGGGTACGCCGGTCGAGATCCTGTCGGGGTTCGATCCGTTCTTCCGGCTGGCCGGACAGGCGGGTCCTTCGGTCGTCACCACCCTGCAACTGCAATTGTTCGGCATCCGCATCGACGAGGCGATGGGGCGTGGTTCCGCGATCATCGCCGGGCCGGACAAGGTGCAGAACAGCTGGTCGGTCGGTGATGAAATCCTGCCCGGCGTCCGGTTGAAGGCCGTGGCGTTCGACCATGTCGTCATCGACCGTGGCGGGGTGGACGAGGATCTGTTCCTCGATCAGTCGGGCGGCACTGGCGCGGCACCGGTCGTTACGGGCGGTTTACCCGCCGGTGGCGCAGCCGGCGCGGGCATTCCGATCGGCCAGCTGAAAAGCGAGATCGGCTTCATACCCCGGATCGACAATGGTCGCCTGAGCGGGCTGGTCGTCCGGTCGGCGGGCACCGGCGCGGCCTTTCGCCAGGCCGGGCTTCAGGACGGCGATGTGGTGACCGCGATCGGCGGCCGCCCTGTCACTGGTCCGAACGATCTCGAACGCGTTTCCGCCGATTTTGCCGGCGGCGGCAATATTCCCATCACCGTCGAGCGTGGCGGCCAGACGCTGCCCCTCGCCATCACGATCGCTGCACCATGAAGTCTTTGTATCTAGTCCCGGCCGCCCTTGTCGCGCTCGCCACACCGGTTTCTGCGCAGACGACGCTGAACGTCCGCGACGCCGATATCCGTGCGTTCATCGCGGACGCGGCCAAGGTGACGGGCCGGACGTTCATCATCGACGCGCGGGTGAACGGCAAGGTGACGGTGGTGACCGACCGCCCGCTTAGCCGCTCGGAATATTTCGAGGTGTTCCTGTCGACCCTGCGCGCCAACGGGCTGGTCGCGGTGCCGACCGCCGGCGGCGCGTTCCGGGTCCAGCCGGTCGACAATGCGGCCTCCCAACCGAGCCGGATCGGGTCGGCCGGGGCCAACCGCAACGCTTATGTGACAGAGATCATCCGCCTGCGATCGGTCGACGCGACATCGGCGGTGGAGACGGTGCGGCCGCTGGTCAGTGCGCAGGGGTCGGTGACGGCCAATCGCGGCGGCAACAGCCTGGTCGTCGTCGATTTCGCCGATAACGTCCGCCGTATCCGCGAAGTCGTGCGCCAGTTCGATACCGATCGTGCGACCACGCGGGTCGTCGCGCTGAAAAACGCCGGCGCGCGCGAGATCGCGACCGCGCTGCAAAGCCTGTCGGGCGGCGGCGCTGCTCCGGCCGGGCAGGCGGGCGCGACGGCCTCGTCCGGTGGCGGCGTGTCGGTGGTCGCGGTCGAAAGCTCCAACTCGGTTGCACTGCGCGGGGAGGCGTCGGCCGTCGCGCGGCTGGCGCAGGTCGCGATCGACCTGGACCAGAAGGCGCGCAGCGGCACCGAGATCAAGGTCGTGTTCCTGGAGAATGCCGACGCCGAGGAATTGCTGCCGGTATTGCAGGAACTGGTCGGCCAGACCCCGACCCAGCCGACCCAGCGCAATTCGACCTTTGGCCAGAGCCGCAACAATTCCAGCGGCACGAGCACCGGGTCGGTGCCGTTGCCGCAGCAGCAGATCCAGTCGCCGCAGCCCGCGACGTCCGGCGGGTCGGGCAGTGGCGAGGCCGCGATCACGACGCAGGGCGGACGGACGGCGGCGGTCATCACGCGCTTTGCCGGTGCCAACGCGATCGTCATTGCGGCACCCGCCGAAGTGCAGCGGCAATTGTCCGACGTGATCCGCCAGCTCGACACCCGCCGCGCGCAGGTGCGGGTCGAGGCGATCGTCGCCGAAGTGTCCGACACCACTGCCAGCCGGCTGGGCGTGCAGTTCCTGCTCGCAGGGTTGCCGGGCAGCGGTATTCCGTTCCTGAGCACGTCGTTCCAGAACTCCGCGCCCAACCTGCTGACCATCGCCGGCGCGATCGGCGCGCGCCAGCTGGGGCAGACGACGGTCACGACCAACGGCACGACGACGGTCACCGCGACCAACAGCGCCGCCGGGGACTCGCTGGCGCAATCGGCGATCCAGTCGATCCTGTCGGCGGGCGGCGGTTTCGGCGGCATGGCGACGACGATCGGCAGCCAGGCGATCTTCGGGTCGATCATCAACGCGGTGAAAAGCGACACGACGTCCAACCTGTTGCAGGTGCCGTCGATCACCACGCTGGACAACAAGGAAGCACATATCCTGGTCGGTCAGGAGATTCCGATCACTACGGGTCAGACGCTCAGCCAGAACTTCGACAACGCATTCCGCACCGTGCAGCGCGAGAATGTCGGCATCCAGCTGGACGTGACGCCGCAGATCAATTCGTCCGGCTCGGTCAAACTGTTCGTCCACCAGCAGGTCAGCTCGATCGCCGGGCCGGTGTCGAGCGACAACAGCGACCTGATCCTGAACAAGCGGGAGGCGGAGACGACGACGATCGTCGACGACGGTCAGATCGCGGTCATCGCCGGATTGCTCGACGATAACGAACGGCGGACGATCGAGAAGATCCCGTTGCTCGGCGACCTGCCCGGGATCGGCGCGCTGTTCCGCTCCAAGGCGAAGTCGCGGACCAAGACCAACCTGATGATCTTCATCCGCCCGACGATCCTGCGCACGGCCGAGGATACGCGGCGGGTGACCGAGCAGCGTTACGGCTATCTGCGGTTGCAGCAGGGGTTGCAGCACAGCGGCGAGGAACCGTCGATCGACCAGCTGGTGCGCGATTACATGGGCGCGGCCGCCCCGATCCCGTCCGCCCCGGTGCCGGGCAACATCGACGATCCGCGCATCGCCGTGCCGGTGGCCAAGCCGGCGGTGCCGCCGCGCAAGGGGCGGCGATGACCGACCAGGACAGGATCGTCCGCACCGGGGCCGAGCTGGAGCAGGAAACGCTGGCCGGCATGACGCTGGAAAGCGCGGGGCTGTCGCATGGCGACGAGACGCTGGTCGTGCCGACTGTCGACGCCGTGCCGGTGGCGTTGCCGATGGTCGCGGTGCCGTATCTGTTCGCGCGGACCTTTGGCGTGGTCGTGCGCCATTCGGATGCCGACACGCATCTGACGATCGGCCTGCGCGACGGGGCGGACCCCAAGGCGCTGCTGGAGTTGCGGCGTTATCTGGGTCGGCCGTTCGATGTCGAGGTGGTGGCGGCGGCGGAGTTCGACCGGATGCTGTCGGATACCTATGCGATGGATGGTCAGGCAACCGCGATGGCGGCGGTCGGCATGGGCGACAATCTGGACCTGCTGGCGAGCGACATGCCGACGGCCGAGGATCTGCTCGACACCGCCGACGACGCGCCGGCGATCCGCCTCATCAACGGGATCATCGCCGATGCCGCCCGCAACGGCGTGTCGGACATTCATATCGAGCCGTATGAAAGCGGGCTGGTCGTCCGCATGCGAATCGACGGCGTGCTCCGCGAAACGCTCAGGATGCCCGCGCATGTCGCGCCGGTGGTGGTCAGCCGGATCAAGGTGATGGCCCGACTGGACATCGCCGAACGGCGCGTGCCGCAGGACGGCCGGATGGGCCTGACGCTGGGCGGCAAGCTGCTCGACGTGCGCGTGTCCACGCTGCCGGCGCGCGCGGGCGAGCGGGTGGTGCTGCGTATTCTGGACAAGGACAATGCCGGGATCGACCTGGCGGCGCTGGGCATGGCGCCGGGGATGTACGCGCTGCTGCGGGAATCGCTCAGCGAGCCGAACGGCATCATCCTGGTCACCGGGCCGACGGGATCGGGCAAGACGACCACGTTGTACGCGGCGCTGCGCCTGCTGAACGACGGCAGCCGCAATATCCTGACGGTCGAGGATCCGGTCGAATATGCGGTCGACGGGGTCGGGCAGACGCAGGTGAATGCGAAGGTCGGGCTGACCTTCGCGGCCGGCCTGCGCGCCATCCTGCGTCAGGATCCGGACGTGGTGATGGTCGGCGAAATCCGCGATCGCGAGACGGCGGAGATCGCGGTGCAGGCGTCGCTGACTGGGCATCTGGTGCTGTCGACGGTCCACACCAACGACGCGGTCGGCGCGATCACCCGCATGCGCGACATGAAGGTCGAGCCGTTCCTGATCGCTTCGACCCTGCGCGCCGTCATCGCCCAGCGGCTGGTGCGGCGGCTGTGCCCCGACTGCCGGCGGCCGGTGCGTGCTGGCGATACCGTCGCCGGGCTGCTCGGTTTCGGCTCGGAGGACACGGTGTACGAGGCGGTCGGGTGCGAGGCGTGCAGCCAGACCGGCTTTCGCGGGCGTGTCGGCGTGTATGAGGGCGTTCGCGCCGACGAAACGATCCGCCGGCTCATCAACGAGGGCGGCGACGAGGCGGCGATCACCGACCATGCGTTCCGGGCGTCGCCAAGGCTGGCCGATGCCGCACGGGTGCTGGTGGCGGACGGGGTGACGACGCCGGAGGAGGCGGTGCGCGTGTCCAGGCGCGATGCGACCGACGTGGCGGTGCCGGTGGTTGCGGATGTATGATCCGGCCCATCCTGTTTCCCCGCGCAGGCGGGGGTCCAGGCCGGCGGGGTCGGTCGGGGCGAACGGTTGCGCCTTGGGTAGACCGGGGTTGAACCCCCGCCTGCGCGGGGGAACGAGACGGCGCGTTCCCCGGCGAAGGCCGGGGTCCAGTTGCCAGGCGCGCGTGATACGGGGCGGCCTTTCGTTACTGGTGGTCTCCCGACTGGACCCCGGCCTGCGCCGGGGAACGGCGACGGGTGTGTGGGCATTACCCCATGGCTGATTTCGATTACGTCGCTATCGACACCAGGGGGCAGGAGCGGCGCGGCCACGTCGCCGCCGCCAGCATCGACGCGGCGCGGGCTTCACTCGACGCGCGGCGATTGTATGTCGTGCGGATCGACCCCGGCGCGCCGCCGGTGACAAAGGGCCGGCCGCTGTTCGGGCTGACGCTGGGCACGCCGAAGATGTCGGTCAAGCATCTGACCCTGTTCACCCGCCAGCTCGCGACGCTCAACCGCGTCTCGCCGCTGGAGGAGTCCTTGCGGACGATCACCAAGCAGACCGAGCAGGACAATATTCGCACGATCGTGACCACGGTGCACGCCGGCGTGGTCGAGGGCCGGCGGCTGGCCGATGCGATGGCGCGTGAACCGAAAAGTTTCCCGCCATTATACCGCGCGATGGTCGCGGCGGGCGAGAGTTCGGGCACGCTGCCGACGATCCTCGACCGGCTGGCCGCGCTGCTGGAACGGCAGGCGGAGATTCGTGGCAAGCTCATCACCGCGCTCGCCTATCCGGCGATCCTCGCGCTGGTGGCGCTGGGGGTCGTCGCGGCGCTGATGATGTTCGTCGTGCCGCAGGTGGTCGAACAGTTCGACACGGTGGGTCAGCAATTGCCGGTACTGACGCGGATGGTGATCTGGGTATCGGACCTGTTGGTCGGCTGGTGGTGGGCGATGCTGCTGGCGGTCGGGCTGGCCGGGTTCATCGGCTGGCGGGTGCTGAAGGATCCGGGCGCGCGGCTTTCCTTCGACGGGTGGCTGTTGCGGATTCCGCTGCTCGGGCGGTTGCTGCGTGATCTCCATGCGGCGCGGATGGCGCGGACCCTGGGCACGATGGTGGCCAGCCGGCTGCCGCTACTCGACGGGCTGGTCCTGACCGGCGGCACGATCCACAATCGGCGGCTGCGGCTGGCATCCGACCAGATCGTCGAGGCGATCCGGGGTGGCGGGTCGCTGTCGGCGGCGATGCGGCGCGCGGGCGTCTTTCCGCCGCTGCTGACGTATCTCGCTGCAAGCGGCGAGGCGGCGGGGCGACTGGACGAGATGCTGGAACGTGCCGCCGATTATCTCGAACGCGAATTCGACCGGTTCACCGCGACCGCGCTGTCGCTGCTGGAACCGGCGATCATCGTCGTGATGGGCGGCATCGTCGCCACCATCGTGCTATCCATCCTGCTGCCGATCCTCCAGCTCAACACGCTGGCCGGACAATGAGGGTTTCTATGCGTACCGAACCGAAAAAGCGCCGTCGTCAAGAGGGCGGCTTCACGCTTGTGGAGCTGATGGTGGTGATCGTCATCATCGGCCTGCTGGCGACGATCGTCGCGCTGAACGTGCTGCCGTCGGGCGACCGCGCGCGGACCGAAAAGGCGAAGGCCGACATCGCGACAATCGAACAGGGGCTGGAGCTCTACAAGTTGCAGAACACCAATTACCCGACGACGTCGCAGGGACTGGCCGCGCTGACCGCCGCCCCCGCCGGGCTGGCCGATCCGTCGCGCTATCAGGCGGGCGGCTATATCAAGAAGCTGCCGAACGATCCGTGGGGCAAGCCGTATCTCTATGCCTCGCCCGGCACGCACGGGGCCGCCGACATCTGGACGCTGGGCGCGGACGGCAAGGACGGGGGCGAGGGGATCAATGCCGATATCGGCAACTGGCAGTAGGCCGGCCGACCCTTCGATCCGGGCGCTGGCCGATCCCGTCGTTTCCCGGCGAAGGCCGGGGTCCAGTCGGGTCGGCGTCTGTAAGGAAGCTCGGCCTTTCACCACTGACGCCTTGGTAACTGGGCCCCGGCCTTCGCCGGGGAACGGCCGATTGGCCGGATCCGGACCTGACGTGCGGCAAGCTGAACACGGCTTCACTTTGGTCGAGCTGATGATCGTGGTGACGATCATCGGGCTGGCATCGGCGGCGGTGGTGCTGGCGATGCCCGATCCGCGCGGGCGGCTGGCGGACGAGGCGTACCGGTTCGCGGCGCGGACGCGGGCGGCGCATGACATGGCGCTGGTCGAGGGGCGGCCCGTCAGCGTCTGGGTGACCGCCGGCGGCTATGGCTTCGACCGGCGTCAGGCGCGGGTCTGGGTGCCGATCAGCGACAAGCCGTTGCGGGTCGAGCGCTGGGCGGAGGGCACGCGCGCGGACATCGTCGATCCGACCGGGCGGACGCGGATCACCTTCGACAGCACCGGGCTGGCCGATGCGCCGGTCGACCTGCGCCTCACGCGCGACCGGGGCACCGCAGCCGTCGTGCATGTCGAGGCGGATGGCAGCGTGCGCGTCGATGGCTGACACGCGCGGCTTCACCCTGATCGAGATCATGGTCGCGCTGGCGGTGTTCGCGCTGGCGGCGATGGCGCTCGTCCGGCTGGAGGGCGCGACGATTCGCGGCGCGGCGACGCTGGATTCGACGTTCCTGGCACAGATGGTCGCGCGCAACGTCGCGATCGACGCGGTCACGGGCGCACAGGCTCCACCGACCGGCGTGACGCGCGGGATCGAGGCGAACGGTGGTCGGCCATGGCGCTGGACGCGCAGCGTGACGCCGACCGGCGACATTCGGATCGTCCGCATCGACGTCGCGGTCACCGACGCGCGCGGCGCGGTGCTGGGGCGGCTGGCGATGGTGCGCGGGCCGAACCGGCCGGTGGTGGCGCGGTGATGGGGGGGAGGCGTGATCGCCTGGGTTTTCGCCTTACTGTTCCCCGGCGGAGGCCGGGGGCCGGTTGGGCAGACATCGCCGGTCTGGGGCTGTCCTTCGTTACGGAAACCTTGGCAGCTGGGCCCCGGCCTTCGCCGGGGAACAGTAAGTGCGTTCGGCGCTCCGCCGAACACGGCTTCACGCCCGTTCGGCGCTCCGCCGAACACGGCTTCACGCCCGTTCGGCGCTCCGCCGAACACGGCTTCACGCTGGTCGAGGTGATGGTGTCGCTGATGATCTTCGGGATGCTGGCGGCGGCGGGCGTTGCGATCCTGTCGTTCAGCGTGCGGGCGCAGGGGGTGACGGGGCAAAAGCTGGATGACATTGCCGGGCTGACGCGGACCGTGTCGATCCTGTCCGCCGATCTGGCGCAGGCGCGCGACCGGCCGGCGCGGGACGAGGGCGGCACCCTGCGCCCGGCATTTACCGGCGAGAACGGGTCGGCGGCGGCGACGATGCTGGCGCTGGTGCGCGACGGGTGGAGCAACATCGACGCCGCCCCGCGATCGACGTTGCAGAAAGTCGCCTATCGCTTCGCCGGTGACCGGCTGGAGCGGGTGGCCTGGCCGATGGTCGACGGGTCGACCGCGCTGCCGCCGGCGGTGCTGTTAAGTGGCGTGCGGCAAGTGACATTGCGGTATCGCCAGCAAGGGGCCTGGGCGGATCGCTGGGACGGGGCGGGCGGGCGCGCGCTGCCCGATGCGGTCGAGATGCGGGTGATCCGGACCGACGGGACGCAGTTCCGCCAGATGTTCCTCGTCGGCACCGGCTATGCCCCGGTCCTGCCGCCGTCGGGTGCGCCCGATGTCCCCTGAACGCGAGCGCGGGGCCGCGCTGCTCACCGTGTTGCTGCTGGTCGCGGTGATCGCGGTACTGGCGGCCGGCGCGCTGGAGAAACTGCGGTTGTCGACGCGGCTGGCGGGCAACGCGGCCGGGACCGAGCAGGCGCGCAGCTATGCGATGGCGGCGGAGGTGCTGGCGACCAAGAAGGTCGACGACCTGCTGGGGCAGGCGCCCGACCGGGTCACGCTGGCCGGCGGATGGAGCGGGCGGCCGTTCGGCCTGCCATTGCCCGGCGGCGGCGTCGCAGTGGCGCGGGTGCGCGATGGCGGCAACTGTTTCAACCTGAACGCGCTGGTGACGGTAGTGCCGAACACGCCGGGCCAATATGCCAGCCGGGGGGAGGCGCGGGCGCAGTTCGCGCGGCTGATGCGGTTGCTCGACGTACCCGCGCAGGTTGCCGAACAGGTTGCGGCCGGCGCGGCCGACTGGATCGACAGCGATCAGGACCAGCAGGCGAGCGGTGCGGAGGATGCGCGTTATCTGTCGCAGACCATCGGCTATCGCACATCGGGTACGCTGATGGCGGACCCCAGCGAACTGCGCGCGGTGTCCGGGGTGACATCCGACCTGTACGCCACGCTGCGGCCATGGATCTGCGCCCTGCCGCTCGCCGAGATGCCCACGATCAACATCAACACCCTGTCGCCCGAACAGGCCCCGCTGCTGGCGATGCTGGCCCCCGATACGATGACCGTCGCAATGGCGCGGCAGGCGCTGCTGGCGCGGCCCGAGCAGGGCTATGCCGATGCCGGCCGCTTCTGGGCACAGCCGGCGCTGGCGTCGGTGCAGCCCGGTGATGTCGTGCGGCAGACAATCACGACCTCGACCTGGTTTGCAATGACCATCGACGTCAGCCTGGGCGACAGCGCGGTGCAGGAAAATGCGCTGATCGACGCAAGAAGGCTTCCCGCGCAGCTCGTCTCGCGGCAATGGGGCGAGGCATCGTGACCGACACCATTTTCCTGTTCCTGCCCCATGACGACGCGGGTTTCCGCTGGCTTCGTCACGGCGCTGCTGGCCCCGGCGACGAGGGGGAGGGCGTGCCTGCACTGGATGCGCCGGTGGTGGCGGTCGCGCCGGCCGATGCGGTGACGCTTCACTGGGCGAAACTGCCGGTCCGCTCGCCAGCGCAGGCGATTGCGGCGGCGCGCATCGTCGTGGCCGAGGCCAGCGCCGCGCCCGTGTCCGAACTGCACGTCGCGGTCGGTGACGAAACGGGTGAGGGTGAGCGCGCGATCGGCGTCGTCGCGCTGGCGACGATGCAGGGGTGGATGCTGCAACTCAGCGGTGTGGGCGTCGACCCGGTCGCGGTCGTGCCCGCGCCGATGCTGCTGCCGCAACCCGCCGAGGGCTATGTCCGCGCCGATCTTTGCGGGCAGGGCGTGGTGCGCGGGACGAGCAGCGGGTTCGCCGACGAGGCACGGCTGACCGGGCTGGTCACCGGCGGCGTGGTACCCGAGACGATGTCGCGCGACGATCTGGCCGCGGCACTGACGGCGGTGGCGGCCCGCGCACCGATCGACCTGCGACAGGGGCTGTTCGCGAAGCGTCGCCGGATCGGCATCGACTGGCGGCTGGTGCGGCGGCTGGCCGTGATGGGAATGGCGATCCTTGCGCTGACGCTGGCGATCGATCTGGCGCGCATCGCCCGCTACAGCTTTGCCGCCGACGCGATCGAGGCGGAGACCGACGTGCTGGCGCGTCAGGGCCTGCCGCGCGGCGAAACGGTGACCGACGCCACCCGCCAGCTGACCGAACGGCTGTCGCGGGTCCGTGGCCCCGGCATCGGTTTCAGCGCGACCGCCGCCGCGCTGTACCGCGCGGTCGAGGCGACGCCGGGCACCGAAGTCACTGCCCTCAATTTCGAGCCGAGCGGAGAACTGCGCGTGACGCTGGCCGCCGACCGCGAGGCGGTGGTGACCGACCTGAAACGGCGGATCGAGCAGGCCGGGTTCGTCGTGCAGGCGGGCGTGTTCCAGTCCGCCGGCGGGCGCGTTTCGGGAGAATTCACGGTGCGCAACCGATGACGCCGCTGCGGGCCTGGTTCGCGGGGCGATCGCTGCGCGAGCGGCGGCTGATCCTGGTCATGCTGGCGCTGGCGGCGGTGACGGTCCTGTGGGGTCTGGTCGTCCGCCCGGTGCGCGACGGGCTGGCCGACGCGCGCGAGCGCCATGCCGGCGCGGTCGAGCGGCTGGGGAGCACGCGGGCGGCGGTGGCGACGCTGCGCGATATCCAGCAACGCCGCACCCCGCCGCTCGCCGGGTCGCTGGCCGACACGGTCCGCGCGCGTGCCGACGCGGCCGGCTTCACGCTGGCCAGTCTCGATCAGGATGCGCCCGACCGGGTGCGGGTGACGATCCAGTCGGCGCGGCCGGCGGCGCTGTCGGGCTGGCTCGCGCAACTGGAGCGCGGCGGGATCCTGATCGATTCGGCGGCGATCAAGGACAATGGCGACCGGACGGTCGGCGTCAGCCTGACCCTGAAGGCGCGGGCAGCATGAGGCGGTTTCGCCTGCGGACCGGGCCGGGCGTGCTGTTCGGCGCGATGCTGGCGATCGCGCTCGTCGTGTTCCTGCCGATGCGGCTGGTGCTGGGCTGGTTCGACGTGGCGGACAGCGGTCTGGTCGCGCGCCGCGTATCCGGCACGATCTGGGGCGCGACACTGGCCGAGGCGCGGGTCGGCGACCTGACGATCGGGGACGTGTCGGCGCGGCTGTCCCCGCTGGCGCTCGTGGTGGGCGAGGCGCGGCTGGTCCTGTCGCGCGATGGCGCATCCCCGGTCAGCGGCAGCGCGGTCGTCAGCCGCCACAGCGTCGGGCTGGAGGACATGACCGCCAGTATCGCGACCGGCGGGCTGTTCGCGCCAGTGCCGGTCACGACGCTGGATCTGGACCAGGTGTCGGTGCGGTTTCGTGACGGCCAGTGCGATCGCGCCGAGGGCCGCGTGCGCGCGACGCTGGCCGGGTCGGTCGCGGGAATCGTCGTGCCGACCGCGCTGGTCGGCACGATCCGTTGTGACGGCACCGCCCTGCTGCTGCCGCTGACCAGTCAGGCCGGCGGTGAGGGCGTTACGGTGCGGATCGAGGGCAATGGTCGCTACCGTGCCGACCTGACACTGGCCGCCGCCGATCCACTGGCCGCGCAGCGACTGGAGGCGGCCGGACTCGTCGCGGGCAATGGCGGATATCGCCTGTCGATCGAGGGTCGGTTCTAACACCTTTTCGGGACCATTGCCGGCCGCTCAGGCGGCGGCGATGGCAGCGTCCTTCGATACGGGATGCGGCGTGCGTGGCGTGCCCGATCCCCGACGCGGCGTGGCAGCGTCGCAATCTCCGCCCGAGAACGGTCCCCATGACGGTGCCGATCTTGCCTGTGGAGCGCGCGCCGGGCGCATCGCGGGTGGTCGTCGCCTACCGTCAATCCGTCACAACAATATCTCGCAGAGACAGCATCCATAATGGATATTCCGTCGAAATATTATAATAACCAAAATGAACCAATGTTTCTTGTAAAGCAAAGAGAGGGGTCTATTGAAGACTAGAACTGGTTGTTCATCGAATGAATGCTGAACAGGTATTGGGGATTCACCTTTCATAAACCCGGATTGCATAAAACCGACGCGAGGGGTTTTATGATGGTGGCAAAACTCACGGCAATGGTCCGGTCGCGGCGGGGTTCGTCGCTGGTGGAATTTGCGCTCGCGCTGCCGGTGCTGCTCGGAATCCTGTTCGGGATATTGCTGTACGGTCAGTATTTCCTGCTGGCGCACAGCGTACAGGCGCTGGCCAACGACGCGGTCCGGGCGACGCTTGGCGGCCTGAACGCGACCGAGCGCCGGACCATCGCCAGCGCCAGCGTCCTCGCCGAACTGGCGACCCTGCCCGAACTGACTGCCAGCCGCGTGACGACCACGACGACCGAGGGTGCCGGCTTCGTGACCGTGTCGGTGCGTTACGACGCCGGCAATACCGCGATCTTCCGGTCCCGCCTGTTACCGATGCCGGACCCGGTGATCGAACGGAAGGCGGTCGTCCGGACCGGTGGCATCTCGTGACGCGCCGCCGGGCCGCGGGGCTGTTCCCGAATCGCGACGGCAACGTGTCGATCGTGGTGGCCGCCGGCCTGCCGTTGCTGATCGCGATGGGCGCGTTCGCGATCGACATCGGATCGGCATCGCTGACCACCCGCCGCCTGCAGGGCGTGGCGGATGCGGCCGCACTCGCCGCCGCCGCCGATCCGGACCGCGCGCAGGCGGCGGCGGAGGCCACCGTCACCGGGTCCGGCTGGGCCGACGCGATCACCATCATCGCCACCACCGGCACCTATGCCGCCGATCCGGCCCGCGCGCCCGAGGCACGGTTTGCCGCGTCGTCCAGCGGCCGGGATGCGGTGCGGGTCCGGCTGGAAAGCCGGGCGCCGACCTTCTTTGCACGAATTCTTGGCAAGACCAGCATCCCGATCGCCCGCAACGCGGTGGCCGCGCGCGAACGGCTGGCGGGCTTCTCGATCGGCAGTCGCCTCGCCTCGCTTGACGGCGGCATCGTCAACGCGCTGCTGAGCGGGTTGACCGGCAGCAGCGTGTCGTTGTCGGTCATGGACTACAACGCGCTGGCCGGGGTCGATGTCGACCTGTTCCGCTATCTCGACGCGCTGCGCACCACGGCGTCGCTGGATGCCGCGACCTATTCCGATACCCTGGCCGCCACCGTGACGACGCCGCAGATCCTGGGGGCGCTGGCGTCGGTGCTGGACGCCGATGGCAAGGGCGCGGCGGCGGCGGCCCTGCGCAAACTGTCCGTCCAGGTCGGCAGCCAGTCGCTGTCGCTCGACGCGCTGATCGACGCGGGCAGTCTGGGCCGGCAGAGCAGTGGCGGTCAGGGGCTGGCGCGGGTCGACACCATGGCGTTCCTGACCAGCGCGTTGCAGATCGCATCGGGCAAGCGACAGGTGGCGCTGGATCTGGGGGCGGGTATCGCGGGGCTGGCGAGTACCAGGCTGACGATCGCGATCGGCGACCGGATGCAACGCTCCCCGTGGCTGACCGTCACCGACACCGGTACGCCGATTCTGCGGACGGCGCAGGCGCGGATCTATCTGGAGGTGCGCCTGCTTGACGCGGGCCTGCCCGGCATCGGCACGCTGGTCGGCATCCGGGTGCCGCTGTTCGTCGAAATGGCGGCGGCGGAGGGGCGGCTGACCGCGATCGACTGTTCCAGTGCATCGAGCCGCGGCGTGACGCTGGAGGGGCGGGTCAATGCCGCCACGTCGGCGATCGCCAGTGTCGATGCGACCAACCTGTCGAACTTCGCCGCGCCGGTCACGCTGCATGATGCGCGGCTGGTCGATACGTTGCTGATTGATGTCGATGGCCGGGCGGAGGTTTCGGTGGGTGCGGCCGAGCCGTGGCAATCGCTGCGGTTCAGCGAATCCGACATCGCGGCGGGGCGGACGCGGACGGTGTCGAGCAGTTCGCCGCTGGCTGGCACGGCTGTATCGCTGACCGACAGATTGCAGTTGAAGATACGGGTGCTGGGACTGCCGATCCCTCTGGATCCGCTGCTCAGGGCAGTCGGGTCACAACTGGCGATCGTCGCGCCGCTGCTCGATACGGTGATCGGTGCGGTGACGGGGGCGGTCGGCGTTCGCTACGGCGAGGCGGACCTGCGTGTCTACGGCATGCGCTGTGGCACGGCGTCACTGGTAGGCTGACCGCCCGCTCCGGATGAGCGGGCGGTCCTGCCGTCGGATCAGAAGCGGAACGAGGCCGTGCCGCGGACGCTGTGCCAGCGGAAGTAATCGAAGTTGCGACGGAAGTCGGTGCCAGCCGTCGTGCCGCCATTGGTGGCGTTGGTGAACGGCGTACCGGCATTGCCGCCGGCGCGGACGCGGTAGTCGTCGTCCTGATACTGGTGGTACAGATACTCGACGCCGATCGAGAAGTTCTTGCCGATCTTCTGCTCGATGCCGCCGCCGGCGTTGATGCCCCAGCGATTGTCGTCGCCGGTGCTGCTGAACACGTTGGCGGTGTTCGACGTGGTGAAGTCGTTCTTGATGCGGGCATAGCCGGCACCGAACGAACCGAAGAACAGGGTCTTGTTCGCGGCGAAACCGGCGCGGCCACGGATCGAGGCTTCCCAATCCAGCGAGCGGGTCATCGTGTAGAAGGCCGGCGTCGAGCTGAACGCGGTGACGCTGTCGGTGATCTCCGACTTGCCGAACTCGCCGATCACGCCGACGACGATGTTGCCAGACTGGTGATCCGCACCGACGCGGGCCGAATAGGACATGTCGTCGCGATCGTTGCGGCAGTTCAGGTTCGCGCTGCTGCGGGCGGCGCCGTTGCAGAAACCGGGTGCGAACGCATTGGCGCCGGTGCCGGTGCGAACGGTGTCGCGGAACACGCCGTCAAGGTTGCGATCGAACTCGATCGTCTCGCCGACATCGTTCGGCTGCGCGTCGAAGCCGAACGAACCGCCGACATACACGCCGGAGAACGGAGCGTCCTCGACCATGTCCTGGGCGGCGGCGGGGGCGGCGAAGGCGACGAGGGCGGCAATGCCGGCGGCACTGGCGAGCAGATGATTGCGCATGGTTTCTCCCGGAAACTTGAAAATGTCGGTGCGCCAGTAACGGTGAAAGCGTTAAACCGGATCCCCAATGCGACGGATCGCGGACAATCTAATCTGGAGCGTTGTAAATCGGCAACGGTCGGCCTGCCGGGGGCGATGCGATTTGCCCCGCCGCATGTGCGATTTGCCATGCAGGGAGGACCGCGAACGTCTATGGTACAAACCATGGCCGACGATCTCTTTGCCGCAAAGGCGCAAGCCCAGTCCGACTATACCGCATCGTCGATCGAGGTGCTGGAGGGTCTGGAACCCGTCCGTCGTCGCCCCGGCATGTATGTCGGCGGCACCGACGAACGCGCGCTGCATCATCTGGCGGCCGAGGTCATCGACAATGCGATGGACGAGGCGGTGGCGGGCCACGCCTCGCGGATCGAGATCACGCTGGAACCGGGCAACCGGCTGACCGTCGTCGACAACGGGCGCGGTATCCCGGTCGATCCGCATCCGAAGTTTCCCGACAAGTCGGCACTGGAGGTCATCCTGTCGACGCTCCACTCGGGCGGCAAGTTCGCAGGGAAAGCCTATGCCACCAGCGGCGGGCTGCACGGCGTCGGCATCAGCGTCGTCAACGCGCTGTCGAGCGATACGGTGGTGGAGGTCGCGCGCGACCGCAAGCTGTACCGCCAGCGTTTTGCGCGCGGGGTGACGCTGGGGCCGATCGAGAATCTGGGCGGCACCCCCAACCGGCGCGGCACCTCGGTCGCGTTCACGCCCGACACCGAGATCTTCGGCCCCGAGCTGAGCTTTAAGCCGGCGCGGCTGTACAAACTGGCGCGGTCCAAGGCGTATCTGTTCGCCGGCGTCGAGATCCGCTGGAAATGCGCGCCCGACCTGATCGGCGACGATACCCCGGCGGAGGCGGTATTCCAGTTTCCCGGTGGCCTCGCCGATCACCTGCGCGAACAGCTTGGCGGGCGCGAATGTGCGACCAATGACGTTTTCGTCGGGCAGCAGGACTTTCCGACCGGGCCGGAAGGGCAGGGCATGGGCCGCGTCGAATGGGCGGTTGCCTGGCCGTTGTGGAGCGACGGCAGCTACAGCTGGTATTGCAACACCATCCCGACGCCCGATGGCGGCACCCACGAACAGGGCCTGCGCCAGGCGCTGGTGCGCGGCATCCGCGCGTTTGCCGATCTGGTCGGGCAGAAGAAGGCGAAGGACATCAATGCCGACGACGTGATGGTCGGCAGCGAATTGATGCTGTCGGTGTTCATCCGCGATCCGCAGTTCCAGAGCCAGACGAAGGACCGGCTGACGTCGCCCGAAGCGGCCGGCATGGTCGAGCGCGCGGTGCGCGATCATTTCGACCTGTTCCTCAGCCATAATATGGAGCGGGGCAAGGCGCTGCTCGGCTATGTCCTCGACCGGATGGACGAGCGGTTGCGGCGGAAGTCCGAGCGCGAGGTCAAGCGCAAGACCGCGACCAGCGCGCGCAAACTGCGCCTGCCGGGCAAGCTGACCGACTGTTCGGCCGACGACCCCGCCGGCACCGAACTGTTCATCGTCGAGGGCGATTCGGCTGGTGGTTCGGCCAAGCAGGCGCGCGACCGCAAGACGCAGGCGATCCTGCCGATCCGCGGCAAGATCCTGAACGTGGCGAGCGCCACCAGCGCCAAGATCTTCGCCAATCAGGAGATCGCCGACCTGATCCAGGCGCTGGGTTGCGGGACGCGCAAGGACTGCCAGCCGGATGCGCTGCGCTACGACCGGATCGTTATCATGACCGACGCCGATGTCGACGGCGCGCATATCGCGACGCTGCTGATGACGTTCTTCTTTCAGGAAATGCCCGAGCTGGTGCGGCGCGGGCATCTGTATCTGGCGCAGCCGCCGCTCTACCGGCTGACGGTCGGCGCGAAGTCGCTCTACGCCCGCGACGATGCGCACCGGGCCGAGATCGAACGGACGGCGTTCAAGGGCAAGAAGGTCGAGGTCGCGCGCTTCAAGGGGCTGGGCGAGATGAACCCGCAGCAATTGCGCGAAACCACGATGGACCCGCGCACGCGCGGGATGCTGCGCGTGACGTTGCCGCAGGAATATGAGGAGCGGGCCGGGGTCAAGGATCTGGTCGACCGGTTGATGGGCACCAACCCCGCACACCGTTTTGCCTTCATTCAGGAAAATGCGGCCCGGATGGACGAGGCCGCGATCGACGCTTGACGCGGCGGGTGCGGGCGGCATGATAAAGCGGCGATGCAAGTGGTGGAATCGTCCCGGTTTTCATCGAAAGGTGCTGCCCCATGATCCTGTCCGTCATCGCGATGCTTCAGGCGGTTGCCGCCCCGGCACCGCAAGCCGCGTCGGTGCCGGAGGACAAGACGATCGTCGTGGTCGGCCGTCGGCTGAGCGATACCGAGCGTGCATTGGCCGCGTGTATCGCCCGCAAATGTCCGCCCAGGGAGGACATCGACGCCTCGCTGGCCCATGCGGAAAATCAGTTTCTGACCGGTGACTATGCCGAATCGCGCCGCACCCTGCTGGCGGCGCGGCGGCGCAACGCGAAATATGCAAAGGACCTGCCGGTCGACGTATCCGACCTGCTCCGGGCCAATGCGCGGCTTGCCGGCCTGAACGGCGCGGCGACGGCGGCACGGATCAACACGATCGACACGCTGGATGCGCTGAAAAGCGGTTTGCCGGCGGACGACCCGCGCGTGCTGATGCAGCGCCTGTCGGTCGGTGACGCCTTTGCCAAGCAGGCGCGGTTCGAGGCGGCCGAGGACATCTACAACAGGGTCGCCCGGCAGGCCCGCGCCGCTGGGTTGCCGCAGGTGGAGGGCCATGCGCTGCTTCGCAACGCCGTGCTGTTCACCGCGATCGCCGGCGTGAACCCGGCGTTCAGGGATCGCGCCCGCAAGGCAATCGCGCGGGTCCAGGCGACGACCGATCCGGCGCAGGCGGGATTCCGGGATGCGGCGGTGACTTTGTCGTCACGGGCGGCATCCGGTGTGTCGGATGAAAAGGCGCAGGCGGCGGCACGGGCCGACATGGCGACCGTTGCGCCAGCCGCACGCGCAACGACGGCCGTGCTGATCCACGCCCCGCCGATCGACCTTGGCGAGCGCGGCGCCAGCGCGCAGACCGTCATGGCAATGCAGGGTGATGACGCACCACAGTGGGTCGACGTCGCCTTCTGGGTCGCGCCGGACGGGTCGGTTCGCGACATCGACATCGTGCGGCAATCCGCCAATGCCGGCGGCGGATGGATCGGGAAGGTGAAGGAGTCGCTTGCCGGCCGCGTGTATCGCCCGCTGGCACTGGCGGCGTCCGACCCGGGGCTGCGTCGGATCGAACGCTATTCGCTGGTCTACGATGTGCTGGCGGTCCTTGGCAGCCGCATTCCTTCGCGCGAATCGGTACCGCATATCGAGATCACCGATCTGACTGTCGACACCGCCGCTGGTTGACGCTTCCCCCACCCGCCCGGTATCAGGCGGTTCGGGCGGCCCGAACGGGGCCGCCCTTGCTGTTTCAAAAGGAGTCGCCGTCGTGACCATCACCCCCCTGATGCCCGTCTATCCCCGCTGCGGGGTGCGGCCGGTGCGAGGCGAGGGCGCGTGGCTGATTGGCGAGCAGGGCGAACGCTATCTCGATTTTGCCAGCGGCATCGCGGTCAACGCGCTGGGCCACGGTCATCCCAAGCTGGTGAAGGCGATCGCCGACCAGGCCGCAACGCTGATGCACGTCTCGAACCTGTACGGCAGCCCGCAGGGCGAACATTTCGCGCAGCGGCTGATCGACGCGACCTTTGCCGACACGGTGTTCTTCACCAATTCGGGCGCGGAGGCCGTCGAGTGCGCGATCAAGACCGCGCGGCGCTATCACTTCGCCAATGGCAACGAACAGCGCCATGACCTGATTACCTTCAACAACGCGTTCCACGGCCGCACGCTGGGGACGATCAGCGCGACGAACCAGCCCAAGATGCGCGACGGCTTCGGGCCGTTGCTCCCCGGGTTCAAATATTGCGCGTTCAACGATCTCGACGCCGCGCTGGCGCTGATCGACGAGAATACGGCGGGCTTTCTGGTCGAACCGATTCAGGGCGAGGGCGGCGTTTCGGTCGCGACGCCGGAGTTCCTGAAGGGTCTGCGCAAGGCCTGCGACGATCACGGCCTGATGCTGGTGCTGGACGAGGTGCAGGCGGGCTATGGCCGTACCGGCACGCTGTTCGCGCATGAGCATTACGGCATCGTCCCCGACATCATGGCGGCCGCCAAGGGGATCGGCGGCGGCTTCCCGCTGGGCGCGTGCCTTGCCACCGCCGAGGCGGCCAAGGGCATGGTCATCGGCACCCACGGGTCGACCTATGGCGGCAACCCGCTGGGCATGGCGGCGGGCGAGGCGGTGCTCGACGTGCTGATGGAGGACGGCTTCCTGGCGCACGTCACGGCGATGGGCGATCGCCTGCGCGCCAGCCTTGAGCAGATGATGCCCAATTTCGATCATCTGTTCGAGGAAGTGCGCGGCAAGGGCCTGATGATGGGCCTGAAGCTGAAAAGCGACAGCCGCCGGTTCGTGGCGCATCTGCGCGACAATCATGGGTTGCTGACGGTGGCGGCGGGCGAGAACGTCGTCCGCATCCTGCCGCCGCTCATCATCGACGAAAGCCATATTGCCGACTTCATCGAGCGGTTGAGCGATGGCGCGCGGGTGTATGTGCCGGCGAGTGATGATTGAGCAATAATACAGATAGTTAACGATGCCTCATCTTGCGCCACCGTTCGTCCTGAGTAGGGACTGAGCATAGTCGAAGGCCCGTATCGAAGGAGAGTTGGGACACCATGTCCTGTTCTTCGATACGCCGCTTCGACTACGCTCAGCAGCTGCTCAGGACGAACGGGGTGGAATATCGGGGAGGAGCAAGAAGAATGCGCCATTTCCTGAACCTGACCGACGCCGGCCCTGACGGCATCGCCGCGATGCTGGCCGATGCGATCGACCGCAAGGCCGCCCGCGCCGGTTTCCCCAGGGGCCGCGCGGATGCCGACGCGCCGCTGGCCGGCCATACGCTCGCGATGATCTTCGAGAAGAATTCGACCCGGACGCGCGTGTCGTTCGACATGGCGATCCGCCAGCTTGGCGGCACCTCGATCGTGATGGACGCAGGCTCGATGCAGCTTGGCCGCGGCGAAAGCGTCGCCGACACCGCGCGCGTCCTGTCCACCTATGTCGACGCGATCATGATCCGCACCGACGATCACGCCAAGGTCGAGGAGATGGCGCATTACGCCAGCGTGCCGGTCATCAACGGCCTGACCGACGCGTCGCATCCCTGCCAGATCATGGCCGACCTGCTGACCGTGATCGAAAGCGGCAAGGCGCTGCCCGGCCTGAAGGTCGCGTGGCTGGGCGACGGCAACAACGTCCTCGCCTCGATCGTCGAGGCGGCGGGCCTGATGCAGTTCGACGTCGTCGCCGCCTGTCCGCAGGGGTATCAGCCGACCGACGCCGATGTCGCGCTGGGCAAGGGCCGCGCGCGCGTCGTCGCCAGCCCCCAGGAGGCGGTCGAGGGCGCGGACATCGTCGTCACCGATACCTGGATCTCGATGGGGCAGACGCAGGCGGAAACGAAGCTTGCCGCGCTGACGCCCTATCAGGTCGATTCCGCGCTGATGGCGATGGCGAAGCCCGACGCGAAGTTCCTCCACTGCCTGCCCGCGCATCGTGGCGAGGAGGTGACGGCCGAAGTCATCGACGGTCCGCAGTCGCTGATCTGGGCCGAGGCCGAGAACCGGCTGCACGCGCAGAAATCGGTGCTGCGGTGGTGCTTTGGCCAGATCGGTTGATCGCGCACGGCCAGACCTTATCTGGGTTACAATGACCGATCCAACCACCACCGACACCGACCGCGCGCTCGGTTTCACGATCCCCAGCCTCAGCGCGCGGGGGCGGATCGTGCGACTGGGTCCGGTGCTCGACACCATTCTGTCGGGCCATGCCTATCCGCCGGCGATCGAATCGCTGCTGGCGGAGGCGCTGACGCTGGCCGCGCTGATCGGGTCGACGCTGAAGGATGCCAGCGGCCAGCTGACGATGCAGACGCGCACCGACGAGGGCGTCGTCCGGCTTCTGGTGTGCGATTATCGCGGTGGCGAGCTGCGCGGCTATGTCGATTACGACGCCGACAAGCTGGCCGAGGCGCCCGAGCAGCCGACGCTGTTCGCGCTGTTCGGTCAGGGGTATCTGGCGATCACGTTCGACATGGCGTCGACCGCCGAACGCTATCAGGGGATCGTGCCGCTCGACGGCGAAACGTTGGCGCAGGCCGCCGAAAGCTATTTCGTGCAGTCCGAACAGATCCCCAGCCTGGTCCGGGTCGGCATGATCCGCCAGCCCGACGGTACGATGGTGTCGGGCGGCCTGTTCCTCCAGCATCTGCCCGAGGGCGAGGACGGACGCGCGCGGCTGCACACCAAGCTCGACCACCCGGAGTGGGAGCGTGTCGCCGCACTGGGCCAGACGATCGGCACCGACGAGCTGGCCGATCCCGCATTGTCGCTGGAAACGATCGTCTGGCGGCTGTTCAACGAGGAAAGCGACGTGCGCGCCCTGTCGTCGCAAGGCATGGCGCGTGGATGCCGCTGCACGCCTGAACACATCGCCGGCGTGCTCGGCAAGTTTCCCATCGACCAGCAGCGCGAGATGGCGGACGCGGACGGTATCATCCAGGTCGACTGCAAGTTCTGCGCGCGCATCTTTCCGGTGCCGGTCACCGATGGAGTCGCACCCGACTGAGCGTGGCGGCGTTAACGCGATCCTAACCCGCGCGGTGCAGGGTGACCGGGTGCCTGGACTTTGGCACGTTACTCCCTCGATTTTGGCCGCAAGGCCACTGGGCTGCCCTTGGGCGGCCCTTTTTTTTCATCCAACTTGCACGCGCCCGCGCATGCGCCTACGCGCGGCGCAATCATGACACTGGACAAGACCCCCGCGGTCGCGCTCGTTTCGGGCGGGCTGGATTCGATGGTATCGGCGGCGCTGGCGCGCGAGGAGGGCCGGCCGCTGCTCGCGCTGTCGATCGACTATCATCAGCGCCATCAGGTCGAGCTGGCCGCCGCCCGCCGGATCGCGCACCTCCTGGGTGCCGTGCGGCACGTCGTCCTGCCGATGGATCTGTCGGCGTTCGGCGGATCGGCGCTGACCGACGATATCGCCGTGCCGAAGGACGGCGTGGGGCCGGGGATCCCGGTCACCTATGTACCCGCGCGCAACACCGTCTTCCTCAGCCTTGCGCTGGCGTGGGCCGAGGCCGCCGGTGCGCGCGACCTGTATATCGGCGTCAACGCGCTCGATTATTCGGGCTATCCCGATTGCCGGCCCGAGTTCATCGCCGGCTTCGAGGCGCTGGCCGCGCTGGCGACCAAGGCCGGGGTCGAGGATGGGCAGCCGTTTCGTATCCACGCGCCGCTGCAAACCATGACCAAGGCCGATATCGTGCGCGAGGGCACGCGCCTTGGCCTCGACCTGGGGCTGAGTTGGTCGTGCTACGATCCCAGCCCGGCGGGCACGCATTGCGGCCTGTGCGACAGTTGCCGCCTGCGGGCGAAGGGATTCGACGAGGCCGGGATCGCCGATCCGACGGTCTATGCGACGAAGCCGGAATAGCGATCCGCATGAGCTATGCCGTCAAGGAGATGTTCCTGACCCTGCAGGGGGAGGGGGCCAATGCCGGTCGCCGGGCCGTGTTCGTCCGTTTTGCCGGGTGCAACCTGTGGTCGGGTCGCGAACAGGACCGGGCAACGGCGGTCTGCCGCTTCTGCGATACCGATTTCGTCGGGATCGACGGGGTCGGCGGCGCGCGCTTTGCCGATGCGGCGGCGCTGGCGGCGGCGGTTGCCGGGTTCTGGGGTGATGGCACGACCGACCGGTTCGTGGTGCTGACCGGCGGCGAGCCGATGCTCCAGGTCGATGACGCGGTGGTCGATGCGCTTCACGAGGCGGGGTTCTTCATCGCGATCGAAACCAACGGCACGGTGCCGGTGCATCCCCGCATCGACTGGATCTGCGTCAGTCCGAAGGCGGGCAGCACGGTCGTGCAGCGGCGTGGCGACGAACTGAAGCTGGTATGGCCGCAAGCGGGAATCGACCCGGACGACGTGGCCCGGTGGGATTTCACCCACCGTCTTGCCCAGCCGCTCGACGATCCGCAGGCCGCCGCCAATCAGGATGCGGCCGTCGCGCTGGTCATGGCCCGGCCCGAATGGCGGCTGTCGCTGCAGACCCACAAGATGCTGGGTATCCGATAAAAAATTCCCCGCCCCGAATGTCCGGGCGGGGAGGACGGGATCGGGTCAGCGGGTGGCGACGCCGATGCCCGGTGCAGGCGGCCAGTTCTGCACGCCGCACTTCTTGGTCACCCATTCGTTCTTCTTGTTCCAGCAGATCGGGTCCAGCCGGGGCATGACCACCGGGGTCGTGTCGCGGCCGATATAGCGGGGAAACCGCTGCTCGCCCCATGGCACCAGGCTGTTACGCAGTTCGCGCGTGCGGGCGGCGGCAAGATCGCCAAACTCGCCGCGCGGCGTGAAGATCGCATCGCGGCCGATCGAATGCGCGGTCTGGCAGAAGCCATATTGCGCCGCCACCGTCGTAAAGCTGGAATAGGTCCGCGTGCCGAACTGGTCGAGCGCGGCCTGGCCGGCGGCCTTGGTCTTGTTCGTCCGCAGATAATATTTGCTGATCGTGTCGAACGCCTTCTGGATCTCGTCGCCATGGTCGCGCAGGATCGCGTTGTAATTGTCGACCGTCAGCAGGGTCGGCGCGAACTGGCATTGCAGCGCAGCGACGTTCAGCGCGGCGCGCATGTTCCAGATCAGGACCGCGCGCTGTTCGGCCGGTGTCGCGCCGGGCATGACGACGCCCGATCCCGGCTCGTCACCCTTGACCACGACGTTCGACGTCATGTCGCGCGACTGCATGAAGAACTGGGCCGAAGCCGGGCTGGCCAAAAGCGCGGCGGCGGCGAACCCCAAGCCCAAGGCGATACGCAAACTGGTCATCCTGTCCTCTCCAAGCGCAGTCACGCGCATAACCGGTATCGGCGCGCGAGATCGGCGCCGGTCGTCGACGCAAGCGGCGCTGCGTGGACGTCATGCAGTGGAAACTACGGCGTTTCGCGGCTTCGCCCAAACGGTTTTTAACCATTCCGTCGCATCCGTTGACCGGGTGCGTAACGGTGTCGGTCGCGTGCGGTGCGGGACGGCGATGTTGCCCGGACGGCAAAAGGGCCGCCCGGTCGCCCGGACGGCCCCTTATCCATCGCAAAGCACCCCGTGAACCGGGGTGCCGTTGCAATTACATCGCGTTGGCGGCGTTGGTCATCATCATGTCGTTCGACATCATCGTGTCGTTCGCCATCATGGTGTCGTTGGCCATCATGCCACCGTTCATCGCGCCATCAACGGCGGTCATGTTGTCGGTCATGGTGTCCATGCCCTCGGTGGTGTTCATGTCGGTGATCATGGTGTTGTCGGTCGTCTCGGCCTTCGGGCCGCAAGCCGAAACCATCAGCGCGGCCGCGGCGATCATCGAGCCGGTCAGCATCTTGGAAATTGCACGCATTGGAAGCTCCCTCAGAAAAAGGATTTGGTTGCCTTTGGCGGCGCGTTAATACCCAAATCAAAGGGGACATTAATCGACTATAGGATCGCCCTCAAGCTAAGTTTTGAGTCTGCGAAGAAACAGTATCGAGGAAGGCCCCAAACCGACGCTCCAGTGCGGTGTCCAGCGTTGTCAACCCGGCATCGAGTCCCATCGCCGACAGGCTTGTGACCGGATATTCGGCGATTCCACAGGGGATTATACCGCCGAAATGCGACAGGTCGGGGGCAACGTTGACCGCGAATCCGTGCAACGTCACCCACCGCTTCACCCGCACCCCGATCGCGCCGACCTTCGCCTCGGTGGGGCCGGTGCCGGTCCAGATGCCGACCCGGCCGGGGACCGCGAACGCCGCCACGCCAAGGTCGGCCAGCGCGGCGATCACCCAGTCCTCCACCGCATGGACGAACCGGCGCACGTCGCGCCCGCGTTTGCCCAGGTCGATCACCAGATAGGCGATCCGCTGACCCGGGCCGTGATAAGTGTATTTGCCGCCGCGCCCGGTCGCGACGACGGGAAAGCGCGGGTCGACCAGGTCGGTGGCGACCGCGCTGGTCCCGCCGGTATAGACCGGCGGATGTTCCAGCAGCCAGACCAGTTCGCGCGCGGTCCCGTCCGCCACGGCGGCGGCGCGCGCCTCCATTTCGGCCAGCGCGTCGGCATAGGGGGTCAGGCCGGGCGTCACGCGCCATTCGATGTCGGGAAAATCGGTCACGCCCGCCGATGTGCGTTGCGCGGGCGGCGGTTGCAAGCGATGGAAATGCGGCAAGGCATCGGCTATCGAGCGCGACTGCGGGGCCATAACGAAGCCACAACCGACCGGGGGCGTGCGACATGACGACGATCAGCAGGGTTTGGGACAGCACGACCGAGGTCATGGCCGGGCGGATCGGCATGATCGCGCCGGTCGCGCTGGTGACCGCGTTCCTGCCCAGTCTCATCGGATCGGCGCACACCGCCTATGGCACCAGTACCTCCGCCGGTTTCGCGCTCGTCAGTTTCGCGATCGCGCTGCTGACGCTGGTCCTGACGATCTGGGGGCAACTGGTCATCCTGGCCATCGCCACCGATCCGGCAACGACCGCCGCCAGCGCCCGTGCACAGGCGACCGCCCGGTTGCTGCCGACGATCGGCGTGACTCTGGCCATCGTCATCGCGTTCATGCTGCTGGTGGTGCCGATGATCGTGGCGATCGCCTTTTCGGGGATCGGCCTTGCCGCGTTGTCGGCCGCCACGCCGACGATGATGCCGCGTATGCCGGCGGGCACGAGCACCTTCATCCTGCTCTACACGCTGGCGCTGATCGTCGTGATGCTCATCGTCGGCGCGCGGCTGATGCTGACCAACGCGGTCGTGTTGAACGAACGGCGCGGGCTGGGGGCGATCCGCCGGTCGATCGTGCTGACGCGCGGCCTGACGCTGAAGCTGATCGGTGTCGCGATCCTGTTCGTCATCGTGCTGATCGTGGCGACGCTGGCCGCACAATCGGTGTCGGGCCTGATCTTCCGCCTGATCCTTGGCGCGGACGGTATCGCGACGGCGACGTTCCTGGCGTCGGCGGTCGGGGCGCTGGTATCGACCGGATTCACCGCGCTCGCCTATGTCTTCACCGCCCGGCTGTATGTCGCGACGCGGAGCCGCGAGGGCGATTCGGCCCCGACCATGCCGACCGCATGAAGATCGACCTGCCGACGACGCTGGCCGACGCCTGGGCGCTGTTTCGTGCCGAGCGCGATCTGGTGATCCGGATCGCCGGCACCTTCCTGTTCCTGCCGGCGCTGGCGCTCGCGCTGCTGGTCCCGGCCTATCCGCTGCCGGTGATGACCGGGACCGACCGTACCGCGCAGGCCGAGGCGTGGAGCGCGGCGTTCAGCGCGTGGGCCAACGACTATGGCCTGGCGACGGTCGTCGCGTACGGTGTGCTGATCGTCGGCGCGCTGGCGCTGTTCGCGCTGTATCTCGATCCGGAGCGGCCGACCGTCGGTCGCGCGATCCTGCGTGGCCTGTCGCTGGCGCCACGCTATCTGCTGGTGCTGCTGCTGATCGGTCTGCCGTCGCAACTGGGCCTGGCGCTGTTCCTGTTGCCGGGCCTGTATATCCTCGGGCGTGTCGCCCTGGCCGGACCGATCCTGGTCGCGGACCGGCCGATCGGTGCGTGGCGGGCGATCGTCGCGTCGATCCAGCGGACGCGCGGGTCGGGTTTCGGGCTGATGGGGCTGATGGGGTTCGGCTATCTTGGCGGGCAGCTGGCGCAACTGCTGACGCGGCTGGCGCAGGAGCCGTCGGTTGCGACCAACCCGGTCGTCTTCACCCTGCTGTGCAGTCTGGCGGCGGCCGTGGCGAGCGCGGCGCAGGTGATGCTGACCATGATCGGTATCGCCGCCTATCGCCGGGTATCCGCCAGATAGGGGATATGCGGCGCGGCCTCGACCGGCAGCAGGCCCAGTGCACGCGGGTCGGCAAAGGTTTCGATCGTCCGCTTCACCGCGACGAATCCTTGCGCGCGATAGAAGTTTAGCGCGTGCGGGTGGTCCAGCGTACAGGTGTGGACCCACACCCGCGCGACGCCGGGTGCCCAGGCCCGCGCCATCGCCTCCGCCATCAGCCAGCGGCCATGCCCCTTGCCCGCCAGTTCGGGAATCAGCCCGAAATAGGACAGCTCGGTCTGTAGCGGATCACGGGTGTCGAGTTCGAGCATCCCGACCTCGATCCCCGCGCGGTCGACCACCGCGAACACCGCGATGCCGGGGTCGTGGACGATCGCCGCCAGCGCCGCATCGTCCATCGCGAGGCGCGAATACCACAGCCAGGGGCCGCCGACCCGCGCGAACAGCTGCCGATAGCGCACCAGATCCGGCGCAGGCCACGCGACCAGCCGGAACGGCGAGGCCGGCATCGGTCTGAGCGGTGGCCGCTTCCGCATCTCCAGCGTGGTGACGATCGTCGCCAGTTCGTGCGGCTCGACCGGGATCAGCGCCACCGCGTCACTCCCAACTCGCCATCGGCGGCAGGCTCATCAGGATCGCGTCGATATTGCCGCCGGTCTTCAGCCCGAACAGCGTGCCACGATCGTGCACCAGATTGAACTCGGCATAGCGCCCGCGCCAGCGCAGCATTTCCGCGCGGTCGGCGTCGGTGAAGGCCGCGTCCATCCGCCGCCGGACGATGCGCGGATAGGTGTCCAGAAACGCCTCGCCGACGCTGCGGGTGAAGGCGAAGTCGGCGTCGAAATCCCCCTCCAGATGGTCGTAGAAGATGCCGCCGACGCCGCGGTGCACCTTGCGATGGGGGATGTAGAAATACTCGTCGGCCCACGCCTTGAACCGGTCGTAATAATCCGCGCCGTGCGCGTCGCACGCGGTTTTCAGCGTCGCATGGAAGTCGGCGGTGTCCTCCGCGATCGGCAGCGGCGGGTTCAGGTCCGCGCCGCCGCCAAACCAGCGCTTCGTCGTGACCAGGAAGCGCGTGTTCATGTGGACGGCCGGCACCTGCGGATTGGCCATGTGCGCGACCAGGCTGATGCCGGTGGCGAAGAAGCCGGGATCTTCGGCCGCGCCGTGGATCGACTTGGCGAACTCGCCCTCGAACGTGCCGCCGACCGTGGAGACGTTGACGCCGACCTTCTCGAACACCTTGCCCTTCATCACGCCGCGCACGCCGCCGCCGCCCGCCGCGCCCGACGGGTCGATCCGCTCCCAGGGGGTGTAGGTGAAGGTGGCGTCCGAGCCGGCCTCGCGCTCGATCGTCTCGAAACTGGCGCAGATCCGGTCGCGCAAGGCCTCGAACCAGGTGCGGGCGGCGGCCTGCTGGCTGTCCATCGGTATCGTCATGGATAGCGCCCTTAGCGGATGATAGCGGCTGGGGGGAGGGGCCAGCCATGCTGGCGCAGGCCTTCCGCCGCCATGATCGCGGCCGACGCGGCGACGTTCAGCGACCGAAAGCCCGCGCGCATCGGCACCCGCACGCGCACGTAAACCGCGTCGTGGACGTGATCGGGCACGCCGCTGCTTTCCGATCCGAACAGCAGGATGTCGCTGGCGTCGAACCGCACCTGCGGCAGGTCGGTCGCGCCGCGCGTCGTGGCCAGCACGACGCGGCCCCGGGCGGCGGCGCGAAAGGCGTCCCAGTCGACATGACGGACGATGTCGACCTCGCGCGCGTAATCCATGCCGGCGCGGGCCATCGACCGGTCGCCCCACGGAAACCCCATCGGCTCGATCAGGTCGACGCCCAGGCCGAAACAGGCGGCGGTTCGCAGGATCGTGCCGACATTGCCGGCGATATCGGGTTCGTACAGGGCGATGCGCATCGCGTCCGACTAGCGCGGGAATGGCCCCCACGCAAAATGGAGTTGGCAAAAGCGCATCCTGCCGTCTATCACTCAAGCGCCCGCCATGGGGATGGACGGGTAGGAGAGGGAGGGGCGCACGATCGGTAAACGATCGAAACCCAGGCGGTCTTCCCGGCATAAGAATACAAGGGCTGACTGAATGGCGATGAACCACGACGACCTGCCGCCGGGAGAGGCGCCGGAACCATCCGGTCAGGACCCGCACGATCCGCGTCGCCGCGACTTCATCAACATCGCCGCCGTGTCGTTTGCCGGCGTCGGTGCGGTCGCCATCGTCCTGCCGCTCATCAATCAGATGAACCCGTCGGCCGACGTGCTGGCGCAATCCACCACCGAGATCGACCTGTCGAAGATCCTGCCCGGACAGGCGATCAAGACGTCGTTCCGCAAGCAGCCGCTGTTCGTCCGCAACCTGACCCCGGCCGAGATTGCCGCCGCCGACGCGGTGCCGCTGTCCGAACTGCGCGATCCGCAGTCGCTGGAGGAGCGTACGAAGGCCGGCAAGAAGAACTGGCTCATCACGCTGGGCGTCTGCACCCATCTGGGCTGCGTGCCGCTGGGTGCCGGCGAGGGCGAGAACAAGGGGCCGTATGGCGGCTATTTCTGCCCGTGCCACGGCTCGGCCTACGACACCGCCGCCCGCATTCGCAAAGGCCCCGCGCCGACGAACCTGCAAGTGCCGGATTACAGCTTCAACTCCGACACCGTCGTCACGGTAGGCTGAGGGAACGATCATGAGCTTTGCCTGGGCAAAACACTATGAGCCGAAGCAGCCGCTGATGCGGTGGCTGGACGAGAAACTTCCCGTCCCCCGGCTGGTCTACAACGCGGTCGGCGCCGGCTATCCGGTGCCGCGCAACCTCAATTATTTCTGGAACTTCGGCGTGCTCGCGGGCGCGGCGCTCGGCATCCAGATCATCACCGGCATCGTCCTGGCGATGCATTATGCCGCCAACGGGCTGGTCGCGTTCGATTCGGTCGAAGGCATCATGCGCGACGTCAACGCCGGCTGGTTCCTGCGGTATGCGCACGCGAACGGCGCGTCGATGTTCTTCATCGTCGTCTACACCCACATCTTTCGCGGGCTGTATTACGGGTCGTACAAGGCCCCGCGCGAAATGGTCTGGCTGCTCGGCGTCACGATCTTCCTGCTGATGATGGCCACCGCCTTCATGGGCTATGTCCTGCCCTGGGGTCAGATGAGCTTCTGGGGCGCGCAGGTCATCACCGGTTTCTTCTCGGCGATCCCGCTGGTCGGCGACACCATCCGCATCTGGCTTCTGGGCGGATATGCGCCGGACAATGCCGCGCTCAACCGCTTCTTCTCGCTGCATTATCTGCTGCCGTTCGTGATCGCGGGCGTCATCATCCTGCACATCTGGGCGCTGCACATCCCGGGGTCGAACAACCCGACCGGCGTCGACGTGAAGGGCGAGCAGGACACCGTCCCGTTCCACCCCTATTACACCGCCAAGGACGGTGTCGGCCTCGGCGTGTTCATGCTGGTGTTTGCGATCCTGCTGTTCTTCGCTCCGAACTATCTGGGCCACCCGGACAATTATATTCCGGCCAACCCGCTTTCGACGCCCGCGCACATCGTGCCCGAATGGTATTTCTGGCCGTTCTACGCGATCCTGCGCGCCTTCACCGCCGACTTCATCCTGCCCGCCAAGCTGTGGGGTGTGCTGGCGATGTTCGGGTCGATCCTGCTGCTGTTCTTCCTGCCCTGGCTCGACAATTCGCCGGTGCGGTCGAACAACTACCGGCCCAAGGCGCGGATCGCCTTCTGGATCCTGGTGGTCGACATCCTCATCCTCGGCTGGTGCGGCGGGTCCGCGGCGACGCCGACCTATGTGATCCTCAGCCAGCTGTGCGCGGCCTATTACTTCGCGCATTTCCTCATCATCCTGCCGATCATCTCGCGCTCGGAGCGTACGCGCCCGTTGCCGAACTCGATCACCGAGGCGGTCCTGGCCAAGCATGGCGGAACCAGCCCGACGCAGACCGCGCTCGCGTGAGCCGAGCCGACAAAGGGGCAAGAATATAATGGTCCGTCTCATTGCATCCCTGGTCGGCGCGGCATTCGTGCTGGTGCTCGGACTGGCGCTGTTCAGCAGCGTGTCCGGCGTCATCACCGATCCGCCCGAAGCGACCGCCGAAAGCGTGTTCCATGAACACCCGAAGGAACTGGACATCGCCAGCAATGGCGTATTCGGCAAGTTCGACCGGCGTCAGGTCCAGCGCGGGTTTCAGGTCTACAAGGAAGTCTGCGCCGCCTGCCACTCGATCCGGCTGGTGTCGTTCCGCGACCTGGAAAAGATTGGCTATTCCGAACCCGAGGTGAAGGCGATCGCCAGCCAGTGGGTGATCGAACAGCCGTCGATCAACCCGGAAACGGGCGAGCCGGCGACGCGCAAGAACATCCCGTCGGACCGATTCCCGTCGCCGTTCGCGAACGAGGTCGCGGCCCGCGCGGCCAACAACAACGCGCTGCCGCCCGACCTGTCGCTGATGACCAAGGCGCGGCATGACGGTGCGGCTTATGTCGACTCGCTCCTGACTGGCTACACGACGCAGCCGGCGGCGCTGCTGAAGCAGTTTCCGGACGCCAAGACGCCCGAAGGCCTCCACTACAACCCGTATTTCGCGAACCTGAACATCGCGATGCCGCCGCCGATCACTTCGGACGGCCAAGTGACCTACACCGACGGCACCCGCGCGACGAAGGCGCAGATGGCCGCCGACGTGTCGGCGTTCCTGGTGTGGACCGCCGAACCGAACCTGGAATCGCGCCATGCGGCCGGGCTTGCTGCGGTGATCTTCATCCTGATCTTCATCGGTCTGGCGTGGGGCGCCTATCAGAATGTGTGGCGTAACATCGAGCATTGAAGGTTCGGGCATGGCGTAATGCACGGGGGGCGGCGGGACAGGTTCCGCCGCCCCCTTTTTGTTGGCGGGTGGGGGCTTGCCAGTCGCTTCTTCCGTCATCCCGGACTGGATCCGGGATCCAGCGTGGCGGGCGACGACCGGTCTGGTTCCGGATCCCGGCGTTCGCCGGCATGACGACAGGGCACATTTTTTGCCTTGGATGACTTCCAGCATCCACAGGGGGTTACCCTTCCGGTACGACGCGCCGCCCTCCTTCTCCCATCGGGATAGGGAAAGACGGCTTGGCTGGCGAAGGGTGAGGGTGGCTCGCAGGGCCGGGGCCTTCATTGCACGCACGCACCGTGATAGTCGAAGATATCCCAGTCCACCGGAGCCGCCGCAATGCCCGCCAACGACGACCTGAAGGCGCTGATCCGCACCATCCCGGATTTCCCCAAACCCGGCATCCAGTTCCGCGACATTACCACGCTGATGCTCTCGCCGACCGGTCTTGCCACCGCGATCGCGCGGATGGCGGCGGCGGTCGACGGCCCGGTCGATCTGGTTGCGGGGATCGAGGCGCGCGGGTTCCTGTTCGCCGCAGCACTCGCGGTGCCGTTGAAGGCCGGCGTGCTGCTGATCCGCAAGGACGGAAAACTGCCCGGCGCGACGATCGCGGAGGACTATGCGCTGGAATATGGCACCGACCGGATCGCAATCCATGCCGATGCCTGTGCGCCGGGTGCGCGCGTCCTGCTGGTTGATGACCTGATCGCGACCGGTGGCACCGCGCGGGCGGCGGTGCGGCTGCTGCGCAAGGCGGGCGCGACCGTCACGCAGGCGCAGTTCCTGGTCGACCTGCCCGATCTCGGCGGCGCGGCGGCGCTGGCGGAAGACGGTATCGCGGTGTCCGCGCTGGTCGCCTTTGCCGGTCACTGATCGCGGCGGATCGCCCGAAAAACAGGGTTTGTGGAACAAGCGTGGTGAGTCCACGTTGGAACACTATCGGTCGGGCGCGTACCTTGCCCGGCATCCTCTTTGTACCGGGGACGTGTTCTCATGATTTTCAAGACACTCAAGGTCGCCGCACTGGCGATTGGCCTGGGCCTCGGCGTTTCGGCCTGCACGGACGGCTATGGCTATAGCGGCCTGAATGTCGGCTATGCCAGTGGTGGCTATGCCGATCCCTATTACGGCAACGGTCTGGGTTATGGCGGCCTCGGCTATGGCGGCGGCGTCGGTTTGGCGCAGTCCTATTATGGCTGGAACGGCGACTATTATTATCCCGGCTCGGGCGTGTACGTCTACGATCGCTACCGTCGTCCCTATCGCTGGAACGGTCAGCAACAGCAATACTGGCAGAGCCGCCAGAACCTGCGGCAGGACCGACGCCAAGTTCGCAACAACTGGCAGGGCTTCCGTCAGGATCGACGCGACGACCGGCGTGACTTCCGTCAGGATCGTCGTGGCGATCGTCAGGCGTTCAACAATGGACAGGTCACGCGGGACCAGTTCCGTGCCGAGCGTCGCGACGATCGACGGGAGTTCCGGCAGGAGCGCCGTGAAGATCGACGCGGGCTGCGTCGCGAGAACCGCCGCGATCGTCGCAACTGATCGCTCGATCCGCACGATTACAAGGGGCGCGCCGGCAACGGCGCGCCCTTTTTTACGTCAGGCCGGGCGGGTCGCGACCAGTGTGTTGCCGATGAACGTCATCACCGCGACGTCATCCTGATTGAACACGGTCGTCCGGCCGCGAACGATGCCCATTTCCGGTCGGCTGGCCGATACCCGCTTCTCGATGATCTCGCTTTCGACGTGCAGCGTGTCGCCCGGAAAGACGGGCTTCAGCCACTTCAGCTCGTCGATGCCCGGCGACCCGAGGCCCGCCTGCGCGTTGGCTTTCAGGTTCTCGACGATCATGCTCATCGTCATTGCGCAGGTATGCCAGCCGCTGGCCGACAACCGGCCGAAATGGGTGGCGGCGGCCGCTTCGTCGGACAGGTGAAAGGGCTGGGGATCATATTGTTCGGCAAAGGCGATCACTTCGTCGCGGGTGACGGCGCGGTTGCCGAACCGCTGTTTGCTGCCGACGACGAGATCCTCGAAATATTGCATGACCGCTCTCCGCTTATGGTTTGCGGACAAGTCTGAAGGTTACGTCGCTGCCGTCAAGTCCGGTCGCTGGCGGCAGGCCGATCAGGTCGCGCAGCAGCGGCGTGACATCGACATTGTCGAACGGGGCGATGCGGCGGCCGGCAAGGAACGCCGGGCCATTGGCGATGAACAGCGCGGCCATGTCGGGCGCGGCGTTGTCGTACCCGTGGTTGCCGCCGGCAAACGGCTTGGTCGGCGCGGTCTTCAACGCCAGCCAGCCATCGTCGGCGAGGCACAGATAGGGTGGCACGCGCGGGTTGCTGCCATACCGGAAGCGGGCGGGGATGCCGGCCTTGGGCCAGCAGGTCAGATGATCGTGCGGCCGCAGCAGCGCACGGGCAAGGGCTGCTTCATGCCCCGGGACCGGTGCCAGCGTGGCATAGGGGCCGCTTTCGATCACCCTGTAATCGGCTGGGTCGGCGATGGTGTCGAGCGGGACGACGCGCGTGCTCGACGTCGCGGCCATGCCGTGGTCGGCGACGATCACCAGATTGGCGGGCTGACCCAGTCCGGCCAGCTCGGCGACGAGCCGGCCGATCGCGCGGTCGACATCGGCGACGGCGGCGGTCGTCTCCGCGCCCTGCGGTCCGACATCATGGCCAGCGCTGTCGACCGTGTCGAAATACAGCGTGACGAAGCGCGGGCGGGTGGCGGCCGGTCGGCGCAGCCAGTCAATGACCGCATCGACCCGCTGGGTCGCGGTCACCGCCTGGTTGAACTGGTGCCAGTCGTCGGGCCGGGTGCCGCCGGCATGGATGTTGTGGCGCGGATTGGTGTCGGTCGATCCCCAGGCGACGTTCGCGCCCGGCCAGAACTCGGTCGCGGTGCGGATGCCGGCGCGCTCGGCCTCGACCCAGATCGGGACGGCGGCGTTCCACCAGAACGGATCGTCGCTCTCCAGCGTGAAGACCTCGCCCGGCCGGCGCGGATCTTCCAGCGTGTTGCCGACGATCCCGTGGTGATCGGGGACCAGCCCGGTGACGAGCGACCAGTGGTTGGGAAAGGTTTTCGACGGGAAGGACGGCCGCATCGCCGCGCTGACCCCGCCCGCCGCCAGCCGGCCCAGATTGGGCGTTACGCCGCGATCCAGATAATCGGGGCGGAACCCGTCGATCGAGATGAGGATGGTGACCGGGGGGCGGGCCTCGGCGGTCGCGACCGTGCGGGCAGGCGGCGTCGATACGGACACGCAGCCGGCGAGCGACAGGGCAGCAAGGGCCGACATCCAGTATTTCATCACAGCGTATCCTTCATGGCCATGCGCCCTATCGCGGCCGGTGCATGACACAGTGACGACCGAGCTGCTGCCCCACCGTTATTTTCGCGATGGCGAGGGTGTCGACACCCCACCCCCTGGCCTCCTGCGTTCGCAGGATAACAGGGAAAGCCGGTTCACACGTTGAAGCGGAACAGCATCACGTCGCCGTCATGGACGACATAGTCCTTGCCCTCCTGCCGCAGCTTGCCCGCATCGCGCGCGCCGCTCTCGCCGCCCAGCGCGACATAATCGTCATAGGCGATCGTTTCGGCGCGGATGAAGCCACGCTCGAAATCGGTATGGATTTCGCCCGCCGCCTGCGGGGCCTTCGCCCCTTTGTGGACGGTCCAGGCGCGTGCCTCCTTCGGCCCGACCGTGAAGAAGGTCAGCAGGTCGAGCAGCGTGTAGCCCGCGCGGATCACCCGCGTCAGGCCCGTCTCGGTCAGCCCCAGATCGGCGAGGAACTCGGTGCGGTCGGCGGGGTCCATCGTCGCGATCTCGGCCTCGATCGCCGCCGACACGACGACGGCCTGCGCGCCCTCCGCCTTTGCTTTCTCGAACACGCGGGCGGAAAAGTCGTTACCCTCGGCCGCGCTCGCCTCGTCCACGTTGCAGACGTAGAGCACCGGCTTGGCGGTCAGCAGCTGCGCCTGCGAAAAGACGCGCTGCTCCTCCTCGTCCTTGGGCATGGTCAGCCGTGCGGGCTTGCCCTCGCGCAGCAGGTCCAGTGCCTGACCGAGCACGGAGGCGGCGATCTTGGCCTCCTTGTCGCCCTGCATCCCCTTCTTGGCATAGTTGGGGACGCGCTTTTCCAGGCTCTCCAGGTCGGACAGCATCAGTTCGGTCTCGACCGTCTCGGCATCCGCGACCGGGTCGACCTTGCCCTCGACATGGGTGATGTCGCCATCCTCGAAACAGCGCAGGACGTGGACGATCGCGTCGACCTCACGAATGTTGCCCAGAAACTGGTTGCCAAGGCCCTCGCCCTTGGAGGCACCACGCACCAGCCCGGCGATGTCGACGAACGCCAGCTGCGTCTCGATGATCTTGGCCGAATTGGCGCTGGCCGCCAGCTTGTACAGCCGCTCGTCAGGCACCGCGACATTGCCGACGTTCGGCTCGATCGTGCAGAACGGATAGTTCGCCGCTTGCGCCGCCGCCGTCTGGGTGAGCGCGTTGAAAAGCGTGGACTTGCCCACGTTCGGCAGGCCGACGATGCCGCAGCGGAAACCCATGATGTCACTCCGAATGAACGGCGCAGCCAACGGGCGCGCGCGAAAAACTGGTTGATCGGCGCTTTGCCGTTCCTGACGGGGAACCGCAAGCCTTACGGGCGGTCATGCACCCGTCGGGCGTAGCCGACTGTTGGGTCAGGCAGACATGCCAAGATCGTTTCTTCGAAGGACGCCGCCAGTGCCAAGCACCATCCAGTCTGTCATCCGCCCCATCGAACACGCCGACCGCCGGATTGCCAGGGCCATGGAGGCGCGGGACAACCCGCTGATCCGCGCGGCCGGTGCCTTGAGCGAGATCGGCGATCAGCCACCGATGATCGCATTGTCGGTCGCGACGGGGCTGGTCGGCGTGGTGCGGCGCGACCGGCGGATGATCCGCGTCGGGGTTCGCATGCTGGCCGCGCACGCGATCGCGACTTGGACCAAGCAGGCGATCAAGGCGGGGATCGTCCGGACGCGGCCGGCAACCGCCGAGAAGCAGGGCTATCGCAGTGATACCGGCAAGGACACCGACCATGCGATGTCGTCCTTCCCCTCGGGCCATACCGCCGGGGCGGTGGCGGTCGCGCAGGTCGTGGCCCGCGACTATCCGGCCGCCGCACTGCCGGTACGCAGTGCCGCCACCGCCGTCGCGCTGATCCAGATCCCGCGCGCGAAGCATTTCCTGAGCGATCTCGTGGTCGGCGCGGTCATCGCGCTGGTCGCCGAACGGCTCGCCTCGATGCTGGTCGATGCGGTCGATCGCCGCATCGACACGGTGAAACCGGTGCCGGAAGGGTCGACCCGACCTTAACCTTGCTCAATAACCCGGCGACAACAGCCACGACGTAGACAGGGCGCAGGAGAGACCGCGATGTACGCCATCACCACCGATCATGCGCGGCACATCGTGCACGTCCAGATTTCCGGATTCTGGAGCGAGGATATGCTCGCCCCCTTCTCGGCGGAGTTGAAGGCGGCGGTCGACAGCCTGCGCTTGGCACCGGGTCAGCATCTGGTGCTTATCGACGTGTCCGATGTCGCCATCCAGTCCCAGCCGGTGGTCGCCGCCTTCCAGAAGCTGATCGTCCACGGCCCGACCCGCGCCCGCCGCATGGCGCTCTACACCACCCAGATGCTGCCGCGGATGCAGGCGCGACGGATCGCCGCGGTCCGCGAGGACGGGTCCGTGTTCGGATCGCGCGCCGAGGCCGAAGCGTGGCTGCTCGCCCCCGACGCGGCTGCCAGCGCCCCCATCTCCGGCGCGCCCGTCACCACCGATAATTGAAGCTGATGCTGATCCGCTTGTCCTTCGCCGCGTTCGGCATCACTTCATGCCGCAACCAGCTTTCCCACAGGAACACGCTGCCGACCTGCGGCTGCGCGTAGACAAAGGTCGTCAACTCCTCGGGCGCGTCGTCGCGGCGGGTCGGCGCGGCCATCATCATCGGCAGGCGCGGATCCTCCAGCTTCAGCGCGCCCGAGCCGTCGGGTACCGCGATATAGAGCGTGCCCGACACGACGCTGTGCGGATGGATATGCCCCGAATGGGTGCCGCCGGGCTTCATGACATTGACCCACAGGCTGTCGAGCTTCAGCTTGCGCCCGTTCAGGTCGAACGCGCAGTCCTTCGCGAAGGCCGCGACATGCCTGTTCAGCAGTTTCACCAGATCGGCGAACGCCGGGATCCGCATGGGCAGATCGTTCAGCGAGGCATAGGAGGTGTAACCGCGATAGCCATGCGCCTTGGACCAGGCGCGTCCGGCATGATCCTCGGTCGCCAGATCGCGGCACGCCTCGTCGAGTTCCTCGACCAGATCGGTGTCGCCCAGGGCTGCATCGTAGAACCGGGTGGCGAACAAACTGCGCGTGGTCATGGTGTCTCCTGCATCCGCATCGCGACGTCGTTCATGAAGCGGACGTCGTCGCCCTCCGCCAGCCAGCGCGCCTCGGCCGCGATCGCGCCGAGCAGATCGCTGAGCGGCTCGATCTCGGACTTGGCATAATTGCCCAGCACATGGTTCGTCACCCTGTCCTTGTGGCCGGGATGGCCGATGCCGATCCGCACCCGGCGAAAATCGGGGCCGAGATGCTGGTCGGTCGAGCGCAGGCCGTTATGTCCCGCGGTGCCGCCGCCGGTCTTCACCTTCACGCGGAAGGGCGCGATGTCGAGTTCGTCGTGGAACACGGTCAGCGCGTCCACATCCAGCTTGTAGAAACGCAGCGCCTCGCCGATCGACCGGCCACTGTCGTTCATGAAGGTGGCGGGCTTCAACAGCAGGATCCTGGTGCTGCCCAGACGACCCTCCTGCGTCCAGCCCTGAAACTGCTTCTTCACCGGCCCGAAATCGTGGAGCGCGGCGATCGCGTCCATGGCCATGAACCCGACATTGTGGCGATGCATCGCATAGCTTGCGCCGGGATTGCCGAGACCGGCCCAGAGTTGCACGTCGGTTGCTCCCATGAAAAATTCGCGGCCGTTCCCCGGACCTGCCGTGCGTCCTGCGTAGGCGTTGAGTAGCCGCGTCAGCGGCGTAGCGAAACGCCGTATCGAAGGACAGGGTGGTACACGATACCGATGCTTCGATACGCGCCTTCGCTACGCACCTGACGGTGCTACTCAGTCTCTACTCAGCACGAACGGGGGAGGGGCGAGATGCCCCCCCAAACGAAAACGGGCGGGGCAGCGTTTTCGCCACCCCGCCCGCATCCGGTATCACGACACCGGGGGAACCCCGGTCGTCAGGATCAGTCCTTCTTCTGAGGCGTGATCTTGTCGTCGTGATTGTCGTCATCATTGGCTTCCGGCTCGGGCAGTTCGCCGGCCTCGGCCAGCTCATGCTCAAGGGCCTGGGCCTCGGCGACTTCGGCCTCAAGGGCCTCGTCCTCGGCGGTCGGCACGGTCGGCGGCACGATCGTCGCGATGGTGAAGTCGCGGTCGTCGACCGACGGCTCGACACCCTTGGGCAGCGTCACGTCGGAGATGTGGATCGAATCGCCGATCTCACGGCCCGCCAGCGAGATGGTGATCTCGGCCGGGATTTCCGATGCGTCGCAGACCAGCTCGACTTCGTGACGGACCACGTTCAGCACGCCGCGATCCCGCTTGATACCGGGCGCGTCGTCTTCGTCGGTGAACACGACGGGCACGGCGACCGTGACGGTCGAGTGCGCCGAAATGCGCAGGAAGTCGACATGGACCGGACGGTCGGTGACCGGGTGGAAGGTGACGTCCTTGGGCAGCGTGCGCGTGCCGTTGACCATCACGACCGACGACATGAAGTGGCCGGTCATCAGCGCCTTCATCAGCGCCTTTTCTTCGAGGTGGATCGAAACGGGTTCCTTGTTCTGCCCGTAGATCACGGCAGGCACGCGGCCGTCACGACGCAGCGCCCGGGAGGCTCCCTTGCCAACCCGGTCACGCGTCTCGGCTGCGAGCGTCAGTTGTTCGCTCATGGTAGTACTCCGAAACTGGTGTGTCTTTCCGCCCACACGCCTCCAGGGATGACCATGTGCACGGAAGCGCGGGCGCATAGCGGATGGCGGGGTGAAAAGCAATCGACTGTCAATTCCTCCCCGGCACGGGGAGGAGCTTAAGAGTTCAATACTGGACCCGTTCGGCCTTGATCCCGTGCTTGCCCAACTGCGCGATCACGCTGTCGCCGCCGGCCAGATGCCCTGCGCCGACCGCCACGAACACCGTGCCCGGCTGCTTCATCCGCGCATCGACCCAGTCGGCCCAGCGCGCGTTGCGGTCGGTCAGCAGGACCTTGCCGACTTCGGGCGTGTCCTTCAGGCTTTCGTTCATCTCGCGGGCCAGCGCGTCGGGGTCGCCGTCGGCCCACTCCTTGACCATCGTCGCCATCGTCTCGCCCGCCTTGGGCATTTCGTCGAGCGTCGACGTCAGGAAGCCGATCTGCGCCGGGTCGGACAGGCCGTTGAAGAAGCCGATCTGCTGTTCGGCGGTCTCCAGCCCGATCACCGGCTTGTTCGCGGCCTTGGCGGCGGCGGCCAGGACCGTCTCGGGGCCGTTGGCCGGATCATAGCCCAGCTTCTGAATCGGCCCCAGCGACAGCGTCACCGCCGCCAGCCACGGCCGCAGCCGGTCGAACGCGGTGGCGGGCGCGCCCATGTCGGCCAGCGCCTTGGCATAGGCCGCGCGCTTGTCGGCGGGCAGCTGCTCGGTGAGCGTCGGGCCGGTGGGGGACATGCCGCTGGCCATCACGATCTTCTGCATCGCCGCCGGATCGGGCTGGACCATTTCCAGCACCAGCGTGCCCGACTGGTCGAACGCGGTCTTCACCGCCTCGTCGAACCAGGTCAGGCCCGGTTTCAGCACATGGATGGTGCCGAACAGATAGATCGTCGTGTCCGCGTCCTTCACTACCCACAAGGCCGGATCGGCGTCATTGGCGGCGCGCGCGGGCGACGGGGTGGGGGCGGGCTTTGGCGCGTCCTTGGCGCAGGCGGGCAGGGCGAGCAGCAGCGCCAGCGTGGTCAGCGTCGATTTCACGATCGTTTTCATCCGTAGTTTCCTCGATAGGTAGAAGATCAACGATATTTCCGCCATGCCCAGACGGCACCGCTCAGCGTCATGACCGCGACATACAGCCAGAAGGCGTCGACCGGCGGGAGCAGGCCGCCGCGCCACAGGAACCACCACACCGGTGCGCCGATCCCGATCACATAATATCCGGCGACGGCTCCATCGCGATACGCTTCGCGTTCATGCTCGTCGACCACGCGGTGCCAGCGCCATGAAATCATCGGCAGGACGACACCCCACAGCACGGCAATGACGACCGCCAGCCAGGCGGGCAACGGCGTGGTCAGCAGCGAGACGGTCGCGCCGTCCGGGCCATGGCGCTGCTGCATCGCCACGATGGCCGTCGCCAGTCCGATCGCACCGCCCAGCCCGCCGCAGATGGCCAGCAGGCGGTGATTGGCGCGTTCGCTTGGTCCCCTGAGGTCGTGGTCGTCGGGCGTCACGGTCATGGCGTCACCTCTATCGCGATCGTTACCGCCAGATGCGGCAGGTGGATGGCGGATGCGGCCGCGCGGACGTCCGGCCAGTCTACCGAAACCGGTGAGGGCAGGGGCACACGCGGCGCCGCCACCAGCAGCAGGACGACGAGGCCGAAGATCCGCCGTCGGCCGGCGACATGGTCGCGGCCACTCATCGCCGTTTCCAGTCGATCAGCCGGCGTACCGTGTAGGGAATGCCACCGGCCGCGACCGCGATCAGCCATCCGGTCGTGACCGGGTGCGGCACGGTGATGAACGGTTCGGCCAGCATCAGAATGGGCATATACAGGAACGCGACAAGGCCGATCGTCGCCATCGCGCGCAGCGCATGGCCGCGCTCGACCTCGTCCATGTCGCGCCACTTCCACACCATCGCCAGCGCCACGACGACGATCCAGCCGATCAGCGAGACGGCATCGACCCAGGGCGGTGCCGATGTCTTGGGTGCATCCCGAAACCCGTCGACAAAGCCCGCCATGAACGGCAGCCCGGCGGCGAACATCACGATCGCCGCGCCCAGCCACAGCGACCGCCGCTTGCGCGCCGCGACCCGCGACGCCAGCCGCTTCTCGCCCCAGTTGCCCTCAACCATGGTTTTCGCTGTCATCGAACACCTCCTCGATCGGCAGGTCGAACAGGCGGCCGATGCGGAACGCCAGCGGCAGCGAGGGGTCGTATTTTCCCGTCTCGATCGCGTTGACCGCCTGACGCGACACGTCGAGCCGTCCGGCCAGTTCGGCCTGGCTCCAGTCGCGTTCGGCCCGCAGCACCTTGAGGCGATTTTTCATATCGTCCCCCCTAAGCATGATTGGTGTCCCCCTGTCAGCATCGCCTGACCGAATGTCAGGTGACCATGACTAAATGTCATTGAGTCGCGACCATGTCAACAACCCCTGACATTTTGTACGACAAAGCTGACACCGGGAGCGGAGCCGGGCGATGCTTGACCCCCCGCCGGCCATCCGCCAAAGCCCGGTCCGTGACCCAGACCTCTGCGAACCCGATGTCCTTTCAGCGGATGATCCTGACCCTCCATGACTATTGGAGCGACCGGGGCTGCCTGATCCTGCAACCCTATGACATGGAGATGGGGGCCGGCACGTTCCACACCGCCACGACGCTGCGCGCGCTGGGGCCAAAGCCGTGGAACGCCGCCTTCGTCCAGCCGTGCCGCCGCCCGACCGACGGCCGCTATGGCGAGAACCCCAACCGGCTCCAGCATTATTACCAGTATCAGGTCATCCTGAAGCCATCGCCGGCCGACCTGCAGGACCTGTATCTCGGCTCGCTGAAGGCGATCGGCATCGACACCGGCGTCCACGACATCCGCTTTGTCGAGGACGACTGGGAATCGCCGACGCTGGGCGCATGGGGGCTGGGCTGGGAGGTCTGGTGCGATGGGATGGAGGTGACGCAGTTCACCTATTTCCAGCAGATGGGTGGCTACGACATGAAGCCGGTCGCGGGCGAGCTGACCTACGGCCTCGAACGTCTCGCCATGTATATCCAGAACAAGGACAGCGTGTACGACCTGGCCTATAACGACGCGGGCGTGACCTATGGCGAGGTGTTCCACGCCAACGAGGTCGAGATGTCGACCTGGAACTTCGAGGTCGCCGACACCGACAGCCTGTTCGACCAGTTTCGCAAGCATGTCGCCGAATGCGAGAACAGCCTGAACGCGAAACTGCCGATCCCCGCCTATGAGCAGGCGATCAAGGCCAGCCACGTCTTCAATCTGCTCCAGGCGCGCGGCGTCATCTCGGTCGCGGAACGGCAGGCCTATATGGGCCGCGTCCGCGATCTGGCGAAGGGCGCGTGCGGCGCCTGGATGGAAAAGAACACGCCCGAATGGCAAGCCTTCGCGCCGGGGTGGAACGCATGACCGACTTCCTGCTCGAACTCCGCTCCGAGGAAATTCCCGCCCGGATGCAGGCCAAGGCGCGCGAGGATCTCGCCCGCCTGTTCACAACCGAACTGGCGAAGGCGGGCCTGACCGCCGGGGCGATCACGACCTATGCCAGCCCGCGCCGCCTCGCCCTGATCGCGCACGACCTGCCCGAGCAGACGCAGGCCGTGTCGGAGGAAGTAAAGGGACCGAAGGCCTCCGCGCCGCCACAGGCGCTGGACGGCTTCCTGCGCAAGACCGGCCTGACGCGCGAGCAACTGACCGAGCGCGACGGCGTGTTCTTCGCCGTCACGCAAAAGCCCGGCCGCGCCACCGCCGACGTCATCGCCGCCGCGATTCCTTCGATCATCCGCGCGTTTCCGTGGCCCAAGGCGATGCGCTGGGGCGACGCCTCGACCTCGACCGAATCGCTGCGCTGGGTCCGCCCGTTGCAGGGGATCGTCGCGATCCTCGGGACCACGCCGGTTGCTATCGAGATCGCCGGCATCGTCAGCGGCACGACCACCGCCGGCCACCGCTTCCACCACGACGGCCCGGTCACGCTGACCGACGCCGCCAGCTATGTCGAACGCTTGCGCGCCGCGCACGTCATCGTCGATCAGAACGAGCGGGCCCGCCTCATCCGCACCCGCGCGGGCGAACTCGCCGCCGAAGCCGGGCTGACGCTGGTCGAGGACGAGGGGCTGGTCGCCGAGAATGCCGGGCTGACCGAATGGCCGGTGCCGCTGCTCGGGCGCTTCGACCCCGATTTCCTGAGCGTGCCGCCCGAGGTGATCCAGCTGACCGCGCGCGTGAACCAGAAATATTTCGTCTGCCGCGATGCCGGTGGCGCGCTGGCCAACGCGTTCGTCTGCACCGCCAACATCGCCGCGACCGATGGCGGCGCGAAGATCGTCGAGGGCAACCGCAAGGTGCTCGCCGCGCGGCTGAGCGACGCGCGCTTCTTCTACGACACCGACTTGAAGATCCCGCTGGAGGAACAGGCGGAGAAGCTGTCGAAGATCGTCTTCCACGAAAAGCTGGGCACCGTCGCCGACAAGGTCGACCGCGTGGCCAAACTCGCCCGCTGGCTGGTTGAGGAGGGGATCGTCGGGGGTTCAAGTCCCTCCTCCGCTACCACTGACCACCCCGGCGAAGATCGGGGTGGTGCGGGTGATGCCGAGCGCGCGGACCTGGCCACCCTCGCCGAGCGCGCCGCGCGTCTGGCGAAGGCCGACCTCGTCACCGGCATGGTCGGCGAATTCCCCGAGCTTCAGGGCCTGATGGGCGGCTACTACGCCGCAGCCCAGGGCGAAGATCCCCGCGTCGCCGCCGCGATCCGCGACCATTACAAGCCGGTCGGGCAGGGGGATGATGTCCCGACCGATCCGGTGACGGTGGCGGTGTCGCTCGCGGACAAGCTGGATACGTTGTTTTCGTTCTTTTCAGTCGAACTCTATCCCACAGGATCTAAAGATCCGTTTGCGCTTCGTCGGGCGATGCTGGGTGTGATCGCGACAGTTCTTAAGTCGGGAGTTCGCTGTCCGTTCACCAAGATTGCGCGCATCCAGTATAAGCTGTCGGATGGACCTCTGGCTTGGTTTCTCGATTTTCTCGATGAACGCCTCAAAGTCCAGCAACGCGAAGCTGGCGTCCGCCATGACCTGATCGACGCGGTGTTCGCGCTTGGTGGTGAGGACGATCTCGTCCGCCTGCTCGCGCGCGTCCACGCGCTTCAGGCGTTCGTCACGACCGAGGACGGCCGAAACCTGCTAGCCGGGTACAAGCGCGCGGCGAACATCCTGAAGAAAAGCCCTGCCGCGACGACCAGCGAGGATGCGCAGAAACCGCTGTCCTACACGCCGGAAAATGCGGAAGCTGCCCTCATGACCGCGCTCGACTCCGCCGAACCCCGCGCCCGTGCCGCGATCGCGTCCGAGGATTTCGCCGGTGCGATGGCCGCGCTCGCATCCTTGCGCGCGCCGATCGACGCGTTCTTCGACGACGTGACCGTCAACGATCCCGACGACGCAAAGCGGACCCACCGTCTCGCCCTGCTCGCCCGCGTCCGCGACGCGGTCCACAGCGTCGCCGATTTCTCGAAGATCGAGGGCTGAGCAAGACCCGTCACGAACACCAACTTCCCTAACTTCGCATACCGCCTCCCCAGCGAAAACAACCCCTTGGCAGCAGGATTGACCATGACCCAATATGTCTATCGTTTCGGTGGTGGTGTTTCGGACGGGGGCGCGGGCGACCGCAATCTGCTGGGCGGCAAGGGCGCGAACCTGGCCGAAATGGCGTCGATCGGCCTGCCGGTGCCGCCGGGCTTCACGATCGCCACGCCGATGTGCGCGCGCTACTATGACGAGGGTCAGAAGTTCCCCGAGTCCGTGCAGGACGAGGTGAAGACCGGCATCACCCATATCGAGGGGATCACGGGCAAGCGCTTCGGCGACGCGTCGGACCCGCTGCTCGTGTCGGTCCGCTCGGGCGCGCGCGTGTCTATGCCCGGCATGATGGACACGGTGCTGAATCTCGGCCTGAACGACCGGACGGTCGAGGGGCTGGCGGCGGTATCGGGCGACGACCGGTTCGCCTGGGACAGTTATCGCCGCTTCATCCAGATGTATGCCGATGTCGTCCTCGAACTGGATCACGGCAGCTTCGAGGAAGCGCTGGAGATCGCGAAGGAAGATCGCGGTTACTATCTCGACACCGAACTGACCGCCGACGATCTGCGCGCGCTGGTCGCCGAGTACAAGGCGCTGGTCGAGGCGCAGTGGCACAAGCCGTTCCCGCAGGACGTCCACGACCAGCTCTGGGGCGCGGTCGGCGCGGTGTTCGGGTCGTGGCAGTCGGAACGCGCGAAGGTCTATCGCCGGCTGAACGATATTCCAGCGACCTGGGGCACCGCCGTCAACGTGCAGGCGATGGTGTTCGGCAACATGGGCGATACCTCGGCCACCGGCGTCGCCTTCACCCGCGATCCGGCGAAGGGCGACCGCGCCTATTACGGCGAATTCCTCATCAACGCGCAAGGGGAAGACGTTGTCGCCGGCATCCGCACCCCGCAATATCTGACCAAGGTCGCGCGCGAGGAGGCCGGGGCCAAGCCCGCCTCGATGGAGGAGGCGATGCCGGCGGTGTATGGCGAACTTGCCAACGTCTTCGACCTGCTCGAAACGCATTACCGCGACATGCAGGACATCGAATTCACGGTGCAGCAGGGCAAGCTCTGGATGCTCCAGACGCGTAGCGGCAAGCGCACCGCCAAGGCCGCGCTGCGGATCGCGATCGACATGGCGAACGAGGGGCTGATTACCCGCGAGGAGGCGATCCTGCGCGTCGATCCGTCCGCGCTCGACCAGTTGCTCCATCCGACGCTCGACCCGAACGCACCGCGCGACGTGCTGACCAAGGGGCTGCCGGCGTCGCCGGGCGCGGCCTCGGGCGCGGTGGTGTTCGACGCCGACACCGCCGAGAAGCGCGCGGCGGCGGGGGATGCCGTCATCCTCGTCCGCACCGAAACCAGCCCCGAAGACATTCATGGCATGCACGCGGCCAAGGGGATCCTGACCGCGCGCGGCGGCATGACCAGCCACGCGGCCGTCGTCGCGCGCGGCATGGGGCGCCCCTGCGTCTCGGGCGCGGGCATGCTGTCGATCGACGTGAAGGCGCGGACGATGCGCGTTGGCGACCGTGTGGTGAAGGAGGGCGAGCTTCTCACCATCGACGGCACCACCGGCGAAGTCATGGTCGGCGCGGTCGCGACCGTGCAGCCCGAGCTGGCGGGCGATTTCGGCACGCTGATGGAATGGGCCGACGTGTTCCGCCGGCTGAAGGTGCGCGCCAACGCCGAAACCCCGCTCGACTGCCGCACCGCGCGCGAGTTCGGCGCGGAAGGGGTGGGGCTGTGCCGCACCGAGCACATGTTCTTCGACGCCGAGCGGATTACCGCCGTGCGCCAGATGATCCTCGCCAGTGACGAAGCGGGTCGCCGCGTCGCGCTCGACCGGCTACTGCCGGCGCAGCGCAAGGACTTCACCGAGATTTTCGAGGTGATGGCCGGCCTGCCGGTGACGATCCGCCTGCTCGATCCGCCGCTACACGAATTCCTGCCGCATGAGGAGGCCGACTTCGCCGAGGTGGCACAGGCCGCCGGCATCGACATCGACACGCTGAAGCGCCGCGCGAACGAGCTGCACGAGTTCAACCCGATGCTCGGCCATCGCGGCTGCCGCCTGGGTGTCACCTACCCCGAAATCTATGAGATACAGGCGCGCGCGATCTTCGAGGCGGCGATCGACGTGGCGGCGAAATCCGGCGCGGCCCCGATCCCCGAGGTGATGATCCCGCTTGTCGGCACCGCGCGCGAGCTGGAGTTGATGAAGGCGGTGGTCGATGCCGCCGCCAGGACCGTCTTTGCCGAACGTGGCACGACGATCGAATATCTGGTCGGCACGATGATCGAGCTGCCGCGCGCCGCGCTGAAGGCGGGCGAGATTGCGGAACATGGCGAATTCTTCTCGTTCGGCACCAATGACCTGACCCAGACCACGCTTGGCGTCAGCCGCGACGATGCCGCCCGCTTCCTGGGCGTCTATGTCGAACAGGGTATCTACGCGAAGGATCCGTTCGTCAGCATCGACGTCGAGGGTGTCGGCGAACTGATCCAGATCGCCGCCGATCGCGGGCGCGCGACCCGGCCCCAGATCAAGCTGGGCATCTGCGGCGAACATGGCGGCGACCCGGCCAGCATCGCCTTCTGCGAAACGGTCGGGCTGGATTACGTCTCGGCCAGCCCGTACCGCGTACCCATCGCCCGTCTGGCGGCGGCGCAGGCCGCGCTGAAGGCGAAGGGGTAACGGCGTGGATCCCCGGATTGCTCCGGGGATCCACCGGCGTCAGGCGCGGCGTGTGCTGCCAAAGTCGAACCAGCCGGGGCGTGTGCCGTCAGTGGTGGTCCGGTCGCGGTCATACGCCGCGCGGTTGCGGCGCGTGCCGACGGTGTCGGTCGTGGCCGGCGCGGCGGCGACGGGTGCCGGTGCAACGCTCGCTTCCCTGGCTTCCTTGGCCAGCCGGGCGTTGTCCTTTTCGAGTTCGGCGATCCGGCGGTTGGCGTCGGCCACACGCGCGTCGGCATCCTTCTTCACCCCGGCATGGGCGTCACGCTCGGACGCATAGCGCTGCTTCCATTTCTTGCCGCCCGGATGGCTGGCCAAACCGAAAATCCAGCCGGCCACCAAAGTCAGCGCCAGTGCCACGAATTGCGTGGTGGTCGTGAATAGCATCGTCGATCCCTCCTGTTACGCAAGGACAACGATCACGGGCGCTTACGGTTGCCTCAGATCCCGCCGTTGATGAACGCGTCGGAGATCGAGCACGCCGCCGGTCCCAGGATGACGACGAACAGGGTCGGCAGGATGAACAGGATCAGCGGCACGGTCATGATCGCCGGCAGACGCGCGGCCTTTTCCTCGGCGCGCATCATGCGTTCGTTGCGGAACTCGTTCGACAGCACGCGCAGCGCGGATGCCAGCGGGGTGCCGTATTTCTCGGTCTGGATCATCGTCGTCACGACGCCCTTCACCGCGTCCAGATGGACCCGCATCGCCAGATTCTCGAACGCGGTGCGGCGCTCGGTCAGGAACCCCAGTTCGATCGCGGTGAGCGTGAACTCGTCGCCAAGCTCGGGATAGCCGCGACCCAGCTCGCGGGCGACCCGGTTGAACGCGGCATCGACGGTCAGCCCGGCCTCGGCGCAGATGACCAGCAGGTCGAGCGCATCGGGCAGCCCTTTGCGGATCGCATCACTGCGTTTCTTGATCTTGTTCTGCAGGAACAGGTCGGGCGCTTTGTACGACAGGATAAACGTGACCGCGACCATCCCGTACCGCTTCAGCGGGGTCCAGGTGGCAAACCCGTCGGTGCCGTACACCCAGTACAGCATCGCCCCGCCGATCACGATCGGCAGGACCAGCCGGCCGAAGATGACCGCGACGGCCCAGTCCTTCGACCGGATCCCCGCCTGCATCAGCTTGATCTGCGCGACCTTCAGCTGTTCGTCCTGCAACACCTTCATGGATTGCAGGATCGAGCGCATCCGGTCGGTGGTGTCGCTGCGCTGGACCAGCTTGGCGCGGCGCTTGGTCGAGGCGGTGATGCCCGCCTTCAATTGCTCGCGCCGGTCGTTCAGCGCCTTGACCCGCTTGGTCATCGGATCGCGCACGGTCATCGCCGCATAGATCGCCAGCACGACCGCAAAGGCGGCCAGGCCCGACAGGATGGTCGCGACCATCAATACATCGACCCCAAGGATCGTCGGTCCGCCCGTCTCGCCCATGTCCGTGCCGTCCCCGTCAGATCTCGAAGTTAATCATCTTGGCCATGATGAAAGCGCCGATGCCCATCCACAGCATGCCGCCCATGCCCGCCACCATCAGCCGCTGATCGTGGAAGAACCCCTGCATGTAGGTGCCGTTGATCATCCAGATCATGCCGAACACGATGAACGGCAGCGACCCGATGATGTAGGCCGATGCCTTGGATTCGGACGACATCGCCTTGATCTTCAGCTTCATCTGGCCGCGCATCCGCAGCACGTTGGCCAGGTTGGCCAGCGTTTCCGCCAGGTTGCCGCCGGTCTCGCGCTGGATGGCGATGGTGATGACGAAGAACTGGAACTCCGGCGTGCCGAGCCGGTCTGCGGTTTCCTGAAGCGCGGCGTCCATCGTCCGGCCGATCTTCATCTTGTCGTTGACCGACTTGAATTCCTCGCCGACCGGCCCGTTCACTTCCGTGGCGACCACGCCGATCGTCTCGGTGATCGGCAGGCCGGAGCGAAGACCCCGGACCAGCAGCTCGATCGCGTCCGGAAACTTGGCGGTGAACTGGGCGACGCGCCGCTTGATGAAGAAGCCGACGACCATGTGCGGGATGCCCAGCCCCAGCAGCAGGCCCATGAACAGGGCAAGGAAGATCGGCGCGCCCTTCAGCCAGAGCAGGGCCAGCAGGACGACGAAGATGATCGCACAGGCCGAACCATATTGGCCGACCGTCCAGGTCTTGCCGGTCATCGCCAGCCGTTTGGCGAGCAGTGCCGGGTTGGGCAGGATGCGGCCGACCGCCGTATCCATCTTCGTGGCGCGGGCCGAGGTGATGCGGCGCAGGTGCGCGTCCAGCGGGCTGGCGACGGTCGCGTGGCGCAGGCGCATCTCGGCGATCCGCCGCGACTGCGCGCGCGCGGGCGACGGGCCGGCAAAGGCAAAGGCGATCAGGCCCAGCACCACCAGGGCGCCGGCCGACACGATCATGATCGGCAACAGGTCCATGGCCGCGCTATCGCCCCTTCACGTCTGGCGGGATCCGGGTCATTTGCCGGTCTTCGCCTTCTTTTGCATGATCGCGCGCAGGCCACCGAAACGGCCTATCAGCGACGTGCCCTTGCGCGGGTTCGCCTTGCCGACGGCACCGCTGTCGACGTCGGCGGCCATCCCGGCGATCAGGCCCGCCAGATCGACGAGCGGCGCGATCGTTTTCGACGCCTTGCCTGCCTCGGCGATCGGCTTGCCCAGCTTGGCGGCCTGCGCGGCGAGTTTCTGGTCGAACGGCATGAGCAGGTCGACCTTGCGCTCGATCGACGATTCGAAATCCTTGCGCGAGATTTCGAGCTGCGCGGCCGGATGCACCTTGTTGGCCAGGATGTGGACCTGAACATGGGGTGCGTTCGACTTCAGCCACGACAGGATGCGGATCGTGTCGCGCGCCGACGCCAGCGTCAGTTCGGTGGCGATCACCGCGACCTGCACGTCGGTCACCAGTTGCGGATACTGGACCAGCATCGGCCGCGGCAGGTCGATGACGGTACATTCGAACGTCGCCCGCATTTCCTCCTGCAGATGGACGAAGGCGGTGCCGTCGGTCTGGACCGGCGAATTGATCGGCGCTTCGGCGGACAGGACCGCCAGCTTGTCCGACGCGCGGACCATCGCGCGTTCGATGAACAGCCCGTCGATGCGGCTGGGGTTCTCGATGGCGTCGGTCAGCCCGCGGCCCGGCTCCAGGTCGAGCGCGAGCGCACCCGTCCCGAAATGGACGTCGAGATCGAGGAGGGCGGTGGTGCGCGCCTCCTTGTCGGACAGCAGCCAGGCGAGCGAGGTGGCGACCGTCGACGCGCCGACGCCGCCGCGCGTGCCGATCACCGCGACCGAGCAATGCGGCGTCCCGGTCGAGGATTCGACGACCTTGGGCGCGTTGAGCAGGGCGTGCGCGTGGCTGAAGGCATCGCGCACCATGTCCGGCGACAGCGGCTTCAGCAGATAGTCCTGGATGCCGCTAGCCACGAGGTCGCGGTACAGCCGGACGTCGTTCACCTGACCGCAGGCGATGACGACCGTGCCCGGCTCGCACACCTCGGCCAGCGCGTTGATGTCGTTCAGCGGATCGCCGGATTCGGCGAGGTCGACGAACAGGATTTGCGGGCTGGCGCTGACCGACAGGGACTGGACCGCGTTGCGCAGGCCGCCCTTGTGGACATTGTCCGGTGTCCAACCGAGTTCGGCGACGATCGGACGCAGCACCTCGGCAGTATTCTCGTCGCAGGCATAGGCCATGAACGGGGTGCGGGTGCCGATGCTACCGGCTTTCCAGGGTGCGTTCATCACTTGCCTCCCGCGCTTTCGGCCTTCAGGCCGCCGGCACCGCTTGGTGCCGCCTTGCGAAAAATGTCGATCGCCTTGGTCGACGCGGCGGGATCGAAGGTCTCGGTGCCGGTCCGGCCGCGCACCAGATCCTCGGGATTGGCGATCATAGCGGCGAGGTTGCTGTTGATCGCACAGCCGTGATTGGACGAGGTGTTCGATTCGAACTCGTTCGACGTATCGCGGCTCCAGTCGGGGCAGCCTGGCACGTCGGCACGCATCCGGCTGACGATCACGCGGACCGTGCCCGGCGCGACCGGCGTCCCGCTGATCGCCGGGGTGGCCGACAGCAGCAGGCCGCGCGCGCCGGCGATCCGCGCCACGTCGCCGCGGACGCCGGACCTGGCATCCGGGGTGCCGTCACTCACCGGATCGTCGATCGTGATCCGGTCGCCATAGCGGACCTTGACCGCGTCGAACCAGCCGGACAGGCGGGCGGCTTCACCCGGGGCCAGCGTGTCGCCCGCGGTCGCGACGTCGAACGTGAAGTCGGCGCGGCTGACGACCGGCTGGTGGACCGATTCCAGCCCCCGGTTTTCGGTGCCCATGCAGCCGCCAAGCAGCAACGCCGGCACGAGCAGGGCGGCAAGGCGTGATCGCGACAGGGGTGTGCGGGTCATGGAGCGAATATCCTGAAACATCGGGACCGGGCCTTCAGTTCGAGAAACCGGGCGCGGGCGCGCCCTTCTTGGGCTGGGACAGCGGGCGCGGGTTGCGATTACGCGTATCGGCACGGGGAACTGCGCCGACGCTCGCGGCGGCCCCGACCGTCGGATCATACGGGGCCACCGGCGGCCCCATCGTCGGCACCGGACGGGGCGCGCCGGTCCGCCCGCTCTCGTTCTGACCCAGCAGCACGCGGCCAAGGTCGGTGGGGGCGCGATAGCCGTCGATCGGCGTGGCGATGTCGGCGACGTTGTTCACCGGCTTCACCAGATACGGCGTGACGATGATGACCAGTTCGGTTTCGCTGCGCTTGAAGCTGTTCGACCGGAACAACGCGCCCAGGATCGGCAGGTCGCCGAGGCCGGGGGCCTTGTCGGTCGAATTGTCGTGGCTGTTCGACAGCAGTCCGCCGATCATGAAGCTCTGGCCGGAGCCAAGCTCGATCGTCGTTTCCGCCCGCCGCGTGGTCAGTGCCGGGATTGTCGTGCCGTTGAGCTGGACCGCACCGGCGGACGACAGCGACGACACCTCGGGCTTCACGCGCAGCGAGATGCGTCCGTCGCTGAGCACGGTCGGCGTATAGGCCAGGCTGACGCCATATTGCTTGTACTCAACCGACACCGCGCCAAGTCCCTGGCTGATCGGGATCGGGATTTCGCCGCCCGCCAGGAAGGTCGCGGTTTCGCCCGACAGCGCCGTCAGGTTCGGGTTCGCCAGTGTGGACACCTGTCCGATCGTCTCGCCCAGGTCGATCGCGCCGAGCAGGTCGAGGCCAAGCAGCTTGCCTGCGCCGAACAGCGAGGTTCCGGCCGCTTTCGTCACCAGCGTGGCGGCGGCCGAACCCGTGCTGCCGACGCCAAGCGCGCCACCCGGCGTATATTGGGTGAAGATGTTGCGCCCCTGACCGACGCCGAACTTGAAGCCGCTGGTGCTGTCGGCCGACGTCAGGTTGACGCCGATATTCTTGACGAAGCTGCGGCTGACCTCGACGATCCGCACCTGCAGGTTGACCTGCAGCGGCGTGGCCGTGCGCAGGCGGCTGAGCACCTTGGTCTGGTCGCCGACGAACGCCTGCACCAGCCGTTCGGCCTCGGCCGCGTCCTCGGGCTGGGCCACGGTGCCGGTCAGGAGGACGAGGCCGTTCATCGGCGTGGCGACGACCTGCGCCTCCGGCATGGCCAGCCCCAGCATCTGCTGGATCGAATTGATGTTGTTGCCGACCCGAACGGTCGAGGCATAGACGACGCTGCCGCCCCGACCGGTGGCCGAGATCGTCGTCTCGCCGGTCTTCTTGCCGAAGATGTAGAGCAGCGTCGGCGAGCGCACCTGGACGTCGGCGATCGTCTCGTCCGCCACGAACAGGTCGCTCATCGGCGAGGACAGCGTCACCAGCCGGCCGCGGCCGGTGTTGACCTGAACCACGTCCGGCATCCCGGTGCCGGCTCGCTGGGCGATCGCGGGGATGCTGGAGCCGGTGGCCGCCAGCGTGGCGACCGCGAGCGCCGCGACCAGTGCGATGCGCGAGGGGTGTAGCGTCATAGCCATGTCAATTCTTCCCTCCGACCGGAACCACGGTCACGCTGTTGCCGCGTGCGACCCGTACGACCGGTCCGGTCGCCACCACCACGCTGGGCGCACTCTGTCCGCCGCCGCCCATCATCATCGGCGCGGGCGCGGACATGCCGCCGCCCGACACGAAGCCGCCGCCGCCGTTTGCCCCCTTGCCGGGGATGGTGCGACGCTGGAACCGCGATACGTCGGCCCCGGTTGCGAAGCTGGGGCTGCCCGAGGAGGGCTGGCTGGCCAGCTGGACCAGCATCGCCTTTTCCGCGCGCGGATCGCCGCCCGCCGGTACCTTGACCGCGCCGGACGCGATCGCATCCTCAAGCTCGGAGGCGTTGTCGGCGATCGAGCGCAGCGACAGCGAGATTGCGCCAACGGTCTGTGCGACCGCGATCTGCTCGGCGATCTTGGGCGTCGCCTCGACCGTCACGGTCGAAAAGGTCCTGACCTGCGTCTTGCCGTCTTCGCCGACCGTATTGTCGGTGCGCTGGTCGGTGGCGAGCACGCGCACGTTGCGCATGATCGTCTCCGACACGCGCAGCGGCGGACCGTCGCCGCCGCCGGCCACCGACTGGGTCAGGACCAGGTCGATCCGGTCGCCGGGAAACACGAAGCCCGCGACCGAGGTCTGGGCGGATACCGGGAACGTCACGGCGCGCATGCCCGGCCCAAGCGCCGCGGCCAGGAAGCCACGATCGCCGGGCTTCACCAGCGCGCCCTGCGTCATCGGCTGGCCGGCGGTGATCGCGTTGCGGACGACGGTGCCCTGCAACGATTTCAGGTCGGTCTTTTCCTTCAGGAAGTACGCGCCGTCGACCAGTTCCTTGGGCCAGGGCTGAAACTTCAGCGCGGTCGGGTCGAGGATGGTGCCGACCGGCAGGGCGCGCGTCGCGACCAGCACTTCGGGGCCGTCGATGACCGGCGGGGCCATGACGACCGCGCCGGCCTGCGGCGTGGCGCTGCCCGCGATCAGCGTGCGCGCGAAGAACGCGGTGATCGCCGCGACGACGAGCGCCCCCACCAGCAACATGATCTTGCGACTATCCATGACTCGTCGTGCCTTTCGGGCGGTGTCCGGTTGTTCCGGCGTTAATCATCACGCAAATGGGTTAAGAATCGGTTCGCCGAGGCAGCACAGCCCCGCGATCGCGATCGCCACGCCGTACGGAACCTCGATGTCCCTGCGTTTCGACAGGTGCTTGTCGACCAGCATCAGCGCGGTGATGACCCCGCCGGCGATTGACATGACCATCAGGACGAGGACGAACCGGTCGAGCGGAAACCACAGCGCCAGCGCCGCGATCAGCTTCACGTCGCCGCCGCCCATCATCCCGAACCGGTAGGCAAGCGCGAACAGGGCCAGCGCCACGATCCCCAGCGCGACCTGCGCGGCCATGCCCGGCCAGGGCGACAGCCCTTGCTGCCACCACCACAAGGGCGCGAGCAGCGCTATGCCGCCGCTCTGCCAATGCGCGATCTCCCGGTGACGGATATCCTCCACCCCTGCCAGTACCAGCAGAAGCCCCAGCGCCAGCGGCAGCGCAAATCCGGTTAATTCCCACCCCATGGGTCTTATGCGTAGACGGACCGGGTTTCGAAATCGTAACGACGATCGCAATGCAGCATCCGCGTCAGCATCAGCATCCCGGCGACTTTCGCCGCCGGATCCCGGACGATGCCCGAATCGGCCATTGGGCGGCGCCCGATGGCTGGGTGCTGCGCCGGTTCGACTGGCCGGTCGCGACCCCGCGCGGACACCTGCTGTTCCAGGGTGGGCGCGGCGACACGTTCGAGAAGTATCTGGAAACCTTCGCGCATCTGCACGCGCGCGGGTGGAGCGTGACGTCGTTCGACTGGCGCGGGCAGGGCGGGTCCGGCCGCCTGTCGGACAATCCGCGCGTCGGCCATGCCGACGACTTCGGCGTGTTCGTCGACGATCTGGCGGCGTTCTGGCGCGACTGGTCGATCGGGCGGGAGGGGCCACGCATCGTGCTGGGGCACTCGATGGGTGGTTTCCTGATCCTGCGCGCGTTGCTCGACGGCGCGATCGACCCGGCCGCCGCCATCCTCGTCGCGCCGATGCTCGGCCTGAAATCGCCGGTCGGGGCGGTGTGGGGCGGGAAGATCGCGCGGTTCATGGCGCGGATCGGTCGTCCGGAGCGTGCGGCGTGGGGTGGCAACGAACGGCCTGCGTCGATCGCGACGCGGCAGAACCTGCTGACCCACGACAAGACGCGCTACGCCGACGAGCAATGGTGGTACACGCAGAAGCCGGAGATCCGCCTTGGTCCGCCAAGCTGGGCGTGGGTCGCGGAAAGTTTTGCGGCGACGGCGGCGCTGGCGGAGGATCCGCGCATCGCGACGATGACGACACCGCTGCTGATGCTGGTCGCCGATGCCGATGGGCTGGTCGACGCCCACACTGCGATCCGTATCGCCCGGCAACTGCCCGACGCGGCGCTGGTCCGCTTCAAATCGGGTACGGCGCACGAGATCTTGCGTGAAACCGACGCCGTACGCGACCGCGCGCTGATCGTCATCGACGGGTTTCTCAAGTCGCGGGCGCGCGCATGACGGTCGATATCGCCATCATCGGTGCCGGAATTGCCGGAGCCAGCGTCGCTGCGGCGATCGGCGACGCCGCCAGCGTCGTCCTGATCGAGGCCGAGTCGCAGCCGGGCTATCATTCGACCGGGCGGTCGGCCGCATTCTGGTCGGAAACCTATGGCGGGCCGGGAATCCAGCCGTTGACCACCGCGTCCGGCCCGGCGCTGCGCGATGGCGGGTTCCTCGATTCGCTGGGCGCATTGCATATCGGCCGGGCGGAGGATGCGGCGGCGATCGAGTCGTTCCTGGCGGATTTCGCCGGCAGCGGCGTGACGCTGGAGCGGGTCGATCCGGCTGGTCTGGTGCCGGGTCTGCGGCCCGACTGGACGCTCGGCGTGATGGAGCCGAGCTGCGCCTATATCGACGTGGGCGGGCTCCACGCGCATCTGCTGGCGGCGGCGCGGCGGGCCGGCGCGGTGGTGATGACCGACGCCGGTCTTGCCGGCGCGGTGTTCGCCGATGGCCGCTGGACCATCGACACGGGCCGCGAGCCGATACAGGCGCTGATGCTGGTCAACGCGGCCGGCGCCTGGGCCGACACGGTGGCGGCCCGCGCCGGTGTCGCGCCGATCGGCATCCGCGCCTATCGCCGCACCGTCGCGCAGATCCGCACCGATCCCGGCGCGCCGGCGGGGATGCCGCACGTCGCCGACATCGCCGGCCGATTCTATTTCAAACCCGAACCCGGCGGCCGGCTATGGCTCAGCCCGCATGACGAAACGGCGACCGACCCGTGCGATGCCGCCCCGGAGGAATTGGACGTCGCGATCGCCATCGACCGGTTCGAGGGCGTCGTCGACTGGCGCGTGGATGCGGTCGAACGCCGCTGGGCCGGCCTGCGCAGTTTCGCACCCGATCGCCTGCCGGTGTTCGGCTTCGATACGCGCGTGCCGGGGTTCTTCTGGTGCGCGGGGCAGGGCGGCTTCGGCATCCAGACCGCGCCGGCGGCAGGTGCGCTCTGCGCCGCGCTGATCCTTGGCGGGCCGGTCCCGGACGGGCTTGATCCAAGCCTCTATGCGCCGGGCCGTTTCGGGCCTAGCCTGCGCTGATCCGTCGCAAGGAGCTGAGCCATGGCGCACAAGTTCGTGATCGAGCAGAACAAGAAGGGCGAGTATGTCGCCAAGTTCAAATACAACAGCGAACTGATGTTCTGGACCGAGGGCTATAGCAGCCGCGCCGGTGCCGTGAACGCGATCGAATCGATCAAGAAGAACGGACCCGGTGCTGAAATCGAGACACCGTCGGAATAGCTATCGGCGCGTAATGACATCAGCGTGATCCGTCGTTGCGAATGTAGCAAAGCAATCCAAAGCGTCTTGCCTGTGGCTCTGGATTGCTTTGCTACATTCGCAACGACGGGTGGATCAACGTGATGTCGTCATGCTCAACCCCGCGCCGCGACCATCGCCGCCGCGCTGGCCAGCCGGTCGCAACGTTCGTTGTCCGGGTGGCCGGCGTGACCCTTGACCCAGACCCATTTGATCGTGTGCGGCTTGGCGGCGGCGAGCAGCGCCTGCCAGAGTTCGGCGTTCTTGACCGGCTGGCGCGCGGCGGTTTTCCACCCGTTCTTCTGCCAGCCGATGATCCACTTGGTCAGGCCGTCCATCACATAGCGGCTGTCGGTCGACAGCGTGACCTTGCAGGGCCGCGTCAGCGCCTCCAGCGCCTTGATCGCCGCCATCAGTTCCATGCGGTTGTTGGTCGTCTGCGCCTCGCCACCGGACAGTTCCTTCTCGGTCGTGCCCGCACGGATCAGCGCGCCCCAGCCGCCGGGGCCGGGATTGCCCTTGCACGCGCCATCGGTGGCGATTTCAACGGCGGTCATGTCGGACGTCATGCGAACAGGTCTGCACTTTCATAGGTGTCGAGCCGGCGGAGATAAGCCAGCGGGTCCTTCCGCGTCACCAGCGCATCGGCCGGCGTGTTGAGCCAGTCCCACGCCCGCGTCAGCAGGAAGCGGATGCACGCGCCCCTCGCCAGCACCGGCAGGGCGGCGCGTTCGGCATCGGACAATCCGAACCGGCTGGCATAGCCCTCCAGCAGCGCGGCGCCGACGTCCGCGTCGTACCGCTCGCCCCGACCGTCGAAGCACCACGCGCTGTGCATCACCGCCAGATCATAGGCGCGGACGTCGGTGCAGGCGAAATAGAAGTCGATCAGCCCGGTCACCCGGTCGCCGAGCATCAGCACGTTGTCGGGGAACAGGTCGGCATGGACGACGCTGGTCGGCAGGTCGCGCGGCCAGGCCAGCAGCACCGCGTCGAGCGCCGCCGAAACGCGATCGTACAATCCGGGCTGGATCGCATCCAGATCGCGCCCGCACCGCTCCAGCAGGGGCCGCCAATCATCCGGTCCCAGCGTGTTCGGGCGCATTTCGTCGAACGTTGCCAGGCTCGCGTGCATCGCGCCCATGGCGGCCCCGGCGGCCAGCGCCTGTCCGCGCGTCGGCGTGGTCACTGACACGCCGGTCAGGAATTCGATCAGGCAGGCGGGCCGCCCCTCCAGCATGTGGATCACCCGGCCATCGCGATCGGGCAGGAAGCGCGGTACCGGGTTGCCGTCGGCCGCCAGATGGTCGAGCAACCCCATGAAGAACGGCAGGTCGCCCGCATCGACGCGCTTTTCGTACAGCGTCAGGATGAACCGCCCGGTCGTGGTGTCGACCAGATAGTTGCTGTTCTCCACCCCTTCCGCGATGCCCTTGGCCGACACCAGCTCGCCGTGGTCGAAGCCCGCCAGGAAGCGCGCCAGCGATTCCGCCGGCACCTGCGTATAGACGGCCATCAGGCGACGGCTTCGAGGCCGCGCGGCAGCTTGAAGGTGACGGTTTCGGCGGTCGTCTCGACCTCGCGCTCGGTGACCGCATAGCGTTCGCCCAGCTTGGCGACGAGTTCGCGGACCAGCAGTTCGGGCGCGGAAGCGCCGGCGGTGATTCCCAGTGTGCCGACACCGTCAAGGAACGCCCAGTCGAGGTCGGCGGCGCGCTGGATCAGCCGGGCCGAAATCCCCTCGCGCTCGGCCACTTCGACCAGCCGGACCGAGTTGGACGAATTGGGCGCGCCGATCACCAGCATCGCGTCGCACGACGCGGCGATCGCCTTGACCGCCGCCTGCCGGTTCGACGTGGCATAGCAGATGTCCTCGCCGCGCGGCGGCTGCATCATCGGGTATTTGTCCTGGAGCGCGGCGACGATGTCGGCGGTGTCGTCGACCGACAGCGTTGTCTGCGTTAGGAACGCGACGTTGGTCGGATCCGGCACGGTCAGCCGCGCGACGTCCTCGACCGTTTCGACAAGCGTCATCGTACCCTCCGCCACCTGACCGAAGGTGCCGACGACCTCCGGGTGGCCGGCATGGCCGATGAACACGATGTGGCGACCGGCCATGACCAGCCGTTCGGCCTGCCGGTGGACCTTGGACACCAGCGGGCAGGTGGCGTCAAGATAGTCGAGGCCACGGCTTTCGGCGTTGGCCGGCACCGATTTGGGCACGCCGTGCGCGGAAAACACGACAGGCGCGCCGTCCGGCACCTCGTCCAGTTCCTCGACGAACACCGCGCCCTTGGCCTTCAGGCTGTCGACCACGAACTTGTTGTGGACGATCTCGTGCCGGACGAACACCGGTGCCCCGTGCTTCTCGATCGCCAGTTCGACGATGCGGATGGCGCGGTCGACACCGGCGCAAAAGCCCCGTGGGGCGGCGATCAACAGCTCTAATGCCGGTTTTTCGGGTGCGGTCATGATGGTCAGGGCCTCTACGCGATTGCTTGCGCGTGCGAAAGGCGGTTCCTATGCTATCGCCGATCCGGGGCCGATGCAGATCCGATACGCATCGTGCCCTTTTTCGTGTGTTCAAAGAAGGTGCGCGCCCCGTGAAAGTATCGAATATCGCCGCTCCGCTCGCTGTCGCCGTCATGCTGGCGGGCTGCTCCAGCAAGGGCGAGCTTGATGCGACCGGTGGCGTGTCCGCGGTGCGCTCGGCCTGTCCGGTGGTGGGCGTGCCCGCCGAAACCGGCGATATCACGCTGTTCGATCCCGTCACCAGCCGCGATGCGTCCGCGCTGGACGTGACCGCGTTGATGACCAACGTGCGCTCGACCTGCAACGACAGCGGCGAACAGATCGCGACGACGGTCACCTTCGACGTCCGAGCCCGCCGCGTTCGCGCCGACGCCGCCCGCGACGTCGTTCTCCCGTATTTCATCACCGTCGTGCGTGGCGGCAGCGCGGTCGTCGCCAAGCGGATTGGCCGCGTGACCGTCCATTTCGACGCCGGTGAGACGCGGGCCGAGGCCAAGGGTGCCGCGACCAGCTATGTCGCCCGCGCCGCCGCCACGCTGCCCGCCGACGTGCGCGAACAGCTGACCCGCCGCCGCAAGGCCGGCGATACCGATGCGGCGGTCGATCCGCTGACCCAGCCGGCCGTGCGCCAGGCCGTGCTGCGCGCCAGTTTCGAGGCGCTGGTCGGGTTCCAGCTGACCAGCGACCAGTTGCAGTACAACGTCACGCGGTAGGGTCAGGCAATCGGTTGTATCGGATATTCTTCCACCCACGACCGATTGACAGGGTCGACGGGCGCCGCCAAACGTCGGCGCGTCGATGTCGGGCTGCGGTCCCAGCAAAGCGTTGCTTTGCTGTGTTCCCATGACCGGCATGGACCCACGCGGGAGAGGCCCTTGAATGGGCCGCCGAAGGAGCAACCGCCCCGGCAATCTCTCAGGCAAACGGACCGCGTGGGGCCGCTTCGACACTCTGGAAAGCGTGGCTTCCTGTGGCGGCCACCACCGAAGGGGTAAGCGGATCTGCACAAGCGCAGTCCGCGAAAGCTCTCAGGTACCGTGACAGAGGGGGTGCCGAACGCGTTGCGGACCGCTATCGTCCGTGATTGCGCCCCCTGTTGATCCGGAGACCCGCCTTGAGCGACCAGACCATCCTTGACGCCGACGCCGAGGCGCTGGAAATCCTCACCCTGCCGCTCGATGCCTGGCACCGCGATCGCGGCGCTCGCATGGTCGAGTTCGCCGGCTATCACATGCCGATCCAGTATGACGGCATCATGGCCGAGCATCTGTGGACCCGCGAGCATGCCGGCCTGTTCGACGTCAGCCACATGGGCCAGCTGCTGCTGACCACGACCACCGCCGGCACCGATGTCGCCGCCGCGATCGAGACGGTGTTGCCGGGCGACGTGAAGGGGCTGGGCGAAGGGCGGATGCGCTATTCGCTGCTGCTGGCCGACGATGGCGGGATCCTCGACGACCTGATGGTCACGCGCCTGCCGCTGGACCATCCGTTCGGCACCGCCGGCGAGTATTTCGATGCCGATGCGCCCTGGGCGACCGGCCCGGCCGAGGCCAACACCAGTGCGGCCTATTACATGGTCGTCAACGGCGCGACGAAGTTCGACGACGTGTCCTATCTGCTTGACGTGCTGGGCGACGACGTGACCATCAACATGATGGACGATCAGGCGCTGCTCGCGTTGCAGGGGCCGAAGGCGGTCGACGTACTGTCCGCGCTGGTGCCCGGCGTCGAGGCGCTGACCTTCATGACCGCCGGCGCGTTCGAATGGGCGGGCGTGCCGCTGTGGATCAGCCGGTCGGGCTACACGGGTGAGGACGGCTACGAGATTTCGGTGCCCGCCGACCAGGTCACCGCCTTCGCCGATGCGCTGATGACGAACGACGCGGTCCGGCCGATCGGCCTTGGTGCGCGCGATTCGCTGCGGCTGGAGGCGGGGCTGCCGCTCTACGGCCACGACCTGACCCCTGCGATCACGCCGGTGATGGCCGACCTCGGCTTCGCGCTGTCGAAGCGCCGTCGGGAGGCTGCCGATTTCGCCGGAGCCGCCCGCATCCTCGCCGAACGCGAGGCTGGCCCTGAAACAAAGCGTGTCGGCCTGCTGATCGAGGGACGCCAGCCGCTGCGCGAGGGCGCGGGCGTGATTGGCGCCGATGGCGCGCAGGTCGGTGCGCTGACCAGCGGCGGCTTTGCGCCGACGCTCGGCGCGCCGATCGCGATGGCCTATGTCCCGCTGGCGCTGTCCAGGCCCGGCACCCGTATCGAGATCGCGCAACGCGGCAAGGTCCATACCGCGACCGTCACCGCGATGCCGTTCGTTCCCCACCGCTATGTCCGCGCAGGAGGCAAGTGATGAGCCGTTACTTTACCGAAGACCATGAATGGATCGACCTCGACGGCGAGGTCGGCACCGTCGGCATCAGCGAATATGCGCAAGGCCAGCTGGGCGACATCGTGTTCGTCGACGTGCCCGAAGAGGGCAAGCAGCTGACCAAGGGTGATGAGGCCGCCGTGGTTGAATCGGTCAAGGCCGCGTCGGACGTCTATTCGCCCGTCTCCGGCACCGTGATTGAGGGCAACGCCGCGCTCGCCGACGAACCCAGCCTCGTCAATTCCGACCCGGAAGCGGAAGGCTGGTTCTACAAAATCACGCTGACCGACCCGGCGGAAGTTGAGGAGCTGATGGATGAAGTCGCCTATGCGAGCTTCGTCGCGAAACTCTGACGTAAATCTCCCCTCCCGCTCGCGGGAGGGGTTGGGGGAGGGGCCGCTCCAGCGGACGCCCAAACCGACGGTCCTGATCGACCGGGGCACGCTGAAGATCGGCGACATCTTCGTCGTCGGTGCCGAAAGCGGCAAGGTGATCGGCGCATCGTCGATCGACGACCTGTTCGTCGATGTGCCCGAAGCCGCGCGGCTCGACGGGCCAATCCGCGACCTGCCGAACCACGCGTCCGAAATGGCGGTCGAGCGGCACATGACCGCCCTGTCGCGTCAGAACATGACGGCGGGCGACGGCCCGTTCTTCCTCGGCTGCGGTGCGTACAAGCATCATGTGCCCGCCAGCGTCGATCACCTGATCCAGCGCGGCGAGTTCCTGACCGCCTACACGCCGTACCAGCCCGAGATCGCGCAGGGCACACTGCAGATGCTGTTCGAGTTCCAGACGCAGGTCGCGCGGCTGCTGGGCACCGACGTCGCCAATGCGTCGATGTATGACGGGTCGACGGCCTGCTGGGAGGCGATCGGCATGGCCCGGCGCATCACCAAGCGCGGCAAGGCGATCCTGTCGTCGGGCCTGCACCCGCATTACGTCTCGGTCGCAAAAACCATGGCGAAATATACCGGCGACGTGCTCGACACCGCCGCGCCGACGCTGGAGGCCGGCACCGACCTCGACCGGCTGATCGCGACGATCGACGACGAAACCAGCTGCGTCGTGGTGCAATATCCCGACATCCTCGGCCGCACCGCCGATCTGAGGCCGCTGGCCGATGCCGCCCATGCGAAGAAGGCGCTGCTGATCGCGGTCGTGACCGAGCCGGTCGCGCTGGGGGCGATCCGGTCGCCGGGCGAAATGGACGCCGACATCGTCGTCGGAGAGGGCCAGTCGCTTGGCGTCGGCCTTCAGTTCGGCGGGCCGTATGTCGGTCTGATGGGCTGCAAGGACAAATATATCCGCCAGATGCCCGGGCGCTTCTGCGGCCAGACGGTCGATGCCGATGGCCGGCGCGGCTTCGTGCTGACGCTGTCGACGCGTGAGCAGCATATCCGCCGCGAAAAGGCGACGTCGAACATCTGCACCAATTCCGGCCTGTGTGCGCTGGCCTTCTCGGTGCACATGACCCTGCTGGGTGAGGCGGGCCTGCGCCGCTTGGCCGAGGTCAATCATGCCGGCGCGGTCGCCGCCGCCGACCGTCTGGCGCAGGTGCCGGGCGTGCGGCTGGTCAACGACAGCTTCTTCAACGAATTCACGCTGGATCTCGGGCAGGAGGCGCGGCCGATCGTCCGGGCGCTGGCCGACAAGGGCATCCTGGCCGGCGTATCGCTCGGCCGGCTGTATCCGGGCGAGGACGCACTGGCGAACGGGCTGGTCGTCGCGGTGACCGAGACGACGACTCCTGAGGATGTGGACGCGCTGGCGACGGCGCTTGGCGAGGTGCTGGCATGACGATCAACCAGAGCGGCTGGCGCCCCGAGCGCCCGGAATCGAATACCGATGCGGTTCCCGCAAGCTTCACCGGCAACAAGGCGCTGATGCTGGAGGAGGCGCTGATCTTTGAGATCGGCGATACCAGCACGACGGGTGTGGACATCGCCGGTGCAACCGGTTGCGCGTCGCGGCTAGGCTGCCTCGCCCGCACCGCGCCGATCGGCCTTCCCGGCCTGTCGGAGCCGGAAACGGTCCGGCATTACACCCGCCTCAGCCGTCAGAATTACGCGATCGACCTGGGGCTGTTTCCGCTCGGCTCGTGCACGATGAAGCACAATCCGCGCCTGAACGAGAAGATGGCGCGGCTGCCCGGTTTCGCCGACGTCCACCCGCTTCAGCCGGTCGATACGGTGCAGGGGGCGCTTGGCGTCATCAACGAACTGGCGGTCTGGCTCATCAAACTGACCGGCATGCACGGCGTCGCGATGAGTCCCAAGGCGGGCGCGCATGGCGAATTGTGCGGCATGTTGTGCATCAAGGCGGCGCTGGAAAAGCGCGGCGAGGGGCATCGCAAGGTCGTGCTGGTGCCTGAAAGCGCGCACGGCACCAACCCGGCGACCGCCGCGTTCGCCGGCTTCACGGTCGAGGATATTCCCGCCAATGCGGCCGGGCGGATCGACACCGACGCGCTGAAGGCCCGGCTTGGTCCCGATGTCGCGGCGGTGATGATTACCAACCCCAACACCTGCGGGTTGTTCGAGCGCGACCTGAAGGAGATTTCCGACGCGGTCCACGCCGTCGGCGGCTATGTCTATTGCGACGGTGCGAACTTCAACGCGATCGTCGGCCGTGTGCGCCCCGGCGACCTTGGCGTCGATGCGATGCACATCAACCTGCACAAGACCTTCTCTACCCCGCATGGCGGCGGCGGCCCCGGCTCCGGCCCGGTGGTGCTGTCGGAGGCGCTCAGCCCCTTCGGCCCGCTGCCCTTCACCACGCGCGACGCGGAAGGCCATTTCCAGCTGATCGAGGAGGAAACGGCCGGCGACGATCATCCCGACACGTTCGGGCGGATGACCGCGTTCCACGGCCAGATGGGCATGTTCACCCGCGCGCTGACCTATATCCTCAGCCACGGCGCGGACGGTCTGCGCCAGGTCGCCGAGGACGCGGTGCTGAACGCCAACTACATCCTGCGCAGTCTGGAAACCACGCTCGACGCGCCGTTCGCGGAGTCCGGGCCGTGCATGCACGAGGCGATCTTCAGCGACCACGGCCTTGCCGCCGGCTTCTCGACGATCGACATCGCCAAGGGGCTGATCGACGAGGGCTTCCACCCAATGACGATGTATTTCCCGCTGGTCGTCCACGGCGCGATGCTGGTCGAGCCGACCGAGACCGAGAGCAAGGCGGCACTGGACCAGTTCATCGGCGCGCTGCGGTCGGTGGCGGAACGGGCCAAGGCGGGCGACGCCGCGCTGAAGACCGCGCCGCATTTCGCGCCGCGCAGCCGGCTGGATGAAACGCTGGCGGCGCGCAAGCCCGTACTGGCCTATCGCGAACCGCCGATGGCGGCTGCCGCGGAATAGCACTGGACGACCATCCCCCTGCCCGACGATAGACGGTGGGGCAGGGGGACGCGCATGCAGCCGGGACAGACCGATACACTTATCACCTACGCGATCAGCGCCGTGGTCATCGCCGTGGTGTTTGCGATCCGCTGGAAACGGATGAGCCGGGTCCGGCCGTTGAAGGTCGAGCGGCTGTGGATCTTCCCCACCCTGTATGCGGCGGTCGCCGTCTATCTGTTCGTACGGTTTCCACCGGTCGGTTTCGGCTGGCTGTTCTGCACCGTCGCGCTGGTGCTGGGGGCCGGGCTGGGGTGGCAGCGCGGCAAGCTGATGCGGATCACGGTGGATCCGGTGACGCGCAGTCTCAGCCAGACGTCGTCGCCAGCCGCGATCCTGTTCCTGCTGGTGCTGGTCGTCCTTCGCTTCGGCGCGCGCGAGGTGGCGACGACCAGCGCGCTGCACCTGAACGCGATGGCGATGACCGACATGCTGGTCGCGCTCGCGCTTGGCCTGTTCACGATGCAGCGGCTGGAAATGTATCTACGCGCGCGGCGGATGCTGGCGATGATCGGGGTGCCGACCTTTCGGTAACCTATTCGCCAACGATCGCGGCGTCGGTTTCGGCCCGACGTCGGGCCTGCTCGCGCCAGACGATATACAGCCCGCTGGCCACGATCACCGGCGCGCCCAGCCAGGTCGCCTGCGCCGGCACCGCGCCGAACAGCAGAAAGCCGTACAGCGTCGCCCAGATCAGGCTGGAATAGTCCATCGGCACGACCACCGACACCGGCCCCCGGCGCAGCGCGGCGGTCAGCGCGATCTGTCCCATCCCGCCAAGCAACCCCATGCCGAACAGGACCGCCCACACCCGCGGCGGATGCGGTTGCAGGGAGAAGGCGTAGGCGATCCCGAGCGGCAGCAGCGACAGGGTGGAGAACCAGAACACGGTCGTCGTGGCGCTCTCGGTCCGCCCGATCTGCCGCAGCAGGATCGACACCAGGGCGGCCAGCGACGCGGCGATCAGCCCCAGTACGGTGCCGACCAGCGGAAACTGGCCCGATCCCGGCTGCGCGACGATCAGTACCCCTGCGAATCCGACCAGCACCGCGCCCCAGCGATGCCAGCCGGTCGGCTCGCGCAGCAGCACCGCGCCCAGGATCGTCGCGAAGATCGGCACCGTGAACTGCAACGTCGTCGCCTCGGCCAGCGGCAGGAGCATGAGCGAGGAAAACATGCACGCCATGCTCGACAGGCCGACGACCGCGCGGCGGACATGCGCGCCGATCCGCAGCGTGCGGATCGTGGCGATACCCGGCCCGGCCAGGATCACGCCGGTCACCAGCACCGACGCGCCCAGCTGGCGGAAGAACAGCACCTCGGGCAGCGACGCGCCCATCGTCTCGGCCAGCTTGATGAGCGCACCCATGCTCGCCAGGAAGAACACCGACAGCAGGCGTAGCGCGATCGCTGGCAGGATCCGGTCATGGGAGGCGGGGGCGGGCATGGGGCGGCTGTAGCGCGGGCGTGGCGGGTCCGACACCCCCGGCGCAGCCGAAGGGGTGACGCCGCGCCTGCGCCGCGCTATCCGCTGCCCCTATGAAACATGCGCTCCCCGTCACCCGCGAAGCGGACTTCTCCGCCTGGTATCAATCCGTCATCGCCGAGGCCGATCTGGCCGAGGAGTCCGGCGTGCGCGGCTGCATGGTCATCCGCCCATGGGGCTATGGTATCTGGGAGCGGATCCAGCGGCTGCTCGACGACCGGATCAAGGCGACGGGGCATGAGAACTGTTACTTCCCGCTGTTCATCCCGCTGTCCTACTTCGAGAAGGAAGCCGAGCATGTCGATGGTTTCGCCAAGGAGATGGCGGTCGTCACGCATCACCGGCTGAAGGCCGACGCGTATGGCAAGCTGGTCCCCGATCCCGACGCCAAGCTGGAGGAGCCGTTGGTAGTGCGGCCGACGTCGGAAACCGTGATCGGCGCGGCGTTCGCGCGCTGGGTCCAGTCGTGGCGCGACCTGCCGGTGCTCATCAACCAGTGGGCGAACGTCGTCCGCTGGGAAATGCGGACCCGTATGTTCCTGCGCACCAGCGAGTTCCTCTGGCAGGAGGGGCACACCGCCCATGCCACGCCGCAAGAGGCGCGCGAGGAAACGCTGAAGATGCTGGAGGTTTATCGCTCGTTCGCCGAGGATTGCCTGGGCCTGCACGTCATCGCCGGCGAGAAGCCGGAGAATGAGCGCTTCCCGGGTGCGGTCGCGACCTACAGCATCGAGGCGATGATGCAGGATGGCAAGGCGCTGCAAGCCGGCACCTCGCACTTCCTCGGCACCAATTTCGCGAACGCGCAGAACATCCGGTTCCAGAACAGTGAAGGCCAGTTCGAGCTGGCGAACACGACCAGCTGGGGCGTGTCGACGCGGATGATCGGTGGCGTCATCATGGTCCATGGCGACGACGACGGCCTGCGCGTGCCGCCGATGATCGCGCCGTGGCAGGTGGTGATCGTGCCGATGTTGCGCGACCAGCCCGAGGACGAGGCCATCGTCGCCTATTGCCGCGATCTGCAAAAGGCGCTGGCCGGACAAGCTGCGCTGGGCGAGCCGGTCCGCGCGCTGCTCGACCTGAAGCCCGCCAAGTCCGCGACCAAGCGCTGGGGCTGGGTCAAGAAGGGCGCGCCGGTGATCGTCGAGGTCGGCGGCCGCGACGTGGCGGGCGGCAACGTGTCGGTGCTGCGCCGCGACCGGCTGTACAAGGAGGGTGGCAAACTCGACAGCGCAATCCTGCCGAAGGATACGCTGGTCGCCGACATCGCCATGACGCTGACCGAGATCCAGGACACGCTGCACAGTCAGTCGGTCGAGCGGCTGCGCGCGAACATCACGCCGGTCGATGACTGGGCCGGCGTCGTCGCGCATTTCGCCGAGGGCATCCGCAATCCGGGCTGGGTCGATATCCGCTGGTCGAAGCCGACCGGCGCGGCGCTGGACACTGTGGTCGAGCGGTTGAAGGCGTTGAAGCTGACCATCCGCAACGCGCCCGTCGCCCAGACCGGTTGCGACGAGGGGCCTTGCATCTTCACCGGCGAACCGGCGGTGGAGCGCGTGCTGGTGGGCCGGGCCTACTGATCGTCCCAGCGCGCCCATGCGGTCGGCTGGTTTACGCCTTGCTAACCGTTGCATCCTAAATGGATGTAATGATTTTCGGGTCGCGTGTGGATGGTGTGGCCCTGGTGGCGGGTCAGGTGATGCTGGTCGCGATCGGGCTGCTTGTGCTTGGGCTGTTCCCACCGGCGGTCGGCCGGATGCTGCTGGTGCCGGTGACGGATCGGGGCAGGGCGCACATCCTGTCGCACGCGCTGACGGCCGGGGCCGCCCTTGTCGGACGCGGGCCGATCGACGGCAGCTATGTCGTCTACGGCGAACGTTCCCGCATCGCGCCCACGCTTTACGACGACGGAGTCATGGCGCTCGCGGGTTCGGCCCCGCTTTGTGGGACGGCCTCGTGATGGGGGACGCCACGGTTCCCGAACTCGCGGCCCTGCGCCAGCGTGGTATCCATATCCTGGTCGTCGCGTCATGGCTCTGGACCGCGATGCTGCTGGTGCTGGGACTGGTGATTCAGTCTGCGGCGGTATCGGCGGTATCGGCGGTGCTGGTCGTGGCGGTGATCGCCAATGCCGGGCCGACGGCCATGGCGCTGCGCCGGCGTCACGACGACACGGCGCGGTTGATGACGGGAACGCTCGCCGCGATTCATCCGGCGTTGCTGGTCTCGCTGCTGGCGGGCCATCCGTGGCAGATGGATGGCCACATGTATTTCTTCGTCGCACTGGGGGCCTTGACGCTGCTGTGCGACTGGCGACCGCTGGTGCTGGCATCCGCGCTCATCGCGCTGCATCATATCGTGCTGGCCGGGGCGGCCTCGGACCTGGCCTTCACCGGCAGCAACACGATCGGCCGCGTCGTCTTTCATGCGGTGGCGGTCGTCCTGCAAGGCGGCGTGCTGTCCTACCTGACCATCCGCCTGCGCGGCCTGATGATCGACCAGCGTCGCGCGACCATCAACAGTGCGGCTCTGGCGATCGAATCAGACAAGCGCAGGCACGATGCCGAGGCGGCCATGGTCGCCCTGCACGCCGCCGAGGAGCGGGCCGCGTCGGAACGCCTCCGTCGCAAGGCGCAGGAGGCGGCGGCGGAGACGCGTCGCCGCGCGGACATGCTGGCGCTGAGCCACAGTTTTCGTGCCTCGGTCGCGCAGACCGTAGCGGTCGTCGGGCAGGCGTCGGGCGATCTGGCGCAATCCGCGCGCACGATGACCGATCTTGCCCGGCGCGGCAGTGCCGAGATTGTCGCTACCGCCGCCACCGCCGTCCAGTCGTCGGAGAGCGCGGCCATGCTTGCCCACCGGATCGAGGATCTGTCGCTGTCGATCACCGCGATCGCCGCCACGGTCGATCATCAGGCCAGGCTGAGCGGCGATACCCGTCATCTGTCGGAGGCCGGGAACCAGGCGGTTCATGCGTTGAGCGAACGGACCGCGTCGATCGCCGGCTTTGCCGATTCGATCAGCGACATCGCCGGGCGCACCAGCCTGCTCGCGCTGAACGCGACGATCGAGGCGGCGCGCGCGGGCGAGGTCGGTCGCGGATTCACCGTGGTCGCGCATGAGGTGAAAAGTCTTGCCGGTCAGGCGGCGGGCGCGACCGGGGAAATCCGCACGCTCGCCGGGTCGATGCGGGACAGCGCCGACGTGGCGCGCGGGTCGCTGCACGGGGTGGGCACGATGATCGGCGCGCTGGCCGAGGCCGCCGACGCGATCCGGGTGGCGGTGGATCGCCAGCGCGATACCGCCGCCGTGATCCACACCGCCGCGCTCGAAACGGCGGCGGGGGCCACCGACATCACCGACCGGATCGCGCGGGTGGCCGATGCCGCGGGCAAGACCGAGATTCTGTCCAGCCGGGTGTCCGGCGCGGCCACCGGGCTGTCGACCGCCGCCGGCACGCTGCAGGCCGCCACCGACCGGTTCCTGCAACAGCTCGCCGCCGCCTAAACCGGCGCGTGACCGCAGCAACCGCCTGCGATGTTGCGACGACAGACGTCTACGTTCCGGCGATCGACCGGGACGGTTCAGGCATGGCGTCGATGGGTGAAATGCTGGTGACCCCTACGAGAATCGAACTCGTGCTTACGCCGTGAGAGGGCGTCGTCCTAACCGCTAGACGAAGGGGCCGTGTAGCAGAAGCGGCCGGATACGGCGGGACGGCCCAGGCGTCAAGCCCCCAGACGCGGTCATCATCCGATCGCCCGGGGAACCACGGTTGTCCCGACCGGTTCCCTGTGGATGCAATGGTTCCACTCCCTCAATCTCGATCCCGCCGATGGCTGGATCACGGGGCTTGTCGCGATCGTCGTGGCCGTCATCGCCGCGCTGGTGCTGCACACGGTCGCGATGCGGATCGCCCACCATGCCGCGCGGCGCAGCCGGACCAGCGTCGACGGGCTGGTGCTCGACCGCGTGCGCCGCCCGCTTCGCTGGGTGACGGTCACGGTCGCGGTCGGGGCGGCGGCGCGGTTCCTGCCGGCGGGCGACACGGCGTTGCGTCAGGTGTTCGGCTTCCTCGTGCCCGCGTTGCTCGGCTGGCTGGCGCTGGCGGCCCTGCGCGCGGTGCAGGACGTCGTCGAATCGCAGGCGGACATCAGCGTCGAGGACAATCTTCGTGCCCGCCGCAAGCGGACCCGCGCGACGATTCTCGGTCGGATCGGTGCGTTCTTCATCGTCTTCATCACGCTGTGCCTGATGCTGCTCAGCGTGCCGGGTATTCGTACGATCGGCGTCACGCTGATGGCGTCGGCCGGGATCGCCGGCCTTGTCGTCGGTGCCGCTGCCCAGCCGGCGCTGAAAAATCTGATCGCCGGCGTTCAGATGGCATTTACCGAACCGATCCGGCTGGACGACGTCGTCATCGTCGCCGGCGAATGGGGGCGGATCGAGGAGATCCGCCTGACCTTCGTCGTCATCAAGCTGTGGGACGAGCGCAGGCTGGTGGTCCCGGTGTCGAAGTTTCTGGAGGAAAGCTTCCAGAACTGGACCCGCGAAACCAGCCAACTGCTTGGCAGCGTTTTCTGGCAGCTTGATCCGTCTGCCGACATTGCGCGCCTGCGCGCGCATCTGGAAACGGTGGTCACCGCGAATCCGCGCTGGGACAGACGCTTCTTCAACCTGCAGGTGACCGACATGAAGGCCGACGCGATAGAGGTCCGGGCGCTGGTCACCGCCAAGGACGCCGCCATCGCCTTCGACCTGCGCTGCGACGTGCGCGAGGCGATGCTGGCCTATATCCGCGACGAAATGCCGGAGGCTCTGCCGCGGCGACGCTATGAAACGGCCCCGGGTGCGGAACCGGTCACTGTCCGCGCGCCGGACCGCTAGGCGGTACGGGTGCCGATGCCGATTATCCGGCATCGGCACCCGCCGGTCATCATGCCGCCTTCTTGCGCTCCGCCATTTCGACGTTGAGCATTTCCGCCAGCAGGAACGCGAGTTCCAGGCTCTGGCCGGCGTTCAGGCGCGGATCGCAATGCGTGTGATAGCGATCGCCCAGGCTCTGTTCGGTCACGTCGATCGCGCCGCCGGTGCATTCGGTCACATTCTGCCCGGTCATTTCGGCGTGGATGCCGCCGGCGAAGCTGCCCTCCGCGCGGTGCACGGCAAAGAAACCGCGTACTTCGGCCAGGATCCGGTCGAACGGCCGCGTCTTGTAGCCATTGGCGGCCTTGATGACGTTACCGTGCATCGGGTCGCAGGACCAGACGACCGGATGGCCCTCGCGCATCACCGCGCGCACCAGCTTGGGCAGGCCCGCCTCGATCTTGTCGTGGCCATAGCGGGTGATGAGCGTCATCCGCCCCGGAATCCGGTCCGGGTTCAGCGTGTCGAGCATCCGCAGCAGCGCATCCGGCTCCAGGGTCGGACCGCATTTCATGCCGATCGGATTGCCGATCCCGCGCAGGAACTCGACATGCGCCGATCCCTCGAACCGGGTCCGGTCGCCGATCCACAGGAAATGCGCCGAGGTGTCGTACCAGCCGCCGGTCAGCGAATCCTGACGCGTCAACGCCTGTTCGTAGCGCAGCAGCAGCGCCTCATGGCTGGTGTAGAAGCTGGTCTGCGACAGTTGCGGCACCGTTTCCGGGTCGATCCCGCACGCGGCCATGAACTCCAGTGCCTCACCGATCCGGTCGGCCGTCTCGGCATATTTCTTTGACCACGGGCTGCGGCCCATGAAGTCGTGGGTCCAGCGATGAACCTGATGCAGATTGGCATAGCCGCCGCTGGCGAACGCGCGCAACAGGTTCAGCGTCGCCGCGCTTTGCGAATAGGCGCGGATCATCCGCTGCGGATCGGGCTGGCGCGCGGCATCCGTGAAGGCGATGTCGTTGACGATGTCGCCGCGATAGCTCGGCAGTTCGACCCCGCCGATCTCCTCCATGTTGGTCGAGCGCGGCTTGGCGAACTGGCCCGCCATCCGGCCCAGCTTCACCACCGGCAGCTTCGACGCATAGGTCAGCACGACCGCCATCTGCAGGATGACGCGGAAGGTATCGCGGATGTTGTTGGCGCTGTGTTCGGCGAAACTCTCGGCGCAATCGCCGCCCTGCAACAGGAACGCCTTGCCGGCGGCGACATCGGCCAGATCGGCGGTCAGGCTGCGCGCCTCGCCTGCGAACACCAGCGGCGGATAGGTGCCGAGCTGATCGGTGGCGGCGTCCAGCGCGTCCGCGTCGGGATAGACCGGCAACTGCCGTGCCTCGTGGCGGGTCCAGCTGTCTGGGGACCAATTGGTGGCCATTGTTCTCAGTCCGTTCGTGATTTCCGGCAATTCCCATGCGTCAGAACGCATGGCCACGCAACGAAAGAAAAGCGATGGCTGTGATCGGCTGGCTTGCGGGTTACGCCATTGACCAGCAACGTTCAAAAAAAACTGGTCAATCTTTGTGCGTTTCGGCATTGGCGTGCCGCATGGATCTACCAGCACGCACCCTGCTCGCCTTCGCCATCATCGGTGGAATCACGCTGATGGCCGGCATCGTGTGGGTGGCGACATCGCGCAAGCGCAAGGCTGACAAATTACGTCGCCGTGGCATCAAAAGCTACAATCGCCGGACCTGAAGGACGCCTTGCGGTCGAGACTGGGTACGGCGGGTAGATCGGCGTGTCGCGGACAGATGGTCGGATCCGCGACACGCCGGTGATCAATGCCCGTCGACCGCGTTCAGGATGGCCTTGCCGTAATTGGTCTTCTTGAACCGCTCGCCCGCCGCGCGGGCGGTGTCGGCGGAAATAAAGCCCTGATGATAGGCGATTTCCTCAAGACAGGCGACCTGAATGCCCTGGCGATGCTGGATCGTGCGCACGAACTCCGACGCCTCCAGCAGCGAATCGTGGGTGCCGGTGTCGAGCCAGGCGTAACCACGCCCCATCTGCTCGACGTACAGGTTGCCCGCCTCCATGTAGATCCGGTTGAGGTCGGTGATTTCCAGCTCACCGCGCGCCGACGGCTTCAGGTCGCGGGCATATTGCACGACCTTGTTGTCGTAGAAATACAGGCCGGTGACCGCATAGTTGGACTTCGGCTTGGCCGGCTTTTCCTCAAGACTCAGCGCGCGGCCGGTCTCGTCGAGATCGACGACGCCGTAGCGCTCGGGATCCTCGACGCGGTAGGCGAAGACGGTCGCCCCCTCGGTCCGCGCGGTCGCGCTCGCCATCAGCTCGGTCAGGTGCGCGCCGAAGAAGATGTTGTCGCCCAGCACCAGCGCGACATGGTCGTCGCCGATGAAATCCGCGCCGATCGTGAACGCCTGCGCCAGACCTTCGGGCCGGGGCTGTTCGGCATACTGGATCTGCATGCCGAAATCCGACCCGTCGCCGAACAGGTTGCGGTAATTGCCCAGAAACTCCGGCGACGAGATGATGAGCACTTCGCGGATGCCCGCCAGCATCAGCACCGACAGCGGATAATAGATCATCGGCTTGTCATAGACCGGCAGCAGCTGCTTGTTCACCGCCAGCGTCGCCGGGTGAAGCCGGGTGCCGGAACCTCCGGCCAGAATGATGCCCTTCATGCGTTTTTCTTCCCGATGAGATCGTCGAGGATGTCGCTCAGCGCGTCCTGCCAGCGGCGCGGCACGATGCCGTGGTCGCGCTCGATCGCGCTGTGGCTGAGCAGCGAGTTGGTCGGGCGGGTCGCCGGTGTCGGGTATTCGCTCGACGCGATGCCGTCGACACTGGGGGAGGGGCCACCACGTCCCGACGCCTGGGCAAAGATCTCGCGTGCGAAACCAGCCCAGGTGACCGCGCCGGCATTGCTGAAGTGATAGGTGCCCGACGCGATGGCCGGATCTGCAATCATCCGCACGGCGATCCTGGCCAGCGCGTCGGCCAGGTCGGCCGCCGCCGTCGGGCTGCCATGCTGGTCGTCGACCACCCGCAACGTCGGGTTGGTCGCGCCGACCCGCAGCATCGTCTTCACGAAATTGTTACCGTGTGCGCTGACCACCCAGGCGGTGCGGACGATGGCATAACGGCAACCAGCGGTCTTCACCGCCAGTTCGCCGCCCAGCTTCGACGCGCCGTACACGCCCAGCGGCCCGACCGCGTCGTCGACCTCCCACGCACCCTCGCGCGCGCCGTCGAACACATAGTCGGTCGACACCTGCAACAGCGGGATGCCCGCCTTGGCACAGGCCTCGCCGAACGCCGCCGGAGCCATTGCGTTGACCGCCCAGGACGTGACCACGTCGGTCTCGGCCTTGTCGACCGCGGTATAGGCGCCTGCGCTGATGACGGCCGCAAACGGCTGGCCGTCATGCCCAGCCTCGACCACGCGCATGATGGCGGCGGTGTCGCGCAGATCCAGTTCGTCGATATCGACCGCGACCACGCCATAGCCTTCGGGCCAGGTATAGCGGGTCAGTTCGGTGCCGAGCTGGCCCTTGCCGCCGGTGACGAGGATCGTCTTCATGCGTTCAGGCCCCGGCGCTGATCGGCCTTGTGCTGGTCAACGATCGGCCGCCACCACGCCTCGTTATCCAGATACCAGGCGACGGTCTTCTCGATCCCGCTCTCGAACGTCTCGGCCGGTTCCCAGCCAAGCTCGTCCTTGATCCGGCTGGCGTCGATCGCATAGCGCTTGTCGTGGCCCGGACGGTCGGCGACATAGGTGATCTGCGTCGCATAGGACTGGCCGTCGGCACGCGGGCGCAGACGGTCGAGGATCGCGCTGACGGTGTGGACGACCTCCAGGTTCTGCTTCTCGTTGTTGCCGCCGACATTATAGGTCCGGCCGGCGACGCCCTTCTCGAACACTGCCTGCAACGCGCGGACGTGATCCTCGACATACAGCCAGTCGCGCACCTGATCGCCCTTGCCGTAGACCGGCAGGTCGGCCCCGGCGAGCGCCTTGACGATCATCAGTGGGATCAGCTTTTCGGGGAAGTGATACGGCCCGTAATTGTTGGAACAGTTGGTGATGAGCACCGGCAGGCCGAACGTATGGCCCCACGCGCTGACCAGATGGTCGGAACCCGCCTTCGACGCCGAATAGGGCGAGCGCGGGTCGTAAGGCGTTTCCTCGGTGAACAGGCCGGTGTCACCAAGCGACCCGTAAACCTCGTCGGTCGAGATATGGTGGAAGCGGAACGCCGCCTTCGCCTCGTCATCCAGGCTCAGCCAATAGCTGCGCGCGGCGGCCAGCATCACATAGGTGCCAACCATGTTGGTCTGGATGAATGCGCCCGGCCCGTCGATCGAGCGGTCGACATGGCTTTCGGCGGCCAGATGCGTGACGATGTCGGGCTTGAATGCATTGATCGCCGCCTCGACCGCGTCGGCGTCGCAGATGTCACCCTGAACGAAGGTGTAGCGGTTGCTGTCGGCGACGCGCTCGACCGTGGTCAGCGTGCCGGCATAGGTCAGCTTGTCGAAGTTCAGAACCTCGTGCTCGGTGTTCTCGATCAGGTGACGGACGAGCGCCGAGCCGATGAAACCGGCCCCGCCGGTGACGAAGATACGCATGGAAATCAGGTCCTTCTGGATCAGGCGGAAACGGGCAGCGGCGACAGCGGCACGCCATTATACTCGAACGGCGAATCGAAATCGGCGAGCAGCGGCAGCAGCTTGTCCTTGTCCGACGTCTCGGGAACCGTGCCCTCTGGCATCGGCCAGTCGATGCCGATCGCCGGATCGTCCCAGCGGATGCCGCCGTCGCACTCCGGCGCATACTGACCCGACACCTTGTACGAAACCTCGCAATCCTCCTCCAGCGTCAGGAACGCGTGGGCGAAGCCGACCGGCACGAACAGCTGGTGGCCGTTTTCCGCCGACAGTTCCGCGCCGACCCACTGGCCATAGGTCGGCGAATCGCGCCGCACGTCGACCGCGACGTCATAGATCCGGCCGCGGATGCAGCGGACCAGCTTGTCCTGGCCGTGCGGCGGGGTCTGGAAATGCATGCCGCGCAGCGTGAATTTCGGCTGCGACAGCGAGTGATTGTCCTGCACGAACTGGCAGGTGATGCCGCGCTTGGCGAACGCCGCCGCGCTGTACACCTCGGTGAACCAGCCGCGTGCGTCGCCGAAGCGCTTGGGGACGATCAACTGGACGGCGCCCGGGGCGGTATCGCTCGACATTGCGTGTATTCTCCGTAATTCGGGACGTGCCATATCGCGTGCGCCGCGCGGGCGTCGATATAAAAGTGCGGCGCGTACCGTGGTCCGTGCCTTAAAAACGTACAGTTACCCGGCATCGGAACCGATTATGAATATTCCGTACAATCTTGCGCGATCGGGTCGGGTGCTGCTGCTGGCGCTGGTGACCATGATGGGTGGCGTCGTGCCGGCCGGGGCGACCCAGGACACCGCACCGCTCGCGGCACTGCGCGATGTCGATCAGCGGCTGGCGACGATCGCCTATCGGCTGACGACCGCCAATGCCGCCCTGTGCCGCGACCTGTCGCCGACGCCGGGCTGGGTTCTCCACGCGTTCGATCAATATGATCCCGCGCAGGCGGAGTCCGTCCGCCGGACCTTCGGCTTTGCCGGGCCTGTGGCGGTCGAGGCGGTCGTGCCCGGCGGACCCGCCGCGCGCGCCGGCGTCCGTCCCAACGACACGCTGGTCGCGATCGCGGGCCGCGCGGTGCTGGCCGATCGCACCGCCGTTCCATCCAGCGCGACACGCGATGCGGTGGTGACCGAGATCGCCGCGCGCGCGCCCGGTGAACCGCTGGCGCTGACGCTGCTGCGCGACGGGCGACGAATCGCCGTGACCGTTCCAGCCTCGCCCGGCTGCCGGTCGGCGTTCGAGGTGCTGGTCGGCCCGGACATGACCGCCAGCGCGGACGGCCGGATCGTCCAGATCGGCTCGCGCTTCTTCGAACGCTACGGCGATGACGAGACGGCGGTGATCGTCGCGCATGAACTGGCCCACAATATCCTGCGCCACCGCGCCCGGCTGGACGCCGCGAAGGTCAGCCGGGGCATCCTGTCCGAACTGGGGCGCAACGGCCGCCTGTTCCGCCGGACCGAGGATGACGCCGACCTGCTTGGCCTGCACCTGCTGCGCAACGCCGGCTATGACCCGGCCAGCGCGCCCCGGTTCTGGCGCGCGCATGGCGGCGACATCGACGGCGGGATCTTCCGCAGCCGCACCCATGCGTCGTCCAGGGCGCGGGCGCAGGCGCTCGACGCCGAGATCGCGCGGATTCCCGCCGACGCGGGCCGACCCTATCACCCGCCGGTGCTCGCAACGCGCGACCAGCCGTTGCAATAATCACGTTGCAATAATCAATAGCCGGCGGCGAGATCCGCGACATTGCGCATCGGCCGCCCGGCCAGAAACGCCGACAGATTGTCGAGGAACAGTGCTGCCCCCCGCTTAAACATCGTCGTCTGGCTGCGGCCCGACAGGTGCATCGTGACGATGGTGTTGGGGGCGGACCATAGCGGGTGACCGGCGGGCAGCGGTTCGGGGTCGGTCGGGTCGAGCACCGCGCCGGCGATGTCGCCCTTCGCCAGCGCCGCGATCAGCGCGGTATCGTCGATCATGTTGCCGCGCGCGATATTGACCAGCCAGGCGGACGATTTCATCGCCGCCAGCTCATCCGCGCCGATCATCGCCCGCGTCGCCTCGGTCGACGGCGCAGCAAGGATCACCCAGTCATACTCACCGAGCCGCGCCCGCCACGCATCGGGAGTCAGCGTGCCGTCGCGCCCCGACCGGGTGACGCCGGTCACGTCGACGCCGAACGCCGCCAGCCGGTCGCCGATCAGCCGGCCGATCGTGCCATGGCCGATCACGAGCGCGCGCGTGTCGCACAGCTCGACCTTGCCCGGCGAATCGCTCAGCCAGTCCTGCCGGTCCTGCGCACGGACGACCTGGTCGAACCGCTTTGCGGCGACCAGCATCCCCATCACTGCATATTCGGCGACCGCGACCGCGTTGATCCCGGCTCCGTTCGTTACCGTCACGCCGCGTGCCGCCAGGTCGGGAATCGGAAACGCATCCAGCCCGGCATAGATCGTCGACACCCATTTGAGCGCGGGTCCGGCATGACCAAGGGCGTCGGCGACCAGCCGGGTCGGCTGCATGTCGATCCAGGCAATGTCCGCGTCGGCGATCATCGCGTTCGCCTCGTCGGGCCGGGCGAACCATGCCACGTCGAGATCGGCGGGCAGGTGCGGCTCCAGCATCGGCCGGGCGATAGCGGGCAGAACAGCCTTCATGGTTGCAGTCTCCAGTCCCAGCCCAGCGGGTCGCCATCCATCACCTCGATGCCGGCCGCCGCCAGTTCGTCGCGCAGTCGGTCCGACCGTGCAAAGTCCTTGTCCGCCCGCGCATCCCGCCGCTCGGCGAGGCGCGCCTCGATCGCGGCCTCGTCGATGACCGCATTCGCCGGCCGCACACGCAGGTCCGCGCGCGTCAGCACCTGAAGGTTCAGTCCCAGCACCGCGTCGAAATCGTCAAGCGCGACCAGCCGATCGTGCGGCGACAGCTTTTTGTCCGCCAGCATCGCGTCCAGCACGGGCAGGGCGCGTGGTGTCGCCAGATCGTCGGACACCGCGGCGTCCAGCGCGGCGCGATAGGCGGCCGCATCGCCCTTGCGCGCACCGTCGTCGCGCGCGCGCAGCGCCTCGACCGTCTGCACGATACGCTTCAGCCGCGTCGTCGCCGCCGCCAGGTTCTCCCACGAAAACTCAAGCTCGCTGCGATACTGCGCCTGCAGGCACATCAGCCGGTAGGCCAGCGGATGGAATCCGCGATCGACCAGCGTCTGCAGGGTCGTGAACCCGCCACCGGATTTCGACATCTTTCCAGTTCGTTCGACCAGGAAGTTGTTATGCATCCAGAAGTTCGCACCGGTCCCCTCGCATCCGCAGCGCGCCATGTTCTGCGCGATTTCGTTGGGGTGGTGGATCTCGCGGTGGTCGATGCCGCCGGTGTGGATGTCGAACGCGTCCCCCAGATACTGGCGCGCCATCACCGAGCATTCCAGATGCCATCCCGGCGCGCCCTTGCCCCACGGCGAGTCCCATTCCATCTGGCGCTGCTCGCCGGGCGGGGAGCGACGCCAGATCGCGAAATCCTGCGGGTGGCGCTTGCCCGCGACGGGGTCGATCCGGCCCTCGCCCTCGTCGTCACGCGACCGCGCCAGCCGGCCGTAATCGGGCACCGTCGACGTGTCGAAATACAGGCCGCTGTCCAGGAGGTAGCAGTGCTTCTCGGCGATCGCCTCGCCGAACGCGATCATGGCGGGCACATGGTCGGTCGCCAGCGGGAATCTGCTTGGCGGGCGGATGTTCAGGTCATTCAGATTCTGCTTGAAGGCATCGGTGTAATGTTTTGCAATTGCCCAGATATCCTGCCCGGACCTGCGCGCCGCCGCTTCCATCTTGTCGTCGCCCGCATCCGCATCCGACGTCAGGTGCCCGACATCGGTGATGTTGATGATGTGGGTGAGGGGATAGCCCTTCCACGTCAGCACGCGCGACAGCGTGTCGGTGAAGACATAGGCGCGCAGGTTGCCGACATGCGCGTAATTGTAGACGGTCGGCCCGCACGAATAGACGCGGACGTTCGCCGGATCGATCGGTTCGAACGCGCGGGCTGCGCGGGTGTAGCTGTCATGCAGGACAAAGGGGGCACCGGTCATGCCGCCTGCCATAGCCGCCCGCTGCATCGCTCGCCAAGGGGCCTCGCGGCGGCAGGGCGGTTGCGTCGGGGCATCCGGCTGTGCCATTGGATCGGTTCGAAACGATGGAACGTGCGGATGTCCGGCGCTTGTCGACGCATGTTCGCCTTGCCATCGGAAGGCGTCGCTGCTAGGCGCAGCCTTCACACGGCGCGGGCTTGGGTCCGCTGCCGCTAAAGTCATTTGATTCGGAGACTGGGCCGTTTATGCAGATCGTAGTTCGCGACAATAATGTCGACCAGGCGCTGCGCGCACTCAAGAAGAAGCTGCAGCGCGAGGGCGTCTACCGCGAAATGAAGCTGCGCCGGCATTACGAAAAGCCGTCGGAGAAGCGTGCGCGTGAGCGCGCCGCCGCCGTTCGCCGCGCCCGCAAGCTGGAGCGCAAGCGCGCCGAGCGTGACGGCGCACGGTAAGACGTGCCGACACCGGGGCAGGGCGGGCTACCCCCTGCTCCCGGTGTAACCTTTGTAACCTTCCGACATCCCACGGTCGTATGCGTGCGGCCTTTCTGAACCGAGGCCATCCATGTCGACCGTGACCGCTGTCCCGATCCGCCCCGTCAAACGCAGCTATCTCGTCTACCTCTGGGTCGGGATCGCGCTGGCACTGGTCGCGGCCTTTGCGCTTGCGCGCGCCGGTGACGATTTCGCGACTCGCAACGCGCGTGCGAAGGGTGTCGTCACGACGGCGTCGGGCCTTCAGTACAAGGTGATCGCGCCCGGCCAGCCCGGCGCGCCCAAGCCCACCGATGCCGACATCGCGCTCATTACATATGAGGGCAAGCTGCTCGACGGCACGACCTTCGACAAGTCGCAGCAGCCGACGCCGATGCCGGTCGCAGGTGTCGTTCCCGGTTTCTCCGAAGCGTTGAAGCTGATGCCCAAGGGCGCGAAGTACCGCCTCTGGATCAAGCCGTCGCTGGGCTATGGCGCGGAGGCCAAGGGGCCGATCCCGGCCAATTCGACCCTGGTGTTCGACGTCGACCTGCTCGACTTCCTGCCCGAAGCCACCGTCCGCCAGATGCAGATGCAGCAGGGCGGTCCTGGTGGACCGGCCGGCGCAATGCCGCCGGGGATGCCGGGCGGCCAGTAACGGCCTACCTGCTCGATCGACGGGGAAAGGGGGCTACGGCCCCCTTTTTGCTGTATGTGGACCATGATGTCGCGATGTCACCTCCGCGCCAGAGGTGCAATGTTACAGACTTTTTCGCCACCATCGGCCGTAGTTCCGATCATTGCGAGCGCGGCGAAGCGATCGACGACAAAGAACGAAACGGTCCAGACTGCGTCGAACCGGATAGGCCGGCGTCACCCGGTTTCGATCGGGTAAGCCTCTGCCATTCCGGGAACGGGTGTCGCCTTCATCCTTGCGGCAACGCCGGCTGTGCATGGGGTCAGAAGGCGTTGCGGTGGAGCAGCACGCAGAACGTCTTGGTTTCGCGACCGATTCGCACCTGCTTCAACGACTGTTCGGTCAGGCCAAGCAGGCCATCGGCGACAAGAATCGCCGGCGTGCCGTCATGGTCGGCGATCCCCAGGGGGCAAGCTCCATCTGCTCGGAAACTTTCGCTCGGCACGTTCGCTCCCTTGAGCGCGCTGGCGCAGGTGACGCGCCAGTCCTTGGCGCAGGAGACGACGATGCGGTCCGCGCTGCCAAGCATCCGCGCGAGTCGGTCATGCACGGCAGGATCATAACTAGCGGGGTCGATGCCAATCTCCGCCGGGTAGATGACGATATAGCCATCATCCGGTAACGACATGCCATCGTCGCGGATCAAAATGACGCTGAACCGACTGCCGCAGTTGTTCGTCCGCATGAAAAATACCGGGCGACCGCCATCGGCACGATCGTCTGGGCAAAGCCCGATGCGATCGTCAGGCGTGGCAGGCCGTGCTGCTGCGGCGGTAGAATTACCGTGCCGACAGCGATTGCCAACGACCGGAGGCCTGTCGCGATCGCCCGAAACGGATCCTGCGAATTGCTGCTGGCATAGGCATGCGCGCTCAGGGCGATGACGAGATGGATCGGCAGCAGACGGGGCCTGTTGGCATCACACAGGCGGCACATTGCAACGAGATAGAGGAACATCCGTGCCCGCTATGTCGATGTGCCGAGGCCGTCGGAGATCCTGTTGGTCGCATCCAGCGATAGCATCGGCTTTTCGCAATGCCTGTTACAGGTCTGCTCGATCCGATCGACGAGGCCATACGCCCTCTCGCCGATCCGCAGCATCGCTTTTCATGACGTAGCGCGTCGGCATCGCCAACCGGCAGGCCGGGCAAGCGTGGCGTGCAAACTACCGCGGACGATATCACGCTTTTCGGGCTGACCTGTTGTTACGGGATCGTCATTCTGTGCCGCGAAGCCATCTTCGACAGGTAAAAAAATGGTGGTCCGAAGACCACCATTCTCCATCTGCCGAGGCAGATTAGACTTAGTTGCTGTCAGCGTTGTCGTCGCTGTCTGCGACGATGACGATGCCGGCAACCACAGCGGCTGCTGCGAGGATGGCGATGATGATGCCGCCGCCCGAAGCCTTGTTGCTCTTTGCGGTCGGCGCGCTGGCGCGAACCGACTTTGCAACCGACAGGCTTGCAGCCGAGGTTGCCGGAGCGGCAACGGCCGGAGCAACTGCCATCGAAGCTGCTGCTGCAGCGATCAGAAACTTGCCAAGACGCATGAATGAATTCCTTTTATAAACTCGTCGGCCGCCCAATGACATGAAACCCCTGTCATCGCAACCAGCTAACGTACGTTGCACAAGAACGTTCCTGCGCTGTTGTGGCAATGCAACATATGCACGCCACGAACGCCCATAGCATCCGCGCCACGAACGGAAAATATCCAATCGCCTCGGTTGATCGCAAGGTTTAGGCGTTCAGTTCCCACATCGCGTCACCGTAAAGCCCGATCGCGCTCAGGGCACCCCCCGTATACGCCCCGGTATCGAGGCCGATTCGGTGCGGCCTGACGACGATGTCCGGGACGATCGTGTGCCCATGCACGATTCGTTTTTCCAGGGTGCCGCGAAAATCGAGAAACGGTTCGCGAATCCAGCGCAGGTCGGTCGTCGTCTGGGCCGCCAGCGGAACGCCGGGGCGTACGCCGGCATGGACGAAGGCATAGTCGCCGATGACGATCATGTCCTCGAACGACGACAGGAACACGCGATCGTCGAGTGGCACATGCGCCATCATCCAGTCGTGCAGGCCGGCATAGTCCAACTGCTCATAGGCATCGGCGGACAGCCCATAGCTCATGATCGTCTCACGGCCGCCGATCCGGCAGAAAAACTTCAGCGCCTTCGCATCCCCGGTCAGGGCGGACAGGAACACTTCCTCGTGATTGCCCATCAGGAATCGCATCGCCGGCTTGCCACCGGCGCGCGCGCGCAACCGCGCAATGACCTGGGCGGAGTGCGGACCGCGATCGACCAGGTCGCCCAGCACGATGATGGTCGTGTCGGCGGGCGGCCGGGCGGCATCATCTCGGTCGATGTCCGCCAGCAGCCGGTCGAGCTGGTCGAGGCAGCCATGGACGTCGCCGATCGCATAGACGCGTTGGCCGTCGGGAATGGTTGCGGTCGGCGCCCGCGAACGGCGGCGCGACCCTAGCAGCTTGGAGAGCATGGCGGGCTTGCGGTTATGGTAGGGGACGCGATCACATAGTGATGCCGCCCCCTCGCGGCAATGTCGCCCGTGGGGTCAGCTCGCCAGACGGATCGCCGGCGTCGACCCGGCATGACGCGGCTGGTCGGGCCAGATGCCGCGTGTGTCGAGCACCTGCTTGCCGCTGCGCTCCTCCAGCGGGATCGACCGGAAAATGTCGTGGTCCACCAGAACGACCATGATCCCGCACGTCTCGATCGCGGTGTCGACGTCGATCAGGGTCGCGCGGCTCCCGTCGAATGCCGCCGGCAGTTGCGTGGCATAGGGTTCGACGATCCGGATCCGCTCGCCGAACCGCGCGGCCAGCGCGGCCGCGACCTTCAGCGCGGGGCTTTCGCGGAAGTCGTCGATATTGGCCTTGAACGCCAGGCCAAGGCACGCGACCGGCACGCCGGGCGACGCGGCGATCATGGCCGTAACCTGCGCGATCACATGATCGGTCTTGCCGTCGTTCACCTCGCGCGCGGTGCGGATCAGCGGCGTCTGGTCGGGGGCGGCGTGGACGAGGAACCACGGGTCGACCGCGATGCAGTGCCCGCCGACGCCGGGGCCGGGGGACAGGATGTTGACGCGCGGGTGGCGGTTGGCGAGGCGGATCACCTCCCACACATCGACGCCCATCGTATCGGCGATCAGGCTGAGCTCGTTGGCAAAGGCGATATTGACGTCGCGGAAGGCATTTTCGGTCAGTTTCGTCATTTCGGCGGCACGTGCGGTCGTGGTGACGCACGCCCCGCGCACGAACCGTTTGTAGAAGCTCAGCGCCTTGCGCGCGCAGCGCGGAGTGATGCCGCCGATGACCCGGTCGTTGTCGATCAGTTCGACCAATATGCGGCCCGGCAGTACGCGCTCCGGGCAATAGGCGATGGCGATGTCGGGCTGCTCCCCCGACTTGCCGGGCACGCGCAGGTCGGGGCGCAGGCTCGCCAGCAGGTCGCGGACCTTCTCGGTTGTGCCGACCGGCGAGGTCGACTCGAGGATGATCGTGTCGCCCGCCTTCAACACGGTGGCGATGCTGGTCGCGGCCTTCAGGACATAGCCGATGTTCGGCGCGTGATCGGCATCGAAGGGTGTCGGCACCGCGATGACGAAGACGTCGGCGGGGGCGATTACGGTCGAGGCGCGCAGCGTACCGCGCGCGACCACGCCGGACACCAGCCCGTCGAGATCGACTTCCTCGATATGCACCTTGCCCGAATTGACGGTATCGACGACCGACTCGGTCACGTCGACGCCCAGCACCTGCGCGCCGGTGCGGGCGATGACCGCGGCGGTGGGCAGGCCGATATAGCCCAGCCCCAGTACGACGACGTTCAATTCAGTGTCCGAAGCCATTAGCAACTATCCTGGCAATCCGGGCGGCGGCATGGCCGTCGCCAAAGGGGTTGTGTGCGCGCGCCATCGCGGAATAGGCGGCGTTGTCGTCGAGAAGCGTGAAGACTTCGGAAACGATCCGGTCCTCGTCGGTGCCGACCAGCCGCGCGGTGCCGGCGACGATGCCCTCGGGCCGTTCGGTCGTCTCGCGCATAACTAGGACGGGCTTGCCCAGCGCGGGGGCCTCCTCCTGCACGCCGCCCGAATCGGTCAGCACCAGATGCGCCATCCCCAGCGCCCGGACGAAATGCGGATAGTCGAGCGGCGCGATCCTCGCCACGTTCGGGCGGTCGGCCAGGATCGCATCCATCACCGCGACGACATTGGGGTTGGGATGCACCGGAAAGACGATGGCGATGTCGTCGCGGTCGGCGATGCGGCCGATCGCGCGGGCGATCGCCGCCATGCCGCCGCCGAAGTTCTCGCGACGATGGGTGGTCACCAGAACGATCCGCCGTCCGGCAAACCGTTCGGCGATGGCATCCAGCCCGGCCGCCAGCGTGGGATCGTCGGCGATCCGGTCGCGGGTCCAGTGCAGCGCGTCGATGACCGTGTTGCCGGTGACGTGGATCGTCGCGGGGTCGATCGTCTCGCGGCGCAGCGCGTCGGCGGCGGTATCGGTCGGCGCGAAATGCTGGTCGGCGATCGGCGCGACGATCCGCCGGTTCACCTCCTCGGGCCAGGGGTGATAGATATCGCCCGAGCGCAGGCCCGCCTCGACATGCGCAACCGGGATCTTGCGGTAATAGGCGGCGAGCGCGCCGGCCATCGCGGTGGCGGTGTCGCCTTGCACGATCACCCGGTCGGGTTTCTCGGCATCCATCACCGCGCCAAGCCCGGTCAGCAGGCGCGCGGTCAGCCGGTCGAGCGTCTGGTCCGGCTCCATGATATCAAGGTCGCGGTCGGGCACCAGCCCGGCGATCTCCAGCACCTGATCCAGCAGGCCGCGATGCTGCGCGGTGACGCACGTCCTGACCGTCAGCCCGTCGGTCGCGGCGAGCGCTCCAATGACGGGGAACAGCTTGATCGCCTCCGGCCGGGTGCCGAACACCACGAGGATTTTCGCGGGACGTGGAGCGTTTATGGGGAAGACAGGGTTCATGCCTCCGGTCCCTAGCAGGCCAGGCTTAAGAGTGCGCTAAGCCCGGAGCCATCGGAGGTCGTTTGAACTCTCCCGTCGGCAGCGTTAGGGACGATGGAGCAATTCGAGGTACCCAATGTCATTCAAACCCCTTCGCAAGGCCGTTCTTCCCGTCGCGGGCCTTGGCACCCGCTTCCTGCCCGCCACCAAGGCGATGCCGAAGGAAATGCTGACCGTCGTCGACAAGCCGCTGATCCAGTATGCGGTCGAGGAGGCGCTGGAGGCAGGAATCGAGCAGATCATCTTCGTCACCGGCCGCAACAAGAGCGCGCTGGAAGATCATTTCGACATTTCCTACGAGCTTGAGGATACCATGAAGGCGCGCGGCAAGTCGCTCGCGATCCTCGAAGGCATCCGTCAGAAGCCCGGGTCGCCGGTGTATATCCGCCAGCAGGAGCCGCTTGGCCTTGGCCATGCCGTCTGGTGCGCGCGCGAGATCGTCGGCGACGAGCCGTTCGCGGTGCTGCTGCCCGACGAACTGATGAACGGATCGCCCGGTTTCCTGAAGCAGATGGTCGAGGCGTATGAAAAGGTCGGCGGCAACATCGTCGGCGCGCTGGAGGTGCCCGACAGCGAAACCGACAAATACGGGATCATCTCGCCTGGTGCGCGCGATGGCCGCCTGGTCGAGGTGACGGCGCTGATCGAAAAGCCGGCGAGGGGCACGGCCCCGTCCAACCTGATGATCCCCGGCCGCTACATCCTGCAGCCCGAGATCATGCGGATCCTGGAGGGGCAGGAGGCCGGTGCCGGCGGCGAAATCCAGCTGACCGACGCGATGGCGCAACTGATCGGGCAACAACCGTTCCACGGCTTCACCTTCGACGGGCAGCGGTACGATTGCGGCGACAAGGCCGGCTATATCCAGGCCAACCTCGCGCTGGCGCTGGAGCGCGAGGACATCGGGCCGGCGGTGCTGGCGTTTGCCCGCGAGTTGATCGGGCGATGACGCGGTCGTCGTCGCGGGGCGGACGCCGTTGACCATCCTCGTCACGGGGATGGCGGGGTTCATCGGCTATCATCTGGCCGACCGTCTGGCGGCACGCGGGGACCGGGTCGTCGGGATCGACGACCTGAACGGTTATTACAGTCCGCAACTGAAGCGGGACCGGTTGGCCGCGCTTGCGGCGGCGCATGGCGACCGGATCGCCTTCGTGCCCTGTGACTTCGCCGATGACGTCGCGCTGGACCGCGCGGTCGAGGGTGTGGCGATCGACCGGATCGTCCACCTCGGCGCGCAGGCCGGCGTGCGCTATTCGATCGAGAATCCGCGCGCCTATGTCCGCTCCAATCTCGCCGGTCACGTCAACATGCTGGAACTGGCGCGGGCGCGGGGGGTGGCGCACATGGTCTATGCCTCGTCCTCGTCGGTCTATGGCGGCAATGTGTCGATGCCGTTTCGGGTCGAGGACCGGGTGGACTTTCCCGTCTCGCTCTACGCCGCCACCAAGAAGGCGGACGAGCTGATGAGCGAAACCTATGCGCATCTCTATCGCCTGCCGCAGACGGGCCTGCGCTTCTTCACGGTCTACGGCCCCTGGGGACGGCCGGACATGGCGGCTTGGCTGTTCACCAGCGCGATCCTGGAGGGGCGGCCGATTAAGGTGTTCAACCACGGCCGGATGCAGCGCGACTTCACCTATATCGACGATATCGTCAGCGGCATCGTCGCCGCGCTCGACCACCCGCCGGCCGACGACCGGGCGGTCAAGCCGGGCGGCAGCGTGTCACCGCACGCGCTGTACAATATCGGCAACAACCGGCCCGAGGAACTCGGCCGGCTGATCGACGTGATCGAGGCGGCGTGCGGTCGCAAGGCGGCGCGGGACTATCAGCCGATGCAGCCGGGCGACGTGCCCGCGACCTATGCCGATATCAGCGCGATCGCCACCGACCTCGGCTATGCGCCGACGACGCCGATCGAGGTCGGTATCCCGCGCTTCGTCGACTGGTACCGCGCCTATACCGGCGTCTGATCCGTGTCCGGTGTCGGCCGGGCATGGCGGCGGACGAACCACGGAAAGACGATCAGGATCACCGACGGCCAGAGCATGGTCAGCCACATGTCGTGCAGCGAGGCGGGGAGGTTTCCCTCATCGCTTGGATCATGTGTCTGGAGCAGGTCGTAAACCTCGTTGACGCTCTCGACGACCAGCACGGCGAGCCACGGCAGCCAATGCCAGGGCGGACGTCGCAGCAGGATCGCGGCCACGAGCATGACGGCCAGCCCGCCGATGACGTGCAGCGCATCCGGCGCGACGCCGGTCCATACGGAAAGGGCGATCTTGTCCTGCGTCCAGTCGGGCACGCGCAAATCTTTCAACGAAGTATAGAAGAAGCGGCGGGCCTTAGCACGCGTCGATGAACAGGAGACGACGAACCGGCGCCTGCGGTGGTGTCAGGAGCGGGAGCCGCAGGCCGGGCAGCCGGGATCCTTGGGCAGGCGGATCGTGCGGAACCGCAGCGCAAGCAGATCGAGCAGCAATAGCTTGCCCGCGCTGTCCTCACCGAACGGGGCAATGGCGCGCAGGACTTCCAGCGCCGCCAGACTGCCGAGGATGCCCGTCACCGGCCCGAGCACGCCATCATCGGCACAGGTCGCGCCGGCCTGATCCGAGGCATTGCCGACGAAGCAGCGATAGCACGGGCTGCCCGCCTCCCACCCGCGATAGGTGGCAAGTTGCCCCTCGAACGGTCCGACCGCCGCCGACACCAGCGGAATCCCGGCTGCCAGCGCCGCATCGGCGACAGCCAGCCGGGTCGCGAAATTATCGCAGCCGTCCAGGATGACGTCCGCGCCGTCGATCAGCCCGGCCGCGTTGCCGGCGTCGATCCGGGTCGCGTGGGTCATGACGGTGACGAACGGATTGATCCGGCGCACGGCGGCGGCCGCGGCGGCGACCTTGTCCTGGCCGACATCGTCGGTGGCAAAGATCGTCTGGCGTTGCAGGTTGGACATATCCACCCGGTCGTCGTCGATCAGGACGAGGTGGCCGACTCCGGCGGCGGCCAGATACTGGATCGCGGGAGAACCGATGCCGCCAGCGCCGATGACGGCGACCGATGCCGCCTTCAGCCGCATCTGCCCCGCGCCGCCAAATTCGCGAAGGACGATGTGGCGGGCGTACCGGGTCAGTTCGGCGTCGGACAGGGCGGCGGGCGCTGCCCCGCTCACTCGGTCCACGCGAACGTCATGCCGACGCGATACCATTGCTCGCCGATTGCGCCGCCGGTGTCGATATTGTCGCGCGCCATCCGCGATACGAGTCCCGCGGCGAACTGTTCGACGGTCGGGCAGTCTATCGCGCGGGGTACGATCCGCCGGACCTGACCGCCGGGCGAGCTGCGTACCGCCAGGTCGATGCGCAGGATCAACTGGCCGTCGCTCTGGCGCGATGCGGCGCAACGGCCGGCGGCAACCTCGGCCTTGACGAACTGCGACATTTCCGGCGCGGCTGGTGGCCGCCGGCGAAAATGCAGGTCGCTCAGCATCGACCAGTCCGCCGGCGGCAATGCCTCGATGGCTGGCGGCGTCGCCGGCACGGCCTGCAGCACCGGCAGCGCGGCCTGTGCGAGAAGAAGCAGCAATCCCATCATCGTCCCGTCGATCCGAACCCGCCATGCCCGCGATCGGTGTCGTCCAGTGTCTCGACCAGGTCCAGCGTCGCGCGCTGGACCGGGGCGGGGACAAGCTGGGCGATCCGGTCACCGCGCGCGATCACGAACGGCACGTCCCCCAGGTTGGCGAGAATGACCTTCACCTCGCCGCGATAGTCGCTGTCGATGGTCCCCGGCGTGTTGAGGCAGGTGACGCCGTGGGTCAGCGCCAGGCCGGAGCGTGGCCGGACCTGAACCTCATACCCGTCGGGAATGGCGATTGCGAAACCGGTCCCCACCGCCGCGCGGCCGCCGGGGGGCAGCGTGATGGCCAGCGCCGACACCACGTCCATCCCGGCCGCGCCGGCGGTCGCATAGGCGGGCAGGGGCAGGCCTTCGCCATGCGGCAGGCGCTTCAGGGCGATACGGATCGGGGGCATTTCAGGTCTCCAGCGCGTCGGCGATGGCGTCGGCAAGGCGGGTGGCGACGGTGGCCTTCGGCAGTCGCTCCCAGCTTTCGACGCCGCCTTCGCGGACGATGTGAACGGTGTTGGCATCGCCGCCCATGACGTCGCCGGACACGTCGTTGGCGACGATCCAGTCGGCCTTCTTGCGAAGCCGCTTGGCCGCGGCGTGTTCGATCACACGCTCGGTCTCGGCGGCAAAGCCGATGACCAGCGGGGGGCGGTTCGCGGCGGAGGCCAGCGTCGCGAGGATATCGGGATTTTCGGCAAGCGTCAGCACCGGCGGCATCGCGCCCTTCTTCACCTTTTGCACCGCAACCGCGACGTGCCAGTCGGCGACGGCGGCGACCATGACGGCGACGTCGGCGGGCAGGGCGGCCTCGACCGCGCCCGCCATCTCGCGGGCGGTTTCGACGTCGACGCGGTCGACTCCGGCCGGTGTCGGCAGCATCACCGGGCCTGCGACCAGCGTGACGCGCGCACCCAGCGCGGCCAGCGCGCCGGCAATCGCGAACCCCTGTTTGCCCGACGACCGGTTGGCCAGATAGCGGACCGGGTCGATCGGCTCATGCGTCGGGCCGGCGGTCACGAGGACGTGGCGGCCAGCAAGACGATCGGACACCCCCAGCGCCCGGTCGATCGCCTCGGCGATGGCGACCGGTTCGGGCAAGCGGCCGGGGCCATATTCGCCGCAGGCCATCGCGCCCTCGTCGGGTTCCAGCACGGTGATGCCGTCGCCGCGCAGTTGCGCCACGTTGCGCACCGTGGCGGCATGGGTCCACATCCGCACGTTCATCGCCGGCGCGGCCAGTACCGGCGTGTCGGTCGCCAGCAGCAATGTCGTCGCCAGATCGTCGGCGACGCCGGCCGCCATGCGGGCCATCAGATCGGCGGTGACGGGGCAGACGACGATCAGGTCGGCCTGGCGGCTGAGCTGGATGTGCCCCATTTCGGCTTCGTCGGTCAGGTCCCACAGGGTCGTATAGACCTTGTCCTCGCTCAGCGCCGCCAGCGTCATCGGCGTGACGAAATGGCTGCCGCCCTCGGTCAGCACGCAGCGGACGGCGTGGCCGCGCTTGCGCAGCAGGCGGATCAGTTCGGCCGACTTGTATGCCGCGATGCCGCCGCCGACGATGAGCAGGATCCGCTTCACCGGGTCACCCGCGTGACGGTGATCCGTCGCGTGTCGAATGCGGTGGCGGCCAGGTCGCGCAGCGCGTCGGGCAGGAAGGCGAGGCCGATCAGGACCAGAGGGGCGATCATCAGACCCCAATAGAAGGTGTCGGCCCGCGCGAACAGCGCCAGCAGCGCGACATAGGCCAGCAGCACGGCCAGCGTCCGGTGCGCCAGCGGCGAGACCCACGCGCTCCACCCCGCCAGCGCCAGGACGACCAGCGGCGCGGCCAGCCACATCGGCAGCACCGCCAGCGCGCTTGCGATCCCGATCGTGTGCACGGCAAAGCCCGGCCCCAGCAGCGCGCTCCAGCCCGGCGACGACGGATCGAGCGGCCCGACCACCTGCGCCACCGCATGGGCGTGGGCGGCCACCGCGCCGGCGAACACGACCAGCGCCACGCCCCATCCCGCCGCCTCGCGCCGCGCGCCGTCGGCCAGCGCGAACACGGCCATCACGACGACATACAGCGCCGCCGTCTCCCGGATCAGCATCGCGGCGAGCGCCAAGGCCACTGCTTCGATCCAGTATCCGCGCCGTCGCAGCGCCAGCGACAGGGCGATCAGCAGCCCGGCCCAGACCTCGTGAAACCCCATCAGCGGCAGTTGCAGATGCACGATCATCCCGCCGACCAGCAGCATCAGTGCGGCCACCCGCGCTGGCCGCCGGGGCAGGGCGGCCAGCAACGAACCGCTCCACGCCATGAAGGTGCCGGCGGCCAGGACATACAGCAAGGTTGCGGAGGCCCAGATCGGCAGCGCGGCCTGCACCACCGCCAGCGTGGGCAGGCGGAAGGTGACGAACGGGCGCATCGGATACCCCCCGCTACGCAGCGCATCGGCCGCCACCTGGTAATATCCACCGCCGTGGCGGACACCATCGACGATCTGCTGATAGAGGACGATGTCGGTCGGAGTATCGGCCGCCAGCGGAGCGGCCACGGGAACACGCAGCGCCAGAACGGTCAGTCCGACCACCAGCATCAGCAGGCTCACCAGCACGATCCGGCTCGCGCCGCGTGAGAGGCCGGCATAGCGGGTCGGCGCGGCAAGCCAGATCGGCGGGCGCGGCCGTACGATCATTGGCGCTGGCATTGGGGCTGGCTCATCGCAGCAGCAGGACCGTAGCCCCGATGCTGGCCAGTGCGGTCATCGCCGCGACCGCCGCATAGCGCCAGCCGCCGCCAAGCCTGACGACCTGGATATCGCGCAGCGGCGGTGTTGGCGGCGCGCCACCGGCCGGCGGGAAATGCGCCTCGATCCGGCGGACGAGGTCGGGCAGGCGGGTCAGCGTCCGGACGTCGAGGATGATCCGGTCGGCGATCGCCGCCTCCGGTCCCAGCTCGCTGCGGATCCATTCCTCGATGAAGGGCTGGGCGGTGTCCCACAGGTTGATGTCGGGATCGAGGCTGGTCGCCACGCCCTCGACCATCACCATCGTCTTTTGCAGGAGCAGCAGGTGCGGCTGCGTCGCCATGTCGAAATCGCGGGTGATGGTGAACAGGCTGTCCAGCATCGTGCCGATCGACATGTCCTTGACCGGCAGGCCGCGCATCGGTTCGCCGACCGCGCGCAGGGCGGTCGCGAACTCGTTAACATCGTGATAGGCCGGGACATAGCCCGCCTCGAAATGGATTTCGGCGACCCGCTTGTAGTTGCCGGTGATGAGACCGTAGAGAATCTCGGCCAGCCAGACCCGCGCCCGCCGGTCGATCCGGCCCATGATGCCGAAATCAATCGCCGCGATCCTGTCGCCCGGCAGCGCGAACAGATTGCCCTGGTGCATGTCGGCGTGGAAGAATCCGTCGGCGATCGCCTGACGCAGGAACGCGCGGACCAGTGTCTGTGCCAGCCGGGCGGTATCATGGCCGGCGGCGACCAGTGCGGCGCGGTTCGACAGCTTGATGCCGTCGATCCATTCCAGCGTCATCACCTTGCCGGTCGACCGCTGCCAGTCGATCGCGGGAACGACGAAATCCGATTCCGCCATCATGTTTTCGGCGAGTTCAGACGCCGATGCCGCCTCGCGCCGCAGGTTCAGTTCGCGCGTGGTCCAGCGCTTGAACGTCTCGATCGTCAGGCGCGGGCGCAGGCGCATGGCCTCGCCGCCGATACCCTCAAGCTGGGCGGCGGCCCATTGATAGGTGTCGAGATCGCGGAGGAAGTCCTCCTCCACGCCCGGCCGCAGCACCTTGACCGCGACTGTCCGGCCCTCGGTCGTGACGGCGCGGTGGACCTGCGCGATCGACGCGGCCCCGACCGGGGTTTCCTCGACACTGGCGTACAGATCCGCGAGCGGACGGCCGAAGCTCGCCTCCATGGCCGTGCGGATGACGGGGAAGGGCACGGCGGGCAGCGCGTCCTGCAATCGCAGCAGGTCATGTGCGGCCACGTCGCCGACCAGATCGGGCCGGGTGGCCAGTGTCTGCCCCAGCTTGATCGCGGCCGGGCCGATCGCCTGGAACGCATCGGCATAGCGCGGGACCGCCGGCACGCGTGCGCCGATCCGCGCGATCCGGGCGAGGCGACGGACCGGCGCGGGCGCGTTGGGATCGCGCTCGATCCCCGTCAGCGCGCCGTGACGCGCCAGGGTCCGGCCCCATTTCAGGAGCCGCCAGAGGTGAACGACGGAGGTGGTCACGGGCGGGTCAAATCTTCCAGCCGCTGTGGATCGCGACAAGCCCGCCGAGCAGCGGCTCGACCCGGGTCTGGACGAAACCGGCGTCGGCGATCATCGCCTCGAACGCGGGCATCGTCGGGAAGCGGCGGATCGATTCGACCAGATAGCGATAGCTGTCGGCGTCCTGCGCGAGCAGCTGGCCCAGCTTTGGCACCATCTTGTGCGAATAACTGTCGTAGATTTCGGCAAAGCCCGGCCACTGGGTCGTGGAGAATTCCAGGCAGAAGAACCGGCCGCCACGCTTCAGCACGCGGTTCGCCTCGCGCAACGCCTTGGGGATGTCGGTCACGTTCCGGATGCCGAAGGCGATGGTGTAGGCGTCGAAGAACCGGTCGGGGAAGGTCAGCGTCTCCGCATTCGCCTCGGTCCAGACGAGGCCGTCGATCCCGCGCTCGGCCGCGCGGGCCATGCCCACCTCCAGCATCGCCGGGTTGATATCGGCGACCGTGATCGCCGCGCCCGATTTTTCCATGCGGAAGGCGATGTCGCCCGTGCCGCCGGCCATGTCGAGAATCTGCTCGCCCAGTTTCGGTTTCACCCGCCGGACGAAGCGATCCTTCCACAACCGGTGCATGCCGCCCGACATGGCGTCGTTCATCACGTCGTAGCGGGACGCCACGGAGGCGAAGACGTCGCCGACCCGGCGAGTTTTTTCTTCCGGCGCCACCTGTTCATAGCCGAAGGAAACGGTGTCGGCGGTGGCGTCGGTCGGATGGGCGTTCGTGCTGTCGGTCATGCACCGGCTCTAGCCGCGCCTTGTGGCAGGGGCAAACGCAACCTAGCTGCATTGCGTGCCTGAATTACCAGAAGTCGAAACCACCGTGCGTGGCCTTGCTCCCGTGCTGGAGGGGCAGCGGCTTGCCCGCGTGCTGCCGCGCCGCGCCGACCTGCGCCACGCCTTTCCCGTCGATCTGGGTCAGCGGCTGACCGGCGCGACCGTCACCGGCCTGTCGCGGCGGGCGAAATACGGCATGATCGCCACCGATCGCGGCGACACGATGATCTTTCACCTTGGCATGTCGGGCCGCTGGCGAGTCGATCCGTCCGACATGCTCAAGCACGACCATCTCGTGCTGGAAACCGGCGCGGGTCGGGTCGTCGCGCTGAACGACCCCCGGCGTTTCGGTTTCGTCGACCTGATGCCGACCGAGTCGCTGGCGGCGTATCCGCCGTTCGCGGCGATGGGGCCTGAACCGCTTGGGTCCGATCTCACGCCCGCGCACCTCGCGGCGGCGTTCAAGGGGCGGGTGTCGCCGATCAAGGCGCTGTTGCTCGACCAGCGAATCGTCGCCGGTCTTGGCAACATCTATGTCTGCGAGGCGCTGAACATGGCGGGGATCGCGCCGTCGATCGCGGCCGGGCGGGTCGGCCGGGTGCGGCTTGCCCGGTTGGTCGATGCCATTCGCGCCGTGCTGACATCGGCGATCGCGGCCGGTGGATCGACGCTGCGCGATTATGCCCGGCCCGATGGCGAACTGGGGTATTTCTCGAAACAATGGCGCGTCTACGGGCGGGAGGGAGAGGCGTGCGGATGCGGCACGACCGTATTGCGCCGGGCCGAAGGCGGGCGATCGACCTTCTGGTGTCCGACGTGTCAGCGCGGTTGACCTGACGTCCGGTCTTCTTTAAGGGGCCAACCTTCGAGAGGGCGTCGGGCTTCCCGCCGTCCCCTTTTCCATCGACACTGATTTTTCGAGGACTTCATGGCGAATACGCCCCAGGCGAAGAAGCGTATCCGTCGCAACGAGCGGCGTGCGGTAGTCAACGGTAACCGGGTCGGTCGCATCCGCACCTTCGTCAAGAAGGTCGAAGCGGCGCTGGCATCGGGTGACAAGGCAGCAGCGACCGAGGCCCTGGCCGCGGTTCAGCCGGAGTTGCAGCGTGGCGTGTCGAAGGGTGTCCTTCACCGCAACACCGCATCGCGCAAGTTCTCGCGCCTGTCGAAGGCGCTCAGCGCCCTCGCGTAATATCGGCCGTTTTGGCAACGAAAAAGTCTGCCGGACCCCAGGTCCGGCGGACTTTTTCGTGTCTGCGACGATCACCTGTGTCCGGGGATGCGATGGTTCGTCCAAGCCACGGGATTCCTGCTGTTTCGTCCTTGATTCGAGTTCGTCCGTTTCGGCACATATTCAGAAAAGCCATGTCTTTACAGTGACTTGTAAGATAGTTGACGCATTTCTGCGGCTCCCGGCGTGTCAATCCGCTTTATTTCAGATTTCTGACGGGTCGTACACTTGATCGCATCGTTTGAGGCTTCATAACGATCGGACGCCGCCGGTCTCTCGGCGCGTCAAATCCATAACCGGGGAATGCCGGCCGCCTCATCGGACGGCCCGGGAGTACTTGTGTCTGATTGAAGTAACGACGGCGAACGAATGGACGTTCGCCGACAGGAGGCGTGTGCGTGGGTGATTGGCAGGCAGCAACGGGACAGGGGAGCGACGTCGTGCGCGCCTGGGACCGCGTGCGCGCCAATCTGCGCGAATCCGCCGGCGTCCGGGTGTTCGAACAGTGGCTCAAGCCGATCGAACTGGTCGATGGCGAAGCGGGCGACACCGTTCGACTCGCCCTGCCGTCGGCGTTCGTGACCAACTGGGTCCGCAATCACTACGCGGACCGGTTGCTGATGGAGTTTCGGGCCATCCTGCCGGCGGTGCGCAGCATCACAATCGAGACACGCACCGCGCGGCCGGCCCCGGCCGTGCTGGCGGTCGATCCCGTGGCACCTGCCCCGGCGGTCGTCGAGCCGTCGCCAAAGCCCGCGGCGGCTGTCGTCCTGCCGGCGGTCGAGCGGCCCGTCCTTGACGCCCGGTTCACCTTCGAGCGGTTCGTGGTCGATTCGTCGAACCGGGTCGCGTTCAACGCCGCGCGGGCGATGGCCGAGCCGGGCGCGCCGCGGTTCAGCCCGCTGTTCCTGCACAGCGGCACCGGGCTGGGCAAGACTCACCTGATGCATGCGATCGGCCATTCGGTGATCGCCGCCAATCCGGGTGCGCGCGTGCTGGCGATGTCGGCCGAACGCTTCATGTTCGATTTCGTGCAGGCGATGCGCAATCGCGATACCTTCACCTTCAAGTCGCGTCTGCGCAGCGCCGACCTGCTGCTGGTCGATGATCTTCAGTTCATCGCGGGCAAGGATTCGACGCAGGAGGAGTTTTTCCACACCGTTAACGAAGTGATGGCGGCGGGCAAACGGCTGGTCATCAGCGCGGATCGCTGCCCACAGGCACTGGACGGGGTCGAGGCACGAATTGTGTCGCGGATGGGCGCGGGCCTTGTCGCCGACATCAAGTCGCCGGAGGCCGCGCTGCGTCGGGCTATTCTCGACCGCAAGATGGTCGACCTGCCCGACGCGCAGGTGCCCGAGGACGTTCTCGACCTGCTTGCCAACCGGATCCATGCCAGCATCCGCGAGCTTGAGGGCGCGCTCAACCGGCTGGTGGCCTATGCCCAATTGTCCGGCGAGCGGGTGGATCTCGGGTTCGCGCAGGCGACGCTGGGTGACTCTCTGCGCGGCGCGCAACGCCGCGTCACGATCGACGAGATCCAGAAACTGGTGTCGGCGCATTTCGAACTGAAGCCGCTCGACCTGATTTCCGCCCGCCGGTCGCGCGCCATCGCCCGCCCGCGCCAGATCGCGATGTATCTCGCCAAGCGGCTGACGACGCGGTCGTTGCCGGAAATCGGCCGCAAATTCGGCGGTCGCGATCATTCGACCGTCATCCACGCGGTGCGCAAGATCGAGGAACTGCGCGATCAGGACCGTGAAATCGACGGCGCGGTCCGCGTGCTGATGCGCGAACTGGAAGGCTGAGCCGGTTCCGCCCATGCGTTGGCAGGGACGGCTGACGGTTCAGACCTGCAAGCCAACCGCGTCCTGTGCCGCGCGTAGCGTCGGTGCGGCCAGTGTCCGCGCCTTGGCCGCGCCCTTCTCCAGGATCGCTCCCATCGCCGCGCGGTCGTCGAGCAGCGCGGTCATCCGTTCGCGGATCGGCCCGAGCGTCGCGACCGCTACATCGGCCAGCGCCGGCTTGAACGCGCCGAAGCCCTTGCCCGCATGGTCGGCCAGCACCGCGTCGACGCTGGTCCCCGCCAGCGCGGCATAGATCGTCACCAGGTTGCGCGCCTCCGGCCGGTCGGCAAGGCCGGCGGCGGTGTCGGGCAGGACGTCGGCGTCGGACTTCGCCTTTTTCAGCTTCTGCGCGATGGCATCGTCGCTGTCGGTCAGGTTGATGCGGCTGGCGTCGGAGGGATCGGACTTCGACATCTTGGCGGTGCCGTCACGCAGGGACATGACGCGCGGCGCGGCCTTGCTGACCAGCGGTTCGGGCAGGACGAAGACGTCCGATCCGAAATCGGTGTTGAACTTGGTCGCGATGTCGCGGGCCAGTTCCAGATGCTGTTTCTGGTCGTCGCCGACCGGCACATGCGACGCGTTGTAGACCAGCACGTCGGCGGCCATCAGCACCGGATAGGCGTACAGCCCGATGCTCGCGCTTTCGCGGTTCTTGCCGGCCTTGTCCTTGAACTGCGTCATCCGGTTCAGCCAGCCGATGCGCGCGGTGCCGTTCAGGATCCAGGTCAGCTCGCTGTGCGCGGGCACGCGGGCCTGATTGAACAGGATGGCGCGGTCGGGGTCTATCCCCGACGCGACGAGCGCGGCTGCCATCTCGATCGTGTTGGATGCCAGTTCGCGCGGGTCGATCGCGACGGTCAGCGCGTGCAGATCGGCGAGGAAGAACAGGCAGTCGTCGCCCGCCGCCATCGCATCCTGCATCGCGACCCACTGCTTGATGGCGCCGAGATAATTGCCGAGGTGAAGATTGCCGGTTGGCTGGATGCCGGAGACGACGCGCATGATAGATCCTAACGGGCCCGACGGACGAGCAGCTTGATGTCGGCGATACGAACCGCGCCGATGAGGAAACAGGCGACCGCGTAGACGAAGCCGCCGGTGGCGACCAGCACCAGCATCGCCAGCCAACGGGTAAGCGCCGGCCCCGCGACATAGGGCTGGACGAGATCGTTGACGAAATACATGACCACACCCATCGCCAGCGCCGCGACCAGCAACCGCCACGCGCGGCGTTTCAGCTGTGCATCGGGCACGAACTGGCCGCGCCGGCGCAGCGTTCGGTAGAGCAACGTGACGTTGACGCAACTGGCCAGTGCGGTCGCCAGCGGCGGCCCCATATGCCGCAGGGGCACGATCAGCGCGAGGTTGAGCACCAGATTGACGACGATCGCGATCGTCGCGAACCGCATCGGCGTCCTTGTGTCGGACCGCGCGTAGAAGCCCGGCGTCAGCACCTTGACCAGGATATAGGCGGGCAGGCCGACCGAGAAGGCGGCAAGCGCCTGCGCGGTGTAGAGGCCGGCTGCGTCGGTGAACTTGCCATATTGGAACAGCGCGGCGACGATCGGCACGCCGCAGACGATCAGCGCGACCGTGGCGGGCAGGGTCAGGAACAACGCCAGCTCCATACCCCGATTCTGCGTCGCCATCGCCTCCGCTTCCTCGCCGCGGCCAAGGTGGCGCGAGATGGTGGGAAGCAGGACGGTGCCGAGACCGATGCCGATCAGCCCGAGCGGCAACTGGTTCAGCCGGTCGGCGTAATAGATGTACGACACCGACCCCGTCGGCAGCAGCTTGGCGGCCAGCGCCGTCGAAATGACGAGGTTGATCTGCACCGCGCCCGCGCCGGCGGCGGCGGGCAGGATCAGCTTCACCAGCCGCCTCACATCCGGGTTCAGTGTCGGTCGCTTCAACCGCAGATGGACGCCGGCCCGCCGACAGGCCGCCCACAGCCAGAGCAGTTGCAACGCGCCCGAAACCGTCACCGCGATCGCCTGGTTACGCGCGGTGAACAGGGGTTCGTGGTCGTGGAACAGCAGCAGCGCGGCGATGAGCGTCGCGTTCAGCAGAATGGGGGCCGCCGCCGCGATCCAGAACCGGTGCAGCGAATTGAGGATGCCACCCAGCAGCGAGACAAGGCTGATGAGCAGCAGATAAGGGAAGGTGAGCCGGGCAAGGCCGACCGCGAAGTCGAACTGTTCGCTGGTCGCTTCGCGAAACCCGCCGGTCAGCAGCCATGTCGCCGGCCACGCCGCCAGTTCCAGCAGGACCGTCATGCCGATCAGCACCGGCAGCAGGACCGACAGCGCGTCCTCGGCAAAGGCGATGCCGTCGCTCAGGCCGCGCCCGTCCTTGTCGCCGACCTTCTTGTTGAACATCGGGATGAACGCGGCGGAAAACGCGCCTTCCGCAAACAGCGCGCGGAACATGTTGGGGAGGCGGAACGCGATCTGGTACGCGTCCGATGCGAACCCTGCGCCGACATAGCGCGCGAACAGCGAGTCGCGCACCAGCCCCAGGATGCGGCTGGCGAGCGTCAGCCCGCCGACCGATCCCAGGGCCTTGGCAAGATTCATTCTAAAGGACGATCAGGCTAAAGGGCGATCAGGCCTGGCCGAAGCCGCTGACGGTCGGCTGCGGCTGGTTCTCCGACTGCTGCAGGTACAGCGCGGCGAAATCAATCGGCTCCAGCATCAGCGGCGGGAAGCCGCCGTCGCGAACCGCGTCGGCCAGCACGCGGCGGGCGAACGGGAACAGCAGGCGGGGGGCCTCGCCCAGCAGGAACGGCTGGACATGCTCGCCGGGAATATTGCGCAGGCCGAACAGGCCGGCATAGGCCAGATCGACGATGAACGCGGTCTGCCCCTCGGCATCGGCGCGGACCTCGATCTTCAGGGTTACTTCGTGCACCTCCTCGCCGACCTGTGCCGCGCCGATGTTGAACTGCACGTCGATCGCGGGCGCTGCCGGGTTCTGGAAAATCGCCGGGGCGTTCGGATTCTCGAATGACAGATCCTTGATGTACTGCGAGATCAGGCCGGCGGCGGGCATCGTGTCCTCGCCGTTTTCCAGGGGGGCGTTACCGGTGATCGACAGATTGTCCTGCTCGTCCATGGTCGGATCCTTCATGTGCGTGGCCGCAGAACCGGCAGCGGGTTCGTGCGTTGATGGAGATTGGCGACGCGCCTAGCAGCGCGGGCGCACCGTTTCAACGTCGCGGGGTCAGCAACCCGACCATTTGAATCGGCGGCGTATCGGGCCTATGTAACGTATCTGGATCGGAGGCCCGGTGTTCTACGTCATTCTTCTCGCGATGGTTGCAGGGTTTCTTGCACTCAGATTGTACGCCGTCCTCGGCAAGCGCACCGGGCATGAACAGCCCCTGCCAAAGCCGGCCGAGGATCGTCCGGCGGTGGTTCTTGCAAAACGCCCGTCCGATGCGGCGGCCGTGGAGCCGCGCGAGATTGCGGCGCGCCCGATCGAGGCACGCGCCGAACAGGGCCTGCGGGCGATCGTCGCCGGCGAACCCGGCTTCGATGTCGGTCAGTTTGTCGAGGGTGCCAAGGCGGCGTATCGCATGACGCTGGAGGCGTATTGGCGCGATGACGAAGCGGGACTGGCCGAACTGGCCACGCCGGACGTCGCCCGGGCCTTCGGTGAGGCGATCGCCGCTCGCCGTGACGCTGGCCATGTCCTCGACAACCGGCTGGTCACGATCGAGAAGGCGACGATCGTCGATGCGACGGTTTCGGGTCGTGAGGCGCGGATCACGATGCGGTTCGATGCGGACATCGCGGCGATCACGCGCGATGCCGAAGGAACGGTCATTGCCGGGTCGATGACCGATGCGGTCGAAACCCATGACGTCTGGACCTTTGCACGGACGTTGAAGAGCAACGATCCCAACTGGACGCTCGCGGATACCGACGAAGCGTGAGCGGGCGGCGGATTGCGGGCGTCGTCGCGGCTTCGCTGGCCCTGAGCGCCTGTGTTGGTGGCGGGGATCGCCCCGGCGTGCCACAAGGTTATGCGGGTAACCAGCCCGTACCGACCTCCGCCTATCGGCCCTCGGTCGGCACGGACAGGCCGGTTCCGGGCGAACCGGCCCCGGTGCGGATCGTTCCGTCCGTCCCCATCGCGCCGGCCCCGGCGCTGGTCGTGCCAGGGGCCGTGACAGCGGCCATGGCGGGCGTCCGTCCGGGGCCACCGGTCGCATCGCTGCCGATCACGGATGCGCAGGCGGAGGCGGCCGTTCGGGCTTTCGCGCTGACCTGTCCCGCACTGATCCGCCGGACCGATCAGTCGGGCCTGACGCAGGGCAGCGACTGGCAGCCGTCGTGCGACGCGGCCCGTGCGCGTCCGGCGGAAGCCCGGCGTTTCCTGAGCCAGTGGTTCGAGGCGGTTCAGGTCGGCGATGGGCGGGCGTTCGCGACCGGCTATTACGAACCGGAAATCCTCGGCTCGCGCACGCGCCGGCCCGGTTATGACGTGCCGATCTACGGCCGTCCGCGCGACCTGGTCGATGTCGACCTCGGCGCGTTTTCGGACGATCTGAAGGGCAAGAAGATTCGCGGCCGGGTCGAGGGGCGTAATTTCGTTCCCTATTACGACCGTACCGCGATCGAGGACGGCCAACTGGCGGAACGCGCGCCGATCATCGCCTGGGCGGCCGACCCGATCGAGGTGTTCTTCCTGCAGATCCAGGGATCGGGCCGACTGCGGTTGCCCGACGGCGGGATCATGCGGATCGGCTACGACACGCAGAACGGCCGCGCCTATACCGGTATCGGCGCACTGATGAAGACGCGCGGGCTGCTGGCACCCGGCCAGTCGTCGATGCAGGGGATCGTGGCCTGGCTGCGTGCCCACCCGACCGAGGGGCAGGCGATCATGCGTGAGAACAAGAGCTTCGTGTTCTTCCGCGAGCTGGACGGCGGGGCGCTGGGTGCGCTGGGCCAGCCGGTGACCGGGCGGGTCACCGCGGCGGCCGATCCGAAGTTCCTGCCGCTGGGCGTGCCTGTTTATCTCTCGCTCGACCGGTCCGACGCGACCGGCCTGTGGGTGGTTCAGGATACCGGCGGCGCGATCAAGGGGGCCAATCGCTTCGATACCTTCTGGGGAGCAGGGGATCTGGCGCGGGCAACGGCGGGCGGCATGGCCGCGCGCGGTACCGCGTTCCTGCTGCTGCCGGTGGGGACCGTAGCGCGTCTGAACGGGGAGCGCGGCGTTGGCGGGACGATCCCTTCACCCTGAAGAAGCGGCATTGTGGGCGCGGGTCAAGGCCAGCGTCCGGCCGATGCGCCCGGTGCCCGTGAAGCCGGTCGCCGTGCGAGTGACGCCGGCCGCGGTCCGGGCGACGCCCTCGCCGGGGCCGGTCGTGCCGCCGGTCAGGACGGCAAAGGCCGCCAAGGCCGCCAGGATGCCCAAGGGCGTCGTTGTGCCGCTGGGACCCGCATCGGTGCCGCCGCCCGCCAAATCGCGTCCTGTGGGGCCTGGAACGACGCTGGATGGCGGATGGGACCGGCGGATCGTGCGCGGGGCGGTGCAGCCGGACGCGACGCTCGACCTGCACGGGCATACGCTGGTGTCGGCGCATGCCCTGCTGGACGTTGGGCTGGCGCGGGCGATCCAGTCCGGTGCCCGCGTCCTGCTGCTGGTGACGGGCAAGCCGCCACGGCCCGAAAGTGAGCGCCCGCATGCGCGCGGGGCGATCCGCGCGGCGATCGCCGACTGGATCGGGTCGTCCCGCCACGCCGATCAGATCGCGGCGGTGCGCGGGGCGCATCCGCGCCACGGCGGGGCAGGGGCGTTGTACATCGTCCTGCGGCGGCCGCGCGGATAGGCTTCGGACTTAGGCCGTCGCTCGGGTGATGATGTCGGCGTAGATATCGGTCAGCGTTGTCAGGTCGTCGACCGCCACGGCCTCGTCGATCTTGTGCATCGTCGCGTTGAGCAGGCCGAATTCGACCACGGGGCACAATTTCGACAGGAACCGTGCGTCTGATGTGCCGCCGGTGGTCGACAGGTCGGGGACGAGGCCCGTGCGCCGTGTGATTGCCTCTGCCACCAGCGTCGACAAAGGCCCGGGCTGTGTCAGGAACGCCTCGCCCGACACGCGCGCGGTGATGGTGGCGGCGGGCGCATGGGCGTGGACCAGATCGGTGATCCGCGCGATCAGCCCGTCGCCGCCATGCTCGTCGTTGAAGCGGATGCTCAGCCGCGCCGAGGCCTGCGCCGGGATGACGTTGGTCGCGGGGTTGCCGACGCTGATATCGGTCACCTCGATGTTCGACGGCTGGAACCAGGCGTTGCCGGTGTCGAGCACCACGGCGTCGATCGCGGCCAGAACGGCGACGAGCTTGGGGATCGGATTGTCGGCCAGATGCGGATAGGCGACATGGCCTTGCCGCCCCGGCACCGTGATCCAGATATTGACCGACCCGCGCCGGCCGATCTTGATCGTATCGCCCAGCCGCTGCGCCGAGGTCGGCTCGCCGACCAGGCAGAGGTCGGGCGTCAGGCCGCGTGCGCGCATCCGTTCGATCAGCGCGACCGTGCCATAGGTCGCCGGACCCTCCTCATCACCGGTGATGAGCAGGCTGACCGTACCGACAGAAGATACGCGCGACGCGGCGGCGGCAAAGGCGGCGATCGCCCCCTTCATGTCGACCGCGCCGCGCCCGTAGAGCAGACCGCCCCGGACCGCGCCGTCCCACGGACCGCCGGTCCAGCCGTCTCCCGGCGGCACGACGTCGAGATGGCCGGCAAAGGCGAAATGCGGGCCGCCACGCCCGCGCAGCGCGATCATGTTCTCGACCGGCCCGTCAGGCGCGTCGCCGACGACGAACCGGTCGATCGCAAAACCGTGGGGCGCGAGCGCGGATTCCAGCACGTCGAACACCATACCGCGCGCGGGCGTCACGCTGTCCGCGCCGATCAGCGCGGCGGTCAGGGCAACGGGATCGAGCGGGACGGTCACTGGGCCGGCAGCTCGAATCGTTCGATCACCCATTCCTCTTCCTGTGCGGCGGCGATCCAGTCCTGCATGAAGGGGTGATGCAGGACCGCCTGCATATAGCCGGTGGCAAAGCGCGCGACCGGCAGCTGATAGGTGACGAGCCGGGTCACGACGGGGGCGAACATGATGTCCGCCGCGCCGAACCGACCAAACAGGAAATCACCGCTGCCGCCGAACCGCGCGCGCGCCTGCGCCCACAATTCCATGACGCGGTTAAGGTCGGCGACCACGTCGTCGTCGGGCGTGACGGCGGGAAAGATCTGGCGGACGTTCATGCTGTGCTTGCGGCGCAGCGCGGCGAAGCTGGAATGCATTTCGGCGGCCATTGACCGGGCCATCGCCCGCGCGGCCTCGTCCTTGGGCCAGAAGCGATCGCGACCAACCTTGTCGGCCAGGTATTCGACGATGGCCAGGCTGTCCCAGACGACCGCCTCACCGTCCCACAGGATCGGCACCTTGCCCGACGACGGTGCGAACTCGTCGCCCTGCCGGCGCTTGTCCCAGTCGGCGTCGTACATCGGCACGACGACTTCCTCGAAGGGCAGGCCGGATTGCTTGGCGGCCAGCCAGCCGCGAAGCGACCAGGACGAATAGGCCTTGTTGCCGATGATGAGTTTCATGGCCGCCTGCGTAGCGAGGGCATGACGCCCTCGCAACCGCCCTACGCAGACGGAATCAGCCGATCGCCTCGATCACCGCCGCGCGCAGTTCGGGGATGCCCAGGCCGCCCTCGCTCGACGTCGCCAGGATGTGCGGATGCGCGGCGGGGCGCTTGCGGGCCTCGTTCTCGGTGGCCTCGGTCACGGCGGCCAACTCGCTGGCCTTGATCTTGTCGGCCTTGGTCAGGACGATGCGATAGCTGACCGCCGCCTTGTCGAGCATCTCCAGGATCTCGCGGTCGACATCCTTGATGCCGTGCCGCGAATCGATGAGCACCAGTGCGCGCTTCAGCGTGTCGCGGCCGCGCAGGAAGTCGTTCACCAGGAACTTCCACTTGCGGACCATGTCCTTGGGCGCTTTCGCAAAGCCATAGCCCGGCATGTCGACCAGCCGGAAGGCCAGCGGATTGCCGACGTCGAAGAAGTTCAGCTCCTGCGTCCGGCCCGGCGTGTTCGACGTGCGGGCAAGGCCGTTGCGGTTGGTCAGCGCGTTCAGCAACGACGACTTGCCGACGTTCGACCGGCCGGCGAACGCCACCTCCGGCACGATCGCCTCGGGAATATGCTCCAGCGCCGGCGCGGACTTCAGGAAGGCGACCGGCCCCGCGAACGTCTTGCGCGCCAGTTCGATCGCCTCGGGCGTGAAGCCGATCAGGCCGTCATCCTCAGGGATATAGTCGTCGGTCATTTGGGTGCGGCCGTCTTGAGTTGGGGATGCCGCGCATACAACAGCTTCTGCTGGAGGATCGTCACGCAGTTGGTGGTGATCCAGTAGACCTGAAGGCCGACCGCGAACGGGGCCATCACGAACATCAGCACCCACGGCAGCAGGGCGAAGACCTGCTTCTGCGTGTCGTCCATCGGCTGCGGGTTCAGCTTGAACTGGAAGTACATGCTGATGCCCAGGATGATCGGCACGACACCGATCGCGATGAAGTGCGGCGGCGTGAAGGCGAGCAGCCCGAACAGGTTCAGCGGCGTCAGCGGATCGGGCGCGGACAGATCCTTGATCCACGCGACGAACGGCTGGTGGCGCATTTCGATCGTCAGCATCAGCACCTTGTACAGCGCGTAGAAGATCGGCACCTGCAACAGCGTCGGCGCGCAACCGGCCAGCGGGTTGACCTTCTCCGCCTTGTACAGCGCCATCACTTCCTGCTGCATCCGGACCTTGTCGTCCTTGTAGCGTTCCTGCAACGCCTTCATCTTGGGCTGCACCGCGCGCATCGCCGCCATCGACGCGAACTGGCGCTGCGCGATCGGAAACATGATGAGGCGGATGGTCAGCGTCAGCAGGATGATCGCGACGCCGAAGTTGCTGACGAGGCGGAACAGCCAGTCGAGATAGTAGAAGATCGGCTTTTCGACGATCCGGAACCAGCCCCAGTCGATCGCATAGTCGAGCTTCGACACGCCCTCCTTGTCGGTATAGCGGTCGAGCAGCGACACTTCCTTGGCCCCGGCGAAGAAGCGCGTCGTCTGCGACAGGCTGCGCCCTTGCGGCAACATGCGCGGATTGACGGTGTAGTCGGCCTGATACAGGTCGTTCGCGCCATTGCGGAACTGACCGGCAAAGGTCGCCTTCTGGTCCGGGATCAGCGCGGTCAGCCAGTATTTGTCGGTGAAGCCGAGCCAGCCGCCGGTCGTCGTGAACGTCTCCGGGCTGGTCGCCACGTCCTTGAAGTTGGGGCCGTAATGCGCGGCACCGTTGTTGACCGACATCGGCCCGGTGTGGATCGTCCAGCTGTCCGGATCCTTCGACACGCCGTTGCGGCTGACATAGCCGTACGGCGCGACGGCGACCGGACCGGTGCCGGCGTTCAGCACGGTCTGCTTGACCGAGAACATGTAGCCGTCGTCGATCGCCAGTTCGATCCGGAACCGCTGGCCGGACGCGTTGGCGGCGTCCAGCGTCACCGGCTTGCCGGGCGACAGCACGGGGGCGGACGCGGTCCAGACCGCGTCGGCGGCGGGCGGGGCCAGCCCCTCGGCACGCCAGCCGAAGCCGGCGAAATACGCGCCCTCGGCACCGGCCGGCGACAGCAGGCGGATCGGGGCGGAGTTTTTTGCGATCGTCTCGTCATATTTGACCAGCACCAGATCGTCGATCCGCGCACCCTTCAGGTTGATCGAACCCTGCAGCGTCGGGGTCTGGATGCGGATGCGCGGCGATTCGGCCAGCACGACCTTGCGGTCGCGGATCGCCGACGGGCTGTCGGCGGTGGGATCGGCACCGGGCTTTGGCACGACCTTGGTCTGGCCGCCCTCGATCTTGGTGACCGGCGCGTTGGCGGTCGGGAAGAATCGATTCTGGATCAGCGGCCAGCCGAACAGGATCAGCGCCGCGACGACCGCGAACAGCACGAAATTGCGACGATCATCAGTCACGGTAATGCCCCAGTTGGTTTGGCCTCACGGCACGGGATCGCAGCCATAGCCGCCCCACGGACCGCAGCGCGCGATCCGTTTGAGCGACAGCCAGCCCCCTTTGATCGCGCCATAGCGCCCCAGCGCCTCGATTGCATAGGCGGAACACGAAGGATGATAGCGACAGGTGGGTGGCAGGATCGCCGACGGACCCCGCTGCCAACCCCTGGCGACGAGGATAAGGACCCGCGATGCCACGCCTTTTGGCGCGTCCTGCGGGCCGTCGACCGTCATCGGGCCACCTTGGCCAGCGCCTTGCCGATTTCGGTGCGCAGCAACGCATAGTCGCGCTCGATGCCGCCGTTGCGCCCGATCAGCACGTAATCGGCACCGTGCAGGCCCTGGATCGGCAAAAATTCGCGCGCCAGCTCGCGCAGCCGGCGTTTCATCCGGTTGCGCACGACCGAATTGCCGACCTTCTTGGTGACCGTGTAGCCGACGCGAATCGTCGGATCACTGTCCTCGCGGCGACGCATCAACAGCACGAAGCCCGGCATCGGCGCACGCTTTCCCGCATTCGCCGCGAGAAAATCGGGGCGACGGGTCAGTGTGACGATGCGGGCTTTGGATGACGGTGCCGAGGTGTCGGCACCGTCGATATCGGTCGCCATGCCGGCGTTGCCGCCGGACGCGATTAGGCCGACAGCTTCTTGCGACCGCGTGCACGGCGGGCGTGGATCACGGCGCGACCGCCGACCGTTGCCATCCGCGCGCGGAAGCCGTGACGGCGCGCACGCACCAGATTGCTCGGCTGAAAGGTCCGCTTCATCGTTTATTCCCTGGTCGTCTGAATTGAAAAGGGCCGCCACGGGGACGGCCTTGATGGGTGGGCGCTTACGCAAATCGGTCACACAAGTCAACGCATGGACCTTTCGTCGGTGCGCGCCGTGGCGTCGGTGCGCCCCGTGTCGATGCGCCGGGCCTTGCCGCGCTGCTGACGGCGCAGCGCGCTTTGCCGGCGCATCGTCCGGTCGACCAGGTTGCCGGCGCGCGGCCAACGTCGCTTCGCCCGCGCCCAGCGGATGCGCGCCCGGACCGAGTTGCGCAGGATCAGCACCATGCCGCCGGCGAACAGGAATGCGCCGGCCGGCACCGGCAATGGCAGGGCAAGCCCCGCCGCGATGATGAGGACCACGCCGCTGGCCAGCATGGCCACGCGCTTCGCCGGGTGTCGCGCAGCGGGGTGTCGACCCCGCTGCCGGAGCGGGGCGGGGACTGCTGCGGGGACTGTCGCTGGGGCGGGGGCCATGAGGCGGATGTGGCTCCGGTGTATTGTTATTGCAAGGCACCCCCTGCTTGGCCGTTCCCTGGCATGCGAAAGCCGGTATGAACAGGTCGTGACGCCGGAATGACGGCTGGGCACGCCAGGGGGCAGATGAATGGCGACGATCGTGTCGACGGTGGCGTATCTCGGGCTGGAGGCGCGCGCCGTCGAGGTGCAGGTGCAGCTGATACCGGGCCTGCCGGCGTTCAACGTCGTCGGGCTGGGTGACAAGGCAGTGGGCGAAAGCCGCGAACGGGTGCGCGGCGCGATCGCCGCGATGGGCCTGTCGCTGCCGCCCAAGCGAATCGCGGTGAACCTGTCGCCCGCCGACCTGCCCAAGGAGGGATCGCATTTCGACCTGCCGATTGCACTCGCCCTGCTTGGCGCGATGGGGGTCGTCGATGTCGAGGCGCTGGCCGATTATGTCGTCGTCGGCGAACTGGGGCTGGACGCGCGGATCGCGCCGTCGCCGGGCGTCCTGCTGGCCGCGCTGCATGCGTCGGAGGTGGGCAAGGGATTGGTCTGCCCGGCGGCGCAGGGGTCGGAGGCCGCCTGGGCCGGATCGGTCGAGGTGCTGGCCGCGCCCGACCTGCTGGCGCTCATCAGCCATTTCAAGGGGCAGGGGCTGTTGTCGCCGCCCGCGCCGGGCCAGGCCGAAGATCCGGTCCACGGCCCCGACCTGCGCCAGGTGCGCGGGCAGGAGGTCGCCAAGCGCGCGCTGGAGATCGCAGCCGCTGGCGGTCACAATCTGCTGATGGTCGGGCCACCGGGGTCGGGCAAGTCGCTGATGGCGTCGTGCCTGCCCGGCATCCTGCCGCCGCTCGACGCGGCCGAGGCGCTGGAGGTGTCGATGGTGCAGTCGGTGGCGGGGACGCTGGCAAACGGTCGGCTGACCCGGACGCGCCCGTTCCGGTCGCCGCATCATTCGGCGTCGATGGCCGCGCTGACCGGCGGCGGTGTACACCCGGCGCTGGGATTTGCACTGATGCACTGCCGGTTGCAGTGGGGATCAAGCAATTGCACTCGGGCAATAAACCATTCGATGTGGGAGAGCTAGCGGTCGTTTCTGGTTCAGATGAGAGGATGCAGTTTAGCGTGAAGGTTCACAATCGAGCGAGCTTTTAGGTATTGATAGACGGTCGATCGAGCTACGCCGTACCTGTCCGCTATATCGATGACCTTCTCGCCGTTTTCGAATCGTCGACAGGCATCGGCTGCTTCGGAAAATGATAGGCTTGGTTGACGCCCCCGCAATCTTGACGGTTTTGCTGCACGGCTTGCTCTTTGATGAATGTGCCATCTCAACATCTCAAAAATGCAGATAAAGTCTAGTTCTAACCTATTGGATACTCTGAGCAGGCTCTGCATATCGAACAACTCGCAACCGCTATCAATTATAATCGCGCAAATATCTATGGTCTCTCGTTTCGAAAAGACTAGTTGTGGTAAATTGCTAAAGACAATGCTCGTGGCGGGCCGACTGGCGCAGAGCTTAGTCAGCTCGCGAGCCGCGCCTTTTCCAAATCGGATAGCAGTCTTTTTGTGCAAATGCGGCTTGGTAAAGACCAGTGGCATGTCACGTCGCTTAAAAAGTGAAGGGGCGTCTAAGTCAGTCACTACGTGACGACGCACGTACTCCAATTTACAACTATGAACTGTATCTAAATTCCGCAGATTACCGAAAAAAGTACACGTTCGACGCGATAGTAGAAGGGGGGTGTAACCAGTATTGCGAGATATAACGTTCAATGCGTCTTCTGAGGGGCTGTAGAAAAGATCGGCACTAGTAAGGTTATGAAAACCGTACTGTTCCATAAAACTCTCGACGGAGGGGTATCCGTATTGCTGGCCAATCCGTTTAACCCATTGGCCTAGAGATTCCCAGGCATGTGGATTAGGGGCAAGTAGCCATCTCATTCAAAGCGCTCCACCTAGCCTGCCGACCCGCCGCTACCGTAATCGAATGGTACTTTGCATTCTCTCAAACGATCGTTTTTGATGCGCCATCATGTGAGAACCTGTAGCAGTCGATGCCAGCGTCTCAAAACACTTTCGCGATTGGGCCTTGGTATGATAGGCGTCAGACATGAGTTCTGAGAATGCTTCATGCTGATCGGCTATGCCCGAGTGTCGACCCCGGAACAGGATCTGACCCCGCAGCTCGAAGCGTTGCGCAGTGCGGGTTGCGAACGAACCTTCTCGGATAAGGCCAGCGGAGCAAAAGCCGACCGTGCCGGCTTAGCCGACGCGCTTTCCCATGCGCGAACCGGAGACATTCTTGTAGTATGGAAGCTCGACCGGCTCGGCCGTACCATGAAAGGACTGATCGACCTCTCGTCCGATCTGGCGACGAGGGGCATTGGGCTAAAATCGATTACAGACGGGATCGATACCGCAGGCACAGCTGGGAAACTCGTTTTCCATATCATGGCGGCGATGGCCGAAATGGAGCGTGACTTGGTACGTGAGCGCACGACGGCTGCGTTGATCATCGCCCGGCGTGAGGGCAGGGTAGGTGGCCGGAAGACAGTAATGACACCCAAACGCCTCGAGGCCGCGCGGAAACTTTTATCCTCTGGAATGACTGCCCGCGAAATAGCCCCAACCATCGGCGTCTCGGTCGCGACGCTATACCGCCATTTGCCAGCACCAGAACAAGAGGCAATTAGCGCGGAAGAGAATGCCGCTTAGCAGCATACGGCTGATCTACACGCACCATAAATGGCTGGCTCCCCGTTTCCTAGGAAGCCAGCCTCTAGGTTATTCCGCTGGTGCTTCTTCGGTCTTGCGCTTGCGCGGAGCTGAAGCGGGCTTGGCGTCTGCCTTGGCTACATTCGTCTGGCCAGGCTTGCGACCCAGCCCAATGCTCTTGGCCATCGTGCGACGTGCTTCCGAATAGGTAGGAGCGACCATGGGGTAGTCAGCCTTCAGGCCATAACGATCGCGATATTCCGCTGGCGTCATGCCGTTAGTGGCGAGATGACGGCGCAGCGTCTTGTACGGCTTGCCATCGATCATGCTGATGATGTGATCGGGGCTGGCAAGCGACTTACGAGCGGTCACTGCCGGGGTGTACTCTTGAGCAGATGCTTCGGGCTCAGCAGCCGTCGAGTTTCCGCCGACCAGCACCGAAACAGTTTCGTACATCTTGTTGAGGAAGGCTGGAACGTCGTCAGCGTTGGTACGCGTGTTGGGATTGGCCAACCAAGCGATTGTCAATTCCGTGGCGAGTTCAACGGGGTTCAGGTCGAGGGTAGTGTCGGACATAGAGGTCTCCATTTCTGGAGGCGCATCTAGGTACTTGATTGGTCGCTGGCAATCTCGGGCCGCGCCAGACCATCCATTTGAGATCAATACATAAAATGAAACCGGAATATGCTTTCTTAATTACCGTCCAAGACGTTGGCAAATTTGCTCCTTCGCTGCCGCCGACGCCAGCGACCGTTTGAGTCTTGCCGAGTGCGCTCCAAACTTCTGATCGAATATGATTGGTCAAGCTCTCATGCGCGGAGCGGTCACCGCTCTAACCGTATCCGTCGTAGGGCCTAAGCACCGGCAAGGCCGCGCAGGAGACGCAAAACACCTGTTTGTCGCGCAGTCGTGATTGTGACCGGGTTTTCGACACATCCGGTCCACAAAGCCGGTCCCGAAGGTCGGCGATGCCCTAGAGATCAAATATTTCGCGCCAGTAAATCGATGAATCGGCGGACTTTCGGAGCGAGGTGGCGACGACTTGGATAGATTATACTGATCGGCACGGGGGGCGCGGCATAGTTCGTCAGTAGCGCAACGAGACGACCTTCGGACAGATCCTGGTCAACGACATAGCTGGGTAGGAACGCCAGTCCCGCCCCCGAGACCACGGCATCGCGTAACGCTTCCCCGCTGTCGAGCGAAAGGCGTGCTCGCGGTTTAACGACGACTGTTTTACCCTCGATGGCGAAACGCCAAGCGCGCTTCTGACCGGCGCTGACGTAATTCAGGCAAGTGTGCCCTAGCAGATCGTCGGGATGGTGCGGTGCCGGAGCGACCGACAAATAGGCCGGACTCGCGACTACCAGGTCATGCTGATGGGTCAGCGTTCTGGTAATGAGGCTGCTGTTGTCGCGGGTCTCGCCAATGCGGATAGCGAGATCAATACCGTCTTCGATGATGTCACTGACACGGTCCGTGAAGCTCACATCCGCCCTCAACTTGGGCCACGACGCAAGAAAATCATTGAGCAACGGCAGGACCAGGAGGCGTCCGAACGTCATCGGCGCGGTCATTCGGAACAGCCCTTGCGGCTCTCCACCGCCATCGGACATCGACAATTCCGCTTCTTCCAGATCGGCGAGGATCTGCGTGCAACGATCGAGGAAAACGCGGCCGTCATCGGTCAGCCCAAGGCTGCGTGTGGTCCGGTGGAACAGCCGTACGCCTAACCGATCCTCCAGGCGGGCAACGCTCTTGGCGATGCCCGACCGCGTCATCGAGCGCGCGCGTGCTGCGCCTACAAAGCTCCCAGCTTCGGCAGCTGCCACGAAGGCGACGATGTCGTTGATATTTCCCGGTGCCATAAGGCGCTTCCGCTCCTTCGCAGTGTCGACGCCCGTTCGCCAATCGATGAACTATATGGAAGTCCTGAACAGATTAACGGCATCAGGAGCAAATGAAATGCCCTTCAATGACATCGTGACGCATCGCCTCGACCAATGGGCTGGGAGCCTGCAGGACCTCGGTCCCGTCATTCTCGGCGAGAACACAGAGGTGACGATCGACGAGATCCGCAGTTCCTACGTTCGCAAGATGGCCGAGCATCCGACGCCTACAGACGTCCGCATCGAGCTGGTCGACATGGGAGGCGTACCGGCGGCGCTCGTCACCCCGGACGAGGTCGAAGGCGACCGTGTACTCTTCTACATCCACGGCGGGGCGTACATCGTCGGTGGGCCGGGTGGCTATCACGGGCTAGCGGCTGCGTTCGCAAAGGCGATGAAGGCGCGTGTTTACCTGCCGGACTACCGACTGGCGCCGGAGCATGCATTCCCCGTTCCGATCGAGGATACGTTCGCTGCCTATCGCTGGCTGATCGAACAAGGGCAGAACCCGAAGTCGGTGACGTTCGCCGGCGACTCCGCGGGCGGTGCGATGGTCGTCTCGGTGATGGTCATGGCCCGAAATGCCGGCGTACCGCTGCCGGCTGGTGGCGCCGCGCTCTCGCCTTGGGCGAACCTCGAGCACACCGGTGCTTCGATGTTCAATCGCGACGGCTTGGACAAGCTGAACACCAAGGCCGGCCTCGACCTGATGGCCAAAACCTTTCTGGGTGGTGCGTTGCCGAACAGCCCCGAGGCATCGCCAGTCTTCGCGGACGTTCGTGGCTTGCCGCCTATTCTCGTACAGATCGGCGAAGGCGAACTGATGCTGAGCGACGCCATCCGGCTTGCGGGCCATTTGGGTGAGAACCGTGTGCGGGTCTCGTTGGAGGTATGGCCGGGCATGTTCCACGTCTGGCACATGTTCCAAGCCGAGCTGGCCGAAGGACGCGAGGCCATCGCTAATGTGGCCGTGTTCCTGAGTCAGGCTGTCGAGAAGGCGTCTGCTGCCTAGTCAGCCATCGCGCCACCCTTTCCACGGGGTGGCGCTACCCCGGATTAACCGCTTGGCACACCCTGCGGTTCATATGCAGGGAGGTTGGTGCCGGGATTGCTCGAGGCTGTCCGTGCTCAGCCCCACTTCATTTCGCCGGTCGCGACCTTCGCGCCGACCTGCAACGCCACGCCCATGCCGGCGTCCGGATAGCGCGCGGTCATCGCTGCGATCAGCGCCGCGCTGTCGGGCTTCTTGGCCAGCTCTTCCTCGAACGCGCGCAGATAGTCGCGCGTATAGGCGATCGCTGCCTCGCCAAGCGGCGCGTCCGGGGTCATGTGGCCCGGCACGACGACCGTGGGCTTGCGCGCCAGCATCACATCGAGCTGCGCGATCCAGGCCGCGCGCGCCTCAGCGCCAGCGGTGTCCGCGGTCCAGACGTGCACGCCCGAGAATATCAGCACGCCGCCAACGATCGCCGACAGCGACGGCACCCAAAGATAGCGGCGGTTGGCGAGGCCCGTCGCAGCGATGATCTCGATCGCCTGTCCGTCGACCGACATCGGCTTACCCTCAAATGCGTCGGGCATGACGATGTCTGCCAGCGTCTTCGGACCATTGTCACCGAGCTGCGGCCCCCAGGTCGCAAGCTTCTTATCAACATTGGCCTTGATTGCGGAGATCGTGTCCGGCGCGGCCAGTACGCGGGCATCCGGGAAGGCGGCCTTGATCGGGCCGAGGCTGAAATAATAATCGGGATCGCTCTGGCTGACATAGATCGTCGTCAGCTTTCGTCCGGTCGCCTTGATCGCCTCGACCAGCGCACGGCCGTCGGGCAGCGTGAAGCCGCCATCGACCAGCACCGCCTCGGTCGCGCCCCAGATCAGCACCGGTGCGCGGAAAAATCCGTGTTCGCCGGCGGGAAACGACTTCCACTGGAGCGCCTTGCCCGCGGCGAGTGCGTCGCCTTGGCCGATCATGGATGCGGCGGCGCCGCCTGCGATCATCGTCATTATCTGTCTCCGATTGGGCATGGGAAAGGTAATCCGGTCGGGCCCGGCGCGATCACGCAAGGTGGTTGGAGGATATCAGTGAGAGCGGATTCTGGTACAGGCTGGTCGCATCGACCGGCGTCAGCACGGTGCCGTCGATGCGGAACAGCGCTGGGACGCCGCTGATCCCGAAGCGCCGCATCACCGATCGTGCCCGCTCCAGACGTTGCCGGTCCGCCTCGCGCAAGGCCGGTTCGGGATTGGCGAGCATGACCGCAGCCGCGTCGAGGCCGGCGTCGACCAGCAGGTCGATCAGCACGAACATATCGGTGATATCGCGCCCGTCGACATACCGCGCGCGCTGGATCGCACGAAGCGCGCCCAATTCACGGTCCGGTGCAGTCTGCGCGACCGCGGTCAGGGCGAGTGTCGCGGGACCGCTGTCGAGGGTCAGGCTTGCGCTACGCACGATCCGATCGCGATAGGGATCGCCGAACACCGCACCAGTCGATGCCGCGATGCGGCGGTCGCTGGCGAGGATATGGTCGCGCATGTCGCCGCCGAGCGCCCGCGCGCCGTCGCCGGCGAACAGGCCGCTGGGCAATGGCTCGACGGTAACGCCGGCCTGGTCCGCCAGCGTGGCGATCCCGGCCGAGGCACCGTAGCACCAGCCGCAAAGCGGATCGAACAGATAGAGGAAGTAGGTGGTCATTGTCGGTGCCTCCTTGATGACCAGTATATGCGCCGTCCGGATTGCGACGTGTAGACCGAAGATCTAGACGGACCGTATGTCAGAAGCATACAATGCGCGTGCCGGAGCTAATCGCGGCATCAACAATCTGAAGCGGCTCGCCTATTTCGCCGAGGTGGTCGAGACTGGTTCGTTCACGGCCGCAGCCGAGCGATTGGGGATCACCAAGGCAGTGGTCAGCCAGCAGGTCGCCAAGCTCGAACGCGCGTTCGAAACTACGCTGCTGATACGCACCACGCGCAGCGTCCGTCCGACCGAGGAGGGCCGGGCGTTTTACGAACGGTGTGCGCGTGTGCTGGCGGAAGCACAGGATGCCTTTGACGGTCTGGCGACCGACGATCGCGCGCCGACCGGCACGCTGCGCCTGACCGCGCCGTTCGACTATGGGATTGCCGTCGTCGTGCCCGTCATCGCTGAGTTCCAGCGGTGCTACCCGACCTGTACGGTCGACTTCCTTATCGGGGACGCGACTCTCGATCCGGTCGGCAGCGACATCGAGCTTGCGATCCGGGTCGGTTGGCTGGTCGACAGTGCGTTGCGATCGCGGCGGATCGGCACCTTCGGGCAAATACTGGTGGCGAGTCCTGCGGTAGCTGGCACCCTGTCGTCCAACCCGAACGTCGCAGAATTGGCCGAAATGCCTTTTGTTGCAAACGGCAATCTGCGCGACCCGCTGGGATGGACGTTCCGTGCCGAAGACGAGCGTCAACATCTGGTTCGGTTCGCGGCGACGCTCACGATTAGTGCCACGCTGGGTGTGCTTCAAGCCGTTCGGGCAGGGGCCGGCATCGCCGTGCTGCCCGACTTCGCAGTTGCCGATGATCTGGCCACCGGCCGGCTGGTACGGGTCATGCCGACATGGCATCTCGATAGCGGCGGAATTCATGCGGTAATGCCAGATACCCGGTTCCGGCCTGCGCGTGTGACCGCTTTCCTCGATATTCTAGCCGATCACGAACGCCGACGATCTTAGAGCGGATTGGCAGCGTGCCGGGCTTTGAAAAGCCACCATCTTTCGGGAATGACTAAGTTGGGTAGGTTAGCGGACGGTCCGCTTTTTACGGTCGCGGTATTCCCGGAATGCGGTCCACACGAGCAATACAGCAAGGATGAGTATGGCTCTCGTAGGAAGATGACTGACGGCGGAGTTTAGGGTCACGACTCATTGATCAGAGCCAAGATGACGGTGGCGGCGAGCGCGATAGCGGAAAAGAAGACGGTCGGGCATCGATCGTAGCGGGTAGCGACGCGGCGCCAGTCCTTCAGACGACCGAACATAATCTC
>NZ_LMKL01000008.1 GCF_001421505.1 Sphingomonas sp. Leaf17
CCATCTGCTCGTCGGTCAGCCAGTACAGGTCGCTCATCCTCGGTCTCCTCACGGAGCCCGAATCAGATCGAGCCGCTCAGATCAATGGGTCCTGACCCTAAGACAAAGCGTCCGCGAAAGCCGTCTAAACTCCCCCACCGACACCCTCCACGGCCTGCGCCGGGGAGGGTGTCGCGACAGGGTTCATACTATATCGTTTTATTGCAACGAATTAACTTAATTTTCCTACCAGCCCTGTTGGCCATCTACTCCCGCCAAAACGGCTTCGGTTGCTGCACACGGCGGTCCGGAAAGGTGCCTGCCGGTGAGTCGCAAAACATTGGGATCCCCCTTTTTTAGTCCGACTTGCTCTCTCAACTCTGCAACGTGAAAATTCGTGACGAAACCTCCGCGGAGATACCAAACTATCGTCCTGTTCTTGAACACATAGGCGCGTACGAATTGCCGGTGGGGCAGCCCTCGTGACAGTTCATCTTGGAGGTCGAAAGGAATATATTTTTCTCCGATGTCAGCAATATCTAGCTTGATACGACGGAATTCACTTGCGACATCTGGCATATCGCGAAGCGAAGCTACAACGCGAGCGGGTTGAGACAAGGTGCATTTTTTTGGGACGGGAATACTCGGGGCTGTCGCTACCGACTGAGCAACAACCGCCTGATTCGCTAACAAAGAGGCACTGGCAATGGCGGCCGCAAACGACGTTTTCATACCAGGATTCCTTGATGGCTTGTTCTGCTGGCAACCCAAAAACAAGATTTCCTTGAACTTTTCAAGCGTCGCTAGCCCACAGATAATCCTATTTACAGACGTAACTTATTTTTTTCTAACCAGTATTGTCCAATGATCGACGATTTTCTGCGAAATCGAAAGCCAGTCGCGGGAAACGCTTTCCGATGGCCATCAGGTCTACCAACTCGGTCCTCATGACCTAGCCCCGGTTCCCAACATCAGCGATGGATGCCGAAAAAGCATGGAAATGTCAAGTCAATTGTACCAAATGGGCTAAAAGGCCCGCTGCCCCACCACATTGCCCGGTGGCGAATACCGGCACACCAGATACTCGCGCCCGCCCCCGGCCGCCGTCGCACATCCGACCGCCGTCGTCCCGCGCCACACGATCTGGGTATAGTGCGCCACATCCTCCCACCGCCCGGTGCGGCTGAACATCGGCGTCACGCCGTTGACGAAATCGCGCTTCTCGGCGACCCAATATCCGATCATCTCGTCATAGGCATACGCCCCGCGCGTGCCCTCGAACAGGTTTTCGCCCTGCCGCCCCGGTCCCATCGGCTGGTCGGCATGCTCGAACCGCCCCGTCCGCGCCATCGTGTCGGCATAGGCTTTCGCTCTCGCCGCCAGCCGTTCGTCCCACACCAGCGGCGGTAAGCCGACCGCGGCCCGCGCGCGGTTGTGCGCCGCCATCATCGCGCCCCGCAGCAACCCGGCCCCGCGCGACGCCGGCGCCGCCGATGGCCGCGGCTCGACCACCTGCTCCGGCCCCCGCGCGCACCCGCCGAGCAGCGCGCAGACCAACATCAGCTTCCCAATCGTCCTCATGTCCACCATATCGCGCGCCCATGACCCCCGATCAACCGCAGCCGCTGGCGCTCTACATCCACTGGCCGTTCTGCGTGTCGAAATGCCCCTATTGCGACTTCAACAGCCATGTCCGCGAGTCCGTGGACCAGGACGCGTGGCGCACCGCCCTCCTCGCCGACCTCGCGCATGAAGCCAGCGTACTGCCCGACCGCAAGCTCGGCTCGATCTTCTTCGGCGGCGGCACGCCCTCGCTGATGCCGCCCGCGACGGTCGCCGCGCTGCTCGACGCCGCCGAGCGCACCTGGGGCTTCGCATCCGATATCGAGATCACGCTGGAGGCCAACCCCTCGTCCGTGGAGGCCGCGCGCTTCGCCGACCTGGCGGCGGCCGGCGTCAACCGCGTCTCGCTCGGGATCCAGTCGCTCGACGATGCCGCGCTGCGCTTCCTCGACCGCGCGCACAGCACCACAGAGGCGCTGGCCGCGCTCGCCACCGCGCAAGAGCATTTCGCCCGCGTCAGCTTCGACCTGATCTACGCGCTGCCCGGTCAGCGGCTCGCCGACTGGCATGCCGAACTCGCCCGCGCGCTGTCGTTCGGCACCGAACATCTCTCGCTCTACCAACTGACCATCGAACCCGGCACGCGCTTCGCGACCGAAGCCGCCGCCGGTCGCCTGACCATCCCGGACGGCGACACCGCCGCCGACCTGTTCGAACTGACCCGCGCGACCACCGCCGCCGCCGGCCTGCCGGCTTACGAAACCTCCAACCACGCGAAGGTCGGCGCGGAAAGCCGCCACAACCTGACCTATTGGCGCTACGGCGATTATGCCGGCATCGGCCCCGGCGCGCACGGCCGCCGCCTCGCCCACGCGACCGTCCGCCACAAGAAGCCCGAAAACTTTCTTTCCGGCATCGCCCGCAACGCCCACGGCATCGTGACGGAGGAGGCCCTGTCCCCCCACACCCGCGCGACAGAGGCGTTGCTGATGGGCCTGCGCCTGCGCGAAGGCGTTCACCTGCTCCGCATCGCCGCGTTGAATGGCGGCACCGCACCGGTCGATTTCGCCGCCGTCGCCAAACTCGAAACGCAGGGCTTCATGGCCTTGGACGGCGACCGGCTACGCGTCACCGAAGCGGGCGCGCTGCTGCTCGACGCGATCCTGCCGATCGTCGTCACCGACAGTTGATGGAACCGTCATCCCAGCGAACGCTGGGATGACGTCAATTTTGGAGCGCCCCCTCAGAACCCGGTCGGCGCCGGCGACACCGTCACCGTCGTGCCGCCCTTGATCTCCTGCACCTCCAGCGCCCGCTCAGCGACCCCGTCGCGCCCGAAGCGGAACGCCCCGTCGATTCCGGCGAACCCGCCCGCGTCGCGCAACCGCCCTTCGGGGAACGCGCTGCCGACCTTCCAGTCGCGCGCGATCCGCACCGTCAGCAGCACCGAGTCATAGCCAAGGCTCGACAGCCGGTACGGCCCGCTGCCGAACCGCGCGCGATATTTGGTCGCATATTGCCGGTACAACGTGTTGGACACGCTCGCGAACCACGCCCCGTTCAGCGACGGCTTGGCGGCGATGCTGCTTTCCGAATTCCACAATTCGGTGCCCAGCAGCCGCGTCGTCGGCCCGCTGACCCGCCGGACCTGCGGCGCGGCGGCGGCGGCGGTGTTGCCGCCATCGGCCACCAGCACCGCGCCGTACGGAGCCTTCGCAGCCAGCCGCGTGACCGCCGTCGTGATCCCGCCCGGTGTCCGGCCATAGGTCTGCAGCGACACGACCTGTCCGCCGCTGCTCTCGACCGCGCGCAGGAAGGCGGTCGACGCCCGTTCGCCATACAGGCCGTTCGGCACCAGCCCGGCAAAGGTCGTGATCCCGCGCCCCTTGGCATAATCGACCACCCGCGCGATCGACTGCGCCGGCGCATAGCCCATCAGGTAAGTGCCGTTGCCCGCGACGCCCGCGTCGTTGGAAAAACTGACCACCGGCACGCCCGCCGCCCGCGCGATCGGCGCGACCGCGCGCACATCCTCGGCCAGCAACGGCCCCAGGATCAGCTGCGCCCCTTCCGCGATCGCGCGGCTCGCCGCCGCCGCCGCGCCGCCGGCGGTGTCGTAATTGGTGATCCGCACCTTTTCGGTCCGCGTGTCCAGCAGGGCCAGCATCGTCGCATTCGCGATCGACTGGCCGACACCCGCATTGCTGCCCGACAGGGGCACCAGCAGCGCGACCCGGTTGCGCGTGGTGTCACCGGTCACATTGGTCTCGACCTGCGGCTGTGCGGGGCGCTGCGGGCGCGTGGTGGGGCGCTGGTCCGGTCGCTCGACCGGCCCGCGCGGAACGATCGTCTGGCAGGCGGACAACGCCAGCACGCCGCCGATCGCGATCATGCGCCCATATGCCCGTTTGGAAATCGTCATGGCCTCTGCCATTACCCTGCTCCTGATGAACGCCCCACTAGAACCCGGTCTGTACATCGTCGCGACGCCAATCGGCAATCTCGGCGATCTGTCTCCCCGTGCCGCCGACATCCTGTCGCGCGCCGATGTCGTCGCGGTCGAGGACAGCCGCGTCACCGCCGGCCTGCTGCGCCACATCGGCGTGAAGCGCCCGATGCAGCCCTATCACGATCACAACGGCGAGGGCGTTCGCCCCGGCCTGATCGCCCGCATGGCAACGGAATCGGTCGCGCTCGTGTCCGACGCCGGCACGCCGCTGATCTCCGACCCGGGCTACAAGCTGGTCCGCGACGCCCGCGCCGCCGGCCATCTGGTGGTGACCATCCCTGGCCCCTGCGCCGCCGTCGCCGCGCTGACGCTCGCCGGCCTGCCGACCGACCGGTTCCTGTTCTGCGGTTTCCTGCCGTCAAAAGAAAAAGCGCGCGCCGACGCCATCACCGAAATCGCCGGCATCCGCGCCACGTTGGTCCTCTACGAATCCGGCCCGCGCCTCTCCGCCTGCCTGACCGCGCTGGCGGCGGGCCTTGGCGACCGCGAGGCGGCGGTGACCCGCGAGATCAGCAAGAAATTCGAGGAGGCCGTCACCGGCACGCTGTCATCGCTCGCCGCACGCTACGCCGATGGCGGCCCGCGCGGCGAGATCGCCATCGTCGTCGCCCCCCCCGGCGACCCCGAACCCGCGCGGATCGAGGATGCCGACGAGGCCCTCGCCGAGGCCCTCACCCGCCTTCCCGTCTCGAAAGCCGCCGGCGAAGTCGCCAGGGCGTTCGGCCTGGACCGCAAAACCCTGTACGCGCGGGCGATGGCGCTGAAATCGGGCTGACCCGGCTTTAACGTGGATCAGCACCATTTTTTAATCCCGATGGTGATAGCGTTCGGCGAAGAAGCCTCGTTTTCCAGGGAAACAAGGATGGTGGACGGATCCTACAGTTTCGAAACCGATCCCGCGCGCAACTTCCTGCGCATCAATCTTACGGGTAACTGGGACCTGCCGCTGGTCGAACGATTCACGACCGATGTCGCAACGACGATCCGCGGCATGATCGTCGCCGGCGCCACGCCCGGCGAGTTCCGGACGATCGTGGACATGAGCCGGAAATACATCCTGCCGCAAAACGCCGTTTCCGAACTGGGCAGGATGATCCGCCCCGACTCACCGTCGCGCAAGATCGCCCTGCTCGTGTCGGGCACCCTGCACAAATTGCAGGCGAAACGCTTTACCGTCAGCGACAAGCACCGGACCTTCGACCAGGAAAGCGATGCGGTGGCGTGGCTGTGGACCGACGCAGACGATACGGCATCACCCGCCCCTTGAGGCATCGACCCTGGTAGGTCACCATGGCCGCCATGCCCGATCCCGTCCTGCCACGCCGCCCGTCCGCCCCCCGAAACCGCGCCGCCGCCGAAGCCGCCGGCCGGCGTGGCGAGCGGCTCGCCGGCTGGTGGCTGCGACTGAAGGGCTGGCAGATCCTCGACCGCCGCGTGCGCACCAGGGCGGGCGAGGTCGACATCGTCGCCCGGCGCGGCAGCCTGATCGCCTTTGTCGAGGTCAAGACCCGCGCGACCGCCGCCGACCTGGACTTCGCGATCGACGAACGCCGCCTCGCGCGCGTCGCCGCGGCGGCGGAGGTGCTGATGCCGCGCTATGCCGGTCCCGGCGACGACATCCGCGTCGACGTCATCCTGATGGCCCCCGGCACCCGCCCCCGCCACATCGAGAATGCGTGGCAGCCGTGACAATCGCCGCCAGCGCCCCTACCTCGCGTGCCAGCAACCGATAGGACCAGCCGCATGACCCTGACCGTCGCCGTCCAGATGGACCCGATCGACTCCATCAACATTGCCGGCGATTCGACCTTCGCGCTGATGCTCTCGGCGCAAGCCCGCGGCCACCGCCTGTTCCATTATGGTCCCGAAGATCTGAACTGGTCGAACGGCCGCCTGTGGGCCCGCGCGCACCCGGTCACGGTCCGGCGCGAACCGGGCAACCATTTCACCTTCGGCGACCCGGTCGATCTCGACCTCGGCGACGAGGCCGATGTCGTACTGATGCGGCAGGATCCGCCTTTCGACCTGGGCTATATCACCGCCACCCACCTGCTGGAGCGGATTGCCGACAAGACCCTGGTCGTCAACGACCCGGCGCAGGTCCGCAACGCGCCGGAGAAGGTCTTCGTCCTCGACTACGCGCACCACATGCCGCCGACGCTGGTGACGCGCAGCCTCGATGCCGCCCGCGCCTTCCTGGCCGAGCACGGCGAGATCGTCGTCAAGCCGCTGCACGGCAATGGCGGCAAGGCGATCTTCAAGGTCGGGGCCGACGGCGCGAACCTGTCCGCGCTGATCGAGGTCTTCAACATGACCTGGCGCGAACCGCACATGCTGCAGGCGTTCCTCCCCGACGTGGCCAAGGGCGACAAGCGCATCGTCCTGGTCGACGGCGAGGTTGCCGGCGCGATCAACCGCCTGCCGGGCGAGGGCGAGATCCGCTCGAATCTCGCGGTCGGCGGCTCTGCCGTGAAGACCGACCTCACCGACACCGAACGCGCGATCTGCGCCGAACTGGGGCCGGAGCTGAAACGTCGCGGCCTGCTGTTCGTCGGGATCGACGTCATCGGCGGCAAGTGGCTGACCGAAATCAACGTCACCTCCCCCACCGGTATCGTCGCGATCGAACGCTTCGACGGGACGGACGTGGCCGGCATGATCTGGGACGCAATCGAGGGGAAGGTGCGGGGGTGATGCGGTCGCGGGCCGCACGCCGCCCCGCCTCCCGCCCCTTCGTCCCGAGCAGGGACTGAGCCCGTCGAAGGCCCGTATCGAAAGGCCCGTATCGAAGGACAGGTCGGGACGCGGAACCCGTCCCTCGATACGCCGCTCCGACACGCTCGACGACCACGCAGGACGAACGGCTGGGGACGCCCCCGCACCCGAACCGCCGCCCCAAACATTCTACCCCCCGAAACCACCACCCAGAGCGCCCGCCCCCATGACCAAGTTCATCATCGACCTGATCGCCTGGGGCGGCTATTTCGGCATCTTCCTGCTGATGGCGCTCGAAAACGTCGTGCCGCCGATCCCGTCGGAGGTCATAATGGGCCTTGGCGGCATGGCGGTCGCGCGCGGTCACATGAACCTGTGGCTGCTCATCGCCGCCGGCACGCTCGGGACCACCGTCGGCAATTATTTCTGGTACGCGCTGGGCCGGCATTTTGGCTATGAGGGCCTCAAGCCGTTCATCGACCGCTGGGGCCGCTGGCTGACGCTGGAGTGGGAGGATGTACAGAAGCTGCGCAACTTCTTCCGCAAGCGCGGCGGCTGGGTGATCTTCGTGTTCCGCTTCATGCCGACCTTTCGCACGATCATCTCGCTGCCCGCCGGCATGGCCTGCATGCCGCGCTGGAAGTTCCTGCTGTGGACCTTTGCCGGTTCGGCGATCTGGAACACGATCCTCGCCGCCGCCGGCCTGTTCCTGGACACCCGGTTCCAGCAGATTGATCGCTATGTCGGCCCGGTCGCCATCGCGACCTTCGTCCTCATCGCCGCCGCCTATGCCTGGCGCGTCGCCACCTGGAAGCCCCGCGCACGTCGTTAGGCGCGTGGATGCGCCGCGCGGTACACGTCCATCAGATACGCTGCATCCACCCCGGTATAGACCTGCGTCGAGCTGAGGCTGGCATGCCCCAGCAGCAATTGCAGCGCGCGCAGGTCGGCCCCGCGTCCCAGCAGGTGCGTGGCGAAACTGTGCCGCAGCGCATGCGGCGTCGCCCGCTCCGACAGGCCCAGCCGCCCGCGCGCCGCCTGCACCGCCCGCCGCACGATCGCCGGCGACAGCGCCCCGCCCCGCACCCCCAGGAACAGCGGCGTGTCCGGCCCGATGCTCCACGGCGTCTCCGCGACATAGGCATCGATCGCGCCGCGCACCTGCGGCAGCAGCGGCACCAGCCGGGTCTTGTCGCGCTTGCCCGTCACGCGCAGCGTCTCGCCCAGCGGCAGCACCGCGCCCGTCAGCGCCATCGCCTCGCCGATGCGCAGGCCCGCCCCGTACAGCAGCAGCAGGATCGCCCAGTCGCGTGCGCCCGCCCACGGCACCGCCGCATCCTCCGCCACCGCCGCCGCCAGCGCCATCGCCTCGTCGGGCGACACCGGCCGCGGCAATCCCCGCTTCACCTTGGGACCACGCAGCCGGGGCACGCCTGCTTCACCGGTCGCCCAGGCGAGGAAAGCCCGCACCGCCGACAATTCCCGCGCCGCCGACGCATTGCCCAGCCCCTCGCCCCGCCGGACCGCCAGATAGGCACGCAAATCCCCCGACGTCACCTCCGCCAGTGACGGCGCATCAACTCCCCGGTGCCGTGCCAGAAACGCCAGCAGGCGTTCGGCCGTCGCCTGGTAGGCGCGCACGGTGTGGACGGATCGCCGACGATCCCGTAGCAGATGGGCGGCAAAACCGGCGGCTGGGCCTTTGGCCGGATCGGTCGGTGTCATGGCCGTCACCCTACCCCCTTGTCACGGCCACGACCACCACCGGCGACCCGCCAACGTAGGCAGAATGTTAAACCTTGCGGCCTAGCTCCACCCCATGATGTTCGATGCTCCTTCCGGCCGCCGACGGGAACGCGACGACGCGCTGCGTGTCGCGGTGCTCGACGCGCTCGATCTGCTCGACACGCCTGTGGAATCGCAGTTCGACACCATCGCGCAGCTGACCGCGACGATGCTCGGCTGCCCGGTGGCGCTGATCTCGCTCATCACCCGCGACCGATACTGGATCAAGGCGGCCCATGGCACCGCGCACTGCGAAATGCGGCGCAGCGACGCCATCTGCAACCAGACCATCGCCGAACCCGGCGTGCTGGTGATCGAGGACGGATCCGTCGACACGCGCATCGGCTCTGCCTGTTTCGCCGACGGTTCGCCGATCGCCTTCTATGCCGGGACCGCGATCCACGGCATCGACGCCCACGGTGTCAGCCACGCCATCGGCACCCTGTGCGTGCTGGACCGGGTGCCACGGCGTTTTTCCGAAGCGCACCGGACCATGTTGTCGGGCCTCGCCTCGCTCGTCGACGCGCTCATCGCCGCGCGGGCCACCGCCTGTCAGGCGATGGCGGTTGCGCGCGAAAACGAGCAGCAGGCGATCGAACTGCGCCGCAAGGACCGCATCTTCCACCAGGCCGAACGCATGGCGATGATCGGGTCATGGCGCGTCGCCTTTGCCGGCCAGATCCTGGAATGGTCGGACGGGCAGTACCGTATCCACGACCTCGAACCCGACGGGTCGATCGAGGCCCGCCGCGCCTATGGCTTCTATTCGCCGACGGATCAGGTCCTTATGCGCGAAAAGCTGGCCGACACGCTCGCCACGGGCACGCCCTATGCGCTGGAAACCGAAATCATCACCGCGAAGGGGCGCCGTCGGCGACTGCGGTCGACGGCGGAAATCGAGTATCGCGACGGCCGCGCCATCGCCATCACCGGCGTTTCGCGCGACGTCACCGACGAACATGCCATGCAGCAGGCGTTGCGCCACGCCGCCGACACCGACGAGCTGACCGGGATCGGCAACCGCGCCGCCTTCAACCGCACGATCGACGCCGCGATCGCGAGCGCCCGTGCCAACGCCACGCCGCTCGCCCTCGTCCTGATCGACATGGACGGGTTCAAGGCGGTGAACGATACCTTCGGCCATCTCGCCGGCGACACCGTGCTGTGTACGGTCGGCAACCGCCTTGGAAATCCGTGGCTTCGCGGCAGCTTCGCCGCGCGGATTGGTGGCGATGAGTTTGCGATTTTGATCGACGATCCGCAATTGCTCGCCGACCTTGACCTGCTGACCACGCGGTTGAGGACGGAGTTGCAGGTGCCCGTCACGCTCGACGGCCTGACCATCGCGACGGCCGGGTCGGTCGGCGCGGTCCTGTTCGCCGATCACTTCGCCACCGCCGCCGATTTCGTCGGCGCCACCGACCGCGCGCTGTACGCGGCCAAGAAGCAGCGGATCGGGGACCGGCGGATCGCAGGACGCCCCGTGGCCTGATCCTGATGCGACGATCCGTCCCGCGTCGTTGCGGGCTGGTCGATCGCCGCCCGCGTCGCCATATGCCGGTGCGATGTCGCGTGCCCGTGTCCTGATCCTCAACGCCGCCCTCGGCCCCCTCGACTACCGCGTGCCGCACGGCATGGCCGTCGAGCCGGGGTCGGTCGTCGTCGCGCCGCTCGGCCCCCGCCAGCTGCTGGGCGTGGTGTGGGAGGAGGCGCGCATGCCCTCCGATGCCGAGGTCGGCGACAACCGCCTGCGCCCGTTGCTGGCCGTCGCCGACGTGCCGCCGCTGCCCGCACCGTTGCGGCGGCTGGTCGAATGGACCGCCGCCTATTACCTCGCCGCGCCTGCCGCCGTCCTGCGCATGACGCTGGCCAGCACGTCGGCGCTGGAGGGTGCGCGCACCGCGACCGAATACCGCGCGACCGGCACCATCCCCCCCCGCCTGACCCCGCAGCGCGAACAGGCGCTGGACCGGATCGGCGACCGCCAGGGCCTGATCCGCGAACTGGCGCAGGTCGCCGACGTGTCCGACGCGGTGATCCGCGGACTGGTGAAGGCCGGCGCGCTCGAAGGCGTCAGCGTCGACGTCGACAGCCCGTTTCCGCTGCCCGACCCGACCCACGGCCAGCCGCTGCTGTCGTCCGACCAGCGCGCGGTCGCCGACACGCTGGTCGCCGACGTCGCCGGTGCCAGTTTCAAGCCGACCCTGCTCGACGGCGTCACCGGCTCCGGCAAGACCGAGGTGTATTTCGAGGCGGTGGCCCAGGCCATCCGCGACGGCCGCCAGACGCTGGTCCTGCTGCCAGAGATCGCGCTGACCGAACCGTTCCTGAAACGCTTCCACGATCGCTTCGGCTGCGAACCCGTCGTATGGCACAGCGGCCTGCGCTCGACCCAGCGCCGCCGCGCGTGGCGGGCGATCGCCACCGGGCAGGCGCTGGTCACCGTCGGTGCGCGCTCGGCCCTGTACCTGCCCTACGCCAATCTCGGCCTGATCGTCGTCGACGAGGCGCACGAGACCAGCTTCAAGCAGGAGGACGGCGTCCATTACCACGCGCGCGACGTCGCGGTGATGCGCGGCAAGTTCGAGGGATGCCCGGTCATCCTCGCATCCGCCACCCCCGCGATCGAGACGCGACAGCAGGTCGTCACCGGCCGCTATGCCGAACTGAAGCTGCCCGGCCGCTACGGCGTGGCGGAAATGCCGACGATCGAGGCGATCGACCTGATCCACGAACCGCCCGAGCGTGGTCGCTGGCTCGCGCCCAAACTGGTTAAGGCGATGGCCGAGACGCTGGCCAGGCGCGAACAGTCTTTGCTGTTCCTCAACCGGCGCGGCTATGCCCCGCTGACGCTCTGCCGCACCTGCGGCCACCGGTTTCAGTGTCCCAACTGCACCGCCTGGATGGTCGAGCACCGCCTCAGCCACCGCCTCGCCTGCCATCATTGCGGCCACCAGATGCCGACCCTGCGCGTCTGCCCCGAATGTCACGAGGAGGACACGCTGGTTGCCTGCGGCCCCGGCGTCGAACGCATCGCCGATGAGGTCACCGCGCTGTTCCCCGACGCCAAGACCGCCATCGTCACCTCCGACACGATCTGGTCCCCGGCGCGCGCGGCGGAATTCGTCGCGCGGATGGAGGCACACGACATCGACATCGTCGTCGGCACGCAGCTGGTGACCAAGGGCTATCACTTCCCCAACCTGACGCTGGTCGGGGTGGTCGACGCCGACCTCGGCCTCGATGGTGGCGATCTGCGCGCAGCCGAACGCACGTTCCAGCAGATCCGCCAGGTTTCGGGCCGCGCCGGTCGCGGCGCAAAGCCCGGCCATGTCTATATCCAGACGACCAGTCCCAAGGCGCAGGTCATGCAGGCGCTGATAACCGGCGACGCCGACGCCTTCTACGACGCCGAGACCGAGGCGCGTCGCGACGCCGGCGCGCCCCCCTTCGGCCGCTACGCCGCGATCATCGTGTCGTCGGAGGATCAGGCCGCCGCGCAGGATACCGCCACCCGGATCGCCCGCGCCGCGCCCGAGGTCGATGGCATGCACGTCTACGGCCCCGCCCCCGCCCCGCTCGCCATGCTGCGCGGCCGCCATCGCTACCGCCTCCTCGTCCACGCCCGCCGCGCGCTCGACGTGCAGGACGTCATCCGCGACTGGCTGGGCGCGCTGCAATGGTCGCCCAAGGTCCGCGTCGCGGTCGATGTCGATCCCTACAACTTCCTGTGAATCCTCGCTTGTAGACCAAAAGCAAGCCCCATAGAATCGCGACACGCGGGATCGTGGGGACGACATTATATGCTTTTGAAACTGGTGCTGGCGACAACGAGCCTCCTTGTCGCCAGCGGTGCCCGTGCCGAATGGCACGAGGCCAGTTCACAACACTTCGTCGTCTATTCCGACGATACGGCGGAGCATGTGAAGGATTTCACGACCCGCCTCGAAAAGTTCGACAAGGCCGTGCGGATGTTGCGAGGCGTCCCCGACAGCCGGCGTGGCCCTGCTGCGCGTGTCACCGTCTATGTGCTCGACGATATCGACGACGTTCAGCGGCTGCATTCGGGTGGCGGCAATGTTGCGGGCTTCTACATTCCCCGTGCCAGCGGATCGACGGCCTATGTTCCAAGACGGATCAATGGCGGATCGACGGGCATCAGCGCGCAGGCCGTTCTGCTGCATGAATATGCCCATCATTTCATGTTCAACGATTGGCCCAGCGCCATTTTCCCAAAATGGTTCGTCGAGGGTTTTGCCGAATTTCACGCCACTGCCAAGTTCGGCGATGACGGCAGCGTGACCTTCGGTGCGCCGCCGCTGTACCGCACCTATGGCGTTGCGGCCATGAACACCATGCCGATGCAAAAGCTCCTCAAGCCCGATCCCGGCAAGCTGTCGGATGCCGAGACATATGTGCTGTACAGCCGCGGGTGGCTGCTGACGGACTATCTCACCTTCGATCCGACCCGTCGAAAGCAGCTTGCCGAATACATAACGGCAATCAACGACGGGAAATCTATCGAGGACGCCACCAAGGTTTTCGGCAACCTGAACGCCCTCGACATCAAACTCACGTCCTACGTCAAGCGCCCGACCTTTCCGTCGATCACGATTCCCGGGGATCAGTTGACGATCGCCCCGGTCACCGTCCGTGCGGTCAGCGCCGGCGAGGCAGCAACCATGCCGATGCGTATACGTTCCAATGCTGGCGTCGATGACAAGGCGGCCCAGCAGGTCGTCGTGCAGACCCGTCGCGCTGCTCAATCCTATCCCGCCGACCCGGCCGCACAGAACACCTTGGCCGAGGCGGAATATGACGTAAAGAATTACGCGCAGGCCGCCGCCGCCGCGGACAGGGCGCTGGCCGCCAATCCCAAGTCAACGCATGCCACGCTTTACAAGGGTATGGCATTGCAGGCCGCCGCAGAAGCCGAAAAGGCGACCGACAGGAAGAGATGGCAGGCGATCCGCCGCTACTACATCGCCGGGAACAAGTTCGATAACGAGGATCCGGCCCCGTTGATGCTGTACTACAAAAGCTTCGCTGCAAGCGGCGAAACGGCACCGAAAAGTGCCGAGTCCGGCCTGCTATATGCGTCGGCGCTGGCACCGTTCGACCTGACACTACGCCTGCTCGCCGCCCGCATCTACCTGCGCGACGGCAAGGTTCCGGAGGCACGCGCAGCGATGACGCCGGTCGCATATAATCCTCATGGCGGGAAGAACGCTGAACGGGTTCGCGCAACGCTCGACGTGCTCAACCGGGATGGCGCTGCCGCAGCGCTTGCGGACTTGTCCAAAAAGACGATCGACAGCGAAAAGGACGACGACTGACAGCAAAAGACGAAGCGGCCGGTTGCAGACGCAACCGGCCGCGCGTTCAGCCGGCGCTCTCCGCCAGCACGGTCAGACCCTTGCCCGTGACTTCGGCGAACCCGCCACGGATCGCGATCGTCTCCGGCTCGCCCTTTTCGGTACGATGGATCGTCAACGCCCCGTCGCGCATCGTCGACATGAACGGCGCGTGCCCCTCCAGCACGCCGAAGTCGCCCTCGGTGCCGGGAACGACGACCATATACACGTCCTCGCTGCGGATGAGCTTTTCAGGGGTCACGAGTTCGAAATGCAGCATTGTCAGGATCTCATCTCAATCGCACGATCGAACGCGGAAGTCGCCGCCTCGAACTTGTCGCGGCAACCGGCGTTGCAGAAGCCGACCACCACCCCACGATACTCAGTCAAGGCATCCTCCGTCACCGGTTTACCCGACCACGGACAGATATCGTTGACCGGCCTATCGCGGGGCCGTGTGTCCATTACGCGTCCTGCGCCATCTTCTCGGCCTTGGCGATCACCTCGTCGATGCCACCAACCATGTAGAATGCGCTCTCGGGCAGGTGGTCGTATTCGCCATCGACAACCGCCTTGAACGACCGAATGGTGTCCTCGACCTGGACGAACTTGCCGCTGATGCCGGTGAAGACCTCGGCGACGTGGAACGGCTGGCTCAGGAACTTCTGGATTTTCCGCGCACGGGTCACGGTCAGCTTGTCCTCCTCGGACAGCTCATCCATGCCGAGAATCGCGATGATGTCCTGCAGCGACTTATACCGCTGGAGCAGCGACTGGACGGCGCGCGCCGTGTCGTAATGCTCCTGCCCGACGATGCGCGGCTCCAGGACGCGGCTGGTCGAGTCCAGCGGATCGACCGCCGGATAGATGCCCAGTTCCGAAATCGCGCGGTTGAGAACGGTCGTCGCGTCCAAGTGGGCGAACGACGTCGCCGGCGCCGGATCGGTCAGATCGTCGGCGGGCACGTACACGGCCTGGACCGAGGTGATCGACCCCTTGTTGGTCGAGGTAATGCGCTCCTGCAATGCGCCCATGTCGGTCGACAGCGTCGGCTGATAGCCCACCGCCGACGGAATACGACCGAGCAGGGCCGACACTTCGGCACCCGCCTGCGTGAAGCGGAAGATATTGTCGACGAAGAACAGCACGTCCTGGCCCTCGACGTCGCGGAAATATTCGGCGATCGTCAGACCCGACAGCGCGACGCGGGCGCGGGCGCCCGGCGGCTCGTTCATCTGGCCGAACACCAGCGCGACCTTGGAGCCTTCCGACTGCGGATTGCCGTCGGCATCCTTGGCGATGACGCCCGCGTCGAGGAACTCGTGATACAGGTCGTTACCCTCACGCGTCCGCTCGCCCACGCCCGCGAACACCGACGTGCCGCCATGCCCCTTGGCGATGTTGTTAATCAGCTCTTGGATCAGCACGGTCTTGCCGACGCCGGCACCGCCGAACAGGCCGATCTTGCCGCCCTTCGCATAGGGGGCGAGCAGATCGATGACCTTGATGCCCGTGACCAGGATCGCGCTCTCGGTCGACTGGTCGACGAACAGCGGCGCGGATGCGTGGATCGGTGCGGTCGTCTCCGCGCCCACCGGACCACGCTCGTCGATCGGCTCGCCGATCACGTTCAGGATGCGGCCCAGCGTCTTGGGGCCGACCGGCACGCGGATCTGCGAGCCCGTATCGGTCACGGTCTGACCGCGGGTCAGCCCCTCGGTCGCGTCCATCGCGATCGTGCGGACGGTGTTCTCGCCCAGATGCTGCGCGACTTCCAGCACCAGCCGGTTGCCGTTGTTGCTGGTTTCCAGCGCGGACAGGATGGCCGGCAGCGTTTCGGGGAAATGCACGTCGACGACGGCACCGATCACCTGCGAAATGCGGCCGACATTGTTGGTGGTCGCCTGGGGGGCGAGGGTATCTGCGGCGGTTGCCATCGTCACTGTCCTCGGGTCTTGCTGGTGTCCGGGCTGGTAACCCCCGGACGGGTGAATGTCACGTCGATGCGGGTCGGGGTGTTGGCGACCGTGGCGGTCACGCCGGACACCTTGCCCTGCAAACTCTCGTTGGCGAGGATCGCGTTGCCGACCGCCCCGCCGTCCTTGATCTCGAACTTGCCCATGAAGTCGCCGATCGTCTGCGCGAACCGCTGACGCGCGGTTTCGACGTCGATCGGATCGGTGATCTTCAGCGCGAACACGATATGGTCGGCCAGATCCGGCTTCGCGCCCTCGATCGTGAAGATCGCGATGCTGGGGTCGGCCGCGCCGCTGTTCGACATCATGATCGGTCGGCCGGTCGCGGCGAACCCGCCCTTCGCCGGCCCGTAGGCGCCGACGCCGAATCCGAACTGGTTGGCGGCACCGATCGCCGAGGACGGCACGCCGAACGCCCGGTCCCAGCCCGACAGCGCCTTGGCGGTCGCCGCAACCTTCGCCTCGCGCTCGTGCACGGTTTCCGGCTGCTCACCGCATCCGGCGAGCAACAGGCCCGTCGCGACCAGGGCGAAAACCGGCTTCAAAGCGCTTCGGCACCCGAAATGATCTCGACCAGCTCGGTCGTGATCGCGGCCTGACGCGTGCGGTTATACTGGATCGACAGCCGCTGGATCATGTCGCCCGCGTTGCGCGTCGCATTGTCCATGGCGTTCATCCGGCTGCCCTGCTCGGACGCCGCATTTTCCAGCATCGCGCGGAAGATCTGGATCGCGACGTTGCGCGGCAACAGGTCGGCGAGGATCGCCTCCTCGTCCGGCTCATATTCGACGACCGCATCCGCGCCGCTGGTGGCGACCTTGTCGACCGGAATCGCGACGGGAATGATCTGCATGCCGGTCGGGATCTGCACCAGCGCCGACTGGAACTTGGCGTAGAACAGGTGCGCGATATCGAACTCGCCCGCCTCGTAGCGCGCGATCAGGTCGTCGGCGATCCCGCGCGCGTCGGCGAATGCCACGTTCTTGACGGTCGACAGGTCGCGGTCACCGACGATCGCGTTGGGATAGAAGCGCTTCAGCACGCGCCCCTTCTTGCCCGCGAGGTAGAACTTCACCGTCTTGCCGGCGGCCTCAAGCTCCTCGGCCTTCTTGCGCGCGGCGCGGACGATATTGGTGTTGAACGCACCCGCAAGGCCGCGCTCCGACGTCGCCACGACGATCAGGTGGACCTGATCCCTGCCGGTTCCGGCCAGCAGCCGCGACGACCCTTCGGTCACGCCGACACGGCTGGCGAGGCTCGCCATCACCCGCTCCAGCCGCTCGGCATAGGGGCGACCAGCCATCGCCGCCTCCTGCGCGCGGCGCAGTTTCGCGGCGGCGACCATCTTCATCGCCTTGGTGATCTTCTGCGTCGACTTCACCGAGCCGATGCGGATCTTGAGGGCCTTGAGTGACGCCATCTAACTTCCCTTTGCCGTCATCCCGGCGAACGCCAGGATCCAGAGCCTCAAACCGCGCCGCTTCCGGCACTGGACCCCGGCCTTCGCCGGGGTGACGCGTGTGTGTCGTTGCTTTCGCAGCGTGGTTACGCGAACGCCTTGCCGAACGCCGTCAGCGCGGACTTCAGCGCGTCGGTCGTATCCTTCGTCATCTCGCGCTTGTCGCGGATGTCGGTCAGGATGTGCGGATGGTTGGCGCGGATATCGGCCAGCATCGCCTGCTCGTACCGCACCACGTCCTTGACCGGCACCGCGTCGATAAACCCCTGCGTGCCGGCGAAGATCGACACGGTCTGCTCCTCGAACGGCATCGGCTGGAACTGGCCCTGCTTCAGCAGCTCGGTCAGGCGCGCGCCGCGGTTGAGCAGCTTCTGCGTCGACGCGTCCAGGTCGGAGCCGAACTGCGCGAACGCCGCCATCTCGCGATACTGCGCCAGCTCCAGCTTGATCGAGCCGGACACCTTCTTCATCGCCTTGGTCTGCGCGGCGGAACCGACGCGGCTGACCGACAGGCCGACGTTGATCGCCGGGCGGATCCCAGCGAAGAACAGGTCGGTTTCGAGGAAGATCTGACCGTCGGTGATCGAAATCACGTTGGTCGGAATGTACGCCGACACGTCGCCAGCCTGCGTCTCGATGATCGGCAGCGCGGTCAGCGATCCGCCGCCATTCGCGTCCGACATCTTGGCCGCACGCTCCAGCAGGCGGCTGTGCAGGTAGAACACGTCACCCGGATACGCCTCACGGCCCGGCGGACGGCGCAGCAGCAGCGACATCTGGCGATATGCGACCGCCTGCTTCGACAGATCGTCGAACACGATCAGCGCGTGCATGCCGTTGTCGCGGAAATACTCACCCATCGCGGTACCGGTATAGGGCGCAAGGAACTGCAGCGGTGCCGGCTCGGATGCGGTCGCGGCGACGACAATGGAATATTCCATCGCGCCGTTTTCTTCAAGCGTCTTGACCAGCTGCGCGACGGTCGACCGCTTCTGACCGACCGCGACATAGACGCAGTACAGCTTCTTCGATTCGTCGGTGCCCTGGTTGGCGACCTTCTGGTTGATGAAGGTGTCGATCGCGACCGCCGACTTGCCGGTCTGGCGATCGCCGATGATGAGTTCGCGCTGACCACGGCCGACGGGGACGAGCGCGTCGATCGCCTTCAGGCCGGTCTGCATCGGCTCGCTGACCGACTGGCGCGGGATGATGCCCGGTGCCTTGACCTCGACGCGGCTGCGCTGATCGCTGACGATCGGCCCCTTGCCGTCGATCGGGTTGCCCAGACCGTCCACGACGCGACCCAGCAGGCCCTTGCCGACGGGGACGTCAACGATGGTGCCGGTCCGCTTGACGACGTCGCCTTCCTTGATCTCGCTGTCCGACCCGAAGATCACGACACCGACATTGTCGGCCTCCAGGTTCAGGGCCATGCCCTGCACGCCGTTGGAGAACTCGACCATCTCGCCGGCCTGGACATTGTCCAGCCCGTGGATGCGGGCGATGCCGTCACCGACGCTCAGAACCTGTCCGGTTTCCGAAACCTGCGCTTCGGTGCCGAAATTGGCAATCTGGTCCTTGATGACCCGGGAGATTTCTGCGGCGCGAATATCCATGACTTCAGCCTTTCCCACTGACGGCGTTTCGCCGTCAGCCTTTCATTACGTGCGCGAGCGAATTCAAACGGGTGCGGATCGACGAATCGATCATCTGCGAGCCGATCCGAACGACCAGCCCCCCCAGCAATGCGGAATCGACCGATAGGTCGACCGAAACCTCGCGACCGACGCGCTGGCGCAGCCGATGCTTCAGCTCGACGACCTGCTCGTCGTTCAGCGGATGCGCGGACACGACCTCGGCCGTCGCCTCGCCGCGATGGCGCGCCGCCAGCGTGCGGAACGCGGCGATGATCTTGGGCAGGTCGCGCAGGCGGCGGTTTTCGGCCAGCACGCCCAGGAAGTTGCGGGTGGTGGCGTCCAGCCCCATCGTCTCGGCGACGGCGGCGATGGCGCGGGCCGAATCCGTCCGGCTGATGAGCGGGCTGTTCACCAGCGCGCGGAAATCATCCGACCCGGCCAGCGTCTCGCGCAAGGTGGCAAGGCTCGCCTCGACCGCCTCGATCGCGTGGGCGTCGCGCGCAAGCTCGAACAGGGCGGTCGCATAACGACCGCCTAGACTTGCCTGGATACCGCCGGATGTCTCCACGGACTGTTGTTTCCTCGTCGCAGAACAGGTTGGCCCCCTGGAGCAGAACTGCTCGCCCCACGGGGAAGAAAGGCGCGAAAAACGCGCCCTCCACGGGTTGCGGGCCGGTTAGCATCGGGCCACCGATTGTGCAACCCGGCGTGACGGGCAGATGACGGTTCGTACAGGAAGGGTACAGGTTGGCGTCGTCACGCGAAAACAGGATCGGCGAACCGCGTTCTTCTCATATTGTCGACATGACAACGGGTTGACGCCGGGTTTTAGGACGGGACGAGAAGTCGGAGGGGGTGCTGCCGGTGTAACCTTTGACACCTTTCGCCCGCGCTCACCCGCCCACGCCGCACCGATAGACCAGCTTTTCGTTGGGCAGCGGCGGCAGGGTCGCACGGATCGCCGCCACCCGTTCCGCCACCCTGGCCGTGGCGATCGGATCGGCGGTGCAGGACTTCACCGGTGCCTCGCCCCGCGCCGCCCGCGCCGCCTCCATCGCCGCCGCCGACATCAGGTAGCGGGTGTTGGTGTAGGTCCGCGTCGCCGGATCGAAACCAAGGACCGATACGGTCTGCTCCTCCTCGGGCACCAGGATCTTTTCCCACCGCCCGTTCGCCGCGACATATTGCGTCCGCCCGTTCATGCAGCCGCCCTGCCCCCACGTCATCGGCACGTCGGCGGTCGACGAGATCGTCACCCGGCTGCGTTCGGGCACCAGCCTGCACACCAGCGATCCCAGCGCCTGATCGGCAACGACCGGCGCGGCGGTCGCTCCCCCGGCTGTCGCCGCCGTTCCGGTCGCCAGCATCGGCTCGCCCGACGGCCGGAACACGAATACCAGCACCGCCGCCGCCACCGTGATCCCGCCACCGGTCAGGCACCAGATCGCGGTGCGCCGCTGCCCGCGCGATTCGAACAGGCCCGCCGCGCCGATCGCCAGCGCCCCGCCGACCAGCAGCAGCCCGGCCAGCGCCATGAAGTTCTCCCGCTCCCGCTCGGCCGCCTCGCGCGCCTTCGCCCGCTCGGTTTCCGCCGCCATCGCCCGCGCCGCCGCCGCCTCGCGCAGGGCCACGGCCGCATCCGTGGCGGCGCGCGCATCGGCATCGCTGTCCTGCCGCAACCGGTCCTCGATCGAGGTGCAGGGGATGCCGACCGAGGCATAGGGCTGGCCCGCCGCGCCCAGAAACGCCGCCAGTTCGTTGTCGGCGATCGCAAACCCGAACGACGAATCGCCCTCCTCGCCGCGCGTGATCGCCGAGTTGACGCCGATCACCCGGCCACAGCCGTCCAGCAGCGGCCCGCCCGAATTGCCGCGCGCGATCCCCGCCGTGTGCAGCAGCACATCGACACCGCTCAGCGACCGGCGCGCGGAAAAACCGCCCTCGGACCGCACCGGCGAGGTCGGCCGGATATAGTCGGCCGCCGACTGCGCCGTCGCCAGGTCGACATTGCCCGGATAGCCGAGCGCCACGACCCGGTCGCCCTCGGTCACCGGCCCGGTGTACAGCGCCGCCGGCGGCAGGCGGCCGCCGGTGAACTCGATCAGCGCCAGATCGCGTTTGGCGTCATAGGCCACGACCCGCCCCTGATAGGATTTCGCACCCTCCGACGGCACGACGCCGATGACGACATTGTCGGGATATTGCGTCGCCAGCTCGACGACATGCGCGTTGGTGACGATGCGGTTGGGCGCGACCGCAAAGCCGCTGCCATGTCCGAACCCGACGACCTGCTCCCCGTCCATCGCGATCGTCACGACCCGCACCACGCCGCGCGCGGTGGCGGAAATATCGTCGGCCCGTGCGGCCGACGGCATGGCGAGCATCAGGACCAGCAGGACCGGCGACAGCAGACGGAAAACGATCATACCCGCCATCTACCGCCCCCATCCCACGGTTGAAAGCGGGTTAGGCAAATCTCAAGCCTTCGCCCCTACGCCAACCGCCAGGGTACAAAGGGACAGCGCGGCATGAGTGCGTTCGGACGACGAGACGGAACCAGTGGCAATGCATCGTCGGGGAGCCAGTCGGGGCGACCCGCGTTCGGCGTCGCGCGGCCGATGCGGGGCGGCGCGCCGGTCGCGCGCACGGAACCGCAGGGCGGCGAGCAGTTCCCGCCGCTCGATCTCGTGCCCCTGCCCGGTGCGGGCATCGGCGAGGCCGAGGGCGTCGGCATCGGCACCATGCCCGGCATGGCGATCGACGCGATGCAGCGTCTGGCCGACCGCCAGGCGTCCAGCGGCGAGGCCGGCAACAGTCGCGGCGAGGGGTTCGAGGCGTCGATTCACAAGATCAAGGAACAGGTGCTGCCGCGCCTGCTGGAACGCGTCGATCCCGAAGCCGCGGCAACCTTGGGCAAGGACGAGCTGGCCGAGGAGTTCCGCCCGATCATCGGCGAAGTGCTCGCCGAGCTGAAGCTGACCCTCAACCGCCGCGAACAGTTCGCGCTGGAAAAGGTGCTGGTCGACGAACTGCTGGGCCTCGGGCCGCTGGAGGAGCTGCTCGCCGATCCGAACATCACCGACATCATGGTCAACGGCCCCGACCAGACCTTTGTCGAACGCAAGGGCAAGCTGGAACTGGCGCAGATCCAGTTTCGCGACGAGGAGCACCTGTTCCAGATCGCGCAGCGCATCTGCAACTCGGTCGGCCGCCGCGTCGACCAGACCACGCCGCTGGCCGATGCCCGCCTGAAGGACGGATCCCGCGTCAACGTCATCGTACCGCCGCTTTCGTTGCGCGGCACCGCGATCTCGATCCGCAAGTTTTCGGCCAAGCCGATCACGCTGGACATGATGGCCGGCGGCGGGTCGATGTCGACCAAGATGGCGACCGCGCTGAAGATCGCCGGGGCCTGCCGCTTCAACGTCGTCATCTCGGGCGGCACGGGTTCGGGCAAGACGACGATGCTCAACGCCCTGTCGAAACTGATCGACCCGGGCGAGCGCGTGCTGACGATCGAGGATGCGGCCGAACTCCGCCTGCAACAGCCGCACTGGCTGCCGCTGGAAACCCGCCCCGCCAATCTGGAGGGTCAGGGCGAGATCAGCATCCGCGACCTCGTCAAGAACGCGCTGCGTATGCGCCCGGACCGGATCATCCTGGGCGAAATCCGTGGTGCCGAATGTTTCGACATGCTGGCGGCCATGAACACCGGGCACGACGGGTCGATGTGCACCCTCCACGCCAACTCCCCGCGCGAGGCGCTGGCGCGTATGGAGAACATGGTGATGATGTCGGACATCAAGGTACCGAAGGAGGCCATCAGCCGCCAGATCGCCGATTCGGTCGAACTCATCATCCAGGTGAAGCGCCTGCGCGACGGCTCGCGCCGCGTGACCAACATCACCGAGGTCATCGGCATGGAAGGCCCCGTGATCGTGACGCAGGAGCTGTTCAAGTTCGAATATCTCGACGAAAGCGCCGACGGGAAGATCATCGGCGAATATCGCTCGATGGGCCTGCGCCCCTACACGCTGGAAAAGGCCAAGCAGTTCGGCTTCGACCAGGCCTATCTTGAGGCCTGCCTCTAAGGCGCGCCTCCCCCGTCATCCAGGCGAACGCCTGGATGACGGCATTGGCGAGCGGCAACGGCGGCATCACGCGCCCTACCGTCCCATGATGCGCGTGCCCCACCCCATTTCAACACATGACGCCGGCCCACCGCTCGGCTAGGCAACGCGCGCCATGCGCCGCCTTCTCCCGCTCGCCCTGATCCTGACGACCACCGGCGCGGCGCAGCGCGACCCGGCGGCGGCCGTGATATCGCCGACCGACCGCGCGCCCGGCACGGCCACGCTGTCGCCGGATACGGAAACCCGCTGGGTTCCCTTCGACCTGACGCCGGGCAACCAGATCCGCTTCACGATGGCCGTCGATGGTCGTGACCTGACCGCGATCCTCGACACCGGCGTCAGCTTTTCGGTGCTGTCGCGTGCCGCCGCCGACCCGGCAAAGGTCCAGTCCGGCGGCACCGCCACCGCGATCGGCGGGTCGGTCGCGATCGGCTGGTTACCGACCGCGACCCTGTCGCTGGGCGGCCTGACCCGCACCGGCGGCGGGCTGACAGTCACCACCCTGCCGGCGACCGCGACCGGCAGCGCGCGTGCGGTCGACCTGCTGCTGGGGCGCGACGTGCTGGCACCCTATGCGCTCGACATCGACTATGCCGCCCGTCGCTTCCGCCTGCTGCGATCGGGCCGGATGCCGTATCGCGGGGCGATCGCGCCGCTCGCCGTCTCGGCCGCGCGCAACGTCTATGAAAGCGCGATCACGCTTGGCGGCCACCGGGTCCGACCGATGGTAGTCGACACCGGCGACGGCGCATCGGTCAGCGTCACCGACCGCGCGTGGAACGCGCACGCGCCCGCCGGCCTGCCCGTCACGACCACGATCGCCTTCGGCCTCGCCGGCGAACAGACAAGCCGTCTGGCCATCGTTCCGACGATCGGCCTCGGCACGCTGGTCGCCCGTCAGGTCGAGGTGCGGATCGAGGCCGCCGACGGCTTTTCGCAATCCATCGGCACCGCCGGCCGGATCGGGTCGGGTCTGCTCCAGCATTACCGCGTCCTGCTCGATCCCACCGCCGGGCGGATGATCCTGCGCCCCGGCCCCACCGCCGACACGCCGCCGCTGCGATCAACCAGCGGCCTGCTGCTCGGCATCCTGCCCGACCGGTTGCGCGTCCTGCACGTCATGCGCGGCGGACCGGCGGCGGCCACCGGTTGGAAGGACGGCGACACCATCTGCGCGATCGACGGGATGCCGGTCACCGCCGACTACGCCACCAGTCCGCTCGCGGCCTGGTCCGCTGGGAAACCGGGCCGTGTCGTGACGCTTACGCTGTGCGACGGGACGACCCGACAATTGACACTGAAGCGATTCTACTGATGCCGGCTGCGGCATCCCGTCTCCGGCCCGCATTGTACCTGCTGGCGTTCGCGTTCGCCCTGCGGATCTGGGATTTCGGCAATCCGGTCATTCATGTCGACGAGCAATATTATCTGCTGGTCGGTGACCGGATGCTGCACGGCGCGGTGCCCTATATCGACATCTGGGATCGCAAGCCGATCGGCCTGTTCCTGCTGTTCGCTGCGCTTCGCCTGCTGCCCGGTGACGGCATCCTCGCCTATCAGCTTGCCGCCACCGTCGCCGCCGTCGCCACCGCGTGGCTGGTCCACCGCGCCGCGTTGCTGGTCGGCGCGCGACCGCGCGGCGCGCTGGCGGCCGGGGCGATCTACCTGATCGGCCTGTCGCTGCTCGGCGGGCGCGGCGGCCAGTCTCCCGTCTTCTACAACCTGCTGATGGCCGGGGCCGCCCTGCTCACGCTGCGCCTGCCGCGGCTGGCACGAGGCGGCGGGGCGATCGTCGCCAACGGCCTTGCCGCCTGCCTGCTCGCCGGCATCGCGATCCAGATGAAATACACCCCGGCGGTCGAGGGCGCGTTCTTCGGCCTGGCGCATCTCTGGTATCTGCATCGCGCCCGCCGCCCGCTGCCCGTCATCCTCGGCGGCGCGGTCCTGCTCGCGCTGGCCGGCCTGCTGCCGACGCTGGCCGCGATCGGCTGGTACGCGGCACAGGGCCATGCCGCGCTCGATGCCTTCTGGTTCGCCAACTTCACCTCGATCGCCCTGCGCGCCGGCTATCCGGCGGATCAGATCGCGATGCGGCTGCTCGGCATCGTCGCACAGCTCTCCCCGCTGGGCATCTGCGCCGCCTTCACCTGGCGGCGGCGTGCCCGGGGGGATGCGGGCGCGGTCCAGCGCCTCGGCTTCGGCTGGCTGGCGGCGGCGGTGCTGGGCTTCCTGGCGATCGGCACCTTCTTCGATCACTATGCGCTGCCGCTCGTCGCGCCGCTGGCGATCATGGCCGCGCCGATGCTCGGCCGGTCGAACCGCGCGCTGGTCGCCACGCTGGGCCTTGGCCTCACCTTGTTCGTCGTGGAGCGCGGGTTCGCGCGCAGCGACCGCGATAGCGCACGCGCGCTGGCCCACGTCGTCGCGGCCAACACCGGCAATCGCTGCCCCTATGTCTTCATCGGCGACACGGTCACCTATCTGCTCGCGCGAACCTGCCTGCCGACGCCCTATGCCTTTCCCAACCTGCTGGCCTATGCGACCGAACAGGGTGCGACCGGCATCGACGAGGCAGCCGAGGTCCGCCGGATCCTGGCCACCCGTCCGCCGGTCATCGTCACGTCGGACCGGCGGCTGTCGATCTGGAACCCGGCCAGCATCACTGCGGTCAGGGCCGCGCTCGCCCGCGACTATCGCCCGGTCTTTTCAACCCCGCGCGCCAGCTGGAACAGCCTCGTCTATCTGCGCAACGATCGACCGTTCAGGACTTCACCGCCAGCGCGACCGTGATCGCCAGCCCTATCAGCGCCAGCATCTGCACCGTCGGCCAGTCGACCCAGCCCACCCGGTCCGGATCCCGCCGTCGCCGACGCCGCCAATCCCCCAGCCCCGCGCCGACCGCGACGGCCAGCAGCATGGCCGCCACGACCCACAGTCCCGTCACCTCCGGCACGCAAACAAGCCGTCAGCGGTTCAGCTTGTCGATCTTCTCGTTCAGCCCGGCCAACTGCGCCTTCAGCGCGGCGATCTCATCGTCCTTGCTGGCCCCTGTCGCGGTCGCGGTCGCGGCCTCGAACGGCACGGCCCCGGGCATGCCCGGCGCACCCGGCTTGAACGCCTGCGCCGCCGCCTCGAACATCGCCATGTTGCGCTTGGCGAGGTCGGCGAACGGCGTGCCCGCGAACGGTCCGGTCGAAAACGCGCCCTCGACCGCGGTCTTGAACTGGTCGTGATTGCGGCGGAAGCTGTCCATCGACGCTTCCAGATAACCCGGCACCATCGCCTGCATCGAATCGCCGTACATCGCGATCAGCTGACGCAGGAAGCTGACCGGCAACATCGTCTGGCCCCGGCTTTCCTCCTCCATGATGATCTGGGTCAGGACATTGTGGGTGATATCCTCGTCCGACTTGGCGTCGACCACCTTGAAGTCGCGGCCCTCGCGCGTCATCGCCGCCAGATGCTCCAGCGTGATGTAGGACGATGTTTCGGTGTTATAGAGCCGACGATTCGCGTACTTCTTGATGATGACGACACCGTCACCCGCGTACTGCTTCTTCATCGAGGCCCCCTGACATGTTTGATGCGGTAGCTACAGGCTTTGATGACGCGCCGCAACATGGACCCCGGCCGCTGCCGCTGTTCCTCGACATGCTGGCCCGCGAAACCGCCGGCGCACCGGATCGCACCGCCGCCGCACTGGCCGGACTGCACGCCTATCAGACCGCGAAACGCCTGAAAGCCGTGGCCCTGCCGCGCGCGCGCCACCAGCGTGGCCGTGCCCGCCTGCGCGACTATTCAACCGGGCACGGTACCGGCGCGCCCATCGTCTTCGTCCCCTCGCTCATCAATCCGCCGACGATCCTCGATCTAGCGCCCGACCGTTCGCTGTTGCGGTGGATGGCGGCGCGCGGCCATCGCACGCTGCTCGTCGACTGGGGCATGCCTGGCGAAGCGGATCGCGACATCGACATCGGCGGCCATGTCGAACGCCTGCTGCTGCCGATGCTGCGCCGCCTGTCAGCGCCGCCGGTTCTCGTGGGCTATTGTCTTGGCGGCACCATCGCGCTGGCGGCGGCCTCGGCCATGCCGGTGGGCGGCGTGGCGACCATCGCCGCGCCCTGGCACTTCACCGGCTATGGCGCGCAGGCCCGTGCCGACATCGCCCGTCTGTGGACCAGCGCCGCACCCGCCTGCGCGGCGATCGGCGTCGTGCCGGTCGAGGTGCTGCAAGCCGGCTTCTGGCAGCTCGACCCGGCCCGGACGATCGCCAAATATGCCGCCTTCGCCGCGATGACGCCCGGCAGCCCGGAGGCCCACGCCTTCGTCCGGCTGGAGGACTGGGCCAACAGTGGCGCACCCCTGCCCTACGCCGCCGGCCGCCAGTTGTTCGAGCGGTTCGTCGGTCAGGACGATCCTGGTGGCGCGGGCTGGACGGTCGGCGGCATCCCGATTGATCCGGCCGCGCTCTCCTGCCCGTCGATCGCCTTCGCGTCGCGCACCGACCGGATCGTTCCGGCCGCCACGACGCCCACGCTCGATGCCCGCCACGACCTGTCGATCGGCCATGTCGGCATGATTGTCGGCGGCAAGGCCCATGACCAGCTGTGGATGCCGCTTGCACACTGGATCGAGACGCTGTCGCCCCCTAGATAGACCGAAACCGCGAGAGGATCCTACCATGACCGACATCGTCATCACCGCCGCCAAACGTACCCCCGTTGGCAGCTTCCTCGGTGCCTTCGCCGCCACCCCCGCGCATGAACTGGGCCGCATCGCCATCGAGGCCGCGCTGGAACAGGCCGGCGTCGCCAAGGAGGACGTATCGGAAGTCATTCTCGGTCAGGTGCTGACCGCCGCGCAGGGGCAGAACCCCGCGCGCCAGGCGTCGATGAACGCCGGTGTGCCCAAGGAAGTCCCCGCATGGGGCGTCAACCAGGTCTGTGGATCGGGCCTGCGCGCCGTCGCTCTTGCGGCCCAGGCGATCGCCACCGGTGACGCGACGATCGTCGTCGCGGGCGGCCAGGAATCCATGTCGCTCAGCGCCCACGCCCAGTCGCTGCGCGCAGGCCAGAAGATGGGCGACCTCGGTCTCATCGACACGATGGTCAAGGACGGCCTGACCGACGTCTTCAACGGCTATCACATGGGCATGACGGCCGAAAACCTCGCCGAGCAGTACCAGATCACCCGCGGCGATCAGGATGCCTTCGCCGTCCGTTCGCAGAACCGTGCAGAGGCCGCGCGGTCGTCGGGCCGGTTCAAGGACGAGATCGCGCCCGTCACGATCAAGGGCCGCAAGGGCGACACCATCGTGTCGGATGACGAATATATCCGCGCTGGTGCAACCATCGAAAGCGTCGCCGGCCTGCGCCCCGCCTTCAAGAAGGACGGCAGCGTCACCGCCGCCAACGCCAGCGGCCTGAACGATGGTGCCGCCGCCCTCGTCCTCATGAGCCGCGAGGAGGCCGAGCGCCGCGGTTCGCCGATCCTCGCCACCATCAAGAGCTGGGCATCGGCTGGCGTCGACCCGTCGATCATGGGCATCGGCCCGGTGCCGGCCTCGAAAAAGGCACTCGAAAAGGCCGGCTGGACCGTCGCCGATCTCGACCTCATCGAGGCGAACGAAGCCTTTGCCGCGCAGGCCCTGTCTGTCGGCAAGGACATGGGCTGGGATGCCGAGAAGGTGAACGTCAACGGCGGCGCGATCGCCATCGGCCACCCGATCGGTGCCAGCGGTGCCCGCGTCCTGACCACGCTCATCTACGAAATGCAGAAGCGCGACGCGAAAAAGGGCCTCGCCACCCTGTGCATCGGTGGCGGCATGGGAATCGCCATGTGTCTGGAGCGGTGAAAAGGGGCCGTTAACGCTACCTGTGACGGAAGTGTGACGGTTTTGTCACGTTTCAATGTAAAACGCAGCAGTCGCAGCATGAAAGATGAACACAACCTTGCGCACTGAGGCGTCACCGCGTTGAATGGCCCCGTTCAGCATAGAACGGGGCCAAAAAAACATGAAGACCACTCGCTTTCTGGAAGCGACCGCGCTGGTTGGCGCATTCGCTTTTCTTCCGGGCATTGCTTACGCTCAGGACAACACGCCGCAGTCCGCAGCCGTCGTGCCGGATGCCGCACCGACGCAGGATACGACCGAACCCGCCGGCGAAGAAATTCTGATTACCGGATCGCGTATCCGCGCACCGAACGCAGAATCGGCCGTGCCGATCTCGACGATTTCCGCGGCGGAACTGACCCAGACGGCGCGTACGTCGATCGGTGACGTGCTGAACGATCTGCCGCAGTTGCAGAGCACGTTCAGCCAGTCGAACTCGACCCGCTTCCTCGGCACCGGTGGTCTCAACCTCCTCGATCTGCGCGGACTTGGCCCACAGCGTACGCTGGTGCTGGTCAACGGCCGTCGTCATGTCGGCTCCGACATTCTCAGCAACGCCGTTTCGGTCGACATCAACACGATCCCGACCGACCTGATCGAAGCCGTCGATATCGTCACCGGCGGCAACTCGGCCGTGTACGGCTCGGACGCACTGGCCGGCGTCGTCAATTTCCGCCTCAAGAGCAATTACGAGGGCCTTCAGATCCGCGCGCAGGGCGGCGTCAGCGACGAGAAGGACGCAGGCACCTATTTCGTCAGCCTGACCGGCGGCAAGAACTTTGCCGAAGGCCGTGGCAACATCGCCTTCAACCTGGAATATGCCCGGACCGAGGATCTGTTCGCGTCGGGCCGCAAGGAATACCGCCAGACCGACGGTTTCATCACCACCAACATTGACCCGACCGGCGTTGGCCTTGGCGGCAACCTGAACTTCGACGGCGTACCCGACGCCAGCTTCTTCCGCGACATCCGCGTCGGCACCTTCTCCGACGGCGGCCTGGTGTCGTTCGCCGGCGCTCCGGCGGGTGCCAACTCGGCTGCTCGCTGCGGTCGTGACCCGCTCGGCCGTGCCTATACCTGCAACTACCTGTTCCAGCAGGGCGGCGGTCTCGTTCAGCAGAACGGCACCCGCGTCGGTATCGCTGCCGGCAGTGCGGCCGCACCATCGGCAACGCCATCGGGTTCGTTCCTGGGCGGCAACGGCAATACCCGCCGCGAGGGCGTTCTGGTCCAGCTCCTGCCGCAGATCGACCGCTACGCGGCAAATCTGATGGGCCATTTCGACATTTCGGATGCGTTCGTCCCGTTCTTCGAGGCGAAGTACGTCCGTGTCGATACCGTCAGCCTTGGCGGCTCCGGTCCGGCGTTCTTCACCGGGGGGACCATCGACGCACTGTACGAGCGTCCTCGCCTCGACAACCCCTTCCTCGACGCATCGTCGCGTGCAACCTTGACCGCGCAGGCGCTTCAGGCCGTCGACGCTGGCCTGAACCCGACGAGCGGCGCGGCAATTACAGCCGCACAGGCAGCAACCCTGCGGGCGCAGATCAACAGCGGCGCGTATCGCTTCACCCTGCGCAAGAACCTGACCGATTTGGGTTCGCGTCGCGAGGATGCCCGGCGTGAGACCTATCGCTTCGTCGGTGGTTTCCGTGGCGACCTGTCCAGCTCGCTGAACTACGAAATCTCGGCGAACTATGGCGAGTTCAAGGAAAAGACCCGTGTCCTCGGCAACGTCGACGTCCAGCGTCTCAGCCTTGCACTTGATGCAGTCCGTGCACCAAATGGCCAGATCGTCTGCGGTGCGCAGCTCGACGCCAGCCGCTTTGCGTTCGACACCGATCTTGGTGGCAATGCCGCAAATCTTGCCAGCGACATCACCAACTGCCAGCCACTGAACCCGTTCGGTGTCGGCAGCATCTCGGATGCGTCGCGCAACTATGTGCTGCGCAACACCACGTCCGAGGGCAAGATCACGCAGCTCGACATCCTCGGCTCGATCGCCGGTGACACGTCCAGCTTCCTGAAGCTGCCGGGTGGCGCGATCGGTTTCTCGGTCGGTGCGGAATATCGTCGCGAGACGAATTTCTTCCAGGCCGACCCCTTCGTCGAGGCGGGCTACACCTTCTACAACGCGCTCGCGACCTTCTCGCCGCCGTCGTTCGAGGTGAAGGAGGCGTTTGGCGAGCTTCGTGTTCCGTTGCTGAAGGATATCTTCCTCATCAACGAACTGACACTGTCGGCCGCCGGTCGTGTGTCGGATTACAAGGGTTCGGCCGGTACCGTGTACACCTACAATCTGAACGGCGTGTATTCGCCGGTCGAGGGTGTCCGGTTCCGTGCCAACTATGGTCGCGCCGTTCGCGCACCGAATCTGTCGGAATCGTTCTCGGCCGCTGGCCAGAACTTTGCCACGATCAGCGACCCGTGCTCGTCGGACAATCTGGGGCGTGGTACCCAGTTCCGTCCGGCCAACTGTGCCGCCGCCGGCATTCCGACGTCGTATAACTACCAATACGCCGAATCGCTCGAAATCCTGACGGGCGGCAATCCAAATCTGTCGGTGGAAACGTCGGATTCCTACACGTACGGCGCGGTTTTGACGCCACGGTTCGTGCCCGGGCTGACGGTGTCGGTCGATTATTACAACATCAAGGTCGACGACGTCATCACGGCTGTCAGCGCGCAGGGCATCATCAACAACTGCTACGATTCGCCCTCGATCCAGGACAACCAGTTCTGCTCGCAGTTCCAGCGCGTCGGTGCTGGAGGTACCGGCCCGAACGGTGAACAGGCCTTCCGCATCATCGAGGGCAGCCTGCTGCAGTCGTCGTTGAACTTCGCCAGCCTGAAGCGTCGCGGTATCGACGCGAGCATCAACTACGTTCGAACCGTTGGTGACGTCCGTCTGGCCGCAAACGCGATCTACACCCACATCCTGGAAAGCAGCAGCTTCCTCAATCCGCTGCAGCCGGCCTTCGCCGACACCGTCGTCGACGAGCTGGGATCGCCCAAGGATCAGGTGTCGCTTAACCTGGGTGCGGACTTTGGTGACTTCACGCTGGACACCAACTTCCGCTACCTCTCGAAGCAGGCCGTCGGTGCGATCGAGAACCGCATCGCGTTCCAGGATCGCGCGCCGCAGAACCTCGACGATTTCAGCGTCCCCTTCTATCCGGATGTCCTGTACATCGGCATGAAGGTCGGCATCGACATCGGCGATCGTTCCAACTTCTACGTTGGCGTCGACAACCTGACCGATCGTCTGCCGCCGCTCGGCACGACCGGCATCGGTGCCGGCAGCGCGATCTTCGACAATATCGGTCGTCGTTTCTATGCGGGCATGACCGCCAAGTTCTGATCGCCACGATCAGTCCGAAGCCTTTTGGGGCCGGTGGATTTCCACCGGCCCTTTTTTTGCAGCTTGCGCCCATACGGACAGCCGACACGGTCGCCGGAACCGCAACCGGCGCGGCCAGACGGTCCTGATCCATCTTCAGGCTGGGTTTACCGGTGGTGAAACCGCGTTTCCGGTCCACGGCCCGCGGATCACCCCGCCGGTGACGACGCGATCCTGTTTACCAACACGCGGGCCGATGGTTCACCTGATCCGCGCCTGCGTCACGCCGACCTGCCGGTGGAGCGCGGCGTTCAGTGGCTGGCGACGCGCCAGCTTTGCCGTTTCACGCTCCGCTGACCCATTCCCGATCATAGCGCGGGCCGAGCCGCGTCAGCAGTTCGTACTGCGACAACCCGCACGCCGCCGAGGCGGCCGGCAGTGCGAAATCCAGGCCGATCCAGTCGCCCTCCAGCACGCCGGGCGCGGCGCTGACGTCGATAGCGATCAGGTCCATCGACACGCGGCCGATGACCGGCAGGGCGGTACCGTCTGCCACGCGGGCGCATCCCCGGTCGGAAAATCCGCGCGCATAGCCATCCGCGTAGCCGATGTTGAGGATCGCGACCTCCGTGTCGTGCGTCGCGGTCCACGTCGCGTTGTAGCCGACCGTCGCGCCGGTGGAGACGCGGCGGCGTTGCAGGACCTGTGCCTGCGGGGTCACCACCTGCCGCAGGATCGCCGCCATGTCCGGCCGGGGCACGCCACCGTACAGCGCGAGGCCGGGGCGGACGAGGTCGAACGCATAGCCGCAGCCCAGCGCAACTCCGGCCGAGTTGGCGAGGCTGAGGCGCCGCGCGCTCGTCCGCCCGGCCAGACCGGCGAGGGCGACACGCTGACGGTCGTTCATCGCGCTGTCCTCGTCGGCGCAGGCCAGGTGGCTCATCAGCGTCTCGATTCTCAACCCGTCGAGCAGCCCTCCGGTTACCGCCGCCGCTGAGACGCCCAGCCGGTTCATGCCGGTATCGACCATCACGTCGCACAGCCCGCCGCCCGCTTCACGCCAGCGCGCGACCTGCGCGTCGGTGTTCAGCACCGGGCGCGCGATCCCGGTCAGCGCAACGCCCCTGTCCTCGTCGCGGACACCGTGCAGCACGGACACCGTCACGCCGAGCGGAGCCAGCGCCACCGCCTCCGCCCAGTTGGATACGAAGAAATCGCGCGCACCCGCTGCCGCCAACCGCTGGACGACCTGGGCCGCGCCAAGGCCATAGCCATCGGCCTTGACCGCCGCGCCGCAAGCCGCCGCACCGCTGAGACGATCGAGCGTGCGCCAGTTGGCGACCAGGGCGGCGGCATCGAGCCGAAGGCGTAAGGGAGCAGTCACGTTGGCTCCGCTACCGGAAAAGGCGTCGGCGGGACAGACGGGGATGACCGAAGTTGACGAAGTTGAGGTTCGTGACGGATCTGTCGGAGGGCTGGGCAAGGGCGACGTCAGGGGTTCGGGCCGGGTCAGCACCCGGCCTGCAACGGACACTGGCAAACCCCGAACCGATAGGACAGCCTTATTCCGGCGAACCCGGCTCCCTGGGGGCCAGCGTGCGGATGATCGCCGAAAAGTCCAGCCCGCCCTGCCCCGCCGCCGCGAATGCCTCGTACCGTTCGGCCGCGCGCGCGCCCATCGGCGTGTCCGCGCCGGTATCGGCGGCGGCGGCCATGGCGAGGCGCAGATCCTTCAGCATCAGCGCGGCGGCGAATCCGCCCTGATAGTCGCGGTCGGCCGGGCTGTCCGGGCCGACGCCGGGCAGCGGCGCGTAGGACGTCATCGACCAGCTCTGTCCCGAACTGACGCTGGCGATGTCGTAGAAGGTCTGCGGGTCCAGCCCCAGCCGCTGCGCCAGCACGAACGCCTCGCACGTCGCGATCATCGTCGCGCCGAGCAGCATGTTGTTGCAGACCTTGGCCGCCTGCCCCGCGCCGTTCGCGCCGGCGTGGATCACCGCCTTGCCCATCGCCGCCAGCACCGGTTCCGCGCGTCCGAACGCCTCGGCCGATCCACCGACCATGAAGGTGAGCGTGCCCGCCTGCGCCGCCGCGATTCCTCCCGACACCGGTGCGTCGACCGCGACCAGCCCCCTGGCGGCGGCCGCCTCGGCCACCCGGCGCGCGGTGGCGACGTCGATTGTCGAACAGTCGATCATCACCGCCGCCGGGGCCGCCGCCGCGAACACGTCGGCATAGACGCTTTCGACATGGGTGCCGGCGGGCAGCATCGTGACGATCGCCTCCGCCCCCTCGGCCGCGTCGCGCGCGGAGGCGACGGGCAGGCACCCGGCCTTTTCGGCGGCGGCGAGCGCGTCAGCCGAGAGGTCGAACGCGCGCACGTCATGCCCGTGTTTCGCGAGATTCGCGGCCATCCCGCCGCCCATGTTGCCAAGACCGATGAATGCGATGCGTGCCATCTAGTTTTTCCTTGAGCGTAGGAATGCTTTGCGCAGCATTGATATGGTTAAGGTAAGTATCGCAAAAGTTGGTAAAATCCAAAACGCGACCATCCACCAACTTAGATCGCCTGCATCATACTGGACATCACACGCATCGAGACGCCACCACATTGCCAAATGCAGCACGATTAAAACGAGAGCTGCAAACGAGGCCCGGTTGCTCGGCAAGTTGCTTACCGCCCCGTCCAGTTCCCCGGCCGCTTCTCGACGAACGCGGCCATGCCTTCCTTCTGGTCGGCCGTACCGAACAGGCCGTTGAACAGGCGGCGCTCGAACTGCACCCCTTGCGCCAGCGTCGTCTCGAACGCCGCGTCGACCATTTCCTTGTTCGCCTTGACCGCCAGCGGCGCCATGCCGGCGATTATCGCGGCGGTCTTCAGCGCGTCGTCGATCAGGTCCGCCGCCGGCACGACCCGGCTGACGAGGCCGGCGCGTTCCGCCTCCTCGGCGTCCATCATCCGGCCGGTCAGGACCATTTCCATCGCCTTGGCCTTGCCGACCGCGTGAGTCAGCCGCTGCGACCCACCCATGCCGGGGGTGACGCCCAGCTTCACCTCGGGCTGGCCGAACTTCGCGGTGTCGGCCGCAAGAATGAAGTCGCACATCATCGCCAGCTCGCATCCACCGCCCAGCGCATAGCCCGCAACCGCCGCGATCACGGGTTTCCGGGTCCGGGTAATCGTCTCGTACCCGGCAAAGTGGTTGGAGCCGTACATCGCGGCGAAATCCATGCCGGCCATTTCCTTGATGTCCGCACCCGCCGCAAACGCCTTCGCGCTGCCGGTCAGCACCGCGCACCCCTGCGTCGCGTCCGCGTCATAGGTGGCCAGCGCGGCGATCAGGTCGGCCAGCACCTGCGCGTTCAGCGCGTTCAGTGCCTGCGGCCGGTTGAGCGTGATGAGCGTCACCGCGTCGCGCTGTTCGACCAGTATCGTCTCGTAATCCGGCATCGTCGGTCCTGACATCAATTGGGGGTCCACACATCGGCCGCGGCCGGCGGCGCAAAGATCAGGTCGATCGCATGATCGCTCACGTCCTCGGGCGTCGCCGGGTTCCAGCGCGGGGCGTGATCCTTGTCGACGATCACCGCGCGGACGCCTTCCAGAAAATCGTGACGCTGCACGACATGAGACGCGACCGCATATTCACGCGCCATCTCGTCGGCAAAGGTCATCATCGTCGCGCCCTCGTGCAGCAGCCGCAACGACACCTTCATCGCCTGTGGCGACTTGGTGTTCAGCGTCGTCAGCGTCTGTTCGGCCCACTCACCGCCGTCCTCGGCCAGCGCGGCCAGGATATCCTCCAGCTCGTCGGACGCAAAGAGCCGGTCGATCGTCTCGCACTGCGCCATGATCGCGGCATCGGGCGGCGTGATCGTCAGCGCGTCGAGCGTTTCGGCAATCGCCTGCGGCCGGTCGATTATTCCCTGCTTCGCGGCGTCGAGCCGGTCGGCGGGCAGGTAATGGGTGGCAAGACCGAGCGCACACGCCTCGGCCCCGTCGAGCCGGTGCCCGGTCAGCGCCAGATACTGGCCCATCCGCCCGGGCAGGCGCGACAGATACCAGCCCGCGCCGACATCGGGGAACAGGCCGATCCCGGTTTCGGGCATCGCGAACTTCGTGTTTTCCGTCGCGATCCGGTATTTCGCCGGCAGCGCGAGGCCAACGCCGCCGCCCATCGTGATCCCGTCCATCACCGCGACGATCGGCTTGGCATAGGTGAACAGGCGGTGGTTCATCCGGTATTCGGCGTGGAAGAACGCGCGTGCGGCAACGCCGTCGCCCGCGCCGCTTTCCGCCAGCATGCGGATGTCGCCACCCGCACAGAAGCCGCGACCCTCGGCATGGTCGAGGAGGATCGCCTCGACCGACAGGTCGGCCCGCCAGTCCTCCAGCGCGGTCAGGATGGTATCGCACATCGCGTGGGTCAGCGCGTTCAGCGCCTTCGGCCGGTTGAGGCGGATGCGGCCGACCGGGCCGTCGGTTTCAATCAGGACTTTGGCTTCGTCGTTCATGATGTCTCCTGTCCGGTCGAAACCAAACTTTTTAGAACTCACCACGATCCCCGGCGGAGGCCGGGGTCCAGTTGGGTAAGCGATTGTTATTTACCCGGGATGTTCACCCCACTGGACCCCGGCCTCCGCCGGGGAACAGAGATGGGCCGGGGCAAGCTCCCGTCACCCCCGCGTCAGATCCCGGCCGACGATCATCCGCATGACCTGATTGGTCCCCTCCAGAATGGAGTGCACCCGCAAATCACGCCAGAACCGCTCGATCGGATAGTCCATCAGATACCCGTATCCACCGTGCAGCTGCAACGCGCGGTCGGCGACGCTGGATCCGGTGTCGGTCGCCAGCCGCTTGGCCATCGCCGCGAACCGGGTCTTGTCGGGCGCTTTCGCGGTGACCTTGGCGGCAGCGACATAGAGCAGCGCACGCGCAGCCTCCAGCTCGGTCGCCATGTCGGCCAGCATGAATTGCGTGTTCTGGAAATCGGCGATGGGTTTGCCGAACTGCTGGCGGTCGCGGGTGTAGCGGATCGCCTCGTCCAGACAGCGTTGCGCGCCGCCCAGCGAACACGCGCCGATGTTCAGCCGTCCGCCGTCCAGCCCCATCATCGCAATGCGAAAGCCCTCGCCTTCCGCCCCGATCATGTTGGCGGCGGGGACGCGGACGCCATCGAACGTCACCTGCCGCGTCGGTTGCGAATGCCAGCCGAGCTTGCGCTCGTTCGCGCCGAACGACACGCCGGGCATGTCCTTCTCGATCACCAGACAGGAAATGCCCTTGGGGCCATCCTCGCCGGTGCGGACCATGGTGACGTACACCTCGTTCTCGCCCGCGCCGCTGATGAACTGTTTGGAGCCGGTGACGATCCAGTCGTCGCCGTCCCTGACCGCACGGGTCTTCAGCGCGGCGGCGTCCGACCCCGATCCCGGCTCGGTCAGGCAGTAACTCGCCAGCCGGTCCATCGTGACGAGATCGGGCAGGTATTTCGCCTTCACATCCGTGCCGCCGAACCGGTCGATCATCCACGCGGCCATGTTGTGGATCGAAATGAACGCCGAGGTCGACGGACAGCCATACGCCATCGCCTCCATGATGAGCGCCGCCTCCAGCCGGCCGAGCGCGATGCCGCCCGAGTCCTCGGACACATAGATCGCCGCAAAGCCAAGATCGGCCGCCGCGCGGATCGTGTCGCGCGGGAAGATGTGCTTCTCGTCCCACTCCGCGGCGTGCGGCGTGATCCGGTCGGCGGTAAAACGCCGCGCCAGATCCTGGATCTCGCGCTGGTCGTCGGTGAGGTCGAACTGATCGGTCATGGCGCTCAACCCATCGTCGGGATGACGAAGGCGTTGGCGGCGTCTCCCACCCCGCCATCGGGCCAGCGCTGGGTGATCGTCTTGACCCGCGTCCAGAACTTCACGCCCTCCATCCCGTGCTGGTTGGTGTCGCCGAACGCGCTGCGTTTCCAGCCGCCGAAGCTGTGATACGCCACCGGTACGGGGATCGGCACATTGATGCCGACCATGCCGACCTCGACCCGCGCGGCGAACTCGCGGGCCGCGTGGCCGTTGCGGGTGAAGATCGCGACGCCGTTGCCATATTGGTGCGCGCTCGGCAGGCGGACCGCCTCCTCGAAATCGGCGGCGCGGACGATCTGAAGGACGGGGCCGAAGATTTCCTCCCTGTACGCGGTCATGTCCGGCGTCACCCGGTCGAACAGGCTGGGCCCGATGAAGAAGCCCTTTTCATGCCCCTGAAGGCTGAAGCCACGTCCGTCGACGACCAGTTCCGCGCCCTCGTCGACGCCGGTCTGGATCCACTGCTCGACCTTCGCCTTGTGCGTGGGCGTAACGACCGGGCCGTAATGCGCCTCGGCATCGGTCGACACGCCGACCCGCAGCGCGGCGATTGCAGGGATCAGTTTCTCACGCAAGGCATCCGCCGTCTTCTCGCCGACCGGCACCACCACCGGCAGGGCCATGCAGCGCTCGCCCGCCGATCCGAAGGCCGCGCCGGACAGGTCGGCGACGACCTGGTCGAGGTCCGCGTCGGGCATGACGATGCCGTGGTTCTTGGCCCCGCCCATCGCCTGCACGCGTTTGCCCGCATCGACACCGCGCCGGTAAACATAGTGCGCGATGTCGCTCGACCCGACGAAGCTGACCGCGGCGATGCCGGGATGGTCGAGGATCGCGTCGACCATTTCCTTGTCGCCGTGCACGACCTGCAAAATCCCCTCGGGCGCGCCGGCCTCCAGCATCAGTTCGGCGAGGCGCACCGGCACCGACGGATCGCGCTCCGACGGCTTCAGGATGAAGGCATTGCCGCAGGCGATGGCCACCCCGAACATCCACATCGGGATCATGCCCGGGAAGTTGAACGGCGTGATGCCGGCACCGATGCCCAGCGGCTGCCGCATCGAATACACGTCGATGCCGGGACCGGCTCCTTGCGTATATTCGCCCTTCAGGATGTGCGGGATGCCGCAGGCGAACTCGATCACCTCAAGCCCGCGCTGGATGTCGCCCTTCGAATCGGCGATCACCTTGCCGTGTTCGGACGACAGCATCCGGGCGAGGTCGTCCATGTTCGCCTCGACCAGCTCCTTGAAGCGGAACATGACGCGGGCGCGGCGCTGCGGGTTGGTCGCGGCCCAGCCGGGCTGCGCGGCCTGTGCGGCGGCGACCGCCATGTCGAGATCGGCGGCGGTGCCCAACACCACGCGCGCCTGGACCTCGCCGCTATTGGGATCGAAGACGTCGCCGTGACGCGCGGATTCGGACCCGGCGCGACCGGCGATAAAATGGTCGATGACTCGCATGTGCTCTCCTGCGGCCAGGCTCCAGCGCCCGACTCGTCGTTGTAATTATGTTGCTTGTGCCACAAGCGATCACGGCTGTCAGCGTCTGGCGCGACCGACCGGTACGAGCAGGCGGCGGCCGTCATCGACCAGCTCGGCTACGCGCACGCCAAAGACGCGCGCCAGATTGGCGGCGGTCAGCACATCGGCCGCCGGACCGAAGGCGACGACGCGCCCCGCCTCCAGCAGCAGCGCGTCGTCGGCGGCACGCTGTGCCTGCACCAAATCGTGCATGACCAGCACCACGCCCGCCCCGCCCCGCGCCACGCCGCGCAGCCGGTCGAGCAGGTCGATCTGATGCGCGGGGTCCAGCGCGGCGAGCGGCTCGTCGGCCAGCAGCCACGCCGGCTCCCCCGCCAGCACGCGGGCCAGCAGCACCCGCCCCCGCTCCCCGCCGGACAGTTCACCGACCGGCCGTTGCGCCAAGTGCGCCACTTCCGTCGCGGCCAGCGCCGCCCCGATCGCCGCGTGATCGGCCGGTGACAACGCAGCGTGGGGGTTGCGATGCGGCTGCCGCCCCAGCGCGACGACGTCATGGGCGGGCATGTTCCAGTGGACGGCGGCGTCCTGCGGCAGATAGCCGATCGTCCGCGCCCGCTCGCGCGGGGGCATCGCGTGCACGTCGTGCCCGCCGATCCGCACCCGACCACCCGCCAGCGGCACCAGCGCCGCCGCCGCCTTCACCAGCGTCGACTTGCCAGCGCCGTTCGGCCCCAGGATCGCCGTCACCCGGCCGGCGCGAAGCCGCGCCGACACGTCCGCCAGCACCGGCCGCCGCGACAGCACGACGCCAAGACCGTCAATCGTCAGATCCACGCCCGCCCCCGTTCACGCAGCAGCAGGGCCAGGAAGAACGGCGCGCCGATCAGCGCCATCGCCACCCCAAGCCGGACCTCGCCCGCGCCGGGGGCGAGCCGCACGAGGCTGTCGGCGGCCAGCAACAACGCCGCGCCGCCCAGCGCGCTCGGCACCAGCAGCGCGCCTGGACGATGACCGAAGACGGGGCGCAGCAGGTGCGGCACGACCAGCCCGACAAAACCGATCACGCCCGTCGCCGCGACCCCTGCGCCAACGACCAGCCCGGTGCCAAGGATCACCAGCGCGCGTAAGCGCCCCATCCGCACGCCCAGCGAGCGCGCCGCAGCCTGCCCCAGCGCCAGCGCGTCGAGCGACGGCCCGGTCGCCAGCAGCAACGCGCCGCCGACGATCATCGCCGGCACCGCGCGGGTCACATCCGCCCAGCCGCGATCGGTCAGTGCCCCCATCATCCAGTCGATGACCTCGGCCACCGCGTAAGGGTTGGGCGCGGTCGAAATCAGGAATGCGGTCATCGCACCGGCGAAGCTGGCCAGCACCGTGCCCGCCAGCACGAACGTCACCGCGCTGTGCGACCGCCACGTCAGCGCGGCGAGCAACGCGATCGCCCCGCCGGCACCGATCATCGCCGCGGCGAAGACGCCCATGCCGCTGGCCGACCCGAGCAGGATCGCCGCCACCGCCCCCAGCGCGGCGCTGGACGACACGCCCAGCACCGCCGGATCGGCCAGCGGGTTGCGCAGATACCCCTGCAACACCGCCCCCGACACGCCCAGCGACGCGCCGAGCACGAGGCCCAGCACCGCGCGCGGGATCCGCAGTTGCAGGATGATCCACCAGCGCGGATCGGCGGAAAACCACGCGGACGGCGGCACCCATATCTTGCCCGCCATCAGCGAGGCGGCGAACAGGGCGAGGACAAGCAGGGTGAGTACGCTGAGTTTCGCCGCGCGGTGGTCGCGTTGTGGCCTGACGGCGACTGCGCCACCCCCCGCGATGTCAGCCCGCAACACGGCGGCAGTCTGTTCCCCGGCGGAGGCCGGGGTCCAGTTGCGTCTGCGGTCGCGACCGATCATCAGCGCCTCCCCATTTGGACCCCGGCCTCCGCCGGGGAAACCGGGGTTGGTATCGGCGAGACCTTGCCCGCCATCAGCAAGCCCATGAACAGCGCGGCAGCAGCCGGGACAAGCACAATGCGGTTGGACGCACGATGTTGGAATGACCCCGCGCGCGTGCCGGTTTCGGATGCCTGCCGATACCCTTCGTGCACCCCGGCCTTCGCCGGGGTGGTGCGCAGTACCACCACACGCATCACGACACCCCTGCCCGGATCGCGCGCAGCCGGGCCATCGCCGGGACGATCGTCGGCCCACCGCAATTCACCAGCCTGCGATCGAACGTCGCGAACCGCGCCCCCGGCAGCATCGCCCGCCGCAGCGCCGCACCACGACTGGTCCCCGGCGGCGCGATCACCACGTCGGGCGGCCGCGCCACCAGCAGTTCGGCGGGCAACGTGCCCGTATAGGCCAGCCCATAGGTCGCCGCGGCATTGGCGAACCCGGCGCGGGTCATCAGCGCGTCGAGCAACGTGCCGCCGCCGTTGACCAGATCGCCGGCGATGTAGAGCAGGGCGGCTGGCCGACCCGCCGGCGGCGCATCCGCGACCGCCCGGTCGATCGCCGCGTTGATCGCCCGCCCCCGTGCCGGCGCGCCGACCGCTTCGGCGACCTGCGTCACCTGCGCCTTGCTCGCCGCCACCGTCACGGGGGAATCGAGATAGACGGTGTGCAGGCCGGCGGCGGCGAACGCCTCGCGCGTCGCGCCTTGGGTGAAGCTGCTGGCCAGCACCAGGTCGGGCTTCAGCGCGATCACCTCCTCGGCGGTGCCGGCGGTCGCGCGATACCGGCGCGCGACCGCGAGCGGGATCGAAGTCGCCCCAGCCTCCTGCGAATAGTGGCTGATCGCCGCGATCCGGTCCGGCGACACCATCCGCACCAGCATCGCATCCGCGCACGGATTGGTCGACACGATCCCCCCGCCGCCACGGCTGGCGAACGGCTGTGAACAGCCAGCCAGAAGCAGCAGCGGGAGGATGCGTTTCATCAGTTCAGGCGCAACCGGACGCCGCCATAGGCCGCGCGGCCATAGGTGCCGTAGCCCGCCACCGTGCGGTAGGTCGCGTCGAACAGGTTGTCGACGCGGCCATACACCGCCAGCCGCTCGCCGATCGGCAGTTCAGCGCGCACCCCGGCCAGCGCATAGCCGTCCAGCCGCACCGTGTTGGCGGCGTTGTCGAAGCTGTCGCCGACCACCGACACGGTCGCACCGACCGACGCGCCGAACGGCAACCGGTAATCGACGTTCGCATGGACCGTCTGGCGCGGACGCCGCGCGAGAATCTTGCCAAAATTGCTGCCCGGCGTCCGGTTCTCGGTGTCGACATAGCTGTAATTGCCGCTGACCGTCAGCGCCTCGACCGGGCGCAGCGCCAGCATCAGCTCGAACCCCTCGCCGGTCGTGCGTTGCAGATTGTCGTACAGGCCGAACGGCTGCGCGGTGCACTCGGCGGCGACGCACGACCGGAACACGATCTGGTTGCGCGTGATGCGGTTGAAATACGTGCCCCCGACCCGGACCCGGCCGTTCAGGAACGCCTGCTCGACCCCCAGGTCATAGGTCCGCGACTGTTCGGGATCGAGGTCGTCGTTCCCGTACGCGCTCTTCAGCTGGTATAGGGTCGGTGCCTTGAACCCCTCGTTATAGCTCGCGCGCAGCGTGGTGCCCGTGCCCAGCGCCAGCACCGCGTCGCCACCGAACGTCGTGTGATTGCCGAACGTGTCATGGTCGTCGTTGCGGACACCGCCGGTCAGCGTCAGCTGGTCTACCGGCTTGACGATCGCCTGACCGTACACGCTGGTGATGCCGACCGAGAACCGGTCGAAGCCATCGTCGTACCGGCTGGTTTCATGCTCGACGCCGCCGACCAGGCGCGCGCGCTCGGCCAGCTTGAAATCGCCCTGATATTCGTACCGCTCGCTGCGGCCGCGACCGATGAACGACGGCTCGGCACCGAAGGTCGGGTCGTAATTGTCGCGATTGATATCGGCGATGGTGAAGGCGACGCGGTTGTTGAACCGCCCGTCCATCAGGTTCGCGTGGATGCCGGCATAGCCGTACAGCTCATTGGTGGTGGAATATTCCGGCGTGTCGGCAAAGCTGAAATTCGGCGCGGGAAACCCGTCCAGATCGACCCGGCTGTCGGCCCAATAGCCGCGCAGGTCGATGCCGATACCCGGCGTGATTTCCAGCCCGACCCGGCCGTTCGCGCCGTACTGGCGATACCCGTCGCGCTCGCTGCCGACCGCTGCCTGCGAAATGCCGTCGGTGCGCAAATAGCCGCCGGTCAGCGATCCCGACAGGCCGCCCTTCGCGCCCGAAATGCCGGCATTGGCGAACACGCTGTCACGGTAGCCATATTCGGCATTGCCGCGCGCCTGCACGCCGTCGGTCGGGGCGGCGGTGATGATGTTGACGACGCCGCCGATCGCCTGGCTGCCCCATGGCACCGAGTTCGCGCCGCGCAGGATCTCGACCCGCTCGACCGAACTGGACAGCAGATTGGCGAAGTCGAAGCCGCCACCCGGCGACGACGGATCGTTGACGCGCACACCGTCGATCACGACCAGGGTCTGCTCGGCCTCCGCCCCGCGCAGGCGCACGCCGGTAAAGCCGCCGACGCCGCCGTTGCGGGTCACGGTGACGCCGGGCGTGGTGGCGAGCAGGTCGGACAGGATGACGGTCTGGCGGCGCTCGATCTCGGCGCGGTCGATGATCGTCACCGCCTGCCCGACTTCGCTCAGCGGCTGGGCTGCGCGCGTCGCGGTGACGACGATGGGGTCCTCGTCGTTGATCGACTGGTCCGGCACGACCTGCACATCGAGGGACTGGGCATGGGCGGGGGCCGCGAGCACGGCGGCGGACAGGAGAAGAATGAACTTGGTCACTGGGTATTCCCGGCATGGACGAGCCGCCCACACCATGCGAGCGGCCAAAGGATGGCGTCGCTCGCTACCGGGGATCATGCCTGTTTGGGCACCTGCCCGCACACACCTGTCCCAGTCCGCCCGGTGCACCCCGCCCGCGCAGTGGAATCGACCGTGACGGGCAGGTCTCCTGGCTCCCGGGTCGTCGCATCCGCCCCGCCTTCCCAACCTTGCGGCCAGTGGCATATCGGGGTGGCCGCTATCCGGTCACAGTTGCGGGGGCAGCGTCGGGCTTGCCGGGGTTTCCCCACACGCGCACCGAACTTCCCTTTTCATCCCGTCGCCGGGAACCTTTCACGCGGACGCCCTTAGTCGCGGGGGATGCACGGGTCAACGCGGCATCGGGATGCCCCGCTCACCGCATCGCATAGCGTAAGCCCACCCACAGCGTTCGCGGGCTGGCGCGCTCGACGATGTTCGCGCCGGACACCCCAGCCTCGATCCGCGCGTCGGTGACATTCTCGCCGCGCAGCTCAACGGCAAACCCGCCCGCGACCGGCACCGCCGCATAGGCGTCCAGCGTGGTGGCGGGGGCGAGCGTGCGGCTGTTCTGGTCATCCTCGAACTGCCGCCCGACATGACGCACGGTGGCCGAGAACGCCGCACCGTCGCGCGCGAACCCAAGCGTCGCCGACACCTGATTCTCCGGCGTCTGGGCCGGACGCAAGCCGTCTAGCACCGCCGCCACGCCCGACGCCACGACCCGCGAATCGGTATGCGCCCATGACGCGCGCGCGGTCACGATACCGACCGTATAGGCCGCATCCAGCTCCAGCCCCTTCGCCTCGACCGCGTCGAGATTCTGGCGGATGCGATAGATCCCACCCGCCGCGACGAAGCCGACGCCCGCGAACGTTCCCGCCCCGCGCCCGGCGGTCACGTTGGCGATCGCGTCGGTCAGGCGGTTGTAATAGCCCGTCAGCGACAGCGTCATGCCCTTCACCGGACGCAGGTCCACCCCGCCCTCGACCCCGGTCAGCCGTTCGGGCGACAGCGCGGCATTGGCGGCAGTCGCGTCCACCCCGACCCGGAACGGCCGGTACAATTCGTTCAGCGTCGGCAACCGCCACCCGCGATAGGCCGCCGCGCGCAGACTCACCGGCGTACCCGGTCGCCACGCCACCCCGGCCCGCCCGGTCGCCTCGGTCCCCGACCGGTCGGCAAATACGCTGTCGGTCAGCGCCGCGCCGGTCGCGATCGTCCGCTCGACCAGCCGCCCGCCGGTGATCCGCCACGCATCCAGCCGCCCGCCGGCGGTCAGCGTCACCGTCCCCAGCTCGACGCTCGCATCGACGAAGCCGCCGATCGTTCGCGACGCGCCGCCCGCCTCGCGCAACCGCGTCGGCTGTGCGGCGACATAGGTGTAGCGTTCCTGCGTCCGCCCATCGAGCGCGCGGATGTCCGCGCCCAACCGCACCTCGACCCCGCCACCGATCGGCGGCGCGACCTCGATCCGCCCGCCGAGGCCGGTCGAGGGCGTGCTGTACTGGTCCAGCGTCTGCGTCGCGAGGCTGCGGGTCGCGTTGACGCTCGCCGCGCTGCTGGTGAACGCGCGCGCCTGCAGATAACCCAGCGCCGACCAGCCCCAGCGGCCGCGCCCGACCAGCCGGACGCTCGCATCGCCGCCCTTGCTGCTGTTGGTGGTGAACGCCAGCCCGCGCTCGCGCGTGTCGGTGAAGGCCGTGACGTTGGCCTGCAATTCGGTCGCGCCGCCAAGGTCGATCACCGTTCGCACCGCGCCCGATGCCTGTTCATAGCGGGCGGGCCGGTCCGCCGGTCCCCGGCTTGTCGCAACGATCGGCACGAAGCCGTCGCCGCGCGCATAGGCCCCCGACACGGTCATGAAGCCACCGCCCCGCACCAGCGCCGCCGACCCCTGCGCATCAAGCGAATCGCGGCTGCCATAGGCCAGCGCCGCCTGAAGCGGGGTCAGCTGGTCGGGGGTCGCACTGTCCAGTTCAATCGTGCCGGCCAGCGCGCCCGGCCCGCCATAGCCGCTGCCGCCGCCGCGCGTGACCCGCACCCGCCCGATCCGCCCGGTCGCATAGGCCGGAAACGCGATCCAACCGCCGAACGGGTCCGCTTGCGGCACGCCGTCGAGGATCAGCAGCGCGCGGCTCGACGCATTGCCGCCTAGTCCGCGCAGCGTAACGCCCTGATTGCTGGCATTGGCCGACCGCGAATCCGCCCGGCGAAACTGCTGCAACCCGGCCACATCGGCCAGCACGCTTTCCAGCCGGTTGCTGGCGCTCGCGACAATCCGGTCGCGGTCGATGGTGACGATGTCGTACACCCGATCACCCGGCGCATCGGCCAGGCCCCGGCCGGTCACGACGATCTCCGCCTGCGGATCGTCGATGGACTGTGCAAAGGCACCCTCCGGGATGCTGGCCAGTGCCATGACAACCGCAAGGTGAAAACGCGGCCGGCTGCAAACCCTCACATCAAACGCCCGCAACTCACTCCCACTCGATCGTGCCGGGCGGCTTGGAGGTGTAGTCGTAGGTCACGCGGTTGATGCCCTTCACCTCGTTGACGATCCGGGTCGCGACGCGCGGCAGGAAGTCGCCGGGGAACTTGAACGCCTCCGCCGTCATGCCGTCCGTGGACGTCACCGCGCGGAGCGCCAAGACGAAGTCGTAGGTCCGCCCGTCGCCCATCACGCCGACCGTCCGCACCGGCAACAGCACCGCGAACGCCTGCCAGATGGTGTCGTACAGACCGGCCGTGCGGATCTCCTCCAGATAGATCGCATCCGCCTTGCGCAGGATATCGCACCGCTCCTTGGTGACCTCGCCCGGAATGCGGATCGCAAGGCCGGGTCCGGGGAACGGGTGCCGCCCGACGAACGCATCGGTCAGGCCCAGTTCGCGACCCAGCGCGCGGACCTCGTCCTTGAACAGCTCACGCAGCGGCTCGACGAGCTTCATGTTCATGCGTTCGGGCAGGCCACCGACATTGTGGTGGCTCTTGATCGTCACCGACGGCCCGCCGGTGAAACTGACGCTTTCGATCACGTCGGGGTACAGCGTCCCCTGCGCCAGGAACTCGGCCCCGCCGATCTTCTTCGCCTCGGCATCGAACACCTCGATGAAGGTCTTGCCGATGAACTTGCGCTTGGCCTCGGGGTCGGTGACGCCGGCCAGCCCCGACAGGAACTGCTCCTCGGCATCCACATGGACCAGCGGGATGTTGTAGTGATCGCGGAATAGCGTGACGACCTGCTCGGCCTCGCCCGCGCGCAGCAACCCGTGGTCGACGAACACACAGGTCAGCTGGTCGCCGATCGCCTCGTGGATCAGCACCGCCGCGACCGAGGAATCGACCCCGCCCGACAGGCCGCAGATGACCTTGCCCGACCCCACCTGCGCACGGATATCGGCGACCTTGGCCGCGCGGAACTCGGCCATCGTCCAGTCGCCGGTCAACCCGCAGACCTTGCGCACGAAGTTGGCGATCAGCTTGCCGCCATCGGGGGTGTGCACGACCTCGGGGTGGAACTGCATCGCGTAGATGCGGCGCGCGTCGTCGGCGATCACCGCATAGGGCGCGCCGGGGCTGGCCGCGACGCTGCGGAAGCCGGCGGCCAGCGCGGTCACCTTGTCGCCGTGGCTCATCCACACCTGATGCCGCTCGCCGGGTGCCCACAGTCCGTCGAACAGCGGGCAATCGTTCGAAATCTCGATATAGGCTTGGCCGAACTCGCCGCTGTTGCCCTTCTCCACCGCGCCACCAAGCTGGAGCGTCAGCGCCTGCTGGCCGTAGCAGATGCCCAGGATCGGCAGGCCGCTGTCCAGCACCCCCTGCGGGATCCGCGGCGTGCCCTCGTCGCACACCGATGCCGGGCCGCCCGACAGGATCACGCCCTTCGGCTGCATCCGCTCGAACGCGGCCTGCGCCGACTGGAACGGCGCGACCTCCGAATAGACGCCGGCTTCGCGGACCCGGCGCGCGATGAGCTGGGTCACCTGACTGCCAAAGTCGATGATGAGGATGCTGTCTTGTACGGGAATGGTCATGGGCTGGTCCGATAGCAGATGACGCGGGCGAGGAAACCCAAAACGAAAACGGCCGCCCCATCGCTGGAGCGGCCGTTTCCTTGTTTCAAACGAAGCCAGCCTTACGCGGCGTCGTCATACTCTTCGTCCGAGATCACCGGACCCGAATCCTGGCCCTTGGCCGAGACGTCGCGACCGACGAATTCGATGATCGCCATCGGCGAGGCGTCCGACATGCGGATGCCGGCCTTGATGACGCGGGTGTAGCCGCCGTTGCGACTCTCGTAGCGCGCAGCCAGAACGTCGAACAGCTTGGTCAGCTGTGCATCGTCCATCAGCCGCGCATGGGCCAGACGACGGTTGGACAGGCCACCCTTCTTCGCCAGCGTGATGAGCTTTTCGATGTACGGACGCAGTTCCTTCGCCTTGGCGACGGTGGTCGTGATCTGCTCGTGCTTGATGAGCGCTGCGCTCATGTTGCGGAACAGGGCGAGGCGATGGGCCGAGGTACGCTGAAGCTTACGGCCGCCGACGCGATGACGCATGGTAATTCCTTGTCGTTCGTTATGGAGCCGTATGAGGTACTCCGTAGCAGGCGGTGTTTGGGGCCACCGCCCTTTGCCCTGGGGTTCGAGACTGGAAGGTTACAAAGGTTACACCCGCAAGGGGGGGGTATCCTTCGGCCGGAAGCCGAAACAGGCAAAGCCTGTTTCGTCGGTCGGGTCGTTGCCGACCCGCCGGCCGGGCTTGCACCGTCTCCGGGGTAGCTTGCTACCCCGGTGCGGCTTAGCCCATGATTTCCTGCTCAAGCTTCTTGGCCATCTCTTCGATGTTCTCGGGCGGCCAGCCGGGGATTTCCATGCCGAGGCGCAGACCCATCGTCGACAGCACTTCCTTGATCTCGTTCAAGGATTTGCGTCCGAAATTGGGCGTACGCAGCATTTCAGCCTCGGTCTTGCCGACCAGATCACCGATGTAGATGATGTTGTCGTTCTTCAGGCAGTTCGCCGAACGCACCGACAGTTCAAGCTCGTCGACCTTCTTGAGAAGGTAACGGTTGATCTGCTGGGTATCACCAGCCGGTTCGCCCGATGCCGCCGGAGCAGCCTGGCCGACCGGTGCCGATTGCCGCGTGATCGACGAATCGTCGAAGTGCACGAACAGCGCCAGCTGGTCCTGGAGGATGCGACCGGCATAGCTGACCGCGTCTTCCGGGGTGACCGTCCCATCGGTCTCGATCGTCAGCGTCAGCTTGTCGTAATCGAGTTCCTGCCCAACGCGGGTGTTCTCGACCTTGTATGACACCTGGCGGACGGGCGAGTACAGCGCGTCGACCGGGATCAGACCGATCGGTGCGTCGATCGGACGGTTGGCGGTGGCGGGCATGTAGCCCTTCCCCGTGTCGGCGGTCAGCTCCATGTTGAGCGTCGCGCCTTCGTCGAGGTGGCACAGCACCAGCGTCGGGTTCATCACCTCGATGTCGCCCGACACCGCGATGTCGCCCGCCGTCACCGGACCCGGACCCGTTGCCGACAGCTGGAGCCGCTTTGGCCCCTCGCCCTGCATCTGCAGCGCGATCTGCTTCACGTTCAGGACGATGTCGGTGACATCCTCGCGAACGCCGACCAGCGACGAAAACTCGTGCAGCACGTTCTCGATCTTGATCGAGGTCACGGCCGCGCCCTGAAGCGAGGACAGCAGCACGCGACGCAGCGCGTTGCCGAGCGTCAGGCCGAAACCACGCTCCAGCGGCTCGGCGACGAACGTCGCCTTGCGCTTGCCATCGCCGCCCGACTTCTTTTCGAGGCCGTTGGGCTTCTTCAGTTCCTGCCAGTTCTTTGCATTGACAGACACTTGCTTCCCCTAGGTTACGTGACGGCGCACACGCGCCGACCACGAAGGAACGGCCCGCGAACACCGATGGCGCGCGGGCGGTAGATCAGACGCGGCGACGCTTGGACGGGCGTACGCCGTTGTGCGGGATCGAGGTCACGTCGCGGATCGACGTGATCTGAAACCCGACGGCCTGCAGCGCGCGAAGCGCCGATTCACGGCCCGAACCCGGACCCTTGACCTCGACCTCGATCGTGCGGACGCCGTGCTCGGCGGCCTTCTTGCCGGCGTCTTCCGCTGCGACCTGGGCCGCATACGGGGTCGACTTGCGCGAGCCCTTGAAGCCCATCGCGCCGGCCGACGACCAGGAAATCGTGTTTCCCTGCGCATCGGTGATCGTGATCATGGTGTTGTTGAAGCTGGCGTTCACATGCGCGACGCCCGAGGTGATGTTCTTGCGTTCGCGCCGACGAATGCGCTGCGGTTCACGTGCCATTGGAAATCCTTGGAAAAAGCCGGGGCGATCGCGCGTTGCGCGACCGGCCTGCCGGCGGAGTAAATCGTCCGCTCAGGCCGACTTACTTCTTCTTGCCGGCGATCGGCTTGGCCTTGCCCTTGCGGGTGCGCGCATTGGTGTGCGTGCGCTGGCCGCGGACCGGAAGGCCCTTGCGATGACGAAGGCCGCGATAGCAGGCCAGATCCATCAGGCGCTTGATGTTCATCGACACCGTGCGACGCAGATCACCCTCGACCGTGTGGTCGGCGTCGATCGTCTCGCGGATCTGAAGAACTTCGGCGTCGGTCAGGTCCTGGACACGGCGCGTGTCCTCGATGCCGAGCTTGGTGACGATTTCCTTGGCCTTGGTCGAACCGATGCCGTGGATATAGGTGAGCGCGATGACGACGCGCTTGTTGGTCGGGATGTTGACACCCGCGATACGTGCCATGAACTTGTTCTCCTGCTCCACGGGGCACGGCATGGCCGCACATGCCCCATCTCTACGCGATGATCCGAAACGTAGGAAAACGGCGTGCGCGCAGACGCGCCGCCGGCAACCGGTGTTTCGGGAATGGGTCGATTAGGCGCGGGCAAACGTCCTGTCAAGCGATCGGTTCCGCCCGCCCCTCACCGCGCCGCTGCCCCCACCAACGGTTCAGCGCGACGACGGTCCAGATCGCCTCGACCAGCCCGAACGGCCAGGCCCCTTGCGCGAAACCATAGACCGATCCCATCACGCAGCCCACCGCGAACCCCAGCGTCCACCAATGCGACCGCGCCTCCATCATGTAGCACACAAGGGTGAAGGCGACCGCGAACAGGCCGAAAGCGGATAGGGTGTCCATGGGGCGGGCTTGTGGCGGGTCCGACGGGGAAAGGCCAGTGGGGATGGGACGTATGACAGCCGTAGCCGTCTGCTTGAGACCGGTGTATTTACGGCCGAAGTGCGTGTTTGGAGGTGGACGATGACGTGGACGAAACTGATGCTCACCTTTGCCAAGGGCGCTGCGACTGGAGCCTTGGTGGTTCATGTCGGCATCAGGCTTGTTTCTGCGCTGGCATGATCCCAAACCCGTTCACGATCGTCGCGCGCATCCAGTCATGAAACCTGGATGGGGTGGACTTAGGACTGGCTCCCCGTCGACAGTTGCCGAACGACCGCAGGCCCGGGCGTTTGTGTTGGCACAAGCGCCTTCCCTACTGGACCCCGGCCTTCGCCGGGGAGCTGTGTGAAGGCGCAGTATGTTCTAGATCACGTCGCGAAGCCCCTCACCCCGGCAACACCATCCGCGCCACCAGCCCCGGCGCGTTGTCGGCCAACTCGAACCGCCCGCCGTGCAACCGCGCGACCGCCTCGATCAACGCCATGCCAAGCCCCGCGCCCGGCGTCGTGCGCGCGTTGTCCAGCCGGCCGAAGCGTTTCAGCGCCGTCGCGCGATCGCCCTCCGCGATGCCCGGCCCGCGATCCTCGACCTGGATTGTCACCTCGCCCCCGGCCTGCTCCAGCCGCAGCGTCAGCGCGCGGCCCCCCGCCGCATGGCGCAGCGCGTTATCGAGCAGGTTGGCGACCGCCTGACTCATCAGTTCGCGGTGCAGCGGCATCGGCGCCGGCCGCGCGTCGATCGCCACGACGAAGCTGAACCCCGCGTCCTCGGCAACCGGCTGATACAGGTCGGCGATTTCCTCGATCAGTTCGGCCGGGGCGACGCGGGTGAAGCGGTCGCGCGAGGTCGATTCGGACCGGCTGATCTCGATCACCATCGTCAGCATCCGCATGACGAGGTCGGTTTCGGTCAGCAGCCCGCTCAAGGCCGTCTCGCGCGCGACCGGGTCGGCGATCAGCACCGCCTGTTCGGTCTTGGTCCGCAGGCGCGCGAGCGGCGAGCGCAGATCATGCGCCAGGCTGTCGGTAACGACGCGCAGCTCGATCATCAGCCGTTCGACCTTGTCGAGCGTCGCGTTCAGCCGCGCGGCCAGCCGGTCGAACGCATCGGCCCCGTCGGCCATCATGCCGACGCGCGAGGTCATGTCACCCTGCCCCACCGTCTCGATCACGCGGGCGATCGCGTCCAGCCGGCGGCCGACATAGCGCGCGATGACCAGCCCGCCGACCACGCCCAGTGCCAGCGACAGGACGATGGCGATCGCCAGCGCCCGCTCGATCGCGCGCTGCTCCTCCTCGACCAGGTCGATCATGCGGCCGTTGATGAGCCAGTGGCGGCCAATCGGGTGCAGCGCGAAACCGGCCTCGCGCCCGGCCCAGTTATCTTTGTCGCCGATCGTTGCGATGCGGAAACTGGTCGACACCAGCGGTACGTCGAGTTCGCGGGGCACATAGCCGCCCAGCCGCCGCCCGCGTTCGTCGACGATCCCGACCACCAGCGACACGTCACCCGGCGCGCGGGCGTTGGCGACCGCGGCCTGCAACGCCGGCAGCCCGCCGGTACGCCACACCGCGCGCAGGGCGTCGGACTGTTCGATCGTCTCGCGTCGCATTGCGTCGATCGTGTCGTCATGCGTCTGCTTCCAGACCACGGCGACCAGCGCGAGGTTGGACAGCAGCGCCAGCACGAACGACAGGAGGGCGATGCGCGCGGTGACCGAAAGCCGCATCACCCCTCGGGCGCGAGCCGGTATCCGGCCCCGCGCACGGTATGCAGGATCGGCGTGGCGAACCCGTCCTCCAGCTTGCGGCGCAGCCGGCCGATATGCACGTCGACCACGTTCGATCCGGGGTCGAAGTGATAATTCCAGATCTTCTCCAGCATCATCGTCCGGGTCACGACCTGTCCGGCATGGCGCGCGAGATATTCGAGCAGGTTGAACTCGCGCGCGCCCAGCGGGATCGTCCGGCCGGCGCGGACCACCGACCGGGCGAGCAGGTCGATCTCCAGATCGCCGACCGCCAGCCGCGTCTTCTGCGGTTCGGCGGCGCTGCGATCGGACCGGCGCACCAGCGCCTCGATCCGCGCGGACAGTTCGGCAAAGGAAAACGGCTTGCAGAGGTAATCGTCGGCTCCGGCCTTCAGCCCGTCGACCCGGTCGTCGACCGCACCCAGCGCCGACAGGATCAACGTCGGCGTGGCGATGCCCGCGGCACGGATCGCGTTGACCATCGACAGGCCATCAAGGCCGGGCAGCATCCGGTCGGCGATGATGAGATCGAAAATGCCTTCGCTGGCAAGGAACAGCCCGTCACGTCCGTCGCCGCACGCCTGGACCGCATAGCCGGCCTCCGACAATCCCTTGGCGAGATAGGCGGCGGTAGAGCTGTCATCTTCGACGATCAGGATCTTGCGGGTCACGGATAGGCTCCTGGCACTGTGCCCGGACCATCTGTAGGGGAAGGCCGGCGGAAAGCATACTCCCCGCCGGCCTTACGGCACCCCCGGGAGTGTCGGGTGCCGATCTCGCGGTCGTCGGCGGAACCGCAGCGACCATGCGCCCCTGATACCGGCGACGACCGCCCGACGCGGTGACACGGCCATGACGATTTTGTCATTTTCGTGCGAACTATACAAAACGGGCCGGCCGTTCCCGTGAACGACCGGCCCATCCGTAATGGCTCACAGGCGCAATGCGTCAGGCGTCGAGGATCGCCGTCACCGCCGCGCTGACAACGTCGATGTCCGCCATCCCGTCGACCCGCTGCACCAGCCCGCGCGCTTCATAGATCGGCAGGATCGGTGCGGTCTTGGCGCGATATTCGGCCATCCGCGTCCGTACGGTCGCTTCATTGTCGTCGGGCCGGCGCTTGAACTCGGTCGAGCCGCAGACGTCGCAGACACCGTCGACCTTCGGCCGCTTGAACCGCTCGTGATAGCCCTCGCCGCAATTGCCGCAGGTGTAGCGGCCGACGATACGCTCGATCAGCGCGGCCTCGTCGACGTTCAGTTCGATCACATGGTCCAGCGTGCGGCCGCGATCGGCCAGCAGCCCGTCCAGTGCCTCCGCCTGCGCGGCCGTGCGGGGATAACCGTCGAAGATCACCCCGCCCTGCGTATCCGGCTGATCGAGCCGCTCGCCGATCAACGCGGAGACGATATCGTCCGACACAAGACCGCCCGACTCCATCACCGCCTTGGCCTGCAACCCGACCGGCGTACCCGCCTTAACGGCCGCGCGCAGCATGTCGCCGGTCGACAGCTGGACCATGCCCCGCGTCGCGGTCAGGCGCGCGGCCTGGGTTCCCTTGCCCGCCCCCGGCGGCCCCAGAAGGATGATATTCACGGCGTCGCTCCCCTTATTCGTCGGTAAACCGGCTCAACGGAGCCGGCCACCCTTCAGTTTCGACTTCTTGATGAGGTCGCCATATTGATGCGCCAGCAGGTGGCTCTGGATCTGCGTCACCGTGTCCATCGTCACGTTGACGACGATCAGCAGGCTGGTGCCGCCGAGGTAGAACGGGATCTGCAACGCCGACACCAGATATTCTGGCAGCAGGCAGATGATCGTCAGATAGCCCGCACCGATCACGGTGATCCGCGTCAGGACGTAATCGAAATAGTTTTCGGTGTTCTTGCCCGGACGGATGCCGGGGATGAACCCGCCATGCCGCTTCAGGTTTTCCGCGGTTTCCTCAGGGTTGAAGACGACAGCGGTGTAGAAGAACGAGAAGAAGATGATGCCAAGGCCATACAGCGCCATGTACACCGGGCTGCCGTGCTGGAGATACTGGTTGAGGCTGATGATGAAGTCGCCCCACTGGCTCTCACCCGCGACGCGCTGACCGGCGAACTGGCTGATCGTCAGCGGCATCAGCAGCAGCGACGACGCGAAGATCGGCGGGATGACACCGGCGGTGTTGATCTTCAGCGGCAGGTGGCTGCGATCGGCCTGCATGCCCCGTTGCGTCTGCCGCTTGGGGTACTGGATCAGGATCCGGCGCTGCGCCCGCTCCATGAAGCAGATGAACAGGATCAGCACGACGACCGCGACGACGATGCCGATCAGCCGACCCGGACCGACCGAACCCGAACGACCGCCTTCCAGCAGGTTGACCAGCGTCGTCGGCAGATGCGCGACGATGCCGGCCATGATGATGAGCGACACGCCGTTGCCGATGCCACGGCTGGTGATCTGCTCGCCCAGCCACATCAGGAACATCGTGCCGCCGATCAGCGAGATGACGGCCGCGATGCGGAACGTCATGCCCGGTTCGATCACCGCCTGGATGCCCTGCGTCGCGCCGAGCGTCTCAAGGCCGACGGCGATGAAATAGCCCTGGATCGCGGTCAGGCCGACCGTGCCGTAGCGGGTATACTGATTCAGGCGCTTGCGGCCCGATTCGCCATCCTTCTTAATGGCGGCGAGCTGCGGGCTGAGCGAGGTCGCGAGCTGCACCACGATCGACGCGGTGATATAGGGCATGACGCCGAGCGCGATCAGCGACATGCGGCTCAACGAACCGCCGGAAAACGTGTTGAAGAAGTCGAGAACGCCGCCCTGCGTCTGCTGGCTGAGAATGCCGAGCGCGGTCGGGTCGACACCCGGCAGCGGAACGTAGGAAAGCAGGCGGAAGACGATCAGTGCGCCGATCGTGAACCAAAGGCGCTTCTTGAGGTCGGTCGCCTGCGCGAATTTCGACAGGCTGATGCCTTGCGCCATCTTGTCGGCTGCGGATGCCATGCGTTTGGGTGTCCTGGAAACAAAGAACGGCGGGACGCGTTGTTACCCGTCCCGCCGTCCATATAGTCATGCATCGGAGCTTGTCTAATGCCGCGCGGGCTTTGCCGCGCAATCAGACCGCCGCCAACCGCCGTGCGCGCCCTGACGAACGCCGCACGACGGAGGGACGCATCATGCCTTGAACGACGCCTTGTGCGCCTGGCGCTCGCGGTACTTGACGCCCTTCTTGGCGGCGGCCTTCTCGGCTGCCGGCACGAAGTGGATGACGTCGACCTTGCCGCCGATCTTCTCGACCGCCTCGATCGCACCCTTCGACGCGCCGTCGACGGTGAACGACAGTACCGTGGTCAGCTCGCCCTTGGCCAGCAGACGCACGCCGTCCTTGCCGCCGCGCGCCAGACCGGCGGCCTTCAGCGCGTCGTGATCGAGCGTCGCATTGGCTTCGATCTTGCCGGCGTCGACCGCGCGCTGGATCGCGCCCAGGTTCACTTCCGCGAAATCCTTCGCGAAGATGTTGTTGAAGCCACGCTTCGGCAGACGCATGTGCAGCGGCATCTGACCGCCCTCGAAGCCGGCGATGGACACGCCCTCACGGCTCTTCTGGCCCTTCTGGCCACGGCCGGCGGTCTTGCCCTTGCCCGAACCGATGCCGCGTCCGACGCGCATCTTGGACTTGCGGGCACCTGCATTGTCGCGGAGTTCGTTGAGTTTCATGGGTAGCACTCGCTTTCGCTATGTTCGCGCGGAAAAAAGGAATCACCGGTCCGGTCGACCGGGTGAAGCGCGGGCCATTACAGCCAGGAACGGAAAAAGGCCAGCCCCGGTTCGCCGCACCGGACCAAAATCCGCGGACGACCGGTGCCGGCCCTGTTCCTGCCCGCCATCGCATCAGCGACGACGGGCGTATCGGCAATCAGCCTTCGACCGAGACCATGTGCTGAACCTTGCGGATCATGCCACGGACTTCCGGGCTGTCTTCCAGCTCGCGGGTCTTGTGCATCTTGTTGAGGCCAAGGCCGATCAGCGTTGCGCGCTGGTCGCCCTTGCGGCGGATCGGCGAACCGGTCTGCGTGACTTTGATGGTAGCCATCTCGACTTACTCCGTGATCGCGGCTGCTTCAGCCTCGGGGGCCTTCGACCCACCGTGGCCGAGCAGGTCGGCGATCTTCTTGCCGCGACGCTGTGCGACGGCCTTGGGCGACGTCTGGTCGCCAAGGGCCTCGAACGTGGCGCGGATCATGTTGTACGGGTTCGACGTGCCGATCGACTTGGTCACCACGTCGGCGACACCCAGCGATTCGAACACGGCGCGCATCGGACCACCGGCGATGATCCCGGTCCCTTGCGGAGCGGACCGCAGCGTCACGCGACCGGCACCGAAGTGACCGTTACCGTCGTGATGCAGCGTGCGACCGTCCTTCAGGGGAACGCGAACCATCTTCTTCTTGGCAGCCGCCGTCGCCTTGGAAATGGCTTCCGGCACTTCGCGCGCCTTGCCATGTCCGAAGCCCGCACGACCCTTGCCGTCACCGACGACGACAAGTGCCGCAAAGCCGAAGCGCTTGCCGCCCTTGACCGTCTTGGAGACGCGGTTGATGTGCACCAGCTTCTCGATCAGCTCTTCGCCGCCGTCATCGGCACCCGGAGGACCACGACGATTGCCGTCGCGACCGCCACGACCGCCGTCACGACCGCCACGGTTGCCGCCGGGGCCACCGCCACGATTGCCACCGGGACCGCCACGACCACCGCCACCGGGGCCACCGCGACCACCGCCGCTGCCGCCACGACCACCACCCTGATAGCCGCCACCCTGGGATGCGCTCTGGGGTGCCGAAGCCTCGGGGGCCGCGCCGGCGTCGGGCGAGGTGTTGTTCTCGTCAGCCATGTCTTAGAACTCCAATCCGGCTTCGCGTGCCGCTTCGGCCAGCGCCTTGACGCGGCCGTGGTACAGGAAGCCACCACGGTCGAACACGACCTGGGTGACGCCGGCGGCCTTCGCTGCTTCCGCAACGCGCTTGCCGACTTCGGTCGCCGCGGCGATGTTCGCCCCCGACGTGTCGCGCACACCCTTTTCCAGGGTCGATGCCGATGCGAGCGTGGCGCCCGCCTCGTCGTCGATCACCTGGGCATAGATGTGCTTGCCCGAACGATGCACCGACAGGCGCGGACGCGCGCCGGCACGGGCACGGAGGGCGGTACGATTGCGGCGACGCCGCTTTTCGAAAAGAGAGAGACCCTTGGTCATTACTTCTTCTTCCCTTCCTTGCGGAAGATGAACTCGCCGTCGTACTTGATGCCCTTGCCCTTGTACGGCTCGGGCTTGCGCCAGCGACGGATCTCGGCGGCCAGCTGGCCGACCTTCTGCTTGTCGGAACCGCTGATCTCGACCGTGGTCGTGTCAGGCGTCTTCACCTCGATGCCCTCGGGCACGTCGACGTTGACGTCATGGCTGTAACCGAGCTGCAGCTTCAGATTGCGACCCTGCGCCGCGGCACGATAGCCGACACCGGTGATGATGAGCTTCTTGGTGAAGCCATCGGTCACGCCGGTGACCAGGTTCTGCACCATGGTCCGCTGCATGCCCCAGAACGCGCGTGCGCGCTTGGTGTCGTTGGCCGGCTGCACCGAAATGCCGCCGTCTTCGACCGTGTAGCTGATCTCTTCGCGCAGCGGCATGGTCAGGGTGCCCTTCGGCCCCTTCACGCTGATGACGCCATCGGCGATGCTTGCGGTGACGCCGGCCGGAACCGTAATCGCCTTCTTACCAATGCGGCTCATCAGAATACCTCCGCCAGCACTTCGCCACCGACATTCTGTTCGCGCGCTTCGGCGTCGGACAGAACGCCACGCGGCGTCGAGACGATCGTGATGCCGAGGCCGTTCATGACGCGCGGGAGATCCTGCGAGCCGGAATAGACACGACGGCCGGGCTTCGAGACGCGCGCGACATGCTTGATCGCCGGCTGGCCCTCGAAATACTTCAGCTCGATACGGATGCCGGCCGCTGGCCCCATCTGCTCTTCGCTGTAGCCACGGATATAGCCTTCGCGCTGCAATACGTCGAGCACGCGAACGCGCAACTTCGACGCGGGCGTCAGGACAGAGTCCTTCTTTGCGCGCTGGCCGTTACGGATGCGGGTGAGTAGATCACCCAGTGGATCGGTCACTGCCATGTTCTGTCCTTACCAGCTCGACTTCGTAACGCCGGGGATGAGGCCCTTGTTGGCCAGATCGCGCAGCTGGATACGGCAAAGCCGGAACTTGCGGTAATAGGCGCGCGGGCGCCCGGTCAGCTCGCACCGGTTGCGGATGCGGGTCGGGTTCGCGTTGCGCGGCAGCTCCGCCATCTTCAGGCGGGCGATCAGACGCTCGCCTTCGTCGAGCGTGGTGTCCGCTGCCATGGCCTTCAGCTTCGCATACTTGGGTGCGTACTGCTTGACCATCGCCTTGCGGCGCTCGTTCTTGTTAATTGAACTCAGTTTCGCCATCGACTTAAGTTCTTTCTTTCTAGAAAGCGCCGCCCCGGCACGAAACCGGAGCGGCGGTTGTCAGGTCAGGCTGCCTTCTTTTCCTCGGCAGCCTCTTCGATCGGGAACGGGAAGCCGAACAGACGGAGAAGCTCGCGCCCCTCATCGTCGGTACGCGCCGTCGTCGTCACGATCACATCCATGCCGCGGATCTTGTCGACCCGGTCATAGCTGATTTCTGGGAACACGATCTGCTCCTTGATGCCGCAGGCATAGTTGCCACGACCGTCGAAGGACTTCGGGTTCAGGCCACGGAAATCGCGAACGCGCGGCAGCGCGATCGTGATGAAGCGGTCGAGAAACTCGTACATACGCTCACGGCGAAGGGTGACCTTCACGCCGATCGGCATACCCTCGCGCAGCTTGAACTGCGCGATCGACTTCTTCGCCTTGGTGACGACGGGCTTCTGGCCGGCGATCAGCTCCATTTCAGACGCGGCCTGATCGACACGCTTCTTGTCCTGGGTGGCCTCGCCAACACCCATGTTCAGCACGATCTTGTCGATGCGCGGAACTTCCATGGCGTTCTTGTAGCCGAACTTCTCGGTCATCGCCTTGACGATCGTCTCGTCGTACATCTTCCGCATGCGCGGCGTGTAGAGATCCGTACCCGTGTTCTGATCAACCATTGATCGTCTCCCCGGTCTTGACGGCCACGCGGACCTTCTTGCCGTCCTTGGTCTCGAACCGGACGCGGGTCGGCTTGCCGTCGGCGGTCACATGCGCGACCTTCGAGATGTGCATCGGCGCTTCGCTGCGGACCAGACCACCCTGGGGATCGCCCTGGGTCGGCTTGGTGTGGCGCGTGGCGATGTTGACGCCCGAAACGACGACCTTGCCGTCCTTCGGGATCGACCGGGTGATTTCACCGGTCTTGCCCTTGTCCTTGCCGGACAGGACGATGACCTTGTCACCCTTCTTGATACGTGCAGACGCCATTACAGCACCTCCGGCGCAAGGCTGATGATCTTCATGTGCTTCTTGCCACGCAGTTCGCGAACCACTGGGCCGAAGATACGGGTGCCGATCGGCTCCTCGTTCTTGTTGACCAGGACCGCTGCGTTCGAATCGAACCGGATGGTCGACCCGTCGGCGCGGTGAATGTCCTTGGCCGTGCGGACGATGACGGCGCGGTGCACGTCACCCTTCTTCACGCGGCCGCGCGGCTGCGCTTCCTTGATGCTGACGACAATGATGTCGCCAACGCCTGCAACACGACGCTTGGAACCCCCAAGCACCTTGATGCACTGCACCCGCTTCGCGCCGCTGTTGTCAGCGACCTCGAGATTGGACTGCATCTGGATCATGGATCCGTATCCCTTCTCTCTCTGGGGTCGATTCCGACCGAACCCCGCCTCAAAAAATCACCCCGGCGCGGGATTACCGCACCGGGGGGAGCGGCCACCTAGCCGTTCCCGTACCCGAACGCAAGCCCGGGTACATGGTCGCTCGCTCAGCCCTCGGCCGAAGCCCGCTCCGGCGTCGCGTGGGTGTTGACCCGCTCGATCACCTTCCAGGTCTTCAGCTTCGAGATCGGCGCGGTCTCTTCGATCCGCACCGTCTCGCCCTGCTTGAACTCGTTGCTCTCGTCATGAGCATGATACTTCTTCGACCGGCGGATGATCTTGCCGTAAAGCGCGTGGCGAACCTTGCGCTCCACGTTCACAACCACCGTCTTGTCGGTCTTGTCCGAGACGATCACCCCGGTCAGCACGCGCTTCGGCATGTCGTTCTTCCTTACTTGGCAGCCGCGGCGCTGGTGCGCTGCGTCTGCAGGGTCTTGATCCGCGCGATGTCGCGACGGACTTCACGAACGCGGCTGGGCTTTTCCAGCTGGTTCGTCGCGGACTGGAAGCGCAGGTTGAACTGCTCGCGCTTCAGCTCGCCAAGCGACTCGACCAGCTGGTCGTCGCTCTTGTCGTTCAGATTCTCGATACGAGCCATGATGTTACTCGCCTCCCAGATGCGAGGTGTCACCCAGACGGGCAACGACCTTTACCTTGATCGGCAGCTTCATCGCCGCCCGCTCGAATGCCTCTGCGGCAATCTTGCCCTCGACCCCGTCCAGCTCGAACAGGATACGGCCCGGCTTGACCCGTGCCGCCCAGAACTCCGGCGAACCCTTGCCCTTGCCCATGCGGACTTCGGCAGGCTTCGACGAAACGGGCACGTCCGGGAAGATGCGGATCCACAAACGCCCCTGGCGCTTGATGTGACGCGTGATCGCGCGGCGGGCCGCCTCGATCTGGCGTGCGGTGATCCGATCCGGCTCCATCGCCTTCAGGCCGAACGACCCGAAGTTGAGCGAGGTGCCACCCTTGGCGTCGCCATGGATGCGGCCCTTGAAGGCCTTGCGGAACTTCGTCTTCTTAGGTTGCAGCATGGCTCTTAGTTCCTGCGATCATCGCGCGCGGGGCGCACGCCGGAGGTCTGAGCCTCCATCATCAGCCGATCCTGCGCCATCGGGTCATGGCCGAGAATCTCGCCCTTGAAGACCCAGACCTTCACACCGCAGACGCCATAGGACGTGTGCGCCGTGGCTTCGGCATAGTCGATGTTCGCGCGCAGCGTGTGCAGCGGAACCCGGCCCTCGCGATAGCCCTCGGTACGCGCGATTTCCGCACCACCAAGACGACCACCGCACGAAACGCGGATACCCTCTGCACCCAGACGCAGCGCCGACTGGACCGCACGCTTCATGGCGCGGCGGAACGCGATGCGGCGCTCCAACTGGTCGGCGATGCCCTGTGCGACGAGCTTGGCGTCGACCTCGGGCTTGCGGATCTCGACGATGTTCAGCGAGACATCCGACGCGGTCATCGCGCCGATCGTCTTGCGAAGCTTCTCGATGTCCGTGCCCTTCTTGCCGATGATGACACCGGGGCGGGCCGCGAAGATCGAGATCCGGCACAGCTTGGCCGGACGGTCGATCACCACCTTCGAAATCGCGGCCTGCGGCAGCGTCTTCATGATGAAGGTGCGGATCTTCAGATCCTCAAGAAGGAGACGACCATAGTCGGCGCCTTCCGCGAACCAGCGGCTGTCCCAGGTACGGTTGATCTGCAGACGCAGACCGATGGGGTTGCTCTTCTGACCCATTATGCTTCTTCCTGCTCGCGAACGACGATCCGCAGCCGCGAGAACGGCTTCAGGATGCGCGTCGACTTGCCGCGACCACGGGTCGCGAAGCGCTTCATCGTGATCGACTTGCCGACAGACGCCTCGGCGACGACCAGCGAGTCGACGTCGAGATTGTGGTTGTTCTCCGCGTTGGCGATGGCCGAAGCCAGAACCTTGCGCGCGTCGATCGCCATGCCCTTGGTCGAGAAGGCGAGGATGTTCATCGCATCGCCGACCTTCTTGCCGCGGATCAGTGCCGCGACCAGGCCCAGCTTCTGGGCCGAACCACGGATCTGCGTACCGACCGACAGGGCCTCGTTATCCGCAACCTTGCGGGGTGCTGCCTGCTTGGACATCAGCGCTTGCCCTTCTTGTCCGCGGCATGGCCGGGGAAGTAGCGCGTCGGCGCAAATTCACCCAGCTTCATGCCGACCATGTCTTCGTTGACCGAGACGGGAACGAACTTGCGGCCGTTATAGACGTTGAACGTCAGACCGACGAACGACGGAAGGATCGTCGAACGGCGCGACCAGGTCTTGATCGGCGCACGCCCACCGGCGTCCTGAGCGGTTTCTGCCTTCTTGAGCAGATGAAGGTCCACAAACGGACCCTTCCAGACTGAACGAGCCATGTTAGCCCTTCCTCTTCGTCGAATGACGCGACCGGATGATCATCTTGTCGGTCGACTTGTTATGACGCGTGCGCGCACCCTTCGTCGGCTTGCCCCACGGCGTAACCGGATGACGGCCACCCGAGGTCCGGCCTTCACCACCGCCGTGCGGATGGTCGACCGGGTTCTTGGCGACACCGCGCGTCAGCGGACGGATGCCCAGCCAACGGCTGCGACCGGCCTTGCCCAGGTTCTGGTTCTGGTTGTCCGGGTTGGACACCGCACCGACCGTGGCCATGCACTCGCCGCGAATGTAGCGCTGCTCGCCCGAGTTCAGGCGGACGATCACCATGCCGCGATCACGACCGACGACCTGCACATAGGTGCCGGCCGAACGGGCGATCTGGCCACCCTTCATCGGCTTCATCTCGACGTTGTGGACGATCGTGCCAACCGGCATCTGGCCCAGTTCCATCGCGTTGCCCGGCTTCACGTCGGTCTTCTTGGCGGCGATGACCTTGTCACCGACGGCAAGACGCTGCGGCGCCAGGATGTAGGCGACTTCCTCATCCGGATACTTGATCAGCGCGATGAAGGCGGTGCGGTTGGGATCATATTCGATCCGCTCCACGATGCCCTCGACGTCCCACTTGCGACGCTTGAAGTCGATATAGCGGTAACGCTGCTTGTGACCGCCGGCGATGCCGCGCGACGTCACATGGCCCTTGTTGTTGCGACCGCCGGTCTTGCGCTTGCCTTCGGTCAGCGCCTTGACGGGGCCACCCTTCCAGAGCGCCGAACGATCGACAAGAATGAGACCACGGCGCGCCGGGCTCGTCGGATTGTAATGCTTGAGTGCCATCGCCTCAGATCCCCGTCGTCACGTCGATGGTCTGACCATCCTTGAGCGTCACGATCGCCTTCTTCATGTCGGAGCGCTGGTACGGAGCACCCTTCCACTTCTTGGTCTTGCCCTTCTGGACGATCGTGTTGACGCCGGTGACGTTGACGTCAAACAGCGCCTCGACGGCCGCCTTGATCTCGGGCTTCGTGGCGTCGGACGCCACGCGGAACACCACGGCGTTGTGCTCGCTGAGCAACGTCGCCTTCTCGGTGATGTGGGGCGCGACAATCACGTCGTAATGACGATTGTCGATCGCACCCTTCTGAACCTTAGCCATTGAAGCGCGCCTCCAGCTTCTCGACCGCTGCGCGCGTCAGCACCAGCGTGTCATGCTTCAGGATGTCGTAGACGTTGGCACCGGCGGCCGGCAGGACGTTCACGCCGTACAGGTTGCCCGCGGCGAACGCGAAGCTCGTCTCGACCATGTCGCCGTCGATCACCAGCGCGCGGCTGCCAAAGCCCATCTTCGCCATGTCGGCGATGAGGGTCTTGGTCTTGCCACCGTCGACGACCAGGCTGTCCATCACGAACAGCGAGCCGGCCTTGGCATGGCTGCTGAGCGCCATCTTCAGACCCAGCGCGCGAACCTTCTTGTTCAGCGACGGGTTGAAGTCACGAACGCGGGCGCCGTGTGCCTTACCACCACCGATGAACACCGGTGCGCGACGATCGCCGTGACGCGCGGTACCGCCGCCCTTCTGGCGACCGAACTTCTTGCCGGTACGGGCGACGTCTGCACGCTCACGCGTACCGCGCGCAGTGGCGCGACGCTTTTCGAGCTGCCAGGTAACGACGCGGTGCAGGATGTCGGCGCGCGGATCGAGGCCGAAGACCTCGTCGTTGAGCTCGATATCCGCCGCTTCGGTCCCGGCGAAGGATTGAACCTTGACCTTCACGCTCAGCCCTCCTGGCCGTCGGTTGCCGTCTCGGCTGCGTTTTCAGCAGGCGTGTCGGCAGCGGTGTTGCTGTTTGCGGCGGCCTTCAGGCTGCCGGGATACGGTGCGTCGGCGTGACGCGGGACCTTGACCGAGTCCTTGACCAGGAGCCAGCCGCCCTTCGAGCCGGGCACGGAGCCCTTCACGAACAGGAGACCGCGCTCGACGTCCGTCTGGACGATTTCGAGCTGCTGCTGGGTGCGATACTTGTCACCCATGTGGCCGGCCATCTTCTTGTTCTTGAAGACCTTGCCCGGATCCTGGCGCTGACCGGTCGAACCCAGCGAACGGTGCGAAACCGAGACGCCGTGGGTCGCACGCAGACCGCCGAAGTTCCAGCGCTTCATGCCGCCGGCGAAGCCCTTGCCCTGGGTTCGACCCTGTACGTCGACCAGCTGGCCAACGACGAAGTGATCGGCCGAGATCTCTGCACCGACGTCCAGCAGGCCGTCTTCGGCCACGCGGAATTCGGCGAGGATCGCCTTGGGCTCGACTTCGGCCTTGCCGAAGTGGCCACGCTGCGGCTTTGCAACGTTCTTGGTCTTGGCGCTACCAGCACCAAGCTGCAGTGCGACGTATCCGTCACGATCCATTTCGCGATGAGCAACAACCTGCGTCCCTTCAAGGGAAAGCACGGTGACCGGCACATGCCGTCCGTCTTCCTTGAACAGGCGGGTCATGCCCATTTTCTTCGCGATCACGCCAGTGCGCATGATCTTGTCCCTTCCTCGACAGAGGCCCGTGGAGGGTATTCCCCACGGGCGTATCCAGCCCTGCAATCTGAAGCGAGCCCCGTCCCGGGCTGGTGCCCGGCAAGCCGGACGTGACGGGGGACGCTGTCCCAGGCACCATCCCGAAGGATTGCCCGGCGGTATCCCGAGTATCGCGACGTCGTTGCCGATATCGCGGGCGCCTCGTTAGCCGAAAACGCCAAATCCCGCGGGACTCAGATTGGGTCCGAGTCAACCGCGGGAAGCAGGCCCTTACGCCAGCTTGATCTCGACGTCCACCCCTGCTGCAAGGTCGAGCTTCATCAAAGCGTCGACCGTCTGCGGCGTCGGCTGAACGATGTCCAGCATACGCTTGTAGGTGCGCACCTCGAACTGCTCACGCGACTTCTTGTCGATGTGCGGGCCGCGGTTCACGGTGAACTTCTCGATGCGGGTGGGCAAAGGGATTGGGCCACGGATAAGTGCGCCGGTGCGACGGGCGGTGTCGGCGATGTCGCCGGTCGCCTGGTCGAGCACGCGATGATCGAACGCCTTCAGGCGAATGCGGATGTTGCTGTCCATGTCCCTACCAATGCGAAAGAGCGGGCCGTCTGCACGACGACTCTTGGTTTAAAACCGAAAAAGGAAATGGCCTCCACCGCTGGAGCGCCGACCTTTCCCGTAAATAGCAACCGGCCGATTCCCGATAAGGAACCGGCCGGAGGAGATCGCTATATTACTTGGAGATGCCGCTGACAACCCCTGCGCCGACGGTACGACCGCCTTCGCGGATCGTGAAGCGCTGGCCGACGTCCATGGCGATCGGCGCGATCAGCTTGATGCCGAGTGCGACGTTGTCGCCGGGCATGACCATCTCGGTGCCCTCAGGCAGCTCGACGGTGCCGGTCACGTCCGTGGTGCGGAAGTAGAACTGCGGACGATAGTTGGCGAAGAACGGCGTGTGACGGCCACCCTCTTCCTTCGACAGGACGTACACTTCCGACTGGAAGTCGGTGTGCGGCTTGATCGTGCCCGGCTTGCAGAGAACCTGGCCACGCTCCACGTCGTCGCGTGCAACACCACGGATCAGCGCGCCGACGTTGTCGCCTGCCTGGCCCTGGTCGAGCAGCTTGCGGAACATTTCCACGCCGGTGACGGTCGTCTTGCGGACGGTCGGGTGAATACCGACGATCTCGACTTCCTCGCCAACCTTGACGATGCCGGTCTCGACGCGGCCGGTGACGACCGTGCCGCGACCCGAGATCGAGAACACGTCCTCGATCGGCATCATGAACGGCTTGTCGAGCGGACGCTCGGGCTGCGGGATGTATTCGTCAACGGCGTTCATCAGCTTGATGACAGCTTCCTTGCCGATCTCGTCCTTCGTGCCATTCAGCGCGGCGGTCGCCGAACCCTGGATGACGGGGATGTCGTCGCCCGGGAAGTCGTACGAGCTGAGCAGCTCGCGGATTTCCATTTCGACCAGCTCGAGGATCTCGGCGTCGTCGACCAGATCGACCTTGTTCATGAACACGACCATGGCCGGAACACCAACCTGGCGTGCGAGCAGGATGTGCTCGCGGGTCTGCGGCATCGGGCCGTCGGTCGCCGAAACGACGAGGATCGCGCCGTCCATCTGGGCTGCGCCGGTGATCATGTTCTTCACATAATCGGCGTGACCCGGGCAATCGACGTGTGCGTAGTGACGGGCGGTCGTCTCATACTCGACGTGCGCGGTCGAGATGGTGATGCCGCGCTCGCGCTCCTCGGGAGCCTTGTCGATGTTGGCGAAGTCGACAGCGGTACCGCCGGTCGTCTCTGCCAGCACCTTGGTGATCGCGGCGGTCAGCGACGTCTTGCCATGATCGACGTGACCGATGGTGCCGATGTTGAGATGCGGCTTGTTCCGCTCAAATTTTGCCTTGGCCATTATTTCCTACCTTCTGATTCGTATTCCGGTGCCACCCCGGGAACCGCGCGAACGCGGCCCCATAGCGGCTGTTGAAGCGTGACGCCAGCCCCTGCCTTGATCAAGGAGCCGACACGGAAGTGAATTCCGTGTCGTCGAACCTCGGGCAAGCCCGAGGTCGGCCGGCCTTTCGGCGTCTCGGAGCCAGATTGCTCTGGCCCCGTGCGCCTCTGGCTTAGGCCAACTTCGCCTTCACCTCGTCGGCGACGTTCTGCGGCACTTCGTCATAGTGCGAGAACTGCATCGAGTATTGCGCGCGGCCCTGCGTGAACGAACGCAGCGAGTTCACATAGCCGAACATGTTCGCCAGCGGCACCATCGCCTCGACCGTCTGCGCGTTGCCGCGGCTGTCGGTGCCCTGGATCTGGCCACGACGGCTGTTCATGTCGCCGATCACGTCACCCAGATAATCCTCCGGGGTAACGACTTCGACCTTCATGACCGGCTCGAGCAGGGTGATGCCCGACTTCTGGGCCGCTTCGCGCATCGCGCCACGGGCACAGATTTCGAACGCCAGCGCCGACGAGTCGACGTCGTGATACGCGCCGTCATACAGCACGATCTCGAAATCGATGATCGGGAAGCCGACCAGCGAACCGCTGGCTGCGGTTTCGCGGAAGCCCTTCTCGATCGCGGGCAGATATTCCTTCGGAATGTTGCCGCCCTTGATCTCGTCCTTGAACAGGATGCCCGACCCGCGCTCGCCCGGCGTCAGCTTCACCTTGACGCGACCGAACTGGCCGGTGCCGCCCGACTGCTTCTTGTGCGTGTAGTCGATGTCGACCGGCTTCTTCAGATACTCGCGATATGCAACCTGCGGTGCGCCGACATTGGCCTCGACCTTGAACTCGCGCTTCATGCGGTCGACCAGGATTTCGAGGTGAAGCTCACCCATGCCCTTGATGATCGTCTGACCCGACTCGGGGTCCGACGACACGCGGAACGAGGGATCCTCGCGGGCGAGACGATTGAGCGCGACGCCCATCTTCTCCTGGTCGGCCTTGGTCTTCGGCTCCACCGACAGCTCGATCACAGGCTCGGGGAACTCCATCCGCTCAAGGATGATCGGTGCGTTCATCGCGCAGAGCGTGTCGCCCGTCGTGGTGTCCTTCAGACCCGCCAGCGCGACGATGTCGCCGGCGAAGGCCTCCTGGATGTCCTCACGGCTGTTCGCATGCATCAGCAGCATGCGACCGACCTTTTCCTTCTTGTCCTTGACCGAGTTGGTGACCTGCGATGCGGTCTCCAGCTTGCCCGAGTAGATGCGCGCGAAGGTCAGCGTGCCGACGAACGGATCGTTCATGATCTTGAACGCCAGCGCCGAGAACGGCACGTCGTCCGACGACTGCCGCTCGTCCGGCGTCACGCCGTCGAGCTTCAGACCCTGAATCGCCGGAACGTCCAGCGGGCTGGGCAGATAATCGACGACCGCGTCGAGCAGCGGCTGAACGCCCTTGTTCTTGAACGCGGAGCCGCAGACGATCGGCACGAACGCCATGCTCAGCGTACCCTTGCGGATCAGCTTCTTAAGGTCGGCCGTGCTCGGCTCGTTGCCCTCCAGATAGGCCTCCATCAGGTCGTCGTCCTGCTCGACGGCCATTTCGATCAGGTCGCTGCGATACTTCGCGGCCTTCTCGGCCATGTCGGCCGGAATGTCCTGATATTCGAACTTCGCGCCCAGGCTCTCTTCGAGCCAGATGATCGCGCGGTTCTCGACCAGATCGACCAGCCCCTTGAAGCCGCCCTCGATGCCGATCGGCAGATACAGGACGGCCGGACGCGCGCCCAGACGCTCGATGATCGAGTCGACACAGAAGTAGAAATCGGCGCCGGTGCGATCCAGCTTGTTGATGAAGCACATGCGCGGCACGCCGTACTTGTCGGCCTGACGCCACACGGTCTCCGACTGCGGCTCAACGCCGGCAACACCGTCGAAGCACGCAACCGCACCATCGAGAACGCGCAGCGAACGCTCGACTTCGATCGTGAAGTCGACGTGGCCCGGCGTGTCGATGATGTTGATGAGATGCTCGGGGCCCTTGCCCTCTTCGGCCCGCCACTTGCACGTCGTCGCGGCCGACGTGATCGTGATCCCGCGCTCCTGCTCCTGCTCCATCCAGTCCATCGTCGCGGTGCCTTCATGCACTTCGCCGATCTTGTAGGACTTGCCGGTATAGTAAAGGATACGCTCGGTCGTCGTCGTCTTGCCGGCGTCGATGTGCGCCATGATACCGATATTGCGATACTTTTCGAGCGGATGGCTGCGGGCCATGATCGGTGCTTCCTTAGCAATGTGGGGAGCCAGACATTACGCCTGCTCCCCACGATATAGGCGTTTTCGTGGCCGGTGGAAACCCACCGGCTATGCGGTTACCAGCGGTAGTGGCTGAACGCACGGTTGGCTTCGGCCATCCGGTGCGTGTCTTCCCGCTTCTTGACCGCGTTGCCACGGTTATTGGCGGCATCCATCAGCTCGCCCGACAGACGGGCGGCCATCGTGTTTTCGCTGCGCGAGCGGGCAGCGCCGATCAGCCAGCGAATGGCCAGTGCCTGCGCACGCTCGGGACGCACCTCGACGGGGACCTGATAGGTCGCACCACCGACACGACGCGAACGGACCTCGATGCCCGGCTTCACGTTGGTCAGCGCCTCGTGGAACACGCCGAGCGGATCCCGCTTCGCGCGCTGCTCGACGGTTTCGAAGGCACCGTACACGATCAGCTCGGCGACGGACTTCTTGCCGTCCAGCATGACGCTGTTCATGAACTTCGACAGAACCTCATCACCGAACTTGGGATCGGGGAGGATGATACGCTTTTCTGGGCGACGACGACGTGCCATTTCTTGTTTCCTTCTAAACTTCAGCCTTGGTGGTCGAGAAGCTCCGTGGTCGATCGCTGGACCGACCCGGAGCCGACCGGCTTACTTCGGACGCTTTGCGCCGTACTTGGAACGCGACTGGCGACGATCCTTGACGCCCTGTGTGTCGAGCACGCCGCGCAGGACGTGATAGCGCACACCGGGAAGATCGCGGACACGGCCGCCACGGATCAGGACAACCGAATGCTCCTGAAGATTGTGGCCCTCGCCCGGGATGTACGAAATGACTTCGCGCTGGTTGGTCAGGCGAACCTTGGCCACCTTGCGCAGTGCCGAGTTCGGCTTCTTCGGGGTCGTCGTGTAGACGCGGGTGCAAACGCCGCGCTTCTGCGGGTTGGCTTCCATCGCAGGGACCTTGGACTTGGCCTTCTGCGGATCGCGGCCCTTGCGGACCAGCTGGTTGATCGTCGGCATTGAAGCCTTCACCTTTCAAATGGTTACTTTGCTGGAGCCTGAGGCGCCTGAGAATACAAAAAGGACCGTCGGAACCGCGAACGCGGGCCTCGGGTCCTGGAATGCATCCAGCAATGTTCAAGCAGCACGACGGGCACGAAACCCACCGAACAGGGCGCGCCTATACGGCGGAACCCGGCGGACGTCAACGGGCAGCCTGCGTCCGCCGGGGTTATCGGCGGTTACGGTTGAGCGCGGCCAGCAACGCCGTTTCGAACCGCTGCGGATCCTCGACCTGTGGCGAATGTCCAAGCCCTTCCAGCCGGACGACCGTGGCATCCGGAAATTGCCGCGCGGCCTGTGGCGCGATCGCCGGGATTGGCTGCAGCGTCCGCCGGATCGCCACAGGGGCCTGCGCACGCCCGAACGCCGTCTGGTCGAGCGGCCCGATGAGCAGGGTCGTCGGAGCCTTGATCCGGTACAGTTCGCGCGCGACGGGCTGTGCGTAAATCATCTCGCTGGTCTTGGCCTGGGCCAAGGCGACCGAGTCGCGACCGCTGCCCTGATACATGCCCGCCAGCATCCATACCCAGCGGTCATAGGCCGGCTTCCAGGTGCCATGATAATAGTTCGCCTGCTGATATGCCTTGATCGACGCGTAGTTCGTCTTCTTCTCGCCCGCCCACAGCGCGTCGATATCGGTCGGGGGCACCCCCTCCTCGGCCCGATCCTTCAGGCCCAGCGGATTGACCAGCACCAGCCGGTCGACCGCGTCGGGGAACAGGATCGCAAACCGCATCGCCAGCATGCCGCCCATCGAATGCCCCACGACATGCGCACGGCCGATCCCGCGCGACTGCATCAGCCGCCGGGTCAGCGATGCCAGCATCGGCAGGCTGTACTGGGCGGCACGCGGCTTCGACGACTTGCAGAACCCGATCTGGTCGGGGATCAGCACGCGGTAGCCGGCCGACGACAGCGCGCGGACCGTCCCCTCCCATGTGGCACCGCAAAAATTCTTGCCGTGCAGCAGGACCACCGACTGCCCGTTGGGACGTGGCGCGGCGACATCCATGAAGGCCATGTGCGCCGGCTGCCCGACGATATCGACGGTCATAACCTGCACTGGCCACGGATAGGCGAACCGTTCGAGATTTGCGCCGAAATCGGGCACATGCGGCGCCGGATCGGCCGCCGCCAGCAGGCCGGCAACCGGCACGAGCGACAGCAGCAGCCGGCGCGATACAATCTTGGTCATGATGCACTCCCCGACCGGCACTTACCGCGTCATCGCCGCATCGTCATCCCTGCCGGCGGCCGAAATGCCCGGCCACAGTCGAAAAGGGCGCAAAAACCGGTGCGGGTGCTTGTGCCGCCGCGCGGTTACCGTTAAAGGCCGCGACCGCACAGGAGTGTAGCTCAGTTGGTTAGAGCGTCGGTCTCCAAAACCGAAGGCCCTCGGTTCGAATCCGAGCACTCCTGCCACTTGTCGAACCGGCCGCTCGGCCCTTGCGTTTCCGGCAAGCCCCGGCTATCTGCGCCGGCCATCCGATAGCGAGGACGGGCCAGCGCCGCTTCTGACGAAGGAAGCGGCCAGCGAAGCCCTGCCCCCGGTTTCGGCGAAACCCCATTTAGCGGGATCAGCAGCACGTGGCGAAGACGTCTCCCATCGAGTTCATCCGGCAGGTCCAGACCGAGACCAAGAAGGTCGTCTGGCCGACCCGTCGCGAGACGGTGATGACGGGTGTCATGGTCGTCATCATGACGACCATCCTCGCCGTGTTCTTCTTGGCAGTCGACTCGATGTTCGAGGCGATCGTCAAGGCGTTGCTGTCCCTCGCGCAGTAAGACAGGTCGGCAATGGCGCGCTGGTACATCATTCATGCCTATTCGGGTTTCGAGGGCAAGGTTCGCGATTCGATCATGGCCGACGCGACCCGCCTGGGTCTCGAACAGCTGGTCGAGCAGATCGAGGTTCCGACCGAGACGATCACCGAAGCCCGTCGCGGCAAGAAGATCGCGGTCGAGCGCAAGTTCATGCCCGGCTATGTGCTCGCCAAGCTGAACATGAACGACGACGTGTATCACCTGGTAAAGAACACGCCGAAGGTGACCGGCTTCCTAGGTTCGATGGGCAAGCCCCAGGCGATCAGCGAGGCGGAAGCCACGCGGATGCTGAATTCGAAGGAGGAGGCCGCCGCTGCGCCCAAGCAGAAGGTCAAGGTCGACTACGAGATCGGCGATGCGGTCAAGGTGCTGGACGGCCCGTTCGCGACGTTCAACGGCGTGGTCGAGGAACTCGATTTCGACAAGTCCAAGGTCAAGGTGTCGGTGTCGATCTTCGGTCGCGCCACCCCGGTCGAACTGGACTTCGAACAGGTCGAGCGGAGCAAATAAGGCCGAAGCCTTATTTGCGAGCGCCGGCCGACCTCGATCCATCGAGGGCCGACGACACGGGATTTACTCCCGTGTCAGCCGCAAGTTTCAAGTTTCACGGTCGCCCCTCGCGACCTGACGCACCGGCAACGATGCGAATATCGAGGGAATGCCGCGGGAGGTCTTCGGATCGTTTGGACCGCTAAACTGAGAGAGTGACATGGCAAAGAAGATTACAGGGTACATCAAGCTGCAGGTGCCAGCCGGCAATGCAAAGCCGGCTCCGCCGATCGGGCCTGCGCTGGGTCAGCGCGGCGTGAACATCATGGAGTTCTGCAAGGCGTTCAACGCGTCGACGACGGAACTCGAAAAGGACATGCCGATCCCGACCATCATCACGGTCTATGCGGATCGCTCGTTCTCGTTCGAAACCAAGACGCCCCCCGCCAGCTTCCTCATCAAGAAGGCCGCCGGCCTGAAGTCGGGTTCCAAGGAGCCGGGCAAGGTCGTCGCCGCGAAGATCAAGCGTTCCGCGCTTGCCGACATCGCGACGCTGAAGATGAAGGATCTGAACGCCAACGATATCGAGGCCGCGACCAAGATCATCGAAGGCAGCGCCCGCGCAATGGGCCTCGAAGTGGTGGAGGGCTGATATCATGGCAAAGCTGACCAAGAAGCAGAAGGCGAACGTCGTCGACAGCCAGAAGCTGCACGCCATCGACGAAGCCATCGCGATGGCCCGTTCGGGTGCGACCTCCAAGTTTGACGAGACGATCGAAGTCGCGCTGAACCTGGGCGTCGATCCGCGTCACGCCGACCAGATGGTCCGTGGCGTGGTGACCCTGCCCAAGGGCACCGGCAAGACCGTTCGCGTCGGCGTGTTCGCGCGCGGTGCGAAGGCTGAGGAGGCGCTGGCCGCCGGTGCCGACGTCGTCGGTGCGGAAGACCTGATGGAAGCCATCCAGGGTGGCACAATCGATTTCGATCGCTGCATCGCGACCCCGGACATGATGGGCATTGTCGGTCGTCTCGGTAAGGTCCTGGGTCCCAAGGGCCTGATGCCGAACCCGAAGCTCGGCACCGTGACGATGAACGTCGCCGCCGCCGTCGAAGCCGCCAAGGGCGGTCAGGTCGAGTACCGCGTCGAGAAGGCCGGTATCATCCATTCGGGTATCGGCAAGGCGTCGTTCCCGGCGGAAGACCTGCGCGCAAACTTCGACGCGCTGGTCGATGCGGTCGTCAAGGCCAAGCCGACCGGTGCCAAGGGCAAGTATGTCCGCAAGATCGCCGTATCGTCGACGATGGGCGCTGGCATCCGCGTCGACACGACCGAGGTCGTTGGCGCGTAAGCGTTACGATCATCGCATAGAAAAAGGGCCGGGAGCGATCCCGGCCCTTTTTTTGTGCCCGCCAATCTCCACGCAGAGTGCAGCGACTTCGCGGGGCTGATCCGCGATGGACGATGGCCATCGCGGATCCGTCGTATCACAGCCCGACGATACCGCCATCGGTGCGGGTGATGACGATCGTCGAGGAGCGCGGGCGCGAACCGGTCGCCGCCGCGCCCGACTGGTTGGCCGGCCAGTTGCTGCTGATCGCGGTGGTGTCGCCGCCCTCACCGGGATGCTGGATGTTGACGAACACCGACTTGCCGTCCGGCGTCGAGTGGATGCCGGTGATCTCGCACTGTTTCGGCCCGACCAGGAACCGGCGCAACGTCGTGCCCGGCGTCTTGCCGATCCGCGTCGTCACGGTGCTGGTGACGCCGTTCAGCGTGCTGGTGACCGACCGCGTGCCGCCATCACCGACGCTGCCGGGAATCGCCGCGAGCATCATGCAGTTGGTGACGTCGGTGTACGACCCGTCATCGGTCTGGATCCACATCAGCGGCGTCCCCTGCCCGGTCGCATTGCCGGCGGTGCCGAACCACAGGCCGTCCGGTGATGAGAAGTCGTTGGTCGCGTCCAGCCCCGACAGGTTGATGGTCGCCGCGTCGAGATCGCTGCCCGCACCAAAGGCGTAGATGTCCCAGGTGAAGCTCGTCGCCTCGGTCGTGTTGCCCGCTTCACGGAAGCGGATGATGTGGCCGTTGACGTTGCCGGTGCTGGGGCCGCGCCCGTCGACCTTGGGATCGGTGTAGGCGCGCGGGTTGGCTGGATCGACCCGGGCGGCGCTGCGCGACGAATTGTTGGTCAGCGTGCAGTACATCTCGCCGGTCGCCGGGTTCACCGCGGTCCACTCCGGCCGGTCCATCGGCGTCGCCGCCAGCGCATCGGCTGCGAGCCGTGCGTTGATGAGCACGTCCGCCTGGCTGGCGAAGCCGTTGGCCGCCGTCAGCGGTCCCTGACCGAACACCAGCGGCAGCCACTGTCCGCTGCCATCGGCGGCCAGCTTCGCCACATACAGCGTGCCCGCATCCAGATACTTGTCGCCGATCGCCAGACGATCGGACGCATTGGCGTCGCTGGCGCTCCACGCGACGTTCGACACGAACTTGTAGATATATTCGTTCTGCGCGTCGTCGCCCATGTAGAAGGCGGGCTTGACGCCCGGCACCATGCGTCCGGCTTCGCAACCCTCATGGTTCATGCGGCCGAGCGCCGTGCGCTTGCGCGGGGTGGAGGCGGGGTTGAACGGGTCGATCTCGACCACCCAGCCGAGCTGGAACGGTTCGTTACGGAAGTCGCCGGTGCCATTGGCGGGCGTGCCCGGGACGACGGTGGCGTTCCACCGGGCGTAGATCGTCGACGTCGCGTCGGCGGGCACCACCCGCGTCCAGTTGTAATTGCCCGCCCGGCCCTGGCCGATGCCATAGCGTGCCAGCGACGTATTCTGCCGCGTCAGGCCGGCGGCGGCACGGGCCGCGACGTCGCCGGTGTCACGACGGAAATAGCCAGCCCAGTTCTCCTCGTTGGTCAGATAGGTGTGCCACGGCATCGTCCCGTTGGCGCAATTGTTGATCGTGCCGCGCCCGGTGGTGCCGTCGGGCGAATATTTCGTCCGCAGGCTGGCATCGCCGCGCACCGGACCGCTGAAGATCATCGGCGTGTTCGGGGTGATGCGACGGTTCAGCGCCGACGACTGGACATAGCCCCACGCGCCGTTCGTCCGGGTCACTTCGATCACGGAGACACCGTGGCACTCGATCTCCTTGATGACCTCGCCCTCGGGACGCAGGCCGCCGGTGAAGGTCACGCCGTTGACGTGGAGATACTGCTCGCTGACGTTTTCATGGTTCAGGACCAGCAGGCCACGGCTGCTGTTCGACGGATCGGGCGTGTTTCCGCCCGACGCCAAGCCGAAATAGCTCATGCCGTCATGATGATCGCCCGCGCGCTGCGCGAAGTTGGTGTCGGTGCCGTTGTTGGCATAGGCCGGGACACCGCTCGCGATCGGATCGCCAAGGCGATACAGCACCGTCACGGCATAGCCGGTCGGCACGGTCACCACGTCGGCAAGGCTCTTGGCCACGGCGGTGAAGCCGAGCACGGCCGAACCGACGGTGACGGTCGTGGTCGCCGACGCCGTCGTGCTGCCGGCGGTCGCGGTGAACTGGAACGTCAGCACGGTGCCGGTGGCGACGCCCGGTGCGACGAAACTGGCCAGCGCGGTGTCGGCATTGGTCAGCGCGACGGTCGGCCCGCTGACCTGCGTCCAGGCGACCATATTGGCCAGGCCGACGACATTGCCGACCAGCGTGACCGTCTTGCCGGCGGTCGTGTCCCCGACGGTGCCGGCGGTGACCGTGACGTTGGCCGCCGCATCGCCATCATCGTCGCAGCCCGTCAGCATCATGCCGCCGAACACCGCCGCCGCCATCGCCGACATGCCGCCGCGCAACGTCTGACGGCGCGAATAGCGGCTGTGGATCAGGTCGTTCAGGTGCGGTGTCGTCGAACGGTTGGTGTCGATGTCACCATCGCAATAGGTCGAAATCGTATCGGTCATAAAGAGTCCCCCGGTGGGCCGAAGCCGTCCTGCCCCTCCTGCCCATCGAAAGCGGCAAACAGGTTGCGGGACAAAGACACCGCCGGGTCGTTTTAAGGACGGTTCGATGACAGCGCAGCGCAGGGGCGAAGCGCGATTGACTTGCGGTACACGGACCGCTAAGCGCCCGTCCAACCCCGATGGAGCGTTCGCGCGACGTCGGGTCCGTCCAAGACAGTGGGTGTACCGGATCTGCCGGTGCTTAATCTCCCGCCGAGACGGGGATACGGATTTTCCGGCAAGGCACGCGTGGCTCGCCGGTCTGCTGTCGAGGCTATCGACGGTTTCCCAACCCCCATCGCTGGACTTACCCGGTCACGGGCACGAGGGGTTTCCTTCGCGCTGGCGGCCGGTTTTGAAACGGGTCGCCGCTGTTACGACAGCCCGGCCCCGAAACGTGGAGAATGGCATGGATCGTGATCAAAAGACCGCGGCCGTCGCCGAGTTGAACCGCAATTTTGCCGAAGTCGGCGTGGTGGTCGTCACCCGCAACCTCGGCCTGACCGTCGCACAGTCCACTGTGCTGCGGAACAAGATGCGCGACGCCGGCGCGACCTACAAGGTCTCGAAGAACAAGCTTGCCAGGATCGCGCTCGACGGGACCGACTATGGTTCGATCAGCGACATGCTGACCGGCCCTGTCGGCCTCGCCACCTCGATCGACCCGGTCGCCGCAGCCAAGGTTGCGGTCGACTTCGCGAAGACGAACGACAAGTTCGAAATCGTGGGTGGAGCGATGGGCGCGACGGCCCTCGACGTCGAAGGCGTGAAGGCGCTTGCGACGCTGCCGTCGCTGGATGAACTGCGTGCCAAGATCGTCGGCCTGCTCGTGGCACCTGCCACGAAGCTCGCAACGATCACGCAGGCTCCGGCTGCGCAGCTTGCGCGTGTGCTTTCGGCCTACGCCGAGAAGGACAAGGAAGCAGCCTGATCTTCGGGCCCTTTTACCGACTGAAACGATGGGGGTCCGCCCCCGAGATGGAGACTACACATGGCCGACCTGAACGCGCTCGTTGAGAGCCTGAGCGAACTGACCGTCCTCGAAGCCGCTGAGCTGTCGAAGATGCTGGAAGAGAAGTGGGGCGTTTCGGCTGCAGCAGCAGTCGCCGCACCGGCAGCAGGCGGCGGCGCAGCCGCTCCGGCCGCTGAAGAGCAGACCGAGTTCGACGTGATCCTGACCGGCGACGGTGGCAAGAAGATCAACGTCATCAAGGAAGTCCGTGCGATCACCGCGCTCGGCCTGACCGAAGCCAAGGCACTCGTCGAGGGCGCCCCGAAGGCGGTCAAGGAAGGCGTGAGCAAGGACGAAGCCAACAAGATCAAGGCCCAGCTGGAAGCAGCCGGCGCCACGGTCGAACTGAAGTAATCCGCAGCGGTGGCTGGAGCGGCGAGCCGCCCCAGCCACCGCGAGGACGGCCGGCGGCCCGAAGGGGCCGACCGACGGCATGGGCTTTGCCCATGTCGGTTCAGCAAAAAAAGGGCGGCCCCGGCAACGGGGTCGCCCTTTTTCGTTCCACCGTCAGGCAGGACCAATCACGCCCCGCCCGTCGCCAGTACCGACGCGGTCCCCACCCGGTCGGGCATCAGGTCAACGCCCGCCTTCCCGGCCGCCCGCGCCGCCACATAATAGGAACCGGCCGCGAGAACGGCGGTCAGCCATCCGACCAGCAGCGAATCGACCACCAGCACCGGCCACATCAACGGCTTCGGCCCGACCAGTGCCAGCGCGCCAAGCGCATAATGCGGGATCATCAGCGGCAGCATCACCGCCAGTGAGAACGCGAACGTCCACGGCACATGCCGGGCCATCAGCGCGATCGAGGCACGCGGCCCGATTGCCCGGTTTCCGAGCGAGGCCGCCGCTCCCCAGGCTGCGACGAGACAGCCGATCCCCTGTCCGACGACGAACCCGATTGCCAGCGCGGCCCCCGTCTGCGGCACCACGAACAATTGCAGCGCGGCCATCATCAGGTCGAACACCAACACCCCGGCGAACAACCGGACCGCCAGCGGATCCAGGGTCGCGGCGAACCGCGCGTCACGATGCGGCAGGAACCGCGTGACCCAGTAGATCGGCACCGTCAGCGCGGCGATCTTCACCATGCCGAACGCCATTCGCAGCGGGTGATGCTCCACCGCCTTTGCAGCGGCGATGCTGTCGTACATGCCGATCTTCACCTCGACGACATGCTGCAACAGCTCGAACACGACGGGAACCATCGCCAGCAGCGGACAGGCGACAAGAAAAGCGGTGCCACCGCTGTAAGTGGCCTTGAATGCGTTCCAGAATGTCATTGCTCGTCCCCCTCTTGCTCAAACACCAGCAGATCGCCGGGCTGGCATTCCAGCACGCGGCAGATCGCCTCCAATGTCGAAAAGCGCATCGCCTTGGCCTTGCCGGTCTTCAGGATCGACAGGTTGGCGATGGTGATGTCGACGGCCTGCGATAATTCGGTCAGCGTCATGCGCCGCGCGTGGAGCAGGTCGTCGAGCCGGACGGTGACGGGCATCAGACCGTCGCCTCCAGCTCGTCGCGCATCGCCGTGCCGCGCGCGAACACCCGCGCCAGCACGAACGCGATCAACACCGCCAGCCACCCGGTGAAGGACGGCATCCAGTCGATCACATCGACGCGCAGCGACACGAACAGCCATGTGAGTCCGCCGAACACGAGGTCGAGCAGTTGGAGCGCCAGCAACGCCCAGCCGATCGCCTGCAACCGTCGGGCGTTCTGCGCGACGAAGGGATCCCCTTCGACCAGCGTGGCGACGATCGTCTGCAAATTGCGCACGATGCCGTGGATCGCGATGGCCGCCCCGATGCCAATGACGAACAGGCCGCGCATGCCGGCGACGACCGTCCCGACGTCCATCGTCACGCCGTATTTGGCGATGAGCTGGCGTTCGAGCAGTCCGGCAAAGGGAACGCTGCCGATGAGGATCACCAGATAGAACAGGGCGAAACTCAGGTTCGCAATTCCAACGATCCGCAGAACCATGCGGAAAAAGGAGATGATACGGTCTTTCGGCATGGCGAGTCTGCTCCGCGCTGTATCGCCCCTCGATACGCGCCGCATTGTTTTACGGCAAACCGTTTATTGTTATTCGATGCGCGGATTGTGTAGTTGCGACACGCGACGGGTGTGTTAGCCATCGCCGATGCGCTTCTATCCCCTCGCCGCCTTCGCATTGATGGCCGTCACGCCGGCCACCGGACAGTCGATCCACGACCGGATCTATCAGCCGCCCTCCGCGCCGCTGACAACCGCCGGCCTGCCCGCCACCGCGACGATCGACCAGGTCTCGACGGTGGACGGCCTGTTGCTCAAGGGGGTGGAGGTGCCGCCGAAGGGGGATGCGCCGGTCCTGCTGATCTTCCACGGCAATGCGGGCAGCGCCGCGCGCAGCGTCGACTGGTTCGCGCCGCTGGTGGCCAAGGGCTATGGCATCGTCGCGGCGGAATATCGCGGTTACAGCGCCAATCCCGGCCGCCCCGACGAAAAGGGTCTGGCCGCCGATGCCGACGCCTTCTACGCACGCGCCAGGGCGCTGGCGGGCGGGCGCAAGGTGATCGTCATCGGGCACAGCCTTGGCGGTGGCGTTGCGTTCGGCCTGTCGACGCGGCAGACGCTGGATGCGCTGGTGACCATCGGCACCTTCACCCGGTTGCGGGCGATGGCACCCCGGATCGCGCGGGCCTTCATCAGCGACCGGTACGAAAACGCGGTGGCGGTGCGCGCGCTGGACGAACCGTATTACCTGATCCACGGCACTGCCGACGACACGGTGCCAGCGCAGTTCGGCAACGAATTGCACAACGCGGCGGTCAAGGCTGGCAAGCCGGGGGCGTCCTACGTCCTGACCGGCCAGTCGCACACGCCCGAGGCGACGGTGCTGATGCCGGTCATCGAATCGATCGTTGCCCGCCTGCGGACACCACCGGCGGTCGGCCCGGCCCTGCCCGATACCGTGAAGGTCTATCCGTTCCGCTGAAGGCTCAGCTTTCCAGCACCGCCGCATGGGGGCGGGCGGCGACTTCATTGTGCATGCGCGCCGGCTGGTCGAGCCACAGGGGCGCGAGCTTGGGCGAATCCACCCGCTCGATCCCGACCGCGAACGCCTGCGACGTCTGGCCGGTGGTGGCCGTGCTGGCGCGGTAGCGGGCGACCAGCGCGACGATCGGCACGAACATCGGCCGCCCGCCGGCCGTCATCGGCACGATCGCCGCGCGTGCCAGGGCTGCCAGCGCCTTGACCTGCCGCGTTTCGCCCGGTTCGAGCGTGAAGACGGGCACCGCCGGGCGCACCGGGGCCTGCGCGTAGATGGCGGCCAGATCGGCATCCTGCCCCGCACCGGCGGGCAGCAGCCGGACGTCGAGGCGGATGTCCTCAGCCGTGACCGTGCCGGTGTTGGTGATCGTCACCTCGCAATCGACGACGGCGCTCAGCATGTTCAGCCCGGCCCGGAGCGGGCGCAGCGTCAACGCAAGCCGCGCGCGCGGGGCGGCCGATGCCACCGCGACTGGCGGCGGTGCTGGCGTGCGGGCGGGGGCGGGTTTGGCAGGGACCGGGGCAGCCGGAGTTTCGCCATCACGCGGCGACGGTGCGGCCCTGGGTGCATCTTTCACCACGGGCTTGACCACGGACACCGGCCGGCGACGGCGCAGCATCACCGCTGCCACAATCACAACGCCGAGGCCGCCGAGTAGCCAGGGCCAGATCGACCACGCCGCGTCCTCGCCAGAAGCCGGAGCCGAAGCCGCGGCGGTCGGCTGCGGTGTCGGCACCTGTACCGGAGCCAGCGTGGCGGCCTGCGGGGTAGCGACGACCGACGGGACAGGGGCCGGTGCCGGCGTCGCGACCGGGACCGGCGCGTCGGATACCGTGGCCGCCGCCGCCGCCCGGTCGCGGCGGGTGGCTGGTGTCGGCGTAGCCGCGTCGGGCGACTGTTCGGCGGGGCGGGTGGACGGACGCGCCGCGCGCGGGGTCGGGCTGGCCGCAGGCGTCGGGAACACGATCCGCGGTGCGTCCGGGATCGGGATGGCGCGCGGGGTCGGGGTGGGTGTTGGCAGCGGCGCGGGGCGCGGCGATTCCAGCTGGAAATTGTCGAGACCCGGCAGACGGGCGCCGTCCTGCGCGATGGCGGCAGCGAGGGGGCACGCGGCAAACCCGAAAATGGCGGCGGCGCTGAGCACGATGCGCCGCCCGGCGGATGTCATGATACTGGTCCTTACGCAGATGGCCCGGTCGTTCGACCCGGACCCGACACCGCCCCCTAGCCGAGTGCGCACGGTTTGACACCCCTGCCCGCCACGCCTATATCCGGCGCATCACCACGGCTTTCGGGACAGGACGTGCCTTCGCGCAGCGCATCCAGACGAATAGATCGCCATGGTTTCATCGACGCCGAAGCCGCCGTAACCCATTGGTACGTGCGGCCTTTCGGCGTCGCGTTGCGTCCCGATCCGGAGGTTTCCGGACACGATATCACGGCTGACGCCTACACTTGATACGAGGGCAAAAAGTTCATGGCTACCAGGGCGATCGAAGGCGGCACGGCAAAGCGCCGCATCCGCAAGGTATTCGGCAACATCCACGAAGTCGTGCAGATGCCGAACCTGATCGAGGTGCAGCGCGAGAGCTATGAACAGTTCCTGCGCTCGGACAAGTCGATCGGCCACGTCTCGGGTCTGGAAAAGACACTGCGCAGCGTGTTTCCGATCCAGGATTTCGCCGGCACCGCCTATCTCGATTTCGACGATTACGTCCTTGAGCCGCCGAAGTTCGACGTCGAGGAATGCCGTCAGCGGGGCATCACCTATGCCGCGCCGATGCGCGTCACCCTGCGCCTGACCGCGTTCGAGGTCGATCCCGACACGGAAGCCAAGTCGGTCATCGATATCAAGGAGCAGGACGTCTACATGGGCGACATGCCCCTGATGACGGAGAACGGCACCTTCTTCATCAACGGCACCGAGCGCGTCATCGTCAGCCAGATGCATCGTTCACCGGGCGTGCTGTTCGACCATGATCGCGGCAAGACCCACGCATCGGGCAAGTACCTGTTCGCCGCGCGCGTGATTCCGTATCGTGGTTCATGGCTGGACTTCGAGTTCGACGCCAAGGACATCGTCAACGTCCGTATCGACCGCAAGCGCAAGCTGCCGGTGACGGCACTGCTCTATGCGCTCGGCATGAACTCCGAGGACATCCTCAATCACTTCTACAACCACGTCACCTACATGCGTGGTCAGGGCGGCTGGGTCATCCCGTTCGCGCCGGAGAACTGGCGTCAGCAGAAGCCGATGTTCGACATCGTCGATGCCAAGTCGGGCGAAGTGATCTTCGCCGCCGGTCAGAAGATCTCCCCGCGCGCCGCCAACAAGGCAGCGAAGGACGGCCTGACCGACCTGCTGATCCCGACCGAGGAAATTTTCGGCCGCTACAGCGCCTACGACCTCATCAACGAGCAGACCGGCGAGATCTACGTCGAGGCGGGTGACGAAATCACCGGCGAGAATCTGGAACTGCTGGACAAGGCCGGTATCGAGAAGCTCGAACTGCTCGACATCGACCATGTTTCGACGGGCCCGTGGATCCGCAACACGCTGAAGGCCGACAAGGCCGAGGAACGCGAGCAGGCGCTGTCCGACATCTATCGCGTCATGCGCCCCGGCGAGCCGCCGACGCTGGAGACCGCCGAGGCGCTGTTCTCGGGCCTGTTCTTCGATCCCGACCGCTACGACCTGTCGGCCGTGGGTCGCGTGAAGCTGAACATGCGTCTCGACCTGGATGCCGAGGATACGGTGACGACGCTGCGCACCGAGGATATCCTCGCGGTGGTGAAGACGCTGGTCGACCTGAAGGACGGCAAGGGCGATATCGACGATATCGACAACCTTGGTAACCGTCGTGTCCGCTCGGTCGGCGAGCTGCTGGAAAACCAGTACCGCGTCGGCCTGCTCCGCATGGAGCGCGCCGTGAAGGAGCGCATGTCGTCGGTCGACGTATCGACGGTGATGCCGAACGATCTCATCAACGCGAAGCCGGCGGTTGCCGCGGTCCGCGAATTCTTCGGCTCGTCGCAGCTGTCGCAGTTCATGGACCAGACCAACCCACTGTCGGAAGTCACCCACAAGCGTCGCGTGTCGGCTCTTGGGCCGGGTGGTCTGACGCGTGAGCGCGCGGGCTTCGAGGTCCGCGACGTTCACCCGACGCATTATGGCCGCATCTGCCCGATCGAGACGCCGGAAGGCCCGAACATCGGTCTCATCAACTCGCTGGCCTCGTTCAGCCGGGTCAACAAATACGGTTTCATCGAGACACCGTACCGCAAGGTCGTCGACCACAAGGTCACCAACGACGTCGTCTATCTGTCGGCGATGGAGGAGGCAAAGCACACGATCGCGCAGGCATCCGCCGAACTGGACGAGAGCAACGGCTTCTCCGAGGAGCTGGTGTCGTCGCGTCAGGCGGGCGAGTTCCTGATGGCGCTGCCCGACAACATCACGCTGATGGACGTCAGCCCCAAGCAGCTCGTTTCGGTTGCCGCATCGCTCATTCCGTTCCTGGAAAACGATGACGCCAACCGCGCGCTGATGGGCTCGAACATGCAGCGTCAGGCCGTGCCGCTGGTCCAGGCCGAGGCGCCGTTCGTCGGCACCGGCATGGAAGAGACGGTTGCGCGCGATTCGGGTGCTGCCATTTCGGCCAAGCGTGCGGGCATCGTCGATCAGGTCGACGCGGCGCGTATCGTCGTCCGTGCGACCGGTGAGGTCGACGCCGGCAAGTCGGGCGTCGACATTTACACGCTGATGAAGTTCCAGCGGTCGAACCAGTCGACCTGCATCAACCAGCGTCCGCTGGTGAAGGTGGGCGACGTGGTTCAGGTCGGCGACGTCATTGCCGACGGTCCCTCGACCGAGTTCGGCGAGCTGGCGCTGGGCCGCAACGCGCTCGTCGCGTTCATGCCCTGGAACGGCTACAATTATGAGGATTCGATCCTCATCAGCGAGCGGATCGTGAAGGACGACGTGTTCACGTCGATCCACATCGACGAGTTCGAGGTGATGGCCCGCGACACCAAGCTGGGGCCGGAGGACATCACCCGCGACATCCCGAACGTCGGTGAGGAAGCCCTGCGCAACCTCGACGAGGCGGGCATCGTGTATGTCGGGGCCGAGGTCGAGCCGGGCGATATCCTCGTCGGCAAGATCACGCCGAAGGGCGAAAGCCCGATGACGCCGGAGGAGAAGCTGCTCCGCGCCATCTTCGGTGAAAAGGCATCGGACGTGCGTGACACCTCGCTGCGCCTGCCGCCGGGCGTTGCCGGCACGATCGTCGACGTCCGCGTCTTCAATCGTCACGGCATCGACAAGGACGAGCGTGCGATGGCGATCGAGCGCGAGGAGATCGAGCGCCTGAAGAAGGACTCGGACGACGAGCGCACGATCCTCAACCGGGCGACGTGGAGCCGCCTGCGCGAGATGCTGCTCGACCAGACCGCGACGGCCGCGCCGAAGGGCGTGAAGAAGGGCGTCGTGATCGACATGGATCTGCTGGAGCAGGTCGATCGTCACGAATGGTGGAAGTTCGCGGTCGCCGACGACAAGGTCCAGTCGGATCTTGAGGCCGTGAAGCAGCAGTATGACGATGCCGCCAAGCTGATTACCGACAAGTTCCACGACCGTCGCGACAAGCTGGAGCGTGGCGACGAGCTGCCGCCGGGCGTGCTGAAGATGGTCAAGGTGTTCGTTGCGGTGAAGCGCAAGCTGCAGCCGGGCGACAAGATGGCCGGCCGTCACGGCAACAAGGGCGTCATCAGCCGCATCCTGCCGGCGGAGGACATGCCGTTCCTCGCCGACGGGACGCCGGTCGATCTCGTGCTGAACCCGCTGGGCGTGCCGTCGCGCATGAACGTCGGTCAGATCTTCGAGACGCATCTCGGCTGGGCGGCGCGTTCACTTGGCATGCAGCTCAAGGTCGCGCTGGACGATTGGCGCGAAGCCAACCCGGATGCCAAGGCGGGTGCGATGCCCGACGCGGTCAAGGCACGGCTGCTTGAAGTCTATGGCGATCACTATGCCGCGGACATCGAGGCGCGTGACGCCGAGCAGATCATCGAGCTGGCGGAAAACCTGAAGACCGGCATCCCGATGGGAACGCCCGTGTTCGACGGTGCGCGAGAGAGCGATGTCACCGACATGCTGGAGCTGGCCGGTCTCGACCCGTCGGGTCAGTCGGACCTGTTCGACGGACGTACCGGCGACAAGTTCGACCGCAAGGTGACGGTGGGCATCATCTACATGCTCAAGCTGCATCACCTTGTGGACGACAAGATCCACGCCCGGTCGATCGGGCCATACTCGCTGGTCACGCAGCAGCCGCTGGGCGGCAAGGCCCAGTTCGGCGGACAGCGTTTCGGAGAGATGGAGGTCTGGGCGCTCCAGGCCTACGGCGCGGCGTACACGTTGCAGGAAATGCTGACGGTGAAGTCGGACGACGTGGTCGGCCGCACCAAGGTCTACGAGGCGATCGTCAAGGGCGACGACACGTTCGAGGCGGGTATTCCGGAGAGCTTCAACGTGCTCGTCAAGGAAATGCGCTCGCTGGGCCTGAACGTCGAGCTGAAGAGCAACGAAGTCGACGCGGACGGCATCGCGATCGCGGCGGAGTGAGGATGCGGACGTCGCCTTCGGGCGGCGTCCCTTCCCTGCTCGCCCAGAGATTTGCCCCTAGAGGGAATTGAAATATGAACGAGATGACCCCCTTCGCCAATCCGGTCGCCAAGCCGGAAACCTTCGACCAGATCCAGATCGGCATCGCGTCCCCGGACCGTATCCGGTCGTGGTCGTTCGGCGAGATCAAGAAGCCCGAGACCATCAACTATCGCACGTTCAAGCCCGAGCGTGACGGCCTGTTCTGCGCGCGCATTTTCGGTCCGATCAAGGATTATGAGTGCCTGTGCGGCAAGTACAAGCGGATGAAGTACAAGGGCATCGTCTGCGAGAAATGCGGCGTCGAGGTCACCGTATCGAAGGTCCGCCGTGAGCGGATGGGCCATATCGAGCTGGCCGCGCCGGTCGCGCACATCTGGTTCCTGAAGTCGCTGCCGTCGCGCATCGGCCTGCTGCTCGACATGCAGCTGAAGCAGCTTGAGCGTGTCCTGTACTTCGAGGCGTATATCGTCATCGAGCCGGGCCTGACCCCGCTCGAAAAGTACCAGCTGATGACCGAGGACGAACTCCTCGAAGCGCAGGACCAGTATGGCGAGGACGCGTTCTCGGCCGGCATCGGTGCAGAGGCAGTCCGCATCATGCTGGAGTCGCTGGATCTTGAGGGCGAGCGTACCACGCTGCTCGAGGAACTGGCGGTCACCAAGTCGGAACTGAAGCCCAAGAAGATCATCAAGCGGCTGAAGGTCGTCGAAAGCTTCATCGATTCGGGCAACCGGCCTGAGTGGATGATCCTTGAGGTCGTGCCGGTCATCCCGCCCGAACTGCGCCCGCTGGTGCCGCTGGACGGCGGCCGCTTCGCGACATCGGATCTGAACGACCTGTATCGCCGCGTCATCAACCGCAACAACCGCCTGAAGCGGCTGATGGAGCTGCGCGCGCCGGACATCATCGTCCGCAACGAAAAGCGCATGCTGCAGGAGGCCGTCGACGCGCTGTTCGACAACGGTCGCCGCGGTCGCACGATCACCGGCGCCAACAAGCGTCCGCTGAAGTCGCTGTCCGACATGCTCAAGGGCAAGCAGGGCCGCTTCCGCCAGAATCTGCTCGGCAAGCGCGTCGACTATTCGGGTCGTTCGGTCATCGTTACCGGTCCGGAACTGAAGCTGCACCAGTGCGGCTTGCCAAAGAAGATGGCGCTCGAACTGTTCAAGCCGTTCATCTACGCGCGCCTCGACGCCAAGGGTCTCAGCATGACGCTGAAGCAGGCGAAGAAGTGGGTCGAGAAGGAGCGCAAGGAAGTCTGGGATATCCTGGACGAGGTGATCCGCGAGCATCCGGTCATGCTGAACCGCGCGCCGACGCTTCACCGTCTGGGCATCCAGGCATTCGAGCCGGTGCTGATCGAGGGCAAGGCGATTCAGCTGCATCCGCTGGTCTGCTCCGCGTTCAACGCCGATTTTGATGGCGATCAGATGGCCGTGCACGTTCCGCTGTCGCTTGAGGCGCAGCTGGAAGCGCGCGTTCTGATGATGTCGACGAACAACATCCTGTCGCCCGCCAACGGCAAGCCGATCATCGTGCCGTCGCAGGACATGGTGCTGGGCCTGTATTACCTGTCGATGCTCAAGGAAAACGAGCCGGGCCAGGGCATGCTGCTGGGCGACATGGCCGAAGTGCATCAGGCGCTGGAGGCGAAGGCCGTCACGCTGCACACCAAGGTCATCAGCCGCGTTCCGCAGACGGACGAGACCGGCAAGCAGTACATGAAGCGGTACGAGACGACGCCGGGCCGCATGCTGCTGGGCGAATGCCTGCCGCACAGCCACAAGGTGCCGTTCGACACCGTCAACCGCCTGCTGACCAAGAAGGATGTCGGCGACGTCATCGACGAGGTGTATCGCCACACCGGCCAGAAGGAGACCGTGCTGTTCGCCGACGCGATCATGGCACTGGGCTTCCGTCACGCGTTCAAGGCGGGCATCTCGTTCGGCAAGGACGACATGATCATCCCGGACGCCAAGGTCGCGCTGGTCGATGAGACCAAGGGCCTCGTGAAGGACTTTGAGCAGCAGTATCAGGACGGTCTGATCACGCAGCAGGAGAAGTACAACAAGGTGATCGACGCCTGGAGCCGTTGCGGCGACCAGGTGGCGAACGCCATGATGGACGAGATCAAGGCGGTGAAGACCGACCCGGAAACGGGCCGCGAGAAGGACATCAACTCGATCTACATGATGGCGCACTCCGGTGCGCGTGGCTCGCAGGCGCAGATCAAGCAGCTTGCCGGCATGCGCGGCCTGATGGCCAAGCCGTCGGGAGAGATCATCGAAACGCCGATCATCTCGAACTTCAAGGAGGGCCTGACCGTCCTTGAGTACTTCAACTCCACCCACGGCGCGCGCAAGGGCCTCGCGGATACGGCGTTGAAGACGGCGAACTCGGGCTATCTGACCCGTCGTCTGGTCGATGTGTCGCAGGATTGCGTCATCATCGAGGAGGATTGCGGCACCGAACGCGCGCTGGAAATGAAGGCCATCGTCGAGAACGGCCAGACCATCGCGTCGCTGGGCGAACGTATCCTGGGCCGCACCACGGCCGAGGACATCGTCGACGTGAAGACGGGTGATGTCATCATCCCGCTCGGCACGTTGCTCGACGAGCCGATGATCGTCACGATCGAGGGTCTGGGGACGCAGTCGGTCAAGATCCGCAGCCCGCTGGTCTGCGAATCGAAGATCGGCGTCTGCGGCAAGTGCTACGGTCGCGATCTGGCGCGTGGTACGCCGGTAAACATCGGTGAGGCGGTCGGCGTCATCGCCGCGCAGTCGATCGGTGAGCCGGGTACGCAGCTGACCATGCGTACCTTCCACATCGGTGGTGCGGCCCAGCTGAACGAGCAGTCGAACCTGGAGGCTCCGGTCGACGGCACGATCGAGTTTCGCGACCTGCGTATCATCGTCGACCAGCGTGGTCGTCGCGTGGTGCTCAGCCGTTCGGGCGAGATCGCGATCCTCGACATGGACGGTCGCGAACTGGCGGTGAACCGCCTGCCCTACGGGTCGTATGTCCTGTTCGACGATGGTCACATCGTGTCGAAGGGCGACCGGATGGCCGAATGGGATCCGTTCACCATGCCGGTGATCACGGAAAACCCGGGGACGGTGAAGTATGTCGACCTGATCGAAGGCAAGACGATGACGGAAGTCACCGACGAAGCCACCGGTATCGCCCAGCGGGTCGTCACCGAATATCGCGCCGCGACGAAGTCGAAGGAGGATCTGCGTCCGCGCCTGACCCTGCTCGACGACAATTCGGGCGAGGCCGGTCGTTACATGCTGGCGCTGGGGGCAACGCTCTCGGTCGAGGATGGCGCCCAGGTATCGGGCGGTGACGTGATCGCGCGTGTTTCGCGTGAGAGCGCCAAGACCCGCGACATCACCGGTGGTCTGCCGCGCGTCGCCGAGCTGTTCGAGGCCCGCAAGCCGAAGGAAAACGCGATCATCGCGAAGATTTCGGGCCGGGTCGTGTTCGGCAAGGATTACAAGGCAAAGCGCAAGATCGGCATCCAGCCCGAGGATGGCGGCGACGTCGTCGAGTATCTGGTGCCGAAGTCGAAGGTGATCGACGTTCAGGAAGGCGACTACGTCAAGCGTGGCGACAACCTGATCGGCGGCAGCCCCGATCCGCACGACATCCTTGAAGTCCTCGGCATCGAGCCGCTGGCCGAATATCTCGTGTCGGAAATCCAGGGCGTCTATCGACTCCAGGGCGTGAAGATCAACGACAAGCACATCGAAACGATCGTTCGTCAGATGCTGCAGAAGGTCGAGATCACCGACGGCGGCGACACCACGCTGCTGGCCGGCGAGCAGGTCGATCGCGAGGAAATGGACGCGATCAACGAGAAGCTCGACAAGAAGCAGACCCCGGCACAGGGCAAGCCCATCCTGCTCGGCATCACCAAGGCGTCGTTGCAGACCCGCAGCTTCATCTCGGCGGCATCGTTCCAGGAAACCACCCGCGTCCTCACCGAGGCGGCGGTTCAGGGCAAGCAGGACAACCTGATGGGCCTGAAGGAGAACGTGATCGTCGGCCGCCTGATCCCAGCCGGTACGGGTGCGGGCATGAGCCGCCTGCGCGTGGCGGCGACCAGCCGCGACGTGGCGCTGCGCGCGCAGCAGCGTCGTCTGGCCGAAGTGGCACTGGTCGCACCGGCCAGCGCCGCCGAGGAACGCAAGGCGGAAGCCGCGCGGTCGGCCAAGGAGGCGAGCAACACCGGTCCGGATCCGCTGGCCGAGGTCGTCACCTCGGGCACCGGCACGGACGCCGATGCGGGCGAGTATCTGAACGACTGATCGCTCGATCAGACTGACCGACGAGAAGCCGCCGTCCGGGCAACCGGGCGGCGGTTTTCGTTTGGGGGGTACGTCTGGTCGGGGATGTGGTTACGCGGCAGAGATCCCACCGAAGGTTGTCGCGCGATATGTGCCTACAACCCTCCCGTCATTGCGAGCGCAGCGAAGCAATCCAGGGCGTCTTGCCCGCGACCCTGGATTGCTTCGCTGCGCTCGCAATGACGGATCGGGGCAAAGCGACGCCCCTACACGGATAGCGCCACCCGACCCGATGCCCTTGGTATTTCAGAACGCGGCGGCATGTCTCGGCGCCACACCGAACACGCCCCTTCTCCGTCAGATGATCCGCTCGACCGCAGGCGTGACCGAGCGCGGCGGTTCTGCCGACAAGGTCCGCACGATCGTTTCGAACCGGTCACCATCGACGCGGATCTCGTTGAAGGCGGGCGGTGTTTCGCGGGTCCGGGTCGACAGCGTGCCCGCGCCGATGACGCGGATCGGCCGCCCGCCGCGCATCAGCGTCACGTCGAACGGGTCGTGGACATGGCCCGACAGCACGGCATGTGCGCCGGCGGCGGTCAGTGCGACCAGCGCCTCCTGCCCCTTGTGCGTCTTGCCGGTCGCATGCGTGCCCACTTCGACCAGCGGATGATGCGCGGCGACGAAGATCAGATTGCCCTTCGGCACCGTCGCGATCATCGCCAGCGCGCAGTCGAGCGCATCGTCGCTGACCCGCCCCTTGGACCAGTTGAAGCGCAACTGCGCGCGCGCGGTCGTCTTCAGCGGGATGATCGACAGGCCGGGCAGGTCGAGTTGTCGCTCGATCAGCTTCTCGACCGCTGCATAGCGCTTGTAGGGACGGATCAGACGGCGCAGCGGATCCCAGTAATAGGGCAGGTCGTGATTGCCGACCTCCAGCGAGATCGGCACGCCAAGCCCGCGCAGCCACGCGCCGCCGGCCTCGAACTCGCGGGTGCGCGCGCGCATCGTCAGATCGCCGGTCATGATGACCGCGTCGGGTCGTTCGTCGGCGACGCAGGCGTCGAACCAGGCGATAGCCTCCGGATCCTCGGCCCCGAAATGGACGTCGCTGACGTGAAACAGTTTCATGTGCGTGATACCCCTCGGCCCCCTTAACGCGGCAACCGGCGAACGGTGTCATCCTCATCGTTCAACGGGCATTTTTCCGGTTCAGGCGGCGGCCGACGATGGCGTCCAGCCGCGCGAGCGCCGCAACCGGCACGGCGGCCGGATCGGTCAGCAGCGCATGGTCGAGAACCGTGTCGATCGGCGAGGCCGCGCGCTCCGCGGGCAACGCGGCGGCAAAGGCGGCGATGGTTGCGCGGGCGATACCGGCATTGCGCCGCATCTGGCGGATGACCGCGTCGACCTCGACGAACGCCGCCTCGTCGCGCCAGCAGTCATAATCGGTGACCATGCCGACCAGCGCATAGGGCAGCTCCGCCTCCCGCGCGAGCTTTGCCTCGGGCATCGCGGTCATGCCGATCACGTCGCAGCCCCATTGCCGGTAGAGCCGGCTTTCGGCGCGGGTGGAGAATTGCGGCCCCTCCATCGCCAGATACGTCGCCCCCATCACCACCGGCCCGCCCGCGGCGGTGACGGCGGCGGCGGCCAGCGCGGACAGCCGCGGACAGACCGGGTCGGCCATCGACACATGCGCGACCAGCCCGTCACTGAAAAACGTCGACGGCCGCGCCACCGTGCGGTCGATGAACTGGTCGACCACGACGAAATGGCCCGGCGGCAATTCTTCCTGCAACGACCCGATCGACGACAAGGCGAGGACATCGGTGCACCCCGCGCGCTTCAGCACGTCGATGTTGGCACGCGCATTGATGTCGCCCGGCGCGATCCCATGACCGCGTCCGTGACGCGGCAGGAACACCAGCTCGACCGCGCCGATCCGCCCGCACAGCACCGCATCGGACGGCGCTCCCCACGGGCTCTCGATCGTGGTCCAGCGCGCATCCTCCAGCGCGTCGATCGCGTACAGCCCCGATCCACCGATGATCCCGATCCGCCATGCCGTCATCGTCACCTGCTCCCCCGATGTCACTGGCCTCCGCCCTGACGCCAAGCCGCGACCGCCGCAACCCCGTGCTTCATGCCGCGTTCAACCGGGGCGGCCCATCGGCCGACCGAACGATACTGGAGACCGACGATGCGCGCGCAAACCCTTGTCCTTGCCTTGATCGCCGCCGCCATCGCGGCTCCCGCCACTGCCGGTGCGCCGGCCGGCGTGTGGGCCAATCCGTCGAACAGCGTCCACGTCACCTTCAAGCGGTGCGGCGACGACGTCATGTGCGGACGGGTGATCTGGGCCAGCGAGAAGGCCAAGGCGGATGCCGAACGCGGCAGCGGCGAACGATTGATCGGCACCGAGATGTTCCGCGACTTCGTCGAGGAGGCACCGGGCGAGTGGCGCGGCGAGGTCTATATCCCCGATATCGACAAGACGCTGTCCGGCACCATCACGCGTATTGATGCCCGCACGCTGCGTGGCGAAGGGTGCCTGTTTGGCAGCCTGGGGTGCCAGTCGCAGACGTGGAAGCGCGTGAAATAGGCCTGGTCGCGCCCGACAGCCGTCGTATCATCTCCTCTGGTCCGACAATTGCGACTTGGTAAGCGCGACCGGATCGGCCATCGTCCGCCCCGAATGACGATCGACGATGGATCGCGGGTGGGAGAAGCACGATGGATCAGCGAGACACGGGATCGGTGGCTGCCGTGCCGACGGGCGGGCATGTCGGGCAGAACTCTCCGCTGATCGTCATCGCGTCGTCGCTGGGCGCCGTGTTCGAATGGTATGATTTCTACCTGTACGGCCTGCTGGCGACGATCATCACCGCACAGTTTTTCTCGGGCGTGAACGAGACGACCGGGTTCATCTTCGCGCTGGCGGCCTTCGCGGCCGGCTTTGCGGTGCGGCCGTTCGGGGCGCTGGTGTTCGGGCGGATCGGCGATCTGGTCGGGCGCAAGAACACCTTCCTCGTCACCATGGCGATCATGGGCCTGTCGACCTTCTGCGTCGGCCTGCTGCCAAGCTATGCGACCGCCGGGGTCGCCGCGCCGATCATGCTGGTGCTGCTCCGGCTGTTGCAGGGGCTGGCGCTGGGCGGCGAATATGGCGGGGCGGCGACCTATGTGGCCGAACACGCGCCGGACCGGAAGCGGGGCCTGTTCACCAGCTTCATCCAGACGACGGCCTCGCTGGGACTGTTCGCCGCGCTGCTGATCGTCATCGGTGTCCGGTCGCTGGTCGGCGAAGCCGCGTTCGCCGCCTGGGGCTGGCGCATCCCGTTCATCGTGTCGATCGTGCTGCTGGCGGTGTCGCTGTGGATCCGCATGCAGTTGAACGAAAGCCCGGTCTTCCAGAAGATGAAGGAGGAGGGCAAGACTTCCAAAGCCCCGCTGACCGAGGCGTTCGGCCAGTGGAGCAACCTGAAGATCGTGCTGATCGCGCTGTTCGGCGCGGTCGTCGGGCAAGGCGTGGTGTTCTACACCAGCCAGTTCTACGCGCTGTTCTTCCTGGAAAAGAACCTGCGCGTCGATGGCGCGACCACCAACGTGCTGATCGCCATCGCCCTGCTGATCGCGACGCCGGCGTTCATCCTGTTCGGCTGGCTGTCCGACCGGATCGGGCGCAAATGGATCATCCTGACCGGCTGCGCGCTGGCGGCGCTGACCTATATGCCGCTGTTCCATGCGCTGTCCAAGGCGGCGAACCCGGCCCTGTACGCGGCACAGGCGGCGTCGCCCGTCACCGTCGTGGCGAACCCGGCGGAATGTTCGGTGCAGTTCGACCCCGTCGGCAAGAACAGGTTCGACAGCACGTCGTGCGACATCGCCAAGGCGTATCTGGCGAAGGCGGGTATCGCCTATACCAACGTCGCCGCGCCCGTCGGCACACTGGCGCAGGTCCGCATCGGCGGCATGACGATTCCGGTCGTAAACCCGGCCACCGTCACCGGCGCGGACCGGGCGGCGGCGATCAGGACGTTCGGCGCTGATGTAAAGACCGCGCTGACCGCCGTCGGCTATCCGGACAAGGCCGATCCGGCGCAGATCAACAAGCCCGTCGTCGTGCTGATCCTCGTCATCCTCGTGCTGTATGTGACGATGGTCTACGGGCCGATCGCGGCGCTGCTGGTCGAGCTGTTTCCGACGCGGATCCGCTATACGTCGATGTCGCTGCCCTATCATATCGGCAATGGCTGGTTCGGCGGCTTCCTGCCGACCATTGCGTTCGCCATGGTCGCGGCGACGGGGGATATCTATTACGGGCTGTGGTATCCGATCGTCGCCTGTGCGGTGACCGCGCTGGTCGGCCTGGTGCTGCTGCCCGAGACGTTCAGGCGGTCGCTGCATTGATCGTGGAGGGTAACGAGGCGTCCATTTCTCCTCGCGTCCGGCTTCACTCTGTTTTATCGGACAAATAAAACAGGAGAGTGACCTTGAGTATGACGATCACGCGCCGTGGCGCGATCGCGGTGGGTGGTGGCGTACTGGCGACGGCGACGACGGGTCTGCCGGCCATCGCGCAAGCCGCCGCCCCCTCCCCCCGGCTTCGCGAACGCCTGCGCAACTGGCGTTTTCATCTGGGCCATGCCGCCGATCTGGAGCGTGACTTCGGCTTCGGCCGCAATCAGCGGACCTTTGCCAAGGCGGGCGCGGCGACAGCCGACGCCGCCATGACCGCGTTCGACGATTCCGGATGGGCACCGGTGCAGGTGCCACACGACTGGGCGGTCGCCCTGCCCTTCGCACCCCCGGCAACGCCAGCGCCGAAGGACAGCGAGGACGCGGTCGCGGCACACGGGTTCAAGGCGATCGGCCGCGCGCATCCGGCCAACAGCATCGGCTGGTATCGCTGCCCGATCGCGGTCACCGCCGCCGACAGGGGGCGTCGCCTGTGGCTGGAGTTCGACGGGGTCTTTCGCGACTGCATCGTGTTCGTGAACGGACATATCGTCGGCCGGAACGAGAGCGGCTATGCGCCGTTCCGCGTCGGAATCGACGATTTCCTCGACTATGACGGCGGCGGCAACATGCTGGCGGTCCGCGTCGATGCGACTTTGGGTGAGGGCTGGTTCTACGAGGGTGCGGGGATTTACCGCCATGTCGACCTCGTCCGCGCCGACGCCGTCCACATCCCGCAATGGGGCAGCGTAGTTCGCAGCGCGGTCACGGCCGCCGGCGCGACGCTCTCCGTCGATACCGACGTCGTCAACAGCAGCGACGCGACGGTCACCGGCACGATCCGTCAGTGGATCGCAGGGCTGGACGGCGCGCGGCGCGCGACGCTGCCCGACACGCCCTTCACCCTGGCCGGCGGCGAGCAGCGGACGCTGGCGCAGAGCACGCAGCTTGCCGCCCCCCGGCTCTGGTCGGTGGCGACACCCGACCTTTACACGCTCCATGCCGACATCGTCGTCGGCGGCCGGACGGTGGATCACCACAGAACCAGCTTCGGTATCCGCACCGTCGCGTTCGATGCGACGCGCGGGTTCCTGCTGAACGGGCAGCCGGTCAAATTGCTCGGCACCTGCAACCATCAGGATCATGCCGGTGTCGGCACCGCGATCCCCGACGCGCTGCACGGCTGGCGCGTGGAGCAGTTGCAGGCGATGGGATCGAACGCCTGGCGCAGCGCGCACAACCCGCCCGCCACCGCGCTGCTCGACCTGTGCGATGCCAAGGGCATGCTGATGATCGTCGAGGCGCGGCTGAACAGCAGCGACGACGAGGCGATGGACCAGCTTGACCGCATCCTGCGCCGCGACCGCAATCACCCCTCCGTCATCGCGTGGTCGCTGGGCAACGAGGAACCGCAGCAGGGAACGGCGCGCGGCGCGCGGGTGACGGCGGCGATGCAGGGCCATGTCCGCCGGCTCGACCCGACCCGCCCGACGACCTTCGCGTTCGACAACAGCTGGGACAGGGGCGCGGCGCAGGTGGTCGATGCGGTCGGCTTCAACTACCGCACCGACAAGATCGACGCGTTTCACGCGGCCAACCCGCAAGTGCCCGTCTATGGCTCCGAAACCGGCAGCACGGTCGCGACGCGCGGGGCCTATGCCAACGACGCGGCCGCGCATGTCGTGCGGGCCTACGACACCGAACATCCGTGGTGGGCGTCGACGGCCGAAAGCTGGTGGAGCATCGCCGCGACCCGGCCCTATATCGCCGGCGGGTTCATCTGGACCGGGTTCGACTATCGCGGCGAGCCGACGCCCTATGCGCAGTTTCCCAGCATATCGAGCTATTTCGGCGTCCTCGACACCTGCGGCTTCCCCAAGGACAATTATTATTACTACCGCGCGTGGTGGCGGCCCGACGAACCGCTGGTCCACCTGTTGCCGCACTGGAATTGGCCGGGACGCGAGGGCCAGCCGATAGAAGTCTGGGTCCACGGCAATTGCGAGACGGTCGAGCTGCTGCTGAACGGCCGGTCGCTCGGGCGCAAGGCCATGCCGCGCAACGGCCATCTGGCGTGGAGCGTGCCCTATGCCCCCGGCCGGATCGAGGCGCGCGGGTATAACGGCGGACGCCGCGTGGCGCAGGCGGCGCGCGAAACCGCCGGCCACGCCGCCGCCGTCCGCCTGACCGCCGACCGCCGCAACCCGAAGCCGGGTGAGGTAGTGATGCTGCGCGCCGAGGTGGTCGACGCGCGCGGTCGCCCGGTGCCCGATGCCGCCGACCTGCTGCGCTTTTCGGCAAGCGGCGACGCGGCGATCATTGGCGTCGGCAACGGCAACCCGACCAGCCTTGAGGCGGACGTGGCCAGCGAACGCCGTGCGTTTCACGGGCTGGCGCAGGCGATCCTGCGTATCGGCGACCGTCCCGGCCCGGTCCTGGCCGGCGTCACCGCGACGGGCTTGGCCGGCGACACCCTGCGGCTGATGAGCCTGCCGCGATGACCAAAGGATCGACCATGCCCGCCCGCCGCGCGCTCGCCCTGACGTTCGCCCTGCCACTCGCGATATTCGCGGCCAGTCCGGCACTCGCCGGGCCGCTGGCGGCTAAACCTGTGGGTGGCCTCTATCTCGGGGCCGACCTGTCCTACGTCAACGAGATGGAGGATTGCGGCGCGGTCTATCGCAGCGGCGGCACGCCGGTCGATCCGTTCACGCTGATGCACGCGAAGGGCGGCAACATCGTCCGTGTGCGCCTCTGGAACAACCCGACCTGGACGCGATACAGCAACCTCGCCGACGTCACGAAGACCATCCGCCGGGCAAAGGCGGCGGGGATGCAGGTGCTGCTCGACTTCCATTATTCCGACGACTGGGCTGATGGCGAGAAACAGATCGCTCCGGCCGCGTGGGCAAAGCTCGACACGGCGGCGCAGGCGCGTGCGCTGCACGACTATACCCGCGACGTGCTGACCGGCCTCGACAAGGCCGGGCTGATGCCGGAGATGGTGCAGGTCGGCAACGAGACCAACCCCGAGGTCATGGGCGGGGTGAAGGACCGGTCGATCGACTGGGTGCGCAATGCGACGCTGCTGAACGCCGGTATCCGCGCGGTGCGCGCGGTCGGGCGGACCGCGTCGATCAACCCGCGCGTCATGCTGCACATCGCCCAGCCTGAGCATGTCGCGCCGTGGTTCGACGCGGCGGCGAAGGCAGGCGTGCGCGATTTCGACGTGATCGGAATCAGCTATTACCGCAAATGGTCGACCCGCACCGTGGCCCAGCTTGGCGAGACGATCGCGCTGGCCAAGGCACGCTACAAGGCCGACGTGATGGTGGTCGAAACCGCCTATCCCTTCAGCCCGGTCGGCGAGGATGCGGCCCCCGACCTGCTGGGCGCGGATTCGCTGCTGCCGGGCTATCCGGCCACGCCGGAGGGTCAGCGCGACTATCTCGTCGACCTGACGCAGACGGTGGTCGATGCGGGCGGCATCGGCGTGGTGTATTGGGAACCGGCGTGGGTCTCGACCCGCTGCAAGACGCGCTGGGGCACCGGATCCAACTGGGAAAACGCCGCGTGGTTCGCCTTGAAGCAGCATGAGGCGCTGCCGGCGTTCGATTTCCTGTCCCGACGCTACACCCCGCGCAAACCGGCGCGCTGACGCGCCCGGTCAACGGACATAGATCGGGTTTCCGATCAGCCAGAATCGTCCGTCGGGGCGGCGGACATCGACGCGAAACCACTGTTTCGCGCCTTTGGGCAACGCCAGCGGCACGTCCGCCCGGTCGCCCGCGACCGGCACGTCGGCCAGCACGCGTCCGTCGACCACCAGCGACACGCGGCCACCGGCGACCCCCTCGACATGGGCGACCGCCGCAATCGCTCCGCCCCCGCGCGGCAGGACGCCACCCATCACGGCCCGGCGCCCCCCGCGCGTCGCGGTCAGATCGAGGATCCGGCCGCGCCCCTCGTCGAGATCGACGAACACCCGACCCGACTTCAATCCGCGCAGGATCGACCCTTGCGACAGATCGTCGGCGCGGATCACGGTCGCCAGGCTGCCGATCGCCGCCTGTGCGCCGATCGGCGAGTTCCCGCGATACTGGATCGCATCGTGATTGTCCGATCCCGCCACCCCGACCAGCCGATAGCCGCGCTGCAACAGCCCCTCCCAATAGCGCACCTGCTTCACGACCGCCGCCTCACGGTCGCCCGGCGTCTCGATCGTGCTGCCGCCATTGACCACCTCGATCGCGTCGACATTCGCATAGTCGGTGTCGCGCGGCGCCCAGCCGCACCCCAAGCAATCCTCGCCGGTCGGCCGCGACGGGTGGTTGATCGTCAGGAATCCGCCGGTCGCATGCGCGCCGGCCAGCAGGGCGTTCACCGTCTCCGCCCCCGGCCGGCCGATGTCGGTTTCGACCGCGCCCATATAGCCGAGCAGATTGGCGTGGCCGTCACGCGTGGTCAACTCGCGCCCCGGCACCAGCAGCAGCGTGTCGAAATGCGGTTGCAGATAGCCCATGTCGACGAAGTGCGACGTCACATTATGGTCGGTCAGCGCCACGAAATCGAGACCGTGGGCCGCCGCCTCCTGAAACGTGTAGAAGGGCGGGCATCCCGCCTCGCGCCCGGCATAGCTGCGACAGCGCGCGTCGCTCTGGCCGCTGTGGCTGTGCAAATCGCCGCGATACCAGCCGGGACCGGCGCGGATCGGGGCCGGCGCGAACGCCACCTCATCCAGGTTCGACGCCTTCGAAAACCAGATGCGTGCCGACCACGCGGCGGCGTCGCCATCGCGAATGGCCGGCACGGTCATCATCAGCCGCCAGCGCCCGGCCGGAATCGGGCCGGGCAGGAACGAGGGCGTGGCGAATGCCTCGCCGATCGCGAAGGCGTATTTGGTGCCCCCGCCCCATCCGCGAAACCGCTGCGGATCGGCGACACCCAGCGTGATCGTCACGCCGCGCTTGCGTCCTTCATACTGGAAATCCACCCGGACCAGCGCGGTGCCCGCGGGCACCGCAAAGTCCAGGTCGCGGGTCGTGGCGCGGTCGGTGCCGCGGACGATGCCGTTCAGCACCACATCCGCCGGACGATCGGCCGCCACGGCGGGCACACCCGCCAGTAGCAGCCAGATCAACATTGCCCACCGCGCCATGCCCCGCTCCCCGTAATCTTCTTCGTTACATTTTCCCCGTTACATTTTCATCGTCAGGCTGAACTGGAAGACGCGTCCGGTCTTCATGTAGCCGCCGTTGCGATCGTTGGAGATATAGGTCTTTTCCTTGCCGACCGTCGCCCAGTAGGTGTGCTGGTCGAGGACGTTGCGCGCGGAGAACCCGACTTCCAGATTGTCGGTCACCTGGAACGCCAGGCCAAGGTTCAGCTCGCTGATCGGCTGGACATAGATATCCGGCTGGCTGTCCTGCACGGCGGCGAGGATGCGCCCGGTGTGGTTGTACCAGACAGTACCCCGCACACCGCCGCTCGCATAGAAGACCTCCGCATTGTAGATCAGGTCCGGTGCCTGCGGCAGGCTGCTGGTACGGATGTCGGTGGCCGAGATCTGATAGGTGGCGCTGGTGTTCTGATAGGTGACGTTGCCGCCGACCCCAAAATTGCCCAGCATGCCGCCGCCGACCAGATCGCCGAGCGTGAAGCGGCCCGACACTTCGACGCCCTTGGCATTGCCGCTGCGACCATTGGCCGGTTGCAGGGTCGTGACGCTGCCGGTGGTGGTGCTGACGCTGCGGGTGCCGGTCGGCACGACGATGTTCTTCAGATCCTTGTAGTACAGCGCGACCTGCAGATACCGACCGACGCCGGCATAATATTCGAGGCCGGCGTCATAGCTCCAGGCCTCGACCGGCTTCAGGTTCGGATTGGGCTGGGTGATGATGACCGACCCGTCGCTGGCCGGCTCGCTGATGCGGGTCGGACCGGCGATCTGGTCGAACGCCGGACGCGCATAGCTAGACCGTACCGCGCCACGCACGACGAACCGGTCGTCCGGCTTCCACGCCGCCAGCAGGCTGGGATCGACATGGTCGTAGTCGCGTCCGGCGGTCACGAAATTGCCACCGGTGCCGGTTGCGTTGGCGACGAAATACTGCGCGCGGAAACTGTTGTCCTCATACCGGATGCCCGGCATCACCTCCAGCGCGCCGAACCGCAGCGTCGCGGTGGCATACGCCGCCTTGCGCTTCTCGGTCCCCTGCAGCAGCCCCTGATTGATGACCGTCGGCGACACCGCGCCCACGTTCACATACTGGCTGACCTGTGCGTTCAGCTGGCTGCGCTCCAGCACCTTGATCCCGCGCGCCGGATAATAGTCGAGGAAGTCCTTCAGGACGTAGCCGAGATACTGGTTGATCGTCGGTCCCTGCACGCTGCCCGCCTGCAACGGCGTCAGGAAGCGATAGCGCGTGACGTCGGGTGCCAGCGTCCGGCCCTTGCGGTCCGAATCCTCGTACAGCCCCCCGACCGTCGCATCGGCCAGAACGCCCTCGCCTTTCCAGCCGACACTGCCCCGGACGGTCTTCTTAGTTTCCGACAGATAGTCGTATCCCTGCTGGACATAGAGCTGCGTCGGCCGGTCGAGCGACGAGACATAGGCGGTCGCGCCCGTCGACAGCACGGGACGCGGCGACTTGGGGTTCGACAGGTCGACGATCACCCCTTCGCTGGATGCGCCGGTGTTGTTGGTGCCGCCATTATAGGCGACGCCGCGGAACGCCGCCTCGATCCGGCGTGGCTGGTCGAACCGGCCATCGGCATAGGCCCCCTCCAGCGAGGCGGTGAAATCGTTCCAGTGCGCCTTGCCGCCGACCTGCGCCGAGAACAGCTCCTGCTCGACATCCTCGGTCCGGAAATAGCTGGCCGGGTTGATGCCAAGCGGCGTGAACACGCCGGCTGCGTTATAGGCCTGGGTCGTGCCGCCGGTGCTGAGCGTACGAACCGGGTTCGTGTTGACCTGACCGCGCGTCAGCTCGTTGCGAAGCGCCGTCTGGTTCATCGTGTTGGTGTTCAGATACGTCGCGTAATTGACGCGTGCGAACACTTCCACGGGATCGCTGCGGAAATCGAGCGAGCCGGTCACGCCGTACCGCTTGATCTCGTTGTTGTAGAAGTTCCACTGGACGCCGTCCGCCGACAGCGCGTTGCCGTTGGCGCGTGCGGTGCCGACGTTGAAGTTGGTCGTCCGGTAATCATTCTGGACCGCGGTTGATTCAGCGGCGTTGGCACGCTCCTCGTAATAGGCGCCAACGTACACGCCGAACTGGCGATCCGACCCGAACCGCCGTGCCATGTCGATGCCGATCGCACCGCCAAACGCCTTCTGGTCACGGTCGAGCGCCAGCCCGGCCAGCTGACCGAGCACACGCCCCCGCGTGAAGTCGGCGCTGAAATCGAACGCGGTCGGGGTGCGCAGGTCGACGATGCCCGCGATCGAATCCGAATCCTTAGCGGCACCCGGCGTCTTGTCCGCCGCGATCCCGCCGATCGCGAAGGGCGAGAACAGGTTCAGCGAAATCGCCCGCGAACTGCCCGCCACCTGCGGCAGGCGCAGGCCGTCCAGCGTGTAGGCGTTGTAGCTGGTGTCGAAGCCGCGGATCGAGACGAACTGCGCCTCGCCGGTCGCGCTCTGGTTGCGGCCCTGGTCGCGGCTGACCGAGATGCCCGGCAACGCCTTGGCCAGATCGGCGACACCGGTCTGCGAATTGATCGCGACGTCGCCGGTGGTGACGATGTCGATGGTGGCGATTGCGTCGCGCTCCTCGTTCAGCGCGGTGCGCTGACGCCGGCCGTTGACGACGATATCCTCGGTCAGCGATTCGCTGGCGGTCTGCGCGGGATCGGTGATTGGTTCGGCCTGCGCCTGCGTCGCGCCATTCGTCTGCGACCCGACGCTCTGCGCCGCTGCCGACGTTGCGGTTACCGTCACCGCGACCGCGATCGCGCCCGACAACAGGATACGCCTGTCCGATTGATATGCCATATTTGCCCCCTTTGGATCGTCCCGTGCGTCTGATCGATGCATCGAAGCCCGCCGGGTAGGAGTGGTCTTGGTCAGTTTTAAGTCAATTTGGCTTCATTAATATGTTATACCGTCAACATGCTGATCGTGATTGATATTTTTCCGTAAGTTCATGTCCGGCGAATGCGAGTCCGACCGCCATCCACCGTTTTCAAGACCAATACCGATCCAATGCCGACGGAATCACAGCGCCGAGCAGGATCGGCCCATCGACGTCGCCAGCGGCCCCGCCACTGGTGCAGCCGCCTGTCGGTACCTAGCTAAGGGCCGGGAACGACGACAAAGGATCAGGCATGGCCGCAACGGCATTGGTAGTGGGCGCAAGCGGCATCGTCGGCAGCGCGACAGCGGGGTTGCTCGTCGAGCAGGGCTGGACCGTCCATGGTCTGGCGCGCAGGCCGGTCGATCAGGCGGGCGTCACGCCGGTCGTCGCCGATCTGCAGGATGTCGCCGGCACCGCCGCCGCCCTTTCGGGGCTGCGCCCCGACGCCGTCTTCATCACCACATGGCTGCGACAGGATACCGAGGCCGAGAATATCCGCGTCAATGCGGCCATGGTCCGCAATCTGCTCGATGGCCTGCGCCCCGGGGGCAGCACGACCCATGTCGCGCTGGTGACCGGCCTGAAGCATTATCTCGGGCCGTTCGAGGCGTATGGCAAAGGCACCCTGCCCCAGACGCCGTTCCGCGAGGAGCAGCCCCGCCTCGACGTCGAGAACTTCTATTACGCGCAGGAGGACGAAGTGTTTGCCGCCGCCGCGCGCGACGGCTTCGGCTGGAGCGTCCACCGGCCGCACACCGTCATCGGCAAGGCGGTCGGCAACGCGATGAACATGGGCACCACGCTGGCCGCCTATGCCACGCTGTGCCGCGAGACCGAACGGCCTTTCCGCTTCCCCGGATCGGCGGCGCAGTGGAACGGGCTGACCGACATGACCGACGCGCGGCAACTGGCCCGGCACCTGCTGTGGGCGGCGACCACACCGGCGGCACGCGACGAGGCGTTCAACGTGGTGAACGGCGACGTCTTCCGCTGGAGCTGGATGTGGGGGCGGATTGCCGAATGGTTCGGGATCGAGGCCGAACCGTTCGACGGCGTGGTCCGGCCGCTGGAGGAGCAGATGGCGGACGACGCCGATGTCTGGCGAGAGCTTGCGGAGAAGCATGATCTGGTCGAACCGGACCTGTCGCGCCTTGCCTCGCCCTGGCACACCGATGCCGACCTGGGTCGGCCGATCGAGGTCGTGACCGACATGTCGAAAAGCCGCCGGATGGGCTTCACCGCCTATCAGCCGACCGACGACGCGTTCTTCGACCTGTTCGCGCAATTGCGGGCGGACCGGCTGATTCCGTAAGCGGCCTCTGCGTTCCCCGGCGAAGGCCGGGGTCCAGTTGGGTTAACGCTGGCGGATAATCACTTCGGCCACCCCAGCTGGATCCCGGCCTTCGCCGGGGAACGGACAAGCACCACCCTCACCCGGCCGCCAGCGCCGCCACGAACGCCTTCGCCCGCGCGCCCACGTCCGCCGCTGTCATCCCCGGCGCATACAGCGCGGAGCCAAGTCCGAACCCGGCCGCGCCGACCGCCAGCCACGGCCCCATGCCGTCGACGTTCACGCCACCGACCGGCAACACGCGCGTATCCTTCGGCAACACCGCGCGCATCGCCTTCAAGACGACCGGGCTGGCGGCCTCGGCGGGGAACAGCTTCAGCGCCGCCGCCCCGGCCTCCAGCGCGGCGAACGCCTCGGTCGGGGTGGCGATACCCGGCATCGCGACATAGCCCCGTGCCGCCGCCGCCGCGATCACCGCCGTGTTCGCATTGGGCGAAATGATGAGCGTGCCGCCCGCCGCGCCGACCGCGTCGACGTCCTCGACACGCAGCACCGTGCCGGCCCCGATGACCGCGCGGCCGGCCAGCGCCTTGGCGAGCCGGGCGATACTGTCGAGCGGCTGCGGCGAGTTCATCGGCACTTCGATGATCGTGAAGCCGGCGTCGACCAGCGCCTCGCCGATCGCCACGACCTCGTCCGGCTTCACGCCGCGCAGGATGGCGACAAGCGGGCAGCGGGCGAACGCCGCGTCGAAGGTTTCGCGGTGGGTCATGCGGACAACTCCCGGATATGCGTGATGCCGGCGACGAACGCGTCCTCGCTGGCGGTGACGATCGCCCGGCCACCCAGCGTTTCGATCGCGGTGGCATAGAGCGTGGCGAGATCGCCATCGGCGACCAGATGGACATCGCGGGCACCGCCCTCAAGCCGCGCGGCAAAGTCGCTGCCGATCACGACCCCGCTGGCGTAGGAGGCGGCATCGGCATCGTCGCGCAGGCCCAGCACGCTCGACGCGCGGATCCCGAACAGGCTGGCGGTCAGGTCGCGCCGCGCACCCTCGCGCACCCCCTCCACGAACGCATCGCCAGCCGCGACGGCTGCACCAAGCTGCGGTGCCAGCACGCCGTGCGCGCGGACCAGCGCGAACAACTCGCCCGTCATCGCCGTCGTAAACCGTGCGATCCGCCCGCCAGCCAGCTCCACCCATTTGCAATGCGTGCCCGGCTGACACAGCAGCGCGTCGGCCGGCACCCGTCCCGCCAGCGCTGCCCCCAGCAACTGCACCTCTTCGCCGCGCATGACGTCACCGCGCGACCCGTCAACGAACGACAGGCCTGGCACGATCGCGGTCCGGTCGTCGATCCACGTCAGCCCGGCGGCGATATCGGCGATCCCGGCCGGCACCACGACATAGGGCGCGACCGTCCAGCCGATCGTCGATCCGACCATGCCGGCCATCAGCACCGGCAGGTCGCCCAGCCGATCGCGCAGGCCCGCAATCTCGGCTGGATAGTCCCCCGCCGCCATCGCCGACACGCCCAGCGGACTGCGCTCGACCGCCGCGATCCGCCCGTCCTCGATCCGGTAAGCCCGCCGGTTGGTCGTGCCCCAGTCGACTGCAATGAACGGACTCACCACCATGTGGCGTACAGCGCGATCAGGATCAGGATCACGCCGATACCGGCGATGTTGAAGCCGTTCGACGTCTCGAACCGCACCCCGTCCATCTTGATGCGGTTGGCGTCCCCGCGGCCCTTGACCAGCAGCGACAGCACGATCGCCAGCCCAAGGCTGAGCAGGAACACGATCCCCATCCGGTCCATGAACGGGATTTCCGGCGCCACGACCCGGAACAGGTAGGACAGCACGACCGACGCCACCGCCGCCCCGATCGCGCCGGCTTCCGTCGCCCGCTTCCAGAACAGGCCCAGCAGGAAGATGACCGTGATGCCCGGCGTGAAGAAGCCGGAAAACTCCTGGATGAACTGGAACGCCTGGTCCGCCCCGCCCAGCAGCGGCCGGGCGGCAAGGATAGCGATCACAATCGCGACGCTGGCCGCGATCCGCCCGACGCTCACCAGCTTGCGCTCGTGCAGGCGGTCGCCGTCACGGTCCTCGGCGGCGGTGCGGATGCCTTTGCGCTTCGCATACAGATCCAGCGTGAAGATCGTCGCGATCGAATTGATCTTGGACGCGGTCGACGCGACGATCGCCGCGATCAGCGCCGCGAACACCAGCCCCAGCAGACCCGGCGGCAGCAGGCGCATCATCGTCGGATACGCCTCGTCCGGCTTGGCCAGATCGGGTGCGAGCACCACCGCGGCGATGCCGGGCACGACGATCACCAGCGGCATCAGCAGCTTCAGGAACGCCGCGAACACGATGCCCTTCTGCGCCTCCGGCAGCGACTTGGCCGCCAGCGCGCGCTGGATGATATACTGGTTGAACCCCCAATAGCTGAGGTTCGCGATCCACATGCCACCGATCAGCACCGACAGGCCCGGCAGATCCTTGTAGAACGGATTGTCACGGGTCAGGATCATGTCAAACTTTTCGGGCGCGCGCCGCGTCAGCTCGGCAAAGCCGCCCAGCACGCCGCCATCGCCGCCGATCTCGCTCAGCGTCAGGTACGAAATCGTCAGGCCGCCCAGCACCAGCAACGTGACCTGAACGATGTCGGTCAGCGCGACGGCCTTCAGCCCGCCCTTGATCTGGTACAGCAGCGCGAACAGGCCAAGCGCGACCAGCGCCACGTCCTGGTTGACGCCCGCCACCTTGGCGACCGCGATCGACCCCAGCCAGATGATCGAGGTCAGGTTCACGAAGACGTAGAGCGCGAGCCAGAACACTGCCATCAGCGTGCGGATCGACGGGCCGTAGCGCTCCTGGAGGAACTGCGGCATCGTGTAGATCTCGTTGCGCAGGAAGATCGGCAGGAAATATTTGCCGACGATCAGCAGCGTCAGCGCCGCCATCCACTCATATGACGCGATCGCCAGACCGATCTGATACCCCGACCCCGCCATGCCGACGATCTGTTCGGCCGATATGTTGGCCGCGATCAGCGACGCGCCAATCGCCCACCACGGCAGCGATTTGGACGCGAGGAAGTAATCCGAGCTGTCCTTGCTCTCGCCGCCCTTGTCGCGACTGACCCATTGCGCCAGCGCAAAGATGCCGATGGCGTACGCCACCACCACCACGATATCGATCGTCGACAAGGTCATACCTGGTTTCCCCTCCGCGCACCATCGGTGTCGCGCCACGTTATTATCCGATAATTTCCGCCTGATGCCATAGCCTGATGACAGCGGCTAGTCAGTACGTCACAAGCGATGCATGATCGACACGACCATGGCCGAAAACGAGAGCGACGCCGACGCGCCCGGCAACACCGCCGACATCGTGCTCCGCCGCTCCGAAACCGGGCGCAACCTGACACAGGGCATGCTCGAATCGCTGGGCCGGGCGATCGTCATCGGCCGGTACGACACGCATCCCTTCCCGACGGAGGCGGACCTGGCCCTCACCTATGGCGTCAGCCGGTCGGTGACGCGCGAAGCGGTGAAGATGCTGACCGCCAAGGGGCTGGTCAGCGCCCGGCCGCGTCAGGGCACCATCGTCCGGCCGGCGCGCGACTGGAACCTGATCGACCCCGACGTGCTGCGCTGGCTGCTCGAACGCAAGTTCTCGGTCGATCTCCTGCGCCATTTCAACGAACTGCGCGTCGCGATCGAGCCGGAGGCGGCGGCGCTCGCCGCGCGCTATCACGACCCCGCCGATCTGGTCGGCATCGACGCCGGCCTCGCGGCGATGCGCGCGGCCGACCGGGGCGACGACGACGTGCTCGACGCCGACATCGCCTTCCACGTCGCGATCCTGCTCGCCTCGCGCAACCCGTTCTACGCGCAGTTGCGCAGCGTGGTCGAAACGGCGCTGCGCACCTCGATCCTGTTCACCAACCGGATCGAGGGACGCTCGGCCAATGTCGACGCCCACGCCGCCGTCGCCGACGCCATCCGCGACGGCAACCCCGTCGCCGCCCATGCCGCGATGCGCCGCATCATCGGCGACGTCCTGACGCTGATGCCACCGGGCACCTGACACGCCCGCACGATCGACGTTGACGACCCCGCCCGGAACGTGGCAGTGGGCATGCCGAACGCGGGTGTAGCTCAATGGTAGAGCAGAAGCTTCCCAAGCTTACGACGAGGGTTCGATTCCCTTCACCCGCTCCACATTTGCGCTGAACCCACACAAATCCGCCATTCCGGCGTCCGGTCAAACCTTGCGCACCAAGCTGGCCAAACGACAGTATCATCCGCCCGCATAAGGTCCGCGCCGGCGATCGGACGGTACGTGGATGTGGCGTCGATGTCCTATCTGTGGCGATGCGGCGCGGGCTGGCATTACCGTCGCGGGTCGTTCCTGCGCGGATTGGCAAATTCTTCCACAACGGTCCGTCTGGCTACCGCAGATCCGGGCCGAGGCCGGGACCAACCACCTAATCGCGTGCGCGGTCGAGGATCGCGATGGCGTCCGCGAGGAACGGGCGGTAGCGCGCCGCGCGCGCGCGGTGCCCGCCGTGGATCGGCACGCGCACCTGTGCCGCGCTGGCCGATCCCGCCGGAGTGGGGTTACGGTCGATCGCGGTTACCCCGTCACGCCACGGCAGTCCGCAGAAGTCGAGCAGCGCGCGTGCCGTCGCTTCCGGATGATCGACGATCGCGTCCAGATCGACGGCATGGATCGACGCGGGATGGCGCGCGATCGACCGCGCGCGCATCCGCTCCGCCGCCGCCACGAAACGCGCGGTATCGGCCAGCGTCAGCGTATAGTCGTAGCTGCCCGACTGATATTCGAACATCTGCCGGTAATTGCCCGCTACCGTGTCGATCGGGTCGCGGTGGACCCACAGGATGCGCGCGGCGGGCAGCGCGGCGAGGATGGCATCGACCAGCAGGAAATTGAGCGGCAGCTTGTCGACATGGCGCACCGCAGCGGGGGCCAGCGCGGCGGCCTGCCGCAGATATTCCGTACCGATCGCCGCCATCGGCAATCGTGCCCAGTGATGTTCCAGCGCGGCGGCGTCGACCAGTTGCGACGCGCCGCTGCCCGTCACGCGGCGCAGCAGCGCGGGCATCGCCTGGCTCTCGCCCATGCCGAACACGCCCGCGCAGTTCGACAGGATGCGTTCGACCACCGTGGTCCCCGATCGCGGCATGCCGACGATGAAGATCGCCCGGTCGCCCCCCGCCCCGCGCTGCGTCGGCGCGGGCAGACGGGCAAGGGCGTCGAACATCGCCCGATCGTCGTGCAGCGGGCGTGGCAGCCGCGCCAGCAACCGGTCCTTGCCCCGGTGCAGTGCGGCGAACGCCCCGGCAAGATCGCCCAGCCCCTCGCGCTCGCGTGCCAGCGCGTGGTGCAGCACCAAATGTTCGGCGGGGGACGGCGACCGGGCGATCGCGGCCTCGATCGGCGCGACAAGGTTGTCGTGCGGCGCGGCGGGGCTGATCTCGCTCAGCATCGCCAGCGCGCGGGTGGATTGCGGATCAATGCGCAACGCGGCGCGGCACGCCGCCCGTGCATCGTCGATCGCGCCGCACAACGTCAGCACCGCCGCCAGATTGGCCAGCAGCCGGGGATCATCGGGCCGCGCGGCGCTGGCCCGGCGCAGCATCGCGGCGCTGGCGGCATAGTCGTTCAGGCCGTGATAGACGACGCCGATCAGGTCGAGCGCCTCGGCATCGTCGCCCGGCAGCGCGCCGGCGTGCCGCGCCGCGTCACGCGCCAGATCGACGTTTCCCGCGCGCAACGCGGCATAGGCGTGCTGTGCCGCGCAGCGCAGGTCGCCGGGGGCCAGCGCCGCCGCGCGCTGCGCCAGCGCCAGCGCATCGGCAAATCCATGCCGTTCGTCGGCGATGCGCGACAGGATCAGCAAGGCATCGGCCGAAGGGGCATGGCGCAGCATCGCGGTGGCATGATGCAGCGCTCCGTCCATATCGCCCGCGATCCAGCAGCGTTCGGCCTCGGTCATGCGCCGCATGTCCGCCAGTGGCGGGCGGGCGGCACGATGCCGCAGGCGAGCAGCAGCGAATGCCACGCCGCGCCGGGCAGCGGATCGTCCTCGGCATGGGTCAGCCGCCCGTTCGCGGCGAACAGCGCGATCCGCCGCGTCAGACGTGCCGATCCGGCGGGCGGTGCTTCCCCGGCCGCCCGCGCGCGCAACACGGCAGCATCGTCATACCAGCCTCGCAGCGAGGTCAGTCGCCGGACATATTCCCCGGCCAGTGCGGGCGCGGGCCAGGCCGACGGGAATAACTGAAGCAACTGGCTTACACCCTTTTGCGCCAGCGCCGCTGCATCGAGCGTGTCGTCCGCCCCGCCGATGCGCACGCGCCGCCCGTCCCATGCCGCCGCGCCGGCGCCCGCCGTATCGACGATCAGGTCGGCGGCGGCAATCTCGTCCCCCGAAGACCGCGCTTCCACCGCGCCCATCGCCAGCGCATGGCCGCGCAACACCCCGGCCAGCACGGCGCGCGAACAGCGCAGGCCGGGCTGGCCGTCGCGCCGCCACGCCGCTTCCAGCGCGGCGGCATGATCGGCGGCCAGCGTCGGCCCAGCTCCCGGCGGGGTCGCAAAGGCACCGCCCGGCGCGCCGCCGGCCGGGACAAAGGCGATCGTGCTGCCATCCGGCCCCGCCACCCGGTTTCCCCAGTACGGCGTCCCCGGCGGATCGGCGATGCCGAGCAGCCCCAGAAAGCGCACGAAGCCCGCATCGGTCACGATGCCGCCGGTTTCCGGCCGGTCGTGCGCGATCACGCTCACCCGCCGCGTCGACTGGAACGCGCGCAGGATCGCGGCGGCGGCCAGCCATCCGCCCACCCCGTCGCCGACGATCGCGATCCGCCCGATCATCGCGCCGCGCCCACGATCGCCGCCACCGTCTCGGCATGGCCGGCATAGCGCGCCACCCAGTCCCGCGTCGCCGCGCGCGCCGCCGCGATCGCCGACCGCGCCCAGTCTTCGGGCACTGCGTCGAGCCGCGGGTCGTGGCCGCGCGGCACGATTCCCTGTCCGATCAGCACCGCGCGCCAGCTCACCTCGTTGAAGAAACGCTGATGCTGCCACAGGACGCCGTGGTTCTCGAACAGCGCCAGTCGCGCGGACAGGCTGTCGGGAGGCGGCATCCCCCGGCGCGCGCGCCAGAAGGCGCTGTCATCGCGCGTCGTCGCCGAATAATGCAGCACGAGGAAGTCGCGGATCTGCGCAAACTCGTCCAGCATCACCCGGTTATATTCGTCGCGCAGCGGCCCAGCCCCCTGCCGGCCGGGAAACAGGTCGAGCAGCAGCAGCGCGCCCTTTTGCGCCAGATAGATGCTGGTCGATTCCAGCGGTTCGAGAAACCCGGCCGCCAGCCCCAGCGCCACGACATTGCCGTCCCACACCCGGTCACGATGCCCGGTGCGGAACGGGATAACGCGCGGATCGGCGAGCGGCGGCCCGTCCATCGCAGCGAGCAGCGCGTCCGCCGCCGCGGTGTCGTCGAGAAACGCCGAGCAATAGACATGGCCGTTGCCGGTGCGATGCTGAAGCGGGATGCGCCAGCGCCAGCCCGCCACATCGGCGGTCGATCGGGTAAACGGGACCAGCTCGCCCAGCCGCGCGCACGGTGCTGCGACTGCGCGGTCGCACGGCAGCCAGTGGCTCCAGTCCACGAAGCGATTGTCCGGCGCATCGCCGATCAGCAGGCCACGAAACCCCGAACAGTCGAGGAACAGGTCGCCCGCGATCGCCCGCCCGTCGTCGCACAGCACCGCCTCGACCATGCCGTCCGCCGGTGCGCGGCGGATGCCCGCGACCCGCCCCGTCACCCGCACCACGCCGCGTGCGACGGCATGGTCGCGCAGCAACGGGGCATAGCGCCCGGCATCGAAGTGATAGGCATAGTCGGCCCGCTCGACCATCGCCGGATCGGGCGGCGACGCATCGACCACCCGCCCCGTCGCCGCCGCGACCGCACCGGGCGACAGCGCCGCCAGATCGTCCGCCGTCATCTGTCCGCGCACCAGATGATGGTGCGGATCGACCCCGCCGATCCGCCGCACCGTCTCGCCGAAGGGATGGAAATAGCGCGCGCCGCGCCGGTGCCAGTCGTCGAACCGGATGCCCAGCTTGATCGTCGCGCCGGTGTTCGCGACGAATCGCGCCTCGTCCAGCCCGATCGCGGCGTTGAACCCGCGAATGTGCGGGATCGTCGCCTCGCCCACCCCGATCGTCGGAATGTCGGGCGTCTCGACCAGCGTGACGTGCAGATGCCCCATCCCCGGCGCGGTGGCGAGCGCGGCGGCGGCGGACCATCCCGTGGTACCACCCCCGACGATCACGACCCGGCGCACCGCATCGGGCAATGGCGACGCCGCCTCAGCCATTGCGCCCCGGCGTGGCGGCAAGGGCGAACGGGACGGGCACGGCCAGCACCGGCTCTGCCCCGAACTGATCGCGCATCAACGCCAGCAGCCACGCCCGGTGGCGCGCCATGAACGCATCGAGCGCGGTGGCATCGGTCGCGCGCAGCGCCGGCGGCGTCCAGTCGCGCGGCGGCAGCGGCAGCGGCGCGAGGCGGCCCGGCGCACCCGCCACCCCGACATGCGTGCCGATCAACCGGTTGCCGCTCAGCGTGATGTCGCGCGCCGGTCCCCATCCGGGGGCAAGGACATAGGTGCCGCGATCGATATCGCGCTCCACCTGATGCCCGTACAGCGCGCGCCCACGCGACACGAACAGGTTGTCGACGAACGCCGCGCGCGACGACCATCCGTCCCAGTCGGTGGCCAGCACCAGTTGCACCTCGGCCCCCGCCGGGGTGTAGACCGCGTTGCGCTCCACCAGCACGTCGTCCGCACCCGACAGGGCGAAGGTCCGCGTCCGGTCGTCGTGGCTGATATTATGGCGGACGATCGTACCGCTGTTGCCGATATTCTCCTGCGGATCGCGCCGCACCGGCGTGCACAGCAGCATGAAGCCGCCCTCGTTCCCGTGGCTGTAATTGTACAGGAATGTCGTGCCGCGCGAATTATAGTCGCTGTCATACCCCTGGCCGTCGCGGGTGCCGTGCGTATCGGCGACGTCGTTGAGCTGGATCAGCGTGTTGTCGGTGCTCCACTGCCACAACCCGGCATTATACCCCGGCGCGCGGCGCGCCGCCGATCGCACGACATTGTGCTCGACCAGCGCGCCGTCGGTCGCCCATGGCGTGATCCCGTCGCCGCTCATGTCCTCCAGGTAATTGTCGCGGATCACCACGGCGATGCTGGGGAACCAGCGCGCACGGTTCAACTGGTCGCTCGACGCGACGATGCCGGACCGGTCGACATGGCGGATCAGGTTGCGTTCGATCACCAGCCCCGCGAACCGGCTCGGCACCCGCGCGCCGACGGTTTCGAACACGATGCCGCCGGTGTCCTTGTGATCGTTCGATCCGTTGACGTCGTGGATGAACATCCGGTCGACGCGGATGTCGCGCAGCGTGCCGATGTCATGCGCCAGGATCGACACCCCGCGCCGCTTCGCGCCGCCCCCGCTTGCGCCTTGGTTGGTCAGCTCCAGCCCCGACACCCGCACATGGCCGGCATTGACGATCGTCACCGCCGCGTCGGCAACCCCGCCTGCATCAATCCGTGGACGCGCGCCGCGGCCATAGGGGCGATAGACGATCGGGTGCTGCGCGGTGCCCGACCGGGTAACGCGCAACGGTTCGGTCCAGCGCGATCCGGCGCGCAGCAGCACGACCGTCCCCGGCGCGAGCGGGCGTGATCCGAGCGCGCGCAGCGTGCGCAGCGCGGTCGCGGGCGTGGCACCGTCGCGGCGATCGTCGCCACGCCGCGAATCGACATGCAGCACCGGCCCGGCCAGCGCCGGCAGCGGCGCGGCCAGCGCGAACAGCACGGGCAACAGCCATCCGATACGGGCAAGGCCGGTGTCCCACAGTCGCATCGCACACCCTCCCCACGTTCTTTTTGTCTTACTAATGGTTTTCACCAAGGGCGTACAGCGCCGCGCGGTGCCTTGTGTGGGCGGATAGGCACCCGGATCGGGCGACATGCCACCAGTCCCGCCGCGTCCATCGGCGATGTCCTTGTGTATAATAAATATTTTTGCGCCTCGGGCCTCCGGCGCAGCGCGTGGCTACCATCTGAAATCAAACGATTTTTGTATACGGGATATGATTGTGCAGCGTCTTGGCCAGGCCGGCCACCGGCGACCGGGGCAATTGACGGCCGTCCGTGTTTTTATCAGACAAATGAAATGCCAAGCACGCCCGAGCGATGCTGGCGCGAAAAACGGGGAGGATGACGATGCTGGAAGAGGCTTCCAAGGAGCGTAGCCGCGCGACCGGACTGCACCGCGCCAGGCTGCGCCTGCTGGGCGGGGTCATGGCCGGCATCGGCATGGCCGCCCTGCCCGGCGTCGCCGCCGCGCAAACCGCGCCCGATGCCGCTGCGCAACCGGCCGCCATCCCGCCGCAGGCCGAAATCCTGCCAGACGACACGCCCGCCGACGACATCGTCGTGACCGGCATCCGCGGCGCGATCATCCAGGGGCTGGAGAGCAAGCGCCGGTCCGACGTGATCGTCGAATCGATCAAGTCCGAGGAAATCGGCAAGTTCCCCGACAAGAACCTCGCCGAGGCGCTTCAGCGCGTCCCCGGCCTGTCGATCGACCGCGACGGCGGCGAGGGCCGTTTCGTGTCGATCCGCGGTCTCGGGCCGGGGTTCAACACCGTGCTGCTCAACGGCCGCCGCATCGCATCGGAAAACTACAACCGCTCGTTCAGCTTCGACACCATCTCGTCCGACCTGATCGGCGGCGTGAACGTCTACAAGACGCAGCAATCCTATATCCGTGAAGGCGGCGTGGGCGGCACCGTCGATGTGCGTACCGCGCGCCCGCTCGACCGGCCCGGCACACATGGCGCGTTCCGCCTCGAAGGGCTGTATGAGGAGAACAGCGGCAAGCTGACCCCGAACGGTTCGGCGCTGTTCTCCACCACGTTTCTCGACAACCGCGTCGGCATCCTGATGTCGTTCGCGCGACAGGAACGCCGCAACCGCACCTACACCACCGGCACGGGGTCGCTGCGCACCATCGGCGCGTTCACCGCATCGGATCCGGTCGCCTACCCCGCGCTGTTCGCCTATGACAATTTCGGCGTCAGTCCGGTGTACCGACCGCAGGAGTTCAACCGCAACCGCATCGACGAGCACCGCGTCCGCACCGGATACAGCGCGGCGGTGCAGCTTCGCCCGGTCGACGGGCTGGAGGTCAATCTCGATTACCTGCGTTCGGACTTCAACACCGACACGACGGTCAACAGCGTCAGCAACTGGCTGTACGCGGTCAATCCACCCAAATCGGCGGCGGGCGCGGTCGCGGGCAACGGCGCGGGCTTCACCGGCTTTGCCGACTATATCCGTAACCAGAGCCGGACCGAGGTCGACGAAAACGGCGTCGTGGTGAAGATGGACACCAACCCCAATGCCGGGTCGCAGGCGTTCAACGTCGAGCTCAACCGGCGGCCGACGCGCACGCAGATGGCCGGCGCCAACATCGCCTATGACATCGACGACAGCCTGCAACTGAAACTCGACGGGGCCTATTCGACCGCCAAACTGGACAATCCGGGGCTGAACCGGCGACGCAGCATGGAAATCGTCGGCGTCGGCAAATATTTCCTCGACGCCACCGGCGCGGTGCCGGCGATCACCGACATAGATCCCCGGCTCAACGCGTCCTACGACAACGCATCGCTGGTGCAGGTCCGTCAACAGTACAACACCGGCGATCTGATCGACGCCAAGAACTATGAATTCAGCGGCGAACTGAACTGGAAGATAAACCCCGACTTCAAGGTCCGGGTCGGCGCATTGCGCGAGACGGGCGAGAAATCGCTGGATCGCTATGCGACGGCCGATGCGCTGCAGCAGCAGGTATACCAGAATTCGGGCTACACGTTCCGCTCGGCGGCCGAACTCCGCTCGGTCACCAACGGCATCCTGTCGCCCGATCCGTCGCTGTTCGGCCAGGCGGCGGGGGCGAACAACGATACGTTCCTCATCAACGTCGACGCCTATGACCGCTATATGGCCGACCCCGCGAACCTCGCGCGATTGCGACAGATCATCGCTGGCCGCGCCGATGCGACCCAGCGCCTCGCCGCGATCGACGCCTTCATCGCCAACGGATCGAGCTATGCCGCCGTGCGGACCGGCGCATCGTCGAGGGTGAAGGAGACGGTGACGTCGGCCTATTTCGACGCCGATGGCGATTTCCGGCTGTTCGGCATGGAATCGCACATCACGGCGGGCGTGCGCTATACCCGGACCGACATCACCGCGTCAGGGTTCAGCCGGGTGCTGACCGGCTTCCGCAAGCCGATTCCCGCCCCCAATGGCCCGCCGCCCGATCCGCTGGCGCTGGAGGGGATCTTTGCGGCCGCCGACGGCCCGGGCGGGCTGACCGAACTGGCGTTGCGCAGCAAGTACGAGAACTTCCTGCCGTCGATGAACCTGAAGGTTCTCGTCACCGACGACCTCGTCTTCCGCTTCGCCGCCTCGCAGACGCTGACCCGCCCCGAACTCGACGAAGTGGCACCGCGGTTCAACTTCGGCGCGCTGAGCGAGGTCGGCAGTTTCGCCTCGACCAACAACACCGACCTGCGCCCGCTGGTGTCGACCAATCTGGACGCCTCGCTCGAATGGTATCCGGCGGCGGCCACCAGCTTCGCGGTCGACCTGTACCAGAAACAGATCGACGGGCTGATCGTCAGCGGCACCACGTCGGGACTGACGGTGCCGACCGTGCCGGCGGGGCCGTTCAACAATTTCACCATCTCGCGCCCGGTCAATGGCGGTGACGTGCGGCTGCGCGGGGCGACCTTCTCGGTCACGCATTCCTTTGCGTTCGGGGCGGGTATCCAGGCGAATTATACCATGGTCGGCAGCAACCGGCCATTCGACCCGGACAGCTATGACGCGACCAAGACCACGCTGCCCGGCGTCAGCGATTCGTTCAACGTCATCGGCTTCTACGAACGCGGTCCCATCGCCGCCCGCGTCGCCTACAACCGGCGCGGCGGCTTCTTGCGCAATCCAAGCTTCTGCGGCGGCATCTACTGCTCCGAACAGGAACCGGTATTCGCCAAATCATATGAACAGCTCGATGCCCGCCTCGGCTTCAACGTCCTGAAGAACGTGCAGGTCTATGCAGAAGGGATCAACCTGACCAAGTCCAGCCTCGCCCAGTCGGGACGCTACGACAATCTGTTCGTCAGCTTCGAGAACTTCGGCCGGCGCTTCACCTTCGGCGTCTCGGCACGCTTCTGACGAACCAGCAGGGTCGGGCGGCTTCCACCACCCGGTCCTGCCGCTCGATCCGGCCCGGCCGACCGGGCGGACAATGACGGACAACGACGCCCGCATGGTCGCGGACCATGCCGGTTGGCATGGATCGCGCGGCACAAATGACCCGGGCCTGGATCCGCCTCCCCGACGCCTGCATGACGAATATGGTATTTTCCGGTTTACGCCGCCCGCCCCAGCCGTCTAGGCAGGACTTTCAAAAGGGTGGCAAGGGTATGATGCGGAAGGCTGATTTTCTTTCCGTGGGCGCATGCCTGCCGCTGTTGGCGGGGTGCAACCGGCACCAGTCGACGCTTGCACCGTTCGGGGAGGAGGCCGACACCGTCCGCACGATCGCGATCGTGCTCGTCGTCGGCGCGGTCATCATCGCCGCCGGTCTCGCCCTGCTCATGCGCCATGCGATACGCGCGCCCGAAGGCCGCCTGACGCACAGGGGCGGAATGAAGCTGGTCCTCTGGCTCGGCGGCATTGGTCCCTCGATTATTCTCTTCGCGCTGCTGCTCTACGCCCTGCCCGCGATGCGCCCGCGCGAGGTCGCCGGCAACGACCTGAGGATCGGTGTCGTTGGCGAACAGTTCTGGTGGCGCATCCGCTATGCGCCCCCCGGCGGGTCGGTGGTCGAAACCGCGAACGAACTGCGCCTGCCGGTCGGTCGCACGGTTGAACTGGCGCTGGACAGCCCGGACGTCATCCACAGCTTCTGGGTGCCCGGGCTGGCCGGCAAGATGGACATGATGCCCGGCCGCACCAACCGCCTCGTCGTCCGCGCTACCAGGGCGGGCACCTATCGCGGCGTCTGTGCCGAATTCTGCGGACTTGGCCATGCGCTGATGGCGTTCGATGTGATCGCCATGGAGCCGGCCGCGTTCGAACGCTGGCTCGCGCAACAGCGTCAGCCAGTCGCCGTCACGTCCTCGCCGGGCGCGCGCGCATTCGCCAGCTATGGCTGCGGTGGGTGCCACACGGTGCGCGGCGTCGGTCCCGTCGCACGGATCGGCCCCGACCTGACGCATTTCGGGTCGCGCCCGACACTGGCCGCCGGCGTCCTGCCGATGACGCACGCGAACATCGCCGGCTTCATCCGCGATCCGGGCAAGACCAAGCCCGGCGTGCGGATGCCCGCCTTCCCGCAGATGTCGGCCGCTGAAGCCGACCAGATCGCCAGCTACCTTCAGGGGCTCAAATGACCACCGAGAGCGCCCAGTACGTCGCCCCCGACCAGAACGATCCCGCCGTCCGCAAGGGCCAGGAGGATCGCTTGCGCGAAGTGTGGAAGGCCCCGACCGGCTGGTTCTTTCGCTGGACCGACGTCAACAACAACCGGATCGGCGTGTGGTACACGCTGACCGCGTTCGGCTTCATGCTGTTCGCCGGCGTCCTCGCGCTCATCATGCGGACGCAGCTGGCGGTGCCGAACAACGACCTCGTCACCGCGAACACCTTCAACCAGCTGTTCACGCTGCACGGCTCGATGATGATGTTCCTGTTCGCCGTGCCGATGTTCGAGGCGGTGTCGATCATCCTGCTGCCCCAGCTGCTGGGTGCGCGCGACCTGCCGTTTCCGCGGCTGTCGTCGTTCGGCTACTGGTCGTTCCTGATCGGCGGCGTGTTCGTGTCGGGGTCGATCTTCTTCGACGCGGCCCCCGATGGCGGCTGGTTCATGTACCCGCCGCTGACCACCCGGACCGATCTCAGCGGTCTCGGCGCGGATATCTGGATGCTGGGCCTCAGCTTCATCGAGGTGTCGTCGGTCGCCGCCGCGGTCGAACTGATCGTCGGCGTGCTGAAATGCCGCCCGCCCGGCATGCGGCTGAACCTGATGCCGCTGTACGCCTGGTACATCCTGGTCGTCGCGGTCATGATCCTGTTCGCATTCCCGCCGCTGATCGCCGGCGACGTGCTGTTCGAAATGGAACGGCTGCTGAACTGGCCGTTCTTCAACGCGGAGAAAGGTGGCGACCCGCTGCTGTGGCAGCACCTGTTCTGGATCTTCGGTCACCCGGAAGTCTACATCGTCTTCCTGCCGTCGATCGCGCTGTTCGCGATGCTGATCCCGACGTTCGCGCAGCGCCACCTGCTCGGTTATCCGTGGATCGTGCTGGCCGCCGTCGGCACCGCGTTCCTCAGCTTCGGGCTGTGGGTCCATCACATGTTCACGACCGGCCTGCCCAAGATCAGCCTCGCCTTCTTTTCCGCCGCGTCCGAGGCGGTGGCCATCCCGACGGGCGTGCAGATCTTCGTGTTCATCGCGACGCTGTGGGCCGGCAACGTCAAGAAATCGACGCCACTGCTGTACGCGAGCGGAAGCCTCGCGGTGTTCGTGATCGGCGGCCTGACCGGCGTGATGGTCGCGGTCGCCCCGTTCGACTGGCAGGCGCACGACACCTATTTCATCGTCGCGCATCTGCATTATGTGCTGATCGGCGGCACGCTGCTGCCGCTGTTCGCCGGGCTGTATTATTACTGGCCGCTGATTACGGGCAAGAAACTCAGCGACACGCTCGGGCGGATCGCGTTCTGGATCATGTTCGTCGGCATGAACCTGACCTTCTTCCCGATGCACCTGTCGGGCCTGCTCGGCATGCCGCGCCGCGTCTTCACCTATCCGGAGGAACTCGGGATCGGCGGACTGAACCTGGCCTCGACCGCCGGCTCGTACCTATTTGCGCTCGGCGTGCTGATCGTCTGTGTCGACCTGGCGCTGTCGCCGCGCCGTTCAAAGGCCCCGCGCAATCCCTGGAATGCCGGCACGCTCGAATGGCTGGCGCATCCCGACGACGAGGATTGGGGCATCCGTTCGGTACCGCTGATCGAGAGCCGCTATCCGATCTGGGACCAGAAGAACTTCGTGCAGAAGGTCGACGAGGGCCGCTTCTTCCTGCCCGACGCGGAGGAGATGCGGCGCGAGTCGATCGTCACCACCGTGCTCGACGCGCGGCCGTTGCAGGTGATCCGCCTGGGCACGCCCAGCGTGAAGCCGATGATGACCGCCGTTGCACTCGCCGGCGTGTTCATCCTGACCACCTATCACCTCTATATCTGGTCGGCGGTCAGCGGCATCGCGACGCTCGCCTGCGTGCTGTGGTGGCTGTGGACCGGGACCGCCGAGATCCCTGAAAAGCCGACCAAGCATATCGGCCACGGCATCGAGGTGCCGCTCTACACCTCCGGGCCGGCGGCGCCGGGCTGGTGGGCGATGTTCATCACGATGATGGCGGACGCGACCGCGTTTTCAGGGCTGGTGTTCGGCTATTTCTTCTTCTGGACGATCCACACCGATTTCCCGCCGAGCGGTGCAGGACTGGACGGGCCGGGCGTGGTCTGGCCGATGGTCGCACTGGCGCTGACCCTGACCGGCTGGGCCGCGACCGTGGGCGCACGCGAGGTTCATCGTCGCGGCAACGTAACCGCGGGCCGGGCGCTGCTGGTGGTCGGGATCGTCGCGACGCTGGCCAGCCTGTTCGCCGGGCTTGCCGGGCCTTGGGTATCGGGTCTCGATCCCGAGCTGCATGTATACCCGGCCATCGTCTGGACGCTGGTGATCTGGACCGCCGTCCACGCCGCGATCGGCGTCATCATGCAGGCCTACACGCTCGCGCGCAGCTTCGCGGGCAAGATGACGCCGGTCTATGACGCGGACCTGCGCAACATCACCGTGTACCACCATTTCCTCGCGCTGACCGGCATCGTGACGTTCTGCACGATCGGCCTGTTCCCGGGGGTCGCATGACGCGCGAGCCGGAGGGACGACGGTTCGGCCACTGGGCGCGCGACCTGAAGGTGACGTTGTGGACGCTGATCGTCCCGCCGACGATCTGGGCCGCGCATTTCCTGTTCTGCTACCTCTGGGTGGCGGTGACCTGTGCGAAGCGGCCGGCAACGGCACTGAACGGCTTTCCGCTGGCGACGCTGATCGCGACGATCGTGGCGTTGCTCGGCATCGCCGCCGCCGGCTATGTCGCGCGCGTCCAGTCGCAGACACCCGGCGACCCGCCGCCGCACGAACAGGGCACCGCGATCGACCGGCTGCGCTTTCTGGCGCTGTCGACCCGGCTGCTGGCCGGGCTGAGCTTCGTCGCCGTTCTCTTCACCGCGCTGCCGGTCATCGTGTTCGGCGATTGTCGATGAGACGCGCCGCCCTCGCATCGGGCATCGCCCTGGTCCCGATCGGCTGGGCATTCGCCGCCGCGCCGCTCGGGATGGTCGGGCACATGGCGGGGCACATGATCGCGGTCGCGGTCGCCGCGCCGTTCCTCGCCTACGGCATCGCGGGCACGCGCTGGGATCCGGCCGAGCGCTGGCCGACCGTCGTGACGCCGCTGGCGATGTCGCTGGTCGAGCTGGCCGTGGTATGGCTCTGGCACCTGCCGGCCCTCAGGCTGCGCGTCGACATGCAGGCACCGGCACTGCTGATCGAGCAGGCGAGCTTCCTCGCCGCCGGCGTCCTCCTGTGGAGCGCGGTGCTCGGCACGCGCATTGGCGGCGCGAGCGACCGCCGCGCGTCGGGCATCGCCGCGCTGCTGCTGACGTCGATGCACATGACGCTGCTCGGCGCGCTGATCGGCCTTGCCCCGCGGCCGCTGTACGCGATGATGGCGATGCACCCGGCAATCCACGGTCTCGACGCGCTCGAGGACCAGCAACTCGGTAGCGTCGTCATGCTGATGGTCGGTGCCGCAAGCTATTTCATCGGCGGGCTGGCGATGCTCGGCGGACTCTTGAAGACACGGAGCGCGACCGCATGACGATCCGGATCACCTGGGCGCGCGCCGTCGCCGCCCTCGTCGCGCTGGCGCTGGCCGGTCTGCTGTTCGCGTGGTCGGGCGTGTTCAACATCGCCGCATCGTCGGGGCACTGGAAGGTCACCGACTGGTTCCTCCACTGGACGATGCGCAATTCCGTCCGCACCTATGCCGCCATCACCGCCCCCGACGATCCCAGGGCGGACGCGGGGCTGGTCAGTGCCGCCGGCCTGTTCAAGGCAAGCTGTGCCGCCTGTCACGGCGCGCCCGGCGTCCGCCCCCTGCCGGTGATGCAGGCCGCGACGCCGCCTGCCCCCGACCTGTCGGTCAACGCCCGCGAATGGACCGACAAGCAGATCTTCTGGATCCTGAAACGCGGCGTCAAATATACCGGGATGCCCGGCTGGGCCGCGCGGGACCGCGACGATGAAGTCCGCCGCATGGTCGCGTTCGTCCGCCTGCTGCCCGGCATGACGCCGGCGACCTACCGCACGCTGACCGAGGTTCCCGGTATCGCCGACGCCCGGATCGCAACCTGTGCCGGCTGTCACGGCGCGGACGGACGGGGACGCGGCCAGCCCGACATGCCGATCCTCGGCGGCCAGAGTCCGGCCTATCTCCGCGCCGCATTGACCGCCTATGCGACCGGCAAGCGCCAGAGCGCGGTCATGGCCAACGCGGCCGCTACGCTGACCCCGGCCGACATGACACGCCTCGCCGACCATTTCGCCGCCATGCCGGGGATCGGACGCACCGCCCCGTCCGGCACGACCGAGGCGGCAAGGATCGTCCGCGAAGGGCTGCCAAAGGCGCAGCTGCCGGCCTGCGCCAGCTGCCATGCCCCCGGCAAGCCGTTCCCGGTGCTCGCCGGCCAGCGCGCCAGCTACATCGCCCAGCGCCTGCGTCACTGGCGCGGCGACGAAACGGTGGTCGACGCGCGGAAATCGCAGGCGACGATGCCGGTCATCGCCCGGCGCATCCCGGAGGACATGATCGACCCGCTCGCACGCTATCTGGCGGGCCGCTGACCGATCCGGCTGGCCGGTCGCTTCCTCGGTTTTTCGGATATCGAACGGTAGCACGCCGTCATCGACGGTGCGGCGGACGGACCGGCACCGTCACCGGCGACGCCCCCGGCAACGTCAGCGGATCCCACCGGTCGGGATAGCCGTGGGCGAAGGATCGCCGACATCGCCCGCACCACCGTCGGGCACACCACCGCCGGTCGCCATGCCGCCAGCGCCAGCGCCGCCACTCCGGCCAGCCGAAGCCGCGTCACGATCCGACTTGCCCCGCCCGCCTGTGCCGGCCGGTCGTGTCGGCCCCTGCGCCGGCAGCACGAGGTCGCGCGGAATAGCCTGGAGATCCAGCGCCGCGCGGACGAAATTGCGTAGCGACACGACCAGATCGTGGGTCGGCACCGGCCGCCCCGCGACCAGGTCATGCGCCGCCGCCACCGCCAGCCGAACCTGCTCGTCGGTGCCGAGCAGGATGATGTCGGACAGCGCGGCCTCCACCGCATCGCGGATCCGCCGGCCGCGATCCGAACCGGCGATCGCCTCCGCATCCAGCCGAAGCGGCGCGGCGAGCGCCGGGTCGCCCTCGCGCCGGCGCAGGTCGCGCAGGTGCGCGGGATCGACCGTCAGCGTGCCCGTGAACGATCCGCCCAGCGTCTTGTACGCCGCGATCAGCGTACGCAGCCGTTCGTTGATCTGGCGGTTCATGCGTTCGCGCCGCTGCTGGATCGTCATCATCGTCAGCAACCGGATGCCGACGCCGATCAGCGTCACCAGCGCCAGGCCAAGCATCGTCGCCAGCACGCTCTGCCAGGAACTGAAATCAATCGTCCGCATGCCCGCTCTCCCCTTCCTGTCCGAAACCATGGTTCCGGCATGGCCGCAAGCGCCGCGTCGCCCCGGGCCATCGCCGCGGACATACGACCAGTCCGGCGTCAGACGGGGCGGACCGACGGACCCGCGCTGGCCCGACGCCCGGTACCCGCCCTATGACCGCAGCGTCGGTGCGGGGTAATGATGTTGCGTAAACTTGAAACAAACCGGGCGGCCATGCTGACCCTTGGCATCAGCATGGGTCTGGCCGCCTGTGTCCCGACCGGGACTCCCCCCGGGTCCACCGCACCACCGGCGGCACCGCGGCGACCAGCGACCCGCCCCCTGCTCCCGTCGACCTATCTGTCCGTCGCGACGCCCCCGGCGCAGCCCGGGCGACGGCGGGATCAACCGCCGGCGGCCCTGCTGAACGCGGTACAGGCGCTTGGGTCCAGCTTTCAGGGACAGGTCGGCATCGCCGTCCGCGACGTGACCGACGGCTGGGTCGTCGGGTACAACGCCGATGCCGCCATGCCGCAGCAAAGCGTCAGCAAGCTGTGGGTCGCGATCGCGGTGATGGATGCGGTCGATCGCGGGGCGCTGTCGCTGTCGGACGCGGTCACCGTGCGCCAGTCCGACCTGACCGTGTTCCACCAGCCGATCCGGGCGCGGGTTGGGGCCGATGGCTATCGCACCACCGTCTCGGCCCTGCTGGACTGCGCGATGACACGCAGCGACAACACCTGTAACGACGTCCTCCTCTGGAAAGTCGGCGGCCCGACCGCGATCCGCCGGATGCTGACGGCCAAGCGCATCGCCGGCGTCAGCTTCGGTCCCGGCGAACGGGTTCTCCAGGCGAAGACCGCCGGCCTGGAATGGAAACCGGAATGGGCCGGCGGCTGGGGCTTTCTGCAGGCCCGCGCCAAAATGAGCTACGAGGCGCGCAGCAAGGCGCTGACCCGGTATCTGGCCGCCCCCTATGACGGCGCATCCGCCAACGGCATCACGCTGGGCCTTGCCCTGCTCCAGCGCGGCGAGTTGCTGAGCAACGCGTCGACCGTGCATCTGCTGACGGTGATGGGGGCGAGCAAGACCGGGCCGCTGCGGCTGAAGTCCGGCCTGCGCCCCGGATGGACCCTGGCGCACAAGACCGGCACGGGCCAGGAACTCGGCAGCCTGTCGACCGGCTATAACGACGTTGGCCTGTTGCGATCCCCCGATGGCCATACCTATGCGATCGCGGTCCTGATTGGCAGCACGCGCCGCCCCATTCCGGCCCGGATGCAGTTCATGGGCAATGTCACGCGGGCGGTGATCCAGGCCGTCGAATAACGCCGCCCCCACCCGGCGGTCAGCGTTCGCCGAACACCTCACGCTGCGCCTTTTCCAGTTCCTCGGCATAGCGGCGACGCACATAACTTTCGGACAGAAGCCCGAGCACCCGGCCGTCATCCGCAACGACCGCCAGTTCGTCCGTATGCGCCGTGTCGAAACCGGCCATCACCGCGGCGATATCCATCTCGGGCGTCAGCACCTTGCGGTGCCCGGTCGCCAGCGTACCGACCGCCGCCGTGGCATCGACCCCGTCGGCATAGGCGGTGGGGACCACGACGATCCCGGCATAATGGTCCTGTGCATCGGTCAGCACGACCCGGCTCGTCGACCCGAGCGGAAAGGCGCGGCGGAACTCGGCGATTGTCAGGGCGGCGGCCGTGGGGCGCGTTTCCTTGCGCATCATGCGCCCGGCGGTCAGCGTCTTGACCCAGCCGACGTCGCGCGCGCTCTTGATCGTCTCGCCGCGCAGGTGCAGCCGCCAGGTGGAGAAGGAATAGCCGAACGTCTCGCGCACGATCGACGACGCCACCAGCGACGCGGCGATCACCGCCCCGGTCAGCGAAAAATCGTGTGTCGATTGCAGGACCAGCATCGCCATCGTCATCGGCCCACCGACCACCGCGACCGCAAAGGCGGCCATGCCAACCATCGCGGCATTGCGCGGGTCGATGACGACATGGCCGGTAACCAAGGTCAGGATATCCGCGTATACATGCCCCAGCAACGTGCCCAGAAACAGCGAGGCGAAGAACAGGCCGCCGCGAAATCCGAAGCCCAGCGAAATGATCGACGCCATAGTCTTCACCCCCATCACCAGCAGGATGAAGCCGATCGACGCGCCGACCGCCAGATCGGCATGCAGCGCCCCGTGCCCCGCCGACAGCGCCTGTGGCGACAGCAGCGCGACCGGGATCAGCAACAGGCCGCCCACCGCCGGCCGCGCCCAGTCCGGCAGCCAGGGTTGCCGCGACAGGTGCTCGACATGCCCGACCGCCCGCATCAGCGCGATCCCGAGCACGGCGCAGATCGCCCCCAGCGCGCCGTAGATCAGGTAGTGATGCGGCTCGACCAGCGTCTGGGACGTGACGTCGATCAGATAGGGCTGAACCCCGAACCCCTGCGCCACCAGCACGCCGGCCAGCGCCGCCGCGGCGACCGGGGCGATCGCGGCCGGCGAATAGGTGCCGATCACGATCTCGAACGCATAGAACGCGCCGGCCAGCGGTGCGCCGAACGCCGCCGCGATCGCGGCACCCGCGCCCGCACCGACCAGGGTGCGCTGATCCGCCCGGCGCAGCTTCAGCCAGCCGCCAAGCACCGACGCCGCAGCCCCGCCCATCTGGGCATAGGCCGCCTCAAGCCCGACCGATGCGCCAAATCCGTTGGACAGCATGGTCTGCCCGGAAATGACCAGACTGTCGGACACCGACATGCGGCCACCGTGCAGCGCATTGGCCTCGACCGCATCGACCAGCCGCCGTTTACGCGCTTTCGTCGCATAGCTGAAACCGGCGAGCACCAGACCACCCAACGGCAGGATGAGGAGACTTGCCAGCCCGAGTCGGCTGACGCCGCTCAGCCGCGAATCGGGCGGCAGGGCGAACAACAGGTGTTGCAGGGCGCGCGCCACCGCACCGATGACGACGCTCAGCAGACCGGCACCCGCGCCGACCAAGATCGCCAGCCCGATGAACGACACCTCGCTCGCCCGCAACCAGCCGCGAAAGTCGCGTGCCGCGCTGCGGGCGCGGGTCGACGAGGATCGGAGAACCGCGGTGACCGGTCGCGCGCCGTTCACCGGCAACGCCGCCGTCGGAAAGCCCGGCGAAGCGGCCGGCCACTAATGATCGAGACAGTCAGCGCCCGGCTCCTCATGCCACCACGGCAGACGACGGTCGGACGTACGCGGCAGGCCCGGGGACGTAGCGGAGGCGCATCAGCGCAACAAGCGCCCCCGGTCACGCCCCGCCCCTCACGCCGCGCCCTTCATGCCGCGCCCGTCGTCAGAAGGAGAACATCATCGAGGCATACCCGTAATTGACGTCGCGCGGGTCCGGCGCGTTCGGTGCGTCGCGCAGGAACCGGCCCTTGAACAGCCGGGCGAACCCCAGGTCCAGCGCAACGACCTTCGGGATCACGTCATATTCGACCTGCACCTGCACCTGATGGCCGGCATTGCGCCCCGAACGCCCCGTGCCATCGCGGACATCGCTGTTGCTGAACCGGTCGGTCGCACTGTCCAGCCGCAGCAGGCGGTAGTCGGTCATCAGCGATACGCCCTGCACCGGCGATGCTGTCAGCCGGGTACCCGGCGACACCATGTTCGACCGGTCCGCCGCGCCGAACAGCTCGGTCGGCCCGAACTCGAAACGCCGCGCGCCGTACAGCGTGTCAAACCGGCCGATCCGCCCCTCGCGCCGATTGCCCGTGTAATAATCGAGGAAAACCGAGAGACGCGGTTTCCAGCCGCCGCCGAATTGATAGCCGACGTCCCCGTGCGCGCCGTACGCCGAAACCGGCACGACCGGCTTGCCACTGTCCGGGCTGCCATCGCGCCCCTCACCGAACTGCGCCATGCCTTCCAGCTCGAAAGCCAGTCCCGTATCGGGCTTGCGAAAGACCCGGAACCCCGGCGTGAAAAGGCGACGGTCGCTGCGATCGGCCTGACTCTCGCCACGCTCGATCAGGCCATAGGCATAGCCCTCCAGCATCACGCCGCGTCCCACCGGCGTCCGGTTGAACGCGCCGAACAGTTGCAGGTCGGTGTTTTCCCGGTCCCATTGCGGGCGGTTGCGGCGAATGGCGCGCGTCCCCGTCGGCAGCCGGACCGTCGGCATCGTCCAGAACGCGACGAACTGGCGACCGTCATCGCCCTCGCGGATCAGCCGGACGCCGGTGAACGACGTGACCGAGGTGCGAAACCCCTGCCGCGCCACCAGCCGCTCGGACCCGATCTGCATCGTCATGCGGCCGGCCTTGATATGCGTCTCGCTGCCCGCGCCAAGCGCCTGCCCCAGGTCGCCCTGCAGATAATATTGCGAGAACTCCAGCGCGTTGACGACATCGGTCCCGACCGACGACCCGCGCCGCTGGAGATAGGCACGCGCGTCGTGAAACTCGGCACCCAGCCGAACCGGTCCGGTGTCATATTCGGCGAACAGCGTCGTGCGCAGCGCCAACACCTGATCGCGGTTCACCGAATCTTCGCGGTACTGCCCGTCGATCGCCTCGAACCGGGTCCGCACGCTGCCCGACAGGTGAAGGGCATCCGGCGCGCCGATCGCGTCATGCAGCAAACCATCATCCGTAATCTGCGCGTGCGCCATGCCCGCCGACAGAAGGGTGACCGCGCCGGTCACAAGTCCCCTGCAAATGCCCCTGCCAATGGCCGTGCTGCCGACAGTCCCCCAACGCCCCATTGTCACCCGCCCCCACCACGTCTCGTCATCGTAAAAGTACCGCGCCGCGACCGGGTCGGGCAAATCGCCGCCCCCGTCGCAACGCGCGTCAGAACCGGTCAGTCGTTCGTGTCCTTTTCGCGCGACACCATCCTGAGGTCGGCCGACAGCGTGATGTCGTAGACGCCGTCCTTGCAGCGGGCGTTGTCGACCTCGTACCCGCCATCGTCGCGTTCGATATTGGACGGGCTGGTGCAGCCGGCGGCGCGGAGCGTCTTCATCACCGCTGCGCGTTGCGCGCGGGTCGGCGTGTCGTTGTCGGCAAGCGCGGGCGTCGCGACCGCGACAATAGCAAGTGCCGCCAGCAATATCTTCATGGTTTTCATCCTGTTATCGGTGCCGGTCCAACGTCGGACGATCACGCCCGTTCCCGCCGATGGCGCGAAGCCGCGACGCCCTGCACGTCGCCCGGCACCGTGGCGTTATGGTCCTGCGACCAGCCACGGCGGGTCGTCCGCCACGTCCGGCGTTCGCTCCGCGGCATCGGATGCAAGCGCCGGCGCGTCGGGCATCTCGATCATGCCGGCCAGTTCACGCCGCATCTGGCGCTCCAGCGCGGCGGCGGCGCGGGCCTCGGCCCGGGCCAGGCGGCGGGAATTGCTGTCGGAAACCACCGGCACCGCGTAGGACGGCGTCACGTCCATCGTCGCATACCGCCCCGCGATCAGGCCGAGCAAACCACTCACCAGCAGACCGGCAAAGGCGGCGACGACGGCCGTGCCGCGCGATCGGCCACGAAACGAGCGGCGACCGGACGATCGCCGGTGCCGATCACGCCGCACCGCCCGGGTCAGATCCCGTCGGCGACGACCGTGCGTCCCGTCGCCTCCAGCCGCGCGCGCAGGTCGGCGATGCAGCGGTCGACCTGATCCGCATCGGGCGCACGCACGACGAAGTTCGCGCCCGTCCGCCCTTCGCGGAAAAACGGATAGCTGCCGATCGCCACGCCCTCATGCGCCTTTTCCGTTTCGCGCAGCACGTCGGCCACTTCGCTTTCGCCGACCCAGCATCCGATGCTGCGCGACACGACCGGCCGACCGCCCTCCAGCGTGCCGGTCAGCGCGTCGAGCATGCCGGCGGTGATGTGCGGCACGCCCGCCATGATGAAGACGTTGGCGATGCGGATCCCCGGCGCGCCCGACACGCGGTTGGGGATCAGGCACGCCCCCTCGGGCACCCGCGCCATCCGCGCCCGCGCCTCAGTCAGGCCGCCGCGCGTCTCGTAATAGCGTTCCAGCGTCGCCATCGCCTCGGGGTGATGGACGACGCCCAGCCCCATCGCCTCGGCAATCGAATCGACGGTGATGTCGTCATGCGTCGGGCCGATGCCGCCGGTGGTGAACAGATAGTCGTTGCGCGCCCGCAGGGTGTTCACCGCCTCGACGATCGCCTCGGTCCGGTCGGCGACCACCCGCACCTCCGCCAGACGGATACCCTGCACGTTCAGCCAGGTCGCCAGCTGCGCGATGTTCTTGTCCTGCGTGCGACCCGACAGGATCTCGTCGCCGATGACCACCAGGGCCGCTGTCCAGATGCGCTCGTTTTCCATGCCCGCCGGCATAGCCTCGCAAAAGCCGCGCGGCCACGCTATATCGCTGCCCATGACCGAATATGTGACCGTCACCGCCGACGCGCCGGAAGGCCGCACGGGCGCCATCAAACTGCACGGGCCAGAGGCCTTCGCCGGCATGCGCAAGGCCGGGCGGCTGGTTGCCGAAACCCTCGACATGCTGGTCCCGCACATGGTGCCCGGCGTCTCGACCGGCGAGATCGACCGGCTGGTCTATGATTTCGTCACCGCACGCGGCAGCGTGCCGGCGACGCTCGGCTATCGCGGCTACACCCACAGCAGCTGCATCTCGATCAATCATGTCGTCTGCCACGGCATCCCGAGCGAGAAGACGCTGAAGTCGGGCGATATCGTCAACGTCGACGTCACCCCGGTCGTCGATGGCTGGCACGGCGACAGCAGCCGCATGTACCTGATCGGCGACGTACCGCTGAAGGCGCGCCGGCTGGTCGAGGTTACCTATGAATGCCTGATGCTCGGCATCGAACAGGCGCGGCCCGGCAACCACATGGGTGACGTCGCCAACGCCATCCAGCGTCATGCGGAGGCGCATCGTTACGGCGTCGTCCGCGATTTCTGCGGGCACGGCGTCGGCCAGCTGTTCCATGACGCGCCCGAGGTCGTCCATGTCGGCCGCCCCGGCACCGGTCCCGAATTGCGGCCGGGCATGATCTTCACCATCGAACCGATGATCAACATCGGCCGACCCGACGTGAAGCTGCTTGATGACGGCTGGACGGCGGTGACCCGCGACCGGTCGCTGTCGGCCCAGTTCGAACACTCGATCGGCATCACCGAGGACGGTTGCGAAATCTTCACGTTGTCGCCCGCCGGCCTGCACCAGCCGCCCTACGCCTGAATTCGGCTAGCGCACTATTCAAGCATTCCAACCAGTATCGTGCGCACGTTAATGGCCAGGAACGCCACTGGTACGCACAAAAACGATACAATTCGGTAAGGAAGCTGCACCGATCCTCTCCTTGTTTTTTTTGACTGTATACGCGGATTGTAAATAATCCACTGCGATTTGCGGGATCGAAAATTATGGCAGTGCAGCAACGGGGTGACGCCCGGGCATCACATCGCTAAAGCGCGGGGATGACCGAGATCACGCCCCAGATCGTCGCCGAACACGGCCTGTCCCCGCAAGAATATGAGCGCGTCCTCGCCGCGCTCGGCCGAACGCCCAACCTTGTGGAATTGGGCATTTTTTCGGTGATGTGGTCGGAGCATTGCTCCTACAAGTCGAGCCGCCTCCACCTGAAGAAGCTGCCGACGACCGGCCCCCAGGTCATCTGCGGCCCCGGCGAAAATGCCGGCGTGGTCGACATCGGCGACGGTCAGGCCGCGATCTTCAAGATGGAGAGCCACAACCATCCATCCTATATCGAGCCGTATCAGGGGGCCGCGACCGGCGTCGGCGGCATCCTGCGCGACGTGTTCACCATGGGCGCGCGGCCGGTCGCCAACCTCAACGCCCTGCGATTCGGTCGGCCCGATCACCCGAAGATGCGCCACCTGATCGCCGGCGTCGTCCACGGCATCGGCGGCTACGGCAACTGCGTCGGCGTGCCGACCGTCGGCGGCGAGGTGAACTTCCACGCCGCCTATGACGGCAACATCCTGGTCAACGCGATGACCGTCGGCATCGCCGACACCGACAAGATCTTCTATTCCGCCGCCAGCGGCACCGGCAACTCGATCGTCTATGTCGGGTCGAAGACCGGTCGCGACGGCATCCACGGCGCAACGATGGCGTCGGCATCGTTCGATGAGGACAGCGACGAGAAGCGCCCGACCGTGCAGGTCGGCGATCCCTTCACCGAAAAGCTGCTGATCGAGGCGTGTCTCGAACTGATGGCGACCGACGTCATCGTCGCGATCCAGGACATGGGCGCCGCCGGCCTGACCTCCTCCTCGGTCGAAATGGCGTCCAAGGGCGGCGTCGGCATCGAACTGGTCATGGACGACGTGCCGCAGCGCGAAACCGGCATGACGCCCTATGAAATGATGCTCAGCGAAAGCCAGGAGCGGATGCTCATGGTCCTGAAGCCCGGCCGCGAGGCGGAGGCCGAGGCGATCTTCCGCAAATGGGAACTGGACTTCGCGGTCATCGGCAAGGTGACCGACACCGGCCGCATGGTCCTGACGCACAAGGGCGAGGTCGTGTGCGACATCCCGCTCGCACCGCTCGCCGACGATGCCCCGCTCTACGACCGCCCGCATGTGCCGACCGAACCCCGCGCGGAAATCGAGGACTTCGCGGGCAGCGTCGACATCGCCGCCGACCTGCTGACGCTGATGGGGTCGCCCGACATCGCCAGCCGCCGCTGGATCTGGGAGCAATATGACCACATGGTCGGCGGCGACACCGTGCAGCGCCCCGGCGGCGACGCGGCCGTCGTGCGCGTCCACGGCACGCAGAAGGGGCTGGCGATCAGCACCGATTGCACCCCGCGCTATTGCTATGCCGACCCGTATGAGGGGGGCAAGCAGGCGATCGCCGAGTGCTGGCGCAACCTGACCGCGGTCGGCGCGACGCCGCTGGCCACAACCGACTGCATGAACTTCGGCAACCCGCAGAACCCGCAGATCATGGGCCAGTTCGTCGGCTGTATCGAGGGCATGGCCGAGGCGTGCGCCGCGCTCGACTTCCCGATCGTGTCGGGCAACGTGTCGCTCTACAACGAGACAAAGAACGAGGACGGCACCGCCACCGGCATCCTGCCGACCCCGGCGATCGGCGGCATCGGCCTGCTCGCCGACTATACCAAGTCGGCGACGATCGCGTTCAAGAACTCCGGCGACATCATCCTGGCGGTCGGTACGCGCACCGGTCACCTCGGCCAGTCGCTCTGGCTGCGCGAGACGCTGGGGCGCGAGGATGGCCCGCCGCCGCGCGTCGATCTCGCCGACGAGCGCCGCACCGGCGACCTGATCCGTACCTGGATCCTTGCCGGTGAACTGACCGCGGTCCATGACGTGTCGGACGGCGGCATTGCCGTCGCGCTCGCGGAAATGGCGCTGGCCGGCCGCGTCGGCGCGATGCTCAACCGTCCGCAGCCGTTCGACTGCGCCCGCGCCTTCTTCGGCGAGGATCAGGGTGTCTACCTCGTCACCGTCCGCGACGAGGCGCTGATGGACTTCCTGGCCGCCGCGCACGAGGCGGGTGTCGAGGCCGAACCGCTTGGCCGGACCGGCGGCACCCGGCTGATCTTCGAGCGGCCCGATGCCGATTACGCGGTCAGGCTCGACGACCTGCGTGCCGCGCATGAGGGGTTCTTCCCGACGCTGATGGGGGCGAACGCCGCGCTGGCCTGATCGGCCGTCCCTCCAGCCATCGTTCAGCAGGAGACAGGCCGGATGCCGCCGCCCGACACCGACCGGATCGTCACGCTGGACGTCATGCGCGGGGTCGCGGTGATGGGCATCGTGGTTGCCAACCTGCCCGCTTTCGCGCTGCCGGAGGCGGCTTATTTCAACCCGACCGCCTGGGGGCAGACCAGCCTGACCGACACGGTCGTCTGGTACGCGAATTTCGTGCTTATCGAGGGCAAGATGCGCGGGCTGTTCAGCCTGTTGTTCGGGGCGTCGATGCTGCTGGTCATCGACCGTGCCCGCGCCTCGGGAGCGACCGCCGCGAGCGTCCATTTCCGCCGCATGGCCGTGCTGTTCGTCATCGGCTGCGCGCATCTGTATCTGCTGTGGTGGGGCGATATCCTTGCGCATTATGCGCTGGTCGGGGCCATTGCCTATCCATTCGCGCGCCTGTCGGCCGGGCGACTGGTTGCCATCGGCCTCGTCATTCTGGGATGCAGCACGGTCCTGTCCGGGCTGACCACGCTGGCGCTGTTCGATGCCGCCCCCCGCGCCACGCCCGACCAGATCGCCACCTGGGACGGTTTCGCGCTGGCGTTCGGCCATCCGCCCGCCTCTATGCTGGCGGCGGAAATCGACGCCTTTACCGGTGATTGGTGGACCGGCGTCGCGTGGCGCTGGCACCACGCGACCAACCCGCTCGATTTCCTGCAGATCGTCGGGCCGGAGACGCTGAGCGCGATGCTGTTCGGCATTTCCGGCTATCGCTCCGGCTTCCTGACCGGCGAGTGGACGCGCGCGCGCTACCGCCAGTGGGCGATCGTCGGCCTTGCCATCGCCCTGCCCGCCTATGCCCTGCTCGGCGCGGTCACGATGGCACACGGCTTCGATCAGCGCTGGATCGTGTTCGGATCCATCTTCGCGTCCGAACCCGTCCGCGTCGCCGGCTTTGTCGGCTATGCCGCGCTGCTGATGCTCGTCATCCGTCCGGGTGGCCGGCTGACGACGCAGATCGCTGCCACCGGGCGCGCGGCCTTCACCAACTATATCGCCACCAGCCTGCTGATGACCTTCGTCTTCCAATGGGGTCTGGGTCATTTCGGCGCGTGGCCGCGTGCGCAGGTCTACGCGCTGGCACCTAGCGTCTGGCTGCTGATGCTGGCCTGGTCGAAGCCCTGGCTCGATCGCTATCGCTACGGGCCGATGGAATGGGTGTGGCGCAGCCTGTCGCGCTGGAGCCTCCAGCCGATGCGCCGCACCGAAAGCAGGACGAACCGCAGCGACTAGTTGCGAATAAGACGCAAATCCGCTTGCGAGACATTCGCATTAGCTCTATCGCGATGATACTGCGAGGGAGCTTCCATGGTCGTCTGCGTCTGCAATGCCATCCGCGAATCCGACGTCCGCCAGTGCGCGCGTGGCGGATGCCTGACCCCGTGTCAGGCGTTCCGCAGCCTTGGCCGCACGCCGAAATGCGGCCAGTGCGCCAGCGTCGCGCGGACCATTATCAACGAGGAACGCGCGGCTGCGTAGCATTCTCAAGGCCGTGAAACCCGCAGAAATCCGCGCTTTTGCGCTTGTCGCCATCGCCTGTGCGCCGCTATCTGCATCCATTCATTTACGATGCGAAAAGGCGACGGAGACATGGCCATGAAGGGCGATCCCAAAGTAATCGAGTTCCTGAACGAGGCGCTCAAGAACGAGCTGACCGCGGTCAATCAATATTGGCTGCATTTCCGCATGTTCGACCATTGGGGCGTCTACAAGCTGGCCCAGTTCGAGCGGAAGGAATCGATCGAGGAAATGCAACATGCCGACAAGCTGTCGGAGCGCATCCTGTTCCTCGACGGCCTGCCCAATTTCCAGCTGCTCGGCCGGCTGCGCATCGGTGAAACCGTCGAGGAGGCGCTGAAGGCCGATCTCGCGCTCGAACTCGAGGCCGTCGACCAGTTGAAGGGCGCGGTCGCCTATTGCGAGCAGGTCCGCGATTACGTCAGCCGCGATCTCTTCGCGATGATCCTCGCCAGCGAGGAGGAGCATGTCGACACGCTGGAGCGTCAGTTCGAGATGATCGAGCGCATGGGCATCCACAACTACATCCAGCTGAACGCCCTGTCCGAGCTGGACGCGCCAGGCCATGGCGGCGCGCACCCCTGACCGCTACTCCGGCGTCCGTCCTGCACCGGGCGGACGCCGACGGTTTCAAGGAATGACGCCTCAGGCTCTTCCGAAGGGCATCGCGCCGCGCCGTCCGAACGTCGTCGGCCGGCGTTCGACCGTCGGACTGGCCTCGCGCTCCAGCAGGGTCAGCGTCTCGTTGAACAGTGGACGCAGACGCACCACCGTCTCCAGCATGTCGCGCGGGCTGTCGTGCAGTTCGACGCAATCGCGCGCGGCCATTTCGATCGTCTCAGCCAGCACGGCCAGCGGTTCGGCCCCGAACTGCCGTGCCTCGCCCTTCAGCGTGTGCGCGGGGATCACCATGCCCGCCGCCGAATTCGCGCGCATCGCCGTCTCGACCGCCGCAACCGACTTTACCCCGTCCTCGCGGAAATAGCCCAGGATTCGAACGAACTGGGTGCCCAGCTCGGCCCGCGCCCGCGCATAAGCCGCCCAGTCGACCAGCGTACTTCCTTCGAACGACACGGCAATCTCCCCGTCCACCCCGGTCCCATCACGAGGCGGTGGCTACCACACCGCGGTATCGGACAGGGGTAAACAGGCCGTTTCGACCAGAGGAAAATCCCGGCCGATTGGACGAATTATCGCCCCGACTGGCCGCCGGCGCTGTCGAACGGGTTTTTCGGCGCGCGCATGGTCACGCGCACCGGCACCGCGCCGAAGCCCAGTTCGCGCCGCATCGAATTGACCAGATAGCGTTCATAGCTGGCCGGTAACTGATCGACCCGCGTCCCGAAGATCACGAAGCTTGGCGGACGCGACTTGACCTGCGTGACGTAACGCAGCTTGATCCGCTTGCCGCCCGGGGCCGGCGGCGGATTGGCCTCGATCGCGCGCTCGAACCAGCGGTTCAACTCGCCCGTCCCGACCCGCTTCGACCACGCCGCGCGCGTCTCGAAGGCTGCACCGATCAGCGTGTCGATCCCCTTGCCGGTCGCCCCCGACACGGTCAGCACGGTCACGCCCTTGACCTGGCTCAGCCCGTCCTCCAGCGCGCGCTTGACGCCGTTGAACAGCGACGACGCATCTTCGGCGACGTCCCATTTGTTCAGCGCGATGACCAGTGCGCGGCCCTCCTCCAGCACCCGGTCGGCGATCCGCAGATCCTGCGACTCCAGCCCCAGCGTGGCATCGAGCAGCAGCACCACGACCTCGGCGAAATCGACCGCGTGCAACGCGTCGGCAACCGACATCTTCTCCAGCTTGTCCTGCACCTTGGCGCGCTTGCGCATGCCCGCGGTGTCGATCAGCCGCACCTTGCGCACACCGCCCTGCGGATCGTGCCAGTCCCAGTCGACCGCGATCGAATCGCGCGTGATGCCGGCTTCCGGCCCGGTAATCATCCGGTCCTCGCCCAGGATCTTGTTGACCAAAGTCGACTTGCCCGCGTTCGGCCGCCCGACGATCGCCAGCTTCAGCGGCGCGTTCGGGTTCTCGTAATCTTCCTCATCCTCCTGCTCGATGACGACCGCGTCCTCACCCTCCAGGTGCGGCAGCAGCGCCTCGAACAGATCGCCCAGCCCCTCGCCATGTTCGGCGGACAGCGGCACGGGGTTGTCGAACCCCAGCGCCATCGCCTCGATGATCCCCTGCTCGCCCGCGCGGCCTTCCGCCTTGTTGGCGACGACGATCACCGGCGTGCTCGACACGCGCAGCCAGCGGGCGATTTCCTCGTCCAGCGGCACGATGCCCGCGCGTGCGTCGATCAGGAACAGCGCGACGTCGGCGATCGCGACCGCCGCCTCGGTCTGCTGACGCATCCGGCCGGGCAGCGACTGCGCGTCGTGATCCTCATATCCGGCGGTGTCGACGATGCGGAAATCGAGACCGAGCAAATGCGCGTCGCCCTCGCGTCGGTCGCGGGTCACGCCGGGACGATCGTCGACCAGCGCGAGCTTCTTGCCGACAAGGCGGTTGAACAGCGTCGACTTGCCGACATTGGGACGGCCGACGATGGCGACGACTGGAAGTTTGGACATGGGGCACCCCCTAGACCAAACGCGCGCGCGCGTCACCCCGTCCCCTGCGGGCCTGTATTGCTGTCCATCCCGTGCTCATGCGAACGCAGGAGCCTAAGGGTCACAGGTCCATCGGGCGCTTGTCCTGCTTGACCCTGCCCCCGCCTGCACGGGACAACAGGCGATCACCGATACGCGGTGATCCGCCCCTTCTCGTCGATCGTGTACAGCGTCGAATTGGACACGATCGGCGGCAGCGCGAACGACTGCTTGGTCTTCACCGTCGACACCAGCGCGCCGTCCGACGGATTGGCATAGCCGATCTCGCCTTCCGAATTGGTCAGGATCAGGCGATTGCCGGCCAGCACCGGTCCGAACCAGGTGATCTGCCCCGACTTCTTCTTCTCGTTGGTGAAGCGCGGCAGCTGGCTGATCCAGCGCGCGCGGCCCGTCGTGCGCGACAACGCGACCAGCCGCGCGTCGTCGGTCACCACGAACAGCCATTCGCCCGCGATCCACGGCGTCGAGATGCCGGCGAAGTTCTGCTCCCACAGTCGCTGACCGGTCGCCAGTTCCAGCGCCACGACACGCCCGCCCTGGCCGATCGCATAGACACGGCCCTGATCGACCACCGGGGCCGCATCAATATCGGCCAGGCTCGACACCGATGTCGACGCGGTCGTGCGCGACAGCGCGTCCTGCCACAGCACGCGTCCGTTTTCATACCGATAGGCACTGAGTTCGCCGCTGGAGAAGCCCGCGACGACCGACCCCTGGCTGGCGGCGGGGGCCGCGACGCCGAACACGCCCTGCGTTTCCAGCGTGCCCGACTGCGCCCACTGCACCTTGCCATCCGCCTGGTTCAGCGCGAACATCTGGTTGTCCTGGCTGAGCACATAGACGTTGCCGTTGGCGATCGTCGGCGATCCGCGCAACGGCCCGCCGGGCTTGGCCCGCCACAGGATCGCGCCATCGGCCGCGTTCATCGCCACCACGTCGCCCAAGCCATCGGTCGCATAGACCTTGCCATCGTCATAGCTGACGCCGCCGCCGAAGCGGACCGCCTTCTTGCTGTCCTCGCCGGCGATCATCATCGACCATTTCCTCGCGCCCGTATCGGCGGCAAAGGCATGGACGGTCGCCTGCACGTCGGTCACGAACAGCGTGTTGTCCGCAACGACCGGCGACGCGGCCAGCCGTTCGCGGTCGCTGCCGCCGTTGATCTCGGCCGACCACACACGGGCCGGGCTATCGGCCAGCGCCAGCTGCCCCATCGACTTCGACGCATTGCCGCCGGTCTGCGCCCAGGCCACATTGACCTCGGGCGGGGGAAGCTGGACCTGGATGTCCGCCATCGTCGCATCGGCCGACGCGTCGGTTTCGGACGCGAGGATCGGAATGCGATCCCCCAGCGTCGGCGTCTTCTTGGGACCACCCTTGAACACGCCGCACGCGCTGAGCGCTACCAGAGCGGCGATCGCCACCGACGACCGGAACTGCTTAGTCATTGCGCCTTGGTGTCCTCGTTCTGTGCAACCGCATCCACGCCCAGTACGCCGGCCATCTGAACCGCACGTTGACGAAGCGAGGCGGGCACCTGCTCTTGCCTAGCCATCGCCCCGAACATCCGGCCCGCCAGATCGCGGCGACCGGTGCGCAGATAGGCGATGGCGACCATTTCGCCCGCGCTGCCGAACCACGGATTGCCGGCGACCGCCAGGCCGCGCAACCGGTCGATCACGACCTGCGGCTTCAGCGTGTCATATTCCGCCGATGTCTGTCGCACCAGCGCCAGGTCGCGCATCGGCTGCGGCACCGCCGTGTCGGCCGCGATTCCTGCGAACAGCGCGGCCGCCGCCTTCAGGTCGTTCTTCTGCAACGCGATATCGCCCTGGGTGAACTTGGCGAGCGCGGCATAACCCGCGTTGCCCGATCCGGCGATCTCGGCCAGCGGCGCTTTCGCGGCGGCCGGATTGTTGGCGGCCAGCAGGTCGAACGCCGCCTGCAGTTTCTCTCCCTCGACGCCGGCGGCTTCGCGCCGCTGATGCTGCCAGAACAGATACGCCCCGAACGCGGCCAGTGCGACGACGATCGCGACGATCGTGATCTTGCCGTATCGCGTCCAGAAACTGGTCAGCTGGTCACGGCGCAGTTCTTCGTCGACCTCGCGCAGAAAGGCTTCGTTGGTTTTGGGCGGGACGGCCAAGGAACGCTCCGGGGTAGCACACGGGGGATGGGCGGGAATGGCACAGACCTTAGCCGTGTCCGCTGCGAAACGAAAGCCGCATCACGGGCGCGGCTGGTACACCTGATCCGCGCCCGGAAAGCTGCGCGACCGCACGTCGTCGGCATAGGTCTGCGCCGCGCGCGAGATATGCCCGGCCATGTCGTCGAATTTCTTCACGAATTTCGCCGTCCGCTCGAACAGGCCCAGCATGTCCTCGGCGACCAGCACCTGCCCGTCGCACTGCGCCGACGCGCCGATGCCGATCGTCGGGCAGGCCACGGCTTGCGTGATGGCGATCGCGATCGGTTCAACCACGCCCTCGATCACGATGGCGAACGCGCCTGCCTCGGCAATCGCGACCGCATCGGCGACGATCTTGTCCGCCTCCGCCTGGGTCCGCCCGCGTGCGCCGTATCCGCCCAGCATGTTCACCGCCTGCGGGGTCAGCCCGACATGACCCATCACCGGGATCCCGCGTTCGGACAGGAAGCGCACGGTCGACGCCATCGCGGCCCCGCCCTCCAGCTTCACCGCCGCGGCCCCCGTCTGCTTCATCAGCCAGGCCGCGCTCTCGAACGCCTTTTCCGGGCTGCCCTCATAACTGCCGAACGGCATGTCGATGACCACCACCGCATGGTGGCTGCCGCGCACCACCGCCGCGCCGTGCGCCGCCATCATGTCCAGCGTCACTGGGACCGTCGACGGCAGACCATAGATCACCTGCCCCAGGCTGTCGCCGACCAGCAGCATGTCGCAATGCGGATCCAGCAGCTGCGCGGTCCGCACGGTATAGGCGGTCAGCATGACCAGCGGGGTCGTGCCCTTCTGCCGCCGGATCGCAGGGATCGTCAGCCGCTTCATCGGCGCGGATACGGGCGTAGCGCGGCTGGTCGCCGCATCGATCGTGAAGGTCGTGGACATGGGGAAGCGTCCTAACGGCGGAAACGCGTGCCGTCGATTCAGCCGATCCAGCGCCGCCGCCGGGCATACCCCGCCAGCCACCAGCCGAAGATGGCGATACCCAGGATCACCGCCGGAAAGATCGCGGTCCCCACCCCCTTCACCGCAAGGATGTCCGTCGTCGCGAACAGCCAGCCGAACTGCACCGCCACGCCCAAGCTCGACAGCGCAAACAAGGGCCGCGCCAACACCGACCGCCCCAGCAAGGCTGCCGCCCCCAGCACGCCGCACCCGACCGCCACCGCATAGACCGCATTATACCAGACCGGCAGCGCATCGTAGAGCGCCCGGTCATAGGCGCTAGGCGACCCCATCGCCCCGGCCCCCAGCCGGAATTGCTGGATACAGGCAAAACACCCCGCCAGCCCCCACACCAGCAACGCCACCGCCACCACCCGAAACCACACCGGCCCGCGCATCGTGTCCGTCATGCCATCCTCCCCCGGTTCACCGGCAGCAGGATGCGCCCCTCACCCGCCCGACGCCAGCCCCCCCGCGCCATAGATTTCCGGCTTGAACCCGACGAGCAGCGTATCCCCCGCCTCCAGCACCGGCCGCTTGATCGCCGAAGGATTGGCCAGCATCAGCGCCACCGCACGGTCCCCGTCCAGATCCTGCCTGTCCGCCTCCGGCAGCTTCCGAAACGTCGTCCCCGCCCGGTTCAGCAGCACCTCCCACCCCAACCGATCAACCCAGCCCTTGAGCTTGCCCTCATCGACCCCGGCGGTCTTGTAGTCGTGAAAGCTATACGCGACCCCTGCCGCATCCAGCCAAGCCCGTGCCTTCTTCACCGTGTCGCAATTGCGGATGCCGTAGAGGGTGATGGTCATTGTCGTCTCCAGCGATGGAACCATTGTCATAGCGGCCTCGGAAGCGCGATCGAGTGCAGATCATTGAATGATCGAACTGAACGCAGAGACCAACCCGAACACACGCCGCAGAGCTGATGCGATCGCCGCCCGCCACTCCTCCGTTGATGCAAAGCCTGAAAAGGTTACATCAAACTTGCGCACTAGTTTTAGGTCGCAAGCGCCCGAGAAGATCCAGCACCTTAACTCGCCGGCCGGGTATTCCTGCATAGTCCGTGGCGGTGCGGCGACCGCTGCCATCCGTGATCGTCACTGTGAAGTGGTGGTCCAAAGCATCGGACCAAAACCGCACTTTCGCTTCTGCGAGGTCGGCGATTGATCCACCGGCTTTCGAGCAAAGGTGAGCTAATGCGGTTGGATACAGCGCAACCGATTTCACGAGCGATACCGATGGTTTACCCTCGATGACGACGCCCCGTAGAAAGTCGACCGTGATAGCGCGCTCGGGGGAGCGCTGTGCGTCGCCATAAACGTCCATCTCGTAGTGGCCGATCAGTATTCCAATGCCGCTTCCAAGGGAGTCGGCGACATTGTGAACGATTGACCGTAGCGCGGTATGTTTCATGACGTCAGGCTATAACGCCTCTTGCCCGCTTTCCATGACTTTCAGCGCCCATCACGATGCGAGATTCAATATGCCTGCATCGGCCGACAATGCCGGAAAGCTAACCCTGCTATTGATGCACAAAACGCATCTATCACGATACCACTGTCAGCAAAATCCAGCTCCTACACCAAAACCCCAAGCTGGCGAACCCCGCCGCCACCAGCTAGACCACACCGCATGGACACCGCCCAGCGCTTCACCGCGATCCACGCCCATGGCTTCGTCCGCGTCGCCGCCGCCACACCGGTCGCGAGCACGGGTGACACCACCGCCAACGCCGCCGCGACGATCGCACTCGCAAAGGACGCAGCGGCCCGAGGCGTCGACCTGCTGGTCTTCCCCGAACTCAACCTGACGTCCTACGCGATCGACGACCTGCACCTGCAAACCGCGCAGATCGCCGCGACCGAAGCGGCCCTGCGCGACGTGGTCGAGGCCAGCAAAACCCTCCCCACCATCCTGCTGGTCGGCGCGGCCCTGCTCCGCAACGGCCGCCTCTACAATTGCGCGGTCGCCATCGCGCGCGGCAGCATACTCGGCGTCGTGCCGAAAACCTTCCTGCCCAACTACCGCGAATATTACGAAAAACGCTGGTTCGCCTCCGGAGCGGGCCTCACCGGCCTGACCATCGCCGTCGCGGGCCAGAGCGCGCCGTTCGGCACCGACCTGATCTTCGCCGCAAGCGACCTGCCGCATTTCGTCTTCCACGCCGAAATCTGCGAGGATTACTGGGCCGCCACCCCGCCCTCGACCATGGGCGCACTCGCGGGTGCGACGATCTGCTGCAACCTGTCGGCGTCGAACATCGTCATCGGCAAGGCGCGCGAACGGATGATGCTCGCCGCCGCCCAGTCGGCGCGCGCGACCTGCGCCTATGTCTATTCCGCCGCCGGGCCGGGCGAGAGCACCACCGACCTCGCCTGGGACGGGCAGGGCTTCGTCTACGAACTCGGCGACCTGCTGGTCGAATCGCCGCGCTTCGCCACGACGGCCGGCATGGTCGTGGCCGATGTCGACGGCGAGCGCATCGTGCAGGAACGCCTGCGGAACGGCACCTTCAACGACGCCGCTGCCTTTGCCTGCCACCCCGAAACCCGATTCCGCCGCATCGCCTTCGACCACGCCCCGGCACTCGCCGACCACGGACTTGAACGCAAGCTCGCCCGCTTCCCCTTCGTCCCCGACGCCCCCGCCCGCCGCGACGAGGATTGCTACGAGGCCTTCAACATCCAGGTCGAGGCGCTGGCCAAGCGGCTCCAGGCGTCGGGCACCAGACGCCTCGTCATCGGCGTGTCGGGCGGCCTCGATTCCACCCACGCGCTGATCGTCGCGGCCAAGGCGTTCGACCGGCTGAAACGCCCCCGCACCGACATCCTTGGCTTTACCATGCCCGGTTTCGCGACCAGCGACAGCACCAAGAGCAACGCCTGGGCGCTGATGCGCGCGCTGGGCATCAGCGCGGACGAGATCGACATCCGTCCCGCCGCGCGCCAGTTGCTGACCGATATCGGCCACCCCTTCGCCGATGGCGAGCCGGTCTACGACATCACCTTCGAAAATGTGCAGGCGGGCCTGCGCACCGATTACCTGTTCCGCCTCGCCAACCAGCGCGAGGGGCTGGTGCTCGGCACCGGCGACCTGTCCGAACTGGCGCTCGGCTGGTGCACCTACGGCGTCGGCGACCAGATGAGCCATTACGCCGTCAACGCCGGCGTGCCGAAGACGCTGATCCAGTTCCTCATCCGCTGGTGCATCCGGACCGACCAGTATGACCCGGCGACGGATGCGGTGCTGACCGCGATCCTGAACACCGAAATCTCGCCCGAGCTGGTCCCCGCAGACGCCGGCGGCGCGATCCAGAGTACCGAGAGCATTATCGGGCCATACGCGCTGAACGACTTCTTCGCGCATTACGTCATCCGCCACGGTCTTGCGCCCTCGAAGATCGCGTTCCTCGCACTCCATGCGTGGCGCGACATCGACGCTGGCTCATGGCCGCACGACTTTCCGGAAGGGTCGCGCGCCGCTTATGATCTTCCCACGATCAGGCACTGGCTGGCCAGGTTCCTCCACCGGTTCTTCACCACCAGCCAGTTCAAGCGGTCGGCGATCCCCAACGGCCCCAAGGTGTCGGGCGGTGGCGCGCTGTCGCCACGCGGCGACTGGCGCGCGCCATCCGACGGCCACGCGCGATTGTGGCTGGAGGAACTGAACCGCAACGTACCCTGATGCGTTTGCCGCCCATCACCCGACGGAGACGCGCCATGAAGCTTGCCGCCCTTGCCCTCACCGCCACCTGCGCCCTCACCCTGTCCGCCTGCGGTCAGGATCCGGTCCGGAACACGACAGCCGCGCCCACCGTGCCGGCCGGCCCCGACCGGATCCAGTCCGAGATCGCCGCGATGAACGACGGCCAGCGCAACGGCGTCCTGTTCCGCGCGATCAGCGACGCCGGCCAGAAATGCCAGGGCATCGACACCTCCGCACGTCAGGAGGACCGCGACGGGCAGCCCACCTGGGTCGCCAAATGCGTCGCCGGCGACAGCTGGCTGGTCGCGATCGGCCCCGGCGGCAATGCCAAGGTCACCGGTCCGGTTGCCCCGGCCAAGACGGCGGGCTGATCGACCCCGGTGACACCCGGCGCCTAAATGGTCGCGCGGTCGTCCGACACCCTTGGCCGATTATCCTCTCACCCTCGATCCCGGCATGGCCAACGCCTTGCGCGCGCGCCGCAAGCATCAGCTTCGGATCGCGTTGGACAGTGCGGCCGGCCGGTGCCGGCCCGGCAACCGCATCCTGTTGCGGGAGGCGTGGGTGGCAGGGCGAACCCGGCAAGGCCGCGACCATCATTGCGCGGTCAGACAGGCGGAGTTCGCGGTTTTCGCCGATGGCTGGCGGCAGTATGACGATGGTCGGGGGCGTCAGGGCCACCCACCGGCCTTGCGCGGTCACCCATGGGTATCGGCGGCGCTCCTGCCGCGCTGGGCGCACCGCACGGCCCTGATCGTCCAGACCGTACGACATCAGCACCTGCAGGACATGACGACCGACGATTTTCGGGCAGAGGGGATAAGGCCCGTGTTTGGCGGCTGGCGCTGGTGCCTGCCGAAACCGCTCCCCGGTTGGCACCCCACCGCCGCAGCCGCATTCGCCGCCTATTGGGACACCACCCACGCCGCACCCGGCACACGCTGGGCCGACAATCCTCGCATCCTCGTCCTCAATGTCAGCGTGGCGAAGGCGCGGGGTTGACACCAGTCGTCGATCACATCCGCACGTTCCATCCCGGCGTACCCCGGAATCCAGCGCCAGAGATGCCGTAGCGCATCACCCTGAATCCCGGATCAAATCCGGGGTGGCGGCCGCTCCAGCCGACCCGCCATATCGGCACCACAAACCGGACACAAAAAAGGGCGGACCTGATGGCCCACCCTTCATGCCTGTTTACCGGTACCTGGTTCAGCGCTTGAACGGATCGTCGAACAGCGGCTTGGGTGCCGCCTCGCCGCCCTGCTCGGCCAGATCGTGCGCGGCCTGACGCTCGGCGCGCAGCTGGCCGATCAGCGCCTCGCGGTCACCCTCAAGCCGCGTGTCGGTCGGGGCCTCGATACCGGCCGCCTTGGCCGCCTTGCCGACCGCCGCGTCCAGCTCGCGCTGCGTGGTCAGGCCCAGCGTCACGGGATCCTTCGGCGTGATGTTGGCGATGTTCCAGTGGCTGCGGTCGCGGATCGCGGCGATCGTCGTGCGCGTGGTGCCGATCAGGTTGCTGATCGCGCCATCGGTGATCTCGGGGTGATTGCGGATGATCCACGCAATGCCATCCGGCTTGTCCTGGCGCTTGGACACCGGCGTGTAGCGCGGCCCCTTGGTCCGGCGCACCTGCTCCGGCCCCTTGATCATCTTCAGGCGATAATCGGGATCGGCCGACCCCTTGTCGATCTCCTCCTGCGTCACCTCATGCGTCCGCACCGGATCGCGCCCGGTCAGCTTGGTCGCGGCGGTATCGTCGGCGATCGCCTGCACTTCAAGGATGTGCAGCCCGCAGAAATCGGCAATCTGCTCGAAACTGAGCGCGGTGTTGTCGACCATCCAGGACGCGGTCGCATGGGGCATGAGCGGCTGGGCCACGGGGCAAACTCCGTCTGAAATAGAAAGGGCCGCCCCTTACCGGAGCGGCCGCGCAATCGTCACGATCTAGTCGTTGCGGGCGTCTCAGGCAACCCGCCCCGTTATCGGGGGCCGATTGCCTGAAAGCGACCGGCCCCCGGCCAGGGGCTACGCCGCCATCGCCAGCCGCCGCGCGGGCACCAGCGCCTCGGCGAACTGCCGCGCGCTCTCGGCCCAGGTGAAGCGCAGCGCATAGACCCGGCAGGCGATCCGCCGCCGGGTAAGCGCCCGTTCGATCGCCACGTCCAGATCCGCGTCCATCGCCCCGACCTCGGGCGTCAGCACATCGACCGGCCCGGCGACCGGATAGGCCGCGACCGGCGTCCCGCAGGCCAGCGCCTCGATCATCACCAGCCCGAACGTGTCGGTGCGGCTGGGAAAGACCAGCACGTCCGCCGCCGCATAGGCCGCCGCCAGATCCGCGCCCGTCTTGACCCCCAGAAAGATCGCAGCCGGAAAGCGTCGCTCCAGATCGGCCCGTGCCGGTCCGTCGCCGATGACGACCTTCGTCCCCGGGACACGGCTTTCCAGAAACGCCGCGACATTCTTCTCGATCGCGATCCGCCCGACATACAGCTGCACCGGCCCCCGCTCCCGCATCGCCCGGATGACGGGATCGGCCTTCACCGCGCCGAACAGCGACAGGTCGACGCCGCGCCCCCACGGCCGCACCTGATCCAGCCCGTGCGCACCAAGCGTCGCCGCGACCGACGGCGTCGAGGCCAGGATCGCGCGCGCCGGGGCATGGAACCAGCGGATATATTTCCACACCAGCTCCGCATTCACGCCGGTCCGCTTGGCGACGTAATCGGGAAACTGGGTGTGATAGGCGGTGGTGAACGGCAGCCCCTGCGCCAGGCACCAGCGCCGCACCGCCAGGCACAACGGCCCCTCGGTCGCCAGGTGGATCGCATCGGGTGCGAACGCCGCGATCGTCTCGCCGACCGTTGCCGATCGCGGAAAGGCCAGCCGGATTTCCGGGTAGGTCGGGCAGGGCCACGACCGGAACCGGTCGGGCGCGATCACCAATACCGTGTGCCCCGCGGCCTCCAGTTCGTCGCGCACCGACTGCAATGTCCGCACCACCCCGTTCACCTGCGGCGACCACGCATCGGTGGCAATGACGATCCGCATCGGTGCCCCGCGCAAGCCGCTCATGCCGCCACCGCGATCGGCAGGACGGCCGCATTGGTGGCCCGGGCCGCGACGATATCGGCCCAGTGCAGCAATTCCATCCGCCCATCGAAATGCTCGACCAGCGCGTTGCCGCCCTCGACCCAGTCGCCATCGTTATAATAGTCGATATCGCCGATCGTCCGCATCTCGGCGGTGTGGATGTGCCCGCACACCACCCCATCGACCCCGCGTGCGCCCGCCGCCTGCGCGACCACCTCCTCGAATTGCGAGATGAAGGCGACGGCGTTCTTGACCTTCGCCTTGGCATGCTTGGACAGCGACCAATAGGGCAGCTTCAGCAAGCGCCGACCCGCGTTCATCCAGCGGTTGGCCGCCATCAGCACGGTGTAGGCAATGTCCCCGACATGCGCGAGCCAGCGGTGGGCCAGCGTGATCGCGTCGAACTCGTCACCGTGCAGCACCAGCAGGCGGCGACCGTCCGCCGTCTCGTGGATCGCGGTGCGCCGGATCGAGATGCCGCCGAAATCGAGTCCCGAAAACTGCCGGAACACCTCGTCATGGTTGCCCGGAATATACACGACGCGCGTACCGCGCTTGGCCCGCTTCAACAGTCGCCAGACCACGTCGTTGTGTGCGGCGGGCCAGAAGAACTTCTTCTTCAACCGCCACCCGTCGATGATGTCGCCGACCAGATACAGCGTCTCGCTGTCGACATGGTCGAGAAAGTCGATCAGCAACCCGGCATTGCACCCGCGCGTGCCCAGATGGACGTCGCTGATCCAGATCGTCCGGTACCGCGTCCGCTCGACCGGTCGTTCAGGGATCGTCGGCCTCGAATTGGCGAAATCGGCCAGGTGCGCGACATCGGCGATCTTCACGGCATGCATCGGCAGTCCCCCGGAACAGCATCCTCGTGTCCGGTCATGCCCGCCGATTGTGACGTCCGCATCGCGGCGAGGTTACGGTTCGGGGACGGTGGAGGTATTTGGCCGCCCCAAACCACCGTCAGCCTCGCGAAGGCGAGGATCCCGCTCCCCTCTCACCCCATCGTCAGCACGATCTTGCCGACATGGTCGCCCGCCTCCATCCGCCGGTGTGCGTCGGCCGCCTGCGCCAGCGGGAACGTCCGGTCCATCACCGGGCGCAGCCGTCCGCTTTCGACATGCGGCCACACCGTGCGCGCCAGTTCGTCGGCGACCAGCGCCTTGAACGCCGAGTCGCGCGGGCGCAGCGTCGATCCGGTCAGGGTCAGCCGCCGGCGCATGATGTCGAAGATCGGGATCGTCGCTTCCGCCCCGCGCTGCACCGCGATCGAGACGTGTCGACCGTCCTCGGCCAGGCACTGGAGGTTGCGCGGCAGATAATCGCCGCCGACCATGTCGAGCACCGCGGCGACGCCCTTGCCGCCGGTGATCGCCTTCACCGATTCGACAAAATCCTGCGTCTTGTAATTGATCGCGTGCGTCGCCCCCAGCCGCAGCGCCTCGGCACATTTGTCGGCAGACCCGGCGGTGACGATGATCGTGATGCCGAAGATCCGGCACAGCGAAATCGCCATCGTGCCGATGCCGCTGGTCCCGCCATGCACCAGCACGGTGTCGCCCTCGGTCGCATAGGCGCGCTCGAACAAATTGGTCCACACGGTGAACAGAGTCTCCGGGATCGCCGCCGCCTCGACCATCGACAGGCCGTGCGGCACCGGCAGGCACTGGCCCGCGTCGACCGCGACATATTCGGCATAGCCACCGCCCGCCAGCAGCGCGCAGACCGGCTGGCCGATCTGTTCGTCGCCGACACCCTCGCCGACCGCGACGATCGTGCCCGCCACCTCAAGCCCCGGAATCGACGGCGCGCCCGGCGGTGGCGCATAGCCGCCTTTGCGCTGCAACACGTCCGGCCGGTTGACGCCGGCGGCGGCGATGCGGATCAGCACTTCGCCGGCGCGCGGTGTCGGCACCGGGCGCTCGACGGGAACCAGAACCTCAGAGCCGCCCGGCGAATCGGGATCAATTGCCAGCATCGTGTCCGGAATAGCCGTCATCGCGTATCGCCCCTTGCATCCGGCCAACCCCCTGCCCGGACTCGCCGCCTTATTGACATCGTCTCCCGCCCGGTCAACGCTGCATCGCAATGGATCCGGATGACGCCCCCTCCCGTCCGAACGATGCGCTGGCCCTGCTGGTGCGGCAGGACCTCGATCCGCTCTCGGTCGCCGAGCTTGAAGCGCGGATCGCGGCGCTGTCCACCGAGATCGCCCGGACCCGCGCAAAAATTGAACACGCCGTTAACCATCGCGCAAGCGCCGATGCGTTATTCCGGCGTTGAGACCCTCGGACCCCATCACGCGTTCGCCCAGTAACGCTGGTGGCCAAGTTCAAGTGCTTGATGCGCGGATCGCGGCTCCCGACATAGGGATCACGGCCCGGACATCGGATCGCGGCCCGGATGGAGTATCGTAAATGCCGTCTTTCGCCCCCGCTCTCGAAACGACGCTGCACAAGGCGCTCGAAGCCGCCTCCTCGCGCCGTCACGAATATGCGACGCTGGAGCATCTCCTGCTCGCGCTGATCGACGACGAGCACGCGTCGAAGGTGATGACGGCGTGCAAGGTCGACCTTGGCGACCTGAAACAGACCGTCAGCCATTACCTCGATACCGAACTCGACGCGCTGAAGGTCGATGCCGCCACCGACCCCTCGCCGACCAGCGGGTTCCAGCGCGTCGTGCAGCGCGCGATCCTCCACGTCCAGTCCTCGGGCCGCGACGAGGTGACCGGCGCGAACGTGCTGGTCGCCCTGTTCAGCGAGCGCGAGAGCTACGCCGTCTATTTCCTGCAACAGCAGGACATGAGCCGCCTCGATGCGGTCAGCTTCATCAGTCACGGCGTCGGCAAGGGCGGCGCCGCGCCCGAACCCCGCGAGGTGAAGGGCATGGAAGACGAGAAGCCGACAAAACCCGGCGACAAGAAGGGCGAAAGCGCGCTCAAGCAGTTCACCGTCGACCTCAATGAAAAGGCCAAGGCCGGCAAGGTCGATCCGCTGATCGGTCGCGGACCCGAAGTCGATCGCACGATCCAGATCCTGTGCCGCCGGTCGAAGAACAACCCGCTCTATGTCGGCGATCCCGGCGTCGGCAAAACCGCGATCGCCGAAGGTCTGGCACGCAAGATCGTCGAGGGCGATGTGCCCGACGTCCTGAAGCCCGCGATCATCTATTCGCTCGACATGGGCGCGCTGCTGGCCGGCACACGCTATCGCGGCGATTTCGAGGAGCGACTGAAGGCGGTCGTCAGCGAACTGGAAAAGCTGCCCGACGCGGTGCTGTTCATCGACGAGATCCACACCGTCATCGGGGCCGGTGCCACCAGCGGCGGCGCGATGGACGCGTCGAACCTGCTGAAGCCCGCGCTGTCGGGCGGGTCGATCCGCTGCATCGGCTCGACCACCTACAAAGAATTCCGTAACCACTTCGAAAAGGACCGCGCGCTGCTGCGCCGGTTCCAGAAGATCGACGTCAACGAGCCGACGATCGAGGACACGATCAAGATCCTCGCCGGCCTGCGGAGCGCGTTCGAGGATCACCACAACGTCAAATACACCCCCGACGCGATCAAGTCGGCGGTCGAACTCAGCGCACGCTACATCAACGACCGCAAGCTGCCCGACAAGGCGATCGACGTGATCGACGAGGTCGGCGCGATGCAGATGCTGGTGCCGCTCGCCAAGCGCAAGAAGACGATCACCCCCAAGGAGATCGAGCAGGTCATCGCGACGATGGCGCGTATCCCGCCAAAGTCGGTATCGACCGACGACAAGCTTGCGCTCGCCACGCTCGAAACCGATCTGAAGCGCGTCGTGTTCGGCCAGAATGCGGCGATCGAAAAGCTGTCGTCGGCGATCAAGCTGGCGCGAGCTGGCCTGCGTGAGCCGGAAAAGCCGATCGGCAACTATCTGTTCACCGGCCCCACCGGCGTCGGCAAGACCGAAGTCGCCAAGCAGCTTGCGACGATCATGGGCATCCCACTTCAGCGGTTCGACATGTCCGAATATATGGAGCGTCACTCGGTCAGCCGGCTGATCGGTGCACCTCCGGGTTATATCGGGTTCGACCAGGGTGGCCTGCTGACCGATGCGATCGACCAGAATCCGCATTGCGTGCTGCTGCTCGACGAAATCGAGAAGGCGCATCCCGACCTGTTCAACATCCTTTTGCAGGTCATGGACAACGGCCGCCTGACCGATCAGCACGGCAAGTCGGTCGACTTCCGCAACGTCATCCTTATCATGACGACCAATGCGGGCGCGTCCGACATGGCGCGCGAGACGGTCGGTTTCGGCAGCCTGACCCGCGAGGGCGAGGACGAGCAGGCGGTGCAGAAGATGTTCACGCCGGAGTTCCGCAACCGCCTCGATGCGATCGTGCCGTTCGGCTACCTGCCGACGACCGTCGTCGCGCGGGTGGTGGACAAGTTCATCCTCCAGCTCGAACTGCAACTTGCCGACCGCAGCGTGCACATCCAGCTCGACGATGCCGCCAAGGCGTGGCTGACCGAGAAGGGCTATGACAAGCTGTACGGTGCGCGCCCGATGGGCCGCCTGATCCAGGAAAAGATCAAGCAGCCGCTTGCCGAGGAACTTCTGTTCGGCAAGCTGGTCCATGGCGGTGAGGTCCATGTCCACATGAAGGACGGCGTGCTGGCGTTCGAAATCACATCGGCCGCGCCGAAGAAGCCGCGCAAGAAGGGCGGCAAGGTCGAGATCGAAAAGGCCGACTGACACGGCCCCGTCCAACGACCGAAACGTTGACCGACCAACACCTCCAATGACGGAGCAGCCCCACGCTGCTCCGTTTTTTTTGGATTCGCTCAGGGTTTTCCACCCCGGCCATGCCTGCGTGTTTACGGTTACTTGGTAACCGCTGATCTACACCCCGGCCATGCCGCCGAGCCGCCCCTACCTCCATGTCCTGTCGTTGCTGGCATTACTGGCATGTCTTGTGTGGACGGGGCGAGCCGAGGCCTTCACGACCACCCAATCGTCATTGAAACTCTGCATCGCACCGGTGCGCGCGGGCGACACCGCCTCCGCGATGCTTGCCCGTCCCACCCGGTTCGATTGCACGACACCACATCATCAATTCGGCCCGGGCGATTTCTGGGCCGTGACGGCAACGACCGGGTTCCCCAAGTCCGACGATCATGCCCGGTCGGTGGCGCGCTTCGCCAGCCTTTGGCAGGACCGCGTGACGCTCTACGCGCTTTATGCCGACGGCCGGATCCTCGACTTCACTTTCAATGGGACCGGGGCCAGTCGTCACCTTCGCATCGGGGCGATGATCGAACAGGATCTGCCCGAACGGGCCGTCCCCGTTGTCCGCCTGCTGTGGCGGGTCGACGGATCCGCCAATATTCGCGGCATCGTCAATCGCGCCGCGCTGGAAACGCCCAACACCGCGATCACCAACGACATCCTGGCAACGGTCGTCTACGCCGGCTTTGCCGGATTGTGTCTTGCCCTGCTGGTTTACAATTTTGCCTTGTGGGTCACGTTGCGGCATCGGTTCCAGCTCGCCTATTGCGCGATGATCGTCAGCCTGCTGGTCTACGCCTTCTCCTCGTCCGGCCTGTTTGCCTATGCCTTCCCCGACATCGCCAACAACCACCGGATTCGTATCAACTACGCGATGCTGTCGGTCTGCGGTGCCTCCGCGCTGTTGTTCGCGCGGTATTTCTTCGAGGACCGTGTTTTCGACGGCTGGCTGAAACGCGCCAGCTACGCCGTCGTCGCCGTGTTGCTGGCCACGGGTGCCGCCTTCGTCATCCTGGCGCCCTGGCATATCGCGCAGCTGGACCTGATGTTCAGCATCGCCTTCGTGGCGGAGCTGGTCATGGTCGTCTGCGTCCTCTGGCGGGCGTGGCGTCAGCGCAGCGACTTCCTCTGGGTATTCGCCATTGGCTGGGCGACACCCGTCATCTTCGCCTGCCTGCGCACCGCCAACAGCTTTCATCTGATCGGCTCGGGCTTCTGGCTCGACAATTCGACCCTGATCGCGATGAGCCTGGAGGCGCTGTTGTCCAGCGTCGCCATCGCCTATCGCGTCCACCTGCTGTGCCGCGAACGCGACGACAGCCGGCTGCGCGAACTGGCCGCGCAATTGCTGGCTGATACCGATCCATTGACCGGCCTGCGCAATCGTCGCTCGTTCCTGCAGGCGATCGGCACCCGTGCCGGCGACCAGCAGCTGATGATCGCCGATGTGGATCATTTCAAACAGATCAACGAGACGATCGGCCATGACGGGGGGGACGACGTGCTGCGCGCGGTCGCCAGCGCGTTGCGCACCGCCTGCCCGGCCGACGCGCTGATCGCAAGGATTGGCGGCGAGGAGTTCGCCATCGTCGTCGCGGCCGGAGCACCGGTCACGCCGAACGCGGTTCTCGAAACCCTGCGCCGCGAACCGATGCCGTACGACCTGACGGTTACCGCCAGCATCGGCCACTGCACGGGGCCGCTCGACACCGAAAGCGACTGGAAGCGGATGTATCGCTGTGCCGACAAGGCGCTGTTCGCCGCCAAGGCCGCCGGTCGCGACCGCGTGCGCGGCCATGTCACCATGTCCCGCGTCGCCTGATCGCGGTTGCCGGACCACACGACCCGCGCTACCGTTGCTCATCTCGGGGGAGTTTTGACGATGTCGCGCGATGGTCGAAGGCTGATGGCGGCGGCGATGCTTCTTGCGGTGATCGCGCTGGCCGCACGCCATCCGACGGCTGACATCCGCCTGCTGACGCATGAGGCGACCGATCCGTCGCCCCACCGGCTGCAGGCGGCGTTCGACTTCGGCGTGGTCGGCATCTCGATCGTCTATACCTGGACCGTCCGGCAACTGCGCTGATCCCGCCCCTGTTGCGATGACGGACGACGGAAAACGTGCCCGACGCCGTGGCATCCTTGACCCCCGTCCCGCCCGTGGGCCATAGCGGCGTCATGGACCTGCCTATCGAAGAGCTGTCGTTCGAGGACGCGCTGAAGGAACTCGAGCGGATCGTGATGCGGCTGGAAAGCGGCGACGCGACGCTCGACGAATCGATCCACCTCTACGAGCGCGGTGACCGCCTGCGCCAGCGCTGCGCCGAACGGCTCGACGCGGCCCAGGCCCGGATCGAGGCGATCCGGCTCGACACCGAAGGCCGGCCGGCCGGCACCCGCCCGTTCACGGCGGCATAGCACCGATGGCACTCATGGGCGTTTCGCTGCGCAAGGCGCTGACCGACGTGTCGGGGGAGATCGACCGGCGGTTCGACACGCTGCTCGCCGTCCCCGACGACGCGCGCGCCGATCTGTACCGCGCGATGCGCCATGCCGCGATCGGCGGCGGCAAGCGTCTGCGCCCCCTGCTGGTCTTCGCCACCGCCAACCTGTTCGCGGTCGACCGCGACTGCGCCGCCCGCGTGGCGATGGCGATCGAGGCGATCCACGTATACTCGCTGATCCACGACGATCTGCCGGCGATGGACGATGACGACATGCGTCGTGGCAAGCCGACCGTGCACAAGGTCTATGGCGAGGCTGCGGCGATCCTTGCCGGCGACTGCCTGCATGCCTTGGCGTTCGAGGTGCTGGCCGACCCCGCCACCCATCCCGACCCGTTCGTCCGCGCCGAACTCATCCTCGACCTCGCGCACGCCTCGGGGCCGTCGGGCATGGCCGGCGGCCAGATGATGGATCTGGAGGCGGAAAAATCGACCTTCGACCTGTCCACCGTCACCCGGTTGCAGGCGATGAAGACCGGCGCGCTGATCTCCGCCAGCGTCGAGGCCGGGGCGATTCTCGGTCGTGTGCCGGTGGAGGGGCGCACGGGCCTGCGCGGTTATGCCCGCGATCTGGGCCTCGCCTTCCAGATCGCCGACGACCTGCTCGATGCCGAGGGCGACGAGGCCCTGGCCGGCAAGAAGCTGCGCAAGGACGCCGGTGCCGGCAAGGAAACCTTCCTGTCGCTGCTGGGAGCGGAGCGCGCGCGCGAACAGGCGCGGATGCTGGTCGATCAGGCGGTGCAGCACCTACACACCTATGGCAGCGAGGCCGACCTGCTGCGCGCCATCGCCCGCTTCGTGCTGGAGCGCGACCGGTGAGCGTCCGCATCGGCGTCTATCCCGGCACCTTCGACCCCATCACGCTCGGCCACATGGACATCATCCGGCGCGGGGCCAAGCTGGTTGACCGGCTGGTCGTCGGCGTCACCACCAACGCCTCGAAATCGCCGATGTTCTCGCTGGAGGAGCGCATGGCGACCGTCCGGCGCGAGGTCGCCGACATCGGCGGCGACATCCATGTCGTCAGCTTCGACTCGCTGCTGATGGACTTTGCCGAGCGCGAGGGGGCCAGGGTCATCATCCGGGGTCTGCGCGCGGTTGCCGATTTCGAATATGAATATCAGATGGCCGGCATGAACCAGCAGATCAATCCGCGGGTCGAAACCGTATTCCTGATGGCCGACGTCGCGTTGCAGCCGATCGCCTCGCGCCTGGTCAAGGAAATCGCGATGTTCGGCGGCGAGATCGGCAAGTTCGTGACCCCCGCCGTCCGCACCGAAATGATCGACCGCGTGACCGTCATCGGCCGCAAGGGTAGCTGACCGCCCGCCGTTTCGGGCCACCCATGTTCAGATTGGCGCAACACGCGATATGGTCTAAGTCGCGGCGCGTCCCCATTCGTAGGAAACTCGATGCGTCTGCTTACCGGTATCGCCGCGCTGCTCGGGTGCTTCATCGCCCTGCCCGCGGCCGCTCAGACAAAGCCCGCGGTCACTCAGACCAAACCAGAATATACCGTTGCCGGCCGGGCTACGCCGCCGCTTACGACCGACACCCAGAACCTGCTGCTGCTCGACCTGTCGACCGGCGGCCGGGTCACCATCTGGCTGCGTCCCGATGTCGCGCCCAAGATGGTCGAGCGGGTCAAGACGCTGACGCGCCAGCATTTCTATGACGGCCTGCTGTTCCACCGCGTCATAGACGGCTTCATGGCCCAGGGCGGCGACCCCAAGGGCGACGGCACGGGCGGCTCTCCGCTGCCCGACCTGCCCGCCGAGTTCAACTACCTGCCGCACGTTCGCGGTGCGGTATCGGCGGCGCGGTCGGACAAGGAGGACAGCGCGAACAGCCAGTTCTTCATCGTGTTCCAGCCGCGTCTGGCGCTCGACAAGAAATACACCGTGTTCGGCCGGGTGATCGACGGCATGCAATATGTCGACGCGATCGAGCGGGGCGAGCCGCCCGCGAACCCCAGCCGCATCGTCCACGCCTATATCGCCGCCGATAATCCGCCGGCCTATGCCGCCGGTCCCATGGTCGCCCCGCCGACCGCGCTTGGCCCTCCGGTCACGCTGCCCGGCACCGGTGACGCGGCGTTGCCCAAGCTCGCGCCGAAGGCCAAGACGGCACCACGACGCAAGTAATCGGCCAGTGAACGTCGACCTTTTCGATTTCGCCCTGCCGCCCGAACGGATCGCGCTGCGCCCGGCATCGCCGCGCGATTCGGCGCGGATGCTCGTGCTCGACGTGCCGGACGGCACGCGCGATGCCCGCGTGTCCGACCTGCCCGCGATGCTGAAGGCCGGCGACCTGCTGGTCTTCAACGACACCCGTGTCATCCCCGCCCAGCTTGAGGGCCAGCGCGGCGCGGCGCGGATCGGCGCCACCCTGCACAAGCGCGAGGGGCCACGCCGCTGGCGCGCCTTCATCCGCAACGGCAAGAAACTGCGCGAGGGGCAGGACATCCACTTCGCCGCCGACGTCGTGGCCACCGCCAGCGACCGGGCGGAGGATGGCAGCTTCGCGCTGACCTTCGCCGGTGAGGAGCCGGTCGAACTGCTGCTGGACCGCGCCGGCACCATGCCGCTGCCGCCCTATATCGCGGCCAAGCGCGGAACGGATGCGCGCGACGCCGACGATTACCAGACGATGTTCGCCGCCGAACCCGGCGCGGTCGCCGCCCCCACCGCCGCGCTGCATTTCACGCCCGACCTGATGGCCGCGCTCGACGCCGCCGGCATGAGCCACGCCACGCTGACGCTGCACGTCGGCGCTGGCACCTTCCTGCCGGTCAAGGCGACCGACACCGACGACCACCGGATGCATGCCGAGTGGGGTCGCATCGACACCGCCACCGCCCAACGCCTGAACGCCACCCGCGCCGCCGGCGGCCGGGTCATCGCGGTCGGCACGACCTCGCTGCGCACCATCGAGAGCGCGACCGGCGAGGACGGTATCGTCCAGCCGTTCGAGGGCGACACCGCGATCTTCATCACGCCGGGCTACCGGTTTCGCGGCATCGACGGGCTGATGACCAACTTCCACCTGCCGCGCTCCACCCTGTTCATGCTGGTATCGGCGCTGATGGGCCGCGAGCGGATGCAGGCGGCCTATGCCCACGCCATCGCCACCAACTACCGCTTTTACAGCTATGGCGATGCGTCGCTGCTGCTGCCATGATCGCGGTCCCCGCCCTGATCGCGACCCTGATCGCGGCACAGACCACGCCGCTCGTCGCCCCGACCGCGCGCGCGCAGCCGCCCGCCACCATCCTCGCCGAACCGGCCGCGCTGTTCATCGCCGGCTGCGATGCCGATGGCGATGCCCGCGTCACCCGCGCCGAACTGACCGCCTGCATCGCCAAGGCCCATGCCACCGCCGATGGCGCGGCGGCGGGCACGGTCGGCTACATCGCCTTCGCCGACTGGGCGCAGCGCTGGCTGGGCGATCGCAACGCCCTGCCCGGCCCCTATGAGGTTGATACCAACGGCGACAACCGCATCGCCCTGCCCGAGCTTCAGGCCGCCTTCGCCCGCTATTTCATCCGTTACGATATCGACAAAGACGGCATCGTGACCCGCGCCGAACTGGTGACGCTGCGATCCGCGCCGCCGATGCTGGACGACGGCAAGCGCGGCAGGAAACGATAACGCCCGCAAGGTTTTCGCTACCAAAGTTGGAAATCCCGCGGCAGACCAGAGGCCATGTCGAACCCCGCCGCCACGACCGGAACGTCCCGTCTGGACGGCTCGCGCGTCACGAAGTTGAGGGACTGACGGGCAACGTCCACGAACACCAACATCCTCCACTTCGCCTGCAAGAACCCCGGGCAATCCGCCCTTTTCCGCACCCGCCCGACTCGCACCGACCCAGGACCGCCATGACCCGCTTTTCCTTCACCATCGCCGCCACCGACGGCAAGGCGCGCACCGGTGCCATCACCATGCGGCGCGGCACCATCCGCACGCCGGCCTTCATGCCCGTCGGCACGGCCGCCACGGTGAAGGCGATGAAGCCCGCCGATGTCGCCGCGTCCGGGGCCGACATCCTGCTTGGCAACACCTATCACCTGATGCTGCGCCCCGGCGCGGAGCGGATGGCTCGGCTCGGCGGGCTGCACGGCTTCATGGGCTGGAACAAGCCGATCCTGACCGATTCCGGCGGCTATCAGGTCATGAGTCTGGCCGATCTGACCAAGCGGTCGGAGGAAGGCGTGTCGTTCAAGAGCCACCTCGACGGATCGCGCCACCTGCTGTCGCCCGAACGCTCGATGGAAATTCAGCGGCTGCTGGGTTCCGACATCGTCATGGCCTTCGACGAACTCGTTCCGACGACGTCGACGCCCGAGGTTCAGGCCGCCGCGATGGAACGCTCGATGCGCTGGGCAAGACGCAGCCGCGACGGCTTCGACAGCGGCGGCGCGCATGCCGAGGGCGCGGCCCTGTTCGGGATCCAGCAGGGCGCGCTGGACGAGGGACTTCGCAAATCGAGCGCCGACGCGCTGATCGACATCGGTTTCGACGGCTATGCGGTCGGTGGCCTCGCGGTCGGCGAGGGTCAGGCGGCGATGTTCGGCTGTCTCGACTTCGCGCCCGATCAGTTGCCCGCCGACAAGCCACGCTACCTGATGGGTGTCGGCAAGCCCGACGATATCGTCGGCGCGGTCGAACGCGGCATCGACATGTTCGATTGCGTCATGCCGACCCGGTCCGGTCGCACCGGTCAGGCGTTCACGCGCACCGGCCCGATCAACATCCGCAACGCGAAGTTTGCCGAGGATCAGGGGCCGCTCGATCCCGCCTGCCCTTGCCCCGTCTGCGCGACGTGGAGCCGCGCCTACCTGCATCATCTGGTCCGTGCCGGCGAGATTTTGGGCGCAATGCTGATGACGGAACATAATATCTGGTTCTATGAAACGTTGATGGCCGATCTGCGCGCCGCGATTGCCGAGGGTCGATTGACGGCCTTCGCCAATGACTTCCGGCGGTTGTATGCGTCGGCAAAAGGAGAGACTGCGTGACCGATGTGACCGAAGACGCCCCGAACGAGATTCTCGCCGCCGCCCGTGCCGCCAAGGCGCAGAGCGAAGCCGCCGCCAAGGCCCTGTCGGAAAAGGCGGGCCACTGGCCGATCGGCAAGATCGGACTTGGCGTCGGCATCGGTTCCGCCGCCGTCGCCGCCGCCGTGCTGTACGCCAACCGTAGCCGCCCCAAGAAGTAAGGACGACCATGCGCCTCCTCCGCTCAGCCCTGATGCTTGGAGGCGCACTGGTGGCGCTTCCCGCCGCCGCCCAGACCGCCCCCCGCCCGGCCGCCCCTGCCGCCGCCACCGCGATCACGCCGATCGCCTTTACCGAACGGACCCTGCCCAACGGCCTGCGCGTCTACGCGATCCGCGACACCGCGACCCCGAACGTGGCGATCCAGGTCTGGTACGACGTCGGCGGCAAGGATGATCCCAAGGGCAAGTCGGGCTTTGCCCACATGTTCGAACATCTGATGTTCAAGGCGACCCGCAATCTGGTGCCGGAGCAGATGGACCGGCTGACCGAGGATGTCGGCGGCTACAACAACGCCTCTACCGGCGACGACTATACCAATTATTACGAGGTCGTGCCCGCCAACCACCTGCAACGCCTGCTGTTTGCCGAGGCGGACCGGATGCGCAGCCTGGTGGTCGAACCGACCAGCTTCGCCTCCGAACGCGACGTGGTGAAGGAGGAATTGCGCCAGAGCGTCCTCGCCCGCCCGTATGGCAAGCTGTTCTCGGTCTACGAACCGGCGGTCGGCTACTCGGTTCACCCCTACGCACGCGGCGTGATCGGCAGCATCGACAATCTGGAAGCCGCCAGCATCGACGACGTCCGTGCCTTCCACGCGACCTATTACCGACCCGACAATGCCGTGCTGGTCGTATCGGGCAATTTCGACCCCGCCCAGCTCGATCGCTGGATCGACCAGTATTTCGCGCCGATCACCCGGCCCGACACCGCCATTCCGCGCGTCACGGTGACGGAGCCGGCCCGCACGAAGGCGGTGCGCTACACGGTGTATGAACCGAACACCCCACTGCCCGCCATCATGGTCAGCTATCACCTGCCGCCCGATCGCAATGCCGACATTCCCGCGCTGACGGTGCTGAACACCATCCTGTCGACCGGTGAAAGCTCGCGGCTGTACGAGACGCTGGTCTATCGCGACCAGCTGGCCCAGTCGGCGGACTCGTCGTTCGACACCAGGCAGGCAACCGGCAATCTGGTCGCCTATGCCATTCTGGCCGGCGGCAAATCGGCCAATGACGGCGAAGCCGCGTTGAAGCGGGAAATCGCCCGCTTCCGCGACACCCCCGTCAGCGCCAGCGAATTGTCTGAGGCGAAGAACGAACTGCTGACCGCGGCGATCAAGGGCCGTGAGACGGCGGAGGGCAAGGCGCGCGAGATCGCCTCGTCCGTGCTGATCGACGGCGATCCCCGCGCCGGCGAGCGTCAGTTGGCGGCGATCGCGCGGGTGACCGCGGCCGATGTGCAACGCGTCGCACGAACATATCTGAACGAGGCCCAGTCGGCGACGATCCTGTATCTGCCCGAGGACTCAAAGCCGAAGACCGCGACCGGCGACACCATCACGACCGCTCCCACCGTCCGCGTCGCCGATCTGGTGCCCCCGCGCGATATCGCGATCGTCAGGCCCGCTTCCGCCGCAGAACGGGTTGCACCACCGGCCCCTGCCGCCGCTCCCGTCTCGGCAATCCCGAACGCGGCCGAAACCACGCTTGCCAATGGTATGCGGCTGGTCGTGGTGGAGCGCCATACCCAGCCCTTGGTAACCGCAACGCTGGTCGCGACCGGTGGCGCGGCAACCGATCCGGCCGATCGTGCCGGGGCCAGCGCCCTGGCGGCGGACCTGATGGCAAAGGGAACGAAGACCCGGTCGGCGACCGACATCGCCCGCCAGATGGAATCGCTTGGCAGTTCGCTGGAAACCGGCATGGACCGCGACGGTGGCGCGATCGGCGTGACGGTGCGTCCGGACGCATTGCCGGCGGCGATGGGCATCGTGGCCGACGTCGCGATCAACCCCGCCTTTGCCGATGCCGAAATCGAGCGCGCCCGCGCACAGGCGATCGACGCCAATAGCGTCATGATGAAGAATCCAGCCCAGCTGGCCGCCGTGGTCGCCTCGCGCGCCGTGTTCGGCACCCAGCCCTATGGCGCACCGCTGGCCGGCACACCGGCATCGCTGAAGGCCATGACCCGGCAGGATCTGGTCAATGCCTATGCGCGGACCTGGACGCCGTCCCAGACCACGCTGGTGATGGTCGGCGACATCGACGTCGCCACCGCGAAGCAAGTTGCCGAAACCAGCTTCGGGGCATGGCGAGCCACGGGGAAAGCCGTTGCGGCTCCCCGGGCGCAGCCGGCGCCCGCTCCCCGTGTCGTCGTCGTCGATCTGCCGGGATCGGGTCAGGCGGGTGTCGTGGTGGCCCGCTCCGGCATCGCGCGGTCGGATCCCCGTTATTACCCGCTGGCCGTGGCCAACGGTGCCTTGGGCGGCGGCTTCTCCTCGCGGCTCAATCAGGAAATCCGGATCAAGCGCGGCCTTGCCTATGGGGCCGGCAGCAGCATCCAGGCGCGGCGACAGCCCGGTCTGGTTTCGGCCCGGACGCAGACCAAGAACGTGACCGCGCCCGAAGTCGTCGGCCTGATCGTCGACGAAATGCGCAAGATGGGAACGGCACCGGCGGCGACCGCCGAACTCGACGCGCGCAAGGCCGTGCTGGTCGGTGGGTTCGGTCGCGAGATCGAGACGACCGCCGGCCTGGCCAATGTGATCGGCGACTATGTGGTGGAGGCCGTACCACTGGGCGAGCTGCAGCGTTATACCGCGTCCGTTGCCGCGGTGCAGGCAGCAGACGTCCAGGCGGCATCGGCCGCGCTGCTTGACCCCCGGCCCGCCAGCATCGTCATCGTCGGCGATGCGAAGCAGTTCATCGAGCCTCTGCGCAAGACCTATCCGACCGTGGAGGTCATTCCCGCCGACGCCGTAAAACTCGACAGTGCCGCCCTGCGCTGAACATCCCATGATCCAGTTCGGGACACCGGGAACACGGTAGCGGTTTTCTCATCCTCAATGATGTAAGCGCCTCACCAACTCGGGAGTGAACGCACGGTTTGAACTATAAGGGCTATCTCGACTGGATCACCCGCCGCCGTCTGGCGGCAGCGGGGGGACTTGTGCTTGCATCCGGGCTGGCGATGTCGGCGCACGCCGCGCTGCGGGCCATGGCCGACCAGCGCGCCGTGACGACGGGCCTTGAGCGTCCGACGGGATATGAGGCGCAGGACCATTTTCCGGGGGCGGCCCTGCTGTATGCCGATCAGGAAACCCGGGCCGCCGAGATGGCGGCCCCTGCGGCTGGCGTGACCGGCACGATCGCGCTGCCCGCCGTGCCGGTTTCGGCCGACCGTGCGGCGGGCTGGGGCAATGGCGGCGTGGTCGCGGCCGCCCCATTTTCATCGCGGGCGGCCTCCGCCGTGGATCGCGGCCGGGCCTTGGAATGCCTGACGGCAGCGATCTATTACGAGGCGGCGTCGGAGCCGGATGCCGGACAGCAGGCGGTGGCACAGGTGATCCTGAACCGGGTGCGGCATCCCGCCTTTCCGGCGACGGTCTGCGGTGTCGTGTATCAGGGGTCGGAGCGGTCGGGGTGCCAGTTCAGTTTTGCCTGCGACGGGGCGATGTCGCGAGTTCCGGCCCGAAGCGGCTGGATGCGGGCGGCACGAGCCGCAGCGATGGCTTTGGCGGGTCGGGTCTATGCTCCGGTCGGCCTGGCCACCCATTACCACACCTACGCCGTGACGCCCGCCTGGAACCGGAGCCTGGTCATGACCGACGTGGTCGGCGCGCATTTCTTCCATCGGTGGAAGGGATATTGGGGTACCGCCAGCGCCTTTCACCAGCGCTATCTTGGCAATGAGCCGGTGCCGGGACCGCATCGTGCCGTCGTGACAACACCAGTGCTCATGAATATCATATCGCCGTTGCCAATACCGGCGGCCGGCATCGTGACCGCTCCGCCAGTGCCGCAGCGGAACGAAGCGCCCGCCGAAACACCATCAACGGCGGTCGTGGCTACCGACAATCTTCCACCGGCCTCGCAGATACTCGACCGGTGGAAGGATTCGGGCAAACCGATCAGCTAGGCATCAGCGGCAGCGAACGTCGCCGTTGTTGCGGTCGACCGCACGACCGGCAAGCGCACCACCGGCGGCACCCAGTACCGTGCCGAGCAGTTCCGAGCCACCCGGCGCGATGATGTTGCCGAGCACGCCACCGGCGGCACCGCCGACCAGCAGACCGGTCGTGCCGTTGTTGCGGCGGCAGTAATAGCGCCCGTCCTGCCCACGATAGATCCGCTCGTTGGCCGCCAGTCGGCGGTCGCGGCGGGCGGGGCGATAATAGCGGCCAGCGTCATAGCCGTTATAGGCCGGGTCGGGGCGGTTGTAATCGTAGTTGCCGTAGCTGGAATAATTGCTGCCATAGCCGCCGGTGGTCGAGCAGCCGCCGAGCATGGCGGCGGCACCCAGTGCCGCGATCACGAAAATACGCATTGTCATTCTCCCTGTTACCGATCCCCGCCCGATGGGCGAACGCGGGACCGGTGGTCGCGGTTGCAATCAGTCGCGCAGATCGGCGGGGACGGTGCCGCCATTCTGGGCGAGCTTCGTCATGACGGCGCGGTGGAGCCACATGTTCATCTCGGCGCTGCCGTCCTTGGCACCGGTGTAGCCCAGTTCGTCGGCCAGTTCCTTGCGGGCGGTCAGGCTGGAGTCGAGATCGAGCAGCTTCATCAGGTCAACGATCGACGAGCGCCAGTTGAGATCCTTGCCCTGGGCGCGGGCGGTCAGGATGGCGTCGACGTCAACCGGAGCCTGCCGGGCGGCGGGAGCGGCGGCGGGGGTCGGGACCGGCGCGGCCTGGGGGGCGGCGGTCGGGCGGGACACGGGAGCGGCGGGTGCCGGCTGGGGGGCCTCGTCCTTCTTGCCGCCGAAGGCGCCGCCGAGCGGGCCGTTGTCGCCGAAGATGGCGGATTTGATCTTGCTGAAAATACTCATCGGGTCACCTGTCATTCGTGAAAGACAGGGACCGAACGGGCGGTGGGCATCCGGTGTTCCGCAGGAATATCCCGCGGCGACGGTTATGCGGGGTGGGAGAGCATCTCGGCGGTCAACGCGTCGCTGTTTTCAGCGGTGCGGGTTTCGCGGGCGATGCGCAGGACCTGGGTCCGTTCGGCGCGGGTGGCCATGGCATCCCAGGCCTTTTCGGCGCGGCTGCAACGATCCTTGACGTTGTCGAGGACGGCGGCGTCGCCATTGGCGCGCTCTTCGGCGGCGCGGGCGCGGTAGAACTCGGGGTTATCGGCCATGTTCTGTATCTCCGCTGCCTGAAAGTAGAAACGACCGGCCCGGGAGTGTCCCCGGGCCGGTCGCCAAACAGCTGAAATCAATCAGCCGCTTCGAGGTTCACCGCCGACTGCTTGCCGCGACGATCCTCTTCGAGTTCGTACTTGACGCGCTGGTCCTGGCGCAGCGTCGGCATGCCGGCACGCTCAACGGCCGAGATGTGGACGAAGGCATCGTTGCCGCCGCCGTCCGGCGCGATGAAGCCATAACCCTTGTCCGCGTTGAAGAACTTTACGGTTCCGATGGTCATAAAGAATTCCTTTCTTCTTTCGGGGCGATCCGAACGTCGGATCAGCCGGTGCCTTGGGCAGCAGGGAAAGAAGGAAGAAGGTGCCGCAAAGCGCCGTAGACCGTCGATGTGCGACTGTAGCCTCACCCATATAGGGGACGGGGGTCGACATTGCAAATGGGGGGTGGCGATTGATGAGATTTCGGGGTGACCGCGTCCGCCACGACTCCGGCCGTCATCCGCGCCCGGTCAAGGTTGACGGGGGCCGAAACGCCCGTGCCCCTGCGTTCGCCGGAGCACGGGGTGCGTACGGCCGCCTTGGGCAGCCATGCGCGATCCGGTTACGCTTCCATCGAATGCTTGATGTCGCGCATCTGGTCGTGGCCCTGCTTGACCGAGGTGTAGGCGTCCTGGATCGCCTGCCTGGTGGCGGGCGTCAGGTCGGTGTCGGCCAGCGCCTTTTCGAACTTGGCCTTGATGTGATCCTCGCCGCGCTCGACCTCGTTGACGATCGCCTTGTCGTCGCGGCCGGTGACGGCGGCCTTGAGGTTCAGGAAGATGCGGTGCGCGCCGGCCAGCACGGTGCCGTCGTCGTCGGGGGTGCCGCCAAGCGAACGCACCTCCTGTTGCAGTGTGGTCGCGACCTGGCGACGCTCGGCCGCGCGGTCGTTGAACAGGCCGACGAAGCGGGCGTTCTCGGCATCCTTGGCGGCTTCGGTATAGCCGTCGACGCTGTCGAGCGTGGTTTCGATGAGACCGTTGAGCGTGCTGATGTCGTGGTCGTGATCGGCCATGGGGATGGTCCTTTCGTGATGGAGATGGCGGGATAACGCACCGGGCCGGCGACCGGGTGCGGCCCCGCCCTGTTTTTGTTGTCTTTTCCGGGCGAGCCGACGCGCGGTCCGGGTGGGCCGAGCCGGCGTGGCGGGCGTCGCGCCGGCGGCGGCGCGGGCGAACCAGCGGTCGCGGGCGAACGCGCCGAGCGTGCGGGCGTTGGCGATCGCGGCCAGACGCGGGGCATCGACGGCGGCGCGCTCGTCGGGCGTCAGGTCGCGGGCATAGTCGGGCGCGCCATAGGTGCCGTGCTCGGTGCCCGCGAACCCGGCGGGCGGCGGGAAGCGGGTGCGCCAGTCACCGGCGGTGTCGTCCCACCAGACCAGTCCAGTGTCGTCCCACGGGACGAGGCCAGTATCGCCGTCGCCGCTTTCGCGAAGTGGAGGGTGTTGGTGTTCGTGAGACTCCGCGTTGTGCCCGGTGGACGTGGCGGTGGCGGACGCCGATGGCGGGCGGCGCAGCAGGCCCGATGCCTCCGCGCGCGCCCATTGTTCGGTGTCCCAGTCGGCCATGCGCGCGATGTCGAGGTCGTCGGTGCGCACGCCGGGGTCGAGTCCGGCCTGCACGCGCAGATAGCGGTCGGCGCTGGCGAGGGTCAGGACCGGGACCATTTCGGGCTGCGGTGCCTCCACGACGCGGGTGCCGACGAACAGGCCGGCGCGCGCGGGGTCGCCGCCCTCGTCGATGAGCGTCAGGAAGGCGTCGAAATCGCCGGCGACGACGCGCGGCCCCTGCCCCGCCGCCGTCGCGTCATGGGTGTCGGCATAACGATCGAGCCGGGTGAGGACATAGGCGGCGAGGCGGTTGTCATAGCGGTGGCGGGTGACGGTGGAGCCGTCGGCGCGGGTGATCGTCTCCTCCTGCCCGTCGATCGCGCGGGCGGTGAGCAGGTCGGTGATGCGATCACGTGCGAGCAGCCGCGCCGCGTCCCAGCCGATCGCGAACGCCGCCCCGCTGGCGCGGCGGCGCAAAGCGTAGAGCGAGGTGACGGACAGGCCAACGTGGCGGCAGGCGGCGTCGGCGGTGTGGCCTTCCGCGATCCGTTCGAGGAAGGCGCGCTGGCGGGGTGGGGTCCAGCCGTCGTGGCGATGGGCGTGGGCGCGTGCGCCGGCTTGCACGAGGGCGGCTTGCGAGAGGGTGGCGAAGGCGGCGGTCATCGCGGGGTGGCCGGATTGCGGAACAGCGCGGTCCAGCGGTCGCGGTTCTGCGCGATGTCGGGGGGCGTGGGCCGGGTGGTGCCGATGCGGCCGGCGGCGACATGCGTGGCCCAGCGGCGGTGGTGGTCGGCCTCGTTATCGGGGTGGCCAATGATGATGCGGGTGCGCGACTCGGACATGCGTCCTCCGGAACAAAGGGGGACCGCGTTGGTATGCCGGAATGGGGATTGTAGGACAGCAGTATTTTTTAATTGCTTTATCTTTAGAACTGCTGCCCAAATTTCATTCAGTTGCAGAATTATGCAAATATATCAGAATCATTTGTCAGCCTCGACAAAGCAACATCTCTTCCTGTAACATGCGAAATAGACGAGGCAAAATACTTAGATATTGAGTTTATCATAAGCTCATCATCAAGTAAAGCCATATAGGGGCCATGTGCATTCCCATCATGGCTCAGATGGTTTTCGATTATATGCATCCAAAATGCTGGGTTTGACTCGACTGAGCTATAATTATATAAATTCAATAATCCAAATATATCAATGTACTGCGTTCCTATTTTTTCAAATTCTTTAAAGGCGTGAATACGACCTCCCGCAAGACGGTCCATTCTTGGCGATGCTCGAATGTCAAAAACCCACTTAGGCTTTAAACAACTAAGAGCGGCTTTAAACGATCTCACGCCAAAGTCTGCTACATCCATAACAATTACGACATCTGGGTCCGGAAATGGCAAAGATAGTTGCCGATCGTCCTTTTCCTTCCTAATACAATATGTCGGTATGTCTGCACTATCATAAACAAGGCGCATCCACGGCTTACTACGGTTATTCACCGCCCGTCTCACCGATGCTCTCTGTTATTTTAGCTTCGACTTGCGCATAGCTAACCTGCAAGGCCTGAGCAACACCACTGCCATCAGCCTCTGGAAAGTTTTCAAACATTACGCCAGTAGACTCGTTCTTGAGTTCTCGATCCTTATAGAATGCTCGTCGATACAGCCTCGGGGCAACACCAGTGAACGGTCTGAACAAAACCAGGGGAGATACATCATGTCCTTTATTATTGTCGTAGGTAGATATCTTACTTGGAGCCATCCAGTCCTTCTTAACGGTAGTAATAGAGTCCCCGTGAAGGGGTAATGCACGACTTTTCAAATACGGCTCAATAAATTGTACTTCATCGACACCGGCAGCAACTATGTGTCTTGCACAATTATGACATGGATATGTCGTTACAAAAAGCCTCGACCCTATAGTTGACACGCCTTGCCGGGCAGCAGACAAGAGAGCGTCCATCTCCGCATGGACTGCACGACTAAACTCAATTATTTGCCCAAGTCTTGTCGACTTTATTTTATTTCTGACATCAGGGCTGTTTTTCAAACCAAACCCCTCCAGAGCGTTAACAAGCTCGCTTACTATAGAGTTTTGCTCCATAGTGTTTCTGCAGTAACCACCATGAAATGCACATCGATGATCGGCATCTGGATTAATATCATCGTCTGATACTTGTCCAAATTCGCTTCCATAAACCCCTCCTCCAGCTCTAGGTACCTCGTTAGTGCCTGTAGCCAGAAGGCTTCCCTTACCATCCATCAGAGCGGCACCTACCTGCCTCGACAAGCAGGCGCTCCGCATCCTCGCTCCAAATGCATGATACATCGCAGTTTCATTGGTACGAGGTCGATAGATTTTGGTATGACTCAAAATATCCGTCAGCCTTCCCAATTCGTCAGTAACGTTCCAGTCTGGGTTCGGAACTTCCTTACCACCGACTAATGTTTTTAGTCTTGAGACTGAGTTGTCTAGAAAGAATTCTGACAAATGAAATGTGGCAGATACTTGCTGCCCATACTTAACAGCGGCCTTTTCATCACGCTGCATAAATTCTTCGATTTTGTCTCTTCCAGCATCAGAAAACTTTTGGGTTAGCCTAGATTTCCGCGTCTCGTCGTCACATACAACACCGATAAGGCAAAAGGCCTGTTGATAAACCCTCCTTAAAAGCTCTACCTCACCAGGATTTCTTAATGAATCTAAAATGTAAGCACGCGGTGCGCTATCCGGCTCTACCGCCCTTCCAGTCACCATCTCAACGCTTGTAGCTTTTGCTCGATGTTCAACAATTTTTCTTATAAGCCGCACCGCAACAGCAGAGTTTTCCCCGGTTTTTCGACGCAGTTCATCACCCGCATCTTGCAAAGCACGAGTGCAGTCCATTTTTCCATCGCCGATAATATTGAATTCTGACGCATTAGCCCATTCCGTAATAACATCTCGCGCCTTATAAATATTAGCGTCGTACCCGTTATCCTTAAGGAATTTGTGAAGAGCCTCAGCAACCTCACTGGTTCCTGATCCTACTGGCCCAACCACTCCAAATATCATTTCGTGGGAAGCGAGTTGCTTAACTATTTCAGTTGCACTTGTGGTTTTTGTATCATTCGCAGGCGCTGTTTTTGGAACTGTGCTTGCCATATTATTTCCCCGACGCTCATTATCCCCAATGAACATCACATTTTCGATTCGAACAAGCGTGTTGTTTTTATCGCAGCAACGGCGACAGGTACTTCCCCGTGAAGCTCCCCTTGGCCTTGGCGACCACCTCCGGCGTGCCTTCCGCGACGATTTCGCCACCCTTGACGCCGCCCTCAGGCCCCAAGTCCAGCACCCAGTCGGCGGTTTTGATGACGTCGAGATTGTGTTCGATGACGACGACGGTGTTGCCCTGTTCGACGAGCTGGTGGAGGACTTCGAGGAGTTTGCGGACGTCCTCGAAATGCAGGCCGGTGGTGGGTTCGTCGAGGATGTAGAGGGTGTTGCCGGTGGCGCGGCGGGAGAGTTCCTTGGCGAGCTTGACGCGCTGCGCCTCGCCGCCGGACAGGGTGGTGGCCTGTTGCCCGACCTTGACGTAGCCGAGACCGACCTCGACCAGCATGGCCATGCGGTCGCGGATGGGGGGGACGGCCTTGAAGAACTCGGTCGCATCCTCGACGGTCATGTCGAGCACGTCGGCGATGCTCAGGCCCTTGAACTTCACCTCGAGCGTTTCGCGGTTGTAGCGCGCGCCGTTACACACGTCGCACTGGACGTAGACGTCGGGGAGGAAGTGCATCTCGATCTTGAGGACGCCGTCGCCCTGGCAGGCTTCGCAGCGGCCGCCCTTGACGTTGAAGCTGAAGCGGCCGGGTTTGTAGCCGCGGGCCTGCGATTCCGGCAGCTGCGCGAACCAGTCGCGGATCAGGGTGAAGCTGCCGGTGTAGGTGGCGGGGTTGGAGCGGGGCGTGCGGCCGATCGGCGACTGGTCGATGTCGATGACCTTGTCGAGATATTGCAGGCCGGTGATCTTGTCGTGCTTGCCCTGCACGATGCGCGCGCCGTTAAGGGTGCGCGCGGCGCTGGCGTAAAGCGTGTCGATGGTGAAGCTGGACTTGCCGCTTCCGCTAACGCCGGTGATGCAGGTGAAGGTGCCGAGGGGCAAGCTGGCGGTGACGCCCTTCAGGTTGTTGGCGGTGGCGTTGTGGACGGTCAGCTTCTTGCCGTTGCCCTTGCGGCGTTTCGCGGGGACTTCGACGCGGCGGGTGCCGTTGAGATAATCGGCGGTGATGCTGGTCTTGGATTTGAGTATCTGCTTGAGGGTGCCCTGCGCCACGACCTCGCCGCCATGGACGCCCGCGCCCGGTCCCATGTCGATGACATAATCGGCGGTGCGGATCGCGTCCTCGTCATGCTCGACGACGAGCACGGTGTTGCCGAGGTCGCGCAGGCGGCGCAGCGTGGCGAGCAGCATGTCGTTGTCGCGCTGATGCAGGCCGATGCTGGGTTCGTCGAGGACGTAGAGGACGCCGGAGAGGCCCGAGCCGATCTGCGACGCGAGGCGGATGCGCTGGCTCTCGCCGCCCGACAGCGTGCCGCTGGTGCGGTCGAGGTTCAGGTAATCGAGGCCGACATTGTTGAGGAAGCCGAGGCGTTCGACGATTTCCTTGAGGATGCGTTCGGCGATCGCGTTCTGCTGGCTGGTCAGGTCGGCGGGGAGCGCGGTGAAGAAGGCGAGCGCGTCGACGACCGACATGTGGGTGATGCGGGCGATGTCCTGCATCGCGACCTTGACCGCGAGCGCCTCGGGCTTGAGGCGCGCGCCGTGGCAGGTCTCGCACGGGGCGGAAGACTGGTATTTGCCCAGCTCCTCGCGCATCCACGCGCTGTCGGTGGCGAGCAGGCGGCGGTTGAGGTTGCCGACGACGCCCTCGAACGGTTTCTTGACGTCATACGCCTTTTTGCCGTCGATGAAGGTCAGGGTGACGGGCTTGCCGCCGGTGCCGTGGAGGATGATGCGGCGCGCGTCCTCGGACAGGTCGGCCCAGGGGGTGTCGAGGCTGAAGTCGAACGCCTTGGCGAGGCTGCCGAGCACCTGCATGTAATAGGGCGAGGGCGGGTTGGATTTCGCCCAGGGGACGACCGCGCCCTTCTTGATGCTGAGGTCGTGGTTGGGGACGACCAGATCCTCGTCGAACAGCATTTTCTCGCCGAGGCCGTCGCAGGCCGGGCACGCGCCCTGGGGTGCGTTGAAGCTGAACAGGCGGGGTTCGATTTCGGCGATGGTGAAGCCGCTGACGGGACAGGCGAACTTTTCGGAGAAGACGATGCGGTTGGGGAGGACCCCTGCCCCCTTCATCGCGCCGCCATCGGCCTTGGCATCGGTGGACGCAGCGGTCGCCTCCGCCACGGTGGTATCCAGCAGGTCGATATACGCCAGCCCCTCGGCCAGTTTCAGGGCGGTTTCGAAGCTTTGCGCCAGACGCGCGGCGATGTCGGGGTTGACGACGATGCGGTCGACGACGACCTCGATGTCGTGCTTGAACTTCTTGTCGAGCGCGGGCGCGTCCTCGATCTCGTGGATCTCGCCGTCGATGCGCACGCGGGTGAAGCCCGCCTTCTGCCACTCGGCCAGTTCCTTGCGGTACTCGCCCTTGCGCCCGCGCACGACGGGGGCGAGCAGATAGGCGCGCGTGCCTTCGGGCAGGGTCAGGACGCGGTCGACCATCTGGCTGACGGTCTGCGCGGCGATCGGCAGGCCGGTGGCGGGCGAATAGGGGATGCCGACGCGCGCCCAGAGCAGGCGCATGTAATCGTAGATCTCGGTCACGGTCGCGACGGTCGAGCGCGGGTTGCGGCTGGTCGTCTTCTGTTCGATCGAGATGGCGGGCGACAGCCCCTCGATATGGTCGACGTCGGGCTTCTGCATCAGCTCAAGGAACTGGCGCGCATAGGCCGACAGCGATTCGACGTAGCGGCGCTGCCCCTCGGCATAGATGGTGTCGAAGGCGAGGCTGGACTTGCCCGACCCCGACAGCCCGGTGATGACCGTCAGCGTGTCGCGCGGAATGTCGATATCGACGCCCTTGAGGTTGTGTTCGCGGGCACCCCGCACGGAAATCTTGGTCAGCATGAGGGTGCGTGTTCCATATTTGTTCGGGGGCGGCAAGCGGTGCGGTGGACATGGTGGCTGGGACCGCACGCGACAAGCCGAAACCACCGCGTGTGTTACTTGAATAGGACGGTTCTTGCGCCCATGTTGGACGCGAGCACGAAGGGATCAGACGATGGCCAAGACGATCAAGACCGACCGCAACGGGTTTCCCAAACGGATTGCCGGCGTGAAAGTGCCCAAACCCTTGCGCAAACCCGCCGCGATGCTGATCGACAAGGCGCGCACGCCCGAGGGGCAGGCGATCATCGGCAAGGGCGTGGCCGCGGTGATGGCGTTCGCCGCCGCGACCCGGGCGCAGGCGGCGCATGCGCCCAAGCCGAAGATGGCGGACGCGCCGGTGGCCCGGGAGGCACCGACGCCGCCACACGGCACGACCGCCCCGCCACCCCCTGCCCCGCCGGTGCCGCCAGTGCCGCCAGTGCCGCCAGTGCCGCCAGTGCCACCGGTGCCGCCAAAGCCGGAGAGCGCCAGGGGTCCGGCCGCACCGGGCGTTGGCGGGACGACGGCGTCGCCCGAACTGGAAAAGGTGGTCGACGCGATCGGCGCGGCGGCGGACGCGGTGTTCGCGCGGATGTTCAAGGGGAAGATGGGGTGAGGCGTCCTATGGGCGGCTCAAGCCGCTGACGGAGCGCTACGACGGCAGGCAAACCCCGGAGGTAAGGCACGTTGGCCTTATCTTTCTTGCCGAAAACGGTTAGTAGGAACGTTGACACGTTGAATCCGGCGCAACAGGTTATGATCCGATGCCCGCCGGATTTACAGCCACCCGCAGCGTTCCGGCTCCCCCACACGCCGGCATGATATTACCCGATTTCGGATTGGCGGCGATGAGGTCCACCAACGCCTGATCCTCATCGGCCATGCCTGCATGCAACGCGGCTGCGAGATAGGCACTGGTTTCGACGACCGACAGCCTTGTCACAATGGTGCGAGATACCCGTAGCATGCCAGAAGCCGTACAGGCGACCGGCGGATGTTGCCTTCCCCGCCGTCAGAGCGACCATCCGCCGTCGATGACGGTGGCGGCGCCGGTGACGAAGCCGCCGAGGTCCGAACACATCCACAGCACGGCTTCGGCGATTTCCTCGGGCTTGCCCAGGCGGCCGACGGGTTCGAGGTCGATCGCCTTCTGCACATCGCCGCCGGTGAAGCGGTCCATCATCGGTGTTTCGATGTTGCCCGGCAGCACGGCGTTCACGCGGATCCCCTTCGCGGCGTAATCCAGCGCGGCCGAGCGGGTCAGGCCGATGATGGCGTGCTTGGACGCGGCATAGGCCGCCCCGCCGGCGACACCGCGGATCCCGGCACCCGACGACGTATTTACCACGACGCCGCTGCCCTGTGCGGCCATCTGCGCCAGTTCGTGCTTCATGCACAGAAACGTCCCGCGCAGGTTGATGCCGAGGATCCGGTCCCATTCCGCCACGTCGATGTCGTGGACCGCGGCGGCCCTGTTCTCGACCCCGGCATTGTTGAACGCACAATCGAGCCGGCCAAACCGTGCAACCGTGCGCGCGACGGCGGATTCGACCTGCGCCGGATCAGCCACGTCGCAGGGCATGGCCAGAACCTCCGCCCCGCTTCGCGCGATCTCGTCGCGAAGCAGCGCCAGCGCGTCCTCCGACCGGTCGGTGATGGCGACCCCTGCGCCTTCGCGGGCAAAGGCGATCGCAGCGGCGCGGCCGATACCGCTGGCGGCCCCAGTGATGAAGGCGACCTTGCCCGTGAAGCGTTGTCCGGTGGTCATGATAGCGGCTCTCTCACATGCGGTTGACAGGGCATGGAGATAGGGCGGCGATCCCCGCCGGTCAGGCCATCCGCCCCTCATCGCGGGCATGAGGCCCGTTCATCAATACGCGGCTACAGGCCGAGCGGCGCAACCTGACGGATCAGATCGATCAGCAGGCGCAGGCCAGCCGGGAGCTGTCGCCGGCCGGGATAATAGATGTGGAAGCCCGGTCCGTCCGGCGCCCAGTCGCGCAGGACGATCCGTAAAAGTCCCTGCGCCACCAGCGGCGTGACGCAGGGTTCGGGGAGATAGGCCAGTCCGCCGCCCGCCGCGGCCAGCGTCAGGCCGAAATGGGTGTTGTCGATCGTCACCACACCGGGCACGGCGACCTCCAGCCGCTCGCCGGCGCGGTCGAACTCCCAGGGGTAGAGCCGGTCATCGCCAAGCCGGATGCGAAGGCACCGGTGCGCGTGCAGGTCCTGCGGATGATTGGGCACGCCGTGGTGGTCGAGATAGGCCGGCGATGCGACCACGACCCAGCGCAGATCGGCGGACAGGCGCTGCGCCACCATATCCTCCGGCACGGTGCCGCCATAGCGGATGCCGGCATCGGCACCGGTGGCCACCACATCCAGCATGTCGTTGCTCACGCGGACATCGACGTCCACGCCGGGATGCCGTTCGGCGAACAGCGGCAGGACCGGTGCGAGGAGCAACGTGCCGGCATGTTCCAGCACGTTGAGGCGGATGCGGCCGGTGACCGCGCCGGCGGACCGGTACTGATTCAACCGGTCGAACGCCGACCCGATCGCCGAGGCCGGTCCGTCCAGCGCGGCGAACAGATCCTCGCCGGCCGCCGACAGGGTGACGCTGCGGCTGGTGCGATTGAGCAGGCGGACGCCGAGACGCGCCTCCATCGCCTTCAGCGCATGGCTGACGGCCGAGGCACTGACACCGAGTTCACGGCCCGCACGACGGAAGCTGCGGTGCCGGGCAAGGGCGAGGAAGGTGGCCGTATCGGCAAGGTCGGCGCGTCCGGTGAGCATGTCCAGGCGGTAGCGCAACCGCCGCCGGGACGCGAGCGATGCGACGGATCGCGGGCGCGGATCCGCCCCCTACTCCACCCCCCGCCGGGTGAAGTCGATGCGGATGCGGACCCAGGCGCCGATGACGGGTTTGCCGCCGATGCGCGGGGGGCGGACGCGGAATTGCCAGGCGGCCTGGCGCATGGCGCGGGCGAGGCCGGAGCCGATGGGGGATTCGCCGAGCGCGCGGCAGTTTTCGACCTGGTAGTTCTCGATCGTGCGGCAGGCGATGAGCGCCCAGCTGTCGGGGGGTGCGCCCTTGGTCAGATAACCGTTCAGTTCGGCGTCGGTCGGGCGGCGATACCATTCGGCGTTGTAGAGCCGCTCGCCGCCGGGGCCTTCGCCGGGGCCGTAGGCGGAACCGCTGTCCTTGCCCGATCCTGCGCCCTCGCTGTCGCCGCCGCCGTCCGCCGCGGCGCGCGCCGGCACCTTGGCGAGGTCGAAGTCGCTGTTCAGGATGACCATGCCGCTGGGCTGGGCGGTGACGGGTGGCGGGACGATCGGCGTGGGGGCAACGACCGCGCCGGACGATGCGCGGGGCGGTGCCTTGACCGGGTTGGGCGCGGCGGCCCCTCCCCCGTCGGGCTTGACCGGGTTTTCCGCGACCGACGGCGTGGGCGGGCGCTCCGGCTGCACGTCGAACGTGGTGAGGCGCGGCTGGTCGGGCTTGAGCGGGTTGAGCGACGGCGCGAGGGTCAGCAGCAGCGCGACGATCAGCAGGTGCGCGGCGACCGTCAGCGCGAAGGCGGTGGCGCGGCGGCGGCGCGAGGCGGGGGTCGGCGCGGACAGATAGGAGGACGACGCCATCGGCCTTGGCGCGTAGCCGGTGTGCGGGGTGGGGGCAACGGGGTGTTTGGGGGATGTAGCCGACGCTGGCGGCGGGCAACTACAGTGCGGCGCGCAGCAACGCACAAGCCGCGCTGGCGGCCGATCCGTCGCTCTCGGCGGCGCAGGTGGTGCTGCGACACGGTCCGCTTTACCGCGATGGGCGGTTTCTCCAAATCGACCGCCAGNGGGGGGGGGGGGGGGGGGGGGGGGGGGGGGGGGGGGGGGGGGGGGGGGGGGGGGGGGGGGGGGGGGGGAGAATCCTGCCGGACTCGCGAGAACGCAAAATATGCACAGTTTGCAGCTCGATTGCGGAAACTGATGTTTATTTGATGGTCAGGTTCGGGCCGATAAACTGCAACCTCCTCCCCCCACTCAGTCGCTTCTGACTTGCTATTGAAGATGCGCTTCCAAGACTGACAGTTATCGCATGGACACCAAAATGAAGCTCGAGGCCTGGTGGGCACAGACAGGTGCCAACATCAAAACACGGCCCACCCCGCCGGGAGTCATTAACTCGATTGCACGGCGCTACGACCTCATACTTCCGCAGGATTTCCACAGTTATCTCACGATGGGGTCACCTGTCGCTGACAACTGGGATGACGAGATGGGCAATTGGTGGCCAGTCGACAGGATCAAGAATATTTCCGACGAATACGAGCACACATTGCCATCGTTCATCCCAAATAAGGGGAAGAGATTTCTATTTTTTCTCGACCACTGCATTTGGTGCTGGGCATGGGCAATATCCTGCGAGCAGGGAGCGACGTTCGGCAAAGTTGCGTTGATTGGCGGAGAAAATGAGCGGTTTGTCGCTGATACTTTTTCAGAGTTTGTCGAGCGCTATATCAGTAATTGGATAGCCGTGAGCTAGTTTGAATATAATTTCATTGCCCTTTCAGACGGTTACTATCTTTTTATTTTGGGATTGATCTAGAATCCAAAGACAAGGGTAACCGACTCTTTGGTCTTGCATTCCGGATCAAGTCCTGTGTGACGATCAAAAATAATGTTATCTTGGCGCATTTCAGTCCGTCATGGCGCCTTTGTTTGGTTACGATAGACCCCAATTGGCAAATTCGGATCGCGAGCGGTATTGGTGGTGGCCCTGGGTTCCTGCGTGCGCAGGAACACGGATGGGGTTTGGCGGGAGGGGAACGACCCGCCGTGCCGGCCTTTCGGGCCTGCGCGACGGGTTGCGCTTTCCTCCCCAGGAAACTGTTGGCTGGCCCCTTTGGCGCGTGGGGGCCGCGACCTGGCAAAGCCAGGTCGTCGGACGGTGCCGTCGGCACCGCCGGCCGGGCGTAAGGTGTCGTGGCGGCAGTGCCGCTGCGCACCTTACGCCGCGAACTGGTTCATCGTGTTGTGCGCGCCGCCGGCCTTCAGCGCCGCTTCGCCCGCGAAATAGTCCTTGTGGTCGTCGCCGATGTCGGAGCCGCTCATGTTCTGGTGGCGGACGCAGGCGATGCCTTCGCGGATTTCCTTGCGCTGGACGCCCTTGACGTAGCCGAGCATGCCGGCGTCGCCGAAATATGCTTTCGCCAGATTGTCGGTCGACAGCGCGGCGGTGTGGTAGGTCGGCAGCGTGATGAGGTGGTGGAAGATCCCTGCCCGCTTCGCGCTGTCCGACTGGAAGGTGCGGATGCGTTCGTCGGCCTGCGCCCCCAGCGGCGTTTCGTCATACTCGGCGCTCATCAGGCGGGCGCGGTCGTAGGCGCTGACGTCCTGCCCCGCATCGACCCAGGCGTCGTAGACCTGCTGGCGGAAGTTCAGCGTCCAGTTGAAGCTGGGCGAGTTGTTGTAGACCAGCTTGGCATTGGGGACGACCGCGCGGATGCGGTCGACCATGCCGGCGATCTGTTCGATATGCGGCTTTTCCGTCTCGATCCAGAGCAGGTCCGCGCCATTCTGTAGCGACGTGATGCAGTCGAGGACGCAGCGGTCCTCACCCGTGCCCGCGCGGAACTGGAACAGGTTGCTCGGCAGGCGCTTGGGGCGGAGGAGCTTGCCGTCGCGGTTGAGGATGACGTCGCCGTTGCGGGCGGTGGCGGGGTCGATCTCCTCGCAGTCGAGAAAGCCGTTATACTGGTCGCCGATGTCGCCGGGGGTCTTGCTGACCGCGATCTGCTTGGTGAGGCCGGCACCCAGCGAGTCGGTGCGGGTGACGATGATCCCGTCCTCGACGCCGAGTTCGAGGAAGGCGTAGCGACAGGCGCGGACCTTGGCGAGGAAGTCCTCGTGCGGGACGGTGACCTTGCCGTCCTGATGGCCGCATTGCTTTTCATCGCTGACCTGGTTCTCGATCTGGAGCGCGCAGGCCCCGGCCTCGATCATCTTCCGCGCTAGCAGATACGTCGCCTCCGCATTGCCGAAGCCCGCGTCGATGTCGGCGATGATCGGCACGACATGGGTCTGGTGGTTCTCGATCGCGTTGAGCAGACGTTGCTCCTCGATGCTGTTGCCGGCGGCGCGGGCGGCATCGACCTCGCGGAACAGCATGCCCAGTTCGCGCGCGTCGGCCTGGCGCAGGAAGGTGTAGAGTTCGGCGATCAGCGCAGGCACGCTGGTCTTTTCGTGCATCGACTGGTCCGGGAGCGGACCGAATTCCGAGCGGAGAGCAGCGATCATCCAGCCGGAGAGGTAGAGGTAGCGGCCTTGCGTGGAGCCGAAATGCTTCTTGATCGCGATCATTTTCTGCTGGCCGATGAAGCCGTGCCAGCAACCGAGCGACTGGGTGTAGCGCGCGGGATCCGCGTCATAGGCGGCCATGTCGGCGCGCATGATCTTGGCGGTGTAGCGGGCGATGTCGAGGCCGGTGGCGAAGCGGTTCTGGAGCCGCATCCGCGCGACGGATTCAGCGGAAATCCCGTCCCAGGTGCCGGCGTGATCGCGGATCAGCGTGTCGATCCGGGCGATATGCGTCTGGTAGGTCATGGTGGAGTCCTTCGCGGTCTGGCGTTGGACAGGTGGTAGCGCGGGGTTTGCCGGGATTTGTCGGGATTGCGACGGAATCCGGGTCTGGTTGTTGCCGATATGGCGGGCTAGCGCTGTGTTGGTGTGAAGAGTTTACATACCCTGTCACCCTTGCGCGGGCGAGAAGGATGGGGCGTGGGGTTCGTGTGTCGACACGCCACGAAAAAGCCGCCGCAACCCTGCGGTCGCGGCGGCCCGTTTCATGGCCGATGGGCGCGCGGCTTAGCGGACGGCGGCGGCCTCGTTCGCGATAATCTCGGCCTTCTGCTGGTCCGACATGGCGTGCGCGTTCACGTCGGCGGCGTCGATCGCGTGGGCGCGGTCTTCGCCGGTCTCGCGGACCTGCTCGGCCTTGTCCTCAAGATTGTCGGCCATGTCTTCCAGCGCATCGGCGCGGTTCTCGGCGGCCTTCTCGACCTGGCCGGCGAGCTTGTCGTCGCCATTGCCGCCACAGGCCGCGAGCGGCAGGGCGATGAGGGTGAGGCTGACGGCGGCGATAAGCTTCTTCATGATGGTTCCCCAGCTAGTGCGCGGTCTAACGCGCGGTCGTCCCGGCTGATCCGGTATACGGTGGCTGAACCGGTTTGGGGGGAATTGGTTCCATAGGCGTGACGATCCAGCGCAAAGCCGAAGGCGAGAAGGATCGGCACGCCCGGCCGGCGCGGCCCCGAAGGCCGCGACCGACGGCATGGGCTTTGCCCATGCCCGCCGCGCTGTGTTGTACCGCACGCGCGTCGTACGGCTGGGGGAAGCTGGGCCTATACGTCTTAACTCCGTCATTGCGAGCGAAGCAAAGCAATCTAGGGCGTCCTGCGGGTAACTCTGGATTGCTTCGCTTCGCTCGCAATGACGGGGGCGGGCTTGGGGCGGGCATGGGCAAAGCCCATGCCGTCGGTCGCGGCCTTGTGGGCCGCGCCGGCCGGGCAAGCCGATCCCCCTCGCCTTGCGGCTTCGGTTAGACGTGGATCGGCTTGCCCTGCACTGCCATCGCCGCCTCTTTCATCGCCTCGGCATGGGTCGGATGCGCGTGGCAGGTGTAGGCGATGTCCTCCGACGTCGCGCCGAACTCCATCGCGATCGCGGCTTCGGCGATGAGCGTGCCGGCCAGCGAGGAGACGATCCAGACGCCCAGCACGCGGTCCGACTTGGCATCGGCGATGATCTTGACGAAGCCGTCGGTGTCGCGATTGGTCTTGGCGCGGCTGTTGGCGGCAAACGGGAACTTGCCGACCTTGATCTCGCCCTTTTCCTTGGCCGCTTCCTCGGTCAGGCCGACGCCGGCGATCTCGGGCATGGTGTAGACGACGCTCGGGATGACGTCGTGGTTCACGATGCCGGTCTGGCCGGCGATGTTCTCGGCCACCGCGACGCCCTCGTCCTCCGCCTTGTGCGCGAGCATCAGGCCGGGGATGCAGTCGCCGATCGCCCAGACGCCGGGGACGGTCGTGGCGAAGCGGTGGTCGGTGTCGATCTGGCCGCGCGCGTTCAGGCCGAGCCCGATCGTGTCGAGACCGAGGCCGTCGACATTCGGGCGACGACCGATCGACACCAGCACGGCGTCGGCGGCGATCATCTCGGCGGTGCCGCCGGCGGCCGGCTCGACCGTGACGGTGGCCGCATCGCCTTCGGTGGCGACGCCGATGACCTTGGTCGCGGTCTTCAGCTCCATGCCCTGCTTCTTGAACAGCTTGGCGGTCTCGCGACGCACTTCCTCGTCAAAGCCGGGAAGGATGTTGTCCGCATATTCGACGACCGTCACCTTCGATCCCAGACGCCGCCAGACGCTGCCGAGTTCAAGGCCGATGACGCCGCCGCCGATGACGACCATGTGCCCGGGCACCTTCGGCAGCGCGAGCGCGCCGGTGCTGTCGACGACGATTTTCTGATCAACCTCGACGCCGGGCAGCGGCGTGACGCTGGAGCCGGTGGCGATGACGATGTTCTTTGCCGTGACGCTCTGGTCGGCAACGGTGACGGTGTGTGCGTCGGTGAAGGTCGCACGGCCCTTGAGCCAGGTGACCTTGTTCTTCTTGAACAGATATTCGATGCCGCCGGTCAGTTCCTTGACCGCCTTGGCCTTTTCGGCGTGCATCTGGTCGAGGTTCAGCGTGACGCCGGTGAAGTCGATGCCGAACTTGGTCATGTGACCGGCACTGGCTTCCTCATACAGTTCAGACGCATGGAGCAGCGCCTTGGACGGGATGCAGCCGACGTTGAGGCAGGTACCGCCAAGCGTCTCGCGCGCCTCCGCACAGGCCACGCGCAGGCCGAACTGGGCTGCACGGATCGCGGCGACATAGCCGCCCGGGCCGGCACCGATAACGAGGACGTCATAGTCGTATTGCTGTTCGTCGGCCATGGTTCTTCTCCGTCGTGCTCCTGCGAACGCAGGAGCCTAGGGTTACGGGGGACGCCGCCTGCGGCTCTGGGCCCCTGCGTTCGCAGGGGGCACGGGGCGGAATTAAAACAGCGTCTCGTACAAATCATTCCAATGCGGGTTGGTCTGTTCGATCAGGTCGATCTTCCAGGCCCGCTTCCACTTTTTCAACTGCAATTCGCGGTGTCGCGCCGACTGTATGTCGTCGCTCGCGTCGTACCAGACAAGGTTCGTGCAACCATACCGCCTGCTGAAGCCGTCCACCATGCGGTTACGGTGCTGGTATGCCCGGGCAGCCAGATCGCTGGTGACGCCGAGGTAGAGCGTTCCGTTGCGATGGCTGGCCATCAGGTAGACATAGCCGGGCTTCATGCGATCACTTTACCGTGCTCCTGCATGCGCACGAACCCAGAGCCACGAGCGGTCCGCTCGATAACCCTGGGCTCCTGCGTTTGCAGGAGCACGGGGGTGGATCACAGGTCGATCAGGATGCGGGTCGGATCCTCGATAGCATTTTTCAGCGCGACGAGGAACGTCACGGCTTCGCGGCCGTCGATCAGGCGGTGGTCGTAGCTGAGGGCGAGGTACATCATCGGGCGAATGACGACCTGACCGTTCACCGCGACCGGGCGGTCCTCGATGCGGTGGAGGCCCAGCACCGCCGACTGCGGCGGGTTGATGATCGGGGTCGACATCAGCGAGCCGAACACGCCGCCGTTGGAGATGGTGAAGGTGCCGCCCTTCATCTCGTCCATCTTCAGCGCGCCGTCCTTGGCGCGGCGGCCGAAGTCGCCGATCGTCTTTTCGACCTGTGCGACCGACATGCGGTCGGCGTCGCGGATGACGGGGACGACGAGGCCGCCGGGCGACGACACCGCGACCGAGATGTCGGCATAGTCGTGATAGACGATGTCATCGCCCTCGATCGAGGCGTTGACGGACGGGATGTCCTTCAGTGCCATACACGCGGCCTTCACGAAGAAGCCCATGAAGCCCAGGCGGACGCCGTGCTTCTTTTCGAACAGGTCCTTGTACTTGGCGCGCGCCTCGATGACGGCGGTCATGTCGACGTCGTTGAACGTCGTCAGCATCGCGGCGGTGTTCTGCGCCTCCTTCAGGCGCTTGGCGATGGTCTGGCGCAGGCGCGTCATGCGGACGCGCTCCTCCTTGCGCCCTTCCGCGCGGCCGGCGGGAGCAGCGCTACCGGTCGACGCGCCGGCAGAGGCCGGTGCGGCAGCCACAGGGGCCGGGGCCGGCTTCGCACTGGCGGCGGCGGTCACGTCCTCCTTGGTGATGCGGCCGTCCTTGCCGGTGCCCTTGACCGACGAGGGATCGACGCCGTGTTCCAGCACCGCGCGGCGAACCGAGGGGGAGAGCGCGGCCGGGGTGTCGCCGGGCGCGTCGGAGGCCGACGTACCGGGCTGGTCACCGTAACCGGCGCCGCCTTCGGATTTCGGCTCCTGCGTGACGGCGGGCTGCGGCGCGGCGGCCTGCGCCGGGGCGGCGGCGGCACCGTCGCCGGCGTCGATCGTCGCGATCATCGCGCCGACCTGGACCGTGTCACCGACCTGGACCGCATGCGCGCCCATGACGCCGGCGACCGGCGACGGCACCTCGACCGACACCTTGTCGGTTTCGAGGCTGGCGATCGGTTCGTCGACCGCGACCGTGTCGCCGGGCTGCTTCAGCCATTCGCCGAGCGTGGCTTCGGTGATCGATTCGCCCAGGGTGGGGACTTGGACTTCGGTTGCCATGGTCTTTTCCTCGTTCCCCGTTGGGGATCATAACCGGGTTCGGGACTGGACCCCGGCCTTCGCCGGGGAACAGAAGGGTTAGTGTCAGGCGCCCGCCTTGCCGGCGGTGCGTTCGTCTTCGGTCTTGCGCGCGCGGCGGATTTCGTCGCGGACATTGTGGCCAAGCGCGTCGGCGACGAGTGCGCCCTGCTCCGCCTGATGCCGCTTCATGAGGCCGGTCGCGGGCGAGGCCGAGGCCGAGCGGCCGGCGTAGCGCGGACGCTTCACTTGGGCATCGGTGGTGGCCAGCGCCTCCTCGATCAGCGGTTCGACGAAGAACCAGTAGCCGTTGTTCTTCGGCTCCTCCTGCGCCCAGACGATATCCTCCAGCATCGGCATCGCCGCCACCCGCTTCGCCAGCGCGTCGCCGGGGAAGGGATAGAGCTGTTCGATCCGAATGATCTGGGTTTCGGTATCGCCCGCCGCGTCGCGCGCCTCCATCAGGTCGTAAGCGACCTTGCCGGTGCACAGGACGACACGCCGGGTGGTCGCGTCGGGTGCGCCCTTCGGGTCGGACAGGATCCGCTTGAAGTGGCTGTCGCCGAGGAAGTCGGCGGTCTGCGACACGGCCATCTTGTGACGCAGCAGCGACTTGGGCGTCATCACGATCAGGGGCTTGCGGAAATTGCGGTGCATCTGCCGGCGCAGCAAGTGGAAATAGTTCGCCGGGGTGGTGCAGTTCGCGACCTGGATATTGTCCTGCGCGCAGGATTGCAGGAAGCGTTCGGGACGCGCCGACGAATGCTCCGGCCCCTGCCCTTCATAGCCGTGCGGCAGCAGCATGACGAGGCCGTTGGCGCGCAGCCACTTGGATTCGCCCGACGTGATGAACTGGTCGATCATGATCTGCGCGCCGTTGACGAAATCGCCGAACTGCGCCTCCCACATCACCAGCGTCTTGGGGTCGGCGAGCGCATAGCCATACTCGAAGCCGAGGACGCCGTATTCGGACAGCGGGCTGTCGAGCACCTCGAACCGGCCATGTTCGACCGTGGTCAGCGGCACGTACTTGTGCTCGTCGGTCTGATCGACCCAGACCGCGTGACGCTGGCTGAAGGTGCCGCGCCCTGAATCCTGGCCCGACAGGCGGACGCCATACCCTTCGGACAGCAGCGACCCGAACGCCAGCGCCTCACCGGTGGCCCAGTCGAAACCGGCCCCGGTGGCGAACATCTGCTTCTTGGCCTCGATCACGCGGGCCAGCGTCTTGTGGATCTTGATCGAGTCGGGAACCGTGGTCAGCGTGCGGCCGATCGCGTCGAACAGCTTGCGCTCAAGCCCCGTATCCACGCTGCGCCGCGCCACGCCGCCGTCGGTCGGCGCGCTGAGGCCCGACCAGCGGCCGCCGAACCAGTCGGCCTTGTTGGGCTTGTAGGACGAACCCGCCTCGAACTCGCCCTCCAGCCGGGTGGTGAACTGCGCGACATTGTCGTCCAGCCACGCCTGGTCGATCACCTTTTCGGCGATCAGGCGCTTGCCGTAGATCTCGCTGACACCGGGATGCTTGCGGATCTTGTCGTACATCAGCGGCTGGGTGAAGGACGGCTCGTCGCCCTCGTTGTGGCCGAAGCGGCGATAGCACCACATGTCGATCACGATGTCGCGGTGGAACTTCTGACGGAACTCCATCGCCATCTTGGTGGCAAAGGTCACCGCCTCGGGATCGTCGCCGTTGACGTGGAAGACGGGAGCCTGGACGCCCTTCGCCACGTCGGACGGATAGGGCGACGAGCGCGCGAACTGCGGGCTGGTCGTGAAGCCGACCTGATTGTTGATGATGAAGTGGACGCAGCCGCCGGTGTTGTAGCCGCGGATGCCCGAGAAACCGAGGCACTCCCAGACGATCCCCTGCCCCGCGAACGCCGCGTCGCCGTGGATCAGCACGGGCAGCGAGGCGACATGGTCGGTCAGGTCGTTGTTCAGAGTCTGGATCGCGCGGGTCTTGCCCAGCACGACCGGGTCGGCGGCCTCCAGATGCGAGGGGTTGGCGACCAGCGACATGTGGACCTTGTGTCCGTCAAACTCGCGGTCGGTGCTGGTGCCGAGGTGATATTTCACGTCACCCGACCCGCCGATCTCGTCCGGGTTGGCCGAGCCGCCGGCAAATTCGTGGAAGATGACGCGCAAGGGCTTTGCCATGACGTTGGCCAGCACGTTCAGGCGGCCGCGATGGGCCATGCCGATCACGATCTCGCGCACGCCCATCTGGCCGCCATACTTGATGATCGACTCCATCGCGGGGATCATCGATTCGCCGCCGTCGAGGCCGAACCGCTTGGTGCCGACATATTTCTTGCCGAGGAACTTCTCCCACTGCTCAGCCTCGATCACCTTGTTCAGGATCGCCTTCTTGCCGAGGTCGGAGAACTCGATCGCCTTGTCCTGACCCTCCATCCGGTCCTGAAGGAAGCGGCGCTCCTCCACGTCCGAGATGTGCATGTATTCCAGGCCGACCTTGCCGCAGTAATTCTTGCGCAGGATCTTCACGACCTCCGCGACGGTCGCCCATTCGAGGCCGAGCGTGCCGCCGAGATAGACGGGCTTTTCAAGGTCCGCGCCGGAAAAGCCATGATATTCCGGGCTGAGATCGGCGGGCAGGTCCTGTCGCGCCATGCCGAGCGGGTCGAGATCGGCGGCCAGATGCCCGCGCACGCGGTAGGTGCGGATCAGCATCTGGACGCGGATCGCGTCGGCGGCGGCCTTGGTCACGTCGACCGCCGGGGCGGCGGGTGCGGCGGCGGCCGCAGCGGGGGCGGGCTTGCCGCCGCGGGCGGGCCTGGGCGCCGGCTCCATCTGGGTCGGGTCCATCGCCGCGGTCAGGTCGTCGGTCGATTTCAGCGGCCAGGCGGTGTTGCTCCAGCTTGGCCCCTGCGCCGTTTCCAGCCCCTCGAAGAAATTGCGCCAGCCCGGCTCGACGCTGTCGGGTGCGGACTGGAACTTCGCGTAGAGCGTCTCCACGAAGGCCGGGCTGACGCCGGCGGCGATATCGCTGAAATCCTGGCCTTCGTAGCCCATCGTCATCTTCCTTCTGCCACCCTCCCCTTGCGGGAGGGTGAGGGGGCGTCGGATAGCATTACCCGCGTCCCCCCTCATCCGACGCCCTGCGGACGCCACCTTCTCCCACGAAGGGAGAAGGGTTTGTTACCCGTTCAGCACCGCGAGCAGGGTCGTGCCGAGTTCCGAGGGACTGTCGGCCACGCGGATACCGGCGGCCTGCATCGCCGCGATCTTGCTCTCGGCATCGCCCTTGCCGCCCGACACGATCGCGCCGGCATGACCCATGCGACGGCCCGGAGGCGCGGTGCGACCGGCGATGAAGCCGGCCATCGGCTTCTTGCGGCCACGCTTGGCCTCGTCGATCAGGAACTGCGCGGCCTGCTCCTCGGCGTCGCCGCCGATTTCGCCGATCATGATGATCGAGGTCGTCTCGTCATCGGCCAGGAACAGTTCCAGCACGTCGATGAAGTTGGTGCCGTTCACCGGATCGCCGCCGATGCCGACGGCCGTGGTCTGACCCAGGCCGGCGTTCGAGGTCTGGAACACCGCCTCATAGGTAAGCGTGCCCGAGCGCGAGACGACGCCGACCGACCCCTTCTTGAAGATGCTGCCGGGCATGATGCCGATCTTGCACTGCTCGGGCGTCAGGACGCCGGGGCAGTTCGGGCCGATGAGGCGCGACTTGGACCCTGAGAGCGCGCGCTTGACCTTGACCATGTCGAGCACGGGGATGCCCTCGGTGATCGCGACGATCAGCGGGATTTCGGCGTCGATCGCCTCGAGGATCGAATCGGCGGCGAAGGGGGGCGGAACGTAGATGACGGACGCGTTCGCGCCGGTCTTCGCCTTGGCCTCGTGCACGGTGTTGAACACCGGCAGGTCGATATGCGTGGTGCCGCCCTTGCCCGGCGTGACGCCGCCGACCATCTGCGTGCCATAGGCCAGCGCCTGCTGCGTGTGGAAGGTGCCGGTTTCGCCGGTCATGCCCTGGGTGATGACCTTGGTGTTACGGTCGACGAGAATGCTCATTTTTTACCTCGTTTGACGGGGAATATGCCAATGTTGAAAATTGGCCCAGTGTTACTGTCGCGCAAATTCATTGCAGCCAATGCGTCCTCACCGGCAAACAGATACGCCGCCATGATCTTTTCGTTAGATTTGGCTGGCAACGCGGTGACGATTGCTGAGGTAAGCAAGCTCACGTCTTTTTTTCTATCAATCCTACCCCACACGGTACATGAATACAGTCCATTAAGGGATTGCTTGAATTCAATTAGCGGAGCGTCCGACCCTTTAGCCATCAATCCTTTGACATCGCTGCCCAGAATACTGGCCTTTTTCAATTTGGCACGCTTCCAGCCTGCGCCCTCCAGGAATTCGATACCCCCGCCTGTCAGCGCAGATTTACACTCCGTGATTGCCGAAGAAACCTCGCTAAGAACAGGCTGGGGCAATTCGGCAATCAGCGTCGGCTCCGGCGGCTGCAGCGTTGCAAACAACAGGGCGGCAGCGAGCATCAGCCCAGCGAGCCGTCGATGCCCTTGCAGGCGACGATCAGTTCCTTGACCGCGTCGACCGAAACGCCGAGGTTCGCCTTGGCGTCGTCGTCGAGCGTGATCTCGACGATCTTCTCGACGCCGCCCGCACCGATGACGACGGGGACGCCGACATACAGGTCGGACAAGCCGTACTCACCCGAGACATAGGCGGCGGCGGGCAGGACGCGCTTCTGGTCGTAGAGATAGGCTTCGGCCATCGCGATGCCGCTGGTGGCGGGCGCGTAATAGGCCGACCCCGTCTTGAGCAGGCCAACGATCTCGCCGCCGCCGCTGCGCGTGCGCTGGACGATCGCGTCGATCTTGTCCTGGGTGGACATGCCCATCGCGATCAGGTCGGGGACGGGGATGCCCGAGACGGTCGAATAGCTGATGACCGGGACCATCGTGTCGCCGTGACCGCCGAGCACGAAGCTGGTCACGTCCTTGACCGACACGTTGAACTCGTCGGCGAGGAAATGGCTGAACCGCGACGAATCGAGCACGCCGGCCATGCCGACGACCATGTGGTGCGGCAGACCCGAGAACTCGCGCAGCGCCCAGACCATCGCATCGAGCGGGTTGGTGATGCAGATGACGAACGCGTTCGGTGCGTTGTTCTTGATGCCCTCGCCGACCGCCTTCATCACCTTCAGGTTGATGCCGAGCAGGTCGTCACGGCTCATGCCGGGCTTGCGCGCGACACCGGCGGTCACGATGATGACGTCGGCGTTCGCGATGTCGGCATAGTCGTTGGAGCCGGTGATCTTCGCGTCGAAGCCCTCGACCGGCGAACACTGCGACAGGTCGAGCGCCTTGCCCTGGGGGATCCCCTCGGCGACGTCGAACAGGACGATGTCGCCCAGACCCTTCAGCGCGGCGAGGTGAGCCAGCGTGCCGCCGATATTGCCGGCGCCGATAAGGGCGATCTTCTTGCGAGCCATAGGCCTGTCCTTCTCCAACATGGCGGTGCAGCGTTCGGGCGTTACCGCGTTTGGAAATGCCGCATAGGCCCATCGCCGAGTCGGGGCAACCCGCTAAAGCATATCAGCTCGCTATTACAATGATAATGGTTCGCAGGAGCGTTAAGCCGTTCCATGCCCCTGCGCCAGATAGGTTTCGGACCGCATTTCCTCCAGCCGGCTGATCGTGCGGTCGAACTCGAACCGGCCGTCGCCGGTTTCGTACAGGTCGGCCGGTTCGGCGTCCGCCGCCGCCAGCAGCTTGACCTTGTGTTCGTACAGCGCGTCGATCAGCGCCACGAAGCGCGCGGCCTCGTTGCGGTTTTCCGGGCCGAGTTTCGGGATGCCGACCAGGATGACGGTGTGATAGCGGCGCGCGACCGCGATATAGTCGGCGGCCCCGCGCGCCTCGCCGCACAGTTTCTTGAACGCGAAGACGGCGACGCCCTTCAGGCTTTTCGGCACACGTAAGGATCGGCCGCCGCCCAGCGGCAATTCCTCCTCGGGCACATGCGCCTTGTCGCCGGGGGGATAGTCGGTGAGGCGGAAGAACGCGACGGAAAGGTCGGCGGTCGCCTTCGCCCCGTTGGGCACGAGCCAGGTATCGACCTGGCCCAGCCGGTCGCGGCGGTAATCGACCGGGCCGTTGAGCGTCAGCACGTCGAGCCGCTCGCCAATCAGCGCGATGAAGGGCAGGAAATGCTCGCGGTTGAGGCCGTTCTTGTACAGGTCGGCGGGCGGGCGGTTGGAGGTCGTGACGATGGTGACGCCGGCCGCGATCAGCGCGGTGAACAGGCGCGACAGGATCATCGCGTCGGGGCTGTTGGTGACCATCATCTCGTCGAACGCGAGCAGCCGGGTTTCCTCGGCAAGCCGCGCCGCCACGGGGGCGATCGGGTCGCCGGTTTCGTTGCGGCGCTCGGCCGCCAGCCGCGCGTGAACCTCCAGCATGAATTCGCTGAAATGGACGCGGCGCTTGGCCGGCACCGCGACATGGTCATAGAACAGGTCCATCAGCATCGACTTGCCGCGCCCGACCCCGCCCCACATGTAGACGCCGCGCGGCGGGGCGACGGTGCGGCCGGTGAGCTTGGCGAACAGGCCGGTCTTCGGCGGGGTTTCGAGCTGTACGGCGAGCGCATCGAGGCGGGCGGCGGCGGCGGCCTGCTCCGGGTCGGCGCGGAGTTCGCCGTTGGCGATGAGGGCGTTATATGCGGTGAGGACGGTGGCCATGCCCGCCCCTAGCCGGTTTGCGGGCGGTTTGTCGAAGGGGGCGTCGCGGTCGGCCTTCCCGGCCTGGCAACTGATCGCGCCTGTGACGCACCCTCAGACGCATCGGATTTTTGCATAAGGGAAGCGCCTGAGATTGGCTCATTACTTATACGATGCAAAAATTGTGAATTTTGCATCAGTGACCCGCCGATGGCTTCGTTAGGTAGATCGAGAATTTTCGCTAGAAGAAGATCATAAAACCAATGGCAAATGAAAGACACAGCAATGCCGTATCGTCTGCTGCTAGCTGCCTTATCCGTTATAAGTTCGCCCCTTCTCGCGGCAGAGCCGGCCGAGATTTCGACAATACGCCTCCGAGAAAACGGTCCAGCACTCACTCCAGAACAAGCTAAGGCATTGAGTGCGGCGGCGCTGGGAGACGCTTTGCTTGCGCCAGGGCATCCGCCAGTCACCGAGGTTACGGTCGGACCTGAGGGCATGGAGCCGCCCACCCCCCCGGGAATGCCAGATTCCACGCGTATAAAACTCTACCTAGAGCCCGTTCGTAGCGGGAAAACAGGGTTTTGTGAGCGAGACATCGCGACCGTATATTTGGCGCCGGTAAATCGATTGAAGGATGGGCACCTCCCGGCATCACCGGCTGCTCGAATTTCGACCCAAACCGCTTATCGCTGGGTTGGATCGCCTTCGAGTGGCGTAACCTGCACTGCATCGAAATATCAGTTTTTTACGACGAAACCGGAAGCCGAAGATCAAGCGCTAGAAGCAGTTCACTTGCTAGGCTTAGCTAGCCAGGACGCTAAGCTTGGCCGTCGAATATCTTTTCCGGTGTCCGTCGAGGATCGTGAAGGGCCGAGCATGCTGGCCTATGAGCGTCAGCATCCCGAAATTCCCCATGATCCAGAACTCAAAATCGTCACTAATGCTAAGAACGCATTGGCATCTCTGCCGGTTGATGCCGTGAGCTTTAGCGGTTTGGCTTCGACTGCCTACCCCGACGTTCTTCGGCCTGCCGATCGAACAAATAAATTGGGAACAGGGCAGCGAGCGATGACAATCTTTCTCGGTGGGGATTGGGCCGTCGGCCTCATAATTAGCGATGGTCAGATCAAATTATTGCGCATGGTACGAGAAATCCCGGCACCTTTCTGAATGCAGCCATTGGTCGTTCGGCTTTCAGCTTGATGCAAAACCTTTAAGTTTTGCATCAAGAAACGGTCGTACCGCCTATCTCCCCGTTACGGCAAGCAGATCATCGCAAAGACCATGACCCACGTCAGATGACGCGTTCGGCCTCCATCTTCTTGATTTCGGCGATCGCCTTGGCGGGGTTCAGGCCCTTGGGGCAGACGTTGGCGCAGTTCATGATGGTGTGGCAGCGATAGAGACGGAAGGGATCCTCCAGCTCGTCGAGCCGCTCGCCCGTCATCTCGTCGCGGCTGTCGGCGAGCCAGCGGTATGCCTGCAACAGGATCGCCGGCCCCAGGAACTTGTCGCTGTTCCACCAGTAGCTGGGGCACGAGGTCGAGCAGCAGGCGCACAGGATGCACTCGTACAGGCCGTCGAGCTTCGCACGGTCGTCAGGCGACTGGAGCCGTTCCTTGCCCGAGGGGGGCGGGGTGACGGTCTGCAGCCACGGCTTGATCGACGAATATTGCGCGTAGAAATGGGTGAAGTCGGGGACGAGATCCTTGACAACATCCATGTGCGGCAACGGGGTGATGCGGACTTCGCCCTTCACGTCCTCGATCGCCTTGGTGCAGGCCAGCGTGTTGGTGCCGTCGATGTTCATCGAGCACGATCCGCAGATCCCCTCGCGGCAGGAGCGGCGGAAGGTGAGCGAGGAATCCTGCTCGCCCTTCATCTTGATGAGCGCGTCGAGCACCATCGGGCCACATTCGTCGAGGTCGACCTTGAACGTGTCGTAGCGCGGGTTTTCGCCCGAGTCGGGATCGTAACGATAGACCTTGAACGATTTGAGCCGGCCGTTGGTGGGGGATTCGTGAACCTCACCCTTCTTGACGACACTGTTCTTCGGCAGGCTGAATTCGGCCATCGGATTATCCCGTCTTGTACGCCGCCACCCGGGCATCACGCCCACGGCTCGGCCAATGCGTCCCCGTCGATACACAATCGCGGGTACGCTCGCAAATGGGTGCGGGGTCGCGGCGGGTCAATCGCTTATGTGTTGCCGATCTGGTCCTGGGACAATTTGTCCCATGGGCGGAAATACAGCGCGGCGCAGTCCTCCCGCAGTACGCCGCCCTCATAGACGAGGTCGTCGCGCCAGGCGTCGCGAACGAAATCGACCGTGTCGATGTGCCGGTCCTCCCAGTACATGCTGTGCACGTCGTCGCGTCCGGCGCCGTAGACGACGCGCCCGACCTTCGACCAGATGGTTGCCATCGTGCACATGCCGCACGGTTGCAGCGTGGTGTAGAGCGTCGCACCGCGCAACTCCGCGTCGCCCGCCGCCGCGCCGGCCGCGCGGATGGCAAGGATTTCGGCATGGGCGGTCGCATCGCAGTCATCGGCCACGCGGTTGTGGACGCGGGCCAGCAGCTTTCCGTCCCGGACGATGACCGCGCCGATCAGCGACAGGGCCGGATCGTCACCCTTTTCGCGGGCGACGGCGATCGCCTCGCGCATCCAGTGCGCGTCGTCGGTCATATCACGTCGAGGACAAGGCCGCGATCGCGGGCCTCCTCCGCCTCGATATACCAGTTGGCGGGGGCCTTTTCATGCAGTTCGTCAAACGACACCTGGCTGCCGTTGACGATATCGTGGAAGCCCTCCTCCTCGATCATGATCGAATGTTCGATCTCGTGCAGCGTCGCCTTCAGCTGGGCGATGCAGGAGCGCAAGGGGCCGGACAGGTTGATCGTCTTGGTCAGCTGACGTTCGTGCAGCATCAGCCGGGTACGGCGGGTCAGGAAGCGGTGCTCGACCGGGAAATAGGACATGAAGGTCGCGCCCGCCGAATAGACCGCGACCTTGCCGAAGAACAGGATCTCGCGGCCGTGGAAATCGCGCAGCATGCGGATATCGGTCCCCATCGCGCGGGCGATTTCGGGGTCGCCGCCCAGCGTCGTGATCGCGACGACCAGCGTGCCGTCGGCCGGGGCTGCGACGAGCTGGTCACGGAAGCTGGCATACATCGCCTCGTCTACCGGCCCGGACAGGCGGATATGCGGGGCGGCGAGCAGCGGATAGCGGTTGGGGTCCTGTTTCATGGCCTTCGTAACCGTGCGGACGGACGGGTGTTCCGCGCGGACGTAGTATTTTTGCGTTCCGGCGCACGTTATAACCATGTTATAACACGTTCGACGGAATCGGAGCAGGGATTGGGTCGATGCAGACGTCATTCAGAAAAATGGGCAATTCCACGGGTATGCTCGTGCCGCGCGCGGTGCTGACCGCGATGGGGTTGAAGACCGGGGCCGCACTGGACCTGACCATCGAGGACGGGCGGCTGATCGCAACGCCGATGACCGTAACGGTCAGGGCCGGATGGGCCGAGGCGGCCGCGGCGATCGGCGTCGACGATGCGCCGGAATGGCGGACGTTCGGCACCGAGGATGACGCGGACAGCGCGTGGTAAAGCGGGGCGAAATCTGGCTGGCGGCGCTGGACCCGACAATCGGTCGCGAGATCCAGAAGACGCGGCCCTGCCTGGTGGTATCACCCGACGACATGAACCGGCACCTGCGCACCGTGACGGTAACGCCGGTGACGACCGGTAGCCGCGCCGCCCCGTTCCGCGTGGAGCTGACCTTTCAGGGCAATACGGGGTTGGTGCTCGCCGATCAGATGCGGACAATCGATGCCGCGCGGCTGGTCACGCGGATGGGACGCAGCGATGCGGCGACCATGCGCGCGGTGTTGGCGGTGCTGCGCGAGATGTTTGCGGACTGAGGGTGGGGTCGGACGTGCGAAGGTCTGCACCGGCACGCAAAAACGGCGGTGGATTGCTCCACCGCCGTCTGGCTCAGTACGTCCGCTTCTTCGGCTTGATGTAGTCGATGTCGTCGGTGAGGGTGTAGTCGTGGACCGGGCGGTAGTCGATCTTCGTCGTGCCGCCCTTGCCGCCCCAGCCGTCGAAGTCGGCGATGGTGTGCTTCATCCACTCGCCGTCGTTTCGCTCGGGGAAGTCCTCGTGCATGTGCGCGCCGCGGCTTTCCTTGCGGTTGAGCGCGGAGCGGATCGTGACCAGCGCCTGGCTGGCGAGGTTGTCGAGTTCCAGCGTCTCGACCAGATCGGTGTTCCAGATCATCGAGCGATCCTTGATGCCGATATCGGCCATGCCGGCGTAGACGCGCTCCATCTTGCCGACGCCTTCGGCCATCAGCTCGTCGGTGCGGAACACGGCGCAGTGCTTCTGCATCGTCTTCTGCATGTCCATCCGCAGCGCCGCGGTCTTGGTGCCGCCGGTCGATGTGCGGAAGTGATCGAGGCGGCCGAGCGCCATCTCGGTCGAGTCCTTCGGGAGAGGGTTGTGCGGCGTGTTGGGCTTCAGCGTATCCTTGATCCGCAGGCCCGTCGCGCGGCCGAACACCACGAGGTCGATCAGCGAATTGGAGCCAAGGCGGTTCGCGCCGTGGACCGAGACGCAGGCCGCCTCACCGACCGCGAACAGGCCGGGGACGACGCTGTCGGGGTTGCCGTCCTTCAGGTTGACGACCTCGCCGTGGTAGTTGGTCGGGATGCCGCCCATGTTGTAATGGACGGTCGGCGTGACCGGCAGCGGCTGGCGGGTCAGGTCGACGCCGGCGAAAATCTTGCCGGTTTCGGTGATGCCGGGCAGGCGCTCGGCCAGCACCTTGGGGTCGATGTGGTCGAGGTGCAGGAAGATGTGGTCGCCTTCCTTGCCGACGCCGCGGCCCTCGCGCATTTCCATCGCCATCGAGCGCGACACGACGTCACGGCTGGCGAGATCCTTGGCCGAGGGTGCGTAGCGTTCCATGAACCGCTCGCCCTCGGAATTGGTGAGGTAGCCGCCCTCGCCGCGTGCGCCCTCGGTGATGAGGACGCCCGCGCCGTAGATACCGGTCGGGTGGAACTGCACGAATTCCATGTCCTGCATCGGCAGGCCGGCGCGCAGGGCCATGCCGCCGCCGTCACCGGTGCAGGTATGGGCCGACGTGGCGGAATAATAGCAGCGGCCATAGCCACCGGTCGCGAGCACGGTCTGGTGCGCGCGGAAACGGTGAATTGAGCCATCTTCCATGCACAGCGCGATGACGCCGCGGCAGACTCCGTTCTCCATGATGAGATCGAGCGCGAAATATTCGATGTAGAAGTCGGTCTCGTACTTCAGGCTCTGCTGGTACAGCGCGTGGAGCATGGCGTGGCCGGTACGGTCGGCGGCGGCGCAGGTGCGCTGCGCGGGTGGCCCCTCGCCCATGTTCTGCATCATGCCGCCGAACGGGCGCTGATAGATCTTGCCCTCCTCGGTCCGGCTGAACGGCACGCCGGCATGTTCCAGTTCGTAGACGGCGGCGGGAGCCTCGCGCACGAGATATTCGATCGCGTCCTGGTCGCCGAGCCAGTCCGACCCCTTGACGGTGTCGTACATGTGCCAGGTCCAGTGGTCCGGCCCCATGTTGCCGAGCGACGCGGCGATCCCCCCTTGCGCCGCGACGGTGTGGCTGCGGGTCGGGAACACCTTGGTGATGCAGGCGGTCTTCAGGCCGCTTTCGGCGATGCCCATCGCGGCGCGCAGGCCCGAGCCGCCGGCACCGACGACGACGGCATCATAGGTATGGTCGATGATCTTGTACGAGTCTGACATCAGGAGGAGGCTCCGAGTGCGACCTTGAGGATCGAGAACAGGGCGATCGCGCCGAGCGCGATGACGAAGGCGTTGAGGGCGATCATGGACACGACATGGCTGGCACCATGCTGGTAATCCTCGATCACGACCTGAAGGCCGAGACGGACATGGTAGAGGACCGAGGCGATCAGCAGGACCAGCGGCACCGCGACCCAGGCCGAGGCCAACCACATCTGGACGCTGGCATGGTCATAGGCAGGCAGGCGGGCGATCGCGATCAGGAACCATGCCATCAGGAACAGGTTCGACCCCGATGTCAGGCGTTGCCGCCACCAATGCGACGCGCCTTCTTTCGCGCTGCCAAGGCCACGGACACGGCCGAGATGCGTACCGGTACCCATATCAGCGCACTCCCACGATATACGCCCAGAAGGCGGCGGTCAGGACGACCGATGCGACCATGGTCAGCATCGCGAACATCCGGTTGATCTTCAGTTCATAGCCCGCGCCCGTATCCAGCACGAAGTGGCGCAGGCCGGTCATCATGTGCTGGAACAGCGCCAGCGTCAGGCCGATGCCGACCAGATAGCCGATGATGTTCAACCCGCCGCCCGACACGGTGAAGACGTCGACGAAGGTCGCATACGCCTCTCCGCCGGTCGCGATGGCGGCCAGCCACCACGTCAGCAACGGCAGGCCGACGAGCGCCATGCCGACGCCGGTGGCACGGTGGAGAATCGAGACCAGCATGTGCGGTCCCCATTTCCAGATACCGAGATGGGGGCTGAGAGGCCGGGCTTTGGGTCGGGTTGCCAACGAGCGTATCCTTGCAGAAACGACAGATATGGGGTCGACCTATTAGACGCCAAGGGCCGCGATGCAAGCGATGTGGCGGGGGGTGGACAATCAGCGGCAATGGATCCGGCGCGGTCGTGCCCGCGGCACCGCCGATGCGCGGCGATCGGCGGGACATTGATCGGCGGCCTAACCACCCCTTAACCACTTGCTCCGTAGGGTCGATGCCAAGGGCCATGAACCGTCCGCCCGCGATCATCCGATGGAGTGCATTTCCTTGCCGACCACCATGCCCGTACCCGGCGCGATCGCCGCGACCATCGACCGTGCGTCCCGCCTGCGCGCGTTCGATTTCGACGGACGGCTGAGCGGCGCGAGCCGCGAACTGTGGGACGTGCTGGAACCCGATATCCGGGAGGTGGCGGGGGCCTATTGGGCGCAGTGGAAACAGTGTTTCCCCGATGAGCGCAACTGGGCGACGGCCAACGACGCGCAGATGATCGACATCGGCTGCACCTTTCTGCGCGACCGGTTCCTGAATACCGACGGGATCGCCTGGATCGAATCCATCGAGCGCTCGGTCGCCGCCGCCTATGCCGCGCAGGTGCCGCCGATGGCGCTGCTGTCGATGATAAGCGCCAGCGATCGCAGCGCGATGGGGATCCTGATGCGGCGCAAGGCCGATGAGGCCGACCTGCCGGTGCTGATCGACACGCTGATGCGGTTGTCGGCGATGGAGGGCGAGATCACGGTCGCGATCTACACCGAATATCGCACCCATTCGGCGACCATGGCGCGCGACCGGCTGGCCGCCGAGTTCCGCGACGGTATCGCCGTGATGGTGGAATCCGCCACGATCGAGGGCCACGACCTGCGCGGCAACAGCGAGCGGACGTCGGCGTTCGCGCGCGGGATGCTGGGCAAGACCAGCGAGGTCGCCGCCGCCGCCGAACAGTCCGCCGTGGCGATGCGCGAGGCGGCACAGACCGCCGCCGGCCTGATCCGCGCGATCGAGGACGCGCGCAGCGAAGTGGAGGTCGCGGCCGAGATCGCGGCGCGCGCCAGCGTGCAGGCGGGCAAGGCGGTCGGCATGAGCGAAACCCTGTCGGATCATGCCAAGTCGATCGAATCGATCCTGGGCCTGATCCGCGACATTGCCGGGCAGACCAATTTGCTGGCGCTGAACGCCACGATCGAGGCGGCACGCGCGGGCGATGCCGGGCGCGGCTTCGCGGTGGTGGCGCAGGAGGTGAAAAGCCTCGCCAACCAGACCGCGCGGGCGACCGACGACATCGCCGCCAAGATCGCCGCGATCCAGTCCGCCACCCGCGTGACGGTCGACACCAACGCGTCGATCGAGGCGACCGTCGCCGAGGTGCAGGACAGCGCGGACCGGATCCGCCGGGCGATGGAGGCGCAGGCGCAGACCGTGACCGCGATCACCGCCGCGGTCGACGAAACCGCGCTGGCCGCCGATTCGATGGCCGACACGATCGCCGCGATCCGGCAGGACACCGAAACGGTCGCGAGCGAGATCGACGGCGTGGGCCACGGATTCGACCTGCTCGACCGGCAGCTGAGCACGTTGAAGGACAGTGCGGGGACGTTCGCGGCGAAGGTCGCGGCGTAGGACTCATTTCTGTTCCCCGGCGGAGGCCGGGGTCCAGTTGCGTCGACGGCGGTACGCTATCACGACGGCTTGCCTGACTGGGCCCCGGCCTTCGCCGGGGAACCGGAGTGCCATGCCGGGGTGACGACCGGCCCCTAACGCGGCTACAGCGGCCGCCATGACCAACATTCTTCTGACCGGTTCGAGCCGGGGTATCGGGGCGGCCGCAGCCGTGGCGCTGAACGCTGCGGGCACCAACGTCATCGGGCACCGGACCGCCGCCGGGGGGACCGCCCGCGGGATCGCGGCGGACTTTGCCGACCCCGACGGCGCGTCTGGCCTGTGGGCAGCGGCGCTCGACCAGGCGGGTGGTACGATCGACGTGCTGGTGAACAATGCCGGGGTGTTCGAGGCCAATCCGCTCGACGGGGACGACGACGTCTGGGCGGCGAACTGGGCGCGGACGATGCAGGTCAACCTGACCGCGTCGGCGCAGCTCTGCCGGCTGGCGGTGCTGCACTGGCAGGCGTGCGGGGTTGCCGGGCGAATCGTGAATGTCGCCAGCCGCGCGGCGTATCGCGGGGATTCCCCCGCGCACTGGCATTATGCCGCGTCGAAGGCGGGGATGGTGGCGATGACCAAGACCATCGCGCGCGGCTATGCCCGTGACGGGATCCTGGCGTTCGCGGTGTGTCCGGGGTTCACGATGACGGGGATGGCGGAGGAATATCTGGAAAGTCGGGGCGGCGACGCGCTGCTCGCCGACATTCCGCTGGGGCGCGTGGCCGACCCGGCCGAGGTCGCCTCGGTCATCCGCTATCTGGCGCTGGAGGCACCGGCGTCGATGACCGGTGCGGTGATCGACGTGAACGGGGCGAGCTATGTCCGCTGAACCGGAGGCCCCGATGGGGGACAGCTGGAAGCTCACCCTGCCCTGCACCCGCGCGGAGGCCGAGGCAATTGATGTCGGAGACGGGGTCGACCTGGACCCGCCGCCGACTCTGATGACGACCGAGGACGTGCTGGACGACGCCGAACGCTGGCGGCTGGACGCGTATTTCGAGGGCGAGCCGGATGCCGCCGCCATCGCCGCCGTCCGCGCGCTGGTGCCGAGCGCGGCGGAGGCCGACCTGGTGCTGGAACGGCTGACCGATGCCGACTGGGTGACGATGAGCCAGGCGGGGCTGGCCCCGCTGCACGTCGGCCGGTTCTTCGTCCATACCGGCGGCGAGGCGGCGCCCGCGGGGACACGCGCGTTCCATATCGCCGCGGGCCGCGCGTTCGGGACGGGCCATCACGAGACGACCAGCGGGTGTCTGGCCATGCTGGACGCGATGGCGACCGAGAAGCAGATTTTCTCCAAGATCATCGACATTGGCACCGGCACCGGCCTGCTCGCCTTTGCCGCCGCGCATCTGTGGCCCGACGCCGGTGTGGTCGCGACGGATATTGATGCGGTAGCGATCGACGTGACCCGCGAAAACGCGGTGGCGAACGGCGTCGCGGGAATCGACCTGATCATAGCCGACGGGACGCTGGATGATCGGATCGTGGCCAGCGCCCCCTATGATCTGGTGATCGCCAACATCCTTGCCGGCCCGCTGGTGTCGATGGCCCCCGAACTGGCCGCGATCGCCGACAGCGGTGCGACGATCATGCTGGCGGGCCTGCTGGAAACGCAGCGCGCGGCCGTGGTCGCGGCCTATGCCGCGTGCGGCTGCACGGTGGAGTGGGTCGACCGGCGGGGCGACTGGACCGTGCTGGCCCTGCGCGCCGGCGCGGGGCGTTATGTGCCGAGCGGGCCGTTCGACCCCAAGGGCCGCGACGGCTGGGCGCTGGATATCTAGGACAAATGATCGGGCGGACGATATTTAGTATAATGTGACGGCCGAATTAACCGTCCTTCAACGCCGTGACGGGCATGGTCCCCTTAGATAATCGTGCGGGGAGCATGTCGGCCGATGAAGTTGCGAATTCGTGCCAGGATCAACCTGATCGGCGTTGCCGCCGGTATCGGGTTGCTGGTCCTGCTTGGGCTGAGCCTGATGAAACTGTCGGCGGTGATGCACGAGGATATCGCGGTCGGCACCCGCCACGCGGTTGAAAGCGCGCATGGCGTGCTTGCGCATTACGAAACGCTGGAACGCAACGGCACGATGAGCCGCGCGGATGCGCAGAAGGCCGCGCTGACCACGCTGTCGGCGATGCGATACGGCGACAACGACTATTTCTGGGTCAACGACATGCAGCCGCGCATGTTGATGCATCCGATGAAGCCCGAGCTGGACGGCACCGACCTGACCGCCAGGACCGATGCCGACGGCAAGGCGATGTTCGTGCAGATGGTCGACATCGTCCGCAAGAACGGCGCGGGCTTCCTGCAATATAACTGGACCAAGCCGGGTGCGACGGCCGCAGTGCCCAAATTGTCCTATGTGAAGGGGTTTGCGCCCTGGGGCTGGCTGGTCGGGTCGGGCGTGTACATCGACACGATTTCGGACGCGGTGTGGGCGGCGGGCGTGTCGCTGGGGTTGCTGGCGCTGCTGGTCGCGGCGATCGTGCTGCTGTGCGGCTGGCGGATCGGCCGGTCGATCACGGTGCCGGTCGAGACGGTGACCGCGCGGATGCGGTCGCTGGCGGACGGGGACACCGACACGGCGATCCCCGGGCTGGACCGGGGTGACGAGGTCGGCGAAATGTCGGCGGCGCTGACCGTGTTCCGCGATGCCGCCGTCGTCGCGCGGGGACTGGAGCTGGAACAGCAGCGGGTGGTGGCGCAGATCGGCGACGCGCTGTCGCAGCTGGCCGAGTCCGACCTGACCCCGCGCCTTGACGGCTTCCCCAGCGCCTATGCGGCGATCGAGCGCGATTTCAACCAGGCGGTCGAGCGGCTGTCGACCGCGCTGGCCGCGGTGCGCGCCAGTTCCGACGCGATCGGCAGCGGGGCAAGCGCAATCACGCAGGCGTCCGACGACCTGTCGCATCGCACCGAACAGCAGGCGGCCAGCCTGGAGGAAACAGCGGCCGCGATTCAGGAAATCACCACCACCGTGCGCGAAACCGCCGATGGCACCGCGCGCGCCAACGTCGCGGTCGCCGAAACGCGGGCCGAAGCCAAGGCCAGCGGCGACATCGTCCGCCAGGCGGTCGACGCGATGGGCGGGATCGAGCGCGCCTCGGCCGAAATCTCCGAGATCATCACCGTGATCGACGGCATCGCGTTCCAGACGAACCTGCTGGCGCTGAACGCCGGGGTCGAGGCGGCCCGCGCGGGCGAGGCGGGCAAGGGCTTTGCGGTGGTCGCGTCCGAAGTGCGCGCGCTGGCGCAGCGATCGGCCGACGCCGCGCGCGACGTGAAGGCGCGGATCACCGTCAGCGCCACGCAGGTCGATCGCGGCGTCGCGCTGGTCGGCGACACCGGCCGCGCGCTGGACCGCATCGTCGAGCGGGTGGAGGAGATCAGCACCCTGGTCGCGACGATCGCGGTATCGGCATCGCACCAGTCGTCAGGCTTGCAGCAGATCAACATCGCGGTCGGCGAGATGGACAGCACCACGCAGCAGAACGCGGCGATGGTGGTCGAGAACAACGCCGCCGCGCGCGCCCTGTCGGGCAAGGCCGGTGACCTGCTGGGGCTGGTCGAACGGTTCCGGCTGGCCGAGGCGACGCGTGGGCGCGGGTATGGCGGGTTGCGCGCGCTGGCGGCCTGAGGGGTGGCCTGAGGGATTGAGCGGAGCGGGGCAACAGGGACAACGCACCACCCCGGCGGAGGCCGGGGCCCAACCGGGTCAGCGGTAACGATAGGCCGGTTCGCGCCGTTACGAACCGCTTCCCTAATGGACCCCGGCCTTCGCCGGGGTGGTGGTGGAGGAAGCTTCAGCCCGCCCCCGCCGCCTTGTTTCGCGCGTAAGCCTGTGTGCCGTGGGTCAGGACGATGTCGTTGGGGTCGATGGCCGCGACGGGGATGTCGGGCTGAGCGGCGAGGTCGGCGTAGAGCGGCGCGAAGTCGGTTTCGACGGTGAGGCGGAGCAGGTCGTCGAAGCTGGGGATGACGAAATAGTTCTGCTGGAAATCGTCGATCCGGTAGTCGGTGCGCATGACGCGGGCGAGGTCGAAGGCGATCCGGTTGGGGCTTGGGTCGTCGAGCGCGAAGCGGCTTTCGGCGTAACTGCTGACGATCCCCGAGCCGTAGATGCGCAGGCCCTCAGGCTCCGCGATCAGGCCGAACTCGACCGTGTACCAGTAGAGCCGGCCAAGATATTTCAGCGCGTCGAGGGTCAGCGCGCGCTGGCCGCCGCGGCCATAGGCTTCGAGATAATCGGCGAACACCGGGTCGGCGAGCATCGGCACATGGCCGAACACGTCGTGGAAGACGTCGGGTTCCTGCAGGTAATCGAGCTGGTCGGGGCGGCGGATGAAATTGCCCGCGACGAAGCGGCGATTGGCCATGTGGTCGAAGAACACGTCGTCGGGGACGAGGCCGGGGACGGCGACGACCTGCCACCCGGTCAGTTTCATCAGCCGGTCGGACAGTTCGTCGAAATCGGGGATGCCGGGCTTCGACAGTTTCAGCACGTCGAGGCCGCGCAGATACGCCTCCGACGCGCGACCGGGCAGCAGTTTCGCCTGACGCGCGAACAGCGTGTCCCAGGTGGCGTGGTCCTGCGCGCTGTAATGCGACCAGTCCTGCGGGACGGTCCAGTCGGGCGACGGGGCTGCGCTGATTGTTTGTGTTTCCTCTACCATGATCGAAGCGTAGCATGGGTCCGATGACGCGGGAAACAGGGATTGCCGGGGGTCGCTGGCCGGCGCGGATCGGGGGCTGGCTGGCGCGGGGTGCGGGCGGTCTGGTGCTGGTCGTGGCGCTGTATGTTCTCGCGGGCTTCGTTGGCGGGGCAATTCCGATGAACCGCGACTGGACGGAGGCGGCCGACGGGATCGTCATCTTCGTCGAGAGCAACGGGGTGCATACCGGCATCGTCGTGCCGAAGGTCGCGGCCGGGGTCGACTGGCGGGGCTTTGCGCGGGCCGAGGATCTGCGCGACCCGCGCTATGGGGGTCATGACCATCTGAGCGTCGGCTGGGGCGAGAAGCGGTTTTACCTGGAGACGCCGACCTGGGCCGAGGTGAAGCCGGCGACGATCGCGGCGGCCGCGTTCGGCAGCACGGATACGCTGGTGCATGTCGATCATGTGCCCCTGCCCGCTGCGTCGGCGGACGTGCGGCGGATCGTGCTGCGTCGGGAAGAATATCGGCGGCTGGCGGCGTATATCCGGGCGAGCGTTGCGGATGGGGCTGCGCATTACCCGGGCTATGGCGAGTATGATGCGTTCTATGATGGACGCGGGCGGTACAGCGCGGTGACGACGTGCAACAGCTGGACCGGGGCGGCGCTGCGCTTCGCCGGGGTGCGGGTGGGGGCGTGGACGCCGTTTCCCGCGACGGTGCTGTGGTGGTTCTGAGGCCACCCGATCCCCTGCCCCCGTCCAAGGCACTGTGGGCGGCGGAGGTGCCGCGCGCGGCGTGGATGGTCGCGACATGGTGGCGGCACCGGGCGCTGCTGGAGGACGTGCCGCGCGGCGACGGGCGGACGGTGATGCTGCTGCCGGGCCTCGGCAATTCGGCGCGGTCGCTGTTCGTGATTCGGCGGTATCTGCGCCGGCTTGGCTACCGGGTCGAGGATTGGGGGTTCGGGCGCAATTTCGGTACGCGCACGGTCGGGGCCGAGGCTGAGGCGGTGGTCGCGCGGGTCGCGGCGCTGGCGGCGGAGGGCGGGCCTGTGACTTTGGTGGGGGTCAGCCTTGGCGGGATTCTGGCGCGGCTGGTGGCGCACCGGCGGCCCGATCTGGTGCGCGGCGTGGTGACGGTCGCCTCGCCCTATGCCGGGTCGCCGCGCGCGACGAATGTCTGGCGCGCGTTCCAGCTGTTGTCGGGCGAGCGGATCCACGATCCGGCTGTGCTGTCGACGATGGCGCTGGTCGCGTCGCCCCTGCCCGTGCCCGCAACCGCGATCTGGAGCGCGAGCGACGGGCTGGTCGCGGGCGCGATCTGCCACGGCGGGGACTGCCCGGCGGTCGAGGTGCGCAGCGGGCATCTGGGGGTGCAGGTGCGCCCCGAGGTGCTGGCGGCGGTGGCGCGGGTGTTGGGCGGGATGGCGTTTGCTGAGATGTAGGTTGATAATGCAACGGCGGGAGTTGATGAATAGCTGACCGTTCGTTCGAGGCAAATGCGCATCAGCACAGTGAAAAGACATTTAATCTAGATCACTGTTGAAGATGCCCCTTGTCAGCATCACTCATCGCGGGTTCAACCACGTCATGGCCGTTAAGAACCCGCAAACTTGGACCCGGCTCAAGCGCATCGAACTGCGGCAGCTCGCCAATCAGATCGGTAACGATGCTGTACGCCTGATGACTGCTTGGCCGGCCTCAGGCGAAGGTCGGCAGGTCAAAGCCGCCGCAGAGGCCATAGCGCGTCGGCTGGATGGCCAGCAATCGCTTGGCGACATCCGGCGGGCGTTTGCCGAGATCGAAGCCGCAGCAGCGGATTTCAGTGCAATTCTCAACAACCCGTTTTTTCAGGAACGCCTGAGGACCGCGACTTACAAAGTTGGTGGGCAGCAGCACCTCATGAATATGGGCGAGGAGATCGAGAGCGCGCTGGAAGATATCCGCATCTACACACATGCCTATTGGGAAGCGCAACCGCCGCCACCTACGCCGCTTCAGATCGCCGCGGCGGAGGTAACGAAGTTGGTGCCGGACCAGAAAGTAGGTCCGATCATGTATGAAGTGGCCGGTGGCATTCTCAGAGTGAGGCACCAAGCTGCCGTATCTGCATCGGTCAACATGCAAAACGCGGATTCGGCGCGGAAGGAATTGCTCAGTTCATTCGGCGAGATCGTTACCGAAATGACATCGTCCAACCAAGATCCACGCTTGATCGAGCTGACGAATGCAATGCGCGGCCGGATCGAGGAACGCACGGACATCATCCAGCTCGGTATCGCCGCCATCTCATTTCAGTTTACCTGTGACCGTTTCGAAGAGGAATTGCCGACCCACCTTAGTGGCCGACTAAGAGGGTTGACGATCGGACTGGGCATGTACGTTTCTCAATTTTCCGATTGGGCACGGTTCGCGGGCAATGCCGCGGCAATTGACTACAGCGAGGCCGACGTCATCGCGCTTCACCAAAGCGGTATGCGTTTAATCCAAGAACTTCGGAAGGCGACGACCAACGTCGATCCGGAAGTACCACGAACGCTGGCTTTCATCCTTGAGACGATCCGCGATCCACGGCGCGCGTTAAAGCGGACGGTATTTGCCGCAATCCGATCGATCGAGAACCTTGTCAGCGCCACGTTCAGCTCGCTTGTTCACGTTCTTGGCGGATTGCCCGACGGCGCACGCGAGGGCATAAAAAAGGTTGCTCAGATCACGATCTCGGTGGGGCTTCTCTTGGCGGTGGCAGAAATTGCCGTCAGCGTGTCGCCGGCGGCAGGCACCATCCTGCACACCAACTGGCTGGGACGTGCAGGAGAACTTATCAAGGAGTCGCTCAAGCCCGAATGACTGCCTTTAGGCGACAGCAGCCGTTCGTGTCTGCGAGTTTGCAACTCATGACTACGCGCCATGCGGGACGTCCCACCCCGGCATGCCAGCGACTGCGCGTCGTTTACGGCAGCCCCCTTGCCTCAATTGTCCGTGGCGGCCTGATACCCGTCGTAGCCGCGGCATTCCTGCGGGTATTTGCGGCAGCGTTTCTGGTATTCGCGGCGTTCGCGGCCCTCCTTCGCTTCCTTCTTGCGCATCTTGCGGCCGAAGTTGCGGTCGGCCTCGTCCTGACTGGTGGTGGCCCAGTCGACGGTCTGGCCGGCGACGGCGAAGGGGGCCTTTACGATGCTGGCGGCGGTGCTGAGGCAGCCCGACGTCATCAGCGGCAGAAGCAGCAGGGGCAGGATTTTACGCAAGGTCACTGAAATTACTCCGAAGGTTTGGCGCGGGCGGCGGCGCGCGCCGCGACCCCTGTTGCCGGATAATCGGTGAAGAAACCGTCGATGCCAAGGCGCAGACCGGCGGCGATCTCGGCGGCGACGTCGCCCTGCGCGGCGGGATCGGTGCCGTTCCGGAAGCGGTCGGGCAGGAACTGGTTTTCGGCGCGGTAGGTCCAGGGGTGGAGGCGCAGGCCGAGCGCGTGCGCGTCGCGGACGAGGGTCGTCGGCGTCGTGCCGTTCCACAGCATCGCCTTGTCCGGGCCGATCCCGTAGGCATAGGCGGTAACCGCGCGCAGGCCGGCGGGGGTAATCATCTGCGCGTAACTGGGCGCGGCCCCGTCGGCGGGACCGCCCCGCCCGGCCAGCAGCTGGATCAGGCGGACTTTGGTCAGGCCGTGGAGGCGCTTCAGGTTCGCGACCTCGAACGACTGGATGAACACCGGCGCGCGGTCCGAATCCCAGCCGGCTTCGCGCAGGGCGGCGACCAGCAGCAGGTCGGTCGGGTGGCCGATCTGCGCGAAATAGGTCGGGTGCTTGGTTTCGGGATAGATGCCGATGGTGCGGCCGGTTTCGGTCGAACGACGCTTGGCGAGCGCGATGATCTCGGCCAGCGTCGGGATCTCGAACTGGCCATCGAACGCGGTGTTGGCGGGGCGCAAGTCTGGCAGGCGTTCCTTCGCGCGCAGGGTCTTCAGCTCGGCGAGCGTGAAATCCTCGACGAACCAGCCGGTCATGGTCTGGCCGTCGATCGTCCTGGTCGTGCGGCGGTCGGCGAACTCGGGGTGGGCGGCGACGTCGGTCGTCTCGTCGATATAATTCTCGTGGCGCGCGACAAGCACGTCGTCCTTGGTCGGCACCAGATCGGGTTCGATGAAGTCCGCGCCCTGCTCGATCGCGAGATCATAGGCGGCGAGCGTGTGTTCGGGACGCAGGCCGCTCGCCCCGCGATGGGCGATGACGATCGGCGGCGACAGCGGGGTGACGGGAAGGATCATGCTGCTCTCCTGCGCCTGTCCGCAGGCAGATGCCAGTAGCAGAAACAGACTAATCGACGTTGCGGCCACGGACACCATTTTGCACACGCGCGTTACCCCTTCACTATCGACCCAAATCACGACCCCGGGGGCCAGCAGCCGATGCATTTCACGATCAATGGTCAATCGCATGACACCGACCCCGATATTCGCGCCTCGCTGCTCGATGTGCTGCGCGAACATGTCGGCCTGACCGGCACCAAGAAGGGCTGCGACCATGGTCAGTGCGGTGCGTGCACGGTGCTGGTCAACGGACGGCGGATCAACAGCTGCCTGACGCTGGCGGTGATGCATCAGGATGACGAGATCACGACGATCGAGGGGCTGGGCAGCGCGGATAACCTGCATCCGATGCAGGCGGCGTTCGTGCGCCACGACGGATACCAGTGCGGCTATTGCACGCCGGGGCAGATCTGCTCGGCGGTGGGGATGCTGGACGAGGTCAAGAAGGGCTGGGCCAGCCATGCGTCGGAATCGCTGAGCGACGTGACCCTGAACGACGACGAGATTTCGGAGCGGATGAGCGGCAATCTGTGCCGCTGCTCGGCCTATCCCAACATCGTCGATGCTATTCGTGAAGTCTCCAGTAGCGACGTATCCAGCCGCGAAGTTTCGGGAGCCGACGCATGAAGACGTTCCAATATGCGCGCGCCGACAGCCCCGAGGCGGCGGTGGCGGCGGGTGGCGGCGAGCGGGTGAAGTTCATCGCCGGCGGCACCAACCTGCTCGACCTGATGAAGTTGCAGATCGAGACACCGGAAAAGCTGGTCGACATCAGCCGGCTCGACCTGAACACCATCGAGGAACGCGAGGATGGCGGGCTGACGATCGGCGCGCTGGTGCCGAACAGCGATCTGGCCGCCGACCCGCGTGTCGTGGCGAAGTATGAGGTGCTCGCGCGTGCGCTGCTGGCGGGGGCGTCGGGGCAGTTGCGGAACAAGGCGACGACCGGCGGCAACCTGCTCCAGCGAACACGCTGTTATTATTTCTACGACACCGCGATGCCGTGCAACAAGCGCGAGGCGGGCACCGGCTGTTCGGCCAAGGATGGGTTCAACCGGATCCTGGCCGTGCTGGGGACAAGCGAGCATTGCATCGCAACGCATCCGAGCGACATGGCGGTGGCGATGCGCGCGCTGGACGCGACGGTCGTGACGTTGAAGGCGGATGGCGACCGGCGGCGGATCGCGCTGGACGCGTTTTATGCGTTGCCGGGCGAGACGCCGGACGTGGAGACGGTGCTGGAGCCGGGCGAGCTTATCACCCATGTCGAGTTGCCCGCGCCAAAGGCCGGCAGGCATCTGTACCGCAAGGTGCGCGATCGCGCATCCTATGCGTTCGCGCTGGTGTCGGTCGCGGGTGTGGTCGAGGTGCGGGACGGGGTGATCGCCGGCGCATCGCTGGCGTTCGGTGGGCTTGGGCCGATGCCGTGGCGCGACCCGGCGGTCGAGGCGGCCCTGGTCGGACAGGCCCCGGGTGATGCCGTGTTCGCGCGCGCCGCCGATATCCTGCTCGCCGAGGCGCGCGGGTATGGGTCGAATGATTTCAAGATACCGCTGATGAAGCGCACGCTGATCGCGTCGCTTCGCGAACTGACGGGAACCGGCATATGAGCGATACCAACAGCCTGACGATGGACGCGCCGGTCGAGCGCAGTCTGCTGGACACCGGCGTGCAGGACATCATCGGCAAGCCGATCGACCGGATCGAGGGACCGAAGAAGGTGTCGGGCGCGGCGACCTATGCCGCCGAATATCAGTTTGACGATATGGCGTACGGCGTACTGGTTGGCGCGCGGATCGGTGCCGGTCGGGTGGTGAATATCGACGCCGACAGCGTGCGCGCGATCCCCGGCGTAATCGACGTCGTCACCGACCTGAAGACGTTCCTGCGCAACCCGCAACAGGGCGGCCAGGAAGGCGCCCCGACGCAGGGCGTGAAGGAGATCTTCTATCAGGGAACGATCATCGCGATCGTGCTGGCCGAAAGTTTCGAGGCAGCGCGGGACGCGGCGCAGCGGCTGAAGGTCGAGTATGAGGAGCATGAGGGCGTCTTCGACTTCGACGCCAATAGCGACAGTGCCGACAAGCCCGCCGACGACATGATCCCGGCGCACAGCGAACAGGGCGATATCGACGCGGCGATCGCGGCGGCCGATGCCTCGGTCGATGCGACCTTCGTGACGCCAAGCCAGAGTTCGGCGGCGATGGAGCCACATGCCTCGATCGCGACATGGGATGATGACGGCGCGCTGACGGTGTACGGGTCGTACCAGATGCCGACGTCGAACGTCTCGCAGCTCGCGAAGTCGCTGGGCGTTTCCGAGAAAAAGGTGCGGATCATCGCCGCCTATGTCGGTGGCGGGTTCGGGTCGAAGCTGGGCATTTCGGCGGAGGCAGTCGCGGCGGCGATCGCATCCAAACAGCTTGGCCGTCCGGTCAAGGCGGTGATGGCGCGCCAGCAGGTCTTCGAGGCGACGGTGCGGCGGTCGAACACGCAGCAGCGGCTGCGGCTGGCGGCGAAGGCCGATGGCACGCTGACGATGATCGCGCACGAGACGCTGACCTCCAATCTGGAGGGCGAGGATTATTTCGAGCCGGCCGGGATCGGCACGCATTTCCTGTATGCGGGCGAAAGCCGGCGGATCACGCATGATATCGTCCGGCTGAACCTGTTGCTGTCGGGGTCGATGCGCGCGCCGGGCGAGGCGGTCGGCATGCTGGCGCTGGAAGGCGCGATGGACGAACTGGCGGAAAAACTGGGGATGGACCCGGTCGATTTGCGCAAGAAGAACGATCCGAGTGTCGACCCGGAAAAGGACATCCCGTATTCCACGCGCGGCCTGTCGCGCTGTCTGGACGAGGGCGCGGCCAAGTTCGGCTGGGCGGATCGGCCAATGCAGCCCGGCAGCCGGCGCGAGGGCGAATGGCTGATCGGCATGGGCATGGCGTCGGCGTGTCGCGCGAACATGCTGATGCAGTCGTCGGCGAGCGTGACGCTGAACCCGGACGGCACCGCGACGATCGCGACGGCGATGACCGATATCGGCACGGGCAGCTACACCATCCTGGCGCAGATCGCGGGCGAGTTGCTGGGCCTGCCGGTCGAGCGGATCACGGTTCGGCTGGGCGATACCGCGGATGCGCCGGCCGCCGGGTCGGGCGGATCCTGGGGTGCCGGATCGGCCGGGTCGGCGGTGTATCTGGCGTGCGAAAACCTGCGCGGGCAGCTTGCCAAGGCGATGGGTGTCGATGCGGAGGCGATGACGCTGAAGGACGGCACGGTCATCGGCGACAACCGCGCGGTGCCGATCCAGAGCCTTGTCGGGGACGGGATACAGGCGACCGGCGAGATCAAGCCGGGTAGCCAAGAGAAGCAGACGACGCAGGCGGCGTTCGGTGCGCATTTCTGCGAAGTCGCGGTCAATGTCGTGACCGGCGAAACGCGGGTCCGGCGGATGCTGGGCGTGTTCACCGCCGGGCGGATCCTGAACGCCAAAACCGCGCGGTCGCAGTGTCTGGGCGGCATGACCTTCGGCATCGGCACCGCGCTGACCGAGGATCTGATCCACGATCCGCGCAACGGCAAGCTGGTGAACCGCGACCTGGCGGAATATCATGTGCCGGTGAACGCCGACGTGCCGCAGCAGGAGGTCATTTTCCTGGAGGAGCGCGACATCCACACCAACCCGCTGCACGCTAAGGGCATCGGCGAGCTGGGCATCTCGGGTGCAGGCGCGGCGATCGCCAACGCGGTGTATAATGCGACGGGCGTGCGGGTGCGGGAATATCCGATCACGCTGGACAAACTGCTGGAAGGATTGCCGGCGGTCTGATTTCCGGGGCGGTGGGTCTTTCGCCTCTCCACCGTCATTGCGAGCGTTAGCGAAGCAATGACGGAGGGGGGCTGGCGTGACGATTATGGGGTGGTCATTATAGAAAAGCGGGACCTTCGCTCTTGCGAGGGTGACGGGGTGCCCCTGCCCCGGCAGCATGAGGTGATGGCATGACCGAATATCGCATGGATGCCCGTCACGTCCCGACCGCGCTGGATCGCGGGGTGCAGGGTGTGCTCGGACGTGGGCTGGACCGGGTGGACGGGCCGGCGAAGGTCACGGGTGTGGCGCGCTATGCGCTCGACCGGCGGCTGGAGGGGATGGCGTATGGCGTGGCGATCACCGCGACGACGGCCAAGGGCCGGGTCGTGTCGATCGACGCCGGACTTGCGCGCGCGTTGCCGGGGGTGATCGACGTGATCGTCGGCGACCCCGCCCTGCCCCGCCAGACGCCGATCTTCGGCCAGCCGGCGGCGCAAGGCTATGACGGGACGCTGACCAGCTATGGCGAAGTCGTCGGCATCGCGGTGGCCGAGAGTTTCGAGGCGGCGCGGGATGCCGCGCGCGCGGTGGTGGTGACGTGCGAAGCCGCGGACGGAGCACGCTTCACGCTGGACGACGGGCGCGACGATGCCGACAGCCCGGCCGAGGGCGCAATGCTGCCCGATACGGTGAAGGGCGATGTCGACGCGGCGATGCGGGCGGCCGATGTGACGCTGGACGTCGTCTATACGACCCCGCGCCATGTCCATGCGGCGATGGAGCCGCATGGGTCGGTGGCGGTATGGGACGGCGACGCGCTGACGCTGTACGGATCGTTGCAGATCCTGCGCATGGCGAAACCGGTGCTGGCAGCGTCGCTGGGCATCGCACCGGACAATATCCGGTTGCTGTCGCCCTATATCGGCGGCGGGTTCGGCGGCAAGAACACGTCGGCCGACGCGATCCTGGCGGCGGTGGCGGCGAAGCGGATCGGCCGGCCGGTGAAGGTCGCGCTGAGCCGTCAGCAGCTGTTCCATTCGGTCTATGGCCGCAGCGACACGCGCCAGCATATTCGCCTTGCGGCCGACCGCGACGGGCGGCTGACCGCCATCGCGCAGGACAGCCTGGTGGCGCAGCGGATCGGCGCGACGTCGTTCGAGCCGGTCGCGCTGGGTGCGGTCGGGCTGTACGCGGGTGAGAACCGCAGCTTCACGACGCGGATCGCCAAGCTGAACCTCACGCCGCACGGCCCGGTCCGCGCGCCGGGCGAGGCGGTCGGCATGACGGGGTTGGAATGTGCCATGGACGAAATGGCCGAGGCGCTGGCGATGGACCCGATCGCTTTCCGGCTGGCCAACGAGCCGGCGGTCGACCCGACGACGGGCAAGCCGTTTTCCTCGCGGCGGCTGGCGGAGTGTTTCGCCAACGGCGCGGCGCTATTCGGCTGGGACGCGCGGGTCGCGACACCGGGAGCGCAGCGAGAGGGCGAGTGGCTGGTAGGCCTTGGCGTCGCGACGGCGGCGCGGGTCAACTTCCTGAGCGATTCCGTGGCGCGCGTGACGCTGTCGCCGGACGGCCGGGCGGCGGTCGAGACCGACATGACCGACATCGGCACCGGCACCTACACCATATTGGCGCAGGTGGCGGGCGAGGCGCTGGGCCTGCCGATGGAGCAGATCGACGTGCGGCTGGGCGACAGCCTGTACCCGCCGGGTGCCGGGTCGGGCGGATCGTTCGGGGCGGCGTCGTCCGCGTCGTCGGTGGCGCTGGCGTGCGAGGATATCGTCGCGGTGCTGGCCGCGCGGATGGAGGCCGAGCCGGCCGACATGACGTTGAAGGACGGGCATGCGATCGCCGGCAACCGCCGGGTGCCGTTGAGTGAACTGACGCGGGGACAGCCCATCGCCGGTCTTGGCACCATCCACCCGGGCCGCAACAACAAGACGTTCAGCCAGGCCACGCACGGCGCACAGTTCGCGGAAGCGCGCGTCAACGCGGTGACCGGCGAGGTGCGGGTGACGCGGATGCTCGGCGTGTTCGATTGCGGCCGGATCCTGAACGCGAAAACCGCGCGCAGTCAGGCGATCGGCGGGATGATCTGGGGCCTTGGCTATGCGCTGCACGAACATGCGGTCGTCGACACGCGGACCGGGGCGTATGTGAACCGCGACTTCGGCGAATATCATGTGCCGGTGAATGCCGACGTGCCGCAGATCGAGGCGTATTTCGTCGAGGAGATCGACCGCGACGCGAACCCGGTCGGTGCGAAGGGGATCGGCGAACTGGGCATTTCCGGTGCTGGCGCGGCGGTGGCCAACGCGATCTACAATGCGTGCGGCGTGCGGGTGCGCGACTTTCCGATCACGCCGGACCGGGTGATGGCGGGGTTGCCGCCGGTGTAGGTGTTTCCGGGAGCTGTCCCGTGTGGCGCCCCCCCTCCACCATGCTGCGCATGGTCCCCCTCCCCGCGTACGGGGAGGATCTTTAGGATGACGATATGGCTGAGAATGACAGCGTCCTGGCGGCGGCACGGAACTGGACGGGTGAGCGGCTGGCGCTGGCGACCGTGGTGTCGACCTGGGGGTCCGCGCCGCGGCCGAAGGGCAGCCACATGCTGGTCCATGCCGATGGGCGGTTCGAGGGATCGGTGTCGGGCGGCTGCGTCGAAAGCGATATCCTGGCGGTGGCGGCGGAGGTGATCGCGGGCGCGCCGTTCCAGGTCCGCGACTACGGCGTGGCGGATGCGGCGGCGTGGGAGGTCGGCTTGCCGTGCGGAGGCAAGATCTCGGTGATGGTGCAGCCGGTGTCGGCGGACGGGTTCGACCCCGAACTGTTCGACCGGATCGCCGAGGCGCGCGCGCAGGGGGACTCGCTGACCGTCACGACCGACCTGTCGACCGGGCACAGCGATTTGCGGCCGGTCGAGACGGGGGAGGTCTTCGTCAATCGCTATGACCCGCCGCGCCGGCTGCTGATCGTCGGCGCGGTCCAGATCGCGCAGAGCCTGGCCGGACTCGCGCGTGAACTGGGGATCGAGACCGTGGTGATCGACCCACGCGCGCGCTTCCTGACGGCGGAGCGGTTTCCGGGCGTGACGCTGGACGATCGCTGGCCGGACGAAGCGGTTGCCGCGTACCGGCCGGGACCGGCGACGGCGGTGGTGACGCTGAGCCACGACATCAAGATCGACGATCCCGCGCTGGTCGCGGCACTGGCGTCGAACGCGGCCTATGTCGGCGCGCTGGGATCGCGCAGAAGCCATGCGGCGCGACGCGAACGGCTGGCCGAACAGGGCGTGGGCGCCGACGCGATCGACCGGATCGACGGGCCGGTCGGGATCGACATCGGCGCGATCGGCCCGTCCGAAATCGCGCTGTCGATCGCCGCCGCGATGATCGCGGCGTTCCATGGTCGCGGTTGAGCGGACGGCGCTGATCCTGCTGGCGGCGGGCGCGTCGCGGCGGTTCGGGGCGGCGGACAAGCTGGCGGCGGACGTCGGCGGGCGACCGCTGGGGCTGCACGTCGTCGCGGCGCTGGCGGATGTGCCGTTCGCCGCGCGGATCGCGGTGGTTGACGGGTGCCGGCTGGACTTCGCCGCCCACGGCTACCGCGTGATCCGCAACGACGACGCGGCCAGCGGCATGGCTGGGTCGATCCGGCTGGGCGTGGCGCGGGCGAAGGCGGAGGGCGCAGACGCGGTGCTGATCGTGCTAGCCGATATGCCGCGCGTAACCGCCGGGCATGTCGCCCGGCTGTTCGCGGCGGCGGAAGACGGCGACGCGGTGGTGGCGTCGAGCGACGGCGTCCGGCCGATGCCGCCGGCGCTGTTCGGTGCGGACCGGTTCGACGCGCTGCTGGCGCTGGAGGGGGACGCCGGCGCACGGGCGATGATCCGGGCTGCGCGGCATGTGGTGGCGAACGCGGGCGTGCTGGTGGATGTGGATACGGTGGGGGATCTGGCGCGGGTTGTTGGTTAGGTGGATTAGGCGGGCGACAGCTGCGACAATTTGTGCCGGTTTGCGGCGTCTGTGGTTGGCAGAAAGCCGCCTTTCCAAGAGCCACATCTCAATGTGTCACTAAAAAGAAAGCTTAATTCTTCAAATTTCATGAGATCCAGTTGCTATACATCAATGCCCTTAGCATTGGCTGTTTCGATCAAAAACAATGCCATACTTCCGGCCATGTTCACAGCTAACGCCGCATGTCGAGGTGCTGGCTTGACCGGCCGCCCGCCCGAAGCGTGGGCATCGCCTACCTTGTTGCGCAACGTTCCTAGACCTTCAACGATGCTCGCTGCGCTACCCAATATACGCTTGAACGCATCTTCCGAATGTTGCGAGGGTGCAATGTTAAGCAGTTCCGATGCTTGCCGATACAGTTTTGGCAAATCATCGCTAGGGCCATAGGTGGCGTTGCCATCGGTATCTTCGAGAAGATGCTTGCAGACGGTTTCAAGTAAGGTCCGTGCTGCCGTAATCGCACCAGCAGGATCGGCTTCGCGCCGAGAAAGCGCTTTGTTCCAGGCGTCAGTGATGCCTTCAGCGTCGAACCGCTGAAGCGCATCGGTTACTATGGCATCGGCAGGCGCCGGACTCCGTTCGAGCCTGTCAATTAGCGGCATGAACTGTTCCCGAACATATTTGCGTCGCGGCTCCCACTGGCCGCTATGCCCTTTCAAAAACGCCCACATTGCCGCCTTATCTTGCGTAGTCCGAACGAAAGCTGGAACAAGATGCGAAACCGTAGGATCGTCCATGAACTCACGCCGAAGTAAGCGATAGACAGAGTCATCCATGTTGGCACCGCCCTCACAGAGCGAGACAAGTCCATTACGAAGTGTCATGGCCCGCTCAAGTTTATTGCTCGGCAAGTCGACAAGACCAACGACAGAAGTCTGGTTGAAGAAGCTCATTACGGCTCTATAGCGCGACCATCACTCCAATTCCAGGATCACCGCATCGACTGCCAGGCTATCGCCCTGCTTGGCGTTGACCGTCTTTACCCGTCCGGTCTTTTCGGCGCGGAGGATGTTTTCCATCTTCATGGCTTCGACGACGGCGAGGGGCTGGCCGGCTTCGACCGCGTCGCCTTCGGCGACGTCGAGGCGGACGAGGAGGCCGGGCATGGGGCAGATGAGGAACTTCGACAGGTCGGGCGGGATCTTTTCGATCTGGTGGCGGGCGTGCGGGGCGACGTGGGCGGGCAGGACGCGGACGTCGTGCGAGGCTCCGTGCGTCGTCAGGCGGAAGCCGCGGCGGGTTGGGGCGATCCGGATCGAGAGGGGTGGTGTGCCCTCCCCGTCCGCGTCGTCCTCGTCGTACAGGGTCTCGACCTCGATCAGGCGGTCGCCGGGGGTGTATTCCATGGCGAGATCGAGCGACGTGCCGTCGACGGTGATGCCGTCAGTGGAGACGGCGACGGCGTAATCGGTCTTGCCGATGGTCGCCATCCAGTCGGAGGGCGGCGCGAGTTTTCGCCCCAGCTGGCCGTCGATGCGGCGCGCGCGGTCGGCCTGCGCGGTGGCGGCGAAGGCGGCGACGGCGGCGAGCGTGCGGAGCAGCTCGGGCGACGCGGGCGCGCCGTGGAAGCCGTCGGGATATTCCTCGGCGATGAAGCCGGTGGTGATCGTGCCGGCGCGGAACCGCGGATGCTGCATCAGCGCGGAGAGGAAGTCGATGTTGTTGCCCGGCCCCTCGATCTCGAACGCGTCGAGCGCCGCGATCTGCGCGTCGATCGCGCCGAGGCGGGTGGGGGCGTGGGTGATGAGCTTGGCGATCATGGGATCGTAGAACATCGACACCTCACCACCCTCGTTCACGCCGTCGTCGACGCGGATGGTCACTCCCCTCCCGCTCGCGGGAGGGGTCGGGGGTGGGGAGTCCTGACCCATAAGCGGATCGCCCGACGGTGCCGTGTCCCCACCCCCGGCCCCTCCCGCAGGCGGGAGGGGGGATGGCGGATTATACCGCACCAGCCGGCCGGTGCTGGGGAGGAAGCCGCGATACGGATCCTCGGCGTAAACGCGGGTTTCGACCGACCAGCCGTCGAGGCGGACCTGATCCTGGCGCAGCGGCAAGGGTTCGCCGGCGGCGACGCGGATCATCAGCTCGACAAGGTCGAGGCCGGTGATGCATTCGGTGACCGGGTGTTCGACCTGCAACCGGGTGTTCATTTCGAGGAAATAGAAGCTGCGGTCCGCGCCGACGATCAGTTCGACGGTGCCGGCGCTGTAATAGCCGACGGCGGCGGCAAGCGCGACGGCCTGCTCGCCCATCGCGCGGCGCATCTCGGGCGTGACGAAGGGCGATGGCGCTTCCTCGACCACCTTCTGGTGGCGGCGCTGGATCGAGCATTCGCGCTCGCCGAGGTAGAGGATGGTGCCGTGCTGGTCGCCCATCACCTGGATTTCGATGTGGCGCGGGCTTTCGATGAACTTTTCGAGGAAGACGCGGTCGTCGCCAAAGCTGGCCAGCCCCTCGCGCTTGGTCGCGTCGAAGCCCTCGCGGACGTCCTGTTCGCTGTACGCCAGACGCATGCCCTTGCCGCCGCCGCCGGCGCTGGCCTTCATCATCACCGGATAGCCGATCTCCGATGCGATGCGGACCGCGTGGTCGGTGTCGTCGATCTCGCCGACGAAGCCGGGAACGACGCTGACGCCCGCCGCCTTCGCCAGTTTCTTGGACTCGATCTTGTCGCCCATCGCGGCGATGGCTTTGGGCGGTGGCCCGACGAAGGCGATGCCGGCGTCGGCGCAGGCGCGGGCGAAGCTCTCGCGCTCCGACAGGAAGCCGTAGCCGGGATGGATGCAGTCCGCGCCGGTTTCCTTCGCCGCCAGCAGGATCAGGTCGGGGTTGAGATAGCTTTCCGCCGCCGGTGCGGGGCCTAGGCGAACCGCCTCGTCGGCCAGCAGGACGTGGGGGCTGCGCGCGTCAGCGTCCGAGTAGACCGCGACGGTGGCGATGCCCATTTTCCGGGCCGTGCGCATGACGCGGCAGGCGATTTCACCACGGTTGGCGACGAGGATTTTCTTGAACACTAGCGAAACCTCAAAAATCTAAAGGATATCGGCGCAGCCCACCCAACGTACCCGATCAGAGCTACAGCAACGTAGATTCTGATCGGCGTGAGATCACACATTTCAACGCTATCGGGAGCCATTCCGCAGCTACGAAGCGCCAAAAGAAAAAAACCAAAAGCGGCTGCGATCCAGTAGATCACGCTCATCAATACGAGCGATAGCATCAGCGGATGCCATGCTTTCATGATGCACTTACATCATCTTCCCCGGCGAAGGCCGGGGTCCAGTTGCGGGCGGGTTGTGACGACGCAATCCACGTCGCCGCATCCGCTCTCCCGACTGGGCCCCGGCCTTCGCCGGGGAACGGTGAAGGAGTGGCGTGGAGGCGTGTCACCGGCGCCAGATCAGCGATTTCAGTTCCGTGGTGCGCAGCTTCGTCAGTGCGGTCTTGCAGCGGGACTGGGTCATCGGTTCGATCGAGCCGCCGCTATATTCCGCGCCGGCGATCACGCACTGCGCATCGCGGTACGCCAGCCACGCGCGCTGGCTGGCGAGCGTGGCGGCGGCGTAGCCGAAGCCGCCGCCGCGCGAGGTGTCCTGCGCGTCGCGGCCCTTCATGTACGCATAGGTACGCTTCCACTGCGCGGTCATCGCCGCGTCGGCCGCCCGGTACTCCAGCCCGGCGCAACTGTTCATCGCCGCCTGGCTGCGCGGGGCGTTGCAGCCCGGCGTGGCGGCCAGCAGCAGGATGGTCAGCAGCATGACTTTTCCTTGATCCGCATCGGTTCGGGGCCGTCCATCGGCACCAGCCCGAGCTTGGTGAACAGGGCGGCGTCCGCGCCGCCGCCGGCGTTGCCGGTGGTCAGCAGCTTGTCGCCGGTGAAGATCGAGTTCGCACCGGCCATGAAGCATAGGGCCTGCGTCGCGTCGGACATGCTCTCGCGCCCCGCCGACAGGCGGACCATGCTGAGCGGCATGGTGATTCGCGACACGGCGACCGTCCGGACGAACTCGATATCGTCGATTTTCCCCATCGGCGTGTCGGCCAGCATGTCGCCGATCGGCGTACCGCGCACCGGGACCAGCGCGTTGACGGGGACGCTTTCGGGATGGCGCGGCAGCGTGGCGAGCGCATGGACGAAGCCGACGCGGGTCTCGCGCGTCTCGCCCATGCCGACGATGCCGCCGCAGCACACGTTGATCCCGGCGTCACGGACATGCGCCAGCGTGTCGAGCCGGTCGTCGAAGGTGCGCGTGGTGATAACGTTGGCGTAATTCTCGGGCGCGGTGTCGATATTGTGGTTGTAGTAATCGAGGCCGGCGTCGGCGAGCTGTGCCGCCTGCCCCGCGTCGAGCATGCCGAGCGTCATGCAGGTTTCCAGACCCATCGCCTTCAAGCCCTCGACCATCGCGACGACGGCGGGCATGTCGCGCGGCTTGGGGTTGCGCCACGCGGCACCCATGCAGAAACGCTGCGATCCGGCGGCCTTGGCCTCCGCCGCGCTGGCGAGGACGGCGTCGACGTCCATCAGCTTTTCGGCCTTCAGCCTGGTATCCGCGCTGGCCGACTGCGAGCAATAGCCGCAATCCTCCGGGCAGCCGCCGGTCTTGATCGACAGGAGCGTGCAGAGCTGGACCTGCCCCGCCGCGTGGTGCGCGCGGTGGATCGTCTGCGCGCGGAACATCAGGTCGTCGAAGGGCAGGTCGAACAGCGCGGCGATTTCGGCGCGGGTCCAGTCGGTGCGCGTCGTGGCGCGCGCCTGCGGGACTGGCGCGGGTGCCGCTGCGCGGACGAGGGTATCGGTCATTCTTCGGTATCCGTTTCGGGAGGCATGTTGTGCCCGAGCAGCCGTAGCACTTCTCCGGCGGCTTCGACCAGATTGGTGCCGGGACCGAAGATCGCCTGTACGCCGGCGTCGCGCAGGATCTGGTAATCCTGCGCGGGGATGACGCCGCCGGCGATGACCTTGATGTCGCTGCGCCCTGCGTCGCGCAGGTGGCCGATCAGTTCGGGGATCAGCGACTTGTGCCCCGCCGCAAGGCTGGACGCGCCGACGATGTCGACATCGCTGTCGACCGCGAGCGCGGCGGCTTCGGAGGGCGTCTGGAACAGCGGCCCCGGCACGATCTCGAACCCCAGATCGCCGAACATCGAGGAGACGAGGTTCGCGCCGCGATCATGCCCGTCCTGCCCCATCTTGGCGACGAGCATCCGGGGCTTGCGGCCCATCCGGCGTTCGGTCGCGGCGACGCCGTCGGTCAGGCGGGTCCAGCGCGCGTCGTCGGTGTACGCGCCGCCGTAGATGCCGGACACCGGCGTCGGCTGCGTGCCGTAGCGGCCGAACACGTCCTCCATCGCCGACGAGATTTCGCCCAGGGTGGCGCGGGCGCGGGCGCAGTCGACGGCGAGCGCGAGGAGGTTGTCGGTGCCCCTTGCTCCCTCGCGCAGGGCATCGAGCGCGGCGCGGCAGGCGGTTTCGTCGCGCGTCGCCTTCACGCGCGCAATCCGTTCGATCTGGCCGGCGCGGACAGCGACATTATCGACGTCGAGGATCTCGATCGCGTCCTGTTCGGCGAGCATGTACTTGTTGACGCCGACGATGACGTCCTCACCGCGATCGACGCGCGCCTGGCGACCGGCGGCGGCCTCCTCGATCATCGCCTTGGGCCAGCCGGCGGCGACCGCCTTGGCCATGCCGCCCTCCGACTGGATGCGCTCGATCAACTCCCATGCGCCGTCGACCAGCGATTGCGTCAGGCTCTCGACATAATAGCTGCCGCCCAGCGGATCGACGACCTTCGTCATCCCCGTTTCTTCCTGGATCACGATCTGCGTGTTGCGGGCGATGCGGGCGGAGAAGTCGGTGGGCAGCGCGATCGCCTCGTCGAGCGCGTTGGTGTGCAGCGACTGGGTGCCGCCCAGCATCGCCGCCATCGCCTCGATCGTGGTGCGCATGACGTTGTTGTACGGGTCCTGCTCGGTCAGCGAGACGCCGCTGGTCTGGCAGTGGGTGCGCAGCATCTTCGACCGCTCGTCCTGCGCGCCCAGCTGCGTCATCGCGCGGTGCCACAGGACGCGCGCGGCGCGCAGCTTGGCGATCTCCATGAAGAAGTTCATGCCGATCGCGAAGAAGAACGACAGGCGGCCGGCGAACTTGTCGATGTCGAGGCCGGATGCGACGCCGTATTTCACATATTCCATGCCGTCGGCGATGGTGAAGGCCAGTTCGTGGAGCTGCGTCGCGCCGGCCTCCTGCATGTGATAGCCGCTGATCGAGATGCTGTTGAACTTGGGCATCTCGCGCGACGTGTAGCCGAAGATGTCCGAGATGATCCGCATGCTTGGTTCGGGCGGGTAGATGTAGGTGTTGCGGACCATGAACTCCTTGAGGATGTCGTTCTGGATGGTCCCGTCGAGCAGCGCGCGCGGCACGCCCTGTTCTTCCCCTGCGACGATGAAGAAGGCGAGGATCGGGATGACCGCGCCGTTCATCGTCATGCTGACGCTCATCTGATCGAGCGGGATGCCGTCGAACAGGATCTTCATGTCCTCGACGCTGTCGATCGCCACGCCCGCCTTGCCGACATCGCCGGTGACGCGGGGGTGGTCGCTGTCGTACCCACGGTGGGTGGCGAGATCGAACGCGACGCTCAGGCCCTTCTGCCCCGCCGCCAGATTGCGGCGGTAGAAGGCGTTGGACGCCTCTGCGGTGGAAAAGCCGGCATACTGGCGGATGGTCCAGGGGCGGCCGGCATACATCGACGCGCGGACGCCGCGGGTGAACGGCGCGAAACCGGGCAGGCCGGGGTCGGTGGTCACGTCCTCAGGCGTGTAGAGCGGCTTGACCGCAATCCCCTCCGGCGTCGCCCAGGTGAGGTCAGCGTTCTTCGTTTCCTTCGCGGCGAGGCGCGCCCAGTCGTCGGGGGTCGGTTTATCAGTCATACTATCGTACCTCCCCGGCGAAAGCCGGGGTCCAAGTGCCGGGGTCGTCGCAATGCAGGACGGCATCCGCCAACATCGCGCATCGATATGGGGCCCCGGCCTTCGCCGGGGTGGTGCACACACGGATCATCATCGGCCCGTGAACGCGGCTTTGCGTTTCTGCAGGAAGGCCACCCCGCCCTCGACCGCATCGGCGCTGTCGGCGGCACGACGCTGGCCGTCGGCTTCGCGGGCCAGCGCGGTCGGATAGTCGCTGTCGAGCGCGGCCTTCAGGTTCGCGCGCATGATGCCGAGCGCCAGCGTCGGGCCGGCGGCAAGACGGTGGGCGAGTTCCATCGCGGTGGCGAGCAACGCGGCATCGTCGACGCAGGCGTAGATCAGGCCCCAGCCTTGCGCCGTTGCCGCGTCGATCTTCTCGCCGAGCATCATCATCTGCGTCGCGCGCGCCTTGCCGATCAGGCGCGGCAGCATCCACGACGCGCCACCGTCGGGGACGAGGCCGATATTGACGAACGCCTGGAGGAAATAGGCCGAGCGCGCGGCGACCGCGAAATCCGCGGCCAGCGCGATCGAACAGCCGATCCCGGCGGCCGGGCCGTTGACCGCGGTGACGACGGGCACGGGCAGGTCGGCGATGGCCAGCATCAGCGGGTTGTAATGGTCGGTCAGCGCGGCGTGGCTGGCCTCACCCTGCGTGCCCCCGCCACCCCCACGCGATTGCAAGTCCGCGCCCGAACAGAAGGCGCGGCCCGCGCCGGTGAGGACGACCGCGCGCGCGCCGTCCAGATCGGCGAGCGCGGCGGTGATCTCGCCCGCCATGTCGAGCGACGCGGCGTTCAGCCGGTCCGGGCGGTTGAGGGTTACCACCAGCACGTCGCCGTGCCGCTCGGTCAGGATGGTCTGGTAGTCGGTCACGTCGTAATTCCTTGTTCCAGCGGCCACCCGTGTACCTGCGCACGCAGGAATCCAGTGCCGCATAGGGCAACGCCCGAAACCCTGGGTTCCTGCGTACGCAGGAACACGGCGGATGGCGTCAGTGCCCGTCCCCCGGCGTTTCCATCAGTTCGACCAGCACCCCGCCGAAGTCCTTGGGGTGGACGAAGACGATCGGCGTGCCGTGCGCGCCGATGCGGGGTTGCCCCAGGATCGTCGCGCCCTTCGCCGTCAGGTCGGCGACGGCGGCGGTGATATCGGGCACCTCGAAACAGACGTGATGCTGGCCGCCGGCGGGGTTCTTGCGCAGGAAACCGGCGATCGGCGAGGCGTCGTCATAGGGTTCGATCAGCTCGATCTGGGTATTGGGCGCGTCGATGAAACACACCTTCACGCCCTGCGCCGGCAGGTCGAACGGCTCGCCGATCACGGTCGCGCCAAACAGGGTGCGGTAGGTTTCGATCGACTGCGCGATAGACGGCGTTGCGATGCCGATGTGGTTGAGGCGGCCTAGGGTCACAACCTAAAATCGCTCTTTTTCATGTTCAAATCACTAGCCAAGCTGCTGAGCAACTTCTTGTAAGCCGCCATTATTTCGGTACAGTTGTCTTCCTGCGTAAAACAATCAGACCAATTATCATCTCCGCCCTCCTTGCGGTACATTGAAAATGTCCTCAACGAAGCATCTTTTCCCCAACCCCCAAACATTGAAAAACAAGCTGATATGAATCGATCATATTGCTTGTTGAATTCCGCACTAAATACCGGCCTATATGTGTACACATGTCTATCTAATTCACGCTTACGCACTATTACATCTGCCGGCGTATGATCTTTCCACGACCCGACATAAAGAAAATACGAATATATATCGTTCAGTTTAAAACCTATATCTTTGTATAGCTGAAACCTTGTTTCACTCGTGCGCTTCTGCTCGTCGAGTGACCGCTCAAAATGCTTCGGACGCTTATTAAGCTTAAAACCAATAATTGCGAGCGCAGCAGGTGTCGTTAGGCTTGCTAATACGCCAATTAAGGCAATCCAATCACGCGCAATCATAGCGGGATGTTGTCATGCTTCTTCCACGGGTTTTCCAGCTGTTTGCCGCGTAGCTTCCGCAGGCCCAGCGCGATACGCCGCCGGGTGGAGTGGGGCTGGATGACCTCGTCGATGAAGCCCTTGGAGGCGGCGACGAAGGGGTTGGCGAAGCGGGCCTCGTATTCGGCGGTGCGTTCGGCGATTTCCTCGGGCGTCTTGCCCCGGAAGATGATCTCGACCGCGCCCTTGGCCCCCATCACCGCGATTTCGGCGGTGGGCCAGGCGTAGTTGAGGTCGCCGCGCAAATGCTTGGAGGCCATCACGTCGTAGGCGCCGCCATAGGCCTTCCGCGTGATGACGGTAATTTTCGGCACGGTCGCCTCGCCGTACGCGAACAGCAGTTTCGCGCCGTGCTTGATGATGCCGCCCAGCTCCTGCGACGTGCCGGGCAGGAAGCCGGGGACGTCGACGAAGGTGACGATGGGGATGTCGAACGCGTCACAGAAGCGGACGAAACGCGCCGCCTTTTTCGACGCGTTGATATCGAGCACACCGGCCAGCACCATCGGCTGGTTCGCGACGAAGCCGACGGTCCGCCCCTCGATCCGGCCGAAGCCGGTGATGATGTTGGCGGCATGGGCGGGCTGCGTCTCGAAGAAATCGGCCTCGTCGACGACCTTCCGGATCAGTTCGTGCATGTCATACGGCTGGTTGGCCGAGGCCGGGATCAGCGTGTCGAGGCTGTCCTCCTGCCTGTCCCAATCGTCGGCGGTCGGCCGTTCGGGCACGCCGTCCCGGTTCGAGGCGGGCAGGAAATCAATGAAATCACGCGCGGCGAGCAGCGTTTCGATGTCGTTCTCGAACGCATTGTCGGCGACGCTCGTCTTGGTCGTGTGGGTGATCGCGCCGCCAAGCGCCTCCTGGGTCACGACCTCGTTGGTGACGGTCTTCACCACGTCGGGGCCGGTGACGAACATGTAGGACGAATCCTTCACCATGAAAATGAAGTCGGTCATCGCCGGCGAATAGACCGCGCCGCCCGCGCACGGCCCCATGATGAGGCTGAGCTGCGGAATGACGCCGCTGGCGAGCACGTTGCGCTGGAATACGTCGGCATAGCCGCCAAGGCTTGCTACACCCTCCTGAATCCGCGCGCCGCCGCTGTCGTTCAGGCCGATGATCGGCGCGCCGACCTTCATCGCCATGTCCATGACCTTGCAGATCTTGCGCGCATGGGCGGCGGACAGCGAGCCGCCGAACACGGTGAAATCCTGCGAAAAGACAAAGACAAGGCGACCGTTGATCGTGCCCGATCCGGTGACGACGCCGTCACCCGGAATCTTCTGCTCCGCCATGCCGAAATCGACACAGTCATGTTCCACGAACATGTCGAGTTCCTCGAACGAATCCTGATCGAGCAGGATGTCGAGGCGTTCGCGGGCGGTGAGTTTTCCCTTGGCGTGCTGGGCGGCGATACGCTTATCGCCGCCCCCTGCTCGGGCTGCCGCGCGCTTCGTCGCGAGCTCTGTGGTCGTCGACACGTTGCATCCTCCCGGCGCGGTGAAGCCCCCCTGCACCGTCGATGAACGACGGGCAACTGTGAAGTTGTGAAGTTGCGAAGGATGATTTTGCGAAGTATCGAAGGCGGCATGGCCGAACGATCCCCGCCCCGCACCCGAATCTATGCCGGTGAGAACCTGCGCGCGCTGCGCCATGCCGGCGGCCTGAACCAGCGGATGATGGCCGCAAAATTGGGCATATCGGTCAGCTATTTATCACAGCTGGAAAGCGGGGAACGGCCGCTGACGACCAGCGTGCTGGCCGCCCTTGGCCGCCATCATCCGGCCACGCTGGCGATGATCGAGGGCGAAGGCCCGGCCCGGCGGCTGGCCGCGCTGAGCGCCGCGCTGGCCGATCCGTCGCTGGCCGGCGCGCTGCCACCCGAAACGATTGCGAAGCTGGCGGAGGAACGGCCCGAGGTCGCCGACCGGATCGTCGCGATGCACCGGGCGATGCGCGCGGCCGAGGAACGGTTGCAGATCGCCGAGGAAACGATGGTCGCGGGATCGGCCGCGCGTCTGCCGTGGGAGGATGTGCGCGACTGGTTTCACGAGGCGGGCAATTATGTCGACGACCTGGACCGCGCGGCCGAGGCGCTGGCCGCCGAGATCGGGTCGCCGTTGCCCGACGAGGCGGCGCTGGTCGAGGCGCTGCACGCGCGCGGCCTGACGCTGGCGCGCGACGCGGACGAGGACGCGCCGCTGGCCCGGGTCGATACCGAACACGGCCTGCTGGTGCTGAAATCGACGCTGACGGCGGAATCGCGACGGTTCCTGATCGCCCACCGGCTGGGGGCGATCGCGTTTGCCGACACGATCGACGCGCTGGTGCGCGTGGCCCCGCTGGGCAGCGAGGAGGCGCGACGGCTGTTGCAGGTCGGGCTGGCCAATTATGCGGCGGGTGCGCTGACCATGCCGTACACCGCGTTTCGCGATGCGGCGCGGGTGGTGCGGCACGATATCGACCGGCTGTCGCGGCGCTTCGGGGTCAGTTTCGAACAGGCGTGCCACCGGCTGTCGACGCTGCAACGTCCGGCGGCGGCGGGGATCCCCTTCTATTTCTGCCGGGTCGACATGGCCGGCAACATCACCAAGCGCCATTCGGCGACGCGGTTGCAGTTCGCGCGCTTCGGCGGCGCGTGTCCCTTGTGGATCGTGCACGAGGCGGTGGCGATCCCCGACCGGATCCAGGTGCAGCAATCGCAGACGCCCGACGGCGTGCGTTATGTGTCGATGGCCAAGGGGCTGGTGAAGCCGTCGGGCCGCTTCACCCGCAACCCGCGCCGCTACGCCGTGCTGCTGGGCTGCGAGATGGAGAATGCGGGCGATTTCGTCTATGCCGACGTGATCGACACGGCAGCGGTGCCGACGATGATCGGCATATCCTGCCGCCTGTGCCCGCGCGACGATTGCGACCAGCGCGCGTTTCCGCCCGCCGACCGGCATATCACGGTCGATACCGACCGGCGCGACGTGGTGCCGTACCGGGTGGTGTGAAGGGCCGGGCGCTAGGGCCGCAGCTCCGGGATCAGCCAGACCTGCGCCACCTGATGGCCGCGCCCGCCGCCGCCGACGCCAGGCGGGCGGGTCCAGGCGAGGTCGAGCGTGCCGCTGGCGGTCGTCGCCGGCGGGAGCGCGATTTCCACCGTCATCGGATTGGTCGTGCGCGCCATGGGCGCGTGGAGTTCGACCGCGCCATTGGCGACGAGGCGCATCGGCAGGGCGTAATCCTCCCCCGCATAGGTCGCGACGAGACGGTAGCGGCGGGTACGGTCGAGGCCGACGTAACGCAGCCGGATCGGCGCGTCATAGAGCGTTTCGGCATAGCTGATGTCCGCCATGCGCCAGCCGTCGTCGGGCAGGCGGTCGGCGATACCGTCGATCGCGGTGGCGTACATCTGCGGGTCCGACGCGAAGCCGCTCCCGCGCACCAGATGCGGTTCGTTGGCGGGGTCGCCGAGGTCGTCGTAGAGCGCGCCGTCGCGCTGCCGCCAGGGATCGCCGATCGCGGCCAGCGCGGTGCGGCGGGCGGTCTCGTCGGGCAGTGCGAGGGCCGCGGCGATGTCGCGTTCGACAGCGGTGCGGTCGTTCAGTTCCACGTCGGCACGGTCGAGATTGGCCCCGCGCTCCCAGTTCGACGCGCCGTATCTGGCGACGCTGGTCTGGAGCCGGACCGACTGCCACAGGCGGTCGGCGAGCGCGGACAGGCGCAGGCGCAGGGCGATCGTGATGGCGTCGTCGTCGCCTTGCGCATAGGCGAAGCGCGCGTCAGCGGCGGCGGCCTCCGCCCCCACGGCGGGCGCGAAGCGCAGATCGTAGAGCGCGGTTGCCTGATTGTCCTTCGCGCGGGCCAGCCGGCGGCGGACGAGCGCGTCGTACACGCCGCGATACTTCGCCATGTCGAGCCGCCAGTCGGCCCAGGGCGCGGGGCGGATCGCGTCTAGTGCCGCGAGCGTCGCGTCGATGCCGGGGTTGAGGCTGGGGTCGCCCCTCCAACTGGCCTCCAGCGCGAACTGGGTGGCGGCGAAGGCGGGGTCGCCGACGAACATGCGGGCGTAATCGGCGACGGCGGTGTGCGGATCGGGCGTCCCCTGCCAGCCGAAGCGAAACCAGAGCAATTGGTTCAGGTCGTCGTTCACCCCTTCGGAATAGGTGACGAAGCCGCGGGTTGCGCCGGCGAAGTGGCCGAAGATGGTGGCGTAGCCGTCCGGGCGCGGGTTGATCGGCTCGCGGCCCTGCGTCAGCGCGAAGGCGGGGTGCCATTCAGGCACCGGGAATTGCGCGTGCATCGTGTGGCCGATGTCGGGGTAGAGTTCGAGTGGGTAGCGCGTTGGGATGCGGCGACGCTGCACGTCGAGCGGATCACGGGTCTGGGGTCCGACGAAGACGCCGGTCAGCCAGCGGGGGTGCCGCGCGAGTTGGGCGTAGAAGGCGGTCAGGCCGGCGGCGTCGAACCCTTGCGTCGAGACCAGCACCTCCGCCTTCGGGAAGCGGCGGCGCAGGGTCGTGGCGGCGCGGGCGACGATCGGGAACAGCCGGTCGGGCGCGGTGTGGCCGGGGTCGCCGCCGGGAACGTAGAGCGCGTCGATCCGGGGCAGCGCCTTCACCAGCGCGGCAAAGCGGGCGAGTTCGGCCGCCGTCGCGCCCACTTTGTCGTAATCGCCGACCAGCGGGTAATAAAGCGCGACGTCAAGGCCATAGGTCGCGGCGATCCTTGCGATACCCTGCAACGTCGGCAGTGGCGGTGCGGGGAAAAGCGGACTGGTCGCCACGTCGTCGGAGACGGGCGCGATGAGCTGGATCCGGTTCGCGCCGAACAGCGCGAAATCCTCGATCCGGCGGCGGAAGCGCGGCAGATCCCACGCGTCGTAGGTGTTGTTCTTGTAGCGGTAACCGATCTGGGTCGCGCGGATGGCTTGCGTGGGAGCGTCGTCGAGGCGCGTCGGTGGGTCGAGCGTCGTGCCTTGCGCGGATCGGAGGAACCAGCCCACGGCGTAAGTGCGCGCGCGGACGGTGGGCGCGCTCAGGACCAGCGCGTGGGTGGGGCCGGCGGTTAGGGTGCGGACGGCGAAACCTTCCGCTGGCTGGCGGGTGGGGCGGGTTTTGGCCCATGCGGCGCGTAAGGGCGCGGAGAGCAGGCTTGCGACCTGTGCGGGCGTGGCGAGGACGATGCGGGTGGTGGCGGTGCCGCATTCACCGATCTTTGGCGGTGGGGCGGTTTCGGGGCCAGACAGCGCGGGACCGGACCTCGCCCTGTGCCGGGGATCGGTCGGGGGGATGATGGTCGTCCGCTCGGCGAGGCGGGTGGCGAGCAGGGTCGCGGCGGGGTCACTCGGGGCGGCGGCGATGCAGGTGGTCGCGTAGTTGTGGGCGGCGGCTGGGGTGGCGAGGAGGGCGAGAGCGAGTATAATTCCTCCCCGGCACGGGGAGGGGGACCATGCGCAGCATGGTGGAGGGGGAGCGCCACAAACGACATCTCCTGTGGCGCTCCCCCTCCACCACCGGCTACGCCGGCGGTCCCCCTCCCCATCCTGGGGAGGAATTGCGTTGTCCTCCCTCACGCCGGGCGGTCCGTTTTCGCCGCGCCGAACGTCCTGTTCGGCGTCGCCCCCATATCAAACGCCAGCGTGCCGCCCTTCACCAGATCCGCATGGGCGATCCAGCTTTTCGTCCACGGTTTCCCGTTCCACGTCACCCGCTGGACATAGGGGCGGTCGGGGGCGTTGCCGCGCGCCTCGACCACCAGGGTGCGTCCGGCCCCGACCTTCACCTCGGCGCGGTCGAACAGGGGGGAGCCGAGGACATAGGTCGCGCTGACCGGGTCGACCGGATAGAAGCCGAGCGCGGAGAGGATGAACCACGCGCTCATCTGGCCGCAGTCGTCGTTGCCGATAATGCCGTCGGGATCGGCCTTGTACATGGTCGTCAGCAGGCGGCGGACCATGGCCTGCGTCTTCCACGGCGCGCCGCAATAGGCGTACATATAGGCGACGTGATGGCTCGGCTCGTTGCCGTGCGCGTACTGGCCGACCAGCCCGGAAATGTCGGGCGGTGCGTCGGCGGGCAGCGTCGAGGGGGCGGCGAACAGCGCGTCGAGCTTCGCCTCGAACGCCGCGTCGCCGCCCATCGCCGCGATCAGGCCGTGGATGTCGTGCTGGTTCAGGAACGTCGCCTGCCAGCCATTGCTCTCGGTATAATCGCGCCACTTCTTCGAATGGCCGAGCTGGATCGGATCATAGGGCGCGGTCCATGTGCCATCCGACAGGCGGGGCCGCGCAAAGCCGATCGAGGCGTCGAACACATTGCGCCAGTTGCCCGACCGCTTCCGCAACCGCGCGGCGTCCGCCGTGGCCCCGGCCACGTCGGCGATGTGGGCGGAGGCGTAATCGTCATACGCATATTCCAGCGTGCGCGAGACGCTTTCGAACACCGTGTCGGCGGGCACATAGCCCTTTTCGTCATAGGGGCGGATGCCGCGGCTGTTGTCGAGGTCGGGCGTGGTGAAGTCGAACGAGCGTTTCGCGATGCCGGGCCAGGCAGCGGCATAGTCGGCGGGGATACCCTTCGCCCGCGCCTCGGCCAGCACCGGCACCGCGTGCCAGCCGATCATGCAGCCGGTCTCCACCCCCTGCAACGGCCAGACGGGCGGGCCGAACGGACTTTGCTGCGTCTGGCGGATCAGGTCGGCGACCAGTTCCTGCGCCCGCGCCAGCTGGATCAGGGTCAGCAGCGGGTGCAGCGCGCGATAGGTGTCCCAGAGCGAATAGGTGCTGTAGGCCCTACCCTTCCCCTCCAGCCTGTGCGCCTTGCGGTCCAGGCCGACGTAACGGCCATCGACGTCGGAGAACAGCGTCGGCGCGAGCAGGCTGTGATAGACCGCGCTGGCCATGATCGTGCGCTGGTCCGGCGTGCCGCCGCTGACCTTGACGGTGCCGAGGTGGTCGGCCCAGATTTTGGCGGCGGCGGTGCGGCGGCGGTCGAAGTTCCAGTCGGTGCCTTCCGCCTTCAGGTTCGCGCGCGCACCCGCCACGTCGACCGCGGAAATGCCGCAGCGGACCAGCAGCGGGGCCGCGCCGGCATCGTCATAGTGGAGCACCGCCTTCAGCCGCTTGCCCGTAACCCCGGTCGCGCCGGCGGCGGCGGGCGCGTCGTCATCACCGTAGAAGGCGATGCGGTCGGGCTTGCGCGACAACTGCATCGCGAAGTGGATGCGGCGACCCTTGGCCCAGCGGAACACGCGGCGACCACCGGTCAGCGTGCCGTCGGCGTCGATGGTCAGGCTGGCGTCGTCCATCAGCGGCGGGGCGTTCGGTCCCTCCATCACCAGATGCGACAGGTCGATCAGGATGTGGCCGGGGCCGGCCGGGAAGGTGTAGCGGTGCCAGCCGGTACGCTCGCCCACCGTCAGTTCGGCGCGAACGCCGGATTCCAGCGCGACGCGGTAATAGCCGGGTTCGGCCAGTTCGGCGCTGTAGCGCTGGCGATAGCCCTTGTCGGGTTCGTCGAGCGGGCCGGGCTGCAACTGCACCGCCCCGCGCGTCGGCACGACCAGCACGTCGAGCATGTCGCCGATGCCGGTGCCCGACAGATGGGTGTGCGAGAAGCCCATGATCGAGCCGTCGCCCTTGTGATACCCCGAACACGTCGCCCAGCGCGCGGTGTCGGTATCGGGGCCAAGCTGCACCATGCCGAACGGCAGCGCCGCGCCGGGATAGGTATGGCCGTCGCCGCCGGTGCCGATGAACAGGTCGGCGCGGGCGGCCTGTGGGCGCGGGGCGGCGCCCGCGAGCGGCCCGGAAACGCTGGAGGCGACGATGGCGAGACCGGTGCCGGACAGGAGCGCGCGGCGGGTGGGGTTGGTCATGGTCGGCTTCCTGACTTTCTGTGTATCTATATCCTCCGTTCATCCTGAGTAGGGGCTGAGCCTGGCGAAGACCCGTATCGAAGGACAGGCTGGGATGCAGGACCTGTCCCTCGATACGCCACTTCGACGTCGCTCAGTGGCTACTCAGGACGAACGGATGGGCAATGGATGTCTGGTTCACCCCACCACCCCGGGGCGGGTCTTCACCAGCCCCAGCATCATTTCCCCGAACAGCCCGTTGGCCCAGGCGAACCATTCGCGGGTGAACTTGGCCGGATCATCCATGTCGAACGCCTCGTGCATGAAACCTGTCCCGGCGTGGCTCGCCTTCAGCCAGCCGAGGCACTGGCGGATCGTGGCGTCGTCGGTGGCGTTCATCGCGCGCATGATGATCGCCATCGGCCAGATCATGCGCAGGCCGACATGCGGGCCGCCGATGCCCTCGGCCGCCTTCCCCTTGAAGAAATAGGGATTGCGGTCGCTCCACGCGCGGTCGGCGGTGCGACGCCAGACGGGGTCGGCGGCGTCGACGCAACCAAGATAGGCAAGGCCCGACAGGCTGGGGACGTTGGCGTCGTCCATGAAGACCGCATTGCCATAGCCGTCGACCTCATAGGCCCAGACGGTCTGCCCGTCGGTGTCGCGCATCTGGCCGTATTTACGCAACGCGGCGGCGACCTCGTCGGCGAGCGCGATCGCGTCGGCGGCGAGCGCGGTGTCGCCGCGCGCCTCGCCGGCGACGATGGCCAGCTGGCGCAGCGCGGTCACCGCGAACAGGTTGGCGGGGATGAACAGCGGATAGAGGCAGGCGTCGTCGGAGGGGCGGAACATCGAATGGATCAGGCCGACCGGTTTTGCCGGCGGACCGAAGCCGTCGAGCATCAGGCTTTCGTGCGGGATCGGCGACGACCGGCGGAAGCTGTAGGGTCCGGGGCCGTCCTTTCGTTGCTGTTCGCTGAATGTCCGGATCGAGGCGCGGGCGGCGTCCGCCCACAGCGCGTCGAACGGCACCGCGTCGCGGGTTTCGCGCCAGTAATTATGGGCGAGGCGCATCGGGTAGCAGAGCGAATCCACCTCCCATTTGCGTTCGGCGACGCCCGGTTTCATGACCGTCTGATCCTGCAGCGCCCAGCTCAGGTTCGTTTTGGCGGTCGGATCCTTCATGAACGCGTTGGCGTACGGGTCGATCAGGATGCAGCGCGCCTGTCGGGCGATGAGGCCGCGAAAGACGTCGCGCAAGGCTTTATCCTCGCGCACCAGATGGAGGTAGGGCTGCATCTGCGCCGAGCTGTCGCGCAGCCACAGGCAGGGGATGTCGCCGGTGATGACGAAGGCGTCGGGCCTGCCGTCGACCGTCCCCATCTCGACCGTGGTGTCGAGCGTGTTGGGGTAGCAGTTCTGGAACATCCAGCGCAGTTCGGGCTCGGCGATCTTCGCGGACACGCGGGCGATCTCGCGTTCGACCGCCTTGCTGGTGAACTTTCGCGCGGAGGGAACCGGGCGCTTGCTGGCGAAGGCGGGTGCGGCCGCGCGAAGCGGGGTGGCGGCGGCGAAGGCGGTAGCCCCGGCGGCGGCGATCAGCGTGCGGCGGTCGATCATTTCGGCAGCTCCTGATGTCCCGTGATCGTGAACGCGGCGTCGACCCCGGCCCCGTCGCCGGGCTGGCCGCCGCCGACGTGCAGGGCATAGTCGCCGGCGACGATCCGCCGCGTGCCGTCGCGCGCGACCGTGCTGAGGGTGCGCGGGTCGAGCGTCAAGGTCACGCGCCGGGTTTCGCCGGGTTTCAGCATGACCCGGGTGAAGCCGGCAAGCTGGCGCTGAAGCACGGGATCGTTGAACCCGCCGATCCTGCGCAGAGCCGCGGGCGGCGTAACATAGGCCTGCACCACTTCCTCGCCGGCGTAACGACCGTTGTTGGTGACCTGGGCCGTGACGGTCAGGGCCTTGCCGGCGGCCAGCGTCGCGGGGACGGCGGGCGCGGCATAGGCGAACTGCGTATAGCTCAGGCCGTGGCCGAAGCCCCAGAGCGGCGTGCCGGTGAAATAGCGATAGGTCCGCTCGCGCATGTTGTAGTCGATGAACGCGGGCAGATCGCGCGTGCGCGCGTAGAAGGTGACCGGCAGGCGACCGCTGGGGTTGTTCACGCCCGTCAGCGTATCGGCGATCGCCTGACCGCCCGCCTGCCCCGGATACCAGCCGGCCAGCACCGCGTCGGCGTTGTCCTTTGCCCAGTTGAGCGCGACCGCGCTGCCCGACAGCAGGACGACGACCAGCGGCTTGCCCGTCGCCTTCGCGGCTTCGAGCAGTCTTACCTGCGCGGCCGGCAGCGCGATGTCGGTGCGGTCGCCGCCGGAGAAGCCCGCGACCTCCAGCTGCAACGCCTCGCCCTCGACCGCCGGGGACAGGCCGACGAACGCGACGATCGCGTCGGCATCGGCGGCGACGGTGGCGACCTCGGCGGCTTGCGCGGCGGGCGGCGCGATCCAGGTCAGGCGGATGCCCTGATCCTCGCCGCTGCGGGCGTAGTCGACGCGGATCGGGTGGGGTGCGGTGTCAGCGAAGGTGACGACCGTCTCGACGTTCGATCCGCTGCCGTCGTCGGTCAGGACGGGTTTGCCGTCGATCCACAAGGACGACGGGTCGTGGCCCTTGCAGTCGAAGCAGCGCGGGATGTCGAGCCGCAGCGTATAGGTACCGGGCGCGGGCGGCGTGATCGTGCCGGTCCAGCGCGCGCCGAAGCGCGTCGGGTCAAGGCCGGCGGGGGCGGTGCGGTCCCAGTTATAGTCGATCCGGCGTTCGGTGCGGGTGACCTTCGGCGCGCCGGTGAACGCGGGGTCGGTATAGAATGCGCCGGTCAGGTTCAGCGCGGTTTCGGGGACCGGCACCGGCACCCCTTCCGCCAGCGTGCCGCCCTGCGCGTAGCGGACGGCAAAGACCTTGCGCAGCGCGTCGAGCGGGGTCACCGGCGCGGCGGCGGTGCCGTGGTAATTGCCCTCCAGCACGTCGAGGCTGTCGGCGTTGGGGCCGATCACCGCGATCCGCGCGCCCGGTTTCAGCGGCAGGCGGCCATTGTTCTTCAGCAGGACGATGCTCTTGCGCGCCGCCTCCAGCGCCAGCGCGCGGTGTTCAGGCGTGTCGACCTGTCTGGGCGAGATCCGGTCCCACGGGCTGGTCTGGCCGAAAGCACCACCAAGCGCGGCACGAACCGCGAAGGTGCGGGCGAGTGCGGTATCGACGGTGGCCATGTCGACCAGCCCGCGCGACAGCGCCTCAGGGATCGCGGCGTAGGTGCGGCCGCAATTCAGGTCCATGCCGTTCTTCAGCGCCACCGCCGATGCCGCCGCCGCGTCGGCGCTGTAATGATGGTAGAAGGCGATATTGCCGATCGCATCGCAGTCCGACACGACCAGCCCCTTGAAGCCCCAGTCGCGGCGGACGCGGTCGTTGAGCAGCGGACCGGACGCGCAGACCGGTACGCCGTGGATGGAATTGTACGCGCACATCGTCGACAGCGCCTGCCCTTGGGTCAGGGCCATGCGGAAGGCGGGCAGATACGTCGCCTCGCGGTCGTAGGGGCTGATGTCGACGTCGAACGCGTCGCGCCCCGCCTCCGGCCCGCTATGCGCCGCCAGATGCTTTGGCGTGGCGATGACGCGGGGGTGGCGCGGGTCCGGCCCCTGCAGGCCGCGGACATAGGCGACGCCGAGCGTGCCGGTCAGCACCGGATCCTCGCCATAGGTTTCCTGCCCACGGCCCCAGCGCGGATCGCGGAAGATGTTGATGTTGGGCGACCAGATGGTCAGGCCCTGATAGCGTTGCCGGCCGCCGGCGGGCAGGCCGTTCGAGCGCGCCCGCGCCTCGGTCGACACGACGGTGCCGATGCGGGTGACGAGGTCGGGATCCCAGGTCGCGGCCAAACCGATCGCCTGCGGAAAGACGGTGGCGACGCCGTTGCGCGCCAGGCCGTGAAGCGCCTCGTTCCAGTAATCATAGGCGGGCAGGTCGTGCGCGGGCAGTGCGACGGTGGTCGACTGGAGCTGCGCCGCCTTTTCCTCCGGCGTCATGCTGGCGATGGCGCGGGCAATGCGGTCGGTCGCGTCCCTCGGCAGCGCGAAGACCGTGTCCGGCCCCGGCAGCGGAGCCGGATCGGCCGGGGTTGCGGTCGACAATGCGGTGGTGGCCAGCAGGGCCAGAAGAATGGTCACGGCTTTACCTCACCGGTCAGCGTGCGCAGGCGCAGCGCGGTCTTCAGTTGTGCCGACGAGGCCGCCGACGTGACGGTCACGGCGATGCTCTCGCCCGGCAGGATATCGACGCTGTTGTCGGACAGCGTCGCGTCGATCCCGGTGAAGTCGATCCACACCGCGCGGGCCAGCGCCTTCGCGGTCAGGGTCAGCGTGCGGCCGTCGTCGCTCCAGCGCGCGGTCAGGCCGGGATCGGGCAGCGTCATTGCCTTGGGTGGCAGCGCGGTGACGATCCGGCGCGCGGCGACGGTGTCGCCGGTCATCAGCTCGACCACCGCGATCGTCGTCCGTGGGTCGCCACCCTTGAACAGCGCGGCATCGGCCAGCTTTGCGGCCACGCTGGCCGACAGCGGTGCGAGGGTCACGGTCGCGCCGTTCTCGCCCAGCACCCGGCCGCCGACGTCCATCGTCCGCACCCGCCAGCGCGCGCGGGTGGCGACGGCGGCATCGGAGATGGTGCTGATCGTCGTGGTCGCGTCTTTACGCTCGGCATTGATCGCGAGGGGGGCGAAGAAACGGCGGGCGTGATAGTTCAGCGCCTTCCACCGTCCGTAATAATCGACGCTGGACCAGGACGCGCCGGGCCAGACGTCGTTCAGCTGCCAGTAGAGCGATCCCATCGTCACCGGGCGGCAGGCGCGGTGGTGGAGTGCGGCAAGCGCGATCCCCTCTGCCTGCATCACCTGGCTGAGATAGACGAACTCGGCGAAGTCGCGTGGCGTGCGGTAATTCTGTTCGATATAGAACAGCAGCCGGTCGTTGCCCTCGCCCTTCAGGAACTTCTGGTGCGATTTCATGACCGGCGAGGTGGCGGACAGGTCGCCGGGCTTCGCAAAGGCTTGGACCGTCTTCATGTCGGGCATGGCTTGCAGGCCATATTCGGACATGAAGCGCGGGCAGCTGTCGAGATACGCCTCGACCGGCTTCTTGCCGCCCCAGACGTCCCAGTAATGCCGGTCGCCGTCGAAATCCTGATCGGGCTTGCCCTCGTAATTCGCGCTGGGCGACCCGGGCCAGTAGACCGCATCCGGGTCACGCCGTTCGGCCGCGTCGCGCAACACCCGGTCGAACAGGATCGCCATGCCGACGCCGACCTTTTCCTGTTCGTCCGCGCCGACCGCCTTCTTGAACGCGGTGCGGTCGCTCCAGCCCTCCCAGCCGGACAGGACTTCGTTGTTGCCGGCCCACAGCACGATGGAGGGGTGTGCCTGCAACCGGTCGACCTGTTCCTCCGCCTCGACCTTCACGTTTTCGCGGAAGTCGCGGTCGTATGGCGTGATCGCGCCACCGAACATGAAGTCCTGCCACACCATCAGGCCCATCCGGTCGGCGGTGTCGTAGAACGCATCGTCGAGATAATAGCCGCCGCCCCAGACGCGGATCATGTTCATGTTGGCGTCGCGCGCCGACCCCAGCACCTGCGCGATCTGGCTTTCGGGCACGCGCGCGGGGAACATGTCGAACGGGATCAGGTTGGCGCCCTTGGCGAAGATGGGGATGCCGTTGACCTTGATGCCGAAGCCTCTGCCGATCGCGTCCTTCTCGCGCATCAGTTCGACGGTGCGCAGGCCGGTGGATTTTGCAGCGCTGTCGAGTGCCCCGCCCTGACCGTCCAGCAGCGTCGCGGCGACACGGTATAGCGGCTGCGCGCCATACCCGACCGGGAACCAGCGTTTCGGCTGGAGAATCGTGACGGGCAACGACAGGTGGTTCGCGCCCTTCGCCAGCGTGACGGTGTCGGTGGTGGTCCGTGTCCCGCCGTCGGGCGTGGTCACGGTGATGCGGATCGGGTGCTTGCCCTCCACGTCGGCGACCACGTCGAGTTCGGCGGACAGCCGCGCCTCGCTGGCGGCCAGCGTCTGCTGGGTCACGCGCAGCGCGTCGATGCGGGCATCGTCCCACGCGTCCAGCCGGACGTCGCGCCATGGCCCCACCGTGACGATGCGCGGACCCCAGTCCCAGCCCCAGTGATATTTCGGCTTGCGGATATAGGGCGAGGTCTGCTTGCCCGCGGGTTCGTCGCCGAACATCGAATCATATTCGCCGGGCAGCGAATGGGGCGTGGCCAGCACCATCGGCTGCACCGCCCTGATCGGCGATTTGAAGGCGATGACGATTTCGTTCGCGCCCGCCTTCACCACGTCCTTCACGGGCACCCGCCAGCGCCGATGCGCGTTGTCGGTCGCGGCCAGCTTCACGCCGTTGACGCTGACCTGCGCGAACGTGTCGAGGCCGTCGAACACGAGGTCGAGGTGATCGCGGGCCAGCATCTCACGGGTGACGGTCAGCGTGCGGCGATACTGCCAGTCGGTCAGGCCGACCCACTGGATCTGCGCCTCGTTCAGGCCGACATAGGGGTCGGGCACCTGGCCATTTGCGATCAGGTCCTGCTGCACGCTGCCGGGCACGCGGGCGGCAAACCAGCGCGCGGCCTTCGGATGCGCCCTGGCGGCGGCGGTATCGGCGGGGTCGATCCGTGCCTGCCAACCCGTCGTCAGCGGCTGCGCGTCGCGCGGGGCGGCGAGCGCGGCGGAGGCGGTACAGGTGAGCAGCAGGGCCGCAAGACGAAGAACGGTCATGGTCTGGTCGACTCCCTGTAAAACGCGCCGGGCCGGTCCGTCGCGATGCCGATCGTCCTTGCTGTGGACCGGTCACCGCGTTGCCGTCATTCGCCCCGCGTGGTGCCACAATGGTATTATCATTTGACGCCGGGTTGCAAGCAATGTGTAACCAATGTTGGATTTGCAGATTGACGGCCGCTTGACCGGCGATGGATCCCCGCGCGACCATCTGGCGCCTGCCGATATGTCCTGGAGACCGGAAATGCTCGAAATCTGTGTCGATGACCATGCCGGACTCGATGCCGCGATCGCCGGCGGGGCGGACCGGATCGAACTGTGCGGTGCGCTGGCCATCGGCGGAATCACGCCGTCCGCCGGGTTGATCGCGGCGGCGGCGGCGGTATCGATCCCGGTCCATGCCCTGCTGCGGCCACGCGGCGGCGACTTCGTCCATGACGCGCAGGAGGAAGCGATCCTGGCCGCCGATCTCGATCAGGTGGCCACAGCCGGGCTGGCCGGGATCGTCATCGGCGCGACGACCGCCGGAGGCGCGCTCGACGAAGCCCTGCTCGCGCGGCTGATCGCGCGGGCGCGCGGCTGGAACGATCGCCGCGCCACGCCGCTGTCGATCACGCTGCACCGCGCGTTCGACCGGTGCGTCGACCAGCCGGCCGCGCTGGAGACGGCGATCGCGCTGGGGTTCGACCGGATCCTGACATCGGGCGGCGCGGTGACCGCGCTGGCCGGGCGCGACCGGATCGCGGCGCTGGTCGGGCAGGCCGGCGGCCGGATCGGGATATTGCCCGGCAGCGGGGTCAATGCGGATACCGCCCCGGCGATCCTGACCACCGGCGTATCGGAACTTCATGCCTCCTGCGGTGTTCCAGTGGCGCAGGATCCCGCTCTTGTCGCCATGGGATTCAGTCCGGCCGAGGCGCGGCGGACCGACGCCGCCGCCGTCGCGGCCCTGAAAGCGATCCTTGTGGAACCCGCGCGAAAACTTCGCTTGAGCAAGACCAATTCATAACATATGATCCAGCACCATAGCGGCCAGACGCGGTCTTTCGACCCGCCCTGCCGCCAGTCCGCACAGGGAGATCGGATGTCGTTTTCCGCCAGCATTGGCCGGTTCCGCAGTGGCAATCCAGCCCCTCTGTATGTGCAGTTGCAGCAGTTGATCCGCGACGCCATCAACCGCAACCTGCTGACGCAGGACGAGGCGATTCCCGCCGAACGCGACCTGGCCACCGAGTATGACGTGTCGCGCATCACGGTGCGCAAGGCGATCGGCGGACTGGTCGAGGAAGGCCTGCTGACGCGGCGACGCGGAGCGGGCACCTTCGTCGCGGCGCGGGTTGAAAAGAGCTTTTCCAAGCTGTCGTCCTTTTCCGAGGACATGGTCGCGCGCGGTCGCAAGCCAAGCAGCGTGTGGGTCAGCAAATCGGTCGGCACGGTCACGCCCGAGGAGGCATTGTCGCTGGGCCTGTCGCCGGGTGCGGAAGTCTATCGGTTCCAGCGGCTGCGCTATGCCGACGACGTGCCGATGGCGCTGGAATATTCGACCATCGCCGGCTTCTGCCTGGAAAACGAGGATGCGGTCGACGTGTCGCTGTACGAGGCGCTGACCGCGTCGGGCAATCGCCCGGTGCGCGCGTTGCAGCGGTTGCGCGCGGTGCCGTTCAACGGCGAACATGCGCGGATGCTGAACGTCGATGCGGGCCATGCCGGACTGTTCATCGAACGGCGCGGCTATCTGCGCGATGGGCGGACGGTCGAGTTCACGCAATCCTATTACCGCGGCGATGCCTATGACCTGGTCGCCGAACTGAACGACATCTGACGCCGGAAAGCCGGCGGCGACGACATCCGGGAAACCGGCACACTGCATGCCGGGGACCGGCGGGGGGAAGAATTGAGCGTGACCACCGACAGCCCGGAACGGGCCACCCAGGCGCGCGCCGAGGCGACGCTGATGCATCGGGAGGCGGCCGAGGCCGGTGCGTCGGTCGCCCGCCTGCTGCGCGAGAATGCGGACACGATCGCGACGCTGGCGCAGCGGTTGCGGGCCGATCCGCCGGCCGTCGTCGTAACCTGCGCGCGCGGGTCGTCGGACCATGCCGCGACGTACGGCAAATACCTGCTGGAAACGCTGGTCGGCGTGCCGGTCGCGTCGGCCGCACCGTCGGTATCGTCGGTCTATGCCGCGCCGGTCGCGGCGGGCAGCGCGCTGTGCATCGCGGTGTCGCAGTCGGGCCGCAGCCCCGACCTGCTCGCGACCGTCAAGGCGCAGGCCGAGGCCGGCGCGTATGTCGTCGCGCTGGTCAACGACGAGGCCTCGCCGCTGGCGCAGATGGCCGATGTGCTGATCGGATTGAAGGCCGGGCCGGAGACGTCGGTGGCGGCGACCAAGTCGTATATCACCGCGCTGGCCGGTTTCGCCGCGATCGCCGCCGGCTGGTCGCAGGATGAGGCGCTGACCACCGCGTTGCAGGGTCTGCCCGCGCAGCTGGAAACGGCGTTCGATCTCGACTGGACCTGTGTCGCGGACTCGCTGGTCGATGCCAACAACCTGTTCGTGATCGGCCGGGGCTATGGCTATGGCGTGGCGCAGGAAGCGGCGCTGAAGCTGAAGGAGACGTGCGCGCTCCATGCCGAGGCGTTCAGCAGCGCCGAGGTCCGCCATGGGCCGATGGCGATCGTCAACGAAGGCTTTCCGTTGATCGCCTTCGCCACCTCCGACACCGCCGGGGACGGCGTGCGCGAAGTTGCGACCGAGTTCGCGGCGCGCGGCGCGGTGGTCAATCTGGTCGATGCGTCCGCACCCCTGACCCATGCGCCCGCCGCGATCGGCGCGCATCCGGCGCTGGAGCCGATCCTGATGATCCAGAGCTTTTACCGGATGGCCAACATGCTGTCGCTGCGCCGCGGGTTGAACCCCGATGTGCCGCCGCATCTGAGCAAGGTGACGAGCACGCTATGAACCGGATCTGCTTTTCCAACGGGCGGATCGTCACCGCCGACGGCGTCGTCGACCGGATCGTCCTGACACTGGACGGCGGGCGGATCGCTGCACTGTCGGCCGGGGGGGACGCCGACCGGACGATCGACCTTGATGGCGGCTGGATGATGCCCGGCTTCATCGACACGCAGGTGAATGGCGGCGGCGGCGTCCTGTTCAACGACGACCCCACGCCAGAGGGCGTCGCGGCGATCGCGCGCGCGCACATGCCCTATGGCACCACGGCGATGCTGCCGACGCTCATCAGCGACGATCCGTCCGTCATCGCGCGCGCGCTGGATGCGGTGGATGCGGCGATCGACGCGGGCACGCCCGGTATCGTCGGCGTGCACATCGAGGGGCCGTTCCTGAACGTGTCGCGCAAGGGCATCCACGATTCCAGCAAGTTCCGCCGGCTGGATACCGACACGATGGCGCTGCTGACGCAAGGCCGGCGTGGCCGGGTGATGCTGACGCTGGCCCCCGAGCTGGCCGATCCGGCGCAGATCCGCGCGCTGGCGGAGGCCGGCGTGCTGGTCTGTGGCGGCCATACCGATGCGACGTATGAGGAAACCATGGCCGCGATCGACGCGGGCCTGCGCGGTTTCACGCACCTGTACAACGCGATGTCGCCGCTGAAGCACCGCGCGCCCGGCGTGGTCGGCGCGGTGCTGGACGACCAGACGACCTGGGCCGGCCTGATCGTCGACGGCGCGCATCTGCACCCCGCCGTCATCCGCATCGCGATGCGCGCGCGGCCGGTCGACCGGCTGATGCTGGTGACCGACGCGATGCCGACGGTCGGCCAGGCGGACAAGCGCTTCACGTTGCAGGGCAAGGCGATCACCGTCGAAAACGGCGTGTGCGTCAACGCCGACGGTACGCTGGCGGGGTCCGACCTCGACATGGCGACGGCGGTGCGCAACATGGTGGCGACGACCGGCACCGCACCCGAAACAGCGGCGGCGATGGCGTCGACCTATCCGGCGGCGTTCCTGCGGCTGGACGACGAGCGCGGCAGCATCGCGGCCGGCATGGTCGCCGACTGGGTGACGCTGACCGCCGGTTTCACGGTAACCGGCACCTGGATCGGCGGCGAGCAGGTCCACGCCGGCGAATAAGACCGAAATACTACCTTTGTAATACCATCGTGTGACAATTGGCTTGCCAACGCGCGCCTGCCCTGTAGATTTCAAGACCGGGGCCGGGGCGAATGGTGAAGCCGGCCGGCTTGGGGATCGACGCGCATGGCCGATATCATCCTGACAGCACCGATGCAGGGCTGGGCCTGCGGGCTGGACGTCGTGCCCGACCCGGTCTTTGCCGGGTGCCTGCTGGGGGATGGGCTGGCGATCGACCCGACCGGCGACACGCTGCACGCGCCGTGCGACGCCGTGGTGATCGCGCTGCACGACAGCCATCACGCGGTCACGCTGCGCACGGCCCACGGGGCCGAGATCCTGATGCATATCGGCCTCGACACGGTGGCGCTGAACGGTGTCGGCTTCACGCCCAAGGTCGCGGTCGGGCAGTCGGTGCGGGCCGGCGACCCGCTGATCGCGTTCGACCTCGACGCGCTGGTCCGCGCCGCGCCGGCGGTGGTCACGCCGATCATCATCACCAATGGCGACCGGTTTGCGATCACCGGACGGCGGGATGCGGGCGCGGTGGCGGTGGGGGATCGGTTCCTGACGATCGTCGCGACCGGCACCGTGGCGGACGAAACCGTCGAACCGGCGACAGGCGAGATGTTGCGGCACGACCTGACCGTGGCGCTGGCACACGGACTGCACGCACGCCCTGCCGCGCGGATCGGCGCCTGCGCGCGCGGGTTCGACGCCACGCTGCATCTGGTCCACGGCGACCGTGATGCCGTGGCGACCAGCGCGGTCGGCATCATGGCGCTGGGCATCCGGCATGGCGACACGATCGCGATCACTGGGACCGGTCCCGACGCGCAGGCCGCAATCGACGCGGTCGCCGCGCTGATCGCCAGCGGCATGGGCGAAGGCAGCGACACCGCCGCCGCCTCGCTTCCGCCGCCCGCCCCCGCGCCCACGCCCGCGCCCGCCGCGATCGAGGGTGCGCTGACCGGTGTGCTGGCCGCGCCCGGTCTGGCGATCGGCGTCGCCGGCGTGCTGAAGGTGCCCGACATCGTGGTGCCGGTCGACGGACGCGGGACCGAGGTCGAACGGCCAAGGCTGGACGCGGCGCTGGCGGCGGTCGCACAGGCCATCGCCGCGCGCGCCGCGACCCTGCCGGTCGAGCAGCGCGCGATCCTCGACGCGCACCGCGCCTTCATCGAGGATCCCGACCTGATCGGCGCGGCGCGGGCGCAGGTGGCGCAAGGCCGCGACGCTGGCTTCGCCTGGCGGCAGGCGATCCGGGTGCAGAGCGACATCCTGCGCAGCATCGGCGACGCGCGACTGGCCGAGCGCGCCGACGACCTGCTCGATCTGGAACGTCAGGTGCTGCACCATCTTGCCGGGATTACCGACACGGCGGCGCGGTTCGCGCCGGGCACGATCCTGCTGGCCGACGACCTGTTGCCGTCGCAGGTCATCGGGCTGGATATCGCCAACGTCGTCGGCCTGTGCGTCGAGCGGGGCGGCCCGACGTCGCATGTCGCGATCCTGGCCGCGACCATGGGCCTGCCCGCGCTGGTGGCGATGGGACCGGTGCTGGACGGGATCGCCGCCGGCACGCCGCTGATCCTCGACGCGGATGCGGGGATGCTGCACGTCGATCCACCGGCCGCGATGCGCGAGACGACCGCCGACCGCGTCGCCGCCGCCGCCGCCCGGCGCAGCGCCGCGCTGGCCGCCGCCGGCGACGAATGCCGGACCGCCGACGGCGTGCGGATCGAGGCGTTCGCCAATCTGGGGTCCGCCGCCGACGCCGCGCTGGCGGTGACCAATGGCGCGGAAGGCTGCGGCCTGCTGCGCACCGAGTTCCTCTTCCTCGACCGTGACGCTGCCCCCGACGAGGACGAACAGGCCGCGACCTATCAGCGGATCGCCGACGCGCTGGAGGGACGACCGCTGATCGCCCGCCTGCTCGATATCGGCGGCGACAAGCCCGCGCCCTACCTGCCGATCGCGGCGGAGGAGAACCCGGCGCTGGGCCTGCGCGGTATCCGCGTCGGGCTGGCCATGCCGGACGTGCTGGACGTGCAGTTGCGCGCGCTGCTGCGGGTGGTCCCTGCCGGCCAGCTGCGGATCATGGTGCCGATGATCGCCAGCCTGGACGAACTGCGCCGGGTGCGCGCCGCGCTCGACCGGGCGAAGGCGGCGATGGGCATCACGCACGGCGTCGCCCTGGGCATCATGGTCGAGACGCCGGCCGCCGCCGTGACCGCCGACCTGCTGGCGGCGGAGGCCGATTTCCTGTCGGTCGGCACCAACGACCTGACGCAATATACGCTGGCGATGGATCGCGGCAATCCGGCGGTCGCGGCCGGAATCGACGGGCTGCACCCGGCGGTGCTGCGGCTGATCCGCCAGACCTGCGCGGGTGCTGCGGCCTATGGCAAGTGGACCGGGGTCTGCGGGGGGCTGGCCTCCGACCCGCTGGCGATCCCGATCCTGATCGGCCTTGGCGTCACCGAATTGTCGTCTGCGCCCGCGCTGGTGCCGCAGGTCAAGGCGCTGGTCCGCACGCTGACGCTCGACGCGACCCGCGCGCATGCCGACGCGGTCTGCGCGCTGTCCTCCCCCGCCGACGTCCGCGCGGCGGCCATAGCCTTTCGTCAGGAGCACGGCGCATGAAGTCCGCGATCGCGATCCTCCAGCCACTCGGCCGCGCGCTGATGCTGCCCATCGCCGTCCTGCCGGTGGCCGGGCTGCTGCTGCGGCTGGGGCAGCCCGACCTGCTCGACATCGCCTTCGTCTCGGCGGCGGGCGATGCGATCTTCTCCAATCTGGGCCTGTTGTTCGCGATCGGCGTTGCGGTCGGCTTTGCGCGCGATGGCAACGGCGCGGCGGCGCTGGCGGGCGTCGTCTGTTTCCTGGTGTCGACCAGGGGCGCGCAGGTGTTCCTGACCGTGCCGGCGGATGCCATCGCCGGGCTGATCGCGCCCAACAGCGACATCGTCGCGGCGGCGTGGAAGGCCAAGGCCATCGCCAAGCTGGAGGTGCCGATCGGCATCGCATCGGGCCTGATCGGCGGGATCTTCTACAACCGCTATTCGACGGTCAAGGTGCCGGAATATCTGGCCTTCTTCGGCGGGCGACGGTTCGTGCCGATCGTCAGCGGGCTGGCAGGTCTGGGCATCGCCGCGCTGGTCGGGCTGGGCTTTTCGGGGATCGACGCGGGCGTCGATGCGCTGAGCCGCAGCGTCGTGGCCGCAGGGCCGGCGGGACTGTTCCTGTTCGGCCTGTTCAACCGGCTGCTGCTGGTGACCGGACTGCACCATATCCTGAACAACGTCGTGTGGTTCGTGGTCGGCGATTTCCACGGGGCGAACGGCGAATTGCGCCGGTTCTTCGCAGGCGACCCGACCGCCGGCGCGTTCATGGCCGGGTTCTTCCCGGTCATGATGTTCGGCCTGCCCGCCGCGTGCCTTGCCATGTATCACGCCGCCGCGCCCGCGCGTCGCAAGGCGGTGGGGGGCATGTTGCTGAGCCTCGCGCTCACCTCGTTCCTGACCGGCGTGACCGAGCCGATCGAGTTCAGCTTCATGTTCCTGGCCCCGCTGCTCTACGCGCTGCACGCGGTGCTGACCGGCGTGGCGATGGTCGTCATGGACATGCTGGGGGTGAAGCTGGGCTTCGGCTTTTCGGCCGGGCTGTTCGATTACGTCCTGAACTTCGGCAAGGCGACGCGGCCGTTGCTGCTGCTGCCGGTCGGCGCGGTCTATGCAGCGGTGTATTACTCCGTATTCCGCTACGTCATCCGCCGGTTCGACCTGCCGACGCCGGGACGCGATGCGGAAGCACCGGTCGATGCCGCGCCGGTCGCCGCCAGCGAGCGCGGGGCGGCGTTCGTCGCGGCGCTGGGGGGATCGGCGAACCTGACCAGCATCGGCGCGTGCACCACCCGGTTGCGGCTGATGGTCGCGGACCAGTCCGTGATCGACGAACCGCGGTTGAAGGCGCTGGGGTCGCGTGGCCTCATCAAGCCATCGGTCAACGCGGTGCAGATCGTGCTGGGGCCGGTCGCCGATCAGGTCGCGGTCGAGATGCGCGACGCGATCGCGGCCGGGCCGGTGGTGGCACCCATTGCCGTCGCGGCACCGATCGCGGCCAAGGCACCCGCCTTCGCGTTGGACCCGGTGCTGGCCAAGGCGCTGGGCGGGGCGGGCAACATCACCGACGCCAGCCGCCATGCCGGGCGGATCCGGGTCACGCTGGCCGATCCGGCGGCGCTGTCGGAAAGCGCGCTGACCGCCGCCGGGGTGCGCGGGGTTGCACGGCCGGCACCCGGCGTCGTCCATCTGCTGGTCGGCTGATCGCCTTGTGCAGGCGTGGCGCGAGCGGGTAGACGAACGGCCATGTCCGACCTGTCCGTCGTTGCGCCGCCCACCCCCGACCGCGCCGTGGCGCTGCGCCAGACCGCACGCGACGTCATCCGCGACTGGCTGGGCGATCCCGATGACGCGCGGGTGCTGGCGATGGTCGCGCGGATGGGTCAGGCGGCGATCGCCGAGGCCGCCGACCAGAGCCGCCGCCTGCCCGATGGCCCCTCCCCGCAGATCGCGCGCGCCGACGCCTTGCTGAACGACCTGCGCGCACTGGTCGAGGGGCTGGCGGCACCGACGCCGCCGCCCGCCCGGCGCTGGTTTCCGTTTGGGGCCGCGCCCGTCCCCGCCCCGGTGTTCGATCAGGTCGAACCGAAGCTGGCAGCTTTGTTAAGCGCGCTCGACCAGCAACGCGATACGCTGCTCCACGACGCCGTGCGGATGCGCAGCGAACAGGACCGCGTCACCCGCGCTGATGCCCGGCTGGAGGATGCGGCCCACCTGCTCGACATGGTCGAGGCCGCCGCCAGCGCCGCCGCGCGCGAGACGGCGGCGACCAATCCAACGCGCGCCGCGCTGCTGCGCGGGCCGGTGTTGGCGGCGTTGCAGGAGCGCAAACGCGACGTGCTGACCCAGCTGGTCGTGACGCGGCAGGGACGGCTGTCGCTCGACATTCTGGGCGAGGCGCAAGGGTCGCTGGTCACCGCGATCGACCGCGCGCGCACGACGATGGCGGCGGCGTTGCGGACGGCGGTCGGCGCGGCGCGCGCGCTGGCCGATGCGCGGGCGATGAGCGAACAGGCGAGCGCGCTGGAGGCCACCGCCGGCGCGGCCGGGCCGGGTCGCGAGGCGGCGGCCGAACGGGCGCTGGCGGATGCGGTGGCGCAGATGCGCGCGGCGCTGGACGCGGCGGGAGGGACGGCGCGGGACATGGGTGGTTGAAAGCCCGGCTTCGCATGGTGGGCTAGGCGCTTGTCGGCGTACTGATGTTCGTTGTGGTTGCGGTCTTGCTCGATGCGTATCTTTTCGTGCCGTTCGATATCAGCTTTCGCGTGGCGTGTGCGGGCATGTGCCTCGCCTTCATCGCCAAACTGGCGGCGGATTGCCCCGGCGAACGGTCGCTTAGGATCGGTTTCTGGTTCGCGTTGATCGTGAACATCGGCGTGTTCTTCACGCCATTGGTCGATCGCCCGGCCTCACGCGGAGAATTGATGGTGTTCGCCCTGCCCGACGCGATTGTGGTGCTTGGGGCGGGCATCGCCTGTTATCCGGTGACCGATCCGCGCGGTCGTTCCGTTCGTCAGTTGATGATCCTTGGACTGGTTGTCGCTTTCGTCACATTTGCGGCCCTGATCGTGGTGCCCGTGCTGGTGACACGGTAAATACGGCATTCCTGGGTGCGGAGCCGGCCTCGCATACTGCCGTCATTGCGAGCGCAGCGAAGCAATCCAGGGCGTATCTGCGTGTCACTGGATTGCTTCGCTGCGCTCGCAATGACGGATATGAGTCGGCGGTGTACGGCGAAAACACCCGGCCGCACTGGATTCCCGCTTCCCCACGCCCTATCCTCCAGTCACCGGGCTGTTCGCCGGGCGGAGGTAAAATCGGCGTGTCGAGTTTCCTGCAACGGCTGGGCGATTTCCTGAGCGGGCCGGTGCCGACGCCGGCTGGTCCTGCGTCCGCCGCGCCGCCGTCACCGACGCCAGACCGCCCGACCGGCATGACCGCCGACGATCCGCGCCTGCCGAAACAGTCGCGGCCACAGGTCGAGCGGTTGCTGGCGCTGGTCGGGGAGATCGAGGGGCGCGCGGCGCGTGATCCGCTGCTCGCATCCGCACTGACCGAGGTTCGGCAGATGCGCGACGTCCATTTGCCGCAACTCGTCGCCAGCTATGCCGATATTCCGCCGGCGCACCGGGCGGACATATTCCGCAAGACCGGACGGTCGGCGAGCTATGTGCTGAACGAGGGCGTCGAGAAGATGATCGCGCGGGCCGAGGCGCTGTCGCGCAGCCTGGCGCAGGAGGATATCGACAGCTTCGCGGACAATCTGAAGTTCATCGAGACGCGGTACGGCGGGCGGGATCCGCTGGGGTGACACCCCGCCCGTTTGCCTCGAACAGCCGCCGGGCAGTTCCGTAAGGAGCGTGCCGAGATGGCGTATCGAGAGACCGGGACTTCGGGACAGTCTCTCGATACGGGCCTTCGCCTGCGCTCAGTCCCTGCTCAGGACGAGCGGGAAGCTTCAGGCCCCCAGTGCCATCGTCGGGGTCAGCCACACCGTCCCCTTGCCGCGGAACACGAAGACCAGCCCCTCGCCCGATCGCATCGCGTTGCGAAGTCCCCGGACCAGCGGCCGCAGTTCGACCTGCAGCGTGGCGGTGTACATCAGCATCAGGTCGCCATCGACGATCAGTTCGTCGGTGCCGTTCAGTTCGATGATCTCGATCTCGTCGACCGGCACCGGGGCCTCGACCACGAACGCGCCGGCACCCGTCAGCTTGGGCTGCATCAGACCGTTGCCCGACAGCAGGCCCTGCACCGAGCGGTGGACGTGCGTGCCGATCGCGATGTTGGCGTCGCAGGCGTAGAACGCGCCGTCATCAAGGATCAGCGAGTCCTGCGGCCCGTCCATCGCGGCGAGGATGAAGTGCTTGGCGGTCGGTTCGCTCCACACCTCGCCGCGCCCCGAAAAGCGGGTGGCGAACGCGCTCTCGCCGGTGCCGGCGGACGCGATGGCGCGGGCGAACATGCCGCCCTTCTGGTTGTTCTGCACCTCGACCTGCACCTGGCCGTGGGCATATTGCAACGCGCCGGGTTCAAGCAACGCCGCCCCGCCCTCCAGCACGACCCGCAACTGGCGCGCGGTCTGCGCGTGCGGCGGGTGGAGGTGGACCATCGGCGATGCGCCCGCCGCCGTGCCGGGCTTGGGCAACGGGGTCTGGCTCAGCGCATAGGTTTTCCGATTGAACTGATAGAGTTCGAACCGGACACCGGGGCTGGTGGCTTCGTCGATCTTGGTGCGGAACGCGGACATCGTGGCTCCCTTCGGACGATACGGAATCAGGCCTGACGCAGCGCCGGCAGCGCGTCGGCGATGCCGAACAGGTCGGCACGGCGGACGATGCGTTCGGCCCAGCGGCGGTGGGTCGCTGGCTCGCACATCGCGCCGCCGCTGGCAAATACCGCCGGACCGTCGCCGCTGAGCATCGCCTCCGCCTCGGCAAGCTGGCGGGCGGAGACGGCGTAGGCGGCCTGAATGATCGCGATCTGATCGGGGTGGATCGCGGTCTTGGTCAGCAGGCCGTGGTCGATATCGCGCGCGACCTCCTCGCGCAGCAACGCGGCGTCGGCGAAATTTTCCATGACGGGCGCGCTCAGGGTGAAATCCCACGGCGCGAAGGTGGCGACCAGACTGCCGATGATCGTCGCGAGCGGCCCGTCATAGGCGGTGCGCGTCGCCGACCGCCGCGTGCCGATCAGCTGCAACAGGTCGTTGCCGCCGATCCTGAGCGCGAGGATCCGGTCCTGCACACCGAGCAGCTGGTCACGGAACCGGCGCATCTCGTGCGCGTCGCACGCCTCGCGCGTTTCCAGCGTCGGCATCAGCCGGTGGTTGTCGTGGAAATGCAGCGAGGTGTAGGCGGGCATGCTGTCGGCATGCGCCTTCGGGATCACGAAGCCGTCGACCTGCTCGATCCCCGGCATCAGCAGGATGCGTTCCAGCATCGCCGCGTCGCGCGGGCGCACGAAGATATGCGGCAGGGTGTCGCGTCCCTGCTCGGCAAGGCGACGCAGGAAGGTGGCGAGGTTCGACAGTGCATGCGGCACATCGGCCTCGCGCACCGAATCCTCGATGCACAACACCGCCGACCGCAGCGCGGGAAAACGGCGACCGAGCAACGTCCTGGCCAGGTCGTCGCGGGTGCAGGGCAGATAGAGCGTCGCGCCAAGCGAGAGGGCATCGAGAGTCATGCGGAATCCTTGCCGAGCGACGCGATGATGGCGACCGCACGATAGCGACTGGTGGCGGGCAGCGGTTCCACGGGGACGCCGCCTTCGCGCGCGAGATGCAGCAGATGCGCGACGTCGGGGTCGTCGGCCTCGCGGATGTACAGCCGCTCGGGCAGGCGACGGAGCAGCGCGCGGGTCGCCTCGGCGATGCCGGGCTTGATGCGGTTGCGGTCGGTGGTGCCGGCGCGGGCCAGCATGTCGGCGACCAGCGTTTCGCACGCGGCCATCAGGGCCGGGCGTTTCGCGGCGTGCCCGTCGATCGCGCGCGGCTGGGCAATCGCCGCCATGGGGGCAAGCGCGTCGACAAAAGCGCGCGACCGGTCGGCGGCGGCGTGCTGCGGATAGGTGACGCAGGCGTGGAAATCGCCGGGACCGACCGTCTCGGCGCTCAGGATCGAGCGGCTGACGAGGCCGGAGACGATGCCGTTCAGCAGGCCCGAGGCGATGAGATAATCATCGTCGGTCGCGGCGATATCCGCCTGCCCCGCCGGATCGGCGATGACCGCCAGCGTCGGCGTGAACCCCATCGGCCGGTCGGCAAGGCTCGACCGCAGTTCGCCCGCGATCGCGCCCTTGCCGGTCCAGCCGTCGAGGAACACGACGTCAGCCGGATCGTGGCGCGCGGCGATGTGGGCCAGCGCCTGACGGTCGATGCCGCGGTCGCGGATGATGCTGATGGCGTAATGTGCCGAGCGGCCCCCCTGCGCCTGCAACGTGCGGTGCAGCAGCACGCCGATCGGCGTACCGGCGCGCGCGAGGCTGGCGATGACGACCTCACGGCCATCCGCCCGGTCGCGCAGGTGCGCGGCGAGCGCGGCTACATCGGCGGCCAGCCGTGCACCGTTGCGCGCGAGGGCCGCATCGTAGAGGTCGAGATAGGCTTGGCCCGGCACCGATTCCGGCGCGATCATCTCCGAATAATGGCGTGCGCCGGACTGGATCGCCGCTTCCTTGGCGGCAACGTCGGTGGCGGGCATCGCCACCGGCTTCAGCAGGAAGGTGACGTCCTGCGGCAGATAGCTGCCCGAAAATCCCACCGTCACAGGATGCTCCCGGCCAGCTGCGACCCCGTCGGCAGCATCGCGAAGTCGCACAGCGCCATGAACGGCGCATCGGTGCGGCTGTCGCCGATGCCGATGACCGGCAGGTCGGGGAAGCGCGCGCGCAGCGCCGGCAGCAGGTGCGCGACCGCGTGCTGCTTGCCCAGATAGGGCGGCATCAGCGCGACGTTGTTGCCGTTGCGGTGGTCGGTCCACCCCGCCCCCACGTCCGGCACGGCGGCATCGACCACCGCGAACAGCGCGTCGGCATCCATGTCGGCGTGCTTGGCAAGGACGTAGAGCGGCACGCCCTCCTCGGTCAGGACGCGGACGTTGATCGCCACGCCCTGCCGTTCCGCCTCGGCCGCGATCGCCGCGACGTGGGCATCAAGGACGGGACGGTAGCGTTCGGCCTCGGCGGCGATGCGGGTGGCCCAGGCCACATCGGGCTGGCTGTCGTCGCCAAGGATCACGCCGCCATGCGCGCAGACGGCGGCGGCGAACGGGATCTTCACCCGGCGCAGCGCATCCAGGCTGCGCGCCGTCACCGGCACCATGTGCGTCGTGTCCGACAGCCAGCGCAGGAACGCCATCTGGCGCGGCGTCGCATAGCTGAGCGGCGATCCGTCCTTGAGATAACCGAGCGGGGTCAGCTGCTCGAACGCATACTCGTCCGGGCATTTGCGGATCGTCTGGAACAGCGTGTCGTCGAGATCGACGAGGGTGACGGCGCGAATCATGACGGGTCTTTCCAGTCGACCGTGCGCGCATCCAGCGCGGCGATCAGGGTGGGGTCGATCGAACCTGACGGCGTCTCGTGACAGATCCAGGTCGTGCGTCCGTCGGCGGGATCGGCGTTGTAGAGATAATTGGGGACGCCGGTGTCGTAATTGTCGCGGAACATCAGTGCAGAGCCGATCGCGCCGCCGATCCGCGCCGGGCTGCGGCTGGTCGCCTGCACCACCACGTCGTGGCCGGCCGCGGCCATCCGCTCGGCCAGGCGGAACGGGGCCCAGGTGAACTCGCCGGTGCCGACGATGCGCAGCGGCTCACCACCCAGGATCGGCGGCAGCGCGGGCGGCATGGTTTCGACCACCGCCACCGTACCCATCCGGCCGTAATTGACCGCGTCTTGCATCCGCCCGAGCGAAGCGGCGGCGGTGTCGAACCCCTCGAACAGGTCGGTCGGCATGACGCTGTCCGCCGGCGTCCAGTCTAGCCTGCCGGCGAGCAGACGGACGCGGGTGGTGGGACGCGGCATACGCGCCATCCACGCGCCGCCGCCCGACCAGTCGGTCAGGGTCGCGACGACGATCCGCTCGACCTGCGGCCACTCGGCCACCAGCGCGGTGGTCAGGTTGGCCAGCGTGGTGCCGGTCGAAATCTCGTCATCGACCACGACAAGCGTGCGGGGCAGGTCGATCCCCTCCGGCCGGTACACCAGATGCGCCGAGGCATGGCTGTGCGGCTCCTCGAACCGGCAGAGCAAAGGGTGGTCGACCTGCTGCCGGGTCGAATGGAGGAAGGCGATGTCGTCGCGGCCGGTCTGCGCGCGCAATTCGCTGTGCAGCGTCTGACCAAGGCACACCGCCGTTTCCGCCAGCCCGACGACCATCACCGGTCCGGCGAGATCGGCGGGCACCTGCGCCGCCAGATCGCGCACGGCGGCACGCATCACCTGCGGCCGGGCGGGGATGTGCCGGCCAAGCACCTTCGACACGACCAGAAAGCCGCGCTTGGGATTGTTGCGCGCGGCGAAACCGCACAGCCGGTCGAGCGGCCATGCGGCGGATTCGACCGTGACCCGAACGGTCCCGGTCGGCAGCGCGATCGTCCGCGCCTCGGCATTCAGCATGTAGTCGTGATCCAATGCGCGGATGACCGGGGAACGGGTCCCCGGTCATCCCTGTCAATCTGGCCGGAGAGCAAGTCTCCCTCCGGCGGTCTCTGTCAGTTCGACCGGGGCGTGGCGCGCCCGGCCGGGGGCGTCAGACGTTGACGCCGAAGGACGATGCAAGCGGCCCGAGGCCACCGGCGAAGCCCTGCCCGATCGCCTTGAACTTCCATTCGCCATTGTTGCGATAGAGTTCGCCGAAGATCATCGCGGTTTCGGTCGAGGCATCCTCGGACAGGTCGTAGCGCGCCAGTTCGGTGCCACCGGCCTCGTTCAGCACACGGATGTAGGCGTTCGACACCATGCCGAAATTCTGCTTGCGGCCATCCGCGTCGTGGATGGTGACCGCGAAGCTCAGCTTGGTCACGTCGGCGGGCAGCTTGTCGAGGCCGACCACAACCACTTCGTCGTCGCCCGCACCCTCACCGGTGGTGTTGTCGCCCTGATGCGCTACCGCGCCGTCGGCACCGACCTTGTTGTTGTAGAAGATGAAATCGGCGTCGCTGCGCACCTTGCCCGCGTCGTTCAGGATGAACACGCTGGCGTCGAGGTCGAACGCGCTGCCGTCGGTGACGCGCGTGTCCCAGCCGAGGCCGACGCGGACGCTCGACAGGCCTGGGGCTTCCTTGCTGAGATTGACGTTGCCGCCCTTGGAAAGTGAAACTGCCATTGGTCGTCTCCCGTATTATGAGTCGGCCGATCAGCCGACGTTGACGCCGTAATTGCGGGCCATGGGGGCAAGGCCGCCCTTGTACCCCTGCCCGACCGCGCGAAACTTCCAGTCGCCATTGTGGCGATAGACTTCGCCGAAGATCATCGCCGTTTCGGTCGATGCGTCTTCGGTCAGGTCGTAACGCGCGATCTCGCGCCCGGTCGCATCGTTGACGATCCGAATGAAGGCGTTGGAGACCATGCCGAAGCTTTGACGCCGCGCCTCTCCGTCGTGAATCGTCACGGTGACGGCGATCTTCTGCACATCGGCCGGCACGCGGGCCAACTCGACCTTCAGCGCCTCGTCGTCGCCGTCGCCCTCGCCCGTGCGGTTGTCGCCGGTGTGTTCGACCGACCCGTCCGCCGACTTCAGATTGTTGTAGAAGATGAAGTCGGAATCGCCGCGCACCCGGTCCCCCGCCGCCAGCAGGAACGCGCTGGCGTCGAGGTCGAAATCGGTGCCGTCGGTCGTCCGCGTATCCCAGCCCAGACCGATCAGGATGTGGGTCAGACCCGGCTCCTCTTTCGACAGGCTGACATTGCCGCCCTTGGCGAGACTGACCGACATGCGCGCGTTCCTTTTCGTATCAGTTCAGGGTTTCGCCGGTCGGCTTGACCGGGTTGGCATCCTCCAGCGTCGCTTCGGCCCTGTTGCTGCGGACCGACGCCCAGAACGCCATGCCGATGAACGCCGCGCCGATCAGGCCGGTGATCGTTTCGGGGATGTGGAAATGCGCCGACAGCAGCATGATCGCGGCCAGTGCGACAATCGCATAGAACGCGCCATGCTCCAGATAGCGATATTCGGTCAGCGTGCCCTTCTCGACCAGCATCACCGTCATCGAGCGAACGAACATCGCACCGATGCCAAGGCCAAGCGCGATGATGAACAGGTTGTTCGACAGGGCGAAAGCACCGATCACGCCGTCGAACGAGAAGGACGCGTCCAGCACCTCAAGATACATGAACGCCGCGAACCCCGACTTGGCCGCGGTCTGCGTCATCGCATCACCGCCGTCACCCTCCAGCACCGATCCCAGCGCCTGCACCGCGATGAAGGTCACCAGGCCGAAGATGCCCGAGGTGATGAAGGTCAGCGCCTCCTCCGGGGTCAGCATCCGCGAGATGAAGTATAGCGCGAGCATCACGATGCCGAGCGCGATGCCCGAAATGCGCGACAGGCCGGCCAGCGGCTTTTCGACCATGCCCAGCCAATGCTCCTCCTTCTCGTCGTTCAGGAAGAAGTCGAGGCCGACCATCGCCAAGAACGCGCCGCCGAATCCGGAAATGCCGATATGCGCGCCAGTGATGATCCGTTCATATTCCACCGGATTGGTCGCGGCGAGCTTGATCGCCTCGATCGGGCCGAGCTGCGCGGCGATCGCGACCACCGCCAGCGGGAAGATGATCCGCATCCCGAACACGGCGATGACGATGCCCCAGGTCAGGAACCGGTGCTGCCATTTCGGGTCCATGTCGCGCAGCACGGTCGCGTTGACGACGGCGTTGTCGAACGACAGCGACACTTCCAGCACGCCCAGCACGATGACGATCCACAGGATGCCGAGCGTGCCCGACCAGTTGCCGGACATCTCGTGGCCCAGCCACGCCGCCAGGGCGAGGCAGATGCCGGTGAATATGAATGAACCCTTGTAGTATTTCAGCACGTCGTTTTCCCCCGGCCGGAGCTGGCCCCGCCAGCCCCAAGAATTATTTCCGTCCCGCGACCCAACGCATACCCCAGCCAAGCCGTTCATCGAGCACCTGCTGGTCGCGGAAATATTCGACGATCCGCGTTGCGTCGAAACTGCCGCCGCGGTTTTCGATCAGGACGATGCCGCACAGCCGCTGGTCGTTGCGCCCCTCGGTCATCCGTACCTCGATTGGCGGCTGGTCGGGCATCGTCACGGTGACAACGCCGTCGGTCTGCTGCCAGTTCGGCACGCCGTCATAGATGTTGGCGAAGACGATGACCCGCTTGACCTCCGCCCAGCGCGCGCCGTTGATCCGCATCGTCTCGCCGCTCGACACGTCGCCGGTGCGGTCGTCGCCCGACAGCATAATATAGGGGGCGGCGTCGAACGACCCGAAGCTGTTTCCCAGCGCCTGCACCGCGCCTTTACGCCCATCGGCCAGCTCGAACAGGCAGCCAAGGTCGAGGTCGATCGCGCTGCCACTGCCGAACAGGCCCTTCTTGCCGCGCGACCAGTTGAGGTTGACGACGATCTCGCCGAAGCTCGCGCCCTTTTTCTCCAGGCTGATCTTCTGGCCCGGCTTGTCGAGCGTCACCTTGCTCAACCGCACCGGCGTCGGGGCGGGAGCGGGCGGCGGCGGGGCGGCGGGCGCGTCCTCGGCCACGTCGATGCCGAACGACCGGGCCAGCGGGGCAAGACCGCCGGCAAAACCCTGGCCGACCGCGCGGACCTTCCACTGGCCGTTCCGGCGATAGAGTTCGCCCAGCGTCATCGCCGTCTCGGTCGCCCCGGCCAGCGCAGGCGCATAACGAATGTCACCGATACTCAGCGACACGCCGGTCAACTGCGCCAGCGTCTGCCGCCGCGCCTGACCGTCGTGGATGGTGACACAGAACACGATCCGCGCGATCTCGGCCGGCACGCGCGTCAGGTCGATGTCGAATCCGCCGCGCGGGCCTGCGCCGGCATCGAAGCGGACGCTGCCGCCGGCACCGGACGGCTGGTTGTAGAACACCATGTCGGCGTCGTCGCGGACCTTGCCGGTCGCGGTCAACAGATAGGCCGAGGCGTCCGCGTCCACGCCAGCACCGACGTCCCACGCAAAGGCCACCCGCACGCGATCACCGGTCACCGGCGCGTTCCCGCCCTGCTGCAAGTCGGTCATGTCCGCATCCCCTCGCGCGATCAGAGCGCCGCGGTGATCTGGGGCATCATGTCCTGGAACGTCCGACCCGTCGTCTGCTCGCCCAGCGCCTTCATCTCCCAGCCCGCGCCCGTCCGCGCGATCCGCGCCATGACCTGGCCGGTGTGCGACCCCTGCCCGGTCAGGTCGTAGCGCGCGGTTTCCTTGCCCGTCGTCGCATCGACCAGCCGGCAATAGGCGTTATCGATCCGCTCGAACGTGTCGCCGGTGAAGCTGTTGACAGTAAAGATCAGCGTCGTGACGCTGGCCGGCAGGCGCGACAGATCGACGGCGATCGTCTCGTCATCGCCGTCCCCTGCGCCAGTGCGGTTGTCGCCGCTGTGGACGATGCTGCCGTCCTTGCTGGTCAGCTGGCGGAACCAGACCTGGTCGACCAGCCGGCGGTTCGCGTCGAACAACAGGCAGGAGGCATCAAGGTCGATGTCGCCGCCGCCACCGCCGAACATGCCGAACAGCCCCTTGGCCTTCTTCACGTCCCAGCCCAGCCCCATCGTCACGCGCGTCAGCGTGCCGCCGTCGCTCTTTTCCAGACGGACCGTCTGGCCCTTTTGCAGATTGACCATGACGGACTCCCGATGACGACTGGGTGATATATGGATGCATCACGCTAGCCGGAACATAGCGGGGACGGCAACCCTAATCGACGGTCTTCATGGCCCCGCTCCGGCCGGTCAGCCCGGCAAAGGTCGGGTGTGCCGCCCCGTCGATCCGCACCGCATCGGGGATGGCCGCGACCACCGCCCCGCCGACCGGCACCGGCAGGTCGCCCGGATCGACCAGCCCCAGTTCGAGCGCGACATGCCACCATGGCAGATTGGCCCCGGCGAACAGCGCGTAATGGCACCCGCCGCTCATCCGCGGATTGACCTCCAGCAAAGTCTGGCGATCATCCCGGTCGGCGATCATCTGCACATTGACCAGCCCGTGCAGGCCGAACGCGGCGACCGTGCGCGCGGCCAGTTCGATCGCCGGACCGTCGACCGACAAATGCTGCGCCACCCGCCGCTTGGTGCGCGCGACCGCCAGCAGCACCCGGCCATGATCGGCAAGCACATCGACGCTCGTCTCGTCGCCCGGCAGATATTCCATCACCAGCAGCGGCACCGGGGCGGGCTCGGCCAGCGCGGCGGCGAAGACGGAAACGGGCAGCGTATGTCCGCCACCGGTCATCAGCCGGTCGAACAACGTCTGCGAATCATCGAGCCGCCAGAAGCCGGCGCCGAACACGCCGCGCGCGGGCTTGACGCACAGGCCGTGGCCGTCGGCGCGCAACGCCGCGACGGCCGCCGCGAACCCCGTCGCCTCGGTCACGCAATAGGTCTGCGCGACGGGCAGGCCAAAACCGGCGGCGGCGCGGGTAAAGGCGTGCTTGTCGTCGATGATGTCGAGCGTCGCCGGCGACGCGGCCAGCGCAAGGCGGGTGCCGACCGCGGCAAAATCGGCGGCGAAGGGGGCCAGCATCTCGCGCTGTTCACCCGCCAGGAACAGGTCGACCGCATGCGTGCGGCAGACGTCGAGGCACCAGTCGCGGTAACCGCCCGCGACATCGTCCGCCTCGATCCACGGTTCGACCAGCGCGACGTCGGCGGCGGTCAACGCGGCGGCGTCGGCGAACGGGTGCGACGCGATCAGGCGGATTCGGCCGGCATCGGCCATGCGGATTGCGACCAGCGCGTTGCGGACCGAATGCCCCTTGTTGAACCAGACCGTCTTGCCCACGCACTCGCCCCACCGCGTGCCCAAGGCCATTCCCCGGGCAAGCGGATCGCATGGAAGCGGGGGTGTGCGGGATCAACCGAAATATGCGCGGTCGCCCACGGGAGACGGGTTTTCCCGACGAACCTGTTGACGGTTCACCCTGCTGCACCGCGTGGGGGCGATATGGCGCGCGGCGGATGATCGGTGATGACGGCGCGGCGGCCACACGCTGAACGTCGCGCGTCAGGGCCGATCGACATTCATCGCGATGGCGTCTCTTGTCGATCGTACTCCCGGGTCAAGCCCGGGAGTACGAGGGGATCCACCAACATCAGCCGCAAAAGGCCATGTATGTCGATCCGTCCCGTCTAGCGACTTCCCGCGCGTCGGATCCCGACGCCTTTTGCCGCCAATGCGTTGATTCGACGTCCCGACCGGCCGGGCCATCCATGGCCTGGGTTGAAACCGTGTTGCCGCGCCGTATCACGAAGCAGCTTCGCGAGGGCGGCACACCCGGCTGATCGGCAACGGTAACGCGCCTAGCCGGAAACTCTGGCCTCGTGTTGCCAGACCAGATCGTACGACACGGAATGTTGCAGCCTCGATCGGCCCATACCGCGCGTTCGATCGAAACCCCATTGGCAGGGCGCGGATCGTCCACGACCGCGCCCTGCGTCTGGGATCAGCGCGTCGCCATCTGCGCGCCAGGCAGGCGGTTCAGGCCCGTGCTGGCGACGGCATGCGACGACAGGACCATGCCGTTCGGCAGGTCCATCGCGACGGCCGGGCGGTCCAGCACCGCCGTGTAGAGCGCACGCGCCTCCGCGCTGCGGTTGGTCTTTGCATAGACCGCGGCAAGGTTGAGCATCAGTTCGGGGCGCTGCGGATAGATCCGGCGCTCGGCGGTCAGCATCCGCTCCGCCTTGGCCAGATCGCCGCTGGCGATCGCGGTAAAGCCGGTGCGTTCACCCGCCAGCGCCGGCGTGGTCGCCACCAGCGCCAGGGCGAGGGCTGCGCCTGCACGGCAGGATGCACGGAACATCGTCATCATTCATCTCCCGCATGTCCGGCCTCGATTGGTCGGTTACACTTTTGTTACGCGAAGATGTCACTTTCGTGAAACGAGTGCAAGCGATGTTGGGCGTTCCGGCACGGCTGGGCAGGCCGCGGGCACGAAAAAGGGCGGCCCCGACCGGGACCGCCCTTTTGAACTTTCGGCATCGGCGACGACGATCAGAAGTCGTTGCGATACTGCTCGTTGCCGATGAAGCCGAGCTTCGAGACGTTCGACCGCTTGATGACGGCGAGCGTCCGATCGACCACTTCATACTTCGCGGCCTTGTCGGGCTGGAAGTGAAGCTCCGGCTCGACAGCCATCGCCGCCGTCTGGTCGAGATACTGGCGAAGCGTCACTTCGTTCACCGGCGTCCCGTTCCATGCGACCGTGCCGAGCGGATCGATCGTGATCTTGTTCTTCTCGGCATTGACCGGCGGCTGCTTGGCGTTCGGATCGTTGACGGGAAGATCGACCTTTACCGCGTGGGTCTGGATCGGGATGGTGATGATGAACATGATGAGAAGCACGAGCATGACGTCGATCAACGGCGTCGTGTTCATGTCCATCATGGGTTCGCCTTCTGCGCCCCCAGAACTCATTGCCATGTCGTAATACTCCTGAGACTAGGCCCGGTGTGTCGCGTCCACCTTACAGGCGGGCGACACCCTCGCCGGGGGGCGGTTCGGAGATGAAGCCGACGCGGGCGAACCCGGCCATCTGCATCGTGTAGATCGTGCCGCCGACGCAGGACCAGTTTACATTCACGTCACCGCGGATGTGGGCTTCCGGCAGTTCGAGACCAGCGGCGTTCGCGCCGCCCTGACGGGCGATCTCGGCCTTCAGTTTCTCGACTGCACGATCGATCAGTTCCTTGCTCGTCACCGGGGATGTGCCCCAATAGACCGCGCAGGAACCGTCGGGCTTGGACGTCACCGACAGCAGGACGTTTTCAGGTTTCGTCGTCGTCGGGTCGAACCGGACGTCGGGAAGCTTCAGCTTCACCGACTGGATCACGACCGGGACGGCGATCAGGAAGATGATGAGGAGCACCAGCATGACGTCGACCAACGGCGTCGTGTTGATGTCCGACAACGGCTTCTCTTCGGAGGAGTCTCCACCGACACTCATCGACATGTGCGCGCTATCCTATCCATTATATCTGCCGGGGCCTTGTGCGCCCCGGCAAAGGGTCCGGGGACACCGGACCGGTATCCCCGAAACACCTTCTTATGCGCGCGACGTCGGCACGCCGCCGGTCTGGCCAGCGGTGGTCGTCGCTGCAACCGGCTTCGTCAGGCCAGGCTTGCCCGGTGCGGTCGGACGAACCGAACCACCCGAGGCCAGGAAGCCCAGAACGTCGGTCGAGAAGGCCGACAGGTCACGGGCGATCGACTTGTTGCGCGCCTGCAGCCAGTTGTACGACAGCACGGCCGGAACCGCGACGACCAGGCCGAGTGCGGTCATGATGAGCGCCTCGCCGACCGGACCTGCGACGGCGTCGATCGATGCCTGACCGGCCGAACCGATCTTGATGAGTGCGCGGTAGATGCCGATAACCGTTCCGAACAGGCCGATGAACGGCGAGGTCGAACCCACGGTTGCAAGGAAGGCGAGACCGCCGGCCAGCTTCGAGTTGATGGCGGCTTCCGAACGCGACAGCGAACCGTGCAGCCAGTCATGCGCCTCGACCGGATCGGTCAGCTTGCCGTGCTGCTCCTGCGCAGCCAGACCGTCGTCGACGATCTGCTTGTAGGCCGAGTTCTTCTCCAGCTTGGCCGAACCCTCGCGCAGCGAGTTGGACTGCCAGAAGTTTTCGCGAACGCGCTTGGCCTGGCCCATGATCTTCTGCTGCTCGAACAGCTTCGAGAACAGGATGTAGAACGACACGATCGACATCAGCACCAATATACCGAACACGGTCTGCGAAATCAGGCCGCCTTCGCGCAGGGCCGGGCCGAGGCCGTAGGGGTTTGCGCCCGGAGCGGCTGCACCAGCGGCAGCAAGGATGGTGGTCAGCATGGTTAGGTTCGTCCTCTGATTATATTATTCGGTAGCAAATTTAGTGACGTCGGTTTGGGGCCTGCTCCCCCCGGCGACGGGGGGAGCGAGGATCAATCCTTCGGCAGGGTCCAGCGGATGCGGGCGCCGGATGCCGACCGGATCGGATTACCCGCCTGGTCAAGCGCCGGCGAATAGCGTCCGCGCCGGGTCATGGCCGTGCAGGCCGCCCGATCCAGCGTCGACGATCCGCTCGACTGGGTCACGACGCAATTCTCGACGCGGCCCGACGTGCTGATTTCCCAGCGCATGCCGACCGAACCTTCCTCGCCGGCGCGGATCGCGCTGGGAGGATAGTCGTCGTTGCTGACCCACGATGCCGGGCTGCCCTTGGCACCAGCCGCCTTGCTGACCACGGGAGCCGGCGGCGCGGGTGGCGACACCGGCGCAGGCGGTGCCGGCGGCGCGGCGATCGGCGTGGGCACGTACACCTGCGGCGGAGTCGGAACCGTTGCGACCACGACGGGCGGCGGGTTCGGATTCTGCACGATCGGCGGCGGCGACACGACGGGTGGCGGCTGCATGGGCGTGTCTGGCGGGGGCGGGGGCGGCTCGTCCGGCGGCGGCGGCGGAGGCGGTGGCTCCACGTCGAACGTATTCAGCTTTTCCGAGGCCTTCTTGACGTACTGGTACGCAAGGCCCGTGACGAAGGCATAGCCCAGCGCAATGTGAATGAGCGCGACGATGACGATCGCGACCACTTTGCCACTGGACATCTTCTGGTCAACATAAGCCATTCAGCGACGACACTCCCTAATTTTTCCGTTCTTGATCGCGCGGCCATTCGACCAGCGGACCATGCGACGAGCCAATATAACCTTACGCAGACCTAAACTTCTAACGAGACGCTAACGCCCGTGCAAACGCTTTGTCTGACGCAACAAACGTACAAGCGCTTGGCGACAGATTTATTTCTGTATCGTTCATGACCGCTGGGGTAGCGAACGCCCCATGCATATCACCCGTCGCTGGACCGCCCTCGCCTCGCTGAGCCTTGCAATGGTCGCCGCCCCGGCCTGCGTTGCCGCACAGGATGCCCCCTTACCGACCGCCGCCACGGCCCCCGGCACGATGCCCGGGACCGGCACACAGGGTGGGCCGGGCTATGCCGATCTGGCCGATCTTGTCCTGGCGGCACCGCTCATCGCCGACGTCGCGGTCCGATCGGCGGCGCGGATCAAGCCGGATGAGGCGACCGGACTGGCGCCGGGCATGGCGCGTTTCTATGTCGAGGCCGACGTGCAGGCGCTCGTGCGCGGCGCGAACGGCCTGCCGCCGCGAATCGGCTATCTGGTCGACGTCCCGACCGATGCGCGCGGAAAGGCGCCCAAACTGAAGAAGGCGCGGTTCCTGATCTTTGCCCGTCCGGTGCCGGGCGGCGCGGGCCAGGTCCAGCTGATCGCCCCCCATGCCCAGCTGGACTGGACCCCCGATACCGACGCCCGCACCCGCGCCATCGCCAAGGAGGTGCTGGACGCGGCCGCGCCGCCGCAGATCACCGGCGTCGGCAACGCCTTCCATGTCGCCGGCGCGCTGCCGGGCGAGGGCGAAACGCAGATCTTCCTGACGACCGCCGACCAGCGGCCGGTTTCGCTGTCCGTCCTGCGCCGGCCCGGCGAGCAGCCGCGCTGGGCCGTGGCGCTGAGCGAGATCGTCGACGAGGCCGCCGCCGCACCGCCGCGCGATACCCTGCTGTGGTATCGGCTGGCCTGCGGTCTGCCCGAGCGGCTGCCCGACACCAGCACCGCGTCGCTGACGCCGGAGGATGCCGCGGTCGCGGTCGCCGACTTCCGGTTCGTCCGCGACTCGCTGGGGCCGTGCGGGCGCACCATCGGCGGCTGACCGGCCGGGCCGGCGTCAGGCGACGGTGATGACCTGCCCGGTGGTCGACAGCGCCTGATCGAGAAAGACGACGGCGGCATCGACGGCATCGGCCGCACTGCCGGGGCCGGCGATAACGGCGTTGACCCGGCGCACCGGTGCCGATTCGATCGCCAGCGGTCCGATCGCGGCGATATCGCGCGCCATCATTACCGGATCACGGTCGGATGCGAACACCAGCACCACCGATTCGGCCGTGGCCGCGCGCACCGCCGCCACCGGATCGTCGCCGGCCGCCAGCGTCACGCGCATGGGCGATGGCGAATCATGGTGACGCCGATCGATTCGCCGTTTTCGGAAATGGCGAGCTTCACGATCTTGACCAGCACGCGACGCACACGAACATCCTGCAGGAACAGGGTTTCGCAGATATGGTCGGCCACCCCCTCGATCAGCGTGAAATGGACGCCCGGCGGCAGGGCGGTGGTCGCCGCATGTTTCAGGTCCATGTAGTTTTTCGACGCGGCAAGCGGCGTATCGGGGTCGAAGCGCGGCGGAATGTCGAGATCGACGGTGAGCGAGATGCGCAGCGGCTGCGGCAGATGCGTCTCCTCCGAATAGATGCCGGTCAGGACCTGCACCACCATGTCGTGGACTTCGAGCTGGAGACTGTCGTTCATGCCGCGCCGCATAGCATAGCGGTGGACGGAGGGAAGCCGTCAGGCGGTCGCGCTGTCCCGCGTGCTGGCGGCGTCATGCCAGCGGTGCAGATGCACGGCGTCCGCCCGCACCGTCAGCCGCGCGGCCCTGGCGAAATCGACCGTGACCAGCGCGGTGATGTCGGCAAAGCTGTACCGGTCGCCGGCAATCCACGACGTGGTCACCAGCCGGGCGTCCAGCGCATCGACAAACGCATCCCACATGATCCGCCCGCGCACCGACAGGTCCGGGATCTGGTCGATCGCCGGCCATTTGCCGACCTCGCCGCGCCCGGCAAAGGCCGGCGCACTGTTGCGCAGGACATAGACGGCGGCGGCATAGCCGTCACCCTCGATCCGGCGGGTCCAGGATTCGATTCGTCCGACCGCGAGCGGTGTGTCGCCGAACAGCGACGGCGTCGGGTGCAACGCCTCGAAATAGCGACAGATCGCCGCCGATTCGCAGATGACCTCGCCATCGTCGAGTTCGAGCGCCGGCACCGCGCCACGCGGGTTGATCGCCAGATACGGGTCGGCCAGATGCTCGCCGGTCCGCAGGTCGACCGCCACCCGGTCGACCGCGATCCCCTTCTCGGCGAGGTAGATGCGGACCCGGCGCGGTGACGGGGCCCAGGCGGCGTCATACAGCTTCATCGCCATTATCCTTGCGTTCAGGCACCCCCACGCTAAAGCGCGCGGCCCGCGTCGTCCATGGACCTACGCGGTTCGGGAGCCGCCATTGACCGCGTTCGTACCTCTGGACACCATCGACCCGACGCTGGTCGAGGCGCTGCTCGACCGGGCTTTCGGGACCGATCGCCACGGCCGCACCGCCTACAAGGTGCGTGGCGCAGGCGCGATGCTGCCGCACCTGAGCTTTGCCGCGGTCGAGGACGGGACGCTGATCGGGTCGATCCAGTGCTGGCCGGTCGTCCATATCGGCGACGACGGGGCCACCCGGCCGCTGGTGATGGTCGGGCCGGTCGCAGTCGAGCCGGGGCGGCAGGGCGACGGCATCGGCCGCGCGCTGATGACGCTGGCGCTGGAGGCGGCCGATGCCGCGCCGGGGCATCCGCCGCTGATGCTGATCGGCGACCCGGACTATTATGGCCGGTTCTTCGGCTTTACCGCCGGGCACACCGCCGCGTGGCGACTGCCGGGACCGGTCGAGCGTCACCGCCTGCTGGCGCGGGGCGACGCCGTGCCGGACGAGGCCGGACTGCTGGCACCGGCGGACACAGGTCCGTGAGTCGGTTTGCACCATCCGCCCGGCTGGCCTAGGCGTCACCCCATGCCCATGACCGATCCCCCCGACCTGTCCGCCCTGTCGCTGAGTGACATCGCCCGGCTTGCCGAGGAGGCGAAACTGCCCCCCGTCGACCGCTGGAACCCGACGCATTGCGGCGACAGCGAGATGCGGATCGCGCGCGACGGCAGCTGGTTTCATCAGGGCGGACCGATCAGCCGGCCGGCGATGGTACGGCTGTTCTCGACCATCCTGCGCCGCGAGCCCGATGGCCGTCACGTCCTGGTCACGCCGGTCGAAAAGCTCGACATCGAGGTGGAGGATGCCGCCTTCGTCGCGGTCGAGATGAAGGCGGAGGGTGCGGGACAGGCGGCGCGCGTGGCGTTCCGGCTGAACACCGGCGATCTGGTGACCGCCGGACCGGATCACGCCTTGCGGTTCGTGGCCGACGATACCGGCCCGCGTCCCTATCTCCATGTTCGGGGCGGGCTGGAGGCGCTGGTGGTGCGGTCGGTCTATTACGAGCTGGTCGAGCGCGCGATCGCCGGGGGCGACACGCCACCCGGCATCTGGAGCGAGGGCGTGTTCTTCCCGCTGGAGACGCCGCCGGAAACAGTCGCGTGACGCTGGCCGAACGACTGGCCGCCGCGCTGGCACATCCGCCGGAGCCGCATGCGATCCTGCTGACCGGCGACCTGCACGACGGCGATCTCGCACAGGACGAAACCCTGCTGGAGGCGGCGGTTCTGGTCGCGGTCACCGACCGGCCGGAACCGGGCATCATCCTGACCCGCCGCACCGACAGCTTGCGCAATCACGCCGGGCAGATAGCGTTTCCCGGCGGCCGGATGGATGCCGGCGACCGCGATGCCGTTGCCACCGCGCTGCGCGAGGCGCACGAGGAAATCGGTCTGTCGCCCGCCGACGTACAGGTGATCGGCCCGGCCGACCGCTATCGTACCGTCACCGGCTTCGCGGTGACGCCGGTGGTCGGCATCGTGCCCGCCGATCTGGTGTTCGTCGCCAGCCCGGATGAAGTCGCCGAGGTCTTCGAGGTGCCGCTGGCGTTCCTGATCGACGAGGCGAAACACGTCGAGGCCAGCGTCGAGTGGCAGGGGCAGGAGCGGCATTATGTCGAGATCAGCTGGGGCGATCACCGGATCTGGGGCGCGACCGCGGCGATGATCGTCAATCTGGCGCGGCGGATGCGGTGGGCCTTGTGAGCGACCTCACCTCCACTCTACCCGATGCTGCATGGCGACACCGTGAAGGTCTTGAACACCTCGCCGAAGCGCTGGGTCATGATGCCGCGCGCTACGTCGGCGGCGCGGTGCGCGATACGCTGGTGGGGCTGGACGTCGCCGATATCGACATCGCCACCCGCCACCGGCCCGACGCGGTCGTCGACCTGTTGCAGGCCGCGCGCATCCGGGTGGTGCCGACCGGCATCGCGCACGGCACGGTGACGGCGGTGCTGCCCGGTGGCCCGGTCGAGGTGACGACGCTGCGCCGCGACGTCGAAACCGATGGCCGCCACGCGACCGTGGCGTTCAGCGACGACTGGCGCGAGGATGCGGCCCGACGCGATTTCACGATCAACGCGCTGTACGCCGATCCGGCGACGGGCGAGATCTTCGATTATTTCGGTGGCCGGGCCGATCTGGCGGCGGGGCGCGTGCGGTTCATCGGCGATCCGATGCAGCGGATCGCCGAGGATCATTTGCGGATCCTGCGTTTCTTCCGCTTTCACGCGCGGTTCGGCCGGACGATCGACGCCGCGGGGCTGGCCGCCTGCGCCGCGCGCGCCAACGACCTGATGGCCCTGTCGCGCGAGCGGATCGCGGCCGAGATGCTGAAGCTGCTGGTCGCACCCCAGGCGGTCGGCGTGATCGCGCTGATGGTCGAGCACGGCATCCTGCGCGCGGTGCTGCCCGAAATCACCGCCGAGGGCGCGGACCGGCTGGCGGTGCTGGCCGCGCGCGAGTCCGCCGCCGACGTGCCGCCGCATCCCATCCGCCGGCTGGCGACCCTGATCCCCGCCGACGCCGCCGAACCGGTCGGTGCGCGGCTGCGCCTGTCGAACGCGGACCGCAAGCGGTTGATCGCCGCCACCGGCGGACCGGGTGACGAGGGTGCGCGGGCGCTGGCCTATCGCGTGGGTATCGACGGCGCGGTAGACCGGTTGCTGATCGCCGGTGTCGATATCGCCGGCCTGCGCGGGTTCACACCACCTGTGCTGCCGATCACCGGCGGCGCGCTGGTCGCGCGGGGATTGCGGAAAGGGCCGGACGTGGCCGCGATGCTGCGTATGGTCGAAACCCGGTGGATCGCCGAAGGATTTCCCGATGCCGACCGGACGGCGGCAATCGCCGACGACGCCGTTGCTCAGGCGTTGCGCGCGAGCAGCACCGCATAGGCGTCGTCGGCCGGCACCGGCCGTGAATACAGGAACCCCTGCCCGCTGCTGCACCCGAGCGCGGACAGCGTCTGCGCCAGCGCGTCGGTTTCGATCCCCTCGGCCACGGTCCGCATGTTCAACGCCTGCGCCAGACTCAGGATCGCGCGGACGATGGCGATCTTGTCGCGGTCGTTCAGCATCCCCGTCACGAAGCTGCGGTCGATCTTCAGGATGTCGATCGGCAGCTTCTGGAGCGACGCAAGGTTGGAATAGCCGGTGCCGAAGTCGTCCATCGCCAGCGTGCAGCCAAGATCGCGCAGCGCGTACATTGTACGAGCCGTGCCGTCCGGGTCGGCGATCAACGCGCTTTCGGTCAGTTCCAGTTTCAGCCGCCCGCCCGCCAGGCCCGTTTGCGTCAGGATACCCGAGACCACGTCGGGCATCCGGTCGCGCTGCAACTGGATCGGCGATACGTTGACCGCGAAACTGACCCCGCAATCGCCCCGGGGCGATGCCGCGTCCCACCGCGCCAGCGTGCGCATCGCCTCGTCGATCGCCCAGCGCCCCAGCGGCACGATCAGCCCAGACTCCTCAGCGACCGGAATGAAATCGACCGGCGACACCATCCGCCCCTGTTCGTCCTGCCACCGGGCCAGCGCCTCGAACGCCACGATCCGACCGGAGCCAAGATCGCAGATCGGCTGGTAGTGCAGCGTCAGGTCGCCATTCTCGATGCCGCGCCGCAACGCCGTCTCGATCGAATAGCGGGCGCGGGCGGCGTCGAATGCGTGGGTCTGGTACGCCTCGGTCGTGCCGCTGGCCTTCGCGCGCTTGACCGCGAACTGGGCATGGCGGATCAGCTCCTCGGCATCGTCGACCGTGCTGCTGCCGAAGGCGATGCCGATCGAGCAGTCCACCCGGGTATGATAGTCGGTCAGCCGGAAGGGTGTCGACAAGGCACCCTTGATCCGCTGTGCCAGGTGCATCGCCTCGTCGCGATCCTCGTCGATCTCGATCAGGATGCCGAATTCATCGCCGCCGATCCGTGACAGCTGATCGCGGGCGCGCAGCACGCCCTTAATCCGGCGGGCCACGCTGATGAGCAGTTCGTCGCCAACCAGCGAGCCGAGACAGGCATTGATGCTGCCGAAGCGGCTGATATCGACGACCAGCACCGCATGACTGTCCTGCGTCGGCATCACGCCCTCGATCAGGTCGCCGAAACCCTGCCGGTTGGGCAGTCCGGTCAGGCTGTCGATCGTCATTTCGCGGCGAAGCGATCGCTCGGTCCGCGCCTCCGACGTGCGATCGAGGAAGGTCAGGATGCACCGGCCCCGCGAACCGGTCGCGGAGCGGGCGATGTTCAGGTCGTAATAGCGCAGATCCACGACATCACCCATCGTCCACGCGACCCGGATGCTGACCGAATCGGACGACAGGAACGTCTCGACCAGCTCGGCCAGTGACGTCCGGACCGGCGACGTCCCATCGACCAGGTCGATCCCGGCATCACGATAGGGCCAGTTTGCCGCCACATATTCGACGACGCCATCGCGCATTTCGACGATCGCCGCCGGCACGCACACCATCTCCAGCATGCGCTCGACCAATTCGGGCGCTAACGGGGGTGTGACGGACACGGCGGTGGGGGCGAAGGCCATGCGACCGGTCCTAAACACCCTTTCGTTAAGACGGTCTGAAACAGGCCCCCGGAAGACCCCCGGAAGCGTCCTAGAAGCTGTTGTCGCGGGGGAAGCCCGTTGGCGGCATCCGTCCGGCGGCCCCGCGCGCGGTGCGCCATGGTCCCATATCGGCCTCGGTCCGGATGCGACCGCTGTCCCCGCCCATCGGCCAGGACAGCCCGGCGGCCAAGACGAACGCGATCGCATCCGACAGGCCGCCGTCGCGATACCGCTGCAACTGCACGCCGGTCCCCCGGCTGAGTTCGGCCATTTCCGACATCGGGAACACCAGCAATTTGCGGTTGTCGCCGATCGCCGCGATATAGTCCGCGCCCGGCGGAACGGGACGAACGACCTTCAGCCTGTGGCCGATACGCGGGGTCAGCACGGTCTTGCCCTTGCGCGTCTCCGCGATCACGTCGTCGACGGTCGCGATGAAGCCGCGCCCGTCGGTGGCGGCGAGCAACAGCTTCTCCCCGCGCCGCGCGGCCAGCAGCGCGACGATACCAATCTCGCCATCCAGGTCGATCATCGCGCGCACCGGATCGCCGAAGCCGCGTCCCCCGGGCAGCTTGTCCGCGCCCAGCGTGAAGAACCGGCCATTCTCCGCCGCCAGCAGGATCTTGTCGGTGGTCTGCGCGTGGAAGGCGAAGGCGGGGCCGTCGCCCTCCTTGAACTTGAACGTCTCGCCCGCCGCCAGGTCGGCATGACCGCGCAGCGCCCGGATCCAGCCGCGCTGCGACAGGATGACGGTGATCGGCTCGCGCTCGATCATCGCCTCCAGCGGGATGTCGCGCGTCGGCGCGGCCTCCTCGATCGTGGTGCGCCGCGCGCCCAGCGGCGTGTCCAGGCCGTAACGGTCGCGAATCCTGCCCAGGTCGCGCTTCATCCGGTTGCGCTGCTTCACCGGCGATTCGAGCAGGCCGGTCAGCTCGGCATGTTCCTTCGCCAGCTTGTCGCGCTCCTTGCGGATCTCGAACTCCTCCAGCCGGCGCAACGATCGCAGCCGCATGTTCAGCACGGCCTCGGCCTGGCGTTCGTTCAGCGCGAACTCGTCGATCATCACCGGTTTGGGGTGATCCTCGGTCCGGATGATCTCGATCACCCGGTCGAGGTTGAGATAGGTGACGAGGTAGCCGTCCAGCAGCTCGATCCGGTCGTCGATCTTGCCCAGCCGGTGCCGCGTGCGCAGGTCGAGCACGACGAACTGATGATCGACCCACGCCTTCAACGCGTCGCGCAGGGACATGACGCGCGGCGTCCGGTCCTTGTCGAGCACGTTCAGGTTCAGGCTGACCCGCGATTCCAGGTCGGACATACGGAACAGGCCGTCCATCAGCACCTGCGCGTCGACCGTGCGGGCGCGCGGTTCCAGCACGATGCGGACCAGCGTATCCGATTCGTCGCGCACGTCGGCGAGGATCGGCAGCTTCTTGTCGTTGATGAGGGCGGCGATCTGCTCGATCAGCTTGCCCTTCTGCACGCCGTACGGGATCTCGGTGATGACCGCCTGCCAGCCGCCGCCCTTTTCCTTTTCGATCTCGAACCGCGCACGCACCCGGAAGCCGCCGCGCCCGGTGGTGTAGGATTCGATCAGCGCGGCGGGCGGATCAACCACCAGCCCGCCCGTTGGAAAATCCGGCCCCTTCACATGGGCCAGCACCGCCGCGTCGTCCGCATCCGGGTTCTCGACCAGCGCAATCGCGGCGCTCAGCAATTCGGCGGCGTTGTGCGGCGGGATGCTGGTCGCCATGCCGACCGCGATGCCGGCGGCGCCGTTCGCCAGCAGGTTGGGGAACATGCCGGGGAACAGCTCCGGCTCCAGTTCCTCGCCGTTATAGGTCGGGCGATAGGACACCGCGTCCTCGTCCAGCCCGTCCATCAGGTCGATCGCGACCTGTGTCAGCCTTGCCTCGGTGTAGCGGTAGGCGGCGGCGTTATCCCCGTCGATATTGCCGAAATTGCCCTGCCCGTCGACCAGTGGATAGCGCAGCGCGAAATCCTGCGCGAGGCGGACCATGGCGTCGTACACCGACTGGTCGCCATGCGGGTGATATTTGCCGATGACGTCGCCGACGACCCGCGCGCATTTCTTGTACCCGCTCGCCGGGTCCAGCTTCAGCAGGCGCATTGCCCAAAGCAGACGGCGGTGAACCGGCTTCAGGCCATCGCGCACATCGGGCAGCGACCGCGCTGTGATCGTCGACAGCGCATAGACGAGATACCGCTCGGACAACGCGCTGTCGAAGGGGGCGTCGACGATCGCCTGGAACGGGTCTTTGAAATCAGTGGCCATGGATGCGGATGCGATAGCAGGAGCGAGCGGACACAATCAAATGATCTTGGGGAGACCGCCATCGACCGGGCCTGGCCCTTCGATGCCCGCCGTGTTCCCCCGCCTTCGCGGGGAAACGGGATGCTCCGCCTATGCCTTGCCCGCGGGTGTCGATACGGTACGCCATGATGAAGACTCGACCAGCGTGAACCGACACCCTCTGCCCGCCGCGCTGCTTGCGCTGGCCGCGATCCTGACCACGAACGGATGCGTCATGCCCCATCCCCCCGCCGCCACAGCCGCCCGCCCGCTGATGACATGGCCCGACCTGACCAAACGCCCGCATCCGGTTGCCGATGCCACCGTCGCCTATGGCAGCGACCCGTTGCAGGTGATCGACATCTGGCGGCCCGCCGGCGCCGGACCACATCCGGTCGTGCTGATGGTGCATGGCGGCTGCTGGCAGACCGAGATCGCCGACCGGCGGCTGATGGACTGGATCGCCGACGACCTGCGGCGCGACGGCGTCGCGGTGTGGAACATCGACTATCGCGGCGTCGACCGCAGCGGTGGCGGCTACCCCGGTACGTTTCAGGACGTGGGTGCGGCGGCAGACCGGCTGGCGCGCGATGCCGCAACCTATGACCTGGATACGACCCGCGTCGTCGCGGTCGGCCATTCGGCGGGCGGGCATCTGGCGCTGTGGCTGGCGGGTCGGGCGAAACTGCCGGCGAACAGCGTGCTGCGGGCGGCCGCACCACTCAAGATCGCGCATGTCGTCAGCCTTGGCGGCCTGCCGGATCTGGAGGCGACCGCCGCCACCCCGGAAAACGGCTGCGGCACGGAGATCGTCGCGAGGCTGACGGGGGTGGCCGGCGGTGCCCGACCGGACGTGTTCGCCGATACGTCGGTCCCACGCCTGCTGCCGATCGGCGTGGGCCAGGATCTGGTCAACGGACGCGAGGACCGGATCATTCCCTATGGGATGGCGACCGATTATGTGGCCGAGGCGAAAGCGGCCGGCGACCGCGCGGTGCTGCACACCATCCCCGCGACCGGGCATGTCGAACTGATCGCGCCGGAGACCCCGGCGTGGGCCGAGACGAAGCGCCTGATCCGCGCGGCGTTGGCAAAATAGCGCCCGCACGTCCATTCGTCACCCCCGCGCAGGCGAAGATGACGGATGGACTGTGCGGCGGGAATGGACCTTGCTACCACCGTGGCCATGACCCCAATGACCCTGAACGACGCCCGCGCGCTTGACGCGGCCGATCCGCTTGCCCGTTGTCGCGACCGGTTCACGATTCCCGACGGCGTGATCTATCTCGACGGCAATTCGCTCGGCGTCCTGCCGAACGCTGTCCCCGCGGCCCTCGCCGACACCGCGACCCGGCAATGGGGCGAGCGACTGATCCGCAGCTGGAACGAGGGGTGGATCGACGCGCCCGCACGGATCGGGGCGAAGATCGCGCCGCTGGTGGGGGCAGGCGCGGACGATGTGATCGTCAGCGACACGACGTCGGCGAACCTGTACAAATTACTGGTGGCCGCGCTGAGGGCCGATCCCGCGCGACGAACGATCGTCAGCGAGACCGGCAACTTCCCGACCGATCTGCACATCGCCGAAGGTGCTGTCGCCAGCGTGCCCGGCGCACGGCTGAAGGCGGTCGCGCGCGGCGATCTTGCGGCGGCGATCGACGGGGATACCGCCGTCGTCCTGCTCACCCATGTCCATTACAAGACCGCCGACCGGTTCGACATGGCCGCCTGGACCGCCCGCGCGCACGATGCCGGCGCGTTGATGCTCTGGGATCTCAGCCACAGCGTCGGCGCGGTGCCGATCGACCTGTCGGGGTCGGCTGCCGACATGGCGGTCGGATGCACCTATAAATATCTGAACGGCGGTCCGGGCGCGCCCGCATTCCTGTATGTCGCGCCGCATCTGCAGGACCGGCTGGCCAGCCCGCTGTCCGGCTGGATGGGCCACGCCGCGCCGTTCGCATTCGAGGATGCCTATCGCCCCGCAAGCGGCATGAAGCGCTGGCTGGCCGGCACCCCGCCGATCCTGGCGATGGCCGCGCTGGAGGCGGCGGTCGACCTGTGGGCCGGTGTCGACCAGCAACAGGTTGCGGCCAAGAGCGCGGCGTTGTTCGACATGCTCGCCGCTGCCGGGGACTCGATCGGGCTGGAGTGCGTGTCGTCGCACGACTCAGCCTCACGCGGCAGCCACATCAGCTTCCGCCATCCTGATGCCTATGCGCTGACCCAGGCGCTGATCGCGCGCGGGGTCATCGGCGACTTTCGCGACCCGGACGTCCTGCGGCTCGGCCTGACGCCGCTGTACCTGCGCCACGAGGACGTCTGGCAGGCCGGCGAGCACCTGCGCGCGGTGATCGCCAGCGAGGAATGGCGCGATCCCCGGTTCGCCGAGCGGCTGGCGGTGACCTGAACCGCCAGCCGACCGACCCAGCCCTTACCGCGCGAGCAGCACCCGCGCCTGCCCCGCGATCTGCGCCAGCATCGCCGCATTGGGCTGGGCCGCGTGGCGGGCGCGGTCGATCACCGCCTTGAACTGCGCCACCCGCGTCGCGTTCAGCGCCAGCCAGTCCTCGACCGCCGCCTGCGGATCCTTGGCCTGCGACCGGCCGAGGAACTCAAGCCGCAACTGCTGGAAATCGCGGGCGAGGCCGGCGATCAGCAACCGTTCCCATGGATCGGTGGGCGTGATTCGCGCGGCATTGGCCTGCGCCCAGTCGAGACCCAGCGCCTGACCCAGCCGGGTGAACGCGCGCGTCAGCACCGCCTCGTCCAGCTTCAGCCGTGCGCCAAGATCGGCAAGGCCGACCGCGCCGTCCAGCTCGAACATCCGCACGACCTTCCGCGCAAGGGCCGGCGGCGCACCAAGGGCTTCCAGCCCTTCGGAAATGCGCCCGCTCTGCATCTGCGCCTCTTCCAGCAGCAACTGCTTCGACTGGCTGTCGAGATGCGCGATCCCCTTGCCCAGCCGGGTCAGCACCGCGCCGGGGCCGGTGCCGGGACGTGTCACGCGCAAAAGGTCGGCGATCTGCGACCGGGTGGCGACCGCCACCTCGTCGAACAGCGCCAGACGCCCGGCCTCGGGCATCGCCGTCGTCTCGATCTCCACCCACAGCCGGTCGAGATCGAACAGGCGCTCGACCACCACGAACATCGCGGCGATATCGGCCATCGACGCGCCCTCCTCCTCCGCCAGCTCGAACGGATACAGGATGCCCATGCGGTTGATGATGCGGTTGGCAAGCTTGGTCGCGACGATCTGCGGCCGCAGCCGGTGTTCGTCGATCGCACGCGCGAATTTCTTGCGCATCGCCGCCGGGAACGCGGCGTGCAGATCCTCGCGCAGCTCGGGGTCCATGCCGAGGTCGCTGTGCTCGATCGCGTCCTGCAACGCCAGCTTGGCGGTCGCCAGCAGGACCGCGAGTTCGGGCCGGGTCAGCCCGTGCCCATCCTGCCCACGCCGCAGCAGGTCGTCATTGCCCGACAGCCCCTCGACCGCGCGGTCGAGCCGACCGGCCGCCTCGAAGATCTCGATCACGCGGACATAACTCGGCATCGCCGCCGCCCCGTCGCGCTCGGCGATCGACAGCGCCAGCGTCTGGAGGCGGTTATCCTCCAGCACCAGATGCGCGACATCGTCGGTCATGCTGGCGAGCAGGGTGTTGCGCGCGTCGAACGCCAGACGCCCCTCGATCATCTCGCGGTTCAGCGCGATCTTGATGTTGACCTCGTTGTCCGAACAATCGACGCCGGCCGAATTGTCGATGAAGTCGGTGTTGATCCGCCCGCCCCGGCTGGAGAACGCGATCCGCGCCGCCTGGGTGACGCCCAGATTGGCCCCCTCGCCGATCGCGGTGACGCGCAGATCTTCGGCATTGACGCGCAACCGGTCGTTGGCAGGATCGCCGACCTGAACGTTGTTTTCGGACGCCGCCTTCACATAGGTGCCGATGCCGCCGAACCAGAGCAGGTCGGCGGGCGCCTTCAGGATGGCGGAGATGAGCGCGCCCGGCTCGATCTCGCTCACGTCGATGCCCAGCACCGCGCGTGCCTGTTTCGACAGCTTCACGACCTTGTCGGTGCGCGCATACACGCCGCCGCCCTTGGAGATGAGGGCGGCATCGTAATCGGCCCAACTGGACCGCGGCAGCGCGAACATGCGGGCGCGCTCCGCCCAGCTTGCCGCCATGTCGGGATCGGGGTCGATGAAGATGTGGCGGTGGTCAAACGCGGCAACGAGGCGGATCGTCTTCGACAGCAACATGCCGTTGCCGAACACGTCGCCCGACATGTCGCCGCAACCGACGACGGTCACCGGCTGGCTCTGCACGTCCAGCCCGCGTTCGGCGAAGTGACGCTGGACCGACACCCACGCGCCCTTGGCGGTGATGCCCATCGCCTTGTGGTCGTACCCGACCGACCCGCCGCTGGCGAACGCGTCGCCCAGCCAGAAGTCACGTTCCAGCGCCAGCGCGTTGGCCACGTCGCTGAACGTCGCGGTGCCCTTGTCGGCGGCGACCACGAAATACGGGTCCTCCCCGTCCAGCACGCGCACGCCCTTCGGATGGACGACCTTGCCCTCGATGATGTTGTCGGTGATCGACAGCAGGGTGCGGATGAACGACCGGTAGCTTTCGGTCCCCTCCGCGATCCAGGCGTCGCGGTTGCCCGGCGGCGGGAGCTGCTTGGGATAGAAACCGCCCTTGGCCCCGGTCGGCACGATGACCGCGTTCTTGACCCGCTGCGCCTTCATCAGCCCGAGAATCTCGGTACGGAAATCGTCGCGCCGGTCGGACCAGCGCAGCCCGCCGCGCGCGACTGGCCCCGCGCGCAGATGGATACCCTCGATCCGCGGCGAATAGACCCAGATCTCGCGCCACGGCACCGGGGCCGGCAGGCCGGGGATCAGGTGACTGTCCAGCTTGAACGCCAGCGCCTCGGCGGCGGCGGGCGCGAACGCGTTGGTGCGCAGCGTCGCGGCGATCAGGTCGCGGTAGGCACGAAGGATGCGATCGTCGTCGATCGCCGACACCGCGTCCAGCCCGCGCTCGATCGCCTCGTCGGCCTTGCGCGTATCGCCCTTGCCCGCCGGATCATGCGCCGCGGCGAACCGGTCGACCAGCGCCTTGGCCAGCTTCGGCGCGCGGCGCAGCGCATCGACCACGGTGGTCAGGCCGTAAGGCAGCCCCGCCTGGCGCAGATAGCGGAACCATGCGCGGAACAGCACGACGGCCTGCGGTGCCATGCCGGCATCGACGATCAGCCGGTTGAACGCATCGTTCTCCGCCGATCCTTCGAGCACGGCGGCGATCGCGTTTTCCAGGATCTGAGGATCGCCGTCGTCCTGCCCGCTGCTGGCCTCGACCACGAATTCGTGGATGAAGGTGTCGTTCGGCTCGCGCAGCCGCGTCGGCAATTCGCCGATCACGCGGAAACCGAAGTTTTCAAGCACCGGCACCGCGTCCGACAGCGGCAGCGCGCCCTCCAGCTTGTAGATCTTCAGATGGCGTTCGGCCGTCCCGTCGGTCGGCATGATCCGGACCGACCGCGCGCCGGCATCGTCCAGCCCGCCGATTCGCAGGATGTCCTGCGCTGCCTCGGTCGCGGTGCTGAGGTTGCGGTAATTGACCGGGAACGCCGCCGCCCAGCGCAGGGCCAGCCGCGCGGCGCGCGGCGCGGGAACATGCGCGGCCAGCGCGGTTTCGACATCGGGCACCCAGCCACGGACCATCGATTCGAGTTGCAGCGCCAGCGGTTCGCTGTCCGGCATCCGCCCCTCGCCGCGCAGGTCGATGGTATAGCGGATCATCGCCACCACATCGTCCAGCGACAACGCCCAGTTCAGGACGCTGCCGTTCGCCGCATCGGCCAGCATCTCGCCGATCGCGATGCGCCGCGCGGTCGTCAGTTCGTCACGCGGCAACCAGGCGAAGGCGAACAGGTGCCGTCCCAGCGCCGACCGGATCAGCACCAGCTGCGGGCGCGGACGATCGGGCAGCGACATCGCGGTCAGCGCAAGGCGTTCGAGCGTTTCGGGATCGAACGCGACGACCAGATCGTGCGGCAACGCGCGCAACGCATGGGCCAGCGCCTTGCCCGTATGGCCGCGCGGATCGAAGCCGAACTTGGCCTCCAGCTCGGCCAGCCGCGTGCGCAGCACCGGCACCTCCGCTGGTGCCGCATTCAGCGCGGCACTGGTCCACAGGCCGGCATGGATCGACAGGCCGGCGACGCTATCGCCCTCCATCACCGGCAGGACGATCAGGTCGAGCGGAATCGCGCGGTGGACCGACGCAATCCGGTTCGACTTCAGCAGCAGCGGGCTGGCCCCGCCGTCGGCGAACCACCGGACCGCCGCCGCGCGTGAGGATTCGGCCAGGATCGGCGTCTCCTGCTCGGTCCGCCCGATCCCCAGCGCCTCGCCGCCGCTGCCGTCGGCCAGCCAGCGCTGATGGCCAAGCAGCGTCATCTTGCCGCCCAGGAACCAGCGCAGCAGGTCGGCCCCCTCCCCCGCGGGCAGCCGGTCGATATCCTCGGTCAGCGCGCGTTGCAGCGCCGGCCAGTCGGTCACCGCCGCGCGAACATCGCGCAATGCGTCGGACAGGTCCTCGACCAGATCGCGACGCTCGCGCGCATCGGCGCGGTCCATCTCGATATAGATCATCGATTCGCGCATCGAATCGTCGGCACCACCAACCGATGCCAGCGCCCCGTCGGGCGCGCGGGTCACGGGGACGACCGGATGAATGATCCGGTCGATCGCCAGATCATGCCGGCCGATCGCCGCCGCGATCGAATCGACCAGGAACGGCATGTCGTCGTTGACGATGGCAAGACGCATCCGGCGCTTGACCGTGTCGCCGGCGATCGGCTCGATGGCGATGGCCGGTTCGCCCGCTGTCCGCATCCGCGCGGTTGCCGCCATGAAGGCGGCCGCCTGATCCTGGGCGGTGGCATCGAACCCGGCGAGTTCGGCGGGAAGGGCACCGGCCACCAGGCGTTTGGCAATGGCGGCGGTCAGCGATTTCAGCGATGATTTCGACATAGGCGCCATCCTATGCGCCTGCTCCATGCCGACCTCAAGACTTGGTATCCCATGAAATTATGTTGCGGCGCGGCGTAAGGATCGGTCAGCCAGGGGGATCGTCGGGGGGATCAGGTGCCCGCCGGGATCAGTCGCGCCCCGCCTGCGCCATCCGTTCCAGCGCCGCGATCTCGGCGATGCCACCGTCATGCCCCTCGATGAACCGGCCAAGGCCGCCGGCGCGGATGCCGTGACGACGGGCATGGTCGAGCACCGCGACGTAATCGGCGCGATCGGGGTCGGTGCGATCGGCCGGTTCCTCTGTATCCGCCATGCCGAAGACGAGATCGACGACGGTCGCCATCGGCGAGGCCGGATGGTCCGCAACCGCGGCGCTGTCGAGCAGCAGGCGATACCCGTCCCCGTCCTGCCGACCGGCATCGGCCAGATCATAGGCACGCCCGAGCGCGCGGTGGACCGCCGCCCGCGCCCGCGCGACCGCCGCGCGCATCGTCGCCGCGCTTTCGCGGGCATAGGCCAGACGCTCGCCCAGATCGCCGCCGATGGCGAGGTCGAAGGATTCATAGCGCGGCGCGATCCGCGATTCGGCTTCGGGTGCGAAACCGGCGCTGGGGCCATCGGCCCATACCGTCGGCGATGCGATCAACGGACGCGGGCTGGCCTGCACCGCCGCCCGCAACTCGGCATGCAGCCCGGCCGCCAGCGTCCCGTCAACGACTTCCTTCCAGTTGATGACGCCGTACAGATGGTCGATCGTTTCCCCGTCCGAGGAAAACGGCGTCAGGATCCCGCGATAGAGCGTGGTATGGCCGCGCGCGCTGACGAACTCCGCATCGAACCCGGCCGGCGCACGATTGGCGAAGATCCGCTGATAGGGCTCGATCAGGCGCGCGAGCAACGAGGCGTCGGGCACCTGCGACACCCGGTTGATCGCCGGGTCCAGGCCGCACTCCTCGCGCAGCCGCTGACCGATGAAAGCGATTCGGGGGTCGGTCGTGCCGCCGGTGAAGTCGAGCAGCACGCCGTGCGGACCGAAATCGGGAATATCGGCCGGATCGAGATCGTCGATCGCCGGAAACGGCCGCCCCCGCAGCAGCGAAACCCAGAAATTATACGCCCGCACATGCATCCGGCGCTCATCGCCACCGATCGGCATGATCGCATCCTCGACCGCCGCCTCGGTCGCGGAGTATACCTGCTCCCCGTCATCGACAGGGCCAGCCTCCTGAAAGTCGTGCCGATGCTCGTCGAAGCCGCGTGGCGTATCCATGCCAGGTCCTTGGTTCGTGAGGCGCAAACCCCGGTCCGACCTTCTGTGCACCGCCGGTGGTAAACGACCGGTAAAAGCCCCGCTCCGCACACCAGCGCTTGTCACGCCCGATTCGACCTGTTAAGCGCCGCGCCTCGACGGGCAAGGTCCCGTATCGACATGCCGCTTTAGCTCAGTTGGTAGAGCATCGCATTCGTAATGCGGGGGTCACAGGTTCGAGTCCTGTAAGCGGCACCACTTCCAAAGTCATGTTTATACAAGCTGTCCGTACGGACGGCCTTTTTGTGTTTCTGGAACAGCGGCGTTGAGATTGTCACCGGACACCCAAAAACCCTAACGTCGGACCCAACGCTCATATCGAGCCAGTTAGGGTCACATGGATACCGAAAAGGCTACCATCACCGGCACGTCCTCAACAGAACTTCGTCTTCGGGATGCTGACGGCAAGTTCAGTAAAAGTCGTATATGGGTGGAGAGGGATAACTTCTACGGAGATTCGAAGGACGACCGAAGCAAGTCGTATCTAATTATTGGCTTCGACACAGAATTCAAGACCCCTGATAAGCCCGTAACGCTTGACGAAATGAAAGCGGGATCTGCAAAATATACGGTCTTGTCGTATCAGGTTCATTGCAGCGTCTACGATCCAGCCCAACCGGATGCCAAAGAGTGGAGTGCTATTTGCTATCCCGAGCCGGGAGAAAGGATGAAGCTTGCTGACCTCCTGACCCTAGCTTTTTGGAAAGGTATATCGACCGGTGCCGTCGATAAGCTGCCGACCCTGATGTATGTCGTCGGCCATTTCACCCGTGCCGACATACCTGCTTTTTCCGATTTCAAGGATCTGACAGCTCAGATTGCTGCTGTTCGATCAACGTTCACGTCGGTTGATAAGGGAGTGAAGGTCGTCACTTTCTTGGACGGTGGAACCGTCGAGAAGCTTGTCATCCTCCGTGATACGATGCTGCTAACCCCTGCAACGTCGAAAAGCCTTTGGGAGCTTGGGAAGCTCGTCGGTGTACCGAAGATCACGGTCGATCCCGACCCGGAACGGGAGCTTTTCTACAAGAAAAACATGGACATACTGCTCCGGGACAAGCCGGACGTCTTTGAAAAATATGCTATCAATGATGCTGTAATTTGCGTCAAATATCTTGAACGCCTCATCGACATGTATGCCGGGATCCTCGGCAAGCGCAAAGCGCCCGCTACCCTGACTGCAATCGGGGTCGATTTGCTGATGAAGAAGTGGAAGACCGATCTCAAGATGGACCCGCTGGAGGTCATCGGGAAGCAGAAGGTCGTCAGCAAAATCTACAGCAAACGCTTAGGGTATTACAAAACCGAAAAGGTCGAAGTGCCGCTTGAGCAGGTCGCCTTTTACCTCCCGCTTGCAACGGAATGCTATCATGGTGGTCGAGGTGAGCAATTTTGGTTCGGACCCGCATTCGTAGACGATTGGACCGATTATGATCTTGCTGGTGCCTACCCAACCGCAATGGCGCTCATCGGTTTTCCGAACTGGTCTAACCTCCGGCAGACAACGAAGCTTGACGATTTTACGCCCGGTACGTTGGGAATTGCGAACGTGCGATTTGAATTTCCAAAGTCCGTTCGGTTTCCGACGATGCCGGTGCGTTCCGAAAATGGTCTGATATTCCCGCGTGCGGGGGTCAGTAATTGTTCAGCGCCGGAGATTGCGCTCGCCCGGTCGCTGGGTGCGAAGGTGACGATCATGCATGGCGTCGTCGTCCCTACCGATGCCAGCAAGCCGGTCTTTCGTGATTTCATCCGGGAATGCGTCGCGAAGCGCCTATCATTCAAAAAGGGTTCTCTGGACGCCCTTTTCTGGAAAGAGCTGAGCAATTCGAGTTACGGGAAAACCGCGCAGGGCCTCCATTCGAAGCGCGTTTTCGATCTGCGGGATCAGGAAATGAAGGACCTGCCTCCGAGCAAGATAACCAATCCATTCTACGCTGCGTTCATCACGTCATTCGTTCGCGCTGCGCTTGGCGAGGTGATGAACGGACTTCCCCAAAATGTGTGCGTTTTCAGCTGCACGACCGATGGGTTTCTCACGAACGCGACCGCTGCTCAGATTGCAGGGGCGTCGTCCGGTCCGATCTGCCAGCTTTATAGCGAGAGCCGGGATATGCTGACGAGCAACCCGACAATCTTGGAAGTGAAGCACCGTGTCCGTCAGCCGCTTGGTTGGAGGACGCGGGGACAAGCTACGTTGATCGAGGGTCAGGCCGATGAAGGGGACGGTGTGAATATCGTGCTCGCCAAGGGAGGAATCTACACGCCGCAGGAGGTCGACAGCACCCGCCTTCAAAACTCGTTTATCACCAACCTGTTTTTGAACCGTACTCCCTCCGACCGTATCGAGATGGCGACCAAAACCGGCATCCGAGACATGGTCAATTTCGACGCCGATCTCGTTGAAAAGGAAACGTCCAAGCGGTTGAACATGGAGTTTGATTGGAAGCGTCGACCGGTCGCCGTCTGGGATGCCGTTGGTCCGGATCACCTGTCGTTCGCTACCGAGCCTTGGGATACGATCGACCAGTTCATCGAAATGCGCCGGTATTGGGAATCATTTGCGATCGAAACGCCTCGGTGCCTGAAGACGGTCGCGGATTACCGAGCTTTCGCAATTTCCGTCATGTCGCAGTCGTCCTTGAAGGATGGTGGATCAAAATATCTGAAGAGGACCGATCCCGACCTCAACCGCCTCCGTCAGTCGCTATGTGCTGCTTGGAGAAACTCGAAAGCGGGTCTGGCAAAGGGGGTCGATTGTAAAACTGCGCAGCACTTTGCCGACACGCTGACCGACGCTGGAATACCGTGCAAGCGGTCGGACATTGAAAACGCTCGATCCGCATTCAAGCCGAAAAACTGCCCGAAGACGCCTGCTGTTATCATCGCCTTGACCAAGCTGTTGACGGTCTTCCCGTCGTTGGAAATCGATACGCTGGTCACGTCTCGCGACGGTATCGACATCATCGCTGCGATGGACCGTCCCAACCCATTCGGGATTAATTCAGAAAATGGAGCGTTCGTCTCTACGGAAGACGCTTAACACTGATAAGTATCTAATATATCTACATACTTTACCCGGAAAGGACCGTGAACCACAGCCACACTCTTCGTATCCAAGCAGCCTTTCGCGATTTTGCGAAGATCGACCATTGGGTCGCTCCGCATGCCGTGACGCTGACAATGAAGCAGGGTGTGCCTGTCGCTAACGGATACCGTTCAACGATGGCGTTTCTCGATGCCGACAAAGCATCCCAGAACATGAGCCATTTCCATAGCCTGCTCAGCCGACAGGTACTCGGTAAACCTGCATCCCGGTTCGGTACGCGCGTTAGGATGATCGCTGTGCAGGAGCGGAGCAAGGAAGGTCGTCTTCATTATCATGCGCTGATCGACTGCCCTCGCGCCGACCTGCAAGACGCCTTTCCCGCTCTTATTCAAGATACCTGGGTTCGTACCCAGTGGGGACACCGTCAGAACGATATCCAATCGGATGCCGACGACGGTTTCAAACTATATTTCAGCAAGTTACGTGACAAGCCCAACTACGCCGACGCCGTAGATTGGACCAATTATCACAATCCAGATTGACGGGTATAAACCCCTTTCGAGACTCTTGCCTTCGCCGACCTGCCCCTCTTGGTTCGAAAATGCCTTTCGGACCTTGATTAATAGCTATGTCTAAAACATTTCTAGCAAGTCATTCTAAAGACTATCTAAAAGACGGTTCTAAAACATATCTGAAAGACGATTCTATAATTTCTTATAACAAACCTCTTATATACCCCGTTATAAAAATATGACTTAGTCATCCGACGAAGTCGGTTTTGGTATGTCAGTTATATCAGGTTCTATCTGTCAGGTATAAGCTGGTTCTATAGGACAATTTTAGACGTCATGATAGTTTGATAGTGTCATGTTATATCGTTTTTTATATGAAACCATCTAAGTTTGATTGGAGGCTATTATTGATACGTTTTACGTTCTTGTTGATCGTTTTTTGATTATCGAACGACCGTTAAAAACGGGATTAGAACGTCGATTGATCGTTATTGGTAGGATCTAACGTTTTGGCATCGGATCGGTCGCTGACGGCGGTTTAAAACGCGGTATTTCTGGGATTGCCGGTTCAATCGGGTTCCGTCGGATTGTGGATCGATCGCAATGACTGCTGAGGGCTGGAAAGCAGCGCCTTCCGCCTTCCCTAATTTCAAATATCCATCCAGCCGAGCAAACAGCTCCATAAGCGCTCTCTCACGAGTGCCGAGATAGCGAACTTTGATAGAATGTGGACAGGCAGCTTTTCAGTGCGCGTATGCACATTGCCCGCGCGCGAGACATATCGTCTGCGTCAAACTGCGCGGCGATGGTTTCTATTTTGCGCGTGTGAACTGAACATCGCTCCGGTATTCTGGCAAAGCCTATTCGCATTTGTTACGGCAAGCCAACGAGTGTCCGCCTGATACGGGTTTCTGCGTCCTTCACCCGCTTTGCCACCTTCCTGCACTGCCACCATATGATTGCCGAGCAGGCCGCGAAAATAGCCGTGGGTAAAACGAGATAGAAGCCGAAAATGAACCACATGCCATCTTGCCGTGCCGGTAGATTCTGCCAGACCGTACAGTAGCCGAAGTAGGCGATACTAACCGCGAAAAGCGCGAATAAAATCGGCAAAAGGCGGCGGTTGAAGTCGTGGAAGCCAATCTCAAGGCCGCTTACCTCGCCGCTCAGGCTGCGGACATTGGCTATCTCAATCCGCATGTCCTTGGCTGTCACTGCGCCAAGCAGGGTATTCACGCGCCGCGACAGGCCTGAAACGCCAGTGACGGATACGGCTTGAATTACTGCTAACGCGAGATACAGTCCTACTCCCACCGTTTGGACGTTGGCCAACTGGGCGAATGTCAGTCCGCTTGTCGTTGTCTGCCAAGGCCATAAGTCGAAACACACGTGAAAATTCCTGCTGGTGCCCTCTCCAACGTCCTTACAGCGCGTGGCCTCAACTTGGCTACCCTCGCGTCCCGTAGCGGCGTCGCACAATCCGAACTGGAAAAAATCGTCGACGCCGGTGGTGATCTGGACGACAATGATATTATCTCCATTGCGGATGAACTAGCCGTCCCGCTTCAGGCTCTTTTTACCCAGCAGCAACTGCCTCTGTTCTCTTCTGTTGATTTTCGTACCGCTAGTCCAAAAATCAGCCAGTTCGAGAAAGGCACGCTCCAAGCCATCAGCTATGTTGAACGACTGTCGAGTACCTTGTCTGCGTTAGATCTCGATGTTGGCCTGGATGATAGCATCGAGCAAATTAAACCAACCACTTACTCGAACCAAGAAGCTATCGAGCTTGCGGAAAAGTGGCGCGCCCGGTGGGGCATCACCGATGATCAGCAGCTGGATTGGCAGGACGCAAACAAGATTTATGTCAGCTTGCGGGGCTTCATAGAAAGCCTTGGCGTTCTTGTGCTGCATCGGCAGTTCAAGAACGATGAAGCTGCTGGCTTATACGTCCACATTGATGACGGCCCACATACCATCGTCATCAATACGACGAACAGCAGCAAAGCACGTAAGCTTTTCACGCTGGCTCATGAGTTCGGCCACGTTCTCCTACGGAAGGAAGGTGCCTCCAATCCGTCGATCATTCGGAACAGGGTTGAGCGCTTCTGTAACCGGTTCGCGGCGTGTCTTCTCGCGCCAAAGCGCCTCATCAAGGCGGCGCTCACGCGCTTCCGCTTCACGCCAATCCCAGACGAAGATTTCATTCGCTTATTCGCCAAGAAGCTCGGGATCAGCCAAGAAGCCACCTATGTTCGTCTTGTTCAGACAGACTACCTTCGCCGGGAAGAATACAAGGCATGGAAAGCCAAGTTCGGCAACCGAAACTATGTCCCATCAGGCGATCAAGGGGAAAAGAGCACAGGAGGAACTCCTGACCCGTTACGTGACAAGCGCACGCAATATGGAACTCGTTTGCTCGGTCTCCTTAAGCGCGCTCGTGCCACAGAACAGCTGGATGAGATCGATATATTCCGCCTTAGCGGCTTGAAACCTGTCTACCAAGATCAGCTTTTCGGGATTGCCTAGCGGATGCCGGCAGCTTCAGCTAGCGCCGTAACGCCGAAGTGGGTTATCGACCTGCATGGGATAAAAGACGCGCTTACGACAACTTCGAACTCGGCAAAGACACGAGTGCTTGACGCAATCCGTAATGGCGAAATGCTAATTATGCGATCGGTTTCAGGAGAGTTAAAGGATCTATACCCGCACCTGTGGCCAGCATTCTCGACAATATCACCCAAAAAGTATGTCCCGACGACCGTTGCGAACCATAAATCCGCGACAGCATTGCAGGAGTTGCATGGTTCCGGCGTTTTCGGCGGTTTGCCGCTGTTCGCGCATTTCGAGGCGGTGTCGGTGGCACGGTCGAAGGGTTGCAAGCTGGTGTCGGCGGGTAAGGGATTGAAGAATTGCAAGCAGATTGCGAAGGGCTGTGGAATCCCTGGCTCGGATGTTACCGACATCAACGGAGTCTGACCACGATGACCTTCGCTGACCCCCCGGTCGTGCCGCGTGAACGAGCGTCCGTTACTGCCAACTGATATTCTGAAACGTCGATTTTTGCTTTCCACACACCTCGAACGCTGCGGCGTAGATGACGATTGAACCGTCGTGCTGCCCGTGAAACCGATCGTTGTCACAATGTCAGCTATCGGTGACCCAAGTGTCATGATGGACACCACCTACCTGCCCGATCCGAACGATCGCTCCGCGAATTTCGAATTTGCGATGACGTTCAACGGGTATGAGCATTTCGGATCGTTCGAAGCGTCAGCGACTGCCGCCGGTTCGGGAGACCGATCGAGCCTGACGCTGATCCGGAACGAGCTGTTTTTCGTCGCACGAGCATCGCGTCACGGTGACGACGATAGGTATGTTGCCGTCTACCGTGAATTATTGCCGCTGTTTGCAGCGCACTACGACACGAAGCCCTGAGCGAACGGGCATAAGTACCCGGTACTTACCAGCCGAGGTCGAACCGATGAATACCCAGTCTTTACATACCCTTGTCAATTTCCGAGCATCAAAGCCGCTTTTGGAATCGTTCGATCGCGTTTGCCTGCTATCGGGTAAAACACGAACGCAGGTTCTCTCCGAAATGATGCGTCAGCGCGTCCTGCATGTCGGTTCCAAGCTGCCCGCAAAGCTGGAAACGCAGCGATCAATCGATGAACGGTTGAAGGTAGCGGTCGAGGGCCGTTCGTCGGTGCCACCTGCGGATTCACCTCGTACGTGGTCGGTCGGTGCGGGAGGTCGGGTCAAACCGTTCTCGTCGTTCGATCAGGTCGCATCGTGAGCATGCTGTCGAAGACCGTTGCGCCTAAGACGAAGGCCGAACTGATACGCGCGTTGCAATCTGCGTCGATCCGTTCGTTCGAGATATTTGAGCTTCATCAAATTTCGAATATCCCTTCCCCCGGTGAAATGAAGCGGATTGGTGCGACGGTTATTGTGCTTCGTTAGGCGAAATTCCGTCGCCGCATTCGTTCAAGCCTATGATTCAGGTGGTTCTGCACTAGCTCCAGATCCGCATGACGTCGGCCTGGTTTTTATGCCATAAACTCTGAATGAGCGATTCTGAGTTTGATCCATTAGCCGTCGAGAACGTGGGCGTTACGTTGGCTGTCCAACTGCTTGAGCAACCCACCACGGAGTTTCCGCCGCCATCTCGGTTCAACGGACCTGGGGTGTATGCTCTTTATTACACAGGTTCGAACCCTGCCTATGCCCCGTTGGTAGCCCTTGATAATGGGCGCTGCGCATATCCAGTCTACGTCGGTCGTGCCGCCCGAGAAAGTAAAAATCAGGGATTTAGCCCGCTTCCAAGTAAGGGGGAGGAATTATATAAGCGTATTAGGAAACATTATGATTCAGTAAGTCAGACAACGAACATACAGGCAATAGACTTCAAAGTTCGTTATTTGGTTCTTAAGCCCGCTTACATAAATCTCGCTGAATCGGTATTAATTATGGCGTTCCGGCCTCCCTGGAATGGAATGGGCTTGGGAAGCAATGTTACAGGTGGTCCCAGAATGGCTGGAAAGGGGTCGCTATGGGACTCGCTACACCCCGGACGTAAAGGACGCCCGGTCGGATCAGATGAGACTGCCAAGCTCGCTGCTGACTTGATTGCTCAACGGGTCGCAGAACTTTACGAACCCTCATCTGACCCTATCATTCGCGCTATGCACGAACGTATCATGCGTTTTGTATAAGGCAGCTCCGAACTTGGATCGCTACTGCCGCGCCCAGTTGGCACGGAACTGCATTCCCGAGCTGGCGCATGGCTTCTGTCCACGATCCGTGAAAGACCATTTTGTCGGGAAACGTCTGTAGTCGAGCGCTTTCCCGAACCGAAAAATAGCGAACCGAACCGTCTGCTCTGCGCAGCATATTTTCGCCGCCCGGTACGCCATGTACCCCGGCCTTTAACGTTTTTGCCGGCTCATCAAGTGGGCTGCCCGTATGCCCTTGATAAGACCGTGCTCCTGGTTGAAGCTTATGATCATGGTAACGACTTGCTACACCAGGACAAAGTTCAGGATCGGGTAAGTCGGTGATTGCGTCGCGTACCGTTTGCCAAGGCTCACCGGTCGGCATTTCCTGAAACCTACCTGCTCGCGCAGCGCTTCGACAGGAAGTAGACCGGTCCTTTTTGGCAATACGATGTTTGTCCCAGTAGAAACCGTCTCGATATTTTGACCATAAAAGAGCGTCTTGTGAATGAGTTGCCGCAGGGAAATGCCATTCGACTCCCGTATCAGCACGGAAGCCGACAATGAAAACCCTTTCGCGCTTTTGTGGGACACCATAATTCGCCGCGTTCAAAACGCGCATAACGACGTTATAGAGAAGACCATCGTGACGGCCCTTAGTCTCATAGTCTTCAAGCCGCGCCAAATGATCCAGCCACGGTTCTTCTTTTCGCGCAACCATGTCAGGGTGCCGCAACTGAAGTCGAATATACTCCAAATAGTTCGAAAACGCTGATCGTGTTAGCCCTTTAACGTTTTCGAATATGAACGATCGCGGTTTTAGCTCGCGTACAGACCGGATGGCTTGAGGAAACATATCTCGCTTGTCGAGGAACGCTTGGTGCTGCCCGCCAAGCGAAAACGGTTGGCAAGGCGGCCCCCCCGTTACGAGGTCCACCGGTCCGCTAAGTCCCTTAAAATCGAATAGGCTGACGTCCCCCTCTGTGAGAGGCCAGTCCTTCATAGCCGCTAAGCCACGGTCTTTGTTCTGCCTGATCGTGTCGCAAGCCCAACGATCCCAATCGACCACCGCGATCGGATTAAAGCCGGCTTGACTGACGCCGATACCGAGGCCTCCGGCTCCTACGAACAGCTCAACCGATTTCATCAAGAAATTTCCTAACCGTGTTCTGGATATGTTCGCCCTTACTGCACTGGCACTCCCACAATTCCAATACCTTCCAACCGCTATCCGTCAGGGACTGAACGGTCTCCTTATCGCGAGCGCAGTTACGCTCCAATTTTGGTATCCAAAAATCATGCCTCGATTTGGGTAGACGAGCTAGCTTACACTCGGGGTCGGGATGTCGATGCCAGAAACACCCATGAACGAAGATCACTTTTCGCCTGCCTGCAAATACCAGATCCGGTTTTCCCGGCAGATTTTTTGCATGGAGCCGGTATCGATATCCCATTTTATGGGTAGCTCGCCTCACGAGCATTTCTGGCTTGGTATCTCGCGACCGAACGCGACTCATTCTCGCGCTTCGTTCAGAGGGGGAGAGAGTGTCCATGATGCGCTAGAAAAGCTTCTCAATACGAGCGTCAAGAGCGTTCCATGTCGACGTTTGCGCGCTACCGGCGTCCAAACCCAACATTTCGCATTTTGTCATTTCGGCTTCCGGCCGGTGGAAATTTCGATAGCTCGCTGGCTTTGTTCCGACAACCGGGGAAGCTGTCTTGCACTGATTCGATATTGACGTGCCCCTACGTACGCTCGATGCAAGCGCTATGAAGCCTAGATGCACATGCAGTACGGGTAGCCGCTGGCTCGAAGAATCCCCCCAATCAATCCACGCTTACCGCGTGGAATGCATGAAGTGCGGCACGTTCATCAAATGGGGCGCGCATATCGAGTTAGATAAAATGATCGACGACGAGGCGGATTGCGAGGTTGTCACCTACGCAGAGCGCTCAGCGCCTCTTCCCGATCGACTTGCAGCTTTTGTGGTCGCTCCCGAATGAGCTGTGGATAAAATCGAATATTGAAAAGATCCCGTCCACGACAAACCAAGGTTTGCCTTTGACGGAGCCTCCGAATGACCCGCTACATCGCCTATTATCGCGTATCGACCGCCGCGCAGGGACGATCCGGGTTAGGTCTGGCCGCACAAAAGTCGCTGGTCGATGCATTCATCGGTGACAATGATCAGGTTCTAGGGGACTATGTAGAGGTACAGTCCGGCAAGTCGGACACGCGGGACGTGCTCTGGCAAGCGATTGCCGCCGCCAAACGTCTCGGTGCGAAAGTGCTGATCGCCAAGCTCGATCGGTTTTCCCGCAAAGTCAGCTTTATCGCCGGTATCATGGAGCAGGGTGTCGGGTTGGTCGTCGCCGACATGCCGCATGCGTCGGACTTCCAACTCCATATCTTCGCTGCGCTCGCCCAGGAGGAGCGCCGAATGATCTCCGAACGCACCCGCCTTGCGCTTGCTGAAGCGAAGAAACGCGGCGTCCGTCTCGGTGCCAACGCATCGGTCCTTGCGACCAAGCATCGCCAGCAAGCTATCGACCACGCCCATTCGCTTGCGTCCGTTGTCCAGCCGCTGGTGGACGAGGGACGGTCCTATTCGGCGATTGCTCGCCACCTCAACACGCTCGGTATCCCCACGACGAAGGGAGGCCGGTTTTATGCCGAGACGGTCAAGAACGTCGTTCGGCGCTTACCATTTGGAGAAACACCCTTATGCTCACGGAAAGGATTGGAAATGTAACGCTGACGCAGACCGTCGGATCACCATATTATTATGCCCGCTATCGTCACGATGGACGCCAGGTCGCCCGGTCGCTGAAAACCGACGATATTGGCAAAGCCCGCATCGACGCGCAGGCAATATCGGACAAACTGACGCCCACCATGAAGGCTGTACGAGGCGATAACTCGTTTCGTCGTTTTGCTGAGGACGTGATTGCCGCCGACGAACGCCGAGTTGCTCGTGGGGACAAGAACCCTCGCCTCGCGCTCGATCAACGTCGCATTCTACGGTGTCACTGCGACGAGCCTCTCGGCGACCTCGACGTTCGTCGGATCAAGACCGTCGCACTTGACGAGTTCGTCGAGGAGCTCCGGGATAAGGACCTATCATCGGCAACGATCAAGATGATCCTCGTCCTCGTCAGCAAGACGCTGCAAGCCGCCGCCCGTGCCGGTGCGATCGATCACGTTCCGTTGATGCCGAAAGTCAGCCTGAAGCAGAAGGTTCGTGGCTGGTTTTCGCTCAAGGAATATCAGGCGCTGCTGAAGGAGTGCAAACGACACGAGGATGCCGGGACGAAGGTGTACGGATACCAAATAACCGACGAGCTGCGTCGGTTCTGCACGTTTTCGGTCAACACGTTCCTGCGCCCGTCGGATGCGAAGCAGCTACGCCATCGTCACGTCGAGATCGTTCGAACGAAGGAAACCCAGTACCTCCGTATAACGACGGATTTTAGCAAGACCGTGAACACGCCGGTTGTCTCGATGCCGAACGCTGTCCCAATTTATGAAACGCTGCTGAAAGCCGGCAAGGCCGCAGGGTTCGGCAATCCGGACGATTTCGTGTTTATGCCGAAGTACAAGAACCGTACGTTCGTCATACGGAATCTCGGTCGTCAGCTCCGTACCGTCTTACGCTCTGCCGGTCTGTATGAGTCGACGTCAGGCGACACCCGAACGCTATATTCCCTGCGTCATTCAGCGATCATGTTCCGTCTGATCAAGGGGAAGGACATGTGCCTGCTCACCCTTGCCAGGAACGCACGCACTAGCGTCGAAATGATCGATCGCTTCTATGCTAAGCACCTGACCGCCGAGATGAATGTCGATGTTCTGCAAAGCATGCGATAACAATAAGGCCGATTCGGTCATATCTTCGCAGGTCGGTATTTGACCTGTAAGCAAATGTTTTTTCTCGAATAATTCCGAACCCGCGACACTTTAGAGCAGTCTCAGGCTTCGGATAAACTACCCTCGACCAACGTTTTCCAATTCAGGTCGAGCGCTACCGCTACATCAACGAGTTCGATGAAATCCAGCCGACGCTCGCCAGCCTCATATTTCGACACGAACTGCTGGCGATGGCCGAGCCGTATTCCCAAAGCGATCTGGCTGAGTCCTAGCTGCTCACGCTCCGCCTTCAGCGCCTCGACGACACGTAGGTATCGCTTGTCGTGAATACCCTTCGCCAATCGCCACCCTAAATCTCGGAAGATCGAGGGATGGCGACTGGTTGCGATTACCCCAAAACGGGGTAGCGTGGTTTGGCCGGGATCGTCCGGTAGCTAATAGAATAGGGACCTCGATGCGATTTATCGTCGATCTTTATCGGTACATCGTGTTCGCCATTCTCGCATTTCTGATCATCGGATGCGTTTTTGCCGGACTCGAAATCAACGAACTAATAGGACCGCAATCTCCCTACATGGCGTTCTACGTCATCGGTGCGCTCACCATCGCAATTGGATCGATTATCGGACTCGGTATCACCGCAACCTTCATCTCAATCCATGATCGCCACGTTGAACTGGTCGACGAGATTCGTATGTGGCGTGAGGAATTCTACGTGCCGGAAACCGTGGAATGAGTCCGAAATCTCAAATGCAAGCCGGTTTCGGCTTTGTCGTTGCGTGCGTACTAATTGGAACGGCGTTGAGCGCCGTGACCAACCACAATCGACAACGGGAAGCTGCAGCAGCGGTTCAATCAGTAAGCGAAGCAAAAGCGAAGGCAATGGAGGCAGAGGCTGATCGTCTAGATGCGCAGGCTGATGAGCTCGAGAGGATGTCGAACACAAGCGTTGACAATTCGCGTGCAGATCAATCAGAAACGGAAAAATCCCCAAATTCGGCAAACATTGCCGATTTGGATATACAAGAGAGCGTCAGGCCAACAGCGCAGCAGGAGGCTAAATATAACGCTCTTCCGTTGATCCAAAAGGCCTGCTGGATTCCTCATGTAATAGGGACTGCCGATCAGGAGCCATGCGACGGTCAGAGTTCGGAGGATGACGTGGTAGCTGCGGATCAGTTGTATGATCCAGCCCGTTATCTGAAATGATAGCGGGTGTAGTGAGTTAGCGACGATAGGCCATTTGATAAGGTAATTCGCGCACCAAGAGGTCTTTTTGCCGTTTAGCCCTTCGAACACGTTTTACAAATGGCCACCGCCGGGTACAAATACCGTTAAGGAGAATGCAATGTTCGTCGTCCTGGCCAGTTTCGCTGCGGTCGCGTTCGCTGCAATAAGCTGGGGTGGATTGCGCTCATCGGACAATGCGACAAACGGCGCGACACCCTTAGAGCTAACCGTAGCCTGCGTTGCGGGCGTCGCGCTTCTGGCCGGCGTTATCATTTGGCTTACGTCCGGCAGTAGTGACCAATGACATTTTTATGCACAAAGCAGCGAGGTCGGCGACTGCTGAGAGCGGCGCTGAAAGACATAGCCATATGGAAAGGGGGGAGCGCTCCACTCATATTAGCCAAACAGGCCACGCTGAAGTGGGTGACGCGCTAACTTGGAAAATGTGGAACGGTGTTTTCCTGCTCCCTCCCTCTCACCTCACTTCCGGAACCGCGTTTTGAACGCGGCAACAGCGCCTTCAATCTGCTTGTCCAACTCCCCTGCCCGCACTGCCTCCCGGACGGTTTCGAGCGCCGGGACGAGCTGCTCCCGACTGGCGATCCGAATAGCCGGTTTGCCCTTTGCCAGCTCAAGGTTGGTGTTGCCGTACTTGACCCACAGCAGGATCGAACCGTCCTGATCCTCGGTCCACCACGGACGAACACGAGTTTTCACGACCGTCTCTGAAACCTGTTCGCTCTCGATGTCACGGCTACGGCGATATTTGACCCGCTGGAATGACTGACCGGTCTCGGCAGCCTTTGCCAATTCGATCTGGTCGCCAATTCGATCGATCAGCTTCTGCCGCATCGATCCAATTCCCTTGACCCTCATTGCTGCTCGATCCGATGCCACCATTGTCAGTGAGGAAAGTACCGTCATCATCATATCTCCCTTGGTTGATATGATGATCGTCCGTTCGACGGGAGCATGAGACAACGAGGTTGTCTGTACGCCGATTGTGAAGCCCGCTCAGCGGGTTGTCATTCCGTCGTTTCGTCGGAACTCCACGAGACAGATTGTGAGCATTGTGAGTGTCATACGGGGTCAAACTGGGATGAAGAACGACGGTATTTCGGTGGGTTAGTCGTTGATCCGAGTCTTCGTAATGCGGGGGTCACAGGTTCGAGTCCTGTAAGCGGCACCACTTCCGGTCAAAACCGGGCCTTGCGGGAGACGGTCTTCTTTCATTCGCGACGTTCGCAGTCATCGGCGTTGCAAAGAAGCCGGACGGGCCATGCGCCCCCCCGGCCGTTCTTGGTTTTGGCGAGTATCCGCGCAGAGCGGTGGCCGCCCGTGGGTGTCTGGCTGGCAATCGAGGCTGCCGACCCCGGGATTGGTGGCCCTTTCCCCGCAGACAGCGGGCCAGTCAGGCGTGCGGGATCGGTGTGCCGGGGGCCGTGTCGATCACCAGCACGAGGCGCTGCCGGCCGGTGCCGGCGACTGGCGGAGACCGATGGACGATGGCCTGGTCGGGTGACCATTCCCGCCCCTTGAAGATCGCGACGTCGCCCGTGGCGAGCTGACGGATCGGCAGGTCATCGGTGACCGCTCCGCCCAGCAACGCGGCGGCGTCGACATTGGCCAGCCACTGGGTCGCGGGTCCGGCATAGGTGCAGATCAGTCGGGCCGTCACATAATCGGCTTGAAACCGGCGACAGGCATCGGTGTCAACGACCTCCAGCCGGATCGCCAGCCTATCGCAATCGAGCATCTGCGCAAGCAGGTCACCGAGCATCGTGATGTCGGTGGCGAGCATGGACATGACGGCCCCGGCATAACCCGCGTCCGTCAGCGCCCGTTCGACCGCGTCGGCCAACACCGCGACCGGGGATGCCAGGGCCACATCGTCCACCGCCGACAAGGCGAGCGACCCGACCGGCACACGGCCCGCCCCCCGGGACCAGACCGCCAGATTGACGTCCGCCCGGCGCACGGCGGACAGGATCGCCCGCCCCTCCCCGATGCGGACATGTTCCGGCAGGGCAAGCGTGGGCAAGGCTGATCCGGAATCCGGCATGATGCTCTCCGTCGAAGATGCGGCGGGCCAATCCGGCCTAGTGTTCCCGCCGGATCGGGTAGGTTCGGTGTGGCAGCGGGCGACCGGGCAGACGGTCCGCCAGCCAGCGCAGGCGGGCGTCCGGGTCGGCCGCGAAGGCAGGATCAAATGCCAGCTTTTCGGTGAACTCCGCCCGCACCGCGGCGTCCTGCGCCAGCAGCGCCTCGGCCAGCGGGGCGGCGACAAAGGCCTCTGTCCCCGGCGGCGATGCGAGCAGTTCGGGAAAGAATCCCCATGCGAGGAACGAGTCCGGCGCTTCCGGCTCCAGCAAGGCGGCGGCGAGCAGGCCGAGCGGTTGGTCGGACGGTACGCGGACCGTGCCGGCGGGCAGCGTTTCGGTGACGCGTTCGTGCGTGAAGGTCGCCTTGACCGGCAGTCGCCCGTCCTGTGCACGCTGCACCACCGGGTCGGTCACGCGGATGCGGTCGAGCGCCAGCGTGCGCGGGGCGGCGGTCGTATCGAAGCGGATGCCGTGCAGACGCAGCCGGTCGATCACCCCGGCCTGTTCCGCCGGTATCCACCACGCGGTCGGCAGCCTGACCGTCTCGACCGGCTCCTGTCCGATGATCGGCATGCGCAAGGTGATGGGCTGCCCGGTCCAGCGTTGCTCCGTCCGCCCGCTCGCCGGCGAGCGATAGGTGTCGAACGCGACGCCCCGGAACCGCTCGATCCAGCCGACCGGTTCCGCCGCGGGCTTCCAGCGCGTCAGCATGGTGGCGGGGCGGCTGGCGCGGTCGGCAGCCTTTGCCGCGACGATCCGCGCGGTGTCGGTGCCCGCGAGCGCCAGCGCGGCCTCCAGCAGGACATAGGTGCCCAGCACCCGCTGGCGATAGGGTTTGAGCATATGATTCTCGACCAGCACGGTCGGGACACCGATGAAGTCGCCATAGCCGGTCGAATAGCGCGGGCCTTCGGGGGCCTGGCGGATGCCCTTCTCGGGCGCGCGGGGGTCGATCGGGCTGGGGTAGATCGTCGGGATATGCCCGGCGCGTTCCAGCGTGGTCGTCACGCCCGGCCCGAACCGATCGGTCAGCCAGTCGGCGGTGGCGCGGTGATAGGCATAGCGGCCCCAGCCGGCATAGGTGAAGGTGATGTCGTACTGCATGTCGAACCCGTCGCTGACATGGCAATCGACATACAGGATCGGATCGAGCCGCCGCAGCAGCGCGATCATCGCGCGCGTTTCCGGCGCATCGGCCTTGGCATAATCGCGGTTCAGGTTGATGCCGCGCGCGTTGGCGACATAGCCCTTCTCCAGCGGTCCGCGCAGCGCCGGGAAGTTCCAGCGGCTCGCCATCTCGTGCCCGTCGATGTTGTAGACGGGGACGAACACCAGATCGACCGTATCGAGCAGCGCGTCCTTGCCCCTGAGCGCGATGTCGCGCAGCAGCATCAGCCCGGCATCCTTGCCGTCGATCTCGCCCGCATGAATGCCGGCCTGGATCAGCACGACGGGTTTTCCCGCCCTGCCCTTGCTGGCGCGGACCATCAGCATATCGCGCCCTTGCGCGGTGCGGCCGAACGTCTCGATCCGGATCAGCGGCGATGCGGCGGCGAGCCGTTCCAGCCATGCGCGGGTTTCGGCATAGGGCGGCGTCGTCGCGAACCCGCTGCGTTCCGCCGGAGTGATCCATGGATCGGTCGCCCGCACGATCAGTCGCTCGCTCGCACCCGACCAGGGCAGCACGGGCGGCAGGATTGCCGCCGGCAATCCGGGCAGCGGCGCACCGGACTGGCCGATGGCGGCGGACGGGATCAGGATGGCGATGGCCGCCAACAGGGCAGGACGCATGGAGGCTCTCTTGAAATTGGCTTTGGAAACTGGCTTCAGAAACTGGCGCGCAGGCCGATCGTGGCGGTGCGCGGGGCGCCCGGCTGCACCCAGACCGGCGAATAGCTGTTGGCGTACCAGTCCGCATCGAACAGATTGGCGACCGAGCCGAACAGCTGCACGCCCTCGATCAGATCGGCCTGGCCGAATACGCGGAACAGGGTGTGCGACGGCAGGGTGAAGTTGGTTCCCGTCTCCCCACTGCGCGCACCCAGATGCTGGACGCCCGCGCCGACCATCGCGTCACGCGCGCCCAGCATGAAGCGTTTCGCAACCTGCATGTTCACATTGTGCTTCGGAATGTTGATGAGCGGGTCGCCCGGCCTGATCTGGAACGAAAAATTGGGGTCTAGCACCTGCGACCGCGCCTCGGCATCGGTATAGGCATAGCTCAACAGGATTTCGAAACCACCGGGCAGCCGGCCGTTCAGATCCGCCTCGATCCCGCGGCTGCGCGCCTTGCCGATCGCGACCGCGAAGCCGGGATTGAGCGTGTCGGTGGCCAGCACGTTGGACTTGTCGAGGCTGTAGGCCGCGAGTGTTCCGGTCAGCCGCCCGCCCATCGCGGTCAGCTTGACGCCCGCCTCGATCGACTTGCTCGTCTCCGGCTCGAACACGTTGCCGGTCGCATCCGCCCCGATGTTGGCGCGATAGCCCTCGCCATACGCCGCATAGAGCGACAGCGGCGCGCCGAGTTCATAGACGACACCGGCCTGCGGGCTGAAACGGCTGCGCTTGCGCCGGCCCAGTACGTTGGTCAGCCGGTTGTCGACCCGCAGCAGGAAGTCGTCGTACCGCCCGCCGATACGGACCTGCAACCGGTCGGTCAGGCTGATCTGGTCCTGAACATAGGCACCCATCGTGCGCTGCACGTCCAGCCGGTTGGTGATCGGCGCGGTGACCGGTACCGGAAAGCGACCATAGACGGGATTCTGGATATCCAGGACATAGCCCGCCCGATCGGTCGTGGTGGGCGTCACCACCGGTCCCCGAAACCGCGTGAACAGCTGGTCGGTATCGAAATAGTCGAAATCGCCACCGATCAGGACGCGGTGGCGCAGCGCGCCGGTGGTGAAGTCGCCGGCCAGTTCGGCGCGCAGGACGCTGTGTTCGGACGTATAGCGCCGCGTGCGACGCTGGCGCGACAACGACCGGCCATCGACGTACAGCTTCTGGCGCGATCGTACCGTTTCCGCGTCCGACGAAGCCCCGGTCAGCCGCGTGTCGCGGTGGCTGGCCCCGACCGACAGGCTCCACGACGGGCTGAAGTCGCGCTGCACGCGCAGCTGATGCCCGGTGGCGCGCGCGACCGTGTCGCCATCGCTCGGTTCGCCCAGAAAGCGCGAGCGCGGGACCGTGTCGAAATTACCGTTCAGCACGACAATACCGCGATCGAACGGCACCTCGACGCGGGTCCATTCGAAGTCATAGGTCAGGCGGGTGGCGTCGCCGATCTTCAGCCCGATCGAGGGCAGGAAACCCCAGCGCTTCTGTTCGGTCGTATCGCGGAAACTGTCGCCGCTCTCGGCGTAGCCGATCAGTCGCGCCGACAGCGTGCCGGTCAGCGACAGGTTGGCATCGCCCTCCGCCCGGACGATATCGAAGCTGCGATATTGCAGCGACGCGGTGCCGAAGCTGCGGCCGATCTCGGCCTGCTTGGTCACCAGGTTGATCGACCCGCCCGGTTCGCCGCGCCCGAGCACGGCGGCGGCGGGGCCTTTCAGCACCTCGACCCGTTCGATCCCGGCGACATCGCGCTGTCCACTGAAACCCCGCCCGGCGTTGAACCCGTTGACCAGATAGCCGCTCGGCAGGTTCTCGTCCCCGGTGAACCCGCGCACCGCGAAACTGTCCCACAGGCCGCCCAGCGTATTCTGCCGCACGACCGATGCGTTGAGATCGAGCGCGTCGGTCAGTCGGGTGATGGCATTTTCCTCGATCACCGTGTCGTCGATCGTCGCGATCGCCTGCGGGATCTCGCGCACGGCGAAATTGCCGCGATAGGACTGGCGGACGCCGGTCACGGTGATCTCCGCGCGCGCGCCCTCGGGCTGCGTGTTCTCTTTGGTCTGGCCGATGGCCGGGGCACACGACAGGGTCACGGCGAACGGGACGGTCGCAGTCAGCAAGACGGCGCGCGTAGAAAGACGCAAGACAGGAACCCCTTTGGTGGACTGGATCCGGGGGCAACAGGTCGCCTCCCGCTGCGCCGCCTATGAAGGTTATGATGTAACATCGTCAATGATATCTTGTTACATTGATCGAATGACGCCATTGGGTTCGCCCATGACGACCAACGACCAGCCGATACCGCCGACCGATCCGATCCTGATCGCGGACCTGACCCTGTCCTATGGCCCGACCGCCGTCCTGAACGGGCTGTCGTTGCGGGTGCCGGCGGGCAGCATCACCGCGCTGCTGGGCGGGAACGGGGCGGGCAAGTCGACGACCCTCTCGGCGCTGCTCGGCTTCACCCGGGCACGGTCGGGCAGGATCGCGGTGTGCGGGACCGATCCGGCGACGAACCCCGACGGCGCGCGCCGCCACATCGCCTATCTGCCGGAGAATGTGGCACTCTACGAGCATCTGACGGCGGTCGAGAATGCCGATTACCTGCTGGCCCTGTCGGGCGAACGAAAGCGCCGGGATGCCATTACCGGGGCGCTGGCGGCCGCCGGTCTGCAGGATCCGGCATGGGATCGTCGGCTTGGCGGTTTTTCAAAGGGTATGCGGCAAAAGGTCGCGATCGCGGTCGCGCTGCTGCGCCAGGTTCCCGTGCTGCTGCTCGATGAACCGACGTCGGGTCTGGATCCGCGCGCAACCGCCGATTTCAACCGGTTGCTGGTGCAGGTGCGCGCGCGCGGCACGGCGGTCTTGATGGTGACGCACGACCTGCTGTCCGCCGCCGATGTCGCCGATCGCATCGCCTTTCTGGAGGCGGGCCGGGTCGCGCACGAAGTTGCCGCCGATGGACCCGACCGGTTCGACGTGCGCGCGCTCCATGCCCGGTTCCAGCACGGCGATGGCGGATCCGCGGCATGAGTCCCGCCCGGTTGCCCCACCTGTTGCCCCAGTTGTTGATCGCCCGCGACGAATTGCGGCTGATGGCGCGCAACCGCGTCGCCGTGATCGCCTTCGTGCTGGTCGTGCTGCTGACGCTGGCCGCGGTGGTGAGTGCATGGGCGCACCAGCGCGGGATCGCAGATCTGCGCGCGCGCCATGCCGCGGCGGCGGAGGCCGCGTTCAAAGGCCAGCCCGACCGCCATCCCCACCGCGTCGTGCATTATGGCACGTTCATCTTCCGACCGCTGGGGCCGCTTGCCGCGTTCGATCCCGGCGTGGATGCGTTCACCGGCAACAGCATGTTCCTGGAGGGACATCGCCAGAACAGCGCCAATTTCGGCGATGTGCGGCAAAGCTCGCTGCTGGTCCGGTTCGGCCAGCTGACCCCGGCGTTCGTCGTACAGGTGGTGGTGCCGTTGCTGCTGGTGTTCCTGGGCTATGGCGCGCTTGCCCGCGAAACCGAACGTGGCACGTTGCGCGTACTGATGTTGCAGGGCGCGACCCGCCGGCAGATCGTCGGCGGCAAGCTGATGGCGCTCGGCGTGGCGGCGTTGCTTGCCGGGTTGCCCGCGATGATCGGCCTGGTCGCCATTGCCGGCCAGCCCGGCGCGATGACGCTGTCCATCCTGACGATCGCGCTTGGCTATGCCGCCTATCTCGCGCTGTGGGCGATCGTGATCCTGCTCGTGTCGGCCATCGTCCGGCGCAGCCGTGATGCGCTGCTCGCGCTCGTGGCGATCTGGGCCGTCGCGGTCGTCCTGCTGCCGCGTGTCGCCCCCGACATCGCCAGCGCCGCGATCCCGCTGACCAACCGGTTGCAGACCGAAGTGGCGGTCGCCCGCGACCTGCGCACCCTGGGCGACACCCACAACCCCGACGACCCGCATTTCGCGCAGTTCAAGCAGGCGCTGCTCGCGCGCTACGGCGTCGCCCGGGTCGAGGATCTGCCGATCAACTACAAGGGCGCGCTCGGGATCGAGGGGGAACGGCTGACAGCGGCACTGTATGGCCGCCATGCGACCGCCAGCTATGCGGCGCAGGCGCGGCAGACCGCGCTGGTCGACAGGGTCGGACTGCTCAGCCCGACCATCGCGCTGCGATCGCTGTCGATGGCCGCGGCGGGCACCGACTTCGCCGGGCATCGCCGCTTCCTCGAACAGGCGGAGGCGTATCGCTATGCGCTGGTCCAGCGGCTGAACCGGATGCAGATGGAACATGTCCGCTACGACGACGACAGCGCCACCGATGCCGGGGCCGACCGGCGCAAGCGGGTTACGGCGCAGCACTGGCAGGCGATGCCGACATTCCGGTTCGACCCGCCCGCCGGTCGCGATCTTGCCGCCGGTGCCTTGCCCGGTCTTGTCGTCATTCTCGGCTGGCTGGCGGCGGCGGCCGCTGCGCTGGCGTTCGCGTCGCAGCGGCTGGGAGCGCGGTGATGAACCTGGTCCGCCATGAACTCCGGCTCCTGCTGCGCCAGCGGCTGACGGTCGGCGCGCTGGCCCTGCTGGCGCTGCTCTCGGTGGCGGCGCTGGTCGCCGGCATGGCCGAAATCTCGCGACAGCGCGCCGCCATCGCCGCGATTCCGGCGGCACAGGCCGAGGATATCGCCGCCGTCGCGGCCTATGTCGACCGGACGAAGGACGCCGGCAGCGCCGCCTATTACAGTTTCCACCCGACATGGGACGCCCCCGCCCCGCTCGCCTTCGCGGCGCTCGGCATGCGCGACGTGTCGCCCTACATCCTGCGGGTCCGGGCGCTGGGACTGGAGGCGCAGATCTATGACGGCGACACCTTCAATCCCGAACTGGCCTTGCCCGGGCGGTTCGATTTCGCCTTCGTCCTGGTGTTTCTCGGCCCGTTGTTCGTGATCGCGCTGTTCCACGATTTGCGCTCGGGCGAGCGCGAGGCGGGGCGGCTGCGGATGCTCGATGCCCTGCCCGATGGGGGACAAAGGCTGTGGCGTCGCCGGACGCTGCTGCGATGGGCGTTGCTGTGGGCGGCGCTCGGCGTGCCGTTCCTGATCGCGGCGACGGTGTCGGGCGTCGCGGTGGTACAGGGCCTGATCGTGGCGATCGTCATTGCCGCCTATCTGCTGTTCTGGATCGCGCTGGCCGCCGCCGTCACCCGCCTGCGCTGGACGTCGGTCGCCAATGCCGCGACGCTGGCCGGGGCGTGCCTTATCCTCGTCCTGATCGTGCCCACGCTGGCCAATGTCGCGATCAACGCCGCGATTCCGCTCAACCAAGGGGCGGAAATCGCGATGGCGCAGCGCGAGGCGGTCAACGGGGCCTGGGATATTCCACGCGATCGCACCATGCGGCGCTTCTATGCCAATCATCCCGAATGGGCGGGATCGGCGCCGCTTGGGACCGCCTTCCATTACAAATGGTACCTCGCCTTCCACCAGAACGGCGATGAAAGTGTCGCGGGCGCGGTCCGTGCCTATCGCACGGGGCTGGAGACGCGCGACGCCGCGGCCCGCGCGCTTGGTTGGGTGCTGCCGTCGGTCGGCGTGCAGGCGCTGCTTACCCGGCTGGGCCACACTGATCTGATCGCGCAACTCGCCTATCAGGACCGCATCCGCGCGTTCCACCGCCGGCTGCGCGCGTTCTATTACGGGTATGTCTTCGAAGACCGCCCGTTCGGCATCCCCGACTTCAACCGCGCGCCGCGGTTCGCAAAATAATCTTCAGATAATCAAAAGTTTTTCGATTTGCCAATAAATGCATTTATTCGACAATTTAATAAATTATGTATCCGTAACGTACCGATCGGAACCGGCAAGCTTTACGGCCCCATTATAGAAACCGTTTTCCGACCTATCTATTCTCACTTTTTTTTCAAAAGGTTCGCCCACCATAACGATATCGTTGCCCATGTTGCGCGCATCAAGATCACCATCCTTGTCACCAAACCAACCGAATTTGGTTTTTCGGGTCAGAATGATCTTGGTCCCATTGATGGTGTTGTGCACCGCCTGGAACCGGTTGGGGGCAGGTGCCGATGCGCCGAATCTTATCGCCGCCATTGCACCAAGATTCATCCACACTCCATTGTAGCCGACACCGGAAACCGTACCTCCGGTAACGACATTGTCGCGCACCGACCGAACACCGCCATCGCCCATGGTAATGCCGGTCAATCCTGCATTATCAACAATATTGTTGCGCAGAACATTACCCTGCGCTCCATGAACAAGTTTTATTCCATGATCCCACGCATTACGAATGATATTGTCCGATATGACGCCCTTCGACCCGAAATTGTCGATCCCTTCGCTGACCGTGTCGATAATGTTTCCAATAACACGGGTACCAAATGTCTGGTCGTTGCCGATGTTGATTCCATCGGTTTGCATGGCGGTTGGCTTGCCAGGAGTAGCGGGGCCGTTGATCGCCAGAGACGCAAAATCACGCCCTTTCATGATCTTCTCGATCTTGTTTGATTTTATCAGCACATTGGCGCTGTTGACCCCCGGATACCGGTTGTTATCCAGTTCGATACCGGTTGACTGGACACGCCCGCGCCACTCGGCACCATCAATCGTCTTGAGCGAATTGTCGTAGAAATTATGAATATGATTCTCGCATATCTGTGAATCGCCAACCAACGATCCCGCCGTGATGCCGAACCCATTGGGTATGCCGGTCACCTCACAACCAAGCATACGGAAATCACGGACACCGACCGCGCTGATCCCGGCAAGATAGCGACCACCAACCGGATCCGACACGATCCCGATGCCCTCAAATCTGACGTCCTGACTGTCGACCGCAGCCGTCCCGTCAATCCGCAAAAGCGCGGCACGCGCGTTGTTCGTGATCGAACCATATGTCGATGCCGGGCGTACAGAATTAAACCAGGCCGGATGCATGTGCAGGTAGGGCCGGGATCCCGCGCCGTCCCAGACAATCCCTGTTCGAGATTTCTGCAACCACCGCAATTGCCCACCCACGGAGACATAGCTTCCTGAGCGCATGTACAGCACAACGCCATCCCTGATCGCGGTGTTGATGATAGCGGCATTGATCTGCGCTTGGGCAAGATTGACCGGACCTTCGACCAGGCCGGACAGGTCAGTGATGTAGATTCGCATGGAGAAAACCCGTCGCACGCCGCGCACCGTGCGGCATGACTGCAGATAGTCGTTGCCCGCCACCAAATCCATGATGTCGCGGGTTTTACGGGGCAACCGCGCGTCGCTGCCCGCGAACGCCAAGTAGCCTCAGACGTTACGCCGGATGGTGCCGAGGTGAGGGAGGGTTCTGCCGGTTGCGATATGTACCGCCCCCCGACAAAGTCTTCAGTCCAACGTTCGGCAGGATCCGGGGGGCGGCGCTGACCAGGCCTTCGTCGTGGCGGGCATCGAGGGGCCGACCACGCGCCCGCTCGCCGTCGAAAATGCGACCGCCGTGTCCGAAATACCGATGCTCGGGCCGAAACCGGACGCGCCTTCGCCGCCCGTCGGGAACAATGGCGCAGGCTGGTCGATTTCGTGCCCTGCGACGTTGATCGCCGATAAAGCCCTGAGCAATGGCCCCGGCAACGGCAATGGAAGGATGACCCGTCATGGCGACGACCGCAGAAACCCGACCGGTCCCCAACGATCGATCTGTCGCACACGCCGGCCCGGTGCGCGGCTGATGGGCATCCCCGACCTGAAGGACGCCAGCCTGTTCGTCGAACGCGCGCTGATCGGCGGCGACTGGATCGCCGCCACCGATGGCGGCGAAATCGACGTCAGCGATCCCGCGACCGGCGTGGTCGTCGGCACGATTCCCGCCTGTGGCGAGCGCGAGACCGAAGCGGCGATCGCGGCGGCGGCCGACGCGCTGCCGGACTGGCGACGGCGCACCGCCGACGACCGCGCCGGTCTGCTGGAACGCTGGCACGACCTGATCCTCGCCAACGCCGCCGACCTGGCGCGGATCATGACCACCGAGCAGGGCAAGCCGCTGGCCGAGGCGGAGGGCGAGATCCGCTATGCCGCGTCGTTCGTGAAATGGTTCGCGGCCGAAGGGCGACGGGTATCGGGATACAGCGTCCCCGCCCCGACGCCCGATCGCCGGATTCTGGTCGGCAAGGAACCGGTTGGCGTGTGCGCGGCGATCACGCCGTGGAACTTCCCGGCGGCGATGATTACCCGCAAGGTCGCGCCGGCACTGGCGGCGGGCTGCACCGTCGTCGTCAAGCCGTCCGAACTGACGCCGTTCACCGCGCTGGCGCTTGGCGAACTGGCGATGCGCGCGGGCTTCCCGGCGGGCGTGCTGAATATCGTGACCGGTATGCCAGAGGGGATCGGCGCGGCGCTGACCGCCAGCCCGGTGGTGCGCAAACTGTCCTTCACCGGATCGACGCGGGTCGGGTCGCTGCTGATGCGGCAATCGGCCGACACGCTGAAGCGGCTGAGTCTGGAGCTTGGCGGCAACGCGCCGTTCATCGTGTTCGACGATGCCGACATCGACCTGGCGGTAGCCGGCGCGATGGCCAGCAAGTTCCGCAATGCCGGCCAGACCTGCGTCTGCGCCAATCGCCTGCTGGTACAGGACGGCATCCACGACCGCTTCGTGGCGGTGCTGGGCGAAGCAGTCGCCGCGCTGAAGGTCGGCGACGGCCGCGATGCGGCTACCACGATCGGCCCGCTCATCAACGCCGCCGCCACCGAGAAGGTCGCAGGCCATGTCGCGGACGCGCTGGCGCATGGTGCCCGCATCGCCGCCGCCCCGCCCGGCGTTGCCGGCGATGCGCGGTTTGCCCGCCCCGTGCTGCTGACCGGCGCGACCCCCGACATGCGGCTGGCGCGCGAGGAGACGTTCGGACCGGTCGCGCCCGTCTTTCGCTTCGGCACCGAGGAGGAGGCGCTGGCCCTCGCCAATGCGACGCCATTTGGCCTCGCCAGCTATTTCTACACCGACGACCTGCACCGTGCGTGGCGGATCGGCGAGGCGCTGGAGTTCGGCATGGTCGGGCTGAATACCGGATCCATCGCGATGGAGATGGCCCCGTTCGGCGGCGTCAAGGCGTCGGGCCTTGGCCGCGAAGGCGGGCGCGAGGGGATCGAGGAATATCTGGAAACCAAGGCGTTCCACTGGGCCGGACTGAAGGGGTTCGGCGGATAGCGCGGGAAGCGACCCGGACGGGCGGTCCGCGTGTCAAAGCCCGATGCTTAGCAAGCACGCTGTACCGAACCGACGCGCTATCCCGTCATCGCGGCGATGGACGGACACCCGCGCAAGGCGTACGCCGATGCGGCGAAAGCCCAAAGGACGTCCATGCCCCGTAATGCCCTTATCGCCAGACTGGAACGTTATACCGACCTGACTACCGGCGAACGCGCCGCCATCCTTGAGGCCGGGGACGGTCATCAACGGTTCGCGACCGGTGACCGCCTGATCGACGAGAATGCGCCGAACCAGTATCTCTACATCGTCGAGGATGGCTGGCTTCATGCCTCGCGCGATCTGGTGTCGGGCGCGCGACAGATCCTGCGCCTGCACTATCCCGGCGATCTGGTCGGCACGTCGAGCATCGCCTGGGCACGCGCCTCGACCACGCTGACCGCCTTGTCGCCTGTGGAGGTGACGCCGGTGCCCAAGGTTGCGCTGGGGCGGCTGTTCAAGGCGCAGCCACGGCTGGCCGCGCTGCTCTATGCGGTGGCGGCGGCGGAGGATGTGGCGATGAGCGACCGGCTGACCTCGCTTGGGCGCACCAACGCGGTCGAGCGGCTGGCGACGCTGCTGCTCGACATGCTCGCCCGGTTGCGGCTGTCGCGCGACGGCGCGGTCGACACGATCGACCTGCCGCTGACGCAAAGCGAGATCGGCGACGCGCTGGGGCTGACCAGTATCCACGTCAATCGCACGTTCCGCACGATGGAGACGCGCGGCATGATCGTGCGAGAAGGCCGGCGGGTGCGCCTGCCCAACGAAGCGGCGCTGACCGCGATGGTCGGGTTCGTCGACCGTTACGAAACGGTGGCGACCGACTGGCTGCCGGCACCGGAGCCGATCGCCGCCTGACCGGGTTCGCCGACCAGCCCGTTCCGCTTGGCGACGATCAGCGGCACCAGCGCCTGTCCCGCGACGTTGACGGCGGTGCGCCCCATGTCGAGGATCGGGTCGATCGCCAGCAGCAACCCCGCCCCCTCCAGCGGCAAGCCGAGCGTGGTCAGCGTCAGCGTCAGCATGACCACCGCGCCGGTCAGCCCGGCGGTGGCGGCCGACCCCAGCACCGACACCGCGACGATCAGCAGATAGTCGGTCACGCCCAGCGACACGCCGTAATATTGCGCCACGAACAGCGCGGAGACGGCCGGATAGATCGCCGCGCAGCCGTCCATCTTGGTCGTCGCCGCAAACGGCACCGCAAAGGCGGCATAGCGACGCTGAACGCCCAGCCCGTGTTCGACCACCTGTTCGGTCACCGGCAGCGTCGCGATCGACGAGCGGGACACGAAGCCCAGCTGGATCGCCGGCCACGCCGCGGCGAAGAACCGGCGCGGCGAAATGCCGTTCAGCAGCATCAACGCCGGATAGACGACCAGCAGGACAAGGCCGAGGCCAAGATACACAGCCCCGGCGAACGCGCCCAGCGCCGACAGCGACGCCCAGCCATATTCGGCGACCGCATGACCCAGCAGCGCTGCGGTGCCGATCGGCGTCAGGCGGATGACCCAACGCAGGATCCGGCGGAAGATCTGCAACGCCGAGGCGTTGAACGCCAGGAACGGCGACCCCGCCTCGCCCACCTGCACCGCCGCCACGCCGATCGCGATGGCCACGACGATGATCTGAAGCACGTTGAACGACAACGCGGTGGTGGCGACCCCGTCGACCAGCTTGGTCGTCGCAGCCAGGCCAAGGATGTTGGCCGGCACCAGCCCGCGCAGGAAATCGAGCCACGATCCCGACACGCCGGGCCGCACGGCAGCGGTCACATCGACGCCGGCGCGCAAGCCCGGCTCGATCACGACACCCAGCACGATGCCGATGCTCACCGCGATCAGCGCGGTGATCGCGAACCAGACGAGCGTGCCGACCACCAGCTTGGCCGCGTTCTCCAGGTCGCGCAGTGCCGCGATCGACGCGACGATCGCGGTGAACACGAGCGGCACGACCAGCGCGCGCAGCAGCTGAACGAAGATGTCACCGACGATCGTCAGCGCGCGGGCAAGTCCGGAATCGCTCCCGGGCACCCCACCCGTCGTTCGGGCGATATAGCCCAGCACCAGCCCGGCCAGCATGCCGATCAGCACCTGCATCCCGAAGGACATCTTGAAACGCATCATGGAACCTCGGATCGCGGATGGCATTGTCCATCACCTAAACGGAAAGCACGGGGGTACGCGACAGAGTATTTGTTGGTTCGACAAAGCCCAGGCCATCGTCCGGGGCGAGCCAGACCGATTTCGTTGCGGATTCTTAACTTTATTCTTCAAAATGTCGCCACCACGACGCATTGATGCGCGACGATACAATCAACGATGTCCCAGGAGCGGTATGAGCGATACCCCAGTATATCCGGTCAGCGACGCATGGGCCGACCATGCCAGCGTCGATGCCGCAGCCTATGACGCGATGTACGCCGCCTCGGTCGAGGATCCGAAAGGCTTCTGGCTCGACCAGGCGAAGCGGCTCGACTGGATCGCCGAACCGACGGTGGCGGGTGATTGGGCGTTCGACGAGGCGGATTTCCATATCCGCTGGTTCGCCGACGGCACGTTGAATGCCAGCGTCAACTGCATCGACCGGCATCTGGCGACCCGCGCGAACGACGTCGCGATCATCTGGGAACCGGACAGCCCCGACGCGGAATCGCGCCGGTTCACCTATGCCGAACTGCATGCCGAGGTCTGCCGCTTCGCCAATGTGCTGAAGGCGAACGGCGTGGCGAAGGGCGACCGGGTCACGATCTATCTGCCGATGATCCCGGAAGCCGCGTTCGCGGTGCTGGCCTGCGCGCGGATCGGCGCGATCCATTCGGTCGTGTTCGGTGGCTTTTCGCCCGACGCCATCGCCGGGCGGATCACCGATTGCGATTCCCGGATCGTCATTACCGCGGACGAGGGCTGTCGCGGCGGGCGCGCCATGCCGCTGAAGGCCAATGTCGATGCCGCCGCCGACCGCGCCGGGATCGTCGAGCGCGTGATCGTCGTCAATGCGACCGGCGGCGACGTGGCGATGCACCCGCGCGACGTGTGGTATCACGACGAGGCTGCGAAGGTCGGCACCGACTGCCCGCCGGAACCGATGAATGCGGAAGATCCGCTGTTCATCCTCTACACCTCCGGCTCGACCGGCAGCCCCAAGGGCGTGCTCCATTCGACCGGCGGCTATCTGTTGTGGGCGGCGTTCACGCACAACCTGGTGTTCGATTACCGGCCCGGCGACGTGTACTGGTGCGCGGCCGATATCGGCTGGGTCACCGGCCACAGCTATATCCTCTACGGTCCGCTCGCCAACGGCGCTACGACGCTGATGTATGAGGGCGTGCCGAATTGGCCCGACGCCAGCCGCATCTGGCAGGTGGTCGACAAGCACAAGGTCCACACGCTGTTCACCGCACCCACCGCCCTGCGCGCGCTGATGAAGGATGGCGACGCGCCCGTCCGCGCCACCGACCGGTCGAGCCTGCGCGTGCTGGGCACGGTCGGCGAACCGATCAACCCCGAGGCATGGCGCTGGTATCACGACATCGTCGGCGAGAAGCGTTGCCCGATCATCGACACCTGGTGGCAGACCGAGACCGGCGGGGCGATGATCGCCCCCATTCCCGGCGCGACGCCGCTGAAACCCGGCTCCGCGACAAAGCCGCTGCCAGGCGTGCGGCCGCAGCTGGTCGACGACCAGGGCGTGGTGCTGGAGGGCGCGGTATCGGGCAATCTGTGCATCACGGCAAGTTGGCCGGGCCAGATGCGGACGGTGTGGAACGACCATGCGCGGTTCTTCCAGACCTATTTCACGACCTATCCCGGCACCTATTTCACCGGCGACGGATGCCGCCGCGACGAGGACGGCTATTACTGGATCACCGGCCGCGTCGACGACGTCATCAACGTGTCGGGCCACCGGATGGGCACCGCCGAGGTCGAAAGCGCGCTGGTCCTCCACGCCAAAGTCGCCGAGGCGGCGGTCGTCGGCATGCCGCATGCGGTCAAGGGTCAGGGCATCTACGCCTATGTCACGCTGAACAACGGCGAAAGCGGGTCGGACGAACTGGCCAAGGCGCTGAAGGACTGGGTTCGCAAGGAAATCGGGCCGATCGCGACGCCCGACGCACTGCAATTCGCGCCCGGCCTGCCCAAGACGCGGTCGGGCAAGATCATGCGTCGCATCCTGCGCAAGATCGCCGAAGGCGACGTGTCCAGCCTTGGTGACACGTCGACGCTGGCCGATCCGGCGGTGGTCGACGATCTGGTCGCCAACCGGGTCGGCTAGGCGCGCGCTGGTCAGGGCAGCGCGCGCAGTCGCCGCAAGGCCCAGTCGGCCGCCTCCGCCACCACCGGCGACGGGTCGCCCAGCAACGGCTCAAGCGCCCCGGCCAGTATCGGGGCAAGCCCGCGATCGCCACTGTTGCCGGCGGCGATCGCGGCGTTGCGGACCATCCGGTCGCGACCGATCCGCTTGATCGGCGACCCCGCGAACACCTGCCGGAAGCCGGCATCGTCCAGCGCGAGCAGATCGGCCAGTTCGGGCGCGACCAGTTCGGCACGCGGATGGAAGGCGATGTTGGCGGCGGCGGCGACCGCGAACTTGTTCCACGGGCACACCGCGAGGCAATCGTCGCAGCCATAAATGCGGTTGCCGATGCCTTCGCGAAACTCGACCGGGATCGGCCCGGCATGCTCGATCGTCAGATACGAGATGCAGCGCCGCGCATCCAGCCGGTAGGGTGCCGGAAACGCATCGGTCGGGCATGCCCGCTGGCAGGCATCGCACGATCCGCACCGGTCCCGCCCCGCCACATCCGGTGCCAGATCCAGCGTCGTGTAGATCGCGCCGAGGAACAGCCAGCTGCCATGGGTGCGGCTGACCAGATTGGTGTGCTTGCCCTGCCATCCCAACCCGGCGGCCTCGGCCAGCGGCTTTTCCATGACCGGCGCGGTGTCGACAAAGACCTTCAGGTCGAAGTCCGGGTATCCCCGGCACGCATCCTGCGCCAGCCAGCGTCCCAGCGCCTTCAGCTGCCGCTTCACCACGTCATGATAATCGGACCCTTGCGCATAGACCGAGATGCGCCCCACCCCGCCCGCATCGGCCAAGGCCAGCGGGTCGTGCGCGGGGGCATAGCTCATGCCGAGCGCGATCACGCTTTTCACCTCGGGCCACAGACCCGCCGGGCTGGCGCGCTGCCCCTCGCGCGCCTCCATCCAGATCATGTCGCCATGCCGCCCCTCGGCCAGCCACTGGCGCAGGCGTTCGGCGGTGCGCGGCGCGGCGTCGGCACGCGCGATTCCCGCATCCGCGAACCCCAGTTCGCGCGCCTTCACCTTGATGCGGTGTTCCAGCTTGTCATCGTCCACACAGGGCCGCTACCACAGCGGCATAATCGGGGGGAACATGCGCGTGACGGCAAATGCGGCGATCACCGCCAGCGGACTGGTCAAGACGTTCGGCGGGCGGCGGGTGGTCGACGGGGTCGACCTGATCGTGCCGCGTGGCGCGGTGTACGGCGTGCTTGGCCCCAATGGCGCGGGCAAGACGACCACGCTCAGGATGCTGCTTGGCATCATCGAACCCGACGAGGGTCACCGCACCCTGCTGGGCAACGACAACCCGCGCGATGCCAGCGACCAGGTCGGCTATCTGCCCGAGGAGCGCGGCCTGTATCCGGCGATGAAGGCGCGCGAGGCGATCGCGTTCATGGGCGCGCTGCGCGGGCTGGACTGGAAGACCGGCCGCGCGCGGGCCGCCACGCTGCTGGACAGCGCCGGCCTCGCCCACGCCGCCGACCAGAAGATCCGCAAGCTGTCCAAGGGCATGGCCCAGCTCGTCCAGCTGCTCGGGTCGGTCGTCCACCAGCCCGACCTGCTCGTGCTGGACGAGCCGTTCTCCGGCCTCGATCCGGTCAATCAGGAACGGCTGGAGGCGCTGATCCTGGCCGAGCGGGATCGCGGCGCGACCATCCTGTTTTCCACCCATGTCATGGCCCATGCCCAGCGGCTATGCGACCGGCTGGCGATCATCGCCGGCGGCAAGCGCCGGTTCGAGGGGACGGTTGACGACGCGCGCGGCACCCTGCCGCAACAGGTGCACTATACGCCCGTCCGGGGCGACCCCGCCATCGCCCGCCTGCTGCCGCACGACGCGATGGTCGACGGCGAGGGCTGGCGGTTCGAGCTGCCGCGCGAGGGGATCGAACCCCTGCTGGTCCGGCTGATCGACGCCGGCCACGGCATCGCCGGCCTGTCGATCGAGCGCCCCGGCCTGCACGAGGCGTTCGTGCGGATCGTCGGGCAACAGGCGCTTGAGGGCACGCACGACGCGGTGGAGCAGGCACGATGAGCAAGACCCGCCGGATGATCCGCCAGACGATGACGATCGCGCGCCGCGACTTCATCGCCACCGTCTTCACCCCCATCTTCCTGCTGTTCCTGTTCGCGCCCGCCATCATGGGATCGTTCAGCGCGATCGGCGGGTTCACCGCGGCCAGCATGGCCGACGGCGCGAAGGACAAGGCGCGGATCATCGCCATCATCGACCCCGCTGACAATGCGGCGATCAGCCGGGCCGACAAACGTCTGCGCGGCGTGTTCCGCCCGGAAGGCGGCCCGCCCGGCCTGACGACGACCGCACCGGCCGGCGATCCCGCCGCCCAGGCGCGCGCCGCGTTCGATACCAGGGCCTATGATGCCAGCGCGGTCCTGTACGGCCCGCTCGACCGGCCGACGATCCTGTACAGCGGCGGCGACCGGCGGTCGGCCGATTACCTGGGCGTCCTGGCGCAAGCCACGCTGTCCGACCGGAAACTGGGGGCCGCGACGCCGACGGTCACCGCGACCAAGACCGCAATTACCCGGCGCAGCGCATCGTCGGGCGGGCAGAACCAGACCGCGATGTTCGCGGTGTTCGGCATCTTCTTCCTGACGCTGTTCCTCGCCGGGCAGGTCGTCGGCACCATGGCGGAGGAGCGCAACAACAAGGTGATCGAGGTGCTGGCCGCCGCCGTGCCGCTGGAATCGGTCTTCTTCGGCAAGCTGCTCGGCATGTTCGGCGTCGCCCTGCTGTTCGTCGGCTTCTGGGGCACGATCGTCACGCAGGTCGGCGCGCTGATGCCGCCGGCGATGGCGGCGGGCCTCAGCGAACTGACCCCGGCGGTCGGGGCCGGGCCGTTCGCGCTGCTGTTCCTCGTCTATTTCAGCATGGCCTATCTGCTGATGGGATCGGTGTTCCTTGGCGTCGGGGCGCAGGCGTCGACGATGCGCGAGATCCAGATGCTGTCGCTGCCGATCACCATCCTGCAGGTCGCGATGTTCGGGCTGGCGTCGGCCGGCGCTGCCCGCCCCGACAGCTGGCTCGCGGTGGTGGCGGAGGTGTTCCCGCTATCCTCCCCCTTCGCGATGGCGGGCCGCGCGGCCAATTCGGCAGCCCTCTGGCCGCACGCGCTGGCGCTGGCGTGGCAGGTGATGTGGGTCGCGATCTTCATCACCGTCGGCGCGCGGCTGTTCCGGCGCGGCGTCCTGCAATCGGGCAGCGCCAAGGCGGGATGGCTGACCCGGTGGCGCAAGCGCGGCAAAAACAAGCCGTCGCAAGCCTATTGACATGAATGTCAGTGATCGCGTCTCCTTGTCGCAACGACAGATGGAGAGACGCGATGGCGACCCTGGCTGACACGATGCCCGAGACGGATTCCGCCGCCGCGCCCGATCCGCTCGACGTCAGCCGGGCCGAGTTCTACCGCGACGATATCTGGCAGGCTCCGTTCGCCCGGCTGCGCGCCGAGGCCCCGGTCCGCTACACCCCGCATTCCAGCTTCGGTCCCTATTGGTCGGTGTCGTCGTACAAGCCGATCGTCGAAGTCGAATCGCTGCCCGACATCTTTTCCTCCGAGGTCGGCGGCATCACCCTGGCCGACTTCATCGAAGGACCGAACCAGGTCCGCATGCCGATGTTCATCGCCCGCGACCGGCCGGTGCATACCGCGCAGCGCCGCACCGTCGCGCCCGCCTTTACCCCGTCGGAAATGACGCGGATGGCGGTCGATATCCGCAGGCGAACCGCCGAGATGCTGGACTCGCTGCCGATCGGCGAACGCTTCGACTGGGTCGATACCGTCGCGATCGAACTGACGACGCAGATGCTGGCCATTCTGTTCGACTTCCCGTGGGAGGACCGGCGCAAACTGACCTTCTGGTCGGACTGGGCCGGCGACATCGAACTGGTGAAAACGCCCGAGCTGCGCCAGCAACGCCTTGTCCACATGTACGAATGTGGCGGCTATTTCAAAACCCTGTGGGATGCCAAGATCAACCAGGACCAGACGCCCGACCTGATTTCGATGATGATCCATTCGGATGCGATGCGCGAAATGGATCAAATGGAATTTCTCGGCAATCTGATCCTGCTGATCGTCGGCGGCAACGACACCACGCGCAACACCATGTCCGCGCTTGCCTATGGCCTCGACCGGTTTCCCGACGAGCGCGCAAAGCTGGAGGCCGATCCGTCGCTGATCGCCAACACGACGCAGGAGCTGATCCGCTGGCAGACGCCGCTGGCGCATATGCGCCGCACCGCGACACAGGATTACGAGCTGGCGGGCCAGTCGATCAAGGCGGGCGACAAGCTGGCGCTCTGGTATCTGTCGGCCAATCGTGACGAGAGCGTGTTCCGCCAGGACGCCGACCGGATCGTCGTCGACCGGCCCAATGCGCGGCGACACCTGGCGTTCGGCCACGGCATCCACCGCTGCGTCGGCGCGCGGCTGGCCGAATTGCAGATCGGCATATTGCTGGAGGAAATGGCCGCCCGGCGGCTGCGGGTCAATGTGGTCGACCAGCCGGAGCGGGTCGCCGCCTGTTTCGTCCATGGCTACCGGTCGCTGCCGGTCGAGATCAGCCGCTACTGACTCAGTTGGGCTTGACGACCTCGACCACCGGGCCGGTATTGGCGCACGATCCCGCCTCGCCGGTCGCGATCGCCGGCGGTTTGGCCCGGCCCATCGTCCAGTTCGCCTGCATCCGCACGCGCGGATTGGGCGCGCACCAGATCTCGCCGGTGTCGTTGATCGCGGTCACCCAGATCAGGTTGTGCTCCTGACCATAGTCGATGACGGCAAAGGCATAGCCCGGCCCCTTGTCGAGGACATGGACGGGCAGCGGGGGATCCAGTTGTTGCAGGCTCATGAAGGGTCTTTCGCAAGAGGCGCATGACGACAGCGCGTCGTGCCGCGTGCGGTTCCGCATCCTGCATCTGGGTTAGGACGTTCCTATATCGCCCCCATGGAGATGATGATGAACGACCGCCGCCAGTTTCTGACCGTTGCCGCCACGGGCGCTGCGGGCTTTGCCCTTTTCGGATGCAGCAACGCACCCGCCGCCCCGCCCGAACGCTTCGCGGTCACGCTCAGCGATGCCGAGTGGCGCAAGCGGCTGTCACCTGCCGCGTACCGCGTGCTGCGGCAGGAGGACACCGAGCGCCCGTTCTCCAGTCCGCTGAACGACGAACATCGCGCCGGCATCTTCGCCTGCGCCGGCTGCGCGCTGCCGCTGTTCTCGTCCAGGACCAAATTCGACAGCGGCACCGGCTGGCCCAGCTTCTGGGCGCCGCTGCCGAATGCGGTGGCGAGCCGGACCGACCGGACGCTCGGCGTGGCCCGGACCGAGATCCACTGCCGCCGCTGCGGCGGGCATCAGGGCCATGTGTTCGACGACGGTCCCAAGCCGACCGGCAAGCGATATTGCATGAACGGCGTGGCGATGACGTTCCGCCCGGGGGCGGTCAAACCGGCATGAAAAAAGCCGCCCCGGATCATGCCGGGGCGGCTTTTTTTCAACCGGGGGAAGGCTTCAGTCGATCAGTTGATGTCGCCGACCAGCGTGAAGATGCCCTTGTCGTTGGTCGGGCCGTGCGCCAGCGTCGTGCTTGCCAGCGTAACCGGGGCCAGCGGGGCAACTTCGCCGCCGTCGAAGGTATCGGCCTTGGGCGCGCTACCCGAATAGATGAAACCGCGCGTCGGATAGGCGCTGGTGCCAAGGCCGCCCTGCGGACCGTACCAGACCTTGACCATGCTCCAGTCGCCGTTCGCCGACACGTCGACCGCGCGCACGTTGCGCTCGATGCCGCCGCGCCTCGACCAGTTGGCGTGAGTCAGCAGGACTTCACGGTCGCTGACGATCCGGCTGACCATCGCGACATGGCCGACGCGCATCCGGTGGGTGGCGTCGAAGGCGAGGACCGCGCCGACCTTCGGGGCGTGACCGCGATCGTAGCGACCGGCGGCCTGACCCCACCAGGTGTTGGCGTTGCCGCGGATCTGGATGCCCGAAATCTCGCGAGCATAGGGGGCGCACTGCCAGAACTGGGCGGCGGCCGGGGCGGCCATCATCATGGCGCAGGACAACACCAGCGCAAAACGCGCTGCAACAGTCTTGAAAGTCATTGCGACCCCCCGGTCAGATACGGTTGATGATCTTGGGCTAGGGCCTGCAAAATTATTTGGATAGTCCGCCGGGAACCTTATCCGACGAACGGTGTTGCAGGGGCGACGACATGGTTCATCCGGCGCTCATGTTGCCCGTCACCGGGTAAATAGCCGCCCGATTTGCGGCGGCACGCCGCGCCGCGCGGTGCTAGACCCTGTCCCATGACCACCACCCTGCCCGCCGATGACATCCTGTACGCTGCCCTGCTGGCGCGCGACCCGGCCTATGACGGCCATGCCTTTGTCGGCGTGACAACAACCGGCATCTTCTGTCGCCTGTCCTGCCCGGCACGCAAACCGCTGTTCGAAAACACCCGCTATTTCGACAGCGTCGCGGCCTGCTACACCGCCGGTTTCCGTCCGTGCCTGCGCTGTCGCCCGGTCGCGCAGGTCGGCGCACGCGAGCCGGTCGTCGCGATGCTGATGGCGCGGCTCGATGCCGAACCGGACCGCGTCTGGTCGGAGGAGGATCTGATCGCGCTCGACCTTGATCCCTCGACCGTGCGGCGCGCGTTCCGGCGGCATATCGGCACCACCTTTCTCGACCTCGCGCGGCTGCGGCGGGCGGGGCGCGGCGTCGACCGGATCGCCGGCGGGGCCAGTGTGATCGACGCGCAGATCGAGGCGGGGTACGATTCGGGCAGCGGCTTTCGCGACGCCGTCATCCGGCTGATCGGCGACGCCCCCGCTGCCTTGAGGGGCACGCCGCTGCTGACCGCCGACTGGATCGAGACGCCGCTTGGCGCAATGCTGGCGATCGCCGATGCCACCCATCTCCACCTGCTGGAGTTTTTCGACCGCAAGGCCCTGCCCGAGGGGCTGGCCCGCCTGCGCCAGCGCACGGGTGCCGCGATCGTGTTCGGACGGACGCCGCCGATCGACCGGATCGCGGCCGAACTGTCCACCTATTTCGACGGCACCGACGCGCGGTTCACTGGCCCGATCGCAGCGCACGCCGCCGCCGATTTCACCGCCAGCGTCTGGACCGCGCTGCAAACCATTCCGCCCGGCGAAACCCGGTCCTATTCCGCGCTGGCGACCACGATCGGCCGTCCGAGCGCGGTGCGGGCGCTCGCGCGGGCGAACGGCGCGAACCAGCTGGCGATCGTCATCCCCTGCCACCGGGTCATCGGCGCTGACGGTACACTGACCGGCTATGCCGGCGGCCTGTGGCGCAAACGCTGGCTGATCGAACACGAACGTCGCCACTTCGCCTGACGCCACGGGTTACCACGCCAGTGCCGCCACCCCATATCGGCCGGACACCGATCAGGGACCGACATGCCAAGCAACGATGATATCCCGAAGGGCCGCGCCGTTCCCAGCGGCCGTCTCTCGCGCCTCGCCCGGTTCGGCAGCATCGCGACCGGCGTCGCCGGCGGCATGATCGCCGGCGGCGCGCGTGAACTGGCGCGTGGCAACCGGCCACGGCTTGGCAATCTGCTGCTGACCCCGTCCAACGCGCTGCGCGTCACCGAACAGCTCGCGCATCTGCGCGGCGCGGCGATGAAGCTGGGGCAACTGGTGTCGATGGACGCGGGCGAAATGCTGCCGCCCGAGCTGACCGATATCCTCGCCCGCCTGCGCGCCGATGCCCAGCCGATGCCGGATCGTCAGCTGAACGCGGTGCTGACCGCGCATTGGGGCCGCGAATGGCGCAACCAGTTCGAGACCTTCACCACCCGGCCGATTGCCGCCGCCTCGATCGGCCAGGTCCACCGCGCCCGCACCCGCGACGGTCGTGATCTGGCGGTCAAGATCCAGTATCCCGGCGTCCGCACCAGCATCGACAGCGACGTGAACAATGTCGCGACCCTGCTGCGCCTGTCCAACCTGTTGCCGCCGACGATCGACATCACGGCATTGCTGGACGAGGCCAAGCGCCAGTTGCACGAGGAGGCGGATTACACGCGGGAAGGCGCGTATCTCGCCCGGTTCGGCACGCTCCTGGCTGACGACGCGAATTACCGTGTGCCTGCCTTCCACGCCGACCTCAGCGGCACCGACGTGCTGGCGATGGACCATGTCGAGGGTGTGCCGATCGAATCGCTGGTCGACGCGCCGCAGGCCGAGCGTGACCGCGTCGTGACATTGCTGATCGACCTGACTTTGCGCGAACTGTTCGTGTTCCGCCTGATGCAGACCGATCCGAACTTCGCCAATTATCGCTACGACCGCGCCGGCGACCGCGTCGTCCTGCTCGATTTCGGCGCGACCCGTACGCTACCGCAAGGGGTAGCCGACAACTACGCCCGCCTGATGCGCGCCGGGCTGGCCGGTGACATTGCGGCAACCCGGTCGGCGGCAATCGCGATCGGCTTTTTCAGCGAGGAAACGGCGCGCACCCACGACGCGGCCCTCACCCGGATTCTCGACATGGCGGTTTCGATGCTGACCCGCGAAGGCCCGTTCGACTTCGCCCGCACCGACATGGCCGCCGCCCTGCGGATCGAAGGCCGCTCGATCGCGCAGGACCGGGCGACGTGGCAGCTACCGCCGATCGACACGCTGTTCCTGCAACGCAAGATCGGCGGCATCGCCCTGCTGGCCAGCCGGCTGAAGGCGCGCGTCGACGTGCGCGGGCTGATCGAACGCTACCTGCCCGACGCCTGATGTATCCGGCGCCTGACCGGTCACGGCATCGGCAGGACCGATACCGGCGCAACGATGCCGGAGGGCGCTCCCGCCGGTGCCTCGACGATCAGCACGATCGTGCGCGGGCCGCTCGCCGGTAGCAGCGGTGCCGACAGCGGCGCGGTTGCCGGGTCCGGCTTCGTGCCGACGCAGCGCCCGTCAACCCACAGGGTCGCGCGGCCGGCGATGCCATCGAACCGGATCACCCCGCCCTTCTGCGCAACGCCGCGGCGCGGCGTGACCATGGTGCGATAAACCCGCCAGCCGGCCGCGCCTTCCGGCGGCGTCGCCACGCCACTACGGACGAACGCCCAACTGTTGTTGTCGCCATCCGCCGGGGCCAGCGTTGGGTCGGGACGCGTGGTCAGCGGGGGAGACCGCCGCCACTGCGGAATCGCCATCGGGGCGACCGTCACCGGCACCTGCGCGCGCGGAGCAACGGCCGCGCGGTTGATCGTCAACGTGGCGGGGCGCAAGCCATCGGCGGTCGCGCGCAGCGTCACCTTGCCCCGCCCCCCCGCCTCGGCCTGGACGATCACCTGCGCCAGCCCGTTGAACAGCGACCGGGCATTGCCCTTTTCCGGTTCATGGCTGGTGGGGTCGCCATTGCCGACACCGATGATCGTCGCACCGCTCACGGTAAAGCGCGTCATCAGGTTCGCGGTCGGCACATGCCGCCCGGCCGCGTCGACCGCGTCGATCGTGACCGGCTGCGTATCCTCGCCATCGCCGGCCATCACCCGGCGCGCAGGGCTAAGCCGCAGCGCGACCGGCACGCCGGTCGTCTCGTGCACCGCCCGCGCCACGTCGCGCGTGCCACGATAGGCGATCGCCTCGATCCGGCCCGGAACATAGGGCACCTGCCATTCCATCCCCATCACCCGGTCGACCGGCTTCTCGCCGACGACCTTGCCGTTCAGGCGCAACACCACCCGCTCGGCGTTCGAGGCGACGAAGACGGTTATCGGCTGCCCCTCCTTACCCGGCCAAGTCCAGTGCGGGGCGATGCTGACCACCGCCGCATCATCGACCCAGTGCGCGCGGTGGATGTCGAACGCGGTCTTGGGAAAACCGCACAGGTCCATGATGCCGAACACGCTGGCGATCGACGGCCATTCATACGGCGTCGGCTCGCCATGATAGTCGAACCCGGTCCATACGAAGGTGCCGGCGACGAAGGGGCGTTCAACGACCGCCTTCCATGTTGCCCGGTGGGTGTCACCCCAGCTTGCCGCCTCGGTATCGTAGGACGTCGATACGCCGCGCGCGGCATCGGTGGCGAACGCGCCGCGAGTCTCGAACGCGCTGGTATCTTCCGAACTGGTGATCGGCATGTGCGGGTTCAGCGCGTGGAACTTGTCGTAATCCGCCTGGTAGTAATTGAACCCCATCACATCGACCACCTGTGACACGTTGGCCGGGTCATAGAACGACCCGTTCATCGCCGCCGTCACCGGGCGGCTGTCGTCCAGCCGGCGAACGGTAGCGCGCATCCGCCGGACCATTTCCACCCCCGCCTCGGTCCCCTGCATCGGTTCCTCGTTAAACACCGACCACAGGATGACGCTCGGGTGGTTACGATCGCGCCGGACCAGCCATTCCAGCTGCGCCATGTAATCGGGGCTGGGGTTGAAATTGCGGTTCTCGTCCATGACCAGAAACCCCATCCGGTCGCACAGGTCGAGCAGCTCGGCAGCGGGTGCATTGTGCGAACAGCGGATCGCGTTGCAGCCCATCGCCTTCAGCCGCTCCAGCCGCCACGCGAGCAGCGCGTCGGGCACCGCCACGCCGACGCCGGCATGATCCTGATGAATGCACACGCCCTTCAGCTTGACCGACACGTCGTTCAGGAAGAACCCGTGGGTCGCATCGAACCGGATCGTGCGAAAGCCGATCGGCGTCCGCCGCTCGTCCACCACCGCACCGTCGCGCAAGATCCGGGTATGGACCGTGTACAGCTCCGGCCGCTCGACCGACCAGCGACGCGGGTTGTCGACGCGCAGGTCCAGCACTGCCTCCGCGCGGTCGAGAGCAGGCACGGTCACCGCGCCTTTCGCGACGCCGACTTCCCGCCCGTCCGGATCGATCAGCAGCAGCTCGACCGTCACCGCCACATCGCCCGGTGCGACGCTGGCCAACGTTACCGCCACCGGCACCCGCCAGCCGCTCGCGTCGTGACGCGGATCGCAATGCACCCCGTCGGTCACGATCGACACCGGCGCGCGCCGTGCCAGCCAGACATGGCGGTACAGTCCCGCGCCCTCATACCACCACCCCTCCATCGCGGTCGCATCCGCGCGCACAACGATGACGTTCAGGTCGTCGCCGAACCGCGCGAACGGGGTCAGGTCGACATACACGCTGCTATACCCGCTCCAGTTGTGCGCGACGACGCTGCCGTTGACCCAGATCGTCGCGTTGGTGGCGATCGCGTCGAATTGCAGCTCGATCGCCTTGCCGCGATCGGCCGGGTCAAGCCGCAGCGTGCGCCGGTACCAGCCGATCCCGCGCGGACGAAACCCCTGCGAGACATTGGCGGTCTTCACGAAGGGCTGCGCCGACGCCCAGTCATGCGGCAGCGTCACCGGCTGCCAGTCGCTGTCGTCATAGTCCATCGCCGCGGCACCACCGGCATTGCCCGCCTTGACCCGCAGATAGGTCGCGTGGTGGCCGACCGGCTCCGGGACAGGAATATCGCCCTCATGGAACAGCCAGCCATGATCCAGCAGCATCCGCGATGGATCGGACACCGGCAGCGGATCGGGCAGGCGATCGGTGGGAGCGGGCATCGGCAGGCCCCCCGCCGACCCGCCCGATCCGCCCGACCCTGACGGCGCTGCGGCGATGGTCGGCCCCTCAACCAGCAGGGCGGCCCCCATGCCGGCACTTCCCAGCAGCATCGTGCGACGATCGAAAGTCATGGCCTTGCCCTCACCCGTCGCGCCGTTCTCCCTGATGGCGGGCGGACACGGCGCATTTGTACTACATTGGTCTTGTCGTCATCGGTGTGCAGTGTGCAATCCATGGCGGCCCCAATCAAGCGCCGATCGCGATTGCCCCCACGCAGCTTGATCCGGCCGCGATTCGGATCGCGCGCCACATGGAACACCATACCAAACCCCGGAAAACCGTCGATTGCGAGTGATTTTCAAGCGCAGCACACGCGCACCGCGTCCTTCCGATGCAACGCATATGATCGCTATAACAGGGACATACGACATATCCTTACGCGTATCGCCACTTCGTTTCCACAGAAGAAACCGAATTGAAATATTTTATTGCAACTTCGGATCTAAATTGGTTATGTCTGTTATACAAACCGGACCCCGGACAAAGCGGCAGCAAAGCCGTCCGCCGGCACAGGGATGGGGCGTGGGCCAGGCATCGTGCCGGGCCGATATTGGGGGGTAAGCGATGATGAAACTCCGGCATTTCGTGCTTCTGACGACCGCACTCACCGGCATGACCGGCACGGCCTTCGCGCAGGACAGCACAACCGCACAGGCACAGGCCGAACCCGATGACGGCGAGATCGTCGTCACCGGCATCCGCAAGGGCATCGCCGATTCGATCGAGACCAAGCGTCGCGCGGATTCGATCGTCGACGTCATTTCGGCCGAGGACGTCGGCAAGCTGCCTGACAGCAACATCGCCGACTCGCTCGCCCGCCTGCCCGGCGTCACCGTCGACCGCCAGTTTGGCGAGGGCGAACAGCTGTCGATCGCCGGTGTCGAGCCGGCGCTCAACCGCCTGACCATCGACGGCCATTCGGTCGCATCGGCTGACTGGGGCGGCAACCCGTCCGACCGGTCGAGCCGTTCGTTCAACTATTCGCTGCTGTCGCCGACGATCATCAGCCAGGCCATCGTCTACAAGACGCCCGAGGCCCGGTTGCAGGAAGGCGCGATCGGCGCGACCGTCGACATCGTCACCCGCAAGCCGCTGGACACCAAGCCGAACACGATCGCGCTGAACGGCGGCTATGAATATAACGACCGGGCCAAGCGCGGCAGCATCCGCGGGTCCGCGCTGTACAGCTGGCGCAACGACGACGAGACGATCGGCTTCCTGGGCGCGTTCAACTACGACAAGGAACAGCTGAGCCGCGCCGGCGTCGCCTCCTACTGGTATCGCACCGGTGCCGCGCTGCTCGAACGCTATCCGCGCGATGCCGCCGGCAACATCGTCTATAACGGCCCGAACGGCACCGTGGCGAGCGGCCCGACGATCAACGGCACGCTGCCGAACAAGGCGACGATCGACGCGTTCAGCAACGCCCGCTACGCCTCGTTCCTGGCCCGCGAGTTCTTCCGTCAGGAGCGCGAGCGCATCGGCTTTTCGGGCGCGGTACAGGCCCGGCCGACCGACAATCTGACGGTCACCGCCACCGCGCTGGTCATTCGCGGCAATTACGACAATCTGTCGAACTCCGAATATACCTACGGCTTCGAAGGCTCGCGGATGACCGCGGCGACCTTCGTCCCCGGCACCGGCAACAGCCCCGGCGTCGTCGACTCGGCCACCTTCGCCGGCATCACCTCGGGCACCGGGGCGACCGGCCAGCTTGATACCAACTTCCGTCGCACCCGCATCAAGAACGATTCGATCGCCGCGCTGATCGAATGGAAGCCCGAGGGCTGGGAAATCACCGGCAACTTCGGCGCAACCCGGGCATCGGGTGGCAAGAGCCCGGAATATCTGCTCGATTTCCGCACGCAGCAGGGCTTCACCGCCGGTGCCAACGGCCGCAACACCACGGTCAACTGGCAGTTTCCGGCCAGCGACGCGACCAAGTGGCTGAGCAATTTCACCGCCGCCGGCGGCGAAAACATCACCGCGACCGACGGGCGCAAGTTCTTCGGTCGTCAGATCGGCGGCATCCCGCTCCAGTCGGGGTTCACGCTCGACAAGGAAATCTTCGCCGAAGCGAACTTCAAGCATGAGGTGAACTGGGGTCCGGTCACCGCCCTGCTGTTCGGCGCGCGCTATGCCGATCACGACAACAGCAACACGACCTTCAGCAACGCGGTCTTCACGAACCAGAACTTCACGCTGAACGACCTGAATCCGTATGTGCTCGACGGCAACCTCTACAACGGTCTCGGCACGTCGGGTAACGGCACGCCCTATGCCACGCTGGACCGCGACGGCATCATCGCCGCCTTGCAGAAATACGGCAATTTCACCGATGATCGCGGCCTGTCCAAGGGCGATTACTGGCTGGTCAACGAAAAGATCGCCGCCGGTTACGTCCAGGCCAATTTCGAACTGGGCAAGTTTCGCGGCAACATCGGCGGGCGCTATGTCTTCACCCGCGATCAGTCGAACTTCTTCGTCCAGAGCAATGGCGTGTTCGCGCCGACCCGCGTCACCAACGACGACAACCGCTTCCTGCCCGCCGCCAATCTGATCTTCCAGGTGAGCGACGACGTGGTGCTCCGCGGTTCCGCCGCCAAGGTCATCGCCCGCGCCCGCTACGGCGATCTGGCCGGATCGCTCTCGCTGGACGACACGACCCGCTCGGGCAGCGGCGGCAACCCCGACCTGAAGCCCTATGCGGCGACCAATTTCGGCGCGTCGGCCGAATGGTATTTCGCACCGGGCAGCTTCCTGTCGGCGGAAATCTTCTACCGCGACATCTCGAACTACATCGGCAACGAGGTCGACAACGGCCCGGATGGTCAGGGCGTACCCTTCACCAACACCGTGACCGGCCGCACCCTGACCTACGCCATCTCGCGGCCGATCAACGGCGGCAAGGCCTCGGTTACCGGCTTCTCGGTTTCGGGCAACACCGCGCTGGCCTACGGCTTCGGCATCCAGGGCAGCTACACCTTCGCCGATGCCGAGACCCCGTTCGCCAACGGCCTGCCCTATCTGTCGCGCAACGTCGTCACGATCGTGCCCTATTACGAAAACGGCCCGATCCAGGCGCGCGTCAGCTACAATCGCCGATCGAAGTATTTCTACCGCTTCGGGCGTCAGGCCTCGTCGGACTATACCGATGCCTATCGCCAGCTCGACGCCTCGGTGTCCTACGCCCTCGCCGACGGTATCTCGCTGACCGCCAGCGCCAGCAACCTGCTCGACGAAACCTATTATCAGTACAGCTCGACGCCGGACGCGCCGACGTCGATCTACAAGAACGGACGCGTGTTCTCGATCAGCGGCACCTTCCGCATGTGACCCGTGGCGGGCGCGCACCCTGCGCGCCCGGCCGGACGATTCCGTTACCCGGACACGGTTTTCCCATCATCGTATCCGGTGCTACCGTCCGCAGGCCACGCGCTTGCGGACGGCTTTTTTCCTTTCTGCCCCCCGTTGCTGGAGACCGACCATGCCCGATCTTTCCCGCCGATCGCTGATCGCCACCGGACTGGTTGCCGGCACGGCCGGTTCCACGATGGGCAGCGCCGCGCTGGGCCGCGTCGTGCCTGCCGCCGCGGGCGGTGCCGCGCCAAAACCCTGGGGGGCCACCCCCTCCCCGCGCCAGCTCGCCTGGCACATGCGCGAACAATACGCCTTCGTCCATTTCGCCATGAACACCTTCACCGACAAGGAATGGGGCTATGGCGACGAAGATCCCAAGCTGTTCGACCCGACCGATTTCGACGCGGACCAGATCGTCGCGGCGGCCAAGGCGGGCGGCCTGAAGGGCATCATCCTGACCGCCAAGCATCATGACGGCTTCTGCCTGTGGCCGACGATGCTGACCGAACACTGCATCCGCAACGCCCCCTACAAGGGCGGCAAGGGCGACATCGTCGGCGAGATGTCGGCGGCCTGCAAGCGCGGCGGCATCCCCTTTGCCATCTACCTGTCGCCCTGGGACCGCAACCACGCGGACTATGGCCGTCCGGCCTATGTCGACTATTTCCGCAAGCAGATCGTCGAACTCTGCACCCGTTACGGCACGCTGTTCGAATTCTGGTTCGACGGCGCGAACGGCGGCGATGGCTATTATGGCGGCGCGCGCGAAACGCGCCGGATCGACGCCCCGAAATATTACGACTGGCCGCGCACCATCGCGCTGGTCCACCAGCATCAGCCAATGGCCTGCACCTTCGATCCGCTCGGCGCGGACATTCGCTGGGTCGGCAACGAGGACGGGGTTGCGGGCGATCCCTGCTGGCCGACCATGCCCAACCACCCCTATGTCCAGTCCGAGGGAAATTCCGGCGTGCGCGGTGCCGAATTATGGTGGCCGGCGGAAACCAACACCTCGATCCGTCCTGGCTGGTTCTATCATGCCGACGAGGATTCGAAGGTGAAAAGCCCCGAGCGTCTCGTTCAATTCTATGACGAATCCGTCGCGCGCGGCACCAACATGAACCTGAACCTGCCGCCCGACCGGCGCGGCCGGATCCCTGACCAGGACATGGCGGTGCTGACCTCGTTCGGCAACGCAATCCGCGCCAGCTTCGCCAACGATCTGGCGAAGGCCGCGGTCGCCAGCGCCAGCGCGACGCGCGGCCCCGCCTTCGCACCCGGACGCGTGCTCGACGGCAATCGCGACACCTACTGGTCGACGCCCGACACAGTCACGACGCCGACGCTCACCCTCGACCTGCCGCCGGGGCGCAGCTTCGACCTGATCCGCCTGCGCGAATATCTGCCGCTCGGCGTCCGCGTTACCCGCTTTGCGGTCGACGCCGAAATGGGTGGCCGCTGGCAGGAACTGGCCACCCATGAATGTATCGGCGCACAGCGGATCATCCGCTTGGGCACGCCCGTCACCGCGCGCCGCATCCGCCTGCGCATCCTCGACGCGCCCGCCTGTCCGGCGATCAGCGAGGTGTCGCTGTTCCGCTCGGTCGCACCGGTGCCGGTCGCGCCGGCCAGGTCGGGCGACCGGACCATCCTGTCCACCCGCGCCTGGAGCATCGTCACCGCCACGGCACCCGGCGCACAGGCGCTGCTCGACGACGATACCGCCACCGCCTGGACCATGCCGGCACCGGCCGCCGGCAGTCCGGCCAGCGTCACGCTGGACCTCGCCGCGACGCGCACCCTCGCCGGTTTCAGCCTGACGCCGTCGCGCGCGGTCATGGCGAAGACCGCGCCGCCGCGCGGCTATGTCGCGGAAACCAGCCTCGACGGCGTGCGCTGGCAACCGGCGGCCGAGGGCGAGTTCGCCAATATCGCCTATGCACTGGCGACGCAGCGAATCCCATTCGCCGGCCCGCGCGAGGCCCGCTACCTCCGCCTGCGGTTCGCGGCCACCGCCATCCCCGCCGAACGGCTCGCCATCGCCGGCATCGGCGCGTTCACCACCCCGCGATGATCGGGACCAGCCCTCACCGCAGGCGCGATGACGGCTGGATTGCCCGGCCGAACCCGCGCTAGGGTTCGCCATGTCCCTCGCCAGCAGCCCGCCCGGTCCCGCCGCCAAGACCCCGCCGACCTATGTCGTCCCCGCGCTGGAAAAGGCGATCGACGTCATCGAACTGCTGACGGGCGAACCCGGCGGCCTGACGATCAGCGAAATCGCGACCCGGCTCGGCCGGTCGATCAGCGAACTGTTCCGCGTGGTGGTCGTGCTCGACCGGCGCGGCTGGCTGTTCAAGGATCCGGGCAACGACCGTTACCGCGTGACCTACAAGCTGCTGGAAATCGCGCACCGCGCCACGCCCGCGCAGGAACTGGCGCAGGTCGCCGCACCGCTGATGCACGACCTGGCGCTGCGGATCGCCCAGTCCTGTCATCTGGTGGTGCTGAACGACACGCGCGGGCTGGTCATCCTGCGTCAGGAAAATCCGGGGCCGACGGCATTTGCCGTCCGCGTCGGCACCGCCGTCGATCTCGCCGCCAGTTGCTCGGGCCACGTCCTGCTCGCCTTTGCCGATGCCCGCACGCTGGCGATGACCGGTGCCACGATCGACCCCGCGCTGGCCGCCACGCTGGATAGGGTGCGCGCCAGCGGCCATCAACGGATCGCCAGCGCGCTGATGCAGGGCGTGACCGACATCAGTTGCCCGGTCTTCGGTTTCGATGGCGGGGTGGTCGCGGCGCTGACCGTCCCGTTCCTGACCGCGATCGACGCCGCGCCGCACGTCTCGCTGGAGGATGCGCTGATCGACCTGTCGCGCGTCGCCGCCCGCATGTCGACCGCGCTCGGCTGGTACGGCCGCGACACCGCGCCGGCCGCACCCGCTCTCTCCACCGCCGCCGCCCCCCGCAAGCGGCGGACGCGCGCCGATTAGGGCTGCTCGGCCAGCGCAAAGATCCGTTCGGCCGCCACCCACTTCACGCCTGCCGGCGCAAACGGCAACGCCTGTTGCAGCGTGTCCATCAGCGCTTCCCAGCGGACGACCGCCGGATCGGCGCGATCGGCCGCCGCCTTGGCCTCCGCGTCGAACCGGTCATCGACGGTCATCACCATGGCCAGCCGGTTGCCGGCCAGAAAGATCTGCATGTCGGTGATCCCGGCGCGCCGGATCGACGCGATCACCGCCGCCGGCGGACCACCCGGCCGATGCCAGTCGCGATAGGCCGCGATCGCCGCCGCATCGTCACGCAGGTCGAGCAGCAGGACATCCTGATGCGCCATGGATCCTGATCCTTCATCGGTTTCGCCGCCTGTCCTGATCGACCAGCCGCATGGTTGGCAAGACCGCAGGTCCCACATTCTGCACACCATGGTTATATCGTATAGTTTCGTGTCCGTTTCCGTTGTTTCACGGCTCGTTTACGCGCGACGCGCAACACCTGTCGTTACGGCCGCGCAACGCGTCCGCAGGAGGCAAAGCAACGGCCATGCTCAAATGGTTTCGGGAATCCGCACCGATCCGCACCAAGCTGCGGGTTCTGACGATCGCCAATCTCGCCATGGGCAGTGGTGCCGCCGCCGCGATCATCGGCATGCCCCCGGGCCGTCCCGCGTTGCTGGTCGCCGCGCTGGTACTGGCGGTGATGGTGGCGATGAACGTCGTCGCCAACCGCGCCATCGCCGACCCCTATGTCGCGACCGTGGTGCGGATGGAGGCGCTGGCCGATGGCGATCTGGCCAGCCAGATCGAGCGCACCCACCATGCCGACTGTGTCGGCCGCATGACCAAGGCGATGCAGACCTTCCGCGATGCCGCCGTCGCCCTGCGCGAAAGCGAGACGACGGACCATGTCGTGCAGGCGATGGGCACCGCCCTGTCCCGGGTCGCGGAGGGCGACATGTCCACGCGGCTGGATACGCCGTTCGCGGGCGACTACGAACCGATGCGCGTCCATTTCAACACCGCGATTCACGCGATCGCGACAACGCTGTCTGCGGTGAACCATGCGGCGGCCAACATCCGCACCGGTACGGGCGAGATCGCCCACGCCTCCGACGACCTGTCGCATCGCACCGAACAGCAGGCCGCCAGCCTTGAGGAAACCGCCGCCGCGATGCACGAGGTGACGACGACGGTCCGCGAAACCGCGCGCCACGCCGAGCGCGCCAACACCATCGTCGCGGAGGCCGGCGTCGATGCCGCCAATGGCGGGCGGATCGTGCGCGAGGCGGTCGACGCGATGGCCGGGATCGAGCGCGCCTCGGCCGAGATCGGCGACATCATCGCGGTGATCGACGGCATCGCCTTCCAGACCAATCTGCTCGCGCTGAATGCCGGGGTGGAGGCCGCGCGCGCCGGCGATGCGGGACGCGGTTTCGCGGTCGTCGCCTCCGAGGTGCGCGCGCTGGCGCAACGCTCGGCCGATGCCGCCAAGGACGTGAAGGCCAAGATCACCGCGTCGGCCCGCCAAGTCGAGGCCGGCGTGGCGCTGGTCAACGATACCGGCGGCGCGCTGCTCCGGATCGTCGGCCGGATCACCGAAATCGACGGCCTGGTGGCGCAGATCGCCAGCGCCGCGCAGCAACAGGCGTCCGGCCTGCAACAGGTCAACATCGCGGTGGGCGAAATGGACTCGGTCACGCAACAGAACGCGGCGATGGTCGAACAATCCGCCGCCGCCGCCCGCAACCTGGCCGACGAGGCCCGCGTGCTCGCGGCGCAGGTCGCCCGCTTCCACCTCGCCGCCGGCGCATCGCAGTCCCCGGCTTCGTCACCGGTACACGCACCCGACACCGCGTATGGCGATGCCGAACGCCCCTCCAACGTCCGTCGCCTGCGCGCCTGATCGGGTGTCAGGCGTCGGCGTCGGCGTCGGTGTCAGCGGCGGTCGCCAACAGCGCGGTCACCTCCTCCACCGTGATGCCGAACGCACCGGCCAGCCCGGCGACCGATGTGCCCCGCTGCGCCAGCATCACCAGCCGGTCGACATCGACCGTCGTCTGATAGCCGCGGGTATCGCGCTCCTCGCGCACCGTGCCCGTGCGGCGCAGCGCGCCCGACTGCCGGCGTTTGGGCCGATCCTCTGCCGAAGGGTCCAGATCCGTGCGGCTGCTTTGCCGCGTGCCGGCACGCGTCATTTCCTCTGAGCGCCGCGCCAGTCGCGCCTGTTCGCGTTGCTGCGTCGCCTGCTCGCGTTCCGCCGCCCGGGCCTCGATCCGCGCGGCGGCCTCCGCCTGCCGGACGATCGCGCGCTGCTCGCGCTCCGCTGCGCGCTGCCGCGACCGTTCGGTCGGGAAGTCCGACACCGCCACCCGGCCCGCCGGCCTGTCCCAACCGTTACTCAACCGCCCGCGTCCCTCATTCACCGCAACAGGCGCGCGCCATAGGCCACACCGGCCCGCCGCGACAACCGTCGCGATGCCGGGGATCGGGCCGGACGGCGACGACACAAGACCACTGGCCCGGCGACATCGACGCACTACATCATGGGGCAATGATCGACCTGCTTCCCCCCGCCATTCCGGCCGCCACGCTGGTCACCTTCCGCGAGGTGGCGGGCGCAGCGCCCGACCTGCTGATGGTCGAACGCGCCAGGGCGATGGCGTTCGCCCCCGGCGCGCTCGTCTTTCCCGGCGGGCGGGTCGATCCCGGCGATCATGCGCTGGCGGCGCTGGCCGGACCGGTACAGGAAGACGACGCCGACGAGGCCGCCGCACGGATCGCCGCGATCCGGGAAACCATCGAGGAGGCCGGACTGCCGATCGGCCTTGATCCGATGCCCGATGCCGACCGGCTGGCCGCGCTGCGCTCCGCGCTCCACGGCGGGCAACCGTTCGGCGAAGCACTGGCCGAGGCCGGACTGACACTGACGCCGCAGGTGTTGATTCCGTTCGCGCGCTGGCGGCCGGCCCACGCCCATGCGCGGATTTTCGACACGCGCTTCTATCTCGCGCGCCTGCCCGCCGGTGCCCCGCCCGCCAGTGTCGACCGGACCGAAAATGCCCGATTGTGCTGGCAAGGCGCGCAAGGGGTGCTCGACGCCGCCGATGCCGGCCGGGTGTCGATCATCTATCCGACCCGCCGCAATCTCGAACGCCTCGCGCAGTTCGCCAGTTTCGACGAAGCCGTCGCCGATGCCCGGCGATATCCGCCCCGCACGATCACCCCGTTCGAGCGCGTGGTCGATGGCGAGACGCTGCTCTGCATCCCCGATGATGCCGGCTACCCGGTCTGCGCGGAAACCTTGTCGCGCGCGATGCGCGGATGACCGCCGCCGCCGCGACACGCCGCGCGATCGTCCGCGCCCTGCTGCTCGTCCTGCTGCTGCTTACCGGGCTGATCGCCTATGCCCTGCTGCGCGGTCGGCCGCAGGATCTGCCATGGACACCGCTCGACCTGTCCGCGCCGACCGGCCTGTTCACGGGGCGCAAGCTGACCGCGCTGACCGGCGACTTCCCACAATGTCGCGCGGTCCTTGCCGCCGCCGGCGTCCGCTATACCGCGCTGCCGGCCCGTACCGATGGGCAGTGCGGCTATGCCGATGCTGTACGGTTCGCCCCCGGTGGCGCGCGGACGGTCGCCTATGCGCCCGCAGGGCTAGGCGTCGCCTGCCCGGTCGCCGCCGCGCTCGCGAAATGGGAATGGGACGTGGTGCAGCCCGCCGCCCAGCGCCTGTTTGCCAGCCCGGTCGTCGCGATCGACCATTTCGGCAGCTACAGTTGCCGGCGCATCTATGGCCGCGATGCCGGCAGCTGGAGCGAACATTCGACCGCCGACGCGGTCGACATCGCCGGCTTCCGCCTGGCTGACGGCACACGCATCACCGTGGCGCGCGACTGGCAAGGCACCGGTCCCAGGGCCACGTTCCTGCGGACCGTCCGCAACGGCGCGTGCGACCTGTTCGCGACGACGCTGTCCCCCGACTACAACGCCGCCCACGCCGACCATTTCCATCTCGACCAAGCCAGTCGCGGCGCGACCGGCTGGCGTGCCTGCCGCTAACGGATCAGCAGCCGGCCGGGTGGTCAGTGCGCCATGGGCGCGGCGCTATCCACCTTTTCGACCCAATAGGGAAAGAAGGACGGCTGGCGGCTCGACCAGCCCGATGCCGTCGCCGCGGCCTCGCTGATCGACTGGAGCAGCTTGCGCCGCAGTTCGGGATGCAAATGCGGCAACGCCGCCGCCGCGCAGAAGGCCGAGGGCAGCCATGGCCGGACCTCGGCCCCGACCAGCCGCTCGTACAGGAAGCGGAAGCTGGAAAAGCTGGTCAGCCGCCCCTGACCCAGGTCGAACGCGGCGATCGTCACCAGCGGGGCCAGGAACGGCTCCACCGCGTTCAGGCCGCTCGCCTCGGGGATCAGCAGCCGCACATCGGGCAGGCTTTCATAGATGCGGGCATGGGCGCGGATGCTCGCCGCCTCGACCAGATCGCGCGACCAGCGCAGCATGGCGTCGTCGCGGTCCAGACCGATGTCCAGCGCGCGGCGGATATACCGCTGCGTCGCCGCCTCGAACCCGGCAAACTCCTTCATTTCGGCCAGCGTCATCGCGCCTTCTGCCGGCTTCATCCTTGATGCCATAACCCGCCCCCGTTGATCGAAAACCGTTGGAAGACTTCAGGGTCACATGATGCGCGCGAATGGTTAATGCCGCGTGTACCGCATCGTCCGACTCCGTAACCCCAAGGGATCACGAACGTCGCTGCGCTGCAACATCACTTGCGACGAGCCGAACGCGAATTGGCGGAAAGCGTGGTCCGGATACAGCAGACGGCACGGGCAGGGATCCGGTGCCCCGACACAGGCTGCCCGTGCTGTATTGTCCGACGCCGGATCGCCGCCTTCGCGGGCTAACCGAAAAATATGAAGGCCACGATACGACCAGGCCCGCGCGTCTGGCCCCTGGCAATCCGCAAAAAACGGGGCGGGACGGCCAATGCCACCCCGCCCCGTTCATGCCGCGTTGAACCGTCGTGGATCAGTGATCGCGACGGTCGGCCTCGGCCTTTTCGTCAAACCCCGACGATGGTGCCGGATCCTGCTGCGACGGCTGAGTCGACGATACCGGATCGCTGCCATCCATCGTCTCGTCCAACGCCTCGTCCAGCGCGTCATCATGCTCGTTGACCGGACCCTGTCCGCCAGCGTTCTTCGCATCGGCATCTTCGGACGGTGCGACCGACAGGCTGTCCAGCGCGCGTGGGTCGATGGTGGTGTCGTTGGCCATGGTGAATCTCCTCATCCCCGGTTGTTACGCTACCAACACTTCAGGCGGTGGGCCGTTCCGCGCCAATATCCTGATCCAGCGCAGTCTTATCCAAGGCGGTCACGGTCACGATCTGACGGTACAGTACCGCTTCGCCGAACACCGTCATGAACGCGATGTCGGTGGCATCGCGGCCGACACAGACCCGCGCGATATCACCCGGCCGGGCCATGCCGGTGGGATCGACCAGATGCCACGCGCCGTCCAGCCACACCTCCACCACCGCATGAAAGTCGGGCGGGTCGACGCCGGGGGCATAGGCCGACACGCAGCGCGCCGGAATGTCCCCCGCCCGCGCCAGCGCCACCAGCAGGTGCGCATAGTCGCGGCACACGCCCGCGCGCGAGGCGAAGGTCATCATCGCCGTCGTCGTGCCCGCACTGGCCCCGGCGCGATACTGCAACGCTTCCTGGACCCAGCGTGCGAGCGCCGCCACCAGGGGACCGCCACGCAGACCGGCGAAGCGGCGATGCACGAACCCCTCAAGCCGATCGGATTCGCAGTAACGGCTCGGCATCAGATACTCGATGACCGGTCCGGGCAGCATCCGCACCGGCGTGGCCGGCAACATCGCCAGATCTTCGGTCGGCCGATCGACCTTGACGATCGCCTCGTACCGCACCTCCAGCCGCCCGGTCGCGCGTGCCCAGCACCGCTGGCCAATACCGTGATCGCCGACCGCCGCACGGATCGGATCGTCCGACCACACGGTCAGCGCCTCATGCTCGATCCGCTGGTCCGCCATTGCCGCCGCCTCGATCTGGAGCAGAACGTCGGCGGGCCGGGCGAACCCGTAATCCAGATGCACGTCGATCCTCAGCCGCATCGGTCCCTGTCGCCCCTTTCAATAAAAAAAGGCCCGGCAGGTCTCCCTGCCGGGCCGTCATGCCCGCCTGTGCGGACGATCGGTTCAGTTCCGGTTGCCGCCGGTCAGGCGCAGGATGAACAGGAACATGTTGATGAAGTCGAGGTACAGGCTCAGCGCCGACATGATGACCACGCGGCCCATCATGTCCGTACCCGCCACCTGATCGTACAACGCCTTGGTCCGCTGCGTGTCATAGGCGGTCAGGCCGGCGAACAGCAGCACGCCGATCGCGCTGATCGCGAAGCCCAGCATGCTCGACTGGACGAAGATGTTGATGATGCTGGCGACCAGCAGGCCGACGACGCCAACGATCAGGAATGTACCGAACGCCGACAGGTCGCGCTTCGTTGTGTAGCCGTACAGGCTGAGTGCTGCGAAACCAGCCGCCGTTGCAAAGAACGCTCCGGCGATCGACGTACCGCTGTACACCAGGAAGATCGACGAGAGCGACAGGCCCATCACGACCGCGAAGCCCCAGAACATCAGTTGCAGCGTGCCCGTGCTCATCCGGTTCTGGCCGAAGCTCATGCCGAACACGAAGGCCAGCGGCGCGAACATGATGACATAGCGCAGCGCGCCGCCGTTCAGCATGATCTGTGCGGCCGGCGACGATGCCCCGCCCCAGGCGAACAACAGGGCGACAATGCCGGTCAGCAGCACGCCCGACGTCATGTAGTTATAGACCGACAGCATGTACGACCGCAGCCCGGCATCATAGGATGCATCGCGGGTACCTGCCCGGCTGGATCCGAACGGCGCGGCGCTCGGCCGGGGGTCAGACCAGTTTGCCATCTCGAAAATCGCTCCTTTGCCCGGCATCGTGCCGGTTCGTTCAAATATCGTACCGATGCATACGCTTTACAAGCGATTCCGGTTGCATCCCGCCGCAGACGCCCGTGTAGTCCGGCGAGTCATGCACCGCCTGTTCGTCGCCCTGCGCCCGCCGCCCGACATCCGTCTGTCGCTATCGGCCACAATGGCCGGCGTCCCGACCGCGCGGTGGCAGGACGACGCCCATCTGCACCTGACCCTGCGCTATGTCGGCCCGGTCGAGCGCCCCGTGGCCGAGGATCTGGCCGTCGCGCTGGCCGCCATCCACGCGCCCGCGCCCAAGGTCGCGCTGGCGGGCGTTGGCCGGTTCGAGAAGCGTGGCCGGACCGACTCGCTGTGGGCCGGGATCGCCCCGCGCGATGCGCTCACCCACCTGCATCACAAGGTCGAACAGGCGGTCCGCCGCGTCGGTCTGCCCGCCGACCCACGCGCCTTCCTGCCCCACATCACGGTCGCCCGGCTGGCGCGCGGGGCCGGGGTCGAACACGAGATCGCCGGCTGGCTGCTCGACCACGCCGCGCTCGCCAGCCCCGCCTTCACCCTGCCCCATCTGGTCCTGTACGAAAGCCACCTCGGCAGCGAAGGCGCGACCTATGACGCGATCGCCCGCTGGCCGCTCGACCCGCCACCCCGCGCCTGATCCCAACAAACCGCTTCCCTCGCGCGCCATCCCTGATAGCGTGGAAGAAACGGTATGGAGACGGACCAGTGGCTAACGAGCCAATTGTGCACAGCGACAGGGCCTCTCCCTATGCCTGGTATGTTCTGTCGATCCTGTTCCTGGTCTACATCCTGAACTTCGTCGATCGCCAGATCATCTCGATCCTGGCCGAGGACATCAAGCGCGACCTGCACCTGCAGGACGAGGATCTGGGCTTCCTCTACGGCACCGCGTTTGGCGTGTTCTATGCGCTGTTCGGCATTCCGCTCGGGCGGCTGGCGGACAACTGGCACCGGGTGCGGCTGATGACCGTCGGTCTGGCGCTCTGGTCCAGCATGACCGCGCTGTCCGGTCTGTCCCGCTCGGGCGCGCAACTAACCGCCGCGCGGATCGGTGTCGGCATCGGCGAGGCGACGGCCAGCCCGGCCGCCTATTCGCTGATCTCGGACTGGTTTCCCAAGCGGCTGCGCGGCACCGCGCTGTCGATCTATTCGGCCGGGCTGTTCGTCGGCGGCGGCTGTTCGCTGTTCATCGGCGGACTGATCGTCCAGAAATGGAACCTCGCCTATCCCGGTGGCGGCCCGCTGGGACTGGTCGGCTGGCAGGCGGCGTTCATGGCCGTCGGCATCCCCGGCATCCTGCTCGCGCTGTGGATCGCCACCCTGCGCGAACCGCCGCGCGGCCTTTCCGAAGGGTTGGGCGCCGCCCCGCCGCACCCCGCGCCGTTCCGCGCGTTCCTGGGCGAGCTGGTCACCATCATCCCGCCGCTGACGCTGATCGGCGCGGCGAAGGGTGGCCCCCGCGCGCTGGCGATCAACGCCGCCGCGCTCGCCGTCACCATCGGCGTCGTCCTGACGCTGATCGCGGCCGGCGAACCGAAGCCGCAATGGATCGCGATCGGCATCGGCGTCTATGCGGTCTTCTCCTGGGCCAGCGCGCTGCGGCGTCGCGACCCGCCGACCTTCGCGCTGATCGTCGGCACGCCCGCCTTCCTGTTCACCGTCGTCGCCTATGGCCTCAACGCCTTCCTCAGCTACGCCGCCAGCTTCTGGGCCGCGCCCTATGCGCTGCGGACGCTGGGCGCGTCACCCGCCGATGCCGGGTTCTTCATCGGCGCATCGGGCGCGCTCTCGGGCTTTCTGGGTGTGACGCTGGGCGGCATCATCGGCGACCGGCTGCACCGGACCAATCCCGCCGGGCGGCTGTGGGTCGTGATCTTCGGCGCGATCGTGCCTGTGCCTTTCCTGGCACTCGCCTTCACCGCGACCACGACCGGCCTGTTCTACCCCTGCATCTTCATGGCCCAGATGACCGCCAGTTGCGCGCTTGGCGCGGCGGCGGCCACCACGCAGGATCTGGTCCTGCCCCGGATGCGCGGTACGGCGACCGCCACCTTCTTCATCGGCACGACCCTGATCGGCCTTGCGCTCGGGCCGTATCTGGCCGGACGGGTGTCGACCGTGACCGGCAGCCTCTCGACCGGCATGGTGTCGCTGTTGCTCAGCGTACCCGTGACGCTCGCCTGCGCCATTGCCGCCTATCGCCTCGTTCCGGCCGCCGAAGCGACGCGTGAAGCGCGGGCGGCAGCGGCCGGGGAGGTTTGACGCAAGGGTCCCAGCTGCCCAATTCGGCTTCGACAGCACGCTTTGCGAAGGTCCTACCGAACCCCGATATTTAGCAACCACTCCGGCGAAGACCGGGACCCAATTGGGTAAGCGTTGGCAAATGCCCTCCGACGGCTGGCCCATTTGGGCCCCGGCCTTCGCCGGGGTAGTGCGGATGGAGATAGGCCCAAGCCCGAACCTCAGGCCACCCCCATCCTCAACCCGCCGTCAACACCCCACACGCAATCCGCCCACCGCTGTTGCCCGCCGGATCGGTCATCAGATCGTCCGGACCGGCGTGGATCACGATCGCGCTGCCGTCCGCATCCATCAATCCGGCCATCGTCGCGCCCGGAATGGTGACGCCCAGCGTGCCCCGGCCATCGGTGCCGACGATCAGGTTCGGCATATCGCCCTCATGCGGCCCCTGCGGGTTCATCGACCCGTGCTTCATCGCGGTCGGGTTCCAGTGGCCGCCCGCGGTCGTGAAGTCCGGCGCGTCGCAGCGTCCGACCGTATGGACATGCGCGCCATGTGTTCCCGCCGGCATGCCCATGCCGTCGATCGTGAAGCGGACGCCGCCGGCAACCGCCATCGCCGTCGCCCTGCCGACATCGGCCCCGCTCGCGGTCCGCAGCATCGCGGTCGCCCGCTCGCCGCCGGCCACCGGCGTCCCGACGTCCATCGCCTTGTCCTGACACCCGGCCAGCAGCATCGCTGCGCCAACGCCCGCCATCATCACCATCCGCATGTGTCTTCTCCCGTTGCAATCTCTTGCGCGACCAACCGCCGTCCGGGCCGGCTTGTTCCGTCCACATCCCGGTTAAACGCCCAGGTTGGCGAGCGTCGCCCGCCAGACCATCCCGTCACCCCGGGAACTGCCGGGATCAGGAACCAGCAGCCGGTTCATCGGCGACAATGGAAAGCAGGCTTGACACTCAAGACGATCTGAATGTAAAGCTCGCTTGCCAATAGGGAAAGGACCATTGCCATGCAACGTACCTCCGCCGCCGGTCGCCGCTATATCCGCCGGTTCCTCCCGGCGATGGCCGGGTATGTCGTGATCCTGTTCGCCACCACCTGGGCGATCAAGGCGTGGCACCCCACCGGCGCGGCGCTGTTCGCCCTTTCCGCGCTGCCGGCCCTGCCGCTGATCGCGGTCATCGCGGTGATGGGCCTGTACCTTCTGGAGGAACGCGATGAGTTCATTCGCTACCGGCTGGTCACCGCGATGCTGGTCGGCCTGGGCGGGCTGCTTGTCATAACGACGACATGGGGCTTCCTCGAATTCAGTGGAGCCGTGGTGCACTTTCCCACATTTCTGGCCTTCCCCCTGTGGTGCATGATGTTCGGCCTCGCCCAATGCGGTATGGCATTGCGCGACCGGATGCAGGACACGCAGTCTGGGGACCGGACCGCATGAACAATCGCCTGCGCGTCCTGCGGGCCGAGCGCGGCTGGAGCCAGGGCGACCTTGCCGAGCGGCTGGAGGTGTCGCGCCAGAGCGTCAACGCGATCGAAACCGGCCGCTACGATCCCTCCCTGCCGCTCGCCTTCAAGATCGCCGAACTGTTCGACCTGTCGATCGAGAGTATCTTCCAATCGCCGTCCAGGGAGCCAAAGGCATGATCCGCCCCGCCCTGCTCGCGTGCGCCGCCCTGCTGACCGACCCCGCCCTTGCCCGGACGCCGCCGACCACGCCGGCCACCGCGCCGGCTCCGGCCACGCAGATGGACCATATCTCGGTCACCGCGATCGGCCGGGGCAGTCCGGTCATCCTGATTCCCGGCCTCGCCTCCCCGCGCGCGGTCTGGGACGGCGTCGCCGACGACCTCGCCCGCACCCACCGCGTCTATCGGGTGCAGGTCAACGGCTTCGACGGCGACGATCCGCGCGGCAACCTGAAACCCGGCATCCTCGATGGCGTGGTTGCCGACCTGCACACGCTGGTGGCGCGCGACAAGCTGACCGGGGCGGCGGTCGTCGGCCATTCGATGGGCGGCCTTGTCGGGCTGATGCTGGCCGACCGTCACCCGGCCGATGTCGGGCGACTGATGATCGTCGACGCGCTGCCCTTCATCGGCACGCTGTTCGATCCCGCCGCGACCGTTGCCACCGGGGAACCACGCGCGGCCATGATGCGGACGATGATGCGCGCCGCGAAGCCCGGAGCGGCCATGGCCGGCCCGCCCATGTCGATCACCCCGGCGGGGCAGGCACAGGTCGCCGCCTGGTCGGCCAGGGCCGATCCCCGTGTCGTCGCGCAGGCGCTGTACGAGGATCTCACCACCGACCTGCGCCCGAAGCTTACCGGCATCCGCACGCCGATCACGATGCTGTACCCGTGGTCCGCGAGCGCGGTGCCCCAGGCGACCGCCGCCGCGCTCTACGGCACCGCCTATGCCTCAGCGCCCAACGCGACGCTGTTGCCCGTGGCCGACAGCTACCACTTCATCATGCTCGACCAGCCCGCCCGCTTCGCGGCGGCGCTTGAGGATTTCCTGAAGCGATAGGGGCCATCTTCGCACAAGCGCATCACACCGTCCTGATCAATAGTCGGGAAGGGCACGCCACTGATACATTCCCAGTGGCATTCCCCGGTATCGTTCCCCGGCGAAGGCCGGGGTCCAGGTGGGTCGACCGATGGGTTCGGTTGCAAACGCCTACCCAGCTGGACCCCGGCCTCCGCCGGGGAACTGTCGTTGGCATGGGGATAGTGATGATCTTGCCCACCCCGCAAAACCGGCCATGTCGGATGCAGCCGACGATTTCGCCACGCACACCCGGAATCCCAATCCCCCTCCCCGCGCCCGCCAACCTCTGATACTCCCGGGCCATGCGCCCCAACCTCGCCTATCACCACACCGCCGGCACCGGCCCGACCATCGTGTTCCTGCCGGGCTATGCCTCCGACATGACAGGCGCCAAGGCCCTGACGCTGGAGATGTGGGCGCGCGCCACCGGCCGCGCCTTCCTTCGGTTCGACTATGGCGGCTGCGGTGCCAGCGAGGGCGATTTCGCCGAACAGTCGCTGGCCAACTGGCGCGACGATGCGCTGGCGATGATCGACACGGCGGTTGCCGGCCCCGTCGTGCTGGTCGGATCGTCGATGGGCGGGTGGATCATGCTGCTGACCGCGATCGCCCGTCCCGACCGGGTGGTCGGCATGGTCGGCATCGCGCCGGCCCCCGATTTCACCGACTGGGGCTTCACCACGCAGGACAAGATGACCCTGCTCCAGACCGGTCGGCTGGAGAGGCCCAACCCGTATGGCCCCGCACCGACGCTCTACACCCGCACCTTCTGGTCGTCGGGCGAGGCGAACCGGGTGCTGGCGCGCGGCATCGACTTCGACGGTCCGGTCCGGCTGGTGCAGGGCCAGCGCGACACCGACGTGCCGTGGCACCGCACCGTCCACCTCGCCGACCGCATCCGTTCAGCCGATGTGCAGACATGGCTGGTCAAGGACGGCGACCACCGCCTCTCGCGCGATCCCGACATCGCGCTCATCATCCGGGCGGTCGAGGATGTGATCGACGCGCCATGCTGATGCTGCCCCTCCTGCTGCTCGCCGCCCCGCAGAGCGTCAGCCCCGCCGACCTGCAACGCTATGACCGCTGCATCGCGCTGGCGCAGAGCGACCCTGCCGCCGCCCAGGCCGACGCCGGACGCTGGCGGATCGCCGGTGGCCGCTATCTGGCGCAGCAATGTTCCGGCATCGCCCACGCCACCGCCGGCAACTGGGCCTCCGCCGCCGCCGCCTTCACCGACGCCGCCCACGCCGCCGAGATCGCGAAGGACGACGTCGCCTCGGGCTATTGGGCGCAGGCCGGCAATGCGTGGCTCGCCGCCGGGGAGCCGGCCAAGGCCCGCGCCGCGCTTGATGCCGCGCTCGCCACCCCGGCGCTGACCGGCCTGCAACGCGGCGAGGCGCAGCTCGACCGCGCCCGCGCGCTGGTCGCCGCCGACGATCTTGCGGCTGCGCGCGGCGACATCGACACCGCGCTGACCAACGCCGCCGACGACCCGCTCGCCTGGCTGCTGTCAGCAACGCTCGCGCGCCGGGTGAAGGATCTGCCCCGCGCCCGCCACGACATCGCCGAAGCCTTGAAGCGATCACCCGACGACGCCTCGGTCCAGCTTGAGGCGGGCAACATCGCCGCGATGGGCGGGAACGAGGCCGCCGCCCGCGCCGCGTGGGGGCAGGCCGCGCGTATCGCCCCAACCACCCCCGTCGGCCGCAGCGCCGTCGCCGCGCTGCGCCAGTTCGACGACGCGCCGGCCAACTGACGGGTGGCAGGCGGCGCACCCGCTTCCTATCTGGTCAGCAGACCAGGACAGGAAGCGACCCGATGAACTATCTCCACACCATGATCCGCGTCACCGATCCCGACGCAACCATCCGTTTCTTCAACCTGCTTGGCCTGAACGAGGTGCGGCGGATGGAGAATGAAAAGGGTCGCTTCACACTGATCTTCCTCGCCACGCCCGAGGACATGAACGCCCCCGGCGAGCGCGCCAAGGCGGAGGTCGAGCTGACCTACAACTGGGATCCCGAGGAATACGGCAGCGGCCGCAATTTCGGTCACCTCGCCTACCGCGTCGACAATATCTACGACACCTGCCAGCGGCTGGCCGACGGCGGCGTCACGATCAACCGCCCGCCGCGCGACGGCAACATGGCGTTCGTGAAGACCCCCGACGGCATCTCGATCGAGCTGTTGCAGGTCGGCGACGCGCTGCCCCCCGCCGAGCCATGGGCGTCGATGGAGAACACCGGCACATGGTAAGCGCCCTGGAGATCGTGCGCGTGCCCATGCTCAGCGACAACTACGCCTGGCTGATCCACGACGCCGTCTCGAAAGAGACGGTGGCACTGGACCCGGGTGAGGGACAACCGCTGCTCGACGCGGCGGCGGCACGCGGCTGGACGATCTCCCAGGTCTGGAACACACACTGGCATGGCGATCACATCGGCGGCAACGCGGCTATCGGCGCACCCGTCACCGGCCCGGCGGCGGAGGCAGCGAAGATCCCCACGCTTGCCACCGGCGTGAGCGAGGGCGACCGGGTGACGGTCGGCGATCACGTCGCCACCGTCATGACCGTCCCCGGCCACACCGCCGGGCACATCGCCTTCCACTTCGCCGACGACGCCGCGATCTTTACCGGCGACACGCTGTTCGCGATGGGCTGCGGCCGGTTGTTCGAGGGTACAGCGGCCGACATGTTCGCCAACATGCAACGCTATGCCGCGCTGCCCGACGACACCCGCGTCTATTGCGGCCATGAATATACCCAGAGCAATGGCCGCTACGCACTCACCGCCGAACCCGACAACGTGGCGATCCGCGCGCGGCTGGTCGAAGTCGACGCACTGCGCGCGGCGGGCGAACCGACCGTCCCGACGACGATCGGCCAGGAACGTGCGACCAACCCGTTCCTGCGCGCCACCTCCGCCGAACAGCTTGGCGCATATCGCGCGGCCAAGGATGCGTTTCGCGGCTGAATGGTGTAGACGATCGGTGGGGGTTTCGGAGTGAAGATCATGCGTATCGCGATATCCGTCCCCCCGATGCTTGCGGCGGCGATAACCCTCGCCGCCTGCGCCCCCACCGCCGAACAGCGCGCACGGATGGCCAGCGACGATGCCGCCGCGCAGACCCAGCTGGCGAAGAAACTGGCCGGGCTGGTACCGGGACCGTCCAGCGCCTGCCTGCCGCCGATCCGGGCGACGCAGGTCGAGGCATACGGCCCGACCCTGCTCTACACCGTCAGCCGGGGCCTGAAATATCGCAGCGACACCAATGGCGGCTGTGAAAGTCTGGCGCGCGGCGACATCCTCGTCACCGTCAGCAACGGGTCCGGCGTGTGCCAGGGCGATCTGGCCCGCACTGTCGATCGCGTCGCCCGCTTCACCACCGGCGGCTGCGCGATCGGTCCCTTCATTCCGTACCGCAAGCCATGATCGCCCGCGCCCTCCCGCTTGCCGCCATGGCGCTCGCCCTTCCGCTGACCGGAGCCGCCAGCGATCCGTTCGCCGGTCGCGTCGCCGGCCCGCCGCAGAACTGCATCACCCTGCGCACAGGCAACGGCCCGACCATCATCGACCGCCAGACGATGCTCTACCGCGACGGCGGCCGTTTGTGGAAAGCCACGCCGATCGGTGCCTGCACGTCGTCGATGGAGCCGATCTCGACCGTCGTCGTCGAGGTCTATGGCGGCCAGCTCTGCCAGAACGACCGCTTCCGCATCCTGTCGCCCGGCATGAGCATCCCGTCCCCCTTCTGCCGGTTCGGACCGTTCACGCCCTATGTGAAGGTGAAGAAGTAGTACTCTCGACCACCACCCCCGTTCGTCCTGAGTAGGGGCTGAGCTTGTCGAAGACCCGTATCGAAGGACAGGTTGGCGCGCCGGCACCTATCCTTCGATACGCCACTTCGACAAGCTCAGTGGCTACTCAGGACGAACGGGGAAGGCATCAAAGAACAAACCGGCTCAGATCCGTATTCCGCGCGATCGCCGCCAGCTGCGTATCGACGTAGGCCCCGTCGATCACCAGCGTCTGGCCCTGCCGGTCCTCGGCGTTGAAGCTGACATCCTCCAGCAGCTTTTCCATCACCGTCTGCAACCGCCGCGCGCCGATATTCTCGATCTCGGCGTTCACCTCGGCCGCAATCCGCGCGATCGCGGCGATGCCGTCCTCGGTGAACGTGATGTCCACCCCCTCGGTCGCGATCAGCGCCGTGTACTGCACCGGCAGCGACGCGGTCGTGTCGCTCAGGATCGCGATGAAATCGCTTTCGGTCAGCCCCTTCAGCTCGACCCGGATCGGCAGCCGGCCCTGCAATTCGGGCAGCAGGTCGCTGGGTTTCGCGACATGAAACGCGCCGCTGGCGATGAACAGGATATGGTCGGTCTTCATCGGGCCGTATTTGGTCGCGACCGTCGTCCCCTCGATCAGCGGCAGCAGGTCGCGCTGCACGCCCTCGCGGCTGACCGACCCGCCGCCACGCTGTTCGGACATCGCGATCTTGTCGATCTCGTCGAGGAACACGATCCCGTTCGCCTCGGCATCGGCCAGCGCCACGCGGCTGACCTCGTCCTGGTCAAGCCGCTTGTCCGCCTCCTCCTCGACCAGCTTTTCCCACGCCGCCGGCACGGTCAGCTTGCGCCGCTTCTTCTGCGCGCCGCCGAACGACTTCATCATTTCGCCGATGTTAATCATCTGCGGCATGCCACCGGGCACGTCGAACGGGGTCGCCGGGGCCTGTTCCAGCTCCAGTTCGATCTCGGTCTTGTCGAGATGCCCGTCACGGAACCGCTGCTTGAAGCTCTCGCGCGTCGCCGCACTCGAATCCTTGCCGACCAGCGCGTCGAGCAGCCGGTCCATCGCCGCGTCCTCGGCTTTGTCCTTCACCGCGATCCGCCGGCGTTCCTTCTCCAGCCGGATCGCTTCCTCGACCAGATCACGCGCGATCTGCTCGACGTCGCGACCGACATAGCCGACCTCGGTGAACTTGGTCGCCTCGACCTTCACGAACGGCGCATCGGCCAGCTTGGCCAGTCGCCGGCTGATCTCGGTCTTGCCGCAGCCCGTCGGCCCGATCATCAGGATGTTCTTGGGCGTCACCTCGTCGCGCAGGTCGGACCCGAGCTGCTGCCGCCGCCAGCGGTTGCGCATCGCCACCGCCACCGCGCGCTTGGCGTCGGTCTGGCCGATAATGTGTGCGTCGAGTGCTGCGACGATCGTCTTGGGGGTCAGTGCGTCGTTCATCAAAAATACCGTTCGTTTCGAGCGAAGTCGAGAAACCGGGTCTGGGCGATCCGTCACGGTGTCTCGACTTCGCTCGACACGAACGGAAATTGAAGGCCCCTCCCGCACGCGAGAGGAGAGATTACGTCGCCGAGTCCATCACCTCGACCGTCAACCGGTCGTTGGTATAGACACACAGCTCGCCCGCGATCCCCATCGCCTTGCGGCAGATCGTCTCGGCATCCTGTTCGTAATCGACCAGCGCGCGCGCGGCCGCCAGCGCGTAATTGCCGCCCGACCCGATTGCCGCGACGCCCGCTTCCGGTTCCAGCACGTCGCCGTTACCCGTCAGGATCAGCGTCACGTCCTTGTCGGCGACGATCATCATCGCCTCCAGGTTGCGCAGATATTTGTCGGTGCGCCAGTCCTTGGCCAGTTCGACCGCCGCGCGCAGCAGCTGCCCCTGATGCGCCTCCAGCTTGCGCTCCAGCCGCTCGAACAGCGTGAAGGCATCGGCGGTGGCACCGGCGAACCCGCCGATCACCTTGCCCTCCGCGCCCAGCCGCCGCACTTTCCGCGCATTGGGTTTCATCACCGTCTGGCCCATCGACACCTGACCGTCGCCGATCACGACGACCTTGCCGTTACGCCGGACCGACAGGATGGTGGTGCCGTACCAGACCGGCCGGCTGTGGGAGTTATGTTCGCTCATACCCCGCGATGTAGGATGCGGTTGGCGCAGCGCAACGGTGGTGGATCCACCATCACGACCCGTGCCGCTTCGGTTACCCGCCAGTATGCCGGCCGACGCTCACATTGCCGGACGGTGACGTCGTGACCGACCGTCGTTCGCTGTAACCGTAATCAAGCCCGGCAAGTCCGGCATCGCGTGATACATCGACCAGCGTCTTGCCGGATACTGCGGTCGGCAGGCTGGTCGTCACCGTCACCCGCTCGCCCTTGGCAACAGGCATCGCCGCTAGCTGAAAATCGGGATGCCGGCCCTTCTCCATCGCCAGGAACCGCGCAACGTCTTCCGACCGGCCCGTCACCGTGAACTGCCGATCGACGCGCGTCGTCGTTTCCGCCTTCTTTTCGCAACCACCCAGCATCATCAGCCCGCCGACCACCAGCATCGCCACGCCACCAATACGCGCCTGCATCCCATTCCCCCTGAAAGACCCGAACCGGGCATCCCTCGCCATCGTATACACAGCAGGTCGCACTGGATTGAAAGGAGAAACACGTCCTGCGTGCCCCTACCGCTCCACCCCGCGCGCCTTCCCCCAGATCCGCGCGACCGTGTAGCCCAGATACCCCGTCCCGAAGAGCGCATAGAGCGGTTCGGGAATCGCATTCAGATACGCAGCCATCCCCGCCGCGATCGCCTGCGCCGTGTCGGGCCGCACCGCCGCGATCAGCCCGACCGGGATCGACCACAGCAGCAGCGCATACATCACATACAGGAATGCCGGGCGCGCCCGCGTCGTCCACGGGTCCACCCGCTCCTGCCCATCGCCCATCGCCATCACCCGCTCCGAAGTTGAGGAAGTTGAGGTTCGTGGAGATTTATCCAACCCGGTTCGCCAGCCAGCCGTAGAGGAACGCCTCGTTCGCCGGCCGCGCTTCCGCCAGCGCCAGATAGCGTTCGCCCTGCAACGCCTCGATCGCGCGCAGCAGCACCGCCTCCCCCGCCGCCCCGCGGCGCGCGCGGAACGCGGCGATCGCGGCCAGCGTCGCCGGGCCGATCCGCCCATCGAGCGCCATGTCGGGATAATCCGCCGACCCGCGATTGAGCGCGTTCAGCGCGCGCTGGAGAAAACCGGTCGCCACCGCCGGACCCATGTTCACGCCGGTATCGAACAGTTCCGCCGCGATTGCCGGCATGAGCGTCGCCACCCGGTCATAGCCGGGCCGCAGCCAGTAGATCCGGCGATAGATCGCCACCGCCGCGTCGCGCGGGAAGGCGCGCATGTCGCCATCATAGCCATGCGCGCGCGCCACCGCGTCCGTCACGCCCCAGCGCGTGCGGCCACCGCGATCCGCCGGATGCGCGCTGTACCCGCCCTCCCGATCAATGACCGCGTCGATCAGTGCGTCGATATCCACCATGGTCGTCCCCCCGAATCGTCACGAGGACTACGAGCCATATGGGTTATAAATAGGACAGCGTTATTTTGACCGCAGTTTCAACGCCCGCTTCACCGCGGCCCAGTCGACATATTTGAAGTTCTGCGTAGCCGGCGCATTGTCGCCGTCCTGCGCCACGAACAGCCCCTCGCGAAAACGCAGCCCGAAATCGCCGAGCATCAGTTCGATCCCGTCGGTATCGCTGGTCCCGTCGACGCTCCCGCCACCAATGCGGAACCGCCCGGCATAGGTCACGCCCGGCAAACGGTAGAGCGTATAGGCATTGTCGCCCTGGCTCGACACGACCAGATAGCCGCCTATCCGCCCGGCCGGGGCCAGTGCCAGCCCTTCCGCATCGGCGACCAGCGTCGTGCCATCGACCTTGGCGATCGAGGTCGCGGTGACAGGCGCGGTCGGCTCCGCATCGAACCGCCACAGCCCGACATCTTCCTCCGCGACATACAGCATCCCGGTCCGGTCATCGACGACACAGCCCTCCGACTGGGTGCCGAGCTTCATCGACCGTACCATCCGCACCTGCGGCTGCGCGCCCGACAGGTCGATCGCGACCTGGTCGATCCGCCCATCCTTCAGCACGACGAAGCCGAACAGCGCCTTGTCCCGCGCGCGGCTCCACAGGCACATGCCATACGCCTCGCCCGCCCCGACGGCATAGCGCCCCATCGGCACCAACCGCGCGGCGGCGGTGTCGAGCACGAACAGCGACATCCGGGCCGCGTCGACCTCCGCCCGGTCGCTCGCCGCAACGATCACCCGACCGCCGACCGTCCGCAGGTCGACATTGTTGAGCCGCGCGGCCGGGGTGAAGCTCAGCCGCTTGCCCGACAGGTCGTACACATGGATGCCCGCCTGCTTGTCGGTGCCGATCACCAGGCTTTTCGCCGGGTCCCGGGGGTTACGCCAGATCGCGGGATCGTCCGCCGCATCCGACGCGGAATCGACCGGGTCGGTTTCCGCGACCGCAGCCACCTGCGGCACCGTGACCGGCGGCGGCGTGGTCGCACAACCGGCGAGCAGCAATACGATAAGGGAAAGCCCGCGCATCAGAACGTCACCCGGAAGCCGCCGGTGTAGCGCCGGCCGAACGTCTCATGCTCGATGGTGTAAGCCGACGACCCGACATAGCGACGGCCCGGACCGTTCAGCAGGTTGGCGAAATCGGCATAGACCTCGACATTCGGCGTGATCGTGTAGCGCAGCGAGGCGTCCAGTTCGTTGTCCTTGGCCCAGTAGAAATCGCCGCCGTCGATACCGCGATTGACGCCGTTCACCGCCCCGAACGCGCCGATCGCGTCGATCCACGGCGAGCGGTTCTGGTACGACACCCGTGCCGAAAAGCCGTATTTCTCGTAATAGCCGATCAGGTTGTACACCGCGTCCGACGCGCCCGGCAGGCGGATCTTGCGCCCGTCCGGCGTTTCCGACCGGCTCTTGTTCAGCGTCGCGTTCAGCTGCACGCCGAACCCGCCCATCCAGTCGGGCAGGCCAAGGTCGGCGACGAACGGGTCCAGCTGCTGCTGGATCGCCGCCTCGATCCCCATGACGTATCCGTCACCACCATTAGCGATCGTCGAATAGGCATATTGCGACCGGTCGACCCCGCCGGTGTTCAGCGTGCTGCGGCCAAAGGTCTGGACCGTGTCGAACAGCACATCGGTCACGTCCTTGTAGAACGCGCCGATCGACAGGAACCCGCGCGGCATGGTGTAATATTCAAAATACAGGTCGACGCCCTTGGCCTTTTCCGGCTTCGCCTCGGGGTTGCCACCCGACACGCTCAGGTTCGCATCGTTATAGGTCAGGTTGGGGCGAAGCTGGTCGTAATCGGGCCGCGCCGCGCCCGTGTTGAACGACAGCCGCGCCTTCAGGCTCTCGTTCACGTCCCAGTTGAAGTGCAGGCTGGGGTAGACCAGAGTCTGGTCCGACGTCACCTCGATAAGCCCTACGGAAGAAAACGCGCGGGCGTCGTTGCGGATATGCTCGACCCGCGCGCCGCCGATGACGCTACCCCAGTTGGTGGTCGTGGTCGCCATGGCATAGGCGGCGAAAACCTTCTCGCCGACATCGTAGAAATTGGCGTCGACCGGTGCATAGGCGGCGACACGCTTCGCCTGATCGACCAGCCCCAGCACCTTGTCGCGATCGAAATACTGGAAGGTGTAGCCAAGCGGGATCTCACCCTGAAACCCGCCGGGTTGCGCGATCGCGGCATAGCCGGTCGGGATACCGGCGGCGGCGAACTGCGCCGCGCTGTTCAGCTCCAGCAAACGCTCGTTCGACGTCTTGGTGCGATCGTCATAGCGCGCACCGACCGCGAGGACGGTCGACGCGCCGAACAGGTCGGCCTCGCGCGAAACGTCCAGCTTGGCGGTGTACGCCTCCGTCACGTCCCTGGCGTAAAGCGAGCGCAGCCGCGCCAGCGTGCGCGGAAAATCTTCGATCGCCGTCACGCGCGCGCCCCGCGCGAATGTCCCGTTCGCGTTACGCACCGTCCGGTACAGCTGCATCTTCGCCAGTTGCGGATCGGTCAGGTCATAGGCGACGGTCAGGCGGTTCGCCGCATTCGCGCCATTGGTGCCGAACGACGGGCTGTCGTAATTCAGCTGCGCCGGCTGCGTCCGGTCGTCGATCGAGCGCGTGAAGTTGCCGCGCCATGCGATTTTCCACCCGTCCAGATCATGATCGCCGCCGATCGTGTTGGTGAACACCGACTGCTTGTACGCCCGCACCGTGAAGTTCGAGTTCAGGTCGATACCGTACACCGTGCCGAACAGCGGCGAATTGCCGGTGCAGACATCCGCATAGCCCGTCGTGCCGGCGGCCGGCGTCGCGTTGACCGGGCAGGCGGCGGTGCCGGTGGGCGTGCGCGACTGCTGATCGTCCAGATCGACGATGTAGTTGTTGCGCTGCTCGTCGTCCTGGAACGCCGAATAGATCGTCTCGGCGAACAGGCGGTGGCCGGGGGCCGGCCGCCAGTCGAGACGTGTCGACAGCGAATAGTTCTTGCGGGTCAGCCGGTACAGCTTGTTCTCGGTTTCGCGCGCCCAGATCCGGTCCTGGAAACCCGGCCGGCGATCCTGGTCGACCGCCTCGAAATCGGTTTCGAAATTGTCGGTGACCATGCCGCGCCGGTAGAGGCTTGCCGACGACACGATGCCGAACTCGCCGAAATTGGTGTCGAACCGGTCGGATATGACCAGCGAGCCTTCATATTCGGTCTTCTTGCCCAGCTCGACATGGCCGAGGCCGCCCTTGGCCTGCACCTTCAGGCCCGGATAGTCGAACGCCGAGCGGGTGACGATATCGACATTGCCGGCGATCGTCTCGCCGGTCATGTCCGGGGTCACCGCCTTGCGCACGACGATCTGCGACGCGATCGCGGACGGGATCGAATCGAACCGCGCGTCGCGCCCCTCGGGGCTGACGACATTGATCCCGTCGAACGACAGGGTGGTCCAGTTGATCGGCGACCCGCGCAGCGTGATGTAGCGCGCCTGCCCCTGATCGCGCTGGACGCCGACGCCGGGCAGGCGGCTGACCGCCTGCGCGATGTTCTGGTCGGGCAACCGGCCGATCGAGTCGGAGGCGATGACCGACACCAGCGATGGGCTGGTGCGCTGGATCTGCAACGCCGCCGCCTCGGACTCGGCGATCGGCCGCGATCCGCTGACGACGATATCCGCGCTGTCGTCGGTGGCCCCCATCGCCACGTCCAGCGCCACGCTGGTATCGGCCACCGTCACCGACCGGGTGACGTCAGGAAAGCCGACATAGCGGATGACGACGTCATGCGTGCCCGCCGGCACGCCGGTCAGTTCATACCGCCCTGTTCGGTCCGCGACCGTCGCCAGCCCCAGCGCGGGGATCCCCACCGACGCCCCGTCCAGATATTCGCCGCTGCCGGCCTGACTGACCGTGCCCGCGATCACGCCACCGGCGCGTGGTTCGGCGGCGGTTTCGGCGTGCGCCGCGGCGGTCGTGAACGGCATTGCCGCGCAGCCCAGCAACAGCGCAGCCACCAGCGCGCGTCCGCGAATGCGGCGCGACGGATCGATCGTCATGAATAGTCCCCCGATGACGACCGATATGTCGGACCGTCCCTGGAGGGCGCGCTAGCCTAGCGACGTTGCAGCACCGTGACCCCGATGTGACGCCACCGTGACACCGTCGCCGCGTCAGGCGGCGTGGCGCAGCGCCGGACGACCAGCATCCGCACGCAACCACGACCGCAGCATCGTGGTGACGAACGCAGGCCGCTCCATCGGCGCCAGATGACCGCAACCGGCGATCGTCGCAAAGGTGGACGACGGCAGCGCATCGTGCAGCATCCGCGCGTCGGCCACGGTGCAGATCCGGTCTGAATCCCCGACCGCGACCAGCGTCGGGATAGTGGTGCCGGCCAGCGCGGCGGTCGCGTCGGCGCGGCCCAGCAGCGCGCGGTGCTGCCGTTCGAACACCGCCGGTCCAACCCGGTCGGCCATCGCCTGCGCCGGGCCGCTCATCAGCACGGTCAGCGCCGGGTCGGCCAGCGGCGCGGTCGCCAGCGCGCCGTGCCGGTCCACGCCACGCAACCGCCGGTCCTGCGTGCCGCGCGTGCCGAACACCGCGATCCGCTCGATCCGCTCGGGGGCCTGCCGCAGCATTTCCAGCGCGACATGCCCGCCAAGGCCGACGCCCGCCGCCGCGAACCGATCCGGCCCTTGCGCCAGCGTCCGCCGCGCCATTTCGGCGATCGTGTCGTCCTGCGTCAGGTCGGCGAGCGAAACCGCCGCCACCGTGCTGAGGTCCATGATCTGGCGTGCCCAGAGCTGTCCGTCGCACAGCATGGCGGGCAGCAGGACGAGCGGTGTGCGGCGGCGGGACATGGGCGAAACTCCTGGCATCGGGGCGGTCGCCATCATTTAGGATGGGCGCGACCAGCGATCCAATATATGCTCCACGGCTTCTCCATACGGATTCGATATGACGATCGAGCTGCGCCACATCCGATATTTCCTGGCGGTCGCGCAGGAACGGCACTTCACCCGCGCCGCGCAAATGCTGGGGATCGCCCAGCCGCCGCTCAGCCAGCAGATCAAGGCGCTGGAACAGGAAATCGGCGCGCGGCTGTTCCACCGCATCCCGCAAGGGGCCGAACTCACCGAGGCGGGCCGCGCGTTCCTCGCCGCGGTCCAGCCGATCCCGGCCCAAGTCGAAAACGCGGTCCACAATGCGCGGCGGGCGGCGCGCGGTGAAACCGGATCGCTGCGGATCGGCTATACCGGATCGGCCAAGTTCCACCGCGCGGTACCGAACGCGATCCGCCTGTTCCGCCGGCAATGGCCGGAGGTCGCGCTGACGCTGGTCGAACAGAACAGCATCGACCTTGGCCTGTCGCTGGAACAGGGCGCGCTCGACATCGCCTTTCTGCGCCCCCGTTCGGTCGATGGCGCGGATGTCGTCCTCGACACCGTGGTCGCCGAGGACATGGTGATGGTCCTGCCCGTGCATCACCCGCTGGCCTCCGCGCCCGACGGACCGCTCCCGCTCGACGCGCTGCGCGGCGAACCGCTGGTGCTGACCACGCCGGACGCCGGCCGCACGCTGTTCAACGCCGCGGTCGAGGCGTGTCGCGGGGCGGGGTTCGAGCCGGTGCTGGGCCAGCCCGCGCCACAGATCGGGTCGATCCTGGCGCTGGTCGCGGCCGAATTCGGCGTGTCGATCGTCCCCGCCTCGATGCGGCATCTGGGTCTGGACGGCATCTGCTACCGCACGATCCTGGGCCCATCCGCCAAGGTGCCGCTGGCGCTGGCCCACCGGCGCGGCGCGATGTCGACGGTCATGCGCAACTTCGTGACCACCGCCCGCCCCGAAATGCGCGACGACGGCTAGGGTCGGCCGGCTTTTCCGGTCCGGGCAAAAGCCAGCGGTGCGCCGAGCAGGACCAGCACGACGCGCGTCAGGTGATGCACCACCACGAACCCCGGCTCCAGCGCCAGCGACAGCGCGACCATGCTCATTTCCGCGACTCCGCCGGGCGAATAGGCCAGCGTCAGCAGCGCCGGGTCGATCCCCGTGACATGGCCGATCGCCAGCGCCCACACGATCGTCAGCGCCAGCAGGATCGCGGTCGACCCCGCCGCCAGCATCAGGGTCCGCGCCAGCGTCCGCAGGTCCAGCCCGGCGAACCGGCAGCCGATCGTCGCGCCCAGCCCGACCTGCGCCGCCGCGACCGCCCAGCCGGGGATACGGAAATCGGTCAGGCCGGTCATGTGCACGCCTGCGCTGACCGCCAGCGGCCCGATCAGATGCCACGCCGGCAGCCGCAGCACCCGGCCAAGCACCAGCCCGACCGCGATACATCCGCCGCCCCACAGCAGCAACGTCCAGTCGGCCGTGCCACCCGCGAGCGGCACCGAAGCCGTGGCGATCGGCGGATGGACCAGCCGGATCAGAAACGGCAGGACCAGCACCACCAGGAAGATCCGCGCGCCGTGAATCAGGCCGATCATGCGTTCGTCCGCGCCGCGCTCCGACCCCATCAGCACCATTTCGGCGATGCCGCCGGGCATCCCGGCGAAATAGGCGGTGGCGGGGTCGAACTTGGCGACCCGCCGGAAATAGGTGACGCACAGCAGCGCGGCGGTCGCGAGGAAGACGGGCAGCAGCGCCAGCGGCACGATCCAGTCGCGCGCCTGCGCGATCAGGTCGGGCCGGAAGCTACTGCCCAGCACCACGCCGAGGATCGCCGCCATCGGCCGCCGGGTCGCGGGCGACGCACGGACCGGCAGGCCGGCGACACTGCCGATCGCACAGGCGATCATCGCCCCCAACACCCAGGGCAGCGGCGCGCCGATGCCGGCGAACAGCGCGCCGCCGATCGCCCCAAGCGCCAGGGCGGCGGCGAAGCGCAGGGTCACCTGCACGCCGCCGCCGTCGCGTATCCGGGCGATCAGACCCACCTCAGACTTTCGGTTCAGGCAACGAACGGAAAGGCCAGCGCGATCATCCCGACGATCGTCATCACCACGCCGGTCGCGATCGCAGGCAGCAGGGTGAACCGCTGGTGATCGGCCAGGTCGATACCGGCCAGACTGACCAGCAGATAGGTCGACGGCACCAGCGGGCTGAGCAGATGGACCGGCTGGCCCATCAGCGAGGCGCGGGCGATCGCCATCGGCTCGACCCCATAATGCGCGCCGGCCTCGGCCAGGATCGGCAGCATTCCGAAATAGAACGCGTCGTTCGAGATGAAGAAGGTGAACGGCATGCTCAGCAGCGCGGTGATCGGTGCCATGTACGGCCCGAGGGCGGGCGGAATGACGCCGACGACTTCCTTGCTCATCGCCTCGACCATGCCGGTGCCCGACAGGATGCCGGTGAAGATCCCGGCGGCGAAGATCAGCGACACGACCGACAGGACGTTGCCGGCATGCGCGGCGATCCGCTCCTTCTGCGCCGCGACGCCGGGATAGTTGACGATCATCGCAATCGCGAACGCGATCATCATCAGCACCGACAGCGGCAGCAGGCCCCAGACCAGCAGCACCAGCAGCGCCACGACAAGCGTGCCGTTGAACCAGATCAGGTGCGGGCGGCGCGCCTCGGGGAACTGCGACACGGCCATGCCGGTGAACGCGACGGGTTCCTTGCTGACGACATGGCCAAGCCGGCGGCGCTCCTTGATGCCGAACCAGTAGGCAAGGCCGATCAGGAAGGCGAGGCCGGCGATCATGCCGGGGATCAGCGGCAGGAACATGACCGCCGGGTCCAGCTTCAGCGCGCTGGCGGCGCGCGCGGTCGGCCCGCCCCACGGCGTCAGGTTCATGATGCCGCTGGTCGTCATCAACAGGCAGACCAGGTACAGCCGGTTCATCTCGAACCGTTTGTACAGCGGCAGCAGCGCGGCGATCGTGATGATGTAGGTCGTCGACCCGTCGCCATCCAGGCTGACAAGCGCACACAGCACCACCGTGCCGAGCAAAATCCGCAACGGATCGCCGTGGACCAGCCGGATCAGCCGCCCGACCAGCGGGTCGAACAAGCCGGTATCGGTCATCGTTGAAAAGAACAGGATCGCGAACAGCAGCATGACGCCGGTCGGCGCGAGGTTCTTGATCCCGTCGATCATCATCGTGCCGAGGCCGGCGGCGTCGCCGGCGATCACGCCGAAGATCGACGGGATGATGATGAGCGCGACCAGCGGCGTCATCTTCTTGGTCATGATGAGCGTCATGAAGACCGCCACCATCAGGAACCCGAGCAGGGCAAGGTTCATCGCTTCGTCCTAACTGGAAAATAAGGGAGCATCAGAAGGTGACGCCGACCCGGGCGCTGACCGTCTGGCCGCTGTCGCCGCCGGTATAGGGACCGGCGCGGTTGTCGGTGTGCCACTGGATGCCGTTCAGCTGGAACCGGGTGAAGCTGTTGAGATACCAGTTCACGCCGATCGTCGCGGCGTTGCCGGTGCCGCCGGTCGCCAGATCGGCATAATCCAGATCCTCGTAGCGCGCGGTCAGCTCGATCGCGCCGGGACCGCCGTCGAACGTGGGCTTCAGCACCTTGGGCTGGCCGAAGCTGCCGAGGCGCGGATTGTACGGCGGCAGTTCGCCGGTCAGGAAGAAGCCTGCGGACAGGCTCCACGCACGGCTCTTGAAGTCCGCGCGTCCAGCGTCGAGCCGCGCGCTGCGCTTGCCCGCCTCGCCCATCACCCACAGCGACCCGCGATAGCCGCCCGCCTCCAGCCCGTAGCCGGTCGTGCCGGTGCCACCCGTCAGCGTGCCGCTCGACACGCGCAGCGCGCCGTTGAAGCGGCCGCCGATCACCGTGTTGCGGGTCAGCGTCCCCGCCGCCGCCGACAGCGATTCGTCAAAGCCCCACGCGCCCAGATGCACCACCGTGTCGGCGGTCTTGACCGGGTTCCAGTGCGCGCGCGCCAGCACGGTGCGGCCATCGCTGACACCTTGCGTCCCGTCGATCCGGTCGCCGGTGATCGTCACCGACGCATGGCCGCTTTTCCAGAACAGCCGCGGCATCACGCCGATGCCGTAGAATCCGCGCTGCGGGATGATCGCGGTCGACACCACCGTGCGCTCCAGGAACGGGGTGGAGTCGGAGCCGGTAGACCCCTCGAACCCGCGATCGTTGAACAGGTGGCCGACGCGCACGTCGTAATCCGCCGTGCCGATCTTGTTGCGCCAGCCGACGAACGCGGTGACGACGTCGACCTCGTTTTCCGAAAAATCGGACTCGAACTGATAGAAGAAATGCGTGCCGACTCCGCCCTCCAGACCAAGGCGCAGCGCGCGCATACCGGTGGTGGTCAGGTTGCGGCCGTCATAATCGGACCCGAACGTCGTGCTGACATCGGTCAGGATCCGCCCGCGCGGCTTGAAGGTGTAGACGCCGTCCGCCGAATGAAACACCGGCAGGCCCGCCCCCCATTCGGTCGTCACGCCCGACGGATTGTCCGCCGCCGCGCGCGCCTGCGCCACGCTACGATCCGCCGGGCCGGGCGGGACGAGCTGCGGCGCGAACGGCCGGGTGACGATGCGTGGGGCGTCGGCCGGCGCAGCCTGCTGCGCCAGCTGGGTCGGGGCAGGTACGGGCGCGGTGGCAGCCGCCTGCACACCCTCCAGCCGGTCGAGCCGCGACTTCAGCGCGGCGATCTCGGCCGCCTGCGCGCGCACCAGATCGACGAGGTCCGCCTGGCTGGGGGTTTGCGCCAGTGCCGGGGTGGCGGCGGCCAGCGCGATCAGCGCGCAACTGGTGCGAAGAAGCAGGGTCATCGGTCGGACACTCCGGAAGCGAGGATGGCGGCCCAGTCGCGCAGGAAACGCTGGCGCTTGAGGCGATCGAGATTGACGAGAAGCTGCGGCCCGACGCGGATCGGCCGGGCCTGGTCGGCGGGCAGCACCCGTGCGCCGACATCGCCGCGCACCGGCCACAGGCTGCGCGTGGCCAGCGCCGTCTGGCCGGCCTTCGACAGCAGGAAATCAAGGAACAGCTTGGCGGCGGCGGGATGCGTCGCGTCGCGCGCGATGAAGGCGATGCGCGAGGTGACGATCGTATAGTCGCGCGGGAAAACCACCCCCAACCGGGGGTCGCGCCGCGCGCGCTCCAGCGCGTAGGAGCCGATGATGTTGTACGCGATCGCCTGTCGCCCCTCGGCCACCGCCTTCAGCATCGGTTCGGTCGTCGCCGACAGCACCGGTTTCGTCGCGGCGATCGCCTGCAACAGCGAGCGCGTGTCGCGGGTGATCGCGAAATCCTGCGTCAGATACAGATAGCCGACATTGCTGCGCGCCGGATCGAACGTCGTGACCTTGCCGGTGAACGCCGCCCGGCGGGTGCGCAGCAACGCCTCCAGCGCGGCGTGGCTGGTCGGCATCGCCGCCGCCGGGATCAGCCGCCTGTTGTAGACGAAGCCGACCGGCTCGGCGGTGATGCCATAGCCCATGTTCTTCCACACCACCGTCGCCGGCAGCGCGGGTTTTTCGGGGCTGGCATAGCCCTGCGCATAGCCGTCGTTGATGAGCTTGACCTGCAGGTCCATCGCCGACGACCAGACGATATCCGCCGACAGCCGGCGACCCCGCGTCTCGGCGGCGAACCGGCGATAGAGTTCGCTCGACCCCAGATCGGCGTACAGCACGGTGATACCCGGATAGGCACGGCGGAACGCGGCGACCACCGGCAACAGTTCGGCGCGGTCGGCATTGCCGTAGATCCGCACCACCCGTTCGGTTTTCGCCTGCGCGATCAGCTGGTCGTAGGAGCGCGGATAGCCGGTCGGCCGCTGTGCCACAGCCGGAACCGCCATCACCAGCCCGGCGGGCACGGCGATCGTCAGGACCAACTGCAACAAAACCCTTCGCATCCTCGCTCCTTCTCGCTTTCCGCCTCTGTGATCGGATAAGCTGCAAGGATGGCCTACGCCGATAACCTGTCATCAACCTTTCATCGGCGTCGGTCCCCATGCGAATCCTGATGATCGAGGACGACGCCGCGCTCGCCCGCGGAATCGCCGCGTTGCTGCGCGCCGCCGGCCACGCGGTCGATCATGTCGCCACCGGCGAGGATGCGCTGGCCGTCGTGTCGGGCGAACCCTATGCGCTGGTCATCCTCGACGTCGGGCTGCCGGGCATCGACGGCTTCACCGTGCTGGAACGGATGCGGCGGCGCGGCGACCGGGTGCCGGTGCTGATGCTGACCGCGCGCGATGCGCTGGACGACCGGGTGCGCGGACTGGACCTGGGGGCCGACGACTATCTGCGCAAACCCTTCGACCCCGAGGAGCTGGAGGCCCGCGTCCGCGCGCTCGGGCGGCGGCGCGGCGGCGATCCCGTACCGCAGGTGACGGTCGGCACGCTGACGATCAACCGTTCGACCGCGCAGGCCGAGGTATCGGGCCGCGCGATCGACCTGCGCCGCCGCGAATGGTCGGTGCTGGAGGCGCTGGCCACCCGCGCGGGCCAGGTCGTGGCCCGCGACCTGCTGCTGGCCGAGGTGTTCGGCTATGACGAACCGGTCGGCCCCAACGCGCTGGAGGTGAACGTCACCCGCTTGCGCGCCAAGCTCGCCCCCGACGGCCCGGAAATCCGCACCGTGCGCGGCGTCGGCTATCTGCTGGACCCGCGGGGCCGATGACGCGCCCGACGACGGCGGCGATTTCGCTGCGGACCCGCCTGCTCACCGCGATGCTCGGGCCGCTGCTGGTCGCCGCCGTCATGCTGGGCGGGGCCGGCGCGACGCTGATCGCCGATGTCGTGCGCCGCACCAACGACCGGGTGCTGGGCGGTGCGCTGGGAGCGATCGCCGAAACCGTGCAGGTGGAAGGCGGTGAGGTGACGCTGGACCTGCCCGCCGCCGCGTTCGGGATGCTGGAGAACAGCGAACGCGACAATGTCTATTACCGGATCGCGGTCGGCGGCCGGCTGCTGACCGGCTATGCCGACCTGCCCGCACCCGACCCGGCCACGCTGTCGATCGACACGCCGCGCTTCCGCTATGCCCGCTACCGCGACCAGGACGTGCGGCTGGCGGAGGTCAAGCGCCTGCTGCCGCGCATCGACGGCCCGGTCACGATCCAGCTCGCCGAAACGCTCGACGGCCGGACCGCGCTGCGCCGTCGGCTGCTGATGGCGCTGCTGATCGGGGAAGTCGTGCTGGTCGGCATGGCGATCCTGCTGCTGCGCCCCGCGCTCGGCTGGAGCCTGCGACCGCTCGCTCGCCTGCGCCGCGCGGTCGAGGTGCGCGACGCGCAGAGCCGCGCCGATTTCGCCCCGCTCGACACCGGGCCGCTGCCCATCGAGCTGCGCCCGCTCGCCACCGCGTTCGACCGGCTGCTGGCGCAGCTCGACACCGCGACCGGCGGCGTCCGCCGTTTCACCGCCGACGCCTCGCACCAGATGCGCACCCCCCTGTCGATCCTGAAGGTGCAGGTCGCACTGGCGCGGCGGGGGTCGACCGAGGCGCTGGACGAGATCGCCGACGCGGTCACCCGGCTGGAACGGATGGTCACGCAATTGCTGGCGCTGGCCCGCGCGGAGGAGGCCGGCACCTCCGCCCCGCTGGAGGCGGTCGACCTGCGCGAGGTCAGCGCGGCCGCGATCACCCGCCGGATCAACCAGGCGATCGCCGCCGGCATCGAACTGCACCTGGACGCCGACGACGATGTGGCGTTCGTCGTTCCCGGCCACCGCACGCTGATCTACGAGATTCTCGCCAACCTGATCGACAACGGTATCCGCTACAACCGGCCCGGCGGCACCGTCACCGTGACGCTGGTGCACACCGCCGATGCGTTGCTGCTCCAGGTCAGCGACGACGGAACCGGCATCCCCGCCGCCGACCGCGAACGCGCCTTCGTCCGCTTCGTCCGGCTGGGGGAACCGGGCGGGGTCGAGGGCACCGGCCTTGGGCTGGCCATCGTCCGGTCGGCGGCGGCGCGGGTCGGGGCCACCGTGACGCTGGCCGATGCGATGCCGGGGCTGCGCGTCACCATCCGCTTTGCCGCCGCGCCGGCGGGCTGACGCGACCGGGCAGCACCCGTCGTCCGGCCGGAGCGTCTGGGCGCAGACGGATTGACGCCGGTCATGCTAGGGCATCAGCGATTTTCCACCTGCCCCGCATCCGTCTGCGCCGGCGCGACCGTACAGAGATCCAGAACCGATGCGCCTTCCCCGCCTGTTCAGCCGCCCCTCCAGCGACATGGCCATCGACCTCGGCACGGTGAACACCGTCGTCTACCTGCGCGACCGGGGCATCGTCCTGAACGAACCATCGGTCGTCGCGATCGAGACCCGCGACGGCATCGGCCGGGTCCGCGCGGTCGGCGCGGAGGCCAAGCTGATGATGGGCAAGACCCCCGACGGGATCGAGACGATCCGGCCGATGCGCGACGGCGTGATCGCCGATCTCGACGTCGCCGAACAGATGATAAAGCATTTCATCGACAAGGTGCATGGCGGCCCCAGCCGCCTGCCGCGCAACCCGGAAATCGCGATCTGCATCCCGTCGGGCGCGACCCCGGTCGAACGCCGCGCCATCCGTCAGGCGGCGACCAGCGCCGGCGCGCGCAAGGTTCACCTGATCGAGGAGCCGATGGCCGCCGCGATCGGCGCCGGCCTGCCCGTGACCGAGCCGGTCGGCGCGATGATCGTCGACATCGGCGGCGGCACGACCGAAGTGGCGATCCTGTCGCTGCGCGGCCTCGCCTATAGCACGTCGGCGCGGGTCGGCGGCGACAAGATGGACGAGGCGATCGCCTCGATGATCCGGCGCAAGCACAATCTGATGATCGGCGAGGCGACGGCCGAGCGGATCAAGCTGGCGATCGGCATGGCCTGCCAGCCCGACGACGGCACCGGCGCGGTCATGCGCGTCAAGGGCCGCGACCTGCGCGCCGGCGTGCCGGTCGAGATTGAGGTGACGCAAGCCGACATCGCCGCCTCGCTCGCCGATCTGGTCGGCCAGATCGTCGAGACGGTGCTGGGCGCGCTGGAAAAGGCCGAGCCGGAGCTGGCCGCCGATATCTGCGATCAGGGCATCGTCATGACCGGCGGCGGCTCGCTGCTTGCCCGCATCGACGAGGTACTGGCCGAGGCGACCGGCCTGCCCGTGATCGTCGCCGAAAACGCGCTGACCTGCGTCGCGATCGGTGCCGGCCGCGCGATGGAGGAACCGGTCTATCGCGGCGTGATGACCGAGATGTGAGGCCATCTTTCCCTTTCCACGCGGGAGAGGGAAAGACAGCCTCCTGTCCTGTTGTCCCGCGACGGCGGGGATCCGGGATCAAGCCGTACAGCGGCCAGCCATACCGCGCTTGACCACAATCCCTATCTAAACGATCGTGTATGCCCACGACGGAGGGATCCAACGATGCGCGCCACGACCATCACCGCGATGCTGCTGACCCTCGCCGCTTGCAGCAAGGCCCCCGATCCCTCCGGCGGCACCACCGAAGACCTGGCGGCCCCCACCGGCATCGCCGTCACCGCGGCCCCCGGCGTCGCCTTCGCCTATCGCTACGCCTTCCGCCTGCCGCCCGCCCAGGTCGCCCGCGCGCAGGAGGGTCATGCCGCGGCGTGTGAAAAACTTGGCATCGCCCGCTGCCGGATCACCGGCATGCGCTACACCCTGGTCGGCGAAAACGACGTACAGGCGATGCTGGCGTTCAGACTCGACCCCGCCATCGCGCGCGGATTCGGCAAGGCCGGCGTCGCGCTGGTCGGGGATGCCAAGGGCACGCTGGTCGATGCCGAGATCACGGGCACCGACGCCGGCGGCGAAATCGACCGCCTGTCCCGCGAACGCGCACAGGCCGACACGGAAACGCAGCGGATCGACCGCCAGCTCGCCACCGCGACGAGAGCAAACGAACGCGCCGAGTTGCAGGCCCAGCGTGCCGCCCTCGTCCGCGATGCGGCCAGCAGCGGTACCGCCGTCGCCGAACAGCGCGACAGCCTGACCGCGACGCCGATGACCTTCACCTATGCGTCGGGCGATGCCATTCGCGGCTTCGACGCCAGCGCACCGCTGACCAGCGCGATCGACACCGGCATCGCGTCGGCGCAGACGACCTTTGCGGTCGTGCTGGGGCTGATCGGCGTGTTCGCGCCGCCCGCGCTCGCCCTTTTCCTGTTGTGGCTGCTGTGGCGTTGGATCGCGCCGCATGTCCGCCGGCTGCGGAACCGGTCCGACGCCTGATTGCACCTGCGAGCGCCATTCGATATAGGCGCGAGGCTCAACGCCCCGGCTGCGCACTTCCCGCGTCGTCGGGGCCGCTCATTTCCATGGGGACCCGCTTATGGCTCGCCGCCGCCAGATCTACGAGGGCAAGGCCAAGATCCTGTACGAGGGTCCCGAACCCGGCACCCTCATCCAGTATTTCAAGGATGACGCCACCGCGTTCAACGCCCAGAAAAAGGGCACGATCAACGGCAAGGGCGTGCTGAACAACCGCATCAGCGAGCATGTCTTCACCCTGCTCGACATGATCGGCGTACCGACCCACTTCATCCGCCGCCTGAACATGCGCGAGCAGCTGATCCGTCAGGTCGAGATCGTGCCGATCGAGGTCGTCGTCCGCAACGTCGCCGCCGGATCGCTGTCAAAGCGGCTGGGGATCGAGGAGGGCACCAAGCTGCCCCGCACGATCATCGAATATTATTACAAGGACGACGCGCTCGGCGACCCGATGGTCACCGACGAACACATCGCCGCGTTCGGCTGGGCCAGCCAGGAGGAGATGCACGACATCGCCGACCTTGCGATCCGGGTGAACGATTTCCTGTGCGGCCTGTTCGCCGGCTGCGGTATTCGTCTGGTCGATTTCAAGCTCGAATTCGGGCGCATCTTCGACAACGATTTCGGCCGGATCATCCTCGCCGACGAAATCAGCCCCGACGGCTGCCGCCTGTGGGACATGGAAACCAACGAGAAGATGGACAAGGACCGCTTCCGGCGCGACCTTGGCGGCGAAGTTGAGGCGTATCAGGAAGTCGCGCGTCGCCTCGGGCTGCTGCCCGAGGGGACCGACACCGAAGTGCTCGACCTCGACAGCCATCGCAAGCGCCGCGGCAAATAACGGGATCCCGGACCAATGAAACTGCGCATCTTCGTCACGCTGAAACCCGGCGTCCTCGACCCCCAGGGCCGCGCGATCGGCCAGGCGCTGGGCGGCCTCGGCTTTGCCGGCGTCGCCGATGTCCGCGTCGGCAAGCTGATCGAGCTGGAGGTTGCCGACGGCACCGACGACGCGACCATCGATTCGATGTGCCGCAAGCTGCTCGCCAACACGGTGATCGAGAATTACCGGATCGAGCACGTCCAGGCAGCCACCGCATGAAGACCGCGGTCGTCGTCTTCCCCGGCTCCAACTGCGACCGCGACATCGCCGTCGCGCTGGAATCCGTGACCGGCGTGAAGCCGGCGATGGTCTGGCACGCCGACACCGAACTGCCGGCCGGGACCGATATGGTCGCGGTCCCCGGCGGGTTCTCCTACGGCGACTATCTGCGCTCCGGCGCGGTCGCCGCCCGCTCGCCGGTCATGCGCGCGGTCATCGCGGCGGCGGAGCGTGGCGTGGCGGTGCTCGGCGTCTGCAACGGCTTTCAGGTGCTGACCGAGGCCGGGTTGCTGCCCGGCGCGCTGATGCGCAACGCCGGCCTGAACTTCGTCTGCCGCGACGTCGCGCTGACGATCGAGCAGACCGACAGCCCGTTCACCCGAGGCTATACCACGGGCCAGCGCGTCACCTTCCCCGTCGCGCATCACGACGGCAACTATTTCGCCGACACCGACACCCTCGACCGGCTGGAAGGCGAAGGCCGCGTCGCGCTGCGCTACGCCGAAAGCGTCAACGGCTCGGCCCGTGACATCGCCGGCGTCCTGAACGCCCGCGGCAACGTCCTCGGCCTGATGCCGCACCCCGAACGCTACATGGAAGCGGCACATGGCGGCACCGACGGCCGCGCGATGTTTCAGGGGCTGCTCGACACCGTGGCTGCCTGACGCGTTTTCAGCCGGGCATCGTTCCGCGTGACGATGCCCTGCCGAGACCGGTCAGATCCGCGTGCGAAACGGTGAGAAGTCCGTGTCGCGGTCGAACACGTCGACGCCTTCCGCGCGCTTCAAGCCGCCCACCACCGCGTAGGTGACCGGCGTCAGCAGCACTTCCCAGCCGACCTTCAGCACCCATTGGGTAAACAGCACCACGACCACCAGATGCGGCGTCCATCCGGCGGCACCCCAGAAGGCGAGCGGATAGAAGATCAGGCTGTCGACCCCCTGCCCGACCACCGTCGATCCGATCGTGCGCATCCACAGATGCCGCCCCGCCGTCCACAGCTTCATCCGCGCCATGACGTAGGAATTGACGAATTCGCCCGCCCAGAATGCACAGACGCTGGCCAGCACGATTCGCGGCACCTGGCCGAATACCGCCGCATAGGCCGGCTGGTTGGTCCAGCCCGGGGCCGGGGGCAGCGCGACGACGATCCACGCCATCATCGCCATGAACAGCGTGGCGGCGAACCCCGCCCAGATCACCCGGCGCGCACGGGCATAGCCATAGACTTCGGTCAGGACGTCGCCGATGATATAACTCAGCGGAAAGAACAGGATGCCCGCGCCAAACAGCCACTGCCCGACGATCGGCAGGTCGATGACCGCCACCTTCCCCGCACCGATCACGTTCGACAGCAGCAGGATCGCCACGAACGCCGCCATCACGAAGTCGAAATAGCGAAACGGCCGGTCGACCACGTCGTTTGCGCCAACGGCGGTTTCCCGCCCGATTTCGTTCGATCCGCTTTCCATGCCCACCGCTATGATGCCGGTTCCGCCCCGACGCAATCCGCGCTAGATACCGCGCCAGCGCGCGCCCGTAGCTCAGTTGGATAGAGCACGAGCCTTCTAAGCTTGTGGTCGGTGGTTCGAATCCACCCGGGCGCGCCAATCCCATACGCAGTTGCATCGGCGCAACAGCGGAGACGCGCAGACCATTCCCACAACGTCCGAGCGCGGACGACCGATAAGTAAGCCTCCAGCCCGTCCGTTACGCGATCAGCACGCATCAGAACCGGGCAGCACGTTCGCCTCGTCCCGCCAGACCACGTCCTCGACCGCGATCCCGAGCCGTGCGCCGATCACCGCTACCTCCAGACCGTCCAGGTGACGCAGCAGGAACACTGTGCGCGGCAGATCGGGCAGCGCGTCGAGGCGGACGCCTACTAGCGCCTGCGTCAGCTCGATATCGGGTAGGCAGCTATGCGCCCGCTGGGCCACATCGAAATTACGACAAACTGACGCTAATCGGCGTTCTTGGCGGCAACCCCTTAGCTTCGATGATAAGCTGACCCATCAGATGCCAGTAAACCTCTATATCCGACAGCTCCAGGCTTTCCAATTCGTCAATACCACCAAGGAACAATGGCTTCTTGTATCCGATGCACTGGTCATATTCGGGAGCGACCCCGCCATTATTTAGCCATCGCCGATGAAAGTCGCTGGCAAGCACAGCATCTCTATACTCGATCAGTTCCTCGTCGTGGAACGACGCGATGTTGCATGGAACCTCTAACGCCTCTCCGGTGCCAGGCTCGAACATCACGACGCCAGGCTGACCGTTTTCGGTACGCTCAGGATCAACTGCGAACATGCGCCCTAACCAGTCGAAGCCAAAGCATGTGATTCGGCCACCGAAATTGGGAAAGGCCACGGCGATCCGCGCACTCCATGCACCTGCGTCCGATGCTCGGATTACTCGGTAGAGACCTTGATTGAACGAACAGCCTCCAAGATGATCGACCAAGTTGGTCCAACCTGACACCAAGGAAAGCGGCGTATTTCTGTCTCTGTCAACTGAAAGCGCCGTATCCTTGGCAAAGTTTTTCTTAAAGACTTCGAGCATCATCGATCCTTGATTGTAACCTTATTGACGACAGTCCCCGACGGCAGATTCTTGATCCGCTGCTGTATCTGAGACCCCAGGCTCCGGTTCACACTGGAATTCAAGGGCCACATATTCGACACCGTATCCAAACCACCAAGCTGCAAGTCGATCGCGTGATCGATATCGTTACCCGGAGAAATCTGATTTCCAGTACTTCTATACCTGCTAGGGTCAGGACCCATTGATCTGAGCGGCTCGATCTGATTCGGGCTCCGTGAGGAGACCGAGGATGAGCGACCTGTACTGGCTGACCGACGAGCAGATGG
>NZ_LMKL01000009.1 GCF_001421505.1 Sphingomonas sp. Leaf17
TGGCGCCGCGTCGCTACCCGCTACGATCGATGCCCGACCGTCTTCTTTTCCGCTATCGCGCTCGCCGCCACCGTCATCTTCTGGCTCTGATCAATGAGTCGTGACCCTAGTAAATCCACCACCCGCCCATGTGCCTGGTCTGCGGGCGGACAATTTGGGAGCCGCCCCGCGGTCGCTTTGTGACGCAGTCCGCGTCGGCTCCCCAGAAGTGACGCGCCTTGCCGGGCTTTGTGATTTCGCTCGGGGTGGGCGCGCCGGCTGATCCCACGATCCGGTCGCGCCACCACCGCCCCCCTTAACGCCACCACCGCCGGAGAGCCCATCGCCGCCCCAATCACCATAATTGCGTCCAGCACCGACGAACGTGAAACGCCCGGTTTCAGGATCATGCCATGGATTGAACTTCAGTTCGATCCCATCAGGTCCTCTTACCGAGGGCAACCTGCCGGTCCGCAACCATATTGAAAAGGCGCGTCGTCGTTCGTTTTCTGATATGTCGATCATGCCGCCCCGCTGCTCTAAGCGGTGAGAACATCTGAGCAACATTTTCCAACATGTCAAGTCGAAGCTCGGCTGGCACCGTGCTCGACACCTCGCTGAGGTGCCCACCTTAGTCCTCGATGAAGTACATTCTCACGAGAATGGTGCCCGGAAGAGGCATCTAACTAGTTATTCGCCAATGTTCGTCATCGTTCGGCAAGCCCTTGGCGTTCCCGATTGATTCACGTTGGGCGTTCCGCAATTGTTCGTTGACGTTCGCCATTAGTCGCGCGATTAATGGTGAGCGGAATGGGGAGCGAATGAATGGCTGAGGCGAGGCATGAGGCGAAGGCGGACAGGCGTAAGCGCTTCGGCCCCTTCGTGCCTGCGACCGTGAAGACGGCCCCGCCCGGAACTCATCTCGACAACGACGGCCTCTACCTGCTTGTCAGCCCCACCGGCGCGCGGTCGTGGTTCCTTAGAGTGCAGGTAGAGGGCAAGCGTCGCGACATAGGCCTCGGTGCTGCCGACACCCGCAACTTGGCTGACAGGCCCGGCGAACCAATTCCTATCCCAATCATGCAGCGCAAGCAGCTGACCCTAAAGGAAGCGCGCGAGAAGGCGCGTCTGCTCCGGGAAGCAGCCAAAGCCGGCCTCGACCCTGTTGCCGAGCGGGACCGGGAGCGGATCAAACTCCCGACGTTCAGCGAAGCGGCAAAGGCGACCCATGCCGCACTCCAGTCCGGATGGAAGGGTCGTGGTGCGGATACGTTCATTAACTCGCTCGAAAACCACGTCATCCCATTGCTGGGCAACAAGCGGGTGAGCGACATCACCGCCGCCGATGTAACCGCCGCGCTCGAACCAATATGGACGACGAAGCCCGACATGGCCCGCAAAGTTCGCCAGCGGATCGGCAAGGTGCTGAACTTTGCACATGCTAAGGGCTGGCGCGCCACCGAAGCACCTGGACGATCAGTCTCGGTCGGCCTTGTCCGCCAGCCCGCAGGCGCGAACTACAGGGCCATGCCCTACGCCGACGTGCCGACCCTCGTGGCGGAATTGCAGGGCAAGCCGCCGACGATCGGGCGGCGGGCATTGCTGTTCCAGATTCTGACGGCGGCCCGCCCCGGGGAAGTTCGCAACGCGCGGTGGGGCCAGATGGACTTAGCGAAGCAAGATTGGAAGCGGCCGGCGGCGATGATGAAGATGGGTAAAGAGCACACCATCACCTTGAGCAGCGCAGCCGTGCGGCTGCTGGAGCAAGTTAAAGGCGGCGGCACGCCAAAAGCTGAAGACTTGGTGTTCACGGCTCAACGCGGTGGGACGATCTCCGACATGACGATGACGAAGGCGTTGCGGGCGGCGGGGCATCCCTATGACGTGCATGGCTTCCGCAGTTCGTTTCGAACTTGGGCTGCGGAGAAGATGCCGACCATACCCGAGCCGGTTGCGGAGAAGGCGCTCGCTCACTTCGTGCCGGACGCGGTTGAACGCGCGTACCAGCGGGCCGAGTTCGTCGAGATGCGGCGGACGCTGCTCGATGCGTGGGGTCGGTCATTGTTTTCTGAATTAGGTGCTGAGAGCAATGGCTGATGAAGCAATCACCGCTGCCGAGCTTATAGCCACGGCCGCTACGGCGATCGCTCGGCGGCAACAGGTTCGGCCAACTCCAACCGCCACCCTGGATGCCGACTTGCGTCGTCTCATATCAAAGTTTGGCCCCGACATAGTGAGGTCCACAGCAATCGCACTGACTCGTAAAAAGCCTGGGCGAAAGGAGGAACGAGATCTGCCGCTTCTTAGTCATGTGTTCAAACAGGACGCGCTTGATTGGTTGGATGGCAAACAGTTTGACAAGATCCGTTCGAACTACGCGATCGCAGTGGCATTTGCGGCAGCGCACCCTGGTCATAACGCTGCAGCCACCCAACGCCGCATAATGGACAAGCTGGCAAAAAAGCGGGCCTCGTTTCTTCCGTACTCGGCTTTCGAAGTTATTTCGCACGAACGGCCATTTGCTGAATACTTCAGCGCTATCGAACGAATAAGTTCGGTCTCGACTGCGAGGTTTAGCGCGATACTGGCGAACGATGCCGATCTGTGCCGTGGCAAACTGCAGCGTTACCGTGAAAAGATTGGAGAGCCGGCAACCAACCTCACGATCCATCAGATCGAGGAGCGGCTGGACAGCTATGTCTCACCTCAGCAGGATCCAGGATCGATCCTCGAAGGTCTGCGTATCCTTAGTGAGAAATATCCGTTCTATTGATTCATGCGAAAATCTCAAAATAATTGTTCATCTTCAACCTCTTGTTGAATTAGCTCAATCCGTTGTTTCCCGCTGGTGACCGCCCGCGCACTTTGGAGGCAACGACATGGACGAGCCGTTCTTTTCCATCACCCAGGCCCGCGCCGAACTCGGCAACATTGGCCGCACCCTCACCTACGATCTGGTAGCACGAGGCGATCTTGAGCTAGTCAAGCTGGGCCGAAAGAGTCTGATCACCGGCCGCTCGATCAACCGGCTCAAGAGCAAGTTGCTCGAGCAGATCGCGGCATAATCGGCGATGCTCAACACTATGGGCGACGCTGCCCCTAAAATGCGAAAAGGCCGCACCTGCACAGTGCGGCCCTCCACGAATTTCATCGGTCTTGACGATCAACCGAATACCACTGACGCCCTTCGCCTGCAACGACTTCGTTTGATCGGCATCGTCGGGGCAAGCGCGGAACTGCTTGCTCGTTTGGCGTGGGGGGAGGCTGCATGACTTCCCTTCACAGATTCCCCGGCGTTGTTGTCCGAGCAATCGTCATCGAGCAATTGAACCCCGACCAGTGGCACGCCACGGTCCAGGGTAACGACGTGCCGTACGGATCGTTGGAAGCCTTAGATACGGGCGTAGGTTCGTTTGCCTCCGCCGCATCGCGCGCCGTCGATATTGCAGATTTGACCGGGTTGCCGGTCATGGTCGCACGGCACAACTGTGCGACAGAGCCGCTAGCAAACTTTGAGCCTGCGCGCGCATTCTGGCATCAGCGGTTCTGCGGCCGATCGGACCTCGACCATATCCTGTATGGGTCGTACCGGGGAGACCCAGCATGACCGGGCGTGTGTACCCAGCCGCCGAATGGTTTCGCGCTCGCGCAGCAAGAGCACGCGCCGGCAAAGCACCACGCCTCGCTGTCATCCGCATCATCCTGTTGCGGCAGAGGGCGGACGGTCGCTGGGGAGTCATGCTCTACGAACGGCGATACGGGAAATGGAGCAAGCCGGAGTGGCTCTGCCCCATGACATCCTATGGCGAGGCTCGGGCCGCAACGATGGAGGCGTGGCACAAGTATCGACTGCCTATCGCCTGGGCCGACCGCAATGACGCACTGCTTCACCCTTTCCGCTTCGGCGATAGCGAACCCCGCGAGGCGATCGTATGACCAGCCACAACGACAGGGCGGCCTTTGCGGTTGTCACCCAGCAGATCCGCGACCGCTTCCCCATTTCCGGCGTAGCGACCAAGGCGGGCGTAAAGCTCGTGCGCGCCGGTCGGGAGTGGAAAGGCTGCTGCCCATTCCACCCAGACAAGTCGCCGTCGCTGACGATCTATGCCGACGACCGCCGGTTTCAGTGCTTCGGCTGTGGCGCGCAAGGTGACGTAATCGACTTCGTCATGCGCACCTACAACGTGAAGATGCGCGAAGCGATCGGCATGCTGGACGGTGGCGCGTTGCGTGAACTGGAACAGCAGCGCCCCCCAGCGAAGCCCAAAACTGATATGCGGCATGTTGCGCAACACATTGTGGGCGGGTCTGTGCCGATCGAGGGGACGCCGGCCGCGATCTACCTTAGGTCGCGCGGCATCACGATCGACTTGCCGCACACCCTGCGGTTCGCTCGCCTCGCGCCCCCCAAGATCGAGGGCAACGGGGTGCTGGCGGCGAACGGCCCCGGGCTGTTGCCCGCGCTGCTCGCGATCGTCACCAATCCAGCGGGTGAACTTGTGGGACTGCAGCGCACCTATCTGACGGAGGATGGGCGCAAGGCGGCGGTGAAGGCGACCGACACCGATCGCAAACCGAAAGTGAAGTATAGTCTCGGCAGTGTAATCGGCGGCGCGATCCAGATCGGACCCCCGTCCGCCAGCATGCTGGTAACCGAGGGACTTGAGGACGGTTTGACGCTCGCTCAGGCGTTGGGTCGATCGGTGTGGGTTGCAGCTGGCACATCGATGATGCCACAGATGACCTTCGCCCCCGTGACGCGTGCAATTGTGATCGGCGCGGACGGCGACGAGGCTGGGGGAGTAGCTGCGACCAAGGCGGCTGAAGCCTTCAGCAAGGCGGGCTTGGCCACGCGGATCATGCGTCCGGGGCCAGGGTATAAGGACTTTAACGCCGAATTGATGGAGATCCGGTCGTGAATGCGACTGCGCTCCAGACGCGCTATGACAATGCCCGGCCGATCGGCCCTAAGCCGCGGCGGCAGGTTGTAATTGAGGCATCCCCGTTTCGTTGGCCGGATAACAGGACACTGCCACGTCGTCCTTGGGTCTGGGGCCGCTGGCTCCTTCTAAATACCGTAACCGCGATCGTCGCCCCTGGTGGCGTCGGTAAATCGTCGTTCGTGGCGTCGATGCTGTTGTCTCTGGCCACCGGACGGCAAGACTTACTCGGCCAGATCGTTTGGGCCGGTGCTAAACGTGTTTGGTATTGGAACCTTGAGGACGATCTCGCCGAATTGGAAATGCAGCTCGTCGCCGCCGCAATGTATCACGGCGTAGGTCAGGAGGCTTGCGGAGATCGCCTGTTCCTAGACAGTGGACCCGAAGGCAACGGCCTCTGTATCGCCCTCGATACGCAGGAGGGGACCATCATCGAGCCAGTGGTCGAGGCGCTGGTCGCCGAGCTAATCCGACGCAAGATCGACGTCTTAGTTGTGGATCCATTCGTCAGCTCGCACGGCGTTTCCGAAAACGACAATGGTGCCATCGACAGGGTCGTGAAGGCATGGGGCCGTATCGCCAAGCGGGCTGGCTGCTCGGTCGTTCTGGTCCACCACACCAAGAAACTCGGCGGCGATAAGGTGACGGCAGAGGCTTCACGTGGCGCTAGCTCGCTGGTGTCGGCGGCTCGCGTCACGCTCGTTCTCAACCGCATGGACAAGGACGAGGCGAAGCACTTCGGCATCGCCAAAGACCGCGAGCGCAAGCGGCTGTTCACGGTGCAGGACGACAAGGCCAACCGTGCGCCAGCAGAGGACGCTGAGTGGTTCCGCTTGGCGTCGCAAGACGTCGAGAACTCGACTGGTCCAGACGATCCCTACGGTAACGAGGGTGACAGCGTCGGCGTTGTCACCCGCTGGATCCCACCTGACCCCTTCGAGGGCATCTCAACGGATCACTTGCTGCGCGTCCAGCGCCAGATTGCTGACGGCTCGTGGAAAGAGAGCGTGCTCGCCAAGGACTGGGCCGGGCTTGCTGTTGCCAACGCGCTGGGTCTCGACGCCGGCAAGGGTGCAGACAACGATCGCGCTCGCATCAGCCAGTTGCTGCGTACCTGGATCGCCAACGGGGCACTCGTTGTGGTGTCCCGGCGCGACCCGGTGAAGCGTGAAAACAAACCCTATGTCGAGGTTGGCCAATGGGCTGATCAGGCCGCCGCCCCAGTACGTAGAACTGGGGCGGGGCAAGCCGGGGCAAGCGGTGCATCAGAAGCGCCCCGCCCCAGTTGCCCCCCTATGGGGCAACGGGGTGGGGCGGGTAATGCAGACGAGGAAAGTGAACTGGGGCGCTACCCCGCAGGCAACCCTGCTTTGCGGCCCATCCTCGCGCCCGGTGAGACAGGCCGCGAACCAATCTCAGGATACGAGGACTACGAATGACCGAGCCGCGAAACGACCGCGAATATACGCGAGGCAAGCCTTTCGAGGCTGGCAACCCTGGCAAGCCGAAGGGAGCGCGCAGCCGGGCAACGGTCGCTGCCGAGGCGTTGTTGAATGGCGAGGCCGAAAAGCTAACCCGCACGGCCATCGACAAGGCGTTAGAGGGCGACAGTGTCGCACTTCGCCTTTGCCTCGAACGGCTGGTGCCGCCCCGCAAGGACTCGCCCATCACGATCGACCTGCCCCCAATTACAACGGCCGGCGACGTCGTGAGCGCATCCGCCGCAGTTCTGACCGCGGTGGGCGCAGGTGAGATCAGCCCGGACGAGGCAGGCCGCGTCATGGCATTGCTGACCGCGCACAAGAACATCGTCGAGACCGGCGATCTGGAACGCCGCATCGCGGCATTGGAGGTAAAATGATGACCCGTTCTTTGGACCCCCGCGTGCGACGCCTGGAAGAACGCAACGGCGACCATGACCAGCGACGCCAGCAGGCGGAAGACGATGCGGCAGTGTTCAGGAATCGTCTCGATACGATTGCCGCCGGCTATGTCGACGCCGACAGAACACCGGATCCGGCCGCACAGGCAAAGTGGTCGCCTGCAATGCACCTCGCCTGGGCGATGAGGTTTGCGCCTGAACGCGCTGGATCGATCCTCACGGAGTATCGTGCATGACGACGACCGCACTCGAACGACGGCTCGGCGTACTAGAGCAAGCGAAGGCGGCCGGTGCGCAGATACCCCTCCATATCCAGCGATGGCTTGGCGCGGACCTGACCAAGGATCAGAACCGGGAGGCAGACCGCCAAGCCGAAACGGCATGCTCAGGGCCGCCTTTCGACCAATCGACCTTCGCCCCTGAAATGCGAAACTGGCTCATCGAACGTGGAGCGGAAGTATGACGATCAACAACCTGATCCGGCGGACTGAGCGGCTCGAGATTGAAGCACCCGAACAGGGGGATAAGGTGCGCGTGCTGTTCAGGAACAGTGGCGATCCGGATCCGGTTGCCGATCCGCCCCTGCTTCCGAACGAGCGGGCGATCATCGTCACTTTCGTCCGGCCGTCGCCGGTGACGCGGCTGTAGCGGCGGGATTTTGGAAGCCAAGCAGGTTGCCTAGTCCTGCTCGAACGTGCTTTCGCCATCTGCATATCGCTGGCGCGCATCTTCGACCCTCTCGTCTGCTGCCTCTTCGAAAGCCCGGCAACCCGCATCGAATGATGCTGAATCTCCGGAACCACGGCTATTGCCGTCTTTCGCCCATTGCCAACCGGCGTCGTGGCCAGAGCAGTCATCAGTGCAATCACCAGAGCCCTGCGCGCCCTCGTAAGTCTCATCCGACAGATAGCTCTGAGCAGCTTGCTTTGCCCTGTCATCATCGAAGTCCGACCGTATGGGGTTCGCCTCCGCAACAATCGCATCGTAGGATGTTGGGGCGGGTGCATCGCCGGTAATTGTCGCCTGGGTTTCTGCGTCCTGCGCTTCAGGAGAGGGGCTGGAGCAAGAATATATTGCAGCCGCGATTACTGCCAAGGTGATAAATCCACCGCATCCGCCGCAACCTTCCGACATCGGTTGCTCCTGTTCGAAATACGTTGGCGACACCCCAATGCTTGGTAAAATCTTTATTTCCCCGCACTGGCGATCTTACATCAATAAGCGTTGCAGACATCTTCGTGCTAGAGTAGAATATCCGTTATCGGCAGTTTGTCGTCCTGCGCCGGGGACACCATCTCCTAATTGGAGGGTGTGCCGTGGCGTCTACTAGCATCATCGAGAATACGAAGTTTATGGCCCTCGAACGCTCGGAGCGTTTTTGATGGGCCTCTTCACCGAATTTACTGCCGCCCGTGCTGCCGCCAAGCAAGTCGAGGACCGCCGCGAAGCCTTGGCCGATCGTCTTACTGTCCGCTGGCTCGCCACTGCTATCGCAGCGCGCACCGACGTTCCCTGCGACGACATCATCCAAATGCTGATCGGCATCGCCTCAGAGGGCGGCCCGGATCTTCGCACAGCCAAAAGCATGGCGTGCGCATCCCTTATTCTTGGCGTTCCGGGCAACCCGATCACGCCCACGCACCATTAAGGAGAGCAAAATGGGCCTTTTTTCAGCAATCGCAGGCATCTTCTCAGGCGGCGCGCAGAAGAAGGCCAGCCAGCAGGCGATGCAGGCGCAGACGGCGGCCTACAATCGCGGCATCGACCTTCAGCAGCAGCAGTATGACACCACCCGCGCGGACTATATGCCGTACACGCAGGCGGGCGTCGGCGCGCTGGGGCAGTACGGCAATCTGCTGGGGGCGAATGGATCGCCGGCACAGCTCACCGCGATCGAGGGTCTGAAAGCCACGCCTTTTTATCAGCAGTCGCTGGACGACGCGAATGAGAACCTCCTCCAGACCGCATCGGCATCGGGCGGCGTCCGGGGCGGGAACACGGCGGGCGCGATCGGGCAGATCTCGCCAGCCATCCTCGCGCAATATTACCAGCAGGCGCTCTCCGGCTATGGCAATCTCGCGCAGCTTGGGCTTGGCGCGACCGGGTCCGTGGCTGGTGCCGGGTTGGCGAACGCGAACGCGCAGACGCAGCTTCAGGGGCAGATTGGCAACGCACAGGCGTCCAATTTTCTGACCAAGGGCGGGATCAACGCGGCGACGATCAACAACATCGGCGGGTTTCTGGATCAGGCCGCGTCGTCGTTCCTGCCGGCTGGCTTCGGAGGCATATCGGCGGGCGGTACGGCCAGAACGCAGGGTGCAGCACAGAGCCTGATCGGCTCGATGCCGGCCATTTTCTGATGGGCTTGGACGACTACGCACAGGCGCTGGCGGCAGCGCAGCGGCTGGTCCCGAATATGCGCGACCTTCGCCAGCAGGACGCGCAAACGGCGATCCTCGAAGCGCAACCCGCGCTGATTGCGGCCCAGGAGCAGCGCCAGCAGGGGTTGGCGCGGTCGCAAGCCCAAGAGGCCGCCTATCAGAGCCAGCGGCGGGCGGCGTTCCAAGGTGCTGTATCTTCGCTTGGGACCAAGCCGGACGCAGACAAGCTCTATCAGGTCGGAGTGCAATTTCCCGAATTTGCAGAGCATATCAACGAGGCGGCCAAGGCGGTTCGCTTCGATCAGCGATCGGCGATGGTTCGCCAGTGGGCACCCGTGCAGGCGCTTATCCAGAACGGCAATCTGAAAGGCGCGATCAGCCAGTTGGACCGCGCCACTACGGCAGCACAGGCCGCTGGTTTGCCCGACGACGAGCATACAGCGGAACTGCGCGAGATGCTGGCATCTGGCGACCCAACGCAGGCCAAAACGGCTAGCGCGATCCTGTACGGGCTTATTTCAGCGGTGAACCCGGACACGGCTGCGGCGAACATCGGCAAGCGTATGGATTCGAATACGCACGTCGTGTCGCAGGGCGGCGCGCTGGTCGATGACACAGGGAAAGAGCTTTACCGTGCGGCACCGGCTGAGGCGAACGCCTTGGAGGTTCCGGTCTATGATGACCAAGGCCGACGCCTGGGTACGCAACTGGTTCCGAACGGCGGGCGTGGTGGTGTCAGTTCGTCGGACGCTTCTGCGGCTGGTCCGCGCGGCGACGTCAGCCGTCTCATCAACTCGGACGCCGGCGGCGGTTACGTGCCGGACAGCGTTCAGAACCTTGGTCAATTCGTCGCGTTCAGCAGGAACCTAAATCGGCGTGGGGCTAAGTCGGGTTCTGCCGGCACGTACCAGATCAACGGCACGACAATGGCCGAGTTCGCGCCAACGGTTTTGGGTCGCGACTGGCAGCGTGCGCCTTTCAACGCGACTACGCAGGAGAAAGTCGGCGAGGCGATTTTCAACTGGGCCAAGCGCCAGTCTAATCCTGCGGCGGCTTTGCGCGGGCGATGGGTTTCGCTCAGCCCCCGGGAAGCGGCGCAAGCCGTCGCGGGAAACTGGCAGCAGGCGCGGGGCGTGATCGCGGCCGGTGAGACTGGCGGCGCACCCGGTGCGAGCGCGTCGGCCGGCGCGGGTGAATCCAGCTATATCGGACCGGTGACAAGCCCCGGAACGGGCGGCGATCCGATGCTGACCGGCGATGCCTATCTGGCGAGTGTGCCGGCGCATGAGCGCGCGAAGATCAAGGCGATTGCTGAAGGTCGGGTTGCCGCCCCGCGCCCAGGTACGCGGTTTGGTGAGGCGATACTGAGCAAGGTAGCGCAGTACGATCCGACGTTCGACGCCGCCAATGCGCAGTCCCGCCTGAAAACTCGTGTCGACTTCACATCGGGTCGCTCGGCCCAGGCCGTCAACGCGCTGAACACAGCTATGGGTCACCTTCTGCACCTCGACACGCAGGCGCAGGGACTTGGCAATTTTAGCACCCTGCCGGGCATCATCAACCCCGCATACAACGCGGCCCGCCAGGTAGGCGGCAACACCAAGTTGCCGGCATTCCAGCAGACGAAACAGGCCGCATCTTCTGAAATGCGTAAGGTGTTCGCGGGTTCGGCCGGCGGCAACCTCACGGAGCTTCAGGAGTGGCAGGAATCGCTGGATAGCTCGCAGTCTTATGAGCAGCTTCACGCGGCCATCAGGAACGGCGTGCAGTTGATGGGTTCGCGCCTGAACGCGCTTCAGGACCAATACCAGACGGGCATGGGGCGGAGCGATCAGCCAGTGCAGCTAATCAAGCCCGGTGTTCGCGCCGCAACACGCAAGCGATTTGGCGTCGATCTAGGCGGGGGTGGGCCTGCCCCCGGTCCGGCTCCAAGCCCTGCGTCGAACAGCTTCCGCATTCTGAAGGTGCGCCCGAAATGACCAGTCCGCAGACGATGGTTTATACGGTCGAATACAACGGCCAGATTTACGACATCGAGGGGCCGGCGGGAGCCAAGCCCGAGGAGCTTCAGGCGTTTCTCGGGCAGTCAGCCGGCCCACCGCCAGATCCCGCAGCAACCGATGGGCTTGATAAGGCCGAGCCAATCCCGGCCGGGGGCGATGGCGAAGTCCAGTTCAATGACGATCCCGGCAGGGTCCTCACCCGCATGTCGCCGCAGGACGAGGATGCCTTTGTCCGACTTCAGCAGACCGGCACCGCTGAACAGATGCTGGTATTTTTGCATCAGCGGGGCCTGGCGAGCGACGCAACCGAGCTGAGCCGGTTCGTCGCTGCTCGCGACAAGGGGGAACGCTTCAACTATGGTGTGTCGTACGGTCGCGATCGTGCTCCCGATCAGGGGGCAGGCGCTGCATTTCTGAACGGTGCCAGCCAGGGCGCTTTCCTCGGCACGAGTGACGAATTGCATGGCCTCGTAAACGGGGTTAGTTCAGCGCTTCGCGGTGAGGGCTTTTCCGACGCCTACAACCGGACGGTTGATATAGACCGGGCGCAGCTCGGGGCGGACGAGGAAAACCACTGGCTTGCGTCGCTTTCTGGTAATCTCGTTGGTGGTCTTGCTCTCCCCTTGGGTCTTGAGCGTGCTGGCTTCACTCAGTCGACGCGCGCTATCGGCATCGCGGCGCGAGATGCAGCTTTGGCGGACGGTCTTTCGGCTACAGCCGCAGATAAAATCGCGGCTAGAGCGGTCGCAAAGAGACTCGCGGCAGAAGGCGCAGCTTATGGCGGCGCTTACGGCGCGGGGACGTCGGAAGGTGGACCCGGCCAACGACTGCTAGGCACGGGGGTCGGCGCTGCGGGGGGCGCTGTTGCTGGCGGCATCGTATTTCCGGCGTTGACCCGCGCTGCTGGCGGTGTGCGTCGGGGAGTGAATGCTACGGCGGGTTGGCTGTCGCGCGCGGTTGGCAGCGTCACGGAAAACGGCGCAAAGAACCGGGCGGGCGATCTGTTGCGGACTGCGACACTTCGCCCGATCGACGATGTGCTGGCCGACATTGCGGCTCGCGATGCCCAGGTAAGCGGCGCTCAGCCTACATTGGCGGAAGTGGCCAACGACCCGGGCCTAGCTGGTTTTCAGCGTGGTTTTGCCAACACCGATCCCCGCGCGGGGGCTGTTGTCGGGGAACGCAATGCAAACAACGCTTTGGCCCGTACGCGCTACGCATCAGATGCGCTTGGCGACGGCTCGCCGCAGGCGGTACAGGATTATGCCGCCCGCCAAGTTGCCGTTGGCGAGGCTGAAACCGCAGCTCAGCAAACTGCTAGACAGACCGCAGCGAATACCCGACTTGCGGATGGCCGAACCCAGGCGCAAGCTTCCCGATCCGAGGCGGAACAGGCAGCAATTGGCGGACAGAATTCCATCGGCCCGCTTGTTGACCGAACTGCGACGGGGGCTGCGCAGCGCGAGGCGTTCGAGGGGGCGTATGATGCGGCCAAGCGGCGGTCGCGCACCGCGTACGCCGCGCCCGCTTTGCAAGACCCACAGCCGATCGAGATCCCTGCCAGCGTGTTCGCAGGGGACATGCGGGCTGCGATGGCCGACCACTATGGCGACGGCGGCGGTGAAATTCCGGAAATAGTCCGTTCAATCATAGACGATGCTGCCGCCCCCGGCGCTACGACACGGACGCTCACGAACATCGACCGCCGCCTCGCCGACTTTGCAGGCAAATCAACGATGGCGGGCAGTCGGTCGGATGCGGCATTTGCGACGCGGTTGCGTGGGATTCTGGCGAACTTCGCCGATCAGGCCGCCCCTCAGGAATATCGTGCTGCGCTCCGGAACGCAAAAGCGGTTCGCGCCGAGCAGGGTCGCGTTTTCGAGACGGGCGACGCACCAAGGACCTTCGCACGGGATCGATACGGCAATCCGACCGTAGGAGACACGACGGTTCCGACCCGTATCGTTCGGCCGGGTGCGCCTGGCGGCGACACAGTGGACGGGCTGATCGCTGCGATTGGACCAGACGCTGCGGAAACCGCTGTGCGGCAGGAATTGCGCCGCGCGGTCGAGGAGGCTGGCCTTCAGACTGAAGCGCAGGCCCGTTCGCTAGCGACCCGGTTCGGTGAAGTCGCGAAGCGGTTTCCCGGCGTGGAGTCCGATCTTGCGGCCGTACAATCGAATGCACGACGGCTCGATGCTGCAAAGGCGGCTGAGGCCCGCGCCGCGCGAGCGTCGTTCACGCCGGAGGAAAACGCTTCAATCAAAGAGCGATCGGCATTCCATGATGTTGTCCTGGATTCGCCCCTCGGCAATGTTGCCGACGCAGCGGTTGACCCCTCGTCGTTCGTTGCTGGCCTGCTCCGTCGTTCCGACGATGGACGGCGGCTTCGTTACCTTGCCCAACAGATCGGCGATAACCCCGACGCGCTCGGGGGGATGCGCCGCGCCCTTGGCGACTATATCGAGACGGCCGGCGCGGGACCTAGTTTCACGCAGGCGGGAGAGCGTGTGCCGTCGATCACCAAAACGCGGCAGGCTATAACGGCGGTTGTCAAACGTTCGGGCAACGCTCTTACGAATCAACAAAAGGCCGTGTTGAGCACTATTGCGCGCGAGCTGACCAGCGCGAACTTCGCCGTGACGGCCGGTCGCCCCAGCGGCTCCGATACTGCGATGAACCGATCGTTGGCGCGGATGATCAACGCGGTTCCTGCTGGCGTCCACGGGGCGCCGGTCAAGACGATCCTGTCGAAGGTGGTTTCAGCCATGTCGAACGAGGACCACGTAAAGCAGCTTCTGACGCAAGCGATCCTGGAGCCTGACTTTGCGGCTGTTCTTCTGAAGCGCCCGACCGCGCGCAACATGCTCGACGTTCAGCGTCGGTACGCGGGCCGCAAGGGGACGATATTTGCCGGGCAGGCCACCACCGCTAGTTCTGAGCAATATCGGACAGGTACGAGGTGACGTTCAGCATAGTGGCGCTGATTACAGCTTTGGAGGCGGACGGTACGTCCGGATAACGCCAAAGGGTCTTCGCGGAAATTTATGCTCGCCCGTTTTGCCACCAAGGCGCGGAGAGTTCCGGTGAACGTTATCTGCTCGAATCCAGTCATTTACTGCCATGCTTATTCACATGCTACCCCGTCCCCGTCGCGATCGAGGCGACGGGAATACCCCGCCTGCCCCTCCCGTATCGGGGCAGCACCCGCCGCTCGCACTGCGGAGCAGTTGGCATAGGAGCCGCCGCCGCCGGAACCGAATAGGCTGCGCACTGGTGCTGCTGACCTCGGTGCCGTCGATTGACCCGTGCCACCGTGGCAATGGTACCCACCGTTCTTTCGGTCGTTGTGGCAGCCTGCGGCGTTAAGACCTCCACCGTGGGCATAGAGTCGATCAGGTGGAGCGGCGGCGGTGCCGAGGGCGATGGCTATCCACACAGCACCAAATCTCATCATCCGCTCCAACTGCACATGAACTGCGCCCGATCCAACAGACCGGACCCACGGGGTTACTTGATCGGCATCGCGCCGGGCGTGCCGCACTTTGCGAATTTGCCGTTAGCGCTCTTGCACCGGACAGGCTTATCAGCCGCCTTGGGGGGGCATTTGGTGAACTTGCCCTTCGCGTCTTTGCACGGCGCAGCCAGGGCGGGCGGGCCCACGAACAGGGATAGCGACGCGACGGCGAATAGCATCTTACGCATTTGGCGGCCTCCAGCTCAGGAATTGAGCGCAAGACTTTTGCGCGCCGTATTGGCGAAGCACAACCTGCTTTGAAACGGCTCTTCGCGGGGCCGAACGAGGCTATCGCGCTACACTCCGTAGCGCTTATTCCCGCCGCTGGTGATGCAGTAGCGCCCTCCGCGCGGACCTATGCATACTTGGCCGCCTGAACAGGGGCAACCGCTGCTGTCGTAACTTCCACCACCCCGGTCATACGACCGCCGGGCACGTGTCGTTGAGTGTGATCGGCTCAACGCGCGCAGCCGCCGTTTTTTTGCGGAGTGCACTTGAGTGCCATACGCCGCGCCAACGCCTGCTGCGGTAACAGCGGTGCCGGTCAGGCCCATGGCGCGCGATCGAGGCGCATCAGCGGTTGTCAGCGCGGCGGACACCCAGCAGCTAGCGCCGGCCGCCTCTACCTTAGTCCAGCCATCGCGGCTCTCGATCTGAGTGACAGGCGTATTCGGGCTAAGAAGCTGCGCGACCGGTGCAGTAACGCGACCATCGTTTCTGCAATTAGCAGCCTTGCCACCGATCCAGATGGTTGGTGAAACAGATGAGAGCGAAGAAGGCGTAGGGGTTGGACTCGTCACCGTTTTATCCGTGCACATACCCACCGCCGCCAACAATCCGATGATGCCGATAAGACAGCCGGCATTATTACTTGCCCGATTAGCCATTGTGATTCCCCCTGGCCTTTATGGGCCACTGCTTGACTAAGCGTCGATGGTCGCATGCAAACGATGTCGATCGGTTCGCAATATTGCCAAATGCCAAAAGCTCGAAGTACGATCAGGAATGACAAGCGAACACGAGCGTTGGGCCGAAGCGCTGGCGATCAGTCGGCGATACGGGGGCGACGCGAAACAGCACATCGCAGAACGCATGACGAACCTTGTCAAAGCTGGTGACTTGGCCGGAATCGCTCGTTGGCGAGAGATCGCAGCCCGGTATGACCTTTTGTTTTCCGGCACTCTGCAATGACGCGATCAGCCAACAAGCTGGCTGCCAACTGACGAGCGCGCGTCGTTACCATGGCCAACCTGCCACCGTGGCTTCGCACCTATCTCGTGCTTCGGAAAGGCCCTTCAAGCACTCGATCATTCGCATGCGCGTCGGGTTAGCCAACGTCATGCACGACCGTCGTTTGTCGGCCGGATCAGCCGAACGGACGATATATCCCAGCGACTCTAGCTTACCGATCCATCGCATCGCCGTCGAAGTCGGCACCGCCGCCGCAATGCAAAGGCTCGATACCCCAACGGAGATTTGGTCGGCATCTGCCACGAACAGGTCGAGCAGCATGTCCCAACAGGGATCAGCGAATAGGCCCGGCGCGAAAAGCTGCTCTCTCCGACGCCGCTGCTTCAGGATGCCGCGGGCGAGGATGACGCATCGTCTATAGGCTTCGTCTTTGCGGGCGGTGCCGTCCGCCGGCCATGCGCACTCCACCGCGCCGCGTTCACCGTGCCAATCAATATCGCCGCCCACATCGGATACGCCCACATGCCCTGCGCGATCAGATACGCGCGCGGCACGATCTGCGGACTTAGGAAGCTCGCCAGATGCGTAGCGACCGCGATCGAATGAAATGCTGTAGCCCATAATGGCCAAAACCTGTCAGTCCGAAGCGCCAGCGCTGTGAACGCGACTAGTATCAGCACATCGATGCCGAAGATCGTCGATTGCACAGCGCTTAGCCGGCCGCTGACTGGAATGTTGACCACCGCTATTAGCGACGCGAGCGAGCCGAGCATCAACAGCACGGCTCCACGTTTTTCATCTCGACCGCCGCGCCAGAACGCGAAGGCCATGACGCCAAGGGCGACTATCCAGTACACGATCGGCAGGAGCTTCTGTAAAAACATGGGGATGATCGGAGCGGCACATGCCGCCCCGGTCAAGCGACTTTAAGCGGCCAAGTCCTGGTCCACGGTCGGCATTGCCCCCAACGGCTTTTCATAGCCGCCACCGACCGCGACGGTGCGCAGGCCCATCTCGGTCTTAACATGGTCCAGCTGCCGATGCGCATCGACAAGACACCCGCGAGCCTCAACGATCAGGCGAAACGCCTGCATCGTACTGGCTAGCGCATCCTGCCCGACCACCGCGGACATACGCGCGGTCAGGCGCGCGACCGGCAAAGCGGCACCCAATTGCGCTGCGGCCGCTACCGCTTCGTCGAAAGCCTTTTCGGCCGCATGCAAATGAGAAACGACGGTGTTCATCGCCCGGATACGGTCTGATCGCATAGTGTATTGCTCCACGACGCATGACGTCGCGGCCCCTGTCTCGGAATTGGCCCATGCGGTTAGATGAGCCGGCTTAGGGCCTCGAGACCACTCACGAGGATGCCGAACCCAATCGCCACACCGACGGTCAGAATGCCGATCCACATGAGACGCTGCGCTGGTGAGAGCGTATTCGTCGCAAAGCGATCGGTGGGAACTGGCATGCCGGACAATGGGGTCTGCGCCATCCTGCCGTCATACCGGCTTTCCGCCGTCAGGCCCCCTCCATCCTCGACGATCGGTGCATCGGGCATTGCCGGTGACGGGGGCACCAACGGCGGGGGTACTGGCCTGCCCTGCTCGCCGAACACAGATCGTGCCGCTTCCTTGCGGCTGGACAGGCCGAGCCGCTGCAGCGCGTTTTTGACGTGCATGTCGACCGTCTCAGGCGACAGGCCAAGCTCGCGCGCAATTTCCTTCGTTTCATACCCGCGATGCACCCAATGCAGGCACTCGCGCTGACGTTCAGTCAGCCTGATTGCGGTGTCCACGGATCAACGCGTCCTTCTGCCATTTTGGACGGACTATACCCGGAGCATTTGTCCACGCCAGACGGTCAGTATGATCAGATGACAGGACTGGGAATGATTCGCGCTAGCGCTGTTCGCCGCACTAACCCGGGTCAAACCCCGGATGGTTGTGGCCCGATGTCATATGTGCTGATCTATCAGCAGGAGGCGGCATTCGATGAACACCGAAGACGACGCGAAACGTATGACCGATGCCGAGTTGCTCCAAGCCTTCGAGCAAACGACGGGCAGGGGTTCGGACGCCGAAGTCCTGCTGGCGGAAATCCAACGCCGCAAGCTCGATATTTAATGGCGCGCGATTGGCCACACCCGCTTGATCCGCCACCTTCGCGAGCCTCCCGTAATTGGTTGCGTGTTGAGATACTGCTCATTGCCACCGCGATCTTCCTGACGGTGTTGGGCTTTGTGTAACCGTGCCCGCAATGCGGATGAGCCAGAAACCTTGCTCGAGCGATTTGGTAGCGATTGGCTGGCCGAGAAGCCGATGGACAATCGGTTTGACCCGAAAGAACTGCGCCCGTTCGGTCGGGCCTATGTCGTGCGGAACGAGGGTGATCGCCGCGGTCTGGACGTGATGGAGTGGGACGTCCTGGCAGGCCAAGCGAAGCAGGCCGGGCGCAAGGTGGCGCAAACCAACGTCCGTACGCTTCACCTGCCTCAATGGCGTTCGCTCGTCAGCGATCCGGCAAACCGGTGCCTGATCCCGCTGACCGAGTTCTGCGAATGGGCCCGTCAGCCGACCGACCTTGGCGACGGAAAGAAGCCGCTAAAGGGTGAAATGTGGTTCGCGGTCACCGACCAGCCTGTTTTTGCCGTCGCCGGGTTCTGGCGGACTGTCGGCGACCAACGTTATTTCGCGATGGTGACGTGCGACGCCAACGACTTGGTTGCGCCGATCCATCCCAAAGCGATGATCACTATTTTGTGCCCGGACGATCACGATCGCTGGCTTACGGGCGGGTATGACGACGTGCTCGCGTTACAGCGGCCCTACCCGTCGGACTTGATGACGGTGCGCGGTCCGGTCTTCCCAACGCGACGCGCCGGGTAGGCCGAATCCGCCTGAAACGAGGGAGCCATGCGTGAACGGCACGGCTCCTTGAGGATCATTTAGCGGGAGGCGTTGTCGGCGCGACAGGCACGGCCATCGGCGCAGCGCCGACGACAAAAGCCAGCGTCACATCCTCGTCGATAAACCCTGCGACCGGTGCCCCAACTGGAATCTGTGCGCTCGTGCCTGAGATGAAGAATCCGGCCACAGGCAAGACGGCGATAGCACCCACGACACCGGCCGTCCCGGTCGTGCCCTTGTCGTCGAGCTGACCGGACAAACGGATGCTGCGATCACCAACACGAACGTAAAGCAAACGCGCGCCGATCCGCCCCGACTTGCCCCACATCCCCTTGTTGCGCACGTCGGTTATTTCGCCGACCGCTGTCGAGCCGGCGGGAATAACAATCCGGCCATCAACGCTGACCGGTGCCGCCACCTCCAGATTGAAGCGCTGTCCGACGCGCAGCAATTTGCCCTTGGTCGTTAGGCCCTCTGCCATTTTCAGCGGTACGGACGTTCCACTGCGCAAGACAGCGACCGACGAAGATGTCATCGGGGAAGTAGGCAGAGCGCTTGTCGACAAAGGTGCCGTCTGTGTCGGTAGCAACGCGGTAGTCTGTCCATGAGCCTGGCTCGCGATCAGAACCAGCGCGGACGCAACTGCGCAAAGCATCGTTTTCATATTATCCCCCCTCTATCCAGCCGCCCCCGGCCGGTAGATGCAAAGAGGTGTCAAATGCCCCGAGCGGTCAATCCTAAATCCGAGCCAGCTTAAACGGTCGCCCGTCTTTTACGTACAATCATTCGCTCGATTCCCAGTTCGTCGATGCGACGTTTGTCGCCGATCGGCGTTTGGAACGGCGGATCAAGGAGACACCGATGTCTGACGAAATTGCCATCAATGCACGCCGACGCGAAATTGCGAGCGAACACCTGCTGTTCAAGATGATGGAATATACCGAGGCTAAGCACCCTGGGCTGCTGGATTTCATGGAACAGAGCCTGGATCACGTCGGCGATCCCGCCAATGACGAGACGAAGGACGACCAAGCCGTTCGCGACATCGCGTCACGCATGATCGCCGGTGCCCGCAAGCAAGGCATGAGCTAAGCCCGCACGGTCGGAACCTCCGCAATGCTGGTCGTCCACGCCGGCGACCGCATTTCCGACCGCATCTTCCACTCGCGCTTGAACCCCTGCGACGCCGTCACCGCCGTCCAGGTACCGAACCTTCCGTTGATCGCGTCGAGCGCGCTCATGAGTCGATCGCGCTTGCCCGTGTCATCCTCGAACAGCGTGAGCGGCCGCTTTTTCTCCGGCAGCAGATCGTCGAGCATAATGCCGGCCTTCGTGTAGGCATAGCCATCGCGCCAGGCCTTCTCCGCACCACGCCGCGCGGCCGCGATCAACTCAAGGCTGTCGCTTGTCATCGGGTGAAGCGTCACCATACGCGATGCGCTGTATTGGGGGCGATCGGGCTTGTGCTTGTTCGTATGGAAGAACGCAGTCAGCCGGGCTGCGACCAGCCCGTGCGATCGTAGCTTCTCCCCAGCCCGCAATGCGTATTGCGAAAGCGCGCCCATCATCTGCTCGAAGTCGCATACCGGCGTCCCAAACGACCGCGTGACCGCCATGCCCTTCCGCCGCGGTTCGACCGCCTCGACCGCATTGGACGGCACGCCGCGCAGCTCGGCAACCAATCGCTCCAATACGACGGTCCCGATACCCCGCGCCTGCTTCATCGGAATATCCCGCAAGGCGGCGGCGGTATGGATTCCCAGGTCGCCCAGCTTCCGTGCGGTCGCGCCACCGACACCCCACACGTCGCCAACCGCGAACGTGTGCATGACGTCCCGGCGTGTTGCCTCGTCGCGCAGGTCCGCGACCCCGCCGAACCGGACGTCCTTCTTCGCCGCGGCGTTTGCCAGCTTCGCAAGCGTCTTCGTTTCGGCAATGCCCACGCAGGTCGGGATAGTCGTCCACTGCTGAACCTGAGTACGCATCGCATGGGCGTGGGCGACAAGATCGCGCCCCTCAAAGCCCGCCAGGTCGAGGAACGTCTCATCGATCGAGTATATCTCAACGTCTCGGGCAAACGGTTCGCAGGCTGCCAGAACCCGGCGCTGCATGTCGCCATACAGGGCATAGTTCGACGACCGGACTTGGATGCCGTGCTGTCGAACCTTGTCGCGCAGGTGGTGGATTGGATCGCCCATTTTTATGCCAAGCGCCTTAGCCTCGGCGGATCTAGCGATCGCACAGCCGTCATTGTTGGACAGGACAATGACCGGCACACCGACGAGGCTGGCGTCGAACGCGCGCTCACACGATACGTAGTAATTGTTGCAGTCGATAAGGGCGATTGGCGTGCTCATGCCATCTTGCGGGCGACGCCAACGACCACGCCCCAGATTTCGACATGCTCGTCGACCAGAATGTCGGCGAAACCTTCGGCTTCCGGCACGAGCCAATGACGGCCATCGACAAAGCGCAGGCGCTTCAATGTCCGGTCGCCATGCACCAGCGCTACGACGATGGCCCCCGCCCGCGGCTTCTTGGCGCGGTTGACGACAATCAGATCGCCATCGTTGATCCCGGCCCCGGACATAGACTGCCCGTCGACACGCATGATGTAGCTTGCGGCGGGGTGCTCGACGAGCCACGCGCCCAGATCGATCGGCTCCTGCATGTCATCCTGCGCCGGCGACGGAAACCCGGCAGGCGTATCGCACAGGAAGAACGGCACCTCGTGGGAGGCCAGTTCGAACGGGACGTCGTGTAGAGTCAGCTCAGGCGTCACGGCCTTGGGTGTCGGCCGAAACAGCTTTAGCGTTCCCACCTACAGGATCGCGGCAAGCAGGAGCTGTTCGTTTCGGGCTGCCAGCACCGCTCGGGCGTCCTGAGCCGCACCAACCGCCTGCCTATAATGCACTGTGCCGAACCGTTCTGCCTGATCGAAGCTGACGGGTGCCCATTCTTCGGTTGGATACACGTTCTCGTAGATGGCGCGGGCAGCCGCGCGCAATTGCAGATCGTGATCCATCGCATCCTCCAACCGTGTCGAATCACCGCGAGGCGGCGTGGTCCATAGCTAGGCCCATCGTTCGATGATTCGCAAGAACATTGCAGGAACATCCGAACGATGCGATGCAGGCCAGGATGATTCGAAGGACCGCTACATGACCCAAGACGACGACGAGCAGATCCCGGCAATGCCGTTCGGCCGATGGTTGCTGACGCAGCGCGACAGAGGCGATTGGGTTGACGGGATCGCGGATGCGGCTCGTGCTGACCGGACTTTCCCCAAGGATGGCGACCCCGAGGCGGTGCGCGGCCACCTTCGCAAACAGCAGGCCGATGGCGATGCGTTCGCGGCGATCGACGATGCCGAGAGCGACTGGATGGCGGCCTGAAGAATGCTGATCGCCACGTTGATTGCTGCCGCCGCCCTGCCGTCCTTCACGTGCGACGTCGTCCGCGTCCATGACGGCGATGGACCGCTGTGGTGCCGATCGGGACAGCGAATCCGTGTCGCTGGGATCCAGGCTCCGGATTTCGAGAGCGCCGAACCGTGCCGCCGACCTGATGCCCGGCGCGCGAATTACACCTGCGATGACCGGGCCGCCGAGCGAGCGCGGCGCATTATGTCCGGCCTGACGCTCGGCAAGCGTTTGTCCTGCCAGCCGACCGGCAAGAGCTACAGCCGCATCGTTGCACGCTGCACGTTACCGGACGGGCGGTCGTTGTCCTGTGCCGCAATCGCGGCGGGTGCTGCGGTGCGCTGGGAACGGTACTGGCGGCAGTATGGAATGGGTGAATGCCGGTGAGCTTTGATTGCTATAGCAATCCTGCAACACGCGCCTTCTGCAAAGCCGCCTCCTCGCCATCGATGAGGCTCTTGGCCAGCCAAACCGTCTTCCTTTCACGACGCTCGGCAATGTACTCGACTGCTCGCCCCTCCTGAGTTGCCGCAAGAAATTCCGGCGTTGCCGACCATCCGCGCCCGCTGGCGATCTCACCCTCCAAGGCTGCGGCGAGAGATTGCTGGTTGTAATCGTCCACGGCGTGGCCACCTGGCCAATAGATCGCCATGAACTACGAATCGTGGTCCGCGATGTGCCTCGCCCATTCCGCCGCGCGTTCGCTGTCGATCTGCAAAGCAGACTTGGCGTCGTCTTCCTGTGCATCTTCTGCCGGTGAAGGCGGCGGAGCGACAGAAGCCTCCAACAAAATAGCGGACGCTTCAGCATCAACTATCACGGCCTCGCCCGGAGCGGTGTCATCCTGATCCGGCGCATCGTCGTTCGCCACGCTTGTAGCGGCGACGACTTCCAGGTCGAACCGGTAATAGACGGGATCGCTGTGCTTGACTGATGGCGGCGCTATTCCCGGCCGCGATCGTGTCACAGTGTGCCCGCCGCTCGGCATAATCAACTCGCGGCCCGCATAGAGGCCGAAGACCCCCGGAAGCGGTGAATTGACATCGCCTCCGTCGCGATCTGATGCATCCCACAGGATCAGGTCGGACAGGACGCCGATCGTCTCAGGTTTCAGCAGATCCAGCATCGCGGGTGTTACGCCGTGATCGTACAACTGTGCGAACAGGCGACGAACCTGGGGATGGTACTTCGTTGCGACCCGCTTCTGTTCCTCCTCGTCATGACGCTCCCATACGGACTTGGTTTCATCCCGGCGTTCACGCGCGATCATCAGCGACGCGGCCAGCGTGAGCATCTGCGGTCCCACCTCCTCCCACTCGGCGCGGAGCGAGGCGTATTCCTGCTGCGCCCGTTCCGCTGACTTGGGGAGCGGACTGGTGTGCCCCTCCGGATGCTTCAACGCCGTCCCGAGGTAAGACTGCGCGTATCGGTCGCTGCCCCGCTGGCGTTCCCACTCGGCGCGTTGCGCCCCGACCGCCGCGATAACTCCAGACACCTTGTTCATCACGGCATTCACATATTTGTCGAGCATAAGACCTCCTCGTTTACGAAGCTCGACAGGGCTTTTAGGAGGGCGAGTCCTCTGCGCGTCAATTCCTGTTGGCGTTGCTCGTCCCAGAACGAGACGAGCAGGGACAGGAGGCTTGCCGGCCATCAGCGTCACCGCTGAAACGGCGATGGCCTGGGCCGCACCTGCGCCCCGCAAAAAGAACTGAAAGAAGTAGGCGCAATACCGCTAATCCGGGCGGGGCCTCAGATTAGCTGCGCTGAACGAGATGGTGATCTCGTTCACAGTGAAGGGGTTCCGATGCGAAAGGCGCAGCGGTCGCGACCTGCCGGCCGCTCGGATCGGATTGCATAGACGCAATCCTCGGGCGCCGCTGTTCGCGGCTTTGAAGCAGATCAAGAATCAGTTCAGCGCTATGATGCACAGCGCCAAGTGCGGCACACCCTCCAGGGTTGCCAACTGCCCCGTTGAAACGGGTCCTTTTGCCCATGGTGGGCATGAGGAAAATGAAGATGAGTAATCCACGGAAATGGCGCGCCAAGGCCCGCACCGGCGCGCCCAACGCACGTCAGAAGAGAAACGGGTTGTATCTGGACGCCCATCCATTCTGCCACCACTGCCACTGGCGGCTATCTAAAGAAGCGCATCACCGGCTGCCGAAGAAGCACAAGCTGCGATACGATTGGAGATACATGGAAGCGCTCTGTCGCCGCTGCCACATCGTTGAGCACCAGCAGGCCAAGCTGACGATCGTGATCAACCGCTAGGACTCGAAAGGCGAACCCCTTCTCCGCCGTCAGGGGACGATCCCCCGGCGGCGATGAAGGCAACGCCGGCGTCTGAGAGCGCCGTTATCATACTTTCGACCGAAGATGCGGCAACAACGCTCCCGCTTTCGAACCGGCGGACCGTTGCCACGCCGATCCCGGCGCGATGCGCCAGATCCTGCGCCGACCAGTCAAGCAAAGCCCTGGCGGCCCGACATTGCTCAATTCGCATCATCTGATCGCATTTATATCAGTTCGCGCTTGTTCGCCACTGTTCGTGATGATATGAAAACGATCATCAGCCGGCTGGGTAAGGAGATTAGGCCCTCCAAACCCAGCCTAACCACCACGATCGTAAGGAGATCGAGAATGGCTAAGCACACCCTATCGCCCAACATGCGCCCGGCCAAGGTTGCCCGCGCGACTTCTTCCATCAGCGCGACAACGGCCTCGGCCGTCGACATGGCACGCCAGCATCTGCGGTCTGGCAACCCAAGCTCATATGCCCGCCTGTTGGCCGGTCAGCATCGCGCGTCCACGGCCCGGCAGCAGGGCGCAATCGAAGCGATCATTGCCGCCGACGCATGTCAGAGCCTGTTCACACGGCACGCCACCAACAGCTGCCTCATGGCGCGGGAGGGCTGATCCAATGACTGCAGAGACAACCCGCCGAGCCTTGCTCGGCGCAATGGCCACCGCCCCCGCGGGGTTGGTAGCGACACCGGCATTTGCAGCCGCATCGAGCGGCATCGAAGCTAGCTTCACGGAGTGGAAGGCTGCGCGCAAAGCCTGCGACACCGCTACCGAAGGTTGGGAGGACGACCACCCCGGCTGGAAGCGCATGTCAGATGCCGAGGACATAATCCTCGACACCCGGCTGACGGGCGCACGCGTCGCTGAAATGCGACTGTGGATCGGCCTCGCGTTCAATGCCGACACGACCCGTCAATGCGAAGCCATCTGGAGCGAGGATTTTGGCTGGATGCTCGCCAACGTCGATCAGTTCGACTCCTCCGAATATCGAATGATCCTGGCGATCAAAGCACTGCGTGGGGAGAAGGTCGCATGACGACACAGACCACCCGCCGCGGCCTGATCGGTGGCGCTGGCTTGGCCGGTGTCGCGCTGTTCGACCCATTTAGCGCGTCCGCTGCCAGCACCGGCCCCGACGCCGGCAGCATGGCATTTCGCGCGGCTCTTGACGCCAACGACGCGGCTAAACGTCGCTTCAATAGCCTGCCCGCCGACCTCGAAACGACTGACGAGGAGCAATTTAAGCGCGAAGAAGACAGCATGACTGCGGCCGTGACTCATGCCGACGCAGCCGTGCCCACGACATGGGGCGAATATACGCGGCTGATCGAGCATATGACGGACGGTGGCCATTTCGGCATCGATGGCGGCAATGCCAAACGCCTGACGGAATATGCCAAGCGGCTGCTAGCGCAGGGGAGCCGCTGAGATGGCGGCACAGATCCGCCAGGGGACAGCTTCTTCATCCCCCACATTCAGCCCCGCCGGTTGGCTCCACTCGCTCGTGCAGATCGGCGGCGGCTATGCTTTGGCCGCAGATCGCAAACTCTGGCTCGTCGTGAAAGACTGCCCGGGCGACGAACTCACGTCCGTCATGGCGCAGATCGTGGGCCGGCCCGACCGCCAGGAAGCCATCCGTATGATGATCGAACGCCGACAGAACGGCGAGGTGCATTGATGCCCCGGTTGATCGTCACATCGCCCCAGCGGCCGGCTGCCCCTCGGCCCTGGCATCGTCCCCGCCCTCGCCGCGTTTGGACGCGTCGTGACCCATTGGCAGCGGCCGTCATGCTGGCGGCGATCCCGTCATTGTCGCGGGCGGGGTTGGCGCAGCTCACCATGCGCATGATCGATCGCATGGACGAAATCGACGGCGATCCTGACTTCGAGCTTCACGGCGATGAGCGGGATGGATCAATGGGGGAAGACGATTTTCATATGCAGAACCAGAACTGGATGCTCCACCCCGGTTGTCCGCTGGCCGACCCCAGCGAGGACAGCCACGATTTCGAACAGGATGATACGTACGAATAGCACCGCACTCTCGCCGGCGGCATCGCCCCGGCAGCTACGGCACCAGCCCGTCGCCCGGAGAACCCGGTCGGCGGGTTTGGCGCGTGTTCATCGGTTCCAAGACAGCCACAACCTGTCGGAGCAATACGGACCTGACTGGTGGATCCCGCTTTACCGCCGTGCTTTTCCGACGCTGATGTCCGCAGTGGCTGTGTCAGAGGATGGCTGGGCGCAGCGTGGCGGGATCGATCGCCTGCTGACGCTGGCTTGCGGGCGCACGTTTACGGTCGATGAGAAGATCCGGACGCAGGACTGGCCCGACGTTCTGCTCGAGCGCTGGTCGGACGAGGCGCGGCGGTCACCGGGTTGGGTCCAGAAGCCGTTGGCCTGTGATTTCATCGCGTATGCCTATGCACCGGCTGCGACCTGCGTCCTGCTGCCCGTGCCGGCGCTACAGCGTGCCTGGCGTCAGCATGGGCGGCAGTGGATCGGGCTGTATGGGACTAGGCGGGCGGCGAACCAAGGCTATACGTCGGTCAGCGTGCCAGTGCCGCGTGGGGTCCTGATGCAAGCGATCGTGGAGGCGATGTTCGTGAGTTAATTGGCTTCACCGGCAATGTAGCGTTGGCCCGGATGCTTGACCATCTCCGGATACTTGTGTCGGAGTTGCCCTTCGCGAACCATACGATACAGATACTTATTTGAGATGTAGTGAGCCGTGCGGCCGAGCAGGTTCGCAATCTCTTCTGCCGAAAGGGCGCGCCAAGCGCACAGATCGATCAGTAGGCTCTCCATATCTGCCGGTTCGATGCGCTTGCCGGTAGCTTGGAAGCGTGCACGGAGGTGTGTGGGCATCTCCGCGCGGTTGGCATGACGTCCTTTTGGAGCCAGTCCACTAGGCCTAGCATGCATGTCAGCATCGTGGCTAAGAACGCGTTCCCGCATCACCTGACCCGGGACATAGTACGTTCGGGAACCACCGCCGCGATCTTCTAATATATCTTGCTCACGGAGCTTGCGGAGGCTCTTACTTGCAGAGAGGGTGTCGGCTTGGGTTAGGCTGCGGTATGCTGAATTATCGATAGCCCCGACTTCGCGGACGAAAATTATTGCTCGCATCTGGTCTTCGGTAAGTTGGAAAGCCGTGAAGCCGGCCAACCATTCCCAATCCCGCTCACTCAGGAAATGATGAAAAAGAAATATGCCAGTGAACTCATCGTTATCTCTGTTCGAACTAAAGGTTGGTGCCGATAATCCGTGGCTCGACATGATGTCTCGCATGACACGTAAGCCACTTCCCTTCGTCTCGGCAAACCGGGTTTCGTGTAGGATCTCTGCAATGTGCGGGTTGCGCAGCGCGGAGCCTGGCTCCCCAAAGCGTTCCTGAGATTTTAACGAGTAACCGGGGTTTCTTATCTCCACCCTGTTAGAGTAGCGAATAACCTGAACAGGTTGCGCCGTTTGATAACTTCTATGCATAATCGAGTTTACAACCGCTTCACGTATTACTCGTGCAGGTACGATTGGAACGTCGGTTCTTTGTCCAGAAGCGTCATCTACGCGGAAGGTTTTTGGCAGATCATCAAGGATGGCTGCCATGATTCGCGGAAGAAGCGAAAACATCGGCCCCCGCATGTCGAGAGATTCGAACCGATGGTCGTTACCAGACACCCAGTCCTTGCCTGGTACTCGGATGTAGTCGACGCGGTGCGCGGGGACCACTCGCCTTAAAGCTGATGCTTTGCCAAAAACAAGTAATCCAGTTGCGGTTACAACATAATCACCGGCGCGCCTGCTTACTGCGCCTAAAGCGTGTAGCACTTCCTCATTCGACCAATTGAGTTCCTCGGCATCCGGATTTGCTTCTCCACGCGCCCGTCGGTAAGCCTCGACCGCTTCTAAATCGATGTCGTCCCATGTCACTCCCTCGATCACCAGCGAGTCATAGGCCTCCTGCGCTTTAGACTGAAAGAAACCAGTTAGGTCGTCATCAGTGCAGTGCTGATCTGTCGAACCTATACGGCGCAATGCCCCGCGGGGTAAACCCATACCCTTAAAGTAAAGGGGTCTTTGGCTTGAGCTTAGCTCCGGAACGTCAACTCGCACAACCACTTTACCGCCTATCAGCTCCCGGCTGACATCAACACGCACAGGCGAGTTAAACTTCGAAGCGCAGCCGCTAGCAATGTCAGAGCTCACCTTATCGGGATCGTCGACTCCAACAGCCACATATTGGGGAAAGAGGTTGAGCTGCTCTTTCTCAACGCCGAGTAGGATTGTGCCACCTTCAAGACCTGGTTCGTTGCTCATTGCGCATATCGTCTCGAAGACAGACTTACCTACGTCTCCGGCACTAGCGCTTTTTGCTTCGAGATGCTCAGTCTCGTCGGCCTCATTCAATTCCTGAATGAGCTCGGCTGTCGTTTTGGCGCTGATCATGACTCTCCATAACCAATAAGCTAGCATGCATGCTAGCTGAAATTGACGACCTGACTTAGCATAGTGGCCATGACCATCGTGATCCACGCACCAGCTTACCGACGCTCACGCCGCATATAATATCCTGCGGATCCGTCGAAGCTGGCTGGCTCAATCAAAACCGTATGACATTGGCCCATACGCAATGGGCCGGGGGAATGTTGCCGACCCTACAAGTGTCGAAACGGTAGCTCGTGGGAAAGATCTCCGGGCGGCAACCGACGATCGTTAGAATGCTGTCGCTTCAGCTATGCCTCGTCGTTGGAGATTGGCTTGTTCGACGCCATGCGCACCGGCTTTCCTATAACAGCGCGGCCGGGTGGCCATCGCCGGGCAATGCAGCGATCCTTTGCCACCCTCGCGACCGTGACCGCGTTCCCCTGATTACCCCCGAGAACATGATATGCCCGGGCGTCTTCCCCAACGTAAAAGCCGACATGCCCGCCGCCCGGTCGTTTGAAGACGAGGATTGCGCCAGGTGCCAAGCGTTCGGGGCGGAGCGCCTGCCCCCAGGTCGACCAAGACATTGCCCGCACGGCGATAGCCGCAGGATCAATGCCGTCCTCATCCAAGCAGAGGGCAACGAACACGCCGCACCAAGGGACGCTGTCGGCGTTGTAGATCATCCCAAGGACCTTTGTGCCAAGACGCTTCGCCCAGCCCAGAATGGTCGAGCTGTTCGCCGATCCCGCCGCTTCCTTGGTTCCCAGCTTTGCCCGTGCCGCTTTCAGCCACTTCGGCTCGTTCGCCACTATGATCTCGCTTCAGTTCTGCACGGGTAGAGTGGCAGCCATCGCGCCACATGGACTGTGAGGCGATGGCTAACCGGCCGTTCCACCCTACTGATAACCGCCGTTTTCCTCGCGCTCTTTGGCAGCGTCCTCCTGTACCTTTTCCATTTCCTCTGCCTCTTCGGCGGAGCTTGCGTCGTCGGTTTTTGGATCGTCGATCATGGTCATCTCCTCGCCTGTCTAACGCGCGGCGCAGCTTTCGGGGGCAACCGTTCGTTACCACCGCCGTGTCCATGATGCCGGGCGCAATGCGGGAGACGACCATGCGATTCGTTCAGATCGAGACGCTGCCCTCGGGCAAGGCGCTGGTGGACATCGACAAGCTGACCCATGCGGTGCCCGAAGGTGAGGGATCGCGCCTGTTCCTCGGGGCACAGCACATCGACGTGCCGCATTCACTGGCTGAACTTGAAAACGTCCTAGCTGGCCGCGAACGCACCGACGATGGCGAGAACAGCAGGGCGGGGTTCGGTGTGCGCTAGACGCGGACGGATCAGTGCGCGACGCCTAGTCGATTAACCCCGCATACCGCCGCACGCTCTCTGCCGTGATGCGGGTTTCGCCCGCCGGGCGCTCCAGCTTGCCGGCGTTGATCAGCTTGTAGACCGTGGTGTGGCTGATCGCGAGCGCGGCCTCGGTCTGCTTGACCGTCAGCAACAACGCGCCGGAGTGCAGCGCGCTCAGGTCTAGTGCTCCGCGCTGTCGAGTTGGCCTAGGGGACGGTACGTCGGCTGGATCCTCGTCGGCAACACGTGTTTGTTCGACGGCGACGCGCTTTGGGGCTGCCTTTACACGTGACGCTGGTCGCTGCTGATTAGACAGGCGTTCAATATCGTCCGCATGGAAGGCGATACCCGTGACGTGTAAGGCAGGCGTACCACCAACCAGATCGGACCCGGCTAGGCGAACAGTGCCGCCGCCCCAGACATCCGAGTCCACTCCGCCGCAGATCATGCGCTCCCAAGCCGCAGAAGCAACAGCGCCACCGCGAACGCAGGTGCGCTCACCCCGCGTGTTGATCGTAACCTGCACCTGAGCGTACGATCTCACCAGCCCCGCGGCTGCGTGATCCCTTATCAGCTTGGCCGCATCATCGACGCCCGCCGCCTTGATCACCTCGATCGCCTGCTTAGGCGTCAGCGCGTATTGGTCGGTCACTGCCCCCTCGACTTATGATTGCTCGATCGGAATGATCGTATCAGGTCCAGTCGCTACGGCGTTTGTCTCGCCGGAGAGCCCGCGAAACTTCACGATCTCGTCACAACGAACGTCGTTCAGGAGAAACTCACGGTTGACCGAGCGTCCTGGCAATATGTTGGTGATGCCCGTCTTGCCCGTGGATAGAACCTGCCCCTCTGCGTTCAGCGCTTCCGTGTCGATCTGAATGAAAGGGGTGCGCTCACCGGTATCGGCGGTGTTCTTGGCCGTGATGTAGACCTTGCAACCGTAACGGTCGAGCTGGTCTAACTGCGTAACCGCTATCTGAATTGATCCAGCAGGCAGGCTGTCGAGCGACGTGGACGATGAGCGCGCACTACCTCCCGACGTGGACGTCGTCGTTGGCTGCGAGCAGGCGGACACAAGTGCAATCAGGCCAAACAGATAAAGTCGCATTCAATCCTCCCTCAATGCCAGCGCTGTACTCAATGAGCGTCAGGCTGACGGATCATCGATCAACAAACGAACCGTCTGCACACGCAAGATCCACACGCGCTGCGATCCACACAGCCGGAAATAGCGAGAAGAGGTTGCCAGCTGGTAAGCGCCGGGCGACCGCGCCTGTTCATCATTGTTCGCGGTGATACGCCGCCATAATGGGGAGCGAAGTGGTGGTGAGCATCACGCTGACCAACCACTTTAGCCATTAATCTCAACCGCTTAGCGCGGGAGAAATGGTGCCCGGAAGAGGACTCGAACCTCCACGACCTTGCGATCGCCAGCACCTGAAGCTGGTGCGTCTACCAATTCCGCCATCCGGGCACTGGGTAGGCCGCGCCCTCTATGGGGCTTCGGAATCCTTGTCAACACACCATCTGCTTGTCGTCTGCGATCGGGTCGGGCAAGGGAGCGCGCAGACGAGACGAAGTAAGGACGGGTTGGCATGACGGACAGACTGGTGACGCTGATCGGGGGCGGCGGGTTCCTCGGCCGCTATGTCGCGCAAAGCCTGTTGCAGGCGGGCGTCCGCGTCCGGGTGGCGCAGCGCGATCCGCGCGCGGCGTTCTTCCTGAAACCGCTGGGTGGTCTTGGCCAGACCCAGTTCGTCGCCGCCGACATCAGCCGGCCGGACACGATCGCGCAGGCCATCGCCGGGGCCGATGCGGTGGTGAACCTGGTCGGCGTGCTGGCCGGCGATTTCCAGCGCTATCATGTCGATGGCGCACAGGCCGTCGCCAGGGCCTGCGCACAGGCCGGTACGCGCGCGCTGGTGCATGTGTCGGCAATCGGTGCCGATAGCGCCTCAGCGTCCGCCTATGGCCGCTCCAAGGGCGATGGCGAAGCCGCGGTGCGCGCCGCCTTCCCCGCCGCGACCATCCTGCGCCCCTCGATCGTGTTCGGGCGCGAGGACCAGTTCGTCAATCGCTTCGCCGGCATGATCCAGTCGTCGCCGGTCGTGCCCGTGCTGCGCGCGCCCGTGAAGTTCCAGCCGGTGTTCGTCGGTGACGTCGCCGCCGCGATCACGCGCGCGGTGTCGGAGCCGGATGCGTTCGCCGGCCGGACCTATGACGTGGGCGGTCCCGACATCATCACGATGGGTGCGCTGATCCGCTGGATCGCCGCCGCGATCGGCCGCAGCCCCACGATCCTCGAACTGCCCGACATGGCCGGCGCGATCATCGCCAAGCTGGGCTTCCTGCCCGGCGCGCCGATCAGCCAGGATCAGTGGCAGATGCTGCAGACCGACAATGTGGTCGCGCCCGGCGCACAGGGACTGGCCGCATTCGGCATCACCCCGACGCCGATGGCGGCGATCGCGCCCGACTGGCTGGTCCGCTATCGCAAGGCCGGCCGCTTCGGCCGTCGTGCCGCCAGCATCGCCTGATAACCCCGCCCGGCACCGCCGGGATCGTCACGCGCCGGCCGGAGCCTGTCCATGTCGCATATCCTGATCGTCATCCTCCTCGGCATCGTCGAGGGGGTGACCGAATTCCTGCCGGTATCGTCGACCGGCCACCTGATCCTGGCCGGGGCGATCCTTGGCTTTCACGGCGAATCGGCCGGCACGTTCGACATCGTGATCCAGCTGGGCGCGATCCTGGCGGTGCTGGCCCTGTACTGGCGGCGGTTCTGGGACGTGGCGGTCGGCCTGTTCGGGCTTCAGGCCGGGGCGCTGGCCTTTACCCGCAACCTGGCGCTGGCCTTCCTGCCCTCGGCCGTCATCGGCATCCTGGTGTACAAGTCGGTCAAGGCGCTGCTGGAAAGCCCGACCGTGGTCGCGGTCGCGCTGATCGTCGGCGGCGTCGCCATTCTGGTGATCGAGCGACTGGTCAAGGCACCGCGCGTCCGGTCGGTGGAAACGATGCCATGGACCACCGCGCTCGGCATCGGCATCGCCCAGTGCCTGTCAATGATTCCGGGGGTCAGCCGGTCGGGCGCGACGATCATGGGGGCGCTTGGGATGGGCGTCGAACGCAAGACGGCGGCCGAGTTCAGCTTCTTTCTCGCGGTGCCGACCATGCTCGCGGCGTCAGGATACGACCTGTACAAGAATGGTGCGGCACTGGGTCAGGGCGAATGGACCTCGATCGCCATCGGCTTCGTCGTATCGTTCGTGGTGGCGCTGGTCGTGATCCGCTGGTTTGTCGGCATCGTCGGCCGCTACGGCTTTGCGCCCTTTGCCTGGTACCGGATCATCGCCGGCACGATCGCGCTGATCGCATTGCAATTTTAAATGGCCGTTTCGGTCATAGTTTTTGGCAGACACGATTGACTGCGAGCCGCTCGCAACTTGCCAATGGTTTATTGGGACAGCATAGCTTTCCTATACGTCGATTCTCTCGTGACAGAGCCTCCTGCGCGCAATAAGAGGCGTGCAGGAGGCCGATATGGCGACGGAATCGATGCTGAAGTTCGTGGACCGCACGCAGGCCTATCCGGCCAAGCGATCGGCTGACCTGCGCGCGGAGGATTTTCGCGAAATCGCGGATCGCTACGCTGTCCAGTCGGCGGAGGATCAGGCCGGGCGCTGCTCGCAGTGCGGCGTGCCCTATTGCTCGGTCCACTGTCCGCTGCACAACCACATCCCCGACTGGCTCCGCCTGACCGCCGAGGGGCGGCTGCGCGAGGCGTATGAGTTGTCGAACGCCACCTCGACCATGCCCGAGATCTGTGGCCGCATCTGCCCGCAGGACCGGCTGTGCGAGGGTAATTGCGTCATCGAGTTTTCCGGGCACGGCGCGGTCACGATCGGCTCGGTCGAAAAGTTCATCACCGATACCGCCTGGGAAAATGGCTGGGTCGAACCGCTGGTGCCGGGCCGCCCACGCGGCCAGTCGGTGGGCGTGATCGGCGCAGGGCCGGCGGGTCTGGCGGCGGCAGAATATATGCGCGGCTACGGCTATGACGTGCACGTCTATGACCGCCACGACCGCGCCGGCGGGCTGCTGACCTATGGCATCCCCGGGTTCAAGCTGGAAAAGCCCGTCGTGATGCGCCGGGTAGAACGGCTGAAAGCGGCGGGTATCGTGTTTCATGAGGGCTTCACGGTCGGCGACGACGCGACGCTCGACGAATTGCGTCAGCGCCACGACGCGCTGCTGATCGCGACCGGCGTGTACAAGGCGCGGGCGATCGACGTCGACGGCGCGCAGGCGCACGGCGTGGTCGAGGCGCTGGATTACCTGACCGCGTCGAACCGCAAGAGCTTTGGCGACCATGTCCCCGCCTTCGAGGACGGCCGTCTGAACGCCGAAGGGCGCAACGTCGTGGTCGTCGGTGGCGGCGACACCGCGATGGACTGCGTCCGCACCGCGATTCGCCAGGGCGCGACGTCGGTAAAGTGTCTGTACCGACGCGACCGCGCCAATATGCCGGGGTCGCAACGCGAAGTCGCCAACGCGGAAGAAGAGGGCGTCGAGTTCGTCTGGCTCTCCGCCCCGCAGTCGTTCGACGGTGGCGACACCGTATCCGGCGTATCGGTGCGGAAAATGCGGCTGGGTGCTCCCGACGCCAGCGGCCGCCGCGCGCCCGAGGTCGATCCCGGCGGCGATTATGCGGTCGAGGCCGATCTGGTCATCAAGGCGCTCGGCTACGATGCCGAGGATCTGCCGACGCTGTTCGGCGCGCCCGAACTGGGCGTCAGCCGCTGGGGCACCGTGCTGGTCGACGGCAAGACGCTGATGACCAGCCTCGACGGCGTATTCGCGGCGGGCGACATCGTCCGCGGTGCCTCGCTGGTCGTCTGGGCGATCCGCGACGGCCGCGACGTGTCGGCGACGATGCACAAGTGGCTGAAGGCCAAGGCGGTTCGCGAGAAGGTGGCGGCGTGACGATCGGAAAACTTCGGCAAATTGCCATGATGGCGGTCGGTGCGGCATTGGCCACCGTACCGCTCGCAGCGGCCGGACAAGCATCGCCTGAGCCATCGTCGGGAACGGTATCGTCCGCTGCAACGCTTGTTCAGCTTCTGAAGCTGGACGGCGTTCTGGACACCATGTTCCGGCAACTGACCCCCATGATGACCGCGCAGATCATGGCGGCGCTGACACAGGCCCCGAACGCACCCGCGGCAACCAAGACAATCGTCGCTAACCCGGCGATGCGGGCAAAGGCCGCCGCCATCATGAGCGAAGAGATCATGAAGTCGCTGCGCAAGCGCTATCCCGAAATCGCGGCCGCAACCGCGCGACAATATGCCGCAACACTGAGCGAAGCGGATTTGCAGGCCGCAATCGCTTTTTACCAGACGCCGACCGGCCAGCGGATGATTGCGGCACAGCCCAGGCTCCAGGCCGCGCTGAGCGAGCAGGGTAAAATCATCGGAGCAGCGGCCGGTGCCGAGGCGGTCCCTGCTGCTATTCTCCGCATTGATGCCCTGCCCACGACAGCGGCACCAACCACTCCTGCCAAGCAATGATGTCGAGCGAGGCCAATATGACCGACCAGCGCACCTATCTCGCCAAGCATGGCATGTACCGGCCCGAGTACGAGGGCGATGCCTGTGGCGTCGGCCTGGTCGCGGCAACCGACGGCAGCGCGTCGCGCCGCGTCGTGCAGTCGGCGATCGACGCGCTGAAGGCGGTGTGGCACCGCGGCGCGGTCGATGCCGACGGCAAGACCGGTGACGGCGCCGGCCTGCACATCGACCTGCCGATCCGCTTCTTCGACGATTGCGTCGCGGCCAGCGGGCACAAGGTCGCGCCGAACCGGCTGGCGGTCGGCATGATCTTCCTGCCGCGCACCGATCTTGGCGCGCAGGAGCATTGCCGCACGATCGTCGAATCCGCGATCATCGAGGCGGGCTACACCATCTATGGCTGGCGTCAGGTGCCCGTCGACGTGTCGGTCATCGGCCAGAAGGCGCAGGCGACCCGGCCCGAGATCGAGCAGATCATGATCGCCGGGCCGATGCCCGAGGAGGTCAGTGCCGCGGAGTTCGAGAAGAACCTCTACCTCGTCCGCCGCCGGATCGAGAAGCGCGTCATCGCCGCGCAGATCCAGGGTTTCTACATCTGTTCGCTGTCGTGCCGGTCGATCATCTACAAGGGGCTGTTCCTCGCCGAATCGCTGTCGGTGTTCTATCCCGACCTGACCGACCAGCGGTTCGAATCGCGCGTCGCGATCTTCCATCAGCGCTATTCGACCAACACCTTCCCGCAATGGTGGCTGGCGCAGCCGTTCCGCTGCCTGGCGCATAACGGCGAGATCAACACGATCCGCGGCAACAAGAACTGGATGCTCAGCCACGAGATCCGGATGGCAAGCCTCGCCTTTGGCGACAATTCCGAGGACATCAAGCCAGTGATCCCGGCCGGCGCATCCGATACCGCCGCGCTGGACGCGGTGTTCGAGGCGATCTGCCGCTCTGGTCGCGACGCCCCCACCGCCAAGCTGATGCTGGTGCCCGAGGCCTATATCGGTAATCCCGAGGTGCCGGAAAACCACGCGTCGATGTATCAGTATCTCGCCTCCGTCATGGAGCCGTGGGACGGACCGGCCGCGCTCGCCATGACCGATGGCCGCTGGGCCGTCGCGGGCATGGATCGCAACGCGCTGCGCCCCTTGCGCTACACCCGCACGTCGGACGGACTGCTGATCGTCGGATCGGAAAGCGGGATGGTCGTGGTGCCGGAAAGCACGATCATCGCCAAGGGCCGGCTGGGGCCGGGCCAGATGATCGCGGTCGACCTGGACGAGGGGATCGTGCTGGAGGATCGCGCGGTCAAGGACCGGATCGCCGGCGAGGCCGACTATGCCAGCATGATCGGCGAGTTCCTGACGGTCGACGACCTGTCGGGCGACACCGACGTCATGCGCTACGACCGCGCCGAACTGGCGCGCCGCCAGGTCGCGGCCGGCCAGACGCTGGAGGACATGGAGCTGATCCTGTCGCCGATGGTCGAGGGCGGCAAGGAAGCCATCGGTTCGATGGGCGACGACACGCCGCTGGCGGTCATTTCCGACAAGCCGCGCCTCATCAGCCAGTTCTTCCGCCAGAACTTCAGTCAGGTCACCAATCCGCCGATCGACCCGCTGCGCGAACGCTACGTCATGTCGCTCAAGACGCGGTTCGGCAATCTGGCCAACATCCTCGACACCGAGGATCGCCAGACCCGTGTGCTGGTGCTCGATTCGCCGGTGCTGACCTGCGCCGACTGGACCCGGCTGAAGACGCATTTCGGATCGTCGGTCGCCGAGATCGACTGCACGTTTGAGGCCGATGGCGGCCCCGAACGCCTGCGCGCGGCGATCCAGCGGATCCGCAACGAGGCCGAACAAGCGGTGCGGCAGGGCAAGAGCGAGTTGTTCCTGACCGACGAGGCGGTGTCCGAAGGGCGCGTCGCGATCGCCGGGGTGCTGGCGGCGGCGGCGGTGCATACGCATCTCGTCCGCCGGGGTCTGCGCTCCTATGCCTCGGTCAACGTCCGCACCGCCGAGTGCCTCGACACGCATTATTACGCGGTGCTGATCGGCGTCGGCGCGACGACGGTGAACGCCTATCTGGCCGAAGCGGCGATCGCCGACCGCCATGCGCGCGGCCTGTTCGGCGACCTGAGCATCGACACCTGTCTGGAGCGGCACCGGACCGCGATCAACGAGGGCCTGCTGAAGATCATGTCCAAGATGGGCATCGCGGTCATCAGCTCCTATCGCGGCGGCTATAATTTCGAGGCGGTCGGCCTCAGCCGCAGTCTCGTCAACGACCTGTTCCCCGGCATGCCGGCCAAGATCAGCGGCGAGGGGTATGCCTCGCTGCACTACAGCGCGATCGTCCGGCACGAGGCGGCGTTCGACGCCGGCGTCGTCACCCTGCCGATCGGCGGCTTCTATCGCCAGCGCAACGGCGGCGAGACTCATGCCTATTCGGCACAGCTGATGCACCTGTTGCAGACCGCCGTCGCGACCGACAGCTATTCGAGCTACATGCAGTTCTCGCGCGGCGTCGCCGACCTGCCGCCGGTATACCTGCGCGACCTGTTGCAGTTCAATTTCCCCGCAGAGGGCGTCGCGGTCGACCAGGTCGAGGCGATCACCGAAATCCGCAAGCGGTTCGTCACGCCGGGCATGTCGTTGGGCGCGCTCAGCCCGGAGGCGCACGAGACGCTGGCGATCGCGATGAACCGGATCGGCGCAAAGGCCGTGTCCGGCGAGGGCGGTGAGGACGTCCTGCGCTACAAGCCGTACGAGAATGGCGACAACGCCAATTCGGGGATCAAGCAGATCGCGTCCGGCCGCTTCGGCGTCACGGCGGAATATCTGAACGCCTGCGAAGAAATCGAGATCAAGGTCGCGCAAGGGGCCAAGCCCGGTGAGGGCGGGCAGCTGCCCGGCTTCAAGGTGACCGAGTTCATCGCCAAGCTGCGCCACGCGACGCCGGGCGTGACGCTCATCAGCCCGCCGCCGCATCACGACATCTATTCGATCGAGGATCTCGCGCAGCTCATCTACGACTGCAAGCAGATCAACCCGCGTGCGCGCGTCTGCGTGAAGCTGGTGTCGTCGGCTGGCATCGGCACGGTGGCGGCGGGCGTGGCGAAGGCGCATGCCGACGTCATCCTGGTGTCCGGCCATGTCGGCGGCACCGGGGCCTCACCCCAGACCAGCATCAAATATGCCGGCACGCCGTGGGAAATGGGCCTGTCGGAAGTCAACCAGACGCTCACCCTGAACGGCCTGCGCGGTCGCATCAAGCTGCGCGCCGATGGCGGCCTCAAGACCGGACGCGATATCGTCATCGCCGCGATCCTGGGGGCCGAGGAGTTCGGCATCGGTACGCTCAGCCTCGTCGCGATGGGCTGCATCATGGTGCGTCAGTGCCACAGCAATACCTGCCCGGTCGGGGTGTGCGTGCAGGACGAACGCCTGCGTGCCAAGTTCACCGGCACGCCGGAAAAGGTCATCAACCTGATGACCTTCATCGCCGAGGAAGTCCGCGACATCCTAGCGCGGCTGGGCGTCCGTAGCCTCGACGAAGTGATCGGCCGGACCGAATTCCTGCGGCAGGTCAGCCGCGGGGCCGAGCATCTCGACGATCTCGACCTCAACCCGATCCTCGCCAAGGTCGACGCCCCCGACGACCAGCGCCGGTTCAGCCTGACGACGTGGCGCAACGAGGTGCCCGACAGCCTGGATGCACAGATCATCAAGGATGCGGCCGCCGTCTTCAGCCGTGGCGAAAAGATGCAGCTGACCTATTCGGTGCGCAACACCCACCGTGCGGTCGGTACTCGCCTGTCGAGCGAGATCACCCGCAAATTCGGGATGAGCAAGCTGGCCGACGGGCACGTCACCATCCGTCTGCGTGGAAGCGCGGGGCAGAGCCTGGGCGCATTCCTGTGCAAGGGCGTGACGCTGGAGGTATTCGGCGATGCCAACGACTATGTCGGCAAGGGCCTGTCGGGTGGCACGATCATCGTCCGGCCGGCGGTGTCGTCGCCGCTGGCCAGCCAGGAGAATACGATCGTCGGCAATACCGTGCTGTACGGCGCGACCTCGGGCAAGCTGCTCGCGGCAGGTCAGGCGGGCGAACGGTTCGCGGTGCGCAATTCGGGCGCGACCGTGGTGGTCGAGGGCTGCGGCGCGAATGGCTGCGAATACATGACCAATGGCATCGCGGTGGTGCTGGGCGAGGTCGGGGCCAATTTTGGCGCCGGCATGACCGGCGGCATGGCCTTCATCTACGATCCGAACGACCGGTTCGCAGGCCGCGCCAACCCCGAGAACATCGTGTGGCAGCGCCTCGCCTCGCTCCACTGGGCGAGTGTCCTGCACGACCTCGTGCGCGACCATGCCGCCAAGACCGACAGCAAATGGTCCAAGGGGCTGCTCGACGACTGGGACCGGGTGGCGGGCCAGTTCTGGCAGGTCGTGCCCAAGGAAATGCTGACGCGCCTGTCGCACCCGCTGGACGACACGCCCGAGGTGGAAGCGGCGGAGTAACGTCGCGGATGGAATGGGGGGCGACGGTACACGGTCGCCCCCTACCGTCCCTGCGCGCGCCAGCGGCGGATGGTGCGGTCGATGATCTGGTCCTCGTCGCCGACATCGCGCCACAGTTGGGAGAACAGTGGGTCGCCGGACGCCGGGCGCTTGTCGGCGTCCAGCGCATCGAACGCCACGCGGATCGGCACCGCGACGCCCTCGCCGCACATGATGCACTCGCGGTTGCGCAGCGCGGGGATCGAATCGAGGAAACCGCGCGCGCCCTCGGGCATCGCCGCGCGGACGAACTGCTGATCGCGATCGTTGTTCAGGCGCATGGCGATGATCGTGCCGCACTGTGACAGCACGCCTTCGGCCAGATCCGACGGACGCTGGGTGATGAGGCCCAGGCTGACGCCGTATTTGCGCCCTTCCTTGGCGATGCGCCCCAGGATCCGGCCGACCGAGGAGGTCGCATCACGGTCGCTCGGGATGTAGCGATGCGCCTCCTCGCAGACGAGCAGGATCGGGCGCTGCGGTTCGTTGCGCGACCAGATCGCGAAATCGAACGTCATCCGCGCCAGCACCGCGACCACGACCGAGGTGATCTCGGACGGCACGCCCGACACGTCGATGATCGAGATCGGCCGGCCGTCGCCGGGCATGCGGAAAATCCGCGCGAGGAACGCGGCCATCGTATCGGCGACCAGCATGCCGGAGAACATGAAGCCGTAGCGCGGATCCGCCTTCACCTCGTCGATCTTGGTCTTCAGCCGCTGATAGGGGGTGCTGTCGCCGGCGCGGTCGATCTTGCCCATTTCCTGCGAAATCAGATTGGTCAGATCGCTGAGCAGATAGGGGATCGGCGCATCGACCGTCAGTTTCGGGATCTCCTGCCCGATCCGGCTCTTGCCCTTGGCGGCAAGCAGGCATTTGGCGAGGATATCCGTTTCCAGCTGCCGCTGCGTGCCGGAGGAGGTGACGAACACCTCGCAATGCTCCTCGAAGTTCATCAGCCAATACGGCATCGCCAGATTGTTGACGTCGAACAGCGCGCCATTGCCCTTGAACGCGGCCGAATATTCGCCGTGCGGGTCGATCATCACGACATGGCCCTGCGGCGCGAGGTCGCAGATGCGGTGCAGGATCAGCGCGGCGGCGGTCGACTTGCCCGTGCCGGTCGACCCGACCAGTGCGAAATGCTTGCCGAGCATCGCATCGACATACAGCGCAGCGCGAATGTCGTCGGTCGGATAGACATGGCCGACCTCGATATGCGCGCGGTCGTCGGCGGCATAGATCTGCTGCATGTCGGCGGTCGTCACCGGAAACATCTCGCAGCCCGGTGTCGGATAGCGGGTGACACCCCGCCGGAACCGGTGCAGCCGGCCGGTCAGCCGCTCCTCGTCGCCTTCACCCAGAAAATCAATATCCGCCGTGATGCGGTCGCCCCCGGCCGCCAGATCGAGAGACACCGCGCGGACATTAGCCAGCAGCCAGCAATTGCCGACCCGCATCTTGACCTGCGTGCCGACCTGCCCGGCCGCTGCGACCGATGGATCGGGATCGGTAGAGGCCGCCACCATCGCCGCCCGGTCAAACAGCGCGCGACTGCTCGATCCCGCGATCGCGAGGACGATGCCGACCGGCGTCGTCGCCGCGCTGGCGGGCGAATCGAACACGCTATGTCCGGACATGTCGTTCATACAGCGGGTCACCGGCCTTTCGTGGGCCAGTCTATGCGCATGAATGGTAAAGAATATGGTCGGTTTCGGATCAGACCCGCCGCGCGATCGCGCCGGCCGCCCAGCCAAGGCCGACCGACAGCGCGACGGCAACAAGCCCGTACCAGACCGACGACCGGTCGGCGGCGCGCGCGACGAACCGTTCGAATCCCGATTTGCGGATGTCGATGTCGCGCACCGCCGCCGCCAGCACGCGGCCATCGCGGATCAGGAACGTCTCCGCGGTAAAGCGGCCGACCGGCACGCGCGCCGGGATCGACACACGCGCACGGTACAGCACGCCGTCGGTGATCTCGACCGCGCAGGGAGCCTCGTAATACAGGCCGGCGCGTTTCTTCAGGTCGACCAGCCCGCGCTGGAACCGTTGCTGCACGTCAGGCGCGATGCTGCTGGCCGGCGACAATTGCAGGCTGTCGAGGCCCAGTTCGTAGATCGCCCGCGTCCGGTCATCGACCAGTTGGGTGATCGGCCGCGACGTGGCGATGGCGTAGAAGGACGGGGCGGAGCGATAGCGCGCACGCGCGGCGTTGACCCAGATGCCGGCGACCTTTTCCTTCTCGCGCACCAGGATCGACTGGGTCGGCCCCTTCACCACCACCACAATATCGGTCGGCTTGTCGTCATCCGGCAAACGACCGCCGGGGTAGAGGATCGCGCCGAACAGCAGCAGCTCGGCCCCGGTAAAACTGTAGACAATCTCGATATCACGCTGTGACACGTCGGGGACCAGCACCGGCTTGGCCTGTGCCATCACCAGCGGGGCAAGGGCCAGCAGCCAGATCCGCTTCACGACAACGCCACCGAATAGATGTCCTCTGGCCGCCAGACGAGGCCCAGCAACACCCGCAACCCGACCAGCAGAACCATGACCGCCAGCGCAAGGCGCAGATATTCCGGCCGCACCGTGTTCGCGAACCGTGCGCCCACCTGTGCCCCCGCGACCGACCCGATCAGCAGCAGCGCCGCCAGCACGATATCGACCGCCTTGGTCGTGGTCGCGTGGACCATCGTGGCGACCGCGGTTACGAACAGCGTCTGGAACAGCGACGTGCCGACGACGACGCTGGTTGCCATGCCCAGCAGATAGATCATCGCCGGCACCAGGATGAACCCGCCGCCGATCCCCAGCAGGATCGTCAGGATGCCGACAAAGAACCCGAGGATCAGCGGGGCCAGCGGGGAGATGTACAGGCCCGACGCATAGAAGCGCGTGCGGAACGGCAGGGCGGCGACCAGCGGATGGTGATGCCGCTTCTTCGGGCGCGTCGGCCGGCCGGTCTTGCGGACCCAGATCGCCTGCACCGATTCGCGCGCCATCATGCCGCCGATCGACCCCAGCATCAGGACGTAGACGATGGCGATGACGGTATCGATCTGCCCCGATTTCTGAAGCCAGTTGAACAGCCACGCGCCCGCGAACGACCCGACGATACCGCCGGCGACCAGCACCCCGCCCATCTTCACGTCGACGCCCTTGCGGCGGAAATGCGCGAACACGCCGGAAACGCTCGCCCCCGTCACCTGGCTGGCGGACGACGCGGCGGCGACCGTCGGCGGGATGCCATAGACGATCAGCAACGGCGTGGTCAGGAACCCGCCGCCGACGCCGAACATGCCCGACAGCAGGCCGACGCCACCGCCCAGCAGGACAATGACCAGCGCGTTGACCGACAGGTTGGCGATGGGAAGGTACAGATCCATGGACCGCCGGGTTACCCGCTTGCGTGTGTTTGCGAAAGCATCAGAAATCGGTGCCGATCGAAAGCGCCGGGCCGGACCCCGGCCGCGCGTCACCGGCCACGCGTTCGCGCCAGTCTAGCGTCAGCCGCAGGCTGCGACGCGCCACCGGCACGACGATCCCCAGCGACGGACCGACGTCGAGCCGTGCGGCCCCGCGCTGCGCCCCACCCCAGCTGCCCATCCCCAGGTCGAAACGGATATCGCCCGCCTCGGCGATCGGATGGGCGATCCGCACGGCCCCGTCGGCAAACGCTTCCACCCCGCCGCGCGCGATCGCGCCGGCCTGACCATAGGCCTCCAGCCGCAGGCGACCGGCGATCGGTGTCGGGTTGATGCCACCGACCAGCCCAACCATCGGCCCGCCGCGCCCGCCATCCAGCGCGAAGCGATGTTCGGCGACGATCCGCACCGGCAGGCGGGTCGGTCGCCAGTCGATGCCGATCGCCGCCTCCCGCCCCGCACCTTCCAGCGGGGTCGTCAGGCGCATGGCCAGCGCCAGCCGCCGCGCGGTTCCCAGGGCATAGGCGATGCGCACCCCGGCCTGTGCGCCGCCCAGCCGGCTGCCGATTACCGACGGAGCCATGCCGCCGCCACGCAGGATCGCCCAGCCGCTGCCGCTCCACCGCGACTCGGGGCGTCGTCGTCCGTCGGGACGGCTGACCGGATCGGACGGTGCGACGGGCCCAAAGGGATGCGGCACCAGCACCGGGCCATCGGCACGATCCGCTGGCGCTGGCGGCATTGCCCGTGCCCCCTGGGCGAACAGTCTGCGGGGTGCCGGCTCCCCGACCCGGTGTGGTCGCTGCGGCAGGGACTGCGGCGATGGCATCCGCACCGACATGGAAGCGGACGGCCCCTTCCTCGCCTTTGCGATCGGCACGATATCGCGAATCAGGTCGGTCATCGTCGCGGCATTGGGCCACAGCAGGACGACGCGCGCGACCGCCCAGCCGCCCACCGTCAGCCCCAGAAACCGCAAAGGTCGGCTGATGCTCACGATCCGGCGATCGCCTGCACATCGTCGGGAAAGGCGTGGGCGGTCTTGTCCCAGACCGGCGGCGCCCCGCGCAACATGGCGATGTAGCGGATCACCGCCCGGCGCGCGGCGAACAGCGCGATATAGTTGCCGACCAGCAGCCGCGGAATCGCCCACAACCCCTCGCGCGGGCCGTACACCCGGGTCGTGAACGCCATCCGCATCGCCAGTCGCCAGCCGAGCAGCGCTGCATTGGTGCCAGCCAGCCATCCCAGCCACGGCCCCGGTGACGGCACCGCCGATCCGGTCGCCAGATGCAGCAGCAGCGACACCGCCCACAACACCATCGACAGATACGCGGTCGCCATCACCAATATGGCCAGCGGTGCGCGCCGGTCCCGCATCCGCATCCAGTGATCGCCGATCGCCCGCGCCCGCGCCCAGCCCGTCCGGTCCCAGCCGGCCAGCGCGATGCCGATCATCCAGCGCGCCTTCTGGCGGACGGCCGCCCCGACCGAATCGGGAAAATAGGCGCGCGTGGCCACCACCGGCCCGCCGGGTGATTCCTCAACCCGTGCGAAGATGCCGCGACCGCCCAGTTCGGCAATCCGCAGGCCAAGTTCATAATCCTCGGTCAGACTCTCCGAATCGAACGGCTTGCCCCCGCGCATGGCGGCGATCCGTGCCAGCATCGGCGTGGCGATGGCACAGCCCACCCCGGCCAGCGGCAATCCCGCGCCAAGCGCCCCGCGCACGACCAGCTGCTTACCGTGCGACTCGGCGAACTCGTCCGCATAAGTGCCGGACACCAGCCGACCATGCCGGCTGATGAGCGGCAGCACCGGGATCTGGACGACGGCATGGCGATCAATCAGCCGATCGACCACCTGCAATTCGAGGGGATGGACCAGATCCTCGGCATCGTGCAGCACGACCGCCCGGGTCGGGCCATCCCGGGCATCATCGGCGACCATCGCGGCCCAGACGACGTTCAGGCAATCGGCCTTGGTGGTCGGGCCGCCATGCGGCAGGATGACGTGCCGCAACCGGGGTTCGGTCCGGGCGATCCGGGCGACGGCCTCCACCGTTCCGGGATCATTCGGATAGGTGCCGACATACAGCCGGTAATCGGGATGGTCGTAGCGGGCGAATGCGCTGGTCAGCATGTCGCCGATCACCGCCACCTCGTCCCATGCGGCGACGAACACCGCCAGCCGGCCGGCATGGGGGGATGCCGGCAGATCCTGCATCGCCAGACGGGATGGCGCAGCCCGCCCAACCCGGACGACGGCATAGATGGCGTCGACCAGCAGATCGTCGATACCGCCAATCAGAAACCCGAACGCCGCGAACAGCATCACTTCATGCAGCACCACATCGAAACCGTCGACGAACCCCGTCATTCGCGCCAGCCCCCCGACGTTTGCCTATGGTATCAAGGCAATAGGAGGACAGCGCAATGCACATTGCAGTGCGCGCGGCGGCATCGACCTGTACTTTTCTTGCAACGTGCCGATTTTGCCGCGAACCAAAGGCCCGACCGCGCGTTGCGGCTTGTGATCCCTTTCCCTTTCCGGGGATCTGTGCCGGTCCAAGCACGGCACGGTCGCGCCGATGCGTAGCACGCGGCGCGACCAACACCGGGCGGTCGATACGGCGGCCGCCCGGAGCTATTGGTGACAGCGCAAGCGGCTTAGCGGTAGAAACCGCGGATCACGTCGACCACGATGCCGCGCCGCGTGTCGACCAGCATCACGTCACCATAATGCCGGACCCACCGCTGATACCCGCGCGCCGGCGGCAGGCGATACCGCCAAGGATCGGCGATCCAGTAGCTGCGCGCATAATAGGGCTGGCCAATCCGCAGGCCGGGGCGGAAGGTCTGATAGCGGAACGGCGCGCGCCAGTTGCCACGGGCGTACAGCGCCTGGTTCCGGTCCCGCCATCCGCGCCAGTCATTGCGGCCGAACCGGCGGTTACGGTCGTTCAGGTCCTCGCGATATTCCTGCCGCGCCTCCCGCACATCGCGGCGCTCGTCGCGGATGTCGCCGCGATCGCCGAAACGGCGGGCCTGGTTCAGTTCGCGCTGTTCCTGGCGGATGTCGCGCCGGTCGCGACGCAGCTCGGCGTTGGACTGAGCCGATGCCACGGCCGGGAACGCGGCGGCGGCCATCAGGATGGTCGTGATCAGTGTACGCATGATCGTCTCCCTTGAGCATGACGGCGGCGGACCGGAGTCCATGCCGCCTTGCCAGGGGATATGCCTGCCCTCGCCTGAACGATCCGCGAACGTCGCGGTCAGCAAAGCGACAGGAGGGCAGACGACCGTGCCGGTCGGGTCCGGGCGATTATGGGCGGGTGCGTCCCGAACCGCCGCCGCCCTGCTGGCCGCCGCCGGCGGCACCCGGCGCACCGACCGAACCGATGTTGCCGAACAGATCCTGGAAGAACCCGCGGCCGCGTCCGGCGGTCGCCGTCTTGTCGCCGCTCGGGCTGATGCTCACGACCTGATCGACGCCGCCACGACGGACGCCAGTAACGGTCCCGGCCTTGTCGAAGCTGATCTGCAACGTGATCTGGGACACCGGGCGCGGATTGCGGAACGCGAAGTTGCGGCTGTCGCGCGCGATATAATACCAGTCGCCCTGATCGAACTGACCGGCGAAGCTGGGCTTGCCCAGGGTCTGGAGAACCGACTGGCGATTATCGACGCCCGGCTGGACCGAGTTGACGAGGTCGACATCGACGACATAGCCCTGATGCGACCGAAGCGGAGTGCAGCCGGCCGCCGCGACGAGGCCGAGCATGGCGACCAGCACGATACGTGCGCGGGGCGCTACGCGAAAACGGGACAGGCTCATGATAGTCTCCAGGCGGGCACGCGACCGGACAGTACGGACGCGTTGCGCGATTGCATCCGGTGTCGAACGCCTCGATATGCGAGGACGGGCGGACAGACAAGGCCGCCGGACGAGAGGGTATCGGCTTTGGGCGTATTGAGCGGGCTATTCGGACGACGGCAGGCGGAGGTCGCGCTGCCGCTATACAACGCGGTCGTGCTGCGCGCGCGGGCCGAACACTGGTATCTGGCGGGCGCGGTGCCCGATACCGTCGATGGCCGCTTCGACATGATCGCCGCCGTCCTGTCGGTAGTGCTGATCCGGCTGGAGGGTGACGCCGAGGGCGCGCCGGTCGCCGCCCGGCTGACCGAACACTTTATCGACGACATGGACGGCCAGTTGCGCGAACTGGGTGTCGGCGACGTCGTGGTCGGCAAGCATATCGGCAAGATGATGGGGATGCTCGGCGGCCGCCTCGGCGCGTACCGCGACACCATCGACGGTCGGCATGACGGATCGGCCGCCGCCGGTTTCGACGCGGCACTGGTCCGCAACCTGTATCGCGGCGATGCGCCGGGTGACGCCGCGCTCGCCCATGTTCGCGATACGCTTCTCGCGCTGCACGCCGCGCTGGCCACCACGCCGGTCGCATCGCTCGTGCAGGGCCATCTGCCCGAAGGACCACAGGCATGACCCCCGAATTCAGCCGGACCGAACGCGTCGACACGATCGGCGAGCGGGAGCGCACCGTCACCATCACCGCCGACGCGACCGAGCGCGCGGCGCTGGCCACCCGCTTCGGCCTGCTCTCGGTCGACCGGCTCGATGCCGATTTTGCCGTCCGGCGCGAATCGTCGGGCATCTCCGCGCGCGGACGAGTGACGGCGGCGGTGGTGCAGGCGTGTTCGGTGACGGGCGAACCGCTGCCGGTGCGGATCGACGAGACGGCGGCGCTGCGCTTCGTCGCCGAATCGCCCGATGCCGAGGAAGTCGAGCTGGACAGCGAATCGCTCGACACCATTCCCTATGAAGGCGGGGCGATCGACCTTGGCGAGGCCGCGGCCGAGACGATGGCGCTGGCGCTCGATCCATTCCCGCGTGGCCCCAATGCCGCCGCAACGCTGAAGGCGGCGGGCGTCGTCAGCGAGGATGAGGTGGCGACCGGGCCGCTCGCCGGGCTGAAGGCGTTGCTGGCGAAGAAGTAACAGGGCTGGCGAAGACGTAACGGGGTTGGAGAAGACGTAAGGCGGGGTCAGTCGCTATCCGGCCCCAGCGACGGGTCCAGGTCGCGGGGGCGGGTAAAGCCGACGAAGCGGCCACCGCCGGCGGCGACATCGGCCCAGGACGCGACGTCGAACGTCATCTGCGCCACGGTCGCGGTCGGGTATTTGCCCTCGACCGCGATCCGGTACGGATCATCGTCGGACCGGGGGACCAGCATCAGCACCAGATCCTCCAGCCCCGGATTATGCCCGACCAGCAACGCCGATCCGGCCGTGTCCGGCAGGGCGTGAACTACATCGAGCAGCGTCGCGGCCGAGGCGAGATAGACGCGCCGGTCCCATTCGGGCGTGATCGTCGCGCCGTATCCGCCGGACACATCGACCAGCGTCTCGGTCACGCGCACCGCAGGCGAGGCGACGACATGGTCGAACGCGAACCCTTCATCGCGCAGCCAGCGTCCGATCAGCGCGGCGGCGCGCTTGCCCTTGGCATTCAGCGGTCGGTCGAAATCACGGGTCACCGGGTCGTTCCAGCCGGACTTGGCGTGGCGCAGCAGCGTCAGCGTCTTCATGGGGCGACGAATCCTCCAGCGGTTTCGCGGGTGCCATGCCCGATCGGCGCGGTCGTGGAAAGCCGCTCCGCAACACGCGCCACCGCCTCGTCCAGCGTGCAGCGCCGCACCGATACGCCCGGCGGGAAGGCGGTGAGCAGGCGCGAGGGCATGGCGGCGGACAGCATCACGAACGCGCCGCGATCGTCGGCGCGGCGGATCAGCCGCCCGAACGCTTGCGCCATCCGCGCGCGGACCAGCCGGTCGTCATAGGCCGAACCGCCGCCGGCCAGCCGCCGCGCGCCGTGCAGCACGGTCGGCTTTGGCCACGGCACCCCCTCCATCACCACCAGTCGCAGCGATTCGCCCGGCACGTCGACCCCGTCACGCAGCGCGTCGGTGCCCAGCAGCGACGCGTTGGAATCATCACGGAAGATATCGACCAGCGTGCCCGTGTCGATTGGGTCGACATGCTGCGCGATCAGCGGCAGTCCTTCGCGCGCCAGCCGGTCGGCGATCCGGCCATGCACCCCGCGTAACCGCCGGATCGCGGTGAACAGCCCCAGCGTACCGCCCCGCGACGCGACGATCAGCCGGGCATAGGCATTGGCGAGCGCCGCGACATCGCCACGCTTCACGTCGGTGACGATCAGCACCTCCGACTGGTCGGCATAGGCGAACGGGCTTTCCGCCTGGAACCGTGACGGCGCACGCGGCAGGTGCGGCGCGCCCGCCCGCGCCTCCGCCACCGCCCATTCGCCGCCGCCGGTCAGCGTCGCCGACGTCACCAGCGCACCATGCGCGGGCTTCAGCACCGTTTCCACGAACGGCCGGGTGGGATCGAGCCAGTGACGGTGCAGGCCGATGTCGAACTCGCGCCCCTCGATCCGGTCGACGGCCAGCCAGTCGACGAAATCGGGATCGACCGGGCCGCCGATCCGCGCCAGCAGCGCCAGCCACGCCGCCACCGTCTCCGCCCGCCAGCCGATCGACGCGACCGCGCCCTCGATCCGCGCGCGCGCCGGCCCGTCCATCCAGTCCGGTCCCTCGTCCAGCACCGCCTCCAGCCGCCGCCCCAGCGTCACCAGCGGCCGCACCAGTGCATCGAGCGCCTGTGCGGCCGGTCCCGCCGCCTCGATCAGCTCCGCCGACGGCTCGGCCAGTTCGGTTTCCAGCCCGTATCCGGCGTCCCCCGCCTGTTCGGCGCGCGCATAGGCAAGGCCGCGCACCGCGCCCAGCAACGTCTCGATCGGGCCGAACGGCGCGCCCTCGCCCACCCGCTGCAACCAGCCGTCGGCAGCCAGATCACGCGCGGCCGCCACCGCATCGGCGATCGCCCGGCCGCCGCCCTCGTCATAGCTGGCCACGTCGGACAGACGCGCGGCCAGCCCCCGCCGCCGCCCGCGCCCGCCCGATTCGGGGCCAAGGATCCAGCGGCGCAGCTCGATCGTCTCCTGCCCCGTCAGCGCGGTCGCGAACATCGCGTCGGCGGCGTCGAACAGGTGATGCCCCTCGTCGAACACATAGCGGGTTGGGCGGGTATTCGTCTCGCGCCCCCGCGCCGCGTTGACCATCACCAGCGCGTGATTGGCGATGACGATATCGGCTTCCGCCCCGGCCCGCGCGGCGCGTTCGATGAAGCATTTGCGGTAATGCGGGCACCCGGCATAGACGCACTCGCCGCGCCGGTCGGTCAGCGCGGTCGACCCGTTGCGCCGGAACAGCGTCGGCAGCCAGCCGGGCAGGTCGCCGCCGACCATGTCGCCATCCGCCGTATACGCCGCCCAGCGCGCGACCAGATGCGCGAGGATGGCGGCGCGGCCCGCGAACCCGCCCTGCAACGCATCCTCCAGATTCAGCAGGCAGACGTAATTCTCGCGCCCCTTGCGCGTCACGACCTTTGCCTTGCGGATCGCGGGGTCGGGGAAGATCCGCGCGGTTTCACCCGACAACTGGCGTTGCAGCGCCTTGGTATAGGTCGACACCCACACAGCGCCGCCCGCGCGCTCGGCCCACAGCGAGGCGGGCGCGAGATAGCCCAACGTCTTGCCGATCCCCGTGCCCGCCTCCGCCAGCACCAAATTGGGCGAATCGCGCACGACGCGTGGGCCGAAGACGTCGGCGACCGCCTGCGCATAGGCGCGCTGCCCCGACCGCACCTCTGCCCCCTGCCCGACCAGCGTTGCCAGCCGCTCGGCGGTATCCTCCGCCGGCAATAGGATCGTGCGCGGGGCGGGGCGCGGCGCGGTTTCCGACCATTCGGGCAGTTTTGAAAACAGCCAGCGTTCGTTCTCGCTTGGCTTGGCCAGCCGCTCGCCGATGATCGGCCCCCACGCCCATCCGCCGCGGATCAGCGACTGACAGGCGGTCCACGCCCCCTCCCGCTCCGGCCAGTCGGTCTTGGGGGTGTCGAGCAGCCTTTCGGTCGCGGCGCGCAGGAAGGCGGCGACCTGCGCGTCATTCTCCGGCACGTCGAGACCGGTGACCCGCGCGACGCCCTTGGGGGTCGGCACCATGAACCGCGCGGGGTGCAGGAACGCGAACAGCTCCAGCACGTCCAGACCGGCCAGATCGGCATAGCCCAGCCGCTGCCCGATCAGCGGCGCGTTCAGCAGCAGCACCTTCGTATCCGCCGCCAGCCGGATCGCCTCGCCGCGTGACACACCGCGCGTGCCGTCTTCGGTCGCGAGCCAGATACCGCCATGGCTGGCGTGGAGGGCGGGATATGGCAGCATCGCCCCCTACATAGCGCGCCAAGCATGGAACGAAAGGGCAACGGCTGCAATAGGCGCTATCGCCTGGCCGTTACCGTCGCCCGTTATTGCGAATGTAGGCGGGGTAACCCAGCGCGGCCCGCTACGCGCTGGATTGCTTCGCTTGCGCTCGCCATGACGGGATGTGTGATGTCTACCGCGCCTTACCCCGGAACCGCGCCAGCACCGGTTTTTCGACCGCGAACCAACTCACCGCGCCCATCGCCAGCGCGCCCACCAGCGTCGCCAGCATCAACGCGCCCAACGAGATCCCCGCCCAGTAGCGGATCAGCAGCATCGCCACCGGCCAGGCGTAAAGATACAGTCCGTAGGACACGTCGTCCTTGTCGTTGATCCGGTTCAGCCAGCGCCAGCGTGTCTGGAACGCGATGGCAAAGATCAGATAGCCGCCGAAGATCGCCACCGCCGGCTCGGCGGTCGGCTTGAAGGACAGACCGACGCACAGGCCGACCAGCGCCAAGCCCACCGTCAGCATCGTCGGCCGTGGTCCGCGCCCGAACAGGAAGAAGCACGCACCGGCGAGGAATTGTCCCGCCAGCCGCGCGGCCACCAGGGGGTTGACCAGCACGGTCTTGGCGACCGGATCGTCCCGCAGATAGGCGAAGGTCGACACCGGCATCAGGATCGGCACCAGCAGGCAACAGGCGGCCAGCCCGACGACGATCCATGGACGTTTCAACGCTCGCGTTACGCCAAGGATCAGCACCAGCAGGTAGCAGCGAAATTCATAGGCGATGGTCCACATCGCGCTGTTCAGCGACGCATAGGGCTGGCCCGCGAACACGCCCCGGATATTGACCGGCTCCAGCGTCAGCGCCCGGATCGCCAACTGCTTCCACCCGGCTTGGCTGATGCGGGTGATGTCGACTCCGCCCAGCGGCGCGACCACCAGGATGCAGACGAGCGTGGCCGCGATAAACGCCGGATAGATGCGGACAATCCGCCGCCAGAGATAGGACAGGATCTTCGGCCGCCGCACGAAGCTGGCCGTGACCAGAGAGCCGCTGACGATGAAGAACCCGTCGACCGCGAACTCCCCGAACGAGATCGTCCCGAACATCCGCGTCAGCAGTTCGCGCGACCGGTTGCCGTCGAGCATCTCCGCGCTGTGCGACACGATCACCAGCGCGGCCAGCACCAGCCGCAGCACGCCGAACGCGTTGCCATGCGCCTTGCCGGGCACCGGTGCTGGCACCGCCCGTTTCAAAACATCCCCCACATCGCCAGCGCCTTACACACAGCCACCCCTGTCCGTCGACCACCTGGGGTGACGAGGCCGATCCAAGCCGTTAGACGCTCAGCCCATGCAAGACCCGATCGCGACCGAATTGCGCACCGCCGCACTGGATTCCAAGGCCTGGCCCTATGAGGAGGCGCGCAAGCTCCTGAAGCGCTGGCCGAATGGGAAACCGGACGGTTCGCCGATCCTGTTTGAAACCGGCTATGGTCCGTCGGGCCTGCCGCATATCGGCACGTTCAACGAAGTGCTGCGCACCACGATGGTGCGCAACGCCTTCCACACGCTGAGCGACATTCCCACCCGGCTGATCGCGTTCAGCGACGACATGGACGGCCTGCGGAAAGTGCCGGACAATGTGCCGAACGGCGCGATGCTCAACCGTCATCTGGGCAAGCCGCTGACGCAGGTGCCCGACCCGTTCGAAACGCATGACAGTTTCGCCGCGCACAACAACGCGCGGCTGCGCCACTTTCTCGACCAGTACGGCTTCGATTACGAGTTCGTGTCGTCGACCGACTATTACCGCTCCGGCCGGTTCGACGAGGCGCTGAAGGGTGTGCTGCGGCATTTCCAGGGTATCCAGAACGTGATGCTGCCGACTCTGCGCGCCGAGCGCCGGGCAACCTATTCGCCGGTCCTGCCGATCAGCCCGACCAGCGGCATCGTGCTGCAGGTGCCGGTCGAGGTGGTCGATGCCGACGCGGGGATCATCGCCTTCGACGATGAGGGGCAGCGCGTCGAGCAATCCGTTCTGGGCGGCAAGGCCAAGCTGCAATGGAAGGTCGACTGGGCGATGCGCTGGGTCGCGCTGGGCGTCGACTACGAGATGGCGGGCAAGGATCTGATCGATTCGGTCACCCAGTCGTCGAAGATCGCCCGCGTGCTCGGCGGCCGCCCGCCCGAGGGTTTCAACTACGAGATGTTCCTCGACGAGAATGGCGAGAAGATCTCCAAGTCCAAGGGCAACGGCCTCAGCCTCGAACAGTGGCTGACCTATGGCCCGCAGGAAAGCCTTGCGTTCTACGCCTATCGCGAACCGAAAAAGGCCAAGTCGCTGCACATGGGTGTCATCCCGCGCGCGGTGGACGAATATTGGCAGTTCCGCGGGAATTACGCCGGGCAGGACGCCAGGCAGAAGCTGGGCAATCCGGTCCATCACATTCATGACGGGCAGTTGCCGCAGGGCGAGCTGCCGGTGACGTTCGGCCTGTTGCTCAATCTGGTCGGGGTGATGGGCGATGCGACCAAGCCGCAGGTCTGGGGCTATCTCGCCAACTACGTCGCCGATGCCACGCCCGAACGCTATCCCGAACTCGACCGGCTGATCGACCATGCGCTGGCGTACGGCCGCGATTTCGTCGCGCCGACCCTCAGGAAGCGTGCGCCGGTGGGGGTCGAGATCGCCGCGCTCGAACGGCTCGACGCGGATCTGGCCGCGTTGCCGGCCGGCACCAGCGCGGAGGATATCCAGACCATCGTCTACGAAATCGGCAAGGCGCAGTTTGGGGAACTGGGCGGATTCGACACCTTACGCGACTGGTTCAGGGCGCTGTACGAAACGCTGCTGGGGTCCGAACAAGGCCCGCGCATGGGCAGCTTCATCGCGCTGTACGGCATCGACAATTCGCGCCGCCTGATCGCCGAGGCGCTGGCGCGGTAGATGCGCCGCTTCTTCGATCCCCGCCAGCGTGACCACGCACCGGCGCGCGAGCTGCACAATGGCGGGTTCACCGCCTATGCCGAGACGCCGGCGCGGGTCGATGCGATGCTGGCCGCGATCGGCCCGACCGAGATGCCGGACGACCATGGCGAGGCCCCGATCCTGGCCGTCCACACCGCCGCCTATGTCGCGTTCCTGAAGACCGCGCCGGCTTTGTGGGCGGCGGCGGGGCGGCCCGGCGATGCGATCCCCTATGCCTTTCCGGTCATCGGGCGGCGGCCGCTGAAGCTCGACCGGATTGACGCGCTGATGGGCCAGCACAGTTTCGACGCGACGACGCCGATCACGCCCGACAGCTGGGCCGCCGCCTATGCCAGCGCCCAGAGCGCGGTCGCGGCGACCGCCGCGGTGCTCGCCGGCGAGGCCACCGCCTTCGCGCTGTGCCGCCCGCCGGGCCATCATGCCGGGGCGGATTATTGCGGCGGATACTGCCACCTGAACACCGCCGCGATCGCCGCGCAGGTCGCGCGCGACGGCGGGGTCGACCGGGTCGCGATCCTCGACATCGACTATCACCACGGCAACGGCACGCAGGATATTTTCTACGACCGGGCCGACGTCTTCTATGCCTCGGTCCATGCCGATCCGGCGTCCGACTACCCCTTCTTCTGGGGTCATGCCGACGAGCGCGGCGCGGGCGAGGGCGAGGGTACGACCCTCAACCTGCCGCTGCCGCACGGCACCACCCTGCCGGCGTTCCGCGCGGCGCAGACGACCGCGCTCGACGCCATCACCGCGTTCGACCCCGGCCTGCTGGTGGTCAGCTTCGGCGCGGATACCTGGGTCGGCGATCCCATTTCGCGGTTCGCGCTGGAGACGCCGGACTATGCGGTGCTGGCGGCGGACATCGCCGCGCGCGGCTGGCCGACCGTGATTGTCATGGAGGGCGGCTATGCCGTCGATGCGCTGGGCCACAATGTCGCGGCGTTCCTGAGCGGATTCGGGGGCGGCTCCGCCTGAGCCACCCCTATCGCACCGCCAGCGCATCCGTCGCGTCGATCGGCGGACGCCCTGCTTGCGCCGCCGCGACGCCCTCCACCCGCGCCATCACGCGCAGGATGTTGGCCTGCGTCAGTTTCGCCAGATCGGTGTCGCTCCACCCGCGCCGCGCCAGTTCGGCGAGCAGGCGCGGATAGCCGTCGACCCCCTCCATGCCGACCGGCGCGGTCCCCTGTATTCCGTCATAATCGCCGCCAAGCCCGACATGGTCGTGGCCCGCCACCTGCGCGATATGGTCGACATGATCGGCAACGGTGGCGACCGTCACGACCGGCATCGGATGCGCGGCGTCCCAGGCGACCAGCGGCGCGGGGCTGCGCGGGCCATAGACGTCGGCGGGCACACCGGCGGTCTTCGCGAACGCGCTGCGCTGCTGGTCCCAGGCCCGCCACGCGGCCGACAGGAACGCGGGGTAGCAATTGACCATCACCACCCCGCCATTGGCCGCGATCGCCCGCAACAGGTCGTCGGGAATGTTGCGCGGCGCATCGGCCAGCGCCCGCGCGCTGCTGTGCGAGGCGATGACCGGCGCGACCGTGGTGGCCAGCACCGCGCGCATCGTCGCGTCGGACACATGCGCCACGTCGACGATCATGCCGATGCGGTTCATCTCCGCCACCACCTGACGCCCGAACGCGGTCAGGCCGCCAGCGATCGGCGCATCGGTCGCGCTGTCGGCCCAGGGCAGGCTGCGGCCGTGCGTCAGCGTCATGTAGCCGACGCCGAGCGCGCGGTACTGGCGCAGCACCGAGAGTCGCCCGTCGATCTGATGGCCGCCCTCCACCCCGATCAGCGACGCGATCCGCCCCGCCTTCGTGATGCGGCGGATGTCGGCCGCGGTGGTCGCCAGCGCCAGGTTGCGCGGGTTGGCCGCGACCATTCGTCGGACGATGTCGATCTGCTCCAGCGTCGTCTCCACGGCTTGCGCACCGGTCGTGGTGGCCGGGATCCACACCGACCAGAATTGCGCGCCGACGCCGCCTTGGCGCAATCGCGGGATATCGGTCTGGAGCGGGTGCGGCAGTTTTGTCGTGTCGGCGTTCAGGTCGAGCGCCTCCGGGCCGGCGGCCAGCGTCGCGCGGATCTCCCATGCCAGGTCGTTATGCCCGTCGACCACCGGCGCGCGCGCGAGCAGCCGGTCGATTCGCGCCGGTATCGCGGGATCCGCCACGCTTGCGAACAACAGGGCGATGGCGAGCGTCACGACCGCGCGCTTTCGCGGCGGCGACCGAGGCGAAGTGGAGGATGTTGTGGTTCGTGACGCGCTCCCGCCAGTTCGCCGCAAGCCGTCGGCGACGATACGGAAACGGGGGCGGGATGATACGGTGGCATGGCGCCATCATGCACGGATGCGGCGTGTAGGACAGCCCCAATGCAAGCGCCGCGATACCGGCGGGGGAGACGACGCTAAACCCCCAGCCAGGCAAGATCGCCGGGTAGCCCGGATGCGCTGAAATCGACCTGGAGCACGCGTCGATGGCCTGCCCCGCTGGCGGCGGCCGACGCATGGAGGATCGGGGTCGCATAGGCCCAGATGTCGCCGGCGCGCGCGGTGCAGGCGACCGTGCCGCAGCGCGCGACCGTATCGGCGATCGCGCCCTCCGCGATACGTCCGAGCGTGTGCGAGCCGGGCGCGATCAGCAGCGGCGCATTGTCGTCGGGCACGTCGTCGAGATGGATGCGCACTGTCAGCATCGCCGCGATGATCGCAAACGGCGGCTCGACATGCTGGATGCCGGCCTTGACCGTCCACGGGCCAAAGCCCGGTGTTCCAACCCGCGCGCGCACCGCGATCGTCCGGTCCTGATGCCAGCCGAGCGCCCAGTTGGTCGCCGCCGTCTTGTCGAACAGGATCGCGCGCACCGGCCGCGCGGGCAAGCCCAGCACGGCCGCCGCGATCCGGCCGGGCGCATGACCGGGACCAAGCAGATCGGCCAGCAACGGGCGACCGTGGAGCCGCAGGCCAGCGCGATCGGCGGGCAGCGTGGCCACGAACCGGTCCAGCGCGGGCAGCATCGCACAGGCGGCCCCGCCGTACAGCGCCGCGCCGTGCGTCGTCAGGTCGAACGACGACGTCATCCCGCGCGCCCTGTCGGCATCGTCACACTGCATCAGCCACCTTCTCGCCGCAAACGCCGCCCACATCTTATCCCGGCGGGACTGGTCCGGCCAGCCGCCGACCGACAGGAGACGATCGCCTTGCCCCTGCGTACCCGATATGCCCGCGCCTTGCGGATGGTCGTCCTTGTCGCCGCCGCCGCCGCCACCACGGTCCGGGCCGATGATACCCCGGCCGCATCCGCCGCGTGGCGGCCGGTGGTCACCGGGCAGTTGAAGAACGGCGTGCGCTACGCGATCCTGCCACGCACCGGCAAGGAGCCGGGCATCGGCCTGCTCCTGCGCAACGCGGGCGGCTTCATCGCCGAGCGGCGGCCGGGCGAGCGCGGTCTGGCGCACCTGATCGAGCATATCGTCTTTGCCAGCCCGGTCCGGGCCGCGCCGGACGACCTGCACCATTTTCCGCGGATCGGCCTGCCGCTGACCTTTCCGGCCCCGACCGCAGGCTCGACGAGCTGGCGCGAATCGAATTATTTCCTGTCGACCCGGACGACCAGACCCGTCGACCTCGATACGCTGCTTGGTTTGTTTCGCGAGGCGGTCGGCGACCTCACTTTCCGTGCCGACGCGGTCGATGGCGAGCGGGCTTCGGTGATGCGCGAAATGGCCGACAAGAAATCCGGCAATGCCATCTTTGCCGATTATATCGCGGCGGTCGCGCCGGGATCGCCGAACGACGTGATCGACGCGCAGAACTCGGACGATGTACCGACCGCGAGCATCGCGACCCTCCGTGCGCTGTATCACCGGCTGTATCAGCCGCGCGCGACGATGATCGTGGTCGTCGGCAATGTCGACGTGGGCCAGACCCGAGCGCTGATCGAACGGCGGTTCGGTGACTGGACCGCGACCGGCCCCACCGCCGTGCCCGCGCCGCCGCCGATGATCCATGCCGACCGCATCGCCCCCGTCAGCGTTTCAAGCCAGGCAGGGGGCCGCCGCACCGCACTGGTCACCGTCACGATGCCGACCCCGGCCGTACCGCGCACTCGCCAGCGACAGGCGGAGGTGACGTTGATGGACCTGCTGGCGGTGCGCGCGGTCGGCGACCGGCTGGCCGCCGCGCAATCGGCATCTCCACCGGGCAAGGTCGGCGCGTTCATCGAGAATGGCGACCCCGGCTTCCGTCAGATCATGCTGTGGGACAATTTTACCGGCGATCAGTGGCGGCCGGCGCTGTCGGGGGTGCGCAGCCTGACGTGCCGGCTGGTCACCGTCGGGTTCTCCGCACCGGAATGGGCGGCCGCGCGGACGAACGTGATCCGCGATCTGGACCAGCGTAGCGCGAACATGGCCGACATGGCGAATGTCGAACTCGCCAAGGACCTGTCGCATGCGGTGGCGGACGGCCGCGACCTGATCCCGCCCGACGAACTGCTGCGTCATGCGCGAGCATGGTTGCCGACCGTGAGCGTGAAGGACGGCAACCGCTGGTGGCGTAGGCAGTGGCGGGCCGGCCCTGTGCATGTCCGGGTGGAGGGACCGGAACTGGCGGCGGTGCCGGACGCCGTGGGCGTCGTTCGGGCTGTTGCCGATCAGGCGGCTGACGATGCCGGTTGCGGCGGGACGACGCGGGGGTGAACCCCGCGTCGTCGGTCGCTGCTGTAGCCGCGCCGGCCGGTCGAAGTTGTAGATCTGCCGCTTTGCGGATTGCTCTACAACTTCGACGTCAGTTCCGGGACGATCTTGAACAGATCGCCGACGAGGCCGATGTCGGCGACCTGGAAGATCGGCGCGTCCTCGTCCTTGTTGATCGCGACGATGACCTTTGAGTCCTTCATGCCCGCGAGATGCTGGATCGCGCCGGAAATACCGACCGCGACATAAACTTCCGGCGCGACGATCTTGCCGGTCTGGCCGACCTGATAGTCGTTGGGGGCATAGCCCGCATCGACCGCCGCACGGCTGGCACCGACGCCCGCACCCAGCTTGTCGGCCAGCGGGTCGATCAGCGCGTGGAACTGCTCGCTTGATGCCAGCGCACGACCGCCCGAGACGATGATCTTGGCGCTGGTCAGCTCGGGCCGCTCGGACTTGGCGATCTCGGCACCCGCAAAGGTCGACAGGCCGGCGTCGCCGGTCGAGGCGACCGCCTCGATCGTACCCGCGCCACCCTCGGTCGCGGCCTTGGCGAAGGCAGTGCCACGCACGGTGATGACCTTCTTGGCATCCGACGACTGGACGGTGGCGATCGCGTTGCCGGCATAGATCGGCCGGGTGAACGTATCCGCGCTTTCGACCGACAGGATCTCGCTGATCTGCATCACGTCGAGCATCGCCGCGACGCGCGGGGCGATGTTCTTGGCGGTGGTGGTGGCCGGGGCCACGAACGCGTCGTGGTCGGCCATCAGCGCGACGACCAGCGGCGCGACATTCTCGGCCAGCGCATGGTCATAGGCCGCGTCGTCGGCGACATGGACCTTGCCGACGCCCGCGATCTTCGCGGCTTCGGCCGCGACCGCGTCGACCCCGTGCCCCGCGACCAGCAGATGGACCTCGCCAATCTGTCCGGCGGCCGTCACCGCCGACAGCGTGGCGTCCTTGACGGTCTTGCCGTCATGTTCGACCCAGACGAGCGTCTTCACTTGGTGACTCCCATTTCCTTGAGCTTGCCGACCAGCGCGTCGACATCGGCGACCTTGATCCCGGCGGTGCGCTTGGCCGGCTCGACCACCTTCAGCGTCGTCAGGCGCGGGGTCACGTCGACACCGAAATCGGCCGGCGTCTTGCTGGCCATCGGCTTCGACTTGGCCTTCATGATGTTGGGCAGGCTGGCGTAACGCGGCTCGTTCAGGCGCAGGTCGGTGGTGATGATCGCCGGCAGCGTCAGGCTCTCGGTTTCTGACCCGCCATCGACTTCACGCGTCACCACGGCCTTGCCGTCGGCGATCTCGACCTTCGACGCGAACGTGCCCTGACCCCAGTTCAGCAGGCCTGCCAGCATCTGGCCGGTCTGGTTGTTGTCGTCGTCGATCGCCTGCTTGCCCAGGATCACGAGGTCGGGCTTTTCCTCCTCGACGATCTTCGCCAGGATCTTGGCGACGCCCAGCGGCTCGACCTTGCTCTCGCTGACGACCAGGATCGCGCGGTCGGCCCCCATGGCGAGCGCGGTGCGCAGCGTTTCCTGGCTTTTCTGCTCGCCGATCGACACGACGACGATCTCGGTCACGCCGGCGCGGTCCTTCAGGCGGATCGCCTCCTCGACCGCGATCTCGTCGAACGGGTTCATGCTCATCTTGACGTTGGCGAGATCGACGCCCGTCCCGTCCGCCTTCACGCGGGGCTTCACATTGTAATCAAGCACACGCTTGACCGGCACCAGCACCTTCATCGAGGGTCCTTCCGCAATTGACTCGTTCTTACGCGATCGTCTCTGCCGCGTACTTGGCTACTTCACGTCGTTTTCGCAAGTCCGGTATGGAAAATCCGGGTTGCCGTAACGGCATTGCCCACCGGCCGTCCGCATCAACGAAAAAGGGCCCGGACGTTTCCGCCCGGACCCTTTGCGATTCGTCAGACGGGGCTGAAAATCAGGCCGCCTTCTGCACCTCGGCGACGATCTTGCGCGCCGCGTCGCCAAGGTCGTTGGCGGGAACGATGGCAAGGCCGGAGGTCGCGAGGATCTCCTTGCCCTTCTCGACATTCGTGCCCTCCAACCGGACGACCAGCGGCACCGACAGGTTCACTTCCTTCGCCGCAGCCACGATGCCCTCGGCGATGATGTCGCAGCGCATGATGCCGCCGAAGATGTTGACCAGGATGCCCTTCACATTGGGATCCTTCAGGATGATCTTGAACGCAGCCGTGACCTTTTCCTTGTTCGCGCCGCCGCCGACGTCGAGGAAGTTGGCCGGGAACATGCCGTTCAGCTTGATGATGTCCATCGTCGCCATGGCGAGGCCGGCACCGTTGACCATGCAGCCGATGTCACCGTCCAGCTTGATATAGGCCAGGTCGTACTTCGACGCTTCCAGCTCGGCCGGATCTTCCTCGGTCTCGTCGCGCAGTTCGAGCAGGTCCTTGTGGCGGAACAGCGCGTTGCCGTCGAACGCCACCTTCGCGTCGAGGACCATCAGCTTGCCGTCGTCGGTGACCGCGAGCGGGTTGATCTCGATCTGCTCGGCGTCGGTCCCGATGAAGGCGTCGTACAGCTTCGACGCGGTGTTCGCCGCCTGCTTGGCGAGGTCGCCGGTCAGTTCGAGCGCCGCGGCCACGGCGCGGCCGTGATGCGCCATGAAGCCGGTGGCCTGGTCGATGTCGATGCTGTGGATCTTTTCCGGCGTGTCGTGCGCGACGGTTTCGATGTCCATCCCGCCCTCGGTCGAGGCGACCATCGAGACGCGGCCCGTGGCGCGGTTGACGAGCAGCGCGAGGTAGAACTCCTTGGCGATGTCGACGCCGTCGGTGACATACAGGCGGTTGACCTGCTTGCCGGCGTCACCGGTCTGGATCGTCACCAGCGTGTTGCCGAGCATGTCGGTCGCGGCCGCGCGAACCTCGTCCTCGGTCTTGGCGAGGCGGACGCCGCCCTTGGCGTCGGGGCCGAGTTCGACGAACTTGCCCTTGCCGCGGCCGCCGGCGTGGATCTGCGCCTTGACGACATAGAGCGGTCCGGGGAGCTTCTTCGATGCCGCGACGGCCTCCTCGACGGTCAGCGCGGCAAAGCCGGCCGGAACGGGCACGCCGAACTTGGCGAGGAGTTCCTTGGCCTGATATTCGTGGATGTTCATGGGGAGTGTGCCCTTTCGTAAAGCCGTCGGGATATTTGCCGTGGCGTAGAGCACAGCGACCGCGAACAATCCACCCCTTACGGTATTGGTCTTGCGTCGCGTTCGCAACAGGCGCTTTTTGGCGGGATCATAACAAGGGTTTGATGACGGGGCGGCGCGCCCGCCCTATATACCTGTCATGTCCATCTGGTTCGGCATCGCCCTGTTCGTCGCCACCGTCATCGGCATGGAGGCGTTCGCCTATGCGGCGCACCGCTGGATCATGCACGGCTTCGGCTGGTTCCTGCACGAATCGCACCACCGGCCGCGCACCGGCAACTGGGAATTGAACGACCTGTACGCCGCGATCTTCGCGGTGCCGTCGTTCGTCCTGCTGCTGGGCGGCGTGCAGCTTGGCTGGTGGGAAGGCTGGGCGTGGATCGGCGCGGGGATCGCCGCCTATGGCGCGATCTATTTCGGGTTCCACGACATCATCGTCCACCGCCGCCTGCCGACCCGCTACCTGCCGAAATCGACCTACATGAAACGGATCGTGCAGGCGCACCGGCTGCATCATGTGGTGGAAACGCGCGAGGGCAATGTCAGCTTCGGTTTCCTCGTCGCCCCGCGGCCCGAGGATCTGAAGGCCGAGTTGAAGCGGCGTCAGCGTGCCGGGGTCAGGGCACCCGCCGCAACCGCATCGAATCACGGTGCGTTTGCCGAAAAGTAACGCTTTGGGGCGCAGGAAATGCCCATGACCTATTTCGCCCCGATCCCCCCCGCCGCGCCGACCGACAGCGACGACCACCGTCGTGCCCTGCGCAAGGCCGTGAAGATGCGCGCGCATCTGCGCGATCGGGGACAGACCCGGTTCGAGATCGACGTCGTGGACCTGTCGATGTCGGGCTTCCGGGCGGAAACCAGCTTTACCCTGTGGCCGGGCACCGTCGTCTGGCTCACCCTGCCCGGCCTCGCCCCGCTTGAGGCGGTCGTCGCGTGGCGCGAGAAGTACAAATATGGCTGCGCGTTCGCCAAGCCGCTGCATCCGGCGGTGTTCGATCACATTGTGGGCCTGAGCCAGCGGTAAGACCGGGCGCAGGCGCGGCCACGCCCGCGCCGATGCGCAAGGCGAAGCCGACGCGCAGCGCCCGGTCCGGCTGGCGGGTTGGCCAAAGGCCGAACCCGTCCGACGGCGGCTTTGCCGGCGTCCTTATATGTGGGACGGGGCAGGAATGAGTCCTGCGCTTACAAAAGCTGGACCACCCCGGATATATTTTCATTCGTCATTGCCAACGCAGCGAAGCAATGACGGGGGCAGAGTTACCTTGTCCTCACCACCGTAATTCTGACGACGAGCCAGTGTCGGGAGCAGATCGGACGCCGGCAAAGCCGTCGTCGGACGGGTTCGGCCTAGAGCCGACCCGTCGGCCGGGCGGTGCGCTGCGGCGTTGCCGCATTGGCGCGGGCGTGGCCGCGCCTGCGCCCCTTAATCAAACAGACTGCTCACGCTCGTTTCATCCGCGATCCGCTTGATCGCCTCGCCCAGCAGCGGGGCGATCGGCAGGTGACGGATGCGGTTGGTCGTGCCGATGCTGTCGCGGTTGCCGAGCGAATCGGTGATGACGAGTTCGCGCAGTTCTGACCCCGCGACCCGCGCCACCGCGCCGCCCGACAGGACGCCGTGGGTGACATAGGCGACGACATCCTCGGCCCCCGCCTCCTTCAGCGCGGCGGCGGCGTTGCAGAGCGTACCGGCCGAATCGACGATATCGTCGATCAGGATGCAGAAGCGGCCCTCGACCTCGCCGATAATGTTCATCACCTCCGATTCGCCGGCCCGCTCACGCCGCTTGTCGACGATGGCGAGCGGCGCGTTGTCGAGCCGCTTGGCCAGCACGCGGGCGCGCACCACGCCGCCGACGTCGGGCGAGACGACCATCAGGTTCTTGCCGGCAAAACGCGCCTGGATATCCGCCGACATGACCGGCGCGGCGTAGAGATTGTCGGTCGGGATATCGAAGAACCCTTGGATCTGCCCTGCGTGGAGGTCGACCGACAGGACACGGTCCGCGCCGGCGACCGTGATGAGGTTGGCGACCAGCTTGGCCGAGATCGGCGTGCGCGGGCCGGGTTTGCGATCCTGCCGGGCATAGCCGAAATAGGGGAGGACGGCCGTGATCCGCCGTGCCGACGCGCGCCGCAGCGCGTCGATCATGATGAGCAGTTCCATCAGATTGTCGTTGGCCGGGAAACCGGTCGACTGAAGCACGAACACGTCCTCGCCGCGCACGTTCTCATGAATCTCGACGAAGACCTCCTCGTCGGCGAAGCGGCGGACGCTGACCTCGGTCAGCGGGATTTCCATATAGGCGGCGACAGCCTGCGCCAGCGGCAGATTGGAATTGCCGGTCATCAGTTTCATCAGGGAGTCCCTCCGCCCGTGTTGCCACGCCCATAGTGACAGCGGCGTGACAGCGGAAGGGCTTTGCCCGCTTTGCCGCGCGGACTAAGGCTTGCCCCATGACCGCCATCGCCCCCATCACCACCCGTTTCGCCCCCTCGCCGACCGGCCGGCTGCATGTCGGCAACATTCGCACCGCGCTGCACAACTGGATGTTCGCGCGGAAGATGGGCGGGCGGTTCCTGCTGCGGATCGACGATACCGATGCGCAGCGCAGCGAGGAACGGTTCACGGACGCGATCCGCGCCGATCTCGACTGGCTGGGAATGACGCCGGATGCCGAGGTGCGGCAGTCGGACCGGTTCGCGTTGTACGAAGCGCGGTTTGCCGATCTGGTCGCGGCCGGGCGGATCTATCCGGCCTATGAAACCGCGCAGGAACTCGATCTGCGGCGAAAAGTGCTGGCCGGGCGCGGGTTGCCGCCGGTGTACGACCGGGCCGCACTGAAACTGACCGACGCGCAGAAGGCGGCGTTCGCGGAGGCCGGGGTCGCGCCGCACTGGCGCTTCAAACTTGACCATGACGCGCCGATCCACTGGGACGACCTAGTGCGCGGCCCGGCGACGTTCGACCCCGCCACGATGAGCGATCCCGTCATCCGCCGCGCGGACGAATCGTGGCTGTACATGCTGCCGTCCGCGATCGACGATATCGACATGGGCGTCACGCATGTGGTGCGCGGCGAGGATCATGTGTCCAACACCGCGCTGCAATTGCAGATGTTCGCCGCGATGGGCGCGACGCCGCCCGCCTTCGCGCATGCCGCGCTGCTGACCGGCGCGGAAGGCAAATTGTCGAAGCGGCTGGGGTCGCTTGGCACCGATCATTTCCGCGAGGTGGGCATCGAGCCGCAGGCGGTGCGCGCGCTGCTGGCGCGGATCGGCACCAGCGATCCCGTCGAGCCGATCGCCGAGCCTGAGCCGCTGATGGCGACGTTCGATTTCGGCCGGTTCGGACGCGCGCCGGCGCGGTTCGACGAGGCCGAGCTGGCGCAGCTGAACGCGCGCACCCTCCACACCCTGCCCTTCGCGGAGGTCGCCGACCGGTTGCCGGCGGGGATGGGCGAGAGCGAATGGCTGGCGGTGCGGCCGAACCTGACCGTGCTGGCCGATGCCGCCGACTGGTGGCGGGTGATCGAGGGGCCGGTCCGTGCGGACGTGGCGGACGAGGATCGCGACTTCCTGGCCAGCGCCACGCGGCTGGCGAGCGCGGTCGACTGGGCCGGCGACCCGTGGCACGCGCTGACGAACGCGCTGAAGGCCGAGACGGGGCGCAAGGGCAAGGCGCTGTTCCTGCCGCTGCGCCGCGCGCTGACGGGACGCGACCATGGACCGGAAATGGCCGCGCTGTTGCCGCTGATCGGGCGGGACCGGGCGGTCGAACGGCTGTCGGCATGAGTCTCGACCGGTTCGTCGCCGCGCAGGACGGGGTGTATCCGGCCGCGCTGGCGGAGTTGCGCGCCGGCCACAAGACCGGCCACTGGATGTGGTTCGTGTTCCCGCAGATCGCCGGGCTGGGGCAAAGCGCGATGGCGCGGACCTATGCCATCGCCGACGCGGGCGAGGCGCGGGCGTATCTCGCCCACCCGGTGCTGGGCGCGCGACTGGTCGAGGCGACGCTGGCGGTCGCCGCCGCGAATGGCAACTCTATTGCGATCCTCGGGCAGATTGACGCGGTCAAGCTGCGGTCGTCGATGACCCTCTTTGCGGCCGTGGCGGACGATCCGACACCGTACCGCGCCTGCGTCGACCGGTTTTTCGGCGGCGTGGACGATCCTGAAACGCTGCGTCGCCTGTGACGCCGCCGACACCATCATTGAGGACGACGACATGAGCGACGCGGACGATTTCGTCTATGACGAGGCAAGCGGCGAATGGATCAGCGCGGCCGATGCAGCGGCAAAGGCCGGGGGCGCGGCCGATGGCGACACGGTGGTCGTGCGCGATTCGGTCGGCAACGTGCTGGCCGATGGCGATCAGGTGACGCTTATCAAGGATCTGACGGTCAAGGGCGCGGGTCAGACGCTCAAGCGCGGCACGCTCATCAAATCCATCCGCCTGACCGGCGACGCGCAGGAAATCGATTGCCGGTTCGACGGGATCAAGGGCCTCGTCCTGCGCGCCGAGTTCGTGAAGAAGCGGTGACCGGGCGATGACCACGCCCGTATCCGACCCGCCCGTCATGGGTCGCGGCCTGACGCTGGCGATGGCGGTCGCCGCCGGTGTCGCGGTCGCCAACATCTATTACAACCAGCCGATGCTGGCGTTGATGGAGGCCGACCTGCCCGGCCGGACAGCCGCGCTGATCCCGACCGCGACCCAGATCGGCTATGCCGCCGGCCTGTTCCTGCTGGTGCCGCTGGGGGATCTGATCGAGCGCAAGCGGCTGATCGTCTGGCAGTTCGTGCTGCTGGCGCTCGCGCTGATCGCCACCGCACTGGCCCCCTCGGCGATGCTGGTGGTGATCGCCTCGCTCGCGGTCGGCGTGCTGGCGACGGTCGCGCAACAGGTCGTGCCGCTGGCCGCGCATCTGGCCGCGCCCGAACGGCGCGGCGCGACGGTCGGCACGGTGATGGCGGGCCTGCTGTGCGGCATCCTGCTCAGCCGGACGCTGGCCGGGTTCGTCGCGGCGCAAGCCGGGTGGCGGGCGATGTTCTGGCTGGGCGTGCCGCTGGCGCTGGGCATGGCGGCGGTGATGGCGTGGCGGTTGCCGCGCAGTCTGCCCGAGCGGACACCGGAAACCCGCAGCTATGGCGCGCTGATGGCGTCGCTGGTCGATCTGTGGCGGACCTTTCCCGCGCTGCGGCTGGCGGCGGTGACGCAAGGGTTGCTGTTCGCCGGATTCGGCGCGTTCTGGACGGTGCTGGTGTTCCGGCTGGCCGAGCCGCGCTTCGCGCTGGGGGCCGATATCGCCGGGTTGTTCGGCATCGTCGGCGCGGTCGGCATCCTCGCCGCGCCGATCGCCGGACGGCTGGCCGACGCGCGCGGACCACGGCTGGCGATCCTGATGGGGGTGGTGCTGGCGCTGGTCGCATGGGGCCTGTTCGGGCTGTGGACCGGGATCGCCGGGCTGGTGATCGGCGTGATCCTGCTCGACTTCGCGGTGCAGAGCGTGCTCGTGTCGAACCAGCACATCGTCTACGCGCTGCGCCCCGAAGCGCGGGCGCGGCTGAACACCATCTTCATGGGCGTGATGTTCCTCGGCGGGTCGGCCGGATCGAGCGGCGCGATGCTGGCGTGGCGCGGTGGCGGCTGGAGCGCGGTCGTCGGCTTCGGACTCGCCGTGACCGGGGCCGCGACCGCGATCCAGCTGGTCGCCGCGCGCCGACGCGCGTAACCCCGAGCGAGCAGGAGAGTATCGCATGGCCGCCGATTCCATTCTCGTCTTCTACGGCTCCTACCGGTCGGACCGGATGGGGATACGGCTTGCCCGCTTCATCGTCGACGGGCTGATCGCGCGGGGCAGCAACGCCGAACTGATCGACGCGCAGGCGATCGGCCTGCCGATGCTCGACCGGATGTACAAGGAACATGCCCCCGGCACCGCGCCGGCGGCGATGGAGACGCTCGCGGGCAAGATCCGCGCGGCGGATGCGTTCGTGTTCGTGACCGGCGAATATAACTGGGGCGTGCAGCCGGGGCTGAAGAACCTGACCGACCATTTCCTGGAGGAATGGTATTGGCGACCGGCGGCGGTGGCGAGCTATTCGGCGGGACGCCTGTCGGGTGCGCGCGCGAACGTGGCATGGCACGGGAGCCTCGCCGAAATGGGCATGGCGGTGGTGTCGAGCACGCTGACGGTCGGGCCGATCGGCGAGACGCTGGATGCGGACGCGAGGGCCACCGGACCGGCGGGAAACGCGCTGACCCGCGCGTTCGGGCGCTTCGCCGACGATCTGGCGTGGTGGACCGAGGCGGTGCAGGCCCAGCGCGCGCGGCGCGATCCGCCCTATTGAGGGGCAGAAAGTGGCGTAGGGGTTATCGTTCCATCCCCCCCCAGCGAAGGCCGGGGGGGGGATGGATTCGCGGGCGTTCTGCTTTTCCGAAAACTCTCGCAGCGCCCCCTCACCCTCCGCCGGTATGGCCGAGCGCGTCGACCAGCAGTTTGCACCCCAGCGCGACCATCAGCAGATAGACGAGGACGTAGAAGCGGCGCGGGTCCATCCGGCGGATGATCCAGACGCCGAGCAACGTGCTGCCGATCGCCAGCGGCAGCAGCGCGGCGGCGACGCTGAGCGTCGCCCCGCCGAACGCACCGAGCGCGACATAGGCCGGCACCTTGGCCCAGTTTACGATCGCGAACAGGACCGAGCTGGTGCCGACATAGGTCTGGTGCGGCAGGCGGCGCGGGGTGACCCACATCTGGAATGGGGGGCCGCCGGCATGCGCGATCTGGCTGGTGAAGCCGGTCGCCATGCCGAAGATGGTACCGACCCAGCCGGGCGAGCGCGAGGCCGCGACCTGTCGCCCGCCGCGCTCGATCCACAGCCGCCACAGCCCGAACCCGGTGGTGATGATCCCAAGCGCCGCCATGACCGCCACGACCGGCAGAATGGCGGCGAACGCCCAGCCGAGCGCAATGCCGATCAGCGCGCCCGGCAGCATCCAGCCGACGATCCACCGGTCCCAGCTATGCCGGAACGACCAGACGCTGACGACGTCCTGCACGATCAGGATCGGCAGCAGGATCGCCGCCGCCGTTACCGGGCTGACCACCTGCGCCAGGATCGGCGTGGCCAGCGCGCCCAGCCCCGACAGCCCGCCCTTGGCCAGCCCCAGCAGAACGACCGCCAGCGTGGCGGCGATCAGGAACCATGGATCGTGGAGCAGGGTGCTGGCGGTCGGGGTCGGCATCGGGTTCCGTCGGTTGGGGCTGGCCTGTTGCCGGGGCCTGATCGGACCGGGGTATGCTGGCGCGCGCTGTCCGGCAGGGAACACGTTTGCAACACGCCTTCTGTTCCCCCGCGCGGGCGGGGGTCCACGGCCCGGCGTATCACCGGCTATTATATGGCCTGGCCCTGGATCCCCGCCTGCGCGGGGAAACGAGAAGAAGGTGGCGCGTCGGCCACCTTCACCGCTCCCCGGCCTCCGCCGGGGAACACCATGTGCTGCGCCCGCCGTTACTTGATGGTCACGATTCCGACCGGGTTGCCCTTTTGCGTGGGGTTGGAGGCGTTGGCCTTGGGGGCCTTTTCGGCCTTGGGCTTGCGGACTTCGCGCGTCTTCTTCTGCTGGCCCTTGGCCATGACGGGTTCCTTGCGCGAGGGGCGGAGATGCCCTCGCAGACCATCAGCCTAGGCCGGTGGCCAGACCGCCGCAATGGCGACCGCCACCCCGTAGTTGAAAGTGGTTTTCATATATGACATCGTGACGCCACAAGTCGACGATGGGAGAGCGGGAACGTGCGATTGAGCGGCAAGACGGCGCTGGTGACGGCGGCCGGACAGGGCATCGGCCGGGCGATCGCCGAGGCGTTTCTGGCGGAGGGCGCGGTGGTCCATGCCTGCGACATCAACGAGTCCGCGCTGACGGGTCTTGCGGGCGCGTTCCGGCTCGACGTGACCGATGCGGCGGCGGTGGCCGCGCTGCCCGACCGGATCAGGCCGGTCGACATCCTCGTCAACGCGGCGGGCTATGTCCATGCCGGCACCATCCTGGATTGCGAGGAGGCGGACTGGGACCGGTCGTTCGGGTTGAACGCAACCGCGATGTACCGGCTGATCCGCGCGTTCCTGCCCGGCATGATCGCCGCCAAATCGGGCTCGATCGTCAACATCGCGTCCGTCGCGTCGTCGCTGATCGGCGTACCCAACCGCTTCGCGTACGGCGCGTCCAAGGCGGCGGTGATCGGCCTGACCAAGGCGGTCGCCGCCGATTTCGTCGGCCAGGGCATCCGCTGCAACGCGATCTGTCCGGGCACCGTCGAAAGCCCGTCGCTGCTGGAACGGATGCGCGCGCAGGCCGAGGCCGGGGCCGAGGATTTCGACGCGGTCCACGCCGCCTTTTCCGCGCGCCAGCCGGTCGGCCGGCTGGGCCGCCCACAGGAAATCGCGGCGCTCGCCGTGCATCTCGCCAGTGACGAAAGCGCGTTTACCACCGGCACGACCGCGGTGATCGACGGCGGATGGTCGGTGCTGTGACCATGACGAACCCCCTTCCCAATCCCCGCATCACCGGCCTGCGCACGGTCGACGTCCGTTTCCCGACCAGCCTGTCGCTCGACGGGTCGGATGCGATGAACCCGGATCCCGATTATTCCGCCGCCTATGTCGTGCTGGAAACCGATATGGGCGGGCTGGAGGGCCATGGCCTGACCTTCACCATCGGTCGCGGCAACGAGATCTGCATCGCCGCGATCGAGGCGTTGCGGGGCGTGGTCGTCGGGCTGGAGCTGGACTGGATCCGCGACAATCCGGGGCGGTTCTGGCGGCACATGACCGGCGACAGCCAGTTGCGCTGGATCGGCCCGGACAAGGGGGCGATCCATCTGGCGACCGGCGCGGTCGTCAACGCGGTGTGGGATCTGTGGGCCAGGGCGGCGGGCAAGCCGGTCTGGCGGCTGGTCGCGGAGATGACGCCCGAGGAGATCGTCCGCGCGATCGACTTCCGCTACATCACCGACTGCATCACGCCCGCCGAAGCGCTGGACCTGCTGACCACGCGGGCGGCGGGCAAGGCGGAGCGGATCGCGACGCTGGAGGCGCAGGGCTTCCCCTGCTACACCACGTCGGCCGGCTGGCTCGGCTATTCGGACGAGAAACTGCGGCGGCTGGCGCAGGAGGCGGTCGATGCCGGGTTCGACTATATCAAGCTGAAGGTCGGCCGCGATCTGGAGGACGACATCCGCCGGCTGCGTGTGGCGCGCGAGGTGCTGGGGCCGGACCGCAATCTGATGATCGACGCCAATCAGGTGTGGGACGTCGATCAGGCGATCGACTGGGTCAACGCGCTGGCGTTCGCGAAGCCGTGGTTCATCGAGGAGCCGACCAGCCCCGACGACGTGCTGGGCCATGCGAAGATCCGCGCGAATATCGGTGACGTGAAGGTCGCGACCGGCGAGATGTGCCAGAACCGCATCCTGTTCAAACAGTTCATCATGGGTGGCGGGATCGACGTCGTACAGATCGACGCCTGTCGCCTGGGCGGCGTGAACGAGGTGCTGGCGGTGCTGCTGATGGCGGCCAAACACGGCCTGCCGGTGTGTCCGCATGCCGGCGGCGTCGGCCTGTGCGAATATGTCCAGCATCTGTCGATGATCGACTATATCTGCTTTTCGGGCACCACCGAGGGACGGGTCATCGAATATGTCGACCATCTGCACGAGCATTTCGTGGACCCCTGCGTGATCCGCGACGCGGCGTACATGCCGCCGTCCGCGCCGGGCTTCTCGATCGAGATGAAGCCGCAGAGCCTTGTGGACTATCGGTTCGTGAAGGCGCGCCTGTGAACCTCGGGCTGGCGGGCAAGGTCGTCATCGTGAGCGGCGGCGGGGCGGGCATCGGCGGGGCAATCTCGTGCGTGCTGGCGGAGGAAGGCGCGATCCCCGTCATTCTCGGCCGCAGCCCGCTGACCCCCGATTTCGAGGCGGCGATCCGCGCGGTTCAGCCGGCCACCGTCTTTATCCACACCGAGATGACCGACGATGCCGCCTGCGCCTCGGCGGTCGAACAGGCGGCGGCGCTGGGGCGCGGTATTCACGGGCTGGTCAACAATGCCGGCGCGAACGATTCGGTCGGGCTGGACAAGGGGACGGCGGCGTTCCTCGCCTCGGTCACCGCCAATCTGGGGCATTATTACGGCATGGCGCATCACTGCCTGCCACATCTGAAGGCCGCGCGCGGGAGCATCGTCAACATATCGTCGAAGGTCGCGCTGACCGGGCAGGGCGCGACCAGCGGCTATGCGGCCGCCAAGGGCGCGCAGCTGGCGCTGACCCGCGAATGGGCGGCGGGGCTGGCCGGTGACGGCATCCGGGTGAACGCGGTGCTGCCGGCCGAGGTGATGACGCCGCTGTACCGCAACTGGATCGAGACGCAGGACGATCCCGACGCCAAGCTGGCGGCGATCACCGCGAAGATTCCGCTGGGCCAGCGGATGACGACCGATCGCGAGATCGCCGATACCGTCGTGTTCCTGATGTCCGATCGCGCCAGCCATACCACCGGCCAGTGGATCGTGCCCGATGGCGGCTATACGCATCTCGACCGGGCGCTGACCTGACCGCGACCTGACCGATACCCCACCGCGGACACGGCACAACGCCGGGCGCGTCTTTCACAATGAGGATGACCGAATGGCGCGCACGCGTTCGATGCTCTGGCCGCTGGTGCTGATTACCAGCCTGTTCTTCCTGTGGGGGATGGCCAACAACCTGAACGACATCCTGATCCAGCAGTTCCGCAAGGCGTTCACGCTCAGCGACCTGCAATCGGGGCTGGTCCAGTCGGCGTTCTACATGGGCTATTTCGTGCTGGCCCTGCCGGCCGGGCTGGTCAGCCGGCGGTTCGGGTACAAGGCGGGCGTGGTCGTCGGGCTGGTGCTGTACGCGGCCGGCGCGCTGTTGTTCTATCCGGCGGCGCAGGCGCAGACCTATGGCCTGTTCCTGCTCGCGCTGTTCGTGATCGCCAGCGGTCTTGCGTTCCTCGAAACATCGGCCAACCCGCTCATCACCGTGCTGGGTGACCCGGCGGGCAGCGCGCGGCGGCTGACGCTGGCGCAGGCGTTCAATCCGGTCGGGTCGGTGACGGGGTTGCTGATGGGCAAATACCTGATCCTGTCGGGCATCGAACATTCCGACGCGGCGCTTGCCGCGATGCCGGCGGCCGAGCGCGCGCGCTTCTACGCGACCGAGACGCAGGCGGTGCAGGGGCCGTATATCGCGATCGGCCTGTTCGTGCTGGCGTGGGCGCTGCTGGTCGCCTTCACCCGCTTTCCCGCGCAGGCGAGCGCGCCGGCGCGCGACGACGGCCCGCATATCGGCTGGCGACAGGCGATCGGCGGACTGTTTGCCAGGCGCCCCTTCCTGTTCGCGGTGGTCGCGCAGTTCTTCTACGTCGGCGCGCAGGTGGGAGTGTGGAGCTACACCATCCGCTATGCGCAGGAGGCGACCGGGATCGGCGAGCGCGGGGCGGCCGACTGGGTCATCGCGGCGACCATCCTGTTCCTGGTCGGGCGGTTCATCGGCGTCGCGCTGATGAGCCGGATCGACGCGGCGCGGCTGATGCTGGTCTTCGCGGTCCTCAACGTCGTGCTGGCGGTGATCGCGGCGAGCGTGTCGGGGATCGCCGGGCTGGTCGCGCTGACCGCGATCAGCGTGTTCATGTCGATCATGTTCCCGACGATCTTCGCGATCGGGGTGAAGGATCTGGGGCCGTATACGCAAACCGGATCTTCGATGATCGTCATGGCGATCATCGGCGGCGCGGTGCTGACGCCGATCATGGGCGCGGTATCGACCGCCGCGACGATCCATCTGGCGATGCTGGTCCCGGCGGCGTGTTTCGCGGTCGTCGCGCTGTTCGCGTGGAGCAGCGTTCGCACCGGGCGGACGGTGGCGGTGACGGCGGGTGGCGGGCATTGATGCAAATGTGCTGCCCCCACCCGTCATTGCGAGCGCAGCGAAGCAACCCAGGGTTGCCCGCTACGCCCTGGGTTGCTTCGCTGCGCTCGCAATGACGGACGAAGCTGATTTGACACTGGCATATCCCATAAAGGCGTACCGCGTATGACCGACATCACCCGCCGTTCGGCGCTGGCCGGACTGACCGCCAGCGGCCTGTTCGCCCTGCCCGCGCGCGGCATGGCCGCTGGCCCCGCCCCGCATGACGGGCGGCGGACGGCGACGCGGCTGTGGTTCGCACAGCCCGCGGCGAAGTGGCTGGAGGCGCTGCCGGTCGGCAACGGCCATGTCGGGGCGATGGTGTTCGGCGGGGTGGCGACCGAGCGGTTGCAGCTGAACCACCACGCTTTGTGGTCGGGGCGTCCATCGCAGACCGACCGGCCGGAAACGCTGGCGGCGCTGCCCGAGGTTCGCCGCCTGCTGTTCGCGGGCAAATATGCCGAGGCGAACGCGCTGGCACAGGCGCGGATGACGACCCCGTTCGACGGCGAGAGCTTCGGGTCGTACCAGATGCTCGGCGACCTGACGCTGGCGTTCGATCACGGCGACGCAGTTACCAACTACGTCCGCGAACTGGACATGGCCGGCGGCTGCGTGCGGGTCGGCTACCGGGTCGGCGCGGCGCGCTATAGCCGAACCGTGCTGGCGTCGTTTCCCGACAAGGCGCTGCTGGTGCGGCTGGAAACGACCGCGCCGGACGGGATGGCGTTCACCGCGACGCTGGCGCGCGGGCAGGATGCCGGCGTCGCGCGCAACGGCGACACGGTGGCGATGACCGGGCGGCCCAGGCCCTATGGCACCGCCTTCGCCGCGCATCTGGCCTGCACGGCAGAGGGTGGTCGTGTGACCGCGCAGGGCGACGGCTACCGCGTCGAGGGCGCGCGCAGCGTCGTACTGATGCTGACCGCCGCCACAGACCTGCACGCGCCCGATCCGGTCGGGCGGTCGCGCGCGGCGCTGACCGCGGTGCGGGGCAAGGCGTGGCCCGCGCTACTGGCCGCGCATGATGCCGATTACCGGCCGTTGTTCGACGCCGTGGCGCTGGAACTTGGGACCGACGCCGCCGACGCGGTGCCGGCGGATGCGCGGCTGGCGGCGATCCGCGAGGGTGCGCCCGACCCTGCGGTGGCGGAGGCGTATTTCAACTTCGGCCGCTATCTGCTGATCGCCTCGTCGCGCGCAGGGTCGCTGCCCGCCAATCTGCAGGGGATGTGGGCGGACGGGTTCAGCCCGCCGTGGAGCGCGGACTATCACATCAACATCAACCTCCAGATGAACTACTGGCCGGCGCAAGCCTGCGGGCTGGGCGCGCTGGCGATGCCGCTGTTCGATCATGCCGAAATGCTGCGCCCGCATGGCGAGCGGACCGCCCGCATCGCCTATGGCTGCGGCGGGGCGGTGGCGCATTATACCAGCAATCCGTGGGGCTATACCGCGCTGGACGGCGACCTGCTGTACGGCCTTTGGCCCGAGGGGCTGGCGTGGCTGAGCCTGCATTTCTGGGAGCATTGGCTCTACACCCGTGACGCCGCGTTCCTCGCCACGCGGGCCTATCCGATGCTGCGCGCCTGTGCCGACTTCACGCTGGACTGGCTGATCCCGCATCCGGTGACGGGCCGGCTGGTGGCGGGGCCGGCGACCTCGCCCGAAAACACCTATGTCCTGCCCGGCGGGAAAACCGGTGCGATCACGATGGGGCCGGCGATGTCGCAGTCGATCGCCTATGCGGTGCTGAGCCGCGCGGCGATGGCGGCGCGGGCGGCGGGGATCGACCCAGCGTTCCAGGCGCGCTGCGACGCGGCGGTCGCGCGGCTGCAACGGCTGCGGATCGGGGCCGACGGTCGCGTGATGGAATGGCCCGAACCGTTCGTGGAAGCGGAACCGGGCCACCGCCACATCTCGCACCTGTTCGGCCTGTTTCCGGGGTATGAAATCGACCCGCACGACACGCCCGATCTGGCCGATGCCGCGCGAAAGACGCTGAGTGCGCGGCTGGCCAAGGGCGGCGGGCAGACCGGGTGGAGTGCGGCGTGGCTGGCGATGTTCCGCGCGCGGCTGGGCGATGGCGATGCGGCCCATGCGATGCTCGACAAGCTGTTCCGCGAGGCGACCGCCGCCAACTGGTTCGACACCCACCCCAGCGGCCAGCCCGAACCGCTGTTCCAGATCGACGGCAATTTCGGCGCGACCGCGGCGATCGTGGAAATGCTGATGCAGAGCCACAACGACTCGCTGCGCTTCCTGCCCGCGCTGCCCGCCGCCTGGCCGGACGGCCGGGTCCGTCGCCTGAAGGCACGGGGTGGGGTAGAGGTGGATCTGGACTGGCAGGGAGGCCGCGCGGTGCAGGCGGTGCTGCGAACCACGCAGGACGTGGACTACCGGCTGGTCGCGCCGCCGGGACAGCGCGTGGCGAGCTTGGACGGGCGTGCGGTGACGGGGGATGCGCCGACGCGGTTGCGCAGCGGGCGGCGGTATGTGGTGCGGTTCGCTGCCCCGTCATTGCGCGGGTAAGCGCGGCGATCCAGGGTAGCCCGCCACGCTCTGGATTGCCGCGCTTGCGCGCGCAACGACGGATGCTCCCCCATCACCCCAGGCTGAACGGCACGACCGTCTGCTGCTGTTCGCCCAGGCCCTGTACGCCGAGGCGCATCGTGTCGCCGGCCTTCAGGAAGATCGCGGTCGGCTTCTGCCCCTCGCCCACGCCCGGGGGCGTGCCGGTGATGAGCAGGTCGCCGGGGTGCAGCGTGATGAAGCGGCTGACATAGGCGATGCATTCGGCGACCGGGAAGATCATCGTGGCGGTATTGCCGGTCTGGCGGCGGATACCGTTGACGTCGAGGAACATGTCCAGCGCCTGCACGTCGCCGACCTCGTCCGGGGTCACCAGCCATGGCCCCGTGGGACCGAAGGTGTCGCAGCCCTTGCCCTTGTCCCACTGGCTGCCCAGTTCCTTCTGGAACGCGCGTTCGGACACGTCGTTTACCAGTACATAGCCGGCGACATGATCCAGCGCGTCGGCCTGTTCGACATAGCGGCAGGTGGTGCCGATCACGATGCCAAGCTCGACCTCCCAGTCGGTCTTCTGCGATCCTTTCGGCAGCATGACGGGGTCGTTCGGCCCGGTCAGGCAGGAAATCGCCTTGGTGAAGAAGATCGGTTCGGGCGGGACGGGCAAACCGGCCTCCGCCGCGTGGTCGGCATAGTTCAGCCCGACGGCGATGAACTTGCCGATGCCGTTCACCGGCACGCCGTAGCGCGGCGTGCCCTCGACCAGCGGCAGCGTGGCCGGGTCGATCGCCGCGATCCGCGCGATCGCCTCGGGCGTGACCGTCGCCGGCGTCAGGTCGGCGATGTGGGCGGACAGGTCGCGGATCCGGCCATCGGCATCGACCAGGCCGGGCTTTTCGGCCCCCGCGGTTCCAAAACGGCAAAGCTTCATCGCCACGCTCCTCGTTGCCCGATCGCCTGCCGGGCGGTGTTTCATATATACAAGTTGTTTTCGCGAAGTGAGGCGCTAACCCATGGCCGGTAACGGGTCAATCGCGCCGCAAGCGTGGGACCGGCAGGAGGAGGTTAGGCCGATGAAGGCTGCATCGACGCTGGATTATCGCGATATCGCCAGGGCCAGGCTGCCCCGTTTCCTGTTCGAATATTATGATGGCGGATCGTATGCCGAGGTGACGTTGCGCCGCAACATCGCCGATCTGGAGGCGATCGCGCTGCGCCAGCGGGTGCTGACCGACGTATCGACGATCAACCTGTCGACGACGCTGTTCGGCCAGCCCCAGGCGATGCCGATCGCGCTCGCGCCGATCGGGCTGGCGGGGCTTGGCGCGCGGCGGGGCGAGGTGCAGGCGGCGCGCGCGGCGGAAGCCGCCGGGATCCCGTTCTGCCTGTCGACCGTATCGGCCTGCCCGATCGACGAGGTGGTGGCGGGCACGACGAAGCCGTTCTGGTTCCAGCTGTACATGATCCGCGACCGCGCGTTCATGCGCGACCTGCTGGCCAAGGCGCGGGCGGCGGGGTGCAGCGCGCTGATCTTCACCGTCGACATGCCGGTGCCGGGATCGCGTTACCGCGACTATCGTTCGGGACTGGCGGGCGCGCCGGGCTTTGCCGGCAACATGCGCCGCGTGATGCAGGCGGTGGCGCGGCCGCGCTGGGCGTGGGATGTCGGCGTGCACGGCCGGCCGCACCATCTGGGCAACGTCGCGCCGGCGCTCGGCAAGAACAGCGGGTTGGAGGATTTCTTCGCCTGGATGGGCGGCAATTTCGATGCCAGCGTGGGTTGGGACGACCTGGACTTCCTGCGATCCGAATGGGACGGGCCGATCGTCATCAAGGGCATTCTGGACGTGGAGGATGCGCGCGAGGCGGCGCGGCGCGGGGTCGACGGAATCGTCGTGTCGAACCATGGCGGCCGCCAGCTGGACGGCGTGCCCTCCACCGCGGTCGCGCTGCCGCCGATCGCCGATGCGGTCGGCGACGCGCTGACCGTGCTGGTCGATGGCGGCATCCGCTCCGGGCTGGACGTGGTGCGGATGCTGGCGCTGGGCGCGAAGGGCGTGCTGCTCGGCCGCGCCTGGGCGTTCGCGCTGGCGGGCGGCGGGCAGAAGGGCGTCGCCCACATGCTGCGGCTGATGGAGGCGGAAATGCGCGTCGCGATGGCGCTGACCGCGCGGACCAGCATCGCCGCGATCGACCGGTCGATCCTGGTCCGCTGACATGCGGATCGACGCGCATCATCACCTGTGGGATCCGGGGCGCGGCGATTATGGCTGGCTGACCCCCGTTATGGGCGGGCTGTACCGGACGTTTTCGGCCGATGACCTCTCCCCGTTGCTGGCGGCGGCCGGGATCGACGGCACGCTGCTGGTGCAGGCCGCGCCGACCGAGGCGGAAACCGACTGGCTGCTCGATATCGCGCGCGCGACGCCGTGGATCGCGGGCGTCGTCGGCTGGCTCGATCTGGAGGCAGCGGACATCACCGGCCGAATCGCGGCGCGCGCGGCCGATCCGCTGTTCGTCGGGGTCCGACCGATGTTGCAGGATCTGGCGCAGCGCGACTGGATTCTGCGCGCGGGCCTGACGCCTGCGTTGGCCGCACTGGCAGCGCACGGACTGGTGTTCGATGCGCTGATCGCGGTCGACCAGATCGACGTCGTCGTCACGCTGGCGGCGCGACACCCGGACCTGACGATCGTGATCGACCATGCGGCCAAGCCGCTGATCGGCGATGCGGCGGGGTGGTCGCCCTGGGCCGACGGCATGGACCGGCTGGCCGCACGTCCCAACGTCGCGTGCAAGCTGTCGGGGCTGCTGACCGAGGCCCCGGCCGGGGCGGATACGGAAATGCTGCACCCTTATGCTGCACATCTGCTTGCAGCATTCGGGGCGGACCGGCTGGTCTGGGGCAGCGACTGGCCGGTGCTGACGACGACGGCCAGCTATGCCGACTGGTGGCGGATCGCCGCCGCCCTGATCCCCGCCGCCGACCATCAGGCGGTGTTCGGCGGCAATGCCGTGCGGCTCTATCGGCTGCGACCCGGCGGGTGAGAGTGAATCGCAGGTGAAACCCGCACGGTCCCCGGACGGTTTGCTGCCCTGACGACATGCAAGGATCGCACGCCATGGCCGAAGCCCGTATTTTTGAAGACCTGAAGGCGGATCACGACCGTCACCGCGACCTGCTGGAGCAGATCGGCACCAGCGATGCGGGTGAGCGCAAGGCGTTGTTCGAGACGTTTCGCGTAGAGGTCAGCGCCCATGCCGCCGCCGAGGAGGAATCGCTGTACGCGACGATGCTGGCCAAGCCGGACCTGCGCGACGACGCACGCCATTCGGTCAGTGAGCATAAGGAAATCGACGATTTTCTGGGTGAGCTGGCGGATATCGACATCGCATCGGACGACTGGATGACCAAGTTCGCCGAGATGCGCCACCGCTATGAGCATCACATCGAGGAGGAGGAGGAGGAGATGTTCCCCGCCGCCGCCGATGGCCTGAGCGATGCGGAGGAGGCCAGGCTGGCCGAGACGTTCGAGGCGCGCAAGCCGGCCGAGCTGGAACGCGCCGAGGCGAACCCGCCGGGTGGCGACGAGCGCGAATGAACCGAAGCGCGACCGCCTGAATGCAGGTCGTCACCCTCGACCGGCCCGATGACTTCGACGGCTGGCGCGCTGCCGCGCGCCGGCTTGTGCTGGCCGGTGTCGCACCCGATGCGGTGACATGGCAGGTCGGCAGCGAGGGCGGCGACCTGTTCGCGCTGACCGGCGATACGCCGCTCGCGGGCAGCGATGCACCGGAGGCGGGCGGCGATACGCCCGCCTTTTCCGTGCCGCGCGCGTTCGTCGATATCGCGGGCAAGGCGGCATTGTCGTCCGACCCGGCGCGGTTCGCCCTGCTGTACACATTGCTGCACCGGTTGCGGACGACGCCGAAGCTGATGGAGGACCACGCCGATCCGCTGGTGCGCTGGGTGGACCTGCTGGCCAAGGACGTGCGCCGCGACATCCACAAGATGCGCGCGTTCGTCCGATTCCGCGAAGTGACCGACGACGACGGCGCGCGCTTCGTCGCGTGGTTCGAGCCGGATCATCATATCGTCCGCGCCAATGCGACGTTTTTCGTCAACCGCTTCGCCAGCATGCGCTGGTCGATCCTGACACCCGAGCTGTCGATCCACTGGGACGGCACGACGCTGGTCGAAGGACCGCCCGCGACCCGGGCGGATGCGCCCGATGGCGACCCGACCGAGGCGGTCTGGAAAACCTATTACGCATCGACCTTCAATCCCGCGCGCGTAAAGATCGGCGCGATGCTGAAGGAGATGCCGCGCAAATACTGGAAGAACATGCCCGAAACCGCGCTCGTTCCCGGGCTGCTGGCGGCGGCACAGGCACGGGAGAGCGGGATGATCGCAAGAGCGCGCGACACGGTGGGCGGCAACAGCATGATCGCGTGGGAGGCCCTGCGCGACGAGGCGACGGGCTGTACCCGATGCCCGCTGTACCAGCCGGCGACGCAGACCGTGTTCGGCGAGGGACCGGTCGACGCCGCGCTGATGTTCGTCGGCGAACAGCCCGGCGATCAGGAGGATCTGGCCGGTCGCCCGTTCGTGGGGCCTGCGGGGCAGGTGTTCGACCGGGCGATGGCGGCGGCGGGGATCGACCGCGCGACGGCCTATGTCACCAACGCGGTCAAGCATTTCAAGTTCGAGCCGCGCGGCAAGCGGCGCATCCACGCGAAGCCCGATACCGGCGAGATCGACGCCTGCCGCTGGTGGGTCGATCAGGAGCGGTTGCTGATCCGGCCCAAGGTCACCGTCGCGCTGGGCGCGACGGCCGCACGGTCACTGACCGGCAAGACCGTCACGATTTCGCGCGAACGCGGCCGACCGCTGACGCTCGCCGATGGCGGGACGGCGTTCATCACCGTGCATCCGAGCTATATCCTTCGGATCCCCGATGCGGCGGCGGCGGACGCGGAGTTTGCGCGATTTGTCGAGGATCTGAAGCTGGCCGCCGGGGCGGTGGGGTAACGCTGTCCCGTCATTGCGAGCGCAGCGAAGCCATCCAGAGCGTGGCGGACGACCCTGGATGGCTTCGCTGCGCTCATAATGACGGAATAGAGCGGGTCAATCTCGCCCCGCACCCTTCGCCGCCTTCGGTCCCCGCCCTCTCCCAACGGGAGCAGGACGGAGGCGCACGGCCCCCCGGCAGGGTGAGGACGACCCGGGGTCAGAACGCCGCGGGATCCGGGCCGATACGCCCGTCGGCATCGTCCAGCGCGTCGATCGCCGCAATGTCCTCGGCCGACAGCGCCACATCCGCCGAGGCCGCATTGTCGCTCAGATGGTCCGCATCCGCCGCCTTCGGGATCACCGACAGGCCATGCGCCAGATGCCAGGCGATCACGACCTGCGCCGTGCTGCGCCCGATCCGGTCGGCGATGGCGACGATCGCCGGATCCTTCAGGACATCGCCCTGCCCCAGCGGGCTCCAGCTCTGCGTGATGATGCCGTGCGCCGTGTTATACGCCTGCAGGTCGCGCTGCTGAAACTTCGGGTGCAGTTCGATCTGGTTAACCGCAGGCGTGACGCCGGTGGCGGCGACGATTGCGTCGATATGCTCGGGCAGGAAGTTCGACACGCCGATCGACCGGGCCTTGCCGGCATCGCGCAAGGCGATCAACGCCCTCCACGCATCGACATACCGGTCCTGCCCGGGCTTCGGCCAATGGATGAGATACAGGTCGACCGCGTCGACACCCAGCAGCGCAAGGCTTTCTTCCAGCGCGGCCGCCGCATCGTCGTGCCGGTCGTTCCACAATTTGGTGGTCAGGAACGCGTCCGATCCCTTGTACCCGTCGCCGACACCGCGCTCGTTGTCATAGATCGCGGCGGTATCGACCAGCCGGATGCCGAGGTCTAGCCCGCGCCTGACGACGTGACCGACCTGTGCGTCGGGGATGAGGTAGGTGCCCATGCCAAGCGCGGGCATGGTGCGGCCATCGTTCAGGGTAAGATCGTGCATCGGGGTTCAACCGATGCGATGCGCGTGTGGTTCCGGTTGACCCCGACCACGCCATCGCGCACATCGCGGCCCCATGTTCGAAAAGATCCTCAGCGTCCTGGCGACCTTCACCATCGCGGTCATTTCCGGCGGCGGCTACATCGGCATCGCGCTGCTGATGGCGATCGAAAGCGCCTGCATCCCGCTGCCGTCCGAGATCATCATGCCGTTCGCGGGCTATCTGGTGTCGACCGGGCAGTTCGACCTGTATCTGGCGGCGACCGCCGGGGCGATCGGCTGCAACCTGGGGTCGATCGTCGCCTATGAGGTCGGCAAGCGCGGCGGGCGGCCGATGGCGGAACGCTGGGGCCGGTATCTGCTGATCGGTGCGGACGAACTGGACAAGGCGGACCGGTTCTTCGACCGCTGGGGCAGTCTGGCGGTGCTGATCGGGCGGCTGCTGCCGGTCATCCGTTCGTTCATCGCGTTTCCGGCCGGGGTCGCGCGGATGCGGCTGGTGCCGTTCCACGTCTATACCTTCATCGGGTCGTGGCCGTGGTGCTTCGGGCTGGCCTGGGTCGGCATGAAGCTGGGCGACAAGTGGAATAGCGATCCGCGCGTGAAGGCGGCGTTCCACCAGGCGGATCTGGCGATCGGGCTGATCCTGGTCGCGCTGGTCGCGCTCTACATCTGGCACCGCGTCAACGGGATCAAGAAAAACCGCGCCTGACCGCCGCGGCGCGCAAGTCCGCCGCGCGGGTCGGGGCCAGCGTATCCATCCGCCGGCGATAGGCCGCCACCCGCTCCGGCCCCGCCTGTTCGGGCGAGCCGGCGGCAAAGGGCGGCTGCGGGTCGTATTCGAAGCCCAGCTGCACCATCCGCGCATGCGCCTCCCCGCGCAGCGCCGCCGTCAGCGTCAGCGCAAAGTCGATGCCCGCCGTCACGCCGCCGCCGGTAACGCGGTTCCGATCCGTGACGGTTCGCGCCCGCACCGGCTGCGCGCCGAACAGCGCCAGATGCTCGTGCCACGCCCAGTGCGTCGTCGCACGATAGCCGCGCAACAGCCGCGCCGCGCCAAGGATCAGCGATCCGGTACACACGCTGGTCACCCACGCCGCCTTCCCGCCGATCGCCGCGACCCAGTCCATTGCCGCATCGTCGGCCATGACGTCGGTCACGCCGATGCCGCCGGGGACGCACAGGACGTCGGCGGCGGGCACATCGTCGAAGGTCGCGGTCGGCAGGATCGCAAAGCCCGCATCGGTCATCACCGGATCGCGCGTCGCCCAGACGAGATCGAGTTTTACGTTGCCCAGCCGCGACAGGATCTGCGCCGGCCCGGTCAGATCGAGCTGCGTGACGTTCGGGAACAGCAGGAAGGCGAGATGCAGGGGTGTGGTCATGGTCGATCGCTCCGGCGGGCATGGTGGACGATCAGCGCCAGCAGGGGCGCGGCGATGGCGCAGTACAGCCCCAGCCCGGCCCAGGGCGACCAGCCGAACCATTCGCCTGGCAATGTCTGCAACTGGCCCGCGCTGAACCGGACTTTCCAGACAAGGCTCCAGACCGGCCAGTCATAGTCGGGGGGCGCAAAGATGTCGGCGCTGGCGATCATCAGGTTCATCGCCATGGCGAGGCCGAGCAGCGCCGCCAATCCGGCCCGTGCGGCACGGCGCGACAGGCTGGCCCACCACGGGGCCAGACCGATCGCGGCGAGGCCGACCAGCGGTATCGCATGACGCGGACCGGTGGAATTGCCGCCATCCCAGTAGAAATAGGCCGCGTTGACGAGCAGCGCCACGGCAACCCCGGTCGCGGCCATGATCGCCAGCGCGCGCGTGGGCCGGGTATCCGCCAGCCGCGCAAGGCCGAACGGCGCGAACAGCACCAGCGCCGGCGCGACCCACACCAACCCGCGATGCGAGCCGAACAGGATCGCCCACAGCACCGATGGTCGCGGCACGCCGAGGCCGAACAGTCCCTGGTTCATCCCCTCGAACCCGACCACGTCCTGATAGCCGAGATGGAACGCGGTGCCGTACGCGAGCAGGTTGTAGAGGCCGAGCGGCACCAGCGCGACGAAGCCGCCCAGCGCGGCGACGCCGATCATCCGCCAGCGCCGAGGGTGCGGCCACCAGTGCGTCACCGCCCAGATCGCGACGACGCCGCCGACCAGCGCCGCCTGATATTCGACCACCACCGCCCAGCCGAGCGCCAGCCCGACCAGCAGCGCGCGCGGCCATAGCCCACGCGCGGTCCACGTCGACCACAGCGCGATCACCAGCAGCGCGGCGACCGGCGCATGGCCCAGCAAGGTGGTCGACCAGCCCCAGACCGGCGTGGCCAGCGCGAACCCCAGGGCCGCGAACACACCCGCCCCCGCGCGACCGGTCAGCGCCAGCCCCAGGTCGTAGAGCAGCGCGGCGGCCAGCGCGGTCAGCAGCGCCGGGCCGATCGCCACCGCGATCCGCTGGCGCAACCGCAGATAGCGCGTGAAGTGCGGCTCGCCGGCCAGCAGGATCTGGTCCGCCGCCGTCTCCCCGGTCGCCATATGGGCGATCGCGACCGCCGGCATCGCCATCAGCGTCATGCCCGGTGCCTTGTCGAGATAGGCGTGTCCGGCAAACCGCGCCTTGTCGATCGTCAGGTCCGCGAATTCGTCGATCGTCGCGTCGCCATCCTCGACCAGGCTGATCGCCGCGAACAGGCGGGTCGCGTTGTTGGGATTGAACTCCCACGATCCGAACCATGCGCAGGACAGCCAGACGAGCGCGAAGATCAGAATGGGCAGGCGACGGCCGGGTCGGGTCATCGTTGCTGTCTGCCCCAGCGAGGGTGGCGTGGGAAGGGCATGTGTGTCGCGCGGCGAGGACTGCCCTCCCCTCGCATGCGATCCCGGATTGCTCCGGTCCTACGGCAGGCAGATTCACCGTGTCCCACGCGACGTGGGGGGCGTATGCACCGACGGCACGCGATCAGCAACAGCGGGGCGGCCAACGACGGTCACCGTGTCGCGACCGTCGCCACGATCGTCACCCCGGATCACGGGCGAATCAGGCACGGGGGGGGGTCATGAGGGCTGGCTGCCGCGCCCGCTGGTTCCGGTCCGGTCGCCCTTACTTCGTGACACCCTCTCCCGATGGGAGAGGGAGGGAGGCGCAAAGCGCCGGAATGGTGAGGGTGTCCCCCATTACGGCAGGACCGGCGCCTGCGACGCCCGCGCCGCGTTCTCGCGCTTGGATTCGCGTACGCGCTGGGCGAAGCAGCCGGTCTGGCCGCCGGCGCCGATCGTCGAGCAGCTGCCGATGCTGTTCGTACCGACGCCGGTCGACAGCGTGCTGTCCGCGCGCGCGGCCCAGCTTTCGTTTTCGGGGGTGATCTGAAGCTCGCGCAGCTCCTTGGGCACGCGAAACTGTTCCTGCGCGCTGCGGCGTTCGCAGATGACGATCTCGTCGCCATCGGTGTTGGTCGGGCAGCGTTCGTTGCCGTACAGCACCAGCACGCCGTTGATCGGCGCGCGCTTCGCGACCTCGCCGGGAGCCTCGATCCGCTTTGCCGCCGGGGCCCCGGGCATCGCCGCCTGTTGCGCGCCGGCCGTTCCGGGCAGGAGCGACAGGGCGGCGGCCATCCCGGGCAACACGAACGGGTTGATCTTCATGACGTCTCCTAAATCCGCTTCGCAGCGGCGATCGCGACCTTGCAGCCCATGCGGATGATCCCGCTCAAAACCGGATAGCCAAACGTCGCCTCCGCGCCATTGGCCAGCGCGTGGTCGCGGTGCTCGACCTCCTCGGCCTGGAAATCGGCGATCGCGGCGGACAGCTCGGGATCGCTGTCGCCCAGTTCGACCAGTTGTTCGGCATAATGCTTGTCGATCTCGGTCTCGACCGCGGCGGTGCAGGCCATCGCCGCGTTCGGCCCCATCGCCGCCGTCACCGCGCCCAGCGCGAAGCCCGCCACGTCCCAGAAGGGTTGCAGTACGGTCGGCCGGACGCCGCGTTCGACGATCATCCGGTCGAAGAACAGCCGGTGCCGTTCCTCCTGCTGCGCCATGTGATGGATCGCGCGCGCGGTCGGATGGCGATCGCCGAAAATGGCGAGCTGGCCCGCATAGATGCGGGTCGCGCCATATTCCCCGGCCTGATCGACGCGGATCATCGCATCGCTGGCGCGGGGCCGGTCGCCGGGCTTCCAGCGGGTCATCGCCCTGGCCGTCATCGCATCGTCCTTCTGTCCGTTCGCATCGTCATCAGGATCACCAACGCGCCACCCAGCGAAAGGATCGCATTATAGCCGGCGAGCGAAATGCCGAACAACCGCCACTGCGCCACGTCGCAGCGGATCAGCGGCGCGTTCAGGATCGAGCGCAGCCGGTCCGCCGCCGTCGCGCCCGACAGGTCGACGGTCGAGGTGCAGGCGGTGAACCCCTGCCACCAGCCATATTCGACGCCCGCATGCGCCACGCCGATCACGCCGCTGACCGCGACCAGCAGCGCGGCCACCACCACCAGCGCGTTCGACAGCCGGCGCGGCATGAGGAACGCCAGCAGCGCCACGACGACCGCCGCATAATGCGGCCAGCGTTGCCAGTGGCACATCTCGCACGGGTACAGCCCGCCGATCAGCTGCGCCCCCCACGCGCCGCCGAGCAACGCGGCGGGCAACAGCAGCGCGATCCAGCGCGCGCGGATCTCGCCCCGGGTCGCGCGGCGGCCGATCACTTGGCCGGTGCCGGCGTCGGCTTCACGACCGGCCGGGTCGCGGCGGCGACCTGCACCGGCCCGCCCAGCCGGGCGACGGTCTTCAGCGCGTAGTAAAGCTGGAAGTCGTCGACGCCCTGTTTCTTCAACTGTTCGGGCGTCATCGCGAAGCGCGGATCGGTCTTGGTATCCTCCTCCAGCACCTTGTTGTCGGCCTTGACCTCGTTGATGAGATGACGGCGCAGATCGGCCTCGCGGAAGACGGGGCGCGTCTTGTAATCCTCGTCGGTCAGCTGCGGCACGGCGATGTCGGGTTCGATCCCGCCCTCCTGCACCGACCGGCCCGACGGCGTGTAGTAGCGCGCGGTCGTCAGGCGCAGCGCGGTCTGCGGCCCGATCTGGAGCAGGGTCTGGACCGATCCCTTGCCGAAGGTCCGCTCGCCCATCACCAGCGCGCGGTGATGATCCTGCAATGCGCCGGCGACGATCTCGGAGGCGGAGGCCGTACCCGAATCGGTCAGCACCACGACCGGCAGGCCGTGCGCGTCGTCGCCGGGCTTGGCATAATAGCGTTCGATGTCGTTCTTCTCGCGCCCGCGCTGCGACACGATCTCGCCACGATCGAGGAACGCGTCCGACACCGCGATCGCCTGCGTCAGCAACCCGCCGCCATTCTCGCGCAGGTCGACGACGTAACCGAGCGGCCGGTGGCCCAGCGACTTGTCGATCGCCATGATCGCCGCGCGCGTGTCGGCGCCGGTGCTTTCGGAGAAGGTGTTGATGTTGATATAGCCGACATCGCCGCGCACTTCCCATTTCACGGGGCGCTGGACGATGACTTCGCGCATCATCGTCACCTCGACCGGCTTGTCGCGGCCGGGACGAACCAGCGTCAGCGAAATCTTGGTGCCGGGCTTGCCGCGCATCAGGCCGATCGATTCGTCCAGCGTGTCGCCGTAGATCAGCTTGCCGTCGATATGCGTGATATAATCGCCCGACTTCACGCCCGCGCGCGCCGCCGGGGTATCCTCCTGCGGGGCGACGACCTTGACCGCGCCGTCCTCCATCTGCACCGTCAGGCCGAGGCCGCCGTAATTGCCCTCGGTCTGGATCCGCAGGTTTTCGTAATCGAGCGCATCGACATAGGAGCTGTGCGGGTCGAGCGCCGCCAGCATCCCCTGGATCGCGCCCTTGATGAGCGTCTTGTCGTCGACCTTGTCGACATAGTCCGCCTTCACCCGGTTGTAGACGTCGAGCAATTGGTCGAACTCGCGATAGGTGTCGGTATCGGCGGCCACCGCCGCGGTCGCGATGCCGACCAGCCCGAGGATCGCGGTCGCGGTAGTCAGTTTGGAACGGGCAGACTTTGGACGGGCAGACTGGGGACGGGTCATCGCGGATCCTGGCATTCGAGAAGTCATGTCACTCTAGCGGCTTCCCCGGCCGTTATCAAAGCAACGATATGGTGAACCGGGGCTGACCCGCCAGGCAGGTCACCCAAGCAGCGCGACGATATCGACCGGGCGACCGCGCCGGCGCAGCTCGACCGTCACCTGTGGATCGTCGCCGGTCGCGGCCAGCCCGACGGCCGCCCCCGCCGTCACCGCCTGCCCCGACTCCACCGACGCGCGCGACAGGCCGGTGAGCAAGGTCGTCCAGCCATCGCCATGGTCGATCACGACGATCACGCCATAGCCGCGAAACGTGCGGGCAAAGCGCACCACGCCCCCCGCCGGCGCGACGACGCGCGCGCCCGGTGCCACCGCGAAACTCAGGCCGCGCGCCCGCACTCCGGCCGCCGACACTTCGTCCAGCCCGGTCACCAGCCGCCCGGCGACGGGCAGGCGATAGGCGGCCGGCGGCATCGGCGGCGGCACGGTGCCGGCGCGCAACGGGCGCGGAATCGGCCCGGGCAGGCGCACGAGGTCGGCGGCGGTCGCGCTCTGGCTGCCGGTCAGGGCCAGCGCATCGACCAGGTCGCGGGCGCGCTCCCCCATCGCCAGCGCACGGTCGGATTCGCTCATCGCCCCGCGCCCCAGCCGCTCGGCGCTTTGCCGGTGCGCCGCCTCGGTCCGCGCCAGCGCCAGCCGATCCGCCTCCAGCCGCGCCCGGCGGCGGCGCAGCGTGGCGGCGGCGGCGGCGGCGGCGGCGTGCAGCCGCTCGATCCGCGCGACCTCGCCGCGCAGCTGGGCGGTGCGCGCGCGGACCACCGGCAGCACGCCGCCCAGCACCGCCCGCACATGCACCAGATCGTCGACCGAACCCGGCTGGACGATCGCGGCCACGGCCGGCCGGCGCGCCAGCGATTGTAACGCCGCGAGCAGCCGCGCGACCGGCGCCTGTCCCTGTCCCAGCCCGGCGCGACGATCGGCCAGCAGCCGGTCGACCATCGCCGCCCGCGCCGCCGCCGCCGCCACGCGCGCCTGTGCGGCGGCGACCTGACCGGCCAGCGCGCGTTCCTCGGCCTGGGCGCGGCCCGCCGCCGTGCGTTCGCGCCGCGCGGCCTGCGTCAACGCGGCGGCGCGGGCGGTGGCGGCGTTCGCGGCCCGGCGCGCCTCCGTCAGCCGCGCCTGCTGATCGGCCAGCGTCGGCGCTTGCGCGGCGGCGTTCGCGGTCAGCAGCACCGCCGCCGTCACCGCCAGCAGGACACCGCGCGTCACCTCACCCTTCGCGGTGATAGGGATGGTTGGCGAGGATGGCGGTCGCGCGGAACAGCTGCTCGGCCAGCATCGCCCGCGCCAGCATGTGCGGCCAGGTCGCGCGGCCGAAGGAAACCAGCAAGTCGGCCTCCCCGCGCGCGGCGTCGTCGAACCCGTCGGCCGCGCCGATCTCGAACCGGCATTCGCGCACCCCGTCGTCGCGCCACCGCCCCAGTTTCTGCGCGAACGCCGTCGATGCCAGCACCTCGCCCTTTTCGTCCAGCAGGATGCGTTTCGTCTGCGGCATCATGTCCGGCACGCGGCCACCGGTGTCGGGCAGTTCGGTGACGCGCGTCGGCCAGACGATCCGCTTCAGATAGCGATCGACCAGATCGGCCTCAGGCGATCGACCGATCCGGCCACGCGCGACGATGTGCAGGAGCATGAATGGTCCGGGATGGAGAAAGGAACGTCTGCCGGACCCTAGCCGCGCGAGCGACGTGCGCGCTACGACCAATCACCGCCATGGTTAACGATTTGTTGGCAGCATGACCGCGATACCCGTCGGCATGACCCCCGCCCGACCGCGCCGACCGTGACGACCAGCCGTGATGCCATGCCCCAGGGCGGGTTGGCGGCCGTGCTGATCGTGCGGGACGAGGCCCGCTGCATCGTCCGCTGTCTGGACAGCGTCCGCCCCTGGGTCGACCGGATCGTCGTGCTCGACACCGGATCGTCCGACGACACGCCCGCGCTGGCCGCCGCCTGCGGGGCGTTGGTGCATCACACCGACTGGACGCACGATTTTTCGGCCGCGCGCAACCGGGCGCTCGATCTCGCCGACGCCGACTGGGCAATGATTCTCGACGCCGACGAATGGATCGAATCGGGTGGCGAACACCTGCGGCCCTGGTGTTCGGCCCCGCCCCGCCTTGGCACCGTGTGTATCCACAGCGGCTATGATCCGGTCGGCGCAGTCGCCACCGGTGCGCCGCCCGCGTCGAACCGCAGCTGGATCACCCGCCTGCTGCCGCGCGGCGTCCGCTATCGGGGCCGCGTCCACGAACAGCCCGTCTCCCCCCTGCCCCGCGCGCGGATCGACCTGCACATCGGCCATGACGGCTATTTCGACACGCAGATGGCGGGCAAGATCGGCCGCAACGCCCCGCTCCTGCTACGCGAACTCGGCGAGCGGCCCGACGATCCGTATCTCCACTATCAACTCGGCACGGATGCGGAGAGCCGCCACGATCACGCGACCGCGTGCGACCGGTACGCCACCGCGCTGGCGCTGACGCCGCCGGCCGCGAACTGGCGACACGAACTGGTCGTCCGGTATCTGCACTGTCTGGGCGAGGCCGGGCGGATCGACGCCGCGCTGACGCTGGCCGAGGCGGAGATGCCGGTATGGGCGGAGTCGCCGGATTTCTTCTTCGTGCTGGGCGACCTGCTGCTGGAACGCGCGATGGCCGATCCGTCGCGGGCGGTCGGGCAATGGCTGCCGCTGGCCGGATCGGCGTGGGAACGCTGTCTCGCGATCGGCGAGCGTCCGGATCTGGAGGGCAGCGTGCAGGGACGCGGAAGCCATTTGGCGGCGCATAATCTGGCGTTGCTGCGATCGCAGCTGGCGATGCTGGGGTCCGCCTAGCCGTCGCCCGATCAGTCCCGCGCGGCCAACCGGCCGGCACGGGACCGGCCGATCACTCGCCGTAGGCGTTGGGCATCGCCGGCGGGGTCGGCGCGTCGCCGAACGCCCACATGCGTTCCAGATTGTAGAAACTGCGCACTTCGGGACGGAACAGGTGAACGATCACGTCACCCGCGTCGATGAGCACCCAGTCGGCGGTCGGCAGGCCCTCGATCCGGGTCAGGCGGCCGAGTTCGCCCTTGATCTTTTCCGCCAGCTTGGCCGCCATCGACGCGACCTGCCGCGTCGACCGGCCGCTGGCGATGACCATGTGGTCAGCGATCGACGACTTGCCCTCCAGCGGGATCGTGATCGTGTCGACCGCCTGATCGTCGTCGAGCGATGCGAGGATCAGCCGGTGCAGCGCCTCGACCTCTTGCGGGTCGGATGCGCGCGGGGCGGTAGAGGGAACGGCCAAGAGAACTCCTAAACTTCATCAAACGGGGGTGCGGCGGCTCGACGGTGCCAGTCGGGATCGGCCGCCCGCAAGCGGGTGGCGGATGTCGGGTCGGGTCGGAACCGCAACAGCACCAGCGCCGGCAACTCCCACGTCGTCCAGTCCTTCGCGCTGGTCGCGGGCCGTCGAAAACGCCGCAACCAACCCATCGCAGGACCTGCAAGGGCGTTGCCTTCATAGCCCGGACGCGCAACGACCGCAATCGGAACCTCACGCGCGATCCCGCGCCAGTCGCGCCAGCTGTGAAACTGCGCCAGATTGTCCGCGCCCATGATCCAGACGAACCGCGTTTTCGGATAGCGCCGCTTCAGCGCGCGGATCGTGTCGCGGGTATAGCGCGTGCCCAGCCGCGTCTCGATATCGGTCGCGCGGATCGGCGCATGGGCGGCGACCCTGCGCGCCGACGCGAGCCGCGCCGCGATCGGCGCCATGTCGGTCGCGGCATCCTTCAACGGGTTGCCGGGTGACACCAGCCACCATGCCTCGTCCAGCGCCAGCGCGCGGATCGCCCCCAGCGTGATCCGGCGATGCCCCCGATGCGCGGGATTGAACGATCCACCAAGCAGGCCGATGCGGGTCATGGCAGCAGAAACCAGTCCTCGCGTTCGTGGCGAACGCGGGCAATCGCGATACCCGGCGGTGTCGATTCATAGATCAGGATATAGGGGGTGCCGCGAACGCGCCACTTGCGCCACGACCGATAGGAGAGTGGCGTGCCCATCGCTGGATAGTCCTGTATCAGGCCCGTGGATCGAATAATGGTTTGCAGGACGCCCTGCGCCAGCGCCGGATCAATATCCGACAGATAATCACGAATGGCGGCAAGATCGTCCGTCGCGGATTGCGACCACAGGACACGGTTCATGCGGCATCACGCCGTATCCCTTCGCCCAGAAACATCGCCTCGACCTGATCCTGCGTGTACACCCGGCCGGCCGCGATATCGGCCTCCCCCGCCTGGATGAAGGCGCGATAATCGCTTTCGCTTTCGGCTATGCGGCGGATCGCCTCGGCGGCAAACTGCGGACTCGTCATGCCGCGCTCCAACGCCAACCGCTCGACCAGCGCCAGCGTGTCCGCATCAAGATCCGTCGTGATCGACGTGCGCGCGTTCATCGCCCGATCCTATGCCCCTCGCCCACCGGCATCAACCCCGCACCTGCCCGGTTCCGCGACCGATCCATTTGTAGGTCGTCAGCCCCTCCAGCGCGACCGGCCCGCGCGCGTGCAGCCGGCCGGTGGCGATGCCGATTTCCGCGCCCAGCCCGAACTCGCCGCCATCGGCGAACTGGGTGGAGGCGTTCCACAGCACGATCGCGCTGTCGACGGCGGCCAGGAACCGTTCGGCGACGGCTTCGTCGGCGGCGACGATCGCGTCGGTATGGTGCGATCCGTGGGCGGCGATATGCGCGATCGCCCCCTCGACCCCGTCGACCAGCGCGACCGAGGCGATCGCGTCGAGATATTCGGTGTCCCAGTCGGCCTCATCCGCCGGCTCGGTGCCGGGCACCAGCGCGCAGATACGTCCGTCGCCCAGCACATGACAGCCCGTCGCCGCCAGTGCCCGCACCAGCGCCGCGGTGTCGGGATAGGCAGCGTCGATCAGCAACGTCTCCATCGCGCCGCACACGCCGGTGCGGCGCATCTTGGCGTCGCACACCACGGCCCGCGCCATCGCCGGGTCGGCCGACGCATCGACATAGACGTGGTTGATCCCGTCCAGATGCGCCAGCACCGGCACCCGCGCCTCCGCCTGAACGCGCGCGACCAGACTCTTGCCGCCGCGCGGGATGATGAGGTCGATCGCGCCGTCCGCCGCCAGCATCGCGCCGACCGCCGCCCGGTCCGTCGTCGGCACCAGTTGCACCGCCGCCTCGGGCAACCCCGCCGCCGCCAGTCCGCGGACAAAGGCGGCATGGATCGCCCGGTTGCTGTGCACCGCTTCCGACCCGCCGCGCAGGATCGCGGCGTTGCCCGCCATGACGCACAGCGCGGCGGCATCGGCGGTGACGTTGGGCCGGCTTTCATAGACGATGCCGATGACGCCGATCGGCACGCGGACACGCGACAGCCGCAACCCATTCGGCCGCTCGCTGGCGTCGATCACCTGCCCGACCGGATCGGCCAGCCCGGCCACCGCCTCGACGCCGGCCGCCATCGCCGCCACGCGCGCTTCGTCCAGCCGCAGCCGGTCGAGCATCGCGCCCGATAGGCCATTGGCGGTCGCCTGCGCCATGTCGCCGGCATTGGCTTCAAGGATCAGCGCGGAGTCGTCGCGCAGCATCGCAGCCGCCGCACGAAGCGCACTGGCTTTGGTCGCGGTCGGCGATGCGGACAGCGTCTGTGCGGTGGTTCGCGCGGCACGGCCCATGCGGGCGATCAGGGTGGTCGGGGTATCGGTCATGGGCGTAACGATACAGGCGGTCCCGCGCCAAAGCCACTCGCGCCTGATGATTCGCGCTGATAGGGTCGCCGCCATGACGGGGGACATCGACGCCGCTGGCGGCATCATCACGGGGGCGTTGCTGGCCGGCACGCTGGACCCGCATGCGCGCGGCATGGCGCATGTAGGGGCGCAGAATGTGGCGGGGGCGCAGGACGCGGCGGGGGCGTTGTGCCTGAACTGCGGCACGCGACTGATCGGTCCGCACTGCCATGCCTGCGGGCAGTCAGGCCATGTCCACCGAACGCTGGGCGCGATCGGCCACGACCTGCTGCACGGCGTGTTCCATTTCGAAGGCCGGATCTGGCGCACCCTGCCGATGCTGGTGCGTCACCCCGGTGCGCTGACCCGCCGCTACATCGCCGGCGAGCGTGCCCGGTTCGTGTCGCCGCTGGCGCTGTTCCTGTTCACGGTGTTCCTGACATTCGCCTTGTTCGGCGCACTCGGCCCCGGCGACCTTGGCGAAGGGATGCGGGCGCTGATGGACGGAACGCGCGCCGAAATGGCGGAAGGGCTGGCGCGCGGCGAAACCCGGATCGCGGCGCTGGAGAAACAACGCGCGATCGCGGTCGCGGCGCGAACGCCAACCACCGACATCGACCAGGCCATCACAGTCACGCGGCGCAACGTGGAGGCGCTGGCCGGAAGTCGGGCCGAACTCGACGCCGATCGCGCGCGCCATCCCGTCCGAACCGGCTGGCCATGGCTCGACCGTGCCATCGTCCAGATGCAGACCAATCCCGGCCTCGTGGCCTACAAGGTCCAATCGAGCGCCTATAAATACAGCTGGGCGCTGATCCTGCTGTCGACGCCCTTCGTCGCCTTGCTGTTCGCGTGGCGGCGCCGATTCCACCTGTACGACCACGCGATTTTCGTGACCTATTCGATCAGCTTCATGTCCCTGCTCGCGATCATGCTGGAGGTCGGACTGGCGATCGGCATCGCCACCGGGCTGATCTGGACGATCTTCTGGCTGGCCCCGCCGGTCCATCTGTTCGCCCAGCTGCGCGGTGCCTATGGCCTGTCACGGCCGTCCGCGTTGTGGCGGACGGTGTGCCTGCTCGTGTTCGCCGCGGTCGTACTCACCCTGTTCGTCGCCGGCCTTGTCGCGATGGGGGTGTCGCACTGAGCCGTGCAACGCGACATCAGGGACAGGGATTGCGCCGGGCGATGACCCGCAGGAAACCGTCCTTCAGCGACATGCCGCGCTGCGCCGCCGGAATTTCCTGCAGGCCGGCGATCATTTCGTCCGACGACATCTTCTTACCCTCGGGCGAGCAATAGAGCGGCGGCTGGCCGGCCTTGGCCCGCGCCTTCTTTTCCGCGTCGATCTGGGTCACCGCCGCGCCGGCCTCGCGCTTCAACAGGCCGATATCGGATGAAAACAGCGCGCGCATGCCCTTCGCCTTGAGCGCCGCGACCTTGGTCAGGAAGGTGTTCACGTCCATCGCCGCGTTGGCGGGACTGGCGAGCGTGACGGTCAGCGCCACCGCCATCAGGATTGTCTTCATGCCGCCACTCCGTCGACCGGAAGGGTCGCGGAGCGATGGTATACGACCCCACCCAAGGTCGCCAGATGCAAAAACGGCGCGGATGGACGAACCATCCGCGCCGCGTGGACCACCGGTCCGATGGCGTCAGGCACCGAGCGGACTCGGCGCACCGAACGGGCCGCCGGGCCGCCGCGTCTTGGGGATCGATGTGCCGGCACGCGGCACGTTCACCGTCATCTTGCCCTTGTCCTGCCGGTCGAGATCCTCACCCGCGATCAGGCGCTTGATCTCGTCGCCGGTCAGCGTCTCATATTCGAGCAGCGCACCGGCGACCGTGTGCAGCTGGTCGATATGCTCGCCCAGCACATGCTTGGCGCGTTCCAGCCCGCCCTCGACGATCCGCTTGATCTCGTCGTCGATCAGTTGCGCGGTCTGGTTCGACATGCGCGCCGGGCGACTGGAGGAATAGCCAAGGAAGCTCTCCCCCTCCGGCTCGCCATATTCCAGCGGGCCGACCGCGTCGGACATGCCCCAGCGGGTGACCATGTCGCGGGCCAGACCGGTCGCATACTGGATGTCGCCGCTCGCGCCGCTCGACACCTTGTCATAGCCGAAGATCACTTCCTCGGCGACGCGCCCGCCCATCGACACGGCAAGGTTCGCGTACATCTTGTCGCGGTGATAGCTGTACGAATCGCGTTCCGGCAGGCGCATGACCATGCCCAGCGCGCGACCGCGCGGAATGATCGTCGCCTTGTGGATCGGGTCCGACGCCGGCTCGTGCATTGCGACCACGGCATGGCCCGCTTCGTGATAGGCGGTCATCCGCTTCTCGTCGTCGGTCATCACCATGCTGCGACGCTCCGCGCCCATCATGACCTTGTCCTTGGCTTCCTCGAACTCGGCCATCGCGACCAGCCGCTTGCCCTTGCGCGCCGCGTGCAGCGCGGCTTCGTTGACGAGGTTGGCGAGGTCGGCACCCGAGAAGCCCGGCGTGCCGCGCGCGATGACGCGGGCATCGACGTCGGGCGCCAGCGGCACCTTCTTCATGTGGACTTCGAGGATCTTGATCCGCCCCTCGATATCCGGGCGGGGCACGACGACCTGGCGATCGAAGCGGCCCGGCCGCAGCAGCGCGGGGTCGAGCACGTCGGGGCGGTTGGTCGCGGCGATGATGATGATGCCCTCGTTCGCCTCGAACCCGTCCATCTCGACCAGCAGCTGGTTCAGCGTCTGTTCGCGCTCGTCATTGCCATTGCCCAGCCCGGCACCACGATGGCGACCGACCGCGTCGATCTCGTCGATGAAGACGATGCACGGTGCCGACTTCTTCGCCTGCTCGAACATGTCGCGGACGCGGCTTGCGCCGACGCCGACGAACATCTCGACAAAGTCCGACCCGGAAATCGTGAAGAAAGGGACGCCCGCCTCACCCGCGATCGCGCGGGCGAGCAGCGTCTTGCCGGTACCGGGCGACCCGACCAGCAGCGCGCCCTTCGGGATCTTGCCGCCAAGGCGGGCGAATTTCGTCGGATCCTTCAGGAACTCGACGATTTCCTCCAGCTCCTCGCGCGCCTCGTCGATGCCGGCGACGTCGTCGAAGGTCACGCGGCCCTCCTTCTGCGTCAGCATCTTCGCACGGCTCTTGCCGAAACCCATCGCGCCCGAACCGGAGTTCTTCTGCATCTGCTTCAGGACGAAGAACGCGATACCCATGAACAGCAGGAACGGCAGCGCCTGCATCAGCAGATACTGCCAGATCGGTGCGCCGTCCTCGGGCTTGGCCGAGATCGTCACGCCCTTTTCACGCAGCTTGGGCACCAGCGTCGAATCCTGGATCGGATAGACGCGGATCGCCTCGCCATTGCTCAGCGTGCCGGTGATGACGTCGCGCGAGATGCTGACGTCCTTCACGGTGCCTTCGTCGACCTTGTCGAGAAACGCCGAGTAGGGCAGCGTGTTGCTGGCCGTGCTTGCCGATCGCCCGTCGATCAACGTCACGAACAAGGCCAGCGTCACCAGGATCGCCACCCAGACGAGCAGGCTCTTCATCCAGGGGTTGGGACCGCCGCTTTCCGGCTGCTTCTCATTGTCGTTCATGGGTCGCGCGTACCTTTCGATCCCAAGATAAGCGCGCCGGGGTTAATGGCAATGGAACAAGATGCGCTTTGCCGCGATCGAAGCCCGTTTGGAAACGCGCCGGCGACATCAAACACGCGCGAGCGCATTTCTAAGGAGACTCATCAGCCCGTCCGACGCGGCGGAGCCACGCGAAAGCGCCAGCGCCCGGCGCGCACCGACGCCACGATCCCCGCCTGGGTCGCGCGCCGTCCATCGGTCAGCGCATCGAGCAGCGATTCGATGTTCGCGCCCTCCGACCAGTCGGGGCGCGTGACGCCGATGGCATCGCGAACCTCGCCGATCGCCCGCCGCGCAAGCCGGCGGCAGACCTCGCGCGGCAGGTCGGTGACATCGACCCACGCCTCGCCGTCCGCAATCACGGCGCGCGCACGCCAGAGCCAGTCGACGACCGCGCGCATGTCGGCATCCGCCTCCGCCAGATAGGTGCCCGACCGGGCGATGCCGGCCGCGTCGAGCCATTCGTGATCGTGCAGCAGCCGGCGATAGCGGGTGCGGTCGTGGCGGTCGTCGGCATTGCTTGGGTCGTCGACGAACGCCAGTTCGCGGCGGCGGACGATCGCGCGCAACTCCGCACGCCGCCAGTCCAGCAGCGGACGGACGACGCGGATCCCGGCGATCTGCGTCACCGGCCGCACCCCGGCCAGTCCCGACAGGCCGCACCCGCGCGCGGCACGCATCAGGAACGTCTCCGCCTGATCGTCGGCATGATGCCCGGTCGCCAGTTGCGCCGCCCCCGCCGCCTGCGCCCAGCCCGCCAGCAGGTCGTAACGCGCGGTTCGCGCCTGCGCCTGGATGCTGGCCCCGGCGATCGGCGTCGTCGGACGCAATGTCGCATGGCGCACGTCCAGCGCGGCGCACATTTCGGCGACCATCGCCGCCTCCGCCGCGGCATCGGCGCGCAGGCCGTGATCGACCGTCGCCGCCAGCACCAGACCCGGCATCGCCTCCGCCGCCAGCGCCAGCATCGCCATGCTGTCGGCCCCGCCCGACACGGCAAGCGCCAGCGGCGCGGCCGGATCCCCGCCGGCCCGCGCCAGATCCGCCGCGAACCGGTCGGCATCGCTGCGTACCGGCACGACGCGCGGTTTCGTTACCATGACCGTCTCATCGTGGCTGGCCTTACGCCCGCAGGCGCGTCACGAACATTTCGCGGCCGTGCGCCCCTTGGCGATATCCGCCTTCATCGCCGGCCCGATCTTCGCACCATAGACGTCGGTCAGCTCGGTATAGACCTTGCACGCGTCCGCCGGCTTGTTCAGCTTCGTCAGCGCCTGGCCGAGAAACAACAGGCTGTCGGGCGCGCGTTCGCCATCGGGCATCTTCTTGTAATTGTCGTAGAACGCGATCGAGGCGAGCGACGGCTTGCCCTCATCCAGATAGGCGCGACCCAGCAGGTTCTGGGCATAGCTGGCGCGCTTGTGCTTGGGATATTTGGCGACGACCGATTTCAGCTGCGCCTCGGCCTGCGGATATTTCTTGGCCGCCCACAGGCGGTATCCGTACATATATTCGTCCTCGCCCGCATCGCCGGTCGACGGCTTCTCGATGCCCGCGACCGCACCGGGGCCGGCGGTGGAGGCGGGTGTCGTCGTCGGCCTGGCGACGGGTCGTGCCGGCGAGGTATCGTCGGACACGTCCGAATCGCTGGTGTCGCCGGCCTCGGCCGCGGTCGGGGCCGGACGGGCCGCCCCCTCCAGCGCCTTCAGCCGCTCGTCGGTGGCACGCTTGTAGGCGGCAAAGGATTCCTCGATCTGCCGGGCGCGGAACTGGTTCTGTTCGATCTGCCCGGTCATCGTCGCCAGCTGCTGCTCCAGCGAGGACACGCGCTGCGTCAGGTCGGTCACCGCACTGGTCGCGGGCACGCCCGGACCGGGGCCGGCGGGGGTCGGGGTCGCGACGATATCCGGCAGGACCAGTTGACCGCCGCCGTTTGGGAAGACCTTGCGCTGAACCGCGCGCATTTCGCTTTCCAGCTTGCCGACGCGTCCCTCAACCGATTGCGCCTGTGCGGCCGCCGGCATCATCGCGGCCGAGGCCAGCAGAGCGATCAGGAACGTCTTCACAGGCACACACCCCGATATGGTTCGATGGACGGGACCAGCATAGCGGAACCACCCATGGTGTCGCCAGCGTTAAGCATTCGGCGGCCCCGCGCGCCGAAACGTCAGGCCGCCAAGGAGCCTAGAACACCATGGACTCAGGGCGCACTGCTGTTGCCGGTCGCCGCCGGCTGTACGGCGCGATTGGCCTGTGCGGTTTCATCGGCCTGGGTCGTCACGCTGGCTGGTCGCTCGCGACGCGACGTCACCCGACGCTCGGTCCGGGATCCGGTCGCCCGCGACGGGGCCGCAGGCGATGGCGTCGCGGCGGGCGTCGTCCCGTTCAGCCGCGCGGCCAGCGCCTCGGCCCCGATCCGCACATCCTTGATCGCCCGGCTGCCGTCACCCAGCGGGGGTACGGCCGACCCGTTCAGCGTGATGGTCAGCTTGTCGGGACGGCCGACGTTGATCATCGGGTTGTTTGCACCGGCCGGCACGTCGAATGCCTGCCCCGGCTTCATCGTGTCCATGTACAGCGTCTCGCCGTCGGCGTCGTAGACCCGCATCCAGACCTCGTCGGTCGCGGCCAGCCGGACCTGGCCGCCGCTGGCCGACGGCGTCGCCACCGGCACCGCCGCGACAACGGTGGCAGGCGGGGTTTCGGTCACCGGCACGCTGCCCGGCGTACCGCCGCGCAACAGGTCGGTCGCATACCACAGGCCGACCAGCACCAGCACCGCCAGCGCAATGCCAAGCGCGGTCAGCGTCACCCCGCGCGAGGGGACGCGTGACGGATCGGCCACCTCATAGGGCGTGAACTCCGGCGTGCGCGGCCCGATCCGGTCGACCTCGGTCCGGACCGCCTGCGCCGCCGCGACCTCGTCGATACCGACCGCGCGGGCATAGGCCTTGGCAAAACCGACCGCATAAGTCGGCGAGGGCAGGCCGGCATATTGCGACAGCTCGATCGCCTCCAGATGCCGCAGCGGGATGCGCGTCCGCGCCGCCACATCGGCCAGACTGAGGCCGTGGGCCTCGCGCGCCGTGCGCAGGATGTCGCCCGCCTTGCCAGCGGCCGCACCGCTCGTGCCGGCGTCACCCTCGGTCATCATTGTCTCCGGCATCGCGGGGCACGACGGTCGCACCCCCTGTCAGGTCCGTACACCGTCTCTCAGACCACCCGGCCCAAGTCAACGCAGGCCAACATGGATTGGTCTGCCGCTCAGGCCAGTTCGACGCCCTGCGCCGCCGCCCAGTCGAGCAGGTCGCCGCGCACGGTGCGCGGGGCCAGCGCCAGCAACCGTTCCGTTTCCGCAACGATCGCGGCGTGATCGAGCGATCGGACCATCGCCTTGATCGGCCCGACCGCCGCCGGGGTGATCGACAGGCGGTCGATACCGATGCCGATCAGCGCCATCGCCTCCAGCGGGCGGCCGCCCATTTCGCCGCACACCGCGATCGGCACGCCCGCCGCCTTCGCCTGCCCGGCCACCCGTTTCAGGAAGCGCAGGATCGACGGGCTGAGCCAGTCATAGCGTTCGGCGAGCTTCGGATTGGCGCGATCGGCCGCGAACAGGAACTGGGTCAGGTCGTTGGTGCCGACCGACAGGAAATCGAGCCGCGGTAGCAGCATGTCGAGTTGTTCGGCCAGCGCCGGCACCTCCAGCATCGCGCCGTAGCGGATCTCGGTCGGCAACCGGCGGCCGCGCCCGGCGACCCAGGCGCGCTGCGCCTCGAACAGCGCCCGGGCCTCGTCGAACTCCCACGGTTCGCTGACCATCGGGAACATCACGTTCAGCGTGCGCCCCGCCGCCGCCTCCAGCAGCGCGCGCGCCTGTACCTTCATCAGGCCGTCGCGCTCAAGCGACAGGCGGAGCGCGCGCCAGCCCATCGCCGGGTTTTCCTCGTCGCCCTCGTCGTCCTTCAGATAGGGGAGCGCCTTGTCGCCGCCGATGTCGATCGTGCGGAAGATGACCGGGCGGTCGCCGGCACCGTCCAGCACCTCCTTGTACAATCGCTGCTGGCGCTCGCGCTGCGGCAGGGTCGCCGACACCAGAAACTGGAACTCGGTGCGGAACAAACCGATCCCGTCCGCGCCGGTCAGGTCCAGCGCCGCCACGTCGTCGCGCAGCCCGGCATTGACCATCACCGTCACCCGGTGACCGTCGGTCGTAACCGGCGGCACATCGCGCAGCGCGGCAAACGCCGCCTTGCGCTTCTGCCGCAGGACCAGTTTCGCGCCGAACGCCTCCTCCATCGCCGCCGACGGCCGCGCGAAGACGTTGGCCCCGGTCACGTCGAGCAACAGCATGTCGCCCTCGCCGATCAGCCGGCGCACGTCGCGCACGCGCCCCAGCACCGGCACGCCCATGGCGCGGGCGACGATGGTGACATGCGCGGTCAGCGACCCTTCCTCCAGGATCACCCCCTTCAGCCGCCGCCGGTCATATTCCAGCAATTCGGCCGGCCCCAGGTTGCGCGCGATCAGGATCGTATCCTGCCGCAGCCCCAGTTGCGCCGCCGTCCCCATCTGACCCGACACGATCCGCAGCAGCCGGTTGGACAGGTCCTCCAGGTCGTGCATCCTATCGGCGAGCAGCGGATCGTCGATCTGCCGCATCCGTTGCCGCGTGCGCTGCTGCACCCGCTCGATCGCCGCCTCGGCCGTCAGGCCGCTGTCGATCGCCTCGTTGATCCGCCGCGCCCAGCCCTCGTCATAGGCGAACATCTTGTAGGTCGCGATGACCTCGACGTGTTCGCCGCCGACGCCGAACTCCGCCTCGCGCGCGATGCCGTCGATCTGCGCGCGCATCTTGTCGAACGCGGCATAGACGCGGTGGCGCTCCGCCTCGGTATCCTCGGCAACGGTGTGTTCGATGGTGATTCGCGGCTGGTGATAGACCGCGCAGCCCGACGCCATCCCGTCGACCAGCTTCAGGCCCGCAATCCGCATCGGCGCGGTCGTCTGGATCCGGTCGGTGCCGCCGCCCGACGCCTCGTCGATCAGTCCGGCGTTGGCGATCAGTTCGCTCAGCACCATCGCAACCGTCTGCAACGCCTCGATCTCGACATCGGCATAGCGGCGGACGTCGCCATGCTGGACCGCCAGCACGCCCACCGCGCGTTCGCGGCGAATGATCGGCACGCCGGCGAAGCTGTGGAACTTGTCCTCGCCGGTTTCGGGCTTGTAGGCGAAATCGGGATGGCTGGCGGCTTCGTCCAGGTTCAGCACCTCGACATTCTGCGCGATCGTGCCGATCAGCCCCTCGCCCGGTGCCAGCTTGGTGACGTGGACCGCCTCCTGCGACAGGCCGCGCGTGGCGAACAGTTCCAGCACGCCTTCGCGCAGCAGGTAGATCGAGCAGACCTCGCTGCCGATCGCCTCGGCGATGATGCCGACGACGCTGTTCAGCTTCGCCTGCGCAGGGGTACGGGCCGCCATTACGTCATGCAGGCGGACAAGGATTTCGCGGGCGGAGGCGACGGCCGAAACGGGCATGGCCTGTGGCTATCAGATCGACCGCGCCGGTGCCATGCCGCAATTGCCGGGTGTACAAACTGATGAATGCAGCGGCGCGGCCCGCGCCTAGCTGACCGCGCCGTCGAACAGCCCGTCCTGCGATCCGGCCGGCGGGTTCAGCCCCAGATGCTTCCACCCGCCCGCGTTCAGCATCCGGCCGCGCGCGGTGCGGGCGATCAGCCCCATCTGGATCAGATAGGGTTCGATCACTTCCTCCACCGTGTCGCGCGGTTCGCTGAGGCCCGCCGCCAGCGTCTCGACGCCGACCGGGCCGCCGCGATAGATATCGGCGATCATCGTCAGATAGCGCCGGTCCATCGCGTCCAGCCCCAGCGCGTCGACCTCCAGCCGGTTGAGCGCGGAATCCGCCGCCGCCCGGTCGACGACCGCATGGCCCGCGACATCGGCGAAATCGCGCACCCGACGCAGCAGCCGCCCGGCGATTCGCGGCGTCCCCCGCGCCCGCCTCGCGATCTCGACCGCGCCATCGGGCGCGATGGCAAGGCCGAGCAGCCCGGCGGCGCGCGTCACGACCCGCTCCAGTTCCTCGACCGTGTAGAATTGCAGCCGCACCGGGATGCCGAAGCGGTCGCGAAGCGGCGTCGTCAACAGCCCCTGCCGCGTGGTCGCGCCGACCAGCGTGAAGCGCGGCAGGTCGATCCGGACGCTGCGCGCGGACGGCCCCTCGCCGATCATCAGGTCGAGCGCGCGGTCCTCCATCGCCGGATACAGCACCTCCTCGACCGCCGGCTGCAACCGGTGAATCTCGTCGATGAACAGGACGTCGCCATCCTCCAGATTGGTCAGCAGCGCGGCGAGGTCGCCCGACTTGGCGATGACCGGGCCGGACGTCGCACGAAAGCCCACCCCCATCTCGCGCGCGACGATCTGCGCCAGCGTGGTCTTGCCAAGCCCCGGCGGGCCGAAGAACAGGACATGGTCGAGCGCGTCGCCGCGATTCTTCGCCGCCTGGATGAAGATGCGCAGGTTTTCGCGCGCCGCCCGCTGGCCGACGAAGTCGTCGAGATTCTTGGGGCGCAGCGCGGCGTCGATATCCTCGCTCTTGCGCGCGGTGGTGACGAGGCGATCGTCGGTCACGTACGCCGCCCGAACAGCAAATTGAGCAGCAGGCAGCCGATCAGCACGCCGACGAACAGCAGCAGTTCGATGGCGGGGATAAAGGCCAGCCGCGCGGCCTCGGCCGGCGACGGATCGGCAAACCCCTCGCGGACCAGGAATACCGCGAACAATGCGGTGGCGACGCTGAACACCACCATCGGATAACGGAACACCGGCCGGCTGGCGGCAAAGGCGATGAGCAACGCAGGGACGATCGGCACCATCAGCGACAGCGGCGTCGTCAGGATCGCGATCCCGCCACCGGGCAGGCCCAGGATCAACGCCTCGACCAGCAGGATCACGGCCAGCGCGGCGGCGGCGGCCAGCCCCAGTTTGAAGCGGCGACGGCTGAGCGGTTCCATTACTTCGCCGCCTTGCGCAGCGCGAGGCGGACCAGCGCGTCGAGCGTGGCCCCCGACCCCAGTTCCTCGTCGGCGGAAGCGACCGCACTCGCCGCCTCGGCCGGGCGGAAACCCAGGTTCAGCATCGCCGATACCGCGTCCGCCGTCGCGCCGGCCAGCGGCACCGACGACAGGCCATCCGCCGGAATGGGCAGGCCGCCGACCTTGTCCTTCAATTCCATCACGATCCTTTGCGCCAGTTTCGGCCCGACGCCATTGGCCCGCGCGACCATCGCCTTGTCGCCGCCGGCGATCGCGCGCGACAGATCCCCCGGTTCCAGCGCCGACAGGATAGCCAGCGCCACTCGAGCGCCGACGCCCTGCACCCCGGTCAACAACCGGAACCAGTCGCGTTCGGCCGCACTGGCGAACCCGACCAGCCGTATGAAATCCTCCGCCACCAGCATTTCGGTATGCAGCATCGCGGCCTCACCCACCGGCCCCAGCGAGGCGAGCGTGCGCGACGACGCGCCGACCAGATAACCGACGCCGCCGACGTCGATGACGGCATGGTCGATGCCGGTGGAGTCCAGCCGTCCTTTGAGATGCGCGATCATGGCGCACAGCGGTAGAACAAAGCGGGAGCGGCGTCATCCCGGGAAAACGGGCCAAAGACCATGGACTGACCTGCAACCGGCATCACGCCGTGAAATCACGCGGCGAATCAAAGGGGGAGGCTTGGCATCGTTCCCGCTTTGTCCGATACCGGCCCGGCAGGGCACCGAACGCGTCGGTCCGCCACCCATCGCCACTACCGGGCCGAACAGCACATCATGACCAAAATCCAGAGTCCGACCGACGCCACCGAACCGCGGGGCGACCTGCAACGCCTGTTCGACGCGACCCGCAAGCGGCTCGTCGACACCGGAACCCGCAACCGGCTGGTCCATGTCAACCGCGACAATGTGCGCGGCAATGTCGTGGCGATCGTCAACGAACGGTCGGACGCGGTCTGGTCGATCCTGTCGGCGGGCCGGACGATGCGGTTCCGCGCGCTGGGGCATGATGGCCCGCGCGATCCGGCGCAGATGACCGAGGTCGTGTTCGCCGATACCGCCGACATCGCCGAACGGCAGGCCGACCTGCTGCTGGAAACCCGCCTTGGCCCCGATGCGCTGGCCAGGAAGCTGCTGGGCATCGCACGCGAGGCACGGACCGCGGAGGAGGAGCAGGGGATCAACATTCTCTACCTCGCGCTTGGGTTCCTGACCTGGTTCGAGGACAAGACATCGCGCGTGGCGCGCGAGGCACCGCTCGTGCTGCTGCCGGTCGAGCTGGTCCGCAACGCGCGCACCTCCACCTACGACCTGCGATTGCGTGACGAGGATCTCATCACCAACCTGCCGCTGCAACAGCGGCTGGCCGACGATTTCGGTATCGCCCTGCCGCCGCTTGAGGTCGGCGATGGCTGGACGCCGGGCGCCTATTTCGCGCAGGTCGAGGGCGTCGTCGCCGACCGCACCGGCTGGCGCGTCGAGCGCGATGCGATGCAGCTTGGCTTCTTCTCGTTCGCCAAGCTGCTGATGTACCGCGACCTTGCGCTGGACGCCTGGCCCGACGGCGCGCTGGAGGCACACGGCCTGACACGCGGGCTGCTGTATGACGGGTTCGCCGCCGAACCGCCGCTGTTTGCGCCCGACGACCGGCTGGACGTCGTGCTGCCGCCGGACAGGCTGTTCCACGTCGTCGATGCCGATGCCAGCCAGGCGCGCGTGATCGAGGAGGTGCGCGCCGGTCGCAACCTGGTGGTGCAGGGACCGCCCGGCACCGGCAAGAGCCAGACCATCACCAACATCATCGCCGCCGCCGCGCGCGAGGGAAAAACGGTGCTGTTCGTCGCGGAAAAGATGGCGGCGCTGTCGGTCGTCCACGACCGGCTGGTGAAGACCGGCCTGCGCGACATCTGCCTCGAACTCCATTCGCGCACCGCCAGCAAGAAGGTGGTACTGGAGGAGGTCGCGCGGACGCTGGCCGCGGCGCAGATGGTGCCGGCGATGCCCGGCGCGCCCGTGGCACTGACCGAGGTGCGCGACCGGCTGAACGCGATCGCAGGCCAGTTGCACGCACCCATTGGCGACACCGGCGAAACCCCGTTTTCGGTGCTGGGGCGTCAGGCGCGCTATATCGGTGCGGGCGCGCCGACGCCGATGCTGGAGACCGAGGCGCTGGCGACGATGAGCCGTGCGACGCTCGACACGCTGACCGAACAGGTGCTGGCGCTTGGCACCGCGCTGGACATCGCGGGACCGGTCGATGCGCATCCGTTCGCGGGCGTCGGTGCGCTGCACCTGCAACCGGTCGCGGTGGCGCGGCTTGCCGGCCTGCTGGCTGAGGCGGCGGAGCAGGCGTCCGCGTTGCGCGCGGCGATCGACGCAGCCCTGACCGCGTTCGGCCTGCCGCTGCCCCGTGCGTTTGCCAGCGCCCCAGCGGTCGCGGACATGCTCGCCCGGCTCGACGATCGGCCGGACGGTGACCCGGCCCTGATCCGCGCGCTGCTGACCGCCGCCGACCCGGCGCGACTGGCGCAGGGACTGGACGCCGCGCGCCGCTGGCGCGCGTTGCGTGATGCCGAGCAGGCGACCTTCGCCGATGCCGCGTTCGACAGCGATCCCGCGCCATGGCGCGCGCCGATCGTCGGTGGCACCGGATCGTTCTTCGCGCGCTGGGGATCGGCCTATCGCGCCGCGTCGCGCGCGCTTGCATCGGTGCTGCCGAACGCCCTGCCGCGCACCGCCGACGACCGGCTCGCGCTGGTCGACCGGTTGCTCGACGTAGCGCGGTTGCGACGCGCATGGGGGGAGGACGAGGCGTTTCTGGCCGCGACGCTTGGGGCCGCGTGGCGCGGCGAACGGACCGATTTCGCGCGCATCGCGGCCATTGCCGACTGGGCCGCGCAAGTACGCGCCGGGCCGCTGACGCTCGATCCCGACCGGGTGATCGCGGTCGCCGCCGATCCGGCGCGCGCGGCCATGGCCACGGCGCTGGACCGCACGCTGCCACCGGCACGGACGTCGATCGACACGGCAATATCCACGCTGATGCTCGACCCCGGCCTGTTCGATGGCGGTATCGACGGCACTGACCTCACGCAGATCGCCGACCGGCTGGCGACGATGGCCCGCCAGACCGATCGCTACGCGGAGTGGACCCGCCTGCGCCGGATCGAACGCCGGCTGGACGAGGCCGGGCTGGCCGCACTGACGGACGCGATGCGCGCGCGGACGTTCGACGGACAGGCGGCAGTCACCGAACTGACCTTCGCGCGCGCGGAACGGTTGTGGCGCGACGCGATCGCCGCATCGCCCGATCTTGCCACCTTCGCCGACCTCGACCGCCATGCGCTCGCCGCCCGGTTCGCGCAGCTTGAACGCGCGGCGCTGGCCGATAACGTCACCGCGATCCTCGCCACGCATCTGGCACAGGTGCCGCAGGGCGCGCAGGGCGAGATGGCGGTGGTGCGCGGCGAGATCGGCAAGAAGCGCGCGCACATGGCGATCCGCCAGCTTTTCCGGCGCGCGCCGGCGGCGTTGCAGCGGATCAAGCCGGTGCTGCTGATGAGTCCGATCTCGGTCGCGCAATATCTGACCCCGGGTGCGCTCGACTTCGACCTGCTGGTCATCGACGAGGCGAGCCAGGTCCGGCCAGAGGATGCGCTGGGTGCCGTCGCCCGCGCGAACCAGATCGTCGTGGTCGGCGACCAGAAGCAGTTGCCGCCATCGTCCTTCTTCGACCGTCTGGTCGCCGACGACGATCCCGACGATGCGCCGGACGACGGCGACACGCCGGACCTGCTCGGCGGTGCGGCGGCGCTCGGTTCGCTCGAAAGCATCCTGTCCCTGTGCGAGGCGCGCGGCCTGTCGTCGCGGATGCTGCAATGGCATTACCGGTCGCGCGATCCGTCACTGATCCGCGTGTCGAACCGCGAATTCTACCGCGACGCGCTGATCCTGCCGCCCTCCCCGCTGGAACACGACCCCGCCTATGGCCTGATCTTCACCCGCGTCGACGGCGTGTACGACAAGGGCGGCAAGCGCGACAACCGGCTGGAGGGCGACGCGATCGTCGCGCGGGTCGCGGAACACGCCCGTGCGCATCCCGACCTGTCGCTGGGCATCGTCACCTTCTCGTCGGCGCAGCGCAACACCATCACCGAACTGCTGGACTATGCCCGCCGCACCGATACCGCGCTCGACGCCTTCCTGCGCGAGGGACAGTCGGAGGACGTGTTCGTCAAGAACATCGAAAACGTGCAGGGCGACGAACGCGACGTCATCCTGGTGAGTGTGGGCTACGGCCCGACCATCCCCGGCGGGCGGCTGACCAGCATGACCTTCGGCCCCGTCAACAGCGAGGGCGGCGAGCGGCGGCTGAACGTGCTGTTCACCCGCGCCCGACTGCGCTGCGAGGTGTTCGCCTCGTTCGATCCGGGCGACATCGACATCGCCCGCGTCGCGCGGGAGGGGCCGCGTATCCTGAAACGGTTCCTCGATTACGCGCAGTCGGGGCGGATCGAGGAAGCGACCGTCACCGGCCGCGCCGCCGATTCCCCGTTCGAGGAGGATGTCGCCGACGTGATCCGCAGCCTTGGCTATCTGGCCGATCCGCAGGTCGGCTCGGCCGGGTTCCGCATCGACCTGGGCATACGCCATCCCGACACGCCAGGCACCTATGTGCTGGCGGTCGAATGCGACGGCGCGACCTATCACTCGGCGCTGTGGGCGCGCGAGCGCGACCGGTTGCGGCAGGATGTGCTGGAGCATCTCGGCTGGCGCTTCCACCGGATCTGGAGCACCGACTGGTTCCATGACCGCGCGGCCGAGATCGCGCGGTTGCAGGCAGCCCTGGCCGAGGCGCGCACTGCCACCGCGCACGGCGTGACGCTGGACGGGGCCAATGCGCGGCGGGGCGGGACGACCGACGCGCCGCCGCCCGCGCATCTGGTGGTGATGCCCGAGGCTCCGGTGCGGGTCATGCCGGCCTATGTCCGCGCCGACTTCACGGTCGACACCGACGCCGAACCCCACATGGTCGCCGTGGCGGAACTGGCCGCACTGGCCCGTGCGATCGTCGAAGTCGAGGGTCCGGTCCATGTCGAGGAAATCGCCCGCCGGATCGCCGCCAGTTTCGGCCGCGACAAGGCGGGCCGGCGCGTGCTGGTTGCGACGCAGGAGGCGCTGGCCGCGACCGACCTGCAAAAGGACGGCGACTTCTGGTTCACGCCTGCGCAAGGCATAAATCCGCCGGTGCGCGACCGGTCGGCGGAGACGGGCGCGACCGTGAAGGCGGATGCGCTGTCCGACCTGGAGATCCGCGCCGCGCTGGCCATCGCGCGCGCCGACAATGCGGGCGGCAGCGACGACGACCTGATCCGCACCGCCGCCCGGCTGATGGGCTTTCGCCGGGTCCGCGCGGACCTGCAGGCGCGGATCGGAAGCGGGCTGGCCGGCTGACGGTCGCGTGGCCAGTCGGTCGCGCGGTTAATCGGTGGCGCGGTCGTCGGACACCGCGTCACCCGGCGCGGTGCGCTCCTCGGTCAGGATCTGCCAGCCGGTCAGGAACAGCGCGCCGGCCAGCGGCCCGACGACGATACCGCTGAGGCCGACCAGATTGATGCCGCCCAGCGTCGTCACCAGCACCATCCAGTCGGGGATCCCCGAATCGCGCCCGACCAGGATCGGCCGCAGGATGTTGTCGGCCAGGCCGATGACCATCACGCCCGCGCCGACGACGACCGCCGCCTGCCAGATCGCGCCGGTCGCCAGCAGATAGACCGCCACCGGTGCCCAGATGATCGCCGGGCCGACCGCGGGCAACAGCGCGGCGATCGCCATCAACATGCCCCACAGCAAGGCGGCCGGCAGCCCGACGATCCAGAAGGTGACCGCCCCCAGCGCGCCCTGCGCCAGCGCGACCAGCCCCGACCCCTTGATCGTCGCACGCACCACCGCGTTGAACTTGTCGGCCAGCCGTTTGGCGATGTCCTGCCGCAACGGCAGCGCGCGCACCACCGCCGGCCCGATCCGGTCGCCGTCGCGCAGCAGGAAGAAGGTGACGTACAGCCCGACGCCGAACGCCAGCAGGAACGCCGCCGCGTTCGCGCCGATGGTGAAGGCCTGCTGCGCGATCGTGCTTACCGAATTGCTGACGATCTGCGTCACGCGCGCCTGCACCTGGTCGAACGTGTCATAGCCCGACCCGTCGAGCAGGCGCTGGATCCGGCGCGGCAGGGCATCGTGCATCTGCTGGAAATAGGCGGCGAAGTTGACCTGTCCGCTGCGCATCTGGCCGTACACGCCCGCCGCCTGATCGACGACAAGGCTGGCGATGACGACGCCCGGAATGACGACCGCCACGGTGATGATGAGCAGGGTCACCGCCGCCGCGGTATTGCGCCGGCCGGGCCACCGCGTCAGCAGGCGCTGGTACAGCGGCTGGAACAGCAACGCCGCCAGCAGCGCCCACAGCAGCGCGCCGATGAAGCTGGAGACGACCAGCGTCAGCGCGACGGTGATCGCGGCCAGGAACAGGATAAGGCCGCCATTTTCGACACGGGTCCGCGCGATGGTCATGGTCGTTCTGCCTTGTCGTAAAGGCACCGGATGGTGCGCAACGGGTGAATCGCGAAAGTCATGGTCCGGCCCGGATATCGCCGTCCCGGCCCGGCGTCGACCGCTGCATCAGCACATAGGCCGCGCACAGGCCGATGACGACGCCGCCACCGGCGATCGGCCACACGCGCGGCCAGGTCCGCCATGCCAGCAACGCGAGGCCGAACGCCATGCCGGTGCACGCCATGATCTTGGCCCGGACCGGGATCACGCGCTCACGCCGCCACCCCAGGATCAGCGGCCCGAACCGGGGATGGTCCAGCAACCGCCGCTCCAGCGCGGGCGACGACCGCGCGAAACAGCCTGCCGCCAGGATCAGGAAGATCGTGGTCGGCATCAGCGGCAGCACCGCGCCGATGATGCCCAGCGCAACGCACGCCAGCCCCAGCGCGCGCCAGCCATGCCGCCGCCAGCCGATGCGGTCGTCAGGCACGCGCCGTCTCGCGCCGGACCGTCGATCGACGGTTCCGCCGATCATGGGCGTGGTTCGGCAAGGCTCGGGCGGACATCATCGGCCGGTTGATGCGCCAATTCGCGGTGGAATGCGACCGCAACACGGCATCTGCCGTGCCAAGACAGCCGCCGCCGCCCGGCGAACCAAAGGACAGCGTCGCGCGTTGCGCGTAATGCAGTCGATGACAGGAGTTTCACCATGCTTGCCGCGTTCCTGATGGGTCTTGTCGGTGGTCAGCGCGCGATGACGCCGCTGGCGACCGTCGCGGTGGCGGCCACGCGCGGCGAATTGCCCGCCGACACCGGCGCGCCGGCGGTCCTTGCCCATCCGCTGGTCGCCGCCGGGGCGGTCGCGCTGGCGATCGGCGAAATGGCCGGCGACAAGCAGAAGACCGCCCCCGACCGGATTGTCGCGATCGGCCTTGCCGGGCGGTTCCTCACCTCGGCCATCGCCGGGGCCGCACTCAGCCCGCGCCGGCACCGCTGGCTTGGCGCGGCGATCGGTGGTGCCACCGCCATCGCCGCCGCCTATCCGGGCTGGCGGCTGCGGACCGGTGCGATGGCGCGGCACGGGCAGACCGCCACCGGCTTCATCGAGGATGCCGTGGTCCTGTCCGGTGCCGCCGCGATCGTTCGTGGTCATCGGGACATGCGATAACCGCCCTCGCCAACCACTGATGGTAGCGCTACTCTGGACGCAATCGCAGCACCGCCGACAGGTGCGCCGGGGTTGGGAGAGTGTGGCGTGGCGCAATGGAACATCATGGTCTGGGCCGCCGCGTCGATCGGCATGGCGGCTGCGATGCCTGCACCCGCCACCGCCCAGACCGCCGTGCAAGCTACCGCCCAGACTACCGCGCCAGCCGCCCGCACGATCATCGTCGATGCCGGCGGCCCCGGCCGCCCACGCGACCGGATGGCGCAGATGGCGATCGGCTCCGACTTTCCCGGTACGCTGTTGCGCGAGGACAGCCTGGCCCAGTTGCGCACGGTGCAGAAGGAATTGCGATTCCGCTACATCCGCTTCCACAACATCTTCGCCGACCAGCTTGGCACCGTCCGCCGGGTCGATGGCCGGATCGTCTATGACTGGCGCAAAGTCGATGCGTTGTACGACCGGCTGCTCGGTATGGGACTGAAGCCCTTTGTCGAACTTGGCTTCACGCCGGATGCGATCAAACAGTCGGACCAGACGATCTTCTACTGGAAGGGCAACACCTCGCATCCGCAGCCCGCCGAATGGACCGCGCTGGTCGATGCCTTAGTCCGGCACGCGGTCGCGCGCTACGGCGCGACGGAAGTCCGCAACTGGTATTTCGAGTTCTGGAACGAACCCAATCTCGCCGGCTTCTGGGAGGGTGCCGACCAGAAGGCCTATTTCGACTATTACGCCCGCACCGTGCGCGCGATCAAGGCGATCGACCCGGCCCTGCGCGTCGGCGGGCCGGCCACCGCCGGGGCCGACTGGGTGCCGGCATTTCTGGCCTATGCCAAGGCAAACGCCCTGCCCGTCGATTTCATCGCGACCCACACCTATGGCGTGGAGGGCGGGTTCCTCGACGAGAAGGGCGAAGGCGACAACAAGCTGTCGCGCGATCCGGACGCGGTCGTAAAAGACGTGCGCAAGGTCCGTGCGGAGATGGTCGCGGCGGGCCGGGGGACGCTGCCGCTGTTCTTCACCGAATGGAGCACCAGCTACAATCCGCGCGACCCGATTCACGACGATTATCTCAGCGCCGCCTATATCCTGTCTAAACTGCGTCGGACCGAGGGGCTGGCGCAGGGCATGAGCTACTGGACGTTCAGCGACCTGTTTGAGGAGCCGGGTCCGCAGACCCGGCCGTTCGACGGCGGGTTCGGCCTGATGACGCCGCAGGGGATCCGCAAGGCGTCCTGGTTCGCGTATAAGTATCTGGCTGATCTGGGGGATCGCGAACTGCCGACCGGCGACGACCAGAGCATCGCCGCGATACAGGGCACGACAGTCCAGTTGCTCGCGTGGCGCGACGTCCTGCCCGACCAGCCTGTCAGCAACCGCCCGTTCTTCACCAGGGTGCGGCCACCGGCGGCGGCTGCGCCGATCGACCTGCGTCTCGCGGGCCTGAAACCCGGCGCATACCAGATGACGCTGCGCCGCACCGGATTCCGCCAGAATGACGCCTATAGCGCCTATCTCGACATGGGCCGGCCGGCGAGCCTGTCGCCCGCGCAGCTACGCCAGTTGCAGACGCTGAGCGCCGATATCCCCGTCGTCACGGCCATACGCGTCGGGGCAGACTGCCACGCACGCGTCACCCTGCCGATGCGCGACCATGACGTGGTGATGGTCGAGTTGCGTCCGCGCTGATCGCGGTGGCGGGGCGTACGGGTCGTCAATTCAGGTTCGTCGTTGCGATCCGTCGAAATCACATCTCCGTTCCCTCGCCTTCGCGGAGGAACGGAGATGGCGTCGACAGATGACGGTCCCCGAAAAGCCTCGACGCAGTCCGCCAGACCATGCGGGGACCGCGCGGGTTACGCGACCGCCGGCAGCCGATCGAGGTGCTTGTCGAGCGTGATCGGATATTCGCGCACGCGGACGCCAGTGGCGTTGTATACCGCGTTGGCGACCGCCGCACCGACGCCGCACAGGCCCAGCTCACCGATCCCCTTGGCCTTCATCGGCGATGCGGTCGGATCGACCTCGTCGAGGAAGATGACCTCCTGATGCGGCACGTCGGCGTGGACCGGCACTTCGTACCCCGCAAGGTCGTGGTTCACGAAGAAGCCGAACCGCTTGTCGACGGCCAGTTCCTCCATCAACGCGCCGCCGACGCCCATGGTCATCGCGCCGATCATCTGGCTGCGCGCCGATTTCGGGTTGATGATCCGGCCCGCCGCCGCCACCGCCAGCATCCGGCGCACCCGCATGACACCGGTGAAGCGATCGACGCCGACCTCGACGAAATGCGCGCCGAACGTCGACTGCTGATACGTCTTGTCCATGTCGCCGAACTCGATCGTGTCCTCGGCGCTCAGCTCGCCACCGCTCGCCGCCTCGGCCAGATCGGCGGAACGATTGCCGCTGCGGACCTTGCCGCCCGCAAACTCGACATCCGCCGAATTGAATCCAAGCCGCTGCGCCACCGCCTCGCGCAGTTTGACGCAGGCCGCAAAGACGCCGCTGGTCGAATTGGGCGCACCGAACTGGCCACCCGACCCGGCCGACACCGGAAAGCTGGAATCGCCCAGCTTCACCACGATCCGCTCGATCGGCAGGCCCATCATCTCGGCCGCGGTCTGTGCCAGGATCGTGTAGCTGCCGGTGCCGATATCGGTCATGTCGGTTTCGACCGTGACGATGCCGTCACGCCCAAGCCGGACCCGCGCACCCGACGGCATGTTGACGTGGTTGCGGAAGGCCGCGGCCATACCCATCCCGACCAGCCAGCGCCCGTCGGTGACCTTGGCTGGCTTCGGATTGCGTTTCGTCCAGCCGAACCGGTCCGCGCCCTCGGTCATGCAGCGGATCAGCTGGCGCTGCGAGAAACGCCGCTTGGGGTTTTCCGGGTCGACCTGCGTGTCGTTCTTCACGCGGAAGGCGATCGGATCCATGCCCAGCTTCTCGGCCATTTCATCCATCGCGACTTCCAGCGCCATCATGCCCGGTGCCTCGCCAGGTGCGCGCATCGCATTGCCCTCGGGCAGGTCGAGCACTGCCAGCCGCATCGACGTCAGCCGGTTGGCACCGGCGTACAGCAACTTGGTCTGCGTGGTGGCCGCCTCGGGTCCGCCGCCGGGCAAATCGCCCGATCCGCTTTCGTGCGCGATTGCCGTGATCGTGCCGTCCTTCGTCGCACCGATGCGGATCCGCTGCCGCGTGGCCGGGCGATGCGTCGCATTGTTCATCAGGAACGGCCGCGCCAGCGCGACCTTCACCGGCCGCTTCACCGCCCGCGCGGCCAGCGCCGCCATCAGTGCATCGGTCCGCAGGAACAGCTTGCCGCCAAATCCGCCGCCGACATAGGGCGACATGAAGCGGATCTTTTCCTTGGGCATGCCCAGCGTCGTGGCCAGATCGGTACGACCCCAGTCGATCATCTGGTTCGACGTCCACACCGACAGCTCGTCGCCATTCCACGCCGCGACCGACGCGAACGGTTCCATCATCGCGTGGCTGTGATCCGGCGTCGTATAGCGCGCGTCCAGCGTGACCGGCGCACTGGCAAAGGCCTGCTCGAAATTGCCGACGCGGTCCTCCCCCGGGGTCGCGCTGTCCTTGTCCGTGGCCCCGGTCAGCGGCGCGGTTTTCAGCGCATCCTCCAGGTCGAACGCGCCCTTGGCCCTGACATAATCGATCTTGACCAGCGCCGCTGCGGCGCGCGCCTGTTCGAACGTCTCGGCGACGACGACGGCAACCGCCTGATGATAATGGTCGATTTCGGGTCCGCCGAGCAATTTGGCGGTGTTGTACTTGCCCTTGCCCAGCTTTCCCGCGTCCTGCGCGGTCACGATCGCGATGACGCCCGGTGCCGCCTTGGCGCGGGCCAGATCCATCGACCCGATCCGCCCCTTGGCAATCGACGCGCCGATGACATGGCCATAGGCCGCGTTCGGCACCTCGCGGTGATGTTCATAGGCATAGGGCGCGGTGCCGGTGGTCTTGGCGCGACCGTCGATCCGGTCCAGCGGCTTGCCGACGACCGTCAGATTGTCGATCGGGTTCCTGCCCGCGGGTGTGGTGAACTTCATGCTGCCCTCGCTTGCATCAGAACCGCCGCCAACGTGCGCTCGACGAGCGGCACCTTGTAGGCGTTGTCAGGGGTCGGCTTCGCGCCCGCCAGCAACTGGCCGGCGACCGCCTTCGCTCCCTTCGGCATCGCGGCATCGGCCGCATCGACCCGCCACGGCTTGGGCGCGACGCCGCCAACCGCGACCCGGCCGGTCCCGTCCTTCTGCACCACCGCCGCGACCGAGATCAGCGCAAAGGCATAGGATGCGCGGTCACGCACCTTTTCATAAATATGCGTGCCGCCTACCGGCTTGGGCAGCGTGACCGCGGTCACGACTTCGCCTGCCGACAGATTCGTGTCGATGTGCGGCGTGTCGCCGGGCAGCCGATGGAAATCGGCGATCGGGATCGCGCGCGTGGTGCCGTCGGCCTTCACCGTCTCGACGCTCGCGTCCAGCACGCGCATCGCGATCGCCATGTCGGACGGGTGCGTGGCGATGCACGCGTCACTTGCGCCGACGATTGCCAGCTGACGGCTGTAGCCGCCGATCGCGGCGCAACCGGATCCGGGCTTGCGCTTGTTGCAGGCCTGGTTGGTGTCGTAGAAATAGGGGCAGCGCGTCCGTTGCAGCAGGTTGCCGGCGGTGGTCGCCTTGTTCCGCAACTGGCCGCTGGCCCCGGCAAGCAGCGCGCGGCTGAGCACGCCGTAATCTTTCCGTACGCGCATGTCGGCGGCAAGGTCGGTGTTGCTGACCAGCGCACCGATGCGGAGGCCGCCACCCTGCGTCGCCTCGATCTTGTCAAAGCCAAGGCCGTTGACGTCGATCAGATGCGCCGGCGTCTCGATCTCCAGCTTCATCAGATCGAGCAGGTTGGTGCCGCCGGCGATGAAGCGCGTACCCTGAACCGATGCCGCCTTGCGCGCCGCATCGGCGGCCGAGGTCGCGCGCTCGTAGGTAAAGGCCTTCATGCGTCGCCTCCTGCAACTTCGGTCATGGCGTCGGCGATGTTGGAATAGGCACCGCACCGGCAGATGTTGCCGCTCATCCGCTCGCGCATTTCCGCGCCCGTCGCCATCGGGCGATCGGTCAGGCTGGCCGATACATGGCTGGGGATGCCGCGCTTGATCTCGTCCAGCGTCGCCACCGCCGAACAGATCTGGCCCGGCGTGCAATAGCCGCACTGATACCCGTCATGCTTGACGAACGCCGCCTGCATCGGGTGCAGCTTGTCGGGCGTGCCCAGCCCCTCGATCGTGGTGATCGAATCGCCTTCGTGCATCACCGCCAGCGACAGGCAGGAATTGATCCGCACGCCATCGACCAGCACGGTGCACGCGCCGCACTGGCCATGGTCGCAGCCCTTTTTCGTCCCCGTCAGATGCAGATGCTCCCGCAGCGAATCGAGCAGCGTGGTGCGGGTGTCGAGCGTCAGGGTGTGCGCCTTGCCGTTGACCGTGAACGACACCGGCACCGGTGCGGGATCGCGGGTCATCGGCGCGGAGGTCTGGGCACTGGCGGCGGGTGCCGCGGCGACCGCCGCGGTGGCGGCCGTTGCGACCAGCACGCCGCGGCGTGACAGGTCCAGTTCGGATGGTTTCGACATTGCGCGCGCTACTTTCCTTGGGGCCATCGGGACGGGACATGCCTGTCCGTTGCGTCCGTCATCGCCAGTGTAACGTTCATCGCGGCGATTTGGTACCACGCGCCCGGTTCAATGATGCACTGAACCGGATTCAGCCATGCCGCGCCGCGCTATCGTTATTGCGTGTCGACGGGTTTCACCATCGACCTCGCTTGCCGATCCGCAACGACCTGCCAATGGGCATTGGCGTCTTCGTGCCGTGCATGACTATGATGGCGCAGCCGCAAGGATCGGCGCGAAAGGCTGACATGGAACCCCGTAACTCCCGGCGACAACGGAACGCCCCGACCATCAGCGATGTCGCGAAACACGCCGGCGTCTCGCCGATGACCGTGTCGCGCGTCATCAATGGCGAGACCAACGTCCGCGACTGCACGCGGGCAAGGGTACAGGCGGCGATCGACGCGCTGCGCTATGCCCCCAGTTCGGCCGCCCGCGCGCTGGCCGGCGGCGAGGAACTGCGTATCGGCCTGTTCCACTCCAATCCCAGCTTTGCCTATCTCAGTGCGTTCCTGATGGGCAGTCTCGACCAGGCCAGCCGCAGCAACGTGCAGCTGATCGTCGAGAAATGCGACGAGGCCGGGGACGAGCAGGACGCCGTACGCCACCTGATCCAGAGCCGCATCGACGGCGTCATCCTGCCGCCGCCACTGTGCGATTCGCCGGCCATCCTCGACGCGCTGCACGCCGCCGGCGTGTCGACCGTGGCGGTCGCAACCGGCAAGGCCCCCGACTGGGCGCTGGCCGTCACCATCGACGACGCGCGCGCCGCGCATGACATGACGCTGCATCTGGCGGCGCTGGGCCATCGCCGGATCGGCTTCATCGTCGGCAACCCGAACCAGTCCGCCTCCGCCGCGCGCCTGGAGGGGTATCGCGCCGCGCTGATCGACAGCGGGCTGGACGTGGACGAGGACCTGATCGCGCCGGGGCTGTTCACCTATCGGTCCGGGCTGGATGCCGCCGAGCACCTGCTCAATCGCGGCAACCCGCCGTCCGCGATCTTCGCCAGCAACGACGACATGGCCGCCGCCACCGTCTCCATCGCCCATCGACGCGGGCTGGACGTGCCCGGCGACCTGTCGGTCTGCGGGTTCGACGACACCGCGCTCGCCACCACGATCTGGCCCGAGCTGACCACGATCCGCCAGCCGATCACCGACATGTCGCGGCAGGCGGTCGAGATGCTGGTGCGCGACATCCGCAGCCGTCGCGCCGGTCGCGATGACGAGGCCCCGCGCCACCTGCTGGTCGACCACATGCTGATCCGCCGACAGTCCGACGGCGCGCGCGGGCAGCGGGGAACCGGCTAACCGGTCCGGTCCGGCACCGACGCGCCGTCATCCGGTCGTACCCGGCCGAACAGCATCCAGCCGAGCAGCCCCGCGACGACCACGCCGACGATCATCCAGCTGAGGTTGCCGAGCAGGCTGGCGATCGTCTGGACCTGATCGCTGAAGATGCGCCCCAGCGAGACATAGATCAGCAGCCACAGCATTTCGCCGGCGATGTCGATGACCAGGAACCGCCGCCACGCATAGCCGGTCAGCCCGCTGGTCACGTTGATCCACGGACCCAGCGGACCAATCAGCCAGCGGCTGAGGAACACGCCCCAGCCCGCCCACTTCCGCGAATAGGCCTCCGCCTTTTCCACCTTGTCCGCGCCGCCGATCCGCCGCGTCACCGCCGCCAGCAGCGGCCGACCGCCATAGCGCCCGAACGCATAGCCGATCTGGTCGCCGACGACCGCACCCCCCGCGCCAGCCAGGATCACCGGCCAGAATTCCAGTTCGCCCTGCGCCACGAACGCCCCCATCGCGATCAGCGTCAGCGAGCTGGGGAACGGCATCCCCGCCGCCGCCAGCATCATCGCGACGAACAGCGCGGGCAGGCCATAGGTGGTCAGCAGTTCGAGCAGATAGGCGGTCATCGACGCGCGTCAGGCCCGGACGGTGAAGGGGCGGTCGACAGAGGGGCGGGCGATGGAGGAGGCCCGCGCTCCGACGGCGGATAGGGCGGACGGACATGGACGATGGCATCGTTCAGCGTCGCCGCGACCTGATCGAACGACTGCCCACGCGCGCGGGCGATCTGCCCCAGCGGGCGGTGGTCCGGGGCCGGGGCAAGGCCCAGCGCGTCGTGCAGGACATGCGGCCGAACGTGATAGGAATGCGCGACATAGCCGATCGTCATCCACCGCTCGATCGGTTCGTCCCGGTGCGCGCGCCAGTAGATCGCGGTACTGACCGTCCGCACTGCCTGATAGCCGGTGAACGCGACGACCGCCACGAACAGCGCGATGCCGATGCGCCGCCAGATCCGCGCGCGCCTCATGCGATCATGATCCGCGCGGCCAGCGCCGCCGCCAGCGCGAGCGGCATCGCCACCGCGCCGACCTTCAGGAATCGCCAGAAACCGACATCCTCGCCCTCGCGCCGGATCGCCTGCAACCACAGGATCGTCGCCAGGCTGCCGGTGATCGACAGATTGGGGCCAAGGTCGACACCGATCAGCAGCGCGTCGACAATGAGGCGCGGCGGTTGTGCCTGCGCGACCGCCGTGCTGGCCACCAGCCCCGCCGGCAGGTTGTTCATCAGGTTCGACGCAAAGGCCAGCACCGTGCCGGACAGCGCCGCGCCGCGCACCGGATCGGTCGCCAGCGCGCGGATTTCCGCGGCAACGGCGGCGATCACCCCGGTCCGGTCCAGCGCCTCGACCAGCACGAACAGGCCGGCGACCAGCGGCAGGACGCTCCACGACACGTCCCGCGCCAGCGCAACCGGCGACCGCCGCGCCAGCATCGACACCGCCAGCATCGTGAAGACACCGGCGATCGCGGTCGGCAGGCCCAGCTCCATGTCGCGCGCGGACACGACCAGCAGCAGGATGGCGGTCGCGACGATGCCCGCGAACGCCGCCTTGCCGCCGGTGGTCAGCGGTGTCCGCTCGACATCGCTGGCGCAGGCACCGGCGAGCCGCGTCCGCTCGGTCCAGCGCAGGACGAGGTAGGTGACGACGATCGCCGCCACCGACGGAAGCGCGAACGAGGCGAACCACTGGCCCAGCGGCGGCATGTGGCCGCCGTAGAGCACCAGATTGGCCGGGTTGGAGATCGGCAGGACGAAACTGGCCGCGTTGGCGATCAGCGCGCAGGCGAACAGCATCGGCAACGGATCGACCTTCGCTTTCCGCGCGGCCGCATAGACCGCCGGCGTCAGGACGACGGCGGTGGCATCGTTCGACAGGAACGTCGTGGTGACGATGCCGGTCAGATAGACCAGCGCGAACAGCCGCGCGGTCGACCCGCGTGCCTGGATCGCGGCGGTCGCGGCGATCCAGTCGAACAGGCCGTGCGTCCGCGCGGTTTCGCTCAGCAGCATCATGCCGATCAGAAACAGATAGACGTCCATTCCCTTGCCGACCGCGTGGAGCGCGGCCGATGCCGGCATCAGGCCGAACAGCAGCAGCAACGCGGCCCCCGCCACCGCCCAGATCGCCTCCGGCCAGCGGAACGGCCGTGCTATCACGCCTGCGGTGGAGGCGGCGCAAATGCCCCACGTCGCGCCGGTTGCCAGAATCACCAAAAGTGTCTCGATTCCGTTGGGGTGGCAGACCGTATACCGCCGGCACAGGGACCGGACAATGCGGTACGATAGGGGCAGTACGATAGGGGGCCGCACGGGAAGGGCCGCGCCACAGGTTCGGTCGCGCGCGCTGCGGCACCGTCGGCGGCACAGCCGCTTGTCGTCGCCGGGCTTCTTGCCTACCCCGGTGTTCAGGATACCATTCTAGTACCGGAGATGCGCCATGACGCGATTCGACGCCCGATTCAAAGCCGGTTTCCTGATGGCGACCGCGATGGCGTGTGCGATTGGTATGGTTCCGTCATCGGCCGTCGCCCGTCCGGATACGCCGCCGGTGACGATGCCGGCGCTGTTCCCGACCCCGGCTTTGGTCACGCTCACCCCCGACACGATCACGCTGGGCAAGGCGGTGGTGCTGGTCGCGGCCCCCGGCACCGACCCGGAGACCGTGGCGCTGGTTCGCCGGACGCTGACCGCCGCCGGGGTCGATCGGATCGCCACCGCCCAGCGGCTGCCCGCCACGCTGGACCGGCCGCATATCGTGCTCGGCACCAGCGACACAGCGGTCGTCCGCGACGCCCTGACCCGCAGCAACGCGGTCGCCGACACACAGGCGGAGGGCTATACGCTGGCCAGCATCGCCACCGGCACCGGCAGCCTCGTGACGCTGGCGGGCCATGACGCGGACGGGCTGTTCCACGCGGCCCAGACCCTGCGCCAGCTGACCCAGCGCCGCCAGTTCCCGACGCTGGTCATCCGCGACCACCCGGCGATGCCGATCCGCGGCACGATCGAGGGCTTCTATGGCAAGCCCTGGTCGATGGACGACCGCGCCAAGCATCTCGACTTCCTCGCCCGCGTAAAGGCCAATACCTATATCTACAGCCCCAAGGACGACCCATATGCGCGCGACCGCTGGCGCGAGGCGTATCCCGCGGCGACGCTGACCGCGCTCGGCACGCTGGTCGCCCGCGCGAAGCAGAACCATGTCACCTTCGTCTATGCGATCTCGCCCGGACCATCGGTCTGCTTCTCCGATCCCGCCGACCGGCAGGCGCTGATGCGCAAGTTCGACGCGCTGCGCGGCATCGGCGTCCGCAGCTTCTACGTCGCGCTCGACGACATCGAATATACCAAATGGAATTGCGAGCGCGACAAGGCGGCCTTCGGCCCCTCGGGCGCGGCGGCCGCCGGCGTCGCGCAGGCGCAGTTGCTGAACGCGGTGCAGGCCGATCTTGTCGCGCGGCATGATGCCGCGTCCGCGCTCATCATGGTGCCGACCGAATATTACGATGCCAAGGAAAGCCCGTACAAGGCGGCGCTGCGCCGGCATCTCGATCCGCGCGTGATCGTGCAGTGGACCGGCACCGACGTCGTGCCGCCCGCCATTTCCATCCCCGACGCCAAGGCCGCGACCAAGGCCTTCGGGCGGAAAACGCTGCTGTGGGACAATTATCCGGTCAACGATTACGCCTCGTCCGCCGGGCGGCTGCTGATGGCCCCCTATGCGCGGCGCGAGGCCGGTCTGTCGGGCGAACTGAGCGGGATCGTGTCCAACCCGATGAACCAGGAGGTGCCGAGCCGGGTCGCGGTGATGGGCCTCAACGCCTTTGCGTGGAACGACAAGGATTATGACGCGGACCGGACGTGGCAGGCCGCCGCGCGCGACCTGGGGGATGGCGACGACCGGGTGACCGCCGCGCTGCTTACCTTCTTCGACACGCAGCATCTGGCCCCGACCTTCGGCAGCCAGCCCTGGCAGGAACAGGCCCCGCGCCTGAAAGCGACGCTGGATGCGGTGCGCGACGGGATCGCCAGCGGCGACGCGGCAGCCCGCGACCGGGCGATCGTCGATCTGACGCGCACCGCCGACGCCATCACGACCGCACCCGACATCATCCGAGCCGGGGTCGCCGATCCCGGCTTTGCCGCACAGGCAAGGCCGTGGCTGACCGCGATGCAGATGTGGGGCCGCGCGTTGCAGCTGACCGCCGCCGGCCTTGCCGCCGCGAACACCGGCAGCGGCACGGCACCGCGCTTCTTCGCCGATGCGCGGCGGCTGGCGGCGGAGGCGGCGGCGATCCCCTCAATCCCCGGCGCGACCCGGTTTGACGGACCGGTGAAGATCGCCGACGGCGTGCTCGACCGGTTCGTCGCCGACGCGCCGACGCTGATCGCGGTCAGTCCGTCGCCCGCACCGTAACGGACCGGCTGGCGCGGCGGCCATCGGGGGTGCGGGTGCGCAACGTCACCGCCCCCGACACCGCGACCGGCCCCGCGTACCGCCGCCACGCCGCATCCCCCATCCGATATTCGATCGGCGTGGCCGCGAACTCGCTGTTCGCCTCCAGCCGCCCGCCCACGATCCGCGCGCCCGGCGGGGCCAGCCGATAGGTGACACCCGCCCGGTCCAGCGTTGTCAGTTGCACGCCGACCCGCCCGGCGAAGTCACGCCACCCGGCCAGCAACGCCGCGCGGTCGACACGGGGATCACCCAGCGCATAGCTTGCACCCGGCACATACGCTGGTTCCCACGCCGGCGTCGTCCAGCCGCGCTCGGCCAGCGCCAGCAGGCGCGGAAACAGCATGTAGTCGACCTGCATGTCGCGGCGCACCGTCTCGCTCCACAACTGTGCCTGCAACCCGGTGATCGCACGACCGGGCGCGAGCGGCACGGAATCGCTCACCGCCGTCGGTCGCGCCAATATGTCGGGGATCAGCGCGCCGTTCGCGGGCAGGTTGCCGGGCATGAAGCCAAACGCCTGAAACGTATCGACCCCGCGCGACGCCCAGGTGTAGCCGGTTTCATCCGGATCGGCGGCATAGGGCATGTCGAAATAGCCCGCATCGGGCATCGACAGCACCGTTCGCCACCCGCGATTGGCCTGGGCGTGCGCCTCGGCGACGCCGCCGGTGTGCAGGCCGCCCCAGATGTTGGTCTGCACCGCCGCCGGCATCCGCGCCGGGTCGGTATGGCCCATCCCATCGCTCCACCCGGCGACGCGGATTCCGCGTTTGGCCAGATCGCCGGACACGCGCTCGATAAAACCAGCGCCCAGTTGCTTTGCCGACTGCCCGGTCCGCGCCATCACCGCCTGGCACGCCGGCGACCCGGTCCACGCGCCCGCCGTCTCGTCCCCGCCGATGTGATAGGTCGTCAGCGGCACGCCCGCCGCCCGGTGCAGCGCGGCCACCCCGTCGATCACCGCATCGACAAAGCGATAGGTGCTGTCGAGGCAGACGTTCAGCGTGTTGTCGTCGTAATTCTGCACGCTGACATAGCGGGTGGTGTCCGCCGGATCGACCAGCCGAAAGCGTTCCGCCGCCGCCCGGTCGCCCGCCGTCATCAGCCGGTGATAGCGCACCTCCATCGCCCGGATCGCGGCGCGCGAATGGCCGGGCATGTCAAACGACGGGATGACCGCGATCTGCCGCGCCGCCGCCGCGCGCAGGATCTCGGTATAGTCGGACGCCGTCAGATAGCCGTTGGTGGGGGCGTCCCGCGCCGGGTCCGCGCCCAGCTGTGGCGACAGGCACGTCGTCTCGGTCGGATCGGCGCAGCGATAGCCGCCGATTTCGGTCAGTTCGGGCAGGCCCGCAATCTCCAGCCGCCAGCCCTCGTCATCGCCCAGATGCAGGTGCAGCCGGTTCAGCTTGTACGCCGCCATCTGCTCGATGAGTTTCAGCAGCTCGGCCTTGCTGTGGAAATTGCGCGCCAGGTCGATCATCAGCCCGCGAAAGGCCAGGCGCGGCGAATCCTCGACCAGCAACGGACGCAGGGTCGTACCCTCAGCCGCGATCTGTTGCACCAGCGAGCGCAGCGCATGCGACGCCCCCGCCGCATCGGCCGCGTCGATTTGCACCGCGCCGTCACCCACGCGCAACCGGTATCCTTCCGGTGCCAGCCCCGCCTGTCGCCGGATCGTCAGCGGCACCGCGCCGCCGGTGGGCAGGCCCGCCAGCGCCGCCGCGACATCCCCCGGCGCGATGCCGGTGGTTGCGATCCGCAGGCCGCCCGACAGGTCGACCGTCCGCCCGGCGGGATGCGACGCGCGCGCCGGTTTCGGCAGGATGGCGATGTCGACCGGCGTCGCCGCCCCCCGCTCGGCATGTAGCGCGAAGGCGCGGTCGGGCGTGCGCCACAGCGTCCGGTCCTCCGCCACGCCGCGCGCCAGCGCCGCCGCGTCGGTCATCGGCGCGACGAAGGGCAGCGTCTCCAGCCCGGTGTCGGGGTCGGTCCCCGGCCGGGTCGCGGCGATCACGCGCGGGGCAAGGCCCGGACTGTACAGTATCGCGTTCGGCATCGCATGGTTGCGCGACAGGAACGCGCCCGCCGCCACCACGCGAACGTGATAGGTCCGCCCGGCGCGCAAAGCCTGACCGGGCTTCAGCGACAGCGCATTGACGTCGCCCTTGATGGGACGGGTGGCGAAGACGTCGCTGGTCACCACGGCGACCGGGTTGACGAAGCCATAGCGGATCTCGACCGGCAGCGTCGGATCGGTCCCGGTGGGCACCGTGATCGCGATGTCGGACTCGAAACAGCGCGCCAGTCCCGCCGGGCAGGAGGCCGGCCGGTTGTTCAGGATCGTGAAGCGGTAACCAAGCGTGGCCGCCAGCCGGTCGAGATCGGCCTGTGCCGGTACGGGTGCGGGCGCAGGCGCGGACGGCTTCGGCGCGGCCTCCATCGCCAGTCCCGCCAGCGCGATCGTCACCCACATCGCCATGCCCTGCATCCCGTCATCGTCCGCCGCCAAACGCGGTAGCGGTATCAGACCTACAGGCGGATCGGGTCGGCAAACAACCGTCAACATCGGGTCCGAGCCCCTGCGCGTTTGCATGACCGCAACGAAATCGGTGCCAGCACTATGCCGGCTATATGCGAAACCCGGGAATCGCTCTCGAAATGCAACGCGGCATGGGCCTAATCGCAAGGTCCCTGATGGCCGCCGGATCCGCTGGCGACCGCATCCGGTGGGGACGACATGCCGCGTTTCGTTTCGAGCATTGCCGGCGCTGACTTCTTCGTACCCCCGGCCTTCGCCGGGGACCGACAGATCGTGATGATCGCCACCCCCCGTGAAAGCTGCCCCATCCAACCAAAGGACACCCCCCATGCCGGACCTGCTCTGGATCGCCGTCACGCTCGGGCTGGCGGCGGCGACGCTCGCCTATGTCCGCCTGTGCGACGAGGCGTGACGGCCATGGGCGTGATCCCCGATGAACGCTGCGAGGTGACGCGATGACGCTCGATCTCTGGCTGGCGGCGGTGACCGCGCTTGGCCTGCTCCTATACCTGGTGGCGGTCCTGCTCCGCCCCGAACGCTTCTAGGAAGGCGACCCCCATGACTGTTCAGGGCTGGATCCTGATCCTCGGCTTCATCGCCATTCTGCTCGCGCTGACCAAGCCCGTCGGCCTGTGGCTGTTCGCGCTGTACGAGGGGCGGCGGACGCCGCTCCACGCGGTGCTGGGACCGGTCGAGCGCGGCTTCTACCGCCTCGCCGGCATCGACCCGGACAAGGACCAGACATGGCGCGCCTATGCGGTGCACATGCTGATGTTCAACGTCGCGCTGCTGCTGTTCACCTATGCCATCCTGCGGTTGCAGGGCGTGTTACCGGGCAACCCGCTCGGTTACGCCGGGATCGGCGCGGACGGCGCGTTCAACACCGCGGTCAGCTTCGCCACCAACACCAACTGGCAATGGTATTCGGGGGAGGCGGCGATGTCGAACCTCAGCCAGATGCTGGGCCTGACCATCCATAATTTCCTGTCGGCGGCGACCGGCATCGCGCTGGCCTTCGCGCTGTTCCGCGGGTTCGCGCGGCGAGAGGCGCCAAATGCGAAAGGGGGCGGCGTCGGCAATTACTGGGCCGACATGACGCGGGTCACGCTCTACCTGCTGCTGCCGGTCTGCGTCGTCTACACCGTGTTCCTGATCGCCAGCGGCGTGCCGCAAACGCTGGCCGGGTCGGTCGATGTCACCACGCTGGAGGGCGCGCGCCAGACGCTGGCCCTCGGCCCGGTCGCCAGTCAGGAGGCGATCAAGATGCTCGGCACCAACGGCGGCGGCTTTTTCAACGCCAATTCGGCGCACCCGTTCGAGAACCCGACCGCGCTGACCAATTTCGTCCAGATGCTATCGATCTTCGCGATCGGCTTCGGGCTGACCTGGTGCTTCGGCAAGGCGGTCGGCAACACGCGTCAGGGCTGGGCGATCCTGTCGGCGATGCTGATCCTGTTCCTGGGCGGTGTCACGGTCGTCTACGCGGCGGAAAGCGCGGGCAACCCGGTCCTCCACGCGCTGGGTGTCGCCGGCGGCAACATGGAGGGCAAGGAGGTCCGCTTCGGCGTCGCCATGTCCGCGCTGTTCGCCGCCGTCACCACCGCCGCGTCCTGCGGCGCGGTCAACGCGATGCACGACAGCTTCACCGCGCTTGGCGGCATGATCCCGCTGTTGAACATCCAGTTGGGCGAGGTCGTGATCGGCGGCGTGGGGGCGGGTATCTACGGCTTCCTGCTGTTCGCGATCCTGGCCGTGTTCGTCGCCGGGCTGATGGTCGGCCGCACGCCCGAATATGTCGGCAAGAAGATCGAGGCGCGCGAGGTCAAGCTGGCGGTGCTGGCGATCGCGATCCTGCCGCTGGTCATCCTTGGCGGGTCGGCGCTCTCCGCCGTTGCCGATTCGGGCCTCGCCGGGCCGCTGAACAAGGGGCCGCACGGCTTTACCGAAATCGTCTACGGCTTCTCCAGTGCAGCCGGCAACAACGGCTCGGCCTTTGCCGGACTGACCGCGGGCACCCCCTGGTACAACGGCCTGCTGGGCGTCGCGATGTGGCTGGGGCGGTTCTTCGTGATCGTGCCGATGCTCGCGATCGCCGGCAGCCTGGCGGCCAAGTGCCACACCCCCGCATCGGCCGGATCCTTCCCGACCACCGGCGGCCTGTGGGTCGGCCTGCTGGTCGGGATCATCCTGATCCTGGGCGGTCTCACCTTCCTGCCGAGCCTCGCGCTCGGTCCTGTCGCCGATCATCTCGCGATGATCCACGGCCAGCTGTTCTGACACGGGGACGCCATCATGGCCCAAGATACACACCATCGCGGCACGCCGCAAAGTCTGTTCACCGCCGACCTGGTCGTGCCGGCAATCAAGGCATCGTTCGCCAAACTCGACCCGCGCGACCTGATCCGCAACCCGGTGATGTTCGTCACCGCGACCGTCGCGGCCCTCATGACCGTGCTGCTGGTCGTCGGCCACGACACGCTGTCAGTCGGCTTCACCCTGCAACTCGTGGTGTGGCTGTGGCTGACCGTGCTGTTCGGCACCTTTGCCGAGGCGCTGGCCGAGGGGCGCGGCAAGGCGCAGGCCGCGTCGTTGCGCGCGGCCAAGGCCGAACTGACCGCCAAGCGGCTGACGGGCGACGGCCGCACCCACGACACCGTCCCCGCCAGCGCGCTGAAGATCGGCGACATCGTCCTCGTTGAAACCAACGACCTGATCCCGTCCGACGGCGAGGTCGTGGCCGGCGTCGCCAGCGTGAACGAGGCGGCGATCACCGGCGAAAGCGCGCCCGTCATCCGCGAGGCCGGCGGCGACCGGTCGGCGGTGACGGCGGGCACGCGGGTCATTTCCGACGAGATCCGCGTCAAGGTGACGGTGATGCCGGGCGAGGGCTTCCTCGACCGCATGATCGCGCTGGTCGAGGGGGCCGAGCGGCAGAAGACCCCCAATGAGATCGCACTGACACTGCTGCTGGTCGGCCTGACCATCATCTTCCTGATCGCGGTCGGCACGATTCCCAGCTTTGCCGCCTATGCCGGCGGGTCGATCCCCGTCGCCATCCTTGCCGCCCTGCTGGTCACGCTGATCCCGACGACGATCGCCGCTCTGCTGTCGGCGATCGGCATCGCCGGCATGGACCGGCTGGTCCGCTTCAACGTGCTCGCCAAATCGGGCCGCGCGGTTGAGGCGGCAGGCGACATCGACGTGCTGCTGCTCGACAAGACCGGCACGATCACCATCGGCGACCGTCAGGCCAGCGCCTTTCGCAGCGTCGGCGGCGCGAGCGACGCCGAACTGGCGGAGGCCGCGCTGCTCGCCAGCCTGGCCGACGAAACGCCCGAGGGTCGCTCGATTGTCGTCCTCGCCCGCGACTCGTTCGGCGTGACGACGACCGCCCTGCCCGACGGTGCGGAGGTGATCCCGTTCACGGCGCAGACACGGATCTCGGGCGTGCGGACAGCCGATATGCTGGTCCAGAAGGGCGCGGTGGAATCGATCCTGAAGGCCAACCCGGGCCTTGGCGAGACGGCGGCCGCCACCGAATTGCGCCGCATCACCGACGAGATATCCCGTGCCGGCGGCACGCCGCTGGCGGTGGCGCAGAACGGCCGGCTGCTCGGCGCGATCTTCCTGAAGGACATCGTGAAGGCCGGCATCCGCGAACGCTTCGGCGAATTGCGCCAGATGGGCATCCGCACGGTGATGATTACCGGCGACAACCCGCTGACCGCCGCCGCCATCGCCGCCGAGGCGGGGGTCGACGATTTCCTCGCGCAGGCCAGCCCCGAGGACAAGCTGGCGCTGATCCGCAAGGAACAGCAGGGCGGCAAGCTGGTCGCGATGTGCGGCGACGGCACCAACGACGCGCCCGCGCTGGCGCAGGCCGATGTCGGCGTGGCGATGAACACCGGCACGCAGGCCGCGCGCGAGGCGGGCAACATGGTCGATCTGGACAGCGACCCGACCAAGCTGATCGAGATCGTCGGGCTGGGCAAGCAGTTGCTGATGACGCGCGGCAGCCTGACCACCTTCTCGGTCGCCAACGACGTCGCGAAATATTTCGCGATCATCCCGGCGATGTTCGTGACGTTGTATCCCGGTCTCGGCATCCTGAACGTCATGGCGCTGGGGTCGCCGCAATCGGCGATCCTCAGCGCGATCATCTTCAACGCGATCATCATTCCGATGCTGGTCCCGCTGGCGTTGAAGGGCGTGGCCTACAGACCAATGGGGGCCGGGCCGCTGCTGGCGCGCAATCTGGCCATCTACGGCCTGGGTGGCCTCGTCGCGCCGTTCGTCGGCATCAAGGTCATCGACCTCGTGGTCCGCGGCCTCGGCCTCGCGTAAGGAGTATTTTCGATGGGTAACGACTTCACCTCCGCGCTGCGCCCGGCGATCGTCATGACGATCCTGTTCGCAGCCCTGCTCGGCCTGGCCTATCCGCTGGCGATGACCGGGATCGGCCAGATCGCCTTCCCGGTGCAGGCGAACGGCAGCCTCGTGACGCAAGGCAACCGCGTCATCGGATCGACCGTCGTCGGACAGGCCTTCACCACCGACCGGTATTTCCAGTCGCGCCCGTCCGCCGCCGGCAAGGGCTATGACGGGATGGCCTCGTCCGGGTCCAACATGGGTCCGACGTCGAAGGCGCTGGCCGACCGGGTGACGAGCGATGTCGCCAGACAGCGGCGCGCGGGCGTGACGGGTGCCCTGCCCGCCGACCTCGTCACCGCCAGCGCCTCCGGCCTCGACCCCGACCTGTCGCCGGCCGCCGCCCTGGTGCAGGCCCCGCGTATCGCCCGGGTCCGGGGTATCGGCATCGCCCGGGTCCGACGGCTGGTCGCGCAGGCCACCGAAACGTCGATCTTCGGCGACCCGCACGTCAACCTGCTCGCGCTCAACCGCGCGCTGGACCGCCAGCCACGACGGCCGTCGCGCTGATGGCCGGGCGGGATCCGGATCGTCCCGATCCCGACGCCCTGCTGCGCCATGCCGTGCAGGAGGGGCGCGGAACGCTGAAGATCTTTCTGGGCGCCGCCCCGGGCGTCGGCAAGACGTTCGAGATGCTGTCGGAAGGGTCCGCCCGCCGCCGCGACGGCGTCGACGTCGTGATCGGCGTAGTCGAAACGCACGGCCGGCAGGAGACAGAGGCGCTGACCCGGGGCCACGAGATCGTCCCCCGCCGCGCGATCGCGCATGAAGGCCGCACGCTGCACGACATGGATCTCGACGCGCTGCTGGCCCGCGCGCCACGGCTCGCGCTGGTCGACGAACTGGCGCACACCAACGCGCCCGGCAGCCGCCATGCCAAACGCTATCAGGATGTCGAGGAACTGCTGGCCGCCGGCATCGACGTCTACTCGACGGTCAACATCCAGCACGTCGAAAGCCTGAACGATATCGTCGCCGGCTTCACCCGGATCCGGGTGCGCGAAACGGTACCCGACCGGATCCTGGAAATGGCCGAAATCGAGGTGGTCGACATTCCCCCCGACGAACTGATCGAACGGCTGAAGGCGGGCAAGGTCTATCTGCCGCACGAGGCGACGCGTGCGCTGAACCACTTCTTTTCCAAATCCAACCTGTCGGCGCTGCGCGAACTGGCGCTGCGGCGCGCGGCGCAGGCGGTCGACGCGCAGATGCTGGACCATGTCCGCGCGATGGGGCTGGGCGGCACCTGGGCCGGGACCGAGCGGATCGTCGTCGCGATCAACGAACTGCCCGATGCCGACGTGCTGGTCCGCGCCGCCAAGCGCGTGGCCGACGGGCTGCACGGTCCATGGACCGCGCTGTTCGTCGAAACGCCGCGCGTCGCCCGGTTTACCGACGACCAGCACGCGCGTGTCGCCGCCACGATGACACTGGCGACCCAGCTTGGCGCGGTCATCGCCACCGTGCCCGCCGCCACCGTCGTCGACGGCATCAAAAGCTATCTGGCCGATGCGCGCGCGACCCAGCTGGTCGTCGGCAAGTCTTGCCGATCGCGCTGGTTCGCGCTGCGTCACGGGTCGGTCGTCGACCGGCTGATCCGCGAGACGCCGGGCGTGACCGTCCACGTCCTGCCCGTCGCGGAGACCAGGCCGCGCCCCGAACGATCCCGGCGGCGTATCGCACGATGGGGATCGCCGCTGGGCTATGCCGTCACGACCCTGCTGGTGGCGGCGATCACGGCGGCGGCCAGCGCGCTGTTCCATATCCTCGATCTTGGCAACGTCGCGCTGCTGTACCTGTTGCCGGTCATGGTCGCCGCCAGCCTGTACGGGCTGCGCACCGGCATCTTCGCCGGCATCGCGTCGAGCCTTGCCTATAATTTCTTCTTCCTGCCGCCGACCGGCACCTTCACGGTCAACAATCCCGAAAATGTCGTGTCGATCTTCGTCCTGCTCGGCGTCGCGGTCGCCACCAGCCACCTGACGTCGCGGGTCCGCGCGCAGGCCGATCTGGCCGCCACCAGCGCACGGACCAATGCGACGCTCGCCGGATTCCTGCGCCAGCTGTCGGGCGTGAACGAGGCGGCGGAGGCGCATCGGCTGATCTGCGACGATCTGCGTCGCCTGTTCGACGCCGACGTGGTCCTGCTGGCCCCCGAAACCGGGGCCGGGCTGGTCGTGCAGGCCGCCAGCACCCCCGATTACCGGCTCGACACGATGGATCTGGCCGCCGCCGGCTGGGCGTTCGACACAGGCAGCGTCACGGGGCGCGGATCGGGGACGCTGGCCGCCTCCGAATGGCTGTTCCAGCCGGTGAAGGCCGGCAGCACCCGGCTTGCCGTCATCGGCATCGCCCGCGACGCGATGCGCGATCCGGTGCGCGCCGACCAGTTGCCGCTGCTGGCCAGCCTGATCGACCAGTCCGCGCTGGTCCTCGAACGGTTGCGGTTGGAGGCGGAGATGCGCGACGTCGACGTCATCCGCACGCGCGACCGGCTGCGCGCCGCGCTGTTGTCCTCGGTCGGTCACGATCTGCGCACGCCGCTGACCGCCGTCATCGCCGCCGCCGACCAGCTCGACCACGGCGCGACGCCGGACCTGATCGACACCATCCGCAGCGAGACCGCACGCCTGAGCCGCTTCGTCGCCAACCTGCTCGACATGGCGCGGGTCGAGGCCGGCGCGCTGAAGCTGGAGGTCGAGGCGACCGACCTGAGCGATGCGGTCGCAGGCGCGGTGCACGACGCGCGCCGCGCGTTGCAGGGGCATCCGATCCGGCTCGACGTGCCGCCCTCGCTACCGCTGGTCCGCGTAGATTCGCAGTTGCTGCACCACTGCCTCTTGAATCTGCTCGACAATGCCGGCCGCTATGGCAACCCCGGTACGCCGATCATCATCGAGGGGACGCACCGATACGGGCAGATCCGCCTGACGGTGATGGATCACGGCCCCGGCCTGCCCCCCGGCCGCGAGGCGGAGGTGTTCGAGACCTTCCGCCGGCTGGAGGGGTCGGACCGGGCGATCGGCGGCACCGGCCTTGGCCTTGCCATCGTCAAGGCGTTCGCCGAGGCGATGGACATGACCGTCGAGGCGGGCAATCGCGCCGACGGGACGGGAGCCGCCTTCACGCTGGTGTTCCCGTCTCCCCTGATCGTCCGCCCGACCGCCGAAAGCCATCTGTGATGCCCGCCCAGATCATGCCTGCCAAGATCCTGATCGTCGACGACGAACCCGCCATCCGCCGGCTGCTGCGCAACACGCTGGAGCGCGCCGGCTATGTCGTGGTGGAGGCGGGCAACGCCAGCGACGCGATCACCCGGGCCGCCGCCGAACGGCCCGACGCGATCCTCCTCGACCTGGGCCTGCCCGATCGCGACGGCCTTGGCCTCATCCCGCTGCTGACGAAGGCGGGCGACACCGTCCTGCTGGTGGTGTCCGCGCGCGACGCCACCGCCGAAAAGGTCGCGGCCCTCGATCTGGGCGCGCATGACTATGTGTCGAAACCGTTCGACACCGACGAGCTGCTCGCCCGGCTGCGCGTCGCGCTGCGCTATCGTGGGGCGGGCGATGCGACGGCGGCGGCGGTGGTGCGACGCGGCGACCTGACCATCGACCTCGACCGCCGGATGGTCCTGCGCGCCGGACAGGAACTCCACCTGACGCGCAAGGAATATGACGTGCTGGCCTTGCTGGTCCGCCACATCGGCCGGGTGGTGACGCACGACCGGATCATCGCCGCGGCATGGAGCGGCGACGAGGATGCGCGCGTGGAATATCTGCGCATCGTGATCCGCAACCTGCGCCAGAAGCTGGAGGCACCCGGCCCGGTGGGGTCGGTGATCGCCAACGAACTGGGCGTCGGATACCGGCTGCGCGCCGACAGCTGACGCGTCTAGCCGTGCGCCCGGTCGCGCTTCGCGTAGCGCAGCAGGACATAACCGGTCAGCCCCGACAGGAACGACCCCGCCAGCACGCCGATCTTGGCCTCCGATTGCAGCAGCAGGCTGTCGGGGAAGGCGAGCAGCGTGATGAAGATGCTCATCGTGAAACCGATGCCGCACAGCAGCGCCACGCCCAGCAACTGAAGCCGGCCGGCATGGGCGGGCATGTCGGCCAGGCCAAGCCGGATCGCCACCGTCGCAAAGCCGAAGACGCCGATGACCTTGCCGATCACCAGTCCGGCGGCCACGCCCAGCGTCACCGGCGCGACCAGCGCGCCGGGCGGCAGGCCCAGCACCGGGACCGCCGCGTTGGCGAGGCCGAAAATCGGCACGACCAGAAACCCGACAGGGATGTGCAGCCAGTGCTCCAGCCGGTGCAGCGGGCTTTTGCCATCGGCATCCGACGTCGACGGCGTGCAGGTCATCGGAATGGTGAACGCCAGTACGACGCCGGCCAGCGTCGCATGGATTCCCGACCGCAGCACGAACACCCACAGGATCAGCCCGACCAGCAGATAGGGCGACAGCCGCTGCACGCCGAACCGGTTGAGCGCGACCAGCACCGCGACCGCGACGCCGGCACCCGCCAGATCGGGCAGCGACAGCCCGGCTGTATAGAACACCGCGATGATGAGCACCGCCCCCAGATCGTCGATGATCGCCAGTGCCGCCAGGAATACCCGCAGCGACGCCGGCACCCGTTTGCCGAGCAGCGCGATCACGCCGAGCGCAAAGGCGATATCCGTCGCCGCCGGAATGGCCCACCCACTGGCGGTCGGCCCGCGATTGAGCGCCAGATAGATCAGCGCGGGCACCATCATCCCGCCCGCAGCGGCAACCCCCGGCAGGATCCGGCGCGGCCAGGTCGACAACTGCCCGTCCAGCATCTCGCGCTTGATCTCCAGCCCGACCAGCAGGAAGAAAATGGCCATCAGCCCGTCGTTGATCCAGTGGCCGAGCGAGAGTGGCCCGACCATGGCGTGCAGCAGGTCGGCGTAACCGGGGCCGAACGGCGAATTGGCGATCAGCAACGCGATCAGCGCCGCGCCCATCAGGACGATGCCGGCGGAGGACTGGCTTTCCAGGAACCGGCGAATCGCACTGGGTCGGGCGTGGGTCGTGAACATCATCGGCAGTGCATCCGGCATAAGGAGTCGCCGCTGGCGGCCCGACCAGCGCGAAAACCTGCCCCGCCGCCGTCTGGCGGGACCGGGCACCCGCCGTGCCTATCGCATCGCGCGAGTGACGGGACAAGCCGGCGCGGTGGAAATCCGTGCGCCGGCCGGCGATGGATCCGCCCCGGGTCGCCGCCACCCCCGCTTCCACCCCTGTGCGTACTCCCGCCCATCCCCTTGTATTCGTTAGCGGATACTTAATCCCCCATGGACGATATACCGGGCAAGGGAGCGTGATCGTACCAATGACTGAAACAGGCTTCGAATCGATCGCGCTGCGCGATCTGGAGGCGATGCGCGACGCGGACCGTGACGCCCTGCCATTCGGCGTCGTCGGCTTTGCGGCCGACACGGCCGTGCAGGTCTACAACGCCACCGAGGCGCGTATGTCGGGCCTCGATCCCGCGACCGTCGTCGGCGTGCCGTTTTTCGATGCGGTGGCGCAGTGCATGAACAATTTCATGGTGGCCCAGCGGTTCGAGGACGAACCCGATCTCGACGCGATCGTCCCCTATGTCCTGACGCTGCGGATGCGACCCACGCGGGTGCGCCTGCGGTTGCTGGCGGCGACCGACGTGCCGCGCCGTTACGTGCTCATCGAACGCTAGGCCCGGCGCCATGACCGCCATGTCGAGCGAGGAGCAGCTGCTCGAATTCCTCTACGCCTGTCCCGTCGGGCTGATCGAATGCGATGCGGCCGGCGATATCGGCATGATGAACCCGCACGCCATGCAACATCTGCTGCCGCTGGCGGGTGCGCGCGACGCCGGCAACCTGTTCGCGGCGCTGGAACAGCATGCGCCCGAACTGCGCAGCATCGTGGCCGCGTTCACCGCCCCGACCGGGCGGATCTGCGACGGGCATCGGATCTTCGTCGAACTGGGTATCGGACAGCGGACCGTTCCGCCCAAGGTGCTGGCCTGCACGGTGATGAAACTGGGGCCGAACCGGCTGATGGCCACGCTGTCCGACGTCAGCGCGCAGGTCGTGCAGGAACAGCGGTTGCGCCAGGCGGATACCTGGTTCGCCACGCTGCTGGACGGCGTCAACGACTATGCGACGCTGACGATCGCGTCCGATGGCGCGATCCAGTCGGCCGACGACGGCTTTACCCGCCAGACCGGACGCGATTCCGCGCTGGTGACCGGCCGCAACCTTGGCGACATCCTGACCAGCGACGGCCCCGGCGGCGACCTGCGGCTGGACGAGCAGCTGGTGATCGCCGCGCGCGAAGGGTGGCATCTGCAGGAAGGCTGGCAGCAGCGCGCGGATGGGGACCGGTACTGGTGCCAGCGTCTGGTGGTGGCCCTGTCGTCCGACGACGGACACCCGGTCCGGTTCTCGGTCGTGCTGCGCGACGTGCCGCGGCGCGGCGATGCGGCGGAGGATCTGCGCCGCCTGCTCACCTGCGATCACCTGACCGGCGCGGCCAACCGGCGGCATTTCAGCCAGGTCCTGGCGCGCGAGCAGCGGCTTTGGCACGACCTGCGCCAGTCGCTGTCGCTGATCGTGCTGGATCTGGATCATTTCAAGGCGGTGAACGACCGGCATGGCCATCCGGTCGGCGACCAGCTTTTGTGCCGGGTCACCGACGCCTGTACCGTGCTGCTGCCGCCCTGCGGCATCTTTGCCCGGCTGGGGGGTGAGGAGTTCGGCGTGCTGCTGCCCCGGCACGACCACGATCAGGCGATGCGTCTGGCGGAGCATCTGCGCCAGGCCATCGCCACCATCGCCGTGGACACGCCGAACGGTACGGTGACGGCGACGGCCAGTTTCGGCATCGCCACCATGGACGAGACCGAAGGGTCGATCGACGCGCTGATCGCGCTGGCCGACGAGCGACTGTACGCCGCCAAACGCGCCGGTCGGAACCGGGTGCATCCGCCCCGGGCGCGGGCCGCATGACGCGCCTGCGGCTTCACCGCGACGCGGCCCGCCGCATCGCCCGGTCGGTGGTCACCGCCGAGACGCGGCGTATTCGCGGGACGGATCTGTCCGAAACCCATCGGCATTGGACCAGCGGCGACGACTGGCCCGAAACGCTGGCGATCGGTGACGCGGGCCTCGGGCTGGATTCGCTGGAACAGCTGGGCGCGCTCGGCGTCCTGGCCGAGACGTTCGACCTGGACGACAGCCTGCTTGGCCACGATCCGCCCCGGACCGTCGGGAACTGGATCGACTGGATCCTGCGCGGCCATGACGCGGACGACAGCCGGATGACGGTGCGCACGTCGGGTTCGACCGGTGCGCCGCGTCCATGCGTCCACGCCATGGCCGACCTGCTGGGCGAGGCGACGTATCTCGCCACGCTGCTGCCCGGTCGGCGGCGGGTCGTGGCGCTGGTTCCGGCGCATCACCTGTACGGGATCATCTGGACCGCGCTGCTGCCGGCGGCATTGGGCGTCCCGGTCGTGATCCGCACCGCCGGTGCCGCGCTGGACCTGCGCGCCGGCGATCTGGTCGTCGCGGTGCCGGACCAGTGGCGCGCGATCCTGCGCCGGACCGCACGGATTCCCGCCGATATCGTCGGCGTCAGTTCGGCCGGGCCGCTGGACGACGACACCGCCGCCGCGCTGCTCGCGACCGGGATCGGCCGCGTCATCGACGTGTACGGCGCGTCGGAAACCGGTGCGATCGCCTATCGCGACGTGCCGGCAACGGCCTATACCCTGTTGCCGCGCTGGAATCTGGCCGCGCGGAGCGACGATTGGTACCTTGTCGATGCCGCCGGTCATGCCGTCGACCTGCCCGACCATGTCGAGCGGACGGGCGCGCGCACGATACGCCCGGTCGGGCGGCGCGACGGCGCGGTGCAGGTGGCGGGTCACAATGTCTGGCCGGCGCGGGTCGCCCAACTGCTGCGCGCGGCGGACGGCGTGGCGGACGCGGCGGTGCGCCTGCACGCCAACGGCCGGCTCGCGGCCTTCATCGTGCCCGCGCCGGGGCGCGACCCCGCCGCCCTATCGGTCGATCTCGACCGGTTCGCGGCCACCCGCCTTGCACCGCACGAACGACCGAAAACCCTGCGCTTCGGCGCGGCCCTGCCCCGCAATGCGATGGGCAAACTGGAAGACTGGACATGATGCACGCGCCGATCACGGCTTCCGACATGGCATCGGCACGGCCCCTCACGCTGGCGGATGCCTGTCAGGGCTGTCGCACGCAGGCCCCCCTGAAGACCGCCATCACCATGGCGTTCCAGCCGATCGTCGACATCGGCAGCGGGACCGTGTTCGCGTACGAGGCGCTGGTGCGGGGGCAGAATGGCCAGTCCGCCGGCGAGATCCTGTCCGGGATCGACCCCGACATGATCTACAAGTTCGACCAGACCTGCCGCGTCAAGGCGATCGAGCTGGCCGGCGGGCTGTTCGCCCCCGGTGGCGCGGCCAAACTGTCGATCAACTTCATGCCGAACGCGGTGTACGAACCCAACGCCTGCATCCGCGCCTCGCTGGCCGCCGCGCGCCGCGTGGGGTTCGATCCCGGCCGGCTGATGTTCGAGTTCACCGAAAACGAACCGATGCGGGACGCCGGCCACGTCCGGGGCATCATCGAGGCATATCGCGCCCGCGGCTTCACCACCGCCATCGACGATTTCGGGGCCGGTTATGCCGGACTCGGCCTGATCGCCGACCTGCGCCCGGACATGCTGAAGATCGACATGGCGCTGGTGCGCGACATCGACACGTCGGCCGCCCGCCGGACGATCGTCGCCGCCGTGCTCGGGATGGCCGACGCTCTTGGGGTACGGTGCATCGCCGAGGGCATCGAGACGGCCGAGGAACTGGAAACGCTGCGCGCGATCGGCATCCGGCTGTGCCAGGGATATCATATCGCCCGCCCGGCGACCGAGGCCCTGCCGCTGGCATAGGTCCGGCGAACGGCTGGACCTCGCACCCGATCGGGTGGTCGGCACGTTGAGCGGCCCATGACCGTCCCCATGAACTTCAATGCCGTCGCCCCCGAACCCTATATCCTGATGCTCACCGGCTTCGGTATCCTGACGGCGCTCGTCGTCTGGTTGCCACTGGTCCTGCGCCGACTGCCGCTGTCGCTGCCGATCGTCTGCATCGCGCTGGGGGCCGCGATATTCTCCGTCCCGCAGGTCACGTTGCGGCCGCTGCCCTGGCTGTACCCGCATATCACCGAACGGTTCAGCGAGTTCGTCGTCATCATCGCGCTGATGGGGGCGGGGCTGAAGATCGACCGGGTGTTCCGCTGGCGCGACTGGGCGGTGACGTGGCGGTTGCTGGCCATCACCATGCCGCTGGGGATCGTTGCCATCGCCGCGCTGACCGCATGGGGCCTTGGCCTGCCCTGGGCGATCGCGCTGTTGCTGGCCGCCAGCCTTGCCCCGACCGACCCCGTGCTGGCGTCCGACATCCAGGTCGGACCACCCAAGACCGGCGACGAGGACGAGGTGCGCTTCGGCCTGACGTCGGAGGCCGGGCTGAACGACGGCCTGGCCTTTCCCTTCGTCCATCTGGCGATCGCGCTGGCGACCGTCGGTGCCGCCGGACAGGACGTGGTCGGCGAATGGCTCAGCTACCGGGTTCTGTGGGAAATCGTCGCCGGCATTGGCGCGGGGTGGGTGATCGGCCGCGTGTTCGGCTGGCTGACCTTCCACGTCTCGGCGGATACCAAGCTGGCGCAGACGGGTGACGGCCTGATCGCTCTGGCGGCGACCTGCATATCCTACGGCTTTACCGAACTGATCCACTGCTACGGCTTCCTGGCGGTATTCGTCACCGCGCTGACGTTCCGCAGCACGCACCGGGACCATGATTTCCACCACGACATGCACGACGTCACCGAACAGATCGAACGGCTGGCGATGATGGTCCTGTTGCTGCTGTTCGGCGGTGCGCTGGTCAGCGGGCTGCTGGCCGAGGTGTCGGGACGCGACGTCGCCATCGCGTTCATCATCCTGCTGGTCGTCCGGCCGGTCGCGGGCATGATCGGCCTGACGGGGGCACGGGTCGACCGGTCGGAAAAACTGACCCTCGCCTTTTTCGGCATACGCGGCGTCGGGTCGATCTATTATCTGGCGTACGGCCTGAACCATGTCGATGTCGGCGATCCGCAGCGGCTGTGGGGGCTGGTCGGCGTCGTCATCCTGATGTCGGTCATCCTGCACGGGATCACCGTCACCCCGATCATGCGATCGCTGGACCGGCGACGGGGGCGCGACCCGGACCGGGACATGCCGCCGGTCGAAGGATGACCGGCGCTCAGTCGTTGCGCGCCCGGATCCGTTCGGCCAGCAGCGTGGCGAAGCACAGCCAGGCCACGAACGGCACCCCGGTTGCCGCCGCCGGGCGATCGACCCGCGCCGCGGCGGCGACATAGCCGGCGCCGCTGACGACCATGGCCGCGGACGCCACCGTGCTGGCGGTCAGCGCCTTCTGGCGAAAGAAGATTTCCGTCCAGCCGCCGATCATCGCCGTATTGGCCAGCCACAACCCCACCGCCCGGTTGCGGGCGGCACCGGGCGGGTGGCGCAGCAACCGGTACCCACCGACCCCCAGCCCGACCTCCAGCACCGGCCACACCGCACCGAAGGCGGCATCCGGCGGCGTGAAGGCCGGCTTGTCGAGCCGATGGTACCAGCGACGGATACCGGGATGTGTCGGATCGGGCGCGTTGCGGCGACCGATCAGCGCGCTCGCCCCGAGCACGGCCGCGACGACGACCAGCGCCGCGGGGCGGGACAGGCCGGTACGGCCCGGTTCGGGCGTGGCGGGGTTCATCATGACCGGTGTCCTTTGCGCGCGGACGGCCTGCCCGCCGGGGTTCAAGCGCGGCAGCGCGCGGGACGTTCCACCGCCACCGCCGACCGGCCCCGTCGTCAGGACAGATGATCCAGAAAATTACGCAGTTCGATCCGCCGGCTGTCCGCGTGCGCGAACTGACGATCGACGCCAAGCGCCCAGAGCAACGCACGGCTGTCCGGCGCATCGTGCAGCGCGTCCAGCCGCGCCGCCTGCTGTTCGACGTCGGCATCGCTGCGCGCCAGCCCCGCCTCGATCAGATCGGCGACCTGCCGGCGCAGCGCCGCGGCGATTTCGCCGGGGGCCAGTTCGGGATGATATTGCACACCCCAGAATGTCCCGCCGTCATGCCGGATTTCGGCCGCCTGGATCGCGGTGACCGCATTGCCGGCCAGCAGGGTCGCATCGGCGGGCAGCGCCTCGACCTCGTCGCCGTGGATTGCCGGCGCGTCCCAGCTTGGCGCACGGTTGGCCAGCATCGGGTGGTCGCGCCCTGCGGCGGTCGCGGTGATCCGCCGCGCGATCCCCGCCTCCATCCGGTCCGGCATCTTCCGTACGCGCCCACCCGCCGCCGCGACCGCCAGTTGCAATCCGGCACACGACCCGAAGGACGGCGTACCCGACCGGAACACCGCCCGCATGAACGTCAGTTGCCGCCGCACCGCCGGGGTATCATCGTACACATGCAGCGGTGCCCCGGTGATGAAGACGCCGTCGAACCCAGCCAGGGCTTCCGCATCCATGGGACGGGCATCGTCGTCGGCCGGCGCGACGATCGTGATGGCGGCACCGGGACGCAGCTGACGCAGGGTCGCGGCATAGCTTTCGCCCGAGCTTTTGCCGACATGGCCACGACGGTGTGCCCGTTCCTCGGGGGTTTCGCTCTCGGCGACGAGCAGGTTCGGCACGGAACATTCCTTGAATGGAGCGATGCGGATTGGGCGCGATGAAGGCACGGACCGGCCGGTCCGACGGGCGATCCGGAACACGAACGCACGCGGTCCGGGCAATCTCCATCCGGCCTGCATTTGGTGTCACGGCAGGGTTCACGGCGCGATTGCGGGGACAGGACCGTAGGATAAATCGCGTGTCATCACGCCCGCGTCGGCCTAGGATGCCGGCACAGGCTGGGATGCGGTTTTGACATGGGACATACGCTGGACGACAATCGCCTCGACAACCGTCATATCTGTCTTGTCGTCGACAGCCCGATCCCGTCGGTCATCAGCAACCCCCGGTTGCCGGACAATCCGATCGTGGCCTGCAATGCCGCGTTCTGCGATCTGACGGGCTATCCGGCTGAAGACGTGGTCGGCCGAAACTGCCGTTTCCTGTCTGGACCGGCGACCGAACCGTGGCTGACCGAGGAAATCCGCCGGGGAGTACGCGAACATCGCCCGGTGCTGGTCGAAATCCTCAACTACAAGCGGAGCGGTCAGCCGTTCCGCAACGCCGTGCTCGTCGCCCCGATCTATGACGAGGACGACGCGTTGCTGTACTTCCTGGGATCACAGGTCGAAATCGACGCCGATGCGGCCGCACCGTCGAGCATGCGCCGGATCCGCGCGGCCGAAATGGTGAAGGCGCTCTCGCCGCGACAGGGCCAGGTGCTGAAAATGGTGGCCGGCGGTCTGCTCAACAAACAGATCGCGGCAAAGCTCGACCTCGCGGAAAAGACGGTCAAGATGCACCGCGCGATCCTGATGAACCGGCTGGGGCTGCATACGACCGCCGACCTGATCCGCCTTGCGGTCGAGGCCGGGCTGTAGCCCACCGGGGACCGGTACGGCACAAGGTCCGTATCGTGCGCGCAGTATCCGCGTCGTAGACAAGCTGTGGAGTCACAGCGGCGCTACCGGGTATCAACCAGCCATTTGGTATTCGGTCAGGCCATCCCTTGCCCTTTCCGGTGCCGCTGTGACGACATCGCGGGAGCCTCAGGATCGTTTCCCGACGATTGCGTGTCCTCCTGCCACGTCATGCCGGCGCGACCGCGCCACGACCCACTGCAGGAGAGACCGATGGATATCGTGACGCCTTTTCAGTTTCAGCTGGTCTACAACGCGTTTTCCTTCACCTTCGCGACGATGGCCGCAGCGACCCTGTTCCTGTGGCTCAGCCGGTCGCAGGTGGCCCCCGCCTATCGCACGGCGCTGGTGATCTCGGGGCTGGTCACCGCCATCGCCGCCTATCACTATTTCCGTATCTTCGAGAGCTGGAACGAGGCCTACACTTTCAAAAACGGTGTCGTGACCGCGACCGGTTTCGCGTTCAACGACGCCTATCGCTACGTCGACTGGTTGCTGACCGTGCCGCTGCTGCTCGTGGAACTGGTGCTGGTCATGCGTCTGTCGCGTGAGGAAACGTCCTCTAAGTCGATCCGGCTCGGATCGGCCGCCGCGCTAATGATCATCCTTGGCTACCCGGGTGAAATCGCCACCGACATTCCGACCCGCGCCCTGTGGGGCACGCTGTCGGCGATCCCGTTCCTCTACATCGTCTGGGAGCTGTTCAGCGGTCTCGGCGCGTCGATCAAGCAGCAGCCCGCCGCCGCGCAAAATCTGGTGCGCAAGGCCCGCCTGCTCACCTTCGCCTCGTGGGGCTTCTATCCGATCGTCTACATGGCACCCTATGCCGGGCTGACCGGCGGCACCGTCACGACGACGATCCAGATCGGCTACACGATCGCCGACATCGCCGCCAAGGCGGGGCTTGGCATCCTGATCTTCCTGATCGCGGTCCGGAAGTCGGAAGCCGAAACCGCCGGTGGCAAGGCCTACTCCGCCTGATCCGATGGCCGTAACGCCGATCCTGTCCAGCCTGCCCGGTCGCCGCGTCCCTCACGGACGCGGCGACATCGTCTTTTCCGCCTATTGGGTCGTCGCGGCGGTTCTGGCCGCCTTGGCCGTGTCAGGCTATCCGCTCGACACATCCGCAGCCGTCACGATCGCCGGCATCGTGTTCATCGGCGGCGGCCTGCCGCACGGGGCCTATGACATCGCGTTGCTGCGCCGTGCCATCGCACTTCGTCCGGACAGGATGGTCGCCGTCGTGACCGGATATGCCCTGATCGCACTGCTGATGGCGGGATTGTGGATGGCGATGCCGCTGCTCGCGCTCGTGCTGTTCCTGATCGTGGCGGCGGTGCATTTCGGCGAGGATTGGGAAATGCTCGACGAACCGCTGCTGCGTGGCGCGGCCGGAGCGGCGGTGATCGCCGCACCGACCATCGGGCATGCGGATGGGGTAGCCGCGCTGTTCGTGGCGATGAGCGACACCCGGTCGATCGTGATCGCGCAGATCGTCATCGCGGCGGCACCCGTCATCCTTCTGGTCACGGTGGTCGGCGTCGTCCTTGCCTGGCGCAATGGCGGACGACGCTGGGCCTCGGCCATGACGCTGTGCCTTGTCCTGCTCGTGCTGCTGCCGCCGGTATGGGGTTTTGCGCTGTTCTTCGTGTTTCTCCATTCGCCGCGCCATCTCGCACAGACGCGCGTCGCGCTTGGCGACATGACGCTCGCGCGGTGGGTCGCAACCGGGGCGGCGTTGTCGCTCCTGACCGTCCTGGGCTGGCTCGTCATACGCCGGCTTGCGCCCTATGGTGACAGTCCGCCAATGGTCGCCCAGGCTTTCCAGCTGCTGGCGTCCGTCGCCGTCCCGCACCTGCTCCTGTCCCGCTGGCTCCAGCGCCGCGTCGAGCGCCTCGACCAACCCCTGCCCCTCCTGCTTCACGAAAAGACCATGCTGCAATGACACATCGTACCGCTATCGTCATCGGCGCCGGGATCGGCGGCATCGCCTGCGCCATCCGTCTGCAGAGCCTTGGCTTCGACACGCGGATCGTCGAACAGCTCGATGACGTCGGCGGGCGGGCCTATGTCCGGCGCGAAAAAGGCTTCACCTTCGACATGGGGCCGACGGTGCTGACCGTGCCGCATTTCATCGAAGAGCTGTTCTCGCTCGAACGCGACCGGGCGATGCTGACCGCGCCCGACTTTCCCGACGACGTGCTGGAGGACGGCAAGCGCATCCTGTCCGGCATCAGCGGCGGCCCCAATACCAGCCGCTATCTCGACATCGTCCCCGTCCTGCCCTTCTACCGGATCTATTTCGACGACGGCAGCTTCTTCGACTACGATGCCGATCCGGTGAACGTCCGCGCGCAGATCGCACGGCTCGCACCCGAGGATCTGGAGGGCTACGAACGCTTCCACGAGGCCGCGCGGGCGATCTTCAAGCGCGGCTTCCTCGAACTCGGCTACACTTATTTCGGCAGCCTCGGCTCGATGCTCGGCGTCGTATCCGACCTGCTCAAGCTGGGTGCGGTGCAGCCGCTGTTCTCGCTCGTCAGCAAATATTTCAAGAGCGACAAGATGCGGCAGGTGTTCAGCTTTGAACCGCTGCTCATCGGCGGCAATCCGCTGAAGGTACCCGCCATCTATGCGATGATCCATTTCGTCGAAAAGACCTGGGGCGTGCATTTCGCGATGGGTGGCACCGGCGCGCTGGTCGAGGCGCTTGTACGCAAGTTCGAGGAACTGGGCGGCACGGTCCAGCTTGCCGCCCCCGTGGCGCGGATCGACGTCGAGAAGCGCGGGCGCAAGCGCGTCGCGACGGGCGTGACGCTGGGGTCGGGCCAGCACCTGACCGCTGATCTGGTCGTGTCCAACGCCGATTACGCCACGACCTATCTGACGCTGATCGACAAGGCGCACCGGCGGATCAATCGCGACGCGGTGGTCAAGTTCCGCAAGCAGAGCATGTCGCTAATGGTGATCTATTTCGGCTACGCGATGCGCGACGGCGATCCCGACCTGCGGCATCACAACATCATCCTCGGGCCGCGCTATGAGGAACTGCTGACCGACATTTTCGAGCGCAAGATCCTGGCCGAGGATTTCTCGCAATATCTCCACATCCCGACCATGACCGACCCGAGCCTCGCACCGCCCGGCCATCACGCGGCCTATACCTTGATTCCGATGCCCAACACGCTCGGCGACATCGACTGGGACGCGGTGGGTGAGGGGTTTGCCGACACCGTGATGCGGTTCCTGGAGGCGCGTGGCTACATTCCGGACCTCGCCGAGCGGCTGGTCTATCGCAGCTTCGTCACGCCCGATTACTTCGAGCAGACGCTGGGCGCCTATGCCGGCAACGGCTTCGGCGTCGAACCGCGGCTGACCCAGACCGCGTTCTTCCGGCCGCATAACCGCAGCGAGGACATCACCGGCCTGTATCTGGTGGGGCAAGGGACACAGCCCGGCGGCGGCACGCCATCGGTGATGATGTCGGCGAAAATGACGGCGCGCGAGATTGCCCGCGATTTCGCGGTCGACCGGCGGATCGTTGAAGGCATGCCGGGGCAGGGATGAAGCGGGCGGCGTGAGCATGAAGCCGCGACCGGCACGCCCCGCGCCGCAACGTCACGCTTCAGCGATAATCCGCGCCGCCAGCATCCGCCCCGATCGCCACGCGCTCTCGACCCTGGCACCCAGCAGCCAGTCGCCGGCGGCTCCGATCCGGGTGACGCCGTTCCACAGGGCGCCGTGCCGTGTCGCGGTGGCGCGAGCGTAGCGCCAGCGGTGAGCGATCTGTACGATCGGATCGGGCAAGGGCGCATCCACCACACCGGCAAGCGCCGACACCAGTGCCGCAACAACCGAATCCGCCGAATCCTCCAGATGGTCGCGCGACCATTGCGGTGTCGCCTGCAGAACCCAGGCCTCCCCATCGCCGCGCCCCGGCTTGGCGCTGTTGCGCGCCGCCCAGCCAAGAATACCCGCGTCCCGGACCGTATCGGCGGCTAGCGCAATACGCCGGTCGAACGCCACCATCGCGGTCCAGCAGGGTGCCGAGGGACACGCGCGCGCCGTCGCCGCCATCACCGGATCATGCGGATCCAGCAACGGCGCGGCCTGTTCCGCCGGTATCGCCACCACGACGGCGTCGAACAGCATTTCGGACACCGGATCGACCATCCAGGACTGTCCCACCCGGCGGATGGACTCGACCCGCCGATGCCATTGCACCGACAGACCTTCGGCCATCGCGCCGACGACGGCGCACATGCCCGGCGTGCCAACCCAAGCGCCATCGCCAGCGGCCGGCCAGGGTGCAACCACGCCTGCCATCGCCCATGCGCGCACGGCTTCGGCAAAGTCGGGGTGGTGCACGGTGAAGTACTGCGCCCCGTGATCGAACGCGACATCCCCTGCCGGGGTCGCGACGCGCCGCGTCGCCATTCGTCCACCCGGCCCACGCCCCTTGTCGAAGACCGAAACCGCATGTCCGCCGCCATGAAGTCTGGTCGCGCATGCCAGGCCCGCGATACCGGCACCGATGATGGCGATCTTCACTGAAACCATTTCCTTCGACACGATGACGATACAGGCAAAACAGCAGTGAGCGCGGCAACGATCGCCACCGTCCTTGCTTAACCCTAGACCATAAGAACCCTGCCAATTACGTGGATCACATCGTTCGTGCACGCAATGTCCGTCGCCACTATGGTCGGACCATCGACGATCATGGCGCTCGTGCCGTCAACCGATTTCGCCAGGATCGGGCGGACTCGGCCGACGGCCAAGGATGCCCTCTCGTTGAGTAGTTCGTCGCACATGCAATCGTTGAAGCTTGCGACGGACTTGTCTTGCGTTGGCTTGCCTGACGCGATGCAATATCATCCGAAGCCCACGTCGCCGGAGCAGGTAAGTGAGCCGCTGCGGGGATGAAAATCTGGACCGAGCGACGCAAAGCGATGCTCGCCGAACTGCAACTTGCCGAACAGGACGCCGCGCAGACCGCATCCACAGGATCCCAGTTGCTGCACCCCGACCTTGGTCGCCTTTATCGCGAGAAGGTCGGTCAGTTCACTGCAACGTTCCAGGACGATGCGCTGAAGGCGCAGGCGTTCGAACGGTTACGCGCGCTCATTGAGGCCGTGGTGCTGACCCCGGAAGACGGCGATCTTGCCATCGACCTGCGCGGCGAGCGCCCCACGATGCTGTCGCGATGTGCTGGATCCGGAACGCAAAAAGCCCCAAACGCTGGT
>NZ_LMKL01000010.1 GCF_001421505.1 Sphingomonas sp. Leaf17
CTAAGCGACGGTCCAGCGCCAAGATTGTCCCCACAGACCGTCTACACAATGATGCCGGTCGAGGTCTCTCAACCCCTCGGAAACGCTCGGGAAATCGTCGTCGGGGCAATGTTTAGATGTGTCTAAATGCCTCCCGATAGGTTTCGATCAGACTGTCTCTAAATCTCAGACCAGCGTCTGCAGTCACCCGAGCTTTTTCGATAAGCAGCGCAGCAATGCTATTATCCTTCGAAGAGAAGCGCACATTATGAAGGATTGATGCACCGACAGACCGACCCATAACTGGTCCATTGGTCGGCTCTGATTCTGCGATGGTCGGGTAAAATCTACCCTTGTTGGATGCCAAAATTGCGAATGTCTCGGGGTCTTCAGTCCAGCCCTTGCTGTCGAAGTCGTCCACATACAGCCCTGAGTCGAACTCGCTCGCCAGTAAGCCAACTATCGGGGGGTGTTCACCTTCCCCCACATCGAACGGACGAGCGTGAATGGCGAACAAGAGATTGCTCCCATCAACATCAACATAGCGGGCTTGAGAGCGTTTTCCGACTGCTTCGGCGATTGCCGTCTCCGAGGCTGGCAGCCCGTTTTCCCAGAAATTAAATCCGATCCGGTTGTCATCTCCCCATGTTGCCACCTGCACACGCGGATCGCCGTTGTCGTCTGCCACGATCTCCAATCCGACCCAACGCATGATCGATAGGAAGCAGGGCTTCCATCCGTATCCAAGCGCCTCCGTGAAGGTAATCTCCGGAAGAGAGCCGTTTTCGTATCCTATGCCCGCAAGCCAGTCCTGCGCGGCCTCAGATATAACGCCCTCTTCTGTCTCGTTTTCCCGAAGAAACTCCACCGCAATATTTTCCGGTAAGACGAAAACGCGCGACTCCACCGGAAACCCGATGAGGCCGATGGCAAGAGTTGGATTGGCCCAGTCAGTGTCGAGGCCAAGCGTTCCACCAGCCGTGTTGAACCGGCCAGCAATGATGTGATCCCTGTAGAACGGGCGCAATAAGGATGGCGGAAAGTTTGCAGCATCACCGTAAGGTGACGGCGCGATCGTAAGTATCTCATCGGCATCAAGTGCATCGACGCCGAACGGAGAATCTCTCAGCGTCGTCCACAAATCTGTAATGCGGGTGCGTTCTGCAACCGCAGTGCACAAAGCCGACGAGAAATGATCGAGAAGCGATTTTGCTGTTCGGTCGGCGGGATCAGACGGCAAGAAAGTGGGCGCGAAGGTCGTGCCATCGGCCAACACCCTCACTGCTCTCCGCCTCTCAGCGACGAGCACGTCTTCTCGGTCTGAACTTCCTAAGCACGCGCCCGCTGCGTGCGCGAGGCTCACAAAAGTTCTTGGCCGAGCGCCATATTCGCCATCTTTGGAAGGAGCAGGCGCATCCTCGCCGGGAAGCCGGAAATAGCGCTTCCGCTTCTCCCACACCCCTTCAAGACCAGAGGTTAGAACCATTTTTTGGGCTCCCAGCATTGGGTTGGCCGGGTTCACCTTCGCTGCGAGCTTGCCTAAATTTTCTGCGAACTTCGCCTTGTCCGCACCGAGCAACCGGGCCTTTGCCAGAATCTCAGATTCGAGCCGGTCCTCACCTCCCATTGAATTGGCATGAGCCCGCGCTTTGAACCGCTCGCGGCTATCAATGATATTGTCGCTCATCGAGAATCTCACAGAGAGGATTTATAGTTGGTAACGATGCTCGCCCCATCGGTGATCACCGCGAGCTTACGGCAACGGTCGGCGATTTGGGCTGAGATAGCCCCTTCACGAACCAGTCCCATAAGCCGTTGTTGCGAGATGGACAGACGATAGCAGCCACCGCCCACCGCTCGTTCGATATCGCCGTGGGCAAAGACTGCCGCTTGATGTTCGCGGCGAATGCCGCGCTGCTGAGAGCGCTTCGTTGCATGAACTGTGAGAACGGGCGGGAATGACGGGGGGGTGATCAGATGTTGCATCGCAAGTCTCCTTGAATGCGAACATTCTGCACCGGGCCACCCTGCGCCGCATGTCCAATCTGGCAATTTGTTTGGCATTATCAAGTGCCGTATCTGGCATCTAATATGGCATCATCTGGCAGTCAATCTGGCTTACTGAAACCGACCTGCTGGCAGTGCAGGTGCGCAAGATCAAGCTTGCTAAACCCAACCGCGTTCACCGCCTCAGCCAACGCGCGCGGCTGATACCCGCTGCCGTAGTTATCGGCCACCGCCGTGCCCTTGCCATCGGTCGTCCAGCCACCGAGCAGCAGGGCGACATCGCGGTCAATTTTCGCCTCACGCAGGCCGTCGCGAAAGTTGTGGCGGAACGAGTGGAAGCAGGTGAGTGGCGCTGCGGCACCGGCGTTTTCGAGGAAGCGCGAGAACCAGCGCGATATCGCGGTAGAGCGGTAACCCAAATGCCCGAACGGAAGCTCAGGGAACAGGTTCGTCTCGCCACATAGGCGCTGAGATTCAGCGAATGCCAGAAAGCCGCACCGGGTCAATTCGTCGTGGATCGGCACGATGCGCTCGCTGGCGTTGGTCTTCACGCGCTTCTCGTCGCCGGTCTGGCTGAGCCCGGAGGCCACCCGCAAGCACGGGATGCCGTCGATCTCCCGGATGTCGGAAACCTCAAGCTGGCAAATCTCATTGAGCCGCAGGCCGCTGAATAGCGCGATCAGCGGCACCCAAAATCGAGCGCGACGGGGGCGCTGGTCGCCGGGGACGGCGTAGCCGTTCGCGTCATCCCGGCACCCAGTGTAGATCGGCGCATCGAAGATGCAGCGAAGCTGCTCGGGCGAAAAGGGATTGCGCTTGTCGCGCTTCTTTACCGGGTCGCGGAGTTTCAGCCCCTTGAGCGGATTGCGGTCGAGATACCCCTCGTTCATCGCCCAGTTCATGACCCCGCCGAACCGGTTGATGTAGGCATTGAGGTTCGCGGTGCTGATGAGACGGCGCTCGCCCTTGCCCTTGGCCGCAGCGATCACCTCCGTGATCGTCATGTCTGGAAATCGTTGATGCGCGCTTTTTGGCATCTCGCGCAGGAGAGCCACGAACTCGCGGCATCCCTCGCGGGTGATCTCAGTGAGCGGCGTTTCTTCGCCAAACACCTCAATGACCCATTTCCGGGTCGTGGCGTGGGCGATCTGGGTCCGCTTGCTCCATGTGTGTTTGGGATCGGCGATGAAGCGATCATAGACATCGCCAATAGTGCGCGTGATCGGCGGCGTTGTGGGCGGCGAGGCAACCAAAGTTGATCGCATCGAAATCGCCGGATCGCCGACCGTGGTGGCGAGCAGTTTGGGATCGACTGCGCCACCGATTGAACAGCGAGCCTGCTCGAACTCGGCTTCAATATCAGCGGCAACCCGGTGGATGCGCCGGAGCGCCATCGCATAACTATCGGTGTCGAGCGACCGCCACACTTCCCGACCTTCCCATACCGTCAGTAGGACGGTTGGCACTCGTCGTCGGTAATAGAAAATGCCACGCTTCGAACACATGCCAATTGGTCGATTGTGGAGACGCCTCGTGTAGACCCCATGACGACGATTTCCCGAGCGTTTCCGAGGGGTTGAGAGACCTCGACCGGCATCATTGTGTAGACGGTCTGTGGGGACAATCTTGGCGCTGGACCGTCGCTCGCTGGAGCGGGCGAAGGGATTCGAACCCTCGACCCCAACCTTGGCAAGGTTGTGCTCTACCCCTGAGCTACGCCCGCTCTGGCGCCGTGTGCCGATCGCTGCGAGAGCCACCGGCTGGGTGAGGCGCGCTGTTAGCCCGGGGTTTCGAATGTTGCAACACCTAAATGTAAAGGCTTGGCTTAAAGCATCGAGCGCCCACATAAGGCGTGCAGCAGATCACCGGAGAATCCCCCTTGGCTACGCTTGGAATGTCCCCCGCCGAACAACAGGCCGTCGAGGCGTTCCGGCGCGACGTGGTCGAGCCGTCGATGGGGGCGCTGGTCATCATTGATTTCTGGGCGGAGTGGTGCGGGCCGTGCAAGGCGCTGACCCCCGTGCTGGAAAAGGTCGCCGCCGCCTATGCCGACAAGGGCGTGGTGCTGGCCAAGGTCGATACCGACAAGAACCAGTTCATCGCCGCGCAATTCCAGATCAAGTCGATCCCGACCGTCTATGCGATGTTCCAGGGCCAGCTGGTCGCCGACCTGACGCCGGCGCGGACCGAGAGCCAGTTGCGCGTCATGCTGGACCAGTTGCTGAAGCAGCTGCCGATCCCAAGCCCTGAAGCGGATGTGACCGCGCAGGTCGAGCCGCTGATCGCGATGGGCGAGGAGGTGCTGGCGGAGGGTGACGCCGAGCGGGCGCTGGGCATCTTCCGCCAGATCGCCGAGATGGCACCGGGCCATCCGGCGGTCCATTCCGGTTTCGTCCGCGCACTGGTGATGACCGGTGAACTGGACGAGGCCGAGCAGTGGCTCGAAAGCCTGGACCCGGCAATTGCCAAGGATCCGGCAATCGAGCGCGCGCGTGCCGCGCTGGCCCTGGCTCGCTCCGCGCCGCCGGTCGCCGACCTGTCGCCGCTGGAGGCCGCCGTGGCGGCCAATCCGGATGACATGGATGCGCGTTTCGCGCTGGGCAACGCGCAGGTGGCGGCCGGCCAGCGTGACGCGGCCGCCGACACGCTGCTGGCGATGGTCGCCGACGACCGCGCGTGGAACGAGGGTGCGGCGCGGCAGCAGTTGCTGAAACTGTTCGAGGTCGTCGGGCTGGAGGACCCTTGGGTGTCGGCGCAGCGCCGGCGTCTGTCGGCGATCCTGTTCGGATGACCGAGGCACCCGCCACCACCCGCCTGTCGGTATTTCCACTGCCCGGCGCGCTGCTGTTTCCGGGCATGCATCTACCGCTGCATATCTTCGAGCCGCGCTACCGGGCGCTGGTGTCGGACGCGATGGCGCGGGACCGGCGAATCGGTATGGTCCAGCCGCGCGGGGCGGGCGAGCCGGCGCCGCTGTTCGATATCGGCTGCGTCGGGCGAATCGCCGATGTCGAGGCGCTGGAGGACGGCCGCTACAATGTGATCCTGGAGGGGCTGTCGCTGTTCCGCATCGTCCGCGAGCTGGATGTGACGACGCAGTTTCGTCAGGTGGAGGCCGAATTGCTGCCGGCGAAGGCGGACGACGCGCTGTCGCTCGGTCGCCGGTCGTCGCTGGAAATCGAATCGCGCCGGTTTGCGGACGCGCAGGGGTTCGCGGTCGACTGGGATGCGGTGACACGGCTGGACGACGAGGCGCTGGTCAACGGCATTGCCCAGATCGCCCCGTTCGATTCGGCGGCCAAGCAGGCGCTGCTGGAGGCGGGTGATATCGAAACGCGCGCGGAGCTTATCATCCAGCTGATGCAGTTTTTCGGGCGGCACGACGGCGAAGACCGGGTGACGTTGCAGTGAGTGAGACGACGACCGGCAACGGCATCGACCCCTGGCTGCTTGGCAAGCTCGTCTGCCCGGTGACGCGGCAGCCGCTGCGGTATGACGCAGCGGCGGCGGAACTGGTGTCGGAGGCGGCGGGGCTGGCCTATCCCGTGCGCGACGGCGTGCCGGTCATGCTGGTGGAGGAAGCGCGGCGGATCGCACCGTCACTCGAACGCGGCGCGTAACGCGGCGGCATCGCCATTGAAGACGTTGACGTCCATGTCTGCCTGGGTCCCCGGCACACGGTACAGGCACGACGCACCCGGCCTGCAGTTGATCTCGCTGGAAAACTGCCAGAGCGTATAGCGTGGCCAGATGCGATGATCGGTCATGCCGTGGGTCGGGCGGAAACGCGCGATCCACAGCGGCGTCCGGCGCAGCAGGGGATTGGCGGCATATCGGTCGCTGATATGCCGGTAGGTCGAGTAATTGACGTACAGCGTGGCATAGTGCCCGGTCCTCGCCTGGACCCGGTGCAGGAAACGAAGGGCGTCCGGGATCGTCATCGACCGTTTCGGATCAAGATTTTCGATGTCGAGGGCGAGGAATCTGGCGTTTATCGCCTTGCCGGCCTCGACCAGTGCGTCTGCCTGCGCGATCGGGTCGCCGGGCAGACCCAGCAGGTAGATGCCGTAGAGCAGCCCCTGACGCCGTGCCTCCACCGCGCGTTCGCGGTAGCGGGCATCGGGTCGCATGCCGTACAGGGCGCGGTGGATCACCGCCTTGACGTGGGGATCCGTCTTCACCGCCTTCCAGTTGACGGCATTGCCAGCATAGGGATCGATGACGATGATCGGGTCCGGCAGCAGCCAGGGGCGATCGTCGACGCTTTGCGCCGAAGCCGCCGCCCCGAGCAATGCAAGCACGAACGCGGCAGCAAGTTTCCCGGTCATGGCAGATCCCCCTTCAGCGATGCGTCGGATCATACGCACCGATGGGGTCGGTCGTGAGACAACCGATCCGGTTCGGATCAGGCAGTCCGGTTCGGATCAGATCGTCATCCCCTCCAGCAGCTTCGGCAGGTCGCCGCTTTCGCCGCGTGCCTCGGCCATGAACCGCGCTTTCAGCGGCGGGATGGCGTTAACCGCGCTGATGCCGAAGCGACGGACCGCACTGGCGGTTCTGCCCTTCACGCCGAACAGGCGGGTCAGCGAATCGGTCGCCAGCGCCACCATGAAGGTGTCGACACCGCGCCAGCGCTGGTACCGATCGAGCAGCGCCGCGTCGCCGAGGTCGAGGCCGGTGCGCTTGCCGTCGACCAGTACCTCGGCCAGCGTGGCGACGTCGCGGAAGCCCAGGTTCAGCCCCTGCCCCGCGATCGGATGGATGCCGTGCGCGGCGTCGCCGACCAGCACCAGGCGTTCGCCGGTGATTCGTGCAGCGTGGTGGAAGCCGAGCGGATAGGTCGAGCGCGGCGACAGATCCGACAATGTGCCAAGGAACCCGCCCATCCGCTTCTCCGCCTCGGCCAGGAATCCGCGATCCGACAGCTTCAGCATGCCCGGCGCATCGTCGGCCGCGACGGTCCAGACGATAGCCGACCGTTGGCCGGTCGCATCGCCGGGCAGCGGCAACAAAGCGAAGGGACCAGCCGGATAGAAAATCTCGTAAGCGGTATCGTCATGCGGATGTTCGTGATGAAAGGCCGCGATGATCGCTGCGTGGTCATAGTGCCAGCGGGCGATGGTGATTCCGGCGGCGTCGCGCGTCGGGGAATTGCGCCCCTCCGCCGCGACCAGCAGGGGCGCGCGGACCACCGATCCGTCGTCGAGCGTCGCGGTGACGCCGGCGGTGGTGCGATCGACGTGCACCGCGCGACGCTGCATCCGGACATCGACATGAGGTGCGGCAGCGGCGGCATTATGGAGCGTCCGGCGGAGCAGCTTGTTTTCGTACATCGTGCCCAGCGCGCCATCGTCGGCATCGGGGACGAAATCGAGCGCGCCGGGCAACAACCCGTCGCTGACCCGGATCGAGCGAATCGCGCAGCCCTGCCCGCGCAGGGTCGCACCGACACCGATCGCATCGAGCAGCCGGTGGCTGGCGCTGGCCACCGCCGAGGCGCGGCCGTCGAACCCCTCGGCCAGCGTCACCGCCGGATCGGCCGGGTCGACGACGATCGAGGTCATCCCATGCGCGTCGAGCGCCAGCGCCAGCGTGGCCCCGACCATGCCCCCGCCGAGAATCAGGACGTCGGCGCTTTTGGCCTCCGCCACGGCATCGCGGCTTTCGGCGGTGTCGGTTTGGGCGGAGGACGGCGCGCTGGCGGATGTGGTCATGGCACCAATGTAGGCGCGGCATCGCCGCCTGCCAACGCCGCCGCGCGACGGACCGAGCCTTGACGGACGCACCCGCGGGGACGATGCATATCACGGTTAACTAGCGACATCGAAGGAACGATCATGGCGAGCCGCGCGCAGCCGGTCTTGTGGCGTGAAACGGTAAAGGCCGGGGCCGTGCGCAGCGGCGCGGTGATCGCCGCCGTCGCGCTGATGCTGGCCGCGCTGGTCATGGCGCTGGCGCTGGCCAGCTATCACGCGGGCGACCCGGCGATGAACACCGCGTCGGGCGGTCCGGCCCAAAACCTGCTGGGCCTGCCGGGTGCGTGGTTCGCCGATTTCGCGCTGTGGCTGCTGGGGCCGGTCGTCGCGCTGCTGCTGCCGATCGTGCCGATCGTGGCGATGCGGTTGTGGCGCGACCTGCCAGCGGGGCGCTGGGGCCGGATGGTGCGGATGGCGTTGCTGGGCACCGCCCTGATGGCGACGGCGCTGGCGTTCGTGTCCCGTTCGGCGGTCATGGCGTTGCCGGCCGGCTGGGGCGGTGTCGTCGGCCTTGGCGTGTCGGGTGCGATCCGCGCGGCCATCGGCCTGATCGGCGACCCGGTCATCGAATTATGGAGCGCGCGCGCGATCGGGCTGGTCGCGGCGATCGCAGGGACGATCATCTGGGCGCGCAGCCTGGAAATCGACTTCGGCGAGCGGCGCTGGGCCAGCCGGGCATGGCCGCGCGGCCGGTTGTCGGTGCGACGGCAGGCTGATCCGGGCGTCGATGACGTGGCGGATGACGATGACGTGCCGCTGACGCTGACCGCGCGCCCCGTCCCCCGCGCGCTGGCCGAGCCGGACACGCGCCCCGCGCCGGTCATCACCGACCGGTCGTCGGCGCCGGTCGTCGCCAAGCCCAAGGCGCGGCAGGACCGGCTGGACCTGCGCGACAACTACACGCTGCCGAGTCTCGACCTGCTCAGCCCCGCGCCGGCATCGTCCAAGACGCCGATCGACAAGGCGGCGTTGGAGCGCAACGCCCGGCTGCTGGAAAGCGTGCTCGACGATTTCCAGGTGAAGGGCGCGATCGTCGAGGTGCGGCCCGGCCCGGTCGTGACGATGTACGAGCTGGAACCCGCGCCCGGCATCAAGGCGAGCCGGGTCATCGCGCTGGCCGACGACATCGCCCGCAACATGAGCGCGATTTCCGCGCGTGTGGCGACGATTCCGGGGCGTACCGTCATCGGCATCGAGCTGCCCAACGCCAAGCGCGAGACGGTGGCGCTGCACGAACTGGTCGGCAGCCAGACGTTCGAGGATCAGGCGGCGCAATTGCCGATCATCCTGGGCAAGAACATCGCCGGCGACGCGGTGATCGCCGATCTGGCCCCGATGCCGCATCTGCTGGTCGCCGGTACGACGGGGTCGGGCAAGTCGGTCGGGCTGAACTGCATGATCCTGTCACTGCTGTACCGGCTGACGCCGGACCAGTGCCGGATGATCATGATCGACCCGAAAATGCTCGAACTGAGCATGTACGAGGATATTCCCCACCTGTTGTCGCCGGTCGTCACCGATCCGGCCAAGGCGGTGCGCGCGCTGAAATGGGCGGTCGAGCAGATGGAGGACCGCTATCGCCAGATGTCCTCGGTCGGGGTGCGCAGCCTTGCCAGCTTCAACGACAAGGTGCGCCAGGCCAAGGTCAAGGGCCAGCCGCTGGGGCGCAAGGTCCAGACCGGCTATCATCCCGACACCGGCCAGCCGATGTACGAGGAAGAAAAGCTGGAATACGACGTGTTGCCGCAGATCGTGGTGATCGTCGACGAGCTGGCCGACCTGATGATGACCGCGGGCAAGGAGGTCGAGTTCCTGATCCAGCGCCTCGCGCAGAAGGCGCGCGCGGCGGGCATCCACCTCATCATGGCGACGCAGCGCCCGTCGGTCGACGTCATCACCGGCGTCATCAAGGCCAATCTGCCGACGCGCATCAGCTTCCACGTCACGTCGAAGATCGATTCGCGCACCATTCTGGGTGAGCAGGGGGCCGAACAGCTGCTGGGCAAGGGCGACATGCTCTACATGCCCGGCGGCAAGGGCATCGTCCGCGTCCACGGACCCTTCGTGACCGACGACGAGGTTCACGCGATCGCCGATCACTGGCGGTCGCAGGGGCGGCCCGACTATATCCAGTCGGTCACCGAGGAGCCGGAGGAAAGCTTCGACCTGGAAGGTGCGCCTACGGGTGAGGATTCGGCGGAGGACCAGCAGTATCGTTCCGCAATCCAGCTGGTGTGCGAGAGCCAGAAGGCCTCGACCTCGTGGCTGCAGCGTCAGCTGCGGATCGGGTATAATTCGGCGGCGCGGCTGATTGAACGGATGGAGAAGGACGGCATTGTTGGCCGGCCCGACCATGTCGGCCGCCGCGAGGTGCTGCGCGATCGGGACGGGCATCCGGTCTGAGGATGTGGTTGCAGCACATGCCGGGGCCGGGCCGCTCCCCTGTCCTGCGCACTTCCCTTGCTCTCCCCCGCCGGCGCGGGGAAACGGGCCTGGCGACGGACAATTTGCCCAGGTGACGGCACCGTCCCGAAGGCGGATCGTTGACCGGGAATGACCAACACCACATCCCCGCCGCTGACCGTCTGGCATGACGGCGACTGCCCGCTGTGCCGGCGGGAGATCGCGCTGATGCGGCGGCTCGACACGCGCGGACGGATCGATTTCGTCGATGCCAGTGACGGCGACGCGACCTGCCCGATCGACCGCCGCGACCTGCTCGCGCGGTTCCATGCGCGCGAGGACGGGCGGATGCTGTCGGGGGCGGCGGCGTTTGCGGCGATGTGGCGGGCAATTCCGGTGCTGCGGCCATTGGGACTGGCGGCGCGCAACCGGCATGTCCTGCGGGTGCTGGAGGCGGCCTATGTCGGGTTCCTGCGCGCGCGCCCTGCCCTGCAACGTCTTGTCCGGCGCGTGGAGCGGACGGCGTGAGCGTGACGCCGATCGTACCCGGTCCGGGTCAGGAGAGCGTCTGGGCCTTCCCACGTCCGGCCATCGCACAAGCCTTTGCCGGGCATGTCGAGATCGTCCATGCGGGGCACCATCTGGTCGATACCCGCGCGAGCGTCCGCACGCTGGAGACAAGCCACCCGCCAAGCTATTATATCCCGCCGGCGGACATCGACATGTCGCTCATCCGGTCGAGCAAGCGGACCTCGTTCTGCGAATGGAAGGGTGTGGCGACCTATGTCGATGTGGTGATCGACGGACGGGTCTTTGCCGATATCGGCTGGCGCTATGCCGATCCGACACCGGGTTTCGCGCGACTGCGCGACCACATCGCGTTTTATGCCGATCCGTTCGACGAATGCCGCGTAGATGGCGAACGGGTGACGCCGCAGCCGGGCGGCTTTTACGGCGGCTGGATCACGTCACGCGTGACCGGGCCGTTCAAGGGCGTACCCGGCAGCCGGTTCTGGTAGCCATCTTCTGGTAGCCATCGCGGCGTGCGGCCATATCATGCCGTCATCAGTTCACGGCGGGTTCAACCGGCGGGGACCAGGGTTTGCGTCGTTCAGGAGATTTTGATGCGTTTCGTCACCGCCCTCATCGCGGCCTTCGCCGTTGCCGGCCCAGCCGCGCTGCTGGCCCCGCCCATCGCCGCGCAGGCGACGGGCGATCTTGCCCGCGTGCAGCAGCACCTGCGCTCGGTCGAATCGATGACCGCGACCTTTACCCAGGCCGATCGCGGCGGACAGGTGCTGACCGGCACGCTGACGCTGAAGAAGCCGGGCAAGATCCGGTTCCAGTATCAGAAGGGTGTGCCGATCCTGCTGGTCAGCGACGGGCGCGCGCTTTGGTTCATCGATTATTCGGTGAAGCAGGTGCAGGGCTTCCCGATCAAGAACTCGCCGCTCGGCGTCCTGCTCGATCCGACGCGCGATATCTCGCGCTATGCCCGGATCGTGCCGGGTGACGGCCGCGTCCTGAGCGTCGAGACGAACGATCCCAAGCATCCGGAATATGGCAAGATCACGCTGGTGTTCGCGCGCGATGCCGCCGCACCGGCCGGACTGTCGCTGCAAGGCTGGGTCGCGCTGGACAGCCAGGGCAATCGTACCACCATCCGCCTGACGAATCAGCGGTTCAATACACCGGTGAGCGACGGGACGTTCCGCTGGAACGATCCACGGAAGGGGCAGCAGCGAAACTGACGATTCCATTCATCTGCCCGACAGGTTGGCTGCCCTAAAGACCTATTGGCGGGTGTGAGCCGGTCCGGGATTTTCCCCCTGTTGCCCGGACATCACGTTCATACCTTGCCTGCGTGACGAACGCTGAGTCGGCCCCCGTTCCATGCCCCCGGAACGGGGGTCTTTGCGTTTCGGGCGGCCCCCTCGTTCCCTTGGTCGCGCGTTCCCCTGATTGCTTGTTCCGGGGCCGCCGGGTCGCTACATCCGCGAGGCCTCATGAAGATCGTATCCTGGAACATCAATTCGGTGCGCTTTCGCATCGCCATCGTCGAACAGTTCCTGCGTGAAGCGGAACCCGACATCCTGTGCCTGCAGGAAACGAAGGTGGTCGATGGCGACTTCCCGATCGCGGCGTTCCATGCACTGGGCTACCCCCATGTCATCCTGAACGGCCAGCGGATGCATCACGGCGTCGCGATCGTGTCGCGCGTGCCGATCAGCGCCGACGACCGCTTCGACTGGCAGGCGAACAACGAGGCGCGGCATGTCGGTGTCCGGCTCGACAACGGCGTGCGGATCGAGAATGTCTATGTTCCCGCCGGCGGCGACGTGCCCGACCGGGTGGCGAACCCCAAGTTCGGGCAGAAGCTGGACTTTATCGAACGCATGACGCGCTGGTCGGCGGGGCTGGATTGCCCGGCGTTGCTGGTCGGCGATTTCAACATCGCGCCGCTGGAGGCCGATGTGTGGAGCCACAAGCAACTGATCGACGTGGTCAGCCACACACCGGTCGAGGTCGCGGCACTGGACGCGCTGCGCCGGTCGAACAGATGGGTCGACCTGGGGCGGCATTTCCACCCCGCGCCAGCCCGCCTGCATACCTGGTGGAGTTACCGCGCCAAGGACTGGCTGGCGTCAGACCGGGGGCGGCGGCTGGACCATATGTGGGCGACCGAGAGCGTGGCGAAGGTGGCGACCGGCCATACCGTGTTCGAATCCTGCCGTGGGTGGCTGAAGCCGTCCGATCATGTGCCGATCATGACGGAGTTCGACTTTTGAGCGAACCCAACCCGAGGTCGGTGGCGCGGGCGATCGACGCCATGCGGCGTGGCTGGCCGATTGCCATTGCCGGCGCGGGCGAACCGATACTGACGCTGATGGCGATCGAAACCGGCGATGCGGTGCGGCTGGCCGCGTTCGATCCGACCGGGACGGCCGCCGTCCTGCTGTCCGCCGGGCGCGCGGCCACGCTGAAGCTGGCGAACCAGCGCGATGCGGCCGTGCCCGATGCCGCCGTGCTGGTCGACCGCGCGCCGTGGCTGGACTTTGCCGCCGCGACCGCGCTGGCCGATCCCCAGCACGACCTGGCGACGCCGCTGAAGGGGCCTTTCCGCGCGATTCCGACCGCGTCGCCGGTGGCGGCCGCCGCCGCGATCCGGCTGGCGCGGGTGGCGGGGCTGCTGCCCGCCTTCTTCACCGGCGGCGTCGATCCCGACGTGACGATCACGCCCGCCGACATCGACACGCATGAGGACGCGACCCGGCTGGCCATCGCCACCCGCGCGCGGTTGCCGGTGGCGGGTGCCGAGGACGCGGAGATCGTCGCGTTCCGATCACCCGAAAGCGCCGACGAGCATGTCGCCCTCCTGATCGGCCAGCCCAACGGTGAACCGCCCTTGGTCCGGCTGCACAGCGAATGCCTGACCGGCGACGTGCTGGGCAGCTTGAAATGTGATTGCGGGCCGCAGTTGCAAGCGGCCCTCGCCCGGATCGCGGAGAGCGGCTGGGGGATCCTGCTCTATCTGCGGCAGGAGGGGCGCGGGATCGGCCTGGTCAACAAACTGCGCGCCTACCAGTTGCAGGATCAGGGCTTCGATACGGTCGACGCCAATACGCGGCTTGGCTTTGCGATCGACGCGCGCGATTTCGGCGTGGCGGCGCGGATGCTGACTCTACTGGGGCAGGACCGGGTGCGGTTGCTGACCAACAACCCGGCCAAGGTCGCCGGGCTGGCGACGCACGGCGTGACGGTGATCGAGCGCGTCGCCCACGCCCTGCCCGCCAACCCGCACAATGCGCGCTATCTGGATACCAAGCGCGACCGGACCGGGCACCAGTTGTAGGCTTTGCCCGACGGGCGACCAACGTAGGACCCTGCCCATCCCGGCGAAGGCCGGGGCCAAATTGGGCAAATGTTTGCGCGCTATTCCTGCCGCAAACCCTTTTGGGCTTCGGCCTTCGCCGGGGTGGTGCCCGAAGTGACGGGCGATGCTGTTATCCCCAGCAACCGCGCGACCTCGGCATAGTCGTTCGCGATGGCATCGACGCCGATATCCAGCAGGCGCGCGTCGTGGCCGACCGCGCAGTGGCTGCCGGCGCACAGGCCGATGACATAGGCCCCGGAGGCAACCGCGCCGGTCGCGCCGACGGGGGAATCCTCGATGATCGCCATGCGCGCGATGTCGATGCCAAGCGCGTCGGCGGCGTGAAGATACAGGTCGGGCGCGGGTTTGCCGCGCGCTACATGCTCGCGACCGCTGTACAGGTGATCGCCAAACACGTCGCGCAGGCCGATGTGGCGCAGGTGACGGTCGATCCAGCGGGTCGGGCTGGACGAGACGATCGCGCGCGGCAGGTCGGCGGGCAGCGACCGGACAAAGGCCACCGCGCCCTCGACCGCGTCGATGCCCGATTCCATCACCCGCTCATCCTCGGCCGCGCGCGCGACGTGGAAGGATTCCGGCACCGAGCCGCCAATCCGGCGTTCGATCGCGAGCAGGAAATCCGGGCCGGCCAGTCCCATGAAATGGGCCATCGATTCGGCGGGCGTCGTCGGATAGCCGGCGGCGGTCAGGGCCTGGGCGATCTGGCGGTTGCTGAGCGATTCACTTTCGATCAGGACGCCGTCGAAATCGAACAGCAGCGCGTCGTACGTCATGCCAGTGTCTCCATACGCGGGCCGAACAGCGCGCTGCCGATCCGGACATGGGTCGCGCCGATTGTGACCGCCGTTTCGTAATCGTCGGACATACCCATGCTGAGCGCGGGCAGGTCGTGGTCACGCGCCAGTTTCGCCAGCAGCGCGAAATAGGGGGCCGGTTCGATATCGGCCGGGGGCAGGCACATCAGGCCGATGACCGGCAGGCCGGCGTCGCGCGCGGCATCGACCAGCGCGGGCAGGTCGGCGACCGCGCAGCCGCCCTTCTGCTCCTCGTCGCCGATGTTCACTTGCACGAAACAGTCGGGGCGCCTGCCCGTCTTTTCCATCGCCCTGGCCAGGGCGGTCACGAGCGAGGCGCGGTCGACGACATGGATCACATCGAACAGGGCAACCGCCTCGTCCGCCTTGTTCGACTGCAACTGGCCGATCAGATGGAGTTGGACGTCCGGGTAGGTCGCGCGGAGGTCAGGCCATTTGGCGGCGGTTTCCTGCACCCGGTTCTCACCGAACATCCGGTGCCCGGCCTCCAGCAGCGGCAGGATCGCGGCGGCATCGCGGGTTTTCGACACGGCGATCAACCCGACCTCCTCCGGCTTGCGGCCGGCGAGCAGGGCTGCCTTGCCAATGCGGTCCCGGATGGTGGGCAAGTCGGTGCGGGTGGTGTCGTCTGGCGTCATGCGCGCTGCTATAGGGTCGGGCGTGCGCGACCGAAACCCTTTGCCGACGCTGTGGTTGATGACCGACGAACGGATGGGCGACGCGCTGTGGCCGGCGCTGCGCGCACTGCCGCCGGGGTCGGGGGTGGTGTTCCGCCACTATGCCACGCCGTCCTTCGCGCGCCGCGCGCTGTTCGTGCGGGTGCGGCGGATCGCGCGGGCGCGGCGGCTGGTGCTGGTGGCGGCGCGATCCGTCGGGCTGGGCCGGTGCGACGGGGTGCATGGGCATGGGCGGGAGCGGGGGCCAGGTATCCGTACTTGGCCGGCGCATCGGCGGGCCGAGGCGCTGGCCGGGGTTCGGGCGGGGGCGGATGCGCTGTTCGTGTCGCCGGTCTTCGCGACCCGGTCGCACCCGGGGGCCGCTGCGCTGCGGCTGGGTCAGGCGGTGCGGATCGGGCGTGGCCTTGGACGACCGGTCATCGCGCTGGGTGGCATGACCGCGATGCGGTTTCGTCGGATCCGGCGGTACGGGTTCGACGGTTGGGCGGCGATCGACGGTGTGACGCCGCAAACGGGCCGGACCCGAACCACGTCATGACCGGTCGAAAGGTTACAAAGGTTACACCCGCAGCAGGGGGTAACCGTCACGCCCGCATCAGAAGCGGAACGCGGTTCCGACATAGACGGCCTGGCTGTCACGATGCGCCTCGTCGGTGCGGGCAAGCCGTTCGCGGTCGGAACGGTAGCGGACACCGGCGGTGACATCGAGATTGCGGGTCAGCGAATAGGCCCCGCCGACGTCGACCGAGTAGCTTTTCACGTCGTCGACCAGCATCGGCACGGTGCCGAGCGGACGATCCGCCCCCGCCTTCATACCGCCGGTGAACCGGTTGCCGGCGTAGTTCAGGCCGATATCGACCCGCTCGCGGCTGCCGGGTGCGCCGCCGAGATCGACCTTGCCGACGTCACCGGTGACGGCAAGACGCTTCCAGCCGACACCGACGCCCAGATTATAGGCGATCGGCGCGATGCCGACGGTCGGCGCGACGGCCGCGACCTGCGTGCCGACGGCACGGTTGGTCCGCGCGCGCACCGCGACGGTAATCGCCCGGTCGCCTTCGCGGCTGTCGGACGGCGTGAACCGGAAACTGCGGGTATCGAGCGCACCGCGGGCAAACAGCGCGGCGAGCTTGGGGTCGGCGGCGGATGGCGTGAACGACCCGAGCGACCGGGTCGACATGGCACGGCGGGCGTCGCGATTGGCCTGTTCGGTCGCACCGAAAGCGGGCGCAACGATGAACGCGGTGGTGACCAGCACCCCCGCCGTTATCCCTGCAATGATCCGCCTTGCGACCAAAACCCATCCCCTTGAGAACCGCATTAACGCCTGTTTTGCGATTTCGCTTCCGCAATTTCACCCGTCGCAACCGTTTTTGCAGGAGTGTGGCAATCCGCACACAGACCCCCTGCCCGGCGCATGGCGACCGGCCGGCCGGGGTGGCGTCCTTGCGATATGCTTGCGGGGTCCGGCGCGCACCTGTACAGCCCGAAACCATCCCGACGTCTTGCCAGGAATTACCGATGATCCGCCTGTCGCGCACCGCAATTCTGGCCACCGCCATCCTGTCGCTTTCCGCCTGTGGCGGCGGACGCGCGACCAGCGGCGCGCTGGCCCCGAGCCAGGTCACGACGATCGGCGTCAACAGCTATCTGTGGCGCGCCAGCCTGGAAACGCTGACGTTCATGGGCCTGACCCAGACCGACTCCAATGGCGGCGTGCTGGTCACCGACTGGTATGTGAACCCGCAGGCCCCGACCGAGCGGATGAAGGTGACGGCGACGATCCTCGACCAGGACCTGCGCGCCGATGCGCTGCGCGTGTCGGCGGTGCGCGAGGTGAACCAGGGCGGCCAGTGGGTGTCCGCCCCGGTCAAGGCGGCCACCGTGCAGAAGCTGGAAGACGTCATCCTGACCCGTGCGCGCGACCTGCGTCGCACCGCGATCACGGGCTGAGCGCACCATGGCCTCGCGCTTCAACGCGCTGAAGGCGGACGCGGCCTGGCAGAAGATCTGGGACGACCGCCGCACCTTCGCGGCCGACGACATGTCGGCCAAGCCGCGCAGCTATGTGCTGGAGATGTTTCCCTATCCGTCGGGCCGCATCCACATGGGGCACGTCCGCAATTACACCATGGGCGACGTGCTGGCGCGCTATCGCCGGATGATCGGACACGAAGTCCTGCATCCGATGGGGTGGGACGCATTCGGCATGCCGGCGGAAAACGCGGCGATGGAAAAGGGCGTGCATCCGGGCACCTGGACGCTCGCCAATATCGAGACGATGAAGGCGCAGCTGAAGCGGCTGGGCTTTGCGCTCGACTGGACGCGCGAACTGGCGACCTGCAAGCCCGATTATTACGGACATGAGCAGGCGCTGTTCCTCGACCTGTATGCGGCCGGTCTGGTCTATCGCAAGGAATCGGCGGTCAACTGGGATCCGGTCGACATGACCGTGCTGGCCAACGAGCAGGTCATCGACGGGCGCGGCTGGCGATCGGGCGCGCTGGTCGAGCGGCGCAAGCTGAGCCAGTGGTTCCTGAAGATCACCGACTTCGCCGACGAATTGCTGGAGGGCTTGGACCGGCTTGAGCATTGGCCGGACAAGGTCAAGCTGATGCAGGAGAACTGGATCGGCCGCAGCCGCGGGTTGCAGTTCCGGTTCGCGCTGTCGGACGGTGGTTCGGTCGAGGTATTCACGACCCGGCCCGACACGATCTTCGGCGCGAGCTTCGTCGCGGTCGCCGCCGATCATCCGATCGCGCAAAGGCTGGCCGCCGGCAATCCGGCGGTCGCCGACTTCATCGCGCTGTGCAAACAGGGCGGCACGACCGCGGCCGAGATGGATACGCAGGAAAAGCTGGGCTTCGATACCGGCCTTACCGCGACGCATCCGTTCGATCCGGCGATCACCCTGCCCGTCTACATCGCCAATTTCGTGTTGATGGAATACGGAACCGGCGCTGTGTTCGGCGTGCCGGCGCACGACCAGCGCGATCTGGATTTTGCACGGAAATATGCACTGCTGGTAACGCGGGTCGTCGCCGACGGCGATGCGACCGATCCGATATTCGAGAGTATGACAGCGTTTACCGGTGGTGGGCCGCTGGTCAATTCGCGCTTCCTCGACGGCCTCGGGATCGAGGAAGCCAAGCGGGTCGTTATCGGTCGGGCCGAGAGCGAAGGCTGGGGCACCGGCACCACCGTCTACCGCCTGCGCGACTGGGGTGTGTCGCGCCAGCGTTACTGGGGCACGCCGATCCCGATCGTGCATTGCGACGCCTGTGGCCCGGTCGGCGTGCCGAAGGAGCAGTTGCCGATCGTCCTGCCCGACGACGTGACGTTCGACGTGCCGGGCAACCCGCTCGACCGGCATCCGACGTGGAAGCATGTCCCCTGCCCCAGCTGCGGCGCACCGGCGCGGCGCGAGACGGATACGCTCGACACCTTCGTCGATTCGTCGTGGTATTTCATTCGCTTCGCCAGCCAGCCGAAGGACAGGCCTTTTGACAAGGCGATCGCCGAGAAGTGGCTGCCGGTCGGCCAGTATATCGGCGGGGTCGAGCATGCGATCCTGCACCTGCTGTATGCGCGGTTCTGGACGCGCGCGTTGAAGCATATCGGGTTGCTCGACGTTGCGGAGCCGTTCGCCGGGCTGTTCACGCAAGGCATGGTGACGCACGAGACGTACCGGGCGCAGGACGGCCGCTGGCTGTCCCCGCCCGAAGTGCGCGACGGCATCGAGATCGCGACCGGTGAGGCCATCGAGGTCGGGCGCGTGACCAAGATGTCGAAGTCGAAGAAGAACACGATCGACCCCGAGCCGATCGTCGACCAGTACGGGGCCGACGCGACGCGGTGGTTCATGCTGTCCGACTCGCCGCCAGAGCGCGACCTGCCGTGGAGCGATGCCGGGATCGAAGGGTCATGGCGCTTCGTTCAGCGGCTGTGGCGGCTGTTCGACGGCGCGGCGCCCGGAGAGGGCCGCGACCCGGCGCTCGATCGGAAGCTGCACCAGACGATCGCCGGCATCGCCGACGATATCGAGGCGCTGTCGTTCAACAAGGCGGTCGCCAAGCTGTACGAACTGGTCAACGCGATCGAGAAGGCCACGCCATCGGCGTCACGCAGCGAAGCGGTGTCCAAGGCGATGCTGCTGGTCGCGCCAATGGTCCCGCATCTGGCCGAGGAGGCTTGGGCGGCAGCGGGTCATGCCGGCCTGATCGCCGATGCGGCGTGGCCGAGCGTCGACCCCGCCCTGCTGGTCGAGGACGAGGTGACGATGGCGATCCAGGTCAACGGTAAGCTGCGCGATACGCTGACCTTCGCCAAGGGAACGCCCCGAGACGCGCTGGAGGCGGCGGCGCTGGCGTCGGACAAGGTCATCCGGGCAATGGACGGCAAGCTGGCGAAGAAGGTGATCGTCGTGCCGGATCGCCTTGTGAACATCGTCGCATGAGGCGTCTTGCCCTTCTGGCGCTGATGACACTCAGCGGCTGTGGCCTGAAGCCGCTCTATTCGGGTGGCAGCAGCGGCGTGGTTGCCGCGACGTTGGCCGATGTCACGGTTGCGCCGATCCCGGGTCGCGCCGGCTGGCTGACCGGCAACGCACTGCGCGATCGGCTGCGCGCGTCCGGTACGCCGCGCTACCGGCTGGACGTGCGGCTGGACGACCAGATCACCGGGCTGGGTACGCGGCGGGACGACAGCGTCAGTCGCGAACGGCGGACGCTGCGCGCACGCTATCAGCTGGTCGACCTGAGCAACGGCAGCGTGGTGCTCGACCAGTCGGCGCGGTCGGATGCGGGGATCGACGTGGTCCAGTCGGAATATGCCACCATCGCGGCGGAAAATACCGCGCTGGAGCGGCTGTCGGGGATCATCGCCGACCAGATCGTCACACGGGTGGCGTTGTACGCCCAGCGGCGCGCGTCGGCACCGTGAAGGCATCGGCGGCGCAGATCAGGGCCGCACTGGAATCTCCCAAGCCCGATATCCGGTTGTTCCTGCTGCATGGTCCCGACGCAGCGGGCGCGGCCGTGCTGGCAAAGCGACTGGCCACCGCGATGGGAGCCGACGCCGAGCGCGTCGATTTCGACGGCAGCCAGTTGAAGTCCGATCCGTCGCGACTGATCGACGAGGCGGCGTCGATGTCGTTGTTCGGCGGCGCGCGGCATATCCGGGTCAGCGGCGCGGGCGAGGAATCGCTGGAGGCGTTCACGTCCCTGCTGACCGCCGACATGGCCGGCAATCCCGTGGTCGCCATCGCGCCGACCGTGAAGGCGACCGCGAAGATCGTGAAGCTGGCGATCGAATCGCCGCGCGCAATGGCCTTTGCCTGCTATCCGCCGACAAGCGCCGATTTCGAGCGGCTGGCGGCCACGCTGGTCCGTGACGCCGGGCTTCGCGCGACACCGCCGGTCCTGCATCGCCTGTCGGGGCTGGCGGGGGGCGATGTCGCGGTATTGGCGCAGGAGGTCGAGAAGCTGGCGCTGTACCTGGATGCCGCGCCGGATCGACCGGCGGACCTGACCGACGACGCGCTGGATGCGCTGGGTGCCGATCTGGGCGAGACCGAGTTGTCCCGCGTCGTTGAGGCGGTGATCGCGGGGCGACCGGGTGTGCTGGGCGAGGAACTGGTGAAACTGCGCGAGGCGGGCACGTCGCCGATCCCGTGGCTGCGGCAGCTGACCCGGCGGCTGGTCGTGCTGGCGGACATTCGCAGCGACATGGAGGCGGGGGCGAACCCCGACAGCGCGATCAAGCGGCAGCGGATCCACTTCAGCGAGGAAGCCGCCACCAAGGCCGCGATCCGCCGCTGGTCGCCGCTGATGCTGGCAAAGGCCATCGCACAGGTACGCGAGGCCGAACGCGCGGTCATGGCCCCCGGCAACCCCGGTCCGATCGCGGCCGAAACGGTGGTGACGCGGATCGCGCAGGGCATCGAACGGCGGCGATAGGTTCGGCTGTTCCTAGATGGAATCGCCGGTCAGGCGCTGGCAGACCATGTCGAGCTGGTCGAGCGTGGAATAGGACAGGGTCAGCGTGCCCCCCGATTCGCCATAGACGATCCGTACGGTCAGACCGAGCAGGTCGCCCAATTGATGCTCCAGCGCGGCGATATCGGCATTCGGTGCCGCCATGTCCGGACCAGTACCGGTCTTTGCGGAGTCGCGTGGCTGACGTTCGCGCGCCGGTTGCTTGGCGGTGCGGGCGAGTTTTTCGGTGTCGCGGACCGACATGCCCTTTGCCGCGACCTGTTCGGCCAGCGTCTCGACATCGCGCGAACCGAGCAGCGCGCGGGCATGACCCATCTGCAACGACCCGTCGATCACCCGGTCCTGCACCGAAGCGGGCAGTTCGAGCAGGCGCAGCAGGTTGGCGACATGGCTGCGCGATTTGTGGACGATCTTGGCCAGCACCTCCTGCGTGTGGCCGAACTCGCCGGCGAGCCGCTGATAGGCCTGCGCTTCCTCGATCGCGTTCAGATCCTGACGCTGGATATTCTCGATCAGCGCGACTTCGAGCGTTTCCGAATCGCTGAAATCGCGGATGACGACCGGCACCTCGTGCAGGCGCGCGCGCTGGGCCGCACGCCAGCGACGTTCGCCGGCGACGATCTGATAATCCTTGCCGTGCGGACGGACGACGATCGGCTGGATGACGCCGCGCGACGCGATCGACGCGGCCAGTTCATCGAGCAGGGTTTCGTCGAAGCGACGGCGCGGCTGGTCCGGGTGCGGCGACAGCGCGCTGACGGGCAGCATGCGGACACCGGGCGATGCCGTGCTGCCCGGAGTGACCGGTTCCTCACGGGCAATATCGCCCAGCAGCGAACTGAGTCCACGGCCGAGGCCCGACCGGCCGCGTTTCGCAGCGTCGCTCATGCCGCCACCGCTTCGGTGCGCGGCAGACGACCGATCAGTTCGCGAGCAAGCGCGATATAGGCCTGCGATCCGACGCAGCGATGATCGTAGATGAGCGCGGGCAGGCCGTAGCTCGGGGCCTCCGACAGGCGCACGTTGCGCGGGATGACCGTGTCGAACACGACCCGGCCGAGAACCGCGCGGACATCGGTCGACACCTGCTCGGTCAGACGGTTGCGGCGATCATACATGGTCAGCGCGACGCCGAGGATCGACAGGCCGGGATTGAATCGCGAGCGGATCCGTTCGACGGTGCTGAGCAACTGGCTCAACCCCTCCAGCGCGAAGAACTCACATTGCAGCGGCACCAGCAGCGAATCCGACGCGACCATCGCGTTGATGGTCAACAGGCCCAGCGACGGCGGGCAGTCGATGAGGATGATGTCCCAGGTTCCCCGCGACCGGGCGATGGCGCGATCCAGACGGTGCGTCCGTTCGTCCAGCTCGACCAATTCGATCTCGGCACCCGACAGATCGACGGTTGCCGGGATGACGTCCAGACCGGGCACACAACTTTGCACGACGGCCTCGTCCAGCGTGGCCGATCCGATCAACAGGTCGTAGCTCGACTTCGTTCGCTGCTGCTGGTTGATGCCAAGGCCGGTGGAGGCATTGCCCTGCGGATCGAGGTCGATCAGCAGGACGTGTTTGCCGGTCGCCGACAAGGCGGTTGCCAGGTTGATCGCGCTGGTGGTCTTGCCCACCCCGCCCTTCTGGTTCGCCACCGCAATGCACGTCATCTGGCGCGTACCCCTGTCATTACGACGATTGAAGAGTCCGCGTCAGTCAGACTTTGTTCCACGTGGAACACAAACGACCAACGCTGACGCAGGCTTATCATTTCGGACGGGTCAAAGCGACCGCGTGGAAGCAGCCAAAGTGTCTTTTCATCGGACACATGCGCGGCGATCTTCAGGATCATGTCGATCGATGCGACCGCGCGCGCCGAGATGACTGCGGCGGCCATCCCTGGCACCGCCTCGATCTTGGTGGCATGGACCGTGACATGCGCGTCGATCGCCAGCGTCGTAGCGGTGTCTTCCAGAAACAGTGCGCGCTTTCGCCGTGGTTCGACAAGGACCATCGGCGCGGACCGCACGACCGCAACCGCCAGACCGGGAAAGCCGCCGCCGGTGCCGATATCGACCCATGCGCCGTCCGCAGCTCTGGCGAGATCGACAAGTTGCAACGAATCGACGATGTGCCGTGACCACAGTGTGGCGACGGTGGACGGTGCGATCAGGTTTTGCCTGCTGTTTTCGTCAGCGACGATCTCGACCATTCGACCAAGCGACGCGGTGTCTTCCGCCCCGAACCGCGACCCGGTCCAGGCCCGTGCTTCATCCTCGGTCACGCGGCGGCTCCCCGTCGGCTATGCAGCAGGATCGCGGAGAGCGCCGCCGGCGTGATGCCGCGAATCCGTCCGGCCGCGGCTAACGTCGCGGGCCGCGCGGTTTCCAGGCGCTCGACCATCTCGTTCGAGAGACCGGGGATCGTCGCGAAACGCAGCGTATCCGGCAACAACCGCCCCTCCTCCGCCCGCAGGGCCGCAACCTCGATCGCCTGGCGTTCGAGATAGGGTGCATAGCGCGCGTCCTCGATCACCTCGGCCGCAACGTCGGTGTCTATGCCGATCGCAGCCCCCGGGGCGACGGCATCCACATCCAGCGCGCCGATCCGCAACCAGTCGAACGCGCTGCGGCGCGTGCCGTCCTGGCTGACGCAATCATTGGCGGCGAGGTCCGACGACGTGCGCTGAACGTCCAGCGCGGCGCGGAATCGCCGGCGATGATCCTCGTGACGGTCGACCTGCGCGATACGGTGGGGCGACAGACAGCCGACCGTCCGGCCGATCATCGACAGCCGGGTGGTGGCGTTGTCCGACCGCAGCGACAGGCGAAACTCCGCGCGAGCGGTCAACATCCGATAGGGTTCGGTCACGCCCTGCAACACGAGATCGTCGATCATCACGCCGATATAGCTGGAAGCGCGATCAAGGATCATCGGCGCATCGCCGCGAACCGCCAGCACGGCGTTGATGCCGGCGACGATGCCCTGCCCTGCCGCTTCTTCGTAACCGGTCGTACCGTTGACCTGGCCCGCGAGATACAGGCCCGGCACGTCGCGCACCGCCAGCGTCGCCGACAGGCTGCGCGGATCCAGATAGTCATATTCGACGGCGTAACCCGGCTCCACGATCGTTGCTCGTTCCAGCCCCCGGATCGTCGCCAGCATCGCCGCCTGCACATCGGTCGGCAGCGACGTGGAAATGCCGTTGGGGTAGACGGTCGCATCGTCCAGCCCCTCCGGCTCCAGGAAGATCTGGTGCCCGTCGCGGTCGCCGAACCGATGGACCTTGTCCTCGATCGACGGACAGTAGCGGGGACCGGCCCCGTCGATCGCCCCGGAAAACAGCGGGGATCGGTCGAGTCCACCCCGGATGACGTCGTGCGTCGCGGCCGTCGTCCGGGTGATGGCGCAGGAGAGTTGCGGCAGATGCCGGTGCCGGGTCAGCGGCGACAGCGTCCAGTGATGGTCGTCTGACCGCTGCTCCTCCAGGCGACTCCAGTCGATCGTGCGACCGTCGATCCGTGGCGGTGTGCCGGTCTTCAGACGACCGATCGGCAATCCGCGATCCCGCAGCTGTTCCGATAACGGCAGGGCCGCGCGCTCGCCAATTCGCCCACCGGTAGCGCGGTCATCACCCCGGAAGATCTTGCCGGCGAGAAACGTACCGGAGGCGAGAATCACCGCGCGGGCGTGGACGATCGTACCATCCGCGAGGACTATTCCGGCCACGCGATCGCCGTCGAAGTGGAGAGCGGTTGCTTCCCCCCGGACAATCGTGAGGGTCGGCTCAGCAGCGACCGCCTGTTGCACGGCGGCGGCGTAACGGCGTCGATCGGCCTGGACGCGCGGGCCGCGAACCGCCGCGCCCTTGCTCTGATTGAGCATCCGGTGATGGATGGCGGCGGCATCCCCGGCCCGTGCCATGACGCCGTCGAGCGCATCGACTTCGCGGACGATATGCCCCTTGCCCAGCCCGCCGATCGCCGGGTTGCAGGACATCGCGCCGATCGTGGCCGGGTCGAAGGTTATCAGCGCCACAGGAGCGCCCATGCGGGCGGCAGCGCAGGCGGCCTCGACACCGGCATGTCCGCCGCCGACTACAACGATTTCGATCATGACGTCGCTTAGCGTGAAGCGATGCCCCGGGTCAAAACTGTTCCACGTGGAACATCACTTGCCGATGCAGAATTGCCCGAACAGGCTGTCGAGCATGGCTTCGGTCGCGTCGCTTCCGGTGATCGCGGCGAGCGTGCGCAGCGTCATGCGCAGGTGTTCGCCGATGATGAGCAGATCGTCCGACGCACCATTGCGCAACGTGCGTTCCGCCTGCGTGACCAGCTGGCGCTGACGCTGGTTCAGCGCGACGGTCCCGGCCGACGGAAGCGTCGTGCGGGCGATCGACGCGATGGCGGACCACAACCGGTCGATCGTGTCGCGGCGATCGCGGCGTACCGCCATCGCCCGCCCGCGCGGCAGCACCGCGCGTTCGGGCAGGTCGGCGCGCGTGTGGAGCCACAGGGCGTCCGCGCGTGGCGGTGCATCTTCACCCAACCACAGGATGATGTCAGCCGCATCAATGACGCCCCGTGCGCGGGCGATGCCGATCGCCTCGATCATATCGTCGGTGGATACGGCCAGCCCGGCGGTGTCGCTGATCCGATAGGCGATCCCGTCACGGACGACGGCGGTTTCGATGACGTCGCGCGTCGTGCCGGCGATCGGTGATACGATGGCCGCGTCCCGCTCGACCAACAGGTTGAGCAACGTCGACTTGCCGGTATTAGGTGGCCCGGCCAGCACCACCCGCACGCCATCGCGCAGCCGCTCGACCGGCGGTTGGGCAAGGATGACCGCCATGTCGTCGGCCAGGCCGGTCATCCCCGCCACGACCGCTGCCATGTCCGCTGCACCGCCGACGTCATCCTCGTCGGCAAAATCCAGTTGCGCCTCGACCTGCGCCGCCAGCGCGACCGCGCGACGTGCCCAGCCGGCGACCGCCTGGCTGACGCGCCCTTCGGTCGCGGCGACGGCCATCGTCCGCTGCGCCTCGGTCTCGGCCTGTAGCAGATCCCCCAGCCCCTCGGCCTGGGTGAGGTCCATCCGGCCGTTGAGGACGGCGCGGCGGGTGAACGCCCCCGCCTCCGCCGCGACCAGTCCGGGCAGGGCTGCGAGCGCCCGCTCGACCGCCGCCACGACCGCGCGGCCACCATGGACGTGAAGTTCGACCAGATCCTCACCCGTCGCACTGTCCGGCCCCGGAAAGACAAGGACGAGCGCGCGATCGAGCAGGGCCCCGCCGGCATCGCGCAGTGCGCGCAGGCCGGCCTGACGTGGTGGCGGCAACCGCCCTGCCAGCGTGGTCGCCGCGGCCAGCGCAGACGGGCCACTGATCCGCAGGATCGCGATCGCTGCCGGTGGCAGGCCGCTGGATACCGCAAAGATGGTCGTCGTCACCCGCCGGTCTTTCCCGCCGTTTCGAACATCCGCCGCCAGAAGGTCATCCCCGCCTCCCCCATCGGGGCCCAGTTGCGTATCATCGATTCCATCATCTCGGGCTTCATGCCCCCCTCCATCGTCTCCATCAGCGATGCGACGTAGCGGTCATGCAACGGCGTCAGGTCCGGCAGGCCCATCGCCCGCCGCGCTTCCTCCGGCGTGCATTCGACTTCGATGTTCATCTTCATGGACGTGGATCCTTGAGTGAGGCGGGCAAGCCCGGCATGTGCGGTGCATGTATGCCGCCGATCGCGCCCCGATCGCAACGGCCGTTGGACCGATCCTGTCAACCGGATGCTGGAGCGCATCAACCCGTAGCCGATGGACGACGCCAATTTTCTGCAATCCCACCGGGGTCGCGTTGGTGGAGGCCTTGCGCGCGCAACCCCTGCCCCATCGTCATACCATGCCACCGGATCGTCGGAACCAGCGGTGCCCTCGGACCGTATAGCGCGGGTGCGGGACCGGCCATCACGGCGTGGCGCCTGCGGCACGAACACCGATATTGACGGAGCCTTTCGATGACCAAGACGATCGCGATCACGACGCCGGACGGCGACCGGACCTTCGATGCCTATGTCGCCGAGCCGGCAGACACGCCACGCGCCGCGATCGTCGTCATCCAGGAAATCTTCGGGGTGAATGCCGGCATCCGCCGCAAGTGCGACATGCTGGCGGAGGCTGGCTATCTGGCGATCGCGCCCGACCTGTTCTGGCCGATCGAGCCGGGCGTCGAGTTGGACCCAGATGTTGCACCGGAAATGGAGCGCGCGCTGTCGCTGATGGGCCAGTTCGATCAGGACGCCGGCATCCGTGACATCGAGGCGACGATCCGCACCGCCCGCGGGATGCTGGGCGATGGCGGCAAGGTCGGCGCGGTCGGATATTGCCTGGGCGGGCGGCTGGCCTTCATGACCGCCGCGCGCACCGACATCGACGCGAGTGTGGGCTATTACGGCGTCGGCATCGACGGACTGCTGGACGAAGCCAGGGCGATCGCCAATCCCGTCCTGCTGCATGTGCCGGTCGAGGACCACTTCGTCGACAAGGCCGCGCAGGCCAAGATGCACGAGGGACTGGACGACCATCCCAAGGTCACGCTGTACGACTATGCCGGTGAGGACCATGGCTTCGCGGCGGCGTTCGGCAAGCGACGGTCGGAGGAGGCGGCGGCACTGGCCGACGAGCGTACGGCGGCGTTCTTTGCCGAGCATCTCGGGTAGGTTGCTCAAGGACTTTTGCGCGGACACGGGCAAAGCCCGTGTCGTTGGTCGGGGCCTCGGCCCCGCCGGCCGGACAAAAAAGGAGCCGGCAACGCATCTGCGTTGCCGGCCCCTTTTTTGTCACTGATTCATGCTGTCGAAGAAATTCTCGTTGGTCTTGGAATCCTTCATCTTGTCGAGCAGGAATTCCATCGCGTCGATGGTGCCCATCTGCATGAGGATGCGGCGCAGCACCCACATCTTGCTGAGCTTGCCCTTGTCGACCAGCAGTTCCTCCTTGCGAGTACCCGACTTGCCGACGTCGAGCGCCGGGAAGATCCGCTTGTCGGCGACCTTGCGGTCCAGCACGATCTCGGAGTTGCCGGTGCCCTTGAACTCTTCGAAAATCACCTCGTCCATGCGGCTGCCGGTGTCGATCAGCGCGGTGGCGATGATCGAGAGCGAACCGCCCTCCTCGATGTTACGCGCGGCGCCGAAGAAGCGCTTCGGCCGCTGCAAGGCGTTGGCGTCGACACCGCCGGTCAGCACCTTGCCCGACGACGGCACGACCGTGTTGTAGGCGCGACCCAGACGGGTTATCGAGTCGAGCAGGATCACGACGTCCTTCTTGTGCTCGACCAGCCGCTTGGCCTTTTCGATCACCATTTCGGCGACCTGGACGTGGCGCTGCGCGGGTTCGTCGAAGGTCGAGGATACGACCTCACCTTTCACGCTGCGCTGCATGTCTGTCACTTCCTCGGGACGCTCGTCGATCAGCAGGACGATCAGGAAGACCTCGGGGTGGTTGTCGGTGATCGCCTTGGCGATGTTCTGCAACAGCACCGTCTTGCCGACGCGCGGCGGGGCGACGATCAGCGAGCGCTGGCCCTTGCCCTGGGGCGAGACGATGTCGATCACCCGCGCCGACTTGTCCTTGATCGTCGTATCCTGCGGGTCGAGGGTTAGTTTTTCTTCCGGGTACAACGGCGTCAGGTTATCAAAGTTAACGCGGTGGCGCACCACATCCGGGTCATCAAAGTTAACCGTAATAAGCTTGGTTAACGCGAAATAGCGTTCGCCGTCCTTGGGACCGCGGATCTCGCCCTCGACCGTGTCACCGGTACGCAGGCCGAACTTCCGCACCTGGTTGGGCGAGATGTAGATATCGTCCGGCCCGGCCAGATAGTTGGCCTCCGGCGAGCGCAGGAAGCCGAAGCCGTCGGGCAGAACCTCGATCGTGCCGAGGCCCATGATCTGGTCGCCATTGTCGGCCTGAACCTTCAGTATCGCGAACAGCAGGTCCTGCTTGCGCAGCGTCGATGCGCCCTCGACCCCCAGTTCCTCGGCCATGCTGACCAGTTCGGCGGGCTTCTTCTTCTTCAGGTCTTTGAGATGCATGGGAGTGTCTTCCGAATGCGGATCGTCGGGGAACAGGCGCTGGTCGGCGAAGGATACGCGACACGGGAACGCAGGTGGAGACGGCGGCACCAGTGGACGGCAGGACGCCGCGCTGCTGATGCTGTCCGGTGGCGTTAGGATTCGGCTGCGGCCAAGTCAAGCCGCCGCTTGGCCGGCAGGCGGCAGCACTCTGCCGCCCCCCGCCCCGCACATATTACGCTCCGCACGTCTGACAGACGTATCGTCAGAACGGCTTGATGATGACCAGTACGACGATCAGCGTGACAGCGAGCGCCGGAACTTCGTTGATCATCCGCAAGTGGCGACCGGTCAGCGTCGGCTTGCCCGCCGCCAGCTTCTTCGCATAGCTGACGGTCCAGCCGTGGTAGCCGGTCAGCAGCACGACAAGCAGCAGCTTGGCATGGAGCCAGCCAAGGCCCCCCGCCCCGTCGAGCAGCCCCAGATTGACCGCCAGCGCAAGGCCCAGGACCCAGACGACGATCATCGCCGGGGTCAGGATGATCGACCGGATCTTGCCCTCGCGCTCGATCCACGCGGTGGCCTCATCCATGCGACCGGCGGCCAGCGCCTCCTGATGATAGACCAGGTAGCGCGGCAGCATGAACAGCCCCGCCATCCAGAAGATCACGAAGATGAGATGCGCGGCCTTCACCCAGTCATAGGCCGCACCCAGAAAGCCAGTCATGCCATATTCCTCACGCCGGGTTCCTCACGCGGGCGATCAGCCGCTCGACATGCGCGATCGGCGTGTCGGGCAGGATGCCGTGTCCAAGATTGAAGATGTGGGGCCGGTCGGCGAACGCGGAAAGGATCCGGTCGATCGCCGCGTCCAGCGTCTCGCCGCCGGTGATGAGCGCCAGCGGGTCGAGATTGCCCTGCACCGGCATCCCTTCGGGCACATGTGCGGCGGCCCATTCGGGATCGACTGTCTCGTCCAGACCCAGCGCGTGGACTCCGGTTTCACGGGCATAAGCGGGCAGCTTGCCCCCTGCCCCCTTGGGAAAGCCGATGATCGGCACGCCGGGACAGCGCGCGGTCAGCCCGGCGACGATCCGCGCATTGGGGGCGATGACCCAGCGCTCGAACTGCGCCGGGGACAGGCTGCCGGCCCAGCTGTCGAACAGTTGCACCGCCTCGACCCCGTTCTCGATCTGGCGGGCGAGATACTCCACGGTCATGTCGGCGATGGCGTCGACGATCGCGCCGAACGCCTGCGGATCGCGATAGGCGAAGCGGCGCGTCTCGCCCTGATCCTTGCTGCCCTTGCCGGCGACCATATAGGTTGCGACGGTCCAGGGCGAACCCGCAAAGCCCAGGAAGGTGGTCTGTGGCGGCAAAAGCCCCGCTACCTTGGCAACGGTGCCATAAACCGGTTCGAGGCGCTCTGGGACAGCCTCCAGCGCGGAAAACAGGTGGTCGACCAGCGGCGGCTCCAGCCGAGGCCCCTCGCCCACCCCGAAACTCAGATCCTGGCCCAGCGCCCATGGCACCATCAGGATGTCGGAGAACAGGATCGCGCCGTCGAAACCGAACCGCCGGATCGGCTGCACCGTCACTTCGGCGGCGCAGTCGGGATCGGTGGCAAGCGCCAGGAAGCCGCCCTTCTCCGCCCTGAGCGCGCGATATTCCGGCAGGTAGCGTCCGGCCTGTCGCATGAGCCAGATCGGCGGGACGGCCGGTCTGTGCCCCTTTAGGACGGCGAGCAGGGGCTTGATCGGCAGGTCGGTGGACGGATCGAGGGTCAGAACGACCTCCCTTCTTCAATAAAAGAAGAATCTAATGAGGATGTAGATGCTGTTGGCGCGTGGATAACGCGACTTATGCGGTCATGCCCATATTGCCAACAGCTTGACTCATGCCGCCCCACGGCGGGCCGCAGATTCGGATAGCGTCATCCCCGTTATCCACAGGCTGTGGGTGAAGGCGTCTCCTGTGTGCGGGACTGTGGATGGAATCGGACTTGTCCACGGTCGAACCCCGGGTTGGACGCGGTCGCGACTTACGCTACCCCTTGCCCCCATGTTATCCACAGAACGCTCCCGCGCCGGCTCCGGGTGGCCGGCATGACCCGGCTTCACCTCCACCTGTTGTCGGACTCGACCGGCGAGACGCTGGAGAACATCGCGAAGGCGGCGCTGGCGCAATATGACGACGTCGAGACCGTCCGCCATTTCTGGCCGATGGTGCGGACCGAGACGCATCTGGAGCGCATCCTGCAGGAAGTGGCGCAGAATCCCGGTCTCGTCATCTTCACGCTGGTGAACCCGGCGACGCGGCGGATCCTGGAGCAACGCTGCCGGACGCTGGGCCTGCCCGCCGTCGCCCCGCTCGATCCGGTCAACGATGCGCTGTCGGGATTGCTGGGGCAGCAGGCCAAGGCGCGCCCCGGTCGCCAGCATGTCCTCGACGCCGCCTATTTCGCGCGGGTCGACGCGATCCAGTTCACCATCGCGCATGACGACGGCATCGCGTGGGAGGAATGGGAGGAGGCCGACATCCTGCTGGCCGGGGTGTCGCGATCGTCCAAGACGCCGACGTCGATCTACCTCGCCAATCGCGGGTTCAAGACCGCCAACATCCCGATCGTGATCGAAAGCCCGCCGCCGCCCTTCCTGTTCACGCTGAAAAAGCCGCTGGTCGTCGGGCTGACGACCAGCGCCGACCGGCTGATCCAGATCCGTCGCAACCGATTGCTGTCGCTGAACCAGGCGCCCGAGACGCCGTATGTTAATCAGGACGCGGTGACGCGCGAGCTGGCCTATGCCCGGCGGATGTTCGCCGACAATGGCTGGCCGGTGATCGACGTTACCCGCCGCTCGATCGAGGAGACGGCGGCGGCGATCATCGCGCTGGTCAACGACCGGGGTGATGGCCGACGCGAGGGGGATTCGCATGACTGACTTGCGGTTGATCCTTGCCTCCCAAAGCGCCAGCCGGCGGGCGATGCTTTCAGCGGCGGGCGTCCCGTTCGACGCGGTCAATGCCGGCGTCGACGAGGATGCGGCCAAGGCGGCGCTCGCGCATCTGTCGGCGCGCGACCTGGCCGACGCGCTGGCCGAACTGAAGGCGCTGAAGGTGTCGCAGCGGACGCCGGAGCATCTGGTGCTGGGCAGCGATTCCGTCGTGGCGCTCGACGACGGGACGCTGCTCGACAAGCCGGTCAGCCGCGACCAGGCGGCGGCGCATCTGCGGATGATGGCGGGCAAGCGGCACACGCTGTGGAGTGCGGCCGTCATCGCCGAGGGGGGACGCGCGGTGTGGCGGCATGTCGAGCCGGCGCGGATGCATGTCCGGCCATTGTCCGATGCGTTCATCGACACCTATCTGGATGCCGAATGGCCGGCGATCGCAGGATGTGTCGGCTGCTACCGGATCGAGGGACCGGGCGTGCAGCTGTTCGACAAGGTCGAGGGCAGCCAGTTCACCATTCTCGGCTTGCCGCTGATGGCGGTACTGGCCCATTTGCGGATCAGGGGTGTATTGCCGGCATGACCTTTACCAACGACGCGACGCGACCCTATGCCGAAGTGATCGGTGACCCGATCGCCCATTCCAAATCGCCGCTGATCCACGGTTTCTGGCTGGAGGTGCTGGGCATCGACGCGGACTATCGCGCGACGCATGTCACACCCGAGGCCCTGCCCGGCTATTTTGCGCAGCGGCGGGCCGATCCGCACTGGCGCGGCTGCAACATCACCATCCCGCACAAGCTGGCGGCGCTCGATCATGTCGAGGATCGCGGCGGGGTTCGCGGGACGATCGGCGCGATCAACCTGGCGTTGCGGGTGGACGCCCTGGATGATGAGGGGGACGCGATCATCGGCACCAATACCGATGCGGGTGGCTTCTACGCACCGATCGCCGGGCTGGACCTGAGCGGCGCACCGGTGACGGTGATCGGCGCGGGCGGTGCGGCGCGCGCGATCCTGTTCGCGCTGTCGAAGATCGGGGTGGGGCCGGTGACGATCCTGAACCGCAACGTGCTGAAGGCGGCGGCTTTGCTCGCGACCTTCGGGCTGAAGGGGCAGGCCCTGCCGCTGAACGCCGGGATCGGCCCTTGCGCGCTGCTGGTCAACGCCAGCGCGCTTGGCATGGCGGGGCAGCCGCCGCTCGACGTCGACCTGTCGGCGCTGCCGGAAGACGCGGTCGTATACGACGTGGTCTATGCGCCGCTGGAAACCGCGTTGCTGAAGGCGGCGCGCGCCCGCGACCTGGAGACGGTCGACGGGCTGGACATGCTGATCGGTCAGGCCGCGCTGGCGTTCGAGATGCTGTTCGGGGCGGAACCGCCGCGCGACCGGGACGAGGATCTGCGGGCGTTGCTGACCAAATGATCCGCTCCCTATGATCCGTCTGGGCCTGACCGGGTCGATCGGCATGGGCAAGTCCACGGTCGCGGCGATGTTTCGCGAATCCGGCGTGCCGGTGTTCGATGCCGACGCGGCGGTTCACGCCTTGCAGGGACCGGGTGGGCGTTTGCTGCCCGCGATCGAGGTGGCGTTCCCCGGTACCACCGGTCCCGCCGGCGTCGACCGGGCGCGGCTGGGCGCGACGGTATTCGGCGACGACTCGGCGATCCGCCGGCTGGAGGCAATCGTCCATCCGGCGGTGGCGCAGGAGCGGGCGGCGTTTCTGGCGGCCCATGCGGATGCGCCGCTGGTCGTGTTCGACATACCGTTGCTGTTTGAAACCGGCGGCGAGCGCGGCGTTGACCGGATCGCCGTGGTATCCGCCGCCGCCGATGTCCAGCGCGCGCGCGTGCTGGCAAGACCCGGTATGACCACGGAAAAATTCGCGGCGATCCTGGCCCGGCAGACCCCTGATGCGACCAAGCGGGCGCGGGCCGACTTCGTCATTCCGACCGATGTGCCACTGGCTGAAACCCGCGATGCGGTGGCCCGCGTGATCGCTTGCCTCCTGCCGAATGAAGGTGAATAACACCCTATGCGCGAAATCGTGTTCGATACCGAAACGACCGGCCTCAGCTTCGCTGGCGGCGACCGCATGGTGGAGATCGGCTGCGTCGAACTGGTCAACCGGGTCGAAACCGGCCGGACCTTCCACGCCTATTATCACCCCGAACGCAACATGCCGGCCGAGGCGCAGGCGGTGCACGGCATCAGCGAGGCGTTCCTGGCCGACAAGCCGGTGTTCGCCGATGCCGTCGACGACCTGATCGACTTTCTGGGCGACGCGCCGCTGATCGCGCACAATGCCGGGTTCGACTTCTCGTTCCTGAACGGCGAACTGAAACGCTGCGGCCGCCCGGTCGTCAACGCCAAGACGCGGATGATCGACACGTTGCAGATCGCGCGCAGCAGGCATCCCGGTGCCAAGCACACGCTGGATGCGCTGTGCAACCGGTTCGGTATCGACCGCAGCCACCGTATCGTCCACGGCGCGCTGCTGGACGCGCAACTGCTGTCGCAGGTCTATGTCGAGCTGATGGGCGGGCGGCAGATCGGGCTTGGCCTGGATTCAAGCGATCCGGCGGGTCAGGTCACGACGTCTGTCGTATCTGCCCCACGGGCTGCCCGTCCGACCCGGGTTTTTGCACCGACCGAGGGAGAATTGGTCGCACATCGGGCGTTTATTGATAAGCTCACCGATCCGATTTGGGGGGCCGCGGCGTCCGGATGACGCCAGCCGGTATGAAGTCCAACAGGATGATGCCGGTCGTGAACACCTAAGGAGACGAATATGGATATCCGGGTTTCTGGTCATCAGGTCGATACGGGCGAAGCACTGAAGCTGCACGTTCAGGACCGGCTCCAGGGTATCGCCGACAAGTATTTCGCGCGGGCGATTTCCGCGCAGGTCACCTTCGGCAAGGGACCGCACGAAGCTTTCAGCTGCGATATTGTCGCGCATGTGATGCAGGGACTGGTCCTGAAGGGCCGGCATGATGCGCAGGACGTGTACAAGGCGTTCGATGCGTCGGCCGACAAGATCGAAAAGCAGCTGCGCCGCTATATGCGCCGCCTGAAGGACCGTCATGCCGGCGCGGCCGCCAGTGCGGCCGAACAGGAAACGCTGGGCTATGACAATGCCGGCTATACGCTGTTCCAGGAGCAGCAGAACGAGGACGATGCCGGCGACGCGCCGCTGATCGTGGCCGAAACGCGGGTGGACGTGCCCGACGCCAGCGTGTCGGACGCGGTAATGATGCTCGACCTGCGCAACACGTCGGCGCTGTTGTTCAAGAATGCCGGGACCGGTGCGTTCAACATGGTATACCGGCGGGGCGACGGCACAATCGGCTGGGTCGAGCCGCACCGCGCCGCCTGACCTATCCCTGCCCATCAAGGCGCGCTACAGCCCCGCCGAGTGCCGGGGGGCCGTAGCGCGTGAGTTCAGACTGCATCATGACCGACCTGAGTGACCTGTTGCGTCCCGATGCCGTTTTGATGGACGTCGCCGCCGCCAACAAGAAGACGATCTTTCAAACGCTGGCGACGGCGATCGCGCCACAGGTCGGCATCGACCCCCGCGCGATCGTCGACGTCGTGACGCTGCGGGAAAAACTGGGGTCGACCGGGTTCGGCAACGGTGTAGCGATTCCGCATGGCAAGATGGCGGGGCTGACGCAGGTCGTCGGTGCGTTCGCGCGGCTGGCGCAACCAGTCGAGTTCCAGTCGGTCGACGGCCTGCCCGTCGATCTGGTCTTCGTCCTGCTGTCGCCGGTCGGGGCGGGGGCGGATCATCTGAAGGCCTTGGCGCGCGTGTCCCGCCAGTTGCGGGATCGCGCGTTCTTGGCCAAGTTGCGCGGGGCCGGCTCGCCCGACGCGCTGTATGCGCTGTTCACCGCGGACGAGGCCCGTGATGCCGCCTGATCCGGCACCCGGTGCGGCGGGCGCGGGAGCCGATGCACATTTTCGTGCGCTGGAATCGCTGTATGCGACCGCGCCGATCAACCGCCTGTTTGAATCGCGGCTGGAAATCGTCGAGGCGGGCGTGGCACGGATCCACTTCCTGCTCGACGAGCGGCATTTTCATGCCGCCGGCGCGGTCCACGGCACCAGCTATTTCAAGATGCTCGACGATGCCGCCTTCTATGCGTGCAACAGTCTCGTCACCGATCGTTTCCTGCTGACGACCGCGTTCAACCTGTTGTTCACCAGGCCGTTGCCGGCGGGACCGGTCATTGCCGAGGGACGCTGGATCAGCGGCAAGCGTCGGGTTTTCGTCGGTGACGCGCGGTTGATCGACGCGCAGGGGGAGGAGGTGTCGCGCGGTACCGGCACCTTCATGACGTCGCAGATCCGGCTTGGCGGATTGCCCGGATACCGGCGCGCGTGAGCGACCGGTTGCCCAGCGATGTCGTCGTCGGCGCGCTGCTGCGCCGGGTGAACGGGGCGGGTGGATTCGGCCTGGTGCTGGCAAGGGGGGACGCTCAGGCGGGCGGCATTCTCGTCGTCCTGCTGGAACGGGGAATGCCAGTACGGGTGGTCGAACACGGGCTGGGACCGGCCGGCGATACCGTGCTGATCGACTCCACGCCGGAGGACCGCCCCCATGGGCCGGGGGGCGACGCCGGCGACGAGTCCGGAAGCGCGCCGGGACCGGATTTTCTAAGCGCCTATCTGAACCGACGACGCGCACGCGACCCGGATCTGTGGATCATCGAGGTGGATATCGCAGCGGCAGAACGCTTCGCCGCTGATGCGCTGCTCGGTAATTGACTATTTACGCCTGTGGAACAAAAGCACGGTCAACGAAATTCAGCGTTGTGCCGGCCGTGTGCGATACGGGCGGTGACGCAGTCGGGGGGCAGCCCGGGCGGCAGGATCTGATCCCACCGTGTCCGCGAGCCACACGCACATTAAAATGTTTTGATGACCATATTGCAGCGCGTCGCGACCTTCGCGACGATGACCCTTTCGATCGCCGGGCTGGTTGCCACCAGCACACCCGGCTGGGCCTCCGAACTCGATCGGACACCCGTCACGGCTTCATCGACCGTATCTGCCCCCTTCAACGCCGGACCCGGCGCGGCGGTTCCCGTATCGACACCTGTGACGCCGGCCCCTGCGCCGCTGCAGATGGTCCAGTCGCTCCCGGCAACGATGCCGGTCGAAGCACCGACCACTGATACCGAAGATTTCTCCTCGCTCGCCGATGCTGTTGCCGCTCAGGACGGCGCCGTCGCCGATGAAGCGCTTCGCTGCCTGGCCGGCGCGATCTATTTCGAATCCAAGGGTGAGCCGCTTGCCGGCCAGCTGGCGGTAGCGGAAGTCATCATCAACCGCGCCAAGTCCGGCCGTTTCGCCGACAACATCTGCGGCGTCGTCAAGCAGCGCGGCCAGTTCTCGTTCGTGCGCGGCGGGCAGATGCCGTCGATCGACGCGACCCGCGCTGCCTATCGCACCGCGCTGGCCGTGGCAAAGGTCGCGATCGCCGATGCCTGGGACAGCCCGGCCCCCAAGGCCCTGTTCTTTCACGCCGCCCGTGTTCGTCCCAGCTGGGGCCTGACCAAGATCGCGGCGATCGGCAACCACATCTTCTACCGCTGATCGGTCGGGTCGATGCGGCCCGACACACGATCCGACAGCGCCATCGCCCCGCATCCGGGGCGGTGGCGTTGTCGTGTCGGCTTGCCTTGTTCGCATGATGTTCTAATCAGGCGTGATGCTCGATACGCCGTCTTCCTGCCGTGATGCGCCGGACTCCGCCCCCGATTCCGCGCTGTGCGCCGCCGAGGTCGCGCGCGGCACCACCCGCATGCTGCTGCGTCATGATCTGATCGCGATTGGTGAAGTGGCGCTCGACAATGGCCGGCGGGCGGATCTGATGGCGATCGACGCTCGCGGGCAGATCGTCATCGTCGAGATCAAGGTGTCGCGCGCGGACCTGATGGGGGATGCGAAATGGCCGGACTATCTGGGCCAGTGCGATCGCTATTACTGGGCGGTGCCGGCCGGGTTCGATCTTGCGCCGCTGAACGGGGTCCAGTTTCTGCCCGAACGGACCGGGATCATCGTGGCCGATCGCTATGATGCGGAAATTGTGCGGCCGGCGCATACCACGGCGCTTGCCGCCACGACGCGCAAACGCTGTACGCTGGCGTTCGCGCGCCGGGCGGCGCGTCGCCTGATCGGAATAACCGACCCCGATGCCGACGGTCTGACGTTCTGAGACGACATACGCCCGGTCCTGGCGCGTGACACCGATCCGGCCTGCCTGGCCGCAGCGTCAATGACGGGACCGGGACTGCGACATCCTATAGCGTCGGGCCGGATACCGCCTTGCGGGTCTTCTTGGGCGCGTCTTCCAGCGTTTTCAGCAACGCCGGGTTGCGCGCGTCCTGACGGGCATAGTCGCGTGCGGACAGGCCGGCCATGTTGTCGGTCTGATCGGGATCGGCCCCGGCGGCAAGCAGCGTTCGGACCATGCCGATGTCGCGTCGCTGCACCGCGCGGATCAAGGGCGTTTCACCGGCACCATTACCGAGATTGGGGTTCGCCTTCGCGTCGATCAGCAGCGAGATCATGCCGGGCTGGCCGTTTTCGATCGCGAGGATCAACGGCGTATTGCCCTTGCCGTCGCGCAGGTTGGCGTCCGCGCCCTTTTGCAGCAGATAGCGCAGATAGACGTCGTCGCCGCGCTTCACGACGATGTGCACCGCCCCCTCGCCCGTCGTCACGTCGCGGGTGTTGATGATCGTGCTGCCGGGCTTGCCCAGCATCTGGAGCACGTCATTGCCCTTGCCCTCGCGCACGGCGGTCAGGAACTTGTAGCTTTCGGACTGCTGCTGGGCGACGGCGGGAGTCGCCACGGCAAGCGGGGCGAGCGCGAGCAGCGCGGCGAGAAACGGACGGTTGGACATGAGCGATGGTCCCGTAGAGGTAAGACGGCATACTTGCGTACCGCCCGGTAACAGATCAAGGCTGGCGACGTCATGAACATGCGTCGTACCGTTCGTATTTCCGGAGCCGTTCTGGCGACGGCCCTCCTGCTGACCGGTTGCGGGGAGCCGGCGACGCCGGCGCAACCGCCGCTGGCCGGTGCGCGGATCGGCGTGCCCTTTACGCTGACCGACCAGAATGGCCGCACCGTCACCGACCGCAATTTCGCCGGCAAATACCGGATCATGTATTTCGGCTATACCTTCTGCCCCGATGTGTGCCCGGTCGACGTGCAGGTCATCGGCGCGGCGGTGCGGAAACTGGATAGCGCGAACCCGGCGCTGGCCGCGCGGCTGGTGCCGGTGTTCGTGACGGTCGATCCGGCCCGCGATACGCCGGCGGTCATCAAGAGCTTCGTCAGCGCGTTTCACCCGCGCATGGTCGGCCTGACCGGCTCGCCGGCGGCGATCGCCGCGCTGGCCAAGGGGTACGGCGTGTATGTCGCCAGGGGCAAGACATCGCCGGGTGGCGGATATATGATGGACCATAGCCGTACCGCGTTCCTGATGGATCCGGCGGGCAAGCCGCTCGCGCTGCTGCCGACCGAGCAGGGTGCCGACGCGGTCGTGGCAGAGATCGAGAAGTGGGCGAAATGAGCGGGCGGTATTGGGACGACACGCCGCTGGAAAAGCTGGATCGCGGCCAGTGGGAGTCGCTGTGCGACGGATGTGGCAAATGCTGCATCCACAAGCTGGAGGATGAGGAGACGGGCGAATTGCTGGCGACCAACGTCGCCTGCCGCCTGCTCGACCGGTCCACCGCGCAATGTTCCAACTATCGCCACCGCAAGGCCTATGTGTCCGAATGCGTGCGGCTGACGATGAACAATGTGCGCGCGATCGACTGGTTGCCGGCCACCTGCGCGTACCGGCTGCGCGCCAACGGTCAGCCGCTGTACGACTGGCATTATCTGAAGTCCGGCGACCGCGAATCGGTCCACCGTGCCGGCCAGTCGGTGCGTGGCTGGACGATCAGCGAGGACGATGCCGGCGACCTGGAGAACCATCTGGTCGACCGCGAGCTGTGACGGCTGTGGGGGGCGAGGGGACGTTCGACGTCGTCCGCCATCCGACCGCCCGGCGCGCGCGACTCGCCTTCGATCCGGCGACCGGGCGCGCGCGGCTGGTGATCCCGAAGCGCGCCGCGCTGAAGCCCGCGCTGGCCTGGGCCGAGGGGCAGCGCGACTGGATCGCCGCGCAACAGGCCCGGTTGCCGCAGGCGGTACCGTTCGCGCCCGGCACCACGCTGACCGTCGCGGATACGGCGCTGACCATCGACTGGATCGAGGGTGGACGACGCGCGGTGGCGCGCGTCGGCGACCGCCTGGTCACCGGCGGGCCGGTCGAAACCCTGCCACGCCGCATCGAAACCTGGCTGAAGCGGGCGGCGCTGGCGCTACTGACCGAGGAAACGGCGGACTATGCCGCCAGGGCCGGTGTGTGCGTCACGCAGGTCGCGGTTGGCGATCCGCGTGGTCGCTGGGGCAGCTGCGCCGCCGACGGGGCGATCCGCTATAGCTGGCGGCTGATCCTCGCGCCCGGCTGGGTCCGCCGGGCGACGGTCGCGCACGAGGTCGCGCACCGGATCCATATGAACCACGGCCCCGATTTCCATGCGCTGGTCGCGGTGCTGTACGAGCGCGACCCGACCCCGGCGCGCGCCTGGTTGCGCGCGAACGGGGCGGGGCTTCACTGGGTCGGGCGGTCGCCGGGATAGGTTGGCGGCGCGCGGCGCGGGGCCGGCGGCGGGGTGCGGGATGAATCGCGGCCGGTGACCCGGTCGATCCAGTCCTGATTCAATTGCTGTGGCGGCTGGCGCTGTTCGGGCGCGTCGCCGTCTTCCGTGGGGGACGGAGGCGCTGGGCGCAGGACTTCGCTGGTCGTGGTTTCGGTCTGGACGCCGCCGTCCTGCACGGGTTGCTCGGATGGCACCGCGTCGACCGGGCCGCCATCCTCGTCGACATAGGTGCCGTTGTCGGGCTGGCCGTAATAGCTCTCCTCATCCGGCTCCAGCTGCCATTCGGGCAGCGTGACCTGCGTATCGAACTGCTCGATCGGGCGGCTGGCGGTGGCGGGCTTCATGAACGCGGCCCAGGCGCGGGCCGGCGCGGTGCCGCCGTGGAGGCCCGCGATCGGCTTCGCATCGTCGCGCCCCATCCACACGCCGGTGGTGATGCCGCTGGAAAAGCCCATGAACCAGCCGTCCTTCGACGCGGTGGTCGTGCCGGTCTTGCCCGCGACCGGGCGGCCGATCTGCGCGGCGCGGCCGGTGCCGGTGTTGACCGCAGTCTGGAGCAGGTCGGTCATCTGCGCGGCGACATAGGGGGCGACCAGCACATGGCTGCGATCGACCTCGTGCGTGTAGATCGTCTGGCCGTTCGCGGTGACGCGGGTGATGCCATAGGGGGTGACGGCCACGCCCTTGGCCGCGACGCTGGCAAAGGCGCGGGTCATGTCGATCAGGCGCACCTCCGACGTGCCCAGCACCATCGACGGGTGGGTGTTGACGGTGGTCGTGATACCGAACCGCCGGGCCATGTCGGCGACCGTCGAGAACCCGACCTCCTGTCCCAGCTTGGCGGCGACCGTGTTCAGCGAATAGGCAAAGGCGGTCCGCAGGGACACGGGGCCGGAATTGCGGCGCGAATCGTTGCGCGGCGTCCAGCCGCCGATGGTGACGGGTTCGTCGACGATGCTGTCCTCGGGCTTGTGCCCCGCCTCCAGCGCGGCGAGATAGACGAACAGCTTGAACGCCGATCCCGGCTGGCGCACCGCCTGGGTCGCGCGGTTGTAGATCGACGCGACATAATCCTTGCCGCCGACCATCGCCCGCACCGCGCCGTCGCGGTCGAGCGCGACGAGCGCCCCTTGCGCGCCGGCCGGCGCATTGGCGCGGATCGCCGCGTCGGCGTCGCGCTGCATCCCCAGGTCTAGCGTGGTCCAGACCTCCAGCGGAGCCTGTTGCTCGTCGATCAGCATGTCGAGCTGCGGCAGCGCCCAGTCGGTGAAATAGCGTACGCTGTTCTGGCGCGGCTCGGGCGCAAGCTTCAGTGCCTCGGGATCGGCCTCCGCCGCCTCGCTCGCGCTGATCGCGCCCGTTTCGACCATCGTCTTTATGACAACGCCGGCGCGGCCGACCGCGGCCTCGGCATCGGCGGTGGGGGAGTAGTTGGACGGGGCCTTGACCAGTCCGGCGATGACCGCGGCCTCGCTCAGGCTCAGATGATCCGCGCCGTGGCCGAAGAATTTCCGCGCCGCCGCGTCGATACCGTAAGCGCCGCCGCCGTAATAAACCTTGTTCAGATACAGTTCGAGGATCTGGTCCTTGGTAAACTTGCGCTCCATCGCCAGCGCGAGGATCCATTCGCGGAACTTGCGGCCGAACTTCTTGGTGCTCGACAGAAAGACGTTGCGCGCCAGCTGCTGCGTGATGGTCGACCCGCCCTGGACCCAGCGGCCGCGCTCAAGCCGGATCTGTACCGATCGGGCGATGCCGATCGGATCGACGCCGGGATGGCGGCGGAAGCGGCGATCCTCGACCGAGACGGTCGCGTCGCGCATGACCGCCGGGATCTGGTTGTAGGGCAGCCATTCGCCGAAGCTCGGCCCCATCGACACGATGACGCTGCCGTCGGCGGCGTGGACGCGGATCATCTGGCCGTTGGGCGAGGATTTGAGCTGGTCGAAACTCGGCAGCTGCGACCGGGCGATATAGACCGCCACGACGAGCGCCACGAGCGCGAGGACGAACAGCGTGAGCAACAGCTTGATCGAAAGGATCAGCCGGCGACGCCAGGGGGAGCGAACGGTGCGGGAACGGGCCATGGATGCCGATGGGAATAGGCGCTATCGCCTACCCCCACAAGCGGTTCGCGTACGCGATCAGGTCGGTTCGTGCTCGCTGCGCGGTACGAAGGTCAGGCAGATCGAATTGATGCAGTATCGCTGACCGGTCGGTGGCGGTCCATCGGGGAAGACATGACCCTGATGGCTGTCACAGCGCGCGCACCGGGTTTCGATGCGGACCATGCCGTGGCTGCGGTCGCTGTGGTCAGTGACCGCGTCGGGCGCGATCGGCTGCGTGAAGCTGGGCCAGCCCGAGCCGGAGTCATATTTGTCGGCGCTGTCGAACAGGTCCAGGCCGCAGGCCGCGCACTGATACACGCCGTCCGCCTTGTTGTTGGTCAGCGCACCGGCAAAGGCGCGTTCGGTGCCGCCCTGACGCAGCACATGAAATTGTTCGGGGGTCAGGCGGTCGCGCCATTCGGCGTCGGAAAGATTCATCTGGTCCATGCAGCCCATGTCGGGATGCGCGGGCACAGGTTCAACCTGCGACCCGGGTTCCCTGCGCGATCATCCGGACAAGCGACGGGGCGAACCGGGCGGCGGGCAGCATCATCGGCGCAAACCGGCTTTCGGCCAGGTCGCGGACAAGGCCGGCGATGCCGACCGGTCGGCGCAGCGAGCGGGCGAACGCGCTCTGCCAGCCGAGTGCTGCCGCCGGGCCGCCGTCGCAATACGCGGCGGATGCCGCGATCCCGCTGGCGATGGCGATGCCCATGCCCTCGCCCGCCAGCGACGGGATCACCCCGGCCTGGTCGCCAAGGCGGAACAGGTTCGGCTGGCCGGTGGTCGCGCGCCAGCCATAGGGGACGTTGGCGATCGCATCGATCCGGTCGGTCGGGTCGATGAACGCCAGCCGTTCGCCCAGTGCCGGACAGTCGCGTCCGAGCGCATCGAGCAACGCCGCCGGGCTGCCCGCCGCCTGCAATCGCGACCGGTGGACCGCGAGGCACAGGTTCGCCCGGCCGTCCTCCTGCATCGCGATGCCGGCATAGCCGCGATCGAACAGGTGCAGCTCGATCGCCGTTCCCACCAGCCGTGACAGGGCCGGTGCGGGGCCGAGATGGACGCGCAGGCCAAGCGTCGGATCACGCCCGCGCGCCGTTTCGGGACGGGCGAGACCGCGAATGTCCGCCTTGCCGCTGGCGAGGAACAGCGCGTCGGCGGCGATCCGCGCGCCATCGGCGAGCCGCGCGGTCGTGCCGTCGATATCGCGCACGGTCACGCCGCGCTCGACCGCCGCGCCGTCGCGGATCGCCTGCGCCAGCATCACCGTGTCGAGCCGGTGACGCGACACCGCCAGCGCCGGGCGGGGCAGGGGGGCGCGGGCGACCTGGCCGCCGGCGAACAGCGCGACATGGTCGAGGTGATGCGGATTGAGCGTGTCCGGGTCGATGCCCAGCGTCGCCAGGCTGTCGAGCGTGCGCCAGCTCATGAATCCGCCGCACAGCGCATTGCCGGTCTCGCGGCTCCGCTCGACCAGCAGGTGCGGGACGCCCGCCCGCGCGAGCAGGATCGCGGTCGTGGCCCCGGCGGGACCGCCGCCGACGATCAGCGCCGGCGTTCGACGCATAAGCGAAAAGGAAAATGGCGGGTGACGCGGGCGTCGGCGATACCGGCTTCGGCAAGGATCGGCGGCCATTCGCCGGGGCGATAGCTGCGCGCGATCGACAGCGTGCCGTCGTGGCGGACGATTCGGTGCCAGCGGAACAGCGTGGCAAGGATCGGGAAACCCCAGTGCGCGAAACCGTGGCGGTGCAGGTCGTTGACCAGCCAGCCGGCGCGGGCGTGTCCTTCCATGAACCGCAGGAATGCGACGAGCTGGTCGTGGCTCATGTGATGCGCGACCAGACTGCTGACGATCACGTCCCACGGTTCGTGCGCCAGGGCGGCGTAATCCCCGGTGCGATAGTCGATCGCGAGATCGGCCGGCGTGTGGGCGGCGGCGGCGAGTGCGCTGCGGGGGTTGAGGTCGATACCGACCAGATCGACCGTCAGGCCGCGCCGCCGCGCCCAGCGCGCAATCCGGCGCAGCATGTCACCGTCGCCATAGCCGACATCGAGAATGCGCAGATGCGTTCGCCCCTTCGCCACCGCCGCCAGGAAGGCGAGGGTGGGCCGCGCGGCCATCGTCACGACGTTGACCCGCGCGAGATCGGCGACGACGGCGGCATAGACCCGTGGATCCAGATCGTCGGCGTCCATCAGCTCCTCGGCCTGCGCGCGGACGGCCAGCGTCACGGCGCGCTCCGGAAGCCGAAGCCCTCGGCGGCAAGGCCCGGGCCGAAGGCCAGCGCGACGCCGCGCGCGACCGGTGGCCCGTCCAGTAGGCGGGCGAGCACGAACATCAGCGTCGCCGACGACATGTTGCCATTATCGGCCAGCACCGTGCGCGATGTGGCCAGCGCGTCCGGCGGCAGATGCAGGCTGTTGGCGACCGCGTCGAGAATCGACCGGCCGCCGGCATGGACCGCCCAGCCGTCGATGGTCGCCGGATCCTGACCGCCGGTCGCCGCCGCCGCAAAATCCGCGTCGGCCAGCGCGGTGGCGATCCGCCCGGGCACTTCGCCCGACAGGTGCATCGCAAAGCCGCGATCGGTGATGTCCCAGCGGATCAGGTCGTGCGAATCGGGCAGGGTGGTCGCAAACGGCGTCTCGATCGCAAGGCCCGCCGGCTCCGCGCTGACCAGTGCCGCGGCCGCGCCGTCCCCGAACTGCAGCATCGCCAGCAACGGTTCGATCGCGGTGGCGGGTTGCAGGTGCAGCGTCGACAGCTCGACCGTCACCACCAGCACGCGGGCGGCGGGATCGGACCGGACGATGTGGCGGGCGCTGCGCAGTGCGGCGACGGCCGCATAACAGCCCATGAAGCCGACCAGCAGCCGTTCGACCGCTGGCGACAGGCCCAGCCGGCGGGCGATGATCTGGTCGATGCCGGGGGCGACGAAGCCGGTACAGCTGGCGACCACGAGATGGGTGATCCCGTCCAGCGGCGTCTGGTCCGCAAGCGCGGCGATCGCCGACAGCGCAAGGTCGGGCGCGGCGGCGGCATAGATGGCCATGCGGTCGGCGGTGCCGGGATGGGGATTGTCGGCATAGAATCCGCCTGCGTCGACCGGCGACCCGCCATCGGCCGATACCGGCAGCACCGACCAGCGATGGCCGATGCCCGACCGTGTGGCCATCCGTTCGAACAGGCGCGCGGACGCTGGTTCGATCCGCGCACGCGCCCAGGCGATAAAGGCCTGATGGACGTCGTGACCGGGCACGGCGGTGCCGATGGCGTTCAGATATACGGATTCGGAAAACGGGGAACGAGCGGGGGAAACGGCCAACGGGAACTCCACACGGGATACGCAATCCACAGCAACGCATCGCGAGAAGCTATGGATGCAAGCGGCGCTATGCCACCGTCCTGGCCCCCGGGGGGGATAACATTTCGTTCATGAATGGTGCGGCCAAGAAGACTCGAACTTCCACGGGCTTTCGCCCACAACGACCTCAACGTTGCGCGTCTACCAATTCCGCCATGGCCGCCCATGTCCCCGCCGGACACGCCGGCAGCAGGTAGGCGAGCGCCACTAGCAAAGCGATCCGCCACACGCAACGTCTTTGCGCGCTTCGGCCATTCGCCGGAACCGATGCGCGTCAGATGGCCTTGGGATCAATCTTCATGCTGCCATCTTTTCCGCTGCCGGTCGGCTGACCGCGAAGGACGAGATCGCGCACCTGTTCGGGCCGGGGCATCGCGGTGAAGGACGGATAGGCAAAGGTCGTGCCGTCCACATCCTGCAACGACACGGTATAGGTTCCCGTCTTGTCGACCTGCCCCATCAGCGACGGCGTCACGCTGACCACGCGCCCGGCATCGGACAGGGCCATGATGTAGCCGCTTGCCTCGCCATCGGCGCGGTAGACGCCATATTCGGGGTGTGCGCTGCCCTCACGGCACCATGTCGCCGCGCGGGCCGCCGTGGCGGCCTCTGTCCTGGCCGCGACACTGGCGCCGAGCAGGGACATCAGCATGTCCGCGCCGTTCGCCTTTGCCACCTTGGCCTTTACAAAGGCCAGCGGCGCGGGGCAGGCCTTGATGGGAACGGCGGCGGGGGCGGGGTCGCCGCCCGTGGTCGGCCAGCGGATGGCGGCGATCACGTCGGTCAGGCGGGCATCGAGCTGGGCCGCCTTCAGCGTCGTGGCGCTCATACGGATGGCGACGATCCACCCGCCGACCGGGACCACCGCAAGCGCGGTGCTGCGGTACGGACCGTCAGGCACGGCATAGACCTGTCGCAGCGACGATGCGGACCGGGCGGTTCCGGCGGCAAACGCGACCGGTTCGATCGTCGCCGGGGCGGCGTGGCGGTAGATATCCCTGCCCTCCAGCGCAGTGCGCGACCGGTCGAACCACAGGCTGGGATCGGCGACCGGCGATCGGAATATATAGATGGTGACGAACACGCTCTTGTCGGGCAGCTCGAACTGCGCGGCGACGTCATGCTCGGTTTCGGTTGCATCGGTCAGCGTGGTGCGGGGCATGCCGGCGATGTCCCGCGTCAGGATCAGGCCCGTGGGGGCGTGTTTCCAGCCCTTGTCGGCCGGCACGGGCAGGTCGCGCGCGGCTGCCGTCGTTGCGCAGGCCAGGGCCATGGCCACCATCAATCGCATCATCGCACCATCCTCCGTGGATGTCCGCAGCGTGGTCTGCGCGCGTTTTGCGGGCAAGGGTCTTTTTCGCCGGCCCCGCCGATGGGTTATGGCGAAGTGCGCCATGGTCTAGGAGGGCGGGATGATGCGTGTTTTTCAGACCGATCGCCGTGCCGAGACCCTGCGGGTGCTGGTGCTGGCGTGGCCGGTGATCCTGACCAGTCTGAACTGGACCATCCTGCACGTCACCGATGTCGTCGTCGTCGGGCTGGTGAGTACGCATGAGGTGGCCGCGCTGGGGGCGAGCAGGACACTGACCTTTGTCGGCATCGTCGCAGGGCTGGCGTGGCTGTCGGGCATATTGGTCGAGGCGTCGCGCGCCGATGGGGCGGGCGACGGTGTCAGGACGGCGGCGGTGCTGCGGCAGGGGCTGGTGCTTGGCCTGTTGCTGGGGCTGGCGATGGGGGCGTTGCTGTTCTTTGCCGCCGCGCCGTTGCTGGCCGTCGCCGGTGTCGCGCCGGCCATGGTCGATCCGGCGGCGCGGGTGGTGCGGGTGATGGCGCTGGCCTATCCGTTCCAGTTGCTGATCGTGGCGGCGAGTTTCTTTCTCGAAGGGGTCAGCCGGCCGCGCCGGGTCGCGGCGGTCAACCTGACGATCCTGCCGCTGAACGCGCTGCTCGCCTGGGCCTTGTCGGGTGGGCATCTGGGACTGCCGGCGCTCGGCGCGGCCGGGGCGGCGGGCGCGACGGCGATCGCGTCGGCGATCGGCGCGGTGGCGATGGTCGCCGGCGCGGTGACGCTGCCCGGTCGCCACGCCGTGGCCCTGCGCGACCGGGGTGCCGCGGTGTGGCACGGCACCACCGCCGGCGTCGTCGCGCTGGCGCGGTTCGGGATCGTGCCGGCGCTGGCGTCGGGGCTGGAGCTGGCCGGCTTCGCAATCCTGATCGCGCTGTCGACGCGGTTCGGCGACCAGACCGCGCACGCCTTCCAGATCGTGTTCTCGGTCCACAACGTCACCTTTGCGTTGGCGCTGGGACTCGGGTCGGCGGCCGGCGTGCGGACGGGCAATGCGGTGGGCGAGGGGGTGCCGGCCGCCGCCGTGCCGCGCGCGTTGATCGCACTTCTGCTGACGGTGATCGCGATGGGGGCGTGCGCGCTGGCGTTGATGGTCGGGGCAAGGCCGATCGTCACCGCGTTTCCGGCGTCGGCGACCACGCAGGCGATGGCGCTGGCAATGCTGATGCTGTGGGCGCCGTTCATCGTGTTCGACGGGGTTCAGGTCGTGCTGGTCTATGCGTTGCGGTCGCTGGGCGATCAGGTGGCCGCCGGGATCAACAGCATCGTCGCCTATTTCCTCGTCACCGGCGGGGTCGGGCTGTGGCTGGTCCATGCCGGTCACGGACCGATGGCGCTGGTGTGGGCGTCCGGGATCGGCATGGTCACCGCCGCGACGCTTCACGGCGGCCGGTTCGCGATCCTCAGCGCGCGGTTGCGCGTTCGCCCGCAAAACTGAGTTCGAGCCGTTTGGAGCTGGCCGGCACGTCGAGCTTGGCCGAATTGAAGTCGATCGACGCCCCGGGCGCCAGCGAGCGTTGCTGCGGCGTGATCGTCCAGTTGAAGACGAGTTTGCCTTGTGCGTCGCGCAGTTCGGCGTTGATGTCGGGCACGCGTTGCCGCGCCGAGGAGGGGTTGGCGATCTGGCCGCTGACCGCGAACAATTCGCTACCGTTTTCCAGCTCGCGCCGCTCGATCGGGTTGTCCTTGATCCGGAGCGGCGATTCGGTAGTGCCGATCGGCAGGCCGAGGCTGGCGGCGATGTTCGGCGCACCCGACCACAGGATCGCGCCGGCCCCGGCGATCATCAACGCGCCCGCGCCCATCGCCGCGATGGTCCAGCGTTTCGCCGGGTTGCGGCGCGCGCGGAACGGGGGCGTGTGGGCGAAAGCGTCGAACGAATCGCCCGGCATCGCGATGGCGGGTTCGGCCCAGGGCGGCGGCGTTGCCGGCACGGTCGCGCTGGTGGCCGGGCGGGCGGGCATGGATGGCGGCGTCGGGGCTGTCGCGGGAGCGGGCGGCGCGGCGGCGGCCACCGGCGATGAGTCGATCGGCCGGGGCGCGACCGCGGACGGGATCGGCTGACCCGGCGGCAGCGGTTCCGGCGGCGCGATCGGTGCGCGCAGCGGCAGTTCGACGGTGACCCCGTCCTGAAACCAGCTATGCTTGCAATTGGCGCAACGCACCTGTCGTCCGTCGACGCCGATCGCGCTGTCCGGCACCAGATAGCGGGTGCTGCATTCGGGGCATTGCAGGATCATGCGGACGCTTCACGAGAGGGTCGCCGGATAGGCCACCTGGTCCGTAAATCTAAACACGCCATGGGCCGGCAAGGCAAGTCCCGCCCGGTGCGGTCCGTCGCCGGAAACACTGGCGGAAACGAAACACCCGCGAAAACGACGCCGGCTTGAAGCGCGACCGCCAGTCGTGCGATGGCACTTGAGGGTAAACGTATAACAGGGAGCGGCCACGGCCCGTCGCGCAATGGCGAACATCGTGCAGTTCGAAAATGTTGGGCTGCGCTATGGCACCGGCCAGGAGACGCTGTCCGACGTCAGTTTCGCGCTGGCCGCCGGCGCGTTCCACCTGCTGACCGGTCCCAGCGGTGCCGGCAAGACGTCGCTGCTGCGGCTGCTGTACCTGGCGCAGCGGCCGAGCCGGGGGATCATCCGCCTGTTTGGCGAGGATGCGGTGATGATGCCGCGCGACCGCCTGCCCGGATTTCGCCGGCGCATCGGCGTGGTGTTCCAGGATTTCCGGCTGGTCCCGCACCTGTCGGCGTGGGACAATATCGCGCTTCCCTTGCGCGTCGCGGGCGTGGTCGAGGCCGATATCCAGCAACCGGTGCGCGAAATGCTGGCCTGGGTCGGGCTGGCCGACCGCGCGCAGTCGCGGCCCGCCACGCTGTCGGGCGGCGAGCAGCAGCGTGTCGCCATCGCCCGCGCGGTCATCGCCCGGCCGGAAATGCTGGTGGCGGACGAGCCGACCGGCAACGTCGACCCCGACATGGCCGAACGCCTGTTGCATCTGTTCGAATCGCTCAACCGGCTGGGGACGACGGTCGTCGTGGCGACGCACGATTATCACCTGCTCAACCGCTTTCCCGCTGCGCGGATGATGCGGCTGGACAAGGGGCGGCTGATCGACCCGACCGGCAGCCTGCGCTATCCCCCCGCCGTCGGCGTGCCGGCATGAGCGGGGTTGCAAGCGGTGCGGTAACGGGGGGCGGCAGTACCGCCGAACGCCGCGTGCTGGACGAGGCGTCGGGCGTCCGGGCGATGACCTGGGTCATGGCGATCATGGTGTTCCTGACCGTGCTGGCGACCGCGCTGGGGCTGGCCACGCTGGAGGCGCGGGGGATGCTCGACCGGCAACTGGCGGGGCGGATGACGATCCAGATCGTCGAGGGCGATACCGCCCGCCGCGACGCGGTGGCGGCGCGGGTAACGGCGCGGTTGAAGGACCTGTCCGACGTGGCGCGGGTGCGCGTGGTCGATGACGCGACGCTGGCCCGGCTGCTCGAACCCTGGCTGGGAGCGGAGGCGGGCAGCGCCGAGCTGCCGATGCCCGCGCTGATCGACGTCGACCTGCGGACGTCCGATGCGGCCGCCGCGCAGCGGGTGGCGGCGGCGGTGCGCGCGGTCGCGCCGGGGGTCGCCGCCGACCGGCACGAACGCTGGATGTCGCCGGTCAGCGGCGTGATGACGACGCTGGCCGCGCTGGCCGGCGGGCTGGTCGTGCTGATGGCGGTGGCGACGGGCGCGGTCGTGCTGCTGGCGGTGCGCGCCGCGCTGGAGGCGCATCGGGCCACGATCGAGGTGATGCACATGCTGGGGGCGACCGATGTCCAGGTGGCGCGGCTGTTCCAGCGGCGACTGGCGCTCGACGCGCTGGTCGGCGGGATCGGCGGCGGGATCGTCGCGCTGGTCGTGACCGGGCTGGTCGGCGGGCAGGTCGCGGGGCTGGGATCGGACCTGCTGGGCGGGGTGACGATGACGGGCGGCGACTGGGTGATCCTGGCGCTGGTACCGTTCGGCTTCGTCGTGCTGGCGATGCTGACCGCGCGGCGGGCGGTGCTGACCGATCTGCGGCGGTCGCTGTGATCAGCCGGTTCCTTGCCGTTCTCGCGATCGCGTGGTCGCTGGGGTTCGCGGTCTTCATGCTCGCGCTGCCGGGGCCGCTGGAGGGGACGACCACGGATGCGATCGTCGTGCCGACCGGTGGTCCCGGGCGGATCGACCGTGGACTCGACCTGCTCGCACGCAAGCAGGCCAAGCGGATGTTGGTCACCGGTGTCGGGCCGGGCGTCCGGGCAATCGACCTGGCGCTGGCGAACAAGGCGTCGACCCGGCTGTTCGCCTGCTGCGTCGACCTGGGCGCGGACGCGGTCGATACCCGGTCGAACGCCGAGGAGACCGCCACATGGGTACGCCGGCATGATTACCGGACGGTCCGGCTGGTGACGTCGGACTGGCACCTGACCCGCGCGCGGATGGAACTGGCCGCGGTGGTCGGGCCGCATGTCGTGATTCTTGGCGACGGGGTGGCGAGCGATCCGCGGCTGGGGATGCTCGTCAACGAATATAACAAGCTGATCCTGCGTCGGATCGCACTGTGGATCGGAATGGGATCATGATCGCCTGGTTGCGGACATTGCTGTTCCGGATCGTGTTCTATGGCGGGTCGGTCGTCATCGTCGGCACGGCACCGCTGGTCGCCAAGGCGTTCGGGCAGGCGGTGCTGGTGCGTCATGCGCGGGTCTGGTCGCGCTTCCACCATTGGTGCGCGCGCGTCCTTCTGGGGATCCGCATCGTCATCGAAGGGCAGCGGCCGCGCGAGCCGGTGCTGTACGCGGTCAAGCATCAGGGGATGTTCGAGACGATCGAGGGGTGCGACCTGTTCGGTGGGCCGACCATCGTCATCAAGCGCGAACTGACCAACATCCCGGTCTGGGGCTGGGTCGCGCAGGCCTATGGCGCGATCGTCGTCGACCGGGAGGGGTCGGCGAAGATGCTGCGCCAGATGATGGCGGAGGCGACCGTGGCCAAGGCAACCGGCCGCTCGATCCTGATCTTTCCCGAAGGCACGCGGGTGTCGCCGGGCGAACAGCCGCCGCTGCGCTCCGGGTTCGCCGGTCTGTACCGGGTGCTGAAGATGCCGGTCGTGCCGGTGGCGATGGACAGCGGCGTGCTGGTACCGCGCAAAGGGGCGAAGCGGGCCGGCGTGATGACCTTCCGCTTCGGGGCGGCGATCCCGCCGGGGTTGCCACGCGAGGAGATCGAGGCGCGGGTACACGCGGCGATCAACGCGCTGGACATTCCGGCCTAGGCCGTTTGTCGTTCCCCCGCCTGGGCGGGGACGTAGCGGTTCCTTTAGTCGTGCCTGCGACCGAAATCCTCGGCGGCGTCGTCCTGGCCCTGCTCGACGATGCTGCGGCGGATCGCGCGGGTGCGGGTGAACAGGTCGAACAGCTCGTCGCCCTTGCCCCAGCGGATCGCGCGCTGGAGGTGGCTGAGATCCTCCGAGAAGCGTTGCAGCATTTCCAGCACCGCTTCGCGATTGGTCAGGAAGACGTCGCGCCACATCGTCGGGTCGGACGCGGCGATGCGGGTGAAGTCGCGGAAACCGCCGGCGGAATATTTGATGACCTCCGAACTGGTCACCTCCTCCAGATCGCTGGCGGTGCCGACGATGGTATAGGCGATCAGGTGCGGCAGGTGGCTGGTGACCGCCAGCACGCGGTCGTGATGGTCGGGGGCCATCGTCTCGACCTCCGCCCCCAGCCGCTGCCAGAATGTGGCGACGCGCGTCGCGGCGGTCTCGGGCATGCCCTCCAGCGGGGTGACGATGCACCAGCGCTTGTTGAACAGCGTGGCGAAGCCCGCCTCCGGCCCGCTGCGTTCGGTGCCGGCGACCGGGTGGGCGGGAACGATGATCGCGGCCGGCAGGGCCTCGACCAGGACGCGCGCGACCTCCGCCTTGCAGCTGCCGACGTCGCTGACGACCGCCTCGGGCGGCAGGTCGTCGACAAACTCGGCGGCGACCGCGCCCATCGCCCCGACCGGCACGCACAGGATCACCAGATCGGCGTCGATCACCGCCGCGCCGGCGCTGTCGGCGACATCGTCGCACAGGTCGATCCGCGTCGCGGTCGCGCGGACTTGCGGGTCGGCGTCATAACCGGTGACGCGCACCGTCGGCATCGCCGCGCGCACGCCGCGTGCGATCGACGAGCCGATCAGCCCCAGGCCGATGATGGTGACCCGTGCGAAAGGCAGCATCAGCCCGCCTGCTCGACCAGCGCGCGCAGGGCGGCGGCGACGCCGCGCGTCTCGCCTTCCGTGCCGATAGTGATGCGCAGCGCCTGCGGCAGGCCCTGCCCGGGCAGCCAGCGGACGATGTAACCGGCGTCCATCAGCCCCGTGTACGCCGCCTCGGCGCTCAGCCTTCCTTCAAACAGGACCAGCACGAAATTGGCCTTGGATGGCACCGCCTTCAGCCCGGCATTGCCCATCGACGCGATCTCGCCCTCGAACCAGGTGCGCCAGTGGGTGTTGTGGTCGCGGGTGGAGTCGACGAAGCCGGTGTCCCGCATCGCCGCGATCGCTGCCGCCTGACCCGCGATCGTCACGTTGAACGGCGCGCGGATGCGGTGGAGCGCGTCGATGATCGCGTCCGAGGCATAGCCCCAGCCGATCCGCTCGGCAGCCAGTCCGTGGATTTTGGAAAAGGTCCGCGTGACCAGTACGTTATGGCTGTTCGACGCCAGTTCGAGGCCGGCGTCGTCATCGGCCGCGTCGAGATATTCGGCATAGGCCTGATCGAGGACCAGCAGCACGGTGGGCGGCAGGCCGGCATGCAGGCGGGCGATCTCCTCGCGCGCGGTGAAGGTGCCGGTCGGGTTGTTGGGGTTGGCGACGAAGACGACCCGCGTCCGGTCGGTGACGGCGGCCAGGATCGCGTCGACATCGGTGGCATAGTCGCGGTCCGGCGCGACCACCGGGATCGCGCCGACGCGCCGCGTCGCGATGTCGTAGACCGCGAAGCCGTAGCGGACGTGGATGATCTCGTCCCCCGGCCCGGCAAAGGCGCTGGCGGCCAGATGCAGGATTTCGTCCGATCCGGTGCCGTAGAGGACGCGCGCCGGGTCTAGGTCGAACGCCGCCGCAATCGTTTCGCGCAGGGCGACCGCGCTGGCGTCGGGATAGCGTTCCAGCGACCCGCGCGCCGATGCGAACGCGGCGACCGCGTGCGGGCTGGTGCCGAGCGGGTTTTCGTTCGACGACAATTTGGCGACCACGCGGCCGTCATCGGTCGTCGACCGGCCCGGGACATAGGGCGCGATGTCGAGGATCCAGGGCTTTGGAACGGGTGCGGTCAGGGGGGGCGAGGCGGTCATCCGCGCGGCATAGCGCCGGTGGTCCGCGCTTGCAAAGGCGGCAGTCTTGCGTTGCCGGGTCACTGGGCCTAGCGATCCGCGCATGTCCGACGACCAGCGGTACGGCCTTGCGCGCCGCGTACGCCTAACCACCCCCCTCGCGCTTGATGGCGGCGGCCTGCTGACGCCGGTCGAAATCGCGTACGAGACCTATGGCACGCTGGATGCCGAGGGGGCGAACGCGGTGCTGATCTGCCACGCACTGACCGGCGACCAGCATGTCGCGTCCGACCATCCGCGCACCGGCAAGCCGGGCTGGTGGACGCGGATGGTGGGTCCGGGCAAGCCGATCGACCCGGCGCGGCATTTCGTGATCTGTTCCAACGTCATCGGCAGCTGCCTTGGGTCGTCGGGTCCGGCGACGGTCGATCCGGCGACGGGTGCGCCGTTCGGCATGGTGTTTCCGGTGCTGACGATCCGCGACATGGTGCGCGCGCAGGCCATGCTGCTCGACCATCTGGGCGTCGCCGCCTTGCGCGCGGTCGTCGGCGGGTCGATGGGGGGCATGCAGGCGCTCAGCTGGGCGGCGACCTTCCCCGACCGGGTGCGGTCGTGCGTCGTCATCGCTTCGACCGCGCGCCACACCGCGCAGAACATCGCCTTTCACGAGGTCGGGCGGCAGGCGATCATGGCGGATCCGAAATGGCGCGGCGGGGCCTATTACGGGCATGACGATCCGCCCGCGGCGGGCCTTGCGGTAGCGCGGATGGCCGCGCACATCACCTATCTATCGGAGGCCGGACTGACCGAGAAGTTCGGCCGCAAGTTGCAGGCGCGGCCCGACAGCCCGGACGGGGCCAAGAGTTTCGGATTCGACGCCGATTTCCAGGTGGAAAGCTATCTGCGGTATCAGGGCCTGTCGTTCACCGACCGGTTCGACGCGAACTCCTATCTCTACATCACCCGCGCGACCGATTATTTCGACCTGGCTGAGGAGCATGGCGGGCGGCTGGCCAATGCGTTTGCCAACAGCCGGACACGGTTCTGCATCGTCAGTTTCGACACCGACTGGCTGTACCCGACGGCTGAATCGCGGACGATGGTCCACGCGCTGAACGCGGCGGGCGCGGCGGTCAGCTTCGTCGAGCTGAAAAGCCCGTATGGCCATGACGCCTTCCTGCTCGATTCGCCGGAACTGAACCGGGTGGTCGACGGATTCATGAGAGCCGCACGATGACCCTGAGACCCGATCTGGCGATCATCGCCGACCATGTCGCGGCGGGTACGCGCGTGCTGGATATAGGCTGTGGCGACGGGGCGTTGCTGGCGGCGCTGCGCGACCGGCACGGCGTCGATGCGCGCGGGCTGGAGATCGACCCCGACGACGTCGCGACGGCGGTGGCGCGCGGGCTGTCGGTGGTGCAGGGCGATGCCGATACCGACCTTGCCGCCTATCCCGATGGCAGTTTCGATTACGCCATTCTCAGCCAGACATTGCAGACGACGCGCGCGCCGGACCAGGTGCTCGACCACCTGCTGCGGATCGGCGGACGGGCGTTCGTCAGTTTTCCGAACTTTGCGCACTGGCGCGTGCGGCTCTCGCTGCTGTGGGGCGGGCGGATGCCGGTGACGCGGCTGTTGCCGGAACAATGGTACGACACGCCCAACATTCACCATGTGACCGTCGACGATTTTCGTAGCCTGCTGGCCGAACGATCGGTGACGGTGGAGGGCGCGTGGTTCCTGTCGGGTGACAAGCGGACCGGATCGGCGGCGGCCAACGTGCTGGCGGAGCACGCGGTGTTCCTGTTGCGACGCTGAATATCGGAACCGAAACGGGCGTATCGTGTTACAACGCGGTAACAAGGATCAACCCATGAGTCGCACCGCCCTCATCGTTGAAGACGAGATCTTCGTCGCGCTCGACCTCGAACGCATCCTGATGGATGCGGGCTATACGGTTGCGGCAATCGCGCCGGACAGCGAAACGGCGCTGGCGGCGGCGCCGGGATGCGATTTCGCCCTGGTCGACGTCAATCTGCGTGATGGTCCGACCGGGCCGTCGATCGCCGCCCGGCTGGCGCAGGATTTCGGGGTAAAGGTCGTGTTCGTGACCGCCAACCCGGCGCAGATCGGCGATATCGAATGTGCGCTCGGCTATGTCCGCAAACCATTCAGCGAAAGCGCGATCGTCGCGGCGGCGCGTCTGGCGGAAACGGGCGAGGCGGCAGGCGATGTCGTCATCCCCATCGCACGATCCGTGCGGAGTTAGACAAAGCCCCGAAGTCACGATCGACGTCGATACGAAAAAGGCGGACCCGCATTATGCGGACCCGCCTTTTTCCTTGTGTCGATACGTCTGCGTCGATGCAGGGGATCAGCGTCCTGCGACGTCGGCCTCATGCGGCTCTTCGCCCTTGGCCTTGGCGTCGTCGTAGCGCTTGATCGCCTCGATCGTGATCTGGCGGGCTTCCTCGGCACCGCCCCACTTGCCGATCCGTACCCACTTGGTCTTTTCCAGATCCTTGTAGTGGGTGAAGAAGTGCTCGATCTGCTCGAACACGATCTCCGGCATGTCCTCGCGCTCAAGGACGTTGCTGTAATAGGGGAAGGTCGAATTGACGGGCACGCAGACGAGTTTCTCGTCGCCGCCGGCCTCGTCCTCCAGGTTCAGCACCGCGATCGGCCGGGCACGGACGACGCAACCCGGGATGAACGGCGAGCGGGCGATGACCAGCGCGTCGAGCGGATCGCCATCGGGCGACAGCGTGTGCGGCACGAAGCCGTAATTCGCCGGATAGCGCATCGGCGTGTGGAGGATGCGATCGACGAAGAGCGCGCCCGACGCCTTGTCGAACTCGTACTTCACCGGCTCGCCGCCGGTCGGCACCTCGATGATGACGTTCAGGTCTTCGGGTGGGTTCGCGCCCACCGGGATCATATCGATACGCATGGCAATCCTTCTCGAATCAAAGCGGCGTCGCGGATCAGCGCGGTGCCAGGAGCCGGTCGAGCCCGCCATCGCCGGTCCCCACCTTCTCAAGGCGCGGATAGCGGGGGCCGCCGTGATAGTCGATGGCGATGTCACGGAAGCGGTCGTTGGATTTGACCAACAGCCGGATCGGTTCCTTCGACGTCGCCGCCGCCAGCACGGCCGCCTTCAGCCGGTCGCCGGAAAACGCCTCGCCGTTGATCGCGGCAATGGTGACGGCGTTGTCGAGGCCGGCCTTGAACGCCGGGCTGTCCCAGATCACGGTCGTGACGTCGCCGTCCTTGTTGGCGGTCAGGCCCAGCGAATAGTTCAGGTTGGTGCCGACCGATTTCTCCTGGTTCTTGAAGAACGGCGTCGGTTCTGGCGTGTAGGCCAGTTTGTAGCCGTTCATCGCGAAGCCGTTGACGGGCGCGGGCTTGCCCGTCTCGGTGATCCGCTGCTGCAGGAAACCGGCCCAGTCATAGGGCTGGATGGCGTTCAGCGTCTTTGCCACGTCGTCGAACGTGTAGGTCACCTCGCCCCAGTCGCCGTCGCGGATGCCGAAGAACGCCCTGGCGAAATCGTCGATCGACTTCGTGCCGCCCGACTTCTGGCGGAGCATCGCGTCGACCTCCATCCAGATCATCAGCCCTTCGTTGTAGTAATCCTCGCTGCGCTGCCAGCTGGTCCAGCCCTTGGGCCGGCGCGCGGAGATGATGGGATCGTTGGTGGTGTCGAGCAAGTCGCGCCACTGGCGGGCGGGAGCCGCGTCATAGATCGCGGCGATCGCGGCATAGGCGTCGAGCGTATCCTGCTTCGACACCAGGCCCGATCGTGCCTGAAGGACATAACCCCAGAACTGGGTCTGCCCCTCATACACCCAGAGCAGCGAGTTGCGCATCGGCGTGCGGTAATCGGGCGTCCACAGGTCCGCGCCGCGCCGAAACTTGCCGTCCCAGCTGTGCGTGAATTCGTGCGGCAGGAGGTTGCGGCTTCCGGGGCCGTCGTTCCAGTCGGTGAAATAGCCCGGCTTCACGCCGTTTTCCGAACTGCGGTGATGTTCGAGGCCGATGCCGCCCAGCTTGTCGGTGATCGACAGCAGGAACTCGTAATGGTCGTAATGCTGCGCGCCGAAGGTCTTTGCCGACTGTTCGACCAGCCGCTTGTGCGCGTCGATCTGCGCCGGGGTGGCGGCGAGCTGTGCCGGCGTATCGGCGAAGACGTTCAGGTCGACCTTCGGGCTGAGCGGCCATTCCCTGTAATAGCGGCCGGCGAGCACCGGCGAGTCCACCAGGATCTCGTAATTGGTGGTGTCGTAGCGATAGGTCGCGCCGCTGACCTTCGCCGGTATGGCCGACACGGCGGTCCAGCCGGCCGGATAGGTCACGGTCGCGGCGATCGGAATCTGGCGGGTATAATAGCCGGCCGGGTACAGGCTCATCGAATTGAACTGCACGCTGGCCATCGTCGGGGTCATCACAATGCGGCCCTGATCGGGCTTGGTCGCGGAGATAAACTGGAACTCCAGGTCCAGCTTGCGCACGCCCTGCGGCACGTCGATGTGGAAGGCGAAGACGTCGACCGGATCGCGCGTCCACGGAATCACCCGGCCGTTGCCGCGGATGACGAGACCGGCGAACTTCTCGATCTCGCCGCGCGGGGAATGCGCGCCGGGCAGCCATTTCGGATAGAGCAGCGCCATAGGTCCGGCCTTGGCGACGGGGATGGTTTCCTTCGCGCGAAAAATGCCGCGCTCGGTGTCGGTCGCGTCGATATCCAGCGTGATCGTGCCGGGATAGGGGGTGTCCTGCGCCTCAGGGATCGTGTCGACGAACGGAACCGGCCTGGGCGCGGTATTGCCCGGCGGAACCTGTGCGGTGGCGATGGCGGCGGAGGAGGCGAGCAGCAGGGCGACGACGAGCTTGGCGGTCATGGGGTTCCGTTCAGGCAATAGCGCGAAAGGACGAAGGTTAAGCGGGGTTTAGGTCAGTCGTCCAGTCCCTTTATCCCCCACCCAGCACGTTGATCGTGAAGGCGACGATGCCGAGGTTGAAGATGAACGCCGCCAGGCTGTGGCCGGTGACGACACGGCGCAGATAGCCGCTGCGGATCTCCACGTCCGACGTCTGGAACGTCATGCCCAGGGTCACGCTGAAATACAGGAAGTCCCAGTAATCCGGTTCGTCGGTACCGGGTATGTCCAGCCCGCCGCGGTCGCGACCGTCGGGACCGGCGGTGTAGAAGGCATGCGCGTAATGCAGCGCGTACACCGTGTTGGTGAATGCCCACGCCAGCGCCAGCGTGACGAGGACCAGCGCGATCGCGACCGCGTCGGTCTTGCCCCGCAATTCCCCGGCGACCGCGACCAGGATGACGAGCGACACCATGAAGCTGAGGCCCAGCAGCAGCGCGCGGTTGGCGTCGTTGTCGCGCGCGACCTGCCGCATCCGGTCGGCCTCGCTGCCGAGCAGGGTGGCTACCGCGCCAAGGAAGACGAGGGCGGCTCCGTCGAATGCGACCATCGTGCCGCGCCCCAGGCCAAGGATCGGGATCGCCACGACAAGTCCGGCCGCCAGCACGACCAGGAACAGGATGAAACGGACGGGCGCGATCCGCGATCCGATGCCGCCGGGTGTCATGGGGGGTGTCGTGGGGGGCGTCATGCGATGGTGCTAGCGTCGAACGCGCGCCTCGCCTAGATAACCGCGCCACTATGGCCCGTATCCAGACCCCCAATCGCGTGCGTGGCACGCAGGACATTTTCCGCGACGAGCAACGCGCCCACGCGCATGTGCTGTCCACCTTCGAGCGCGTCCGTGCGCTCTATTGTTTCGAACGGATCGACATTCCGGTGTTCGAGGCGACCGAGGTGTTCGCGCGCAGCATCGGCGAGACGACCGACGTTGTGTCGAAGGAGATGTACACCTTCCCCGATCGCGGCGGCGAGAGCCTGACGCTTCGCCCCGAGTTCACCGCCGGCATCGCCCGGGCGTACCTGACCGGCGGGTGGCAGCAGTATGTGCCGCTGAAGCTGGCCACCAGCGGCCCGGTGTTCCGCTACGAACGCCCGCAAAAGGGCCGGTTCCGCCAGTTCCATCAGATCGACGCCGAAGTCATCGGCGCGGCCGAACCCGCGGCGGACGTCGAACTGCTGGTGATGGCGGACCAGTTGCTGCGCGAGCTTGGGATCGAGGGCGTGACGCTGCAACTGAACACGCTGGGCGATGCCGAGACGCGCGATGCCTGGCGCGCGGCGCTGGTCGCGCATTTCGAGGCACACCGGGCGGATCTGTCGGAGGACAGCCTGAAGCGGCTGGAGAAGAACCCGATGCGGATCCTGGACTCGAAGGATTCGAAGGACCGGCCGATCGCCGATGCCGCGCCGGACATCGACGCGTATCTGACGCCCGAGGCGCGCGCGTTCTTCGATGCGGTGACCGGCGGGCTGGATGCGGCCGGCGTCGCATGGGAGCGCAATGCCCGGCTGGTGCGCGGCCTGGATTATTACCGGCATACCGCGTTCGAATTCGTCACCGACCGGCTGGGCGCGCAGGGGACGGTGCTCGCCGGTGGGCGCTATGACGGATTGATCGAGAGTCTGGGCGGGCCGGCGACGGCGGGCGTGGGCTGGGCGGCTGGGGTCGAGCGGCTGGCGATGCTGGTGGAGGTGCCGGCGGTTGGTGCTCCACAGCTTGTCATTGTGGCGGAGAATAACGCTCGTCAGGCAGACGCGCTCGCACTTGCAGCTAGAATGCGGCGCGGAGGCGTCGCAACAGAGCTCATCGTCACGGGTAATACGAGCAAAAGATACTCCAAAGCGCAGCGCTTGGATCCGGACTGGATCGCCTCGCTTGATGTGCGCGATGGCCACTACACGCATAGCTTTCGCCCGCGTCATCTGGTTGGCAGCCTCGACAACGAGATCGAGAAGATTTTTTGGTCAGAGGTTGAGAGGCTTGGCTTAGGGCAGCCTTCCGCATGACCACCATCTCCCCGGACCGGATCCGCGCGATCGAGGCGCGGCGTGACGAGTTGCAGGCGCTGATGGCGACCGGCGACTTGCCCTCCGACCGCTTCGTGGCGGTGTCGAAGGAGTATGCCGAGGTCGAGCCGGTGGCGGCGGTGGCGGGCGACGTGCGGCGGTTGCGGGCGGAGGCGACGAGCCTTGCGTTCATGGCCGAGGATGGCGACGCCGAAATCCGCGAGATGGCGGCGGACGAACTGCACGAAAACCGGCTGGCGCTGGAGGCGGCGGAGCGGCGGCTGGCGCTGGCGCTGTTGCCGCGCGATGCGGCCGATGAGCGGTCGGCGATGCTGGAACTGCGCGCCGGGACCGGTGGCGACGAGGCCGCGTTGTTCGCGGGCGACCTGTTCCGCATGTACCAGCGCTATGCGGAATCGCAGGGCTGGCGGGTCGAGCTGATCTCGTCCTCCTCGTCCGACGCGGGCGGGTTCAAGGAAGTCGTCGCCAGCGTGACGGGGCAGGGCGTGTTCGCCAAGCTGAAGTTCGAAAGCGGCGTCCACCGCGTGCAGCGCGTGCCGGCGACCGAGGCGGGCGGGCGGATCCACACTTCGGCGGCGACCGTCGCGGTGCTGCCCGAGGCGGAGGAGGTCGACGTCAAGATCGACGACAAGGATCTGCGCATCGACATCTACCGCTCGTCGGGGCCGGGCGGCCAGTCGGTCAACACCACCGATTCCGCCGTGCGGATCGTCCATATCCCGACCGGGCTGACCGTGATCCAGCAGGACGAGAAGTCGCAGCACAAGAACAAGGCCAAGGCGATGCGCGTCCTGCGCACCCGGCTGTACGAGGCGGAGCGCGACCGGCTGCACGCCGAACGGGCGGGTGCGCGCAAATCCATGGTCGGGTCGGGCGACCGGTCGGAACGGATCCGGACCTATAATTTCCCGCAAGGCCGCGTGACCGATCACCGGATCAACCTGACGCTGCACCGGCTGCCCGAGATTTTGACCGGCGAGATGGACGAACTGCTCGGCGCGCTGATCGCGCAGGACGAGGCGGAGCGGCTGGCGCAGCTGGATGGGTGATGTGGGGGCTGGTGTTATGGTTCGCGCAGAGACGCGGAGGGCGCTGAGAGGGTTTGTAGCGGTTCAGTCCGTTCGTGATGCTGTCTTTGCGTCTTCTGCGCCGCTGCGCGAAACCGTCTCCGGCTATTTCAGCGGAAGCGACAAAAGCGGCTTTTCGACTTCCCTGTTCCCCCGGGAAGGCGGGGGTCCAGAGTTGCGGGCATCCCGCGCGGTAGTATTTTGTAACCCTGGATCCCCGCCTTCGCGGGGGAACAGGGTGGTATCGGACATGGCGGCGTGACCGGGCCTGCCGGTGATCGCGGGGCGCGTGCAGCGCTTGCCGATGCAGCGGCGCGGTTCGGGTTTTCGGCGACGCCACGGCTCGATGCCGAACTGCTGCTGGCGCATGTGCTGGGGGTTGAGCGGAACCGGTTGCTGCTGACGCTGGACGATGTGGTGGTCCCGGCCGGGTTCGCCGATCTGGTGGCGCGGCGCGTGGGGCAGGAGCCGGTCGCCTATCTGACCGGAACGCGCGGTTTCTGGACGGTGGACCTGATGGTCGGACCGGGGGCGCTGGTGCCGCGCGCGGACAGCGAGATCCTGCTGGTCGCCGCACTCGATCATTTCGGGCAGCGGCCGGTCGGCAGCATTCTCGATCTGGGAACGGGACCGGGCACGCTGCTGCTGGCGGCACTTGACGAGTGGCGGTCGGCGGACGGGCTTGGCGTGGACCGGTCGGCGGCGGCGCTGGACTATGCGCGGGCCAATGCGGCGGCGCTGGGCATGGGGGCGCGGGCGCGATTCATGCTGGGCGACTGGGCGGCGGCGCTCGACGCGACGTTCGACCTGGTGCTGGCCAACCCGCCCTACATCGGCACGGACGAGATCCTGCCGGACGAGGTGCGCGGGCATGAACCGGCGGGCGCGCTGTTCGCCGGAACGGACGGGCTGGACGCCTACCGACTGATCGCGCCGCAGCTGCGCCGGCTGGTCGCGCCGGGCGGGGTGGCGATCGTCGAGATCGGACATGCGCAGGGCGACGCGGTGTCGGCGCTGCTCGCTGCGCAAGGGTTCGCCACGCAGGTCCGCCACGACTATGGCGATCGACCGCGCGCGGTGGTCGCGACGTGAACAATCGGTCGTTCGTGGTCCATGGGACGGGAATAATCGGTCGTGCGCCACCATATTTCGCTTGTCGGACGCATCCCTCCTTCGCTATTGGACGAACCGGGGACCACAACATCAACACAAGTCGTTGATCTGGGCTGATGCCCCGCATCCTTAGTCACGATATCGCTGCAGTCCGGCGATCTTGGCGGGATCCGTCGATGCCCCCGGGGGCAGGACGGGCCGGGAGTTTCACCGCACAATCGCGAGCATGGCCAGATTTTGGTTTGAGGACGAGGACACAAGCTTGATCAACAATCGCCAGCAGCAGCAGGCCGGGCGTCGCCGCGGTCGCGGTGGACAACAGCAGCGTCCGCAAGGCGGCGGCAACGGGCCGCGCGACAACGGCAACCGGATCGACAACCGCGCGCGCGGCAATGCGAGCCAGCTTCACGAGAAGTACAAGACGCTCGCTGCCGACAGCCAGCGTCAGGGCGACCGGGTCACCACCGAATATTATCTGCAGTTCGCGGACCATTATTTCCGGGTGCTGAGCGAAACCCGCTCGCGCTTCGAGGAACAGCGCCGCCCGCAGGACGACGAACAGTCCGAGCAGGACGGCGACGATTATGGCGACGAGGGCGAAATCGTCCGCGCCAGCGACCAGCCGATGGCGCACACCGGCAACGAGCCGCGCCGCGTCCGCGACGGGAATCGCGACCAGAACGGGCGCGAGCAGGACGGCGGGAATCGCGACTATGGCAACCGTGACACCGTTCGCGACGGCGGTCGTGATGGCGGACGCGAGAACAATGGTCGTGACGGCGGCAATCGCGACACGCGGGGCGGCAATCGCGACAACAACTACCGTGACACTGGTGGCCGTGATGGCGGCAACCGAGACGGGGCTAACCGGGATGGTAGCACGCGTGAAGCGCGCGACTATGGCAACCGTGAGAATGGCAATCGCGATCAGGGCAGCCGCGACACCGTAAACCGCGAACCGGCCCGCGAGCGCGAGGACCGCCGTCCGCGTACGCCCCGCGTCGAAACGGCCACCCCCCGCGAGCCTCAACGCGACGAGGCATCGTTCGACGCGGCACCGCGCGAGATCGCACCGACGATCACCGTCGAGGCACCGCAGGACGTGACCGCCGATACGGAGGCTCCCGCCCCCCGTCGTCGCGGCCGGCCGCGTCGCGAAGTCGCGGTCGAGGCAGAGGCACCCGTCGGGTTCGAGGCGGATCGCCTGCCCCCGTCGCTGGGCATCTCGGCGATCGTCCCGACCGATGCCGCACCGGCCGAAACCTTGGTCGAGGGCGGAGCGCCGGATGAGGTCAAGCCACGTCGCCGGCGGGTCCGCGCTACGCCAGAATCCTCGGCGGCCGAATAACGCGCGGCCACGACCTGGGTCGCGAAAGGGGCCGGTCCTGCATCATGCGGGGCCGGCCCTTTGCGTATCAGTCGATATTTTCCACATCCTCGTCATGACCGCTGCCCGAACTCAGGAACACGAGACCCATGAGCGCGCCGGCCATCATCACCGATCCGCCGACACCGCCGATGATCCCCAGCATGGTGGCGATGTGCAGCGGCCCTTGGACATGCGCCATCACGACGATGACGGCGGCGACGCAGATCGCGGCGGCCAGCGTCATCCACGCCATCATCATGCGGAACCGCGCCCAGGCGAATCGGGCATAATCGGGATCGCCGAGTCCGGAAGGGCTGTCGCGCATGCTTCCCAATGGCCTGCAAACATGGTTCTCTTCAAGTACGGCGCGAATGACGCCGGTTGAAATGGGAGAGCGGACATGACGATCGCGGCAATCCTGGCGGGCAAGGGCGGCGATGTCGTCGCGCTGACTGCCGACATGCGGGTTTCGGACGCGGTGGCGATCCTGGCGGAGAAGCGGATCGGCGCGGCCCCGGTGATGGACGGCACGGCCGTGCTCGGGATCTTTTCCGAACGTGACGTGATCCACTGCCTCCATTCCAAGGGTGCGGCTGCGCTCGATACGCGGGTGGCCGACGTCATGACCGCGCCGGTGCAGAGCGTGACCCCGAAGGAGGCGGTGATTGGTGCGCTGTCGCTGATGACCAGGCGGCGTATTCGCCACCTGCCGGTGATGGACGGCGACCGGATCGTCGGGTTTGTCTCGATCGGCGACCTCGTCAAATACCGGATCGAGCGGATCGAGGCGGATGCCGAGGCGATGCGCAGCTACATTCAGTCGGCCTGAAGCGTCCGGCCGCGCACCATCGCCACGACTTCGCGCAAGAGGGGGCGGGCGACGACGGCCAGACTGCCGGCATAGACCAGCGCGCCGATACCCGCGAGCAGCAGCAGTCGCAGCGGCGACGGCAGTGGCGGCAGGGCGGTGTCGATCGCAGCGACGATGGCGGCCATCGCCAGCGCGGCGACCAGCGCCGGCAGGATCGCGCCCGCCACTGCCCTCAGTCGCGTTCCGATGACGGGTAACGATCGCCACAGGCTGATGCCGAGATAGACCGGATAGGCGACGATCCATCCCATCGCCAGACCGGTTGGGCCATAGCGGACTCCGACCAGGAACGCGGCGGCCAGCACGACCGACCCGCACGCACCGTTGACGACACCAATGCCCGGCCGCCCGCGCGCGTCGCACGCCGGGGTTATCAGCACCTGCAGTGTCATGAATGGCATGGCGAGCGCCAGCAACCGGACGACGGGAATCGCCTCCGCCCATTTCGCGCCGAGCATCGTCAGCACGATCGGTTCGGCGGTGACGAGCAGCCCGAAATAGAAGGGCAGCGCGGCGGCCATCACCACCCGCACCGCGCGCAGGAAGGCACGGCCGATCGCGGAGGGATCGGCCTGCATCCGCGCATAGGCGGAAAAGGCGACCTCGTTCAGCGGTGGCACGAACTTCGACACGAAGATCTGGGTCAGGAACAGCGCGGTGGTATAGATACCCAGGTGATGCGCCGACAGCGATCGGCCGGCGATGAAGACGTCGGCCTGGCTCTGCGCGAACCAGAACAGCTGGCCCGCCGCCATCACGCCGCCATAGCGCGCCATCGTGCCGGCGCCGCGAAAATCGAAGCTCGGCCACACCAGCGAACCCGCCGACCATGTCATCATCGCGCCGCGCACCGCGAACAGGACGATGGGTGCCGCCACCAGCGTCCAGACACCGAACCCCAGCAACGCGCCGCCAAGCGCGGTCGACGCGCTGGCGATCGACGCGGTGATATTGGCCCGCGCCTGATGCCGGAAGTCCATCCGCCGCGACAACAGCGCATAGGGCAGCGCGATAAACGGGGTCGTCAGGTACAGCAGCGCCTGGACGCGCAGCATGTCGGCGATCATCGGCTGACGGTAATAGGCGGCCGCCAGCGGCGCGAGCACGAGCTGTCCGATCGCCAGCGCGGCGTTGAGCAGGACCAGCATCCCGAACAGCTGGCGGATGTCGTGCCTCGCAATATGCGGTCGCTGGATCAGCCCGCTCGCGAGGCCGTAGCCGTTCAGCATGTTGAGGAAGACCAGGATCACCTGCGTCATCGCGAACAGGCCATAGTCCGACGGGCTGAGAATACGCAGGACCAGGAAGGTGGCCGACCACTGGACGAGCTGGGCCAGAATCTGGCTGCCCGATCGCCAGATCACGGCGCTGCGCACCTGATTCGCGAACGAATCGGGCAAGGGGCTTGGTGATTCGGCGACCGCTGACATGATTCAGGCCGTATAGCGGACAGGTTTAGGACCGCTGAACGGCGCGTGGTTCCGTGATTTTTGAGGAAAAGTCAGAAAAGTTTCAGTTTGTGTTTGACGTGTGGGGTGGTTGGACGTAGAGGGGTTTCACCGCAGCGGTTGACCGG
>NZ_LMKL01000011.1 GCF_001421505.1 Sphingomonas sp. Leaf17
ATCTGGCGGATGTCGCCGCCGCCAGCGTTCAAGGGAACCTTCTGCTATCCACTAGGCATGCCGTTCCGCTTAGAGTGTCATTTCGCCCTCAGCCGGAACCGACCCCAACTACGGTGCGCCGACCTCTCACCCGGAGGCGGGCGGCCTGCGCGAGGCGATGGCCGGCATTCGCGCCCGGAAGTGGGTGGCGCCTGTGCGCAAGGCGGCTGTGGATGCATCGGTGCTGCGTCACATGCTGGCCGAAGTGACGGGCGACACCCCGCGCGCCCGCCGTGACCGGGCAGTGCTGGCGATCGGCATGGCTGCCGCGCTGCGTCGGTCGGAACTGGTCGCGCTGACCTTGAGCGACGTGACGCTAGTCGACGCGGGGCTGGAGATCCGTATTACCTCATCCAAGACCGATCGCGCCGGCGAGGGCGCGGTGATTGCGGTGCCGGAGGGGTCGCGCATCCGCCCGAAGGCGCTGCTGCTTGCGTGGATGGCGGCACTCGCGTCAATGGAGGCTGACAGCCCCCCTGACCCCACCGCACCCCTTTTTCGCCGCCTGACCCGCGGCGACGCGCTGACCGCCGCACCGATGTCCGACCGCGCGGTTGCCCGCCTGGTCAAGCGCACCGCAGCAGCCGCTGGCTACGACCCCACCACCTTCTCCGCCCACTCGCTACGCGCCGGCTTCCTGACCGAAGCCGCGAGCCAGGGCGCCACCATCTTCAAGATGCAGGAGGTCAGCCGCCACCGCACGGTGCAGATCCTCTCCTACTATGTCCGCGCGGCCGACCGGTTCCGCGACCACGCGGGGGATCGGTTCTTGTGAGGGGCAGCACCGGTCTTACGGTGTCTATAGGCAGAAAGAGGCGGCATTTTGCGAGCAGGCAAGGGTTTTCGATAAGGAGTGGGTGCAGATCGGTTCACTGACCAGACGCGGCCCGTGGCTGCCCTTTGTCCGTGTGACCTAGGCCGGATCGACATTCGCCGTAGCCAGATCATGGCGGCGGCGAGATGGACGAAGCCGGTGAAGTGAACGGTGCGTCGATCGTAGCGGGTGGCGAAGCGACGGAAATGCTTAAGGCGGCTGAAGCATCGTTCGATCTGGTTGCGATGTTTGTAGATGCCGGCGTCGTGCGGGATGGCGACCTTGCGGCTGCGTTTCGACGGGATGACAGCCGTCGCGTTCATGCGTGCGATCCGGTCGCGCAAGTCGTTACCGTCATAGGCCTTGTCGGCCAGCACCGCCCCGGCTTGCTGGCCATCGAGCAGATCGGGTGCAGAGGCGATGTCGCTGGCCTGCCCCGGCGTGATGCGCAAACGCAGGGGCCGGCCGAACGTGTCGGCAAGCATGTGGATCTTGGTCGTCAGTCCGCCTCGGGAACGCCCCAACGCCTGATCCTTGGCCCCCCTTTTCCGGTCGCTGCCTGCTGGTGGGCGCGAACGATGGTGCTGTCGATCATCAGATACAAGTTGTCCCGGTCCGCCGTCAGCGCCTCGAAAACCCGCTCCCACACACCGGCATGGCACCATCGGCTGAAACGCCGATGCACCGTCTTCCATTTGCCATAGCGTTCTGGAAGGTCGCACCAGTGCGCGCCCGAGCGCAGCACCCACAAACATCCGTTCACGAACAAGCGGTTATCCGAACCCGTTCGGCCGGGGTCAGCCGCCTTACCCGGAATGAGTGACGCGACCCGCGACCACTGCGCCTCGCTCAACTCGTACCGCTTGATGCCCATCGCTCGCTCCGCGCCTACACACGGATGTCTATGAATCAGCCTTCAGCCCGTTTGGGAATCCTGAATGTCGATTGGCGCTAGAAGGCGGCGTCGCGTTTCGCGATGACGTGGAACGTTGCCAGGATGATCGCAATATCTCGCCAGATGGTCCAGGACTCGATATATTCCAGATCCGCCTGAAGGCGATCCGCGAGGTCGGAACGTTGAAACGTCGATCCGCGAAATCCGCGGACTTGCGCAAGACCAGTTATGCCCGGCTTTACGGCGTGCCTGTGCCAGTATCGCGCATCGACCTCCCAATACAGGCTCTCTCCGGCCAATGCACCAAGCGCGTGTGGGCGCGGACCGACGATACTCATTTCTCCGCGCAGGACGTTGATGACTTGCGGCAGCTCGTCGATGCTGGTTTTTCGAATGAACCTGCCGACCCGGGTTACCCGATCATCGTCGCGGGCCGTTAGGCGACTGGCGTTGTGATCCAGTCGATCGGTACGCATGCTGCGAAATTTTATAACCCGGAAATGACGATTGTTCTCGCCGATCCTTACTTGTCGGAAAAACACGCTGCCCGGTGAATCCAGCTTGATTGCCACCGCGATAATCACGAACGGTATCAGCAACAGCAAAAAGGCAATCATCGCGACCGTGAGGTCCAAGGCACGTTTCAGGATGCGATTATGCAGGCTCAGTCGCCCGATTGATACCACTACTGTCTGCGCATCATCGAAGTGACTGGTGCCCAGCGGTCCCAGCTTCTCTATCTCCGGAGCCAGAATCTCGCCCTTCACGCTGATACCTTTAAGCACGAAGGCCCATTGCGCACGCCGCGCTTCCTCGCAGACGACGATGACGCGATCGGCATTGCGCAGCGTGCGACCGATCCGGTCGAGCATGTCGGGGTCGTTAACGTCTGGGATCAGCCCGGCCTGCTCGGCATTGATCACAAAGGCGTTTCCCCTACGCGGCCACGAGGCACCTTCGAGGATGACGACTTCAGATACCGGCGGACCACCTCGCAACCGGTGGACAAAGGATGCGAACGCGAACCGGCTCGCGATCAGGATAACCAGCGCGAAAATTGATCCCAAGCCGAAAACCGCGCGCGACAGGTTCATGTTGGCACGCATGTAGAGGCTTATGAACAAAATCAGGCTGAAAATCAGTATTACCGCCCAGAATATGCGGCTGGCACTTTTATAGCCGTTGCTGATTTCGCTGAACGAATAGCACTTGGTGTTAAGACCAACGACCAGTAGCAGCGGCAATCCAGCTGCCGCCATTCTCAAACCTTGAGGGTGCAGAAAATTGCCGAACCAGACCAGGTTGGCTATGCAGCAGCCGGCTAGCAGAGCGATGGAATCAATCGTGATAAGAGCAATATAAAGCCTCAGCCTTAAAAATTTGCGAGACGGAGGAATAAAATCTCCCTCGAATTCTTTCTTAGGAACCATTCCCGCACCGGTCGGTTCATTTTTCGCGGTCCGCAGTGACGACACGTCAAAATCCTTTAGCGTTATTACGCAAATATATCAGACAAAATAAATATTATATAATTATATAACTATCCGCGAAAGTATTCAAATTACATGATCTGAAAAATGTGGTGAAGACAGCTGGTTTCTTATCGGATCTTACGGATGATGCGCGCCGGCACGCCGGCCGCCACGCTGTACGACTGTACCGATCGGGTGACGACCGCGCCGGCGCCGATAATGCATCCTTCGCCAAGTTCGACGCCGTCAAGCAGGCTGACATTGTTACCCAGCCAGCAATTATCACCAATCGTGACCCCGGTACGAGAGACATGGCCGGTAACGAAGCTGCCGTCGGCGTCGCCTTCATGGGCCTCGGCAGTGATCGTCAGGCCGGCGCCGATCTGTACGCCCTCGCCGATCGTCACCGGCCCACCCAGTCCGATCACGGCATTGGGACCGATATAGCTGCGGTCGCCTACCTTCAGCCGTGCAGCGCGCGCATTCAGGCCACTGCGCCCCTGTATCCAGGCACGCTCACGGATAGTCACCCCCGAGCCGAGGACAATTCCTCCATCGGCGGAGCAATCGATGTAGCTGAAGCCTCCGATCGAAACCCCCTGACCATTAAACAGGCGCGCTGGTTGAATGAACTGGATGTGGGGGCCGAGCAGCAGGCTGCGCGGGGCGCGGAGCCTGCCCATGCTCCATAACGCTCCTCGCAGGAACGGGATGGCCCCCTTGGACAGTAGATAGCCAATATCACCCGAAGCGATCACATAATCGCGACCGGTCAGCCGTCGGATCAGTCCCGCGATCACCGGCCGCACCCCTTGTCTGCCCAGGCGAGAGGTCCAGTATCCACAATTGCGGCCATCGTCATCGGAACTCCTTCATCGCCACCCACTGTTCGACCGCGACCGGACCCGCCGATACCAGCGGCCGCGTTCGCTGAAAACCGGCCCTGCATCACATCCGGCGCAGGATCATGGCAGGTGAAAGTGCTACATAAATCGCCAACAGCGCCGTGAATGCCGCGACCGGGATCGTTGCTACCCACATCACCGTGTCGGGTGTGGTCGGCACGGCTGCAAGGGTCAACGCCAGCAGCAAGAGTTCGGAAGCGGACAGTCCAACCAGAACGCCGGTCTGGCGCAGTATGTACGACGGGAATTGCGCCGAATAGAGCAGGAAGCTCTGGCAGGCGAAGAATAGCACCGCGACGCGCCCGGTCGCCACGAATGACGGCGCCAGCGAGGGCGATACGATCAGGTGTCCGGCGACAGGCACCGACACAAGGCCAATGGCGACTAGCCCGACGATGATGGCGGCGATGATCCGATACACTTTCACGATGCGCGCCCTGAACAGCGCGCGGTCGCCGCTTTCGAAGGCGGCCACGACGGGCGGCGACATCACTGCCTGGACCGCTCCGACGATAACCACGAACGGACGCTGCATGATGTCGATCGCGAACAGTGCGCCGGCTTCCACTGCACTGTCATGGTGGCCGACGATCAGCCAGCGCAGCATGACCGGAATCGCCTGCATGAGGATCCCGGCCAAGGCCGAGGGGATGCCGAACGCCAGGATCGGGCGCGCGCCCCCCATGCCGAACCCGTGCAGAGCCGTCGCCACCATCCGCCACCGCCCGGCAAGCACCCTGCACACCGGCAGCACCGCACCGGCACAATAGGCGAGATAGGTCAGGTCTGCCCGGTCGGTCATCCAGGCGACCGTGATCGCGGCCGCAGCGGCGGCCAGCGCGCGCGTCATCTGCAACACGCCGAACACGGTCATCCGCTCACGTGATCGCAATATGGTGAGGACCAGGTCGCCGCCGCCCTGGACCACCGCGCCCAGCGCCAGGAGTAGGGCGCTGCCAAATGACATGCCCTGCCCAAAGCCGACCGCCAGCGTGACGAGAGGGGTCAGCACGACCAGCACGAGGTACAGCGAGGTGGTCGTCGCACGATAGGCGAGGGTCCGTTCCGGGCTCATGCCCGGCTCGAACCGTGTCGCGGCGATCCGCAGCCATTCGAACAGCGACATCGCGGTCAGCTGCGCGGTAGCGAAAAGAAGGGAAAAGGTGACGTACTGCTCGTTGGCGAGCGTGTGCATAAGCACGAACATCAGTCCCAGCGTGGTTGCCGCCTGCACGCCGAAGGACCCGATCGCGAACATTGTCTGAAAGCGGCTGCTTGCGACGAACCTGTCCAATCTTGTCCGCATCACGCCCCCGACCCCGCAGGCCTGGTTTGGCACCGCCCCGCATGCAGCGCGCTCATACCGATCATCGGGCGTCCCGCCACTCCTGATTCACGTGATCGTCGTCTTGCCGGGCGAACGTAGCCGTAGCTGCGGGGGGGCTGGGTCGCGGAAAGCATGAACTGGGTCTTTGCGCCTCTCCCTCGCTACTCCTACGATAGGATCGCCACGACGACTGCGGATGTCTACTGCAAGGTGCTGGGCAGTTGAGATCATCCGGCGCGACGATCACCGCCGACCGGATGTCGATGTGTCGACATGTCGTGACCGGCCACACTGCGATACCGGCAGGGAGAACGGACGAATGATGCACGGACCAGGATTCACGCGGCGCGCCATGATCGCAGGGACGGTAGCGACGACTACCGCCTGTGCGTTCGCGCAAGGTACGGGGCCGGCGCGGGACGTACGGCAGTTCGGCGCACATGGTAACGGCATCGCCGACGATCGGGACGCGATCCAGCGGGCAATAGATGATGCGCACGCCGCTGGCGGCGGCGTGGTCGCGTTCCCGGAAGGGACCTACCGCGTGACCCATCGCGTTTCACCCGACAGTGACGGAATGGCAGCAATCATCCTTCGCTCGGGAGTCACTCTTCTGGGTGCCTCGCCGGAGCGGGCGATCATCCGGCTTGCCGACGCACAGCTCGGCCCGGGCAGTTTTGCGCGGATTGTCTCCAGCATGGGCAACATCGAGCGTGCGGCAATCCGCAACCTGGGGCTGGACGGCAATCGTGCGGGTCAGGGCGGGGAACGCGACGCCGTCAACGGCGCGATCATTCATCTTGGCTGGAAAGGGCGCTGCATCGACGTGACGATCGAAGGCAATGCACTGCGCGGCGCCAACGGGCAGGCGATCCAGCTTGTGGGGAGCGCGAACAACGTTTCGCGCAATTTGCGCATTACCCGGAACGATGTCCGGGACTGCGCCTACATCGGCATTCAAGTGGCGCAGTTCGAGGGCCTGCTTATCGATAACAACATCGTGTCGGATACCGCCGATAACGGCATCGACCTGTACGGCGACAATCCCAACGGCTCACCCGTGTCGACGTCCGGAGGAGCGGAGATTCGGGGTAATCGCCTGACGCGGTGCAGCATCGGCATTTTCCTGGAAACGGTGGCGCGGATCCGCGTCGTCGGAAACCAGATCGTGGATGCCGGCGTGGCGGGATTTCGCGTTAATCGCATTCATGGCGAACCTCGTGACATCCTGATTCAGAACAACAGTGTCCAAGGCGGGAAACGCGGCGTGGCGGTGGGTGGCGATACCGGCGGCGTCGTGATCCGAAACAATGATCTGCGGGGCTTTACGGTCGCCGGATTGGCATTCGGATACAATGTGTCCAAGGTCACCGCGACGGCAAACCGGTTCACGCCAGCCGCCGCGGATACGCCGATCGTCCTTGCCACGCCTACCGCCGATTCGGGCAGGAACGGTCAACCGCTCGAACAACTGTCGGGTATATTGATTCGCAACAACAGCATTTTGGGGCGTCACGATGCGACGCGCCGCTTCGTCAATGGATATCAGCGCTCGATCGATGTGACTGTCGATGGTTTCGGCGGGCCGGAATAGAAGGGTCGGAATAGAGGGGCCGGATCAGCCGGCCTGCAGGAAATAGGAAGACAAGAGCGGCGATCACCGTACCGCCGACGGAAACGGTGATCGCAAGGTTGGCATGCCGAATCCATGTGATCGCCGGCATATTCTCGATGGCGCATGTCAGACTGTCATCCGGCTTCGCACCCCAGCCCGTCGAGTCCACCTGCCAAAGGGGCTGATCCCGCCACGTAATATCCGTACTTGGTCGTGACGAGGGGAATGGCGTCCTCGATCGCATAGAGATTGATTGGGAATGTCACCTCGAAGATGGCGTTGACGACCGGCGATTCACCGGGAGCGGGAATAATTTCCGTTTTCGATTACGTCTTTCCATTCCGGACGCGCTGTGTAAAAAATCTGTGGCCTTGTCGCCCCATCATTGGCGACGCTGGCTGCGGGGTCGCCCCCCCCCTATCGTCAACGCCGTATCCATCGGTCGGTCGACTTATGGCCGTTCCGGGCCAAGTAGTTGATGGTGCAGGAGAAATTTGTGTCCGATGATATGTTGGCGCGCACTGTGGTCGTGATCCCGACCCTGAACGCCGGTTCCTATCTCTCTCGCCTTATCGATGGTTTGCAGGCCCAGGCTATTCGTCCCGACCAGGTTCTGGTCATCGATTCAGAGTCGACGGATGATACGTGTGAGAGGTTTGCCGCGTTCGGTGCCAAGGTCGTCAGCTATCCGAGGCGTAATTTCAATCACGGCGGGACACGGGCGCATGCCATTTCGCTGATCCCGGACGCCGAATATATCGTAATGATGACGCAGGATGCCATTCCGGCGGATGGTGGCACGATCCGGAACCTGGTGCGCTGCTTTGCTGATCCGGACGTGGGCATGGCTTATGGTCGCCAACTGCCGCGACCCGGATCGCGCGCGATCGAGCGCTTTTCAAGGTTGTTCAACTATCCCGCAGTCTCGGAAGTGCGCAGCCTTGCCGATCGGGCGCGCCTGGGCGTCAAGACGACCTTCTGTTCCAACAGCTTTGCCGCCTATCGTCGTGTCGCTTACGACGACGTGGGCGGCTTCGAGCACGATGCCTTCTTCGCCGAGGATCAGGTAGTGGCCGGTCGCATGCTGCTTGCCGGCCGGAAGCTCGCCTACGCCGCCGATGCCTGCGTCCACCATTCGCACGATTATACCATCAAGGAGGAGTTCAGGCGGTATTTCGACGTCGGAGTCTTCCACCTTCGCAATCCATGGCTGAGGGAAAATTTTGGGGCGGCCGAAGGAGAGGGTATACGTTATCTGCGCAATGAATTCGCCCACCTTCGTCAGTGCGAGCCGGCGTCCATTCCCACATCCCTTGTCCGAACGATCGCGAAATATGCGGGCTATCGCCTGGGTCGTGTCGAAGCATCGCTGCCCACCCGCGTGAAGGCGCGCCTGAGCATGCAACCGCGCTACTGGCGAAAGCCGACCTGAGGCTCCGCGGACAGCTTAGGCCATTATAGTTGCTGACGTTGGTATGGGCCACGGCGCTGCCCCCACCCAGCACACACCAGATCATCGTGTCGACGCCGCGCCAGGCACCCTGCGCGCGCACGATGTAGCCACGAAATTTCGGATGAAACCCGATCGGGTTGAGCCGGTTGTCTATCCGCCTTGGCGTGAGCCAATCACCGCCGAACCGGCTGAAGATCGTCTCGGGTTCGCCCCGCATGCACGTACGGTTGCCTATTGTGCCGGGTCAGCCCCGGAGGGGTTCGGATAGGCCGGTCACGAATACCGGCAGGCTTATCGCGGAGAGGATCGCAATCACCGCAGGGATCGTGGCGCTTACCCGACGGACGACGACGGACGGAAGGAAGCCTGCGGGGGCTCCCGTGAACGTCCACCGTCTTCCCGTCCACATTGCCCGCGCCGTCGCCGTTACCATCGTCCTGGGGCTATCCGGAATGTCCATGTTGCCGGGCGACACGACAACGGCGCGACGACTGAACCTGCTCAGCGTGGCTGCATGCAGCTTCCCAGCCATCGACGATAGCGTGCGGACGGATCGCGCGGACCCTCACGTTATGCGACATTGCCAAAGTCCCCACAGGGTATAGGCACTGCCTCCAACCCGCGACGCCCATAGTCGGCATTGACCCTCGCTCCAGTAAACGGAAATCCCATGCAACGCCGTCAAAAGTTCCAAAGAATTCAAGTTCTGAGGTTTTTTGCTGCTGCAACTGTTGTTGTATATCACGCTCAAATTACAGTATTGTCTTATCTTGGCGGCACTCCCCCTTTCCCACTTCTTAAATACGGCCAATATGGCGTCGATCTTTTTTTTGTCATTTCTGGTTTTATTATCGTATATATTGGTTCGACACTGGAAAAGGCTCCGATCCTTTTTGCCTGGCGTCGCTTTGCTCGCGTCGTACCCATGTACTGGATCGTGACACTGGCATTGTTTGCCCTGTCCTATCTTCCAGGCATCGCGCGCGCGGGGCCTCCCGACGTGGACCTTCTGCTCCGATCAATGTTTTTCTTGTCTTGGACAAAAGGAAACGAAGTCTATCCCATTCTCAACGTCGGTTGGTCACTTGAGTATGAGGTGCTATTCTACATCATAGCCACCGCAGGGATGGCCTTGGCCAAACGACCGTGGGGAATCACCGCGTTTATCATGCTGGCACTCGTAACCAGTGGGCGGGGCACATCTTTCTTTCTTCAGAACCCCATTATTGTCGAGTTCGTGCTCGGAATGACGATCGCGACGGCGCTGATTGATCGCCCCTCGTTTCTGCCCATGCTTGCGGGCACGGCCTTGGTTATAGCGACTCTCGCGCTTGCTCCAACAGTACAGGTATGGCGGTTATGGATGTTTGGCCTGCCTTCGGCGGTAGTGGTGGCTGGAGCTGTCATGCTCGACAATCGTAGAAGCTATGCTGGTCGCATTCTTCCCGAACTCGGCAATGCCTCCTACTCAATCTATCTCACTCACGTAGTCGTTATCTCGCTGGCGTGTAAGTTGATGGTGAAGCTGGCGCCAGCAACGCCGCTTCCCGTCGCGATTGCAGCAATATCCATACTTTCAGTGGCGGCGGGCTACGTCGTCTATCGTGTGCTGGAACTGCGGCTCACCTCCTTGATATCACGCCGTCCGCTTCGTGAAGTCAGTCCGGTCCATCAAATGCCGGGATCAAACACCTAGCGTCAAAACGACGAGGACCATTCCGATTGCGAGATTCCAGCCTGACAACGCCCTTTGTGTAGGCCAAACCAGCCAAGCGCCAGCGCCGCGGCAATTTCGACAATCATCCGATGCAAGGGGGACGCGGATCTGCCGTCTCCGGAGGCAGCGACAGACCGAACAGCGTTCCCGCCGCGATAATTTCACCGTGACGCCCCGCAGACGTCCGCGTGTATGTCATTGTTGCTTTTCCCCGGCATATTTGGTCGCTAAAGGCATCGTCGCCCGCATATGGCTGTGCCCTTTGGCAATCTGCCATGCATTGCCATGGGCGGCGGGTCTGATCACAAGGTATACTTGTCCAAAAAACTGAGTCCGGAGGAGGGGATGAGCGACGCTGCACCTGACGGGGCATCGAACGGCCGGCTATGGTTTCTCGGCTCGCTCCCGCCGCCACTGAACGGCCAGTCGAACTACAACATCGCGATGCTGGCTTATCTGTCGCGGATCGCGACGACGGCTGTCCTGCCGCTGGGTACCACCTTCGCCGGAAAGCTTTGGCGCAGCATTGCCAACGCGGCGACACTATTGCTGCGCGCGCGCGCCGGGGACACCGTATATGTCTCGGTACCGGGGCAATCGGGTACGTGGCTGTTGCTACCAGCAATAGGCGCACTGCGGCTTCGCGGTCTGGCCCCGTGGCTCCATCACCATTCCTATCGATCGATCAACCTGTGGCCGCAACAGGGCATCAGGATGCTTGTTGCCGTGGCAGGGCGCAACCAACGGCATGTTTTGCTGTCTCCCGGAATGCGCGACCGCTTCGCCGCGCTGTATTTGCAGCGGGCGCGCAGACAGCCGCGGGGACAGGCTATCGCCTTGTCCAATGCCTTCCTTTTCGGACTGGGTGGACAGGCGCACAGGCGCCCCGATCGCGCACCCACGCTCGGCCATGCCAGCGTCCTGACGCGCGCCAAAGGCGTCTTTTACCTGCTTGACCTGTTCAAGCGATTGCTCGTTGACCTGCCGGAGGCACGGCTGATCATTGCCGGTCCCACGAGCGATCCCCAGTTGCTCGAAGCGATCGAGGCGGCGGTCGCGCGTAATCCGGCGTCGATCGACTATCGCGGCATGGTGACGGGCGCGGCCAAGGAAATGTTTTACAGGGATATCGACCTGTTCGTGCTGCCTACCACGCTGATCGACGAGGCCGAACCCTTGGTCATGCTCGAAGCCTATGCGAGTGGCGTGGACGTCGTTGCCACGGACACCGGTTGCATCGCCGACCGCATCATCGCACGCGACCGCTTGTTAACGATGGACCTGGATACGGATAGCGCACTGATCCTTCGCCGGCTGACCGCCATGTCGACCGACTGGGAACACGCGCGCGCGGCACATCTTGCCCATCTCGAAGGCATCAATACCGAGGCGCAAAAAGAAGCGAAATCCTTTACAACCCTGCTTCTCGATCCGGCGCGCGACGTTACGACGACATGACAAGCAACATGATGCATCGTTTGCGATAAACGTCTCTTTCGGTTTTTGTCCCTTATATCCCGTCGTCCAAGACTGACCTCATCGGACAGGCCATTCGGCCCGAGAATATCATCGGCCCGGTCGCCTTTTCGCTATGTGTCATATCCAGAGTGGTTGACGCTGGCCCTTCCGACGTCGGGCAAGCCGTATCCGGCATTCGTCGGCTTGAAATACGTCTCGGCACCCGTCAACGGGTCGAGCATAGGACTACTCGGCTTCGTCCAGCCGCGTCGAACTCCACAATATCCTGCGTGCCATGGGCTTGATGCCCTTCTGCAACAGATTAGGCGATATCCTGGCGATCGGTAGCATAGCTGCGTCCAGTCAGTTTTGGGCTTTCGCCCCGTTGGCGGGAGCTGAAGGCTGGCAAGATTGGCCGCCCTGACCTAGTAATCGGGTTTGTCCCGATCGTCAGAGCCATTCCCATGACCAGCATTCTCATCGATGGTCGCCCGGTGCGGCCGCCCATCAGTGGCGTCGCGCGTTACTGCCTGTCGCTCGCCAACACCTTTGCCGCCGAAGGATGTGGCGAGTTCGCCATACCCGACGTGCTGGTCCAGCATGATGGCGGCGTGAACACCTGCCCCGAGGAATTCGCGCCGCAGGTTCACAAGGTGGAATATCGGCCGCTTCACGACCGCCGCAAGCTGCAGAATGTAGCGTTCGAATTCCTGCCCCGTATTGTTGCCCGCCAGGCCTTGGGTTCCTACGACCTGGTCCACGAAACCTGGTTTGCCAATATCGGCAAGCGGCCGCGCCAGCTGAAGGTCGCGACGATCCACGACGTGATCCCCCTTGACCATCCCGAATTCTTCAACCGCAACAATCGCATCTTCGCGCGCCGCAACTTCCACCGGCAGGTGCGCGAATCCTCGGCGATCATCGCCGTGTCGGATTTCACCCGGCAGCGTATCCTCGAACTCGCCGACGTGGCACCGGAAACGGTGCATGTGATCGGCTGCGGCGTCGACCTGCCACCGCAGGCGCTGATCGACAGCGCCACCTGGCCGATCCGTGGCCAGATTGCCAAAGGATCACGCTACGGTCTGTACATCGGCAATCTGGAACCGCGAAAGAATGTCGACCGGCTGATCGAAGCCTGGGCGCGCCTGGGTTCGAGTTACGGCGATGCAAAGCTCGTCGTCGTCGGCCGGCTGAACTATAAGGCGGAAGCGACCGTCGCGCGCGGGCGGGCGCTGTTGGGCGATCGCTTCGTCTTTTTGGGGCCAACCGACGAAGCGGACAAATGGGCGCTGCTCGCCAATGCGTCGTTTCTCGCCCTGCCGTCGCTTTACGAAGGATATGGCATCCCGATCGTCGAGGCCTATGCCTGCGGCGTACCTGCGATCTTCGCGCGAAATTCTTCGATGATTGAACTGGCGTCGGACGAGCGGCAGATGTTCGACGGCCTGTCCGAAGAAGAGATCGTCACCGCTGTTCGCCGCGTGCTCGACGGCGAGGCCTGGGTTCGGGATTCAGTCGCCGATCGCCTCGATTGGGTAGACCGCGGCAGTTGGTCGAACGTCGCCCGGCGAGTTGCCGATGTGTATCGAACGGTCCTCGCCTGATCGAATTTCACGGCTACCGGACATGGTACCGGAACGTCCCCTCCATCCGTGACCCGCGACACAGCCGGCCCGCCGGACGTTCTGGCGCTGCCGTCCGTCGCCTTGACCTCCATGCGGAATCGGCGCGGGCGCGAGTGATCCTCAACGGACGCCTTGGAGCTCGGGTTCCTGCACGAACTCGCCGCCTCAGGTGCTCCATCGTCACGGTCAGGGCGTAAAAGGGGAACTTCGAGCCAGGCCACCGGCCGTTCCAGAGGCGGCATGACGACCAAGGTTCTCGCGGTGCCAGGATCGTCATCTCGCAGCATCCAGGCCGGGTGCGAAAGCCGGGGATCGATCTCGCAATCTACGCATAGCGACATCTCATCGGAAACTTCGCTGTAAGCTCAGGGACTTCAGGCCCATCGCAATGCGCGCCCGCAAGACAGACCGCAGCTTCAAGGTTATGATCGACCCCGCTGCAGCCGTCGTCCATTCACGACGCCTCCCCACGGTCCGTTGTTGCAATTTCCAGCAGACAGGCAGAACTAACCGGCTATGACGCAAGCTGCTTTTCCGTTTCGGCCAAACTTTGTTTCACTCTTGCTCGGATTATTGCTGTCGACATTGTGGTTGGCCGGGGGTGGCTCGCGAGCCAATATCGAAGGCCAGATCGTCGTTCGTTCGGTCTCTTTCGTGATATTGATCCTGCTGTGCGTGTTTGGACGACGCCCCGTTCCGGGGCAGGCCAAGGCGCCCTGGCTGTTCCTAGCCGCTGCGCTGCTGATCGTGGCGGTCCAGCTTGTTCCATTGCCCGAAGACGTGTGGCGTCTGTTTCCCGGCCGAGACCTTGTCGACGGCGTGCCGGTGGCCGATCCCGAACGAAGGTGGTCGCTCATGCCGAGCGGAACGCTCAATGCGCTAGTATCGCTGGTCGTGCCATTCACCGTCCTTGCACTGACGACGGCCATGACACGGGATGAACGGGCATGGTTGCCTGGCATGATCCTGGCACTCGCGGCCGCATCGATGCTGCTTGGGCTGCTTCAGTTTTCCGGGGCGTCGCTCTACAGTCCGCTAATCAATTATTCGCCTGCCAGCGTCATCGGAAACTTTGCAAATCGCAATCATTTTGCGCTGTTTCTGGCGCTGGCGTGCCTCGTGCTGCCGGCATGGATGTTTCGCGAAGGACGTCCGCTGTCCTGGCGTGGACCGGTCGGCTTGGGCCTGTTGATGCTGTTCGCGCTGATGATCCTGGCCAGCGGATCGCGGGCTGGCATGATCATGGGTGCATTGGCGATCGCGATTGCCGGATGCCTTGCATGGCGCGAACTTCGCCGGGAACTGCGGCGTGCGCCACGCTGGCTCGCCCTCGCCGTTACCATTGCCGTCGCCATGCTCATCGCGGGCGTCATACTCGCCAGCGTGCTTTCTGACCGCGCCGTGTCCATACAGCGCATCGTGTCGCTCGATGTCGAGCAGGACATGCGCAGTCGTGCCTTTCCGACGATATGGCAAATGACCCGCGACGTCTTTCCGACGGGTATCGGCTTCGGTGGTTTTGATGCGGCGTTCCGTGCGCGCGAACCGCTCGACCTTCTCAAGCCTACATACTTCAACCAGGCGCATAACGACCTCGTCGCGATGGTCCTCGACGCCGGACTGCCGGGGTTATTGTTCCTGCTGTCTGTAGCGGCGTGGTGGGCATGGGCCAGCGCGCGGGCGTGGCGCGATGCAGGGAGGCAGAAGACGATCCTGCCGAGGATCGGCTCGGCGATGCTGCTGCTGATTGGACTTGCCAGCGTGGTCGACTACCCCGTCCGCACACCGCTGGTGATGGCGATCGTCGCGATCGCCGCAGTCTGGCTTTCGACCCGGCCTGATCATCAAAAGGGGTCTACTTTACCTTCAACCGTCCAGCATCTATAGCCCGCGTTATTCTTATCCTGCTGGAAATATTCCGAGCGCATGCGAAAAATCTGTATCGCCTTAATGATGATTGTCGCTGTTTCGGCATGCGCCCGGCGGGAGCCATTATCATCAAGTGAACGGCTGACTGTCGTCAATAATACCGCGGAATTGCCGGCACCTGCCCGGCGGGATCTGGTGGTGCCCGATCGGCCCGCGCTGATCGGCCCGCTCGATACGATCGAAGTCGATGTCTTCAACGTTTCCGACCTCAGTCGCGAGCTGCAGGTCGATGCGGGTGGGCGTATTGCGATGCCGCTGGTCGGCACCATAGAAGCCAGCGGCAAGACCGCGCAGGAACTGGCCGCTACGATCGAGAGCGCATTGCGTGGTCGCTACGTCCGCAAGCCCGAAGTGACCGTCAACATCAAGACTTCGGTCAGCCAGGTCGTAACGATAGACGGCCAGGTTGTCGAACCGGGTCTGTATCCAGTCACCAACCAAATGACGCTGCTGCGTGCGATAGCGTCGGCCAAGGGACTGAGCGAGTTCGCGCGACAGGAAGATGTCGTTATTCTGCGCACCGTCGAGGGACGCAAGATGGCCGGACTTTACAATATCTCCGAAATTCGGCGTGGAGCGTATGACGATCCGCCAATATACGCCAACGACGTCGTCGTGGTCGGCGACTCCCCGCAGCGTCGTCTGTTCCGCGACGTTGTGTCGGTGGCTCCACTTCTCGCCGCGCCGCTGATCGCGATCATACAGTAAGGCTTGTCCGCATGAATGTCGCTACCATGAATCCGGGCGAAGCCGATGTGTCGCTACCGGTTCAGCAATCGCATCCTCAAACCGTTGCGGACGTGCCGTTGATCCGGCAGTTCCTGCGCATCGCGACGCGTTGGCGCTGGATCATCGCCGGCATTGCTGCGGGATGCGTCCTGCTGGGGCTTATCATCACACTGCTGATGACGCCTCAATACACTGCGATCGCGACGGTGGAGATCGCTCGCGAGGCGAGCAAGGTGACGAATTTTCAGGGGGTCGATCGTGAAACCAGCACAGTCGATCAGGAATTCTATCAGACGCAATACGGACTGCTGCGGTCTCGCGCTCTGGCAGAGCGGGTCGCCGTACAGCTTCGCTTCGTCGACGATCCCAAGTTCTTCGAGCTGTTCGGGCTTGTCAAAGAAGCGCCGGAATTCCAGTTGGTCAACGGGCGCTATCCGGCAAGCGGTCGCAAGGAACGCCAGCGTATCGCGGGTGAAGCGCTTCTGGATAATCTGACGGTCAAGCCGGCCAGCCTGTCACGGCTTGTCGATATAGGCTTTACCAGTCCCGAAGCCGGTTTTTCCGCGCGCGTGGCCAATGCCTGGGCCGAAAACTTCATCACCACCAATCTAGAGCGAAAGGTGCAGGCAACTTCCTATGGTCGACAGTTGCTTGAAAAGCAGCTGGCTCAGCAGAAGGAACGTCTGGACAGAAGCCAGCGGCAGCTAGTCTCCTATGCGTCGGAACAGCAGATCATCAATCTGCCGGCCCAGGGTGCCCCTGGTGGCACGACAACGGTCGAACGCTCGATCGTTGCCGACGACCTTGCGGCACTCAATTCGGTGCTCTCCCAGGCGACGGCGGATCGCATCCAGGCCGAAGCGCGGGTGCAGGCGTCGGGTGCCGCGGGTGCGTCGACCGAGGCCCTCCGCAACCCGGCGATCAACAGCCTGCGTCAGCGTCGCGCCGAACTAGCCGCCGAATATCAGCGGCTGATGGTGCAGTTCGAACCCGGATATCCCGCCGCCCAGGCGATCCAGTCACAGATCGACCAGCTCGACCGTTCGATCGGTCGTGAGGAAAGTCGCGTTTCGGGGTCGGTCCAGGCTGACTATCGCGAGGCCGTGGAGCGCGAGAATGCGTTGGCGGCACGCGTGAACCAACTCAAGGCAAGCTATCTCGACAATCGCAGGCGCAGCATCCAGTACAATATCTACCAGCAGGAGGTGGATACCAACCGCGCACTCTACGATGGCTTGCTGCAGCGGTACAAGGAAATCGGCGTCGCCGGTGGCGTTGGCGTCAATAACGTCTCGGTGGTGGATAGCGCCGAAGTTCCGCAGCGCCCCTCAAGTCCCCGCCTGATCCTGAACCTGGTGATCGCGTTGCTTGTCGGATTGCTCCTCGGTGCGGCCACCGCGTTCGCGCTTGAGCAAATGGACGAGGCCATCGCCGATCCTGCGGAGATCGAACGGCGTCTCGGCCTTCCGCTGCTTGGTGTCGTGCCAAAGGTCGATGATGGTGTCGCGCCGCGCGACGAACTGCTTGATCGCAAGTCGGTGTTGGTCGATGCCTATCTCGCGATCAGCACCAACCTTGGCTTCACGACCGAACACGGCGTCCCGCGTTCATTGTGCATCACGTCGACGCGGCCTGCGGAAGGGAAATCGACCACGGCACTGGCGCTTGCCACGATGCTGGCGCGTTCGGGCAAGCGGACGATCCTGATCGATGGCGACATGCGTTCGCCCTCGGTCCATCACCTTGGTGGTGTCGATCATGACCGGGGATTGAGCAATTTCCTCGCCGGTGACGACAATATTGACGCCCTGGTTTTTCCCATGCGTGATCTTGCCTTTACCGCCATGTCGGCAGGGCCCATTCCGCCAAATGCGGCAGAACTGCTGATCGGCAATCGCTTTGAGACGCTCATTCACCGGTTGCTCGAGCGTTACGACCATGTCGTGGTCGATAGTCCGCCGGTCATGGGCCTCGCCGATGCGCCGTTAATTGCAAGCCGTGTCGAAGGTGTCATCTATGCAGTGGAATCGCATGGTATCCGGTCAACCCTTGTGAAGACCGCGATAGGCCGGTTGTCTTCGTCAAACGCGCGGATATTCGGCTGCGTGCTGACCAAGTTCGAGGCACGCAAGGCGCACGATGGCTATGGCTATGGCTATAATTATGGGTACGGCTATGGCCGGCAAGATGCCAAGGCATAGGCGTTAGCCCGCATGTCACTTCGCCGCGATCTTGCGCGCCGTTCGATCAGCGATTGGGCGATACGTCTGGCGCTTGCCGCCGTGACGACCGTGGTTGGTTATTACAGCCTGACCTTCTCGATCGCACAGGTCATCGCCAAGACGAACCCGGCGTTTGCGTACAGATTGGCACCATATGACGCGCGGATCACAGGGGCCTATGCTATATCGCTGTCCGGTGAAGAGGCTTCGCCGGAAGATCGGGCAAACGCCGATCGTCTCGCGAAGGCTGCATTGCGGCGGGACGCGACTGCGGTAACGGCTGCAGCGACACTCGGCCTCAACGCCGATATTCGCGGTAACAAGGCGGCAGCGCGGCGGTACTTCACCTATGCGCAGAAACTTTCGCGCCGTGACGTTCGTACCCAGCTCTGGATGATCGAGGACGCGGTCGAGCGATCCGACGTGCCGGGGGCGCTGCTTCAGTACGATATTACCCTGCGGGTTTCGCCTGCACTAAGCAGTCTTCTTTATCCGGTTCTCATATCGGCAATGAAAGATCCCGTCATACGACGCGAACTTGTCCACACGCTCGGCCGGAAGCCGCCGTGGGGCGAGAATTTCATCAACTTCGCAGCGACGCAGGGTTCCGATCCGCAGTCGATGGCAGATTTGCTGACACGCTTGCGCCGCAGCGGCATCACCGTGTCCGAGGCCGCCAACGCCGGAGTGGTGAACGCCCTGGTTGCCGCAGGGCGGGCGGATGCCGCCTGGACCTTTTACGCCTCGGTTCGGCCTGGTGTCGACCGTCGTCGTTCGCGTGACCGGGGTTTTGCGGCAACTATCCAGCCGCCGTCACTGCTCGACTGGATGCCGCTGGACGCCGGCGGGGTGGCGACCGGGATCCAGGATGGCGTTTTCGATTTCTCCGCGCCGGCAAGTGTCGGGGGCGCAATGCTTCAGCAGTTCCAGCTGCTGCCGCCGGGTGTGTACCGGCTTACCGGGCACAGCGTCGGGATCGACGCGGTCGACAGCGCGCGGCCCTATTGGTCGCTGAAATGCATGAACGGCCGCGAAATCGGTCGCATCGAAGTTCCTAACTCAACGGTAGCGAACGGCATTTTTCGCGGTGTGTTCAGCGTGCCGGCAGAATGTCCGGTGCAGGTTCTCGTCCTGACGGCGCGTTCGTCGGATGCGGTGGCGGGACTGACGGGCCAGTTTGACCGCGTCGAGCTGGCTCCTGCGCGATGAGGAAAACAATGGTGCATTCTAGCCTGCTGATCGGAGCATTTGCCATATTCGTGGCTTATCCGGCAGCGACCGAGGCACAGTCCACATCTGCCCGGTCGGCATCCGTCAATCAGGAAGACGAGGAGCAGCCACTTCCGCCAGCGCAACCGACGCGGCTCGAATCCGGCAAGACCGTCGGCCAGCGCCGGACACGCGAAGATGTCGTGGCCGGTCCCGGGATTGAGCCGATGGCACGAATAGAGAATCGTATTCAGAACCGAGTACAGAACCGCATCCGTAACCGGATCGATCGCAACTATAATCCCCAAGCCATCTCAACTGAACCGTTCGCGGTTGCCAGAGACACGTCAGGGTCGAACAGGCGCGCGCGATAAAGCATCGTCGAACTGCCGGGTTCGGCGCGCCGCACAGGCTTGATCATGCAATCTGAATCCGCGGGTTGATGTGACCCAGTTTGCGTGAGCGCAAATTACTTTCTTTACGCACAGAATGCCGCCCGATTGGCAGGCCGGCTTCGAATTGGAGCATAACCGGAACTGGCAGATTCAGGATTTCGTTTGGGCGTAAGACGAGGTTCAAGCTGATAGCTGGGCATAAGGTCAGCAGCGACGGTGGTGGGCTGGTCTCACCGGTACCGGGCGACCGGGAATGCTTGGACACCTCCGAATGAACGGCTGTAGGCGTGCCGTATTGGCGAGCGAGGGCGATTGGTTCTGACCCGAACTGCCGAGATGCCGGACGTGGCCCGCAAGCGGCAACGCCGGCGACGCCATCAACACAGGCTCGATCTGCAGCAGCTGGTGTTTCTGCCGCCCTACAACCCCGACCTCAATCCGATCGGGTAGACGTTCTCAAAGCCGGAAATCCTGCTGAGCGAGTGGCCGGGGCAACCCGGAATCAGATCGCCTCTCTCCTCAACCGCTTTTGACAAATGAATGCAAAAACCACCTTATGAACTCAGGATCTGCGTCAATGTGACCCGGTCACGACCTAATGCTGGCCTGCATCCAACCCACGCCGGGAAGCAGTCCAAATCGTCCATCTGGCACCCCTCGACGCCTGCCGACTGAAAACCGCCACGACCATCTACACGGACTGCCCGGTGCGTCCTGACCCTCCGCCACCGCGGTTTCGCAAGCCCCGCCAGTCTCCGACCTGTGAAGCCGGATGGCCGATCGCCTGCAGCACGGCAAACACCCATAACAAGGGCATAACTTTGGATGAAACGAAGATATCGATAAATATTGAGGATATGCTTATTACAATCAGACTATAGAATACTACACTTTGTTTTCTACTTTCCCGAAGTAGCTGTAAAAACCATAAAACAAATACTATTATTCCCAGAAGACCGACTTCGCCAGCCAATCGAGCGTGATACCCATCGAGTGCATTACCCCAGGCCCCCGGGCCAAAGCCGATCAGCAGGCTGATCGGTGATCCTATCACCGATTTGTAAACGATCGGCCATCGAACCGCGCGGATGTTGAAACTCAGGTCACCTACCTTGTCTGGCATATACTTTAGATCTGCCAAGTTTTCAATAAATGCGTCGCGAAAGAGAGAGGGATCAGTAAACGTCGGTACCACGTCCCATTCATATCGGATGAGGCCGATCATCGAATATTGGCTTTCCTGTGCCTGATATCGACTTCCCTTGAGCATGCTATCGATTTGCGGCGACAGCAAAAGGGCGGCGGTACCTGCAATTATCGCCAATAACGCGGTTCGGCCTGGTCGCGTGATGATATAGCCAATCGCTACCGCTGCGGTCGTAATACGCGCCTGGGTCAGGACGACGATTACCAGCAAGAGTGGCGTGAGAACGATACCGTTGACGATATAGCCCAGCATCGCAATCATGACGGCTGCTTCGTAGGGGCCACCCGTGTTCAGCGAAAGCCGGCCCGTGGCACCAACGAAATTGCCGATCTTTGGCACCATGCCTGTGAATTCCAGCATTCCCCAGACGAACAGGATCGCACTGATCCCCGTGAAACCGCGTACGATCTGTTCTTTGGTGAGATCTTGACATCCTTTCCACATAATCGGGTACCAAAGGACATATTGAAATAGTCTCAGGGAGTATAAAAATCCCTTTGACCCATTCAATTCAAAGTTGATGGCCGCAGATGTCAAATTAATAACGATGAATATAAGATACAGCTTCATAGATTTGGTAATTAACAAATTACCTTGCCGCTCTTTGAGCAGGTAAAGTGCAAAAGCTGCCAGAAAAACCAGATCTTCCGGTCTAACCCCAGGCAATATGTCGATCTTGGGCACAATCAGGTAGACAAGAAAAAGAGCAAAGATCCCGTTCATGACATGGCCCTATGGGAAGCGGGATAGGGAGGATACCCTCTGACGACGCGATCGCGTCTCCAGCTTCAAAGATTGCGTAGGGCGCCGCTATAGCCGCGCAACGACCATCGATATACAGCCGTCACGTTCCGGTAGCGAATCTGGCATGCCGCCCTGCGGGCAAGGGAGCCGTGGCCGCGTCGAGTGCCTGATACGTCGACACCGCATCCATGCGCTGGCGGTGCACCGGTTCCGATCATGCACAATCGACAGCGGTCACTATCTACTGATTGCCCCGAACCTCTTGGCGCAAAGTTTTGTGGGGGCAGCGCCGAATACGATCTGGTTCGCCAATATTACGTCCACAGCGACCGGCGAGAGCTGGCTGTATCTGGCCTCTCAGCGGCAGTATCCAGCTGCCGGCCTCGTCTGCCACTCGGATCGCGAGTGGCAATATGCCGCTGGTGCCGATGTCGATTACCCGTCGGTGATCCCGGCTGCATTTTCGACGAGCCGCACCGACAATTGCTACGACAATGCCCCAATGGAGAGTTTTCTTCCACACACTGAAGGGCGAACTGGTCCATCAATGCCGACGGGCAATCCAGACGTAAGCCTGACAGGCGCTGTTCGGATACATCGAAGGCTATCGCAACCGGCATCGGATGCAACCGGCCTCCAGTATCCCCCCCAAGCAAGCCGACCAGCGGATGACCGTCGAATCCAGCGTGTCCGTCGCTATGGGAAAAGGATTTGCGAGCAGCCGATGATAAACAGTCGGTCGACATGTGGGATTGTCTACACGTCGATCAATCTCCGATGGGACTTTCCCCGTATTTCCTTAACACGTCGTTGAACGCCTCAGCCATCAGCGCCTGCAGGCTGCGGTTCTGACGTCGCGCTAGCATGTGCATGGCGAAAGACATGTCAGTCGTGAAGAAGCCGGCGATCTGTTTGCGACCCTCGCGACTGGTGGGGCGGGTTGATGTCCGGCTGGCGCTCTCTCCTGCCCCTTGGGCAACAACAGCTGTCATGGACGTCGACGCGTCGGGTGCAGGTATCGTGCGCAGATTGGCGAAGCTGGGTTTACGACTCATTTCATTGTCTTTCGCGCTTTCGGTGTCGATAATCCGATTTGTCGACATGTCCACTCGTAGAATTGTCGTACCTCTGCCGCCGCGCGACCGGTGGGTTCGCTTTCGGTGACGGTTCGTCCTTCCGCGCTCGCATGGCGGTACGCGGCGCGGTCGGGCAGGATTAGTGGGCAGGCTGGTGTGCCATAGCTTTCGACCAGCCCGCCTGCCTCGGCATAGATGCGCGCTGCATTGGGTGGGCCGGCGGTGAAAACGACGAAGGCTGGCTTTTTCAGCAATTGTACCAGCTTCGCTGTCGTCTGGATTGCCGATAGGTCAAAAGCGCTTGGGCGACATGGGATCAACACCAGATCGGCGACCTCGACCGCAGCGCGCGCGGCGCTGTCGGCATGAGGCGGTGTATCGATCACGATGAACTCAGCCCCCTGCCCCAATGCGGCGGCAACTTTCGCGGCCAAGCGGGGCGGTGGGCTGTCGATCACTTCGGGCGGTGCGTCCTGCCGCCACGAGGCCCATTGGCTGGCGGTTGCCTGCGGATCCGTATCGATGACGAGTGCGATGCGCCCCGCCTCCTGCGCTGCTGCGGCTAGATGGAGCGCGAGCGTTGTCTTGCCTGCTCCTCCCTTCTGACTGATGATGGCAATTGTTGACATGTCGACATCTATAGCATTCGACAGCTCAATGGGCAAGACGCGTCGAAGTGTCTTTGTGTCGACATGTAGACACCAACCTTATCGTAACCGGCTGGATCGTGCGATCCCGTGATTTTTCGGGCTCGTGATTTTTCGGGCTGAACGAACGCTCTGACTTGCCGTGCCGTTTTGTTCGATGCTGTACGATGGATCCTTCTCCGACGAACGATAGCACACAGGACGAGTACGCTCTGATACGTCATCGGGGTTTGTATCGGGGTTCGGCTATTGCCGTCAGGAATGGTTTTACGCTTTGACCAATGCATCGTTGCCTGACCCCTGAATATATAAATCATTTAGGGATTGCGCCTGGTTTTGAGACTCGTGCTGTTGGGAGTCGATCCGGTTATCCAGAGCAGCGCCAAGTTCCGCCAGCATCCGCCCGAGAGCACCTCCGACAGTTGCCCTGGCCACATCGCGGCAGGACAGCGTGGCGCGCATCGCCGTCAGCTCGTCGATGCGCGCCTGCGCCAGCTGTTCGACGTCCGCGGGCGCGGGGGCCGGATGAAGCCAACGCGGCAAATGCGCCATCAGCCGCGCGGGCAGGGTGGGGCGGTAGACGTTCGACGTCTGTGCATAGCGCGGTCCCGGCCCGTCCCCCTCGATCCGTTTGAACCGGCGCTGGCGCACCAAGAACCCGGCCTGTTCAAGCGTCACCAGCGCGCGTGCAACGGTGGCACGGCCGAGCGCGGTGGCCTCCACCAAGCGGTCGTAGCTGGGAAAGACGCGACCGGCGTTCAGCCGTGCCAGCGTGCAGATTTCCTCATACACCCGGACCGCACCCGCGGTTAGCGCCGCCATCGCGGCCTCCGCCGGCGACAGCACACGACCTTCGGCCCGCACCGCGCGCTTCAACCGCCGTCCGGCATCGAGCGCGGCGCGCGCCATGCGCAGCAGCCGGTCGCACTCCCCTCTGACCGGGGTCACGAAGAAATGATGCTCGAAGCTGCCCGCCTCAATGCTGCCGCGGCGTACGGGCGCGCCGGTACAATGGCGCGTGCGGGGAAGTCTGGTCGGCGTTGCACCGCCCGTCACTGTCATCCGCGCGAGCGCGCGTCCGGCCGCTTCGCCCAGAGTAAATGCCGTCATCGCCCAAATCCCCTTATCGGGGCCGGACCGTCAAAAAGACAAAGCTAATACGTGGCGCGAAACGCGCATCCTTGAACCGGTGAGGGTTCGGGTGTATCAGGAGGGGGGAAGTGGCTGATTTCCCGGTTCGACGTTTGGCGACGTCGCTCCATCTAACCCTTGGGACGCCCGGCCTTCGTGCCGGGCTTTCCTTTATGTGGTCACGGCCGCCCTTTGCTGATGCGTACAGCCCCATACCGACGCAGCACCAACTGTCGCAGGTAAAGTCCAACATCGAAAGCCGGTAAAGTTCGTGCTTTCGAGTATGAATTGCAAAAAACTTCGTGCCTTTAGGGGTAAATTACCTGTGCAATTCGTGCTTTCGAGTATGAATTGACGTTATGATTCGTGCTTTCGAGTATCAATTCAACACGACGGCGGGGCAACGCCGCTCTCCGGCGCGACCGATTCGTCGTCCGATTCGCCATTGGATTCGCCATTGGATTCGGGCGCGGCGGGCGCGCGGCGGGTGATGACGACGTTCACCGGCACGGCGCGACGCCCGCGCCCGGCGCTTTCGGTCGGGACGTCGCCCTCGATCAGCGTCAGGTCATAGTCGGGGATCGCGTCGGTCCCGGCGATTTGCTTGAGCGCGGTGCGGAAATTGGCGAGCGGGTTCTGGTAACCGATCTGCAGGCGGAAGGTGGCAAGGTCCGTTTCGAGCCGTTCGCCTTCGGGTGTACCCTCGGCGGTGGCCCGCGCGACTTCGTAGATCCGCCGCTCGACCGGCCCCAGCTGGAAATAGGCGGCGGCATAGTCGAGCACCTGCCGGTCACGCAGGATCGCTCGGTACAGCCAGTCGCACAACCGCACCTTCACCGCCTTCAGCCGCCGCTCGCCGGTCTTCGTGCGCGTATAGTGAAGCCGCGCTTCGCTGAGCCATGAGAAGAAACCTTCCTCGCCCTCGCCGCCGGCTTCGATATTGGTCTTGATCTGCGTGCCCTGCAGCCGCTCGAGCGCCTCCGACAGACGGGCATAGGAGCGCGCGCTGTGGTTCGCGCCGGTGACACTGAACAGGTCGTGCGCGGTGAAGACGAAATCCTGCTCGACGCTTTCCTCCGCCTCCAGCTTTGCCGCCATCAGGCTGGCGACATAGAGTACGATCTCCTTGTCGTAGATTGTGGCGACGCCGTTGGCGCTGGGACGGACCTCGATCGAGACAGGGCCACGATCGTAGCTCAGCGGCTTCATCCAGGCGTTCTTGCTTAGCGCAAAGAACGGAAACGCCATCAGTGACCGCTCACCGCGGATCTCGCCAGTCAGCGGGCTGTCGAGCTGGAACAAGTCGCGCTGTCCGGCCTTGGGCGGTACGCCCTTACGGACGCGCGGGGAGGGGGGAGGGGCCATGTTCGTTTTCCTACTCGAAAGCACGAACTTTGGGGAGAGGAAGTGGAGATCTCTCTCGGTACGAAGCGGCCATGGCGCGCAAGTTCGTGCTTTCGAGTAGAAGTTCGTAACCGACCGGTCGAGCGGAACGACGTGCCGCACTCCTGTTCCCAACCAGGCATGCCGTCCTATCGACACGCCGATGTATAGGCCACACCGATCCGCCGCCGCGCCTCCGATCGACGGCGCAACAGAGCGCGTACATAGGCCAGCGCCTCCACCTCGCTGGTGAAGCTGCGCGTCAGCGTGCGGCCATGCGCGCCGATCCGGCCCCAGCCCGTTTCCACCACTAAATGTCCGAACAGGTCGTACATCACCGCGACCCGCCACCGCCGACGCAGGTTGCGGGCCGGGTCGATCGCGGTCAGCTCGATGGGTACAAAGGGCAGGGCGTCCATGCCGGGATTCTAGCCTGAGCGCGCCGCCATGTTCGATGATTTGTCTGAATCACTGCAGCAGGATCGACTCACGCGATCGATCAAACCGAACGCAATGTTCTTCAGCACAACCGCATCGCCTGCTCGCGCATCTCGCGCGTAGCGAGCAGGCCGCAGGAGGTAGCAAGGAGCAGCGGCTTCACCGCATCGGCCAGTACCTACGACGCAGCCCTGGTGGCGGGGTTTGTCGTGAGGCGATCGGTGACGGTGACGGTGCCGGGCTGGGCTGGGCCTTGACCATGTGACTGACGCGGCGCGACTATATTTCACAGGCGATCGGTCATCGCAACGCTCGCCAGACAAGAGCTTCACGCCCGCGCACGCAGGGTCAGAACAGGCCGGTGACGGCGTCAGTCCTTGCATCGCAATACAATGCGCCGCAGCGAGCCTATCCTGCCCTCACCCCCTCAACGGGGTCGGTTCCGGCTGAGGGCGAAATGACACCCTAAGCGGCGGTATCCTTTGGCCAGAGGTATTCACCAGTGAGGAGGATGTGCGCCCATCCGAGCGG